>NZ_QLKS01000009.1 GCF_003350005.1 Psychrobacter proteolyticus | reverse complement strand
GAGTATTTGAGTATTTGAGTATTTGAGTATTTGAGTATTTGAGTATTTGAGTATTATTAAGACTTTACTCAATAGTTAGATGAATAGCAACATTTTTAAAAAATAACTATATCTTTGATATCGACTGAATTTCTATGTGAATAATATTCATAAAACTGCATAAATTTGTCAAAGACTGAGATGCCCCAGTAAACTGACTGCTAACATATAAAGTGTAGCTATCAAGTATCAATATGAGCTACTAAAAGCAATACTTTAGCCGCTCATATTCGTTATAATCCGCTCACCAATCAAAAACCACTAATATGAATGAGGGAACCACTATGGTGAAGTGTCACTTATCGACCATCATGGGTGAAAGACGCCTTAAAATTGCCGATATCTCAAGAGATACTGGCATCAATCGTGGCACCATTACTCGCATGTATCATGAAGAAGCCACCCGCGTTGATCTAGATGTCATCGAGTCTTTATGTACTTATCTTAGAATCAATGTTGGTGATTTATACGAAATCATAAATGAGGACAGCAGTGAGTCACCAGCATAAATAACGTTGTCATGAGCTGTGATTGTCTTTAAACGAATAAAAAGACCTACAGAAGGTTATTTTCTCTTGCAATAGATTAAAATATAGGTATAATTTGACCTGTAGTAAGTCATTTTATTTATTATATGTATATAATGGTCTATAGGAGAATACCAATGAATAACAATCTATCTCGGCTCAATAGCTGCACATGGTTTAGTGAACAGACTAAAACGTTAGCCTCTCAGCTGTTATTAAGCTTACAAATACAGCAAGGCGTACAGCTGGCAACCCTACTTGGTGTTGACCCCATTCTTTATAATGATGAAGCGGTTTATGTCTGGGTGCAACGACAGCTAGATGACGGTCTTATCGTTGACGATCATGCGTTAAGCACCCTTGAAACTGCTTTTATAGAGTTGGTCACAGCTCACACTGACCAAGCAGCGTAATGGCTTTAGCTTATATTTACAGACAACTTGTTTAACAAGAAACAATAACCCTTAAAGCCAGATAAAGTGTCATTATCTGGCTTTTTGATATAGACAAAGATAACGACAATCAAACAAGCTTTTTTCAGTCTTATATGTCTCAGAAGACGCACTTTTGGGCAATATGGCTTACTATTACCATATGCCTTTACTCAGTCGGCTCTGCACGCGGCACCCCAGCTATTTTATAATAAACAAAGCCTCTCTCATCTCTCAAAACACTTTTACTGTCTGCTCTAACGCACCAGCTGATTGCATCAGGCTGCGCTTCATTAACATCACAAGCCAAAATAATCTGCTGACTTTGAGCGTTATCAAATGCCTGCTTCCACCCCGTTTCAAGCTCATCGATGCCGCGCTGTAGCTCTGCTTGCTGGTATCTCATCTCTGCAATCTCATCAAAGCTTGGCACATACCAAAATACCAGGGCCACCAAACTTATTATCACAGCCATCGTACCCGCTGCGACAGCGGCTGCAATCCTTTTAATACTCATAGTCTCAATGGACTTATGAATTTTGTCCAAGTCTTTACTAGCTCTACCCTCAACCTGTTCAATCCGCGTTTTGGTGGTGGTCTCAAAGGTCTCAATATCTTCAATAATCTGCTTATGACCAGCTTGGTACTGATTGGTGAATAGGGCTAGATTGTCAGCGCCTGCGCCAAGCTTGTCAGCCACCGCTTGCATGGTACTCACTTGTACCTCTATGCTGTCGTTTTTAGCAGTGACGACCGACTCTACAGCCGTATCAATCTGCTGTTTCATATCGGTGATGATGCCTGCTATTTTGTCATCATAACGACGCGGCATATCATTGTCAGTAAAAGCAGTCACTGCCGCTTGTAGCTGCTTTAACACGAGTTCTTGATACTGACTCAATGCCTGCGAAGTCGTGCTTGCGCTACTACCTAATTCTTCAATGGCAGAAGACACCTCATTCACCTTGCTATCAATACCGCTAAGCGAACGCTCAAGCCGCCTCGCTACCGCATCATCGGCTCGCTTAATCAGCTCACGCAAGGCCCCAATGACCGGAGTCAATGAAGTCACTAGGTTAACAAGTTGATCGTGTATGTCTTGCTCAGTGCGGTCATTTTTATTCATAGTAAGTACTCATTATTGTAATCATCACAACTAAAATGGGCGTGGTGACGAGTAATGGCGCGCTTTTTCTTGAATAGCCTTGTCTATATCCAGCACTTGTGCGGCCAAGATTTGCGCTAAATTTTGCGTGCCCACGCGGATGTCAGGAACCTGCTCAAAACGCTCATTAAGCGCGTTTATAGTATCAATTTTATGACGGTCGCTAGGAAGCGTGCCGAGCGCTTGTAATAGTGTCTGTACCGATGTATCTCTGTCTATCGTCACCCGTTCTGCATCCGTGTCTCGCAAACGCTTTTGCAACGCGGTGACGTTATCAGTATGCTGAAGCGTTTTTAAAACGAGGGCCTCAGCAGCTAACTTTTCAGCCACCTCTATCACAGTGGCAGTAGTATCAATCGCTTTAAAGTCGATCTTATCAATACGGTCTTTAACCCGTACCAGCATATTATCAAACCTGCTCTGATACGCCTTGACTTCTGCCTGTCGGGTACGCGCAAGGGCAGTAGCATCTTGCTCTTTTTGTTGTTTTTCTTGCCGCCGCTTCTCTGCTTCCTCTCGTGCACGCTCAGCCTTTTTCTTAAGCTCTGCTTGCTCATGTGCTTTGTTGAGCTGGTACTGAAGCCTCATCGTACGGTTGCGCCAGTCATCAAGCCGATCTGCGTTCAATTGAGTGGTCTTGGTACGGGTAATCTCATCGTATAAGTCATCATCTTGCACAATCACCGCTTCACTTTGATCAAGAAGGGCAATACGCTGCTCATAAAACGGCGATAGGCGCTGATAGGTTTTTTGACTGGTATTGATTTGCAGCTTTAATTGTTTGATGTCTTCATTATTGGCGGTTTTAAATGTCTTTACATCAGATACAAGCATCTTCAAACGTGCCTCAGCGGTATCATCTATCTCTACCGCTTTAAGAGCACGCAGCGCCTCACGCTCTTGCTCAAGCGCTTTAAAACGCTCAACATCAAGATCTGCCAGTGCCGCGAACTTATGATAGGTGTCAAGGTTGCTCGTTATCTCGATCGCCTGCAAATCCTCAAACGTCTCCCGCCAGTGCCGCTGCAGCTCAGTTTTTTCAATATCAATCTCATCAAGCGCTTTAAAGTCAGTAGCCAGCTTATTCAGCGTTGCGGCAAACGGTTTTAAGGTGGCCTTTAGCGCCTTATGATCATCAATAACTCGATTGTTAAGGGGAATAAGATTTTTTAAAACCGCTTTATTGTTCAGCACCGTTTTATCAATCTGTGACAGCTGCTCTTCAAGGCGGCTAACAGCGCGGCCTGTTTGTAGGGTGTCATCTTGTCTAAACTGATCAACCGACGCTAAAGCCGTCTTTAGTGCCTCGCTTTGCTCTTTCGTATGTATTTTCCGGGCAAGCTCAATCATTTTTTGGCGGGGCTCGCTAAAATCCTGTCCCACCTCCTTGGTGAACCGCTGGGTACTCTTAATGTTTTTATCAATGGTAATAATCTGTTTAGACTGAAGCGCTAACTCTTCATACAGCGCATCAATGGTTGAAAATAAGGCGCTGCGTACCATCTTTTTTTGACTCACAAAGTCGGCTGAAATTGCTAAAAGCTCATCAAGTGCGTGATCATTGGCCACATCACTATGCGTCTGACTGTTATTTTTAGGGATAGCGGGTTCAAGTTCAGCGGCAGGATCTACAAAGCGGATATTACTGAGCTCAATTCGCGCAAAGGGCTTACGCTTTTTATAATGTACTGTGACGCCGTTAACCTCTTGCTCATTGCTTTCTAGGTCAATACGTCCCTTGTCGTCATACTCAATTACCAGACCATTTTTTTCAATGTAAGCATTGATCTCATCAATCGTCTCGTTGTACTCATGAATCACTGAACGATTGCCTTTGAGAATATCCTTATACAATGACTTGCCCAGTTTCATTTTTGGTAAAAGACTGATGCCCAGCTCACGGTAGGATTTCTCACTAATGGTTTTATTCTCAGGCAGTAGCTTATTGGCCATATCCGCCCAAAGGGTGCGTTGATATTTAAGCTCATCGCCGCGCCCGTTTAACCCCTTAGATAAACGCTCCTCCGTTGACCACTGCAGCCAATTCTTGCGTGCTGATAAAGCATAACCCTCAACATCCGCTACTATCTCACGGCTTGAGAGTAAAATATGGGCATGAAAATTACGACTGGTCAGCTCAACCACTTCAACCTCCCCCACATGTTTCTCGTGACTGTGGGGCCGATGAATGGCCACATCGACAAGCACGTTATAACGATCAGATAAGGTTTGAGCGTAGCGCTCGGCCAGAACTATACGCTGATCAGCGGTGATCCCATCAGGAAACATCACATCAATCTCAGTACCCAATTGCGCGTTTTTACGAGTCTCAATGCGTTCGATATCATTCCAAAAACCCTCACGTGTCACTGCTAGATCCCCAGCAAGAGTTGGCGTTATCAACGCCATATGCACCACATTTTTCTCAATAACTTGCGTATATTTAGTGCCATCACTGTCCACTAAGTTTAAGATTTTATCTTTAGCTTTACTGGTATAATCGTGGACGACTCCTGACTGCCCATCAACCAGTTTTGAGCCAGAATTATAAGCCGACTTTGCCACCACGCTATGATTTTTCGCCTTACTAACGGCGCTAACCGACAGATGAAAACCTTTATTATTCATAGCAAAAAAACCCAATATTGAGTGATGATTTTTTGGGGGTTGTAGGGGGTTCGCCCCCTGCCGGACGACGGAGTTTATGTAAAAAAAATAGCGCCCCTTGTGGGCCTTTTTTACATAAACTCCTAAGTTCGCTCTTAACAGAGGGTTAAAATACTACTGCGCCCACGAAACGAAGTGGTCTTGTGTATTTTACTACCTTGCATACCTGTATATGTACTGCTAGGATCAACTCTATCATAGTTGGCTAAAAAAAGGATGAGGTAATGTCAGTAATATCAGATGATTTATTTGCAAATAAGATTAAGCAATTACAGGCTCTTAAAAAAGAGATTGATCAGGACAGGCTTGAAGCACATAAAATATTGGGGGAGTGGTTGGCCAACGCATTAGACGATGATGACAATCATGAACTGCAAGCTATTTTTTTAGATGCACACGATAATGAAAAATATGTCCGTTTGAAAAAGCACCGTGAGTTTTTAAAGTCAATTGCTCATAAGATGCAAGGTGAGGCTAAGATGGTATCAAGCAGTTTTACTTCACATGAAGACAATCAAGATAGTGAGTACGGTTCATTGTTTGATGACGATTCAGCAGCTCAATAACTGTTACTGTTAGCAATAGCCTATTCATCAGTACAACTGAATCGTCTTCTAATTAGCGAAATGCTAGAAGACGATTTTTAGCTGTTTTAAGCGTTTTAAAATAGCTTTAGCTACCATCGTATCGAACAGAGCGTAGAACGCATATAAGAGTATTATTTATGCGTTTTAGCAATGCTTTAAGATGTGTTTACAGAGGTGTCGATAATGACTATTGAAAATGAAGACAAGTTATCTACAAAAAATGAGACTGATACTGAGAGTATGAAAACAGCGTTGGCCAGAATGACAGATGAAGACATTCAAAATATCTTTGACCGTGCTTTTGAAGATTTTCAAAGATCAAAGCTTAATCCGAACTATGAGAATAAAGATTGATACCGAGTAAATTGACCATAGCGTTTTGAGCTACTGAACAGTTCTATAAGTGATTGGTCGCTCATATTATCATCTCAAATCCGTCAGTTCTTGAGCTTTTTTCCTATTATTTAATATAAAAACATATTTTTTACTTTTAAAGATTTTTAAAGACTTTTAGGAAGCTCTCAGACCTTACCAGTTAAGGGCTTCAAGATCTATAAAGCTACAATCAGCTAGGTTAATGCTACAATCAGCTAGGTTAAAAGCTACAATCAGCTAGGTTAAAAGCTACAATCAGCAGGTATTATGCTACAATTAGATAGATTTGAGTATTAAGGCGTAGATATGACTAACCAAGTTGGTTTATATGAGAAGAAATACCCTGCAAATTGGGTTGTTATGCAAAATCGTATTCTACAAGCGTTTTATGAAATGACACTTGATGAAAAACGGTTGCTGTTGCTTGCTAGTTCAGTAGTGCGTTTGATAGATGCCACTGAAAAAGACACTATAGAGATAACCGCGAAAGCATTTGCAGAGGCTTGCAACATTCAAGTGGATTCTGCTTATACTCAATTAAAAGATGCTAGTGAAACGATGATGAGGCGATTTTTTAGCTATAGAAATGAACGCGGTAGCCGTGTCAATGTACAGTGGGTCATCAGATCAATATATGAAGATGGCTATGTGTCTCTATGTTTTACAGATGAAGTGCTACTGATGTTGAAGGTTTTTGATGAAAATAATCCATTCACTAAATATAAAAAAGAAGATGTACTTAAACTGAAGGGTGAATATTCAATAGATATATACCATCTGGCCAAAAAACATGAGGCAATGAGCTCGTGGACAATGTCACTTGAAGAAATTAGAGAGGAGCTAGCTCTTTCTAAATCTTACGAACGTATTAACAACCTAAAAAGTCGAGTCATCAACCCAAGCGTTGAAGAAATAACAGAAAAGTCAGATATTAAAATCACCTATGAAAACGTCAAACGTGGTCGTACCGTCACAGGACTAAAATTTAATGTAAAAGCTAAGCCCACCAAGAAAAAAAGTCTGGAGGACTTAAATCAGAATAATGAGAATAGAGATATACCATCCTTAACAGTCAAACAGATCGACCGTTTTGCGCCTCTATTGGCTAACTATGCCCCATTTGGTAGCTATGCGCCTTCAGGAAAAAGTACCCAAGAAGTGATCAGCTGGTTACACACTCAATTAAGAGATGAAGCTTTTTTAAAGACCCATAAAAAGCATTTGCTGGCGGTAGGTTATACGTTCCCTAAGCAAAAATCATAGCAAAGAAAAAAGAGTGATTAATCTGGTACTGTCTATACAAATGGTTTATATTATATGTACACAGATAAGCCATTTGTAATGCCATGACGACAACTAATTATAATATCAGGCTCGATCAAGAGCTAAAAGAAAATGCTTTTGCCGTGTTTGAAAGCTATGGTCTAACGCCGTCTCAAGCGATTAAATTGTTCTTGACCCAAGTGGCGCAAACCAATCAAGTACCGCTATCTTTTGAATACCAGAAAGTAACAGCTGTCAGTCAAGATGAATTGCTAATCTATAAAGAGCATACTGACAGAGAGAACAGATAAGTATTAGATTTGAATGGGATGAACAAAAAAAACACCAATCAGCGTAAGCACCGTTTATTATTTGAGGCAGCCGCCCGAGTTTTTCTAGACCTTTTATGCCTGCGTCAGCAAGACAGGTATGAAAATGATGAAAAGCAGTGGCAAGCGCTGGGTACAGTAGACGGTACCGCCGTCCTATTGGTAGCCCATACGCAAACAGAAATAGATAATGGTGAGGTTATACGCATTATCTCAGCTAGACGTGTCAAAAAAATGAAAGGGAGCCAGTGTGAACAAAGTTAGTTATCAAATAGACGAGCTACCACCACTAACGGCCAAGCAACAAGTAGATTTAGAGCATTTAGCAACGCTTAATGATGACGACATTGATCTATCAGACATTCCAGAAGTCACCGACTGGTCAGGTGTTAGCCGTGGCAGTATTAAACCATAAGCGTTCTTTACTGAGGCCAGTATCATTGCCAAATTTAAGGATAAAACCAAGCAAACAGGCGCTAATCATTAATAAATGATAGTAATGCGCTAGAAGAGTACTTAACTGATCGTTAGCCCTAATCTAATGATTGTGACCTCAAGATTACTTGAGGTTTTTTTAAGCCTTATATTGTAGTATGTTGTATATTGTATTATACTATATAAAAAATACTACAAACGCTACATATTTACTCATACAAAATTAAGGACAATAATTATGGCCATTACTACACAGCAAATTCATGCTATTGCTGATCAACTGCACGAACAAGGTATCAAACCTACTTTAGCCGAAGTGCGTAAGGCGCTGGGTGGTGGATCATTCACGACCATCAGTGAAGCTATGAAGTCTTGGCGTCAGGATAACCAACAAGAAGAGCAGCTAAGACAGGTTGAGCTACCAAGTGGTATCACTGAACGCTTACAAACGCTTGGTGCGGATATGTGGCAGACGGCCATTGATATTGCCAATGATCGTCTGGTTAAAGAACGGGAGGCTCTAGAGAGTATTAAGGCCAAGTCGCAAGCTGAGACAGATGAGGCTCAAGAAGCGGTTAAGACCCTAGAGAGTGAGCAGGCTGATTTGTTAGAACAGCTCGATGAGGTCACAGCAACTGCAGAGGCAACGGCTATCACCGCGGCTCAAGTGACTGCTGAACGGGATGTGCTGACACAGACACTCAGCGATACTCAGCACCAGCTAGAACTTGAACGAGCTAAAACAGTGGCAGCTCAGGCCCAACTTGGTGACCTGCGTAGCAGTTTTGATCAGCAATCAAAAGAGCTGAGTGCCAACATATCGAAGGTGGCCACGCTTGAAGCCACTGCTAATAGCGATAAAGCAGAGATCGCGCGTCTGCAAACAGAACTGACAGCAACTAAGGATGAGCTAAAGACAGTCGTTATTGAGCGCAACGAGATAACGAATCTTACAGCAGAAGTGAAAGGAGAGTTAAAGGCCATAATCGCTGAACGTGATAAGTTATCAGGGATTAATGAGCAGCTTACTCAAAAGCAAGCTAAGATTGAAGCAGATCATCAGCTACTGATTAAGCAACACGACACGTTAAATCATGAGAGAACTTTGCTTAGTACTGAGCACACTGCATTGAGTGAGCAGTATGATGAGCTTTCAATTAACTATCAATCAGAACAGGAAAAGAGTAGCTCATTGACTGCAGAGATTGAAAAGATGCGAGAGACAATTAACAATAAATAAGTCAATCCCGTTCTATTCACACTAAGCTTATGAATCCACCATGACAATATCGACTCACTGAATAAATGATGGTTGTATAATAAATATTCTAAATTTTTCTCTGAACTCTCATAGTATATAGCCTAGTGGGCTATATACTACTTAAATTAGCCTAAGTGAATTTATGCTGATTTTGGAGCCTTGAGCAGATTTCAAGGAACACTCACCCTAAAGCAATTATGAGTATAATAAAAATACTCACAAACACTTTAGTGCATTCCTTGAATTTGATGTGATTAGTCATGCCGACTTCATCGCCCATCGCGTCATCAAGACCGTATCACTGTATCAAGCTACGGCTGTTATGATTACGGCTGATAGCACCGCCTAGACACGCTCATAACCGCTACTGTGCTGTCATACGCTAGCAAGGGCGTTCGCCCAATATACCGCTACGATATGCACAAGTAACCACTCATTGCGTTGCTCTGATCCTTTGTCTAGTCACCCCTGTAGGGAGCTCACCCTTATGTCAAACGCAGTCGTCACCGAGGCCTGCCACCCATTTGACGGGTAACGGGTACAGAGAGAGCAGCACGAAAATGTAACGAGCGAACAAGCAGTTTTTAAAATGTATAGCAAATAGAGTTGATATGAAAGCAGATTTTGGATAAAATGCACCTATACGGGCATTTAATGCTGTTCAAATAACGCAGTCTGTGTGCTTATTTGTTCGTTACAGGGTGCGTCAACACACTGTAACCGTTATCTACATTTAAAACTAAATGCCTCTGGGAGTCAACTCCCAGAGGCATTTTTTTATTTGTCATACAGATTAGGTTTTTAATATCTGATTCTTCGTTAGATTGCTTAGGCTTTTCTTGTCGTCATTTAGCGTAAGCATTTCAATTATTTTGAAGTTAGCACTTAGTACATCCTCACAAGACGTTAAGTTTCTGACAATACTGGGATAGTTTACTATGAAGACCGGCTTAGTCGTCAGATGCAAGGTTTTACACGCGCTGTTAAGAAGCGGTAAATCATCTTTCTGAGAGAATACGATAATGAAAAGACAAACCTACACTCCTGAGATTAAAGAACGCGCCGTTCGTATGCTGATTGAAGCATTAAACGATTACACCTTTATGTGGTCATGTCATAAAAAGCACACTAATGAAACTATACTAACCAACATTCAAGACTAAGCTACACATACTAAAGAGCTTGAACATGAGAACAAGAAGCTTACGTAAGCCAGTTAGATTACAGTAAAATCCGCTTTTTTCGCCCAAGGAGAGATAGGACACACAATCAAGTTGTGGCTCAGTTTATTGATAAAAATAAGTGGGTCTACGGTATTAGAGCAATATTGACTGTGCAATATAGAAAATATGCAATAAACTTATTTTCTACCTTTAATAAAATGCAGCAACCTAAACAAGGGTAAATTATGAGTAATTCAGATAACCACAGTCATCAAGCTCCAGACCCTAAAAATATGAATAAAGCTTTTTATATTGGGATTGGTCTAAATTCTGCATTTACGCTCATCGAGTTTATAGTGGGCTACTCAACTAATTCATTAGCTTTAATCGCAGACGCTAGCCACAACTTAAGTGATGTTGCCAGTTTAATAATCTCGTTAATTGGAATGAAATTAGCACAGAAAGCATCTACTACGCTTTATACCTATGGCTACAAAAAAGCTTCTATAATGGCGTCTCTTATTAACGCCATATTGTTAGTTACAATCGTTATAGGTATTGCGTATGAGGCCTTGGGTCGATTTGATACGATACCGGAAGTTGCAGGAAAAGTTATTATTATTACAGCTCTAATAGGTGTATTTATAAATACTGTTTCTGCTTTTGCATTCTACAAAGGTCAAAAAGACGATATTAATGTCAAAGGTGCTTTCTTGCATCTAATGGTAGATGCATTGGTCTCTGTAGGTGTCGTTATCTCGGGCATTATTATTTACTATACAAGTTGGAATATCGTTGATCCTCTAGTTAGCTTGATTATTTCAGTCGTTATACTGTTATCGACTTGGGGTCTACTAAAAGAGAGTATCAAGCTTGCTATCGACGGAGTACCTCAAAATGTTGATCTCAGTAAAATCACTGCTATCTTAGAGAGCTATAATTTTATTCAAAACTTTCATCATTTACATATCTGGGCTTTGAGTACCACTGAGAATGCTCTTACAGTTCATATTGTACCGAAGACCGATATAACGTTTGAAGAGACTATTACTATGAAAGAAAACATCAAGGAAGATTTGGCGCATCAGAATATACAACATGCAACTATTGAATTTGGTACTAAGGCAGATGACAATCAAAAATCGCGTGCATTAAATGAAAGTATCAACTAAAAGATGATAGACCGTATATAGCTATCTCTTTTTAAGTATGAGGCGCGTGCCTTATGTCAACATAATTTTTTCAATCAGTTCTTATGTGATCAATAGTTTAAAACTTTTATATTTACGTGCGTTAGGACGTTACCTAGAAAAAATAAAAAACTTACGCTGATTAAATTATTATGATTAAGTTTACTATTACCCTCGTCTTCTAAGTGTGGTTAGACCTTGGCCAAAATAGCTTAGTAGTAATAACAGGGTTATTATTATCAAGATAGGATAATTTCCCATAAGCATAAAGGGAGTGTTACCAACCCGTGCCTGTATCTCACCACGTAGTACAGTACGCTCAAACTGCGGTGCGCGTTTTACAATACGACCTTTATGGTTAATGATAGCGGTAACACCAGTATTGGTCGCTCGAATAAACCAGCGCCCGTTCTCAAGAGCGCGCATTTGTACCATTTGCAAATGTTGCAATGGTCCTGCTGAAGTGCCAAACCAGGCATCGTTAGAGACGGTCAACAAAAAGTCAGTATCGATTGCATTTTTACGCGTGGTATCTGGATAAGCTACCTCATAACAGATAGCCGTCCCTATATTGTGTCCACGCACCTGTAGCGGTGACTGCTGATCACTACCACGACTATAGCTCTTAATATCCTGACTACCGGCCAAACTTGGGAAAATATCGAGCACGCCTTCAAATGGAATATACTCTCCAAAAGGCACCAGACGCTGCTTCTTGTATAGGCCTTCCGCTTCTACACCTCGAGCAATCACGCTATTGTAAAATGGGGGATACTTATCCGTATTGGCATTGAATGCCACTTTATCCTTATAAGGGATACCAGTTATCCATGTCGTATTGGTCGCATTAGCCATTTCTATCATTTCACTAATAAAGCCCGCAGCCTCATCCTGAAACATCGGAATAGATGATTCAGGCCACACCACCACATCACGTCCCCACTCAGTGCGCGTTAACTTCGCATAAATCTTTAGCGTTTCTACTTGATATTGCGTCAGCCACTTTATATCTTGTGAAATATTACCTTGAATCAATGACACTGACAGATCAGGTGTGCCCTTAGGTTTTGTCCATTGCGGATTGACCAGCCATAATGATGTGCTAATGGCTAATAACAGTACAGAAACGACGGCATAACTACTGCGCCGAAGCAGTAGCTCTACTAAACTTGCAGCCAATAGTATGGCAACAAAAGAGACGGCAAAAACACCAGCAACGGGTGCTAAGGACGATAACCAATACTCTTCAGTAAACGCATAACCAACAAACAGCCACGGAAAGCCTGTGAATAACCAAGTTTTTAACCATTCTTGTAGCACCCAAAGAGCAGCAAATGAAAAGGGTTGTTTGCCTACCATACGGTTAAAGGCTAGTGCTAAAAATCCATGAAACAGTCCCATACCGAGACCCATCAATGCAATCATAATCAATGCGAGCCACGTTGGTGTATCGCTATAATCATGGATAGCTGTATAGAGCCAAAAGCCGCCGACGCACCATAGCCCCATACCGTAAGCTTCACCGATAATAAAAGCGCGACGACCACTCATATTTGGCACCAACAGCGCATATAAAATCGCTGGTGACACTATTGCTAGCGGCCAGAACCCATAAGGCGATAATGCAAATAAAAAAATAGCCCCTGCAAGCCATGCTGCTACTAGCGTAAGCCATAGCGGTAATTGATTTAAGTGAGTACTCAAACGCTTTTGTAGACTAATAGTAGACAGGTGCATCGCAAATTATCCAAAATTATGAGCCTTGAATTTTTAATCAAAATCCAAAACTCAGATAGACCCGTTAATACTACAGGCAGCATTTCAAAATAAAAACTGCTTATGATACCAGTCCGCACTGCTCAATGTATAAATTTACGTACCCCGTTTGATGGGTTATTATGCTACATTACCAAACGATATGAAGTGTTACTTGACCTTCTATAGCTCACAATATTTACAGTACATGAGAGAGCACTATGACCCCCTTAAAAATAAAATCCAGTCTTATATTCAATCGTCATCTGTCTAAGGGGTTGCGTGGTACGCTGGTGTTACTTGCCGCCTCATCACTATTTGCTTGTAGCCAACCGAGTAGTGGCGTATCTGATGCAAACACAACATCAGTAACAACCGAAAATGCAACAGCTATCACTTTAAAGGAAGATGAACCAAACGCTAAAAGTGCTCACATGATGACAAGGTCAGTAAGTAAACCAGACCTACTAAAAAACGTCTCAGCTACGGTCTATAAAGATGCCAATTGCGGCTGCTGTAAAGAATGGATAAGTCATGCAGAAGATAATGGTCTAAGTGCAACCGCGCAAGATGTTGCGGACTTAGCCGTATTTAAAGAGCGCTACAGCGTTCCAACTGAGATGCGTTCTTGCCATACTGTAGTCACTACTGATGATTACGTCTTTGAAGGTCATGTACCTGCTAAGTATATGGCGCAGTTCTTAGAAAATCCGCCAGTACAAGCTATGGGTCTTGCCGTACCTGGCATGCCTGTTGGTAGCCCAGGTATGGAGTATCAAAATAAATTCATGCCCTATCAGGTTATGCAGCTCAATAAAGACGGGACGACCCAAGTTTATGCTGATATTGAATCGGTAGAGCAGCAATTATAGTGTGTTAGCAGTTAAGAATACTTTGATTATAGTGTTAGCGTTAAAAGTAAATGAGGCAGGTATAAGACTGTTCTATTGCTTATAAAATGATTCTTCATCAAAAAAATCATTAGCTATTGCGACTTTAAAAGCAAAAACAACTTTGAATTTGTAACTTTTGATGACAATGTAAGCGGATTTATCGGTTATTAACCCTTAAAATAGATAAATAATTAAGGGTTAATACAAGAATATACAGGATGTATCGAAACAATTACGTAATATTACATAAGCCAGTAGGGAATTAACATCTATATTAATATTATAAATTATTATATTATCTTAATAATTAGTTAGACCCTATATAGGGTAATTACTTCATCCAATAAAAAAACGTCTGAGGGTTAAATCTGTAATTTAGATTTAACCCTCAGACGTTTTTTTACTTATAAAACAGTAGAAATTGTTGTCAATTTAGTCAGCTATATTCTGTATATGTTACACAAACTTACATTGTAAAATGTGGAATATTAGCAATTTTTTCAACATCAAAAAAGTATTTTTGGGGTTTTTAAGGGTGATGACAGGCTAAACAGCCTATGCTAAAGTCGGCTTTGTGTTTTGGCCAGCAGCTTGATTTGCAACAGCTTCGTAAGACTTCAATGATGCTGTGATCGCCAATAATCATTTTTTATATGAATAATATGCAGCAGAAGTATCAGTCACTATGACGTATATATACTTGAGTTGTTGAAATTTAATTGACTGCGCTGTTGTTGATAACAGACCATTTTGAATTAACCGTAGGTATTAGATTTATGAAACAGGCTTTATTGATTTTGTCAGTACTGGGTATGGGCATAGCACAAACGAGTGGTGCTGCTATCACAATCTCTCAAACAAATAATACCATCACCAATACTTCTGTGGCATCAAACTACGGTTCATCAAAAAACATCTATAGCACTAGCAGTGGTGCTTATGTTTCTAGTAATGACGAAATCAGTCAAGCTATTAGCAACCTAAGTGCGCAGGCTAAGCAAAAAGAGAGTCGGCTTTCATCATTAAACAGCCGCTTATACGCTGAAAAACAACAGCAGCAAGTCAATACAGTTCCTGATAGCAATTCAGCCCCCGCTATCGCTGCTGCTCGTGCTTCACGAGTGGCTCTATCTGGTAGCTCTGGATACTGTGCCCGTTACGTACGTAAAGCACTACAATCAGCAGGTTATGAGTTCACCCCCAATCCTTCAGCCTATCAGTACGCCACTCGTGGCACGCTTGATAAAGCAGGTTTTAGCAAAATCAGTAATGATATGCCAACCCAAGTAGGTGATGTTATTGTCTATGATCGCTCATCAAAGCGTCCACATGGCCATATCCAAATCTTTGATGGCGAAAACTGGATTTCTGATTTCCGTCAGAACAGCATCAGCCCATACAGTGGTGTCTATGCTTATACCACATGGCGTGATTCAAAATACGTGGATGACGCATCCGCATCAGATCGAAATATCTACCTTGCTATGAATGATAAATAAGACCTGATAAGTCAGCACAACATAGTTATTATTTCCTCCAACCCCAGTAGTGATCTTAATATCATTGCTGGGTTTTTTTGTGCTTAACATCAGGGTGTATTTAACCTTTCATGATTTGATCCGTCAGAAATGAACACTACTAATATCATTACTCATGACAAGAATTATCGGCAAGAGCCTTTAATATCCCACATGATACCGCTGGTGCACTACTTGCACATTTCTGGCGCAAAACAGTCAAGTGCTGCTTTAAGTGCATCAGTTCTTCCATTCGTATTTCTACAGCATAAATTTGCTTATCTAGTAAGGAGCTCACATCACCACAGTCTTTATCAGGTTCCTCCCAAAACTCAAGTAAGATTCGTACTTCGTCTAGAGCCATGTCAAGCGTACGGCAGTGTAGGATAAATTGTAGACGCTCAATGTGCTCTTCATTATATAAACGATAATTCCCTGCGCTGCGAGAAGGCTCAGGTAATAAGTGCTCCTTTTCGTAATAGCGAATGGTTTCCACTGTGGCACCTGTGCGTTTAGCGAGCTCACCAATTTTGATTGTCATAATAACCTCTATGATTTAAATAATTAAAGTGGCTGTAAAGACTGGCGCTAGAGAAATTAAATTTACAAAACTGTAGATAGACAACCTTGACTCTAAAGCCACTAGAGGGTTCATAATACCATTATTCAAAGGGTAAATTATTATGAAATATCATATTGAAGGTATGGACTGTGCCAGTTGCATCGGCAAGATTGAAACAGCTTTGAAACGTATGCCTGGGGTTTCTGATGTTGAGCTAAATTTTGCTACAGAAACGCTAGAGCTAAGCTTGGCCCCTGATGCGCCGACTCAGGCTAGTGATATTGAAAAAACCATCAAAAGCCTAGGGTTCGGTATATCTGCCAATACTGGTCAACAAACTGTATCGGCTATTGATATTGACAGCGACAATCAGATGGCTCCGCAGGATAAGCGGTGGTGGCAAACTCAAAAAGGCAAACAGGTTGTTGGTCTCGGTATTTTGATGGGCAGCGCTTATGCACTGTCACTACTGTTCCCCGCTTATGGGATATGGGTGTTTGCCATCGCTGTGATTGTAGGCGTTTTTCCATTTGCACGCAAAGCCTTAGCACTGGCTAAAACAGGTTCATTCTTTTCAATTGAAACGCTGATGTCCGTCGCCGTGCTTGGCGCACTTATCATTGGTGAAGCTGAAGAGGCCGCAGCAGTTGTCTTTTTGTTCTCAATCGGTGAACTGTTTGAGAGTATCGCTGCTGATCGCGCTCGCGCTGGCATCAGAGCCTTATCATCGCTGGTTCCGAAAAGTGCAATTTTACTTGATGCTCAAGGTGGGCAGCGTAACGTTCCAGCGACTTCATTACAAGTGAATGACCTTGTGCTGGTGCGTCCTGGAGATAGGGTATCTGCTGATGGTTCCATTGTTCAAGGTGCGTCCAGCCTTGATGATTCGCCCGTGACGGGAGAGTCTGTTCCTGTTGCCAAGACGATGGGTGACAATGTATTTGCAGGGTCAATTAACATCGATGGTGTGCTCCAAGTGCGCGTAGAAAAGACAGCCGCCGATAACACCATTTCGCGCATTATTGAGCTGGTAGAGCAAGCCCAAGCCTCCAAAGCACCCACTGCCCGTTTTATTGAGAAATTCAGTCGCTATTACACACCGGCAGTGATGGCTATTGCCGCACTAATTATTATCATTCCACCGTTAGCCATGGGTGGAGATTGGTCGACTTGGTTGTATCGCGGTCTAGCACTGTTGCTGATTGCCTGTCCCTGTGCTCTTGTACTATCAACACCCGCTGCCATCGCCTCTGGTCTTGCTGTTGGTGCGCGCCGTGGCTTGCTGATCAAAGGCGGTAGTGCTTTAGAAACTATCGGCCAAGTGAAGACGGTCGCTTTTGACAAGACAGGCACTTTAACTGAAGGCAAACCACGCGTGACCGATGTTGTTGCCTTTACACAAGAGGACTCAAGTATTCAAGGTCAGAATTCTCAAGGTCAAGATGAGATATTGGCACTTTTTGCCAGTGTGGAGACTGGTTCTAGTCACCCACTTGCTGAAGCCATTGTCAGCCATGCTGAAGCCGCTAAAGTTGTTATACCTGTGGCTTCCAAAGCTTCTGCTACTGCGGGTAAAGCGGTACACGCAACTGTCGCGGAGCGCGCGCTAGCTATCGGTTCGCCTGTTTACGCAGCCGATGAGGCATTGATTTCATCCACACAACAGGCGCAAATTGAGGCGCTGCAAAATGAGGGTAAGACCGTCTCTGTTCTTTTCGATGAGCAAAACCGTGAAGTGCTTGGATTAATCGCGCTAAGAGACGAATTACGAGACGACGCTCATGAAGGTGTGGCTCAGCTCAAAGCGATGGGTGTGCGCTCCGTCATGCTAACAGGCGACAACCGCTTAACCGCTCAAGCACTTGCCAGTAATTTAGACGTGGAATGGGAAGCTGAGCTGTTGCCTGAGGACAAACTGCGCCTGCTTAACGAGATGAAGAACAACCGCAAAATAGCGATGGTTGGTGATGGTATTAACGATGCGCCAGCGCTAGCAACTGCCGATGTTGGCATCGCGATGGGTGGTGGTACCGATGTGGCCATTGAGACGGCCGATATCGCATTATTAAAAAGTCGTGTTACGGATATGGCTCATCTCATCGCACTTTCACGTGCCACCATGCGCAACATTCATCAGAACGTCATTTTCGCTTTGGGTCTCAAAGGCGTCTTTCTGATCACGACCGTATTCGGCATTACTGGACTATGGATTGCGGTTCTAGCTGATGCTGGAGCAACAGTGCTCGTTACTCTTAATGCGTTACGTTTACTGCGCTTTAAGGGAGCGCCTCCACTGGTAAATCCGCCTAAAGTAGTTAAATAAAACCCTTCGAAATCAATTAAAAACTAGAGATAGCAGCAGATTTCGGGGGTGGGTTCTAATAATAAAAATTCCACCGCCACAGTAAACTGCAACCGCATTAGAGTAAATAAGGTTAGACCGTATGTTGATTACAGAATTGGGCTATTTTGCCTTGCTTACCGCTTTTGTATTGGCGTTATTGCAGGTAATTCTGCCAACTATTGGTGTTATTCATAACCAAGTTGCTTGGCAACGACTAGCCCCTAGCTTAGCTTGGGCACAGTTTGCCGCCATGATAACGTCATTTGGCGCTTTGATAGCAGGTTTTTATTATAATGATTTTAGCCTCAGTTACGTCGCGCAGCATTCCAATACGCTGTTGCCTTGGTACTATAAGTTATCGGCGACATGGGGCGGACACGAGGGCTCTTTGCTGCTATGGATGACCATCATGGCCACATGGTGTGCACTGGTATCATACTTTAGTCGCGGCTTGCCGTTATCAATGCGTGCGCGGGTATTAGTTATTTTGGCCGGTGTACAGTTAATGATGCTAACGATGCTGATATTTACCTCGTCACCGTTTGAGCGTACCTTACCCAATCTAGCGGTCGATGGCGCTGATTTAAATCCTGTCCTACAAGATTTCGGTCTGATTATTCATCCGCCCATGTTATATATGGGCTATGTGGGTATGGTAGTACCTTTTGCATTTTGTATGGCGGCATTGTGGGAAGGGCGTTTAGATGCTGCTTGGACACGCTGGTCACGTCCATGGGCGCTCGCGGCTTGGGGGTTTTTGACCATTGGTATTGCACTGGGCTCGTGGTGGGCCTACTACGAGCTTGGCTGGGGCGGTTGGTGGTTTTGGGATCCGGTAGAGAATGCCTCGTTTATGCCTTGGCTTGTCGGCTTAGCATTGCTGCATTCATTAGCAGTCACTGAAAAGCGCGGGGTGTTTAAAGCATGGACCATTATGCTGGCTATTTTCGCCTTTGCCTTAAGCTTGCTTGGCACGTTCCTGGTACGCTCTGGAGTCCTTACCTCAGTGCATTCGTTTGCCGCTGATCCGACGCGTGGTTTGGTTATCTTAGCTATTCTTGGCATTATCATCGGTAGTGGTCTATTAATGTTTGCCGTTCGAGGTTGGCGTTTAACCGTTGAAAGTCAATATCAGCTGATTTCACGTGAGTCCTTTTTAGTGATCAACAACGCCATCATTTTGATTGCAACCTTAGTGGTGCTGCTCGGCACCCTTTACCCTATTATCGCTGATGCCTTTGGTTTAGGACAAGTGTCCGTTGGCCCTCCTTATTTTAATGCATTATTTGTACCTTTAACGTGGCTGTTATTAATAGCTATGGGTATGGGCTCAAATATTCGCTGGAAAAAAGACACCCGTCCACTACTGGGTATAGGCATGGTCATCGCCGTTAGTAGCTTAGTATTAGCTGCCATTATTACTTACTTTGTTAATCCATCGTCTATGCTTAATATTGGTGTGACTTTAGCCGTTAGCTTTTGGGCACTGCTATGGATGGCAGTTGATTTTAAAGATAAAACTAAGAATGCGCCTAATCTTTTTAACGGTTTGCGGCAGTTGCGTCTGAGCTATTGGGGTCAACAGACTGCTCATATTGGCGTATTGGTTGCTGTCATTGGCATAGCCTTTACTAGTAGCCTGAGTATTGAGCGTGACGTAGCAATGGGTATTGGCGATACAGTCAATGTTCAAGGTTACGATTTTGAAGTAACTGAATTTTTTGAAATAAAGGGTAGTAACTTTGATGCAACGCAAGCGCAAGTCGTGGTATCCAAAGACGGTCGTGAAGTGGCGAAACTGACTCCAGAAAAGCGTACTTATATTATCAGCACGATGCCAACGACTGAAGCCGCTATTGACCCCAGTCTTATGCGCGATGTTTATGTCGCACTGGGCGAACCTATTGCCGATGGTAGTAACCAATGGGCATTAAGGATTTATGTAAAACCATTAATTCGCTGGATTTGGTTAGGGGCAATTATCATGGCTCTAGGTGGATTAATTAGTATGCTTGATAAACGATACCGCATCAAAAAAGTTAAAGCTCCGTTGCTAGTTACTGGTAGTTTGGCTACTGATGGAGTCAATGAGGTAGCTATTGAGCAGGCAATCTCAGCATCGACGATGTCGACACTAAAGGAGAAATAAATGACTATGTCGAATAACACTCCTGAGCAAAAAGATAGCCAAAACAGTAAGCAGCGTAACCCAAAGGCAATGAAAAAAAAGCAGATGAAGCTATGGTTCTTAATTCCGCTTATCCTCTTTTTTGGTTTGGTAGTTATATTGTACATGCGCTTAGGTAAACCAACAGACATTGTGACCAATACCGCTCTTGAGCGTCCGGTTCCTGCCTTTGAGCTGCCGTTATTAGCAGATACTACCCGTACTATCACCAATAATAATTTGCCAGATAAGCCGTTTTTACTTAATGTTTGGGGCTCGTGGTGCCCAACTTGCATTATTGAGCATCCGTTTTTAATGCAACTAGAAGAGCGCGGCATTGATATCGTTGGTGTGAATTATAAGGATGAGATTGGTAATGCGCTCAGTTACTTAAACCAAGGCGGTGATCCATTTTCTATGTCTATTCAGGATTCATTGGGTCAGTTTGCTCTAGACTTAGGCATAACTGGTGCGCCCGAAACCTTTGTTGTGGATGGAGATGGCATCATTCGTCAGCATATTGTTGGTGAGATTAATGAAGCCAATTGGCAACAGCGTGTTAAGCCGTGCCTGACCGTACTTAATGAGGCTAATAAGAACAACGATAGTCCTGATCTCATTCAGGTTGAGGAGATGTGCAAATGAACGTTACTCGAATAAGAGCTCCTCAAATAAAACTCAATATAATTTTAAAACTAGCAAGCTTAATACTAGCGTGTCTGCTTAACATGACGGCAAACGCAGCTATTGACGTATACGATTTTGATTCACCACAGCAAGAAGCTCAGTATCGTGGATTAATAGAAGAGTTTCGCTGCCCAAAATGCCAAAATCAAAACCTTGCAGCCTCTGATGCACCGATTGCACAGGATCTAAAGCAAAAAGTCTATGATTTAATTAAAGATAGACGTAGTGATGCTGAAATACGCGCCTATATGCAAGAGCGCTACGGTGACTTTATTAGCTACAAGCCGCCTATGCGACCATCGACATGGATCCTATGGTTTTTTCCACCACTATTATTGCTCGTCTTAATTGTTGGTTGGTTTTGGCAAAGTAAACGCCGCCAAGTTGTCGCCCGTGGCCAAAACGGCGTTACAGTGAACAGTACTGCTGCCTTGACCTCTGCGGAAAAGGCTGAGCTTGATCGTCTATTATCGCAAGCTGAGAATGTCGACCACGATATTACTAGCATAGAGGACAAAAAATGACTCTATTTTCTACTTTTGGCTTATTTGTAGCTCTAAGCTTGCTGATTGCTCTTATATTTGCGCTAATTGCTATTATGCCATGGCTACGAGCACCGCGTTTGCAGTCCAAACCAATAGACAATCAACTGCTAGATATTAATGTTGCAGTATTTCGCGAACGTTTAGCTGAGCTACAAACAGATAAAGACAGCGGTACTATTAATAATAGCCATTATCAAAATCAAAAGCTGGAACTGGAGCGTCAGCTATTAGATGCGCAGCGTCAGATAACACCTATGGTCACCCCTGATGTCAAAAGCCGTTTAATTGTCGCAGCTTGGATCCCAATATTGGCTGCAATGGCGTACTTACTAATAGGCAATCGTACGCCCGTGTTTGATTTGTGGACAAGCGAGGACAAAGTAGGACAAGTGGCTGATGACCTATTGACGGCTAAGATTGATAAGCCACCAAAGTGGGCGACTGAAAACGGTCGTCAGTTGATTAGCGCTATGCAGACCAACGTCCATCGTAACGCTGATGATCCTAATCGCTGGATGCGCCTATCTGAACTTTTCTTATCGATGGAGGCGACTGACTCTGCGTTAGAAGCCTTATCGCGTGCCTATCGTTTAGCACCTGATAACGAGGAGATTGCTACTACTTATGCTCAGACTAGTTTTTTTGTTAATGAAGGTCAGTTAGACGCCAATATTCGCCGTCTATTACAAGCTATATTAGCTAAGAATCCGCAGCATGAACGGGCTCAAATGCTCATGGCAATGGGTGAGACTCGTAGTAGTAACTTTGCCCAAGCGCAAGGTTGGATTAAACGCTTACAAGGCAGCATTGTGGCCAAACCAGGTGATCATACTAAAGCTTTAGCAAGCTTAGATGAGTTAAGCAACTACGTTAGCACGCAAGAAAAGCAAGCGCTAGAAGGTATTGACGTGACAGTGAAAATTAACGCTAATTTATTACCGTTAGTGAAAGCTGATGATGTGTTGTTTGTTGCGATACGTGACGTTAAAGGAGGTCCACCGTTTGCCGCCAAACGTTTACCCATTAGTATTATCAAGCAAGGTGAGGCTAGTATCCGCTTAAGTAATCTTGATGCGATGATGCCAGATCGCACGTTAAATTCAGCTCGTAGTGACAAAACTCAGTTAGCAGTCGTTGCTCGTATTAGTCATAGCGGTAATGCCATAGCAGAATCAGGCGACTTATCGGGTAATCCTATAATGATTAGCGTTGAACAGACTCAGGTTAATGTTGAAATCAATCAACAGATTCCCTAATAAAAAATTATTACCGTAAGTTTCATAAAACCAGAGCGGTAAGTGGAGCCGTTTATGAAAGTGGCGCGATTAATAATTGTATACCAAAAACATATACGTTTAACATTGTTCATTGTATAAACATAGATAAAGAAAACAACTATGACTGAATCTACCGACAGATTAGATAGTACTAAATTGAATAGCGTTGAATCGGCTAGTACTAATATTGCTGACAATAAAGTACCTATAGCTGTGAGTAGTACTCATCAATCGATTGACTCTAAAACCATGAATCATACGCCTAAAGCTATGTACGTGACTTCAGGCAACTCAATAACACCTAAAGGTAAGTTGGACAAAATGCCAAAAATGGTTGCCAATGGCAGTCGCGCTTTTATCTGGTATTTGTTGGCGATAATGGTATTAATACTTGATCAATGGACTAAGTGGTTGGCCCAAACCACATTAGCGTTCAATGACCCCGTACCGGTCATTGAACCATTTCTCAACTGGACACTCGCTTATAACTATGGGGCAGCATTTAGCTTTTTAGCCGACGCTGGCGGTTGGCAGAAATGGTTTTTCTCAGGCTTAGCTTTTGTAATGGCTATCTTTTTAACGGTTTATTTAATCAAAGCGCCACGTGCAGCCAAGCTATTATCTATGGGGTTGGCCTTAATGCTTGGTGGTGCGATTGGCAACTTAATCGATCGTTTAAGAATTGGTAAAGTGGTTGACTTTATCCATGTGCATTATGCTGATGTATGGAATTATCCTATTTTCAATGTTGCAGATATAGGTGTCTGTGTCGGTGTCGCATTGATTATAATTGACATGATATTTTTAGAAAGTAAGCGTAATAAATAAGCACATTGATGCCGATTATCACAAACAAAATGAACTAGCGTCGTAGTCACTCTATACGGAAACATACTTTTTATACTTGAGTATGTTTATAAAATGTGAACTGGAAGATAATGTATGACTGGTATAGGTACTCACTCATTTTAGGTCTTAAAACTCAATACTTAAAAGCTCTGCGTAGAGCCATTATTATAGAGACATTGAATAATCCATAAATTCTTTATTGATCATAACAAAAGGAAAATACAGTGTCACAGGCTCAGCCAACTATTGAAAAAATTCACAGCCTTAGAAAAAAACAAGAGACAGCGTTAAAAAGTCTTACCCTTATAGGCTATCTAGAAGGCACCTCTTTCTTATTATTGCTCTTCATCGCCATGCCACTAAAATATATGATGGACATTCCAGAAGGTGTGAAATACATCGGTATGGCACACGGTATGTTGTTTATTACCTATATCATAATACTTATAGGCTCAGCTATCAAAATGAAAATGCCTCTTTGGGCAATACCTGCGGGCGTACTCGGCTCACTCTTACCTTTTGGCCCATTTATATTCGATCATTTACTAAAAAAGAACTTGCAGGAAAATGTAAGTAAAGAAGCCTAGAACAAGCTCTGCTACAAATGCCACAAACGTATCTTATTACTCAAGATTATTTTTCCTAACTAAATCACAAGCCGCCATCACTCATCATGGCGACAAATGAATAACATTGAGCAGAAATTAATCACAATAAAACTTTAATTCAGACCAAGTATGAATAGCCTCACACTCCAGTTACTTTTCGAACTTATCTTACATACTATCGACAAACCCGTCTTGTTTAAAAGCTAAACAGGTTTTGTCATTCGCGATGGCTTTCCTGTTATCGTAGGGTATACCCCAAGGGAACCATCTAAAAGGCATCAAAAACCGATTAATAGACGACTTAAAATAGACTGCTGTAATGGAACTACTTATAACAGACTATTGTACGTGTTTATGTTTATCAGAGCGTGTCTACGAGCGTCTACCAAAGAATAAGATGCCAAGCGTACCAAAAACGAGCTTATACAGTTTGCTACTGATCATGATCACAAAATTGCCGCCTTCTATGTCGAAAACGAATCAGGCGCAACTTTAATACGTCCACAGTTAATGTAAGTGATCGATGATGCCTATGAAGGCGATATAATTTTGGTAGAGCAGATTGACCGCTTAGCACGTTTAAACCAAGCTGATTGGGATACTCTCAAAAGAATGCTATTAGAAAAGAATCTGGGGTAGTATCAAAAGAGCTACCGACCTCATATATGACGCCTCAATCTGAGAGCAGCACTGAATTTATGAGCAGCGTATTACAGTCCATTAATTCGATGATGCTTGATATGCTCGCTGCTATTGCTAGAAAGGACTATAAAGATCGACATAACCGTCAGGTGCAAGGTATTGCTCATGCTAAGACAGAAGGTAAATATTTAGGGCGTAGGAAAGATACCGAAAAGCGTAAGATTATTGCTAGCCTCCTAAAATCTGGGCATAGCTATTCTGAAATACAAGCTACAGCTAAGTGTTCGCGTCAGCTGATAGCTGTTATAGCTAAACAAATACTCAAATACTCAAATACTCAAATACTCAAATACTCAAATACTCAAATAC
>NZ_QLKS01000008.1 GCF_003350005.1 Psychrobacter proteolyticus | reverse complement strand
TCGCCCATGTGAGAGTAGGTCATCGTCAGCTCTCTATTCTGAAATATCCCCCGACATTAGCTTGTCGGGGTTTTTTCTTTGCGTCTATCTTTTATTCCTAATGACCTACGCAGAAAATCCTATTTAAATGTAAGCAAGGAGTAACGATTGTCTGGGAGACAGTCGTCCGTAACGCAAGACGAAAGGCTATGCCTGTAGATAGCTTTTGCGCTGCCTTGAGGATGAGTAAGCGAAACACTGTTTCGCCCGACGCAAGACAAGAGCTGTGCTCGTAGTTGGCAATGCTTTTCCTTAACGGCGCTCTTCTCGTTCGTCAGCTCTCTATTCTAGATAAAGCCCCCAACGTTAATTCGTTGGGGGCTTTTCTTTGGCTGGAATTTGAGAAATCTCTGATACTTTTTGACTGGTACTATATCTTATATGTATGATTTTGGAGCTTGTACTAGGTATTCGGTTATAATAATCTTTCTGTTAATATACACAATAAAAAATTATAGAGAATTTACTATGAAGTTTGGCTTCCTCATTGATCCTAAATCGTTCGAATGTGATGGATTTAAGGTAGCCCCTGTTTTGGAATTTTCTTATGTTCTAAAAGATTTTTACAGTACGGCACGTGTCAGCAACGGATGGTTCTATGGACCAGAAATAGAACTTGTGAAATCAGCTAGTGAAAAAGAAGACTTTGCATCTGATGCACCAATAGTTCATAAATCATTTTTTCATATGAGTTCTACGCATCGAATAACATCAACTAAAAGTTACTCCGACGACCATTTAAGGTTTCTTATTTTAGGTTACGGGTTTTTACAAGGACTGTATCTTACACCAGAAGGTTATTCACATTTAGGACGCATAGCTTTCAAGCCTACTACTTCAAATGGCCTATTATTAGCAGATAGTGACTACGTAAATGGAATGGAATGTATAAATCGATTTTATATTAACTCAGGTGAAGAAGATCGAAATCAGATGTTTGCTTGTATTCATTGGTATTTAATCGGTCAAAGCTATCAGTTTGATTGGGAAAGGTTTGATGCACAATACAAAGTTCTTGATGGTATATATAAACTATCAGGAACAACAGCTAATAGTCATGCAGGTCGTCCAATAGCACTTTCTGAAAAATATAATTTAAAACTGCCATTATGGGCAAAATTGATTACCAAGAAAGAAAGCAAACTTAGCAAACAACGAAATGAATTAGTTCATGAGGCAAAGTATGGTGGATATCCAATTGGATACTCATATCCAGATGAAAATTACAGTCTTGAATTTAGGTCTTTTAATACGAAACTTATTGCAGCTACTTTAGGTATAAATACTCCATATTTAAAAGCAGAACCAAATTTTAGAATAAAAGGAAGATGGAATATAAAGCCATAACAAAATGTTTAATTTGGAAATTCTTATTGAGTGAGAAGTATGGAACTTCTCAAAATAACTCACCTACCTCAGGTATCTCTTCAAAATCAAATCCTAACTGTACATCTTTGCGCTGTTTCATTTGCTCTATACGTAGCTTACGTCCTGCGATAAGCCTTAGCACCTCGCGTTGCTGCTCTGTCGTCATGTCATGCCATAGCTGGCGCTCAGTTCGACTACGCAGGCAACCAAAGCAATAACCCTTCTTATTGCTTTGACAAAGACCAATACATGGGTTGGCAATCTCGAACAGCTCAAACTGTTGATTCATGACTCCTCCATAATGACTACCGTCATTCCTTTGACCTGCATAAAATCACTGTATAACCTTATTATGTCGCAAATACTGACTAATAGTGTGCCATTTTATTGTTATTATTTCCGTCTAGCGGGTGCTATGCTTAGCTTTGATAGCCTTTATAAGATAATCATAACAAAATTAATAAGTGAGATGATACGTGAACTTGATTTATATCCATGGATTAGACAGTGATGCTAATTCGACCAAAGGAGTGTTGTTAGAAAAATATTGCCTGCTTCATCATCCTGATATTAATGTGCTGCGTCCTGATTTAAATAAAACCCCTGCGCAAGTGTGTAAGCAACTACTGTCTTTAATCAAATCACTAAATAATAGTGAAGATAGAACATCAGCAGATAAGCAGACTGAGTTATCAAATACGGTATTAATCGGAAGCTCGCTAGGTGGGTATTTTTCTACTTTGATAAGCAATCAGATAGGTTGCCCAGTTTTACTGCTCAATCCTAGTACTCAGCCCCATATCACTTTACAGCGTTTCTCTAATCAATCAGTATCAAGTCAAGATAATTTAAATGAGTCATCTACTAGCAAAGTCCTGCATACGACAGCGGGTGGTTGGAGTATTACGCCTGTAGATTTACAGTGGTTTGCAGATAATCAGCTGTTATCAGTAAACTATCCCGATAAAGTTGCTGTACTACTAAAAGAAGGCGATGAGTTGTTGAATTCTGAATTGTCTAGAGATTTTTATCAAAGTCAGGGCGCATCGGTAACGGTGCAAGTGGGTGGCGATCATCGCTTCAGTGACTTTGATGAGCAGTTGCCCATGGTGATGAATATCTTACAGAGTTTAGTACAACCTTAAATAGACGACATTATATGACGTAAGCGATGGAGTATTAACGTTAACGTCGCTATTTTTCGTTATAATGGTTTAATAGAATTAAACGCACGCGAATAGTTAAGGATGCATTTGTGAGTCAATATAATGCGCAATCGTTAGAAGTTTTAGAAGGGCTGGAACCTGTCCGTCGTCGCCCAGGTATGTATACCGATACCACGCGCCCGAACCATTTGGCGCAAGAGGTCATTGATAACTCAGTTGATGAAGCGTTGGCTGGTTATGCGAAAACCATCAAAGTGCAATTGCATAGTGATGGGTCGTTGTCTGTCGAAGATGACGGGCGCGGTATGCCAACTGATATTCACCCTGAGTTTGGTCAATCTGGTATTGAGCTGATATTAACTCGCTTACATGCAGGTGGAAAGTTCTCGACCTCTAATTATGAAGTGTCAGGTGGTCTACATGGAGTGGGTATCTCTGTCGTCAATGCGCTATCAACCCGCGTTGAGGTTACGGTATGGCGTGATAGCACACAGTTTGATATGGCATTTGAAAATGGTGCACCAGTTACGCCATTGACTGAAGCAGTCAGCTCAAATAAGCGCAAACGTGGCACGAGAGTACACTTTTGGGCGGATGGTAGTTTCTTTGATACGCCCAAATTTAATGTAAAGCAACTCAAACACAATCTAAAAGCCAAAGCAGTTTTGGCGGCTGGTCTAACGATTGAATTCACTGATGATATCAACGATGAAAAGGTGGTTTGGCAGTTTACGGATGGGGTTGTTGAGTATCTAAGCGAGCAGCTAGACGGCCTTGAAACATTGCCTGAAGCACCGTTTTATTATAACTACGATGCGAAAGCGGGCGAACGTGCTGCTATTACCTTTGCCTTGTCTTGGCTGCCTGAGGGTGGCACACCAATCCAAGAAAGCTATGTCAACCTTATCCCGACAGCGCAGGGCGGTACGCACGTCAATGGACTGCGTACAGGTATCTTAGAAGCGTTGCGTGAGTTTTGTGATATTCATAACTTGCTACCGCGCAGCGTCAAGCTGACCGCAGAAGATGTGTGGGATGGGGTAAATTATATCTTGTCCTTGAAGTTCTCTGAGCCGCAGTTCTCTGGGCAGACCAAAGAGCGTCTATCGAGCCGCGAGGCTGCTGGCGCCGTACAGACATTGGCAAAAGATGCTTTCAGTCTGTGGTTAAACCAGCATGCGGACATGGGTACGCAGATTGCGGAATTGGCGATTAATAAAGCTGGACGTCGCCTAAAATCAGCCAAAAAAGTCGCTCGTAAAAAGATTACTCAGGGGCCAGCATTGCCTGGTAAATTGGCAGACTGTCGTGGTGACTTGCGTGATGGGGCAGAGCTATTCTTAGTAGAGGGTGACTCTGCGGGTGGTAGTGCTAAGCAAGCAAGAGATCGTCATTATCAGGCGATATTACCTCTGCGCGGCAAAATCCTAAATACATGGGAGGTATCATCAGATACGGTGCTATCAAGCCAAGAGATTCATGATATTGCCATTGCTATCGGTGTCGATCCTGCCTCTGATGATTTGTCCGAGCTACGTTACGACAAGATATGTATCTTAGCGGATGCTGACTCTGATGGACTGCATATTGCGACATTGATCTGCGCACTGTTTGTGAAGCATTTCCCTGCACTAGTGGATGCAGGGCATTTGTTTGTGGCCATGCCGCCATTGTACCGAGTGGATGTGGGTAAAGAAGTTCACTATGCACTGGATGAGCCGGAGCTCGCACATATTTTAGCTAATGTACCGGGCAATAAAAAAGCTCAGATTACACGCTTTAAAGGACTTGGTGAAATGAGTGCTGAGCAACTACGTGAGACGACAATGAGCCGTGATACACGCCGCTTAGTACAGTTAGATATGGATGACATGGTACTGACCAATAGTGTGATGGATATGCTACTGGCTAAGAAACGTGCCTCTGATCGTAAGTCGTGGCTTGAGAGTAAAGGTGATTTGGCCGATATTTCTTAATACTTAGCAATAAGTTTAAAGAAGTATGTGTGCAAAATATCGGAATAGGTCATTACTTATATTTATGGATAAACGATCTATCACATAATAAAAGCACGCAAAATTCAGCCTAGCCACAAAGGCTTAATGGTATTATGTCAGTACCTTTCATTATATTGTGCTGTCATGATACCGAAGATTTCTAACCGTTCTAAGTCTGTTGCTTCTAAACCTGCGCGCTCCAAAGTACTCCCAAAACTTAGCAAAAAGCATTTGGGAGATAAGGTTCCTAAGCGTGGTAACAAGTTTGCGCCTGTTATTGCATCTGCGCTGTTAAAAACAGCAGGTTGGCGTACGGTAGGCGAGATTCCAAATATCTCACAAGCTGTAGTGCTTGCTCTGCCACATACTTCTAATGTGGATGGTATTTATGCGATTCCAAGTTTGTTTGCATTAGACATTAAAATCAGCATCATGGGCAAGCACACGCTATTTAAAGTGCCTGTGTTTGCACATCTATTAAATTGGATAGGGGTTATTCCTATCGATCGTGGTGACAAAGGCTCTGTGCTGCAAGCCAGTATTGATAAGTTCAAAACTGGTGAACCATTATTTTTGGGATTATCACCAGAGGGTACACGGCAATATACTGAGTCGTGGAAGACAGGTTTTTATTATTTAGCGGTGGGTGCTGGTGTACCGATTTTGCCAGTAGCGATGGACTACAATACTAAAGAAATACGGTTTATGTCGCTGGTTTATCCTACAGGTGATATCGCAGCAGATTTACCAAAAATATATTCTCAGTATAAAGGGGTATTACCAAGACACCTTGAGCGTTTGTCGCAGCCACTACAAGACATCAATAATGCAGCTGAATAAGCTAAATGGTATAAATATTAGTTCAATTAGTTCAATTAGTTCAATTAGTTCAATTATAAGCATTGACTGTGTTACAGGTGCGAAGACTCAAAACTACCTACAATTAAGCTTTGATAACTGATGTTGAAAAAGCCCTTGATATGATAATATCGCGGGCTTTTTTTGAGTAATATATTTGGATGTTTATTAGTGTAAAGCTCTAAAACTGGGGCTGTCCGTTGGAGGCACTAACACCGCCGTCGACAGGTAGGTTCACACCAGTAATCATAGAGGCATCATCACTTGCTAAGAAAGTAATGGCGGCGGCAATATCCTCTGGTGCTGCCAAACGCCCAAGTGGACACCGGGCTAGAAACTTATCTATTTTACTGTCATTGTCTTGAATAGCAGTTGTCATATTGGTCTTGGTTACGCTCGGGTTGACAGCATTGACACGCACACCATCAGGACCGTGATCTAACGCCAATGTACGGGTTAGATTGGTCACACCCGCTTTAGCGGCATTGTAGGCAGCCATATTCCAGTCTCCACCCATTCCCGAAAGCGATGAGACATTTACTATACTGCCTTTAGTGCTTATTAGGTGGGGCATTACCGCTTGTGAAACGTAGAAAGTACCATTTAGGTTTACATCAATGGCCGAGCGCCAGTCTTCTGCAGACAGGTCTGTTATTTTTCCCTGAGTCGCTTTTCCAGCATTATTTACCAAGACATCAATTTTTCCAAACTTGTCGATAGCGCGTGCGACCATTTCTTGTACTTGGCTCTGGACGCTAATATCACAAGTAATACACAAATAGTTATCTGTATGAATCCACGTATGGTCTTCTGGAAACTCTTCTGCTGTTTCCTCTAACGTTTTAGCAGTACGTCCTACCAAAACGACGCTAGCACCTTCTGCCGCAAAACGAATTGCAGTTGCACGACCAATACCTGAGCCCGCGCCAGTTACGATAACGGTTTTTTCTTTAAAACGCTTCATAATACTAAATCCTTGTTATTATATAATGCTCATTGAAATTTTGAGGAACGTTTCTGATAAAGATACGTGAGTACAGCCTATAGCTATAGAGTCTATGCACAAGCTATATGACTTTGATATCATCATAACAAGTGATTGCTTTGAAAGCGACTGTCTATAATAGTGCTTATGTAGCATAATTTTGCATCATTCAGATATTTGTAATACGCGATAATGATGTTGTTATTATTACGTGCTGTTATGTGCGATATTCACCATACGATAATATAAGGTTGGAATTTGTGTCCCATTCGATTACTACTATGCCCGACTGGGGCTATCTGACGACCGAGCTAGTCAGTTATTTACAAGCAGATGCTATGGCGGTGACCTTGGCAGGCATGTATACGATTGAGCATGAATACAATGCTCAGTATATCGCTCGTCACTATCAATATCAGTTACCACTTGGCAAGCTCCAGCTGTTGGAGCTGACATTATATTTACCCTATGATACAGAATCAGCTGATATTGATGCTGTACGTATGACTGCGGTAAAGTCAGCTCTTTCGTGGTACAAATCATTATCGTCTCAGAATGAAGACAATATCTTAGCTGGTTATGAAGCTCTGATTTTTGATATTCAGCTTGTCGGAGGAGGTAGTAGTCTTAGTCAAGGAGATAGAGAGGATGAAAAAAACAGTGCTCTACAGCGACTTAAACACAATTTTGGGGTTCGTTACTTTTTAGAAGACTTAGTTGTCGACATGAGCGAAAGCATGCAGCAGTTGCAAGTCTTTAGTTGGGACGACTGGTACTCGATAGCAGTAGCGGTACGAACCCCGTGTGAGTTATGGCGTTTCTTAGCTTATCATTTAGCGCAGCTACAGCAGTCGGCCGTAAACCACATACCAAGCTTTGAATCAGAAGACGCTCTGGTTGAGCAGTTCTTACAAAGCCCAGATTTATTTGCCACTGCCATTGCAGTCGACAATGCGCTCATCAAAAGTAAGGTACAAGAAGCACCTAATTCAGCACTTGTAGCCATGAAGCTTGCTTATAAAAACCGAAGCACAACTGCGCAGATGTATCATCAGCATATGGAACAGGCCGCAACGCTATGGTCCCAATTAAGTATGCAGATGATAGACACATATAGTAAAAAGCAAATATCCAATGATGGCAATCAGTTAGAGGTACCGCTCGCTCACTGGCAACAACAACTGCTAGATGAGTCTTTGTTTTCACGTCACGAGCTTATTCGTACGCTGTATAGACACCCTAAACAGAGCACATCGCTGCAAAAAGAGGGCTATGTGGTACATCAACATTCTTATGAAAGTTTGGGACGACATTATGTACTGGTATTTTATGGTCAAGAGTCAAAAGGGCCTAATAGCAAAGCCGCTGTCCAACCAAAGCTAGCAAAGATTGCTCAGGACGTTGCCACACGTTTGCCAATTATTGAGCTACATCATGTAGTCGTGCTTGGTATCGATTTTATCACTGAGAAAGATGAGAGTTTTTTCGATATTGATTTGTGGATTCAGCCAGTTGATGCGATGACTCAGCGAGAGCGCCAACTTACTAAGCAAATGCAAAAGCTAAAACAACAAGAGTTAGATAAGCAAAATACGCCACCTGCTAGTAGTGTGGAAAGTGGTAAACCTGCGAAGGCGCAAAAAGAAAAATTACCGCAAGTACAAATGAGCTTAACGATTCCAGCGCGAAAAAATAAGCAGTAGATTGTAGCGTGAAATTGTTTGAATAAACTCTGATAGTAAGAATTTTGATAGAAAAACCCATAGATTTATTAATATATTTATTGACATAAAAAAAAGACAGCCTAGGCTGTCTTTTTTGTAACTAAACTAAAGCATCATAAGTACTTATTCATTAATATCGTCGTTAAGACCGCTACCAGGAATTACGTTATCACTGTTGTAGATGTCATTAGTATCAACACGAGGTGTATCAACTACATCGGTACGTAAATCAGTGGTAGGGGTGCTAGCAGCAGATGGTGTGTTTTCACGAACTGAATCAGCAACTTTTTCTTGAGTTGATGAACTTGGCTGTAGCGCAGATTTTGCTTTCGCTTCAGTACGCTCATGATCCATCTTATCCTGCATTTTACGTAGGAATCGTGCTGCAGCTTCTTGACCACCAAGACCGAATGATAGAGCAAATGCAACGGCTACCGCGCCTAGTGTTAGACCAAATGCTAGATTAACGATTGAATCGGCAATACCCATCGCTTTTAGACCCATTGCTAATACTAGGCCCATGATTAATACACGTACGATGTTTGCTAGGAATTGTGAACCTTGCTCAGAACGTTCAACCACACCTGCAATAATATTGGCAAGCCAGAATCCGATAAATAGGATAATTGCGCCTAGGATGATGTTCGCACCGAATGCGATAAACATCGTGATAATCGCTGAGATAGGCTCGAAACCTAACAAGTCAGCAGCTGCAATAGCAGCAAACAGCATAGCGAAGAAGATAATCGCATAACCAACTAGGTCAGAGATTTTCTTGTCGCCCATGGTTTCTTGTAGACCAACTTTCGCAGGTAATTGATTGATTTGAGTGTTCTCAATCAGACCTTTGATGATGTTGGCAACCATACGTACAACGTAGAAAGTTACTACTAGGATAGCGACTGCCATAAAAATATTTGGCAAGGCTTCCATGATTTTATTAAGCATATTGGTCGCAGGGCGAGCAATTACTTCGATTTTTAATGCGTTTAGAGCAGCAATAATGGTTGGAATGATAACCACTAAAAATGCTAATGAACCTGCAATGTTAGGTAAGCTGTTTTGCTCACTTAAACCTGCTTTTGATGCCAATTCTTGTACATTAAAAGTAGAAACAAGATTGGTTACAATGCCGCGTACGACTTTGGCAATGATATAACCAACGACGAAGACCACACCAGCAATCAAGATATTAGGGATGAAGCTAAAGATTTTGTCGACCATATTAGTCAGTGGTGCAAACAAACCATCAAGCTCTAATTGACCAAGTACCATGGTCAACACAACCAATAAGATGAACCAGTAAACCATATCAGCAATTGTACTGCTCATTGGTTTTACACCAGCTTGTGCACTTAAACGCTCATCCATAGAGGTTTTTGCAAGAGCTGCGTTGATCGCTGTGCGTGCAACAGTAGCCACGACCCAACCGATCACACCAAGTGCGATAGCGCCGATAAGATTAGGGATAAATGCCAATACTTGATTAACCATATTTGCGAATGGTGCCGAGATAGAGTTTAAGTTTAATTGGCTAAGTGCGCCTGAGATAGCAATGATGAAAATAAACCAGAAAACAATCTTGGAAATGATCCCTTCAAGGTCGTAAGTTTTACCAGTTGAAGAGTTCATACGCTGATTGAGATTAACTTTAGAGAGTACGCCGCGTACCAGTGCTGCGATACCAAGGGCTACTAGCCAACCAATAACGAATATCAAAATAGCGCCAATGATGGAACCGATAGGTCCACCGAGATAGCCGTTAAAAGATGTGTACATTGGGTTCATTTTATCCTCCTTGAAGCATCTTATATAACTCGCCAAAAACAATGTTCATACAGCGATTAGTGAGCAAGACATACAGATGGTTGTCATAAATAGTATTTTTAGAATCAGTTATATAGAGATATTATCGTTTTTGAGCATAAAGGCTTATCAGCAGTATCTCTTATTTATATTACAGTGACTTCGCTATCGATATATGCTTATTTTTGATAAAAATTAACGCTCGGTTACTTATCTCCTTAACTAATTCAGCTTAGCTGATGTATTGATGGATTTAAAGACAGAAAGCTTTACCTGTTACTATATTTGTGTGATAACTTGTTATTATGATAGAAGATATTAACATAGACTATACATTCGCCCGATAATTTCGTGCAAAGCGTGGTTCCCAAAACTAAGATTTGTTATTATAGAGGAATGTGACATCTCGCCACTATTCTTACAATTAGAGAGTACTTTATGAAAAAAATCACTACTTTAGGCGTTAGTGCACTTGCTAGCGCTATGTTGTTAGTAACAGGCTGTAGCACCAACAATGGCAATCAAGAGACAGCCGCTCAAAGCGTTTCCATTACTGAACAAAGCTCAGCTAGTGAAAAAGTAGGTTATAGCTTAGGTTTCATGATGGCAGAAGGCAATAAAGACGCTGTCAAAGATCTAGACCTAAATACTTTTGAAAAAGGCTTCCGTGATGGCTACGAAGGCAATGAATCAGCATTGACCCAAGAGCAAATGCAACAAGTATTGATGGACTATCAAAAAGAGCAAGAAGAGCAGTTTGTTAAAGACATGGAAACCAAAGCGACAGAAAATAAAGCCGCTGGTACTGCATTCTTAGCAGAAAACGCTAAAAAAGAAGGCGTGAAGCAAACAGAGTCTGGTTTACAGTATAAAGTTATCAAAGCAGGTACTGGTAAATCACCAAAAGCAACTGACGTGGTTGAAGTAAACTACGAAGGTAAATTGCTTGATGGTACGGTATTTGACAGCTCTTATGAGCGCGGTGAGCCAATCGAGTTCCCACTAAACCAAGTAATCGCTGGCTGGACTGAAGGTCTACAGTTGATGAAAGAAGGCGGAAAATACGAGTTCTATATCCCATCAGACATCGCTTATGGCGAAGCGGGTAACGCTGGTATCGAGCCTAACAGCACCCTTATCTTTACTGTTGAGCTATTAAAAGTAAAATAAGTATCTAAAGCAGATATTGTTTAATTTAAATACTTAACCTAAAAAAGCCTTCATATAATTATGAAGGCTTTTTTACGACTAATATTTTATCTCAGACTGATCTCGATCTTACAAAGCCGATATCAAGTTGGTGATAAATTATAGATTCTTTTGAAAGACTTTAGAGTTACGGCCGTTATGGTATTTTTCTAAACGTGCTTCAGGTAAAGCGCTGGCTTCAACTTCAGCGAAGCCTTGCTCAACGAACCAATGGGCAGTACGAGTGGTTAAAACAAATAACTTGTACAAGCCATGGCTACGCGCTTGCTGTTCTAGAAACGCTAGTAAATCTGCACCGCGGCTACCACTACGGTACTCAGGGCGCACGGCAACACAGGCAACTTCCGCTGATTCTGAATCTAGTGTATGCAATGCTGCACAGCCCAAAATCATACCATCGCGCTCAATAACACTATAGTTATCAATCTCTTGCTCTAAGCGCTCGCGTGAACGACTGACCAAGATGCCTTGCTCTTCTAGAGGTGACAGCAGCTCAATCAGACCAACCACGTCATCGATATTGGCACGGCGAATTTCTTCATAAGGATCATGGCTAATCAGCGTGCCAGAACCATCACGTGTGAATAGTTCTTCTAGTAATGCGCCGTTTTTGGCATACGAGATAATATGCGTGCGATGAACGCCTTGACGACAGGCCAAACTTGCACAGTTTAAGAAATAATTGATTTCACAATTTAAATCGCGATCACGTAAGAAACGATCAACTTCGTTTGGAATCATTTCACGTAATAAACGATCATCGTCGTTGATACCCGCTTCTTCGCCTAAGAATATAAGCTTGTCAGCACCCAGTGCTACAGCAGCGCTTAGGGCAACATCTTCCGCTAATAAGTTAAATACTTCGCCAGTCGCAGAGTAGCCCATCGAGCCTAAAACAACGATATGGTCATGAAGTAGGTTGTTTTTGATGGCTTCCACATCGATAGAACGCACTTCACCCGTCATTTGGTAATCAATACCTTCACGGATACCGTATGGGCGCGCTGTCACGAAGTTACCCGATATCGCATCGATACGTGAACCATACATCGGAGAGTTGGCCAGCCCCATTGATAGCTGAGCTTCAATCTGTAAACGAATAGCACCAACGGCTTGTAAGATAGATGGCATCGCTACACGTGGCGTAATACGTATGTCTTGATGTAGTGGAGATTCGATGTTAGCGTCTTTTAAGTTCTTTTCGATTTGCGGTCGTGCCCCGTGTACCAGTACCAGCTTGATACCCAAGCTATGCAACAAGGCAAAATCATGAATAAGTGTGCTGAAGTTCGCATGATTGACCGCTTCACCACCAAACATGATCACGAAAGTTTTGCCGCGATGGGTATTAATGTAGGGTGCAGAGTTACGGAACCAATGGACGTATTCAGGGTTGATCTGGGGCATGGAGCTAGTAGTCATAATGGGAGCAGTAGTCGTTAGAATAAGAAAAGGGGCGCAGCAAAAAAATGCCTAACGCTAAAGATTTACCATAGCAAAAAACGCGGTTATGAGCTATCTTTTATTTCAGCTGTATTCAAGCATTCTGATTGCCAATCGCTGATATACACAACCTCAACACTGGGTTAATGTACGTACAAATGCTTTTTGTTATGCTAAGCGCTATTGCTTTACAGATGCTGAGCGAAGATAATCAGGTTAGATAAGTGAGTTCATGTGTTTGATAGATTGTATGAACTATTTCACAGCGATATCTTATATACATCGTAATGCGTTTTATCTGTTGAACAAATTATAAAAATAACTTAAGTTGCACCATCTGTGTTTTACCGATATATCAACCAGGGATAATGAAAATCATGAAAAAAAGTAACCAGTTTGCTAGCCCGTTCAGTGCTTGGAGCGGCCACCGCTTATTTCACGTTGTTGCCGGTACGCTCATCGGTGCAATGGTCGTCACACAAGCCTCAGCGATGCTGCCAACACCAGAGCAAGCGGTTGATAGCTCAATGGCTATTCAGACAAATGCCAATAAGAGCAGCAACTCAAGTGCTCAAGCCGTTAACAGCAGAATTACAGCGTCGTTGGTCAGCGTTGATGCCAATGGTCAAGAAGTACTCGTCCCTGTAGATACCAATACTCGTTTGCAGTCAGGCAATGTATTGGAGTATCAAGGGTACTTTACCAATACCAATGCAGATCGCGTACGTAAAATGACCGTTACGATGAGTATCCCAGAGCAGGTAGAACTGTTAAAGACAGTTGCCCCTGAATTCCCGTACGGCAGTGTAGATGGCAATAATTTTGCCCGTATGCCATTACGTACCAAAGTTGATAATCAATTACAAGATGTCGCGCTTAAATACTATAAAGCGGTACGTTGGGACCTAGAAGGCGTAGGTCTAAATGATACCGTCGCTGTAAAATATCGCGCACGCGTTAAATAGTCTTGAATTTTTGGATTAGAATTTAGCTAGCATTGATGTAGTTAGCACTGAAAACTATCCATTTAGTACTGAAAACTACCAATAAAAAAGCACCACAGTTTATAGCTGCGGTGCTTTTTTATGGTCTGTTAGGACGTTTGATAATTTTACTGATAAGTAAGGAACAATACTCAGCTACAGCGTGGCATATTTGCTACTAGATTTCTCTTGGATAAGTTGTTTAATGGCATTGATTTGTGGCGTTGTCGCTTGAGCGCCTGCTTGTATTAGACTGCGTCGCTGCCTAGTATCTATCGAACTGTTACGACTGACATTGGGAGTAATAACAATATCAGCTCGATTCCGCTCACTCTGACTTGATACGGAGCGATTAGCAGTCAGGTTAGTAACTAGAATATTGGTTTCGAGAAAGCCCCAAAAGTCACTTAATGAATTCATAGTCGGTATTTGATTGCTCGTATTATTGCTGCCTTGAGCTCCCGTCACATCTACAGCAATGACAATATCAGCACCTAAGTCATAGGCGCTATCTACTGGTACTAAACTGACCACACCGCCATCGATATATTTTTTACCGACCTTTTCAGGAATACGTGGAGCAATAAAAATATTGGGCACGCTACAGGATGCTTGTACGGCAAGCCCAGCGTCGCCAGTGGTAAAGACTGTTTTCTTCAGAGTGTGTTTTTCTGCTGCGATTGCTGCAAAAGTAATGGGGAAGTCTTCTATGGCTTGTGCATTCACTTTGCTATTAATAAAGTTTTTTAACTTAATACCTTCAATAAAACCTTGATTGGACAAGGTAAAGTCTGTGAGCTGGCTATCTGTAGTGGTCAGTGCCAATTGCTCAAGCTGTGCAGGCGTGTAACCACTGGCGTATAAGCTACCAATCAAGCTACCCACACTCGTACCGACTACCAATGTTGGTTTGATACCGTTTTCTTCTAGCGCCTTAATGACGCCCACATGAGCAAACCCTTTCGCACCGCCACCACCCAATACCAGTGCGACAGTAGGAACCTTAATAACTGGCTCTGGTGTGGCAGGAATAGTCGATGGCAACGTGCTACACGCATTAATATACAAACCGAGAATTGGTATTAAGCTCAACCTCAGTAGTTTTAGATTATGACGAATTAAGTTATGAAGCAACTGACGAGGCAAAATAGAAATAAGCATAGAAAAACACCTTATGAAATTGCCACAATTCAAAAAATCAGACATCAGTTATTGGTATGATGAGAAGAAGCGGTTTATCTATAGTAGATGGACTGTATAGATGCTATTTTACTAAATAGCCTAGCATAAGCAATTGTATTGTCAGCTATAATGAAATGAGTCGACTTTTTATACGTACTATCGTTATAGCTATTCTATGCTACAAGTCATCATGTACAGCCTATTAAAAATGCTCGATTTAGCATACAAAAATTAAAAATAATATTGTTAGGATCTTTAATGCCAATATCGGAGAGTCATGCCTCATCTAACTCATTAGATCACTTTAGATCTGACATGCCGCTGTCAGCACTAGATATGCCAGTGTCTGCGCTAGCAGGTGTGGGGGTAAAAGTCGCAGAGCAGTTGGCGCAATTGAATATCAAGCGGATATTCGATTTGCTATTACATTTGCCTCGTGATTATGAGGATCGTAGTCGACTGGTATCAATCGCCGATGTAGAGCATGGACAGTCAGCGCTAATTACCGGTCATATCGTCCATGTCGATACCAAGCGCAGTGGGATGACTGTGACGGTGGACGATGATACGGGTACGATATCGTTACGGTTTTTTAAGGTCTATCGTGGTCTGGTACAGACCATGAATTTGGGAACGCGTTTACAGCTATTTGGTGAGGTCAAAGTCAGCCGTTACGGTAAGCAGATACATCATCCTGAATATCAAGTTATCACTGATAATACAGTCATGACCGATACGGGATTGCAGCCTATTTACCCTACAGTCAAAGGCTTACATCAAAACAAGCTGCGCACTTTAATTAAACTGGCATTGCAAACAGTTCGGAGCCAAGGTTTGCCTATGACATTGTTTACGGCTGAAGATTTTGCAGTTGTATCCGATTTACCATTAGTGCCTTTTGAGCCATCTAAATCAGCGGTGTCAGAGGCCGAATATACCGAAGATATTTTTTCGACATTAGCACGCAGTGTACCTGATAACGCGATTGGCAATAGCGTATACAAGCCCAGTCCCTCTAACTATCAGGCAGATAATGACATACATAACGTCGCTGCCAGTATTGCTCAGCACAATGTCTATAATTTAACGATATTTGAAGCATTGGTACTGCTGCATACGCCGCCTACTTATACCAGCGCGTCTCAGCAATACAAACTATTCACTCAACTCAGTGCCCGTACGCATGCTGCTTGCCAGCGCTTGATTATTGAAGAGTTGACTGCGCATCAGCTCAGTTTGCTATATCGTCGCCAGCAGCTACATCAGCATAAAGCGCCCAAATGTACTACCAATAGTCCTCTTGCTGACAAGCTGTTTTCTGCATTGCCTTTTGATTTAACGGGTGCGCAAAAAAGAGTGATGAAAGACATCACTGCGGATATGGCAACCTCAATTCCGATGCTACGACTGGTACAGGGAGATGTGGGTGCTGGCAAGACATTGGTTGCAGCAGGAGCAGCGGGTTATGCGCTCGATAGCGGCTGGCAGGTCGCGGTAATGGCACCGACTGAGATTTTGGCAGAGCAGCATCTACTGAATTTTAAGCAATGGTTTGAGCCATTAGGTATTGGTGTCGGTTGGCTTGCCGGTAAGCAAACGGCCAAACAGCGCCGTGAAGCTTTGGAAGCGGTTGCAGAAAATACCGTGCAAGTGGTGGTCGGTACTCATGCACTGTTTCAGGAGCAAGTTCAGTTCGCTAAATTAGGCTTGGTTATCATTGATGAGCAGCATCGATTCGGTGTTGAGCAGCGTATGGCATTGACCAATAAAGGCGTGGCTAACAGTACCCCACACCAGCTAATCATGACCGCAACACCGATTCCAAGAACCTTAGCGATGAGCGTTTATGGCGATATGGATACCTCAATTATTGATGAGTTGCCACCGGGGCGTACCCCAATTACGACGGTAACCATCGATCGCAATCGACGCGACGAGGTAATAGAACGTATTGCGATTAACTGCGAAGCGGGCAGGCAAGCGTACTGGGTATGCTCACTGGTAGAAGCGTCTAGCGTATTGGATGCGCAGGCAGCTGAAGCCACTTATGAAGACTTAAATGAACGTCTAGATATTCGTATTGGACTGGTACATGGCAAAATGAAGTCTGCTGATAAGCAAGCCATTATGCAGGAGTTCAAAGCAGGTAATTTGGACTTATTGATTGCGACGACCGTCATCGAGGTAGGGGTCGATGTACCCAATGCATCGTTAATGGTTATCGAAAATGCAGAGCGTTTGGGGCTATCCCAATTGCATCAGCTGCGCGGGCGAGTCGGACGTGGCTCGACCAAAAGCTTCTGTGTACTGTTATATCAAAAGCCGCTATCAGAGACAGGTACTGAGCGACTAAATGTCCTACGCGATAGTACCGATGGATTTGTCATTGCTCAAAAAGACTTAGAATTACGTGGGCCAGGAGAGCTGTTAGGCAAACGTCAAACGGGTAACGTTGGCTACTATCTGGCTGATCTGATCCGTGATGAGCAATTATTTGCCATTGCTCAGCGGTTAGCGAAGCATTTGATAGCAGACCCTGCGCGAAAAGCAGATGTCAGTCAATTGATTCATCGCTGGATGCCTGAGGCAAGTCGTTATACCAATGCTTAGTTTTTAGTGCTTAGTATCGGCAAATGGGTTTGATATGTCATTGAATATAGCTCTGGATATAATCAAACAGCATGGCCATAACGTTAACATTCTTTATAAACGATACTCCATCCATAGTCAGTCGTTGAATACATCAAAGATTCAACGACTGACTATACGCGCTCTTATTTCTTTAAATCGGTCGATATGCCTTGAACGTTGCACAGATATTCGGTCTAAGTTTCAATTAAATTTATGAACGCTAGACACTATATATAAAAATAAGATGATGACTAAATATATGCTATTCTCGATAATTTGATGAACTATTATAATAATAAACAGTGCTTTAGAGAACATCGTAATACTCTCTGTAAGTAACGCTCATAGCCCTATATCAGACTATCCAAAAATTGCTTCGATTGCGTGCCACTTTTTATTATTGCTGTGACTGATTGATATTTTTAGTCATTCTATATCGAGTATTTCAATATTGACTGTACCTACAGAGAGTTATCATGAGCGATTTTGAAGAAACCCATTCTAAGCCGTCAGCTGAAGCTGAGTTGCCGCCATATCGTCAAACTGACACTGTATCTCAAAGACCATCTGCAAAACCACCAATATGGTTGTGGCCCGTGTTGGCAGCCGTGCTAGTGATAGGGGTGCTGCTTGGCAAATATTGGGGCAATGATAGTAATGCAGCTACAGATGAGTCAGCAACTGCTAATTCTGTCGCAAACGATCAGGCAACTGGTAGCGATGCCAGTATTGAGCAATCAGTACTCTCAGTAGAAACAGTCAGTCCAAGCCAAGATGATATCGGCAGCACGCTCAGTGCCGATGGAACCATCAATGCTAAAGATACTGCGAATGTCAGTGCAAAAGTCAATGGTGTGGCTATCGAGCGTATTTTGGTCGAAGAAGGCGACCGCGTCAGAGCGGGTCAAGTTTTAGCCGTGTTCGATACTGATGCTATGGAGCAGCAAGTACTACAGGCGCAAGCAGATGTCGCAGAAGCGGAAGCCACCCTTGCCAATGCCAGCGCTGATGCTGCACGTGTGCTTCCATTGATCGATATCGATGCCATCAGCAAACAAGAAGCCGACCGCTACCGTACCTCGGAAGTCCGTGCCAGAGCTTCTTTGCAAGCATCCAAAGCCCGTTTGAGCAATCAGCGTTTGACATTAGAGAACGCGAAAGTCGTCGCTCCTGTCAGCGGTATTATCAGTGAAAAAATGGTAGAAGTCGGTCAAGTGGCAGGCGGGGATCCGTTATTTACGATTATTAAAGGCAGGGTTTTGGAATGGCGAGCAGATATAGATCCTAAGCTTATCGGTGATATAAATGTCGGTACGCCTGTACAAGTCAGTCTGCCGGGTGGTGATACAGTGATGGGGCAAGTAAACCGCATCGCACCAACCGCAGACAACAACCGTCAAATTACGATTTATGCCAGCCTAGCTGCCAACTCAAAGATACGGGCAGGCATGTACCAAACAGGTAAGTTCCTATTGGGAAGTACCAGTACGCAAACGATTCCTAATAGCGCCGTGGTCAGCAATGATGGTTATGACTATGTAATGCTCGTTACCGAGTCGACTACTCGAGACGATCGATCGATGGGACGTATCAAGCAGCAGCGAGTGACATTGGGTGAGCGATTAGGCGAGAGCGTAGCAGTGTTAGAGCCTTTGCCAAGTGACAGTCGTATCGTAAAACAGGGCGGTAGCTTCTTAAATGATGGTGACTTAGTGCGTGTTGTTAATGGTGTGTCTCAAACCAGTAAGCCAGTGCAGGCACAGCCATGAGCTTAAACGTCTCCGCTTATTCAATAAAGAACCCGCTCGTTGCTATCTTGCTGTTTGTGCTGCTGACGTTGGGCGGCATTTACGGTTTCATGAAAATGAAAGTCCAACAGTTTCCGGACATAGATTTGCCAGCGGTGGTGGTCACGGTGACGCTACCAGGTGCTGCGCCTTCACAGCTCGAAAACGATATCGCCAAAAAGATTGAAAACAAACTGACCAGTATCGAAGGCGTGAGTCATATTCGCACCACGTTACAGACGGGTGCGGCGACCATTGCCACTGAATTTACCTTAGAAAAAGACATTCAAGAAGCGGTAGACGATGTGCGGTCAGCAGTCGGCGAAGTACGTGGTGATCTACCAGCTGCAGCCAACGATCCTATCATTACCAAAGTATCTACTGCTGGATTTCCAGTAGTTACGTACTCTGTTGCTGCTGAAAATATGAGCGTGGAGGATCTATCGTGGTTTGTTGATGATACCGTTACCAAACGGCTATCTGATATACCAGGAGTTAGTACCGTGAGCCGTGTTGGCGGGTTGCAGCGTGAAATCACGGTTGCTGCTGACCCAATTGCATTAAGTGGTCTAAAGTTTTCTATTTCACAATTATCGCAGCAAATCGCTGGCATCCAGCAGGATAGCTCTGGCGGGGAGGCGGAAGTTGGCAATACGACTCAGACCATCCGTGTTCTCGGTGCCGTTGAGCGAGCAAATGAGCTAAACGATTTGCAAGTGGCTGTCCCTACGGGGGGCACACAAGCTTTAGGACGTATGGCAAAAATCACTGATGGAGCAGCAGATCCAAGCTCAATTGCTAAGCTAGACGGTCAAACCGTAGTGGCATTTAACATCACTCGCTCGCGCGGTGCCAGTGAAGTCGATGTGATGGAGCTGGTTGATGAGGAGCTTGCCAAGCTGACTGCTGATGTCGGCAATATCAGTATTGAGAAAGTCTATGACCGAGCCACACCCATTGCAGAAGATTATGAAGCCTCGTTAAGAATGCTCATTGAAGGTGGGCTGTTGGCTGTAGTGGTCGTCTTCCTATTTTTGCGCAATATTCGCGCGACTATCGTTGCCGCGGTCGCTTTGCCGTTATCAGTGATTCCAACCTTTTTGGGTATGTATCTGTTTGGCTTTAGTCTTAATATCATCTCACTACTGGCATTATCATTAGTCATCGGGGTGCTGGTCGATGATGCAATTGTTGAAGTCGAAAACATCATACGCCATCTACGCATGGGTAAGACGCCTTATGAAGCGGCGATGGAAGCCGCTGATGAAATCGGTCTGGCCGTTGTCGCCACAACTTTTACTTTGATTGCAGTGTTTTTACCAACGGCCTTTATGGGCGGTATCGTTGGACAGTTTTTCCGTCAGTTTGGTTGGACGGCTGCCTTGTCAATTTTTGCCTCGCTGATGGTAGCGCGCCTGATTACCCCTATGATGGCAGCTTACATCTTGCGACCTGAGAAAAAGCACGTCGAAAAACAAAGCGCGATGATGAAGTATTATCTTAAGACTGTGTCTTGGACCCTACATCATCGCTGGATAACCATGGGTGCAACGCTTATTTTATTTGTGGCATCGCTAGCTCTAGTTAAGCTGCTACCGACGTCATTTATCCCTGACAACGATATCGATCAAACTCGAGTGGCTATTGAGCTGACACCTGACGTGTCGTTGGCAGATACTGAGCGCGTGGCGGCGTTAGCGAGTTCACGTATCTTGGCCATGCCTGAGGTGACCAATATCTTTACCTCAGTGGGAGAGGCGCAGGCGTCGATGGGTGCGTCGGATGGTGGTGGCGGCAAGGCTGAAAACATCGCGGGCTTGGATATTGTACTTGCCCCGCGTGCAGAACGAGGTACCAAGCAAGAGATAGAGCGAAAAATTAGCAAACTAATGACAGAGGTGCCAGGAGCACGGTTTACAGTCGGGCTATCGAGTGGTGGTGAAAGTGGCTATAACTTTTCATTAACCAGTACCAACCCGCAACTGCTTGAACAAACTGCACAAAAAATCATGTCTGAGATTCGAGGTCTGCCAAGCGCAGGCGCTGTGACCAGTGATCGCAGTTTGCCACGTCAAGAGCTAACGGTAACGCCAGATAGATTGGCAATGGCGGATAAAGGGGTCACCACGCAAGATATCGCTACGACTTTACGTGTGGCGACCGTAGGCGATTACGAGCAGCAATTGTCTAAGCTTAATCTTGATACGCGTCAAGTACCAATCGTCGTACGTCTACCTGATGTGGCTAAACAAAATGTTAGCCAACTAGAAGGTTTGTACGTGCCGAGTACTATGCCTGTAGGTCAAGGTGTACGCGTCGGTGAGGTAGCTACGCTAGACTTTGGCACTGGGCCTGCGCAGATTAGCAGACTGGATCGAGAGCGTGCTATTAGTATCACGGTACAACCTGCGAGTGGCGAGCTTGGCGATTTGGTACAAGTGGTCAAAGCAGTACCGACCATGCAGCAACTGCCACCTTCGATTACCATCATCGATCAAGGTCAAGCCGAAAATATGGCAGACCTCTTTAGTGGCTTTATCATTGCGATGTCCGTCGGTGTGGTTTGTATTTTAGGCGTGCTGATTCTACTATTTGGTCGTTTGTTGCAGCCTTTTACCATTCTGATGGCGCTACCTCTGTCGATCGGTGGGGCGTTTGTTGGCTTGGTTATTACCAATAGCAGCTTATCGATGCCTTCGATGATTGGCTTTATTATGCTCATGGGTATTGCGACCAAAAACTCAATCCTGTTGGTCGATTACGCGTTGATTGCCCAGCGCCGAGGTCTGGCACGTTTTGAAGCTATCGTAGATGCATGTCGCAAGCGTGCACGACCTATTATCATGACGACCATTGCGATGGGTGCAGGTATGTTGCCTCTAGTATTTGGTTGGGGCGATGCGGATCCTACCTTTAGGCGACCGATGGCAGCAGCGGTACTGGGTGGTCTGGTAACCTCTACGCTATTGAGCTTGGTTGTTATTCCTGTCGTCTATACCTTGATGGATGATTTATCTGGATGGTTTGCTAAATGGTTAGCTCCAGATGGCAAACCTAGTGACCTCTAATAGTCACTTCTCATAGCTAACCAAATAGTTAGTTAAGACATAGTGAGCCAAGACACGACAAAATAGTAGCAATCTGGAAAACGATGTATGATTAACACGCTCTCAATTAGGTCATACACTCGCCAGACTAGAGGGCATTCTCATGACTTTCATCAGATTGTTTTGCCTTTGCGAGGGGCAATAAATATCGAAGTTGGGAGCTATACTGGAAAAGTTATCCCAAGCGAATGTGTTGTCGTCAAGGCAAATGAAAAGCACTATTTCAGCGCTGAGGAGAATGCAAAGTTTATCGTTGTAGATACAGATCTGTTGCCAGAAAATGTGCTTCATTCATCACAAATTGTCTTTTCTATAAGTTCGCCATTGTTGGCATTTTTGGAGTTTTCAGAAAGTCAGTTAAGGTATCAAATCAATCCTGAAGTAGAGAGATTAATGTTTGATACCTTTTATAAAATCCTAGAACAACAAAATCTATTTGTGCAATATGACGCTCGAATTAGAGAAGTCGTCGCATATATCCACCACAATTTTGCTAAAAACCTTTCTATCGAAGTGTTGGCGGATATCTCTTGTCTCAGTGCCACACAGTTCAAAAAGAACTTCAAATTGCAAACAAGCCAAACCGTCACTGAGTACATTACAAAGATTAGAATGCAAAAGGCTCAAGCTTTGTTACTACATACTGATTCACCTATCGCTATCATAGCCGAACTGGTTGGTTATACGGATGTTAGTGCTTTTAGCCGCCGCTTTTCTAAATATTTCGGTATTGCCCCTTCCAAATTAAAACACGTCTAACCAGACATACAAACCGTCCAACCTGCAAAAACAGTAGTCTATAACTCTCTATAATAATGTTATTCATTATAACGTTAGAGGTAGCTACTATGCTGCAGAATAAATCTAGTCTAAGTGCTATTTTATGTGTGATAGCTGCCAGTGTCCTTTGGGGAACGACAGGTACAGCCTCTGCTTTTATACCTGATATTAGTCCATTAGCCGTTGGTGCATTTTCCATGGGGGTAGGCGGTGTATTGCTAGTATTGAATGCTAAGAATAATTTATTAAGCGATAGACAGAAACTACTTTCTAAACCCAGTCTCTTATTCATCGGTAGCCTATGTGTTGCTATCTATCCTTTAGCGTTTTATTCTTCTATGAGATTGGCAGGTGTCGCCATTGGTACAGTGATCTCAATTGCTAGCGCACCATTTTTCACTGTTATCATGGAGCGTCTGATTAGCAATAAAAAAGTCACTAGTCGATGGGTGGTAAGTTTTATATTTGGTGTGGTTGGCGTTATTTTGCTAACTTTAGGGAAAACTCAATATTTAGATATAAACGCACAAGCAAATAATCGAATATTAGGCATTTTATTAGGGTTAGTTGCAGGATTGACCTATGCCACATACTCATGGACAGCACGTCAGATGATAGAGAACGGGGTAAACTCGAAATCAGCGATGGCCAGTATGTTTGGTCTGTCGGCGATTTTATTGTTGCCATCATTATTATTAACAGGGGAAAACCTGTTTTTAGATGCAAAACATATAAGCGTTGCCCTATATCTGGCAATTGCGCCGATGTTCTTTGGTTATTTACTTTTTGGTCAAGCGTTGAGAGTAATTGAGGCGAGCAAAGCGACGCTTATCACGTTACTAGAACCTATCGTGGCCACTATATTGGCTATCATTATAATCGGTGAAACATTCTCTCCTATCGGCTGGCTAGGAATGTCACTCATGATAATCTGTCTCTTACTGCAAGTAATGAAGACGCCAAAAATGACAGGTTATCGAAGAAGACGTGCACTATATAAGTAATCAAACAATTAGCAAAACAATGTTGCTGATAACAAGCAGTATTTTTGATGAGTGGTTGCCTATTAAGTATGGCTCTTTGTATGACGTTAGTCTAAAACTGGTAAGTTGAATGGATTAGTTAGGTCAGTCTTTGCTATAGTCTATCCAATCAAATTAATTGAAGAAATTGTTTATCTCTTATAGCACTATTTTAATTTTACTAACATATTAATAGCTTCTAGAACGATAAACCAATCTCTAAAAAAACTAGAAAATAAGGAATAACTATGATTAATGCATATGCAGCAAAAGAGAAAGGTGGCAAATTTGAGCCTTATGAATATGATCCAGGTGCTCTAGGCGATCACGAAGTAGAAATCGAAGTACATAGCTGCGGTATCTGCCATAGTGATTTATCGATGTGGCAAAACGAATGGGGCATGACTCAATATCCGTTTGTCGGTGGGCATGAGGTTGCAGGTAAAGTTCTCAATAAAGGCAAGCACGTCAAGCATCTAGAATTGGGCGATAAAGTCGGACTTGGTTGGCATAAAGGGTACTGTAACGTTTGTGATCTATGCATCGATGGAGACCACAACCTATGCCCTGAGCAAGAAGGTACGATCATTGGTAACCACGGCGGCTTTGCAGATAAAGTACGTGCAAAAGATACTAGCGTTATTAAGATACCTGAAGGGCTTGATTTTAACGCGGTAGGACCACTGTTATGTGGCGGTGTCACAGTGTTTAACCCACTTATGCAGTACGACATCAAACCAACTTCTAGAGTGGCTGTAATTGGTATTGGTGGCTTGGGTCATTTGGCATTGCAGTTTGCCAATGCGTGGGGCTGTGAAGTGACGGCATTTACCAGTGAATCAAAAATGGAAGAAGCAAAAGAGATGGGCGCTCACCATTCACTAAACTCAAGAGACGATAGCGAAATTGAAAAAGCCGCAGGTTCTTTTGATCTAATCATCTCAACAGTAAACGTCGATATGAACTGGGATGTCGTGATCAAGACGCTAAGACCAAAAGGTAAGCTGCATTTTGTTGGACTGCTAGAAGCACCACTAGAGATATCGGCTGCACCAATGATTATGGCTCAGAACAGTCTATCAGGCTCGCCAGTTGGCTCACCATCGACGCTACGTAAAATGCTAGATTTTGCTGCGCGACACAATATTCAGCCAGTCACTGAAACATACAAAATGTCTGAGATTAATGAAGCGTTTGAGCGACTAGAGAGTGGTAATGCTCGTTATAGAGTTGTGCTAGAGAGAGACTAAACGTCTTTAAAAAGAGACAAGGCAATAATTATAGTGACACTTTATTGAATGAAGTGTCACTATTTTTTTGTCTTGTTTAACAAGATATTCTCGATTCTCCTAACAAATTTTTCTGGCTATCTTCTCTAGTATGACTTAACCCACTATTTTTTACTTTTTACCAAATAAGCAGCTAGTACCTCATTACTTTTTACTTTGCCTTTTCAAAAATTATATCTTCTTAGGAATGAAATCTGATAAATGAATTTTATTCATCTTATATTAAAATAGTATCGTTTTTATTCATGTTTAGACTCCGGTATGATTCACCTCATACATAGATTTGGTTTTATCTCAGATAAATAAGGCAGCGGATCACCATGAGTAAAGAATTCAATTGTTCAATTAAGCACATTCGTTTTGACGAAAACTATCAGCCTGCAGATAGCACGCGTTTGACAACTAACTTTGCAAATTTGGCACGCGGCGAGCACCGCCAAGAGAATTTACGCAAAACGTTAACTATGATCAATAACCGCTTCAATGCATTGGCGCATTGGGACAATCTGACAGCAGATCGTTATTCTGTTGAAGTTGATATCATTTCTGTCGATCTGGATGTTAAAGGCAATGGTCAGACGTTTCCTATTATCGAAACGCTAAAAACCACGATTGTGGATCACAAAGAAAACAAGCGTATCGACGGTATGGTTGGCAACAGTTTCTCATCTTACGTGCGTGATTATGACTTTAGTATTGTACTACCAGAGCATCGTGACAAAAACCTAGCATCCATAACGCCAGATAATTTTGGTGAGTTGCATGGCAAGCTGTTTCAATACTTATTGAATTCAGAAGCTTACAATGCTCATTTTCACAAAAAACCTGTGATTTGCCTGAGCGTGTCAACCAGCAAGACTTACTACCGTACTGTCAATCAGCATCCTGTATTGGGCATTGAGTACAAGCAAGATGAATACTCGTTGACCGACGACTATTTTCATAAAATGGGCTTAACGGTACGTTATTTTAAGCCTGAAGGAAGCGCTGCACCGCTAGCATTTTATTTTGAAGGGGACTTGCTCAGTGATTACACCGATCTTGAGCTGATTAGTGCGATTAGCACCATGGAGACCTTTCAGAAGATCTACCGTCCTGAGATTTACAATGCCAACTCAAGCGCTGGTCAAGTGTATCAACCTAGCCTGAATTACCAAGACTATTCATTGACTCAAGTGGTCTATGACCGTGCTGAACGCAGTCAGATGGCAGTGACCCAAGGCAGATTTACCGAGACACACTTTATTAAGCCGTATCAAACAATCCTTGAAGAATGGGCTGCAAACTATGATGTAACAGGCGAGACTGCTCAAAAAGAAGCTGCTCAAAAAGAAGCTGCTCAAAAAGAAGCTGCTGATAAAGAAACGGCTAGGAAGCAAGCCGCTTAACTGAGCATCCCTCATCAACATAATAAAAAATAAATTAATCAGAAGATAACTCGTATGAAACTACTATTACCGACGTCTACCGCTGGCAGCTTACCAAAACCGTCTTGGCTAGCAGAACCAGAGAAAATTTGGTCACCTTGGGCGTTAGAGGGCGAGCAATTGCTTGAAGCCAAGCAAGATGCGCTACGCGTATCATTGCAAGAGCAGCAGCATGCAGGGATTGATATTGTCAGTGATGGCGAGCAGACCCGTCAGCATTTTGTGACTACGTTCATCGAGCACCTTGATGGTGTTGACTTTGAGAAGCGTGAGACGGTCAAAATTCGTAATCGCTACGATGCGAGCGTGCCATCAGTCGTTGGTGCGGTGAGCCGTCCGAAGTCCGTGTTCGTTGATGATGCCAAGTTTTTACGTCAGCAAACCGATCAACCAATCAAATGGGCGTTGCCAGGGCCGATGACGATGATTGATACGTTATATGACGGTCATTATAAAAGCCGTGAAAAATTGGCTTGGGAATTTGCTAAAATCCTGAACCAAGAAGCAAAAGAATTAGAAGCGGCTGGTGTTGATATTATCCAGTTTGATGAGCCCGCATTCAATGTATTCTTTGATGATGTAAACGACTGGGGTATCGCAACTTTAGAGCGTGCCATTGAAGGCCTAAAATGTGAGACAGCTGTCCATATTTGCTACGGCTATGGCATCAAAGCCAATACCGATTGGAAAAAGACACTGGGCTCAGAGTGGCGCGAATACGAAAAAGCATTCCCTAAATTGCAACAGTCGAAAATCGATATCATCTCACTGGAGTGTCAAAACTCACGTGTACCTATGGATCTGATTGAATTGATTCGTGGTAAAAAAGTGATGGTCGGTGCCATTGATGTGGCAACAAACACTATCGAGACACCAGAAGAAGTGGCAGATACGCTACGTAAAGCGCTACAATTTGTTGATGCTGATAAGCTGTATCCTGCGACCAACTGCGGTATGGCACCTTTGTCTCGCCAAGTAGCACGTGGTAAGCTCGCAGCATTAAGCGCTGGTGCTCAAATCGTTCGTCAAGCACTGACTGCTTAGAGTTTAGCCGTTTAGGAAATTCTATTTAAAGAGTTTCCCTTGCAAAACTAAAATTGAAGCACAATTTTTTAACGTTATTTTTTAACGTTTCTCAGGATTGAAGCAATGATTAAAGATAGGATTGACGCGACCGACTTTAGAGATGCCATGTCTTTGCTAACGACTGCGGTCAATGTGGTGACCACATCAGGTGCAACGGGCGTACATGGGTTTACAGCATCGGCAGTATGTAGCGTCACAGACACACCGCCGACCTTACTTGTCTGTATGAATCAAACGTCTCGGTCACATGGCTACTTTCTGGAAAATAAGATTTTAAGTGTCAATGTGTTAGGCGCGCAACATGAGCAGCTGTCCAATGCTTTTGCCTCTAAACTGTGTTCAGAAGAACGGTTTGAATATGGTTCTTGGACACAATTACAAACAGGCGCTCCTGTACTGGAGGATGCGTTGGTCAGTTTTGATTGTGAGATTGAACAAATTCAAGAAGTCGGCACACATAGCGTCTTTATGTGCCGCGTTGTCGCCATCAATCAGGCTGAGCCACAAGGCGGAACTGATGAAGGGTTGGTTTACTTTAACCGTACCTATTCTAGAGTGGGGCAAGTGGAACTTATTTAATCCAATACCTATTATCCAACACCTAAGCCTATGGGCTATTGCTCGTTCAACATTAAGCAGTCGTTTAACTATAATAATCATCTCATTAAATCTAAATAAGAAGTAACTATCCTGTGGAATTAATAACTTTTTTAATAATAGGGGCGCTAGCAGGATTTGCTGCGGGGCTATTCGGAGTAGGCGGTGGCACTATTATCGTACCACTGCTATTTATTGTCTTTACGCAAATGGGTTACAGTCCTGACACTATTATGCATCTAGCTTTGGGTACTTCACTAGCGACTATCATCGTTACGTCCATAAGTTCGCTCATGGCGCATAACAAAAAGGGCGCAGTCATGTGGCCTGTCTTTAAAAATCTGACGCCAGGTTTAGCAATAGGGTGCTTTTTAGGTGCAGGGATCGCAGGACAGATATCTGGGTTGTACCTCCAGTTAATTGTTGGTGTGTTTTTGCTTTGGGTCGCTTATAAAATGTTTATGGGCGGCAAAAATAAAGCAAATAACGATGCTGGTAATGTCCATATAGCTTTGCCCTCAAAACCTAAGCAATTAGCAGCAGGGGCGGGTATTGGTATCGCTTCTGCTATTTTTGGGATTGGCGGTGGTAGCTTAACCGTACCTTATCTTACGCGTTACGGTGTGGTTATGCAAAAGGCCGTTGGAACCTCAGCCGCATGTGGATTGCCTATCGCGATTGCAGGTGCGCTAGGATTTATGTTCTTCGGGATGCAAGCTCAAGTCGACGTGCCCAATACAATTGGATTTGTGCATATCTATGCTTTTTTGGGCATTAGCATCATGAGCTTCTTTACCGCCAAGCTAGGCGCAAAAGTCGCTCACGCATTATCACCACATTTACTGAAAAAATGCTTTGCGGTACTGTTGACCGTAGTAGGGTGTTATTTTTTATATAAAGGGTTGCTTTGAAAGCTTATATTGATGTGATGACGATATAAAGCACCAATTATCTGCGTTGACATTCACAGCAGATAATTGGCCCTTGATGGCTCAATATGAGAATGAGAGACAGTTACTTATCGAAAGTAGTAGGTGTCATTTTTAATAAATATTATTCGACTGTTACTGATTTTGCGAGGTTGCGTGGTTGATCAACGTCTGTGCCACGCATTACTGCTACATGGTATGACAACAGCTGCACAGGCACGCTGTAGACGATAGGGGCAAGCGTCTCGCAAACATCAGGTACATATACTAAGTGTAGTCTATCTTCAGCGACCATTTGACTGGCTTCGCTAGCAAACACAAACAGCTCGCCATGACGCGCATGCACTTCTTGCATGTTGGCTTTTAATTTATCAAACATACTGTCTTTGGGTGCTAATACCACAATTGGCATATCTTTATCGACCAATGCTAATGGGCCGTGTTTCAGCTCACCTGCCGCGTAACCTTCTGCATGAATGTAAGAGATCTCTTTTAGCTTTAATGCTCCTTCAAGAGCAATTGGGAACTGTAACCCACGACCTAAGAATAGACAGCTCTTCTTATCTTCAAAGCTTTCACTCATGGTCTTAATAGGACCGTCGAGGTTTAAGCTGGCGTAGAGCTGCCCTGGTAATTGATGTAGCTCACCAAGTAACGTGTTTAAGTGTTTGTCAGTCATGCGCTGCTGAGTGACACCCACTTTCAATATTAATAATATCAATGCTACAAGCTGAGTGGTAAATGCTTTGGTTGATGCGACGCCAATCTCAGGCCCTGCCAATGTCGGCAAGAAAATATCTGTTTCTCGCACCAATGATGACGTCGGTACATTACATAATGCCAAGCTTACCAAGCCTGCTGGCGTTTGCTTCTGGATATCACGTAATGCTGATAAGGTGTCAGCCGTTTCACCAGATTGAGAAATACAGATGACCAAAGTATTATCGACGACGACAGGATTGCGATAGCGGAATTCGCTGGCAACCTCGACGGAGCAAGGTATACGGATAAGGCTCTCAAACCAGTATTTTGCGACCATACCGGCATGATAACTGGTACCACAAGCAATCACTTGTACATGACGAATACCTGATAACAGTGTCTCATGACGCTGTAAAAAATCATCGCGTAGTTTAGTCGTTTCACCATTATCCAAAGCCATCTCAATCGTACGAGCGACGGCATCTGGCTGCTCATAAATTTCTTTGAGCATATAATGTTTGAACTCGCCTTTATCGGCATTGTGCTGAGTTGCATCAATTTCATGTATCTGACGTTGGACTTCAACACCATCTGCATAAACTTGAATGCTATTGCGAGTTAATTTGGCGATATCGCCTTCTTCTAGATACATGAAGCGGTTGGTCACCGGTAGCAACGCCAACTGATCTGACGCGATAAAGTTTTCACCGATGCCGACACCAATAACCAAAGGTGAGCCTAGACGTACAGTAATGAGCTCATCAGGGCAATCTACATGGACGATACCCAATGCAAAAGCACCGTGCAGTAGCGGGATAATGGTGCGTACTGCTTCTAACAAGTCAGGCGTTTTTTTGTAGATATCATGGATCAGATGCGCCACAACTTCAGTATCTGTCTGTGAAGTAAACACGTAGCCTTTGGCTATTAGCTCTTCTTTTAGTTCAGCGTAGTTTTCGACGATACCGTTATGAACGACCGCAATCTTGCCTGACACGTGTGGATGCGCATTACGCTGTGCTGGCTCACCATGGGTTGCCCAGCGCGTATGAGCAATACCGATATGACCATCAAAAAACTCTGGGTTGACAGCAACGGCATTAACGAGTGCCTGCACTTTACCCACTTGGCGCTCACGGTGTAGTTCACCATCACGAATAACCGTCAGACCAGCTGAGTCATAGCCGCGATATTCTAAACGCTTTAAGCCTTCAAGTAAGATATTAGCGATATTTCGCTCAGCAACGGCGCCTACAATTCCACACATGGCTATTCCTTAGATTCAAATTTTAGTAGTTCAATATATAATGTTGTAAGATCAAATGATTTGGTCGGACATTAATGATGAGTCATCAAACGACAAATATAGTGAAGCAGTACCACAAAGATTGCCGCACTGCTTAAGTTGGTTCAAGAATGACTGTAGCCGACTAAAATACCAATGAGCAATTATTTTTTAGTTGGTCTTTGGAAGTCATTTTTTTGTACCTGACGCGCACGACCAAATGCCAATGCACTACGATCAACATCTTTGGTAATCACAGAACCAGCGGCCACAGTAGCAGTATCGCCAATCTTCACTGGCGCGACTAAGCTAGCATTGGAGCCGATAAAGGCGTTATCTCCAATGATAGTTTGCGATTTATTAGCACCGTCATAATTACAGGTAATGACACCAGCACCGATATTCACGCCTGTGCCAACGGTTGCATCACCGACATAGCTTAAGTGATTTACTTTACTGCCTTTACCAATAGTCGACTTTTTAATTTCGACAAAGTTACCAACTTTGCTGTTATCAGATAGTACGGTATCAGGACGCAAATGCGCAAAAGGCCCGATATCAACACCAGCACCAATATCAGCGCGATCGATCACGCAATACGGTTTGATATAGCAGGCATTACCAATCTTGGCATTTTTAATAACACAGCCCGCTTCGATATAGACGTTGTCACCTAAGGTACAGCCACCTTCAAACACCACATTAACGTCAATAAACACATCTTGACCAGCAGTTAACGTGCCACGAATATCGACACGGCTAGGATCGGCAAATTGCACGCCAGCTTCTTGCAAGTCAGCAACTAGCTTACGTTGCCAAGTGCGTTCTAGGCTAGCAAGCTGTTGACGGTTATTTACCCCTTCAATCTCAAACGTATGCTCAGGCTCAATTGCCGCGATAGTAATACCATCGGCGACGGCCATTTTGACAATATCCGTCAGATAATATTCTTGCTGTGCATTATCGTTAGAAAGTCCAGGCAAATATTTGTGCAGTAGCGCATTGTCTACGCAGTAAATGCCGCTGTTAATCTCTCTAATATTTTGCTCGTCAGTATTGGCATCTTTTTGTTCAACGATGGCTTCAATATTACCCGCTTGGTCACGTTTAATACGACCCAAGCCAAATGGATTGTCGACAGTCAACGTCAGCATCGACATACCATCGGTATTGGCAGTTTTTAATGCTGTCAATGTCTGACAGCTGACCAATGGCACATCACCGTAAAGAATAAGACTTTGTCCTGACTTGGGTAAATCAGACAGTGTCACCTTGACCGCATGGCCAGTTCCCAATTGCTCAGTTTGAGCAACCCAAGTAATCGATGCCTGTGTATATTGATTAGTAATCTCTGACTTTACTTGATCACCGCCAAAGCCATGGACAATGATGGTTTCATCAACAGTGAGCTGATGGCAAGTATCTAGCACATGACCTAACAAAGACTTCCCAGCCAATGTCTGCAATACCTTTGGCTTTGCCGACTGCATACGTGTGCCTTTACCGGCAGCTAAAATAATCACAGAAAGAGGAGAAATCATAATGATCCTGAAAATGTAACAAAATATGATATTGGATTATAACGTAAAAAATTGCACAAAAAAAATTATGACGTTCAAGCTTTGTAACTTGAATACTAATAACTTAAGTAAGTAAAATCAAATATATAAGACAGGTAAAACTGTAGTAAATATTTCTGTGCGTTAATATCAAAAAGACATGAACATCATCACAATGATGTAAATAATCAACCAAATGACCGCTGCCATGATGCCTGCAATAATATCATCTAACATTACCCCAAGACCGCCAGCAACTTTTTTGTCTGCCCAGCCAATCGGTGGCGGCTTTAAGATATCAAATACGCGAAATAGGATAAAAGCGGTCGGTAGCCAGCCCCAAAACATAGGCATCATCATTATCGACAATGTGTTTTCAGGCTTAGGAAATAAATAAGACAAAATGTAAGATAACGGTAATAAGGTAATCCACATGCCTGCCCATTCATCCCACACAATATGTGGATCATCGTGTACCTGCATTAACTCAGAAGTACGCCCACAGATCCAGACACCAACCAAACAAGATAAAATAGTCAGCATTAAAAAAGGAATAAAACCTAGACTCATGAGGGACACGCCCACAATCAGCCCACCAACGGTACCCCAGGTACCAGGTGCACGGCGCGGCAGACCACTACCTAAACCGATACCGAGCCAATAAACCACACGGTCAAGCACGCTAGCACCGACCGGTAAGGGTGGGCAGTCATTTGCTTTACGGATGTCAGGCTTAGATAAGTCGTGATCAGTCATGGATTAGCCTGTAAAGTGTTGGTAGCCAGTAAGGTTGGGCCACGTTAAAAACGGTGCGGGCTGAGTTGGCGTCACTGGCTGATTTTGATAAAACAGTTCAAGACGTGAGTGATTAGGAGACTTGGTATCTGTCGCTATCGGATCTGCTAGTGCAATTACCTCGCCGATACAAGTGACAGGTGTGTTACCTATAGGCGGTTTGATATGAGCAGGCAAAGTAAATGCCAGTTCATAATCATCGCCGCCCGCTAGCTGACCTAACAAGCGATCAGACAAATCGACAGTAGATAATGACTCGCTACTCGGTAGCTTGTCTAAATGGATGCGCATGCCTACAGAGCTTTGCTGACAGACATGACCAAGATCTTGATAAAGTCCATCGGAGATGTCTATCATCGATGTTGCCCGCATATTTGCCAATGCTGCACCTAGTGCAATACGCGGCGTTGGCATATGTAGACGATGCGCCAACTCTATACCTTGTGCGCTGTCAGGATGCTGTAAAGCGAAAGCGGCATCACCAAGTGTGCCTGAGACATAAACCTTATCACCCACTTGTGCACCTGAGCGATAAATGGCTGGTGTATCTGCGGCGAGCAACCCTTGCGCGCTGATACTGAGCACTAAGCGCTCACTGCGCGTGGTATCACCACCTATCAGCGTCACACCAAACAAATGGCAAGCATGAAATAAGCCTTTGGCAAATTCAGTGAGCCATTCGTGGTTTGCTAGACGTTCAGGTAATGCCAGCGCTAGCATAATGCTATGTGGCGATGCACCCATAGCAGCAATGTCTGAGACATTGACGGCCACGGCCTTATAACCAATGGCAAATGCTAACTCATCGACTCTTTGCCAGTCAGCATGAAAGTGACGACCTTGAACCAACGTATCAATACAGCTAACCAAGCGTGATCCTGCTGGCAATGCCATCACAGCCGCGTCGTCACCGATACCTTTTTCGATACCAGTTAATGGCGTATGCGTGGCCTGCATCTGTGAGAATATACGCTCAATCAGCTCAAACTCGTTCATGGTTATTCTTAGTCTTTGGTATCGTTAGCGTTTTTCTTGCTCGCCTTAAAGTCACTGATATTTGCACTGGCTTTACTGGCACTACTGCGTTTAACGTTAGCTTTGTTAGCACTGATACGCGGCTTATTTGATGCAGTCGGCTCATCGACGATAGCGCTTTCTGTTTCAGCAGCAGTTTCGTTGCTATCGACTGGATTTGCTTCAGACTGTTTAGCCGCCGCTTTTTGTGATGTACGTAGATTGGCATTAGTATCTGCTTGCACCTCTAAAGCGCGCAGCTCACCAGCCATTTTATCCAGTACCGCATTAATCAATTTATGAGCATCAGTTGCCCCAAAGTGATTATTTAGCTTCATCGCTTCATCAAGCACGACTTTATAAGGAATCTCTACACGGTTCTGCAGCTCATACGCGCCAATCAACAAGATAGCGTGCTCAACAGTATCTAGCTTATCAACCTCACGATCGAGATGCTGACTGATAAGCGCATCGAGTGCTTCAATCTGCTCTGGGATGTCGCGCATCATTTCATGATAATAACCGATATGGACGGTATGCATGGCATTGGTTGCACGCGTGCGAGCAGCAATATCATGCGGAGCATTGGCTTTCCAGCCAAGCTTACCATCTACATCAAAGCGGCGATCAGTGACGAGCCATTCGTATAGGCCTTGCATCGCAAAGCGACGTGCCTTACGGATAGCAGTGTGACTGGTCTTGTAAGAAGACTCACTCATATCGAATGTTTGATCACCCGCACTACTGCTCGCTATACGGGTAGCTTCAGCTTGTCCATCATTGGCTTGTGCGGTTTTCGCAGCGCTAATAGCGCGCTTGAGTTGGTCAGTCATAGGGGGTCTGTACCTAAATTTTTGAGATGATACCCAGTCAAAATATAAATTAACAAAGTAGCTTTTTAACTTTGCTGATTCAAAGCTTTAAAGGGTATGGAAATACGGCGAAAATTCAAAAAGTAGCCAATTGTTTCGATAGCTGGCTAGTACTATGAGGTGCTGTTATTACTAAATAGCAGCACCAGTTAAACTAATAAATTTGAGCTTTAAAGCTTACGCTTCATCGATATCATCAATATCAAGTTGTGACAAAACAGCGATCATTTCTAGTACAACCATCGCAGCTTCAGAGCCTTTGTTGCCCGCTTTAGTGCCAGAGCGCTCGATAGCTTGCTCGATGCTGTCAGTAGTGATGATACCGTTAGCAACAGGGATATTATAATCCATTGCCACAGCGCTCAAACCTTTGGCCGACTCGCTAGCTACAATATCAAAGTGGGGCGTGCTGCCACGGATGATTGCACCCAGTGCCACAATCGCGTCAAAACGATCTGATTCAGCAGCACGTTGGGCCACAAGTGGTAGCTCAAATGCGCCAGGCACACGAATAACAGTAATGTTGCTACCCAATACACCATGACGGAGTAAGGCATCGATTGCACCATCAACTAACGACTCAACGACAAAACCGTTAAAACGACCAACAACGATACCAATGCGAGCATCAGCGTTTTGGTGTAGGTTACCATCGATATGAGTCACGTCGTTGCGCTGCTGTTGTAAATTCGACATAAAAAATCCTTTGCTTAATAAGCGTTCAATTGAAATATAGGCGTCAATAAGTAGCTAAATAGTCTGATGCGTTCAATTGACTCGGTCGCCTATTATTTTGGCGTTGCCCTAGTTAATTGAACGAAAATAAATGGTTAGCGCTATGATAGCATTTTTTTGGGTTTTATTTGTATATTACGAGCGTGCTAAAGACGCATCTGTATTCCTTGCGCTGCCATGTACTCTTTGGCCTCCAATACCGTGTACTCACCGAAGTGAAAAATACTGGCGGCAAGTACGGCATCTACGCCGCCTTCTAGTACGCCTTCTGCTAAATGTTGCAGGTTACCGACGCCGCCTGAGGCGATAACTGGTACATTAACGCGGCTCGTAATTTGCTGCATGAGCGCCAAGTCGTAGCCTTTTTTGGTGCCATCACCGTCCATCGAGGTGACCAGTAGTTCACCAGCGCCTAGCTCTGCCATTTTGCTCGCCCAAGCAACGGCATCGATACCCGTTGGCTTACGGCCACCATGGGTGAAAATCTCCCAACGTGGTACGACAATACCATCGACGTTGATATCAGCGACGCGTTTGGCATCGATAGCAACGACGATACACTGATTACCAAATTTTTGCGCGGCTTCACCAACGAACTCCGGCGTAAATACGGCTGCTGAGTTAATCGCCACTTTATCCGCGCCAGCATTGAGTAAATTGCGAATATCAGCGATTTTACGCACGCCGCCGCCAACGGTCAGCGGAACAAATACCGTTTCTGCCATGCGTTCAACAGTATGATAAGTGGTATCGCGCTCATCATTGGTCGCAGTAATATCCAAAAAAGTAATCTCATCAGCGCCCTGTTCGTTGTAGCGTTTGGCTACTTCGACAGGATCGCCTGCGTCTTTGATGTCGACAAATTGCACGCCTTTGACCACGCGGCCATTGTCAACGTCCAAGCAAGGAATGATACGCTTTGCTAACATAGGGTCTTTCACCTTATAATCAATTCATAGGCGCTAGTCTAGCAAAATCACTGCTATTTCAGGCAGGTTTTCGCAAGATTATTACGCTTTTCACCATAGTTTTATCATGCGCGGTACAATTGCTGTCATTACCGCATAAATTTATCCTATTTAACTTCTTATCCAATTGCCAAAAGTGAGATGTCATGTCCGTCTATACCCAGCTAACCGATGACCAGTTTGCCGCCTTTTGCCAAAGCTTTGGCGTGTCGTTTGGCCGCGCGATTCCGATCACTCAAGGTATTAAAAACTCAAACTGGTTTATTCAAACGACTGACGATGTAGATGGCACATACTCTTATGTATTCACTTTATTTGAAGAACGTCCGCCTGCTGATATCGAAAAAATGGCCGTTATCCTCAATCAATTAAATGGCAAGCTACCAGTCGCCGCGCCGCTAGCTGTTATTGAATCAACTGGTTCGCAAACGAATGGCGACGATAAGCGCTATGTCATCCATTATGAAAACAAAGCCATTACTTTAGTACCGTGTCTAGCAGGTTCACATCCAGATCAAACCACACAAGCAATGTGTCATGATATTGGCGCGGCGTTAGCGATGCTGCACGAGACGCTACAAGCACTGCAGCCAAGTGAGCAGTACGGCGTGCCTTTGTACCCATGGGCAGATGTGCGCGACCGTGAAATGCAGTTTATGCCAGGTGACGAAGCCAAGCTAATGAGCGATATCTGGCGCTCTTATTCAGAATTACCACTGCCAACCTTGCCAAAAGGGTTATGTCATTTAGACATGTTCGCTGACAATACCTTATGGAATCTACAAAAAGGTGAAGCGCGTCTGACAGGTCTATTAGACTTTACCGAAGTCAGTGTCGAGCATTACGTGATGGATATTGCCATCACTATCAATGATTTTTGTACCACGTGGGGCGTTGCAGAACAAGGCGAATCCGTTAACTTTGACCGCAGTAAAATGGCGGCGTTCTTACAAGGTTATGAGTCGATCCGCCCGCTAAACAGTGATGAAAAACGTGCACTACCTGTTATGCTAGCAAAAGCCGCGGTGATTTTCTGGCTATTGCGCCTAAATGTGATTCACTACAACCGTACCGAAGGCCGTACGGGTGATAACATCATGGTCAAAAATCCTGACTTGATGAAACGTTTGGCCGCTTATCATTGGGCGCATGTTGAAAAGTCGCAAAATACCGTATTTGTACTATTAAGCAAACCAGATAATCAAATAGTCGGCGTGTTTAGTAGTATCACCCAAGCAGAGCAAGCGCAGGAAACATTAAATAGTAGTGAGTTTGCAATCAAAGAATATACGCTGGATCAATTATCGTAAGCATTGCTTATTCATTTATTCTAGTATCAATGCTAGTACTAATTTTAGTACCGAAATCTTAGAGGCGACCCCATGACCGATCAAGTTGATAACTGGCACAAACTGGCGCGCTACGATACCAATATGCAAGGTGAGCTACACGCAAACCTACTACGTAATAACGGCATCACCGTGTCCTTGCAGCCGCTTAGCGCTATCCCAGGTATGAACTCGGGTATCGTTCTTTGGGTAGAAAGTACCGATCTGGCAGAAGCTCAGCGCATTTTGGATACCATCCCAACTAATGGTGCCGCCTTACTGGATGAAATGAGTGATGCTGACTTTGATGCGCTATCTGCCGCTCAAAGTAACGCTCTCCAAGGCAACCCGACAATAAATGATGAACCGAGCATAAACGATGATTCGCTTAATAATAACAATGGCGGTAACGATTAAATGTGTCAACTCTTAGGAATGAACTGTAATACCCCAACGGATATTGGCTTTAGCTTTGCAGGATTTCGCAAGCGCGGCGGGATGACGGACAGTCATGAGGATGGCTTTGGTATTGCCTTTTTTGAGCGCAGCGAATGCAGTAATAATGACAAAACGAACGATGAGACGGCAAATGACTCAACGGGTTTGCGTCTGTTTCATGACAATCGTCCAAGTCACTTGTCGCCAGTCGCCGATTTGGTCAATAATTATCCAATCAAAGCTATGAATGTCATTGCGCATATTCGTAAGGCGACACAAGGGCAGAACTGCTTGGCCAACACGCATCCCTTTGTCCGTGAAGTCTGGGGCGAGCAGTGGGTATTTGCGCACAATGGGCAGATGAATAGCGAATTTATCAAACGCTGTCAGCGTTTGCAAGACAACGGTAATGCCTCACACTGTCAGCCAGTAGGCAATACTGACTCAGAAATGGCATTCTGCTATTTGGTCAATCGTCTAAAAAGCAGCTTTAAGTCGCGTCCCGATGACAAGGCGCTGTTTAACTTTTTGACCACGCAATGTCGTTATCTATCGGCCAATGGGTTATTTAATTGCTTGATATCGAATGGCAGGTGGCAACTGGCTTATGCGGGCAGCTTACTGTTTTATCTCACGCGTAAAGCGCCATTTGGTGAAGCCAAACTGGCTGATGATGATATGGCGATTAACTTTGGTGATGTGACCACAGACACGGATAAAGTCACTATCTTGGTCACCGTGCCATTGACTGAAAATGAGAAATGGCAGCAGTTAGCGGTCAATGAGTGCTTAATCTTTCAAGACGGCGATGTCATTTATAAAGACAGCCCAAGTCAGCGCAAGTTTTTAACAGTGGATGAAGGCATTGCAATTGCACGAGCAGTTGGGGCGAGTGTTTAGGAGCTATTCCTACTTGTACTTTTAAATCCAATGTCCCATTATAAAATCGATAGTCAACTAAAAATTAGGTGTAGCCATGTTAGGCAATGACATTCAAATAAAACAGCTGGTAGGTGTCGGTGATGTACATCTCAGTTTTCAACCTGATCAAAGAGTGTATTGCCTGATTGGTGAAAATGGTATTGGTAAGACTAAGTGTTTGGAGGCTTTGTTTACTTTATGCTTCACTACCAACGGACTCCTTTATGCAAGTATTATGAGTGACGAACTATTTGCATTTAACAATATAATTTCTGATGAACGTACATTTAATGATATCTCCGATAAAAGCTTAAAGGGCTTTGAAAGTCATAATTCAGCTGTAGTTATGATTGGTGCTTTGAACCGTGGAACCATTGATTATGAAGAAGTAGATGTAAATAAGAACATTGGTACTCGGGATACTCGTTTAAAAAAATATATTGATGAAAGTTTTTCGACTTTGAATAATGAAAAAATGCACAGTTTAGGAATGGGTGAACTATTAAACCAATGGATAATTCAGCGTGCTCAATCTGCTAACCCTTACCAAACCGCCGAAGATAATCGCGAAGTTGAAATCACTACACTGCTAAATTTACTTAACAAAGTAGACGAACGAATCGACAGTAAATTTCTCGAAATCTCAGGAAACAACCGCGTATTTATAAAAGTTGCTGATAAAAAAACCGAACTATCCGAGCTTTCTAGCGGTTTTGCTTCAATTCTTAAAATCATGCAATCTATCATCGCAGGTTATAGCTACTTCACCAACGAAACTAATATCGCCCATGTCAAAGGAGTGGTATTTATCGATGAAATCGAAAGCCATCTACATACCAAGTGGCAAGCGACTATTATTCCTACTTTAAAGCGTTTATTTCCGAATACGACGTTTTATATTACCACCCATTCCGCTATTGTTTTGAGTCAGTTACAACATGGCGAAGCCTATGAGTTGTACCGTGATAAAGAAGACGGCGTGGTCAAAACAGAGCTGATAGAACATCCAAATAATGCTGCATTTGTAGACCTGCTAAAAGATGCTTTTGATATTGATATCAACAAGCTTAAGCTGGCTCGTGACAATGCTCCACAGCAAACAGAGGCGAAACAAGCATTACTAAGCTTATTAGATGAAAAAATTAAGCAGTTAGAGGTAGGGCAATCATGAAAGAGAAAGAGAAACTGTTAGACACAAACTATCTGATTGGTCTGCTCGAAGGCAAAAGTGATGGAGATGATACTGAGCTTTTACAGAATTTGAAAGATTTGCGCAATGAAATAAAATCAGAAAATGTAGAGGTAGTCATAACTCCACTTATCCGTTATGAGTTCTTACGCTATTTTCTTTGGAAAACTCAAGAAAGTGATATCAAAAAATATATTGATGTCATGAATGGACTAACTACTTTAGACATTAGCCAAAATGTAGCAGATTTGGCTGCAGATTTATATCGATTAGATAAATTCGAAGCTAGCAAAAAAAATATAAACAAGAATATTGATAAACGTCAGTTTGATATATTTCATTTTGCTACAGCTAAGATAAATGGTATAGAACTATTATCCAATGACAAGCACTTACCACAACTTGAAGATTTATATAAACTCTATGAATTAGACAAAATACTCTAGAAACTAACCTAAATACTTCCCACAACATCGCTTAAATTTCTCTCCAGAACCACAAATACACGGTTGCTTTTGGCTGACAGTCATCGGAATCGTCGGGTCTAAGAAATACCAGCGCGCATCGTTATTAGCCTTGTCTTCTACCTTCACGAAGGTGGACAGTTCATGATGCGCCTGTATTTTTTCTGCTAAACCACCTGATGTTTCCTCAGGACTTTTAAAATAAGCCTTAAACTCAACCTGTGCATGACGTTTACCGAGTTTTGGCGTGTGCTCTACGATTTCTAATCCTGCCCAGTCCGTCTCTTTAGCCCAACTTTCAATCGCTGCAACACCAAGTAATGCTTGCTGCGCAGGCACTGTGGTATTGACGATATAGTCTGGTTTTATGAGCACAAAGGCGCTATAGCGCGTACGCATAAGCCGCTCGGCTGTCTCCGCTTTTATACCATCTGTTTTATCAACCTCATCATTATAAAAAGCACCATTATAAAAAGCATCATGATAAGGCTGGCAGCAGTCTTGATAGGATAGTGGAGCGTCTGCCGTCTCTGCTGTTGGATTGATTTGGCAAGGGCAAGGATCTGGGTAAGATTGCATATTTTACTCTAATTTTTGTTTGGGCTTATTCGTTTAGGCTCAATGGTCTTTTGATAACTTTATTGCAGCATACTTTTTATTAATTCTGGCAATATGCCGACTTTGAGCTGCGCCCATGCAGAAGGATCGCTTAGTCGTGACCAAAACATCTCAAAAGGTGGGGCGGCATATACCAGTAGCGCAAGGACAGTATATAAGAGTAGGTACCACCATTTGTCTTTTGGCTGATAAAACTTCATCGCCGTACCCGATGAGCGCTTCATTTTCATATTGGACAAATTGACGCTATACAGCTCGTCCAATGACAAATGCACTATCGCGCCACCAAATAGAAACAGCCCATAAAACCAGCTGGTCGTCAGTGGTAGGTGCAAGCCATAATAACTTAGGCACGTCAGACCCAATCCCAGTATCGCCATATACGGCACAGAGTGGATGACACCGCGATGCACCGTCATAGTAGTAAAAATATGAAAAACCACATAACGCATAAAACCGTAGCCCGCCAGCCACAATACTATCAATGCTAGTAAGCTCAAATCACTACGCCAATGCATGACCAGTCCAAAGGCAAATATAAACGAGGTGATATTAAAACCGAGCTTAATCGGTGTTGAATTATCAGAATCCAAGTCTGGCAGCAACCCACCGATAGTACCAAGCGCCACGCACACCAAAAACCCTGAATCATCAATCAATCCAGCTTTATAAACCGTCAAACTCAGTGTGCCGCTGACCATAAAGGCGACATTTAAGTGGGTATTAAAATTTGCCATAAAACTCATTCATCCATAGCGCTCAAAAAGTCCTTTCGAGCGGCGTATCTAGCAGTAAAAAAGCGCACCATGATACCATAGACCATCCATACGTCTAATAGAGATAGCCTGTAAGAGAGAGCTTCTATGCCTGCCAGTGATTTACCCGCCACACTTAACTCTGATACTCATACTAAGCAGCTGCCTGTAGTAGAAGGTCAGCTTGATAACAGCTTTGCTGCCATTGATTGGCAAGTGCCTTGGTTATCGCATATTACTCAATTGAGTTATATCAGCAACACGATTGAGCGCCTTAGTCGCTCGAAATCACAGAGAAATAGCTTGGATGGTTCGAATGATTCAGAAGGTTTGGATAATGCGAAAAGTCTATATGAGCACGATATAAATGCTTCTGGCATCAATACGCCTGACACGATTGCCAAAGTCTTAAAAACGGCGATGACGCAGCAGGCAAATCATTTAGAGCAGCCGTTACCACATACTAAACCTGCTCATGACCACAAATCTCAGACGCTACAGTTCGTCTCTCAAAATGCATTGCCTGGAGGGGAAGCTTATGAGCATTTCATCGGCACAACTGGCAATATCCCGACGCGTGATAACTTGCATGACTTGTTTAATAGTAGTATTTGGCTGACCTTTCCGAAGACTAAGGCTGTGCTCAATTACTATCATATGCTAGAAATCGAAAAGCAAGGCATCAGTGAGCGTCGAGGGCGTGTGCGCGACACTATTACTGTCTTTGATGAGAATGGCGCAGTGCTAGTGACTTCTGATGCTAGTATCGGTGAGGCATTGGTTGATTTTGACTGGCAGGCAAGTTTGGTGAAGCCGCGTGCTAAATGGGACAACCCAACTCAGCCTGATAACAGCGCTCAAGCCGCAGTCTATATTTTTGGGCATGCACTGCTTGAGCAGTTGGTACACCCACGCAAACCTCTATGCGCTCACAGCATTGTCATTCACGTTGCACAAGAATTCTTTACCTTATCATTAGCTGAACGTATGCGCTATTTGGATGACAAGGTTGCCGAATACATGGACACATTATTATCAAATGATGACGTCAAACCGCGCCAGCTTGCGCCTTTACCAATTTTAGGGGTGCCACACTTTTGGGCAGAAAATGCCAATACTGGCTTTTATGAAGACAGCTACGTATTCCGCAATGGACGACGTAAAAAAGACAAAAAATAAATAGAAAGGGATTGCTTAAAAATAGCTCGCTAAACCGTTGTTACGTTTACGATTGTGCCACGATTCGACAACGTCCAGACGTTAACAAAGCCTTGTATGTTTGTTATGGTAAAAGGGAGTTTCTGTTAATCACTACAGATATGATTATCTCTTTTGTTAACACTGACTTTTATCAGACAGTTTTGCGAAACTGTTCTGCTGATCCAAGACAGATCAATCATTTATTGAGCCACCAGTCATACATAAACTTATAATAATTTATGTCCAGGATTTATAACAACGATAAGGAAGCTATCATGAGTGATATTTTTGATGTAAAAGACACCCTTTCGGTTGCTGGCAAGGAACATGCCTACTACAGCCTACCAAAGCTGACCGAAACTTATGAGCATATCAAGACACTACCATTTTGTATGAAAGTGGTATTAGAAAACCTATTGCGTAACGAAGACGGTGGCCAGTCGGTTGGCAAAAACCATATCGAAGCGGTTGCTAATTGGGATGCAGGGGCTGAGGCGTCAAAAGAAATCGCCTTTATGCCAGCGCGTGTGGTATTGCAGGATTTCACTGGTGTACCTTCGGTGGTTGATTTGGCGGCGATGCGTGATGCAGTTGTCGAGCTTGGTGGAAAGGCTGAGCAGATCAATCCGTTTATCCCTAGTGAGCTGGTCGTCGATCACTCTGTACAGGTCGATGCTTATGGTCGCAAAGATGCGCTAGATTTGAATGAGAAGATTGAATTTAAGCGTAATAATGAGCGCTATGAATTTTTGCATTGGGGCAAGCAAGCCTTTGAAAACTTTGTCGTGGTACCGCCAGCGACAGGTATCGTGCATCAGGTTAACCTTGAGTATCTAGCCCGTGTGGTGATGGCAGCAGACGTCGATGGCGAGCTGACAGCTTATCCAGATACAGTATTTGGTACAGATAGCCATACCACGATGATTAATGGTATTGGCGTGCTTGGTTGGGGTGTGGGCGGTATCGAAGCTGAAGCCGCGATGCTGGGTCAACCGTCATCGATGCTGATTCCACAAGTGGTCGGTTTTGAGTTAAAAGGTAAGCTAACCGAAGGCGTCACGGCAACCGATTTGGTATTACGTGTCGTTGAGATGTTGCGTGCACATGGTGTGGTAGGTAAGTTCGTCGAGTTTTATGGCGAAGGCTTACACAGTATGCCGCTAGCGGACCGCGCTACCATTGCCAACATGTCACCAGAGTATGGTGCGACTTGTGGTATTTTCCCAATTGACCAAATGGCGATTGATTACCTGCGTCTATCAGGCCGTGACGAAGAGCAGATTGAGCTGGTTGAAAAATATGCTAAGGCGCAAGGCTTATGGCACGATGCCGATACACCTGCGGCGACTTATTCGAGTAAGTTAGAGCTAGATCTATCGTCAGTACAGCCAGCACTTGCTGGTCCAAACTTGCCACAGCAGCGTATCAATTTGTCTGATATGCATGAGAAGTTTGGCGAAACGCTAGAAAAAATGACCAAAGATCGCAAGTCAGAAGTAGAAGGCAAAGTACGCTTTGATCAAGAAGGCGGTGAGCAAGAGCAAGCGGAACACTTGGCAGCTGAACCGAATATCGAAGTTGATACGAGTGATGACAATGCAAGTTATGCGCCAGCAAACAATGTCTTCTCAAATGTCAGCATCGATGATAAGCAGCATAAGTTACGAGACGGATCGGTAGTTATTGCTGCTATTACTTCTTGTACCAACACCTCAAACCCAGCAGTAATGATTGGTGCAGGACTAGTGGCCAAAAAAGCGGCTGCCAAAGGACTTAAAGCCAAACCTTGGGTTAAGACATCGCTCGCACCCGGTTCTAAAGTCGTAACCGACTATCTTGAGAAAACCCATCTAATGGATGAGCTAGAAAAAACGGGCTTCTACCTAGTCGGTTATGGGTGTACCACGTGTATCGGTAATTCAGGGCCATTGTCAGAAGAGATCGAAAAAGGCATTGAAGAAAATGACTTAGTCGCGGCAGCGGTACTGTCTGGTAACCGTAACTTTGAAGGTCGTATTCACTCACATGTCAAAGCCAGTTACTTAGCATCACCACCGCTAGTGGTTGCCTATGCGCTGGCAGGTACTGTTGATATTGACTTGACGACTCATCCACTCGGACAGGATCAAGATGGCAATGATGTATTCCTAAAAGATATCTGGCCGACTTCAGAAGAGATCAACGAGTTAATTGCCAACAATATTGATGCTGATATGTTTCGCAAAAACTACGGCGAAGTGTTCGACGGTAGTGCCGCATGGAACGCAATTAGTTCAGCGGATAGCCAACTATATCCATGGGATGAAAGGTCAACGTATATCAAAAACCCACCGTTCTTTGATGGTATGACCATGGAGCCAGAAGGCATTCCTGATATCGAAGGCGCGCGTATCTTAGGTCTGTTTGGTGACTCAATCACTACCGATCATATCTCACCAGCAGGTAATATCGATCCAGACTCACCAGCAGGTAAGTACTTGCAAGAGCGCGGTGTGATGGAAGCAGACTTCAATAGCTATGGCTCACGCCGTGGTAACGATGCAGTCATGACCCGTGGTACCTTTGCCAACATCCGTATTAAAAACACGATGATGGGCGGTAAAGAAGGGGGCTATACTTATTACTTCAAAGATGACAGCGCTACGCTACAAGATGGCGAAGAAATGCCTATCTATAATGCAGCGATGAAGTATAAAGAAGACAAGCGTCCGCTCGTCGTGCTTGGTGGAGCAGAGTATGGTTCTGGTTCGAGCCGTGATTGGGCAGCCAAAGGTACTATCTTGCTAGGTGTAAAAGCCGTATTGACCAGCTCGTTTGAGCGTATTCACCGTTCAAACCTAGTCGGTATGGGCGTGTTGCCATTGACGTTTAAAGACGGTCAAAATGCGGAGACATACAAACTAGATGGTTCTGAAGTGCTGAGCATCACAGGTCTGGACAATGGCGAGAGTAAAACAGCCACGGTTACGGCTACACGTGCTGACGGAACGGCAGAAACCTTTGAGGTAAATGTCGGTCTACAAACGCCAAAAGAGCGCGAATATGTGCGTCATGGCGGCGTATTGCACTATGTACTACGTCAACTGGCTGCTGAAAGCAAAGAAGCTGGCTAGTGATGTACTAGACTTGGCATGAAAAAAGCCCAATCTCCGTCAAAGTAGGGGGTTGGGCTTTTTTATGGAAGACGTTTTTTCTGCTTGTTACTCTACTCTTCAAGCCTTTTCAGTCAGCAGCTTAATTCCTAGCCCCATAAATACGACACCACTTATTTTATTCATCATGAATTCAATTTTTGGATTCTCTCTTAGTTTTTTGCTGAATTTTGACGCTAGCAGTGCCAAACTCAAGCACCATATAAAGCCTGTAGTGGCAAAAGTCAGCCCCAACATCAAAAATGACAGCATGCCATAAGCATAACTAGCGTCGATAAACTGAGGAAAGAACGCCAAGAAAAATAAAGCGACTTTTGGGTTAAAAGTATTGGTCAACACACCTTGCTTGTATATTTGCCAACCATCCACAGCCTTTTGACTAGTCACGTTCTGATCTTTGGATAAATTGTTTGCTATCGAGTTAGAGTTTTTACTCGTCAGCATCTTAAAGCCTAAATAACACAAATAGCTGGCCCCAACATATTTGACAATCATAAAAGCGGTAGGGGAGTTGGCAAGTAATACGGACAATCCTAGCGCTGCCAATAACGTATGTACCAAAATACCCGAAGTAATGCCAAGAACAGAATAAAACCCTGCTGTTTGCCCCTGTGAAATACTACGGGTGATGATGTACATGCTATCCGTACCTGGCGTTAGGTTTAATAAAATAGCCGCCAAGATAAACCCCAGATAATTCTCGATACCAAACATCGCAATCACTTCCCTTTAATCACGCCAAGCCCCATCATTTATAGTATGTGGCTGCACTTTATCAATATGCTTATCAGATCGATATTAACGAGTATTAGATAGGTTGGCAATAGCGCTATCAACACTAAGCTAGCAGCTATTAATAATAAGCTAACGACAACAGAATAGAGGATTTCAAGAAACGACAGACATAAAAAAGCCCAGTCACCGTATGATGACTGGGCTTTTTTATTGTTCGCTTATTAGTCTAATCTGATGCTAAGCAAAAGTGCTAATAAGTGACGCCGAATAGTGGCGTCCCCAGGGGGATTCGAACCCCCGTTACCGCCGTGAAAGGGCGGT
>NZ_QLKS01000007.1 GCF_003350005.1 Psychrobacter proteolyticus | reverse complement strand
GTGTAACGTTATTGTATGAAGCCATATTGCTAATACAGCAGTGTGGCTTTTTTATTGGCTGATATTTTGACTAAGCACTAAGAGAAGGATGTTTTAGAAACTTACAATCTGTGACGCTGCATAATGGTAACTTTTCTTAGTGTTATAAAGGCTTATGAATGTAGTAAACTGGTTTTCATTCATTTTTCTATATAACTTTATAAGTAGAGATAGTCATGGCTGTCGATTTTAGTAATACGCTTATCGTCGCAATTTCTGCGACGGCACTTTTTGATTTGACTGAATCAGAAAACTATTTGCTAGAGCTGCTAGAGCAACGGCCTACAAATGCTATAAAAGAGTTTAGGGAGTACATGACCGAGCGTGAAAATGATCCCTTGAATATTGGTGCAGGTTATCCGCTGATTAAAGCGTTACTAAATCTAAATAAGTATTCTGATAATAGCGATGGACAGGATTCAGACATTGAAACACCATTGGTCGAAGTCGTTATCGTGTCAAAAAGTAGTCCAGATACAGGTATTCAGGTGCTTAATGCAATTCTAGAACATGATATCAATATCTCCCGTTCGGCTTTTATTTCAGGTAGCCCTGTTGCGCCTTATATCAAAGACTTTAATGTGGCTCTGTTCTTGACCACCAATCGCGAGGATGCTCAGCAAGTTACGGATGCCAATATCTGTGCCTGTGCCATACTAGACGCCACGCCTGTCAATACTTATGAGCTGGATACTGAGCAGCTGCGCATTGCCTTTGATGGTGACGCGGTACTTTTTGATGATTCAGGTGAACTGCTATACAAACAAAAAGGGTTGCGAGCTTTTCATGATCGTGAAGTACAAATGCGTGATTTGCCAATTGAAAAAGGCCCTTATGCTGAATTGTTAATTAAATTGTCAAATCTGCAAGAGCGCCTACCTGCTGGTCTAAAATATTCACCAGTAAAAATTGCGCTGGTGACAGCGCGCAATGCGCCAGCTGACTTACGTGCTATCAAGACACTACGAGAGTGGGGCGTGAATGTTGATATGGCGTTTTTTTTGGGAGGGCTAGAGAAAACCGCGGTACTCAGAACATTTGCGCCGCATATCTTCTTTGATGATTCAATCAAACACATTGATGCAGCACGTCGCTTTATTCCTACGGCCTTGGTTCCGTATCATTCGACGTCATTATTGCATAGTAACAACTATCTCACTGCTGATGAGGATGCATCACTGTTGTCGTTCAAACCTGTTGTGCACCCACTATTTGCTGTAAATCATTAAGTAGGTATAAAAAATCTAGGTAATAAGAATAGGACGGTATATGAATTGGCAGCAGTTGCTTAACTTGATTGTCGTGCGAATAAAGCAGGTCATTGGACTGTATGCTTTTGTGCTTATACCGATGTGGGGCATGTTTTTTCTAAATGAAGTGGCTTTATTTGGTATGTGGAACATCTTTGGTATCGTGCCACGTGCTTTAGATGTAGGTAGTATGATAGGGGTATTTGCTTCGTGGACTATGCATGGCAATTTGTCTCATTTGACTGGCAATACGGTGACGTTATTACAGATTTTATTTTTGTTTGGGCTGTTTGAGAAGAATGCTTATCGTACGGTGATTAAACTGGTGGTTGCATCAGGGCTGGTTACTTGGGTTATCGGGTCGCCATCTTCTATCCATATTGGCGCATCAGGGCTTTGCTTTGCAATGTTAGGTTATATGATAGGCGGGGCTATATTTGCGCGGCGTTGGGGTTATCTGATTGCTTGTATCGTCATGGGAACTGGTTATTGGCTGACCATTAAGCAAGGATTGATGCCACAACAAGGTATCTCGTTTGCGGCACATTTTGGTGGTTTGTGCGCTGGGCTATTGCTGGGCGCCAATTCAAAACATACTTATTCAGCCGCGTCTCAACGCTATTAAAAGCAACTGGATATCAGCGTTCAATGAACCAGCATAATCATAACCGTACTAAGCGTTATTGGATTGTGCGCTTTCATCAGTACAGATTTTGATAAATAGAGGATCATCTGTAGTCAGCTCTCGCCATGCAGTGGTCTGTTTAACATGTTCATCCACCGTGAGCGTGCTACCTTTTTCTGGTATCACATAGTCTGCTCGTGCAGGTGTAGTACAGTCTATTACCTGTAAGACCTTTTGCACACTTCTGCGTCTTTCAAACAGATACAAATTAACTAAATGCATGTCTGGATTGTCAGCATGCATGCTAGCATTGCCCGTATCTGCCGCAATAAAGCGCAAGACTTGCGGTTTAACATAAGACCACGGACGAAACCATTCTGTACTTTCTGCAGTTTTTACGATCTCAACACCATCCGGCAGCTGTCGGACTTGCTGACCGTACCAGTTGTATTCTTGATGTACCTGAAACCCAAAGATACCAATCGCAGCAAACAAGGGGATTAACCATTTGGGTGCGCGCTTACCTGACAGTTTACAGAGGTGAGTTATGATCAGTGCCAATCCAGCCATTCCAAATGCGGCAGCTATGGTAGCGATAAACTCAAAAAGCATAAAATATTCCTTAATGCGCTAGGCACTTTTAGTCAGGTATGTTCAATTGGACAAAGCAAAACCATAATCTAACTATTATTTTAATAAGTATTAGATAAAAAATCACTCACCAGCAGTGGCTGCCAGTGAGTGATGTGTATAGTAACAGAAGACATATCATCATTCGTCAAATTAATGGTCGACCGCACCGCCTGCACCGCGTGGTGAGCGAACGCTTTCAACCAACTCTTGAATGTGTAGCGGTGGCGCTTTGGTCGCATAAGAGACGATGAATGCAACGATAAAGTTAAGCAGGGCACCAATCACACCGAATGATAGTGGTGAGATACCAAATAGCCAGTACTCCGCTGTATCAGGGAAGTTGGCAGTACCGCTGATGAAGAACCAACCTTTGAAGACGAAGATGTAAACCAAGATACTAATCAAACCTGTCAACATACCAGCGATCGCGCCAAGGTTGTTGATACGTTTTGAGAAGATACCCATCATTAGTGCAGGAAATAGGGAGGCACCAGCGATACCAAATGCTAATGCAACTACCTGTGCCGCAAACCCTGGTGGATTCATACCTAAGTAAGTAGCAACCACAATCGCAATACCCATCGTAATACGTGCGACCTTGAGCTCTCCTTTGTCAGTAATGTTTGGATTGAGGTTTCGTTTGATTAAATCATGACTAATTGCTGACGAGATAGCGAGCAATAAACCAGCAGCAGTTGATAATGCAGCGGCTAGACCACCTGCGGCGATCAAACCAATTACCCAAGATGGCAGTTGTGCAATCTCTGGGTTAGCCAATACCAAGATATCAGCATTAACGTCGAGCTCGTTACCAGCCCAGCCTGCATCTGCAAAGCGGCCATCAAGTTCGAGGTCATGTGCAGCACGTGCTGTTTCAACCGCAGTCGTCGCAGCGCCTACGTCAACGCCTTCAGTCTGTGCATTGGTTAGAGCAACTTCTGCAGCGCCCAGTCCACTATCGTTATACATCTGGATACGACCATCGTTATTGAGGTCAGTATATTTAATCAGTCCAGTATCTTCCCAAGTTCTCATCCAATCTGGACGTTGGTCATAGTCGATAGCAGGTTCTGCAACACCTTGTGGATAGATAGTATCGATAAGGTTTAAACGTGCCATTGCGCCAACAGCAGGTGCCGTGAAGTACAATAACGAGATAAATACTAACGTCCAACCAGCTGTCCAACGTGCATCGGCAACCTTAGGAACCGTGAAAAAGCGAATAATAACGTGAGGTAGACCAGCCGTACCAATCATGAGTGATAAAGTGAACAGCACCATGTTTAGTTTGTTAGGTACGTCAGCCGTATATGCTGTGAATCCCAAATCGGTCACGACTTGATCCAGCTTGGTTAGGATAGGTACACCAGATTCGATATGGTTTGAAAATAGACCCAAACCTGGAATTGGATTGCCGGTTAATTCAAGTGAGATAAAGACAGCAGGAATGGTATAAGCAATCATCAGAACCACATACTGCGCAACCTGCGTGTAGGTAATCCCTTTCATACCGCCAAGAACTGCATAAAAGAATACAACAACCGCAGCAATAATAAGACCTGTGTTGTTATCTACTTCTAAGAAGCGTGAAAATGCGACACCAGCACCTGTCATCTGACCAATAACGTATGTGGTAGAGGCAATAATCAAACAAACCACGGCAATCATTGCAGCTGTTTTGGAATAAAAGCGATCTCCAATAAAGTCAGGCACCGTGAACTTGCCAAATTTACGTAAGTAAGGAGCCAGTAGCATGGCTAGTAGTACATAACCACCTGTCCAGCCCATCAAATAGGTTGATGCGCCATAACCGCCAGCAGCAAGCAAACCTGCCATAGAAATAAAAGATGCCGCACTCATCCAGTCAGCAGCTGTCGCCATACCGTTAACTACTGGATGTACACCGCCGCCTGCCACATAAAATTCACTGGTTGTCCCAGCCCGAGCCCAAATCGCAATACCAAAATACAGAGCGAAAGATAGGCCTACGAAAATAATATTAACTAAATACTGACTCATGGTCTATTCCTCATCTACGCCATATTGTTTATCTAACTTATTCATACGCCATGCGTAGAAGAAAATTAAAATGATAAACACCCCGATGGAGCCTTGCTGGGCGAACCAAAAGCCCAAGTCAGTGCCGCCGACTTTGATGCCGGCTAAAAGAGGACGCAATAAAATAGCAAAACCATAAGAACATAGTGCCCAAACTACTAGGCTACCTAAGATGAGACGGACATTGGCACGCCAATAACCGGATGGATCGTTATGATCTTTCATAGGACAACTCCTTTTGTCTTCCCTAAAAAATACCAACAATATAAAAAGAACTGCAATTATTTCTTACCATAATACGGATAAAAAATAATCAGGTACTGCTTTATATAGTGAAAACGATGATGCGTGATAGTACGTTTAATGCTCGGTAGTTCTTTACTTCAAATAAAAGTAGTTAACTATTTAAGCATCGCATTGACTTAAACCATCGAATGGCAAAAATAACGTTTCTTGAGGAAGACAGAAGGGTGGACTATCCAGTGTCTTTTTAACAATCTCGTCTTCCTGACAAGAGTTTTAATCTTTTTAACGCGCTAACCTGTTGTACTGCCTGATAGCTTCTTGTACTGCTTGATAGCTTCGATAACCATAAAACAGTCTAAACGGATATAGAATTCATATTAGCACGGTTTAATATAGTTAATTGCAAACTACTGCGCATGAGTGATAGATAAATTAATAAAAATTAGCTTTATTTACATTCATTAAAAAACCTAACGTCACGGAAACAGTACGGCAACCGTGAATTTATGCGGTTAAATTATCACCTAATCCATTCTATATAAGATGAAATATAATCATTATTTATTTTAAAAATAGTTATATGAGATCGATAAGTAAAAGTGATGGTCGCATGTCGCTCAATATCTATATCATGCACGTGTCTTTTTGGTATCAGGTATTTTGCGCAAAGGCTTCTACAGTCCACGGCGACCAAAATATGATATCGATATGAAACTTAAGTAATGCATATAAAGAATGAATAAGGAGCCCTTATGAACGAAGGGATAGTAGGTTGGTTTAATAACATCGTAAATTATGGTGTCGGTATTATCTGGGGTAACAATGACTGGCTGATTGCTAGTAACCCTTGGTATGGATTGCTGATGTTCTTACTAATTGGTGCGGGTCTTTACTTTACCGTCGCGACACGGTTTATTCAATTTCGTCATTTTGGTCATATGTGGAAGTTGCTACGCGTGTCCAATCAAGGACGCAAAGATGGTGGTATTAGCTCGTTTGAGGCATTGATGACGTCGCTGGCCGCGCGTGTTGGTACTGGTAACTTGGCAGGTGTGGCAATTGCAATCTATCTAGGTGGACCAGGTGCTGTATTCTGGATGTGGATGACGGCACTGGTCGGTATGTCGACCAGCTTTATCGAGTCAACCTTAGCACAGGCCTACAAAGTACCGCACAACGATAATGTGTACCGCGGTGGCCCTGCTTATTACATCGAAAAAGGTCTAGGCAAACGCTGGCTTGCCGTGTTTTTCTCATTATGTTTGTTAGTGGCCTTTGGTTTGGCATTCAATGGCGTGCAGTCAAACACCATCGCTCAAGCGACCAATGAAGCCTTTGGTGTGCCAACGTGGATGACAGGTTTGGTATTGGTAGTACTGGTAGCGCCAGTGGTATTCGGTGGTTTGCGCTCAGTAGCTCGTATCGCGGGTAAAATCGTACCAGTGATGGCTATCTTGTACATTTTGCTAGCACTATTCATTATCGTGACTAACTTTAGTCAATTCCCAGCAGCGATCGCGTTGATTGTAAAATCAGCATTTGGTTTTGAGCAAGCGGCAGGCGGTGTCATTGGTTATGGTATTGCGCAAGCAATGATTAACGGTATCAAACGCGGCTTGTTCTCTAACGAAGCAGGTATGGGTTCAGCGCCGAATGCTGCAGCAACGGCAAAGAGTCACCCTGATCACCCAGCAGTGCAAGGTTTTATGCAGATGCTAGGTGTATTCATGGATACTCTTATCATTTGTACCGCGACTGCGTCGATTATCATCTTGTCTGGCGTAGTCGATCCTAATGTCGAGCAAGAAGGTATTCAGTTAACTCAGCTAGCCTTATCACAGTATGTGGGTGACCTAGGTGTGGTGTTCGTGGCGATTGCGATTTTCTTCTTCTCATTTACGTCTATCATCGCCAACTATAGCTACGGTGAGTCAAATCTTGAGTTTATCTCTGGTGCCAAAAATGCCAAAGTAATGATCATGATTTTCCGCTTCCTAGTATTAGGTATGGTATTTATCGGCTCGGTTGCTAGTCTACCTGCCATATGGAACTTCGCTGACTTGTCTATGGGTCTGATGGCCTTAGTCAACTTAGTCGCAATTTTGCTCTTGTCTCCTGTAGCGCTAAGAATACTACGTGACTATGAGCGTCAGGTAAAAGAGGGTAAAACAGGTGATCAGATTAAGTTTGATCCTGATAACTTTGTAAAACTCAGAGATGAAGCCAACCGTGATGCTTGGACAGATTAAGCAGCATTAATTGGTAAAAATAGCTTGTTCTAAGCATTAAAAAACCGCCTTTCTCTTCTTAAGAGAAAGGCGGTTTTTATTGGAGCACAGTTTTAATGATATTAACTGTACCAGATTAAATCAGAATTATCCTGATTTACATGTTTGGGTAGTTAGGACCACCGCCACCTTCTGGCGTTACCCAAGTGATGTTCTGTGAAGGGTCTTTAATATCACAGGTCTTACAATGCACGCAGTTCTGCGCATTGATGACAAACTTAGCGCCTTCAGCGTCTTTGACCACTTCATACACACCAGCTGGGCAGTATAAACGTGCAGGCTCAGCGTACAACGGTAAGTTGATTGAGATAGGTACCGTTGGATCAGTAAGTTTTAGATGCGTTGGCTGATCTTCTGCATGGTTGGTGTTAGAGATAAATACTGACGATAACTTGTCAAATACCAGCTTACCATCAGGCTTAAGATAGGTTGGTTGATAAGCATGATTAGCACGCTCCAACTGATCGTAATCTGGGATATTGTCATGCAAAGTGAATGGCATTTTACCTTTTAGCAAGTTGTGCTCGATAAAGGTGAAAGCGCCGCCCATGAACAGACCCATACGGTGAATCGCAGGTGAGAAGTTGCGCGACTCATAGTTATCTTGATACAACCATGACTCTTTGTACATTGTGCTATAAGCAACCACTTCATCATGCTGACGTTCAGCTTGCAGCGCCTCAAAGATAGCTTCGGCTGCGAGCATGCCTGACTTCATAGAAGTGTGTGTGCCTTTGATTTTTGCTGGGTTTAAGAAACCAGCGTCATCACCTACCAACACGCCACCGGGGAAGGTGAACTTCGGTAATGAGTTTAGACCACCTTTGGTCAACGCACGTGCGCCGTAAGAAATGCGCTTACCGCCTTCTAAAACATTTTTGATAATAGGGTGCGTTTTTAGACGCTGCATTTCATCGAATGGCGAGACATATGGGTTATGGTAAGACAAATCAGCCACAAGACCAAAGCTTACTTGATTGTTTTCATCAAAGTATAACCACCAGCCGCCAGTAGAGCCAGTTTCAGTCAATGGCCAGCCAAGACCATGCATGACAACACCTTGCTCATGCTTTTCAGGCTCAACTTCCCATAGCTCTTTTAGACCGATACCATAATGCTGAGGATCAGAGTCTTTATCTAGATCAAAACGGCTGATTAAGCGTTTGCCTAAATGTCCACGGCTACCTTCGGCAAAAATAGTGTATTTGGCAAGGAGCTCATAACCAGGCTCAAAGCTCGGCTTGGCTTCACCATTGGCGGCCACACCCATATCACCCGTTAATACACCTCTGACCGAACCGTCGTCGTTGTATAAGATGTCATCGGCAGGGAAGCCTGGGAACATCATGACTTCAAGCTCTTCTGCCTGTACGGCTAACCAACGGACGACATTACCTAGCGAGACAATATAGTTGCCATCGTTGTGCATTGGACCTGGAATCAAAGAGTCAGGCACTTTAGTTGAGCGTGTGGCGGAGTTTAAATAATAGAAACGATCTTCTGTCGCTGGCACGTTAAGCGGTGCGCCTTTTTCTTTCCAGTCAGGGATTAGCTCATTTAGAGCGCGTGGCTCGATGACTGCACCAGACAACGTATGGGCACCAAACTCAGAGCCTTTTTCGACCACACAAACCATAAACTCATCATTACCAGCTTCAATAGCGAGCTGGCGCAAACGGATGGCAGCAGACAGACCTGCGGGTCCACCACCAACGATGATGACATCGAACTCCATTGATTCGCGTTCGACTTCAGGTTCTGCGGCAACTGGCTCTACGACTGGTTCTGCTTGATCTAGCGTTGCGGTCTCTGTCGCTACTGGTGCGTCAGCATTCACAGTATTACCATCGATAACTGGCGTTTGATTGTCTTGCTCTTGCATACCTACTCCTAAACTTTTAGTGGCTTATCTCAGGGCATCATTAGCTTAACAACTGAATAATAGACTTGCGGCGCTAACGTCACTCAGACATATGGCTGCCCGATAAAACTGTCTTTGCGGCATCAATTGACCCGTCATGGTTAATACCAATTTATCTAAGGATATCAACGCATAACGTAAGATGTGTCATCAATACAACACCCACTTGACCATTTCAATAAAAAATCGTTACTCATTATAAAAGAAAAGTCCTACAAACACGATACGCATTTATGAGTATCGATGCTAAGGTAATGTTAAGAAAATGAGGTTGTTATAACGATAAAGTTTCATCATACCTGAAACTAAAATTTATAGTAATAATAGATAAGCCAAACTTTGAATACTAAATAAAGGGATTAATAATGAATAACGATAATAATAGTGTTGAAGACAGCCATGAAAAACTGACTAAAGCCCCAACCAGTAAGCCTTTTAGCCTAGATGACTTAGATAATTTGGATGCACTAAGCCAGTATATTAAGTCTGCTAAAGGGACTCGCGAAGGGCGTGCGATACCACCGCTTGAAAAATGGCATCCTGAAGATATTGCTGATATGGATTTGACTATCAAGGCAAACGGAGAGTGGTGGCATGAAGGCGGGAAAATGACCCGTGAGTCATTGGTCAGCTTGTTTGCTACAATACTATGGAAAGAAGAAAATAATGGCACTACTGAGTACTTCCTCAAGACCCCTGTACAGAAAATCCGTATCCAAGTTGAAGATGCACCACTTCTGATAAATGATGTTGGTATTGTCCATGAAAATGATGTGAGTTGGTTGGAGTTTACAACGACGACAGGGGATGTGGTTCGCTTAGACGATGAGCATTCGATTGTATTAAAGGCGTATAATTCTAATAAGAGCGATTCTAATGACAGCGACTTTGATAACAGCGATCAAGCGAATCAAGTGAGTACCGCTGACGATGTTGCAGATCCTCAGGACTTAGCATCTACAGAACAGGTACGCCCTTACATGATGGTCAGAAATGGGTTGACTGCGCTTGTCGGCCGTAATACTTTTTATCACCTGACTGAAATTGGAGTGTTATCAGAAGAAAATGGTAAGACGATATTAACGCTGCAGAGTGGTGGCCAGTCTTACTCATTATCGATGCCTACTGATTAGGGGTTATATTTATCTACTAATTGCTGTATGCCGATGAGTGCTATAATTTTATAATGTCGCCTTATTATCTATTGGTTTAAAAAATCATTACCGTATAAAGGTAGTCGATAGAGAACCGACGTAGAGTAACGTCATACACGCAACATATATAGCGCATTTAAGCATTTAACTGGGTAATGAAATTGATGAATAATATGATAATGGCATTAGCATAAAGATGGATATCAAAAACCAGACAGTTGGAAAGCTCAGACCGTGTGTCGATATATCTGTTGATCAGAGTCTCAAAGCTATTGATCTAGTAGATGTCAATAAACATGCTGGTAATACAGTTGTAAGCGATAAAAACCGTAGCGCGCCCATTGGGGTGTTTGATTCTGGTGTTGGCGGTTTGTCTGTTTATTTGCATTTAGCACAGCAGCTGCCTACTGAGCATTATGTATATTATGCCGATACGTTAAATGTACCTTATGGTAATCGCGACAGCGAAGATATTGAAGCACTAACCCTAAAGGCCGTAGAGTGGTTACATCAGCAAGGCTGTAAGCTGATTGTTATTGCTTGCAACAGTGCCTCAGCATATGCGCTAGATACCGCCCGACGCTGCTATCCGCATATACCTATTGTGGGTCTGGTCCCCGCATTAAAGCCTGCTATATTGGCGAGTCGAAGCAGTCACGTAGCGGTACTAGCTACTAAGGCAACCTTAAATGGCCTATTATTAAATGACGTTATTAACAATTTTGCAAAGCCTAATGGTACAGTGGTTACCAAGTATTTCGATCCGCAATTGGTGCCTTGGGTAGAAGCAGGTATGTCAGACCAAGACCCGACAGCGGAACGGTTGCGTCAACAGCTACGAGTATTTGCTAATGAAGGTGTCGATCAGTTAGTGTTGGGGTGTACACATTATCCATTTTTTAAGCCATTCTTATTAGACGAGATACTAAAGCAGCAGCTATCAATACAAGTTATTGATTCGGGTCAAGCGATTGCCGAACGCGTCAAACAGCTACTGATGGCAAATAATCTGTCTGCATCATTTATGAGCGACAAACAAGGAAATCGGACACAAAAAACTAGCAAAAGAAATACCATTATTAGAGCACCATTAAATTTTCATGCCACTAAATATAGTGATAAACTATGCGCTTTAGTTGAGCACTTACTTGGTGAAGACATGGCATTGCAATACTACTGTGACTAGACACTATCAAAATCAATTCTATCAATAACTTGTATATAGACTTGCCTAATTAAAATAAATTGAGTGCATTTATTTAACTAAAGATTGTGCTAGGCTGAGAAAGACAAGATTTTTGTGCTCTATTTTAAATCCTATCCTTTTTATGTCACCATCTATGTTTAGAGGTAATTGTGCCAAATCGTCGCTATCATATCCATATTATATGTGCTGACAATGACCAATTGTTAGTTCTAGATACCTTGGCGATATTTTTTCAAGCACGTGCTTTTCTGACATATGATGTGTCTAGTAAACTGCCAAAAGCGTCCTTATACGGCCGACAATGTATCGATGCTTGTAATTATGTATTCATGGTCATTGGAGATAGCTATGGGACAGTACAAAAAAATGGTGTGAGTCAGATGCATTTAAGCTATCTCAGTGCCAAAGCAAAACTTAAGCCTCTTATTATCTTGGTGAAGAACAACTATCAAGAGACAAGTGCTAGTCGCCAACTCCAAGAACTCATCAGATTAGTAACTAAACAAGACAACCAAATATATTATTATGATACAGAAGATGATATCGAATCATTACTTGTCCAGGCTTACTATAATATACTAGCAAGTCATAAAATAACGGGTGGATGGATAAGAGCTAACGATGAGCTAATTAAGTTTAGTAATCAGACGGTTGCAGAAAGACTTACTGAGCTTTCTCCCCAGAATAAGAGTGTCGAGAAAGAAATCACAACCGACGAAGCTTTTGTGGTTGACCATATTAGTAAGTCAATTGTGTTGACAGAAACTTTCGAGATTCAATATAGTGCCCAAGCCTACGAAGGTGGGAACTTAAGAGATATGACAAGAGTTATGAAACTGTCTTGGCAACAGGTATTAACCGCTTTGATTAAAATACCCTCTACCTTTTCGAGCTATGGCCTTCAAAATACCATCAATCGCTTGATCGCTCCAAAAGCTGAAATTGATATCAAAAAAGATAGACCCAATGTCCATGCGGTTTCGCGCTGTCAAATTTCTCAAACTGATATGGATAATCTGCAACGTCAGTTGGTTAGTGCAAACTGGATACAGTTAGTGACTTATGGCACCCGCGTATCGCAAGAACTTTGGAAGCTAACTTTCTACGCAAAAAACTTACTACACGATCAGATATCTACTACGAGTAAACAAGACTAGTAGGTAATACTTATAACTATGCCTAACTATACCTTCTATAAAGATTTTTCTGAAATAGTGACTACGTTTTGTAATACAAAGCATACGCGGCAATGGTTGTGAATCGACTCAAGACTCGTGATAATAAGAACCATCAGATACTAATCTTACTTAGAAAAAAACTGTATTAAAATTAAAAATGCATAAAACGTAATATAATATTGACCGATTAAGGAGAGCGCACAATGAGTAACGCTAAAAATGACGAGTTATTAAGAGAGCTTGATGGTCTAGAGAAAAGCATGCATGACGCTGATCAATTTCATACGCTAGAAGAACAAGTGGCAGATATGAAACGCCGCGGCATCGATCCAAGCCAAGCTTACAAGGATTTGGATAGAAAAGCAGAAGATGAAGACTGGGGTGATGCGACTTGGAAAGAAAATGGCAAGTGGGAGCCAAAAACGGCTGCTGATCTAGACGATAACGCTCGTGAAAACTGGGACGGTGACAACGGTAAGCCAAATCCGCCACCTATTGTCTAAATCTTTCTTGAAATATCGATGTGATAGGTGAAGGTCTTCACTAGGCATCAAACATAAAAAAGCCACGCTAATCATAGCGTGGCTTTTTTAGTGATTTACGGTAGAACTATTCGGTACAGTATTATGACCCTTCGTCAATGCGGACTAGCTTGATCGTACCATCGGCACTAGCAACACGGCGATAACGCGTATTGGTAGAGGTTGAAGGACTTGTCGATGGTTGAGAAGAATAGCTATTAGGTGTAGTGGTCTGTTGCTGAATCAATTGTCCCATACGATCGGCAGGCGCAGGGTTCAAAGGTCGGCTATTTGCTGGCTGACCGTACTGGACTTGACTGGGTGCTGCATTACCAACGATAGCACGATAGAACTTTTGGCCTGCGCGTCCATCTGCTGGGAAAATACCGCGACTAGTCTGGTATTGCTGGATAGCGGTACGAGTATTGTCTCCGATGATGCCATCTACACCGCCGATATCATAACCGGCATTGAGCAACGCTTGCTGAATATCTTTAGCCTGCTGGCGGCTGATACCAGGATCGTCGGTCGGCCAAGCAGTGATAAAGTCTGTTTTGCTGCTGTCTTCGCGAGTGATTAGATCTGATAAGTGTGCAATCGCCAGTGCGTAGTTCTCTGAGGCATTATAAGAGTAAAAAGTGTCGAAGTTTTTACCAACTAAGAAAGCAGGGCCTTCCATCCCAGCTGGTAGTAATAGGCCTGCACTGCTCAAGTCATACGGTAACGGACTACCATTAGCCAACGTTAGACCTTGGTCGCGCCAATGGCTTATCGACTTTTTGTCTTTACGATTCGAAGCGGCCCAAAATCCATCAGGTAGTTTGACTTCATAGCCCCAAGGCTCACCAGTACGATAGCCGCGATTGTCCAAGAAGTTTGCGGTAGAAGCGAGTGCATCAGGTACGCTATTGACCAAATCACGACGTCCATCACCATCGAAATCTACTGCCAATTCTAAGAAAGTACTCGGCATAAACTGTGTCTGTCCGAAGGCACCTGCCCATGAGCCTGTCATATCATTTGGTGCGATATCACCGTTTTGCACGATTTTTAGCGCATTGGCGTACTCACCTTGGAAATAGCTCTGACGACGATCGAAACAAGATAATGTCGCTAAAGACTCAAATAATGGCTTTTTACCTAACGTTTGACCAAAGTTTGATTCTACGCCCCAGACACCGAGCACATGCTCAGCTTTTACGCCATAACGCGATTCGATTTGACGTAGTGTAGAGCCCCATTGACGTTTGGCTCGGATACCGTCCTCGACACGCTCTTTGTCTACCAATGCTGATAAATAGTCCCAGACGTCTTTTTGAAACTCTGGTTGATAATTCAGTGACTGAATGACACTAGGATCAGGCTGGCTTGGGCGATAGTTATTAAAGGTATAACCATCAACACCGCTAAACTTGCTAGAGTTTTTTAGATTGTCCAAGCACTGCTGAAACTCACTATTGGATAAATCAGGTGCTGGCGGCTGCGCGGCTTGAGCAGTGGTAGCAAGGCTGATGCCGACAGCAACACTAAGCAGCGACAAAGTAGAAAAAGGAGTTAAACGCATGAAAATATCCTATAAACGTTAAAATAGTTATCGAAAGGCAAAAAATGATATTAACGTAGAGTAACCAATCTAAACAGTAAAGAAAAGCTGTCGCAGTACCAAGGTTATAAATGGTTACGATAAATTGACGCTGCCGTGAGATTAGAAGAGGATTTTAGATGAGTTTAGGCTTTTTCTCAAAACAATAGCATTCCTCAGCTGTGTTTTAAGTTGCTATACTGACTGATAAGCATCACCATAGAAATTAGTAAAATTTTTCAATATTTACTACCTATAAAAATAAGGTAAACAATGAAAGTCAAACGTTTGCAACTACAAAACTACGGTCGCTTTGACGACTTAAACATAGACTTTGCACCAACTTCTGAAAAGACGGGTAATGTCACTGTGATTGTGGGTAATAATGGGGCTGGTAAGTCACAAGTTTTGCAAGCACTGGCGACAAATTTGAGTTGGTTTGTAGCAAAACTTGCTAGTGATGAAGATGGTTTTAATATTGATAAAACTTATATAAATAATGGTAAGAACGAGGTAAAAGCTAGTATAAGGGTTGATTTTAACGAGAACAATCCAATGCCTTATGGATTAGAAGAAGATGCAGACTGGAGTATTACTTCTGTTAAAGATGGACGTCTTAAATCTTCGAGTAATTATATGAAGTTGTTAAGTAAAACTGTCAGAAGTTTTCGCTCAAACCTAACTAAAGAAGATAAGTATTCTTTACCTCTTATAACTTTCTATTCAGTCAATAGGACAATGTCAGTTGAAATTCAGAAGGATATTTTTTCATACCAATATGATCAGTTGGATGCTTATAAAAACTGTTTAAACTCAAACTCTATAGTTTTCTCGAATTTTCTAGATTGGTTTAGAAATTCAGAAGATATTGAAAATGAAAGAAAAGTATCAACTGAAAGTATTTTGGAAGGATTAAATAGTGAAAATGAAAAAGTTTTGAATGAAGTTAAGAAAATTTTAAGTCAGCTTAAGTCTTCTAAAGAAGACAAAGTAAATATTGGTCTAGAGATGTTAGAGGAATCTAAATATAAAATAGAAAAAGAAATACATGAAGTGCAAAAGCTACAAAAGCATAGCGAGGACATTGCTAGAGACTTACCTTTATTCTTTGTGAAAAGCGCCCTGAAGTATTTTACTGGGTTCACTGATTTTTATATCCGTCGTAAAGGTACTGCTACCATGATAGTGGAAAAGGATGGCGAAAAGTTAGATGTTAATCAGTTGTCACAGGGTGAAAAGTCTTTATTAGCTTTAGTAGGTGATATAGCTCGCCGTCTAGCAATTCTTAATCCAAGCCTAGCGAATCCATTAGACGGTGAAGGCGTAGTGATGATTGATGAGGTGGATTTGCATCTTCATCCAAAGTGGCAACACGACTTGATTGACAAACTGGTCGCTACCTTTCCAAATATTCAATTTATTCTAACCACACATTCGCCACATGTTATCAGTGATCGTAACGATATTTTATTATATTCGTTGGATGATGGTGAATTGACAGAAATGCCTAATGTCTATGGTGAGGATGCCAATACAGTGCTCACTAAAATCTTTGATGTGGATATCCGAGACAGTAAAGTGGAAGAGCAGTTTACTATTATTCGCCGTGCTATCAGTAAGCATGATTATGTGACAGCAGATACTTGTATAACAGAGCTATCTGAAAAACTGCCATCTGACCATCTAGAACTATTGAAGTGTCGCTTGCTCTTGGCTCAATCTAAACTGGCAAATAACCATAAAGATGAGTCTAGTCATGCAGAAGATTGATAAGTTAGGTTCAATTCCTGTTGAGACAGCAAAGGGTTTTAAAAAGTATAAAACTGAGAATTGGGGCAATATTCCAGAGGATATCAAAGCCCCTCTGCGTCAGCAGCTATATGATGAACAGAATGGAGTTTGCTGTTATTGCTGTAAAAGTCTTGGCAATGGAAACACGACTATTGAACATTTAAAAAGCCGTAACGACTATCCACATAAGTGTTTTGACTACGATAATTTATTATTAAGTTGTAGAACTGCTAAGCAGTGTGACAACGCAAAAGGCAGCCAAGAACTGCTTTTAACACCGCTTATGAATGAATGTGAAGATGAGATAAAACTAAATCTTGCAGGAGAGTTAGAGTCCGATAGTAAACGTGGTAGTGACGCTATTCAAATGTTGAATCTAAATAGTCGTAAAGCCTGTAGACACCGCAAAGATTTGTTCACTATGATGAGTGAGGTTTTTGGTTATGACTTACCGTATAAGCCTCCCATAGAAATAACAAATGAATACGCTCTTGAAATGCTTTTAACATGTCTACCTGATGAAGGGCAAAGAAGTGAGCTTCAATATATTGTCAAAAAACTGACTAAATAAGTTATAGGAGGTTTCGAGGTTTCGAAAATAACTACTCCCCCAAAGCCCCATCCAACTCTTCAATAAAGCTATGAACCCGCGCCGCATTTTTGCCCAAATCGCTCTGTCCAACTCGTGACTTACTGCGAATATCGACCAAGCGCTCGCTATCGTTGTCAGTCACAAGAATGATCACATCATCTTTGAAACCAAACCAAGCAGTCGTCTCTGTCGCTTCGATGATGCCTTTGTCGGTATCAATATTGACCAGCTCCCACCCTAAATTTTCTATGGCTTGTTTAGCTGCTTCGATCAGTTCAGGTTTTGATTGAGTATAGGTCAATGTTTGCAAATCAGGGTAGGCAGTACGTTGTTGTTCAGCCACTTCTGCGCCTGCGTACGCTACGGGATTTGGTGCATCTGCACGTAGTGGTGCAATCGCAACAAACTCAGGCGGATTCACCAAATCGGTAGAAACATCGTGAATAGGCGGTACATTTTTGGCGGTATTCATCATGCTGAGTGGTATGGCAATGGCAGTGATAGCAAGCACTGCCGAGATTAACGCGCTACCAATACTCGCCGTGTTTCGTTTAAACAATAGCTGTATGGCTAATAGTATTAATGCCGCAATACCAGTAAATACCCCAAATTTAAACCCTGTAAACGCAGTGCCTAATTCTACAACGCCAAACTTGTACAATGGGCCGGCTAGAGCGACTAGCAGAATAGCAATTACACTCATTAGACCGACTATCATTTTCATTCAATTTCTCCATTGCCATTTAGCCGCTTGTTAAAGGTTACATGAGTTTTTTATTTACTGCTCAATAGCCAAACCTGTTCTGTGACGGTGATATCAGGTGCAGAACCTATAGAAGAAGGCTCACTCGCTAGCTCATAGATTTGGTAGTGAGCGCTATAATATCGCTCTAGTTGTTCGCCATTAATAGAGAAGGGTGGTCCATTCTTTTTACGCTGATCGTAATTTAGTGTCAGTAAAAGCTGCGGTGTTATTTCATTGTTAGCACCATTAACTTTACTGTTATCGCTACTAAGTTTTCGCACTTGCTCGCTATATCTCACACGCATATCGTCTGGTAGGGCGATTAATGCCGCTTTATCATATACTGCATCAATAGAGCCAATATCTTCAAAAGTCAGTACAAAGATATCAGCGACCCATAAAGTGATGGTTTGTCCCGACAACTGGCCTTGATAGTATTTAATCGTTGGATTGTCTGCCTGTTGATAGACGGTAGGTTGGATGTTCTGCTCAGCAAAAAATTCTTGTACGGCTGTTTCAACCAATTCAACGCCCACCACGTCATAGCCTTGCGTCGCTAGCCAAACCATATCAATAGATTTACCACAAAGCGGCACAAAAATGAGGCTACCCGCAGTTAGATTGAGGCGGTTAAAATACTCAATCAATAATGGATTGACCATAGATTGATTAAATCCAATGCGACCTTCTTGCCAACGTTTGTGCCAAAACTCAGGGTTCATGCTGTGATCCTCTATTTGCAAGTTTTTATATATAGATTTAGCTTTAATAATATTGATTGGTTATGTCAAATGTATAAATAGTAAAAAGCCAAACACCTATAGTATAAGTGTTTGGCTGGTATCCAACATTAGGCTAAGAAACTTTTTGAATAAATAATGTCTTATTCAATTTAGCGAACCCTCATTTAACTAACCATATATTTGCTAAATTCTTTACGCAGTTTGGCAAGCTTTGGCGGTATTGCAAAGTTGCAATAAGCCTGTCCTGGGTTTCTGTTGAAGAAATCTTGGTGTGAGTCTTCTGCTTGATAGAATTCAACAGCAGGATGTACTTCCGTCACTACATTGACACCCATATCGCGTAATTTATTAATGGTACGATCAACGGTCGGTTTTTGATTGTCTTCGGTGTAAAAGACCACGCTGCGATACTGACTACCGACGTCATTGCCTTGACGATCCATCGTGGTGGGATCATGCGTGGCAAAGAAGACATCGAGTATTACTTCTAACGGGACAATAGAGTCATCAAATTCGACTTTGATGACTTCGACATGGCCAGTCGTACCGCTACAGACAGCTTCATAGTTAGCAGAGACAGCATCACCGCCCATGTAGCCTGAGACGACAGATTGCACACCTTTTACCGATAAAAACACGGACTCGGTGCACCAGAAGCAGCCGCCACCTAATACGATCGTTTGCATAATTTTTTCCTATTATTATAAATATGGGTCAAGCGCTATATTTGGTAGTGATGCTCTCGTTTTTCAATGCTTCTTTCAAACGTCTCATTACCCTTGGCACTATTTATTCAGCTTAGCAGGCAAGCCAAAGGCGATAAGTAACAAACAGTAATGTTATAATGGGCTTTTGCTATCTTACTTAGTCCTCAACTGATAATGACAAGCAAAACTGCTAAGCAAAAGTCATCCAGTAATTCTTAATTTCAGTTCCATTCTAAAAAACGAGTCGTCCCATGAGCCAATCCCAGCCTGCTATCAAACATGACACCCTATTTGATAAACCGTTTACCACGCCACTGGATAAGGCCGCACGCTTTTCGTTTGATGAGCAAGTGGTGGCTTGTTTCCCTGATATGATTCGCCGCAGTGTACCCGGTTATGGACAGGTATTGGCGATGCTACCCATATTTGCTCGTCGTCATTGCAAGTATCGCCAGCAGAGCGATAGCGGTCAGCGTGTTAGTCGTGTTTATGACTTGGGCTGTTCACTGGGTGCAGCCAGCATGACGCTAGCTGGTGAGTTCGACCCACAAGACTTACAGATTAAAGCAATTGATATATCACCAGCGATGACGACCGAGGCGACCACGTTATTGAGTGAGAATTATCCTGAGCACGATATCGAAGTAATTACAGCAGATATCCGCAATGTTGAGCTTGAGCCGTGCGATATGGTGATTTTGAACTTGACGTTACAATTTTTGCCAGCTGCTGATAGAGTCGCGGTATTAGAGAAGATTTATGCGGCATTAAGTGAAGGCGGCATATTGGTACTGACTGAAAAAACCCATGCGTTTGATGAGCAATATGATGCGTGGTTGGTGGAGCGTTATTATGACTTTAAACGTGCGAATGGCTACACCGAGATGGAGATTAGCGGCAAGCGTAATGCATTAGAAAATGTGCTGATTACTGACACATTAGATGAGCATCATGCACGGTTAGATCAAGTTGGCTTTAAACGTCATCTGACATGGTTTCAGTTTTTAAATTTTGTCTCTATTGTGGCGTTTAAATAATTCTTACTTTTAACACAGTTATTTCTTAATCAACACGGTAACCTGCTTTTATGCTCAACGACACTATCATTAACGCCGAACGTGAACTATATCTAACCCTATTAGAGCTGGCACAGCAGCAGCCGAGCGCTTATGAGTGGCTTAAACGATTACCAACGTGGTTAGGTGATATAAAAGACAAAGCTAACTATGCGCACGCGCCTGCCTACCAAGCGTCAGTCGCTCGTTTGCCAAACTTAGCTGTCAATCATGTCGATCTAAACAGTGATACATTGACGATTGAGGCAGATCTAAATGAGTCTCAGCGCAAACAAACAACAGCACTATTAAAGCAGTTGATGCCGTGGCGTAAAGGCCCATTTCAAATTGGCGGTCAAATCGGCGATGATGAGTCAGGTATTAAGATTGATACCGAGTGGCATAGTGATTGGAAATGGAAACGTGTTGCGCCGCATTTAAGTAGATTAGACGGTCGCCGCGTATTGGATGTAGGCGGTGGCTCTGGTTATCACGGCTGGCGCATGGCAGGGGCGGGCGCAGATACGGTTATTATTATTGATCCGTCATGCTTGTTTTATCATCAATTTATGGCGATTCGTCATTTCATTGGTGCCGCAGATGCTAGTGATACAGGCAGCTATCGGACGCATTATATTCCTGTACCGCTTGAAGCGTTACCTGAGCACAGTCAGCTGTTCGATACTGTATTTAGCATGGGCGTACTTTATCATCGCCAATCACCGTTTGAGCATTTACAACAGCTGAAAGGACAGTTGATCAAAGGTGGTGAGTTGGTACTTGAGACATTAGTGATTGAAGGTGATGCCAATACTGTACTGGTGCCGCACGACCGCTACGCGCAGATGAATAACGTCTATTTCTTACCATCGGTGTCGGCATTAATTGGCTGGTTAGAGAAAGCAGGATTTTCAGATGTACGCTGCGTCGATGTAGCAGTCACCTCGACTGAGGAACAACGACAAACCGAATGGATGACCTATCATTCGTTAGCAGATTTCTTAGATCCTAATGATTCTACTAAGACCGTCGAAGGATATCCTGCTCCCATGCGTGCGACTTTGATTGCCAAAAAGTAATAGATAAACTCAAATTCTAGTATTTCTCTTTGTTTTAACTTCGGTTCAAATGAAGGCTGTATAAAGTGCAATTAACCGGGAAATAGAGGTTGATGACTAAATCAACCACCGCTTAAAAGCGACTTCCATGACTATCTTAAGGATAAAACCAACAGAACCTGCGCCTAGGGCTAGAAATATCCAAAAAGTACCAGCGCGCCCAGCATCAGACTTTTTAGAGATATCCCACATAATAAAAAACAAGAAAGCGATGAATATCGGCAACAAGACGTACAGTCCCCAACTGGTGACAGTACTGGCGGCAATAGCAAACATGGCGTAATCCTATAATAGAGTAGTAACGCGTCTTCTATATTTTAGAAGAGCCGTACAAACCATTATTATAACGTGGAAGCAGTCAGGTATAAACGACTGCCCAGTATTGAGCAACAGTAACGCTACAATTCACGTTATGAGTTATTTATCAGTTTTGCGTCATTGATATTAGTCAGCCCAAATCCTGATAACGGTAAGATTTTAGTGCTAATTTTGGCGCAAATGGTGCAATAAAGCGCAAAGATTGTTATATTTACAGGTTACTTATCTTTTTACATTATTCTATCCCTGCAATGTCGGTCGCTATTACAATAAGCCGTTATCGATTGCTCGCATTCGCACCGTTTTTGTTGTTTATTTAATTGAGTTCAAATTCCTATGTCACAAGCCCAAATTGATACGCTTGCATCCCTATTTAATGATGCAATTCAAACCCTACAAGCAGATGGTACGCTACCAAGCGATTGGCAAAATAACAGTCAAATTACCCGTACGAAAGATTTAAGTCACGGTGATTTTGCCAGTAATATCGCACTAACGGCAGCGAAAGCAGCCAAGGCCAATCCGCGTCAACTTGCTGAAAAAATCGTCAGCGCATTGCCTGACAATCAAGACATTCGCCAAGTAGAAATCGCAGGACCAGGGTTTATCAATGTATTTTTAAACTCGGAAGCTAAGTTTTCTGTATTGGACGATATCTTTACGTTGCAAGATCGCTTTGGCTTGAGTAATCAGTTTGACGGTCAAAAAGTCCAAGTTGAATTCGTCTCTGCCAATCCAACGTCAAGTCTGCACGTCGGTCACGGTCGCGGTGCTGCATTTGGCATGAGTGTCGCTAACTTGCTAGAAGCCATCGGCTATGACGTCACGCGTGAGTATTATGTCAATGATGCTGGTCGTCAAATGGACATCTTAGCCACCAGTACATATTTGCGTTATCTACAGCTAAATGGTGAAGAGATAACTTTCCCAGTTAACGCCTATCAAGGTGATTATGTCAGTGACATCGCCCAAACGCTAAAAACACAGCATGGCGATAGCTACGTACATAGTTTCGCAGACGTTGCCAAAGATGTGCCAAAAGATGCTCAGTTTGAGATTAATGCTGATGGCGAAAAAACCGTCATCTCAGGTGATAAAGAAGCACATATTGATGGCTTGATTGCCAATAGTAAGTCTTTGCTAGGTGACAGCTACGCGTTATTTTTAAACGCAGCATTGAGCAGTATTTTGGCGGATATCAAAGACGACTTAAACGACTTTGGTGTGAGCTACGAGTGCTGGTTTAGCGAAAGATCTATCGATAGCGAGATTGAGCCTGTCCTACAGATACTAGATGACAAAGGCTATCTATACGAAAAAGATGGCAATATCTGGTTTAAATCGACTGATTTCGGCGATGAGAAAGACCGTGTTGTACGCCGTGCCAATGGTCAGTCGACGTATTTTGCTTCTGACATCGCTTATCATAAAAACAAGTTTGATCGCGGCTTTGATAAAGTCATTAACGTTTGGGGCGCAGACCACCATGGTTATGTCCCACGCGTAAAAGCCGCTCTATTGGCTCTTGGGATTGATGCCGAACGCCTTGACGTGGTGCTTGTACAGTTTGTGGCATTATGGCGCGGTAGTGAAAAGGTACAAATGTCTTCGCGTTCTGGTCAGTTTGTGACCTTGCGTGAGCTACGTGCAGAAGTCGGTAACGATGCTGCACGATTCTACTACGTAGCGCGTAAGCCTGAAGTGCATGTTGATTTTGACTTAGAACTTGCCAAATCACAAAGCAAAGATAATCAAGTGTATTATATCCAGTATGCTCATGCGCGTGTTTGCCGTGTGTTAGAAAAATTGGCAACCTACGATTTGACCGTAGATGATACCGTGGGTTTGGCACATCAAGACTTACTAAGTGCACCAAATGAAGATGAGCTGATCAAACTGTTAGCAGGATATCCAGCGACGTTACTTCGTGCAGCGACTGGTTACGAGCCGCACGTCTTGACCAACTACCTAAAAGAGCTAGCGGCATTGTTCCATGGTTGGTATGACACCAATCGTATCTTGCCTATGAGCCTGACATCAGGTGAAACACCAAGTCAAGATGAGCTAGACTTAATGCAAGCACGTTTACGTTTATCTAAAGCCGTTAGACAGGTATTAGCGAATGGGCTTAGTCTGCTTGGCTTGTCTGCACCGTCTAGCATGTAGTGCTTTTCTAACATGTGACATAAGTATAGACAGCTGATAGCATTAATTCGATGATGATAGTTAAATCCAGTAGGGAGAACGAGATCCATGCTAGCCAAAAAACCTAAAGGCGCAACAGAAAAGCGCAAATCAAGTAGCGTATCAGGCTTATTATGGATGTTTGTTGGGGCCATATTGACCCTTATGATTGGGGTATTTATCTACCTCTCACCATTATTCAATTTCAGCCCCGCTGATGGTAGTGCTGAGAACGACCCTGATCGCCAAGTACAGCCACGTGTGGATACTGATACCGACAATGGTGATTATGAGTTCTACGATATTTTACCTAATCAAGAGATGGCAACCATTCCTGATGAAGATATTGTTGATATTGATAATGATCAAATAGGTGATATCGGTGCGTTTGAACCAGATGTCGTCGTGACCCAACCAGAGGGTAATTCAGGCAGTATAGAAAATACAGGCAGCTTCGGTGGTTCGGAAAATGCGACTGTCGAACCTGCTGGTGTTAATAATGCTGGGTCTAGTGAAGATATCGTTGTTGTTGAAGAAGATGCAACTTATGATGGTACGCCACCGGCTAGCACTGGCAACTCTACAACCCGTAATAACAATACCGCAGCAGGTAAGGCAAGTATCCAAGCTGCCAAACCTGCGGCGACCTACATCTTGCAGATCAATAGTTTTAGTGATGCAGATGAAGCAGATCGTCGCCGTGCGCAAGTACTGATGGCGGGTGTCGATGCTAGAGTGGTCAAAAACACGACGGGTAATGGCTTGCCAATTTATCAAGTCATCTCACGTCCGCTGAATAACCGTCAAGCAGTAACGACGGCGCAGCAGCGCTTACAAAACAATGGTATAGACTCTATTATTGTTGAACAGCGTCGCTAGGTTCAGTTGTTTACAGTTATTGTATTTATCAAAAAAAGCGTCGTAATGACGCTTTTTTTATCTCTTTATTTTATCAAAAGCTTTCTAGCTGTTTTACCCTATTAAACATCCATTAAGAGTATGGTTATGACAGTATCTAACTCAGTAACACCGCAAGCAGGCGTCATTAAAATATTTTTTCAAAAGTACTTTATTGATGCTTTTACTGGTATGGCTTTAGGGCTATTTGTCACGTTGATCGCAGGTCTAATTATCTCGCAAATCGGTGGCTGGTTAGATTTGCCAGCATTGGTCGCGGTCGGAAAGCTTGCCTCGATATTGATGGGTGCTGGTATCGGCGTAGGTATCGCTTACTATCTCAAAGCGCCAACGCTAGTGATGCTTAGCTGCCTTGTGGCAGGTATGCTTGGTGCCCACTCCGAAGCACTAATGGCAGGCACGCTCTTTACGCCGCAAATAGGTGGGCCTGCAACCTTTGTAGCACTGCCGGGTAATCCAATCGGTGCTTATTTGACCTCTGTGTTTGCTTATCGTGCTGGCACTTGGGTCGCTGGTAAGACGAAGCTTGATATTCTATTGGTGCCCTTAGTGGTGTGCGGCGTCGCGCTATTAGTCTGCGCACTGCTCAATCCGCCTATCGTAGCAGGGGTCGCAGCTATCGGTCAGGGTATTCATGCCGCTACTGAATTACAGCCACTCTTAATGGGTATCGTTATTGCTGTAGTTGTTGGTATTTTATTGACATTGCCAACTTCAAGTGCGGCCATTTGTATTGCTATTGGACTCGGCGGTTTGGCTGGCGGGGCTGCAGTAGTTGGCTGTGCTGCGCACATGATTGGCTTTGCTGTTGCCAGTTTTAAAGACAATGGCATTAGTGGCGTCATCTCTCAGGGCTTGGGTACCAGTATGCTGCAAATCCCTAATGTGCTCAAAAAGCCTATCGTTCTGCTACCTGCTGTTATTGCTAGCGCTATCGTTGGGCCTATCGCGACCGTTGGTTTTGGATTAGCTTGTACCGCGACAGGGGCGGGTATGGGTACTGCTGGTTTGGTCGGTGTGTTTGGGGTTATTGAGGCATCACAAGAAATCATGAGCACCGGTCAACTATGGACAGCGATTATTCTATTGATGTTTATATTACCTGCGGTGATTGCAGGGTTAGTGGCTTACATCATGCGCCGTATGGGCTGGTTGGTCGCTGGTGATATGAAGCTGCCTTAAAAGTAATAGGGTGGCTTCCATACTATGAATTCCATACTATGAATTCTTAGTCTGTCATCATTAATGAATACATAAGGGCTTAGTTACCAAATAACTGGGCCCTTATATAAAATGACAAGTAGATATTGTTTGTGACTAATCTAGCGGCGCACATCAACTGGTGCGCCACCTTTTGGCCAATCTTTATCCTTGTTGGCTTTCACAGGCCGAGGCAAATGGGTAAAATAACTGGCAATATTGATGGCTTCTTGATCTGTGAGAGTGTTCCCTTGACCAAAAGGCATTTTTCCTTTGACAAAAGAAGCGGCCTTGTATGTACGTGCCATACCCGCCCCGTCATTAAAGGAGTTTTCTCCCGCTATTGCGGGGTATAAGTAAGTCCCATCCTCATTATATTGGCCTTCCCCGTTTTCACCATGGCAGGTGGTGCAGGTTTTGGAAAACAGTGCCCTACCTTTGATAGGGTCCGGTGTAAGCGTACTATCAACTGTGACAAAGCCGCGACCTTCTGATGAGACGCCAATCGGCATATCTTGTGATAACCATGTCATATAAGAGATAAATGCATTCATATCATCTGAATCCATCTCTAATGGCGTACCGTTCATCGAACGCTGAAAACATCCGTTTATACGTTCTTGTAGTGAGTTGACACGGGCATCACGCGAACGATAAATAGGAAAGATACCAGGTAAGCCATTCCATGGAGCTGCATATGCCTCTGAACCATTATTCAAATGACAACTGGTACAGTTAAGTTTATTGCCCACATTATTAGGTAATTCTCTATATGTATGATTAGCGAGTTGCATGCCTCGGCGTACAGCTGCTCCATACTCATCATTCGGAATGGTGGACTCATCTGGCATGCTAATCGTCAATTTTTTACTTGGTTTTGAAGTAATACTATCTTTGAGTTCAGCAGCACGTGCTTCAAGTGCTTGCACTCTTGCTAAAGCCTCTGCTTCTTCAAGTCGGTCAACAGCCTTAACTTTCTTTTCACTGCAACTTGTTATACCAAAAGCCCCAACTACGAAAACAGCTGTCATAAAGATAGAGGTAAAGCATTTCTCTGTTAGAAGTTTTTTCATTAGAATATCCTTATTATGAAAAAATATGCAAATGTACACTCACGTGTTTTTTATAGTCTAATGACAACGACATCCCCAATTTTTTCAGCATTATAACGGTAAAAGATCTGAAAAATAGGAATGTGACAATATATATTATATACTAATATATAATATATAAATGAATTGTATACTATTTTCTAATAATTGAGTTTGTAATAGAGATTAGAGATTCAATAAAAAGTGCCTAAACGTCATCAACGTTTAGGCACTTTTTATTGAGATTTTTACGATATATTAATTAAGGGGATGTGGTAGGTTTCTTAGCGCGCCGCGGTTTTAATTTACGTGATAATTGATTGAGGCCGTTTAGCACTTGACTGTAATGCGATGGGAATACTCGCTGAATTGCATCAACCATTTTAGCATCGTTACCGATCAAACAACGCTGCTGATTGGTCGCTGCTGCATGTAAAATAATCCAAGCTGCTTCGCTGGCATCGAACTTCAATAGTTTGTTAAAATTTCTAATGGCTTTGTCACCAGCATGCATACCAACTTCACTAACGCTGTCATTACCGCGCGCGCTGTTAGCAATATTGGTTTTGATGCCGCCCGGATGAATACAGGTTGCTGATACCCCGCAGTTCTGAATATTTAGCTCTTGACGCAAGCTTTCTGTAAAACCACGTACAGCAAACTTACTGGCATTATAAGCAGAATATGATGGTTGAGCCGTCAAGCCAAAGAGGCTTGAGACATTAATAATATGACCATGCTCGCCAAACTGGCTCTGCTTTACACTGTTTTTGATCAAAGGTAAAAACGCTTTGGTACCGTAAACCACACCCCAAAAGTTAATGTTCATCACCCATTCAAGCTCACTATTACTCATACCCTCCACTGTAGAGTAGAGCGCTACGCCTGCATTATTAAAGATAAAATTCACTTTGCCATGTTCTGCCATTACGCTATCAGCCCATGCTTCCACAGCTTTATTGTTTGAAACATCTAGTACCGTCATGGTGATGTTGACATCATAACTGGCAAGTAACTGTTTGGTCGCTGCCAACTGTTCAGGGTTGATATCCGATAATGCCACATGACAGCCCATTTTTGCTAAATGAATGGCTAGCTTACGTCCCATTCCGGAGCCTGCACCTGTAATAGCAGCGACATGGTTGCGATAGTAGGATGCAACGTCTGAGTCATCCAATGAGGTACGGTTAGAAGAAAATGGTAAGTTTTGGCGCAATGAAGTCGCCATAGCGGTCACATGGTTGAACATAATAAACAATCCTTTGTCTTATTAATAAGGGGTATTTGTAGGTGCCATAGACGGTGGAATACAGCAATATAATAAAGGTTAAAACAGACTACCTACATTAGCATGATTTGTGATGTGGTCTACTGGGCATTGATAAACGCTACTGTCATTTTGTATTCAATAAAATTAAGTTCATCAACTTTGCACTAGACGAATTATCTAATAGGTAGGCTAGGTAAATCATAAGCATAAAAAAAGCGCCTTAGCTTATCTAGCTAGACGCTTTTCTAGTAGTCCGTTAATGATAACGGACTATTTATATTAATTATAACTTAAGCAATTTTCGGCACTTTACCTTCATTGATAACGTCCGCATCAACCATTACAGTTTTAGCATTTTCCATAGAAGGTAGCTCATACATAGTCTCAAGCAGGGCGTTTTCTACAATTGAACGTAGACCACGAGCACCTGTCTTACGTTCCATTGCTTTTTTGGCGATGGCATCTAATGCTTCTTGAGTAAAGCTAATCTCAGCACCTTCCATGTCAAACAAGTACTTGTACTGTTTTACCAGTGCGTTCTTAGGTTCGGTCAGGATTTGTACTAGGGCCGCTTCATCTAGCTCTTGCAGTGCCGCAAGTACTGGCAGACGACCGATCAGCTCAGGAATCAGACCAAATTTGATCAAATCTTCTGGCTCGACTTCTTGTAGCAAGTCTGAGCTGCGACGGCTATCGTCTTTTGAGCTGACATCAGCGTTAAAGCCAATACCGCCTTTTTCAGTACGCTGCTGAATGACTTTATCAAGTCCAGCAAACGCGCCGCCAACGATGATTAGAATGTTGCTGGTATCCACTTGGATCAGCTCTTGCTGCGGGTGCTTACGACCACCGTGCGGTGGGATAGCAGCCACCGTACCTTCGATTAGCTTTAGCAACGCTTGCTGTACGCCTTCACCTGACACATCACGCGTGATAGATGGGTTGTCACCTTTTTTACTGATTTTGTCGATTTCATCAATATAGATGATACCTTGCTCAGCTTTGGCCACATCATAGTCAGAGGCTTGAAGGAGCTTTTGTACGATGTTTTCAACGTCTTCACCAACATAACCAGCTTCGGTCAAGGTCGTGGCATCAGCCATCGCAAAAGGCACATCTAACAGACGAGCCAAGGTTTGCGCAAGTAGCGTCTTACCAGAACCAGTTGGACCGATTAGCAAGATATTACTCTTAGCCAATTCTACCATTGCATCGTCAGCGCCGATCTTGGCTTTTTTGCTGTCGTTGGCTAGCGTCTGACTAACTTTTAAACGTTTGTAATGGTTATAGACGGCAACAGCCAATGCTTTTTTGGCAGCGTCCTGACCGATGACATATTCATCAAGCTTGGCACGCAGCTCTTTTGGCGTTGGTAGTTTTTTATTGACCCAAGAAGTATCTACTTCGCTATCATCATCACCGTGCTCTGCGCTGTCTGCGATTAAGTCAGTACATAGTTCGATACATTCATTGCAGATATTAGCATCGTCAGCAGCAATCAGTTGCTGTACATCGCTTTTGGCTTTGCCGCAAAACGAACACTGCGGGGTATTATCTTCTGCCATAAAAGGCGCTCCTAAAATTTAAAACTGGTTAGTTTATTTGTAGTATGTCGATTATCGTATTCATTCAATGTCATACCTTTCAATAGGTCAGGTATGACATTGATAACGATTTACTGTACGGCAAATAAACTATAAAAGGTCTTATGATTGCACTCTCAAGGAAGAGGCATCACGTTAATGCTTAGATTACAAAGATTCAGGGCGACGCTCTAATACTTCGTCAACCAAACCATACTCTTTGGCTTCTTGTGCATCTAACCAATAATCACGCTCAACGTCTTTTTCAATTTTTTCTACTGGCTGACCAGTACGCTCAGCTAAGATACTATTTAGACGTGCACGAGTTTTAAGGATTTCACGAGCATTAATTTCGATATCGGTTGCTTGACCCTGCGCGCCGCCTGAAGGCTGATGAATCATGACACGAGCATTAGCAAGTGAGTAGCGCTTGCCTTTTTGACCAGCAGCCAATAGGAATGAACCCATGCTATAAGCACCGCCCATACAGATAGTAGATACTTCAGGTTTGATGAAGTTCATGGTATCAAAAATAGCCAAGCCAGCGCTTACTGAACCACCTGGTGAGTTTATATACAAATGGATATCTTTGTCAGGGTTTTCAGCTTCTAAGAATAGCAACTGGGCAACGATAAGGTTAGCCATGTTGTCTTCAACCTGACCGGTCAAAAAGATAACGCGCTCACGTAATAAGCGTGAAAAAATATCAAACGAGCGTTCACCGCGTGAAGACTGTTCAACCACCATAGGTACTAAAGCCGCTTGTGTGGTCTGTACTTCTTTGTGTGCACTCATCAGCATATCAAAATGCGGGTTGGCAGTGATGCGATCATAATCTGTCATAGAAAAGTCCTATCGATAAATGTATAAAATAAAAATGGATTGAGTGATTTTATTGTCTGGTAGTTTTTGACTAATGGGTTGTTTATAAGGGGACTGCGCTCACTATTCAAGCCTATAAAACTGGTTTGTGCATAAAATAGGTGAAAAAGTGACCCTCCGATATGTCTAGGACTCATTGCTTATATTGAAACTTATACTAAAAATACGTCTAAAAGTATGTCTAGAAGCAGATAGACATTGTCTTATCTATTATCAAGTCTTACGGATATTGATAGTATTTATATTGATACAAACAGCTTAAATCACGTCTAACCTGACTTTTTAACATAGAATACCTGATTAATAGCCCTATAATCCACCTATCTTACTGACTAAGTCTGCAAATAGTTATGCGTTTAGCACTTTTGATTATCTAATCATCTTCACAAAATATTGCGTTAAAAATAATGCTAAAAAATGCACTGTTATGGACACAATGTACTGTTTTGGTGCAAATATCTGCTGAGTTTATAAATAACTAAGGCTCAAAAAATGTTTATAAAATAGTTGGAAATATAGTGTTGTTTTTATCATTCAAGTTAAATAGAAAAAAGCGCAGACAAATCAAAGTTTTGAGTTGCTAAGGTTTCTTATTTGGTTACCTGCTATCAAGAGTTGGCACAATGCTTGTATCAATAAAAACATTGACGCTTTTATTTATCATGGTGCGCTGGGCACGATAAATGGTGTACGCTGTATTCCTTCGTTACTATTCTGACATTACTGTAGTTAATGAACTGTAATTAACGATTGGCAATAGAGTTCTTAACACATAGCAAATGGTAGTTGTCACATAAAATACTGAAACATATTTAATTGGTAAATGAGTATATAAAATGAGTTGGGCCTCTTCTTTAGCATTAAGCTTTGACACTGTTAACAGTATAAGTACGGACAAAGAGGGTACGGCTGATAACTCAAAAACGCGGCTTTATCATCGTAAGCATACGGGTGCCTTGATGGTACAGCGTGCTCTATATCCTGAGCAAAGCGTGCAGCAGGGTATTTGTCACATACTGATGTTGTACCCGCCAGCTGGTATCGCAGGCGGCGATACGCTGACCATAGACCTAAGTTTGGATAGTGGTAGCCATGCTGTTATCACCACACCAGGGGCAGGTAAGTGGTACGGCAAAGACAGTGTCAGCCAAAAAAATAAAGCTCCGTTGGGCAGCGACGTTGCTCACCAAAGTATGAGCCAAGACGAGATAGCTGCCTATGCAAGCCAACATGTACAGGCCAAACTCGCAGCAGATACCCGTTTAGAATGGCTACCGCAAGAGAGTATCATTTATAACGAAGCCAATATGCATGCAGTGAGCCGCTTTGATTTGACGGATTCATCTAGTCTACTGACATGGGAGATTAGCGTATTTGGACGGCAAGCTTACGACGAGCAGTTTTTGCAAGGGCGTTATCATACTGGATTGAACATCTACCGAGATGGTAAGGTTATCGTTGCTGAGCGAGTGGCGCAGGCAGCGCAAAATCGCTGGTTTACCTCAAATTTAGGCTTAGCGAACCAGCATATTTATGGATCGTTTTGGGCAGTCCCAAGCTTAAGCGACGTCCATGACAATCTTGCGCTCTCCGCATCACAGACTACGCAATCGACTGAAACTGCCCAAGCAACTATCAAGCAGTCATTAACCCGCTATCTAGACAATACCGTATCCGCATTGCGCCAAGTCATTGCTCAAGCACACCTGCCTGTCTATTGCACTCATAATTGCCAAGCGATCAATATCCGCTATATTGGCTCAGATGTACGTGGTTGTTTTGAAGCGTTTTATCAGCTGAGAGAAGTCTTGCGAGATCATTGGTGGCAACTTGAGCCTTGTCGTCCACGTATTTGGGACACCTAATACGGCCACTTTTAATAATGAAATTAAGATATATTGCGACTATTTTTAATCGATATCATATGCTTTGAAAACCTCTAATCTGCTATAAATATAATGATAAGTACAACAAGGAATTGTCATGCACCTGACCCCAACAGAAAAAGACAAGCTCATGCTATTTACGGCTGGTATGGTGGCTGAACGTCGCAAAAATCGCGGTGTTAAGCTTAACTACCCCGAAGCTATCGCTTATATCAGTATGCTGCTGATGGAAGGCGCACGAGATGGCAAAAGAGTTGCCGAGCTGATGAGTGAGGGCGCTACATATTTATCTGCTGATGATGTCATGGAAGGTGTCGCAGAGATGGTAGATGAAGTGCAAATCGAGGCGACTTTCCCTGATGGCACCAAACTGGTCACGGTACATAATCCCATCGTGTAACGCTGTATACCATTGTTATAGCACTGAAATGCTCACTATAAAATAAGGCGGCTACCATGCAAGCAGGCGAATACCATATCCAAGATGGCGATATTATCTTAAACCAAGGTCGACAGGTGCAGACCATCAGTGTCAGTAATACTGGTGATAGACCTATCCAAATCGGCTCGCATTATCACTTTTATGAAGTCAATGATGCCTTGAGTTTTGAGAGAGAGCAAACTCGAGGTTTTCGTCTCAATATTATCTCTGGCACCGCCGTACGTTTTGAGCCGGGCCAATCGCGGGAAGTCGAATTGGTAGCATACGCTGGCAAGCAAGATGTATATGGTTTTGCGGGGCGTGTCATGGGCGCAGCTCATCCCGACAAAATATCAGAGAGCGCCACTGATAAAAAGGCAACTGCTACTTCGCAAAAGCGAGTCAGTCGTCGTATTTATGCTGAGCATTTTGGTCCTACCACAGGCGATAAAGTTCGCTTAGCCGATACCGAGCTTTGGCTACAGGTTGAGGCGGATTTAACCAGTCATAAAGATACGGCTGTTGATCAAGCGGATACGTCACAAAGTGGTGAAAGTAGCAGCAAGCCTGTCGAAATCAAAGGTGAAGAAGTTAAATTTGGCGGCGGTAAAGTCATCCGTGATGGCATGGGTCAAGGACAATTACTGGGCGCAGAAGTTGCCGATACGGTTATTACCAATGCATTGGTCGTTGACTATACGGGCATCTATAAAGCGGATATCGGTATCAAGGATGGTCGTATCAGTGCCATTGGCAAAGCGGGCAATCCTGATATCCAGCCTGCCATCGATATTCCTATTGGCGGTGCTACCGAAATCATCTCTGGTGAAGGCAAAATCCTGACAGCAGGTGGCGTCGATAGTCATATTCACTTTATCGCGCCCCAGCAGTGTGAGACGGCGCTGATGTCAGGGGTGACTACAATGCTAGGCGGTGGCACAGGGCCAGCTCAAGGAACGCTCGCTACTACCTGTACACCAGGGGCGTATCATATTGCCTCGATGCTAAAGTCTACTGATAGCATTCCTATGAATATTGGACTACTGGGTAAAGGTAACGTAAGTGTACCGGAACCCATTGCTGAACAAATCGAAGCAGGTGCTGTGGGGCTAAAGCTACATGAAGATTGGGGTACAACCCCGCAAGCCATCGATAACTGCTTGAGCGTTGCTGATGACTATGATGTGCAAGTGGCCATTCATACCGATACTTTAAATGAAAGTGGCTATCTTGAAAGTACGCTCGCTGCTTTTAAAAACCGCTGTATCCATACTTTTCATACTGAAGGGGCAGGTGGTGGCCATGCGCCCGATATTCTAAAGGCGATTGGCGAATCGCATGTGCTGCCATCTTCAACCAACCCAACGCGCCCATACACTGTCAATACTATTGATGAGCATCTCGATATGCTGATGGTCTGTCATCATCTGAGTCCTGCTATCGCTGAAGATGTGGCGTTTGCTGAGAGCCGTATCCGTCAAGAAACCATCGCCGCAGAAGATATATTGCATGATTTGGGCGCAATTTCGATGATGAGTAGTGACTCACAAGCGATGGGGCGAGTGGGTGAAGTGGTCATCCGTACATGGCAAACCGCGCACAAAATGAAAGTTCAACGTGGCCATCTGGCGCCAGATGCAACAGCGACCATTGAAGATGAGCAACAGTACATTACTTTGACAGACTATGACCAAAGCACGGACAACGATAACTTCCGTATCAAGCGCTATATCGCAAAATATACAATAAATCCTGCGATTACTCACGGTATTGGCGATATGGTCGGCTCAATCGAAGTAGGTAAATGGGCAGATATGGTGCTATGGTCGCCCAAGTTTTTTGGGGTAAAACCTGAGTGCATCATCAAAGGCGGGCTCATCGCTGCAGTACCGATGGGTGATATCAATGCCTCTATTCCTACTCCCCAGCCAGTGCATTATCGTCCTATGTTTGCGACATATCCAAAATCGGTTGCCCAAACTAGCATTACCTTTATGTCGCAAGCGGCGATCGACAAACAAGTAGATAAACAGCTTGGATTGACCAAAGTCATTCAGCCAGTATACGGTATTCGTAAAATTCGTAAAAGCGATATGCGCTTTAACAGCTACTGTCCAGATATGGACATCAATCCTGAGACCTATGAAGTACGCGCTGATGGTAAAACACTCACCTGTGAGCCAGCTGATGTACTACCCATGGCACAGCGTTACTTTTTATTTTAGAGCTTATGATGCACGTTTATAGGATCTCTAGGACAGTGAGCCATAAACCATGTATACCAATAGTCAGTTGGTTTCTTGAATGAGATCGTGTCTTTATTCCCAACACTTTTACCATCAATACTATTGACCAATAGTTTGAGCAACAACAGCCAGAGAATAATAATGAAAATATTTAATACCCGTCTAAGTACGCCTAGCGATGTCCAAAAAGCGCAATTGGCAGAACAGTATAAAGCCGACGATTACCTGCTATTAGACTTTGATACTCGTCAGCATTCTCGCTTTAGAGCTATTACTGTCTCAGGCGAAGCGGTCGGTGTTGACCTGCCTCGTACAGGCGTCTTAAAAGGCGATGATGTGCTTATCAATGCAGCTGGAGAGTTGATGCAAGTCATTGCCAAGCCACAAGCCGTGACTAAGGTGACTGCTGCTAATGACTTTTTACTAATGAAAGGCGCTTATCATTTGGGCAACCGTCATGTGCCGTTGATGTTTGACCACAGTTTTGATCAGGGTAGTGCAGGCTATGCCCTGTATTTTGAAAACGATCATGTACTTGCACAAATGTTAGAAAACCTCGGTCTACATATCGAGTCTACGTCAATGCCATTTGAGCCTGAGACGGGCGCTTATCAAACGGGTCAAGGACACTCTCACTCCCATGCACACTCACATAGTGACTCTCATAGTCATCAGGAAAGTCATAGCCATGATGAAAGCCACAGCCACAGACATCAACATAGCCATAGTCATCATGATACGCCTGTAGGTCGTTCAAATGATGGTTGATACCAGTGCTCAACCTACTCAGTCTGCCCAACTTGGACAGCTACTGATGCTGGCATCGAGCAATTTGCCGATTGGTAGCTATACCTATTCGCAAGGTGTGGAGTCAGCGATTGAATCAGGGGTTGTCTCTGATGAAGCCAGTACACTTGTATTTATGCAAGACTACCTAGCGCTTGCAGTGATTGGCTACGAGCTACCTGTATTAGGGCTGATAATGTGCGCGCTCAGCCAAGGTCATGAAGCACTAGCGGCAAATCTAGCACACGACTATCATGCTGGTCTCGAGAGTAAAGAGTTTGTACTGGAGTCGCAGCAGTTGGCACAGGCGATGGTGTCTTGGCTCAACGAAGTATTGAGTCTTGGCATACCGGCCGAAATACCTGAAGATGGTTACTTACCGCTATTTGCACATATTGCTCAGCATTGGCAACTACCATTAGCGCAGTCAATGACTACTTATGGATTTGCGCAATTAGAGAATATGGTGCTCGCCGCTGTGAAGACAGTGCCGCTAGGACAAATGGCAGGTCAGCGTATTCTGTGGCAATTACAAAGCGATTTGGGTGCTCAGGTTGATGCTCTAAGCGATGATGTACAACAGGCCTTTGATGCTCTAGTTATGTCGACAAACACGTCCAATACTTTAGGTAATAGTGAAGAGTCGGACTGTCAGCAGCTATGCCAAGACCTCTATGAATCGCTTAATATCTCGAATAATTTACCCAATTTGGCTATTCTCTCGAGTATGCATGAGGAGCAATACAGTCGGTTGTTCCGCTCATAACTGTACCTTTATTTCTATTTATACTTATTAATATACAAACTGTTTTAGGAAATTAATATGTCTCTAACTCCGCTTAAATCAAAAAATTCTCACGCTGCATCAGACGTACAAACTGATAGTGATAGCCAGAAACCGTCTTCTGCCTTATCGTGCTTACGCCTTGGTATTGGTGGGCCAGTTGGTAGTGGTAAGACTGCTTTGACATTAAGACTATGCCAAAACCTGCGTGATACGGTCAATATGGCAGTCGTGACCAATGACATCTATACCAAAGAAGATTCAGAGTTTCTGACCCGTAACGATGCCATGCCTGCTGAGCGTATCCGCGGTGTAGAGACGGGTGGCTGTCCACATACGGCTATCCGCGAAGATGCCTCTATTAATCTGACTGCGATTGCTGAGTTACAAGCCACTTTTGAAGGGTTGGAGTTGATTATCATTGAGTCAGGTGGCGACAATCTAGCCGCGACATTTAGCCCAGAGCTGTCTGATTTGACCTTGTACGTCATTGATGTCTCTGCAGGCGATAAGATACCTCGTAAGGGCGGCCCTGGCATTACCAAGTCTGATTTGTTGATTATCAATAAAACCGACCTTGCACCAATGGTTGGTGCTTCGCTGGAAGTGATGGAACGCGATGCCAAAAAAATGCGTGGTGACAAACCTTTTGTCTTTAGCAATATGAAAACAGGTGATGGGCTAGACGAGATTATTGCCTTTATTAAAGAACATGGCATGCTTGCCTAAAGAGCAGATGAGCTTTTACCATTAAAATATAAAGAATAAGGAAAAACCGCATGACACAGTGTACAAAAGGTCTTCACATCGAAAACTCTCGCTTTTCACAAGTGCTCTCAGCTCGTCATATCATGTCTGGTTCGGCTGTGATGATGACATCACTAATGCTACCGTCATTGGCGCAGGCGCATTCAGGGCATATTCATTCGACTACCACGCAAGCATCATCGTTTTTAGGCACGTTGCAAGCAGGACTGATGCATCCAGTGACTGGCCTTGATCATCTGTTTTTGGCAGTAGGCATGGGCATGTTGTTTTGTGGGCTACAAAAGCAGCGCTTAGGCATGATGTCGTTGACAGCAGGATTGTCATTGGGTGCAATATTGGGCACGGCTGGCGTGCTGATTGGCGGTATTGCATTTGCTGCATCATCTGGACTGATTGAAGTGGCCATATCACTGTCGGTGGTCGTATTAGCGATGATTTTAATGAGTGGTAAAAGTAGACAAGAGGTATTCTCTGCTCAGACCCATACAGCACGCACGCCAAGCATTCAGCAGTTGTCATTGTTTGGTTTTGGTGGTTTGGCCGTCTTTCATGGGTTGGCACATGCGCTGGAAGTACCAGAAAATGCTGGCGTGAGTGGTCAGCTAGGATTTTATGCAGGGATGATGGTCACGATGCTAGCACTATATGCAGTTGGTACGCTGGTTAGTCAGCAGTTGCAGCAACGCTTTAGTGATAGCTTATGGTTACAGCGCGGGTTGGTGTTGCTAGGATTGAGCGCCGTATTTGCGCCTGTTTTGGTGTAAGGCGCGCTTTATAGTACGAGTACGATGTTTATAGGTTCGATAGTTGTGGCTGATTTTATCTAGTTAACGAACGCCATAAAAAATGCGCCCCCGATCAAAAGGTCGGGGGCGCATTTTAGTTTTGATAACCGACTACAGCATATCTAAAAAGACAGCTTGTTGTATCAATTACATTGCTTGCTGCTGTTGTTGCTGAGCGGCTAGCAAGTCTTGGTAGCTAACTTCTTTGTCAGTTACTTTACCTTGTTCGATCAAGTAATCTACTACTTGGTCTTCTAGTACTACAGACTCAATGTTAGCGCGCTGCTGCTTGTCATTGGTGTAGTACTCGATAACTTCTGCTGGATCTTCGTAGTTTTCAGCGGCTTCTTTGATGAAGGTTTCTACACGCTCTTGATCTACTTCTAGGCCTTTAGTATCGATAACACGGGCAACGATGATGCCAAGACGGGCAGCACGTAGTGCTTGCTCTTCAAATAGCTCATTTGGCAGCATGTCTTTATCGAAGCTATCAGCATTTGCGCCGAACTGCTGAGAGAAACGTTGCATCATCATGTTGCGTTGACGCTCGATTTCTTGCTCTAGCATAGCGTTTGGCACGTCAAACTCGTTCTTTTCTAGCAATGCGTCAAAAGTCGCTTGCTTAACTTGGCTACGCGCAGCGTTTTTGATTTCGCGTTCCATGTTTTTGCGTACGTCTTCTTTCAACTTCTCAACGCCGCCTTCTTTTACGCCGAATAGCTCAAGGAACTCTTCGTTGATTTCAGGTAGCTTAGATTTTTCAACCAATTTTACGTTGATTTTGAACTGAGCTTCTTTACCAGCTAAGTTTTCAGCTTGGTAATCTTCTGGGAAAGTCACGTCGATGATTTTTTCTTCGCCAGCTTTCATGCCTTTGATACCAGCTTCAAAACCTGGAATCATTTGGTTGCTACCGATAACCAATTTGAAGTCTTCAGCAGAGCCGCCTTCGAATTTTTCGCCGTCGATAGAGCCTTCAAAGTCAAAAGTCACTTGGTTGTCTTTTGCAGCCATGCCCTTTTTCTCAACGAATTCTTCACGTTGCTTTTGTAGGTTTTCGATCATAGTGTCAACGTCTTCTTCACTCACTTGTGCAGTGTGACGCTCAACTTCGATCTCATCAATACCTTGTACGTCAACTTCTGGGAAGATTTCAACAGTGGCTTGATATACCAAGAAATCGTCTTCAAGTTTTACGTCGTCGATGTTAGGCATGCCAACAGCGCGGATGTCTTCAGATTTGATCGCTTCAAATACAGTATCACGGATGACATCGTTGATAACTTCTTGTTGAATGCCAGCACCGTACTGAGAGCGGATGTGTGACATAGGGACGTTACCTTTACGGAAACCGTCAATCTTGGCAGTTTTCGCAACTTGGCGAATACGGCCTTCAACTTTGTTTTGAATTTTTTCAACGGGCACTTTAACCGTTAGCTGGGTTTCTTTATTAGATAGCTTGTTGGTTGTGACTTGTAAATCTGTAGCCATGTTAATTACACCTTTAGGATTAAGTAGTACGTTTGATTAATGAAATAGTACTTAGGGTTAAATTGTAATAGACAGACCGCGCCTCAAATTACGGGCATGTACGACGGGCTGCCGTTGAAATAAATAGGGGATAGCGATAGCGCACAACGTCAAATTCAGTGCCAGTAGCAATCGCCGCTGATACCAAAAGGTGAACCTGCTGAGGTTGTCCATGCTATCAAATATCGATAATAAACCGTTAATGCACCGCATAATAACGCTTTTTGGTGAATTATACAGCCAAATAACGGATTTCAACAAAATTTTAAAAGTAGAACAGTATAATCTATCTGTTTATTAAAGTAAAAATTATCTCTTTGATGGCATGTTTCCTTATGTTGCTTGCTCTTGTATGGCTTAATTTTATATAAAGATTTGACCATGTTGATAATCAATAAATAAGATAACGGACAAGAAACAGCGATAAGGTTGTAAACGTATTATGAGTATCAAGTGCACTTGTAGATAGTTATAAATAGAACAGCTATAAGGTACTTATAAAGGTAGCTGCGCCAATAGCTGCTGGATTGCCTGACCACGATGACTGATGCTGTTTTTATCAGCAGCGCTCAGACTAGCTGCACTGGCTTGCAAATCAGGTAACCAAAACAGTGGATCATAGCCAAAACCACCGTCACCATGTAACGTATCCAAAATTTCGCCATGCCATAATCCTTGGGCGACAATCGGTAGCGGATCATCAGCATGACGCACCATTGCCAGTACGCAAACGAACATACCTTTGATCGGAGTATCTGGCTTCTCTGCGCGGATAGGCTGCAAGTCGGCGATGAGCTTGGCGTTATTTTTACTATCGTTGCCGTGCTCACCAGCATAGCGAGCAGAGTAGATACCTGGCGCATTACCTAGTGCAGGCACGCACAGTCCTGAATCATCAGCAATCGCAGGCAGTCCACTGATACGGCTCGCATGACGGGCTTTGATAATGGCGTTTTCTACAAAGCTTAAACCATCCTCGATGGCGTCTTCAATATCGAGCTGACCTTGCGGGACAATCGTCACGTCCAAGTTCGCTTCGGCAAATAGCCGTTTAAACTCAGCCAATTTGCCTTTATTGTTACTGGCCAGTACCCATTGGTTGCCAGATGTCGGATGGGTAGCAGTTAACGAGGTATCAGTGGTGCTCATAGAGTCAGTCCGTTATATAAAGATGATGAAAAGCTATTATTCGAGTAGGCTTTATTTATCTTCTGCAGTGCTAATCGATAAATTGTTTGTCGATTGAAGTAGTTATACTAACAATGATAACGCATGAGTTTGGAGTGAATGCAGTTACTGCTTAATAAATAACCAATCGCTATACAGATTGTACGGGTTATAACATTTGGTAACTGATATTATTGGTCACTATTGCTATAATAGATACCAAGCTACAGTGAATTATATCTTATAGCTTGTGAATACTAAGTTAATAAAAGTCTATAAAGTCAGACACTTGGCTTTTTGGCGAAGAATAATAGCAATAAGTAACCGCTAGGTTAATTTTGGATTCATAATGATACGTGATATTGTATTGAGCAGTACCGTGTATCAAGCGATAAAGTTCATTTCAAACAATAAACTCAGCCAATTTAGTCCGCTATTTTATAGTGTTTTTTGCGGTGTAAAAATAGCGTAAAATTCAGTTTCTATAAGCAAGTTTTTATAAACTAACGGCTAAACAGCAAGGATAAAATAATTATGTCAAACATTACTTTACCAGACCTACCATATGCAAAAGACGCACTAGAGCCACATATCAGTGCCGAAACGCTAGAGTATCATCATGACAAGCATCATGCTGCTTATGTAAACAAGCTAAAAGACATGTTGCCAGGTTCTGGTCTAGAAGACAAAACTTTGCCAGAAATCATCGTAGCGACTGCTAAAGATGACAGCAAGCAAGGTATGTTCAACCAAGCAGCTCAAGTATGGAACCACACGTTCTACTGGAACTGCATGACGCCAACGAACGGCGGCGGCGAACCTACTGGCGATCTAAAAGCAAAAATCGAAGAAGATTTCGGCAGCTACGACAAGTTCCGTGAAGAGTTCAAAAACGCAGCATTGACTCAGTTTGGTTCAGGTTGGGCATGGCTAGTTGCTGATAAAGTCGGTGGCAAATTGTCAATCGCCAAAACGGCTAACGCTGACACTCCACTTGCACATGACCAAGTAGCTGTATTGACTTGTGATGTATGGGAACACGCGTACTATGTAGACTACCGTAACCGTCGTCCTGACTATGTTGACACGTTCCTAGACAAGCTAGTGAACTGGGACTACGCAAACGCAAAATATAAAGGTCAAGATGCTGGCGTTGAAGCATAAGCTTTAACGACTAAGTATTTGATTGATAAAAAAGGACACCGTGAGGTGTCCTTTTTTTGGTTTAATATATTTTATTAGAGCTAGATAATATCTATTTGTGTTGAAGGAAATTTACTTATTAGAATGTCGAAGCCTTCATCATCTCCTGCAACTCTTTCATAAATGGATTTAGCTTCTGCTTTGTTAGACTCGATATATTTAACAATAATTTCCTTTAGTTCGGGAATTGAAGAAAAGTTAGAGGCTCGTAGTGCTTTTGCTTCGTATGCGCCATTATCAGCTGCCTTAGATATATTAGCTATAACTAAAAAAGCTTGTGAACCTGATAACGATTCTGCTAGATAGTTATCAATGTCAAATATATTACTAGAAAAGTGGTTTGCTTTATCGAAATCTAGTGACCCAGCTTTTTTAACAGCTTCTCTTAAATAGATTTTTATTATTTTAGGATGGTTGGACATATGCGCGATGAAACTGAGACTAAAAATATTCTTTCGGAGGAGTTGAGTCAATTGACTTTTGAAATGAGTAATTATAAAGTCTTCACCGCAACTTCTTAATATAGAGCTTAACACTATAGATGGATGAGAGAATTTCGAATCATTATCAGTCAAACCTATATTTTCTATTTTTTCTGAAATAACGGATTTTAATCTATCATAAGTAACTGGTTCTAAGTTTAATAACAGAGAACCGTTAGCTGATATTATTCGTAGTATCAGGTGTGAGCATTTTGAGTCTGAACATTTCGAATCTATGACATATTTTCTCAAGCAATTTGATGATTTGTCATCTTTCAGATAGGCAAGTCCAGTTAAGAAAAAACCAGCATTCTTCTTGACTTCAGAGCTAGAATTTAAGTGTTTTTCTAAAAGTTTATTAACAATGTACGGAAATGTTTCGTGATGAATATTCAATATTTCTTTTTTTACGATATCAGATATTTTTCTTATATTCATTGATGGGAAAAAATGTTTGTCATCTAAGCGAGCTAAAATATCGTCTACCAACTGAGTGGTTGTAAGTATAGGCTTAGATAAAAAACGATTTATAGATTCATAGAATACAAATCTAGCTTCTTCTGCTGAGGCACTATGCCCAGACGGATGAGCTGACTTATTTCTAAGCTGTCGAAGAATATTAAGAAAACTAGTGTCGAGCTTAGGAATTAGTGAGTTTGAAGCTAGTTGCTCAATTAAGTAGTTCTCATAAACGTCTTGTTCATGAATTTTATTTTGAGCTTCATCATATATTCTTTTTGCTTTTTTATTTACTTTACCAAGCTCACCGAGTTTCTTAACAATATCATCAAAAAGAGCTAAATATGTTAGTACAATACAAGCTCTATACGCATTAGCCATATAACAAGACATAGCTTCTTTCATGTAGTCTTTAACTTGATTGTCTTCGATGCTACTTATCAATTCTTCCATATCATGTAGATGGGGCATTTTTCTCAATCCTTAGACTAATGTTTCAACTATATATTATTGTATTATTAGGCCTATAACACCTCAAACCCAAACTTACTCAACGCTTCTCGCAGCATCGCGATATTATAATAAGCATGGGCGTTGACGGTGTTTTGAAAGAAAATATAGAGCGTATCAAAATGCTGTCGCTGATTGGCAATCGCTTGCGCCCAGTCCTGCATCTCCACCTCACTATAGCGATAGTCATGACGGTCAGCCGCACTCATCGCATCCCACCAGTTTAGGTTATTACCGTGCATCCGAAGATAGCCAGTGCGTTCAGTGAATATCAATCGTGATGGTGGCAGTCCGCTAACCTTGGGATAATCGACGCTACACCAAATGAGTTCTTGCTGCCGAAAGCTATCGACCACTTGCGGGGTATGCCAGCCGTTATGACGAAACTCAATGGCGAGTGGATAGTCTTGAAACCAACTGACGAGATTGGCCAAATAGAGTCGATGCTCGCGAGTACGATCAAAGCCGTGTGGGAATTGGAGCAATAATGGCGCTAAAGCATTTGCTTCGATAAGTGGAGATAAGGCGTTTAGAAATGCCTGTGCGTGCTCGGGCGTGCCTTTGCGTGCATGAGTAAAGTCTTGGTGCAGCTTGACGGCGAACTTCAACTGACTGTCTGCCTGTGTATAAGCTTTATCAACCATCCCAGCAAAGGCTTTTTGTCCGATGGGCGCATAAAATGTGCTGTTGATTTCGACTGCGCCGTATTGTTTGGCGTATTCACGTAAGAAATCGGTTTTTTTGGTGCCAGTGGGATACAGCGTACCGAGCAAGTCGGTGTCGCTATAGCCGCCAGTGCCGAGGTAAATGCGCGGGGTAGGGGAACTGTCCATGTTGACCACTCACTGCCGTTTTGGGTAAGGGAATTTACTACGATATCTGCTTTCGACTGCTATTCGACAAGCTATTTTTTACGTGACCAGAGCCATTCAATCAGTGCCAGTAGCGCATCATTGTCTGTGCCAATAACATCTTCATTGTCGTTAAGCTCACGACTATTTAGTTCATGAGAAATGGCTGCGCGTCCGTCACTAAATAGCGATTGCGTATAACTGGTGGCATTATCGACACCCATCAGTTTTACGTAGGTAGATTTGTCTAGTTTTTCATCGCTACCTGCAGGCTTACCAAGTGTATCAGTCGTCATCGTGACGTCTAGCACATCGTCTTGGACTTGAAAGGCGAGACCGATATGTTGGGCGCACTCTTGTAGTGCCATGCGCTGCGGAGCCGTTGCACCAGCACAGACACCGCCCATGAGCATCGCTGCTTCAATCAACGCGCCTGTCTTATCACGGTGAATGGCTTCCAAATCATCCTGCGCGATACTGACACTGGCTTCGGCATTGAGGTCTAACATTTGACCCGACACCATGCGTCTGGCGCGCGGCGCAAATATTGCCATGAGCTGACTTGCAATATTTGTATCAAATGGCGCAAAGGTTGGCATCTCTGCGGTTAATACTTCAAAGGCTAGCGTCTGCAATACATCTCCTGCCAGCAGAGCCGTCGCTTCATCAAAGGCGATATGCGCAGTCGGTTGCCCACGGCGTAGCTCATCATCGTCCATACAGGGCAAATCATCATGCACCAACGAATAAGTATGCAGCAGCTCTACCGCCAATGCGGCACGGCGCGACATATCATAGTCTGAGTCGTTTTCTAGTAGCGCGTCCAGATCAGCATCGATAGTATCGATATCGTCATTAGGCTCGTCTGTACGTGCATTATTGCTGCTATTAATACTGGCAAAAGCGCTGGCAACCATCAGTGGGCGTACCAGTTTACCTTGACCCGTCATTACGTAACGGCAGGCATCTACCAGTGGGCTAGGCAGCTTGGCATAAGCAAACAAGACCTCGATATCTTGCGCTAATTGGGCACGCACAGCACCATGGAATTGCTCAGTGCTTTGAAAAGAGACAAAGTTAGAAGGGATAACGCCAGTAGAGGTAGTGCTAGAAGTAAGGGAAACAGTCATAATCCAACCATTTATCAGAGATACAGTAAAACTTATTAGGGATAAGGAAAAAACGCTATTAGTGTAGCATGATCGGTCATATCGCTTATGTGACACACGGTATCAATTGATTGTTTTTTGCATTTTTCTGCTGAAGTTTATTCAAAAACAGTGCAATCTTAGCTGCAATATAACGACAAGATTTCGTTACCGATGGATGATGTCACTCTCTGGTTGAATATGTTCTGATAAAAGAGCAAGCTAGGCTGGCACGTTAATTTTATTACCATAGAAAAGTGGTACTGAATAACTAGCACTGACCAAGTAGCATCGATCAATTGGCACTTATTAAGTAGCGCTAACGGACTGTCATTCTAAAGATGTCGTGCATTGAGCCAACAACACGAAATAAATCTAAATTAACAATTCAGTATACATTTATTCACTAAAACACTTTTAGCGTAAGGTAAATGCCTGCAAGTGATTTAAGAGTGACTTGCGAGTATGGTATTAGCTTGTGACAGTTAGGGGCATAATCCCCTACACTAATTGACGTGAAAATGGTCTGATGGTGACCCTATTGGGTTTTTTCTCAGGATGTTCAATCGTCGATACCGAGTGTTAGACCAAGTCTCAGTCAATATTTTGAACATCAGTACCTGCAACAGCAGTATATAAATGAAGCGTCATATGATGTCATGCAAGAGACGCAAAATACGTGCATCATGATGAACGCTGGATAATAAAGACATCTTCACTTGTGAGCTGGTTATATGTTTGTCTTTATAACATGACAAGCGCACAGTGCTATTACCCATTTTACTAACAGTAACTGGCTATTTATTTTAATTCAAAACGTAGCTTTCGTTATATAGAAAGGAGTTTCAAATGGTATACCAAGGAAATCGCATCACGGTGACAATGCTAGAGGATGGCATCGCCAACATGCAGTACAACGCCGAAAATGAGAGCGTGAACAAATTTGATGCCGAAACCAACAAACAGTTTGGTGAAGCAGTTAGTGCGTTAGAAAAAGCCGATAACGTAAAAGGTCTTATCGTTACTTCAGCCAAAGGCGTGTTTATCGCTGGTGCTGACATCACAGAATTCGTCGGTTCTTTCAAAAAATCAGAAAGCGAGATCAAAGATTGGGTCGTGCAAGTCAATGATGCTTTCAATCGTTTTGAAGACCTACCATTCCCTAAAGTTGCGGCTATCAATGGCGCGGCAATGGGAGGCGGTTGTGAGATGACATTGGTTTGTGAATACCGTGTCATGAGTGACAAAGCAATCATCGGTTTGCCAGAAACTCAGCTAGGTATCTTCCCAGGTTTCGGCGGTACAGTTCGTAGTACGCGTATCATCGGTATCGATAACGCACTTGAGCTGATCGCGACTGGTAGCCCAAAGAAAGCATTGGCAGCATTAAAACTAGGCTTGGTTGATGCGACGGTTCCTGCTGATGACTTGCAAGATGCAGCAATTGACCTAGTCAAAAAATGTATCTCAGGTGAGCTTGATTGGAAAGCAAAACGTGAAGAGAAACTGGCTCCAGTTAAGCTAAACCAGCTTGAGCAAGCAATGGCGTTCAACAGTGCTAAAGGTATGATCTTTGCCAAAGCCAATCCTAAGCAGTACCCGGCACCAGCGCTCGCGATCGAAGCCATTGAAAAGCATGTTAATTTACCACGTGATAAAGCGATTGAAGTGGAAGCTACTGGTTTTGCTAAAGTAGCGAAAACCCCACAAGCAGAAAGTTTAGTCGGTCTATTCTTAAACGATCAGCTAGTCAAAAAACTGGCCAAAAAACACAGCAAACTAGCACACGACATCAGTGAAGCCGCTGTACTAGGCGCTGGTATCATGGGTGGCGGTATTGCTTATCAAGCAGCCAGCAAAGGCTTGCCAATCATCATGAAAGATATCAAGTCTGAGCAATTAGACCTTGGTATGGGCGAAGCAAGCAAACTGCTTGGCAAAATGGTAGAACGCGGCAAGATGACTCCAGCAAAAATGGGTGAAACCTTAAGCCGTATCCGTCCTACTTTGAACTACGGTGATTTTGCTGAGACTGACATCGTTATCGAAGCGGTCGTAGAAAATCCAAACGTGAAGCGTGCGGTACTAAAAGAAGTAGAAGGCTTGGTAAAAGACGACTGTATCCTAGCGTCAAACACCTCGACCATCTCTATTACGTTCCTAGCAGAAGCGCTTGAACGTCCAGAAAACTTCGTCGGTATGCATTTCTTCAACCCAGTACATCGTATGCCATTGGTCGAAGTTATCCGCGGTGAGAAATCATCTGAAGAAGCCATCGCGACTACGGTTGCCCTTGCTTCTAAAATGGGTAAAGTGCCAGTAGTAGTTAACGACTGCCCAGGTTTCTTGGTAAACCGTGTATTGTTCCCATACTTTGGCGCGTTTGACTTGCTACTTAAGCAAGGTGCTGATTTTGCTCATGTCGATAAAGTTATGGAAAAATTCGGTTGGCCGATGGGCCCTGCATACCTAATCGACGTAGTTGGTCTAGATACAGGTGTACATGGCGCAGCAGTGATGGCTGATGGTTTCCCTGATCGCATGAAGCCTGATTATAAAGGTGCTATCCAGCATCTATATGACAATGAGCGTCTGGGTCAGAAAAACGGTATCGGTTTCTATAAGTACGAAATGGACAAGCGCGGCAAGCCAAAGAAAGTTGCTGATGAAGCCACTTACGAGTTGCTAAAAGCCACGACTGACAGTGAAAAGCAAACCTTCGACGATCAAGCAATCATTGATCGCACTATGATTGCCTTCTGCAACGAAACGGTTCGCTGCCTAGAAGACAACATCGTAAGCACCCCAAGCGAGGCCGACATGGCGATGATTATGGGCGTAGGTTTCCCGCCATTCCGTGGTGGCCCTTGCCGTTATGTCGACCAAATGGGTCTAGATAACTACTTGGCACTATGTGAAAAATACGCACATCTTGGCAAAGCTTATGAAGCGCCACAAAAGATTCGCGACATGGCAGCCGCAGGCGAGACTTTTTACGCAACAGCGTAATAGTCAGTCATTACTAGGATGAAGTGCAGTACGTTTGCTATTTTGCATGAAAGCAATTGAGACATGAATCGTCTCCAATAGCGAACGTACGATTATAGTTGGTTCAGTTTAAGGCTAGTACGAGTAAATCAAGCGCAAATGTACCTATTGTACTTTGAGCGTGATTAACAAGGTAATAGTCGTAAATTGGGTTGACTACACTGACAATAAAAATTGAAAAGGAATATGGTATGACAACTTTAAGTCCAAAAGATGTGGTCATCGTAGATGGCGTACGCTCGGCAATGGGCAAGACCAAAAACGGTATGTTCCGTCATGTACGTGCTGACAGCATGTCAGCGGAACTAGTACGTGCGCTAGTAGAACGTAATGACTTTGATACCAATGATATCGAAGACATTATCTGGGGCTGTGTCAACCAGACACTAGAGCAAGGCTTGAACATCGGTCGTAACATCGGTTTGCTAGCTGGTATCCCAAAAACTGCTGGTGGCCAAACGGTTAACCGTCTATGTGGTTCTTCTATGCAGGCGTTACATACTGCTGCTGCACAAATCATGACCAACCAAGGTGATGTATTCATCATCGGTGGTGTTGAGCACATGGGTCACGTCGGCATGATGCACGGTGTTGATTTGAACCCTGCTGCTTCTAAGCACTATGCAAAAGCGTCAAACATGATGGGCTTGACTGCTGAAATGCTAGGTCGTATGAACAACATCACGCGCGAAGAGCAAGATGCGTTTGGTCTTGAGTCACATCGCCGTGCATGGGCTGCAACCACTGAAGGTCGTTTTGACAATGAAATCATCGGTATCGAAGGTCATGATGCTGCTGGTCGTCTGCAACTATGTACGGTTGATGAAGTAATTCGTCCAGACGCAACGATGGAGCAAATGCAAAAACTACGTCCAGCGTTTGATCCAAAAGGCGGTACAGTAACAGCGGCAACGTCATCTGCATTATCTGACGGTGCGTCAGCGATGCTAGTAATGAGCGCACAAAAAGCCAAAGATCTAGGTCTAAAGCCACGTGCCCGTATCCGTAGTATGGCTGTTGCTGGTTGTGATGCTGCTATCATGGGTTATGGTCCTGTACCTGCTACCCAAAAAGCATTGAAGCGCGCTGGCATGAGCATCGATGACATGCAAACCATCGAGCTAAACGAAGCATTTGCTGCTCAAGGTCTATCAGTATTAAAAGGTCTAAACCTATCTGATAAGCAAGACATCGTTAACATCAACGGTGGTGCCATTGCTCTAGGTCATCCACTAGGATGTTCAGGTGCTCGTATCACAGTGACATTGCTAAACGCGATGGAGCAGTCAGATACTGAAATCGGTCTAGCGACGATGTGTATCGGTCTTGGCCAAGGTATCGCTACTATTATTGAGCGTGTTTAGTCTTATTTATATAAACAAGATTATTTGAACACTTAATAAATAGCTACTCGCTAATAAAAAACCTCTAGTCATCATGGCTAGAGGTTTTTTTATGGGTAAAACTAATGGTTGTTAGTAAATCACAGAGTCGAAAAACACAGTATTACGGCGATTAAAAATTATCTCCATTGACGCATTCATGAAACTATGACTAAATAAGAGGAAGATGAACCATGGCACTGTTTATGATAATTCTAAAATAGTTTTTAGTTGCAACTGTCAGCCGTACAAGGAGTGTACTATGTCTACTATGATTAATGATCGCACCTATCGAATCGCTCGTGAGAATACCCAAGCAATGATTGTCGATGTGCAAGAGCGCTTAACGCCGCATATCTATGATCACGAAAATATCGTCAAAAAAACCGTTACCTTGATCAAAGGGTTACAAGCGCTCAATATTCCAATCATGCTCAATGAACAATATAAAAAAGGATTGGGCGATACCTTGCCAGAGCTGCGCGACGTACTCGAAGGAGACAATGCCAAGAGCTTTGAAAAGGTTACCTTTAGTGCCTGCGATAATAATGATTCATGGCACCATCTAGCGCAGCAGAACCGTAGTACTGTGTTGCTTTTTGGTGCTGAGGCTCATGTCTGTATTATGCAGACAGCACTGGATTTATTGGACAACGGTATGCAACCTGTCATTATTGGGGATGCGGTGGGTTCTCGTTTTCCTTATGATAAAAAGCAAGCCATTCGTCGTATTCGCCGTGCGGGCGGTGTAATTAGCACTGTCGAATCAATCTTGTTTGAGCTGTGCCGTAGCAGCGAAGATCCTGCGTTCAAAACCATTATTAATTTGATCAAGTAGGTGGTTAATATTTAGGTGCTTAAGGACTTGGATAAATAGGGATTCAGTTTAACCATTTATCTTCTAACTTATAATAGATAGCGCTTGGTAAAATAAGCGCTATTTTTTGATAACGGTAATAGTTTTTTAACCATTGCTAGATAGCAAACTAACTATAATACCTTGAGCAATGAAACTTAAAATCGCTAGAACTTATAAGCATTAAAACCAATAACTAAAGAAAACCAGAGAAAAATAATGTCGCAAGTCAGCTCTATATCACTCACTCATTCCGAATCTACTTCACATATCCACATCGACGATGTCACTCATTTCTTATTGGAGTTAGATGCGCTCAAGCGCGTGAATCGCCGCAGCTATGTGACACAGACTACTCGCAAAGAGAACTCTGCCGAACACTCTTGGCATTTAGCGATGGCCTGTTGGTCGATTGCTGAATTATTTGCGCTAGACGTCAATCATGAAAAGTTGCTGAAGATGGCGTTGGTACATGATTTGGGTGAGATTGATGCGGGCGATACTTTTTTGTATGCTGATACGCGTACTGATGCACACGTCGAAGAGCGTGCAGGCATTGCCAGATTGCAACGTGAGCGAGGCAATGGCATTAGTGATTTAAGCGAGGTTTGGGAAGCGCAAGAAACAGGAAGCAGCAAAGAGAGTCAGTTACTCAGAGTGGTCGATCGCTTATTGCCATTTCTACTCAATCTAAATACCAATGGTAAGACATGGATTGAGCTTGGTGTTACGCGCTCGCAAGTGGCGGGTGCGCATGCATTTATTAAAGACAGCTTCCCTCCTATTCATGATTGGCTCTCACATAATATTGAATACGCAACTCAGCAAGGCTGGCTGATTGATGCGTAAATTTACATAAGTAGCAGGCATAAAAAAAGCCCAACTAAGCATGATGATTTACGCTTAACTGGGCTGATACTTTCAGTACTCTCATACAAGCATGTTATTGAGCGTTTGCCATTCCTAACAATTGACCCATTTGCACAACGCTGTTGGCTTGCATACTACCTAGCCAGTCAGCCTTTGCTGCTTTTGGTAATACCACGATAGCCGTTGAGCCTAGATAGAAGCGTCCAAGCTCTTCGCCTGCCGCAAACTGCATGTCATGATCAGATTCGAATATGTCGTCAGTACGAGCAATTTTGCCAGTGGCGACGGTCTCAATACCAGCGACGATCATAGCGCCAACCATTACGACAGCTGCTTTGCCATACTTGGTATCAAACATACAGACCAGACGCTCATTACGCGCAAACAAGTCTGGCACGTTAGCCGCCGTAGTATTGTTGACCGAAAACAGGGTGCCAGGTACATAGCGAGTCTTGGTCAATGTGCCAGTAAATGGCATATGCACACGGTGATAATTACTAGGCGCCAAGTAGATAGTCGCAAAGCTACCATCAGCGAAATAACTGCCATCTTCACTGTCAGCAAGTAGTTGGCCAACATCATAGTGACGACCTTTGGCTTGTAATAGTTTATGGTCTTCGATTTGTCCTAGCTGAGAAATAATACCGTCCGCAGGACTCACGATGCCGTTTACAGTAGCGTCGATGGTACGAGCGTCTTCTTTTAACTCACGGGTAAAAAAGTCATTAAAACTTTCATAAGCGTTAAGGCTTTGGCGCTCGTACTCGTCTAAGCTGATATTATAAGCTTTGGCAAAGCTACGGATAAAGGTGCGTTTGACATAAGGGTGGCGACTGGCGGCCAAACGCCCAGCGACTTTACTGAGCTTTTGCTGCGGCACAAGCTGTTGTAAGGTGGTAAATACATTCATAATAAGGCTACCAAAATAAGGTGTAATGTAATAGGGGCATGTTGGAGATTCGACCATGGCACTGACAGTGGCTAAAATTGCGCCATACTACGTTGTAAATCTAAATAAGGCATGAGCATTATCGTCGTTTTACGCCTTGTCTGGAAAAGTTTTAGCGCTCCGCAGTACCTATTTGTCAATATCAAACACGCCCTAATAATAGTTAAGTTAATGACGGTATTTTATCATGGACAGCATATTATTGTATGGCCATAATCTGTTAAGGAATCAGTAAATGAAAGCACTCATACAACGGGTGAAGCACGCTAGTGTGGTCGTCGATCAACAGTGTATTGGTGAGATTGAACATGGGGTATTGGCATATATTGGCTTAGGGCATGAAGACGATTTCGCCGCTGCCCAGCGTATGATTGACAAAATACTAACCTATCGCATTTTTGAAAATGACGATGATCCTGTCAAATTTGGTAAACTGGATAAAAACGTTCAGCAGGTCGGTGGCGGGCTATTATTGGTCTCACAATTTACCTTGATGGCAAAAACAGACAAAGGTCGCCGACCAGACTTTGGTGGTGCGATGGCACCTGCTGCTGCGCAAGCGCTATTTGAACAACTGGTCGACTATGCCAAAACTAAGCACCCGAACGTGGCAACTGGTCAGTTTGGTGCTGATATGCAAGTGTCGAGCGTCAATGATGGGCCGCTCAATTTTTTACTAGAAATCTGATTTTAGAGTGTCATCAAGCTGTCATAATTAATCCGTTTAATAGGTAGAGACTGGTGAGTATATATCGCCTTTTTACATGCTAGATTTTGTCCTCTAACACCGAGAATGTCCTATGTATAATGAGCAAATTTTGATTGTTGAAGATGAGCCTGCGATTCGTGAAATGGTTGTCATGACGCTAGAGATGGCTGGGTTTGATAGCTTGCAAGCGGCAGATGTGTCAGAGGCGCATCAGCAAGTGGTCGATCATAGACCGTCATTGATACTGTTAGACTGGATGTTGCCAGGTGACAAGAGCGGTGTGGATTTTTGTCGCATGCTCAAAAACGATGAGCTACTCTCTGAAATACCAGTCATTATGCTAACAGCAAAAAGTGAAGAAGACAGTAAGGTGCATGGTCTTGATGCAGGCGCAGATGATTATATGACCAAGCCTTTTTCGACTCGTGAACTGATTTCTAGAATCAAAGCTGTACTACGCCGCAGTAGCGCAATGAGCAGCGACAAACCTATCGAAATTGGGCAGTTAAGTTTAGATACCAAGAGTCAGCGCGTGACAGCTGCAGGTAAAATCGTTGATGTTGGCCCCACAGAGTATCGCCTATTGGCATTTTTTATGAGTCACCCTGAGCGCGCCTATACACGAACGCAGCTGCTCGATCAGGTATGGGGCGGCAATGTATATATCGAAGACCGAACCATCGATGTGCATATCAAACGTCTACGTAAATTACTACGTCCTTATGACTGTGATACATTGATACAGACGGTACGTGGAACAGGCTACCGATTTTCTAGCCTGATTGAGCCAAGTTAATCTTGTACAAATAATGCCGCAGCAATATAAAGGCCGCGGATAGTGGTAAGGATAAGAGATGGACAAGATAGCGCCAGCACAACGTGAGAAATCAGCTTTACTAGAGCAAATATCTACTCAAAGTACAGCAGAGCAACTCAAAAAAATCGGCAGTGCACTACGAGCCTTGCGCGATGCAGTGATTTTGCTCAACAATAATGACGGTCTAGAATGGTGGAATCAGGCGGCACAAGACTTATTGCTGCTACAGCCAGAGGACAAAGGTCAGAACATCTTTGACTTTATTACTGTACCTGAGTTCCGCCAGTATTATGAAGGTACAACGATACCTAACGATGGCGTCCATATAGAATCATGGCGAGATCCTAGTCGCTACTTAAAGTGCGAACTGACCCCTTTCGGTGATGAAAAGTTGCTGTTTGTATATGATGTGACTCGCCTGCGGCACTTAGAGCAAATGCGTCAGGATTTTGTGGCGAATGTCTCGCATGAGCTTAGAACACCATTAACTGTGATGATGGGCTACCTAGAAAATTTCTCTGATCAGCCAGATATGCCGCCGCAATGGCGTCGCGGTTTTGAGCTGATGACGCAGCAAACTGCACGTATGAACAGAATTGTGAACGACTTATTACTGTTGTCTAAGATTGAAATCGAAGAATCACACGAGCTGCATTATATAGATATGACTAAGCTACTGACCAATATCTACGACGATGCACAGGCCTACAACCAAGCGTACAAACACATCATTCATTTGCATATAGATACGTATGATGGGCTGTACGGGTCAGAGATGTACTTGAATAGTGCGCTATCCAATTTGGTAATCAATGCAATCAAATATACGCCAAAGGGTGGCAATATTACTATCAGCTGGACAAGGACGTCTGATGGCTGCCGTTTCGCGGTCGAAGATGATGGGATCGGTATTGCGTCAGAGCATATCGCCCGTTTGACAGAGCGTTTCTATCGTATCGACAAAGGTCGTAGCCGTGCAACAGGTGGTACAGGGTTGGGACTAGCGATTGTAAAGCACGTACTACACCAGCACGAAGCACAATTGCAAATCGATTCAGTAGAAGGGGAAGGATCGACATTTAGTGTGGTATTTCCCTCAAATTACGTCAGATCCGTCACAGCCAATTAATATGATTTCTGGTCTGTATTAGCGTTGGTTTTTCGGCTTCGATCTTTTGGTTAATATAAACCTATCACGACTTCAAATTAGGATAACGACATACTTTTCTGTATCCGCTAATTGTTTTGCAAAAGTGGATAAGGGTTGACTGCACTGCCATTAATATAGATGCCATAATGTACGTGTGTCGGTGTCCCTTTTGCATTACCGCTATCACCGACAAAGCCTATCACATCGCCCTGATTGACCCAGTCATTGGGGGAGATGTCAGCATAGTCCTCTAGATGAGCATAGTAATGTCCTGCGCCACCAGGCCCTACCACCACGACTACGCGCCCACCCAATGTGTTCTCACCAACCTTGCTTACTATGCCTTGCGTGGTCGACTGTACGGGAGTATTGCGCGGCGCAAAGATATCGATGCCTTCGTGGGAGCGGCCTTGACTACGTGCAGCGCCCCAAGTGTCTGTCAGGTTTCGTTCTGGTAGTGGACTGGGCAAGCTGTTTTCGGTTGGTAGCTCTTGTTGCAATAGACTTAATTGCTGCCATTTGGCAACCACAAATGATTGCGTTTGTTGACTGATACTGGGTAGTAGCTTATCTAAGACAAATAACAGTGCAAGCAATACAACAGCGTTAATCAATAGGCTTATTAAACGACTAAAAAAATAAGGTCTGGGAGGTTGGTTATTTCCATCTGCTAGCATTGATGTCTCATATATATTTGATGTCATTTGAGTTTTTATTATAAAAGCTTCGTCTAACAACGTATGTATCGCATTGTTATCTATCGTTTTTACCCCCATAGTTATTCTTATGGTTAAGGATATAGACAGCAAATATAGTTTTATCTACTTAACATTTCTGCTGAGCATAGACAGTTGCTACTGATGGTTAATATTTTATGAATGATGCTTTTAAGCCTGCTGATATTTCTGCCACGGGCGAAACAGCACTGGTTATCGATACCGAAACAGATCAGGGTAGTGATCCCAGACCTATCCAAGTTGCAACTATCAATGTAGCAACTGGTTTTGAGTGGATGAAATACTTTAACAGTGGTCGATCTATTTCACCCATTGTCATAAAGGTGCATGGTATTACCGATGATGATGTGGCTGGACTTGAGCGTTTTGAGTTGGAGCAGTTTGAATTGCCAGAGTACTTGATTGGTCATAACGTACGTTTTGATTGGCGAGTGATTGGCAGTCCTTCTGCTAAGCTGATTTGTACGGTGAGACTTGCGCGGGCAGCTTTTCCAGAATGGCGCGCTTACGGCCAGTCTAAGTGTATCGAGCAGTTATTGGGCAAAGGTGAGGCGAGTGCAATGACAATTGCCGCTCATGACGCGCTTGGCGATGCTCGAATGTGCTATTTGCTGTATCAAGCATGCTGCGAGCGTCTAGAGATTGCGCCGACAGATTTTGCAGCGGCACATGCTATCTCTAATAAAGCGACTCCTGTGAACAAGATGCCGTTTGGTAAGCATAAAGGCAAACCGATCAAAGATGTGCCTATCAGCTATGTTAAATGGATGATAGGCAATATTCATAATATGCAGCCATCGCTGTATTCGGCACTGGCTAAACGCTTAAAACTGGATGAAGCAGAAAATGCAGAAAATTAACTTGATTTGTTACGTAGCTAATATAAGAGGCTACATGACGATAAGCTTATGGTTGGTCGTGCAACCATGTCACCGCCATTTGCCATAGCTGCGGCGCTTTGATATTGGTCTTACTGCTAAAATAGCGCATATGACCGATATGATTTAGTCCAAAATCCTCAGGGTCTAAGAATCGCTTTTCGACAGGCATTTTTGTAAATACCCTTATCATATCGTCCATATTTTCACTGTTGGCGATATCGTCATCGCTAAAGCCAAGCCACAATGCCGGCATGCTGAGCTCATCGTAGAAATGTGTGTGTATGCTTTTGCCAAATGCGGTTTTGATATAGCCCGCACCATTGCACCATTCACGCCATTGACGAGCCACGCCGCGTGGCAGTGGCTCACCCATACCGATTTTGTCTGACGGCGTATAGCCTAGTGTTAAATTAGTGAATGGAATAAACGCATCCATAAAACCCATGGCTTTGAGCTTATATGGCATGCCCATATTTTTGATACGTCCTGACGAGCAAGCGACATTAAACACTGAGCCAATCGCCTGATAGTTGTGCATCAAGCCAATGAGCTGACCACCTGCGCTATGACCGATGAGATGATAAGAGGCATCAGGAAACTCATCTTGTAAGGCATCAAGTACAGCTGGCATGTCATGGCGACCCCAACTGATCAAGGAAGCGCTACATTTTGCCAGATCGGTCGATAGTGACTCACCGATTCCTTCGTTATCAAAGGTCAGCACCCCAAAGCCGCTCTCTGCTAAGTAAGTCGCAAAATTATGATAAAAATGGCGCTTAATACCTGTGGCTGGTGCCATCATGATTGCTTTTTTTGTCGCATCTTTAGGGCGATAGACAGTGGCTGCCAATGCTTGGTTGCGATCGGTCATGATGCTTAATGAGTAAGTATCAGTATTGCTCGCGTCATTCATATTACTTTTACTAGTGAGATTGCTATTAACCACAGAGACTGATGGCTCGGCAGTAGAAGAGGCATTGTGATTATCCATGGCTATACCTTAGTATTTTTATTAGTAGATAATGAATATCGGGCTATGATGAACAATAAATGCTCATCTTGAAAGTGTAGTCGTTGCGTAGTGATAAATCATTGTGACTATGTGGTAGCATTGCTTATGTTAAGATAATTAAGGACGGGACAGTTGGGCAAATGTGACTTCCAAGTTCTATATAGCTTGGCTTAGGGCGTCATATAAACTATATACATCACCCTGTAAATAATAGAGGTCGGCAGTTGCTAGTCCTACATAATAAATACTCAATAAAGAACAAACCGATAAATGAAGGAAACTATATGCAAATGAAAATTAACGATGATACTTATGACGTAATCACGAGCAAAGACATTACAAATATTGAAAAAGCAGTCGATAAGTCAATACTTACTATGCCACTAGTAGCTGTTTATTGCGGTTCACGTTTGGGCAATGATAAGGTGTATGAGCAGGCAGCACGTGAGCTAGGTAGTGCCTTAGCAAATAATGGCATGGGGCTAGTATATGGTGGCGCTAGTATCGGTCTGATGGGTGCAGTTGCAGATGAGGTAATTAAAGGTGATGCTGAGGCAGTAGGCGTGATACCAACCTTTATGCTCAAGCACGAAATCGCTCATGAGCAGCTGACTCGCTTGCACCTGACTGACACTATGCACACGCGCAAGACTGTTATGGCAGAGTATGCAGATGCTTTTATCACGCTACCAGGTGGGCTAGGAACGTTAGAAGAAATTATGGAAATCGCCACATGGCGTCAGCTATATCAGCACGAAAAACCAATGATCATTCTAAATATCAATGGTTTTTATGACCGTATGATTGAGCATCTAAAATATACGGCTGAGCAAGGCTTTATGAAGCAGCAAGATTTGGATCGTCTAGTGGTGTGCAATACCATCAGCGAAGCAATTGATATGTTACAGACAGTAGTGACCATAGATGATGCTGTGGATACAGAAAAGATGGCTGGTAGTAATCGCTAAGGTATATAGAACTTACCAACCTTTATCAGTAGTAGTAACTGTTAGAATATTAAGGGCCATTACAAAAAAAGGAGCAGATAACCGAAATTTGGTGATCTGCTCCTTTTTTGTATCTATTGAAAATCTATCAGCAGGGATCAGCAGGCGTGAGATCGTCCAATGCTACTTCACGAATACTATGATTGACATGAGCCATCGCTATCGGGAATCCACGCTGCTCAGCAAGCTCACGTGCAACTTCATCAACCGTGAGGCTATCATTATGGACAAGGTACGACCATTCATGGGCATAGCGGCTACGATTCATAGGCGTATCGTTCTCTATCAAACCTAGATCTGTCAGCTCACTAACTATTTGATCAGCGGCAATCAAGGTCGAGGATGCTTTGACGTTTTCTGCACGGGCATAACGTATGTTAGAGTATAAGCTCACATCAGCGACTCGCAGGGTATCATCCTGTCCAGGAATCTGCTGCCCACCGTATAGAGCATTGCCAACAGTTCGCGCGCTGTTAAATGTCGGTACAAACTCAGCGACATATTCAATCGCTTGTTGGCTACGTGCTTGTAAGGGCGCTTTATCCCAACCATCTTCAATATAGTGCACATATTGCTGTGGCAGTTTAGGCTGCGCACTGTCTGTACTTGATGCGACAAGACCATCATCAAACAAAGTAATGGCTTTGCTCATACCGTGAATCTGAAAGTATCCACCAGGGTAGGGAGTAAGCTGCGCCATGCCTTCTGGCGTACCTCGTTGACCATAGACGATAATCTCTGGTATCTGACCACCAGCATCGTCCCAATGGGTCACATAAGACGATTTGAACTCAACCATACGCGTGACATCGACACCGACCATATCATCGATGACACCAGTGCGGAATCCGCAAGCATTGACTAGATAATCAACCTCGATAGACTCAAGCTGAGAGGCGTGTTCTTGACTATGGGTTTGTTGATAGTCGATACGCCATTTGGTGACATGATGGTCAGCGTTGGTACAATTCTCACAATCTACTGGTACGACTTTTTGCACAGCGGTTTCGGTAAATACATGTGCATTATCGTATTCCTCAAGTGCAAGCTTAGCAGAGGCTGCTAAACGAAAAATGTTCCAGCCATATTCTTGAACGACAATTAATGGAAATTTAACCTTGTTTAAATCTAAGTATCTAGCGACTGGAATCATCCATTCATCAACCGTACTTGGTACAGCGACTTGCTCACGTTCAGATAGCTCAATCAATTGCTCATGGCTATAAAGTTGATAGTAATCTTCAGGCTCACCCAATACTTTATTATTAGCATCTTGCTCGATCAGCTCTTGATAAGCATTAGTCAAAATATCCAAACGTGGTAGTAAGTCTTCAGGTAATCCTTCGTCGCGTGTTGGTACAGCAAACACAGTAGGACGAACGTCAATAGTGTGCGGATATAAACGCAAAATATCGATACATTGCTTGAGCAGTGCCACGCAATCCTCGTCCGGTATTTCACGGTACAAGTTACCACCTGCATGCAAATGACACATAGGAGGCCCATCAATGAGCGATTTTTTTTGCTCAAACAAGTAGGTCTCTAATCCTAACGCAGCAAGTCGAATCGCAATCGTCGATCCCGCAGTACCGCCGCCCAAAATACCAACACGCTTTTTAGGTTGATCTTTTTGTGCCCCGTAAGACAACACCCCAGAATGATCGTCACGATTAAAGGGTTGAGCGTAGTTTTTATCAAAAGACTGAGTCATTGTCGTCGTTGTATCCTTAATAGCATCTGTATTAGGCCGTGCTCTGTATATGTATTGAATGTTTTATCTTTCCTGATATGCGTGCGAAGCTAATTAAGTTCAACACATAAACCTGAACTTCAATAGTCATCTTTTCTATTGTTTAGCCATTCTTCACTTCTATAAGTCTATTGTACGAAGAACTACAGGCAGTATGAGGATAAATACGTAAGCACATACATGTTTTTTGTCAACGAGGCGCTATACGTGTGAAGTTATACAGACGAATAAGTCTGTTTAGAAATAGAGTAAACAGAAGAGGTGGCAAACTTGTGAAATCGAAAATAAGCTCGTTTTATTGTTTTGTAAAATTCGATTACTTTTGTAAGCGTGTATGTTGATTGCCAAGATAATATAAAGCCATATGCTATATTTATTTTGCTTAACAAGAAGCGTAGGTTTTGTTTTGATGACTGTTCAAAATTACAAATGTCGAAATTAACAGTAGGGACGGTTGATAAATTAAACGACAACAAGCTTACCGCTATAAAATATATGACTAAAATTACAAGGAAGTTATGATGAAAAATATGATGATGTTATCTGCATTAACAGGTGTACTAGCGTTGACAGGCTGTACAACCCTAAAGAGTGTAGTTGGAAATGATATGTCGGGTACGCATGAAGTACAGGCAACGAGCAGTAATACAGCGCCAGTCACTAGCAAGAATGGGATGTTAGTGGATGCTACTAACCATATGACGCTTTACACTTATGATAAAGATTCAATGAATAAGTCAGATTGCGGCGCAGCTTGCCAAGTTGTGTGGCCGATATTTATGGCACCAAGCAATGCTAAAGCTTCTGGTCAGTTTTCTGCATTCAAGCGTGAAGATGGTAAGTATCAATGGGCAATGAGTGGTAAGCCTTTATACTTCTATGCTAATGATACAAAAGTTGGTGACAAAGATGGTGATGACAAGTTTGGCGTTTGGCATGTCATTCCAACCAAATAGTACGGTATAACAATTTTTTGAGAAAAAAGCAGCCTTTATAATAGGGCTGCTTTTTGGTTTTATTGAAACATACTAATATTAGAACGTGGTAAGAATTACTTTGATTTCTTTTCTACCAGTTCACCATCAATTTGAATAGGAACATTGGTCGTAATACCAGCAGAGTAGGCTGTCATACCATAAGCTGCACGGTCTATAGTGCCAGTAGCACGGAAGCCAACGACTGGCTCTTTGGTAAGAGGGCTGTTATCGATTTTGTTCAGCGTTAAATTAAGAGTTAGCGGCTTGGTTTGACCCAGTAAAGTAAAGTCCCCAGTTACTTTTGCTTGCTGCGGATTTACAAAATTAACCTGAGTAGATTTAAAGCTCATAGTAGGGTGTTTTTTAACGTTAAAGAACTCTTCCGTTTTTAAATGTTTGTCACGGGCAGCCCAAGCAGTATCGATACTGTCTGTATCAATGACAAAGTTCAGCTGGGTTTGGTTAGGGTTCTTTAGATCAAATTTAACGGTACCGTCTACATCGCTAAAGTGTCCCATGACCGTAGAAAATCCCATGTGATCAACTGAGAAACCGACACGAGTGTGAGAGTTATCTAGTTGCCACTGAGTCGGCAGTGCAGCGCTTGCCATGGTAGTGATAGAAAGTATTGAGCTGATCAATAGGGCTTTTGTAGTGTTTATCATTGAATAGTCCTTATTTAGTGTTAGGGAAGTTGTGCTTACCGATGAATAAAGAGTGCGATATTTTTTGTAGAAAACTGACTAGCCATATCACCTAAAAGTTCGATAGATATATGTAGTTAAGCTAAATCTCGTTAGCTTAACTACATATATCTGTATAATTGATTAATTTAACTAACCAAAATATTGTACTGGGTTAACTCATACATCTCAACACTATTTCTCTTTTAGTGACAACTTATCACATATATCTATCATAACTGTGGCTTGCGTTGGGTGACAAAAACCGTTAAAATCGCGGTTTAATTTTCCCGCTGGGGAAAGGCTAAGTGAGCAGAAGAGTGGTGCTTTGTGCTGGAATAAGCTAGTGACGCAGTTGCCATACTTATAATGTCCTTAGTGCCTCAGTTACGTATGTCATTATTTGTTTGATACATCATCGATGGTGTTGTATTTAGACGTTGTACATACATCGGACCTAGAGAGTATATTATGCGTAAAGATATCCATCCTAACTACCAAGAAGTTTTATTTCATGACACGAACGCGGACGTGTTCTTTTTGACTCGTTCAACCGTTAAGACTAAAGCGACTCGTGAATACGAAGGTACAGAATACCCATACTACCCACTTGATATCTCAAGTGCGTCGCATCCATTCTATACTGGTGAGCAACGTAAAACGTCTACTGAAGGTCGTGTTGCAAGCTTCAACAAACGCTTTGGCGCATTTGGTGGCCGTAGCAAGAAAGCTGCAGACGCTGCTGAATAATTTATACTTATGGTATAAATGTGTTTTGCTAAGCAATAAAAAACCGCTGATTATTCAGCGGTTTTTTTGTGTAGATAGATCAATATTTGCGTGTTTTTAGCAATCCCTCTGAGCAGCGGATGAGTCTAATAGTTGGGTAATGTTCTCCACGATCTGCTGTGCCCAATAACCGTACATTAGGCTACTAGGATGAAAGCCATCACTGGCGAACATCACGGAAATATCAATAGGCTGACCATTGCCATGCTCTGATATCATACGCGCAAAGTCAGTTGCCATATAATTGACACCGTCATGAGCAGCACAGACCTGCTGCAATATCTCATCAAGTATTGAGGCTTTTGCCCCCACAAAGTTATTAAGTGGAGTAGGGATCGCAGGCATTTGCGCCATCGGTGGTAAGCTCAAGAAGATTAACTCGCGTACACCAAACTTACGCTGTGCAATATTGATAATGTCTTCAATTTGCTGCTGCCATTTATGCACAGAGACATTAGACGTCGTGTCATTGACTCCTACGCTTAGCAACATCACATCGATAGGTTGGTCAGGAGTAGCGAGGACATATAATCTGCGCAAAATATCAAAGCTGGTATGACCTGTTGTCGCTTGTAATGACCAATTGAGCTGTGTAAAATTCGATCGAATAACCTCATTCTGTTCCAATATCGGAATCAAATTACCAACCAGGGCCTCTTGTTGGGTTTGGCTACCGACGCCCGCTGCTGCTGAGTCGCCCACGACCATTAAGTTGAGCATTTCTTGGTTTTTAGATGACAGTCTAATATCTGCTTTTGATAGATCAACCATACCATGCCTTTCGCCGTTTGGCTCCGGCAAACGGACGGTTTCACGCTTGATTTTACGCCCCTGATAAAGATAAACGGGAGCAAATAATACATCTTTTGCGATAGATGTTAGTTTATTAGTGTCTACCATCCTGCACGTTCCCTAATAGTCGTAAGACTGTCTTCAATTAACAATTGACCATCGACGTAGACATCGCGTAATAAATTGTCAGTTGGATCGCCTATCTCATTTTCTTTGACGGTTGTTAGCTGGCTACTGTCGTCTTTTACCAGTGCCAATCGTCCTTTTTTCGAGCGCTTCGAGCGGCTGGTGACAGGATCTTTATAAATATCCTTCCATGCGCCATCGATACAAATAGCGCTAGATTTCATCGCCCAACTCATGGTGTCGCGGTTGACTTGCTGCAATAGACCACCGCCCATACCAAACGTCACGTTTTCTATGCTAAAGCCCGCTTTAATGACCACATCAATAATTTTGCTTAAGCTTTGCGAGCTGATGCCATCACCTTGGATGATGCGTACGTAGTCGGGTAGCACTTTATAGCCTTTGCTGTTTACGGTCGTACCGAACTTCACTGCCAAGCGCTCTAATGCTTCACGGACGACTTTGGTAGGTTCGCCGCTGTCTGGACGAATGACCAAGGTACCGCCCATATTTTTGACTTCGTCTTTTAAGGCGTCGCCCCAGATATTGTCGATGGCATTCCATAAATCATAACTATCTGAAACGACCGAAAAGGCTTTATCCTTACCGCCAAACTGCTCGATCATATTATGAAAAGCAGCAGTCTCGCCATCACGTCCCCAAGCTGTCATCGTACTGTGCTCGGCTGCTGGAATAGAGAATGCCGGCATATCATCACCCATCTGATACCAGCGACTAGCAGCAATAAGCGCTGTCATCGAGTCAGTACCAGCAAAGTTGACCAAATGCGCTAAGCTACCAAGCGCAACCGTTTCTTGGCTCGATGCACCGCGCGCACCAAAGTCATGCAAGCGAAAAGGCAGGGACTCTGTATTGTCCGCTGACTTCTCTAACGCTTGACGGATAATGTCTTTGCAATAGCGAGAAATACTAGCGACCGTCGATGGATACCAAATTGCACGCAATAGCGCTGTTTCGATATAGCTGGGTAGCCAGTAAAATTCAGGATCGGTATTGATCACTTGGCAGACTACATTGGACACGGGCACGATGCTGCCTTCTGCTACGGCTTGGATACGTAGTGGCAAATAGCCGTTGTGTTTTTCGATCAAGTGCTCCCAGCCAGCACGATTGAAGGTTAGGCCATGCGCCTGAATCACCTTTTCGGCTTCATCAATATCTTGATGAGTGATAGGCGTACTTAGGTACTCTTTGATAAAGGCTTGTAGACCAAAGAACACCACATCGTAGTCGCCCTTGCGCGCTTCAATGTAGCTTGACAGATACTCGCTACCATTCGGGTATTGCACCCAATGTGAGGTTTTATAGCTGTCGCTATTTAAGATTAAATTGTTTAGGTTACTGGTATACATCACAGAACTCCTCTGCTTTGAAATGCCGCAAATGCTTTAATGAAAGAACGGTGGCGGCGGTTGATTGCCGTCTATCGGCATTGGTATCAAATTATTAATACGATATTTAGTGATAGCTGTTATTGATAATAATTTGCTCAAGTAGCTATTAGAAAAGCTACTAAAAAAGACTACTAGAAAAACGATTATTAGCGAACTACAAGCCCACCATCTTAGTAATAATCGCATAGTGATCTTCAAACATCATCTTCGCATCGAGCTCAGCCAATGGTAGCCAAAATGCCTTGGTCGCATCATCGCCACCTTTTACTTTTGGCAAACCTTTCGGATCGTTTTTGAGCTGAAAATAAAACGCTTGGGTAATAGTGCGTCCGCGTGCTGAACGATACGGGTCATCAAAAGTATGCTGACTGTGGCAAGAACCACGCAATACAGGCTCAGGGACTTTGAGGCGTGTCTCTTCACGCAGCTCGCGAATACAAGCGTCAAATAGCGTTTCTTTTGGATTTAAAAATCCACCCGGTAGCGCCCACAATCCGCGCCCTGGCATACTACGTCGCTCGACTAGCAAGATGTGCCCCGACTGTACAATCAACGCATCAGCCGTCATAAAGGTAGGTGGGTATGGTGCTGATTCCCATTGTCTTTTGTATTTATCGATGAAGTCTGCTTCTTCATGCAGCTGATGATAGTCTTCAGTTTTTTTGAATGCATCGAGGACGTTGCGTGTTGACTCGGGCGTACGCTCGGGCGTCGGCGTGGCACCCATCAGATAGCTGTCGCGAATCGGCGTGGCTGATAAGTTATGATAACTGGGTACTGACACAGAGTCCCAGTTGGGGAACAATGACAGATAGTAAGATGAGCTGTCTTTTGAATGACCAATCAAGCCAATATCTGTCTGCAAGTCACCAGTGACAGATTTTACACCTGCTTGCACATACTGTAGCCAGCGGGTGTCATTGTAAAGTGCATCGTCTAGACCAACACAGTGAATGCGTGCGGCTTCTTCTTCAGAGTAAGCGCCTTTAATCATTGCGGCACGCTCAGCGACGCTAAACGGATTGCGTAAACTGCGTGGCAAGTTGGCTGAGCCAATCAGCATAATCACTTCGTCTGAGCGTTTTAGCGCCTCATCGATGACGGCTTTGTGGCCAGCATGAAACGGCTGAAAGCGTCCGATAAAGACTAGATAACGGTAGTGTTTACTGCTTTTTTGATCTAGGTTTTGCTTATCTGACTGTTGCTCTGATAATTCACTCATAGACGCCAACTTCCTACGACTTATTTTTATTGATTAAAAATTAATGACGCTAATACTGACACAGCCTATGACTTTCTGACAAGTATAAAGATGTTTAGGGGTGTGTCATTATCGAAACCGTCCAATCGATACATATGCTTTAACGGGCATGCTTCTCTATCCATGCCGTCACCGTTGGCCAAATCTCTGTGGCTGCGTTACGACTGATCATGATGCGACTGTGCGTATAGTCATCTAAATCGCCATTACTGAGCGAGTACTCTCGAAAGATATTAGTTGAATTATCAAAGCCATCAAAAAACAAACGACAGCCGCGAGTAGGGGAGATGAAGGTATCACCTTTTGCACTGATAGAATAAACAGGAATGGTAATCTGAGCCATATGATGACGATAGTCGATAAAGTCATCACCAGTACTTTTCTGCTGACTAATGCTTTCGTCCATTCCGTCTATATTCGTCCTACCTTTATCAAAATTAGCGTTTTTCAAAAAGCTACTTTTAAAGTTTTTACGCAAATTCCAATCGTACCACTGGGTCATCGTATAGTAGCTTTCGTTAAAAGGGCCTACCTTTAATTGCTTAGCGGGTATGAAGCCGACCAATCGAGTAAGTACCTTGGCCGTAAGGATTTTCACGTAGCTGGTCGAGTCTTGTACCGCCCCAAAAGCTTGGCAGGCAAACATACTGATGCTATTGACCTTATCGATATAGCTTGGGTTTTGGATGAGAAACATGGTCAAACCAACACCGCCACCACTATGAGTAACGCAGTGCAGGTTATCGATCTTTAATTCTTCAAAGAAATAACGAAAAGTCGCTTCATAGTCGTAAGTGGCGACAGTCTCAAAGTTGAATTTTTCTTTCGGTAGTGAGCTATCACCATGTCCGCGCCATTCCATGATGTAGCAATGATGACCAATCCCTGCAAAATATTCGGCGATTTTGAGGCAAGTTTGCTTGTCAGAAAACGTACCATGCGTCAAAAATATGTTTTGCGGTGTGATGTCAGGCAGGCTGTTTTTTGACGTGTTAGCTATCGTATCTTCTTCTGGATTATCAACTACTTTCCAAACGGCAATTTTCTCATCATCCTTAGTGGTTACTAGGTGCAACGTCCGTGTCATCATAAAATAGTCCTATCCAAAAAACACATAATCTTTATACAAGTCGATATTTATACAAGCTGATGTTTATACAAGACAATTAAAAGCTACCATGCTCATAACGCTACTGCGCAAAATCATTCAAATTATCAATACTACGTCAAAACCAGATGACTTGCTCGGACTAGATGTGAACGGTATGGCATATCGAAAATGCTGAGTGCGCTTGATAAATGGCACCGCTGTCTTTATATAGAGAATAACTTGGCAGCCAACATAGTCATTTAGCGTGTTTGTGGTTTCTCGTCTAGATATGAAATTACTTTGCGACCTGTTAGCATCATTAAAAAAACCAATGACGACCATTTGCAATAGCCTCAGTTCAATTCACAGTAGCGTGGTCGGAATTGATGCGTGATTCAGGTATAATGACTGCTATAGACTGATTAAACTTTATACTCATGTTGGCCAATGTCATACAATAATAAACATCAATCATTGCCAGTCTGCATGTCTTATATAAATCGTAAACATTTTAAAAATCCAAATTCACGACACAGTAGCCATAATAGATATAGCGTTTGTGTCATAACGCATAGGAAACATTATGAGTGAGCAAAACCAAGCTGATAACCAAATAGACCAAACTGCTGGCTATGAATCAGCCCTAGATACTGAGCAAGTCGAAGCGAAAAGTAACATCACTATTACTGAGTCAGCTCAAGGCTACTTAGCAGATTTGTTATCTAAGCAAGATACTGATGGTATCGGTGTGCGTATCTTCGTTGAGCATCCTGGTACGCCGCGTGCAGAGTGCTGCATGGCTTATAACCAGCCGGGCGAAGAAGACAGCGCTGATTTGCGGTTTACGTATGAGAACTTCTCTGCCTTTATTGAGGCGGCGTCAGTACCTTATCTAGAAGACGCGGTTATCGATTATAATAAAGACCGCTTCGGTGGTCAGCTGACTTTCCGCGCACCAAACTCTAAAGTACCTAAAGTAGGCGCTGATGCCAGTGTTGAAGAGCGCATCAACTATGTATTGCAGTCAGAGATCAACCCTGGCTTGGCAGCGCATGGCGGTGACGTACAGTTGCTTGAGCTGATTGATGAAGAAGGCATTGGTCTAACCGCTGTATTGAAATTTGGCGGTGGTTGCCAAGGGTGTTCAGCGGTTGATATGACTTTACGTCAAGGCGTTGAAGTACAGCTGAAACAGCAAATTCCAGAGTTGACCCAAGTGGTTGACGAGACTGACCATACTCGTACAGAGAATGCTTACTATAAATAAAAGCTTGAAATCCATGCATACTGTGGATGTTCAGTTAACAGCCCAAGCATAATATTTAACAAAAAAGCCGAGTTCTGATGAACTCGGCTTTTTTTATTGCTATGATTTAGTAGATCGCTTTTTTGAAATGGCTTTTAAATGCTAACTTTTTAATAATTAACTTTTGATGAATACAAAGGAATGTATTATGAGTAATGAACAAGCAGCCCAGCAGACGCCCCAATCATCAGGAATCCCTCAACGTCTTGAGACTTTAGCGATTCATGCCGGCTATAGTGTAGAGCCAACGACTAAAGCAGTCGCCGTGCCTATTTATCATACCAGTTCATATGCGTTTGATAATACTCAGCATGGTGCAGATTTGTTTGATTTAAAAGTAGCAGGCAATATCTATACTCGTATCATGAATCCGACCAACGCGGTGTTAGAAGAGCGTGTGGCTGCGTTAGAAGGCGGTATCGGTGCGCTTGCCGTAGCCTCTGGTATGGCTGCCATTACTTATGCCATTCAGACCATTTGTGAAGCAGGTGACAATATCGTTGCTGTATCGACGTTATATGGCGGTACTTACAATTTATTTGCCCATGCATTGCCGCGTCAAGGTATCGAAGTGCGTTTCTTCGATCATAAAAACCCTGAAGCCATTCGTGACTTAATTGATGATAAAACCAAGATGGTTTTTGCAGAGAGTATCGGTAACCCACTAGGTAATATTGTCGATATTCAAGCGCTCAGTGATGTCGCTCATGAATACGGTGTGCCTGTCGTGATTGATAATACGGTGGCGACACCTGCGATATGCCGTCCTTTTGAGTTCGGTGCAGATATCGTGATTCACTCATTGACCAAATATATGAGTGGAACCGGAACGTCAATCGGTGGTGCGATTGTCGATAGTGGCAAGTTTGCTTGGGGAGACTATCCTGAGCGTTTCCCACTGTTGAATACGCCAGATCATAGCTATCATGGGGTAAATTTCGTAAAAGACGTAGGCGCGCCAGCCTTTATTGCCCGTGCCCGCGTTGCGCCACTACGTAACACTGGCGCAGCACTTAGCCCGCTAAATGCCTTTGGTATCTTGCAAGGTATGGAGACGCTAAGTCTGCGTATGGAGCGTCACGTGCAAAATGCACAAGCCGTTGCAGAATATCTGCGTGACCATGATAAAGTTGCTTGGGTGAAATATGCAGGTCTATCTGACCATCCTGAGCACGAGCTTGCCAAAAAATACATGAAAGGCACGCCTTCTGCTATTTTGACCTTTGGTGTAAAAGGCGGACTAGAAGCAGGAGCGCGCTTTATCGATGCGCTGCAACTGATTACTCGTCTGGTAAATATCGGTGATGCAAAGTCATTGGCCTGTCATCCAGCGACGACCACCCATCGTCAGTTAAATGAGCAAGAGCTAGAAAATGCAGGCGTTAGTACGGATATGGTACGACTATCGATTGGTATCGAACATATCGAAGACATTAAAGCCGATCTCGCCCAAGCATTAGCTTCTGCTTAATAAAAAGCGCTTATTAAGTTGAGCAAACTGTTTAAGCAAGTCTAATATAAAAAAAGCCCATATCGATTTGATATGGGCTTTTTTTTGCGTTCAACAGATGTGTTTAACAATTAAGCAGAAAGTACGCGCTGCGCGATATCTCGATAGTCCTGCGAGGCAAGACGCGGTCCAAACTGCTGAATAACTTGTGCCGATATTTCGCTGGCAAGACGACCGCATTCTGGCAGACTATACTGCTGCGATAATGCATATAAGAAAGCACCAGCGTAGTTATCGCCTGCACCGTTGGTATCGATGACGTTGGCCACTGCTGGGGTTGCAACGTCATAGACTTCAACCTCTGCTTCATCATTAGGCTGGTGGGCAATGACCGCACCATTGGCACCATCAGTGACGACTGCGGTTTGGCAGTATTCAAGCAGGGCACGCGCCGCTGCTTTGACTTGTTTTTTATCCGTAAACAGCTTGGCTTCTTCGCTATTGCAGAATATCACTGCGACTTTGTTGCCGAGCATATTAAGCAAGCCATCTTTGGCAAATTTTACTACCGCAGGATCAGCAAAGCTCACTGCGATTTTGGCATTATAGATACCGGCCTGTTGACGTAATTGAGTCATCGCTGGCTGGATGCTCTCAGACATTGCTAGATAGCCTTCGATATATAGCCAATCTGCTTGAGTCAACGCGTCAAAATCAACATTGTCAGCGACAATCTCACTTGAGGTGCCAAGATAGGTCTGCATGGTACGCTCGCCATCTTCGGTAACGGCAACCACACATGAGCCGGTCACACCGCCTGCATGAATAGATTTGTCTGAAGTTGCGACACCTGCTTCATGCAAGTCTCTAAGGTAAAATGCCCCTTGATCATCATCACCGACGCGGCAAGCATAAAAAGGCTTACCGCCTAAGCTGGCAAAGGTAAACATGGTGTTGGCTGCTGATCCGCCGCCTGCTTGTTTTGATGGCTCAATCTCAGCCAGCTTAAAATAAGCCAGTAGTTGCTGCTGCTCTTCAATACCAGCCAGCGTCATATTACCTTTGGTCAGCTCAGTCTCTTCTAGTGCCGCATCTGATAGCACATACTCGTGATCAACCAACGCATTGCCTATTGCCATTACATCGTACATTGCTTATCTCTCCTCAATTCATTTGTAAATGGTTATCTTTTTATTATTAAAAATTAGTCTGCTTGCAACTCTAGTAGACGCTGATAAAGCGCATTTTTCTTCACACCAGTGATATCAGAGGCCAGTGCGGCTGCTTTTTTGACTGATAAGTCCTCTAGCAAACGCTGTAGCAATTTATCATGAGTGCTGATGTCGTCAGTATCTTTTGCCACACCGATACCAGCGACGACCACGACTATCTCGCCGCGTTGCTGATTGTCATCTGCTTTGACAAATTCAACCAACTCGCCAAGGGTGCTCTTGTGTACCGTTTCAAACGTCTTGGTCAATTCTCGGCAAAAAGTCACCGCGCGGTCTGCACCAAATATCGTTGCCATGTCTTCTAGGCTAGATACGATGCGATGCGGCGCTTCATAAAAGATTAAAGTTTCGGTACGTGCGATTAGATCGCTCAGCTGTTTTTGACGACCGTGCGTTTTGGCAGGCAAGAACCCAATAAAGCTAAATCGATCAGATGGTAGTCCTGCTACTGACAATGCGCCAATTGCAGCAGAAGCCCCAACGATAGGTGATACGGTCACGCCAGCTTCATGCGCGGCTTGTACCAGTTGATAACCTGGATCGCTGACCAGAGGTGTACCCGCATCACTAATCAAGGCAACCGAATGACCTTGCTCAATCATTTCAATAATTTTGGGTGTTTGAATGGCGCTATTATGTTCGTGATAGGCCCATAGCTTATTGTGACCTTTTTGCTTTGTCGTCGTATCATCATTTTCGATACTGCTTTTGGCAGGACGAGTCTCTGAGTCTTTTGTCTCGTCAGCTTTACTGCCTTTAGTATCGATGCCAAAATGTGACAGTAGCTTACCTGAGGTGCGGGTGTCTTCACAGGCAATAATGGCGACCTGCTTCAAGACATCAATTGCGTGCGATGTCATGTCGGACATATTACCAATCGGCGTGGCAACGATATAGAGACAAGCTGGCATCGCAGTAGGGGTAGACATGAAAACCTCGGGTGGTTAAAAAGACGTGAAAAAATAATAGTGCGCTAGTATGTACAGTCGTTATCTATGGTTTTTCAGTCAAATAATGAATGAGGCAATCGATAGATTGTGAGAGTAGAACGCGCAGAAGTGGCTAGTTTAGCATGTTGTGCTATGATAATTCTCAAATGTTAATCAGACCAATTAACCTTATGCCGAACCATAAGCCCTTAATCTTAACCTCACCAAAACAACGCCAAGGTAGTCGGTTTGAGCAGCAGGCGTGTGAGTATTTACAAGCGCAAGGGTTGAGGTTGGTCGCACAAAATTGGCAACAGCCAAAAGTAGGTGAGTTGGATCTGGTCATGATTGAGACAGGTTCAGCATGGTTAACACTAGTATTTATTGAAGTTCGCCAGCGCAAGTCCTCGAATTATGGCGATGCGGCACTCAGCGTGACAGCAAGCAAACAGCGCAAAGTTATTAAGACAGCACAGTCCTTTTTGCAGCAGTATCCTGAGTATGCTCATTATGATTGCCGGTTTGATGTCATTGCTTACAACACGATGAATGAGTCAAATTCAAGAAATGAGCCGTTAGACCATCAACCAGAATGGATTCAAAATGCTTTTATAGCCAGTGCATGGTAATAGGGTAAATAAGATAGATGCTGCCAAATGAAGCATTTAACCACATCTGACAAGTAAGGTTCGTTACTAAAAAGCTAACCGCTGATGGCCAAAATTAAGTAAAGTAGCGGTTATAGTCAACTTTCTATAAATCAGATACAGTATTAGCTTACAGCTACGTTTAGCTCGTCACTACTAGAGCGTGTTTTCTTTAAAATGAAGATATGACCTAGATTAAGATTTGCTTAATTTATAAAATTGTCACAACCATGTTTTAAGAGGTAAATAATGACACGGATGCATTTGCGCACTGCTATTTTTGGTTCATCACGCCGTATTACGACTGGCATTATGATTGCTGCCTGCGTTGTCAGTACAGGTTGTGCCACCAACTATCTGACCAACAGTACAGAAGGAACGTACGGCGTGCCAATGACTGAGCGCACGATTCCGCAGCGTCTGCTCGATCGTAGTATTGAACATACTGCCAAAATCAATGTATATGGGCTAAAAGAAGACTTGCAGCAAACCAGTCGTATGGGTATCGATAGTTTCAATAGCGAAGTACTGCTCACAGGTGAAGTGCCAACTGAAACGCTCAAAGCAGAAGTAGAAAAAGTCGTTAGCTCTATGCCAGATGTACGCCGTGTCTACAATGAGATGGAAGTCAGTGCGTCAAAAGGGTATAGCTCAACAGTTCATGATGGCTATATCACTTCAAAGCTACTGGCGAAAATAGCCGCTAGCGATGGTGTGAGTGCTTCACAAATTAAAGCCGTTACTAATAATGGCGTGGTCTATATTATGGGCCGTATGACACCCACTCAGCAGAGTCATTTGATTGATATCGCCAATGGTACTGTTGGAGTCACTGAGTTGGTATTGTTGACAACTGTCGTCGACGATAGAGGTGTCAAAATAAATAATGATGACATCATGTATGAGAATAATTTGGCCAATCCTGCAGTAGCGCCAGCTGCCCAAGATACTACTATCAGCACGGCAACGCCTATTGTCATAACGGAAGAAGAGGCCAATACTACGCAGCCGTCTTCAAGCCCTTATATCGACCTTTATCAGAATCAATAAGAACTTTTAGTTCGCCAAGCGATAAATGACGTCAATCACAATAAGCCTAAATAGTGATAACAGTAAAGGCACGAGAAATCTTCAGCCAGTGAGTACTATATCAATAGTAAAATGTAGCAGAGTCAGCGCATTAGCCAACGATACTAATATCAAACACATCATTGGCTAATGGATGAACCATTATCGCTGTGAGTCTGTTACTACTGATTGATAAATAAATATAATAGGATACTGGTCATGAAGGATTCACAGGCAAATATACAACCAAATGAAGAAACAAGCGTCATTGGTAATATAGGCATACACAATAAACCTGCTCATAAGAAAACACGAACGTTGAGATTTGGTGGTGCGGCAATATTGGCATTGGGCAGTATCGCGTTAGCCACGCAAAACGCACAGGCATTATCACCGCTGGCTATCGTCAATGGCATTACTTCTAGTGGCGGCGTTGGGGTAAGTAAGGATATCTTATATGGTGATCAGCCTTCTCAAGACCTAGATATCTATTATCCAAAACCGCTAGCACAAGCAATGAAATCTCAGAGTACTATCAACACTAGCTATCCTATGGTGGTATTTGTCCATGGTGGTTCATGGGAGAGCGGCAATAAAGAACAATATGCCTTTGTCGGTCAGAGCTTAGCCAAAGCAGGGTATGTCACCGCAGTGATTAATTACCGTAAAGCGCCTGAGCATGTCTATCCTGATTATGTCAAAGATGCAGCTCAGGCAATTGCTTGGAGTATTGAAAATGCGACCAGTCTCCATGCAGATCCGTCACGCCTAGCGGTGATGGGGCATTCTGCTGGCGCGTTTAATGCAGTAGCAGCCGTTGCCAACGAAGACTTTTTAGCACCTTATGGTATTAAGCCAATAGATATTGCAACCGTTATTGGGATTGCGGGTCCTTATAGCTATGATTTCCGCAAGTTCAGTAGTGCAACAGCGTTTGGACCCAATGCCACACCTGATGAGGTGATGCCAGATCGTCAGATTAAAGGTGCGCAGCCGCCCTATTTATTGTTAACGGCAGAAAAAGACAAAATTGTACATGCGACTAATACAATCAAAATGACAGAAGCGTTTAAAGAAGCAGGCGTCACCGTTGAAACGGGCGAAATAGAAGGGGCCAGTCACGCAACCAGTATTGGTGCAATGGCACCGCCGCTACGCTGGGTCAATGATGTGCGTGCGCAAGTGCTGACGTACTTGGATAAAACGCTCAAATAACTTATTACTATGTATATCAACGATTTTTGACTGTTTAATTTATAGTACTGTCTCAATGCTTAAACACACTTGAGTAAGACAGTACTGTAAGATATGCAAACTCTTGTTATAATGTCATCACTTTAAATCTATACCCTATTCTAAACTTTAAGGCAGACTATTCTATGAGCATGAACGCTGACGATTTGATCGCATTTTTACAGACTCACTTCCCAGACGCTTTTATTCAAGCTGCCAACCAAGGTAATAAGTTTGACGTACGCGTGGTCGATGCCAGCTTTGAAGGCAAACGCGCGGTTCAACGTCAGCAAGCAGTATATGCGTTAGTTAATGATAAGATTGCGAGTGGCGATATTCACGCACTCAATATCCAAGCGCTGACGCCTGCTGAGTGGGACGTTCAATCAAAAGGCTAATCAAATAGCTGTCTATATGACTGGATATTACTGAATCGGCCATATGCATGGTTGAGAGTTGTAGTTCTGGTTTTCATAATTTTCTATACTCATCGCTAGGTTGTCACCTTTATGGATCAATTTTTAATCACTGGTAGTAGTCGTATCGCAGGGGAAGTCACCATCTCAGGCGCCAAAAATGCCGCTTTGCCGTTACTCGCAGCTATGATATTGGCTGAGACCCCAACGACACTGCATAACGTGCCGTCACTACAAGACGTGCGAACGTTGATTGAATTGATCGGTGGCATGGGTATCAAAATCCAGAAGCAAGATGATACCGTCACTTGCGATACCAAGAGTATCGATAACTTTTATGCCCCGTATGATTTGGTAAAAACCATGCGCGCGTCAATCTTGGTGCTAGGGCCGTTACTTGCACGTTTTGGCGAAGCTGAAGTCTCATTGCCAGGTGGCTGTGCGATTGGTTCACGCCCTGTTGACCAGCATCTAAAAGCTTTTGAAGCCATGGGTGCCGAAATCAGTGTGGAAAATGGCTATGTAAAAGCTCAAGCGCCAAAAGGTGGCAAGCTATTAGGCTGTAATTTCTCATTTGATATGATTACCGTCGGCGGTACTGAAAACGTCATCATGGCAGCAGCATTGGCCAAAGGTACAACTGTCTTAGGCAACTGTGCGTTAGAGCCAGAAGTGGTTGATTTGGCCAATATGTTGGTTGCAATGGGTGCCAAAATAAGCGGTATCGGTACATCAACGATGACCATCGAAGGGGTAGAGCGTCTACACGGCTGTGAGTACTCAGTTGTCCCTGACCGTATCGAAACAGGCTCATACCTTGCTGGTGCCTTGATGACACGTGGCGATGTATTGACTAAAAAAACATCTGCTCTATTATTGACGCCAGTGCTAGAGAAGTTCGAAGACATGGGTGCAACTATCACGAGCGGTGATGACTGGATTCGCGCGCAGATGAAAGGCCGTCCGAAGGCGGTTGATATCCGTACACAGCCACATCCTGGTTTCCCAACGGATATGCAAGCTCAGCTTATGGCTATTGCTTGCTTAGCTGACGGTACAAGTACTTTTATTGAAAACATTTTTGAGAACCGCTATATGCACGTGCCAGAGCTCAATCGTTTGGGCGCGTCTATTCAGGTTGATGGTCACACTGCGGTAGTACGAGGTGTCGAAAACTTTACCGCAGCACCAGTAATGGCGACGGATTTACGTGCGTCTATGTCATTGGTAATGGCAGCGGCGACTGCTGAAGGCGAGAGCTTAATCGACCGTATTTACCACATTGACCGTGGTTATGAGCATGTTGAAGACAAGCTGCGTAGCTTAGGCGTGAACATCGAGCGTATTAATACCAACGCTTAGTATTGATTGACTCAATATCGACTGTTACCCATATTAAGTTATAAATTAAAAATTCCCCTTTGAGTAGGGGACTGCACATGGACACGATGTCATTATGACTGAGACAAGCAAATCTTTACCAGCCAGCGGTTTATTAAACGAAGTAAACGATGAGTTTTCAGGTCTAACCTTGGCTTTATCAAAAGGCCGCATTCTAGAAGAGACCATGCCACTACTACGTGCAGCTGGTGTTGATCTTTTAGAAGATCCTGAAGCCTCACGTAAACTTATTTTTCCGACCTCAAATCCAAATGTACGTGTATTGATTTTGCGTGCCAGTGACGTGCCGACCTATGTCGAACATGGCGCTGCTGACTTTGGGGTGGCGGGTAAAGATGTGCTGCTTGAGCATGGTGCCAATCATGTTTATGAATTGCTCGATTTGCAGATTGCTCAGTGTAAACTGATGACTGCGGGTGTGAAAGATGCACCGCTGCCAAATCGTCGCCTGCGTATCGCGACCAAATATGTCAATGTCGCTCGTGCTTATTTTGCAAGCCAAGGTCAACAAGTCGATGTCATCAAACTTTACGGTTCGATGGAGCTTGCGCCATTGGTCGGCTTGGGCGATTTGATCGTCGACGTGGTCGACACCGGTAACACACTGCGTGCCAATGGACTTGAGGCACGCGATCACATTTGCGATGTTTCCTCACGTTTGATCGTCAATCAAGTCAGCTATAAGCGCAAATTTGCACTACTAGAACCAATCTTAGATAGCTTTAAAAATAGTATCGCCAATAGCTAATCATCCAGTGCAAGTCATTGGTAAAATAAAGCACGGTTATACAAATTTTTAAACCAGTTTAGCAGGCTATGAGTGACGTAGCGTGCTAAACTGGTTTTGTTGTCTTAGCTTGCGAAAACATAAAATCACCGTAAAATTCAGACAAGAAGACATCGAATAAGTCGCAATACTTTGAAAGATAAACCTACTTTACTCAGTTCCAAACCGTTCATTTTTAGCACTACTTTATGCTCAGATATAGGATTAGGTCATGCGCCAGTTAAGTACCCAAAATGCCGATTTTGATAGTCAATTGACACAGTTGCTTGCCTTTGAAACAGTCAATGATGCTGAATTATTACATACCGTCGACGATATCATCGCGCAAGTACGTGCTGATGGTGATAACGTCGTGTTGGCATTGACTCAGCAGTTTGACAAGCATCCAGCAACTTCGATGCAAGAGTTAGAGTTGTCTAAAGAAGCGCTTGCTGAAGCGTTTGCCAATCTTGATGAAAAAGTAAAGTTAGCGTTGACCACAGCCGCAACTCGGGTACAGACATTCCATGAGCGCCAAGTACAAGAAACATGGCAATATGAGGATGAGCTAGGCAACCGATTGGGTCAAAAAGTAACGCCACTTGATCGCGTTGGGATTTATGTGCCTGGTGGTTTAGCTTCTTATCCTTCTTCAGTATTGATGAACGCTATTCCTGCTAAGGTGGCTGGCGTCACTGAAGTCATCATGGTGGTGCCAGCGCCTAAAGGCGTGCTCAATCCGTTAGTATTGGCAGCGGCTCATTTGGCCCAAGTCGATCGCGTCTTCACTATTGGTGGCGCTCAAGCAGTAGCAGCTTTAGCTTACGGCACTAAAACGATTCCAGCCGTGGACAAAATTACAGGACCAGGCAACAAATATGTCGCCGCAGCCAAACGCGCAGTATTTGGTCAAGTTGGTATCGATATGATTGCTGGACCTTCAGAAGTATTGGTATATGCAGAAGGCGAAGCACAAGATAGAGCGGACTGGCTAGCGATGGATCTATTGTCTCAAGCTGAACATGATCGTATTGCACAAGCTATCTTTGTGACGACTAGTGAAGAGCAGCTCAACGAAGTAGCACTTGAGATAGAAAAAGCACTGACTGAGCTGCCAAAAGCAGATATCGCGCGTGACTCGCTGCAAAATCGGGGCGCACTGATATTGGTAAAAGATCGTAGTGAAGGTATGGCACTTATCAATCGTATCGCTCCTGAACATTTAGAGTTATCTGTTGATAACCCTGACGCACTCTTAAACGATATTCGTCATGCCGGCGCTATCTTTATGGGTCGTCATACGCCTGAAGCTATTGGGGATTACTGTGCGGGGCCGAACCATGTACTGCCAACATCAGGCACTGCTCGCTTTTCTTCGCCGTTGGGTGTTTACGATTTTCAAAAGAAATCATCCATCATTTATTGCAGTGAGTCCGGCAGTAAGCCTTTGGCTGAGACAGCTGATATTTTAGCGCAGCGTGAGGACTTAGAAGCCCATGCGCGTTCAGCTCGTTATCGTTATCAGTAATTGATTTTGAATTTTTAGCTTTTACTTTTGATATTTATTTTTAATAGTCTTTGTGGCTAATAGTAGGATAATTTATGAGTGAGTCAAAGATAGACACCAGACTGTGGTCGTCTAAAGCGCGCAACTTATCACCTTATGTTCCAGGTGAGCAGCCGCAACACGACAATCTATGCAAACTAAATACCAATGAAAACCCATTTCCACCCTCGCCAAAAGTAGGGGAGGCTATTGCCAAGGTTTTGGAGCAGCAAGCTGATGAGTTACGTTTGTATCCTGCTCCTGAATCTAATGACCTACGTGCTGCATTAGCACAGTCATACAATCTTGATATCAATCAAGTATTCGTTGGTAATGGTTCGGATGAAGTCTTGGCGTTAGTATTTGCTAGCTTCTTTCTAAAAGAGCGTCCGCTGTTATCACCTGATATTGGTTATAGTTTTTATCCTGTATATGCACAGACGTTCGGTGTAGAGCTTGTACAGATTCCTCTAGAGGAAGATTTTAGCATTGACCCTGATGCTTATCGTCAGCCTTGTAGCGGTATTATCATCGCTAATCCTAATGCACCAACAGGCTTACTGCTGTCGCTTGCTGATATCCGTAAACTTGCGAGTGAGCATTCTAATGCGGTCATTGTGATTGACGAAGCGTATATCGATTTTGCTCAGATAGATGAGAGCAATGCAGACGCTCCAGTCTCAGCGGTGAGTTTAATCAATGAGTGTGATAACGTTATCGTGACCCAAACCTTTTCAAAATCACGTTCGCTTGCTGGATTGCGCGTTGGTATGGCCTTTGGCAATGCATCATTGATTGAAGCACTAACACGGATGAAAAATAGCTTTAACAGCTATCCACTGGATAAGTTGGCTCAGGCTGGGGCGACTGCGAGTGTGTTAGACACTGAGTATTTTGAGCAAACTCGTCAGCAAGTCATTGATTTACGTATGTCGCTGACAGCAGAGTTGACTACATTGGGCTATAAGGTCCTACCGTCACATGCCAACTTTGTTTTTGCTCGTCCAAAAGATGGCGATGCAAGTGCTGTCGCGAGTGCGTTACGCGAGCAAGGCATTATCGTTCGCCATTTTGATAAGCCGCGTATTGCAGAGTACTTGCGTATTACTATCGGTACGGCAGAGCAGAACAACCGTTTGATTGATGCGCTAAAAGCCTTGCAAGTCGATGCTAGCGTTGTTGCTGAATAAAATTATATTGATAGCTTAATGTAGAATGTGAATAGGTTAGTCCCTTTACTCATCACGTAAAGCACTATCGATAAGTCTTAAAAATAAAGCCTGCTAACGTAACGTTGGCAGGCTTTTTTAATTCTAAATTAGTAATGACATTTCACTTTGGCAGGCTACATATTCTGAGCCAAGACTGATAATAAGTTACCTACTTTATCTAAGCATTCTTGGTATTCAGCATCACAATCAGACGCGACCGTAATACCGCCACCTGCCCATAGATTAACGTGTCTTTCTTTATTACAGTCATCATTTGATAAAGCGTTGGCTTGCAATGTACGAATGAGTACATTCCATTGACCACTACCATCAAAATTCATATAACCCATAGTGCCGCAATAAGCACCGCGTGGCGTAGATTCCAGTTCAGCGATGATTTCGACAGCGCGTTTTTTTGGTGTGCCAGTGATAGAACCAGCAGGCAGACTACCAAACAATACAGCTAGTGGATGATTATCAGCTTTTAGCTCAGCGGTGATAGTACTCACCATATGATGGACGTTGCTAAAGCTCTCAATTGCAAATAACTGTGGTACTTTCACACTGCCAATTTTGGCGTATTTGCCCAAATCATTACGCAGTAAATCTACAATCATGACATTTTCGGCGCGGTCTTTTTCGCTATTGACCAGTTGCTGCTTATACAGAGCATCTTGCTTGTTAGTAACACCTCGCGGCATGGTTCCCTTTATAGGCTTGGTGCGAATAGAGTGTTTGCCAGTGTCGATTTCTCTAGTGAATGTAAAAAATAACTCAGGTGAGCAGCTTAACAATTCAAAATGATTGCTGTCTGCGACAAAGCTGTCGCTTCTATTTAGGTAATCACCATCATTGCTATCAACGCTCACATATCCTGCAAAAGGCGCTTTTGTATTGCGATATAGCGCAGGCAAATAGTTAATAAGCGAAAAGGCTGATTGAACATCGTTATTTTCGCGCGCTAAACTGCCAGACCATTTCTGTGTCAGGTTTATTTGATAGCAGTCGCCTTGCTGTAGATAGTCTTGTGTGCGATTAAATGCTTGTTGATAATCAAGCTTACTCCATCGAGGACTTAAAACTAGGGGAGTGATACTTGATGCATCTTCAAACTGTGGTTGATTGAGATATTTATCAGACAGTTTTCGATCCAGTTCGTCTAGGTAAGAGGTAAGAGTATTTATAAGAATATCGCTTGTCTTATGATCGGTATTCTCAGAAGCATCATCGTTAGTTAGATGAGTCTTTAACGCCCAACCTGTATCAGCATGTGCTGTAGGCATTAGATAAATATCATAATGTCCCAACGAAGCAGACGGCTGCATTGCCAATTCAATCCTATCGGCAGGACTTAGTTCGAGAGCTGCAATATCATAACCAATAAAACCGATTAGCCCATGATGATAACTGGGTTTCGAGCTTTCTTCGCTATTGATATATGACGTGTCGTGATTGGCTTTTTGAGTATTGCTATAAGCGATTAGTTCCTCTTGCCATTCTAGATAGCTCATATAAGCTGTCGTGCTAGCATAACTATTGTTATCGCTATTTACTTCAGTATCGCGACGCACGCCATTGCCACGGCAACTTTTAATCACCTTATAAATATTGGGTAAGTCACTAGACGCTTGCTCATCATTGGGATATACAGACCAGCTGACTTTTGGGAGTAAGCCGATTACTGGTCGACCATCGTTATTAAGCCAAACAAGTTGCCAGTTTGCTTTAATATCTTGAGCGAGCAAGTGACGCTGTAGCTGCGGCATCAGTTCTGCAGCAGACAAATCACCAAAACGCCAGCTAGGTTTGCTAGCTGGCGATGGCGCAGAATCTGTCTGCTCAGTTGCATTGTGATTTGATACAAGCATGGGTTAAGCGTCAAACTTTTTGATAATCAGCGTAGCGTTAGTACCACCAAAGCCAAAGCTATTACTCATCAAAGTTTCAAGATTTGCTTCACGCATTTCGGTGACGATATCGAAACCTTCAGCAGCAGGATCTAAGTTGTCAACATTGATACTTGGAGCGATAAAGCCGTCCTGTAGCATTAGTAGACAATAGATCAGCTCTTGTGCACCAACAGCGCCCAAGCTATGACCTGTCATTGATTTGGTTGAGCTGATAGCAGGTACTTTACTGACGTCATTATCAAATACTTTAGCGATCGCTTTAAGCTCAGTAATATCGCCCAGTGGTGTACTAGTACCATGGCTGTTGATGTAATCGACACTTTCTAGCCCCGCTTCAGCCAAGGCTTGTTGCATACAGCGAACTGCACCTTCACCGCTTGGCGCAACCATTTCTGCACCATCAGAGCTGGCACCGTAGCCAACGATTTCAGCTAAAATATTGGCACCGCGTGCTTGAGCATGCTCTAGACTCTCTACAACCACCATCGCGCCACCAGCAGCAATCACAAAACCGTCACGGTCTTTGTCATAGGCTCTTGAGGCAAGTTTTGGTGTGTCGTTATACTGAGTACTAACTGCGCCCATGGCATCAAACATACAAGACTGCGTCCAATGCTCAGCTTCACTACCACCAGCCAATATCACATCGGCTTTACCCAATTGGATAAGCTCAGCAGCATGACCGATACAGTGCGTTGAAGTCGCGCAAGCAGAAGCGAGCGAGTAGGAGACGCCTTGGATTTTGAGACCGGTTGCTAAAGCGGCTGACACTGAGCTACCCATTGTTTTTGGTACTGCCATTGCGCCGACACCGCGTAGACCTTTTTCGCGCATAGCATCGATAGCATTGACGATGTTTTCTGTTGATGCGCCGCCTGAACTTGCCACTACACCCACTCGTGGGTTGTTATTGATAGTATCAAGTGACAGGCCAGAGTGCTCAATCGCATTTAGCGCACTAACATAAGCATAAAGACTGGCGTCACTAAAGAACCGTTTCAGCTTACGATCGATACCACTGGTATCCAGTTCTGATTGATTGATACTACCGCTCACGTGTGATTTAAACTCGTGCTCAGCATAAGAATCATTAAATGTGATGCCAGACTGACCTTCTTTGAGGGCAGTGGTGACAGTATCTAAATCATGTCCAATACAAGAGACAATCCCTGCTCCAGTAATAACGACGCGGCGCATATGCTATTCCTTATAAGTAACGACTTGCTAGCAGTTGGTTGCAATAATCGTGGTAAATCTATATATGATGTTTAACTATGAGTTAATTCGAGCATTATAATGAAAAAATAGTCTATGTAGATAACGATAGCATGAATTTAGGTAACTAAATTCTGTTAACGGTCTATCAGAGGCAATATAAATTCAGTGTACAATTATGCTCTCAGTTATGGCACATGATAACGTATCAAGCACTGGAAATCTTTGGACAAGTGTAAAATAACGACAAAATAACACTTATGACTGAGTTTTGAGTAAAGAGATGAGAAGTAAGACTAGCTACTGACTATGGACGGAATTATACTTTAGATACAAAATTTGTGATTCTAATAACATTGTTCGCACTGACACCAGTTACGATAACTGGCTAAGATAATAGATTCATTATTATTAATAATTAACTATCATATTAAAATACAACTATATTAAAAACCAACTCATCATATTAAGGACATCACGATGGCAAAGCGTAGTACTCTTTCTAAAAGCATCAATACTATTGGATCTTTTACTCGAAACAATCTAGAGCGTGTAGGGGCTATGATTGATAGCGTAAACGCTAAAACAGGCAAACCGCATCAATATAAAGCAGTAGACCTAGGCGATGAAGATTACCAACAAGATTTGTTTCGTGAGCAAACGCTGAAGGCTACGCAGCAATTATTAGGACCACGCTTTGCTACTTATGGTAAATACGCCAAAAAAGTCGTGCCGAACAGTTTTTTTCAATCGACAGTTGATGGTGCATTTGCCCAAGTGGCCAAACTTGCTGCTAATTGGAGTCAACTAGATTTACCTAATGAGCATCGTTTTGCCAATATTGCTACTTTAGATGACGAAGAGCGTTATGCGCTAGCTACTGATATTGCTAACCAAAACCGTGCACTTGCAATGATGGGTGGTTTGACAGGTTTAGCAGGTCTACCAGGTTTGCTCGCTGATACATTATGGCTATTACTGGTTTCATTACGGACGGTTTATCAGATTGCTGCTGTATATAATAAGCCGCTGACAGGTAAGCAAGGCGTCAAGATGGCGTACGAACTACTATCAAACGCTGATCTGAGCAAGATGCAAGAAAAACAAGCGCTACTAGCTGGTCTAGGTATCGGTAAAGGTTTGCTCGATAATGCTCAGAGCAACGGATTACATAGTGAACTTAAAAATCTCGGTCTAAAAAATAAAAATGTAAATTTCTATGCTGAGCAAATAGACAAAGTCGCCAGTCAGGTAGGTGTAGATTTAGATCAGATCAACTTATCATGGGTTCGTCGTTTTATTCCTGTCACCGCAGTAGCGATCGGCATGCACTATAACAGCCAATTGATCGACGAAGTTATTGGCGTTGCTCAAGCGACCTTTGCACCAGAGGCAAAACTGGCCAATCGTGCTATTACTGATGACAGTAGCAGTGAGGCTAAAGTAGAAAAGGCTGATACGGATGATGCAAAAAAATCTACAGAGCGCAAAGAAAAAAGCAGTGATTCAGAAAAAGTCACTGATAAAGAAGAAAATAGTAAAGAAGAAACTAGCAGTGAGAAAAACTCAGACAAGCAAACGTCTGATAAAAAAGCCAAGTAATAGTCATATTGTTTGCTAGTGGGGTTATATATTCATAAGTACAACGGTATTTATCTTAGTTTGATTGAGCAACACGACTTGAAAATTAGGATAAATACCACCACTTAGTTACTATCAAGTACCATTTCAATGTTAAACATCTTTTCTTAATGATGCTTGAGCTCGCTTTGTGTACTTTATTTATTACGCTATTTTTCGGCGAAAAATCTATAAAGTGATACAATGAGAGGCTGAATGCATATCTGTCAAATGTTGTAAAGCGAAACCATTCATAAGTGGTTGAAATAGCAGCAACAACTCTTTATAATACACTGTCCTAAAAATGGGTGCCCCCGAAATCTGCAATTATTGTCAGATAGATGGTGCATTGGCCCATTTTTTTGTTTTATACCAAACGGGAGAAGGATGCCTTATGGCAACAACTAACCAATTGATTCGTAAAGGTCGCAAAACCATCAAGGAAAAGTCAAAAGTTCCTGCGTTGGAAGCGTGCCCACAGCGTCGCGGTGTATGTACTCGTGTATATACTACCACGCCAAAAAAACCTAACTCTGCCATGCGTAAAGTATGTCGTGTACGTTTGACTTCAGGCTATGAAGTATCAAGCTACATCGGCGGCGAAGGTCATAACCTACAAGAGCACAGTGTTGTTCTAATCCGTGGTGGTCGTGTAAAAGATCTACCAGGTGTACGTTATCACACTGTTCGCGGTGCATTAGATTGCGCAGGCGTTAAAGACCGTAAGCAAGGTCGCTCTAAGTACGGTGCTAAGAAGCCTAAAGTTTAATAACTAAACGTTATTAGATAAGCTTTTTGCACTACCCAATAACTGTGCATGGGTTTGGTGTCAGTAGTAATATCGCTTTTATATAAATATATATCTGGGATTTACTCTTAAAACATACCACCATGCAGTAAGGCTAACTGATAACTCACTGCTATATCCTAGTGATAAGTAGTCGATGTTGTGAATGTTAGACACTCCTGAAGATAAGGAAATTTATTATGCCAAGACGTCGCGTCGTTGCTGCCCGTGAGATCCTACCGGATCCTAAGTTTGGTAGCCAAACTGTTGCAAAGTTCATCAACCATGTAATGAGTGATGGTAAAAAATCTACTGCTGAGCGTATCGTTTACGGTGCACTTGAGACAGTAAGTGAGAAGCGTAAAGTTGAAGATCCAGTATCTTTCTTCGAAGAAGTGCTAGAAAATGTACGCCCAATGGTAGAAGTAAAAGCTCGCCGCGTCGGTGGTGCAACCTATCAAGTACCAATGGAAGTACGCCCCTCCCGTCGTACTGCATTGGCTATGCGTTGGTTAGCTGAAGCTGCTGCTAAACGTTCTGAAAAATCAATGGCTTTGCGTTTAGCTGGCGAATTGAATGATGCTGCTGATGGCAAAGGCGCTGCTATGAAAAAGCGTGACGAAGTTCACCGCATGGCAGATGCTAACAAAGCATTCTCTCATTACCGTTTCTAAGCTACTTTTTAATAGTAGCTTGAGATTAGAGGCTCATGCCATTTAATCTTACATTGTTGTTCATTCTATTGAATGCCGCCATCATCATTCGGTCATATATAAATGTTATTTATTGATGACTGAGGTGGCGGACATCTATCCAGATGTCTCTCTTAACAAATACAGTTTTTGCTGGAGAGCATCCCAAATTTGATGCCGCACTATTCTTAGTATTTGCTCTTTTTTTGTCCGTATTAGGCTCAATAATCAGTAAGTAATATTACGAAGCTGAACGCTTTGTCATAGAGTATGAGGTAGAGACACAATACATTATTATATACACGACTTTTCCTAGGAAAACACTATGGCTCGTAAAACTCCCCTAAAACGCTATCGCAATATTGGTATCTCAGCGCACATCGATGCTGGTAAGACAACCACTACAGAGCGTGTTTTATTCTATACCGGTGTTAGCCACAAAATTGGCGAAGTACATGATGGCGCAGCCACTATGGACTGGATGGAGCAAGAACAAGAGCGTGGTATTACTATTACCTCAGCGGCAACAACTTGTTTTTGGTCAGGTATGGCTAAACAGTTTGACGAACACCGTATCAACATCATCGATACCCCAGGTCACGTTGACTTCACGATCGAAGTTGAACGTTCTATGCGTGTACTTGATGGCGCTTGCATGGTTTACTGTGCAGTAGGCGGCGTTCAGCCACAGTCTGAGACCGTATGGCGTCAGGCGAACAAATATAAAGTACCACGTCTTGCATTTGTAAACAAAATGGACCGTGTTGGTGCTGATTTCTATCGTGTTATCGAACAGATCAAAACTCGCTTAGGTGGTAACCCTGTACCATTGGTTATCCCAATTGGTAAAGAAGATGACTTCGAAGGCGTTGTTGATCTAGTGACCATGAAAGCTATCTATTGGGACGAAGCGTCTCAAGGTATGCAGTATGATGAGCGCGAAATCCCAACTGAACTACAAGAAAAAGCAGCAGAATACCGCGAGCACCTTGTAGAAAGCGCTGCTGAAGCAAACGAAGAGTTGATGAACGAATACCTAGAAAACGGTGAATTGACTGTAGAACAAATTCACGGTGCTATTCGCCAGTTAACTATCGATAACGAAATCATCCCGCTTCTTTGTGGTACTGCCTTTAAGAACAAAGGTGTACAGAAGATGCTAGATGCCGTTATTCAGTATCTACCTGCACCAATCGACGTACCTGCTATTAAAGGTATTCTTGATGACAAAGACGAAAGCGAAGGCAGCCGTGAAGCATCAGATGAAGCACCTTTCTCAGCACTAGCGTTCAAAATCATGAACGACAAATTCGTTGGTAACTTAACCTTCGTACGTGTTTATTCTGGTGTAATGAAGCAGGGTAGCAGTGTTTATAACCCAGTTAAGATGAAGCGTGAGCGTGTTGGTCGTATCGTACAGATGATGGCAAACTCTCAAGAAGAGCTTGCAGAGATTCGTACTGGTGATATCGCAGCTCTAGTCGGCATGAAAGATGTGACTACTGGTGATACGCTATGTGATGAAGACAACGTGATCACTCTTGAGCGTATGGAATTCCCAGATCCAGTTATCTCTCTAGCTGTTGAGCCAAAGACCAAAGCTGACCAAGAAAAAATGTCAATCGCTCTTGGCCGTTTGGCAAAAGAAGATCCATCGTTCCGTGTACACACTGACGAAGAATCTGGTCAGACAATCATCAGTGGTATGGGTGAGCTACATCTAGAGATTCTTGTTGACCGTATGAAGCGTGAATTCAACGTTGAAGCAAACATCGGTGCACCTCAGGTTGCTTATCGTGAGACGATTCGTAACACTGTTGAACAAGAAGGCAAATTCGTACGTCAAACAGGTGGTCGTGGTAAGTTTGGTCACGTTTGGTTACGTCTTGAGCCACTTGATCCAGCTGGCGACACTGAGTATGAATTCGCTGAAGAAGTTGTTGGTGGTACTGTACCAAAAGAATTCCACGGTGCTGTTGATAAAGGTATCCAAGAACGCATGAAAAACGGCGTACTTGCAGGCTACCCAGTAGTTGGCGTAAAAGCGACCTTGTATGATGGTTCTTATCATGACGTTGACTCTGATGAATTGTCATTTAAGATGGCTGGTTCTATGGCCTTCAGAAAAGGTTTCTTAGCAGCTGATCCAGCGCTACTTGAGCCAGTAATGAAAGTAGAAGTTGAAACACCTGAAGACTACATGGGCGACATCATGGGCGATCTTAACCGTCGTCGTGGTTTGGTACAGGGTATGGAAGATCTACCTGGCGGTACTAAACAGATTCGTGCTGAAGTACCATTAGCGGAAATGTTTGGTTATGCCACTCAAATGCGCTCTATGTCACAAGGCCGTGCAACTTACTCAATGGAATTCCAAAAGTACGCTGAAATTCCAAAATCAGTTGCTGCTGAAATCATCTCTAAGTTCAACTCTAAAGATGATGACGAGTAAATAGAACTTACTGAAAGTGACAATATAGAGTACGTCTGTGTATTGTCACTAAAGAATACGCCAATAACTTGTTAAAAGACTTGTTATTGGCCGCGATTTTCTTATAATATCTGCACATTAGTATGTGTAACCTTTTAACAATTATCTTAATGTGGTCAAAATCGTCTTAATTATCATATTTATATGAGTTAAGTCTTGAACCCCAAAAAAAGAGGAAATACCCATGGCAAAGGCCAAGTTTGAACGTAACAAGCCAC
>NZ_QLKS01000006.1 GCF_003350005.1 Psychrobacter proteolyticus | reverse complement strand
AACCCCCGTTACCGCCGTGAAAGGGCGGTGTCCTAGGCCTCTAGACGATGGGGACGCATAGAGTGTTATAACCAGTGGTTACAACGGTACTTCACAATATCAGATAGCTTAGTAAATAAGCATTGCCTAGGTGCTGATATCGTCCTACTAGCGAGTATTTATTATTACGTTTCAGTAATACTGAGCGTTGCTATAAATAAGTATGGTGGAGCTAAACGGAGTCGAACCGTTGACCCCTTGCATGCCATGCAAGTGCTCTACCAACTGAGCTATAGCCCCTCGCTAAGAGTGTGCGTATTTTATGTAAGAGCGGCAGTCTTGTCAACAACTATTTTAAAAATAATTCATAAATATGCAAAAAAAAGTGATTTAGCCTATTTTAAAGGCTCAACAAGCCCAAATTAGCGTGGATTTTGCTTAAGCGCGATCTCTTTGATGGCTTTATCGGTATAAAACTCTTCTTCACTACCATCAGAAAAAATAATCGCACAGCATTCAGTTGGCATATATTGACCGCCTTTTTCTCGGATCGTTCTGATACCTTTGACGCCAATGATGTCATATTCGCCCAATTTATCTAGATTATGCTTGGTGTAACCACAGTAAGTGCTGTATATCCATTTTAAATCTTCGAAGTCTTGGCCCTTGGTCAGGGTCAGAGTTGCATCAAAAAGCTCCTTTACGATGGCATCATAGTATTTCTGTGCTTCTTTTAGGGTGTTAAAGACATAATCTTTGCTTTCTATCGTGACGGTTTTGGTGGCCATATTTTTTCCAATTAAAATATTTAAAAAAAGATGTCTAATTATTTGAGATAGTAGTAACTGCGCTTAACGAAAAAAGGGCCAGAGATGGCCTGACCCTTTTACATTCGACAAGTCTAGCTAGTTAACTGTTTAGTAGATAAGTTATTCAGCTTCTAAACTACTCAGCAGCAGCTAAGAAATCTGGCAATTCTGCCGCTTGTTTCTCAAGTTTTTTCAGTTTCTTTTTACCGAGGCCGCCTAATACATCAACTGCATGACGCAAGCGAGTCAGAGTCATATCAGCACCGATAATCGCCATAGAGTTCATGACTGGCGTCGATGAAGTGCTACCAGCGATAGCGATAAAGAACGGCGCCATAAAATCACGCATCTTGATATCAAGGTGAGCAGCAAGGCCTTTTAGCGTGGCATAGATGTTTTCTTCTGACCATGTTGGCAAGACTTCTAACTGCCAAAGTGCTAATTGTAGCATCTCGATAATTTGCTCAGGCGTGAGTGATTGATGAGTGAAGCTCTCAGCATTAATATCAGGTAGGTTTTGGAAGTAGAAACCACCCCAATTAACCGCATCAGACAATAGCTCGATACGTGGCTGAATCGCGGCTGCGATAGCGGTTAGTTTGTCACTGTTACTGGCCCACTCAAGGATTTTATTCTTTAATTCTTCAGGGCTAAGCGCACGTAGCCATTCTGCATTGAGCCAGTTTAATTTTTCGATATCGAAGATAGGGCCGCCAAGCGACACACGCTGAATATCAAAGCTGGCAATCATTTCTTCTAGTGTGAACTGCTCAGCATCATTAGGCATTGAGTAGCCCATACGACCAAGATAGTTTAACAGCGCTTCAGGCAGCACGCCTGCATCACGATAGTAGGTGATAGAGGTTGGGTTTTTGCGTTTAGACAGCTTTGACTTATCAGGGTTACGCAGTAGTGGCATATGGCAAAGGGTCGGCATTTCCCAACCAAAATAATCATATAGCAGTTGATGCTTAGGCGCAGAGTTCAGCCACTCTTCACCGCGCATCACATGAGTGATTTCCATCAAATGGTCATCAACGACGTTGGCTAAATGATACGTTGGCATACCGTCTGTTTTTAGCAGTACTTGCATATCGACTTGGGTCCAAGGGAACTCAACCGTACCGCGCAGCATGTCTTGTACCTGACAAGTGCCTTCGGTCGGTACACGCATACGAATCACGTGCGGTTTGCCCTCGCTTACCAATTGCTCGGTTTTTTCTGGTGCAAGATGGGCACAGCGACCATCATAACGAGGGGTCTCGCCATTGGCCATTTGTTCAGCGCGCATAGCATCTAACTCTTCACTGGTACAAAAACAGCGGAACGCATGGTCTTTTTCTATGAGTATCTCGGCGTGTTTTTTGTAGATATCGCTACGCTCGCTCTGACGATAAGGGGCGTGTGGGCCGCCAATATCTGGGCCCTCGCTCCAATCCAGACCAACCCAACGTAGGGCATCCAAAATCATTTGTTCTGATTGCTCAGTCGAGCGAGTCTGATCAGTGTCTTCGATACGTAAGATGAATTCGCCGCCATGCGCTTTGGCAAAAGCCAAGTTAAACAGGGCAATATAGGCAGTACCTACGTGAGGAAAGCCAGTTGGTGATGGGGCGATACGCGTGCGCACAGGGCGAGTGCTGTCAGTAGAGGTTTGCATGGTAAAAGTCTCAAAGTTTGCTATCGATATAAGCTATTAGTATAAATAGCGATGAAAGATATGAAGTCGATGTTAAGAAATAGCGTAAAATATAGCGCTAGTATAACAGAGACATGTGATATTTTTAATGAAAAGCCCTTCTAGTGCTTGACTACAGGTGTATCCTTGCGATAATAATGCTAAGCAAGTCATAACTTGTTTATTTTCATCTAATTACTGGCCAGTATGGTCGTCATCTATTGAGTTGTTTGTGTCCCTATCAAAGTCTAAGCCAAAATCGAAAGCCAGTCCTTCTGCCGCTGCTGATCTCTCTGAGTCAGCGTCTAATCCTTCTGCTGTAAAGGATGCGTCTACGCAAGATGTCGATCTGGATGTTACTCACGCCCGTCATGAGGGCGATATCACGTCTGATGAATTAAGTTTTGTCCATGATGCGGTGTTACTGCAAGAGACTGTCGCAGCAGTACTGGGTGTAAAATCCCTGCCCAAGCAAAAAGAAGGCGACCAACATAGCTTAAATATAAGTGGTATCTATGTTGATGCGACCTTTGGTCGTGGTGGTCATAGCCGACTGCTATTAAGTCAACTTGCAGATGACGCCACACTGATTGTCTTCGACAAAGATCCGACAGCCATCAGCGTGGCGCAAGAGCTGGCAAGCAAAGACAGCCGTGTGCGTGTGGTTCACGATAGTTTTGCAACGTTGACCGACAGTCTGGCTGCCATGGGCATCACTGAAGTTGATGGCTTGATGGCAGATTTGGGCATTTCATCACCGCAGATTGATGATGGTAGTCGCGGCTTTAGCTTTATGCGTGATGGTGCGGTTGACATGCGTATGGATACCAGTCGCGGCCAGTCAGTTGCCGAATGGCTCGAGAAAGTCGATGATGAAACGTTGGCCAATGTGCTTTATGAGTTTGGCGAAGAGCGTCACAGTCGCCGTATTGCTCGTGCTATCAAACAGATGGAGAGCTACGAGTCTACGCTTGAATTGGCAGAAGTCATCAAGGTAGCTCATCCCAACTGGCAACGCGGTAAACATCCAGCGACGCAAAGCTTTCAGGCCATGCGTATTTTTATTAATAATGAGCTGGGCGATGTTGATGACTTTTTAGCGCAAAGTATTCCTATTTTAAAGTCAGGTGGGCAGCTAGCGGTCATTAGCTTTCACTCATTAGAAGATCGCCGTATCAAGCAGTTTTTGCAGCGCCATAGCAAAGGACAGTATCCAGAAGACGAAAACCTGCCAATGCCGCCGAATCGTCCGCGCTATTTTAGCAAACCAAAACGTGTCGGCCCAAGCAAAGCTGAGACGAGTCAGAATCCGCGCGCGCGTAGTGCATGGCTGCGTATGGCAACGCGTACTGACACAGCTTATGAGCAGACAACACGGCTATAGAAGAACATCATGATGGCATAATTTATATCTGAATATAATTATTGAGTTGTCTAAGATTGCTAATGTTTGTCTAAATGATGCGCAAATGTCCTAATGGCTACGCCACTGTTAAAAATCTGTAAATATTGTCTGTTAGGCTCAGCAGTTGGTTTTTTATCTGCATGATAGTTGAATGGATTTATATGTAGTACAGCCATACAATGTGTTTGGTTGTGGTATGGCATATTGATAGCCATGAGTTGTGATGACTTATGGCTCCTAAATATATTAGCTATTGGATATGTTTTTTACATTCGTTTTTTTAAGTTTAGTTTGTACATTTATAAGTGTCTTTGGTTTTATATTTATCGATGGTATGACCGAATAACGACACGTTCATCTTTCGCAATCCGTTATCTACTCTACCGTTTACGTTCACCTTTTTGAGATCGTCATGGCAATATCTGACAAACCTGCGAAACGCCGCACTGCTACACCTTACAATACCGATGTCGGCGAGCTGTTCGTGCGCCGGTTTAATGTGGTGAGCATTTATGTGGTCGTGCTACTGCTATTGGCAGCCACGATTGTATGGAGTGGTATCAAAACTGCCGAAGAAGTTCAGCAATATCATCAGGACTACAAAACCTTGCAAGACATGAAAAAACAAGAACGTAAGCTACAAGTGGAGCATCAGCGTCTATTGATTGAGCAACAAACCTTTAGCGCCACACCGCAGATTGCCAGTCGAGCGGTTGCTGAATTGGGTATGTATTCGCCAACATTAGAGGATAAGCTGATTATCCAGCCTGGTGTCGCAACGGCATTGGTGCCAGTGGTTACGGAAGACTCAGATGAAGATATGTCTGACGTGATTGGGCCACGTGCCTCCACTGATATATCCCCTGAAGAACCAGCGACGGAGGCAGGACAATGAGTGAGAAAAAGCCTAAATCCACCGCAAAAAACACCAGCAAGAAACCAGCCAGCGGCAAGGTAACCAAACCTCTCCGCCGAGCCAGTGCGGCTAAGTCTGGTCAGACGAGTAGCAAGCCTGATAAAGCTGCAAGTAATCGTAAGGCCAAGCTGTTTGGTCGCATCAAAAAAAGCGACAACCAAGGCGCTTATACCAGTGTAAAAAATCGCAAAAGCAAAATGGTTTTTTCGAGCAAAGCGTCAGGTGCTTCTGCTCTCGGTGGTTTCGAACAAGACAAAAACCGTTTCCGTATGGTTTGGGGTCTAGCGCTAGTCATATTAGCGCTATTGATCAGCCGCGCCTATTATATTCAGGTGGCCAACGCACAGTTTTATCAAGACAAAGGTAATGAGCTCATTACCAGTGAGCGCACCCAAAAGTCTTATCGCGGTATGATTACCGATCGAAATAATCTACCGCTTGCGGTCAGCGCGCCGCTCGCGACGGTTTCGTTTAGTCCGCATGATTATTCACGTGAATATTACGAGCTAAAGCGCATTATCATTACCAACCCTAGCAGTCCACAATTACAGGCGCGTATGCAAAAGCGTCTGGATAATATGGACCTGACAAAGCTAGCCGCTGCTGCCAATATCTCAGTTGATGAGTTGAAAAAAGTCACGGCTATTGATGACAGTATCGATGTGACCAATGAGAAAGCCGTAAAAGCAGCTTTGCCATCTGGTGCAGGCTCACACTATTTGCCATTGCTTAATAAGGTCACACCTGAGATTGCCCAAAGCGTCAGCTCGCTTGATTTCCCTGGTGTCTACGAAAAGAATTTCTTTCAGCGTTATTACCCGCAGCCACAGTCTAACGCACAGCTACTGGGCTTTATGGGTCAAAACGCCAAAGATCCTGAAGGCGGTTACGAAGGCCGTGCTGGTATTGAGCGTCAGTACGAAAAAGATCTGGCAGGTGATGACGGAAAAGTTCTGGTTCTAAAAGACGCCAAACAAAACAGCCTAAAAGAAATTAAGCAAATCGAGCCAGAAGTACCCGGTAAAGATGTGGCGTTGACTATCGATTCGCGCTTACAGTATTTGCTGTATAAAGAGCTAGAAAAGGCTGGACGCTTGCAAAAAGCACGCTGGTCAACAGGTATGATCGTTGACGTGCAAACTGGTGAAGTGTTGGCACTATCGACATGGCCGTCATTTAACTCGAACAACCTTAACGAGATGACAGGTGAAAACCAGCGTAACCGCGCGCTGTTAGATGTGTTTGAGCCAGGTTCGGTGATGAAACCGTTTACTGTTGCAGCAGCACTAAACTCGGGCAAATATACGCCAACGACTTTGATTGATACCAATCCTGGTTCGATTCGTGTACGTGGCTATACCATTCGAGATCATAATAACTTGGGCATGATTAACATGGCCACGCTATTACAGAAATCCAGTAACGTGGCCTCCACCAAGATTGCGCTATCACTGCCAGCCGATGCTATTAGTAATATGCAACGACAGTTTGGCTTCGGCTCAAAAACACCTTTGCAGTTCCCAGGTGAGGGCAGTGGTTTAATCGTCACGCCAAAAGAGAAAGAAACCTCTCGCCGTGCGACGGTCAGTTATGGTTATGGTTTACAAGTGACATTGGCACAGGTCGCACAGGCGTATTCAGCCCTAGCAGCAGGTGGTGTCATGCATCCATTAACTTTAATTAAAGATGACAAGTCACAGCCAAGCAAACGCATTATGGCTCATGAGCAGGCAATGTCTATCGTACAGATGCTTGAGAGCGTGACTGAGCCTGGTGGTACGGCTAAAGACGCCGCCATTGATGGATATCGCGTGGCAGGTAAGACAGGTACGTCACGCCGTATCAATCCAGACGGTGGTTACTATACTGATCAGTATCGTAACGTCTTTGCTGGTATGGCACCTGCATCCAATCCAAAGCTGGTGGGCGTGATGCTTATTGAAGACCCACGTGGTCAGATTTATGCTGGTCTAACGGTCGCCCCTGTCTTCCATAATGTAATGAAAGAAGCATTACGATTGTATAATGTGCCTTTGGATAAGCCACTAAAAACGGAAGCGCAGTAAGCGTTCAATTATTTTAAATGTCCAGTTCTACTGAGCTGACACGTTTTAACTGTTTAGGATTTATCTATGACTATATCATCGCTAGATAGCGCTACTGTTACTTTACAACAGCTTATAGATGCCAATAAAAGCCAGCAGCAAAAACTGGCTGAGCAGCTTACAGCGATGATAGCAGCATCGATTCAGGAAGCATCCAATCAGGTAGGTTCAGATCAATCCCAGTCTATTGCCCATATTCCGTTTCAACAGTTTCGCTTAGACAATCGACAATTGGAAGCGAATGACGTATTTGTCCTTTTGAAGAGTCAAACAGCCAACCCTCAAAAAAGTCGCGATTATCTACTACAAGCCGCTGAGCAAGCCGCGTTTATTATCTCAGAGATTGACCCTAGCGTTTTGCTTAGCGAAGCAAACAACCTCTCAAATACCAATAGTGAACCTAAGACAGATAGTATTGCTAATGCACAGCAGCAACTAGCAGCGTTGCCATGCCCTGTATTGTACGTTCCTAACATTCGTGACTTTTTAGGTAGCTTAATTCAAGCGCGCCTGCAATATCAGCCGCCAGTGACTCTACCGACCGTAGTTGCAGTGACTGGTACGAACGGCAAAACAACCATCAGTCAATTAGTAGCACAGCTTACTCAGTTGATGGGTCAGAGTAGCGCAGTGATGGGTACGGCAGGTAATGGAAGACTTGGCGCTCTGGTGCAAGCCAGCCATACCACGGGCGATGCGTTAGCTGTCCAGCAGTTCCTATATCAAATGGGAACAGAAGAGGCAGAAATATTGGCATTAGAGGCCAGCTCTCACGGGTTAGATCAACAACGTCTACAAGGTATGCCAGTCACTGTGGCGATTTATACCAATTTGAGTCGTGACCATTTAGACTATCATGCCGATATGGCAGAATATGCCGCTGCTAAAGCAAAGCTGTTTGATAAAGCTCATTTTCCAGATTTGACCCATGCCATTATCAACATCGATGATGAGCACGCTCAGGTTATGTTAGATACGGCAAATGCCAGCGGTTTGACGGTATGGACATACAGTTTGGATTCATCAAAAGCGGCTACTTTTGTTGCCGCTGATATTACACCCAGTCTGCAAGGCGTCAAAATAAATCTGCGTACTGATTTTGGTGATGACAAAGCTGACAACATAGAGATTGTGAGTCCATTATTAGGTCGCTTCAATGTAGCCAATTTGCTCGCAGCGATAGCAGCCGTCGTAGCACTTGATGATGACTTGGCTATGAATATCGAGCGTATTGCGCCTGCTGTTGCACAGTTGCAAGGTGCAGTTGGGCGTATGCAGCGTGTACCATCAAATGATGGCTGCTTTATCGTTGATTATGCGCATACTCCAGACGCTCTAAACCAAGTGCTGGCAAGTTTAAAAACCCACTGTAAAGGTCAGCTATGGGCAGTATTTGGTTGCGGCGGAGATCGTGATGCAGGCAAGCGACCGTTGATGGCGCAAGCAGGTCTAGCAGGTGCTGATCAAGTTGTTTTGACCGCGGATAATCCACGTACCGAAGACCCAAATGTAATTTTGCAAGATATGCAGGCTGGTATGACAGCTGAGCAATATCAACGAACCCATATCGAGCCTGCCCGCCAAACTGCTATTGAATATGCAGTTAGTCACTCAGGTGTAGATGATATCGTAGTCATCGCAGGCAAAGGTCACGAAACCTATCAAGAGATTAATAACGTTCGCTATGATTTCGATGACAGTGTTGTTTTGCAGCAGGCATTGAGTCAGGCGGGACGTGTGTAGTTGATTGACTTTCGATACATGCATTAGTAAAAATTGATCATTAAATATAAAAATTAAGTAGTCATCATATAAGGTAATCATTATGACAGCCGACACCGATAATACTGCCCAGTCGCAAGGGCTCTATGTCTGGCAAATGGACAATCTGCTCGCAGCGACCACGTCGCTCGATGGGCAGTGGCAACTACCACAAGGTCATGCAGCAGAGCAGACTGCTTTAGCCAGTAAGCGGATAGCCACCGATACCCGCACGATAAAGCCAGGCGATATATTTTTGGCGCTAAGCGGCGATAATTTCGATGGTCACGATTATATCGAGACAGCAATATCAAAAGGCGCAGTTGCCGCTGTTGTCTCGCGTCCTATTTCGTTGTCCGGCCCAAATGCTATTCCGCAATTGGTGGTCAGCGATACTAGTTTGGCACTAGGTCAATTGGCAGCCTATCGTCGTCAGCAGCATACAGATTTAACCGTAATTGCTATTACGGGTTCTAGTGGCAAGACTACTTGCAAAGAAATGCTAGGCAGTATCTTTGGTAGATTGGCACCGACCTTGATCACTCGTGGTAACCTCAATAACGATTTGGGTGTGCCAATGATGCTTCTTGAGCTATCAGATCATCATCGTTACGCTATTTTGGAGTTAGGCGCAAACCATATTGGCGAGATTGCTTATACGACTGAAATAGTTCAGCCTGATGTGGCCTGTATCTTAAACATCGGTACAGCGCATTTGGGTGAATTTGGTAGCCGTGAAGGCATATGCCAGACCAAAGCAGAGATTTACCATACATTGACAGACGCGCAGTTTGCGATTGTTCCTGATAAAGATGATTTTACCAATCAGTTGCGTCGTATCGCTGAAAAGCACACCTCACATGTGATTGGCTTTGGTAATACGGATGTGAGTGCAAGCCATCTAGACGTAGAGCCAGAACGTAGCGAATTTAAGCTACATATCGGTAACCAAATCCATGATATCAACTTGCCATTGGCAGGTGAACACAATGTCAATAATGCCTTGGCTGCTGCTGCCTGTGCGCATGCGCTAAATATTGAGGTGAGTGACATCGTCATTGGGCTCGAAAATGCACGCCCAGCTAAAGGTCGTCTAAATAGTCAGATACTTGGTATGCATCGTCTCATTGATGATACTTATAATGCCAACCCTCATTCGGTACGTGCTGCGGCCAAAGTATTGGCTGCGCAAACGGGTACGCAGGTCATGGTACTGGGCGATATCGGTGAGTTAGGAGAAGCGGCTATTAGTGAGCATCAAAGCTTGGGCCGTACTATCGCAACCACAGGTATCAACGTGCTGCTTTGTGTTGGCGAATATGCTCCTTATACCGTTGCGGGTGCGCAAGAAGTGTCTGATATCAGTGCTCATGCCTTTGCTGACAAAGAAAGTTTATTACAGTATTTACAGCCGTATTTGCAAGCGCAACAAGCTAAGCCTTGTACTGTGTTGTTCAAAGGCTCTCGTTCCATGGGAATGGAAACACTTATTCATGCGCTAGTAGAGGAGTAGGCGGTGTTAGTTTGGTTGTTCGGCTGGCTTGGCCAGTATTATACGCCGTTTTCTGCGGTTTCTTCGTTGACGCTGCGAGCGTTGCTTGCAGTTGTTACCGCCCTTGTATTTAGCATGATGTTTGGTGGCCGTGTCATTCGGCACTTGCGATCGCTCAAATATGGTCAGGCCATTCGTAATGATGGGCCTCAATCGCATTTGGCAAAGACTGGTACACCAACCATGGGCGGGGTATTGATCCTCAGTGCGATTGGCATATCGACGCTACTATGGGCACGATTAAACAATCCTTATGTTTGGATTTTGCTCGTGGTTATGGTTATCTTCGGTGCCGTAGGTTGGGCTGATGATTGGCTAAAAATTAAGTACAAAGATCCAAAAGGCTTAATCGCTCGCAAAAAGTATTTTTGGCTGTCTATGGGTGCGTTATTTGTCGGTGTGTCTTTGTATTATATCGCCACGCTACAACCAGATATCAATACCACACGTGAGATGCAGGATCTGCTATTGCCAGTATTCAAAGACTGGATGATTCCATTTTCAGCGGTGCCATTTGGTATTGGCTTCATCATCTTTACCTACTTTGTGATTAATGGAGCTTCTAACGCAGTCAATCTAACCGATGGTTTGGATGGTTTGGCAATTTTGCCAGTCGTTCTCGTCGCTGCAGGTTTGGGCGCGATGGCCTATGTATCAGGCGATGTACGCTTTGCTGATTACTTGCATGTACCTTATATTCCTTACAACTCCGAAGTCATCATCGTCTGTGGCTCAATGGTCGGAGCAGGTCTTGGCTTCTTATGGTTCAACGCGCATCCAGCACAAGTCTTTATGGGTGACGTTGGCGCGCTAGCACTAGGTGCAATGCTAGGTACTATCGCCGTGATGACCCGTCAAGAGATTGCCTTTGCGATTATGGGTGGCTTGTTTGTCGCAGAAGCACTATCAGTGATGTTGCAAGTTGGCTCGTACAAACTGCGCAAAAAACGCGTCTTCCGTATGGCACCGCTGCACCATCACTTTGAAGAAATTGGCTGGAAAGAAACGCAGGTGGTGGCTAGATTTTGGATTATTGCCATTATCCTTGTCATCCTCGGGCTAATGACGCTAAAACTGCGTTAAGCTATAACAGTCGCATATCTATATAGATATCAATTTGCAGAACTCCAAAAAGCCGTCTCAATCATGATTGAAACGGCTTTTTGTCGCTCAAGGCAGGTGAATTTTGTTAAAATGCGAAGCATATTGCTATCACTTTGAGATGCCCGTGTCGTTATTTATTTGTCCACTTTGTCAGTCACCACTAGATCCTGCTGCAGATACTTGGCGCTGTGATGGTAGTTTGCACCCTAAGCAGACTTCACATCCCTTTGATGTAGCGCGTCAAGGCTATGTTAACCTGCTGCCAGTACAACAAAAAAAGTCCAAAGCCCCCGGTGATAGTCAAGAATCTATCGATGCGCGTAAACGGTTCTTGAATCATGGGCACTATGCCTTGCTCCAAAACCTAATTAGTCAAAAAATGGCAGAATTGCTGTCTAACGATGAGTTAATAGATAAGCAAGATAGCAAGCCGGTCAATTGGCTTGATATTGGCTGCGGAGAAGGCTACTACACGCAGGCAATGGCACAAATGGGATCGGATGTTATAGACACGCTGATAGCCGCTGACATCAGTAAGCCTGCAGTGGTTGAGCTGGCCAAAGTCAGTAAACTAGCAGGTCGTCTATGGTATCAGCCGCGCAAAGAAGATACTGCCAAGACGACAGCGGTCTATCCATTAGTGACCAGTGCTGCACATTTACCATTACGCCCGCACAGTATGACGGGTATTAGCAGTATTTTTAGCCCCATTTTGCCCGAGGCGTTTGATAATGTATTGATGGATGGTGGCTATTTAATCATTGCCAAACCTGATATCGGGCATTTGGCAACGATGCGTGATGCTCTGTTTGATGATGTGCGTGAGCATGATTCTGATAAATTTTTGCAAGAATTGGCACCATATTTTACGTTGGTTGAGACCTGCCGTGTCAGTACAGAGCTGACGTTATCCGCAGAGGATTTGGCTGATTTGATGACGATGACACCTTATGCGTACCGTGCCCGCAGTGAGAAAAGACAAGCACTACTGGCAGCAGTAGAGAAAGAAGCATTTAGTACAGAGGCAAAGTTTGTGGTTTATATTTTGCAGAAAACGTCTGTTTAGCACATTTAGAGCATAGCAGTATGGGGTATTGCTATGCTCGTTTTAAACATTAACCAGAAACTTCTGATGAGTTAGGTTTTTCGAATACCAGAAATATTGATATCAGGAAATTTGGCTTAACCGTTTCCGTATTTGCACTCTTTATCAATCAGCTAGTCATTCGCGTTTTTATAAATATCTTGTTTACGATGCTTACCGATAAAGCCTAAATACGCTGTCATTTAACCAAACATTACGCCAATACCTAACATGCCTTTGATTGCGCATGCCCTCGTAACAATCGCAACCTTTCTTCAAGTTTCATAAATCTACTTAATACTAGAATCATTTATCATTCTCTTTGTCGATAGAGTAAAGCTTTATCACGATAGTTCATTTAACACTAAGTGAATTATCTATAACTACTCTAAATATGAATTCAAAGGAATAAAATTATGAAAAAGATACTAGTTAGCTCGATTCTAGCCGTTACTGCTTGTTTGTCGATGGTTGGTCAGGCCAATGCCGCGCCTAATTTTGATAAGCATCATACAGCTCAGGTACAGCATCAAAAACACAGCAGCAATAAAGAGAGTAATAACTATAAGCATGCCAAAGCTAAGGCAGCAAAGTCACATCACAAAGCGAAAATAGTGGCTGCTAAACACGAAGTAAAAGAGAAAAAACAAAATAAATATCAGGGCAAAAAACAAATTAGAAATGATCACCAACATCGCTCTTAAAAGTAAGATCTGATTATTTATAAATGGTGCCTTACAAGGGGCATCATTTTTTGTGTAATACTTTTACGTAGCATATGTCATGAAAAAGAAGAATTACAAACAGCAATAAAGCCAGTCTTTGTGCCTCGACTTTAAAAATACCGAGAGTATTTAAGAGAAGGTAGAACTAGATAAGAAAACTGAGGTTTTGCTTAAGCAGAATAAGATTGGCGGTGAAGGAGGGATTCGAACCCTCGATACGCTATGAACGTATACACACTTTCCAGGCGTGCGGTTTCAGCCACTCACCCACTTCACCGTTTTTTGAACGCCTAAGTATAGCGGATACCATTTAAAATGTCACGACTTGCGCGCTATCTTTCTTTATTGGCAAGCGCCTGCTAGGATAGCAAGTATGTAACGGCAAGTATAAATGGTTGAAAGTTGAATGATAAGTTTTAGTAGGCTTAAGTACGGATGTAAGAATAGTGCGCTGATGGCAGTATTGCTTGTCACGACAGGTATTACCCAAGCACACGCTGATGATCTAACCCAATGTAGCCAGTCTTTTTATGGTGGTGTTTATCCTGAATTTACCAATACCAAGCTAAAAAAAGACACACAAGCATTATGCATGGATGGCTTTGCGGTTATGTACTCGGGGGTATCGCGTACACCGCTTTGGTCAGCAGAGCATCTCGATCGCACACGTCTACAACAAGCTAAGCAGATCGATCGTGAAGATAGCTTTCACGAAGAGAGTAAACTACCAAAGTCAGCACGAGCCTCATTATCTGATTATTCAGGATCTGGCTACGACCGAGGACATTTGGCACCCAATGCCAATATGGCCAATCGCAGCCAGCAGTATGATAGTTTTAGTTTGGCAAATATTGCCCCGCAGTCACCACGTAATAATCGCTACATTTGGCGTAATATTGAATCTGCCACTCGGTATTTAACGCAGCAATACGGTGAGGTGTATACCATCACAGGTGTGGCATTTACTGATAAAAAAACCAAGCAGCTCGCTAACCGTGTTCTTGTGCCTAGCCATTTCTTCAAAGCTGTATATATCCCAGCAACTAATCAGGCAGGCGTGTATTACGCACCAAATGATGAGTCGGAACGCATCGATGTGATTAGTATCGATGAGCTGACCACTGAGATTGGCATCGATGTATTACCTATGCTAGATAGTCAGTCCAAATCTCAAGCGTTTGATTTACCATTGAAGGCAGGTGAGAGCTCAGATGCGCCAGCAGAAGAGCCAGAGTGGATGCTGTTTGTCTGGGCTATTTTAGAATGGTTGATTGCACAATTACAGGCTTAAGCTGAAAGTAAGACCCTAAAATCGCCTCATTCTGAAAAAATACAATGTTACTGATAATAAGGATAATCAAATGATTGAGCCATTCGCCAACGACCATCAAAGCATGCAGATAGGTGATCTTGTCATTGAAAATCAAAAAGACAAGATTATTATATATGGTGATATTGATCTCAATTTTGATGAGTTAGGATATAAGCAAGCCCAACAGTTGCATGAGCTATCGGGAAAAATCGTACAAGCATTTGAAGAAAAAAATATATATAGCAAGAATGATGCTAAGTCAAAGGAAAATGATGACCAATTAGATAAAGATATCGACAATCCTTTTCTGTAACTCTTTGATATAGTTTTATTTTTATAGAAATAAGAAACTGTAAAAAAATTACTAGGCAAAACCTAAAAATTGCTTATAATGAGTTAAGACATCGCTTGTGTCGCTTGAATCTTTAATAAAAAGCTTATAAGTTGTAATGGTAACTATCATTTAAAAAGGTCGAAACCATAAAGCTCGTAATGAAAGATTCTAGCAAAGGATAAGCATAGGACAACAGAAACATAACGTTTCGAGTAATCATTGTATGAAGGGAGTCAATCTATGAAATTATTTACAAAGACCACTTTAGCAGTTGCTGGTATTGGTATTGCTAGCATGGCATTCGCCGCTGACCCATTAGCCAACACTACTTGGCAAACATATGATGAAGGCAAGCCAAAAGGTACGGTAAAAATCACTGAGTCAAACGGTGTGTTGACCGGTACACTTATTGCTACTAACTCAGCTAAAGGCAAAAAGCACGTTGGTACGACCATTATTAAAGGTCTACAAGCTGATGGTGGTGGTAAATATAGTGGTGGTACGATTACTGACCCTGAAAAAGGCAAAGACTATCGTATGACTGCAAGCTTAAGCGGCAACACGTTGAAACTTAGAGGCTATATTGGCCCATTCTCTCGTAGCCAAGAGTGGAAAAAGAAATAAACTAAAAAATTAGTCTCAGTTTAATACATGAAAATCCCGCGTTACAGAAAGGTCTCGCGGGATTTTTTACGTTTTAGATTTAAGCTTATAGCTTAAATAGGGGGACGCTTTAAACACTAAAATTATAAGCGCCGATACTACAGTAGGTAGTATCAGCGCATTTGACATAAATCTTTAGGTTACTTAAAAGGAGTTTATCTTATAAATTCTGGGTAAGCTTCCATACCACATTCTGCAATATCAGCACCTTCGTACTCGTCTTCTTCAGAGATACGTAGACCGATAACCAGCTTGATAATAGACCAAACCACTAGGCTGGCAATGAATACCCAAGCGAATATGGTTGCAGCGCCCACAATCTGACCGATAAAGGTAGATGCTGGGTTAGTAATAGGTACGATTAACAGGCCAAATAGACCAACAACACCGTGAACTGAGATTGCACCAACTGGATCATCAATTTTGATTTTGTCTAAGGCTAAGATTGATAACACTACAATGATACCGGCGATAAGACCAAAGATAGTGGCTTGTAGTGCAGAAGGGGTTGAAGGCTCAGCAGTAATGGCTACTAGACCAGCTAGTGCACCGTTTAGGAGCATAGTTAGATCGGCTTTACCAAAGATGACGCGTGCTAGTAATAAAGCACCCACTGCGCCACCAGCTGCCGCTGCATTAGTGTTTAGGAACACCATCGCAACAGAGTTAGCGCTAGCGATGTCGCCTAATTTAAGCACTGAACCACCGTTGAAACCGAACCAACCCATCCACAAGATTAGTGTACCGAGTGCAGCCAATGGTAGGTTAGCACCAGGGATAGCACGTATCTCGCCGTTAGGGCCATATTTACCTTTACGTGAACCTAAGAGTAATACACCTGCTAGAGCTGCTGCAGCACCTGCCATATGCACAATACCAGAGCCTGCAAAGTCAGAGAAGCCCATGTCGCCTAAGTTGAATAGACCAAAGACATCGTTGCCGCCCCATGTCCAGCTACCTTCTAGTGGGTAGATAACACCAGTCATGACCACAGCGAATAATAAGAATGACCACAGTTTCATGCGCTCAGCAACAGCACCCGATACGATTGACATACAGGTCGCTACAAAGACCACTTGGAAGAAAAAGTCTGATGCGGCAGAGTAGACAGAGTCGCCACCGAAGCCATTTTCAGCAGAGGCTGCTAAGGCGTCTTCTACTAACGTATCACCGCCTGCAATTCCGCTTAAGAATAGATCGCCACCATACATAATCGCATAGCCGCATACCATATACATGATACTAGCCGTTGCAAATAGTGCGACGTTTTTGGTTAAGATTTCGACTGTGTTTTTTGATCGGACCAGTCCGGCCTCTAACATAGTGAAGCCTGCTGCCATCCACATGACCAACGCACCACATATCAAAAAGTAAAACGTATCGAGCGCATATTGGAGCTCAAAGATTTGACTTTCCATTTAAATTCCCCCTTGAATTTATAATATAGATATCGGCATTACCGATAGATAAAAATGCTGTAAGAGTCTGTACCTATAAGTTTATGCCCGTAGGTAGGTCATCAAATTTAGATAGCGTCAGGTCCTGTTTCACCTGTACGGATGCGGATAACTTGCTCAAGTGCAGTGACGAAAATCTTGCCATCACCAATCTTACCAGTGCTAGCGATACGAGTGATTGCCTCGATAGCAGGCTCAACCATCTCGTCGATCACAGCAACTTCGACTTTTACTTTAGGTAAAAAGTCCACCACGTATTCTGCGCCGCGATAGAGCTCTGTGTGACCTTTTTGACGACCGAAACCTTTGACTTCAGTGACAGTGACACCTTTAACACCGATGTCGGAAAGCGCTTCACGCACGTCGTCGAGCTTAAACGGTTTTAAGATCGCAGTGATTAGCTTCATAAAAAATTCCTTATTTGTGTGATGCCGCAGATTGATAGAAGTACTATGGTGCATCATCATATCTCTGCCTTGCTTACTGTAAGTTATTCAAGAACCGTGCCAACCTACTCAAGGGGGGAGGTAGAACTGGCGTTGTTCATTAAAAAGTAATGACAGTAGTAACATAGAATATGGGCTACGATGCAACGACTAGAGCCGTCGCTATAAGCATAATAAAGGTAAATCAATCTTTAGCGTTTGATTAACGAAAACTTTATTATAACCAACTTTTTGAGTGCTTGGGGAGGCTATCCCTTTATTTCATGTGACGATTTGCTAACTTGAGTTTGGTCGTTAGCTTGGCCTTTTTATGCAAACGTATCAAAGATGAATGGCGGGAAGGTAGAGAGAAAATAGAGATAAGCGGCAGAGCCTAACATAGTAGTCAGACCCCTGAACCTAGGTAAATAAAGGGCTAAGGCGTATTTATATATATGTCGTTAGGCTTTAGGAAAGAGTAGATAAGGGGTTTTTGTGCTAACCAATAGCTTTTTTGTGTCGCTACCTCGTAGTAATTCGCGTAGACGAGATTGGCCAAAAGCCCCTGTCATAAGCAAACCAATATCATGCTGGTTTTGATAGTAGTTCAAAGCCGCTGCAACATCACGGCAGTCCAGCAATGTCTTTTTAGATTTGATGCCAGCCTGTTTGAGTTTGGCGTAGGCTTCACGCAACGCATCACAGTTATCAGAAGTTTCCTTGCCAACCATCACAATATGAACCGTCAGTGCACGCACGAGTGGCGTTTTACACAGCCAATTTAGTAGTTTATGGCACGTTGGACTGTTATCAAACGCAAATAAAGCGGTAGTAGGGGGCAAAAATGGTGCATGTGTCACCAAAATGGGGCAGTGACTGACTCGAATGAGTTGGCTTAGTGTCGATTTGCAGGTGACATGATGACCTATAACGATCAATTGTGCTTTGTCATCGACGTAATCAATGCTCTGATTGAGGTTCTCATGACGATGCAGTGTGTATGTTTTGAGCTTATGGCGTTGCTGCTCACAATACGAGGTTGCTTGAGATAATAACAGTCGACCCTGTGCTTTTAGCTCACAGTTGCTCAGATGCTCTTTAGAAGTGAATTGTTCGAGCAAAGCGTTTTCGTCATCAATATTGAGGCAACCAGAATAATTAATAGCGGCTTTTTGCTGCAAGCTTGGCATCGAGTGCAATAAGCCAACAGGCGCGCGCAGGCGAACAGAAGCCCACATACTGGCCTCTAGGACTGCTTGAACATGATCAGGACAGTCCAAGCAAGCAATCACACTATCTGGTTTTAAATTACTCATAAAACGACCACATCATTTTAATAATAAAAATCTGCTATCTCAGTTTAGGGTCGGCGTATAAAAAATACATCCAACCCTTTCACCAATATAACTGTTTATTAATATCCGATACATTAGCCATAGACTAATATTATAGCCACATGGCGACCGCGTAGATTCGCTTAGCAGTTTCGCTTAGTCTAACAAGCCAATGTCTCGGCGGTCATGAATAGAGAAGCGATCAATCAGTGTTCGACTCGCATTGTTGAGTCCTACCACTTTGACATCAATACCTTCACGTTGCAAGCGCATCACTAGCTTGTCTAAGGTATCAACAGCGCTAACATCCCAAAAATGTGCTTGGCTGACATCAATCTGAATACTATCTACAGCCTCTTTGGTATCGAAACTATGCAAGAACTGGGTGGTAGAGGCAAAGAATACCTGCCCTTGAACATAATAGTAGCGGGTATTGCTGCTGTCATCATATTCACTAAAGATGGTTAGGAACTGACCAATTTTATTAGCAAATGCTAAGGCAGATAGTAAGACACCTACGCCGACACCGTAAGCTAAGTTGTGAGTAAAGACGGTAGTCAATACAGTCGCCAGCATTACGATATTAAACGACATGGGATGCGTCTTAAACTCGCGAATAGACTGCCAGTTAAATGTACCAATCGATACCATAATCATGACTGCAACCAAGGCTGCCATTGGAATTTGACTGACCCATTCGCTCAAGAATACTACCATGATCAGAAGGACGACACCGGCCATCAAAGTAGACAAACGCGTACGACCACCCGATTTGACGTTGATCATTGATTGGCCAATCATCGCACAGCCTGCCATACCACCAAAGAAACCCGACACGACATTAGCCATACCTTGACCACGACACTCTTTGTTTTTATCACTTGGGGTATCGGTCAATTCATCGACGATCGTTGCTGTCATCATAGACTCTAAAAGACCAACGATGGCAAGCGCGATAGAGTATGGTGCAATAATCAGCAAGGTATTTAGGTTTAATGGAATGTCAGGCAACAAGAATACTGGTAATGAATCTGGCAAATCACCCATGCTGCCAACGTTGCGAATATCGAGATTCATATACATTGCAACAGCGGTCAAACCTACAATACAAATAAGCGGTGAAGGAACGATGCGACCGATTTTAGGGATAAGTGGAAACAGATAAATAATCGCCAAACCAGCTGCTGTCATGATATAAACGGTCATGCCGACACGCTCAGTCATTGGGTTCAGTTCTGGTAATTGCGCGGCAAAGATCAATATTGCTAAAGCATTGACGAAACCGATAACCACTGAGCGAGAAACAAAGCGCATCAGATTACCAAGTTTTAGAATGCCCATCACGACCTGAATGGCACCACAAAGCAAAGTTGCGGCAAGCAAATATTGCAAACCGTGGTCAGCAACCAAATCGACCATGACCAATGCCATAGCGCCAGTCGCTGCCGAAATCATACCTGGACGACCACCGACAAAACTGATCACTACCGCGATACAAAATGAGGCATATAAGCCAACCTTTGGATCAACACCAGCGATAATAGAAAAGGCAATGGCTTCTGGAATAAGGGCTAGGGCTACAACCAAACCCGATAAAACGTCGCCGCGAACATTGGAAAACCACTCGTCACGCAAGTTATCAATAAAAGATGTCATAAGTAAACTACATAGGGTTAGAGGCAAAAAAAGTAATCATTACTCATTTATAAAATGATCGCGTCGCTAATAATAGCTATTCATTTTTCTTTTACTTCAACATGCACTAGGTCATGTTGCTGTGTTGGATTGTGAGAAATTAATAACCAAAATATCTAACTAATAACTGAGGTATCTAACTAATAACTAAGGTATCTACTGATTTTTTTGGTATCAAAAATACGATCATCAATAATCAATACGATGATAAGGGCAGTAAATTACCTAAAAATATTTTTTAAAAGATTGCTTAAAATAGGCAGCTAGATAGATGTACCTACAATAATATATAGAGTCAGCAATCACTTGCTGTAGTAGAAGGTGATATATCACTCGTCAAATTATCTGATACACCCTTATCACAACAAGAATCGTTGATGAAGAGGCGTGACAATAGCGCGATAAATGTGACAACATGCTAAACTAAAATGCTTGAGCAATGTGCTCAGCAAAATACTGATAAATATTAATCAAGCTGACTATTATAGCATTAGCCACTTAATATAAAAACAGGCGAATAATAGCATAAACTCATAAAAAATCAGTACCGAAATCTGAACGATGGCGTTAAGATGCTGCACATCTTAGCAGCGCCGATTAGAGTCGCTATACAACAAATTTATTTTATACAACTTTTCTCGTTTATATAGAAGGAATAGATATGACCACTAATACAGCAACAGAAGCCTTACTTCATAAGGGTAGTGGTCTACAAGTCGTGGTCGGTTTGGGGCAGTCTGGATTGTCAGTCGCGCATTATCTGGCCAAGCAAGGCTATCAAGTCGCAGTCACTGATGCTCAAGCTGCCCCTAAGTTGGCCGATCAGTTGCCAGCCGAGATAGAGATTCGTCAGTTTGGTGCGATAGATGCCGATTTATTGCAGCAAGCGGCACGTATTATTATTAGCCCAGGTATTTCTCTTGAAACTGCCGCTGTGGCTGCTGCTCGCCAAGCCAATATTCCTGTAGTTAGCGATATTCAACTGTTCTGTGAAGCGTGTACCGCACCAATCGTAGCGATTACAGGTTCTAATGCTAAAAGTACGGTCACTACGTTAGTCGGCCAAATGGCAGCAGATGCTGGCGTTAACGTGGGTGTCGGCGGCAATATAGGTGTACCAGCTTTAACATTGCTAGCGAATCCTGATATGGAGCTTGCGGTGCTTGAGCTGTCTAGCTTTCAGTTAGAAACCGTCACCAACCTGGGCGCAAAAGTAGCAACTGTGCTCAATATGTCGCCTGATCATTTAGATCGTCATGGAGATATGCTTGGCTACCATCAAGCCAAACACCGTATCTTCCAAGGTGCTAAATCGGTGATGATTAACCGTGAAGATGCACTTACTCGTCCATTGGTCGCAGACAATCTACCGAGAATTAGTACGGGTATTCATGCCCCTGATAAAGGTCAGTATGGTCTGATTACCGACACAGAAGGCCAAACTTATCTTGCTCGTGGTACAGAACGATTACTGTCGGCAGACAAACTGTTGATTAAAGGTCGTCATAATCTACTGAATGCGCAAGCGGCTCTGGCACTTGGCGAGCTTGCAGGATTACCGCTAGAGAGCATGCTAACCACTTTGCAGCAGTTCACAGGTCTTGAGCACCGCTGCCAATATGTGGCAAATGCTGCTGGCATTGATTATTTCAATGATTCTAAAGGCACCAACATTGGTTCGACCATGGCCGCTATCGAAGGCTTGGGCGCAGTCTATGCGCCAAAAGACGGTAAGCTATTATTGATCTTAGGTGGGCAAGGCAAAGGGCAACAGTTTGGTGAATTAACGCCTTTTATCAATCAATACGTGAGCCAAGTCTTATTCATTGGTGAAGATGGTCCGCAGATTGAACAACACCTAAAAGCTGCAAAATTGAGTGATGATGTTGCGCTACATCAGTGTCAGACATTAGAGAATGCCTTTGCGACTATTCAACAAGTCACTACTAGTAGCTTATCGCAAGTACAGGCTGTATTGCTGTCACCTGCCTGCGCCAGCTTTGACCAATATAGTGGTTATGCGGCTCGCGGTGACCACTTTAGCCAACTGGTCAATCAATTAGACACCGCACAATCAGAAGCTTGATAGGTAGCCGAATATGTCAATCAGCTATATAGACTGGCATAGTGCATATCGCGTCTTTAGCAACAGCCAGTATTTTCTGGATAAATGATTGTTTTGCTTATAGATTGCTGCTACTGTCAAACATATAATCCTGATTACTAAAATAGGTGCTAGCTAAGGCGTTTGCCAATGGTTAAAGGCTTTCTATCACCATCTATTTAGTACGATTTATTTTATGATTTTTTAAACGGTGGCGTTTCATAGACGCCGTGTTTTTTCGTTTGTTAGTGTATATAAAATTATGGCGCTCTCTTCTTTTTTTCGTTCCTCGCCCCAAACCAAGCAAACCTCTGGCTCAGATGGTGTTCTGTCTATGCCATCAGCGCGCGCAATTTTGTTATCAAGCGTCGGCTGTATGATGGTGCTTAGCTTGCTGATGGTTGCTTCTGCTTCTATTCCTTTTGCGCTTAGCCGCGGTATGACCGAGCTGTATTTTTTCAAAAACCAGCTGTTGTATATGACGATTGGTTTAATCGTTGCGGTCATCCCTTATTATGGCGTGTCTTTGCGCACCCTATATAAGACCGAGACCCAGTTTGCTTTGTTAGGCATCACAGGGCTATTACTTGTTGCCACGTTGTTTAGCACACCAATTAATGGCTCTAAACGCTGGCTTACGGTAGGTGGTTTTAACTTTCAGGTAGCCGAGTTAGCCAAACTGGTCATGATTGTGTTTGTATCTGACTTTGTGGTGCGCCGATCTTTTGAAGTTCGTAATGGCCTAGATGGTTTTTTGCGAATTATGTTGGTAGTAGCGCTAATAACGATACTGCTATTGTCACAGCCAGATTTTGGTTCTTTTGTCGTCATCATTGGTACGTTGTTCGCGATTTTCTATATCGCTGGGGCGCCTTATAAGCATTTCTTAGCATTGGGTGCTGCTGCTGTTGGCGGTGCAGTGTTGATGGTGACTACGGCAGAGTACCGATTGGTGCGTGTGATGTCGTTTATGGATCCATTCGATGACGTGCAGGATACCGATTATCAGCTGGCACGTAGTTTGATCGCCTTTGGTCGTGGGCAGTTCACGGGTGTCGGCTATGGCGAAAGTGTACAGAAACTGTCGCATTTGCCTGAGGCGCATACGGATTTCTTATTAGCCATTACGGGTGAAGAGTTAGGGTTTGTCGGTGTCAGCATGGTACTGATACTTGAAGCGTTGATCATCGGTAGTGCGATGCGTATCAGTTACAACGCGCTCAAACGCCGCCAGATGCGCATGAGCTACACCGCTTTCGGAATCGGTGTGGTGTTTATTGCCCAGACGATTATTAATGCTGCAATGAATATGGGCGCCATTCCAACCAAAGGTCTGACTATGCCGTTCTTTAGTTATGGCGGTTCGTCTATGTTGATTAGCTTGGTTATGGTCGCGCTATTATTGAAAATATATAAAGAAAGCCCTGAAATAGAAAAAAGCCAATGCCGTTACTATTAATAGGTTTTGCATACCATGGGCTTGGCATAATGTAGCTTCAGAGTTTCGGTAAATAGTGTCTAGCATTATTTCAATAAAAGCGTCACTCATAGTGGCGCTTTTTACTGTCTATTTTACGGCTATTAATGTACTAACTATTTGTTAATAGGGCAAATTTAATTGCTGCTTGCCTTGTAGCGGGGTATTGTCCCATTGAGCAATAGCTTGTTTAAGCATATTTTCTGGGGTATCGCTATCGACCTTTGCTTGCTGTAATAGTGATAGGGCTTCAGCAATAAGTTGGCTCGGATCTGATGTGTCGATTGGTTGAGCAAGGTTTTGTTTAGAGAGTTTTTGACCGTCAGCATTATTAATCAATGGCAGATGATACCATTGGTCAATAGTAGGTAGGTGGGCGGCTTGCATGATGCCGATTTGCGCAGTCGTCATAGGTAGGATATCAAGACCACGCATGATATGAGTAACCTGCTGTAGACCATCATCGAGGCTAGCTGCCAGTATATAGTTAATCATGCCATCCTGACGACGAGCGACCATATCGCCTAACGTCTGCTGCGGATTATCCCACTGTAATCCTTGAATACCATCATTGAAGCCAATCCGATAGTCTGGTAGTTGAATACGTAGCTTATGCTTTTGTCTATCAAGGTCAGCTGCCACACAGCGACGCGGATAGCGCTGCCTATTTGGCTGTACTTGTTCAATTAATGAAATCTGTTCGTTTAATAATTTTTGGTCGGTCGCTGCAGCTAAGCTAGCACGACTATGGTTTCTACTTATCTCTTCTTGCGCCCAGTACTGTTCTAAGTCCTTACGGGAGCATTGGCAGCCATAGGTCAACGGTCGCAGGTATGATGATAGATAGTCGTTGTAGATATCAATGCGCTCAGACTGATAAATAACATCACCATCCCAATGTAGCCCAAGGGCCTCAAGATCCATCAAAATTTGCTCAGTGAACTGCCGATCACAGCGTTCAGTATCGGTATCTTCCATACGCAACAGCCATTTACCACCGATTGATTTGATATGGCAAAAGCTAGCAAGCGCAGTCGTTAAAGAGCCGAGATGTAACTCACCCGTTGGTGAAGGCGCAAAGCGGCCAATAGGCTGTGATGTTGTCGTTTGAGTTGGCATGGCGGTAGGCATTGTTTTCAAAATAAATGGCTGTCTATAAAAGGTAATAAAGATAGAATAATAAATATGAGTATCAAAAGATATTCATTAAATGAGATTGTTTTGTTAGTCATATAATTATTCAGGCGATTGTATTTTTCAGAGTAAAATTAGTAACGCAGCAAAATAGTGACAGTCTAAAATACAAAAAGCGACCTATTATAAGGTCGCTTCTGCTTACATTCATATCTGTAGTATCTGATCTAAGCGCCTTGGTTTTGACGTTCTTTGATTTCAGATAAGGTTTTGCAGTCGATACATTGGGTAGCGGTTGGACGTGCTTCAAGGCGACGTAATCCAATCTCTACACCACAAGTCTCACAAAATCCGTAGTCATCATTTTCGATTTCTAACATAGATTTGTCGATTTTGCGGATAAGTTTGCGCTCACGGTCGCGAGTACGTAATGCCAGTGCAAACTCTTCTTCTTGAGTGGCACGGTCATTGATGTCTGGCATGGCGCTTGACTCATCTTGGATGTAGTTTTTGGTACGATCCGCTTCGCCAATCAATTGGTTTTTCCAATCCAATAAAATAGCCTTAAAGTGCTCCAACTGCGCATCAGACATATACTCTTCGTCTTTGGCCGGCACATAAGGAGTAAATTTAACTTCACTCGGATTCGTGGTCAGGGTGCTCATATGGGTATCCTACTTTTTCAAATTAATTCAATAAAACGACGTATCAAAAGACAAGACGTTATTAATGCTACAAACGCTACAATTTGTCCTTTTATCAAACGTTTCACCACTTGGTAATACAAGTAACACAGCTGATCAAATAATATCGTAGACTTTATATCCTGACAGTTATATACCGATTGTTAGATAGGTTGTTATACAAACTTCGGTTTTAATAATACTGTCTAAAGCATGCCGTAGGTCATTGATTGTGAAAACTGAGCTTGTGGTTAATGGGCCATCCTAGCTATCGTGCAGTGACTTCATATTAGATATTTGGCCACCCTTGCTTTATTTCATAAGTTGTATCATTGTTTGTAATAATAATGAAGTGATTTTTTATATTGAATGCATATTTTATTTGTTTATCATTGCATTTTTTATTAGGAATTATTGACGAAAGCTATAAGTATAAAGGGCTAAGAGTTATACTATTCCCAATAATTCTGGGCATCAAGTATCCAGTCTTTCAACCCAGCTTGCAACTGTTCCATTGTTGGCTAATTGCAACCAGCGATATCCTGGTAATGCATGCTCATCATAAGAGAAATCATCTTCATAAGGTTTGAACTGATAGCAGGTAGATGGCGTGCTATACACCGTGACGCCTTGGCGCAATCGAACTTGCTCTTGGTGAGTATGGCCACTGATCACCACTTGTAGCTGTTCAAATGGCGCCATATGCTGCCAAAAACTCTCAGTGTTTTCTGCCATATGGGTATCAATCCAGTCAGAGTCAACTGGAACAATATGATGGTGTAGGGCGATTAATGCGGGCTTATCACAGGTGCGGAGTCTCTCACATAACCAATTGATATCAGTAGGCGTAATCTCGCCTGCGACCTTACCAGAAATGGAGGAGTCTAATAACAACAGCTGCCAGTATTCAGTCTCAATGACATGACGACTTAACAAACGTGAGTCAGCAGGTTGAGCAACAAGCTCTCGCTGAAAAAACGGCAAGTCTTTACCATTTTCATCAGTCACATCATGATTACCAGCAATACAAGCAAACGGAATCTGAGTCGATTGTAATACATCAAAAATATGATCGTAAATTGAAGACTTTACTCGATTGACCAAGTCACCAGTCACAATAATCAAATCACAGCGAATATCTTCACTAAGCGCCTGTTGAAGTACTGCTTCAAAACTACGCTGACAAGCCATGTCATCACTATAGGTGTTACTCTCATCAACAAAGACAGGCGTCGATAAATGCAAATCAGTAATTTGTAAGATATTTATCGTTTGGTCAGAGGTGCTTAACTTATTGGTAGGATAGTTTGGCATTGGTTCAGTCCCTTATCGAATCACAACAATAAGTATTGTTAGCGCGAGTATGGATAAATGAGCTACTATTTTTCACTGGGTATTTATAATTATCATGAATCTACTATAGAAGAGCACAGTGTTTGCCTTGAGCTTACTTTGACTCTAATCAACGATATTTATACTATCAACTAGCAATAGCAAATTTAAAGTCTAGAGCCAACTTATAGTATTATCAAGCTAAAGTATTCATTATATTAATAAAATAAAGTCGAACAAAAAGATAGCGAAAAACAGTCATAATTTATTCATTATAACGTATTTACAACGACGCTAACTAAAGTTTTATCTTTATTAACTTTGAAAAAATGAGTGCAGTAAAAAATAAAGCAGCTAATATCAAGACGATAGAAAGACCTGTTTGAATATCTAGCCAAATACTACCCCACACACCAAGTGTTACACCCAGTTGAGCGATTATCAACGCTATAATCACCATTTGTTTTGGCGATGCCGACCATAGACGTGCGGTCAGTGCAGGTAGTACTAATAATCCGCTGATTAATAGACTGCCAACCGCCTGTAGTGCAATCGCACAGAACCCTGCCAGCACACCCATAAAAAACAGCCGTTGCCGTGTTGGGTTGATACCTTGAATACGTGCCAATGCTTCATGCGTTGCAAGCTTGATTTGCGCAGGCCAAATGTAAATAAGCAGTCCCAAGCCAGCTAATACGCTACCAGCAAGCAAAGGTAAATCTGCCCAATCAAGATCTAATAAGTTGCCGAATAAAAACCCGAGCACATTGGCCTGTTGGTCAGTCAATTGGGTCAAAGCCAGCAAGCCTAAGCACAATAACGACACCGACACGACGGCCAATACAGCATCCACTGGCAGACGCTCATCATCAATTAAGACCAGGCCCAGCACGACCATGACACTGATCAATGCAATACCGATACCCATTGGTAATTGCCACCATACAGCCAAGGCTACACCTAGCAACGTGCCATGGGCTAAGGCATCGGCGAAGAATGCCATACGCCGCCATAATACTAAGCAACCTAACGGCGCTGATAATAGCGCTAATATACTGCCAGCGATCCAAGCAGGCGCAATGATGGCTAACCAAGCAGTCATAATGAATGTCCGTGAAAATTTTATAAATAGAGTAAAGCCGTATTATTTATATGTTTGATAGCTTTGGCTTTGATGAGCTAGATTTCGAGCTTTGTCTATTAAAACTATATCTCGCTTGGCGCATGGTGTTCACAGGCATGGGGCTGATGCACGTATGGCTGTTCATAATGATGGCCAAATAGCTTTTGAAATTCAGTACTAATGGCCAGCTCGCTTGGTTGTCCTTCACAGCAAATATGCTTATTCAAACAAATGACGCGGCGGCTGCCTTTCATGACCCAATGCAAATCATGAGACACCACCAACATGGCGCAACGTAAGAAATCAGGCAGCTCATCAATAAACTGATATAGCCAAACTTCAGTATCAGGATCGAGCCCCTGCATCGGCTCATCTAAAATAAGCAAATTGGGTTTGTCTAGTAGCGCTCTGGCCAATAGTACACGCTGCGTCTCACCACCTGATAGATGCAGCATCTGCCGTGATAGTAAATGGGTTAATGATAAGTTATCAAAGATAAATTGCCGCTGCTCAGGGGTTAAACGCTTCTTATCTGCTTGCGCCAACAAGTCGCAAACACGTAGTGGCAATATCGGTGGCACAGCAAATCGCTGCGGTACGTAGCCAAGCTGTAGCGGCTGATGTGCTGTCATAGAGCCATCAGTTGACTCAATCAAACCTAAGATAAGTTTGACTAACGTTGACTTACCAGCGCCATTGGGACCGATAAGGCTGACTGTCTCGTTAACAGCAATGTCGATATCAATATGAGAGAGCAGACGTTGAGGCCCGATATGATAACTGATATTGTTTAAGCTCAATAATTTGTCAGCATTACTCACAGTACTGCTATTCGCAACAGCAGTATTCGACTGATTAGAAGGTAGGGTAGAGGTATTCATAATATGACAACGCATAGGTAAATAGACAATCGACGAATCATGCTTAAAACGTTTACACGAACCACAGTAGCCTTACTGGCAAGCTTGGCAACGACCGCTAAGCTCAATGACACTACGCTCAACCACAAACCCTACATCTTGCTCGGCAAAGCTCATCATTTCCTGAACGGGCAGGCTGCTGCATTCTTGCACTCGTTGACACTGATCGCAAATTAAGAAGGCGGCTGTATGTTGGGCGCGCGGATGACAGCAAGGAACATAAGCATTAATAGAGGTTAACTGATGAATCAACCCTTCACTTAGTAAGAATTCTAAACTGCGATAAACCGTCGGTGGCGCGACGTTTTTCGGCGCACGTTTTTTGGTTGTCTTAGTGTCTACCGAAAGTGTTGGTGAACTCGCTACCTTTTGAGTATCGCTGTCATCAGGTATAGACAGCCGCATTTGCTGCAACTGAGTGATTAGGTCATAAGCGCCGACCGGCTGATCCGCCTCTAAGACCAATTGGTATATCTGCTGACGCAAAGGCGTAAATCGCGCGCCATTTACACGGCAATGCTCTTTAGCTGCTGCTAAGCGTTCATGAACATCATGCGGAGTTAGATCTTGCACATCATGCAAATGTTCGCAGATCAATGAAGTAATAGACATGGTACAAGCTCCTAAAAATAGCATGGTAATCGCATGACGTTTTTTATGATAGCGTTTTTTATTGTTATAGTATAACATACTAAAATAAGAACTGAGTTAATTGTCTTGTCTATCTATCTTTTTACAGGAGTGGGGCAGGGCACTATTACTTATACGTTCGTTATCCAACAATGCTATCTAACAATAAAAGAGCTTACTATGAACGCTGTTTTTACTTACTCCGTACGTTCGCTTATCACATTACAGCGCTTGCTAATGACAGGACTGATCGTTCTAGGGTCTTTCACACTGAATGCACAAGCTGCAACGGTCAGTGTGAGTAATTATCCGCTATTCTTGTTAAGTGAAGCAGTAACAGAAGGCGCGCCATCAGCCAATCGACTATTGCAAGCGGGGGAGGTGGGACATCATGGTAGTATCAGCCCAGGTGATATCAAAGCAATCAAAGACAGTAAGTTCGTCGTATGGTTCGGTGAGCCGCTAGAAAATAATCTAGCAGCGAGCTTAAAAACAGCCCCAAATGCCATTGCTTTATTTGAGTTTGATGCATTCAATCGTCATCCATTACGTGATGTAAAGGGCGACGCTATCGCCGGTACACTAGATCCACATATTTGGTTAGACCCTGAAAATGCTAAAGCCATTACCCGTGCATTGGCTGTGATTCATAGTCATGCAAATCCACAATATAAAGATCTATACCAAGCCAACGCGAAAAAATTTGCTCAGCAACTAGACAAAGAGGTTGCTGCATTTGAGCAAACCTCTACTCAAAGCGCCTCAAAAACACGACATTATTGGGCTTATCATGATGCTTATCAATATATCGAAGACAGCTTAAGCTTAACGCTCGTCGGTAGCCTTAGCGTGGATCATCATCTATCACCTAAAGCAAGCCAACTCCGTTGGTTGAACGAGCAACGCCCAGCCAAGCAAATGTGTTTAGTTAGTCCAAGTGAGCCAGCAAAAGGCTTACTTGCGAAGTTACAACCAGTGAAGAGTACGGTACAACCAGAAGATATGAGTAGTAGCGATGACTTTATCAGCGGTTGGCAGAATATGGCCAAACAGATCTATCAATGTATCTCGTAATGTAATCAAAAAAGCAATTTGCTAGGATTGTTTGAGTTGGTTGTACAGCTTCGCTTCAAGCATTTATTACAGACTACGTAATATAATAATCTTAGCAAAATGCGTTAGGTGACTGATAAAAGTCATATTTTACTTGCTTAATAGTTACGCTCTACCTATAATAAGTAGCGTTTTATTTTGGCCGAAAGGTAATGCCTGTAGAGTAAGTCATTCACGGATAAAATTATCATAAGTATGATATATTGTCCCAATGCTGTAAGGGCTATAGGAATACCGATGACCAAGCCTGCCAAACGCACGCAGAAAGACAAGATTGGCATCTATATTAAACGACAAGCATGGATACTATTTATCCTTATTATCATTGCTTGGTTAGTAGATACTATTTGGCTACATAGTGAGCTTACGATAGCAAAAAGCGCTGCAATTGGTGCGCTACTAAGTTTTATCACTCAAGCAGTATTTGCGTTTTTTATTTTTTGGTACACCGGATATCGCGCGCGCCAACATATCGTTAGCCAGCTATATCGGGGTCAAATGTCAAAATGGTTATTGACCGTGTTTGGTTTTGCACTAATTTTTATTACCGTACAACCCCTATCTGCGCCAGCGCTGTTTATCGGTTTTATGGTAATGCAAATTAGTCACAGTTGGATGTTGTGGCATATACGCTAGCGCTAATAAATGATCGCTAAACAGATGGTTTATTAATAGTACTGGCAAGTCACCCTGCCGTCCAGCTTCTCTATGACTAGTTCGAAAAGTCGAAGCACAACGCTGTCTTAGGATAGCACCAGTGATTGTAAAGACCGCACTATGAGTCTCAATGTTAGACGTAGTATGCAGTGAAAGGGTAGGGGTTATTCAACTATCTGTATCGCTGATAATTAGAGTACTATTCTTTAATTGTGGTTAATGGGTATATTAACAAGTAAAACTGGTGGCTAACTTATTCATACAGTGGATAAAAAAATCACAATTGACTTTACACGAATACAACGCTGCATTAATATAGGCGGCTAAATATTTTGCTTGTAAGCGCTACATTAAGCGCCGATCGTAAAAAACGGTCAGTGGGCAAGCACATATATAATAATTTTGCGTATAAAAATGCAAGGGCTATTACTGAGTTATCATAAGCCCTTTTTTGATAGCTAAAATTTATCTCACGCTATCAAATATTTCATATTAGTAATAGAACTATGGGTTGGATGTTGTTGGTTACATGAGTGATTTAGTACGGTTTATTTGTCTGCTTAATAGCAAAATAGATATAAATACTACACCTCATCAGATGACAACCATATTTTTGGTAGTTGATTAAATCGTTGATTAATAAGAAGCTTACATTATGGCATCCGAGCAAACATCATCAGAATATATCTCTCACCACTTAACGAATTGGACGTATGGCTATCTGCCGGGCGAAGGTTGGAAAGTTGCTCATACTGCTGAAGAAGCAGGGGCAATGGGCTTTAACGCTATCCATCTTGATTCTATGCTATGGTCGATTGGTCTAGGTATCTTATTTTGCGCCGTCTTTTGGATGGTTGCCAAAAAAGTCACTTCAGGCGTGCCAGGAAAAACTCAGGCAGCAGTTGAGATGATCGTTGAGTTTGTTGATAACAACGTTCGTGATTCATACAGTGGTACATCAAAACTGATTGCGCCATTGGCGTTGACCATTTTTGTCTGGATCTTTTTGATGAACTTGATGGATTTAATACCTGTTGATTTCATTCCAGGTATTGCTGGGCAAATCGGTGCCGCTATGGGCCATGATCCACATCATGTTTTCTTTAAGATTGTTCCAACGACTGATCCTAACATCACGCTTGGCATGTCGTTCTCTGTCTTTGCACTGATTATCTTTTATAGCATTAAAGAAAAAGGTTTGGGCGGCTTTATCGGTGAGTTAACACTGCATCCGTTTGGCGCCAAAAACCCAATCGTACAAGCGATTTTGATTCCCATCAACTTCATCCTAGAAGCAGTTACTCTAATAGCCAAACCTGTATCACTTGGTTTGCGTCTATTCGGCAACATGTATGCTGGGGAATTGATTTTCATACTGATTGCTCTAATGCCGTTTTGGATTCAATGGGCGTTATCGGTACCGTGGGCTATCTTCCACATCTTAGTTATTACACTTCAAGCGTTCGTATTCATGATGCTGACGATAGTTTACATGTCGCTTGCATCATCAACTGAACATTAATTAGACATTCAATAGGTAAATGAGGATACATCAATGGATCCAGTATTAGGTGGTTACACAGTTATCGCAGTAGCACTACTTATCGGTCTTGGCGCACTTGGCACAGGTATTGGTTTTGCTATTCTAGGTGGAAAATTCTTAGAAGGCGTTGCGCGTCAACCAGAGCTTGGCTCACAATTGCAAACTCGTATGTTCATCGTAGCAGGTCTTCTTGATGCTATTCCGATGATCGGTGTTGGTATTGCTATGCTATTGTTGTTCGCTAACCCTCTAGCAGGTTAATCCGAAAGCTCAGTTGTAAATGTTTGGTATTCGGAGACTTTCTATTAAATATAGTCAAGATTTGACTACCAAACATGATCAATGAAACTGATTTTTCATTAACAAAGAGGTGATCACGTGAATATCAATTTTACCCTCGTCGGTCAAGCCATTGCTTTTGCAATATTTGTGATTTTTTGCATGAAATTCGTGTGGCCACCACTTATCGGTGCCATCAATGAGCGTCAGCGTAAAATTGCTGAAGGTCTGAATGCCGCAGAAAAAGCAAAAGCAGATTTGGCGACCGCGGAGCAAAATGTCCAGCAGGAACTTGATCTTGCAAAGACCAAGGCTGCCGCTCTAATCGAGCAAGCGAACAAGAGTGCCAATCAGCTCGTCGAAGATGCAAAGTCGCAAGCCCAAGCGGAAGGCGAGCGCATTCGTCAACAAGCGCAAGCATCTATCGATCAAGAAATCAATCAAGCGCGTGAATCATTACGTGCCCAAGTTGCTGAACTGGCTGTACTTGGTGCAGAGAAGATTTTGCAAGACAAAGTCGATGTGCAAAAACATGCCAGTATGTTAGACCAACTGGCGGCGAAGCTGTAATTGTGAGGATATAATGGCTGACTTATCAACCTTAGCACGACCGTACGCTAAAGCCGCGTTTGACTATGCCAACGAAAACGGCGCAGTCATCGAGTGGGAAAACTTCTTACTTGTTGCTAGCACTGTTGTCAATGACAAGTCGTTCAGTACTTGGCTAGACAATCCAGCTGTTTCTGCTGAGCATAAGTCAGCTGCTTTGGTCGATCTTTATGATACGCAAGTAGCTAGCGCTAATGATTCTGCTTTTAAGCAGTTATTAAGCGAAGCTCAAGGGACTAGCCTTGACAGTAACGTAAGCTATCCAAAAGTATCAGTAGCACTTAGTAACTTCGTTAAACAGTTATCAGAACAAGAGCGTCTGGCGCTGCTTCCTGAAGTTTATGAGCATTATCGCCGTCACAAGGCAATAAGCTTAAAGCAGCTTGACGCATATGTGACCTCTGCCTACCCATTGACTGATGAACAGCGTCAAACGCTACAAACGCGTCTTGCTGCCTCGCTAAATGCTAGTGTAGTGATTCACGAATCAGTTGATCCAAGTCTATTGGCAGGCGCTACAATCAAAGTCGGTGACAAAGTCATTGATGATTCGATGCGCGGCAAGTTACAACAGTTAAAAACACAGCTAACTGCCTAATGCCAATCATCAATACAGTCAAATATTGACTGTATGATTATAAGAGCAATTAAGTCAGTGGGCGGGTTATCATAAATTAAAGGAAACAAGGCAATGCAACAATTGAATCCAGCGGAAATCAGTAACCTGATTAAGCAGCGTATTCAAGACCTTGATGCGGGTGCAACTGCAAAGAATGAAGGCACGATTGTCAAAGTATCTGACGGTATCGTGCAGATTCATGGTCTTGAAGATGCCATGTACGGCGAAATGATTGAGTTTGAAGGCGAAATCTACGGAATGGCTCTAAACTTAGAGCGTGATTCTGTTGGCGCGGTAGTACTTGGTGATTACCTAAAGCTGCAAGAAGGTCAAAAAGCCTATTGTACTGGTCGTATTCTTGAAGTACCAGTAGGTCCTGAGCTGTTAGGCCGTGTTGTTGATGCTTTGGGTAATCCTATTGATGGCAAAGGTCCTATCGATGCCAAGATGACTGATAAAGTCGAAAAGATCGCTCCAGGCGTTATCGACCGTCAATCAGTAGATCAACCAGTAATGACTGGTTATAAAGCCGTTGATACCATGATTCCAATTGGTCGTGGTCAGCGTGAGCTGATCATTGGTGACCGTCAGACTGGTAAAACAGCGATGGCTATCGATGCGATCATCGCACAGAAAGCTTCAGGCATTAAATGTGTATACGTGGCTATCGGACAGAAACGTTCGACTATCGCTAACGTAGTACGTAAGCTTGAGCAAACTGGCGCACTAGAATATACCACTGTTGTGGTTGCTTCAGCATCAGAGCCTGCAGCACTTCAGTATATCGCACCGTACTCAGGCTGTACGATGGGCGAATACTTCCGTGACCGTGGTGAAGATGCACTGATTGTATTTGATGACTTATCAAAGCAAGCAGTCGCTTATCGTCAGATTTCACTACTATTACGTCGTCCGCCAGGTCGCGAAGCTTATCCTGGTGACGTATTCTATTTACACTCACGTCTACTTGAGCGTGCATCACGTGTAAATGCTGATTATGTAGAAAAATTCACTAACGGTGAAGTGAAAGGTAAAACTGGTTCTTTAACCGCACTACCAATCATTGAAACACAAGCTGGTGACGTATCTGCGTTCGTACCAACTAACGTGATTTCGATCACTGATGGTCAGATCTTCCTAGAGTCTAGTTTATTCGCCTCAGGTATTCGTCCAGCAGTAAACGCTGGTATCTCGGTATCTCGTGTTGGTGGTGCCGCGCAGACTAAGATCATCAAAAAGCTATCTGGTGGTATTCGTACCGCTTTAGCTCAGTATCGTGAACTAGCAGCATTCGCTCAGTTTGCCTCAGATCTTGATGATGCAACTCGCGAGCAGCTTGATCATGGTGAGCGTGTGACTGAATTGATGAAGCAGAAGCAGTATCAGCCGATGTCAATCTCTGAGCAAGCAGCCGTTATCTATGCCTCAAACGAAGGCTTCTTAGCGGACGTACCTGTCGAAAAGATTGGTTCTTTCGAAGAAGCGTACCTACGTTATATGCATGATGAGCAAAGTGAATTGATGCGTGAGATTGATGACACTGCGAACTACAATGATGATATCGCAGGTCGTTTAAAGTCATCTCTAGAGACCTTTAAACAAAATCACAGTTATTAATTTAACGGGTTAAGCCGAATTGGTTATAACTGTAGCTTAGAGCTGATAAAGTGGCGCGTTGTCTGACTAGATATTTGCGCCACTGTTTTAACCAGTATCGGTATTAGATCGCGTAATGCCACAAGATATAAAATGTTATTCTGTAGGATTGATGTTGTATATCAAATGATTGTCGCATGCGCCAATGCTTTTTAACCCTCTTATATTGGAATCATTATGGCAAGCTTAAAAGAGATACGTGCCAAAGTCACCAGTATTAAAAGCACCCAGAAAATTACTCGTGCTATGCAAATGGTAGCGGCAAGTAAAATGCGCCGTGCGCAAGAGCGCATGGAAGTGGGTCGCCCGTATGCTGATAGTATGCGCCGGGTTATTTCACATTTGGTGCATGCCTCATCAGACTACAAACATCCGTATATGGTATCGCGTCCAGTCAATAAGGTTGGCTATATTGTCATTACCTCTGACCGTGGCCTAGCGGGTGGTTTGAATATTAACCTATTCAAAGCCCTAACTAAAAGTATCCAAGATTATCAAGATCAGTCTGTACAAGCTGAGTTTGCAGTCATCGGTGCCAAAGGTGTTAGTTTCTTTAAAAACTTTGGTGGTAAAGTTACATCGGCTGTGACCGATTATGGCGATAAACCAACGTTTGAGCAATTAAATGCACCGGTTCAAGCAATGCTTGAAGACTATAGTAACGGTAATATTGACCGTATCTATGTGGTCTATAACCGATTTGTCAATGCCATGACTCAGAAACCAACAGTCAATCAGTTGGTTCCTTTACCAGAGCAGTCATTTGATGATGAAGACAGTGGTCTACAGACAGAACTTAGCTGGGATTATATCTACGAGCCTGACATCAAGACGTTAATTGATGAATTGCTTGGTCGCTATATTGAGTCGATTGTTTATCAAGCGGTAATGGAAAACATTGCCTCTGAGCAGTCTTCACGTATGGTTGCGATGAAAGCGGCAACAGATAATGCTGGTGACCTTATTAACGATTTACAGTTGGTTTATAACAAGCTGCGTCAAGCGGCGATTACCCGAGAAATCTCGGAAATCGTTGGCGGTGCTGCTGCTGTTTCATAATTGACTACACCTATATATAGAAGTTCAAGGAGAACGCAATGAGTAGCGGTCGTATTGTACAGATTATTGGCGCGGTTCTTGACGTTGAGTTCAACCGTAATGAAGTTCCTCAAATTTTTGATGCCTTGCAAGTAGACGGTACCGAAACTACCCTAGAAGTACAGCAACAGCTAGGTGACGGTATTGTACGTACTATTGCAATGGGTTCAACCGAAGGTTTAAAGCGTAACCTACCTGTTACTAATACTGGTGCACCTATTTCTGTGCCTGTAGGTACTGGTACGCTAGGTCGCATCATGGATGTTCTTGGTCGTCCTATCGATGAAGAAGGTCCTGTTGTTGCTGACGAAAAATGGTCTATCCACCGTGAAGCGCCAAGCTACGCGGATCAGTCAAACAGCACTGAGCTACTAGAGACTGGTATCAAAGTTATCGATCTACTTTGCCCGTTCGCTAAAGGTGGTAAAGTTGGTCTGTTCGGTGGTGCTGGTGTTGGTAAAACCGTTAACATGATGGAGCTGATCAACAACATCGCTCTAAAGCACGAAGGTTTGTCAGTGTTTGCTGGTGTTGGTGAGCGTACTCGTGAAGGTAACGATTTCTATCACGAAATGCAGGAAGCTGGCGTTGTAAACACTGAAGACTTTAGTAAGTCTAAAGTAGCAATGGTATATGGCCAGATGAATGAGCCACCGGGTAACCGTTTACGTGTTGCACTGTCTGGTTTGACTATGGCTGAGTACTTCCGTGATACCAAAGATCCTGTTACTGGCAAAGGTCGTGACGTACTATTGTTTGTTGATAACATCTACCGCTATACACTAGCGGGTACAGAAGTATCAGCACTACTTGGTCGTATGCCGTCAGCGGTTGGTTATCAGCCAACACTAGCTGAAGAGATGGGCTTACTACAAGAACGTATTACGTCAACTCAGTCAGGCTCTATTACTTCAGTTCAGGCGGTATACGTACCTGCGGATGATTTAACCGATCCATCACCTGCTACAACGTTTGCTCACTTGGATGCAACAGTTGTACTAAGCCGTGATATCGCATCACAAGGTATCTATCCTGCGGTTGATCCATTGGATTCAACATCACGTCAGCTAGATCCACAAGTAATCGGCGAAGAGCATTACAATGTTGCTCGTGGTGTTCAGGAAATTCTACAGCGTTATAAAGAGCTAAAAGACATCATCGCTATCTTGGGTATGGATGAGTTATCAGAAGAAGATAAACTGGTTGTTTATCGTGCTCGTAAGATCCAGCGCTTCTTGTCTCAGCCATTCCACGTAGCCGAAGTCTTCACTGGTGCACCTGGTAAATACGTACCACTACGCGATACCATTGCTAGCTTTAAAGCAATTATTGCCGGTGAATATGATGATCTACCAGAGCAGGCATTCTACATGGCTGGTAGCATCGATGAAGTAGTCGCTAAAGCTGAAAAAATGAAGTCTAAGTCAGCGTAAGTTGTATGAGCATAAGCTAACGAGTAGATATAATATAAACCTTATATCTACTCTTCAGTAACGCATCGCAGTTTTACTGTTTTTTGATCGCGCTTTGATGGTAAGGAATTAAGTATGGCAACGTTACAATGTCGCGTCGTAAGTGCTCGTGAAGAGTTGTATTCAGGCGAAATTAGCATGTTAATAGCTACTGGTACCGAAGGCGAGATTGGTGTATTGCCAGGTCACACACCGCTTATTACTTTGCTAAAGCCAGGTGCAATGCGAGTGCAAACACCAAACGGTGAAGAAGAAGTAATTTACGTCTCAGGTGGTGTACTAGAAGTACAACCAAAAATGGTTACGGTATTGGCTGATACAGCCATGCGTGCACACAATCTTGACGAAAGCAAAATCGTCGAAGCACGTAGAAAAGCTGAGCAAATGCTAGTTAACCAGTCTGATACGCTACAAACCAATGCAGCTTTGGCCTCACTTGCAGAGTCAGTAGGACAATTACAGACTATCCGTAAGTACAAAAACCGCGCATAGTTTATTACTGATAGCTTTAAATAATTATTTAAAATTATTGCTAGAAGTAATGATAAAAAAACAGTCCATTATATGGGCTGTTTTTTTATGTCTATTCATTATGAGATTAACTGTTCTGCGGTAAATACACATGGTTATTACTTGGCTATTACTTATGGCAGTTGAATCCATTCTCAGGAAAAATCTTTTATTATCAATGAATCATCGTCCATTGGAATTTTCTTAAAAAGACACTGGCGACAACGGTAATATATGGTTATATTAGACATAACGTATTATAAGTAACGAGCAGTAACTGTACGCGATAATGTTGGCTCGATGGTTTGGGTAATTAGAAAACGGTAGATAATAGAAATTGCTATGTACTAACGAAGTAATTGGCATAATTTCTGGACGCAAACTAAAGTTTTGATAGGGGTAGTTTATAGGTTTTGTTACCGACTATCAGCTATAGTATAGGAAGCTGATAATTTAATAGTATACTGTGCTACCAAGTTTGTAACAGCTATACGAACATCAATTGTGCCGCTATATGGTGCTATTAATTTTACCGCTCTTACTTTTACTGCTTTTAAATTAGATGTATTAGAGGATATAACAATGACAACGAATGAAGAAGACAACACCCCCCGAATCTTGATTGTTGAAGATGATGAGCGCCTGGCCATGTTGACTCAAGATTACTTGGTCAAAAATGGTTTAGAAGTGGCAATTGAAACTGATGGTAATCGCGCTATTCGCCGTATCGTCAATGAGCAACCAGATATGGTTGTACTGGATGTCATGCTACCTGGTAGTGATGGTCTGACCGTATGCCGTGAAGTACGCCCGCATTATCAAAATCCAATTTTGATGTTGACTGCCCGTACTGAAGACATGGATCAGGTATTGGGTCTTGAGATGGGTGCTGACGATTATGTTGCCAAGCCTGCTCAGCCACGTGTATTGCTTGCCCGTATTCGTGCGCTACTGCGCCGCTCAGAAAATGCACCATCAGAAGATGTGCCACAACGTCTAGAGTTTGGCGAGTTAGTAATTGATAACGGTGGTCGTTCAGTTAACCTAGGTGATGAGTTGGTTGATTTCACCAGTGCTGAATATGATTTACTATGGTTGCTTGCTTCTAATGCAGGTCGTATTCTATCTCGTGAGGATATCTTTGAGCGTCTACGCGGTATTGAATATGATGGTCAAGATCGTTCAATTGACGTACGTATCTCACGTATTCGTCCAAAAATCGGTGATGATCCAGAAAATCCAAAACGTATTAAGACCGTACGTAGTAAAGGCTATCTATTCGTAAAAGAAGGCAACTAATATTGTTGCTTCTGTATATTGATTAATTACCAAACGCTATTCAGAAAAAACCAGCAACGATGCTGGTTTTTTTGTGGCTAAATTTTAATTTTTAAACTTAAATGTAGTGTTATGTGGTTTAATTAACCCATTATTATAGACGCTGGCTAAATATAGTAATATATATAAGTCTTTGGATGACTGCTGCATAGGAATTATAATGCGGTAGTTAAAAGTCAAAGTTAAAGTCTATCTCTATTCGATCATGTTCGATATCATCAAACACATAGCACTATCTATATGTTTGATGATATTAGCAATCTCTATTTATTAAGTTGGTCACGGCACGTATGTCATTAGTCTCTTCTTTAAAACACAGTATTTTTGTTCGTATCTATGCTGGGCTACTTATAGTCTGCTTGTGTGTGGCGCTGTTTGCGCAGTTATTGATGGATACCATCAATAAGGAGCGTGTGCAGTCCTATCGTGAAAATATGGCAATGGGTGCGTTTCATTTGGTGAGTGAGGGGATCTCCCATCAAAATAGTGAAGAAGAGCGTGAATACTGGTTGTCAGATGCGAGTAGTTTATTTGGTACTACTTTTAAAGTCGTGCCTATTGATGAAGTAGACTTTAGTGCTAGTGAACTGCGCCGCTTCAAAAATGATAGTACCGTTGTACGTTATTTCAACCAGCCTGTGTATGCAGATGTTTATTATCGTTTGCCTGATAATAAGAATGTTCTAACAGCGAGAGTATCGCAGGTTACGGAGCAGCAAGTACGGGCAATCGCGGTATTTCTGTTAGATGACTTGTCTTATCATATGACCCTGTCGGACAAGCGTGCACGTTTGGCAGAACTGGAAAAAAAGTTTTCTTTTCCTTTAGCTTTTAAGGCGGTCAATACACTTGAGTTGGATTCAGATCAGATGGCTCGCTTGCGCCGTGATGAAGTTGTCATATCATTGCAAGATACTAATAGTAGTACGAGTAACTCTGCTATTAGGGTAGTGGTGCCATCTGAAATCAATGATATGGCAATTTTAATTGGGCCTATACCTTTATTTAATTGGTTCCCGCTCAACTTAATTATCAGTATGATTCTTATCAGTATGTTCTTAATTAGCTTAGGTGTGTATGCGCTCATCTTCCCACTTGAGCGTAAGCTACAATTGATTCAGGTAGGTGTTAACGAGGTTAGTCAAGGTAACCTTGATATTCAGGTACAAGTAATTGGTCAAGATGAAATAGCGCGTTTGTCAGCGACGTTTAATGCCATGACTTCACACATTAAGCGTTTGATTGAATCACAGCGAGAGCTTACCCGAGCGGTATCACATGAGCTTCGTACGCCAGTGGCTCGTATTCGATTTGCGGTAGATATGCTTGCTGATACGGATGACGAAGATTCACGCTTTATGCAGCGAGACTATATTGATGAAGATATTGAGTCGCTTAATGGTTTGATTGATGAGATTTTGACCTATGCTAAGCTTGAGGAAGGGTCACCAAAGTTAGATTTAGAGCCAGTAAATCTGAGGGAGCTGTTAGAGCAGATCGAGCGCGAAACCAATGCGCTAGGCAAGCCTATCAAAATAGTAACCAGTTTACCAAATGCAAAAGTCACAGCAGTTGCGGATAGACGCTACTTACACCGTGTGATTCAGAATCTTGCAGGTAATGCGTTACGCTATGCAGAAACAACCATTATCATTAGTGCTGGTGTCAAAAAAGGCAATGCCTTCGTCAGTGTCGAGGATGATGGACATGGTATTCCTGAAGCGGATCGCGAAAAAGTATTTATTCCATTTTCACGCTTAGATGACAGCCGTACACGCGCATCAGGTGGCTATGGTTTAGGCTTGTCTATTGTATCGCGCATTGCCTTTTGGTTTAATGGTAGTATGAAGGTAGATGAGAGTCGTGAGTTAGGCGGTGCAAGGTTTGTGATGACATGGCCTATCAAACCATTGACACAAATTCTTGCTGCTGATGAATTGACGCAAGAGAAAAGCGAGCGCGACTTCGATACTAAGTTGTCAGATTAGACCAAGTTATAGGACTAAGCTATCAGACTAAATCATCAGACTAAATCATCAGACTAAATCATCAGACTGGGCCATAATTATTAGTCATGTTGCTAAAGATAATCAGCGTCATCTTAATGGTATAACACGATAGAGCTTTATAGCTAGGTGACGGGCTTGTCGCTATTTTAAGACAGTTGGACAATGTCATAGGAGGGCATAGGATGCCATATTTATTTGGTGGTTTGGTAGTGTTGAATGCGATCACGCTAGGCTATTATTTATTTTTGAAACAGCCGTCAACGACACAAACGCTAAAAATAGCTCAGAAAGAGATTACCCAGCCATTGGATTTCACAAATAGTGCTGAGTATATTCCACCGGCTATTGGTAGCAAAGACTAATTTTGACCTCTTTGCTTATTCAGATTAAAGTCTCATCGCTATTTTGAATTTGGCACTGTTGTCCTATCTACCTCAGATACCTCTTCTACGTCAGCCGCCAATGTAGTATCTCCAGCGACTTTGGAGAGTAGGGGAATACGTACGCATACTTGTAGCCCACCTTCAGGGTGATTGATGGCTTCAACAGTACCGTGATGTAATCGTGCAATGCGATCAACAATCGCAAGACCTAGTCCGCTACCTTGAGTAGTCCGTGCTGTCTCTCCACGTTCAAACGGTTGCATAATACGCTCTAATTGATCGTCAGCGACGCCATCACCGCAATCACGCACACAAATTACTAATTGTTCTTGTGCTTCTTTGTTCACCACATTTTCGCTGACCACATCCGTATCTTCGTCTTCCACAGTGTCTATAAATGTCGGTACGACCGTTGCCGATAAATAAATAGGTGGTTTTCCATAACGATTGGCATTATTGACCAAGTTAATAATTAGACGTTTGATGGATAGTGGACGTACGGGAACGACCTTGTCGCATTCTGATTCATATACAAACTTCATGGGGGCAAACTGGACCATGATTTCGTTGAATATGATGTCTAAATTGGTCAGACTGACTGGCTCATCAGAGCCATCTTTCATAAATGAGATGAATTGCTCCAAAATAGCATCCATATCCTCAATATCGTAAATGAGCCCTTCACGGAAAAAGTCATCTGGTAGCATCTCTGCGGTTAAACGCATACGAGTCAGCGGTGTGCGCAGATCGTGTGAGATACCGGCGAGCATAATCGTTCGCTCTTTCTGAGCTTGATTTAATGTCGTAAACAGTCGATTAAACGCCATATTAACCTGACGTATTTCTGTGGGGCCTTTTTGAGTTGGCAGTGTAGTTGCATGACCAAGACGAATATAATTAGTAGCTGCGCGCTGTAAGTAGCGTAGAGGACGATTTAACTGACGGGCTAATAGAACAATCGTTAGCAGCGATAGGATAGGCAGTCCAATCAAGAATAGGACTAATAACGTTGGGCTATATTGTGAATAATAGACCACAGGCTCACGTATCCAAAAACTGCTATCACGGCTATCTTGTACCCATAGCTGGGGTGTTGGCTTAAATTTAAAATAAACTTCTACAGGGCGACCGAGCTGTGCACCGATTTCACGTTGTAATACATCCGTAAAAAAGCTTACGAATGGTTTGTCAGCGACTTCCGGAAAGTCACTAGGGTTATTTACCACGACGACATGAGAGTGCTGGTAAATCCATTGGCGTACTTCAGGACGACCTTGCCAGTCTTTGTTGGCACTATTGATCAGCTGCAACTCACTCGTCAAATAACGCGCATGGTTTTTTAGCTCTGGCAGATACAGACTGCGCCAAAAGAACAAAATCGATAAGCTCACACTGATAAGCACGATAAAGGCAACCATCAAGGTCGTTAGCCAAGTGTTGGAGTAAGAGCGTGGCAGCCAACCTTTACGACGCGGCTTTGGGTTCGGAGAGATCATATGTGTCCAACAGAGTAAAAGAAAAGTTATTGTGATATAGGTGTAGTTTTCTAAATGTAGACGTCTTAAGGCTAGTAAATGCGTTAATTAATGGTGGTATATCATAGAATAGCATAATCAATAAATAGTACTGATACAGTATGCAATCGATGATTGAGCCACATAACTGTAAGAATAGAAATAAAGTTAAGCTTGAGGATAAGTGTTTTTAGCAATTGTCTATTTTTCAAAGAGAGCGATAGTAAGCTACAGAATCTAAAGAAAAACTTTAAAAATGCGCAATTATCATCAGTTATATTTTACTTAGGTCGACATTTAAGCTATTGTTAATAAATAATTAAATATGCACAGTTTGTGTTTTCAACAAATAAAGACTGTGATATAATTATGCCCTTTTTGGTATACCTGCGAAAGAGAGAATTCACATGGTTGTTATTCGTTTAGCACGGGGCGGTGCCAAGAAACGCCCATTTTATCAAGTAGTTGTTGCTGATCAACGCCGCGCGCGTGACGGTCGCTATATTGAAAACATCGGCTTTTTTAACCCACTCGCTAAAGAGTCTGAAGAAGCAGTACGCCTAAACATGGAAGCGTACAATGCGTGGATCGCAAAAGGTGCACAACCTTCAGATCGCGTTGCTTCATTAGTAAAAGCTTACAATAAGTCTGCAGCTCAAACTGAAGCAACTGCTTAAGTTTTGGGTGTTACTGAGACGTTCATAGCAAAACTATGATATGACTCAGTAGACTTTAGAATACATAGCGTAACTGGTCTGACCAGGGTGCGCCATTAACTGTTTATCGCTTTTGACGCAATTGTTTTTGCAATTGCTGTTTTAATCATTGTTAGGTTAGCTGCTATGTCATCCGTTCCAAACGCTAGTGCCCTTATGAAAATTGGTCAGCTTAAGAAGCCTTACGGCATTAAAGGCTGGCTTTGGGTATTCAGTGATACGGATGACCGTGCAGCGATATTCGATATGAAGCCGTGGTGGATGAAAACTGCTACTGGTATGAAACCTTTGACTGTGAAGGCTTGGCGTGAGCAAGGAACAGGAATTGTGGCTCAATTTGAGCAGGTTCCTGATCGTAATGTTGCTGAGACTATGAACGGTGTTACCGTTTGGGTCGAACAAAACGTCCTACCTGAGACAGCTGAAGACGAATATTATTGGTCGGATTTGGTCAGTCTGCGCGTGATGAACGAGCAGGATGAGTATCTAGGTAATATCACTGAAATGTTTGAAACCGGTGCCCATGACATCATGCGTGTAACGGCAAATTCAGATAGTTTAGACAATGAAGAACGCCTGATTCCATGGCATAAGCAAACTGTGATAGAAGTCAATATGACTGAAAAAACAGTGCTTGTGGCATGGCCGAGTGATTATTAATAGTATTTCAGGCTTTTTAGTCAGACATTATTAGTACTTACACCGATTGTTTTAGCCTTAATGTAAGTAGACATCAGATGTATTTTGCCGTAATTAGTATTTTTCCTGAGATGTTTGCCACGATTCGTGAGTTTGGAATCACGGGCCGAGCAGTGACTCAAGAGCAAGTTACGATTGAATGCATTAATCCACGTGATTATACCACTGATAACTATCGCCGTATTGATGAGCGCCCTTATGGGGGTGGTCCTGGGATGGTGATGATGGCTGAGCCATTATCAAAAGCCATTGAGGACGCACGATTGCGTGCCAAGCAATACGGTTGCCGTGTCGATAGTGAGCACTGTCCGGTGATATATATGTCGCCGCAAGGAGAGACGCTTAGTGAGAGTAGCGTAGTCAATATGACTGATTACGATGGCATGATTTTATTATGCGGTCGTTATGAAGGTATTGACGAGCGTTTACTTTCACAATATGTCGATATGGAAGTATCGTTAGGTGATTACGTGTTGACTGGTGGCGAGTTGCCAGCAATGGTGCTGATGGATAGTGTGATACGTCGTCTGCCCGATATCATGGGTGATGACAAGTCAGCGGAGCAAGACTCTTTTGTCGATGGCTTGCTTGACTGTCCACACTATACTAAGCCGCATGAGTTTGCGGGTATGGCGGTTCCTGAGGTATTACTTTCAGGTCACCATGCCAATATCGCCAAGTGGCGTTTTAGTCAGCAAGTCAGTCGTACGCAAACGCGTCGTCCAGACTTATGGCAAGCGTTTACCCCAACGGTAGAGCAAGCTAAGTGGTTGAAAGCATTGGCCAAAGCAGATAAAAAGTAGGTTTTTATAATCTAACTTTATCGTTAGCAAGTTTGATAAACAGTTAAGAAACAGAATTTTGAGCAATAATAAAACGAGTCATAGCATAGTGGCCGTTGGTTATAACCCATTTACGTTGTGTCTCACTATAAAGAGATGCGATTAATTATTACAAACAGGTGATATGCGTCAAGCCTCTATTATCTAATGTGAGGAGATAACTCTCATGAGCAACAAGCATCCATTGGTTCAGGTCATCGAAAACGCTCAATTGCTTGAGCGCCCAAGCTTTGCACCCGGCGATACCGTTGTGGTACAAGTAAAAGTACGTGAAGGTGAGCGTGAGCGTTTACAGGCTTTTGAAGGCGTTGTAATTGCTAAGCGTAACCGTGGTTTAAACTCAGCGTTTACCGTACGTAAAATCTCAAGCGGCGTTGGCGTTGAGCGTGCATTCCAATTGCATTCACCAATCATCGAGAGCATCGAAGTGAAACGTCGCGGTGCTGTTCGCCGTGCGAAACTATACTACTTACGTGAGCGCTCTGGTAAATCAGCACGTATCCGCGAAAAACTTGGTGCTCGTCCAGTTGCTAAGAAAAAAACTGACGCTGGCGTACCTGATGCAGTTGATACTGCACCTGGTATCTAAGCACAAGTTTGCCGTTTTGAGTTAATCCTATAATTTTAGGATTGGCTCAAGACAAGGTAATAGTAGATACAAGCCCTTATTCATAGGTTTATTTATAAATAAGCGGGCCATACCAAAAAAGACGAAACCCCAATCTATGCGAAAGCTAGATTGGGGTTTTTGTATGTATAGCATTAATAATTTGAGTTTTACCAGCTCTGATATTATCAGCTCTAATAGCGCCAGTTATAAGCTAAAGTTTATTGAGTATCAAATGTATCGATACGGTTGATTTGCTCCTTGGACTTACTGTATTTGCGCAGTCTAATGTATAACGTCTTGGTAACGGTCGCAATGAGCTTTTGCTGCTCATCAACGATGTCGACTTTATACTCACGAAATACGGCTTTACCCTCTTTTGCCAACTCTTGAATGGTAATGATTTCAGAGCTAGGTATTTTCATGCGTGCAGTGACTTTACTATTGCCAGGCGCAACAAAATCAATGTGTGAGCTTTTGTCCCACACCACATAGTTGCTACCCAATTGATGCATCAGCATAAGCATATAAAAAGGGTCAACCATCGAATATAAGCTACCACCGAACTGAGTGCCGACGATATTTTTGTTCAGAGTATTTAACCCCATGCTGATCACACACAATCCTTGATCGAGACTGATATGGTCGATTTTGATACCTGCACCTATATAGGGTGCGTAAGTATTGAGCCGTAGCTTCAGTAGGTGCGGGGTCAGTAGCGGCATGATACTTTGCTTGGCTCGACGCTTCAAAGTCTCAAAATTGCTGGGTAGTACACTCATAAAACTATCCTGTTGCTTTTATTGATTTTTTAATAGTATTGATAGCGCTTTTTTTAGTGCTTGCTATTAGATGAGGAACGATAAAAACATTTATCATAGTTAAAAATGACTGAGCTCGCTAGCTTTAAAGCGTAACCAAACAAAGTTTCTATCACTATCACAAAGTGCTTTTTAGTATTTATTACAAATATCTTTATTATTTAGTTATATGATAAAAAATATTTAGATGTAAGTCATTATTAAGAAAATTATCATTTAGTTTGATTTTATGTCCAAACTAGCGCTTTTTATTCCTAATAGTTTCCTATTAATCTCAATATCTTATTTAATAATAATTTTAATTTATATTTTATAACGATACACAATATATCTTAAATTCGCATTTCCTTATCCCTTAACATACAATGGTTTGCCGCTTATTATGACCGTTTGGTCATTTGGCGAATATCCCATCAGAAAATATTAGTTAGTTAAAAATGTAATCGACACAAGGAAATGTGATGAGTAACCCTCAGACCCCCTCTTCAGGGTCTAATCCGCCGACCTCGAACGTAAACCACGACAGTCAATCACAAGGCAGTTATGTAGATTTGCATAAGTCCAGTTCTAGTTTTGACAGTCGTGATGCTTATTTAAACCATGAATTACAAATAATGCAGCCGAAACGCTGGCGTCCTAATTTACCATTCCGTGATTACCGTTTTGAATACGAAGATACTATTCCAGCAATGGCCGCGACCATCGGTAAAGTTGTTATGGTGGGCGCCATTGCAGCAACCTTTGCAGGTCCACTCGGCTTAGGTGATGCGTTTGTTCTAGAAAACGTGCGCTACGAGCTATTGATCGTCTCCTTCTTTATTATCTTATTTTCGGGCTTTTTGCTGCCGACGGCCAACCTTGCAGGTACTCACGGCCCACTTATTCCTCTGATTCCTATTGTGGTAGCAGCAGGTGGGCATCCGATGGCCTTTGGTTTGCTTATCGGTGCTTTTGGTCTAATCCTTGCTATTAGCAAAGGGGGGAGTTTGTTGGCCAATTTGACCAGTAAAGGGGTGTGCGGTGGCCTATTGATTTACTTGGGCTTTATCGGTACCACCTCACAGGTCAAAAATCTCTTTGCTTGGGCAGAAGGGATTGGCATGTCGCATATCGCTTTCTTTATTATTCTTGCGACTATCCTGCTATATGCATTGCTTGAACATTGGCAAAAACGCTGGCTCGCAGTTCCGCTAAGCTGTGTGTTAGGTGGTGGTCTTGCATTTGCATTGGGCGCACCTTTTGAGTTTAAAACAGCACCAGGTCTACCAAACATGAATCCAATGTATTGGTGGGGCGAAAACACAGGTTGGATGTTAGGTCTGCCGACGATTGAAAGCTTCATCGTAGTACTGCCATTTGCTATTTTGGCTGTGGCAATGTGGTCGCCAGATTTCTTGGGCCATCAGGTATTCCAAAAAATCAGCTATCCTAAGCGTACTGAAAAAGTGCTTATGGATATCGATGACACTATGACCAGTGCTTCATTTCGTCAGGTAGTCGGCTCTGTATTGGGCGGTGCCAACTTTGCGTCATCTTGGGGAACGTATATCGTTCCTGCAGCGATTGCTAAACGTCCAATTCCTGCCGGAGCTTTATTGACAGCCCTATTCTGTATCATTGCAGGGGTTTGGGGCTATCCAATGGATTTGGCCATTTGGCAGCCAGTGATGTGTGTGGCCTTGATCGTTGGGGTATTCATTCCACTGCTTGAAGCTGGTATGGAGATGACGCGTGAAGGTAAAACCACACAATCTGCTGCTATCGTGGTATTCGCGTCGGCATTGGTTAACCCAGCCTTTGGTTGGTCGCTCACGTTGTTGCTTGATAACTTGGGCTTGATTGGCTCTAAAGAACGTAGTGCCAATTTGACTAAGATGAGCCGCTGGATCATACCGGGTATTATGTTTGTGGTATTGACAGGTGTTATGGCTATCGTTGGTATGCTGCCGGGTATCCCAGCATTGATGGCAAACTTCCGTCATTAGTAGTATGTAGTCGAATAAACGATAATAGAACAAACTAAGCCGGCGAAAGCTGGCTTTTTTATGGGTAGCACTGCGATAATAATTGGCTTGTAAAACAATGACTCCCGCCCCATAACTAGCAGTATTACTAAGATTTTTAAGAGCAATAAATTCTATGGTTAATGTCTCAGAATCGAGTCCTGTCGATGATAAAAAAGCCCGTCTTAAGCATCTGATCAAACGCCTGCCTAACTTGCCAGGGGTATATAAGATGCTGGGTAAGAACGGCGACATATTATACGTTGGTAAAGCTAAGTCGCTTAAAAGCCGAGTAAATAGCTATTTTGCCAAAACGATAGATCATCCAAAGACACGGGCGCTAGTGGCACGGATCCATAATATTGAGACTATTATCACGCGTAGTGAGACCGAAGCGCTGTTGCTTGAACAGAATCTAATCAAAGAGCATCGTCCGCCCTATAACGTGCTGCTGCGTGATGATAAATCCTATCTTTATGTGTTTATCTCCGCCGATAAGCCTTATCCACGGTTGGCTTACGGTCGCGGCAAAGGCAATCATCAAAAGGGTCGATTCTTTGGCCCGTTTCCCTCTGCACATGCGGCAAAAGAAACGTTGGTCTTGATGCAAAAAATGTTTCAAATGCGTCAATGTACCAATACCTTTTTTAAGCAGCGTCAGCGTCCTTGCCTTGAGTATCAGATCAAACGTTGCCGTGCGCCTTGTGTTGGTTTGGTGTCGCCAGAAGAGTATGCAGAGGATGTGAATAATACCATCCGTTTTTTAAAAGGCGACTCTAGTGATATTCATACGACTCTGATTGAAAAGATGGAAGCGTCAGCTGAAGCGTTAGATTTTGAGAAAGCAGTATTTTATCGTGATCAGCTGTCCATGTTACGTGAAGTACAAGCAAGGCAAGCGGTTTATACCGTACAAGGTGAGGCAGATGTGATTGCCATTGCTAGTCAGGCTGGCATGACCTGTGTGAACGTGCTTACGGTACGTGGCGGCCGTGTACTAGGCGGAAAAAATTATTTCCCGGATGTGGATAGTAGTGAGTCGTTAGCAGATAACTTATCGGCCTTTATCACTTCATTCTATTTCCAAGTGACCGATGATTTACCAGCCGAAATCATATTGAGCCATCAGATACCAGATCAGGTGGCAGTGAGTGAAGCATTGGCAACGCACTTTGGCAATAAAGTAGTCATCAAGACCAATGTACGCGAACACCGTTCAGAGTGGCTAGACTTAGCCACACTGAATACCAGTAATGCATTAAAAACCAAGCTTGGCGATTATTTAGAGCTACATGCACGATTTGGCGCGCTAAAAGACGTATTGGCGACTGTCACAGATCGGACGATTGATCGCATTGAATGTTTTGATATCTCACATACGATGGGTGAGGCGACCATTGGCAGCTGTGTGGTGTTTGACCAAGGTGGCTCGCGTCGTCGCGATTACCGTCAATATGCTATCCATGATATCCAAGGCGGCGATGATTATGCAGCGATGAAACAAGTGCTGACCCGACGTTATAAAAAGCAGCCATTGCCGGACTTGCTATTGGTTGATGGTGGTAAAGGTCAGCTTGGTATTGCCAAAGAAGTATTAACTGAGTTGGGTATTCTTGGCGACACCTTGCTCATTAGTGTGGCAAAAGGGGAAGGGCGCAAGGCTGGGCTTGAGGTACTACACTTTATCGATCATGAGCCGTTAGATTTACCGATGGATAGCAAAGCATTGCACTTGCTGATGCATATTCGTGATGAGGCGCATCGTTTTGCGATTACCGCTCACCGTAAAAAACGCGATAAGCGTCGCTCGTCATCAGTGCTAGAGGTAATACCGGGACTGGGTGAGAAACGTCGTCGTGACTTGCTCAATCACTTTGGTGGTATGCAGCAGCTGTTAGGCGCTTCACAGCAGGAATTGGCAGGCGTACAAGGTATCGGACCAGTACTGGCAAAAACGGTTTATAAAGTATTGCACGAGTAATGGATTAGATGTTATCAAGCATCAGTTTTTATTGATTGTCTATCAATACGACTGTGTGGAGATTAAACAAAAAAGGGGTAGTCTTGGATAAGTCAAATTATCCAAGACTGCCCCTTTTTTAATAGGCTTTTACTACTTATCAGTTTCTACTTTATAAGTGGTAAATTTAAAGCTTAAATCGCTTTTTTCATCGTGCATCTGCTCAGATTCGTCTGCTACTTTAAATCGTTCTGGCAGCTCAGGGTAAAATGCATCACCGTCTGCAATATTAGTATCTACATGAGTCAACTCAATACGGTCGGTGTACATCAGAGCGTCACTAAATACTCGCTCGCCGCCAATTACCCAAATCGTGTCAAGGTGCGCGCCATGAGCCAGGCTCGCTGCTTGTGTCAGTGCGTCATCTAGGTTGTGTACCACATAAGCATTGTTGCTATCTGCTAGACCTTTTGTCTCAGCATAATCCATCTGTGTCGTGACAATGAAGCTCACACGCTTTGGTAATGGTTTGCTACCCATTGACTCAAATGTTTTGCGACCCATGATTACGATACCTTGAATCTTGCTATCGTTTTTTTTGGTCGTCATGCTTTTGAAATGTTGCAAATCTGCTGAGATATGCCACGGTAGCTCATTGTTTTTGCCAATACAGCGATTGCTACTAATAGCAGCGATTTGGGCAACTTCGGTATGGGCATAGCTCATAATATATCCTTTTTATTGTATTTTTAAATTTTGCTCTTATTTAGCGTAGTTAACCAGACTAACTTTATACGGCAACTTTGGCTTTGATAGCAGGGTGCGACTCATAGTCATTGACGCTAATGTCTTCGTACTCAAATGCAAATATGTCTTTTACTTCAGGGTTCAAAGACAATGTCGGCAGTTTATATAGCGAGCGTGTCAACTGTAGCTCAGCCTGCTCACGGTGGTTTTGATAAATATGACAATCACCACCTGTCCAGACAAACTCTCCAACTTCTAGACCGCACACCTGCGCGATCATATGAGTCAATAGCGCATAGCTCGCAATGTTAAAAGGCACGCCTAGGAATAAGTCAGCCGAACGTTGATAAAGCTGGCACGACAGCTTGTTGTCTGCGACAAAGAACTGAAATAACGTATGACATGGTGGTAGGGCTACTTGCTCTGCCTCACCTGGATTCCAGCCAGAAACAATCAAACGGCGTGAATTCGGATTGGTCTTTATCTGTTCAACGACTTGTGCGATTTGATCGACGCCATCAGCGTTATAACTGGCATCTTCATTTTTGGTCGCGCCATAGTTACGCCATTGATGACCATAGATAGGACCCAAATCGCCAGCAGGTCTGTTAAAGCGCGCGGTCTGTTCTGCTGTCGCCCACTCATTCCAGATACGAACGTTATTCTGTTGTAGATAACCGACATGAGTACTGCCACTTAAAAACCACAATAGCTCATAAGCGATAGATTTGAAGTGAACCTTTTTGGTCGTTAGCAGTGGAAAGCCTTCTGCTAAGTCAAAGCGTAGCTGTGCGCCAAAATGGCTAAGCGTACCGGTGCCAGTACGATCGCCTTTTTCGGTGCCATTGTCGAGAACGTGGCGTAGCAAATCAAGATATGCTTGCTCGTTATTACTTTGGGTGCCATTGATCATAAAATGCTCTTTAGTTACTGCCGACAGTGCATACAGGCTAGATGGGTAGTCGATATATACACTGTCATTATTAAAAGTATTGCTAGGGTAGGTGTTTTGACAGCTTACCCTATTTTAAGTCCTTAACCTTTATCACAAAAGGGTAGGCTTAATAAGCAGCTTGCTTACCCCAGTCATAGATGCCACGCTTATAGGCGTAACCGATCAAGAACAGGCCGATAATTATCATTGGGGCACTTAGTATCTGACCTTTGGTCATCCAGCCTAGCAAGATGAATCCTTGGTCGATGTCTGGCTGGCGGAAAAACTCAATGATGAAACGGCTAAAGCCATAACCAAGCATAAAGACACCGGTCACTGCCATCCGAGGACGGGGCTTCGATGAGTACCACCACAAGAATAGAAACAACAGCAGACCTTCTGCAAGGGCTTCATATAGTTGCGACGGATGACGAGGCAACAGGTACTGGCCATTGACCTCAGTCATAAGGTCTTGCAGCGCAGGATTGGCTTGTAGCTGCTGCATATCAACACTAGCGGCCTGCGGGAAGTAGGTCAACCAGTTGTAGCCACCGTCAGAGACGCGGCCCCATAGCTCGGCATTGATGTAGTTACCAATACGTCCGAACAATAAACCAGTTGGTACACAGGGAACGACAAAATCGAGCACTTGGAAAGGTGTCTTCTTATATTTGCGGGCAAAATACAGCATACCCAACATGACACCAATCAGGCCACCATGGAATGACATACCGCCTTCCCAGACTTTGAACAGATAGGCAGGGTTTTGAAGCAGCTCGCTGAACTGATAAAACAACACATAGCCGACACGGCCACCTAATATCACACCAAGTGCGCCAAAGAACACTAGGTCAGAGACCATATCTGTCGTCCAGCCTTCACGCTTGGTACTGCGATACCATGCCAGTCCGTAGGCGGCGGCAAATGCCAACAAATACATCAGCCCATACCAATGGACTTCGACAGGTCCAACTGCTAATGCTACAGGATCGTACTGAGGATGAATCATCATAAGGGCATCATAATATTGATAATAAAATGCTGACTATAATAGCAAATTTCGTTCGCTGGGCATACATAATTGCTATGACGCCAATCAGAGTGTATGAGTAATTTGAGTTTTTTAGATAGTAGAGAATGTATAGACTAAGAGTCAAAAAAATAAGAAGTGAGGTGAAAAAATTGACTTTAATTAAGGAGTGTTTTCGTGATGATATGTAATCTTGGTAGCTAGCAGCTTGAGATAAAAGTGCCATTTTTAGCGTTATCAAGCGTTCGCTACCAAGTTGTATTATTACATCTATTATTAAAAGAAATTAGATGGCGACCAGATCTTGTACTTTGTTTTCGACCATCGTATCGCCTGCGCCTTGTGACACTACCTTACCACGTGATAGTACCGTGTAATTGTCAGCAAGCTCTTCGGCAAATTCATAGAATTGCTCAACCAGCACAATGGCCATGTCACCTTTATCTGCTAGGTCTCGAAGGACACGGCCAATATCTTTAATGATAGAGGGCTGAATACCTTCAGTTGGCTCGTCCAAAATTAACACAGTTGGCTCGGAGGCTAGGGCACGGGCGATAGCAAGCTGCTGCTGCTGACCACCAGACAAATCACCACCACGTCGATGTTTCATCTCATCGAGTACGGGAAAAATATCGTATAAATGCTTGGGTACATGCTTGGCCTTACTGCGTGAAAACTTGGCCATACCAATTAATATGTTCTCTTCTACGGTTAATGTCGAAAAAATATCGCGTCCTTGTGGTACATAAGCGAGTCCTGCTCGGACACGTTGCTCTGGAGACATCTTGCTGATGTCTTTATCATTGAGCAAAATCTCGCCTGATTTAATCGGTAGTATCCCCATCAAACATTTAAGTAGCGTAGTTTTGCCCACGCCGTTACGTCCAAGTATCACGCTGCACGCGCCTACAGGCGCTGTAAACGAGACGTCTCGTAAAATATGACTGCCGCCGTAATATTGATTGATATCGTTCACTTGTAACATGGCTGTCTCCTAAACTCTAAAACTTTTCTAATATTTTAAAGGTTATATTCGTTTGGTTCGTCTAGATGATACGTTTAGCTATCGACCTAAGTAGGACTCAATCACTGCTTCATTGGCTTGTACTTCAGCTAACGTACCTTCAGCCAAAATCGCCCCTTGTGCCAATACCGTGACTTTTTCACTGATGGCATCGATAAAGGTCATATCATGTTCGACTACTACTAAGGTATGGTTCTTTTTAAGGCGTAGACACAGCTCAGCGGTATGTTCTGTTTCTGCATCGGTCATACCTGCCACTGGCTCATCAAGCAGAATCAGTTTGGGACTCTGCATCAGTAGCATGCCAATCTCTAACCACTGTTTCTGCCCATGTGAAAGCAAACCAGCAGGTTTATTGATCTTATCGGTCAGGCGAATTTGCTGTAGGGTAGCGTCGAGGGTATCGCGAGTATCGGCATTGAGTTTATTAAACAAGCTTTTAACCACACGTTTGTCTTTTGGCGCGGCAAGTAACAGATTATCCATCACCGTAAAGTTCTCAAAGACAGTAGGTTTTTGAAACTTACGGCCGATACCCGCTTCAGCGATTTCTTCAGTAGATAAGCTGGCAAGGTTATGAGTCTGACCAAAAAATACGCTGCCTTCGGTAGGGCGAGTTTTACCTGTGATGACATCCATTAGTGTGGTTTTGCCAGCGCCGTTGGGGCCGATGATACAGCGTAACTCGCCTTCTTCGATATAGAGCGACAGATTATTAAGTGCGCGAAACGAATCAAACCAGACACTTAAATCTTCTAAGTACAGAGCAATACCATGGCTAAAGTCGACGCCTGATTTTTTGGGATGACTGAGACCGTCACGTCCATCAGTATGATCATATTCAGACAGCGCCTTAGTCGATTGTTCGGTCGATGGTGATTTATCATTTAGCATTATTGTTTCTCCTTTTTGAATCGATCGAACAAGCCCATAATGCCATTGGGTAAAAACAACGTCACGACGACGAACAGTCCACCTAATATCAATAGCCAAAACTCAGGGTAGGCGACGGTAAAGTAGGTTTTCACAGCATTTACCACACCAGTTCCTAAAATCGCGCCAATTAAGCTTCCTCTACCACCAGTCGCTACCCAGACAGCTATCTCAATTGAGTTCACTGGGTTCATCTCACTCGGATTGATAATGCCTACTTGCGGTACGTATAGCGCACCTGCGATACCAGCGATGACAGCGGATAATACCCAAGCGGATAGTTTGTACCATAACGTACGGTAGCCCAGATATTGCAGGCGGTTTTCACTGTCACGAATCGCACCAAGTACTCGCCCATAAGGTTGGTTCATTAAATGACGCAAACCCATATAAGAGACTAACAATGCTAATGCAGTAACGAAGCACAGCATTGATCGGGTAGAGGCAGCGGTAATGTCATAGCCTAAAAGAGTAGTAAAACCAGTAAATCCGTTATTGCCGCCGAAGCCTGTCTCATTACGAAAGAATAGCAAGGCTGCTGCATAGACCATGGCTTGAGTGATGATAGAAAAATAAACGCCTTTGATTTTGGAGCGGAAAGCAAAGAAACCAAAAATAAAAGCAACCAAGCCAGGTACTAATACGACCAGTGCGACTGCCCACCAAAAATGCTGCGTGCCAGCCCAATACCACGGCATTTCAGTCCAGCTCAAAAATCGCATAAAATCAGGAAGCGCATCGCCTGCTGTCTCACGTGTTAGGTACATGCCAAACGCATAACCACCCAAAGCAAAGTACAGGCCATGTCCCAAGCTCAAAATACCGGCATAGCCCCAGACGAGATCTAGTGCCAAAGCGACCATCGCTAGCGCCATGATTTTGCCAATTAGGGTAATCCAGTAGGCTGAAAGGTGAAAAGCTGAGGTCTCTGGCATAAGATGTAGCCAAGGCAGTATCAGTAGTACGGCAAAACATAAGCCAATTAAAACAGCACTACGCGGCGTATCAGACAGTAATTTGGTCAGTATCATAGAAGTCTCCTTATTCGACAAAGCGGCCTTTGAGTGCAAATAAACCTTGTGGCCGTTTCTGAATAAACAGAATCACAAGAACCAACAACACAATCTTAGCCAATACCGCACCGATACCAATCTCAAGTACCGTACCGCTGACTCCAAGTCCCAAGGCGGCCAATACTGCGCCCCATACTTGACCGACACCGCCGACGACGACGACTAAAAACGTATCAATGATATAGGTTTGGCCCAAATCAGGACCTACGTTACCTACTTGGGCAAGGGCACAGCCAGCCATACCAGCCAGCCCAGAACCCAAACCAAATGCCATCATATCGATACGTGCAGAGGGGATACCAACAGCACGTGCCATTTGGCGATTTTGGGTGACAGCTCGTATAAACAATCCAAAGCGGGTTTTGTTGAGCAAGTACACCAGTAGCGCCACGACAATGACGGTAAAACCAATAATAGCGATACGGTTATAAGGCAGCACCAAACTTGATGACACCTGATAGGCACCGCTTAACCATGCCACGTTACTGACTTCAACGTTTTGCGCACCAAAAATCATCCGTACCAGCTGCATCAATATTAAGCTCACGCCAAAGGTCGCCAATAAAGTCTCTAGCTCACGACCATATAGTGGACGAATGACAATGCGTTCGATAATCATGCCGATGATGGCACTGACTAAAAAAGCAGCTGGAATAGCAGCAAGCAGATACCAACCTGCCATATCTGGCATATAAGCTTGAAAGAAGTTTTGCACCATATAAGTGGTATAAGCCCCGATCATAATCAGCTCACCGTGCGCCATGTTAATCACGCCAAGCAAGCCAAAGGTAATGGCGAGACCAAGTGCGGCGAGCAGTAAAATACTGGCGGTACTCATACCGGTGAAGATATGCCCTGTCCATGTGCTGATTTCGATACGGCGTGACACGCTAGATTCAGCATCGATAAGTGCAGCTTTGAGCGAGGCATCTAAGTTATCCGCAGCGAGGGCAGACTCGATATCGACCAAAACTTGTGGGTTATCACTATCTGCAAGTAGATTGACCGCTGCAATTTGTGTGGGCAGGTCACCGTTTTTGAAATCAATACGAGCTTGTAGTGCCGTTAGTGCTTTTTTAACTTTAGCATTGTCTTCGTTTGCTGCTGCGGTCGTGATAATGGCTGGATCTACTTGGTCAATATTGTTGGCCAAAATATCGACGGCTTGTAGTCGCTGAGCGGGCTTGTCAGACGCCAGCTTTACCTTGGCTTGCCCAAAGATGAGTGCTGAGCGAAGTGCATTGGTTAAGGTGATTTGTGATAAATCACTTGGCCAATCGTCAGTCTCTTTTTTGTCAGGATAAGTAAACAGCTGATCTTCTTTATTCAGTAAATATGTTTGCCCACTGTTACCTTGATACAGTTCATCATTGGCAATGAATTCAACCAAACTATCTAAACTCTCAACGGATCCTGGCCAATCACTTAACATGGCTTGACGCTTACTAAAATCGCCGGCCACAAATTGTTGAATGGCATCGCCTGAACTTGTAGTTGCTGCTGTTGAAATATTTGAGGTGCTGGTTTGAGTAGAAGTAGATACATTTGCGGGTGTGACCAAAGATTGCTCACTATGAACGGTATCCGTATCGTGGTCATGTACCTGACCATCATGATCCGCATATGCTGTGGTGATGAAAGTTGTTATGCATAATGCCACCAATGCAAGTAACCGCAGAGGCACATAAATTGAAAAACGAGCCGCATACCGCATGACTTCACTGACTGATGCTTGTGGGTTATTACCATTTTTGGACGATGTTTGCCCTACAAACGGGCGTAAAGTATGGTGCTGCATGTGCGGCTCCCTGTTTTTCACAGACAACAAACCCTTAGCCACTACTGCTTAACGAATTAAGCGATAGAAGAGTTGATAAGGTTTGGCGTTATTTAAAAGTTAAGAATAAGTGTTGAAAATAAATGTGAAAAGTAGGCTTTAGGATTGTTATTAGTGTCGTTTATCCATCCGCCTACTATTCAATTACTATCCATGTTTTTTTCAGTACTGTCTTATTTAGGGAGTAGCCTATTTAGGAATGTACTCGCTCCATGGCTGGGCTTGAATGACTTCTGGCGTTTTGAAAATCGTATCAAACTGTCCGTCGGCACGAATTTGTCCAATCATGACAGGCTTCCATAGATGATGGTTTTCTTCATCCATTTTTAGCGTGTAGCCAGAAGGTGCATCGAACGTTTGTCCCGCCATGCTGATACGCACTTTGTCTACATCAGTCGTACCTGCTTTTTCGACAGCTTGCTTCCACATGTTGATACCGACATAAGTAGCTTCCATTGGATCATTGGTCACGACTTTTTCAGCATTGGGTAGTTTTTGGTCCAATGCATACTGCTTATAGCGTTTGGTGAAGGCACTATTGGTCGGGTTTTTGATCGACATAAAGTAGTTCCATGCCGCTAAATGCCCTTGTAGCAGACTGGTATCGATACCACGTAGCTCTTCTTCACCGACTGAGAATGCCATGACTGGAATGTCTGACGCTTTGATACCTTGGTTGGCAAGCTCACGATAGAACGGAACGTTTGAGTCGCCATTAATGGTCGAGATAACCGCGGTTTTTTTGCCCGTTGAGAACTTTTTAACGTTAGATACGATGGTTTGGTAATTGCTGAAACCAAATGGTGTGTACTCTTCCATGATGTCTGCATCAGCTATGCCTTTTGATTTCAAAAATGCCTTTAAAATCTGGTTGGTGGTGCGTGGATAGACGTAATCAGTACCTAACAATACAAAGCGCTCTGCACCGCCGCCTTCTTCGCTCATCAAGTACTCTACTGCCGGAATAGCTTGCTGATTTGGTGCCGCACCAGTGTAAAAAATGTTTTCTGACTGCTCTTGTCCTTCATACTGCACTGGATAGAACATCAATCCGTTTAACTCTTCAACCACAGGTAATACGGATTTGCGTGATACTGACGTCCAACCACCAAAGATGACATCTACTTTATCTTGAGTGAGTAGCTGGCGGGCTTTTTCAGCGAATAATGGCCAATCAGAAGCAGGGTCGACGACGACTGGTTCGAGTTGCTTACCGAGCACGCCGCCATTGGCATTGATTTCATCAATCGTCATCAACGCAGTGTCTTTTAGAGAGGTTTCAGAGATGGCCATGGTGCCAGACAGCGAATGTAATATGCCGACTTTGATAGTGTCGCCATCAGCAGCAGGGTCGGTGGTTGTTTCTGTGCTGGTTTCAGTTGTGGTCTCTGTTGATGCAGCAGTTTCGGCAGGTTTTTGACAACCAATAAGACTTAAGCTACCAACGACGGCTACCGCTAGTAACGATAAACGCGATTTGATTTTTTCGTGTGATTGAGGGTCTGCTACTTGAGTATTGGCTAAAATTGGTAACGAAAACATGGACATCTCCTAATAAATACAAAAGGTAAAATAATGTTCCTGAACAACCATTAAGAGTTCAAGTTCCGTGCCAAGTTAAAAAAGCCAATAATCGAGTAATAATTGAGCAATAATTAAGTTCTGATTAATATATTCATTAATTTAGTGCAGGATGGTTAATAAACTGCACCATAAAGGGGAGATGAACAAAAAAATGGTGCAATATTAAAAACCAAATTTTTTAAACTGAATCGCTATCATATGAAGGGATTTGTCGCTAAAAGTGCTTATTGCTAAAAGTGCAGTCTGCCAAAAGCATTTATTGCCAAAGACCTGCAAAACGGCTACGGTAATATCTCTAAGATAGTTACTATTTTGCGCGTTGAGCCAATGCGTAGCTGCCATGATGGATTTTACTGCTAAGGAATGATGCATGAACGCACAATTAACGGATTCGCCTGTCTCAACAGACCATGGCAGCGTATTACCGCCACTTAACCAAATGACTAGATTTGCTATCCTGCCATTTGTACTTGGTAGTAGTGCCGTCTTGGGATTATCTTCGGCACAAGCAGCAACCAGTAGTGTCGAGCAAGTGACCATTTATCAGGGGCTAGCGAGCGTGACGCGTGCATTGCCAATCAAAGGTAGCGGTGAGCAAACGGTGGTGTTTTCGTGTTTGTCACCTTATATGGATAAAGAAAGTCTAAGCGTACAGGCGATGGATAATGTTAGCGTTGGGGAAGTCAGTATCGAAGAGCTGACAGGTGAGCAGGCAGCCCAGTGTCAGTATCAAGGTGATGCCAAGGTACAGACGCAGCAAAATACCCTAGCCAATATCAATGCTGAATTAGAAGCGGCACGGTTAGCAAAGGCCTACTTGCAGAATTTGACCAAAGCCACGCAAGTCAATACAGCTAGTACGATTGCCAATAATGCCCGCGATATAGAAACTCAAGCGACCAGTATTAACCAAAGAATTCTAGAGATTCAACAGCGACAAGCGCGTGCCCAAGACGCATTGAACCAACTGATGGCAGGCAGCGCGACATCGACCTTTAACAAGGTGACACAGGTGAGTGTACGTACGGCAAGTCGCTCGCCAAGTAGTATTAAGTTGCATTATCAAGTGCAAGGTGCAGGTTGGGAGCCTGCGTATCAAGCGCGTCTAAACACAAACAGTGAACAGTTAAGTATCACAGCTTCTGCGATTATCGCTCAGCAAACTGGCGAGAACTGGACAAACGTACCTCTGACACTCAGCACCGTGAACCCCAATCAAAGTACGACGAGGCAACTGCCATATGTGCAGCGTCTGTCATTGTATGAAGAGAGCGCAGATACTCGAGTAAGACGTGAGCTACCTATGATGGATGCGTCCCCTGTTATGATGGAAGAGCCTGCTTATAACAAAGGAGCAGGGGTAGCTATGGCACCGCTACCTAATTTCACGGTCAGTAGCCAAAATAAAAATGGCATTATCGAGTATCGTTTACCGCAATTGGTCAGTATTCCGAGTGACGGGAGACGGGTACGCACAGTGATTGGGGAGCAGGCAGGTAACAGTAAGCTCTGGATTCGCAGTACGCCAAGTGTTGAAACTCCTGCCTACTGGTATGCGTCAGCGCCGTTTTTGACGCCGGATTGGGTCGATGGTTCGCTACAGTTGTACCGTGATGACAATTATGTAGGTCAGTCGCGTTATAATTATCAAGTGCTAAAAGAGCAGGAGATTGGATTTGGTCGTGATTCAAATATGCTCGTAAAAGAGCTGACCAATGAAGATAAGCAAGGTGAGAAAGGTGTGCTAAACCGTACGCAAACACTCACGACCACCAAAGCCTATCAATTTACCAATCAGCACAATCGCAACGTACGCTTGCAAGTACTGGGCAGTGAACCTATCAGTCGTGACGATAGTTTAAAAGTTGCGGTGACGCATACGCCGCCTGTAACTGAGCGAGATTGGAATGACAATCAAGGCATGGTGGCATGGGATTTTGACTTACCAAGTAAACAATCACAAGTAATACGTTCAACCTCCCAAATTAGTTATCCTGCCAATAAATTGCTAACTGGCAATTAATAAGTACTATCTATAAAGGCTACCTTATTAATAGGTAAAGTCTGAAATAATATCTTTGCCTCTATTAAGAATTACCCGCATAACGAAAATTATTATAAAAGGAAAGCTATGTGTATTGTCGCTATTGCTTGGCAATTATTTGACGAGTTACCACTGGTGCTACTGTCTAATCGTGATGAGTTTTTGCAGCGCCCAACTGAGCCGCTCCACCAGTGGTCTGACCAACCTATCTATGCTGGACGTGATAAGCAAAGCGGTGGCACGTGGTTAGGCATTCATCAGCAAGTGTCACCAGCGCAGAGTGCAGAATATCATCAACAAAATGGTCGTTGGGCTGCGGTGTTGAACTTTCGTGATGGCGTGCAGGCAAGTAGTGATGAGCGCTCACGTGGTGCACTGGTCACTGAATTCTTGACAGGGATTCTAAGTCCGATGGATTTTGCACGGCAGATTGATTTGCAAGATTATGCGGGTTTTAATCTGATCATTGGTGACGCTGCGCAAGCTGTGATCGTCAATAATCGCGGTCATGCACCTACGCCATTATATGCAGGTCTACATGTTATCTCTAATGGTCAACCAGAGGACAGTTGGTTTAAGACAGAGCGGTTGCGCGGGCGACTACGTCAAGAGGTGCTGCCATTGATTGCGGAGGATAGCTCGCCTGCGTACTGGCAAGCGGCGGCTTTTAATGTCTTGTCAGATAGTACCAAAGCACCAGAAGATAAACTGCCTGTTACTGGCGTAGCATTTGAAGTGGAGCAGATGTTATCGTCTGTTTATATTGAACCCGTCGCTTTTGGCGATACCAAAACCAGCAAACCTACTTATGGAACACGAACCCAGAGTATTTTGACCTTGAGTAAAGACAGTAGGGAAGTTTCAGCGCTTACGGCTCACATTGTCAGCCGAGAGTATCCGCATTCAGTGGCTGGTGAGTGAAAAATCATCACTTATTTTTAGTTATGTTCACGCTTGGTTTCACATAAACCAACAAATAATTATTAAAACCATAAAGTAATTGTGGTTTTTCCTTTAAAGTGTCACTTTTATGGCTTACACTCATTGAATAGGGTATCAAACCCTATTGTGTGTAAATGAGGGTTAAAACAAGGAGTGTGGTATGAGCATGATGAAATCACTAATATTTGTTGAGCCAGGTAAGATTGAAATCACTGAGAAGAAAATACCCGATGTTGGACCAAATGATGCTTTACTAAAAATCACGACGACAACTATTTGCGGTACCGATATTCATATCTTTAAGGGTGAGTATCCTGTTGCTAAAGGACTGACCATTGGTCATGAGCCAGTGGGTATTATCGAAAAACTCGGTAGTGCAGTGATGGGTTATGAAGAAGGTCAGCGAGTCATTGCTGGTGCAATTTGCCCAAGTTTTACTTCTTATGCCAGTCAAGATGGTTTCCCGTCACAAGATGGTGGTTACATTGGGCCAGATGGCACCTGTGCTTGTCATGGCTATAAGGCGACTGGCGGTTGGCGCTTTGGCAACATCATTGATGGCACGCAAGCCGAATACGTGTTGGTGCCCGATGCACAAGCCAACCTAGCACCTGTACCTGATGGTCTGACCGATGAGCAAGTGTTGATGTGCCCAGACATTATGTCAACAGGCTTTAAAGGTGCTGAAAATGCCAACATTAAGATCGGTGATATCGTCGCGATATTTGCGCAAGGACCGATTGGCTTATGTGCGACTGCTGGCGCAAAACTCAGAGGCGCATCCACTATTATCGCCGTTGATGGTAATAATGAACGCTTGGCTATGGCTAAAAAATTGGGAGCAGATATCACCCTTAACTTTAACGAAGTCGATGTCATTGATGTGATTATGAAAATCACTGGTGGTCGCGGTGTTGATAGTAGTATTGAGGCGCTAGGCTTACAATCTACATTTGAGCAATGTCTCAAAGTATTAAAGCCAGGTGGCACACTCTCAAGCCTTGGCGTATATTCCGAAGACTTGAAGATCCCGATGGCACACTTTGGAGCTGGTCTTGGTGATCATACGATCCGCACCGCCTTATGCCCAGGTGGTAAAGAGCGTATGCGTCGTCTATTGAATGTGGTTGAGTCAGGGCGTGTCGATTTATCAGCAATGGTCACGCATACCTACGCGTTAGACGATATTGTAGAAGCCTATGACTTATTCATGCATCAACGTGATGGCGTACTGAAAATTGCTATTAAACCCTAGGGCTTGTCCTCAGTCTGAATGAAAGCACCTAAATAGGCTAAAATATGGTTAAATCTTGCCAAATTACGTCAAATAGCTGGTTAATATCCTGATATTATCTGCGCTATTTTCCTTATTTGGCTGCAATTTATCTCATTTTTATCACCATTTTCAAAATGAAGACAGACCCTGGTTTTACTCATATTTAATACAAAAAAGCCTGTATCCAGTGATACAGGCTTTTTCATGTCTTGTGTGAAAAGCTAAATGGGCTTTACAGGTCAGGACTGAATCAAATGATTGTTTTGCTCAGGAATGATCAGTTCTTGTTTTAAGGGAAGTTCGCGTACTAATTCTTGTAAGGCACGACGATAAACGCCTCGTTTAAAGTGAATCACTTGTCCGAGTGGATACCAGTAGCTGACCCATTGCCAATGGTCAAATTCAGGTTTCCCTTCATCAAAGCGGATATGTTGAGTATTTGGCTCATCTAAGCGTAGCAAAAACCATTTTTGTTTTTGCCCAATACATAAGGGATGCTGACCATGACGTACATAACGTTTTGGCAAACGATAGCGCAACCAGTCTTGCGTGACTGCCAATAAGTCTACGTGACGCGGATGTAAGCCGACCTCTTCCCAGAGCTCGCGATACATTGCATCCATCGGCGTCTCCCCGCGGTCGATACCACCCTGCGGAAATTGCCAAGCGTTGTGACCAATACGTTTTGCCCACAGAACCTGCCCTTGTGTATTTGCCAAGATGATGCCGACGTTGGCGCGAAAGCCGTCTGCATCTATCATGACTAAACCTTTTAATTTGTTTAAAAATAGCTTGTTTTGACTTGAAACCGTGACAGCAATCGTAATTATTATAAGGTGATTGTTATCGATATCTGCTCAAAACAAGATTCATTACCGTTATTAAACCAAGAAACAAGCAAAATGTGTAACAGTATTTTGCTATAAAATGTTTCACGAGTTTTACCTTTTAAAATCAACTATTTATAAGCAAACTTTTGTAGGTTTCTATACAGTGTTTTTATGCAAGTGTCGAAGAGTAGTAATAGGCGTATGGATATACGATTATTCAGTAAAATATCGAACTCCACTATTTCGATATGTATAAAGTGGTAAAAGCACAGATTTCACTGGTGAGCTAGCAGCAAAACAATGAGCCTATAAAATCTTGCTTTGGCTTATGCTACACTAGCTGGGCAATATATTATTCACACAATAATAATAGGCAATACGCCATTTAAAATAAGGAACATCTGCAATGTCAGAATCAAAAGCAAGCGTCATATGGCAAGAGAACAAAGCTTTTATGGGCGTGTCACCATCAGGACATAATGTACAAATCGATGCTGATAAAGAAAAAGGCTCAAGCCCGATGGAGCTGATTTTGCTAGGACTAGGTGGTTGCGCCAGTTATGATGTCGTAGAGATTTTACAGAAATCACGCCAAGCAGTGACGGATGTACGTTGTGAGCTAACCGCCCAGCGTGCTGAAACCGTACCAGCGGTCTATACCGATATTCATATGCATTTCATTGTCACTGGTCAAGATGTTAAAGAAAAACAAGTCGAAAAAGCCATCCAGTTATCAGCAGAAAAATACTGTTCTGCCAGCCGTATGTTAGTAGCAGGTGGGGTCAATATCACCCATGATTTCGAAGTGGTTGCAGGCTAGGGACTTATATAATGATAAGTGCATTCTTTGAGTTGGTAACTGACAAAGTGGCGTCTGCCATTTTAGCCATGGTGGTAGCAAGTCTACTACCATGGGCGGTGTCAATCGTTGCAAAAATATCTGGTGGCTTTAGAATCAGAAATAATGCACATCCTCGCGAATTTTTTCAAAATGCGACAGGCATGGCAGCACGTGCTAATGCAGCACAACAAAACAGCTATGAAACCTTGCCAGTGTTTTTGGCGGCAGTGATAGTCGCTATGCTGTTCTTTGTACCGCAGTCGATTATCAACGTATTGGCTTGGCTGTATGTGATGATACGAATTGGTTTTTGTGTGGCGTATATTACTAATTTGGCAATGTTCCGCTCTATCCTCTGGGTACTATCAATGGCATGTTGTCTAATGCTATTTTATTTAGCGATACGAGTCAGCGTCTAGTAAAACTAACTGTAACTGCCAAAATGCTCAAATACAAGCAGGTGATTAATTTCGTACGCTTGCTTGTAGGGCGCTAATAATCACCGCTTTATTTTTCTCTCGTTTGATACTTTCCCACACTGTTTGTGCCTCAACATAGCCTTTGGTGAGCATCCCTAGCCATTGCTTATAGCGTCCGACTAACACCACATCGTTCTTTGCCTCACCTTCCAAAAACCTAACCTGATGCGCGATTAAATCTTGCCATAACAATGTAGCCGTATTCTCTACGCTATCAGTACTGTTTTCAGTATCATTATCAACCTGTGCCACTAAATCAGGACGTGTTACTGCGCCGCGACCTAACATCAAATGCGGTGTACCTGCTTGTGTCATACAGTTTTGCGCATGCTCAAAGTTCCAAATTTCTCCATTGGCAATGACTGGAATATCGAGCGCATTAAAACTTTGAATTTTGTCCCAATAGGCGGGCGGCTTATAGCCTTGGGTCTTAGTGCGTGCATGGATGGTTAGCCAATCAGCACCGCTAGAAGCAATCGCGCCGCGAATATCATCCATTCGGCTAGTGTCGGTATAGCCCAGACGAATCTTAGCTGATACTGGTATATGGGCGGGAACGGCTTGGCGTACGGCACTGATAATCTGATACATTGTTTCAGGTTCATCCAGCAGTACTGAACCACCGCGATGACTATTGACCGTTTTTGCAGGACATCCAAAGTTGATGTCGATAGCAGGCGCGCCAAGCTCACAAGCGTACGCGGCATTTTCTGCCATAAGCTGCGCTTCGCTACCCAAAATCTGTACATGAATAGGCGTACCAGAAGCCGTTTTGGCATCATGATGTAGCTCGGGCACATATTTATAAAACACATGCGCAGGCAAGACATGCTGAGTGATGCGAATAAACTCACTGACTGACCAATCATAGGGCCGCCCCAAATCTGAGGCAATCTGCGTTAAAATTTGGCGCATTAATGGATCGGTCAAGCCCTCCATAGGCGCGAGCAAACGCACGGGAGTCGCAAATAACTGATGGATAGTATTTTGACGCGTTTGAAGTTGTTGGTTATTATTCATGCTAGTGATTCACTGCTAAAGGATCATTATGAGAAAGGTAGAATAAAACTTGAGGCTGACAAAGGTGGAGGGTAATTAAGTATTACCAAAAATCACTTTTTTGCCCGTCTGTAATCCTGATATCAAGTCTTTAATATTATGAATATCCAAATTGCTTTGCGCGCGCGTGCAAGCAACGTAGAGCAAACGCAACTCTTCTGGACTAATCTTGACCGCGTTGGTGGTCACATCGTAGTAAAAATCATCATCTAGTTGTACTTTTCCCCATTCAAGCCCTTTGGCTTTATGCGCGGTAGAGATGACGTAATCCGCATTTTCGATACTGGTGAGACTATTTACCGCTTGACTCAAGACATTGGTACCGTGGTCATCGACCAGTTTGACCAGTGTTTTGAGATCGCTACCCTCATTGGTTTCGGCGTACTCTTGCACATCACCCCAGTTATAAAAATAAGCCAGCTCAGGTACACCGTAAGCCGATTTACCATTTTTTAAGTTTTCGGCTGCCTGACAGAATTTGAGCATACGGTCGGTATCCGCTTGTAGCGCCACGCGATGCCCGTGCTTTAGCCCTGTCAATAGTTGTGACATAGCAGCAGCATTGGTACGGCACAAAATAGCATCTTTCTTACTATGTACCATGCCCTTATCGGTAGAAGACTGCTTATTCGGGTTACCTTTTAGCGGTACGTCCTCTTGTAGTGCTTTTAGTAGAGTATTGGCCACTTCTGCAATCGGCTCACCAAAGCGAAAAGATTGCGTCAATAATGTCTGCGGCAATGGCAACTTTTTCATCGCATTGACCGCGCCGCGCCATTCATAAATCTGCTGATGCGCATCGCCCACATAGATGACTTGTCTCGACTGCTGCGTCAAAATACCCATCATCAATGGATCTGCATCCTGTGCTTCATCAAATAAGATAAAGTCCGCTGGAATACTAGGCTTAGATAGTGCCCAAAGCTTGAGATAAATATCATGGCCAATACCAGCAGGGTGACGCGCATCAATCGACTGTAACCAGCGCTGCTCAACAGCAGGATAGAGCATCTCACGTAGCTGCTCCGCATCCGAGTCATCGAGCCAACTTGGGAACAGTATATGCCTTGGCGCAGGGTAGCTGGCATGCGTGCTACAAAAATTACTTACTGCATCGCTGACGAACCGAGACAATCGTGCGGGTGTCAGCGTAATGTATTTATTAACCCCATCCATTTGTCGACGTACTTGTACAGGCTGTAGTCCTAAATCATCACCGAGACGCTTAGGTGAAAAGCGCGGCAAAGATAGCTTGGCGGTAATATCACGAGCAACATGACGATAAGCTAGTGAATGAAAAGTACGGCACTCTACATGCGGTGGAAACTTTGAACGAGCATCATTGGCAATCGCTTTGTTAAAAGCCAGATACAGTCCGCGTCCACGTAAGCGTTCACCAATTAGTTTGAGCGTCGTTGTCTTACCGGCCCCAGCATAAGCGACCACTTTAAACGACTTGTGATCCATCGCCATATTCAGCGCGCTCAGCTGCTCGTCAGTGGGATCGCTCATATAAGCTGGCATAGATGCGGACATAATAAAGCTACCTAAATACAAAAATTGATTAAAAACAAAAGGGGCAAAAAAAGCCACTGGGTAAACAATGGCTTATAGATGATGGTGATGCTAAAACGTGATAATAAGCAATCAGCTTACTAATGAGGCAAGAATAAAACGGTGTAATGGTAGTTTAACGCATAGCTATATGTAATCAATAACTTTATTTTAGTCTAGATTAGACTAGTAAGTGTTTTATTCTTTGTCTGTCGATACGAGAGTAGGACTGGGCTCTTCTTTGATCAAAATCTTCGCCAAAAACAAACCAAGCTCAAACAACAACCACATCGGAATCGCTAGCATGAGCATCGATACGCCATCTGGCGGCGTGACAACGGCAGCCACAGCAAAACAGCCTACAATGATATAACGACGTTTTTCTTCTAAGCTCTGAATGGAGACAATACCTGCCAATATCAATAGCAAAGTAACGACTGGAATCTCAAACGTTAAGCCGAATACCATAAATAATTTTAAGGCAAAACTGAGATAGCTGTCGATATCCGTCATGGGTAGTACGTTTTGCGGGGCAAACATAATGAAGAACTTTAAGACCCCTTTGAGCACAATAAAGTAAGAAAAAGCCACACCAGCATAAAACAAAAATATAGAAGATAGCAGCACTGGAATAGCGATTTTCTTTTCTTTCTTATACAGACCGGGCGCTACAAATGACCAAATTTGATAAAGGATATAGGGCATCGCCAAAAACGCGGCTACGAATACGGTCAGACGTATCGGCGCCATAAAGTTTGACGTGATATCGGTGGCAATCATGGTCGAGTTGGCAGGTAACTGTGCAACTAATGGGTCAGACAACAAGTTATATAGCTCGCGCGAATAACCGACCAAACCTAAAAATATTATCAGTACCGCCACACATATTTTGATCAAATGCCGACGCAGCTCAATCAAATGCTCGGTAATAGGCATATCAGCCAAAGGGCTTAAAACATCATCTGATTTTTTATCTTGAGTGGTATTGGTCGTTGCTTCAGCACCTTGATTAAGAGGGTCTTTATTAAAGGCATCTTGATCGATAGCTTCTTGATCAATAACATCTTGGTCAGTAATGGCAGAAACAGCGATTTTCTCTTGACGACTTTTTTTGCGCTTGAATAATGACATCAATCAGTCTCCTGCTTATGGTCAGAAGTCTGCATGTTGGCAGGACTGTTGAGTAGGGCATCCGCTTTATAATTTGGCACATATGGTGGCATTGGGAGCCGACGTGCTTTGTCATAAGCGCCCAGCCGAAACCACATGTTTTCCCATGGACGAGTAGTGATGGTCTGAACAACTGGCGCTGCCTTGGCGTTATCGCTCACATTTGCATCATCTACATTTGCATCATCTACATTTGCATCATTTATATTTGGATCATTTATATTGTCACCGCTGTGACCGCGCTTCGATAATTGGCCATTTTCTAATGTATCTGGCTGCTCGTCAGAGGCATAAGCATAGTCGAATGCTTTTGGCGCAGCTGATTGCTGCTTTTGTGTGCGGTTATTTTCATGAGCTTCGTCGCCTTTGCTGTTTTCAGCATTTGTAGATGCTTCAGAAGCTATCGCAGCAGGACTATGTGAGCTTTCAAAAGCTTTCATATTACCGCGCATTTCAGCCATCTCACGCCTCATTTCAGCTTCAGTCTGGCGAATTTTAGCAAGCTCTTTTTGCATTTGCTGGCGTGTCTCAGCCAAGTCAAGCTCAGCCTCTATTTCAGACTGCAATGTTGAGACTGTACGGCGAATTTTGGCATACCATTGCCCAGCAGTGCGCGCTGCCTGTGGCAGCTTTTCTGGGCCCAGTACGATTAGGGCGATAACGCCAAAGAGAAGTAGTTCAGAAAACCCGATATCAAACATAATGGTCCGATGTCACTGTTTAGATGCTATACGTTATGCTTATCATCAACCTTGGTGGTTGAGCGCTCTTCAGTGTGTGCCGTTGCATCGTGGTCAAGAACCGCGTGTTTTTTGGCATGCTCTGTATTTTCATCTTTGACAGCTTCTTTAAAGCCTTTCACAGCACCGCCCAAATCTTTACCAGCATTTCTGAGTTTTGAGGTGCCAAACACGACAACGACAACGACCAATAGTATCAGCCAATGTGTAATAGAAAAACTACCCATAATGGTATCCTTGTGACCTGGTTTTGTGACCTGATTTTGTGACTTGGTTTTCAGTCTTTATATGCCTGCTTTTAGTTTGCAAAAAGGTCCAACTAGCAAACAAAAAGTATCGACATATAATGCGAGATAAAACAGAGCTATATTATAACCTGCACTTATTACAAATAGGTGAAAGCAACAATAATCCAATAAAATAGACGTTTATTTTTTATTTAGGCTTATCTAGCGGCTTTTTCATCGATACCGGATAACCCAAAACGTCTGCCTAGCTCGTTTAACACGGCATCCGACTCTATATCAAACCATGCCAGTCCAACCAAGGTATGGAACCAGACATCGGCGACTTCATAGATCAGCTCATGACGAGCTTCATCATAGCTTGCTTTGTCTGTACTCTCATCGCAGTTAGCAAAATCTTTGGCAGCGATGATACTCTCTGTGCTCTCTTCACCAACTTTTTCTAATATCTTATTTAATCCTTTGGCGTACAGGCTGGCCACATAAGAGCTGTCGGCATCGGCTTGTTTGCGCTCTGCTAATACGCTATCAAGCTGCTGCAATACAGAGGCTTTATTGACTTGTGCTTGAGCAGTATCAGTTTGTGTTTGGATAGTATCCGAGTCAGTATTCGCGCCAGTGTTTTCAGTTTCATGAGTGTCGCTAGTAGATTCATGAGAATGATAAATATCCGCAGGGTCTTTTAGCACTTTATCGACGGTTTGCCATTCAGGCGTTTGGCCTGATAAATCCAAACGCTGATAAAAGCACGACTCACGTCCTGTATGGCAAGCAATGCCGCCAACCTGAGTGACACTAAGCACAATCACATCTGCATCACAGTCTAGACGAATATCATGTACGGTTTGCGTATGACCTGATGACTCACCTTTGTGCCACAGTTTGACTCGCGAGCGTGAAAAATAAACCGCTGTCTGTGTTTGTGCGGTGAGCTGTAATGCTTCTGCATTCATCCACGCCATCATCAAAATACGACCTGTTTGATGATCTTGAGCAATTGCAGGAATCAAACCATCATCATTAAAAGTTACGGCAGTCAGCCAAGCAGGTAAAGTCATAATGTATTTGTCGTCTTATAGGTAGAAAGTGAAAAAGAGTGATAAGCAATTATACTACTTATGATTAAAGCGGGGAGATTATCTAAAATGCTCTGTAATATGCTGACAACTAGCAATATGATGTCAACTAAATGCACTATAAAATGCAATTATGCTAAATGACAGCATACTATTTATGACAAGCGATTCTACAGTCTAAATAAATGCGGATACAGTGCTTCTTTGATCGTGTTATCAAGCTTAGTCACTTTATTGAGGCTAAAGTCGTAACCTCTAAAATGCTGGCGCGCTTTTACTACTATTTCGCCCGTATGCATTCGCGTGACCTTTAGGATTATATTACCGCCATTATCATATATTGGCTCAACACCAACTTCAAATAACAGCTCTTCTCGTACGCGGATACGGCTCACAATATCTAGCTGCAATTTATCAATAATTAAGCCTTGATGGTCTGCGTTGATTTCTTTGACACCTTTAGCGTATAAAAATCTTAGCCGTGCTTCGGACAATAGCGCTGTCAGAGATTCGACCGTCATGTGCTGTCCTGCGTCGGCTTCCGTATGACGCACACGCATCACTGTCTCAAAAACAAACAAGTCGTCGTCGAATACTAACTCTTGTTTTGACACACTATCTCCTAGAGTGATGGCCAAAGATTGTTCTACTTATCGCGCTATATGTTGGCAGCATTGTTATCGTTATAGCTATATATTACAGCGTAAATACTCATGGTGAATAAGGTGGTTTTAATAGTGTTTATATGAAAATATAGCTCAGTCTCTACTTAAGCACAGCTTAGGCTGACATTCAATCTATTTGGATAAAAATCAGCCATTTTATTGGTGCTTTTAGGGGAGCCGCTATCGCTTATTTGATGCTGATTACTTGTCTATATTGTCTACTAAAACCTCGCCAAAACTTTACTTGGCAAAACAAGGAACTATCTGCTAAAATAGCGCCTCCCACCTCGAGGCAAATAGAGGTTTAGTGGTTATTTATATAACGATTATTCAGTGTGACTATTTGACGACCAGGTTCTAAAACAGAAAAAGAGGCAAATCATCATGAAAGTTAAGATGAAAACCAGAAGCGGCGCAGCTAAACGCTTCAAAAAAACAGCGAATGGCTTCAAGCGTAAGCAAGCATTCAAAAGCCATATTTTGACCAAGAAATCAGCTAAGCGTATTCGCCAATTGCGTGGTCTTAAGTTGGTGCACAAGTCTGACGAAGCAGCAGTTCGTCGTATGTGCCCATACATTTAATAGCCTACCGTCATCTATCTTTGATTGAAAATATTTGACTTTGCAATCTGACAATGATGTTTGTTATTTAACGGCATCATCACTCGCTTAACAGTGATTAAAAAATCTTGGAGTAAATTATGGCCCGTGTAAAACGTGGTGTACAGGCAAATCGCCGTCACAAAAAAATCTTAAAGCGCGCAAAAGGCTACTACGGTGCCCGTTCACGTGTTTACCGCGTAGCGGTACAGGCAGTGACCAAAGCTGGTCAATATGCTTATCGTGACCGTCGCAACAAGAAACGTACTTTCCGTCGTCTTTGGATCGCACGTATCAATGCTGGTGCACGCTTAAACGGCTTAAGCTATAGCCGCTTCATCAATGGTATGAAAAAAGCAAACATCGCAATCGATCGTCGCGTTCTAGCAGACATCGCTATGCATGATGCAGCGACTTTCACAGCATTGGTCGAAAAAGCAAAAGCGGAATTGGCCTAAATATTAACCGTCCTTTGGGTATGATGCTTTTAAATAATTATTTATAAGCAATTGTCTAAATGGATAGGACTAATATTGATTAATAGTATGATATTAATAAAAGCTACCGCTGGTCGGTGGCTTTTTTTATATTAAATTATTTTAAGCGTGCTCTATATTGAACTTTGTCGAGCAAAAATACGCTTATTATCGTCTAAATATTCAAGCCATTCTTATAACCAGCCTTTGTATTAATCTTTTATATAAACATAGCTGGATAAATGGTTTGCAATATTTGGTCAAATCCCTACAATTAATAGTCCGTTCAAATCAGGAATAATGCGTCTTATGACTAACCCTGCTGCCACCAACGACTTGTCGGCGCTACCGACCTTGTCTTCAGAGCTCAATGAGCTTAACGAAGCTCAACTTACCGAATTTGCGAGTGCTGCTGAAGCCCTAATCCTACAAGTAACTGATGCGCGCACACTGCAAGATTTTCGTGTGCAATTGACTGGTAAAAAGAGTCCGTTAACGGGCTGGTCAAAGCAGATGGGCAAGCTTGATGCTGACGATAAAAAAACTTATGGCGGCTGGTTGCATCAAGTACGTAGCCGCATTCAGCAAGCACTGACAGACCAACAGCAGCAACTAGAAGTCGCCGCGCTCAATGCCAAGCTAGAAAGCGAGAGCATTGATATCACTTTGCCTGCTCGCGGTGGTCAAAAAGGTCATCTGCATCCAGTGACCATGATTACTCAGCGTATGCAGCAGTACTTTATTCAAGCGGGTTTCAATGTCGCAACCGGTCCTGAAGTCGAGAGCGACTACTATAATTTTGAAGCGTTGAATATCCCGTCGCACCATCCTGCGCGCGCGATGCATGATACATTCTATTTTGATGCGCATTATCTATTGCGTACGCATACCAGCCCTGTTCAGATTCGTACCATGGAAAAAAATGAGCCGCCGATTCGCATCATTTGCCCAGGCCGTGTTTATCGTAACGACTCAGATCAAACTCATTCGCCGATGTTCCATCAGCTAGAAGGCCTTATGGTCACCGAGTCGAGTACTTTTGCTGAGCTAAAAGGTTTAATCAGTGAGTTTCTAGAAGCGTTCTTTGCCAAAGAGCTGACCGTACGTTTCCGTCCGTCGTTTTTCCCATTCACTGAGCCGTCTGCAGAAGTGGATATCTTAGATGACAATGGCAAGTGGCTTGAAGTAATGGGTTGCGGCATGGTGCATCCACAAGTATTGACCAATTGCGGTATTGATAGCGATAAATACACTGGCTTTGCTTTTGGTATGGGTATCGAGCGCTTTGCGATGCTTTATTACGGTATTGATGACTTGCGCTTGTTTTTCCAAAATGACGTGCGCTTCTTAAAGCAATTTGGCTAGAGTTTTCTTTATACCTATATAGTTAGTTCAAGATAATTTAGATCCAAGGAAAGTGAGTGAAAGTGCTACAAATCGTAGACTGAACGAGCCTGACGCTGTATCTAATTTATATAAGATTGACTATAGCAAGCGAATTCGCCAAGCTTTACTCCAACATCTTTATTATAAAATTCTGATCCGAGATATTTATGAAAATTAGCGAACAGTGGCTACGTCAGTGGGTAAACCCTACAAATACTAGCGAACAGTTAGCCGAACAGTTGACTATGGCAGGTCTTGAGATTGATGATCGCTATGCGGTTGCCCGTGCTTTTAGCGGTGTGGTTGTCGGTGAAGTCATCAGCGTTGAGCAGCATCCTGATGCAGATAAATTACGTGTCACTCAAGTAAATATCGGTGATGCTGAGCCGCTACAAATTGTCTGCGGCGCGCCTAATGTGACCGTCGGTATGAAAGCACCGGTTGCTACCGTTGGTGCGGTATTGCCAAGCGATGATAAGAAAGGGTTTAAAATCAAAAAGAGTAAGCTCCGCGGTGTGGCCTCAAATGGCATGCTATGTGGCGCTTCTGAAATTGATTTGGTCGATGATATAGATGGCTTGCTTGAATTGCCTGAAGATGCACCAGTTGGTACAGATATTCGTGAATATCTAGGTCTAGATAATCAAATATTGGATATCTCTATCACCCCAAACCGTGGTGATTGCTTTAGCGTACGTGGTATCGCTCGCGAAATATCAGTCATCAACGACTTACCTGTACAAATGCCAGAAATCTCGGCCAATACTGCTGGCACTGCTGCAACACCAGTTGTGACAGTCGATGCAAAGGAAGCGTGTCCTCGCTATCTGTTGCAATCGATTCGCAATATTGATCGTAGCATCGATACTCCGAAATGGATGCAAGATGCGCTGGTACAATCAGGACTACGTTCACATAACTTCTTGGTCGATGTGACCAACTATGTATTGATGGAATTAGGTCAACCGTTACATGCGTTTGACGCAGACACGATCGAAGGTGATATCGTTGTACGTTTGGCACAGCCTGATGAAACCATTACTTTGCTAAATGAGCAAACCGTTACCTTGACGGGTGATGAGCTTGTGATTGCTGATGATAAAGGTGCCTTGGCACTGGCTGGTATCATGGGTGGTCAGCGTAGCAGTGTCACTGATAGCACTACCAATATCGTTGTAGAAAGTGCTTTCTTTAATCAGTTAGCTATCGCTGCGCGTGCACGTCGTTTCGGGCTACATACGGACGCATCACAGCGTTTTGAGCGTGGCGTCGACTTTGAATTGCCGGTATTGGCGTTGGCACGAGCTTGTGATTTAATCACCAGTATCACTGGCGGGGAAGCAGGTCAAATAGTCACGGCCGAAAACCTTGAGCATTTGCCAGCACGCGCACCGATTACATTGCCAATCACGAAAGTTCGTGATGTCATTGGGATTGATATTGAACCATCTGAGATGGTACGTATCTTGACCCAATTGGGTTTTGATGTAGAGCAGCAGAGCGATTCACTGATTTGCAAGCCGCCATCTTATCGTTTTGATATGAGTATCCGCGAGGATTTAATCGAAGAGATTGCTCGTATCTATGGCTATGACAATATTCCAAGCGTCCTGCCACATTTGCAAGTCAGCATGGATTATGATGATACTGCAGATTTGACGCATGAGATGAAGCTCGCATTGGTCGACAACGGCTATATGGAAGCGATTAGCTTTAGCTTTAGTGATGCAAAACTAGAAGCATTGCTTGATGACGAAGCGCTAGGGGAGGTATTGGCACTGGCAAATCCTATCTCCAGTGATTTGGCCGTTATGCGTCGTACCTTGCTATCGAGCCTACTGCCTTGCGTGCAATATAATTTAAATCGTCAGCAGCCGCGCGTACGTTTCTTTGAGACAGGTCTTAGCTTTGTTGGACAAAGCATTAGTGACTTAGTACAAACGCCAAGTATTGCTTTAGTCGCAGTTGGCGATATATGGAGCGAGCAAGCTTATCAGAATCGTGCGTTAGATTTTTATGATCTAAAGCATGATATTGAGCAGCTATTACCAGCACAAATCGATAGCGCACGTATCCGCTATGAGCGTAGTACGCTGAGCTTCCTGCATCCAGGACAAAGCGCTGAGTTATACATCGATGATATATACGTTGGTTGGTTGGGTCAGTTGCACCCAAATACTGCTAAGCAGTTAGATCTGCCGACTACATGGGTCGCTCAATTGTCACTAGCACCGCTATTGACGATTGCACGTGAGCAGCATGCTATCACGACACCAAGCAAGTTCCCGCAAGTACGCCGCGATATTGCTATCTTGGTAGACAGTGACATCAGTTTGCAGACACTAGAGACAACGGTGCGAACTGCGGCAGGTGATTTGTTGACTGATCTTTGGTTATTTGATGTTTATCAAGGTGACAAAGTACCAGAAGGTCAGCGCTCACTAGCGTTTGCACTGATATGGCAAGACAGTACGCAAACGCTGTCTGACGAAGCCGTCAAGACTGCCACAGATAAAGTGGTACAAGCGCTAACTGACCAGCATTCTGTACAGCTGCGCGACAGCTAACATTTAGGAAGTATTATACCCAATGCTCTGTAGTCTTTTTACCATGAGGCTACGGAGCATTGCTATTCATAGAATAAGTTAAGTAGTTATTAATAAAGGATTTTAATGAAGACTTTGTTAAAAAACGGTCAAAAAACCTTTATAATAGCTAGCCTTAACCCTCATACCGCTAAACCATGATATTCGACATCACGACATAGCATAGGAGTCGTACTGTGAGCACCTTAACCAAATCTGACATGATTGAGCATTTGATGAGTCACCTAAACCTAACACGCCAAGAAGGCCGCTGTCTGGTGGAGAACTTTTTTGATGAGCTGTCAGAGAGTTTGATTGATGGCAAAGAGGTCAAGCTTTCAGGCTTTGGCAACTTTGAGCTTAAAGATAAAAACAGCCGTCCAGGCCGTAACCCTAAAACAGGGGAACCTGTTGCAGTATCCGCGCGCCGTGTGGTTACCTTTAAAACAGGACAGAAATTTCGTCAAAAGGTTGACGAGCGTTTGTTTGATAGCTAATACCTAATTTGGCATTACCCTAAATAATAGCGTGCCTGCTTTATCGTGAGTTTCCAAGAATGCTAGTGCGTATTTGCACTTAGTTATTTTTTTGCATACATTTACGTATTTAGAGATTGCAGCATGACTCGTACACTATGGTTATTTATAACGTAGCATCTTACTAAGATCATAAATGATAGACGTAAAAAAAGAGAGCATAGGCTCTCTTTTTTTTACTGCAGTTTATCTATTGTATGAACAATAAATTACTGAGCTTCTTCAACTACAACTTCATCAGCTGCATCAACAGCAGCAGTATCAGTTTCGCTAGCTACGTCTACGCTAGTAGTAGTACCGTCTACAGGAACTTCAGCGTCCATTTCGTCAGTAGCAGTTGCTTCTTGAGCATCAGCGATGTCAGCTTCAGCGCCAGCAACAGCAGCGTCAGCATCAGCAGTCATTTCGCCTTCAGCAGCAGCTTCGTTTAGCTCTTCAGAAGCGTCTTGCACTTCTTCTTGCGCGTCAGATAAATCTTCTGCAGCGTTTTCTTTGTTGCTATCACAGGCAGTAAGGCCCATAGTTGCAGTCATGATACCAGCTAGAGCAAGTAATTTAAGTTTCATATGGTTTTCTCCGGAAAAATGAAATGAGCAGTAGCAGCAACAAAGGTCAAAATCTGAGATTTCTCAAATTTCAACTAGTCTTAGTTACAGCTACTCAGCTTCCACGCATTCTATATGTTTTCTATGTAAATGAAAATAGCCTGTACAATTAAGTAACAATAAAAGTTAAAATAATATTTTACTTTGTCTGTTCGATATACTTTTTAATACAAGAAACCAGATTAATCGACGTATAATCAATGACATCAGAGGGATTAAGCGCTTTTTTGGTTCTTGTTTCTTATCTCAAATTGTCGATATTAACCCCATTTCTATGGGTAAAAATTAAATTAAATAGTCCGATTATCATCTTATATTACATAAACCCTAGTTAAGTTAGCAATTTTATAGGTTTCTACCTGCTTTTAGGATAGTAGACTAGGTCATAGCGTGAATTAATTGGCTAAATAATATATAACATAAGTAATGATTAATAGAAGTAGTGGTTAATAGAAATAATGAATCAATCTATATTTGAGGAATATAATTATGAAATGGCAAGGTAGACGAGGCAGCTCGAATGTGCGCTCTAGCACAGGTGGCGGTAAGATGATCGGCGGTGGTATTGGCGGCATTATTATCGCTGGTATTTTATGGTTGGTATTTGGGGTAAACCCAATGACCGCATTACAGACAGGACAAGCGGTCACAGGTGGTGGTAGTGAGTCATCTACCGAGCTGGCAACCAGTACAGACCGAGACACGCAGTTTGTGAAAGTTGTACTAGCAGATACAGAAGAAGTCTGGCACCAAATATTTAACGAGGCGGGTAGTACTTATAAAGAGCCATCGTTGATTCTCTTTAACGGTCAGGTCAGCTCGGCATGTGGTAGTGCTAGCTCTGCAACCGGTCCATTTTATTGTCCAGGGGATCAGACTGTTTATTTGGATACGTCATTCTTTGTAGAGATGCGCCAAAATCTTGGTATTTCGGGCGATCAGCAAGGCTCTGGTGGTCAAGAGAACCAAGGCAAGGCTGGCGATTTCGCACAGGCCTACGTGATAGCACATGAAGTAGGTCATCATGTACAGACGCTACTAGGCATTAGCCAACAGGTCAATGAAGCTCGTCAGCAAGTGACTCAAGCACAGTCCAATAAGCTGTCAGTATTGCAAGAGTTACAGGCGGACTGTTTTGCCGGTGTATGGGCACAGCGCAATCAAGAGCGTGTACAGTTTTTAGAGGCTGGTGACATTGATGAAGCAGTGAACGCTGCTGGTCAAATTGGTGATGATCGTCTAGCGAAAGCGAGTGGCGGTGCAGTAGTGCCCGATAACTTTACTCATGGTACTAGTCAACAACGTGTCGAATGGTTCACTCGTGGACTGGAAAGCGGTAATGTACAATCTTGTGATACGTTCAGTGGTGCACTTTAATAGCAGTACCTTTTAACACCGATGGTTTTTAACGAAAGTCCAGCGCTCATAGACTGGTAATAAAAATTAAGACATAAAAAAGCCTGCAATCAACTGCAGGCTTTTTTAATCATCTTTTAGCTAATATCACTCAAACAATTGTCAAATAACATTATAGTAGAAGGGTTTAGTTGTTATCAATAACGTAACCACCAGCACCGCCAATAGCTGCACCAGCCAATGCACCACGAGCGATATCTTTGCTATCGCCTTTACTTCTGATAAGGGCGCCAGCAGCTGCGCCAGCAGTAGCGCCTTTAGCTGTGTTACTCATACCGCTATAAGAGTTGCAACCAGTCATGATTAGTGCTGAGCTAGTAATTGCGGTCATTACGATCGTTTTAGCAAATTTCATATTATCACCTATTAAGTCATCAAGTTTAAGATACAATACCTTTAACATACTATGTCTATGATATTTTCAAGCATATTCCTAGTATTTGTCATAATAGTCCGTTGCTAACAATATAGGCGTAGTAAAAACGCTAAACTTTGCAAACAAGATGTAAGCGATGTTGCCGCACTGTATCATCGGCAGAGCCTGTGAACGATAGTGAAAATTGAATTCTAACTGGTCGAGACATTAATATTCTGATGCTGCCATAAAAAAGACTACCTATAGGTAGTCTTAATACTGAATCAAAGCTAAATATGTCTAGCAAACTAACTAAGAATTAGTTTTGCGATTTACGCTTCATTTGCTCAAAGAATTCATCATTGGTTTTAGCTTCTTTCAAGCGATCTAACAAGAACTCAGTCGCTTGTACGCCATCCATCGGTTGAAGCAGTTTACGTAAAATCCACACTTTACGCAGTTTGTCTTCGTCCAATAGACGCTCTTCGCGGCGTGTACCAGATTTTTTGATATTAATCGCAGGGAATACACGTTTTTCAGCCAAGTCACGCTCAAGCGTAATCTCTTGGTTACCAGTTCCCTTAAATTCTTCAAAAATGACGCTATCCATCTTACTACCAGTATCAATAAGAGCACTGGCAATAATGGTCAAACTACCACCTTCTTCAACGTTACGCGCAGCACCAAAGAAACGTTTTGGACGTTCTAGGGCATTGGCATCCAGACCACCCGTCAATACTTTACCTGATGATGGGATGACCGTGTTATAAGCACGTGCTAGACGCGTAATCGAATCGAGTAAAATCACCACATCTTGCTTGTGTTCAACCAAACGTTTGGCTTTTTCGATAACCATTTCAGCGACTTGTACGTGACGCTGTGGCGGCTCATCAAAGGTAGAGGCGACCACTTCACCGCGTACGGTACGTACCATCTCGGTCACTTCTTCTGGACGCTCATCAATCAATAGTACGATCAAATAGCATTCCGGATTATTACGAGTGATTGATTGCGCGATGGTCTGTAGTAACATCGTTTTACCCGCTTTTGGCGGTGCGACGATGATAGAACGCTGACCTTTACCAATCGGAGCGATTAGATCGATGATACGACCAGTCAAATCTTCAGTGGTTCCGTTACCAAGCTCAAGTTTTAAATGCTCAGTTGGGAATAGGGGTGTCAGGTTCTCAAAGATAAGCTTATGACGTGAGCGATCTGGTGTATCAAAGTTGATTTCGCCAACTTTTAATAATGCAAAATAACGCTCAGAATCTTTTGGTGGACGAATCGTACCAGCGATACTGTCACCAGTTTTTAGGCTGAAACGGCGAATTTGGCTAGGGCTAACATAAATATCATCAGGACCGGCTAAATATGAGCCTTCTGATGAGCGCAAAAATCCAAAACCATCAGGAAGAACCTCAAGTACGCCGTCACCATAAATGGCTTCACCGTTACGCGCATGGGTTTTTAGAATAGCAAAGATAATGTCCTGTTTACGGCTACGCGCCATATTATCAAGACCCATTTCTTTGGCGATAGCCAATAGCTCAGCGATTGATTTTTTCTTTAATTCAGTAAGATTCATAGATAGGTCATTAGCAATTGATCAGATGAGAGATGCCATTAGCAGCACAAGTCACGACAGTGATTAAAATAACGGTAATATGATGATATGGGTGTGTGCACAGCGCTGTAGTTTATGTAGTTTTGGTTTTATATGTCTGCTTATGTACGCATTGCCATCATTGGAGGCAAGGTAATAAGAAATAAGGATAAAAAAGGCTACATAAGAGTCTGCGTCAAAAACTCAATATCAGTAATTGCGTTTAGTCATTTTGTTCAGCAATGGTGTTTATAATGACGATTGTGTTTTTGTTGATAAACACGAGGAGAATAGCGACAAGATACTTAGGAAAACAGTTGGTTTTCTCTTGTCAGCAGACTATACGGTCTTCACAATAGCGTTGTCAATAAATTTTGCCAAAAAAGTCACATTATCGAGTTTTTTGCACAAAAAAAAAGCAAAAAAGCCACTATCTTGGTCAGATAATGGCTTTCTCAGTTATTCTATTTTACCCGCCCAAGATAGTCTAGAGCTGGCAAATTTAACTTATAAATGCTTGTCTAGTACTTTAGCCAATTCAGCTTTTGGCTGTAGACCCATTACTGAATCAACTTTTTCGCCATCTTTGAATACAAATAGCGTTGGGATGTTACGAATACCAAAACGGCTAGCCGCTTGTGGGTTGTTGTCTACGTCTACTTTGACGATTTTAACTTTACCTTGGTACTCAGTCGCTAGATCTTCTAAAATAGGGGCAATGGCTTTACAAGGACCACACCATGGCGCCCAGAAGTCTACTAGTACAGGTACGTCTGATTGTAGAACGTCTTGATCAAAGTCTGTGTCGGTAGTATGTACAATAAGGTCTGACATAGTTTTATCTCTCTTGTTTTATTACTTCTATCACCACTCATCAACCTATATATCGGTTTAATAATAAATCAGTTGGTGGTCAAAGAATTGTTTAGAAGGGGTGAAAATGTGCCATTATATTAACATGTTTGCCCTAATTTGACAGATACAGGCTGGTTAAATTGTTTAACAACTAGTATTAGCACAATAAATCGAAACGGTGCAGCACAAGAGTGTCTAATCTGTTATTTAATACGATTATCCTTATCAAAGTATGTATCTCAGTGCGATAGAAGTCGTATTTTATACCTTGTTTATGTATTAAATAGTGATTAGCAGCTAGCGATATTAATAACGTTAAAAATTAGCCAAATTTTTGCCCTTTTATCCATATAACCGTTGTTCATAAAATGGCTATCGTGCCAAATATAGCTATCGTGTCCAAAATATTAGCCACCAAAAATCCTTATCTTAAAACCAATTTACATAAGTAGTTAAATTTATGCCTTTTACCGATGAAGAAGTAAACGCCCTCAATGCCCAAGAAAGCGCTTATCCACTTGAGTTTTTTAAAAATTTTGCGCAAGAAATTACGGTTTATGAAGACGATGACATTTGGGTGGTTGATAAACCTGCAGGACTATTAAGCGTCGATGGTAAAACACTCAAAGTCAGTCTTCTTGCTCGTCTTGAGCGTGCCAATCCAGCCGTAAAATTGATTCACCGCTTAGATATGGACACCTCGGGACTGCTTATTTTTGCAAAAAATGCAGCAGCGCAAACCAATATCAGTAAGCAATTTATCGAGCGTCTACCGCAAAAGAAATACCAAGCACGTGTCTTTGGTGAATGGGAGCAGGTCGGCGCAACTGGTGAGATATCAGTACCAGTACGCTATGAGCCAAGTACCAAACCGCGTCATATCGTCGACCACGACTGGTCAAAACATGCGCTGACGTTATATGAAGTTTTGGCTCACGAAACCTGTAATGGCGAGGCAGTCACTAGGGTCATGCTAAAGCCAGTCACGGGTCGCAGTCATCAGCTACGCGTACATATGGTGCATGTCGATCATGTGATGATTGGCGATCCGATTTATGCTGAAGGTGCGGCATTAGAGATAGCTCCGAGGCTCAACTTACATGCACAGCAATTGCGTTTAAAGCATCCAGTACTGGGTGCTTGGATGGACTGGGAGAGTCCTTGCCCATTTTAAGAATTAGATTTTGCCGCTTGCTGTTAATAGATGCGATAAACAACGGCTCTAAAGCCAGCTATAAAATACCAGTCATGCAAATACAAGGATGAAAGTATGCTTGATATCACCACTACCAAACAGGCCATCAAAAACCGCCTTAAAGGTAGAAAATCAAAGACGGATAAAGTAGCCGACTATGAAGTATTGATTATCGGTGCGGGTATCGCAGGTATTGGCATGGCTTGCCGTTTACAGCAACAGCAGCATAAAGGCCTATTCGGTCATAAAGCTCCAAAAAAGCAAAAGCAGGTAAAACTGACTAATAATCAAAAATCTCTACAGCGCTTTGCTATTTTAGAAAAGCGTGCTGATTTGGGTGGTACATGGGATTTATTTACCTATCCCGGGATTCGCTCTGACTCTGACGCCCTGACCTTTGGCTATAATTTTAGGCCGTGGCTTGATTATAGAATGCTTGCAGCAGGCGATGATATCAAACGCTATATCGCCGATACGGCACGCGAGTTTGGGGTGACCGAACATATCCATTATCAGCATGAAGTTCAGCAGATATCATGGTCTAGTGAGGATCAACAGTGGTCAGCAACTATTAAAAACCATGCAAGCGGTGAGATGTTTGTTAAGACTGCCAAGTTTATCGTAGGTGCCACTGGTTATTATGATTATGAGCAAGGCTATCGCCCTCATTTTGATGGAGAGGAGGATTTTTACGGTCAAATTATCCATCCGCAGCACTGGAATAATCTAGACTATAATGATAAAAAAGTCGTCGTCATTGGTAGTGGTGCCACAGCGATGACATTGCTACCTGCGCTAGTAGATAAAGACAGTAATCAGTGTGCGCGTCATGTCACGATGCTGCAGCGTACGCCGACCTATGTGGCAAGCGTGCCGGGTGATGACCATGCTATTGACTGGCTATCTGGCAAATTTTCACCATTATCAAAAGAGCAAGCTTACACGGTACTGCGTGCGCGCAATGTGTTGAGACAGCAAGGCCTGTACAAAGTTGCGACTCATGCACCCAAGGTGATGAAAGCAGTCTTAAAAGGTGGGGTGAAAAAAGAGCTGAAAGGTAGCGGCGTCGACAGCAAGCACTTTATGCCCGACTATAATCCATGGGATCAACGAGTATGCGCGGTGCCTGACGGTGATTTATTCAAAGCTCTGCAGGATAAACGTGCAACAGTGGTGACCGATCAAATAAACCACTTTACTGAAACAGGAATTATGCTGCAATCTGGTCAGCACCTCGACGCTGATATCATTGTTACCGCGACTGGCTTAAAGCTACAGATGCTAGGCGGGGCTGCGGTATATATCGACGGTCAAGCTGTCGATATTGGCACGCGTATGACTTATAAGGCAGTCATGATAGAAGGCATACCTAATCTGGCTGCACTGTTTGGCTATACCAATGCCTCGTGGACACTAAAAATAGATTTGGCCTGTCAATATGTAGTGAGGCTGCTGGGGTATATGCATAAACAACGCTATCAGGTCGCATTACCACAAGCACAGACTGCAGATATGACAGCCTATGCTCAAGCAGATACCGTAATGGGTTCGCTATCGTCTGGTTATGTCAGACGCGGCAAAGACGAGCTACCTAAGCAAGGCGATCGCTATCCTTGGTTCGTGACCAACAACTATCTAAGCGATCGAATCATGCTTAAGTATCGCAAGGTAAAAGACGACTGGTTACGATTTAGTCGTTAGCATCTTGGTAATTATTGATGATGGTTGTCGATGAAGTCAGCGACTTGCTTGCTTAACATCTGCCACAAGGTTTCCTGAGCGCTTTTGCTGCCCCATGCATTGTGCGGACTAAAGATAACACGCGGATGGTCGCTGATACTGAGGAGCGGATCATCGTCAGCGATCGGTTCTTGTTCAAATACATCGCTAGCATAACCGATGATTTGCTCACTATTAACCGCGTCAGTTAATGCTTGGCTATCAACGATGCCGCCACGTGCGACGTTGACAATGAGCGGTTGTTTGGCCATTTTTGCCAGAGTGTCTTTATTAATAAGATGCTCAGTTTGTTCATTTAATGGACAGTGTAGACTGATCACATCCGCACGCGCTAGCACTTCATCAAACGCGGTATAGTCGTCGTTGCGCGGTTCGCGTCCTTGGTGTTCTGCCCATAGGACGGTCATGCCAAAGGCACGAGCAAGATCGGTCACGCGCTTACCGATGGTGCCAATACCGATAATACCTAGCGTCTTATCTTCCAAATCTATCAACGGAATATCTAGCAGACAAAAATTACCGTTTGCCAGCCACGTACCATCAGCGACTTTCTGATGATAATGAATGCCTGCGCGCATTGCATTTAACATGAGCATAAAGGTATGCTCGGGCACGCTTTTCACCGCATAACCAGCGACATTAAAAAGCGCAACACCGTGCTTATCGCAAGCCTCTTGATCGACGTTGTTCATGCCAGTGGCAGTCAGTTGGATCAGCTTGAGTTTCGGTAGTTGCTCTATTACTTCCGCACCAATCTGGACTTTGTTGGTAATAATAATGTCAGCATCTTTGCAGCGCTCAATAATGACAGCCGTGTCTTTTGGCGTGTCGTTATAAGTGATGTAGTCGCTCACACCCCTTGGTGCAGGCAGGTCAATACCTGCAGAAAAAGTACCTTTATCTAAAAAAACGGCTTGCATGGCTAGTCCTTACTTATTGTTGTCTTATAGATAGTTAGCGAATAAACGGCTATCGCATGATTTCTTATCGGCTTAATGTAGCACGTTGATATTTTTAGTCAAAAACGAATCGGCCAAATATCGATTGAACAGATATAAGCTGCTGATAAAATAGGATAATCTATATTGTTTAACATTGGTGTATTCGTCTGACATAGTATCTGATAAATAACTTATAAAATCATAGCTATCGCAAGCTGCCTCTTGAAAATTCAACTTAACGCACTCATCTACCCGCTAACGTTATATAATGGTAGGGCTGAACGATTGGCTTGATTGGTGTTGTAGCATTTCTTCTATGTCTTTTTGACATTTTATGGTGTGAACAACCTTATTTAGCTATTGTTAGCCGCCATTGCTGTTTTCTAAGCTATCTATCTAATTTCTTACTACCTGAGTACAAAAGACATCGCCTTATGACTATCTCTATTGCTTCATTGCACAGTACTGAATTCGCCGTTGGTCAACGTTATTTATCTGATACGGAGTCTGAGCTTGGCTTAGGTGTGGTCATCGATGTTGACGACCGATGTGTGCATATTTTATTTCCGCAAAGTGAAGAGACACGCGTCTACGCAAAAAACTCTGCGCCATTATCGCGCGTGGTGTTTAAGGTGGGCGATAGCATCTACGATCAAGATGGCAAAAGCTATACGGTCAATGCCGTTGATGAAGTGATGGGCGTACTTAAATATGGCGTCGATGAGCACGAGCGCGGCATCATGGAAACCCGCCTTGCTGCCAATATCACATTGGCCAAGCCGCTTGAGCGTTTGCTTGCTGGCCGTATTGAACGTGGTGACTGGTATGAGCTGCGTCAAGATATCTTGCGCATGCAATCAGCGCTGGCAGGTCATCCATTAAAAGGCCTAATGGGTGCACGTGTCGATATCATCGAGCATCAGCTATATATCGCGCATGAAGTCGGTAAGCGTATTGCACCGCGTGTACTACTGGCTGATGAAGTTGGCCTTGGTAAGACCATCGAAGCGGGCATGATTATTCATCAGCAGTTGCTAACAGGCAAAGCTGAGCGTGTGTTGATTTTAGTGCCAGATAGTTTGCAGTACCAATGGATGATTGAGCTGCGTCGCCGCTTTAACCTAAACTTTGCCTTGTTTGATCTAGTGCGTACTGCGGCTATTAAAGAACACGATCCTGAACAAAACGTCTTTGCCACTGAGCAATGTATTATTGGTGGTATGGATCTGTTACTCGATCACCCAGACTTATATGACCAAGCGATGGATGCAGGGTTTGATTTATTGGTCGTTGATGAAGCGCATCATCTGCATTGGGATGAAGCACAGGGCGGCAATGATAAGTATGACTTGATTGCGGATTTCGCCGAAGAAACGCCGGGCGTGATGCTATTGACAGCAACGCCAGAGCAGCTTGGTGCGCAAAGTCACTTTGCCCGTTTGCGTCTACTTGATCCAGATCGCTTTGATGATTTGGATGAGTTTATCGATGGGCAAGAAGCTTTTGCAGAGACAGCAGCAGTTGCTGGCGTCTTGATAGAAGAAAAGCCATTGAATGAAGGTCAAATTGCTGCTTTAAGTAGCTTATTAGATATTAGTATTGAAGAGCTATCTTCAATCAATGAAGATGAAAAGCTGCGTACACATGCATTAAATGAGCTGTTAGATCGTCATGGTACAGGTCGTATTTTGTTCCGTAATACTCGTGAGAGTGTCAAAGGTTTCTACGGGCGTAGCAGCCAACCGTATCCATTGCCATTACCTGAGGCATGGAAAGACAGCTATCAAACCAATGGTAAGTTGCGTGAGCAGCTATGGGGCGAAGAAAACCAACCAGATGGTGGCTGGCTAGAAGATGATCCACGCGTTTCTTGGTTGATTGATATCTTACGTGGTGAGCTTAAGCATCAAAAAGTGCTATTAATCGCTCGTAGTGGTGCGACGGTAGAGAGTTTAGAGGCAGTATTGCGTCTGCATGCCGGTATCAAAACAGCTATCTTTACTGAGCAGATGACTTTGCTTGAGCGTGACCAAGCGGCCGCATTCTTTGCAGATAGTGAAGGTGCGCAGATACTGTTGTGTTCAGAAATTGGTTCAGAAGGTCGTAACTTCCAATTTGCAAGCCAGTTAATACTTTGGGATTTGCCTGCTAATCCAGATACGTTAGAGCAGCGTATCGGCCGTCTAGATCGTATCGGTCAGACGCAGCAAATCATGCTACATGTGCCTTATGTACAAGGTACAGCGCAAGAGCGTCTGTATCAGTGGTATAACGATGCACTGAACATGTTCAATCAGATATCGCCAACCGCACAAAGTGTACAAGAGCAATATATCCAAGAGCTTAAGCCAATGCTTGAGGGTGCTGATACACCTGAGAATAATGTCATCTTGCAAGACATCATTGACGAGGCGCTACAGACACGTTTGGGACTAGAAGCACAGCTACAAGCTGGTCGTGACCGTCTGCTAGAGTACAATTCATGCCGTCCGCGTGTCGCAGGTCGTATCGCCGATGCTATGCGTGACTTCGATGGTAATAATTTGCTGCCGCACTTCATCGAGCGTTTCTTTGCATCTGCCAATATCGATCACAACATTCAACGTGATGGCTCGTGGGTTATCGCGCCTATCGATAGCACCGAGATCAGTGACTATATTGATGGCTTGCCACTTGGTGATGAAGACGGTATGACCCTGACCTTTGAGCGTGAGCAAGCGCTTCAGCGTGAAGACATCGAATTTATCACTCACGAGCATCCATTGATGCGTGCTATCTATGAGCTGGCGAGTACCAGTACCTTTGGTAATACGACAGTTGCGATGCTGAAAAGCGCTGCTGTACCGCAAGGTATGGTATTGCTAGAAGTGAATTTCCGTGTTGAAGCAATCGCGCCAAAAGTGCTCAATCTGCCAGCGACTTTGTCCACGCAAAATATCCGTGTCTTTATCAGTGAGCAGGGTAGTGATTTATCGGCTCGTATCAGTGCTGAGATGATTATGCCGCATGTCGAGCGATTGGATAAAAACCGTGCCCGCCAAGTCATTAAAGTACGCGGCGATGTGATTGAGCAGCGTTATTACGAAGCTGAAGATATTGCTCGTCAGCAGATCGCTGAAATTGGTGAGCAAGCAAGTAGCCGCTTTAGCCAGCAGTGGTCACGTGAAATCAAGCGTCTAAAACATCTACAGACGATCAATCCAAACGTACGTCCTGAAGAGATTGAGCGTCTAGAGCAGCTTAAAGCTCAAGGTGAGCAAGCGCTTGGTAACTTGTCATTAGTACCGGACTCTATTCGCGTACTCGTAGCAGTTAAGCCATAAACATCGGCGTATTTGTCAAAAACGAGGTGTTATTATACATCTCGTTTTTTTATGGTTGAGATTGCTTGCTTTGCTCTTTAGTTGCGATTTTTCTGGCAAAAACAGACAGGCAATACTTATGAGTAAGCTGACAGTAACTAGTCAAAGCCACCAATATTGGGTAAGATGTTTACCTTTTCTATAGAAAATAAATATTCGGTGATAACATCGCTAACGATGTTTGTATGTTTATTTTAAGGTCTCCTTCGACAGATCTTAACAAGTGATCTCGCATTATTTTACATTCAAATATGATGGCTATATGGCATCAATATCATCAGATGCTGAGCGTTTTTGATAAAAATAAGGAAACATATCGTCATGTCCGATAATCTACAACTGATTGATGAGCTGCTGGCTACTATCGCGCTTATTGAAGTTACCCCTGATGTGTTTGAGGGTAAAAGCCATGACTATGTGGGCAGTCGTATATTTGGTGGGCAAGTGCTCGCCCAAGCGATTATGGCAGCGGCGCATACATTAGATAAAGACAAACCTTGTCACTCACTGCATGGGTATTTTTTGCGTGGTGGCGATATCAACCAACCAGTGATATACCAAGTCCGTCGATTGCGTGATGGTCGTAGCTTGTCTGCACGTGAAGTCACGGCTATCCAGTACAAAGAAGTACGTGGTAAGCCGCCTGTTGAACAAGTAATATTTTCAATGATTGCCTCGTTTTCGCCGATGGAAGATGGGCTTGAGTATCAAGAAGATATGCCTGTCTATCCACCGCCAGAAGACTTGCTGACAGAGCAAGATCTAAAAGAAGAAAATGTCGGAAAAGTGCCAGAAGCGCTAAAAGCAAGATTTATGCGCCGCCGTCATGTCGAGATTAAGCCAGTTAAGCCGCGTAATCCGATTAGCCCAGAACCTATGAAACCCAAGCAAGCAAACTGGCTACGTATTCGTGAATTGGGCAATCAGCCAGTGGCTATTCAGCAAGCACTCTTGGCATTCTCGTCGGATTTTTATTTGGTTGGCACAGGGCTAATGTCACATGGTGTTAGCTTTATGACCAGTGGTCTACAAGCTGCCAGTATCGATCACTCAATGCATTTCCATCGTGATTTTGATTTGAATAAATGGATGCTTTATGACATGTGGAGCGATACCACGTCTAATGCGAAAGGGTTGAATCATGGTCAGTTTTGGCAAGATGGCAAACTGGTCGCAACCGTGCAACAAGAAGGCCTCATGCGTTTACGTGTGCCAAAATCTTAAGGTGCTTTAGACCCAGTTATCTTTATGTTGGAATAAAAAAAGCGACTCATTATCAATAATGAGTCGCTTTTTTTATACTAAGTTTTTTATTCTAGGATCTTAACCATCGCGCGAGGCAGCCCTAGGCTGTCTTGCGCTTTTTGTTCGGTTAACCATTTAAAGTCAATTTCAGCCGCTGCTAATTTCTGATTTAGCTCAGTTATCTGCGTCGCATCGATCGTCAGTTTACGCGGGGTCAAATACCAGTGAAAATGCGTCAGCGAATGCTTGATAGGGGCATCATCGAGCAAGGTATTGCTGACTGATTTTGCCACCAGTTCATTTTTTATGAGCCATTCATTAATGATTTGCTCAGCAGTGGTAAATTCTGCTTCGTATACTTTTTCATTACTACGGACATCGTTTACTGTGTTTGATGGCTTATCATCGCTAGCTAGCGTCTTTTTAACAGTAGCCTTAATGTTCGCTTTACCGTCAATTTTTTCTACAAACTGTAATGGCAAACTCCATAATCCACCCCAGATACCATTGTCAGGGCGCTGTAGCCATAGTATGTCACCATCTGCACTTTCGATTAGCAGTGCATCACTGAATTTACTAGGTTTGGGCTGTTTTTTTGCTTTGACAGGATAATCAGTCTCGCGCCCTTGCGCATGCGCTAGGCAGTCTTCTTTTAATGGACATAATAGACAGGCAGGCTTGCTACGGGTACATAATGTCGCACCCATATCCATCATGGCTTGCGCAAATAGTCCGGAGTTCTCTGTCGGTGTTAGTCGCTCTGCTAATGCCCATAAATCTTTGGTGGTAGCAGATTTGGTGATATCGCCGTCGATAGCTGCCCAACGTGTCAGCACTCGTTTGACATTGCCATCGCAGATAACGCCATAGTGATGCAATCCCATCGCCATAATCGCCCCAGCGGTCGACGGCCCAACGCCCGAAATCGCCTCCCATCCTGTTAGTGTCTGCGGAAAGTCCCCCGTTTCATCGATGACCTCAACCAACTGCTTAGCACCTTTATGCAAATTACGCGCGCGTGCATAATAGCCAAGTCCTGCCCAATGCTCGGCGACCAAATCCCAGTCGGCAGCGGCTAAATCTTGCACAGTCGGAAACGTCTCCATAAAACGCGCGAAGTAGGGCAGCACGGTAGTCACTTGCGTTTGCTGAAGCATCACTTCGGATAACCAAACGATATAAGGATTGGGTGTATCAGTCTGGTGCTGTTGCCAAGGTAAGTCATGGCGACCGTTTTCGGCAAACCAATTTAGCAGGCGCGGGGCGAAGGAGTTAAGAGATGACTCAGGTTGAGAGAATAAAGTAGGCAAGAATAATCCTTGTCAATTAATAAAAAATATTAGACCATAAAAGGTTAACTAATTTATGGGGTGGGCTGACTCGCTATGCAATGGTCTGTTGTTTTTAAAGAAGAGTATTAGTTAGTTATTACGTGCCCTTCACTTTCAGTTTAATAATAAGTAGAACCAGTGTTTCCATTAATAGTTTAGGAGATAGTATCTTGTCAGCACAAACCTTTTTTGTCTGGGATATCCAGCAAGTTACTTGTATACCAAGTAAAGACAGCTCATGGGAACAAGCAACGCACGACTTTGAAGCTTTGCGCCAGCAGCCAGTGGATACTATCAGCCCAAATATCATTGAGCTGGCAGCTCGTCTCGTGGACGAAGCCAGAATCTCGGATTATTCAGAAGTCTTTTATGAAGCCTACGTAAATACAAATTTAGAGATGAAAACACATCCTAAGACCGCTTGCGTCGCCATACCCACACCTGAAGCACTGCACGGTGAAGCGCTAGATGTTATCGCCCCTTTATGTGAAGAATTAGGGCTAGTGTTTTATGACACGCGGGGTATGGTCGCCTATCCAGATGGTACGATCTATCCGCCTAACATCGCACGAGGGATGACACTGCTAAAAGAAAAGCGGGCGCTTGCAAAACAGTCCGCCGATATTTATAAGCCAGAGGCACAGGTTCCTAGAGATAGAGAGGACTTTGAAAAAATACTGCACCCATTCATGCATGATTGTTTAGAACGTTATGGTTATCAGTGTAGTCAAGTAACAAGCGCTAACGTTAATGATTCTCTTGAAGTCGATGGTTGTACCAAGGCCATGCCTTATGGTCATGTGCGTCTAACCGGAGGAGCGGAAGGTAAGAACGGCTATTTTAGATTAAAAATTCATGCGTATTTTGTATCACCAGCGTTTGAAGAGATTTATGACAAAGCATCGCCGCCAACTGAGCTTAGACAGCAGTTTCCTTATTTAAAGCTACATTACATTAATGTATGCGATAGAAACTTTGCAGATAAGCAAAAACAGATTCCTGAATTTATCAATACTGAGTTTGCCAGTAAATTGGATGAAGCAGATAAAATAGACAGCTATAATCAACTTTTTTTGTTACTGCACAACAGGATTGCAAGAGGGCACAGCTATGGTGAGAGTGTGGATAAACACCTTATTTTAGCCAAACTTGCAGATCGAGAGGACTTCGATGAGTTGGTTATACAGTATCGTGATCTGATAGATAACTCACCAAACGAGTATGCTAAGAATAGAATGAATGAGCGTTGGGATAGACTTTTAGAGATTTTATCTACCGTAGAGCCGTTGGAGTAACCAGTTATGACTGAATATACTTTGTTTTATATTTGGGATGCAAGTTTGGGTGATGGTGATGAGTATCTACCAAACTCATATGATAGCGCTGGTGTATTACTACCGCAGCTTCTAGAGGTAGAAGTCAGCGCTCATAGCGAAAACATATTCGAGTTTGCCACTGAGCTACAGCAACTGGCTCATGAAGGTGATTTGTCATTTGAGCTTTCATTAGCATTTGGGGCAACGGACGCTCATGTGCAGCTACAGAATACTTTTGCTGTCTCTCTGCCGCTGCCAGATAGTAATATGCAAGAAGCTGCTAGAGTAATTGCACCATTGGCAAAGAAACATGGGTTGGTGTTTTATTATTTGTTAGGGTTGGTTTCTTTGCCTGACGGGAAAATTTTCACTTCTACATGATTGGTCTTACGTTTATTAAACCTACTTCCTATTCTTCCGTGTTTTCAAACGACGTAATCGCTTTTCTTCCTCTTTCGCTTTTTTCTTCTCTTCAGCAGCGAGTCGTTGTTCTGCGACGACGATTTCTTCAGCTTCAGTCATCGCTGGTGTTTCTAGCGTGATGCGACCAATCTTTGCGCTACGCAATTCGTTAATGAGAATTTCAGACATACGGTAAGTGTCGACTTGATTGCCCGCGCGTACACAGCCGCGATTACGTCCAGCGACTTCAAAAAACTCCCAGTCGGTCTTTGGCAGCTCTTCAATTTTGTAGCGAGTTTTTAGCAGCTCAGGATAGGCTTGCATTAAGTACTCAGCGGTATAGCTGGCCACATCAGCGAAGTCAAAAGCCGTATCACGGATACCGCCCGTCGCTGCTAAACGATAACCTGAGTTTTCGTTTTCGACTTTTGGCCATAGCATACCAGGTGTGTCATAAAGCATGATGTCATCGTCGAGTTTAATCAGTTGTTGTGACTTGGTCACTGCTGGCTCGTCGCCTGTCTTTGCCACAGCGCGTCCTGCTAGCGTATTGATCAGCGTTGATTTGCCAACGTTTGGAATACCCATAATCATCGCTTTGATTTGACGACCAGTCCCGACTTTATTGGGTACGAGATGCTTACAGATGGCGATGATGCGTTTTACATCATTGGCTTTTTCAGTATCGCAAGCAATGGCTTTGACCCCATCTTGCTGTTCGAGATAATCCATCCATGCTTGAGTCAACTCAGGATCGGCAAGGTCAGCTTTGTTCAGGATTTTGATAACAGGCTTTTCGCCGCGTAGTGCTGCGACCATTGGGTTTTCACTGCTATAAGGAATACGCGCATCGATGACCTCGATGACCAAATCCATCTGCGGCATGACTTCTTTGATTTCGTTACGGGCTTTGTTCATATGCCCAGGGAACCACTGAATACTTGCTCTCTTATCCATCTGCTTTCATAACCTTTTATAAAAAATGCTAAAAGTAAAACAATCAACGTTTACTTTCTAATGGTGCCAGTTTACTACAGAACCTGCTTGCTCACGGCACAATTTCACCCAACCAGCTTTGTGATTAAGCTTGATTTTGGTTTTCTGTTTCCTCATGCGCTGGTGGTAATGGGGCAAGGTAACCAATTAATAGTATTAAGCTGCCTGCGCCAAGGAAGGATATGACTCGCCAAATTGCTTCAGTCTTATAATATCAAATTAACATTATATAAAAATTTCAAAGTTGCAGAAGTATAAGGGCCTTTGGTATTAGAATAAGTTAACATTCTCACATCAATTATATTACGTACATTTTTTGCCACAGCAATGGTCAAGTTATAGTTTTATTAGGAGGTTGAGCTAACACTTATTATGCTTGTAAGCATTTCTAAGATCTTAATGAGTTGTAAAGTAGCCTATATTTACTTTATAGTATTTCTTCTGCTTTTAATATTAAGCGGAGAATTTCTTTAAATTCTAACCATAAATAATGGTTGGTATCTCGTTTCGCTAGAAAACGCTTTTGTGTTTCAAGGATTTGAGTGGAGTTAGTTTTACTACCATAATCATGTTCTGAAAAAAGTCTAAATCTATCTTTGTAAGGCTCTGTTGGGAAGAGCTTCTTAATAGAATCAACATTTAATAGATCGCTATTACTTGCAATTTCCCATATAAGTTCCTCTGGTGTATCAACATTCATAAAATTAAATTTGTCATGATAAACATCAAGCATTTTTAGTTTAAAATTCTCTTTTTGTACAGAATTGTCAGAATTTCCACCATTAAGAGGTAAAATGAAAGAATCGCCTCTTGTTCCTGTTTGAGAAAACAGAATATCGTCAATATCATTTAATTCACTTTGAGGGATATCTTTTTGAAATCGCTTGACGGAAAATGTACCTTCATCTAATTTCTCCTTATATTTTTCAGTCTCATCTATATCAACAGTCTTTCTCATATCACCATCAAGAAAAACAATATCCTTATTGGGTGTTTCAGAAACAGCAAAATGCACTAGTAAGTTTTTAACTATAGTGGCTGCACCACCAGGATAAACGATAACTTCAATATTCTTAAGAATTTCTTTGTCTATTTCAACAGCTGCTGCACTCACTATTTCTTTTGCGAGTTCATCTTCAACATATATCTTTCGCTTAGTTCCATGAAACTCTGACCCCAATCGTAAAAAAGCTTGTTCAGCAGAACAGTTATTAATAATATTGTAGGTATTATTCGCAGCTTCAAATTGAAAAAGTTTTATAGCATTATTAGGTAATCCATTCACAAAATGTTCAGAATGTGTCGACACAATCACTTGACAGCCATTTTTTAATATCACAGAGAATAATAACTGTCGAAGCGCTTTTTGTGCTCCTGGGTGAAGTGAGACTTCAGGTTCATCTAGTAAAATCAATGAATCTTTCGCAGCTCTCAGAACTTTAACAACGCAGTTAACGACAGATACTTCCCCACTACCTGCTACAGCTTCACTATAACTAGAAACAGAATTTGTAAAAATTATCGAGTACCCTGAATTGTTAAATAAGTTATGCTTAACTATTTTTGCAGATATATAGTTTTTACCTAATATACTATTAACCCAATTAATTTCTTCTTCGTTTAATACATCTATACTTGTCGTTTCTCTTGAGTGCCAACTCATGACAGAGCTACTAGTACCTATTTGCTCTATATGGTTCTTTAGAACACGTGATCTCTTACGTAAAAAATCTTGTTTAGAATCTATAGACTCACTCTTATTATATGTACCAAAATAAAAAAACTTATCAAAAGCACTAAGTTCAGCTCGAAAATCGATGTATACGACTTCCTTCTGTATTTTTTTCCATCTGGTCTTGTTTCTAAGTTCAGACAAAGATTCATCAAAAGGCTCAGGCATATTAGCCATCTTATCTTTAATCATGGGACGAGCAGTTTCCCAGTAATCAGGATCATCTTTCCTACGCACTCGTTTTTGAGCTATTTCTACAGGCGACTGATAATTAAGAGGTTGGTATTTATAAATATATCTATACGCTTCATCTCCGCTTTCCTCTATAGGATCTATCGCCGTAGAAAACCAATAATGGGCTACATTATGGTTTGCTGGGCAGCCATATAAAGCTTGAAGTGTAGATGACTTTCCAGAACCATTTGGCCCAACTAAAGCAACGAAAGGGAAATCCAAATCAATACTTGCACCATTTTTAAGTTTCTTAAAAAACGGAAATCTAATGTTTAGAATATAATTATTAAATGAACTAATCCGACGCTTTTTGATACTAGTAAGTAAATCGCTCATAATTACTCTTTCTTCAATAGGATATTTAGAAAATTCGTTACTTAGGTAATAAATAGAGCAAAACTATCTATCAAGCCGATAACAGTTTAGATATTTCTGATATAAGAGCTTCACCCAATTTAATAGGTACTGCATTCCCTATTTGCTTTGCCATCGCTATCGAACCACCAGTGAACATATAATCATCTGGAAAGGTTTGTAGGCGTGCAGCATGACGCAAAGTAATACCATGATTTAGCCAAGGATGCACAAAGCGTCCTTTTGAGGGATTATTACACCCTGCCGTAATTGTATTTGCTTGTATATGTGGATAAATACGGCCATAGACATCTTTATGGCCTTTATAGTTTTTGTGACAGTTCAGTTCTCTACCTGACTCGTCTCTATCACCCAATAATGGTGTGTTTTCAAAGACTCTAGTTAATGCTTCAGAGTGAGTCATACTTAAGTTACATGAGTCTTGAAGATCAAGTTTTTTGCCCCACTGCAAGGATTTAATTATCTTAGCTGACTCTTCTTTGGAATGTCCAAACTTTTCGGCAAGTCGTTCTCTGAAGATATCCAAGATTCTTGAATTTGGCTTTTCAAAAGCTGATGATGCAGTTAACCAGGAAGCTTCACCAGATTTATGGTGGGTTGGGGGTGGTGGCCAATTGATATCTCCTTGCATTACATCATCACGAAGTGCAAATATAAAAGCACGTCTACGATTCTGAGGTACCCCATAGTCACGTGCATTTAGAATAAGTGGTTCACCTGCAATGATTGTATAACCATGCTCTTTGGCAAGATTTAAAAAATCATTGAGATATTTTTCATGACGAGGCCATAGCAGACCAGGGACATTTTCAACTAAGAAAGCTTTAGGCTTTAAATGTTCTACAAAATCAAAATAACGTATGAGTAGGGCGTTTCTTGGATCGTCTTTACCAGAGTCGTGAATACGATGAGAAGAGAAACCTTGGCATGGTGGACCACCTAGTAGGAGATCTAATTGACCTTTTTCAATACCTTGAAATCGCATGATCGAATCGATATCGACTTTCGTAATGTCTTCAGCAAAGACTTGAGTTTTTGCTTCGAGCCGATCTACCAAATTTTTTTGATAAGTTTCGGCTGCGTGTTGATCAAACTCAATCGCAGCAAGTACATCCACGCCAGCATTATAGGCTGCAAGTGAAAAGCCACCCGCTCCTGAAAATAAATCTATTGCTGTCAACTTCTGTACCATTGCATACTCTTAAAAAATAAAACGATAATGATTATACTGGAGTTGCTGTTCTATGAGTAGTGATAACTAGAATGCTTAAAATTCAAAAGCTCATATTATTTATGAATGTCAAATGTTGCTAGCGGACAGTATTTCTATTAGTCTTCTGTGACAATTATTTTAATCTATCAGTTCTTATCCGTGATCTCATCGTGCGAGGGTGGTAGTGGTGCCAAATAACCAATGAGCAGAATCAAACTGCCCGCGCCAAGGAAAGATATGACTCGCCAAATTGCCTCAGTCTGTGACAAATCGACCAAGACCAGCTTGAGTACGACGATACCTAACAATCCAATACCCATAAACCAAAGCGCGCGTTGCCAGTAGCGACTCGCCATGATGGTGGCAACCAAAGCTAAGAGCGTCCATAGAATCGTCAGTCCTGTTTGTACTTGCTCGCTTTGCCATGCGCCGCCTTGATAGTCGTTCCAAAGTGGCGTACCAATAAAAGCGTGTAGCGTTCTGACCAACATGCTGGAGATTAACCAAAAACTAATTAGACCCAATATAATTAGCAGACTCTCAGTGGTGAATACGCGCTTAGATTTGGCAGCTGTACTCGACTCGATAACGGTTTCATTGTGGCGACGTTGGCTGATGTAGTACAGACTAAAACCAACCGATAGCGTCAACCATGATGTGATGTCGTATAGGTTGAATAATGGAAAATAAGACAGTCCCCAAATCATACCGTCATAAGACCAATTGGTAAGAACAACCCACAGTAAAGCAATGGGAGCAAAAATGGCAGCGCATCCTAATAGTGCCTGTTGCCAATCAAACCAATACAGCCGACCTTGTTCTGAAACTTTATTAGTTGAGGTGTTCTCTGTATTTTGACTGAGATAACGAAGATTGAACCATAGTCCAAATAATATAAGTACCGCTGAAAACAAGAAAGCCATTACGCCATCAGAGTCTGGTAGGCCATAATGCGCCGCGGCAGCAATAAGTAAGATACCCGTACCTAGCCAGCTTGCATCAGTGTGGCGTGATGGATTGTTATTATCAGACCATGTATCAGACCATGTTTTTAGCCATAGCTGACCCATGACCAACCATCCGATTATTAAGCCTACAAACACCAACCATTCCGCTGTTGCCCATGTTAAATTTCGCTCAAATTTTTGTGGCAGTTGCAGTATTAGCATGAAGTAGAACAGGGCCAATAATCCATGACTAAGCTGTCTGATTTCCGCCCACGGACGATAGCGATTGATAACCCAATAAGCGATCAAGCTGATGAGTGCTGCCAGTGCAATTACCGTCGTGCTTGATTGCCAGATATCAAACCAATGATGCAAATCAAGCATCAGTACTTGTAGCATCCAAGCCATCGCGGTCAATGTCAAAAATTTGATGAATCTAGGGCTATGCCAAACGAATTTGAATACGCGGCTCTGACTATCGATGGAGGTCAGCCATTGCTGCGCAGCTTGCGTACTGACACCCAGCGCACGTGCATAGCCGGTCAATACATCTGATGTGCCGTCCAATGTTTGTGATTGTATGACTGAGGATTGAGATTGTATGACCGAGGATTTTGTAGGACCTTTAGTGTTAAGGCTATTAAGTTTGTTACTACTATCTAAGCTATTAAGCAGCACAGCAGGGGAGTTGCTAGCACGTAATATAAAGACGGTCGCTAGATAACTGAGCGCTGAAATACTAAAGGCCAAAACGGGATAGTCTTCGATAGAGAATACCGCTGTCGTCACTAGCATACCAATACTGACGAGCTGTAATAGTAAGCCGAATAACACCGACCACGATCGCAGCGAGCGTCGTCCAAACCATACTAGCGCCAATCCTTGTACTGACCAGCCAAAAGCAATCCACTCAGCATCTAGCGCCAGCGGAATAACGAGCGCAAAAAATCCTAATCCCAATGCTAGCATGCCTTCGGTGATTAAAGCATAGCGCCTACTGCGCTGGATGAACAACCAGCCCATCCCAAGATAAACCGCAGCCAAAATGGCACTGGTAATCGTAAGGGCGTTAGAGATGTCGTTTAATAAGGCAGAAAATAAACCAAAGGCCAGTAGTGGTACTGAAAACAGTAAACCCGTATCAATAGGGAATACATAGGAGCTGCCTACATTGGCTTTATCCAAGTGCTTTGTATCATCTGTATTATCAGCATGACTGAGGTCTTTTTCATTTAGCGCATTATAGGTAATGATTTGCTGCGCATAACGAATGACGACAAATAAGTAAAGCAGCCAGTGTAAGTTTACTAATGCTACCAATGACCAGCGCTGCGTTTCAATGACGGCGCTCAGGTTTTCGCTGATACCCCAATAGTATGCCAAGCCAAAGGTTACAGTCACACCGAATAGATTTAATATTTTCCAAGGTCGATAATGAGCAATGACGGCAATCGTGACGTTTAGCAGTAGATAATAGCTAAATAACGTGACTAAGCTGCCAGTATCTTCACTGGTCAAAATCGGTGCAAAAAATCCACCAGATAATGCCAGTAATGCTAAAGGAAAAGCGTTCTGACGTACGGCGAGAGCAATGGTAATGGCAGACAATATCCCAAGCCCGACAAAGCTTGGGATACTAGGAATGATTTCATAAACACTGTAAGCAAAAAAAGTGCTTAGATACGCAATCGCTAAGCCTGCGCCCTGTAGCGTAATCCCATATGAGAAACGTTTTGCGGTCAGCTTTAATCCAAGCGCTGCCAATGCTAACCCTGTAACGCCAACTGCTATCAACTTCGTGGCAATCGAAATCTCGATATATTCGCTTAATAAGCGAAGCAGGAGCACCACACCTACCAACAGCACCAGTACGCCGACTCGCACGACTAAATTTCCACCGAAAAACCAGTTTTTGATTGAATGAATGAGCGAGGTCACAATAGGCAATGAGCGTTCATCAGGCTCAATCGATGCGGTAGGTGCTGTGTTTTCCGTATTGATAAGGACACTATTGTCTATAGGTTTATCATTAGATATATTTGACGCTGTATGTATGGTCGAGTTTGAAGCAACGGTAGGAAGCGGTGGTGGTGATACAGGCAGCCGATTATTCGGAGAAGAGTGTTGTGAGTCAAAAGCTATTTCTTTATCATCATGGTCTTTAGTGTCACTGTCTTTAGGAACATTGTCTTTAAGATCATGATCGTTAGTAGTAGTGTTGCGCGCATAATCCTTTTCATCTACCAAAGGTGCCGACGGAGGCGTCATACTACGCTGTCTTTGCTGCTCAAGCTCAGCTTGCAGTTTCGTCACATCGCGGCGTAGAAGCTCGATTTTTCGAGCTATCCTAGTATATAACGCGACCACTACGATCAATAAAATCGTAAAAGCCAGCCAGCCCAACTGGGTCACCATTAGATACAACATCTTCGTCACTCAATCCAGTTTATAGTAAAATGATAATGACGTGATTTGATAAGAAGCACAAGACTACTCTGATTACTGGGCTAAAAGACAAATGCTAGAATGACACTCAAAATAAAAGGGTAGCTTAATAATTAAGCTACCCTTTTTGATGATCTTTATACCAAATCATTTTTTATGCTAGATTGGCTTTCATAAACTCAAGCATGTTTTCCCAGCTTTGTTTAGCAGCAGCTTCATTGTAGCCAAGATCTACTTCGTTTTTAGCAGCGCGTTCATCAGCATGCGGATTGGTAAAGCCATGTTTGGCATTGTCATAAACGTCGATAGTGTAATCAACATCGGCTGCATCTAGCTCTGATTTTAGACCTTCGATAGCATCCATTGATACCATTGAATCATCACGGCCATGAGCAACCAACACTTTTGCTGCAAAGTTTTTATCTGCTGGTTGTTTTGGCGTTGGGTTACCATGGAACGTGGCAACGGCTTTTAGCGGCATGCCTTCGCGAGCCATATCTAGTACAACTTTACCACCGAAGCAGTAACCGATTGCACCTAGGTTGTCACCATCGACAGATAGCTGATCGCTAAAATCATTAAGGATTAAGCGGCAGCGTGCCATTAGCATGTCTTGATCAGCCAGTACTTGCTCCATCCACATGTTTGCCTGCGCTGCATCAGTAGTTAATTTGCCTTCACCGTAAACGTCCATAGCGACTGCTGCATAACCTGCCTCTGCCAAACGCTCAACCACTGATTTTGGATGATCGACCACGCCCCACCATTCTGGTGCAACCAAGATACCTGCTGCTGGATTTTCATCTGAAGCGTTCTCTGGTAGTGCTACATAACTGATAAGCTCTACACCATTCTCGGTAGTACTGATTAATTCAAAAGTCTTAATTGACATATTATTGTCCTTTTTTATGTTGTGAGTTTTAATTATTCGTCATTATGATGGTTCGTTTTTCTAACTCGTACTACCTTAACGCCCATGTCTAGCAAAAACAGCTATAATACTGTAACGCTCTTTATCAAAATGCTACTGCGACTTTATGACTATAAATTTGTTAAACAAAAATAATGACCAATCAGACTTGAACTTAGGTCTCGATGCAGCGGCCAAGCCTGCGCAATCGGTAAGTTTGTTCCCTGATAGTACCGATGTTGATTCTAATGCTGATGCTGATGCTGACTCTAAGTATGAGTCTGAGCCACTACGTCCTCAGTTTTGGTCGCGATTTGCGTTAACAGAACTAAACCATAGCGAGTGGGAAGCGCTGTGTGATGGTTGCGGCAGTTGCTGCTTGATTAAGTACATCGATGAAGATGAAAGCGGCAATGTGGATGAGGAGCTGGTCGAATATACCGATGTCACCTGCCAGTTGATGGACTGCGCGACAGGATATTGCAGTCACTATGCAACGCGTCAAGAGCATGTGCCAGACTGTATTCAGCTGACTATGGACAACTTGCCCAAGATGATGTGGCTACCATCGCACTGCGCCTATAAGCGTCTGTATAAAGGGCAGGGCTTACCAAGTTGGCATTTATTATTGACTGGGGATGCGGTGGTGACACAACAACAGATGCGAGCGGCCAATGTAGGCGTCGCTGGTCGCTGTGTCACGGAAATCGGTATGTCTGATGAAGAGATGGAGACGCGGGTGGTTAACTGGGTTAACCCTTAGTCTACAGTTAGTTAGATGCCTGAGCAGTAGATTTGGCCTTTGCTTCCGCACTGGCTTGCGAGTTAGCCAATGCTGGTAGCGGAATATCTTGACGAATCTGCTGTGAGAATTTACGGCTGTTTTTATCTCTATCGATATTAGATTGTGAGTTGACTTGATTATCAAAGCCTTTTGCTTTTGGGTTGATATGAGTACGCTCATACCACGTGTTCATTGACCAAGGCTGGTTGCCCTTTTCTGGCACCGCATCCAACATACCTACATCATATAGATAGTTCGGTAACCAACCAGAGACCCAAATTCGATAATCCCATGGCAAACGATCGCCACTGACGATACGCGCCATATAAAAGATAATATTGGTACAGTTGCTGAGCAATGTATTGTACCAAGCAGGTTTAGCGTTCAAATCATCAGCCGCAGTCAGATAAGATTCAAATAGCGACCTCACTTCATGCTGTTGCAAATTACTAATAGGAAACAGATAAACCTGCTCGCCGCGCGCGTTGCTGCGGGTGTAAATAATATCGCGCTCTTCTGCGGCAATCAGGCTCAGCTCATAACGTCGAAAAAAACCAGCAAGCGCTGAAAAAGACTCGCCGTCTTCTTTACGTATCTCAAATGAAAAGGCAAGTGGTCTATCATCTTCAAATCGAAAGCTAACCAAGGTATGAGCGATTAGCGGTCCCATCCAATAAGAGTTAGTCACATCAACGCCAGAGAGTTTAGACAGATCAATTGTGCGGGTATCCCAATGCTCGGTAGCGTCTTCTTCAGTTTGCCAATCAAAGTTACGGACATTGGTTAAAGTAATCAAATCAGGGTTGGTCGCATCGCGTTCATAAGAGACCCGTTGGTCGACCTCAGCCATCCATTCTCGATCTTGTTTCGGTTCGATAGAAAAAAACCAACCTAGACCCACAAGCCAAATAGCGCCATATACGCCGATAAGTAGTTTGGTTGCTGTATTTTTGCTAATTGATTTTTTGTTAGATAATGAGTCACTGTGCAATACTCTTGTGACGACATCCCAATAACGTGTACTTAGCAGCGCAGCTAATATACCTACAATCGCTATTGTCGCAAGCCAAGTCAGTACTGAGCTGACACCGTATTGATACCAAATCGCGAGTAACAGCCATAGCGCTGATAACAATAACGTAACGGCAATTAAAAAAGTCACAAGACGCTGGTGCCATGTAGGCTTTGGCTGTTTACGTTCTAATGTTTCGCATTTTAAGTCAAGGTTCTCCAAACCACGGCTCTCTAAGCCACGACTGTCTGACAGTCGACTGCGTGAACGCGACGAGAGTAAGCGAGAAAAAACGGAACGTAGCGACATAGGGTTTGCTTTGATAAATAAAGGCTTTGACCATAGCAAAGTTTATAACACGCTGACAATACAATTTGAGTGAATTTGTCGTTGAATGTCGGTGAGCCTTGCGATAAAGTGAAGCTAATTTGTACTAGCAAATTTGTTATTCATGCAGTAATTAATAACAAACTAGCTGTTTTATTTGCTACTTTTATCCCCATCTAGGCTCTACTTGTTTTTTTATTGAGTATTGTTCATTTTTCTATTGAATACTATTCTGATTTTTATTAACTAAAGAGGTTAAATCACACCACCATGTCTGACGACACTCCCAGCCCGAGTAGTTGGTCGATGCGCGGCTTAAAACGCTGGCTATCGACCGCCCCCGAAACCCGTGATGAATTGATTCGTCTGGTACAAGACTCGCGCCAGTTTTTAGAGCCTGATACTGTCGATATGCTAGAAGGCGTGCTAGATTTGCCTGCGACACAAGTCCGCGAAATCATGACGCCGCGTCCGCAAGTAATTGGTCTGCACGAGAGCACCAGTCTTGCTGAAGTGATGGACATCATTCTTGAGACCACCCATTCGCGCTATCCTGTTTTTGACAGTCAAGACGATGATGCTGTCATCGGTATCTTATTGGCAAAAGACTTAATTCCGATTTTGGTACATATGGTTCGCAACCAAGAAGACAAAATTGACAGTAAACGTCTCAAAGATTTGGTGCGTCAGCCGTTATATATCAGTGAGACGGCTCGTTCTGATACCTTGCTACGCTCATTGCAGCGCACCCAAGTACACATGGCGATTGTCGTTGATGAGTTTGGTAACTTCGGTGGTGTGGTCACCATGGAAGATTTGTTGGAAGAGATCGTTGGCGACATCGTCGATGAGCATGATGACTTTGATGAAGACAGCGATATCAACAACATCGTTCCTGACCCAGAAAAGCCAAATACATGGCGTGTCCAAGCGTCTACAGTAATTGAAGACTGTAATGATGAGCTGGGTAGCCGTTTTGACGATACCGATGTCGATACGATGGGCGGTCTGGTCATGCAAGCACTTGGCTTCGTTGGTGATTTAGAAGGTGAGAGCGTCGTGATAGATGATTGGAAAATTACTATTACCGATGTAGAAGGGCGATTTATCCAAAATCTAGAGCTGACCAAAACCAATGCCGAGCAACAGATATTAATAGGCAGCCACTAGCTTGATTATAGTGTCACGATAATTGGTCTATGAATAAAACTTGTCAGCAAAATTAATAAAAAACACGATGCAAAATCGTGTTTTTTGCTTTCTGCCTTTTGAACTTTAGAATGAGGTTTTAGCTACGCAAATTTACCCATTTGTAGGTTTTGACTGGTATCATGGGTGGGTTTTATTTATGGCCCTGCATAAAGCATTATGCAGTCAGGTTTTGCGTGAGTGTTATCTCATCGCTTAGCTGAGAATATTTAGAAAATATGATTTTGGATAACTGCTATGCGTCTGTCTACTGTTGATTTGCAAAAGCGTCTGAACCCCGGTAAACCAAAAGGTTTACATATGGGGTTGACGGTACTAATAGCTTGGCTGGCAGGGGCAGCTTTCATACTTGCGCTCGCGCCTTATGGGATTTGGCCAGTTGCCTTGGTATCACCTGCTATTTTATATGCGTTATTGGTACCAGCGATGACAGGTCGTCGCGCCTTTCTGATTGGTCAGGCCTACGGTACGGGACTGTGGTGTGTTGGCGCGTTTTGGCTGTACACCTCGATACACGTTTATGGTGATACGCCCGCATGGCTTGCGCTGATTATGATTGCGCTCATGGGTCTAGGTATGGGTTTGTTCCATGGCTTTTTGGCGCTCATTTTTAATCGTGTGGTTGGCAAGCAGCCGTTATCTTTTGCTGCCTTATGGATACTTCAAGAGTGGATGAAAACTTGGTTGTTTACTGGTTTTCCTTGGCTATTCGTCGGTTATGCATTTACTGAACAGTACTGGCTGTCTTCGTTAGCGCCTGTGGCTGGCGTCTTTGCGGTTTCTTTCGTAGCGGTACTATTGGCTGCCAGTATCGTTGAGCTATTGCGTCGTCGCGGTGGCTATATGATTCCATCGATAGCATTGCTTATCATTAGTAGCACGCTTTGGTTGATCAATCCGCAATGGACCAAACCAAAAGGCACCCCTGATTTATCGGTATCTTTGATTCAAGGTAATATCCCACAAGACCTAAAATGGCTCACCGAGTATCAGATTGAAACGCTAAAAATCTATGCAACGTTGACCCGTGACGAGTGGGGACGTGACATCGTGCTGTGGCCTGAATCGTCGATTCCTATGTTTCAGACAGAAGCTGTTGGTTTTATCAGTGAAATGGTCGCGATGGCCAAAGAGACTGACACGACATGGGTGACAGGTATTCCTTATAAGGATGAAGCAGCGTTTGATGCCAGTACAGATAAGTATCCGCCGTTCTACAATAGTGTGGTTGCGCTAGGAGCACAGGCAGAAGGGCTTTATAAAAAGCAACGTCTAGTGCCATTTGGAGAATATATTCCATTCCAAGGCGTGCTCGATATTTTGCCTAATCTAGCGGGTAGCCAAGACATTATGAGCTATAGTCGCGGCAGTGATCAGCAGTCACCGCTACGTGTGCGAGGGCACAATCTAGGCGCAGCCATCTGTTACGAAGTGGCGTATCCAGATACCACGCGCAAAAACGCCATTGGCACGGACTTCTTATTGACCATCTCAAACGATGCTTGGTTTGGTACGTCAGCAGGTCCACTACAGCATCTACAGATGGTACAGATGCGAGCGCTCGAAAACGGTCGCTGGTTTATGCGTGCGACCAATACAGGTGTGACAGCTATTATCGACCACAAAGGTCGTATCGTAGAGCGTGCACCGCAGTTTGAACGTACTGTACTGCGCGGTGATATTCAGGCGCGAGTTGGCAACACGCCATTTATGCGCTTTGGTCAGTATCCTATTTTGTTTATAATGACACTGTTGCTGATACTCAGCTATTTGGGTAAACGTCCGAAGACTCCAGTACGTTTGGTTAAGTAGTATTGTTCAGTAAGATGTGTCGATAGCGAATAATAGATAACTTATTAAGTAGTTGGCTGACATAAGTGCCAAAAATGAATATTCAAATTGTGGATAATAAGCCCTTTAAATACTTAAGGGTTTTCACAAATCAGTATAAATTGCGATATAATAGGTAAATATTTCAAATATTTTGTGCAAGGTGGATAAGGTATGTCAGAAGGTGTCGTTAATAACAATCCAAAAAAAGAGCTGTTATTCGCTTTAGGTGGCATTGCCATGTTCTTAGGTATTGTCTTACTTATTGGTGTTTCTGCGTTTTTGCGTCCAGCAGGCGAGCATATCACTGCTGAGACAACTGAAGCATCAGCTGCGGCAGATGAAGCAGAAGCCACTGCTACTGAAGAAGAGGCGGCTCCAGCCGATGCAGAAGCTGCAACAACAGAAGAAGCGTCAGATGCTGCAGCGCCTGATACCGCGGCAGATGCAACCGTAACCCCAGCGACAGATGCAGATAGTGCAGTTGTCACCGCAGAAGCTGGTACAGCAACTGCTTCTGGTACTGTAAGCCAAGCTGCTGTTGCCGATGCGGATTTGACAGCTGAGCAAGCGGATGGTGACTTAGAAGCTGGCGATACCGCAGCACAGTAGTCTGTAATACGGTCAATCAAATGAGTGGTAATGCTACCTGTCTATAAAATAAGTGACTTTACCACGTCTCTATCAATAGTACTTTAAGTACGATGATAGAGACTTTAACATCTAAAAAAAGCTCGTTCTCAATAGTTGAGAGCGGGCTTTTTTTATGGGTATTTGTGTAATTTTTAGCCAACTTTTTCTTTACTTGATTATAACCAAGTGAAACAATGTTCCGCCTATATGACCGTTCATCCGAATAATTGAGGGTTCTGTCATTACCAAAATAATCTTTAAAGGAATAAAGTTGTGAGTACACAGTCTAAATCAGAAGCTAGTGCAGTTGAGCTGGAAGCACTAGATAATGGCTTTATGGGACATCCCGCGCCATTACGCTCATTGTTTTTTACCGAAATGTGGGAGCGTTTCTCTTACTATAGTATCCGTCCGCTACTAGTGCTATTTATGGTGGCCACAGTAAGCAGTGGTGGTTTTGGCTTTAATGAAGTCACCGCTTCTGCTATTTATGGTATCTTTGCTGGTTCGTTATACTTAGCAGCAGTACCAGGTGGCTGGTTAGCAGATAATTGGCTGGGTCAAGAGCGTGCATTGTGGTGGGGCAGTATCATTATTGCTCTTGGTCACTTGTGTATTGCGCTTTCAGCGATGTTTGGCATGACGCTGTTCTTTGTTGGTTTAATCTGTATTGTCTTGGGCTCAGGGTTATTTAAAACCTGTATCTCAGTGATGGTTGGCGCTTTGTACCCCAAAGGCGACTCTCGCCGTGATGGCGGCTTTACCTTGTTTTACATGGGCATTAATATCGGTGCGTTATTAGCGGCACTTATCGTTGGCGTATTCAAAGAAAAAGGCATGTGGCATGTCGGTTTTGGCGTTGGCGGTTTGGGTATGCTGATCTCATTATTGATCTATCGTTTTGTCGCACAAAAGAATTTGACGCGTTATGCACGCGCCAAAGGTATCTCTGCTGAGTGGGAAAAATCTAACGATAAATACAAAAACATCGGTCGCTGGGTTGGTGGTTTTGTCGCGTTGTTAGTAGCTGCAGTGCTATTAGTGTCTACCGGCATGATATCGTTCAATCCTGAGATGGTTGCAGAGTATATGACCTATATCATTGCTGCAGTGGTCATCTTGTATTTTGTCATTATGTTTATCTCACCGCGATTAGATAAGACGGACAAACTACGCTTGTTAATTTGCTTTGTCTTAATCATTGGCTCGACGCTGTTCTGGTCAAGCTTTGAGCAGCAGCCAACGTCTTTTAACTTGTTTGCTGATCGTTATACCGACCTGAATGTTTTAGGATTTGAGATACCAAGTATCTGGTTCCAGTCATTGAACCCACTATTTATTTTAATATTGGCACCTATCGTTAGTGTTATTTGGGTCAAGCTTGGTAACCGAGGTCTTGAGCCTAGCAGTATGGCTAAGTTTGCACTCGGTATGCTACTGGCAGCCGCAGGTTTCGCCTTGATGATTTTTGCTTCAAAAAGCATTTTAGCGCCTGGTGCTGGCTTGGCATCACCACTATGGTTGGTTGGTAGTTTATTATTATTGACGCTAGGTGAGTTAGCATTAAGCCCAGTTGGGTTATCTGCCATGACTAAATTGGCGCCAGAAGGTATGCAAGGCCAAATGATGGGGCTATTCTTTGCTTCTATCGCTATGGGTAACTTGGTTGCTGCTTTCTTTGGTGGGCATGTATCAGCTGACAAAATCGAAGGGTTACCAGGTCTGTTCACAACCATGACCATCTTCTTGGTAGTTACCGCTGTACTATTATTGATACTAGCAAAACCTATCAATAAAATGCTCAAAGAAAGCGAGCGTGAGAAACAACTGGCTAAGCAATAAAATAGTCTGATGTACATTTGTGATTAACAACAGCACAAGTGACACATGATGAGACGTGTTACCATTACTGGTAGCACGTTTTATTGTTTTAGTTGGTGGGATATTTAGCACAAGCTATTGAAAGCTTACTATCTGCCCAAACATCTAATGATAGCTCACCATAACCAGCAGTACAGCGTTTTATAAGCCTATATTAATTCAACTTTCTATTCTCAATAAGCAGAAGTAATTATCAAAGCAAACATAGTTAGATAGCTAAATAAGTAGATTGTTTGCTTGAATAATCTCTATCGATAATAAATGTCTTATTACAACTAAAGCAGTATCAAAAACTTAAATAAGACGACTATTAGAACAAGACGATTGTAAATAATCGCTCCAGCATATTTTTATAACCTTTATAAGGACACATTCAATGAATAAACAAGCCATTCACGAACGTATTGCTAATTTACGTAGCACCTTAGCCGCGCAAGATCTCACCGCTATCATCGTACCCTCTGCTGATCCCCATTTATCTGAATATTTACCAGAGTACTGGCAAGCACGCTTATGGCTGTCAGGGTTTACCGGTTCTGTCGGCACGCTGGTTGTGACTGCTGATTTTGCAGGTCTATGGACGGATAGCCGTTATTGGGTACATGCCGCTGACCAGTTAGAAGGCACAGGTATTACTTTAGAAAAGCTTGCGCCGGGTCAGCCAAATCATATCGATTGGCTAGCCGAGCATTTGCAAGAAGGGGATAGCGTAGCAGTGGATGGCAATGTGTTATCTATCGCTGAGCAAGATCGCTTGTTAAATGCTTTTGATGCCAATGATATTACTTTGATTACTGAGCGTGATGTGCTGACAGAGATTTGGACAGATCGCCCAGCACTACCAGCGGCCAAATTATATACTCATGATGAGCAGTTCCTTGCTCAGTCTGCCACCTCAAAAATTGCAGCAGTACGCGAAGGTATGGCAGAAGCAGGTGCGACCCATCATTTACTTTCAAGCTTAGACGATATCGCTTGGTTGACGAACTTGCGCGGTGCGGATGTTGATTATAATCCGGTATTCTTATCACATATGTTGATTGACGCAGACAAAGCAACGTTGTTTGTTGATACTGATAAAGTAAGCGAAGATATTGCACAGAGTTTAAAAGACAGCGGCATCACATTGGCTGACTATTCTGCTGTGCAAGAGGCATTGAGCGCATTAACGCCAGACGATTTACTACTGTTAGATCCGAGCAAAATCGCAGTAGGTACGCTCTCAAAAATGGCAGATGATGTTGGTTTTATTGAGCAAATGGCACCTAGCACATTACTCAAATCTGTAAAATCTGATGCAGATATCGATCATGTCCGTGAAGCGATGCGTCAAGATGGCGCTGCTTTGGCTGAGTTTTTTGCGACATTTGAGCAGCGTCTAGCAGCAGGTGAGCGTTTGAGTGAACTAGATGTTGATAGTATGCTGATAGACGTGCGCAGTCGTCAGCCGCATTATGTCTCGCCAAGTTTCCCAACCATCGCAGGCTTTAATGAAAATGGCGCATTGCCACATTACCGTGCAACGCCAGAAAAATTCAGCTACCTTGATGTGGCCGAGGGCGAAGGCGGATTGCTACTGATTGACTCAGGTGCACAATATCAAAACGGTACGACTGATATCACCCGCGTAGTCGGTATTGGGCAAGTCACTGCTGAGCATAAACGTGACTTTACTCTTGTGCTAAAAGCCCACATTGCGCTAGCTCGTGCTCACTTCCCTGATGGTATCGCCTCACCGTTGATCGATGCCATTTGCCGTGCGCCATTATGGCAAGCACAGATGGACTATGGTCATGGTACGGGTCACGGCGTTGGGTATTTCTTAAACGTACATGAAGGCCCACAAGTCATCGCCTATAGCGCTAGCACACCAAAAGAGCGTGCGATGAAAGTCGGTATGATTTCTAGTAATGAGCCAGGTCTATACCGCGAAGGCAAATGGGGTATTCGTATCGAGAACTTGGTAGTAAATACGCCAGTTGCTAAGCCTACTGAGACAGAGTTTGGTGATTTCTTAAACTTTGAGACCATCACTTACTGCCCAATCGATACGCGTCTGATTGAGCCATCACTGTTGGATCAAACCGAGATAGATTGGTTAAATGACTATCATAGCCAAGTCTTCGCAGAGCTAAAAGATCGTGTTGAAGGTGCAGCGCTTGAATGGTTGACTGAACGTACCAAAGCCATTTAATACTAAGCTCAAAACATTAACTAAAAGTACTAAAAAGCCCCGTAAATTATTTACGGGGCTTTTTAGTGTTCATTACTTAGTACTGAGCGGCTGTTTCTAACTGTAGGTTCAATACTGAAAAATAATCACTATTAGTGGATGCTTTTCTTAGCAGCTTCATTATTAGTAGTTAAGTCATTCTGCTCGCTAAAGTGTTGGGTTACCTCAGCACGTAGCCAAGACTTTAGGTTTTCAGACATTAGCATCATTTGATCACTTAAATAGTCATCGACCTGTGTTTCTAGCTCGCGGATTAGCTGTTGATGTGTTGCATCTAGCTTCGCGTCTTTTAAGGCCAGATTAATCGCTGCACTGGCTTTATTATTAATATCTTTAATGTGGTTATCACTAAGTGTATGTGCCTGTTCGCTAATGGTTTTGTTGTCAGCACTTTTATTATCGCTAGTATTGCCTTCAGCATTTACGACTTCTGATGCCACTTTTTCAGTCTTTGCACTAGAATTATTAGTAACAAAATCGTCAGTAACAGCGCTATCTACCACGACTTTATCTGTGTTTACTTTAGCTACGTCGATAGCAGCCGTTTCTTTGTCCTTGTCTTTCTCTAACATTGACTGCTCATGTTTTTCTTGTTCTTTTTGAGTCGCTTCTGCCTTGCGTGTGGCTTCTTCTGCTTCTTTTTGCTTCTGTTCGGCTTCTAGCTTTTGTTTTGCAGCGGCTGCGTCTTCTTTCTCTTGTTTGTCCGTGATCGCTTTAGCAATGGCTTGTTCTGCATTGTAGTTGTCATATAGCTCGTCTACATGCGCATCTAAATCATGAGTATTAAAAGTGAAGTCTTCAAATGAGGTGTCAGGTTGTAGCAGGGTAGTGATGTCTTTTAGTTCTTGGGTAATCGCTGCGCGTACTGGCTCAGGCGCACACGTCCAGCGTTGATAAAACTGATGGGAAAATGAGTAGCTTGACATGGTATCTTCCATAAATGTTCCAAAAATTACCCCTTATCATACGCAAGTACGATAAGGGGCTGCAAGTGGACAAACGTAGCAAATCTGACACCAACGTTACAATATATCGTGCTGTAAGCGCTCAAGTGTTATTGATTGACAGGCCAGCGAGCAAATATCAAGGAGCCATTGGTACCACCAAAGCCAAAGCTGTTGGATGCAGCATATTGCAGATTATTGACTTTACGTGATTGGTTAGCCACGTAATCGAGATTGCAGTTATCTTCTACATTTTCAAGATTAATCGTTGGGGGTACGTGCTGATTTTGTAGGGCGAGTACGGTAAATATGGCTTCTACACCGCCAGCTGCACCAAGTAGGTGTCCGGTCATTGACTTGGTTGAACTCACCAAAATGCTGTCTTTCACTGGCGAAAATACTGTTTCGATAGCAATTGATTCGGCGACGTCACCTGCAGGTGTACTGGTACCGTGTGCATTGACATAACCGACGCTTGATGGTTCAATCCCAGCATCATTGAGTGCATTGCGCATGGCTTTTGCAGCGCCGCTACCATCTTCTGGTGGTGCGGTAATATGACTGGCATCATCGCTCATGCCAAACCCGACCAGCTCTGCCAGTATTGTGGCACCGCGCGCTTTGGCGTGAGCAAGGCTTTCTAATATCACCACGCCAGCACCATCACCAAGTACAAAACCGTCACGACCTTTATCAAATGGACGCGAGGCTTTGGTTGGCTCGTCGTTGCGCGTAGATAGTGCATGCATAGCACTAAAGCCAGCTATACCAAGTGGGCTAGAGCCTTTTTCACTACCGCCTGCTAACATGACATCGGCATCACCGTAGGCGATCAAACGCGCAGCAAGACCGATAGCGTGAGTCGCCGTGGTACAAGCTGTTGATGTTGCAAGATTTGGCCCTTTTAAGTTGTGTTTAATCGCGACCAATCCTGCTGCCATATTAACGATAGAGCCTGGGATAATAAAAGGCGAAACTTTGGCGGCACCTTTTTCGTGTAGGGTATCGCGACTGTTTTCGATTGTTTGGATACCACCAATACCTGAGCCCAATATGATACCAAAGCGATCTTGGTCAACACCTTGTACTGGCGCATCAGCAGCACTGACTTCATCGATAAGACCAGCATGTTGTAGTGCCATAGAAGAAGCCGCAATCCCGTAGTGTATAAACTTATCATAGCGGCGTGCATCTTTGGCGCTCATATATTGCTTGGCATCAAAGTCTTTGATGACGCCTGCGATTTGCGCGCGGTAGCCTGTGGCATCAAAATGCGTAATTGGTGAGATACCACTGTCACCATTGAGTAGCTTGCTCCATGAGCTATCAACATCTAGACCGAGCGGCGTAATGGCACCCATACCTGTCACGACCACACGTTTGTCATCAGAGCGCTCGTAATGAGGGGGTTTTTGACGCGATTTATGTACAGGTGCTGCGGTCATATTATTTGTGTCATCATTGGTGGCTTGGTCGATAGGTGAGGTGCTGTGTTGGCTCATGCGATATGTCCTATACTTACGGGTCCTAAGAGGATGGCGTTTTTAAAGTTATTATAAAACACATAGGTGCACGTATGTAAACTAAAATATAACTGGTCAGGCAAAACAAACTTGCCCTAACACCACGCCTTTATTGGCACCAGTTACCGCTGGTAAATTACCAGTTTCACCCATCAATGTTTGTCTGGCCAACCATGCAAAAGCAACGGCCTCTACCCATGTTGGCGCAAGCCCTAAATGTTCAGTGGTTTTTACTGTGCAATGGGGTAGATGTGCTTGCAGGCGTGTCATTAAATAGTCATTCAATGCGCCGCCACCGCAAACATAAACTGAGCTGTTTTTTGAATGACTGACAAACATGTTGATTTGCGTACTGGCACTGATAGCCGTTAGCTCAGTTAAGGTTGCTTGTACATCGGCTGCTGAATAACTGATGTTAGCATTGGCTTGCTCAAAAGCCTGTAGCTCATCTTGCAACCAAGTTAAGTTAAAGTCCTCACGACCGGTGCTTTTTGGATGAGACTGAGCAAAAAACGGATGTGCCAAAAGTTGCTGTAATAATGGCTCAATGAGTGTTCCAGACTGCGCCCAAGCGCCACCTGCGTCATAAGAGTTATCTGTATGCAATGAGGTCCACGCATCCAATAATAAGTTAGCAGGTCCAGTATCATAGCCAACAACTTGATCTTTTTCATTGGCGGGCAAGACGGTTATATTAGCAATACCACCTAAGTTTAATAGCACACGGGTACTATCAGGATTGGCAAATAGTGCCTGATGAAACGCAGGTACTAAAGGCGCACCTTGACCACCAACTGCCATGTCACGACGTCGGAAATCACTGACCACGCTGATACCTGTGCGCTCAGCGATGATATTGGCATCGACCAGTTGCAACGTGAATCCCATCTGCGGGCGATGGCGTACGGTTTGTCCATGACAGCCAATCGCTAGTACTGACTCAGGATCGGTATCTGATTGCTGCAATAGCGTATTGACCACTTCACTCGCGAACTCAGCGTACGCGCGACTTGCCCAGCCGAACCAATCCAATTCACTGTTTGGTTCATCAGTCTCTGGTACGAGTTGATTCACACCATTCGGCTGACACAATGCCAATAGCACTTCACGCAGACGTGGCGGAAAATCTTGGCTATAAGTCGTAAGCAATCGCATCGGTGGTTGGGTACTATCTTTGGTGCTCATCTCAGGATTAAATTGACAAAGAGCAGCATCCATACCGTCCAAACTGGTGCCAGACATCATGCCGATATATAAGCCATCATCGAAGCTTTCAAATACTGTTTGCTCAAGTGCATCCGTTAGGGTGGCATAGTTCGAATCATCAAAGGTCAAATCATCAATATCGTCTGAAGGATTATCCAAACCATTATTCATAAGCAAGTCTGCGAGGGCATTATGGTCAGTATCAGCAATCGATGCGGGGTTGGTCATGGCAATTTACCTTAAAAAACGCTAGTATATCCGTCAAATTCTAGCATTTTTTCTGACCTTTTGAGGTTCTAAACTTCCTAAGGTGTTGAGCCAGTAACCGTCATTCATAAAAATCCCAATTAAAGTGATATATAGAGAGCATCATGACCAATCAAACTTACACCCTAGAAGAACAACTGGCCCTTATTCAGCGCGGTACGCAAGAGATATTGTCTGAAGATGACTTAGTGGCTAAGCTAAAGCTCAATCGTCCACTACGTATCAAGGCCGGCTTTGATCCTACCGCACCAGATCTACATTTAGGTCACACGGTATTGATCAATAAACTTAAGCATTTCCAAGATTTGGGTCATGAGATTTATTTTCTAATCGGCGATTATACCGCCAAGATTGGTGACCCTTCTGGCAAAAACAGCACGCGTCCACCGTTGACCGATGAGCAAATCAAAGCCAATGCCACGACTTATGCTGAACAAGTATTCAAAATCTTGGACAAAGAAAAAACCCGCGTGGTCTTTAACTCTGAGTGGTTCAATGACATGAGCGCCGCTGACATGATTCAGCTTGCCAGTCAGCAAACCGTCTCGCGTATGCTTGAACGTGATGACTTCTCAAAACGCTATGCTTCACAAACGCCTATCTCGATCCATGAGTTTCTTTATCCGTTAGTACAAGGCTACGACTCTATCGCCCTAAAAGCCGATGTTGAGCTTGGCGGTACCGATCAGACCTTTAACTTGCTAATGGGTCGCACGCTGCAAGGACGCTATGGCCAAGAACCACAAGTTTGTATCACTGTGCCAATCTTAGAAGGGCTAGATGGTGTCAATAAAATGTCCAAATCACTGGGCAACTATGTCGCTATCTATGATGCACCAGGCACCATGTATCAAAAAATCCTGTCGATGCCAGACACACTAATCCATCGTTACTTTGAATTTTTAAGCTTTAAGCCAATGGAAGAAGTTGAAAGATTGATGCGCGAAATGGAAGATGGCCGTAATCCGCAAGAAATCAAACGTATCTTAGCCGAAGAATTAATCGAGCGTTTTCATGATGCTGATGCCGCTGCTAATGCGCACAAATCTGCGGGTAACGTTTTAGCAGATGGCGAGCTACCAGTTGACTTACCAGAAATCATGTTGGATCTAGAAGGGCAAGATGCGTTGTTTATCACTCAAATCCTGAACCAAGCTAAGCTCGCTAAAAACAACTCAGCTGCCAAAGACATGGTAAAACGTGGCGCGGTCAAAGTAGATGGCGAAGTCGTTGATGGTGGCTTTAGTCTAACCTCAGGTCAGACGGTCGTGATTCAAGCAGGCAAAAAGGCTTATGCGAAAGTGACAGTCGGTTAATATGGATAAAGTAGGAGCCTTTAAAACGCTTAGACAAGATTTTCAAAACTTAACTTATGAAAATCATGATAACCAAGATAAGTTGTCTATTAGATTTACAACGCTGATTAGTAGGTTTCTAGACAGTAATTCACCTTATATTCAGAAATTTAACAAAATTAGCTTCACTCCTCTAGCAGTATTTTTCAACGGTAGTGACGAGTCTGCTAAGTTTAAAGAGGCATGGTTGATTGGTCATAACTATGCTTTAAAAGTTATAGATGACGTAATAGAAGATATAGAGTTATTTGACACGGCCGAGAGTTTAACCAAAAAAGAGCCCTTAATTATGAAAGATAGTTCAAAAATCTTTATTGTTCACGGTCACGATGATGGCGCTAAAGAAACAGTAGCTAGATTTGTAGATAAGCTCGGTTTTGAGGCCGTTATTCTTCATGAGCAAGTAGACTCTGGTGCTACCATCATAGAGAAATTAGAAAAATATACGGATGTAGGTTTTGCTATCGTTCTCTATACTGAATGCGACATTGGAGGTGTTAAATCCAAGCCAGAAGATCTGAAACCACGAGCAAGACAAAATGTTATTTTTGAACATGGACTCTTAATAGGTAAGATTGGTCGAGCCAATGTTGTTGCACTTGTGAAAGGTAATGTTGAAATTCCAAATGATATATCAGGTGTGGTCTATAAGCCTATGGATACAGGTGGAGCTTGGAGATATAGCATTGCTAGAGAAATGAAAAGCTCTGGCTATGACGTCGATATGAATAAAATTGACTAAGTGGAAGTAATAATGGCAAACCAAGTCGCAGTTTCTCAAGGCATCTACCGCCATTATAAAGGTAGCTTATATCAAGTATTACATACGGCGCAGCATTCAGAAACCGAAGAATCGCTAGTGGTATATCGTTGTCTGTACGGTGAGTATGGCGTGTGGGCACGTCCGCTTGCGATGTTTACTGAGACGGTCACCGTTGATGGTCAAGCAATACCGCGATTTGAATTGGTTCAGCCATTAAGTGATTAATATCTAGCCACTGATTTAGATTGAATTTAGCGCACAAAAAAACGACCCGTTGAGGTCGTTTTTTTTGTGCATTATCGCAAACTCACAATTAAGCATTCAGAAACTCTTTCAAGACTTGATAAAAACTAACTGGTGCATCCATCGGTACAGCATGCCCTGATGTTGGCAAAATAATACTGTGCGCATTGGGCAGCAGAGTGGTCAAACGCTGTTGCCACTCTGCATTATATAACTGCGAGCGCGCACCAATCAGTAAGGTAGTCGGAATATTGACCGTTGGCAAAACGTCTCGATAATCGTAGGGCAGCGCAACATAAGCAGATAGGCAACGAAGTTTATGTTGCCAAGTCGCGTGTTCCATCAATGAGATTTTGTGTGATGCCCGATAACTGAGGGCTTTTACCAATAATTGCGAAGGTTTGCGACTGACAGAGAGCAGAGAAAAAGAACGTTCCATGTCTAATAAGTTTACTTTTAATTGATAGGGCAGGTGGCGGAAGTCAACTACTTGCTCGGCTTGTAAATAAGGAGCAGTATCGGTAATTAACTGTGTAAATTGCGCAAATAATTCGGTTTGTCGGGTACCAAACACACCGCCACCTTGCCAGTCTGGCTGATTATGGATAATCGGTGCTTGGTCAATATTCAGATAGTGACTCACGCGCTGAGTACCAAAGCGCTGAAAATACGCCCACATAACCAATGCCCCCATCGATATCGCAGCAACAGGAAAAGCCTCAAAGCCAGTTTCTTTGCTCACGTATTCAAATACATCTTGGGTATCTTGTGCATATTGCTCAATAAAATCAAACGTTGGCAACGTTAAGTTACTGGCCAAACCAAACCCTCTAAAATGCGGCAAGTAAAAACAGTAGTGCTGAATTAGCGGTAAAATAAATGGTAGAAATTGCCTCGCATCCATACCAAAAGCGTGCATTAATAGGACGGGTTTACCTTTGCCAATGACAGAGACGGGCAGCAACGTTCCATCAGCTGTTTGGACAGTAATGGTCTTTAGCTGGTAAGGAGTAGGAAGGGGTATAAGGTCTTTTTTCATAGAGTGATATCTCTTTGATTTTTCAAGCTGTCTCGGTCAATTTAGCTAAGAAAGTATTGCGGTAGAGTACACAGCTACAAAATAGTTATACCGCGAATAAAAGACTGCTATATTAAAGCTGTCACCTGACCATAGCATAGAATTTGGCTAAGGGTAAAAGCCAACAGTGAGACTATACCAGTGCTATGTAGGGGCTGAAAATGATCGTTGAGGATACAAGTGCATGAGCAGATCAACATTGCCATTACTCGATAGTAGCCTATATCCACAAGTGTGGCAGCAGCAGCAGACATTTACCAGTCCGCAGGCGCTTTTGCTATCGATGTTGTCTGCTACTTTGAGTAAGGATGTCACAATTGATGCCAGTGCTTTTACCAAGCAGTTATTGGCAGACGATGTTTATCAAGAATGGATTAATACTACGGTGTTTGGGCGTTATTTGCATCGTAACTTTACCGCATTTTATCAGCAGACAGAAGACAGTTTTAACACAGATATGCCTGCATTGTTCCGACAAGAGCTGGTGCGCCATGCGCAATATTTACCATTAGGTCAGGTATTGTTTTTTGCAGGAGATATGCCCAAAAGTGTACGACAGACTAAGACTTTAACCACTACGGTGAATCCGGCAACGGCAATAATAAATGCTCAGACAACGTCTGAGAATCTGTCCAAAAAGCTGAAAGTGAATAATTCAAGGTTAATTATTAATCAGATAACTATCACTGGTAAGCAAGTATTGGGGTTTGCGATACGACATAACAAGCGCACTAGCGAACGTCTGCGTAACGAAGTGCTGATTTTAGACTTTCAGGATTTGCGTTTGGTCAATGAGCAAGCTATTGAAGACATAAAGAAAAGCAATACAGATGACTCTATATTGCTTCGATCGTATGAGATACGCTAACAGGTTCGGTGTTGATAAGTGATATACCTATAATCAACATTGATACTATAACTAGCCGAGCAGTTAATATTAATTTTGCTTGGCCATCGTTAGTCCATTATAAGTCTGGGCGACTGGCATTACTTCTAGACGGTTGACGTTAATATGAGCAGGTGACTCAATTAGCCATAACAAAATATCACCGATATCTTCACCTGTCATGGTTTTAAAACCATCATACACCTTGGCAGCTTTGTCATCGTCACCATGATAGCGCACGTTTGAAAACTCAGTGCCAGCCACATTACCAGGTTCAAGGTTGGTCACGCGTACTTGGGTGCCAATCAGATCCGCTCGCAAGTTTAAGCTGAACTGTTTTACAAACGCTTTAGTTGCGCCGTAAACGTTGCCACCAAAGTAAGGCCAGCTACCAGCAATCGAACCGACATTGATAATATAACCGCTATCGCGAGCGACCATCGCTGGCAAGACCGCATGGGTCAGCGCCATCAAGCCTTTAATATTGGTATCAGTCATACGCATCCAGTCATCAAGACTGGCCTTGTGAGCAGGCTCTGTACCCAGTGCTAATCCTGCATTATTGACCAAGACATCGATTTGTTTAAAATCATCAGGCAAGTCAGCAATGATTTGCGGGATAGCAGCTGTATCACTCACATCCATAACCACGGGCAAAAAAGCCTCACCCAAAGTCTCTGCCAAAGCATTCAGTTTATCAAGGCGTCTGGCGCAACCAATCACACGATGGCCGTTAGCAACCAAACGCTCTGCCAACGCTTTACCAAAACCTGCGCTTGCTCCTGTAATCAATACGTTCATGATCTGTCCTTATTATTGATGCTGTCTGCTGTTGCCATAATTTTGATGACGACTTTATTTACCCTAATGCAACTTATCTATTCGATAACTGCTTACCAAAAATCTTATCACCAGCATCACCTAGACCTGGGATAATGTAACCGTGCTCATCCAAATGGCTGTCTAACGCAGCAGTATAGATGGTCACGTCAGGATGCGCTTCATTTACCAAGCGTACGCCTTCAGGTGCAGCCACGAGTACCAATGCTTTAATGTTAGTACAACCATTTTTCTTGAGCATCTCGATGGTCGCAACCATGGAGCCGCCCGTTGCGAGCATTGGGTCGATGATAAGCGCTGGACGTTTGTCCATGTGGCTCACAAACTTTTCAAAGAAAGGCACGGGCTGCAGTGTTTCTTCGTCACGTTGTAGACCCACGACAGAGATTTTTGCGGTAGGGATCAAATCAAGCACCCCGTCAAGCATGCCAATGCCTGCACGTAAAATCGGTACGATGGTCGCTGTTTTCCCGATAATTTGCTCCCCAGTGATTTCACCACACCAGCCTTGCATTGGGAAGGTTTCAATTTCAAAATCACGGCTCGCTTCATACGCCATCAAGCGGGCAAGCTCTTTGGTCAACGTCCGAAATTTATAAGTACTACAATCTTTTTCGCGCATTAGGCTGAGTTTATGACGGACTAGTGGATGATCGATTACCGTAATTTTTAAACCGTTGTTTAAGTCACTCATAAGAACTCTCTTGATTTTTGGGCTGACGCTTGCGCAGTTACTGCGGTTGCTATTAGTATAAAAGATACAAACACTTACTGCACTTTAACCTTATATTCAGCACATAAATAGTAAGATGAACGCTGTAATAATCAAGCTCGCTAAATACATCGAATGCTTTTGCAAGAGTATTTTTTAACGAAATTATCATGTTAGCGTACATAACCGTTATGGAAGCCACGGCGATTTAGACGAAGTAAAGCATTATTTTCTTAACTAGGCCGACCACGTTTTAAGCGGACTATGTTTTACTATATAGCGCTATTTAAAGTGAAGTAGTATTTAGGCCTGCTATGATAACAAAAAAACCACTTTTCTGATGAAGAATATCATGACTACACGACCAGACACTGACCAAAACAAGGCAAGTCAGGCAGATAACCCCCTAATATTGTCCGAAACAAGAGCCGCCGCAGTAGAGACTCATCCGTTTGCGCCGGTGCTGCCACCCAATGCCACCGTAATGATGATGGGGACGTTTCCACCGACTGCTGATAAGTGGGCGATGTCTTTTCATTATCCTAACTTTTATAATGATATGTGGCGTATCTATGGGCGCGTGTTTTTTGACGATGCTGACTATTTTAGAGTAGGTGATGAGAAGCGTTTTGACCCTGAGCGTATTCGTAATTTTATGTTTGAGCGTGGCATTGCCTCTTGTCCTACTGTCAAGCAAGCCATTCGGGAGACGGGTAATGCCTCTGATAAAAACTTAACCGTCGTTACGACGGTTGATTTAGACAACATCTTGCCGCAAGTACCAAAGGTGGATACATTGTTTACCACAGGTGGCAAAGCGACTGAAGTGTTGCTCGGACTATTAGATGAGCCAATTGCCAAATCAAAGCATCCCAAGACCAATCAAAGTATGGATTATCCTTATCAATGGCAAAATGCAGACAATAGCCAAACAGCCAACATTAACGATTTAACTTTATATAGGTTGCCATCCACTTCACGCGCTTATCCTTTAGCGTTAGACAAAAAAGTCGCGGCCTATAAAGACTTCTTTAAAAAGATAGGTAAGCTATAAGGTAATGATTGTAGAATTTACTGCTTTAGAACCGTTTATATAGCTAGAAAGCGTCTAAAAAAAGACCCTACGTGAAGAGAAAAGTGACGTTAATCGAAGTAAACACTCAGTAAGCACCCGCTCTCATAAATAATTAGCATTCTTTTTCACACTTAACTTATTGAAATGGCGTTAGTATTTGGCGTCTATCAAACTGATTTGACAAACTCTCAGAATAACCCCTTGACCCCACATTAAAACCACGTATAATGCCACCCAGTCGAAAGGGAAGGCAGACTGAAGGGGCAGGAAACTGCATAACCACTCAGAATGCTTTATTAGGATAAAGGGCTTTTACTACTCATAGAGAGTATGAAAAGAACCTCAAACTAAATAAAAAATACTTCTTGACTTGATAAAAAAAGCGTCTATAATACGCACCTCATTAAGGGAAGCAGTTAATAAGAAGGGTGATTAATCATCCGTAATTAACGAGCTAACTTATTGAAACAAATTAAAAAAAGAAGTTGACAGCGTATTAAAACATGATATGATAGTCAGCTCGCTAATTAGCAATAACCACATTGGATATTGAGTATAATTAGTCAGAGTATACCTAATACTGGACGACAGTATCAGACATTATTTAAAAGCATAACTAAAGAACAACTTGTGTGGATTTTTGCTGATTCAGAATG
>NZ_QLKS01000005.1 GCF_003350005.1 Psychrobacter proteolyticus | reverse complement strand
TGAGCTTATGAGTTAGTCATAAAAAAGGCCATCCTATCTAGGGTGGCCTTTTTTTGTGATAAAAAATAAATAATTTGGTCACTTACTTATATAATCTAAGTACAACCAAATGATGAGACTAATTAAATGAAAGGAACGTCATGTTTGCGATAGAAGTATTACCAACGAATGCAGTAGAACTCGAATACGTCATTCAAACTGTCGCTAATATAGAAGCGACGGTGCAACCAGATGATTCTTGGAATCAGAAAACATTGGTTGAGTTGCTTGAGCAGGACAGTATTAGTCTGTTGATTGCTTACGATCAAGCCAAAGAAGAGAGCGTCTCTCATCGTGAGATAGTTGGCTATTGCTTATATCAAACGACTTTTGAGCAAGCAGAGGTGTTACGTGTCGGAACTGATCCAGAGCACCAACGACAAGGCATTGCTTCGCAGGTATTGAATAAACTGCATGAACTGTTACAGCTTAATCAGGTAGAGAGTCTTTTGTTAGAAGTACGTGCAGATAATACAGCGGCGATAGCGTTATACGAGCAACAGGCATTCAATATTATTCATAGGCGTAAAGGCTATTATAAAATGCCACACAAACCAGCAGTCGATGCATTAATCATGCAGCATACTTATATTTAATAAAGAGAGTAAAGATTAATAAAAAATCAGCGGCGATGATAAAGGTGGCTATAACAGCTACGATATAAGAGCAGAATTAACTAAGATTTAAAATTTATTGCAAAGGAATTTGCTTTTTACAGACTTCCACATCAAGTTGATAATCACTATCTGCTTTCATTCGACCTAAAATATCCAAGCGTTCGCTCAGTAGCTCCACCATTATGCTGATATTCGCTTGCTGTTTTTTGACTTGTTCTAATTTTTGCTGTGTTAGTACAAGCTGCGAATCAATATCCAAGTGACCATCATAATAATCATTTAAGCTGTTTTTGATTTCGGTAAGAGTAAAGCCAATAGCTTGCGCGCTTTTGATCAGCTCTATGCGTTCGATACATTCTGGATGAAACTCAGTATATAGGCGTGAACCTGCCTGACGTTTGCGAGATTTCAGCAGGCCTAATTGCTCGTAATGGCGAACCGTATCTTTGGTCGTATTAGCCTTTGCTGCTAGCTCTCCAATCAATAGAAACGATGTATCAAGTGCCATAATAACCTCTTATTTTTTTCGCTATGATAATCATAACTTTGGTTGCCAAGGCGATTCGTTATCCAGTCTCGATACGGATAACGGTTTATGAGAGTGCTTTTGCCATGGCACAGACTGGCTGCCTATTAAGTTGTCTAACTGAGTTAGAAAGCTAGCACGCGGTAAGGTAGTCGCACCTAAGCTCATCAAATGTTCGTTCGGTAGCTGACAGTCGACGAGTGCGACATTACTTTGATCACACAGGCGCATCAGACCCCAAAACGCTAGCTTTGACGCATTAGTTGCTCGATGAAACATTGACTCACCAAAATAGATGCCGTTTATCTTTAACCCGTATAATCCGCCAATCAGTTGACCTGCCTCGTCCCAAACTTCAATGCTATGAGCAAAGCCTTGCGCATGCAGTTTGGTATAGGCTTCGATTATCTCATCATGAATCCAAGTATGCTCACCTTCAGGCTGATTGTCATTAAGACCATCACTGCGCGGTAAGCTACAGGCATGTATGACATCGTAAAAAGCTTGATTGAGCGTCACTTGCCAACGTTCGCGATTTGCTTGCTTACGTAGAGACTTGCTCGGTTGATAGGCCGAAGGAACGATTACACAACGCGGTTCAGGACACCACCAAGCAATAGGCTCATCTTCGTTAAACCAAGGAAATAGCCCCTGAGCGTAGGCTGATATCAGCGTTTCAGGCGTTAAGTCACCACCCATAGCGACGATGCCAATACCATCAGGATCGATAGAAATGGGATCAGGAAAGTCATAACGCCCAAGACTTTTTAAAGTCTCAGGCGTGATGTGTTTATCGTTCTGTTGAATAAAGTTACCCATTTAGGCTTCTTTATCTGCAGTTAGTGTTGAATCGTAAGTGTGATCACGAGCGACGGTTTCGCCCAATGCATCCAAGTACTTTTCAGCATCCAGCGCAGCCATACAGCCAGTGCCAGCAGAAGTGATGGCTTGACGGTAGACGTGATCGGCTACATCACCTGCGGCAAACACACCTTTGATACTGGTCTGAGTGGCATTACCATTCAAGCCGCTATTAACGATCAGATAGCCATCTTTCATATCCAATTGATCTTTGAACAAGTCAGTATTTGGCTTGTGACCAATAGCGACAAACATACCCATTGTGTCTAGTTGTTTGGTGCTGCCATCAATCATTGATTCGATGATGACGCCATTGACGCCCATGTCATCACCGACCACTTCTTTTACTTGATGGTTCCATTCGATTTTGACATTACCATTTTTGGCTTTTTCAAACAGCTTGTCCTGCAGAATTTTTTCAGAGCGTAAGCTGTCACGGCGATGCACTAAGGTCACTTCAGAGGCAATATTGGATAAGTATAAAGCTTCTTCAACCGCTGTATTACCACCACCAATCACCGCAACTTTTTGGTTCTTATAAAAGAAACCATCACAAGTGGCACAGGCTGATACACCAAGGCCTTTAAACTTAGTTTCTGATTCTAAACCTAAATACTGCGCAGACGCACCAGTTGAAATGATTAGCGCGTCACAAGTATAGCTACCGTTGTTCCCTGTCAATTGGAAAGGACGCTCATTCAGGTTTACTTCATTGATATGATCGTAGACCAATTCAGTACCGAAACGCTCAGCATGCGCTTTCATACGCTCCATCAAAGCTGGACCCGTCAAATCATGCGCATCGCCTGGCCAGTTGTCGACTTCGGTAGTGGTGGTTAATTGTCCACCGACTTCCATGCCAGTGACCATAACTGGTTTAAGGTTAGCGCGTGCGGCATAAACTGCTGCAGAGTAGCCAGCAGGGCCTGAGCCTAAAATAATGAGCTTTTCGTGACGTGGAGCAGTAGTGTCAGTTGCCATGAGTTGTTCCTTGCTAAATATACGAATTAAAAATGTAAGTTATAAATATAATAAAAGACGAATATCAAAAATGACTACGAATATGCTTCTTCTAATTGCTGTGTGATAATAACATAAGGGCACAGCGCACAAAGTGCAAGTTTGCTAAAACAAACACAGGTATCATTAGAATCAAAGAATAAATAACTTTGGAACATAAGTGCGAAAACAGAGACTATTTTATAGAATTTAGGCAATATAATTAGCAAAATTTTACCGTTAGTGTTTCGCTAACCAGCTGTTTTCTTACGCAAAGTGTCTATTGATTTACTTTCTTACACGCTTTCTTGATAAGACTGTCGCCACTGCACCTATGTATTTGTTATTATAAGAAGTTATGCCAAGTGTAGTAGGAGCCAAGCGATAACGGTTGTTTAAAGGCTCTATGATCGGCATATGCCAAACAAACACTTCGCTCGGTACATTTATGTCAACACTTTATGTCAACATGATTAGGCTTAGTCATGCATTGGCGACCATTTAGTATTAATAACAAGGCAGATCTTACGTGATATCAGCACCGCTTATTGAGTATTTAAAAAAGGGAATATTTACCCTCCTTGGGTTAATACTGGCCGTTTATCTGTTTGTCATTTTGATGACTTATACAGGAAATGATCCTAGCTGGTCGCATATTAGTAGCGATATGACGACAATCAATAATATGGGCGGTGAAACAGGTGCATGGTTATCTGATTTGCTTTATAGTTTTTTTGGATTTGGTGCATGGTGGTTTTTAGCGTTCGTGGTTTATGAATCCATTCTTATTTGGTGGGAAAATAAGCCAACGTTTTGGCTGATGAGATTAATCGCCTATGTATTTTTACTATTGAGTGCGAGCGCATTTTTTGCACAATTGGTCGCTTTGATTCAGCAAGTAACGAACCCTACATCAATGGCGCTTGAAGGCGTCGCTGGTGGTATTATCGGGTTAGAGCTACAGACACGTTTGGCGCAGCTGTTATCGCAGTGGGGGAGTGTGGTCTTCTTGGCAGTGTTCGTTGTGATTACTGCTACTTTCGCCTTTAACGTTCATTGGATAGCGCTATATCGTAAGATCCGTACATTGTCATGGCATGATTCAAGTGTGGAGAATGAAGGTGGAGTAGAATTTGTCAAACCAAGTGCACCTGAACATGCTGAGCGTATAGAGGGCGAACCGAGTAATCCGCAAGCAGGATCTGAGCAGCTACCCCTTGAGTTGCAATCAGCTGACCACACTAATAGTGCTCAAGATGTCAGCAGTAGCGGACGTTTTGGTAACGTACTGTCAGATTTTTTGGCAACATCAGGTCTGACAGAGAGTGTAAAAGCTTCTGTTATAGCAGCAAAAGCAGCAACGACAACTAATAGCTCAAAAGGTGAGCAGGCAGATACCGATACAGAATCGCTTCATAGCTCTAGTGATAATATGGCCAATAATACAGCCCAGCCATTAGCCTCAAATACACCTGTTGCTCGCAAAGTTGAGCCAAGCTTTGCGTGGAATGATGCCAATACGGTCGATGACTTACTCGCAAGTGAGCAAATGGCTTATAATGCCAATAGCATGGACAGCTCGGCTATGCCTGTACCTAACTATTCCCAAACGGGTACTAGTACCACAGCATCGTTAGAGAAAGCAGTACCTCCCACTACAGCAACTACAGTGACGGAAGCAGTTGCTCAATTAGATATACATGATAAAGAATCACTAGCTCAGCCATCAGTTGATGAGTCAGTGAGCAGTAATTTAGCCAGTCAGCCAGTCATTGAACCTGCTGATCCTAAAATTTCTACGACACATGAGACTGCGGAAGTAGATAAGCTGGCAGAAGCATGGTTGGCAGAGCATGCTGATATATCAGAACCTACTGAATCTGTTGTAGAAACGTCTGAAGATTCTAAGCCTGTTCAGGAAACCGTAGCAGCTGAGCCAATAGTACAAGAGAAGACACCAGAACCTATCGCTGAAGAGCCTATTAGCTTTGCACAGGAGTCAGCCAATCAACTGTCTGATACGCCTGTAGAGTTGTCACAGACTAACAATGCGTCAATAGCCCATGAGCCTGAAGTCGCTCCGGTAACAGTAGAGACTGAGCCTGAATTGTCAGATTTGTCAGATATGACACCAACCAATACGCCTCCTGCCAATCCAAAAGCAGCGCCAACGGTGGAAGTAACTAGCCCAGTCTCAAATGTACAGCCTGAGCCTAAAACGCCCGCGCAACCATCTGTTAGTTTTGCTGTCCCAGAGGGCGATAGCAGCAACCATATCACTGATATGATGCCAGAGGATGACAGTGATGACGACACCAATGTACCGGTCATGCCGCATATTAGTGATGACGCAGCTTTTAGTCAAAAGTCACGCTCGATGCAAACGGCAGCTTATCGCAGCAGCCTGACGCCTATTCCAGAAGTGTCTATATTGGATAAGCCTGATCCTGACCGCAAGCCTAGCTACACTGTGGCTGAGCTTGAAAAACTGTCTGAGTTATTAGAAATTAAACTACAAGAGTTTAACGTAAAAGCCTCTGTGGTTAATGCTATCCCTGGCCCTGTCGTCACCCGTTTCGAAGTAGAGCTGGCTGCTGGTGTGAAGGCCAGTAAGGTAACCGGTATTTCGCGTGATTTGGCGCGTTCACTATCGATGGCATCTTTGCGTGTGGTCGAAGTGATTCCGGGTAAACCTTACATCGGTATCGAAGTGCCGAACAAGAAACGTGAAATGGTACGCTTGATTGAACTGCTCAATACCGAAACGTTCAAAGACCCTAAAGCGCAGATTAGCATGGCGATGGGTAAAGACATCGGTGGTAACCCAATCATTACTGACCTTGCACGTGCGCCGCATATGCTGGTCGCTGGTACCACAGGCTCTGGTAAATCAGTATTGGTCAACTCGATGCTGTTATCGATGCTACTCAAATATACGCCCAACGAGCTACGTCTTATTTTGATTGATCCAAAGCAGTTAGAGCTTGCCAATTACAATGATATTCCGCATTTGCTAACGCCAGTAGTCACAGATATGACGGAAGCGGCTAGTAGCTTGTCATGGTGTGTGGCCGAGATGGAACGTCGCTATCAGCTAATGAGTTTGCTAAAGGTTCGTAAGCTCAATGAGTTCAACAAGAAAGTCATCGCGGCGGAGAAATCAGGCAATCCAATGCTCGATCCTCTATGGCGTCCAAATGACAGCGTAAGTATTAGCCAAGCACCCAAGCTAAAAACACTACCCATGATTGTCATTGTCGCGGATGAGTTTGCTGATATGATTATGCAAGTTGGTAAACAAGCCGAAGAGCTCATCACACGTTTGGCGCAAAAATCGCGTGCTGCTGGTATTCACTTAATGCTAGCGACTCAGCGTCCGTCAGTCGATGTTATTACGGGCCTGATTAAAGCCAACATTCCAGTGCGCGCTGCACTACGAGTCAACTCAAAAGTCGACTCACGCACGATTCTGGATAGTGGCGGTGCAGAGGATATGCTAGGTAACGGTGATATGTTGTTCTTAGGGCCAGGGCAGATTGAGCCGGACCGTGTACATGGTGCCTATGTCAGTGACGAAGAAGTTAACCGTGTCTGTGACGCTTGGCGTGAGCGCGGCGCTCCTGACTATATTGATAATATGGCAGGCAACTTTGAATTGTCTAGCCCAGGCGGTAGTAGTACAGCCAATGCCTCTGGTGAAGATGATGATTTATATAATGATGCCGTGGCCTTTATCATGGAAACACGTAAAGTTTCTGCCTCAAGTATTCAGCGTAAATTCAGCATCGGCTACAACCGTGCTGCGCGTATTGTCGACTCTATGGAAGAAGCTGGATTGGTCAGTTCGATGGGCAAAAGTGGTAAACGTGAACTATTAATGTAGGATCAATTATTAAGTTGATAACGAAAAAGCGAGTCATGAGAATGGCTCGTTTTTTATGGAAGAAACTTAATAATGCTTTTATAAATTGAGGGTTTAGAATTAAGCTCTTATTGTCATTAAATGCGCTCTAGGGCATGAAGAGCAGATTCGAATACTAGCTCATTGACTAGCGAAATCGACAACTAGCGAAATCGACCAGATGACTAACGAGTCCGTTTATCAAATATCAAACGTGGTTTTTTATACTAAACTGACAGTAGTTTATGAAAAAATAGTCATCAATTTTAAAAAGCAATCACTCTAAAATTTACGACAGTTACTCTCCAAGGAAGGTTAGTTATGTTTAAAGAATATACGCAATATGATGGGCTCGCCTTAGCGGCATTGGTCAATTCAGGTGAGGTCAGCGCAAAGGAATTGCTAGATGCTGCTGTCCATCAAGCCAATCAAATCAACCCTAAGCTAAATGCCATCGTGCATCGTTTTGATGAGCGTGCTTACAATGCTGCGCAGGCAGGTTTGCCTTCAGGTGTGTTTACTGGCGTGCCGTATTTACTAAAAGATTTATCATTTAGCTTCGCCGATGAGCCGATTACGATGGGCAGTCGCAGCGTCAATATCATCTCAGAAAAAGATAGCGAAATTGTCAAAAGGATGAAAGCGACAGGCGTTAATACCTTTGGTAAGACTAACACGCCTGAGTTTGGTTTGATTATCACCACTGAGCCAAAAGCGCATGGTGCTACTCATAATCCTTTTAAAAAAGGCTACAGTTCTGGCGGCTCGTCAGGGGGCAGTGCAGCAGCTGTTGCGAGCGGTATTGTCCCGATGGCAGGCGGTGGTGACGGTGGCGGCTCGATACGTTTTCCATCTGCTTGGTGCGGTACGTTTGGGTTAAAGCCAAGCCGCGGACGTAATCCAATGGGCCCTAATCTTGGTGAAGGCTGGGAGGGGGCCGTGGCTGACCATGTGATTACGCGCTCAGTGCGCGATAGTGCGGCGATGCTAGATGCCATTAGTGGAGCAGAGATTGGTGCCCCTTACGTTATAGCTTCACCAAACGGCACTTTTTTGCAAGCGGCAATGCGTGCACCGCGAAAGCTAAAAATCGCTTTGCATCAGCAGCCTTTGATAGCCAATACGACAGTAGACAAAGAAGTGCTGGAGATACTTGAGCAAACGGCTAAGCAATTAGAGTCTATGGGTCATGAAGTAGTACCAGCCGAGCCAAACATCAATGTCGAGCAGTTTTGGCACGACTTTATCGTTGTAGTCTGTGCGCATACGGCTTTTACGATTGATAATATCGAGCGTGAGTTTGGTGCTGACCACGTCAACAACCTAGAGCCGCAAACTTATAATATGGCACTGCTTGGGCGTTCGCTATCAGCGGTTGATTTGGCACATGCCAAACATGGCTGGCATCATAGCCAGTATCAGACGGGTTTATTACTAGAAGACTACGACATGATACTGTGCCCGACTGTGCCCACGCCTGCGGTAAAGCATGGTGTACTACCGCCCAGTCGTATGGATGAGATGATGATGCGTAGCGCCGATGTGCTTAACAAGGGCTTCAATATGGGTAGATATGCCTTTAGCTCAGGTATGATTGAAAAGCTCAGTGCACCTGTATTAGGTAAGATGGGCTTTACGTTATTGGGTAATGTTACAGGATTACCCGCGATGTCAGTACCCGTCGGTATGAGCAAAAAAGGCCTACCTATTGGCATGCAGTTAATCGGGCGCATGAATGATGAAGCGACATTATTCAGCGTGGCGGGCGAGATGGAGCGTGCAGGTTTATTTACCAAACACGCTTTTGAAAAGTAGGGTTAAGCTATAGTGCTCGCATTGGTTGCACTCAATCAAAGCGATAAATGTCCATACCCAAACTATGATGAGCCATACTTTGATGAACGACAGAGACGCGCTGACCAGTACCTAAAGCAAAAAACAGCGGTAGCAAGTGCTCATCACTTGGATGAATGTCCTTATAGTCTGGGTATTGCTGCCAGTCGAGCGCTGTGGGGATGTCTATTTTGAGCTGCTGTAGCACCCACTGCTTAAACGTTTTGGCTGCTTGATCGATGCTGTCAGCTTCCCAGCGCAGTGCTTGCAAATTATGCGTAATATTACCTGAGCCAATGACGAGGATTTGCTCATCACGTAGATGTGCCAATTGTGCACCTAACTGATAGCAGGCAATACTGTCGTAATGCTGCGGCAGTGATATCTGTACGATAGGCACATCGGCTTCTGGATACAAATGTCTGAGCGGCGCCCACACACCATGATCACAGGCACGCACTGGATTGACACTACAAGTGATACCACGTGCGGTCAGCTGCTGAGCAAGTGTCTCAGCCAGCGCTGGTTGGCCTGTAGCAGGATACTGAATGTCGTAAAGTTCAGGCGAAAATCCTGAAAAGTCATGCCATGTCTTTGGCTGTGGATTGCTGCTAATCTCTAGCTTTGCTGACTGCCAATGCGCTGACATAATGACAATGGCACGTGGCTTAGGTAGGTTTTGACCAATACGTGCCAGTGCACTGGTCGTCGCAGACTGCTCAATCGCAAGCGTAGGCGCGCCATGCGAGATAAAGAGCGCTGGTAGCTTAGATGTGTTTGTCGCTATATCAGACGTATTTTCCCATGCGGCAGCAGCTGTGATAGGCGTCTGCACATTATGATGGTCATCACGTTGATGAAAGGGCTTAGAGGCGTTGGGTGTCGCACGTTTTGGATATTTCATGTTGCATTTATTAGGGCGTGCGCCAGTTTTTCAATCTACTTTAGGGTCAATGTTTTAAATCAAAAAAACAGCTTAGTATTTTATTTAATTACCACGGTGATAAGGGTGGTTATTATTGATACTCATCGCGCGATACAATTGCTCCATAAGTACGACACGTACTAGCGGATGCGGCAATGTCAGTGCTGATAGTGATAATTTTGCATCGGCCTTTGCCAATACTTCTGGCGAGACGCCGTCTGCACCGCCGATGACCAAGGCAATATCATCGCCTTGTAGCATGCCATCTGCGAGCTTATCAGCCAGTCCTTCGGTCGAAATCATCTTGCCTTTGACATCTAGCACCCATAATTGCTCGCGGCTTGATGCATTATGAGCGGCTAATATGGCCTGACCTTCTTGCTCACGGTACTGTGCCAAATTAGCATCTGAAGGATTTTTTGCCCGCTTGGCTGCCGCAATCTCGACAATTTCTGTGCTTAGCATCGGTTGAATGCGTTTGTAATATTCGTCAAAACCCGTCTGTACCCAACTAGGCATTTTATTGCCAACGGTCAAAATCCTTACTTTCATAATGCTTACCATCTCGATAATTGAATTCAAGCTTACTAGGCCGTGTTCTTAATAGTTGTATCGCTCGTTGTTTATTGTCTGCAATTTACATCAGAGGGTTAATCGTCTCTGATACGCTGCTACTTGCGCCTTGATCATCGTCGCTTTTATCACTTTGGGTTGGCTTTGGAATGACAGTCAGCTTGGCATCAGACTCAAAGACAATGGCTTCGACATCATCAAAGCTATTAATCCCTTCAGAACGCATGGCACATTCGATTTCTTGACGCGTCAAACGCTCCTCACGCATGGCATCTGGCAAAAACTGCCCTTGATAAAAAACGATACGCGGCTCTGATAAAATAAAGCTACTAAATTGCGGTGAAATAGCCGCATATTTGGTCACCACAAATTGCAATAGGTACAATACTAAAATAGACGAAACCCCTTCAACAAAGGGTATGTCTTTGAGCAGAACTGTACTAGCACCCAACGAGCCGATCATGACCGTAACGATCCAATCGAAGTTGTTGAGCTGTGACGTTGAGCGTTTGCCAGAGACTTTGGTGACTGTCACGATCAACACGTAAACCATAACAGTCGTCAAAACAATACGACCAAGCTTGTCTATGTTGTCAAAAAAGATCATGTCCATAATGTTCGCTCCTATTATAAAGGTAAAACAAGTCATCGCTAAAATTTTACTTACTAGGGCGCGTCTTACTTTGTCTCATTTTTAATACTATTCTTAAAATAATGACACGCCCTAAACTTAGCCTAACGGATTTTACGCATTAGCAGGGGAAAACTTTGTAGCACCTTGTAGATGATGGTTTGTACTTACGTTGATTTGCGTATAGGGTCTAATAATCGATTGATAGACCATAGACTGATTCGCGCACTGACTAGAGTGAGGACCAGCATTAGCATTAGTGATGAAAGCAGGGGCAGTGGACGCTGCATCGCCATCTCAAACAGTACCTCACGGCTGATCGTATCAAACAGCCAAAACCAGATAGCTGAAAAATAAATAACCGTCAGCATCCAGACAATCACAATCCCACCAAACATCAATTTATTAATCTCATCTCGCGCTAATGCTCGCTTCTGATGCTTGATGAATTTACTGACAGCGATGTAAGCACCTACGATAATAGAAACCACCATGACCAGTTGTGGATTGAGCGCAAGTTTGGTCTGTATTATCATAAATATGGTACTGGCGAGCGTGTATCCAATCGCAAAAAAACCGATATATCGAGCCAGTTTAGGCTGTGCTTGTATAAGCGTTTGTGGTTTGTTGAGACTGGTTGTCTGGCGTGACATAAGCTAACCTTTATAAAGGTAAAAAATAGAGTAAGGTGAAAAATAGAATATTGATAACACATCGTCTTGAAGCATTAAAAATCAGCGCTGTGCTGTCCAGTCGAGCATGGCATCCAACACAGGTCTTGCTGCATAGGGATTTAATGCTTGATCAGTATTAATTATACCGACGACAACGTAATCCTGTCCTGACAGTCCTTTAACATAACCTGCCATTGAAGTGACGTTATTTAACGTGCCAGTTTTTATCCATGCGCGGCCAGTGGCTGCAGATTCAGGCAAGCGATCGCTATGAGCGGCAATAGTGCCACTAACCCCAGCGACACCTAACGAGTCGACATAGGCATCAAAATTTGGTCGACTATAAGCATAAGTCAGTAGCTCGCTTAGGTTGGCGGCGGTGATTGTACACTCACGGCAAAGTCCTGAGCCATTGGTCAAATGTGGCGGCGGTGTACTGAGATTGGTTTGCCACCATTGATTGATGGTTTGTAAGGCCGTAGGATAGTCTGTCGTAGTAGGCTTACCAAACTGATATAAGCTATCAGCCTTTTTACCATTAGATTTATCAGCCGTTACTTTATTATTCGCCTCATTACTAGTGCTGGCTTCATGACTGCTTGGACTAGTCGCAGTTGTGCTAGCAGGTATTGAATGAGTCAGCCTTTCTTTATGGTAAGCGCCTATAGATAGCGCCACTTGCTCAGCCATGACATTGTTTGAGAAGTGATTAATGTCATGAATCTGCTCGGTTAAATTCAACGACGGATAGCTGACCATAGGTAGAGGCGACATCGCGATAGCCGTAAGCCCGTGCGCTCGTTTTGTCGCCTTGCTCATATAGTAAGGGGTTTCTTGTGAGATTACCTGTCCACTCAAAGTATTCCCTAATGCTTGCCATTTGGCAGCGATGACGTGTGCCGCAAACTCTTTGGCATTGGGATATGCTACGTAAAAGACATGCTCGCCGCAGCTCTCTGGGAGACTGGCATTTAACACAAGCTGCGTGTTTTGCCACTGCGGTGCTAGGCTATAGCTTGCTTGCCCACAACTGGCTGCACGGGTATTGATTGTAGCAGGCAGCTGATAGTTGGCTAACCGCGGCTTATAGGTCACACTTGCTTGGCCATTATCTTGAGGGTAAGTTTTGATACCAATGGTGCTAAAGTTAACCAAAAACCCATCAGGACTAGCGTTATAGGGACGTAGCGGTGAGTTATCAAAGGCGGCAGGATCTTTACTAACATTGTTAAAAACAGCGCTGTCAATGATGATGTCACCGTCGATATGACGAATACCTGATGCTTGCACTTTATAAAGTAACTGCTTCAAGCGCTCGTGAGTCATTTTTGGGTCGCCACTTCCTTGAATAATCAAGTCACCATGTAGACGGTTGCCGATGACAATACCTGTGTGATAAACCCGTGTATACCACACAAAATCTGCTCCTAAAGTGTCTAAAGCGATAAAGCTAGGCACGAGTTTCATGGTGCTGGCAGGCGTACGAGGAATATCGGACTGGTGATCCAGCAAAGGCGAAAATGAAATCTTTATAGAGGCTTTATTATTGCTCGCAGTATCTTGGGCTTTGGCATTCTGAGTAAGCGTATGCTGAGATTCATCAGGGATAACTGTTGGAATGCTCTCTACGCTCTGATAAGTATAAGGGTCATCGGTATAAGCATGTATTTTTTGCTCGTGTTTCTCAATAGTGCGCTGCTCTATGGTAACTAACGCGCTCTGATGGCTCGGGTCGCTGCTAATTGTATCCGTAGAGGCGTTTGTAACTGGGTGTTCAGCTACTATGGTAGCTGCAGTTTGGCTGTCAGGTTCATCACTATCAATGACTTGAATAGGAGTAGGCAGACGACTGGCAGCCTTGTCACCCACAGGTGTAATAACGATACTGATATCCGCTTCTGTCAAGTCGGCACGCGCCAAGGCTTGTTGAATGGCTGCTGGCAACACGGCTTGTGCATGTATCGGCGCGACCACAACTGCTGCCAATAACGCTAACCTAGATAGACGTTTATTAGGTTGGTTCAGCGGTCGCAAATGACGACAAAGCGTGGTGATTTTGGTTGCAGCAGTCGAGCAGTGACGGCGTTTAGAAGGGTATCGCATGAGCATCTTTCATCAGGTGGCAAAAACAGCCTATGGTAACATGAGTTGCTGTTTTCGCACACGATGCCAGCAGCACAATTTTAGCAATAACGACGCCCTTATTTATATAACTAACTCTAACTATAGATTGAACTGAGAGCATGGTTTGCTGCTAACGCACATGCAAAAAAGCCATCGCCGTCATGACAGCATCGTTATAAGCATCGTGCGCGCCCAGTTCAGGAATGTTGTAATGGGCTAGGATACGATTCAGATGTTGGGCTTGGCCAGAAAGCCCTTGGGTGTGACCACTGATACGCCGACTGTACAGGTGCCGCAAATCTATAACTTCGTTTGGTAGCGAGGTTCCCATATAGCGTTTGACCAAAGGATTCAAAAAAGCCATGTCTAGCTGTGTGCAGAATCCAACGATTGGTCGATTACCTATGAATGGTAGCAGCAGTGCCAACATATCATCGTAATTCATGCCATGTTCAACATCGGCGGTACGCAAGCCATGAATGACAATAGTGTCGCGGTCTGGCATTACAGGAGGTCTGCAAACCAAATGCATGCCATTACCTGTGTCGATGGTATTGCCATTAATATGTATCACTGCCACAGACAGCAGGTGATGCTTCTTGGGGTTCAGCCCTGTCATCTCGCAATCAATCGCCACCCACTGCTCAGCCGAAGGTGTCGTAAACATTGAGGCCAGCTCTGGACGCTGTAATTGCGTCTTTTGCCAAGCGCAAGATAACTGCTGTAACCAGCTCATGTTGGTTGCTCATCCGTCTATGTTGTTTTTGTATTTATAAAATCTCTCTATTCATGAAGCCTCTGTATTAAGACTGCCATATTTATACGATTTCTAACTGATAGTGTTGACGCAATTGATTCTTAAAACTTTTGACTACGGCCAGACACTCTTTTAGCAGGTCACGTTCAAGTGCAGTCAAAGTCGTTGGATCCACTTGCCGTGCATGCTTATCATCGGTTGAGAGCGCCACAGATAAGCGCTGCGCCATAAAAAACTCTAGCGCTTCTAGTAGAGTATCGGCGCGCTCTTGGGTCATAGCACTAACCTGTACCAAGGACTTTAAACGCGCCTTGGTACTAGGCACGTCGGGCACATTGTTTTCTAATGCTAAGGTACGTATGCCATGCACCAAGGGAAATATACCAGCTTTTTTTAGGTCGATATCAGATGATGCTGGTTTACCACCCAATAAAGGTACAAACTTTTGCCACCATTGATTAACATCGCCAAACTGTAGCGCTGCCCGCGCAAACTGCCTGACAAACATAGGATCTGCTTGTTGATGAGCAAGCTTTAAATGCTGACGTATTTGAGTAAGCAGTGACTCATCGCCGCAGACGTATTCACCATCTAGTATCGCAGACAAGTAAATACCATGCATCGGGTCAGAGTTCCTAAACCATAGGTTAATTTGTGCAGTGAATGGCTTGAGCGGTTGTCGCCACATAGGATTGCTCATCATAATATTGCCATCACACAGTGGGTAGCCAAGCGTTGCTAAATGGCTATTAAAAGTATCAGTGAACTGTGCTAAATCAGGGTGTGTATAGCCATCGCGAATGATGAGCGCGTTGTCCTGATCGGTACGCATGATTTGCTCACCGCGACCTTCTGAACCCATAACGATAAGGCAGGTATTGGCCATCACTTCATCAGGTACGATTAGCTGCCATAGCTTGGTAAACACCTGCGCATTTAGCGTCTGTACCATACGACTGATATTACCGATTTTGACACCATTGTGATGCTGTGCACGAATATAGCGCCCGATCAGCTCAACAGTGGTATCTAGGCTCGATAAGTCTTGTGCCTGTTCGATTTGAATGCTAATTAGCTGCGAATGATGACCAATATGAGCGAGCATATCGCTTTGCCCAAGTACTCCGACGACATTGCCACTCTTATCGATGACTGGCAGTCTATGAATACGATAGCGAGTCATGGTCAGCAGCGCATCGCCAATCTCATCACTGGCTTTGATCGTGCGCAGATTAAAATTAGCATAGCGCTGGCAAGGAGTAGTAGCAGGATCTTGTTTATCACTTACAGCACGACAAATATCAGTATCGGTCAAAATCCCTAAGAGTAATCTTGTCTCAAGTTGCGCTGTTTGTGTACCATCTAAACTACTTAAGTCATCTAAATCACATAAGCCATGTAGCGGTCGGACCAGCACATGTTTCAATCCAGCTTTGGTCATGATGCTGGCCGCTTCGTACAAGCTATCATTGGCATCGACGATATGGACTGGTAACAGATGAACATCTGTCACTGGCTGCAGCATGATTTGCTGTACTTCTTGTTGGTTGGTATAGCTGGCAGGATCTAGCGTTTTATTATGACGTCGTTGACGCAATGCTTTTAATCGTTCAGGCAGCTTGTCTGATAGCATTTGGCGTACCAGATGATTTTGCGCGCTGATTTTATCGATAGCGGTGCCAGCGACTTGGAGCAGTAACGTCTCTTCACTGGCTCGGAATTGATAGGGCTGTATAGGTGTACTTTCAGGCTCTAGCTGATTATCCTTGGCAAGTGATTCAGGCAGGCGGCGACTATCAAACCAATCATTATTGTTCAGACCGTCAGCGTGATTACTACCTACATAGGACGCGACAAATTCACCATCTAGTGATTGCTCGATTTGCCCTTTGATGACGACATATAGACATTGCAGTTCTTCTACAGGCAAGCTTTCATTTTTGGCAAGGTAGCGTATCTGGGTATTTTTTCTAATGCTTTGACGCTCAGCTAAGCTCAATACATCGAAGGGCGGTTGGCTAAAATCAAGATGGGGCATGGCATCATCCTTGATGGCATATTTTCGGTATAGACTTTACTATAGCATTAATAAAACAAAAAGCCTCCAATAACCCTATTTATATTGTGGTTATTGGAGGCTTTTTAATATAGAGACATTTATCTCAGCTACATTAGATTTTTCTAATTAGCTTTAAGCACCTAATAATTTGCGGATACGACTGATTGCTTCTCGGCTCTCATCGACACTCGCGACCAAAGCGATACGCCCATAACCTTGTCCAGGATTATGACCATCAACTTCACGTGACAAATAACGTCCTGCCAATGCATGAATATTGGCTTGCTCATACAACGCCTTGACAAAAATTTCATCATCACCGCCGAACTGCTCAGGTACTTTGACCCAGAAGTAGAACCCAGCATCAGGCATGCGTAACTCTAGCAATTCCCCAAGCTCAGACATCCATAGGGCAAACTTCTCTTGGTATAGCGCTCGATTATGAGCGACGTGTTTTTCGTCTTGCCATGCAGCGATAGAGGCCAGCTGATGTGGTATCGGCATCGCACAACCTTGGTAAGTACGATATTGCAAATAAGCCTGCAAAATTTTGGCATCACCAGCCACAAACCCAGAGCGCAAACCCGGTAAGTTCGAACGTTTAGATAAAGAGTGGAACACAATACAGTTTTTGAAATCACGGCGACCAAGGGCCGCACAAGCTTGAAGCAATCCAATCGGTGCTGTATCAAAATACAGCTCGCTATAACACTCGTCACTGGCAATAATAAAACCGTACTGATCTGACAGACGAATGAGGTATTCCCAGTCATCCATTGTCATGACGGAGCCTGTTGGATTGTTTGGACTACAGGCAAACAATAGCTGCGTACGCGTCCAAACGTCTTTTGGTACCGCGCGATAGTCACCTTTGTAGTCATTATCTGATGTACAAGGGACAAAATAAGGCGTTGCCTGTGCCAGTATCGCTGCGCCTTCATATATCTGATAAAAAGGGTTGGGCATGACAACCGTAGGCGATGTATTGGGTGCTAGAGAATTGCTCTCTTTGTCAGCTACATCATGATCAACGACCGCTTGTACAAAGCTAAAAATCGCTTCACGCGTACCCATCACGGGTAATACTTGAGTATTGGCATCGACGTGATTAAGAAAAAACCGCTTCTCTAACCAGTGGGCGATAGTTTGACGTAGCTCAAACATACCGTTTGTGGTTGGATAACGACTTATTTTGTCCAAGTTTTCGCGTAGGACGTCCAGCACAAATGCAGGGGGCTCATGTTTTGGCTCACCAATACCGAGCTTTATTTCACTGTAACCGTTGGCAGGCTTGCTATCAGCAAGCAATGTTGCCATCTTTGCGAATGGATAAGGATGTAGATGCTTTAAGTTGTGATTCATAAGTGTGATAACTATAATAGACAATTAATAATAAAGTTATAAAGAAAATTTACATTAGAGCAGTGTAGCACTTCTCTAATTTTTTGTCCTTTTCTTCTTATATCGTGAATAGGCATTTACCAAGCGTAAGCTATTCGTTGTATGACTACCAAATAGGTAGTCGCTCAAAAGTCTTTTGAACCTTTCATAATGTATAACCTATAACAATATAAAAAATGACTACATCACAAACGTGGTAGATCGTTTTAAGGATAGTTTGATATGTCTAGTGTGCTAAATAATGATGATCTCATCACTAAAGATATCAATAATAAAAATTTTGATGATAGTCCACAGCGCTCCAAATTATATAAACTCCTCAAAGAGCGTGAGCAGTGCTGGTGGCAAGCCCGTCAGCAAATGATCGGCCGTCAAGAAAAGAAAATTTTTTGGTATGGTGAAAACAGCCTAATTATGTGGCTACTATGGCAGCTAGTCGGTTATGTGATAGTGGCGATGGCTTTGATGATGCTCAATAATGTCTTTAGTATCTCGTTACCGCTATGGCAGTATATTTCTTTGTTTATGATACAGACCCTACTTTTTGTCAGCGCGCTTGCTGCTAAAAGCCAGTTAGCAAACAAGCTGCAACGTAAAATAGATAATGATGAGCTGATGCATGAAGAGGCGCTCAATGAAATGATTATTTTGGCAGAGGACAGTCTTTATCCTGATGTGCATGCCAAATCGCCTATTTCTCTGGAAGCGTTAGACAATTATCTAGATGGACAGTTTCACTTAGCAAGCTTGCAGTGCCTGCTACAAAGAGAGGTCGAAGTAGGGCGTTTAATCATGGAGCAACAGCCACCCGAAGTAGGTATTTTGCCGCCAGAGCTGGCTGATGATGAACTGAATGAACATGCCAGCGAGATAACTTATAGAAGTACGCTATAGAAGCACATTACAAATAAAAGCACGTTCTTTAACGTGCTTCTATAATCTCTATTAATTAAACTCCTAAAGCCTACCACTCTCCAAAGATAGCCGCCATTTAAAGACAGCTACTACTTAAAGACAACCAATATTCAAGCACAGCTATTTAGTCATCATCAACTATAAGCCAAGCTGTTATTGTCTTTCTGAACAGTAAGACTGGCTAATAGCGCTGCCTTTAATGCCTCCAGTCTATCAGGTGAGAGTGGCTTATCGTTTTGATCACTGATATAAAACATATCCTCTGCACGCTCACCTAAAGTAGTGATACGCGCAGCATGTACTTCGATTTGCTCTTGCAAGAAAACTTGCCCAACTCGCGCCAACAACCCTGGCTGATCAAGCGTTTCTAAGCTCATGATGTGCTGGTCTGATGCTTCATTGAATTCGAAGTTAATCACCGTTTTCACTTCAAAGTGTCTTAACTGACGTGGCATACGCTTGTTCGTCAGTTTAAGCACAGTAGGATCTTTGAACGAGTCAATTAAGCGCTGCTTTAGCTCTTGTTGGCTGTCTTCATCGACCAGCAATGTGCCACTAGGATCTAGCAATACATAAGAATCCAAAGCAAAGTCACGGGTCGCTGTGATAATGCGTGCATCTAGAACATCAAGATTCATTTGATCAAACACCGCCATGGTGACGGCAAACAGGTTCATCTGATCTTGGGTGTAAACAAAGACCTGTACCGCATCAAGCGCCAATTCGCGATGCTCACGCAAAACGACCAATGGTGGACTGTCAGCATTAGAAGCCAATCCAATCGGCGGATGATTCAAAATAGCTTCGGTATGCCATAAGATATCTTCTGCAATTTCTCGCAAGAAATACTCATCGCCCAAGTCATCCCATAGACGCAATACTTCATCGCGGTTCATATGCTGATTATTGACATTATCCAGCATCGTCAAGGCTTGCGTACGTGTAGCACTAATCATATCTTGACGATTAGTAGGCGCATCGATATCAGCGCGCAAGATGCGCCGTGTCTGCGAGTATAACTGTTTCATGAGGGTCGCCCGCCAGCTGTTCCATAGCTGTGGGTTGGTCGCATTCATATCAGCCACCGTCAGTACATACAGATGGTTTAGATGAGTCACATTACCAATGAGATCAGAGAAGATAGTGACTACTTCAGGGTCTGAGATATCTTTTTTCTGTGCAGTAATCGACATGAGAAGGTGATAGCGTGTGAGCCAACCAACCAAGTTTGCATCCGCCAAGCTCATACCATGCGATAAACAAAACTCAATCGATTCGGTTTGACCAAGCTCACTGTGATCGCCGCCACGGCCTTTAGCAATATCATGGAACATCGCTGCCAGTACCAAAATCTCTTTACGCTCGATACGCTGAAAGATAGCGCTGACCAGCGGAAACTCTTCGTGAAAGGTCGGATCTGTAAATCGATGCAAAATTCTAATCAAAAATAAGGTATGCGCATCTACCGTATATCGATGGAACAAGTCATATTGCATGAGGCCGGTGACTTGCGCAAAAGCAGGAATATAGTTACCCAATACTCCATAGCGATTCATGGTACGTAGACGATGAAACAGGTAGTTTTGTTCTTTTAGATTCGATAAAAACAATGTTTTGTGAGTAGGGTTGTCTCTATATATCTGATCGATGCCTCGCGCGGCAATTTTGAGTGCGCGCAAAGTATGGGTGCGAACTTTATCGATGCCGTGCTGACCCATCAATAAAAACATCTCTAAGATAGACTCAGGGTGCTGTGCAAAAACTCGATGATGCGCAATGGCAATCTGGTTGCCAATACGGTTGAACCGTGCATTTATAGGCTGTTTTTTTGGACGTTCATCGTCAGGTAGCTGCGGCTCTATGATCGTTTCATAATAATGATTGGTCAGCATCTCGGACAACGTTGATATTTGCATCGCACAGCGATAATAGTCGCGCATAAACCGTTCGACCGCAGCATTAGGCTGGTCATCAGGTTGGGTCTCGTAGCCCATTAGCTGAGCGATCTCGCGTTGATAATCAAACAACAGCTTGTTTTCATTACGGCCCGTCAGTACATGCAAGTAATGACGAATTTGCCATAAATACCCTTCGGCAAAGCTTAACTCATCAAACTCTTTTTCAGTTAAAAAGTTCTGTTGCACCAAATCATATAGCTTGCTCACGCGAAAATAACGCTTGGTGACCCAGCCGATGATATGGATATCACGTAGCCCGCCCGGTGCTGTTTTGATATTGGGTTCAAGATTGTACTCGGTGGCATTGTGCTGCAGGTAACGCGCTTTGGATTCTTCCATTTTTACATCAAAAAAGGCGCGAGGAGACCACTGTTTATTGACGATTTGAGCGGGCATGTCTTGCAATGCTTCGTTGCCGATTAGGAGTCGAGCCTCTAGCTGAGCACTGGCAATCGTATGGTCAAGCGCGGCCTCTAGCGCATCATTGACACTACGTACAGAGAGCGCAGGCTCTAGTCCTATATCCCATAGTAGAGCGACCAATTTATCGATTTTACCACTGGCATCAGCACCTATTTCACCAGGAGACAGGAGTAAAATATCGATGTCTGAATAAAGCGATAGCTCACCGCGCCCGTAACCACCAGTCGCAAAAAACGCCAAATCAGTCTTATCTAACTCAAACGATTTGAATAATGCAATCAATAGGCTGTCGATAGCGCAAGCACGTGCTGCAACCAGTTGGCGAATATTAGTACCACGTTCTAGTGAGCGGCTGATATCGTCGTTGATTTGTGCCAACCATTCAGGAATGCCAAGTAGATTCTTGTCTGTCACATTTTTGGCTGACAATGGGGATGGGTCTGTCGCCACCTCACTTGGTAGTATCGGTAAAGGCGTCAAATCAACAGAGGCGATATCACAATTAAACATGAGTGTTATCCAGTTAAGAGTTTAGAAGTAGAACGTTTGAGCTGAGCGCTATTGGGCAACTAATGTGCTGATGGCTGATAAAAATTACGAATAGCATGTACCAATAAAGGTGCTGATAAATATATCAATAGAAGTTATCAGGTCATCTGAGTATAAAGACAAAGTGCCTATAAGCACAATACTCAATATGCCCTAATTAAAGACCAAAAAAAAGACCGCCTAAGCGATCTTTGATTGTACTACTGCGTCAAAAAACTTAAATCTTCTTCGGGGCGAGTGGTAAACACTTCACAACCATTGTCTGTTACGACCATGGTGTGCTCCCATTGAGCAGACAGTTTGCGATCTTTAGTAATCGCCGTCCACTCATCAGGCAAAATCTTAGTTTGCCACGTGCCTTGGTTAATCATAGGCTCGATGGTAAACGTCATACCTGTTTTTAGCTCAAAACCAGTGCCTTTTTTGCCATAGTGCATGACTTGTGGCTCATGGTGGAATTCATCACTGATACCATGACCACAGAACTCGCGAACGATACTAAAGCGCTCAGGCTCGACAACGGCCTGAATAGCAGCACCGACATCACCTAAGCGAGCACCGTTCTTGACCACGCTCATACCTGCATAAAGAGCATCTTGTGCCACTTTGCAAATACGCTGTGCCATGATAGAGCCGTTGCCGACGATCCACATCTTTGAGGTATCGCCATAGTAACCATCTTTGATAACAGTCACGTCGATGTTGATAATATCACCATCTTTCAGCAGCTTGTTTTCAGTTGGGATACCGTGACAGACAACATGGTTGACTGAGGTACAGATAGATTTTGGAAAACCATTATAGTTCAGCGGGGCAGGGATAGCCTGCTGCACATTAACAATATAGTCATGAGCGATCTGATTGAGTGCTTCGGTACTGACACCCACTTTGACATGCTCATCGAGCATGACAAGGACATCACTAGCGAGTTTGCCGGCCACACGCATTTTCTCTATGGCTTCTGGGGACTGGATAAGAGATTTTTTAGTCATCATCGTATATCTTATAATTATGGGTTCATTGTGGATAGTATGGGTTCATTGTGGATAGATTATACCATAAACGTAATAGTGACACTTTTACGTTAAATGATAGCTAACCTATCATTATCATTGATAATAATTGCTTTACAGCATGGCTAAGGCTTATATGACTCATTAGTCAGACTAATATATTCATATTTTGACAAATTAGTTGAATGTTGCAGAATATATAAGTAATGTAAATTTGCCTGCTAACGGAATGAGCAGCAATTTTCACTGTATTTGTGCAGTGAAAATAACCAAATTAATGATAACAAGGATGTTGTTATGACGCTTTCTTTGTACATTCGTGCAGCCCTCACACCAAAGACATTGTTACCAATACTGGGTTCAATCAGTGCTGGTGTTCTCCTAATGACCATACAAACCACTTCTGCTCAAGCTGCAGGACAATACTATAATTGTGCCAATGCTAACGGTTGCAAGTTGGTGGACAGTAAATACTTCACTTCTAGTTACACTAAAACTCAATATCCAGTCGTCTTGGCACACGGGCTTGGCGGCTTCACAACGCTATTTGGGGTCATTGATTATTTCAACGGGATTCCTGAAGACTTGATGAAAGGTGGCTCAGAGGTATATACCACCAAAACGTCAGCGGTCAATAACAGCGAAGTTCGAGGTGAGCAACTGCTACAACAGGTCAAGACCATTGCCGCGATTTCAGGTGAGTCTAAAGTTAATTTGTTTGGACACAGTCAGGGCGGTATAGATATCCGTTATGTTGCTGGCGTCGCGCCAAAGTACGTGGCTTCAGTAACTGCGGTATCAAGCCCAGAGCAAGGATCAAAAACTGCTGATTTTGTTAAAAATGTCCTTGAGCCAAATAATACTTCTGGAGAGCCATCTAATGTCACCACCCAGCTAGTATCAGGTGTGTTTAATTTGATCGGTGGCTTTACAGATATTGGTTCTGGTATCAGTTTCAATCAAATTCAACAACAAGATGGCTGGCAAGCGCTCGTGGCTCTATCGACCGATGGTGCTGCTAAGTTCAATGCCAAATTTCCTGCAGCGATGCCAAAAAACTATTGTGGTCAACCGACTAGTACTGCGGTCAATGGCATCAAGTATTATTCATTTAGCGGTGTTGGGCAAATAACGAGTGCACTTGACCCTAGCGATTACCTATTAGCCGCAACGGGCGTACCGTTTGCAGGTGAGTCTAATGATGGATTGGTATCTGCTTGCTCAAGTCGTCTTGGCTATGTGATTCGTGATAATTATAGAATGAACCATTTGGATTCCGCTGATCAAGTCTTGGGTCTGACGGCATGGGGAGAGTCTGAGCCAAAATCTATCTATCGTACTCAGGTAAACCGTCTGAAAAACGCCAACCTATAAGCTGAACTACAAAACAAGAATGCTCATTAATTGAGAAATATCGTTTATGTCAAATAACCGCCGTCCAACCTATGCAACAATTGCTATCATCGCCGTGGTTATCATTGCCACAGCGGCGGTTATTTTGTGGTTCAAGCCTAGTAACGATGTAAATTCAGCTTCAATCAAATCCTCCGTCTCTGATAATGAGAGTAGCGAGTCAGTGATAACTGAGTTGGCTGCGGGACAAGTCGTGAAAGCGACAACGCCACCCAGCCAGTCTCAATTTGTCACAGGATTAGAAAATTTACCACGCTCATTAAAGGGCACCCAAGTTGATGGTGAAATCATCATCGATGAAAATAAACAGTTAGTCGTCACTGAAGGTCTGCGACGTTTGTTTGATTATTTTTTATCAGCCCTAGGTGAGGAAGAAGAAGCGGTTATATTTGCCCGTGTGGAGAGTTATATTCGCCATCACACACCAGAGCCTGCCGCTAGCCAAGCGGTCACTATTTTTAATCAATATGTTGCTTATCTTAAAGCACTTCCTGAGATAGAGAAGCGCTACGGTAATCTGCAATTACAGGCGACCAAAAGTGGTGAGCTGGATTTGAACGCAGTTGCCCAACAAAAACAAGACATTGCTAATCTACGACAGCAGTACTTTGATAAGCAAACCATCACAGCATTTTTTGGTGCAGAGGATGACTACGATAACTATAGTATAGAGATGGTCAGAATTGACCAAAATAAGCAGATGTCTGACGTACAAAAACAAGCTGCCCGTCAGGACTATATCAGTCGATTGCCAGAGAATGCGACTAAAAGCAATATCATCCAACAAGCCAATATTAGCGAGTTGATGACTCGCACTGAACAGATGAAAGCTCGTGGTGCAACGCCTGAGGAGTTATATAATATGCGCCGAGAGCTAGTAGGCGCACCAGCAGCAGAAAGGCTGGCACAAGTAGATCAAGACGATGCTAATTTTGACCAACGCTTCACCCAGTATGAAACTCAAAAAAATCGCTTATTAAGCCAAGGTGTTGATACAGCTCAAGCGCAAATTCAAATCAATCAGCTTGAACAGCAACTATTTAATGACACTGAACGTAAGCGTTTAGATGGTTATGCGGCATTGCAACGTCAGCAAGCTGTCAATAATCCCTAATTATCGTCAATAATCCCTAATTATCGTCAATAGTTACCGTCACTAGCTATCGTCAATAACCATCAATAACCATCAATAACCATCGTTGATACGGATAGATAGAGTGAGCAAGATTATAGTTAGCAGCTCATTTAGGTGCTGGCAAGGGCAAGTAGCTAGATATTTGCAAAGTAATACAAAATGCATTCCGAATAACTACCCAGTTTATGATGACACCTCCCTGTGAGTCATGCACAATATTGCCATTGTTTAGAGCATTAAATAAAACAATAAATGAATCATAATAAATCTGAGCTTTTACTATATCTATTAGAGCTTATCGCTTGTCTATTAGAGCTAATGGCTCATGCAGATAGAATGTCTAGTAAAAGTATCGGATGCAATAAAGCGAGGAGTTGATATGAAGAACATGACTAAAGTAATGATGGCCGCGACATTGGCAGTTGGTACACTTGCTGCGGGTTGTCAGACGACGAGTTTGCCTGCGCCAGTCAGTCAGCCAGTCACTGCAGATGTCTTGCAAGCACACAACTGGCAACTCGTTGATGCCAAACGTAGCAATGGTGAAAAAGTAACGCAGCTATTTTTTGACCCAGCCAAGCCGTTAACGTTGAATTTTATGAATGATAACGGTAGAGATTACGTGGCATTTATGAATACCTGTAATAGCATGGGCGCTGGATATAGTGTCGAAAACGCTGAGGTAGAGATTAAAAACGGCATCAGTACTATGATGGCATGTCCTGAACCGCAAGCCAGCTTTGATACTGCCACACTAGCCACTGTAAAAGGTAAGTATAGCCTTAGTAAGAATGCCAACAATGTACCTATTTTGACTATCAAAAACGATGATCAAGTCGCTTATTTTAAGGCCGTTGCGAAGTAGCTTAATGATTGAGTAAACAGTTTGACTGGTTCGTGAACTTAAGCAATTAGAGTTACTTGTCTGAAGTTACTCATTTAAAACTAATCATTTAAAACTAATCATTTAAAACTAATCATTTAAAACTAATCATTTAAAATTGCTTATTTGAAGTTGCTTATTTGAAGTTGCTTTTCTCGAAACGCAAAATGCCTCGCTATCAAGTGAGGCATTTTTTTATCCAAAGTTTGACTCAGTTTAGGCTACACTAGAGCCATAACCCTATAATACCTTTGATATCGTAAGATATTAGCTATGGCTTTGAGTCTGCAACAGTGATGATAGTTTTTTAATTATTCACAATACTTTTATCATTAGGATCTATTGGATACCACTCTATGTTTGAAACCATAAAAGTCATTACTACGATAGCGATAGTTACCGTCCTCACTGGCTGTCAGACATTACCTAATACTTCAGTAAAAAAGCCAACCAGTACAGTCGAGACCAATCCGCTGACTGCACGTATGCCAGCGATTGATCGCCGAGGATATATTGCTTATATAGAAGAGCAGGGCGCAGGTACGGCGAAAGTATCGACACTGTATAGTATCCGTCCTGACGGTAGCGATCGCCAGCTAATCGATCAGCTTAATGGCTATATCTATGCGCCAGCATGGTCGGCAGACGGACAACTGCTTGCCTATAGCAAACAAGCCCCACGTGAGCATCCCAAAATTTATATTTATGATCGTAGTAGCAATACGCGCAACCTAGTGGTAAATGCTGAAGGCAGCAATATGTCAGCGTCATTTTCACCCGATGGTCAAGATTTGCTTTATAGCTCTACTGTTGGTGGTAATGCTGATATCTATAAGATGCGTCTGAGTGATGGTAATACTCAGCAGTTAACGACTCTGCCGAGTACAGAGGTACAGCCAAGTTACGCTGCTGATGGCAAGAGCTTTGTCTATACCAGTGATAAAGTCCGTGCTGGACGACCACGAATTTATCGTTATGACTTCGCTACGGGTAATGCGACAGCTGTATCAACAAATGGGTATGTGGCCAGTCCTCAGCTTAGCTTAGATGGTCAGCGTATGGCCTACTTAAATGGTCGCAAGGCGGCTGTCATGACCTTGGCGACTGGGCAAGTGATCAACTTGGCAGAAACAGGGCTTGATGAACCTGCACGTCTATCTCCCTCTAGCAATTATGCCGTCTATCCAACTCGCCGCTTGAATGTGGGCGGGCAAGCAGCAGGCCAAAGTAGTGGTAGTCTAGTCATCCATTCGCTGTCGGGCAATACTAGCTACGCCATCAGCGGTCAAAATGGTGGAGTCGTGCGCTCACCGATATGGGGTCGTTAGTGTATTAAACGCATATCGAAATTCTAATATTTAATTCAAAAATAAGATAAATCTGAGGATAACAACGTATGGCGCATAAAAAGAAGAATGTTCGCAAAAAACTTTGCCCTGTCTGCGAGCGCGAGTTTAGCTGGACTAAGAAGCTGGATAAAAACTGGGAGAGCATGGTCTATTGCTCAGACCAATGCCGACGAGTGAAAAAGTATGAAGGGCTAGATCATCAAAAGTAAGATTTCACCACAACGCAAATAGTTAGAAGTGGATGGGAGCAAATAATGGCACATAAAAAAGTAAACTTACCGCAAAAAACCTGCCCTGTCTGCCAGCGCCCATTTACATGGCGTAAGAAGTGGGAGAAAGACTGGGAGCAGGTGATTTATTGTTCTGAGCGGTGTCGGCGAGGGAAGGGTCGTGATTCTAACTAGCCCTATAATAATCTTAGGATGTAGTTAGTAAGCCATATTACAAGAGATTTGAGGGTCAGCTATGTATGCTATACATGAAGATATAAAAAAGCTTTGTAAGGAAGGAGTAATTGGTTTTTATAAAGGTTTAGAAGTTATAACCATATTTGGCTTTAATAAAGAAGAAAAAATTGTTTTCAACGTTTTAACAGTAGTAGTTGCTGTGGAGTACGATATAGATATAAACAAAAAACCAGAAATTTTAAATGAAAAGAGATTAGAGATAAAGGGAAGTAGCTCCATTTCTTTTGGTATACAACGCCAGTATATAGAGTTTGATAAATTTTATGAAAATATAACTGCGTTGAAAGAAACAGAAGTATGGAGCGTTAGCGGAACAGATTTATTTGTAGGTAGTATCGAAGAAATTGGAAGGAAATTTGCTCCTTCAGACTCTACCATAGGAATACCGCTTAATAATATTCTCAAAAATAACTACTTTAGTGGTAGCTATGTATACGAATGGTTTAATGTAGAAAAATCTCATCTTAAATTTTTATTTGAAAAACCTGCATTACTACAAGAATTGTCATCTAAAGTAAGCCATTATCTACCATTAGGAATTGCTAGTTTATCTGATAAACTTGGAAATTTAATATTACAATTACCTATTTCAATTATCCATTCTAAAATCAGCCATCAAAAATTAGGTTCGAATTTAGATTGTGAGATTTATTGGCACATCAAAGCGGATATACATAAGCGAGAATTACAGCTATATTTGATAGCTGAAAATGATAGTATTTATCCTGAATTTTACTCAATTGATGTTAGCGAGGGAAAGTATCCTATAAAAATGCAGCATGAAGGTTTCAACCATAGATACTTCATATGGGATAGAAAAAATGAAATACTACTTTCAGCGTCAGACCTCACAGGATTCATTTCGAGTATAAATATGGATATCGGAATGTTGAGAAGTGAACCTAGAGTTTTTAAAACGTTAACGGGAGTTGCAAAACAGCAAAGAGTTAACGTGCAAATATCTTCAAATAATGATATAGAATCAAAAAATGCTAGTAATAAATCTATTGAAAACTTTCAAATATCTAGGGTGTTCGAAAAAGAGCGGGGTGACTTACTTAGAAGAAAGGAGTTTATTCAATACCATAAAGGTGATGAATACAGAGCATTACTCGATTTGCGTTACTTAATTAATGAATATGGACAAAAAGGGGTTTGGTTGTGGGACCCTTACCTCTCAGCTAATGATGTTTTGAATACATTGTTCTTTTGTGAACACTCAAATTCAGAGTTAAAAGCTATAACAATCTTGAATCATCATGAACATGAGAATGAACAGAACTCATGCCCGTTTTTGCCAAAAAGGTTGCTCAATAAAATTTCAAAAAAAGAAATAAATGGTAAAAAAAGGTTGCTCAATAAATTTGAAGCCGATTTAGAAGAAAACTCTGGTAATAAACATGGTTTGAATTTAGAGTTTAGAGCAAAATATGGTAATCATGGTTGGTCATTTCATGATCGTTTTATTATTTTCCCATTTACAGATAGAGGTGCAATGGCTTGGTCTCTTGGAACATCAGTTAATAGTTTAGGACAAAGCCATCATATTTTCCAGAAGGTATCTCATGCACAACTTATTGCTAATTCGTTTGATGAGTTATGGCAGGAGTTGAATGTTGAGGAGTGTTTAGTTTGGAAGTCTTAGATAATAATCACATTTTTTGGGTTCAGGTATTTAAGGATATTAAATATTTTCCAATTATCGAGCCTAAACTTGCTTGTAAAGAGATAATTGCGCTTGATATAGACATTCCATTTAATCTTACTGATGATGAGGTAGATTCAATATATTCAGAACTAAAAAGAGATTTTAGCTGGTTAGAGTCTTTTTACTATAAAATTGAGCAAGGATTGAAAAATAGCTTAACATATGATGAAGTGTTTGAATTAAAAGGACTATGCAATTGGATTTTTAGTCAGTTAAATATTTGGAAAATAGATTCTGATCCTAGCTTCAAAAAAGTTTCATTATGTTTTCTAATTATAAATTTACTTAATATAAATATATGGAGTTATCTTCAAGACGAAATAAATAATACTGAACTTGAAGATGCATTATCGGTACGTATTATCAAATTCAAGACTAATATAAAGTACAATAACAATAGCTTGATATATGAAAAAGAAGCCGTTGAGAAAATGGAGTATTTTATAGATAACAGAGACTGGATAGGGATAACTAACAGCTGGGGGTTCTTTAAAAATCACAGAGCATTTGCATTTCCGAATATTTTTCAATCCCAATGTTTCTTATTGCTAACAGAAATTTGTTTAGATAAACTAATACAATCTTTAGTATTTTATGAAGACTTTTTTTCAATGATGTCACTAGTTAGTAATGAGTTATACCTAGTCGATAGTAGATTTCTGCTTGCCTCAAGAACAAATAACGATTTGCTTAGATTTGCCCTTTTGTTTGATTTAGAATTAAAAAATAATATTGATCTATCTAGCAAACAAGAGATGGTTTTGGCTGAAATTTTTGCAGATATGTGTAGAGATAAAGTTCTAGCGAAAACTTGGTTCAAAATTTTTAATAGGTATCTAATTAGATTCTACTTCTTCTCTGGAGCTTTTGGCATATTTATAGCTAAACATGCGAATGAAGAAGATATAGATATTTACTTGAGTTCACTAGGTGATAGTAAATTTGGACAAAACCTCAGTTATAACTATAGTGAAGATAGAAGGCTACTTACAGAGGTATTTGAAAGATTCGACTCCTTAGCAAGTTTAGAAAAAAGAAAGACATTATGGAATATGGTATATTCTAAATATATTGAACATGGTCTATCGAGTTATGATGGGAGTGATTATATGAATAACCTTTGTTATTCAGTATTTGACTATGCAGTGGTGAGCTATTTTGCAGAGTGTATTGATATTAGTGATCTTGAAAGCAAACTTGCACAAATAAATCAGGAGCTAATTGATATTCACTCAAATTGGACAAATTCTGAAATAGATCTTCGTAGCAAGTTTTATAAGCTAATTTCTTTGTTACAGCCTATCTATCATACAAATTTAGTACTAGAAGAGAAGGTTGAAAAATTGCAGAAAATAGGTTCTTATTACGTTCCACCTCAGCTCGTCAATGATAAAAGAACAAGCCTTATGTTTGGTTTTACGTTAGACGGTTAGCTCTATTCATTAATTCTCTTCATTAGTTCTATATGTAAATAATGAAGAGATCCTTGCTATAAAGAGTCTTTTTATTCTCCAATGTTCTATATTACAAATTTAGATTAAATAAACTCTCAGCCGTTTTCATATCGCAACCTTAATTCTCTTCCACTAATTCTCTTCCACTAATTCTAAAATATGTACAAGCAATAAAACCCCTACCTACTTCGCATCTCTCTTAGCAAAAATATTCGCAACCAACGCACCACTAAAGTTATGCCACACGCTAAAGATCGCACTAGGTAAGGCAGCGACAGGATTGAAATAAGTCGCGGCAAGGGCAGCGCCTAGACCAGAGTTTTGCATACCCACTTCCACCATAATCGCGCGGCGCTGTTTCTCCGTAAATCCAGACAAGCGCGCGATGACATATCCCAAGGTATAACCAGTCATATTATGTAAGGCAACCACGATAAAGACGATAGCACCGCTATCCAATATAGTCGCTTTAGACACTGCAACCACTGCCGCGATGATAATAGAGATACCCAATACCGATACCATCGGTAATACCTCGGTGACGAACTCGATCTTTTTACCCAAAAACTTATGAAAAATAACACCTAGTAATATGGGCAAGATGACGATTTTCGTAATGGTTATCATCATACTGGCCAAATCAATATCAATCAGCTGCCCCGCAAAAACACTGAGCAGAATAGGGGTCAGAAAAGGTGCCAGTAGGGTAGAGATAGAGGTAATCGCCACACTCAAAGCTACATCACCTTTGGCTAAGAACGTAATGACGTTACTAGATGTACCGCCAGGGCAACAGCCAACTAAGATAACGCCGATTGCTATTAAAGGATCAAGGTTGAAAATGACCGTCAATAGGTAAGCAATGAGTGGCATGAGCGTAAACTGCGCTAATAGCCCTACCAGTACAGGCTTTGGTCGTTTGACAATTTCTAGGAAATCTTCCGTCTTGAGCGTCATGCCCATTCCAAACATAATGATGCCAAGTATGGGAACGATTAAAAAAGCTAACGAGGCAAAAAATTCAGGAAAAATAAATCCCAAAACAGCACTGACCAATGCCCAAATTGCAAAAGTTTTGCCAATCCAACTAGAAAGTAATGCAATCTGATTCATAGCCTGTCTCAAAATAATAAAGTAGACAATAATCTAGCATGGTTCTTGTCAGTAAATGATAAAAGTATTTTGCTATGAACGTAGCGATAAGTTTGCTGATAACAAATAAAGGATGCGCCATAAAAAATGGCTTACCCATATTAAATGAGTAAGCCAAAAAAGAACTATCAGGTTTCTATAACTTGATTAGCCAATCGACTACAAGTTCGGATTTAACCACTTCTCAGCCGTTTTCATATCCCAGCCTTTACGCTCCGCATAGCTCTCTAACTGATCACGACTGATTTTTCCGACGTTGAAGTACTCGCTATCAGGATGCGAGTAATAGAATCCGCTGACCGATGACGCAGGCCACATCGCATAGCTTTCGGTCAACGTCGTACCAATCGCATCTACCGTACCGAGCCAGTCAAACAATTTACCTTTTTCGGTGTGCTCAGGGCAAGCAGGGTAGCCAGGTGCAGGGCGGATACCGACGTATTTTTCTTTAATCATCTCATCATTGGTAAGTGATTCGGTTGGTTGGTAGCCCCAATACTCTTTACGAATTAGCTCATGTAGATGCTCGGCAAAGGCTTCGGCTAAACGGTCAGACAGCGCCTGTACCATGATGGCATTATAGTCATCGCCTGCTGCTTTGTATTGCTCAGCCAGTGCTTCTGTACCGACGATGGAGACAGTAAAGCCGCCCAAGTGATCGGTATGCGTCTCTGATGGCGAGATAAAGTCTGCCAAGCTAAAGTTAGGCTTGCCACTGGCTTTGTCGCTTTGCTGACGTAAATGCTCAAACTGATACGTTGGGCTGCCACCATTTTGTGGGTCGTTATCATACACAGTCACGGTGTCGGCCCCAGTGCGGCGCGCGGGCATCAGTTTAAACACCCCTTTAGCTACGATTGATTTTTCATCAATCATCTTTTGCAGTAGCTCTTCTGCATTTTCAAACAGATCGCGTGCCGCTTCGCCAACCACATCATCTTGCAATATTTTCGGGTATTTACCGGTCAGACCCCAAGAGATAAAGAACGGTGTCCAATCGATATAGGGTAGTAGGTTGGCGATTGGATAGTCATTCAATATCACTTGTCCTAGCTTATTTGGCACTGGTGGCACATAGGTTTCCCAATCATACTGAAAGCCAATCTTGACCGATTCAGCATAGGTGACTTTGGCGGCTTTTGGTTGACGCTTAGCCAGACGCTCACGCACCTTGACATATTCTTCACGTGTCTCATCGATGAGCGCTTGACGGTGCTCTTTCGACAGCAGTTTGGTCACCACGCCGACTGAGCGCGAAGCGTCCGATACATAGATGACGCCATCGTTTTGATATTGCGGCTCGACCTTGACAGCAGTATGCGCTTTCGACGTCGTTGCACCGCCAATCATCAATGGTAGTGTCATGCCGCGCTCTTGCATTTGCTTGGCGACATAGACCATTTCATCGAGACTTGGAGTAATCAGACCAGACAGACCGATGATATCGACTTTTTCTGCGATGGCAGTATCAAGGATTTTTTCACATGGCACCATCACGCCCAAATCGACGATATCATAGCCGTTACAGCCGAGTACCACACCGACGATGTTTTTGCCGATATCATGTACGTCGCCTTTGACAGTTGCCATCAGGATTTTACCTTTGACTTCGCCTTCGACTTTCTCCGCTTCGATATACGGGTTTAGCCACGCGACAGATTGCTTCATTACACGAGCAGATTTTACGACTTGCGGGAGGAACATTTTACCAGCACCGAATAGATCACCGACGATATTCATACCGTCCATGAGTGGCCCTTCGATGACTTCTAGCGGTTTAGGATACTTCTCCCAGGCTTCTTTGGTATCCGCTTCGATAAAGGTCGTCACGCCTTTGACCAGTGCGTGGGCGATACGTTCTTCTACCGTACCTTCGCGCCAGCTCATATCGACGGTGCTGTCTTTTTTCTTGCCGCCATCTTGGTAGTTTTCAGCGACGGTCATAAGACGCTCAGTCGCATCTTGACCAGTCTCACCTTGATTGCGGTTGAGCATGACGTCTTCGATAGCGTCACGCGCTTCCTTTGGAATATCATCGTACAGCTCAAGCATGGCTGGGTTGACGATACCCATGGTTAGACCGTTTTTGATCGCGTGGTATAAGAATACGGAGTTGATCGCTTCACGGATTGGGTTACCACGGAAACTAAACGAGACGTTGGATACGCCGCCCGAGACCATGGCGTTCGGCAGGTTTTCCGTAATCCAGCGTGTGGCATTGATAAAGTCAGCACCGTAGTTGTTATGCTCGGTGATACCCGTTGCAACGGCAAAGATATTTGGGTCAAAGATAATGTCTTCTGATGGAAAGCCCACTTCATTGACCAGTACGTCATAGCTGCGCTTAGATATTTCAATCTTGCGCTCGTAAGTGTCAGCCTGTCCGTCTTCATCGAATGCCATAACGATAATCGCGGCACCATAACGCATACATAATTTGGCACGCTCAACGAACTCAGCATGACCTTCTTTTAACGAGATAGAGTTGACGACCGATTTGCCCTGCGTACGCTTAAGACCTTCTTCGATAATGTCCCATTTAGACGAGTCAATCATCAGTGGCACACGGCTGATATCTGGCTCGCCTGAAACTAAGTTGACAAAGTGAATCATAGCCTGCTTAGAGTCGAGCATGCCTTCGTCCATATTGATATCGACGATTTGCGCACCGCCTTCGACCTGATCGCGAGCGACATCGAGTGCTTCGGTATAGGCTTCGGTTTTGATCAAACGTAGGAACTTTTTAGAGCCTGTGACGTTGGTACGCTCACCGACATTGACAAACAAGCTATCAGAATTGATGGTAAATGGCTCGAGTCCTGATAGTCGGCAGGCAGGCGCTATCTCAGGGATGACACGCGGTGGATAGTTCGCTACGACTTTAGCGATTTGACGGATATGCTCAGGTGTCGTACCACAGCAGCCGCCGACGATATTTAAGATACCCGCTTTGGCAAAACCTTCGAGTAGGGCAGCGGTTTCTTCAGCGGTTTCGTCATACTCACCAAACTCATTAGGCAGACCAGCGTTTGGATGCGCAGAGACGTAAGTATCAGCGATGTTTGACAATGTCTGAATATGGGGACGCAGCGCATCAGCACCTAGCGCACAGTTAAAGCCAACAGACAATGGCTTGGCATGGCGGATAGAGTTATAAAACGCCTCGGCTGTTTGACCCGATAGCGTGCGACCTGACGCGTCGGTAATCGTACCCGAAATCATAATTGGCAATTCAAAGCCAATATCGTCAAACACACCAGTGATCGCAAATATCGCCGCTTTGGCATTTAGCGTATCGAAGATCGTCTCAATCAAAATAATATCGACGCCGCCCTCTATTAGGCACAAGGTCGCTTCACGGTAGTTTAAGACCAATTCATCAAAGGTAATGTTACGAAACGCAGGATCATTAACATCAGGCGATAGCGAGCACGTACGTGACGTCGGACCCACGACGCCCGCAACGAAGCGCGGTTTCTCAGGGGTTTTTGCGGTAAATTCATCCGCCGCTGCTCGAGCAATCTTGGCCGCCGTCCTATTCAGTTCTGGTACCAAATACTGCATGTCATAGTCAGCCATCGACAGACGCGTACCGTTAAAGGTATTGGTCTCGATGATATCAGCGCCAGCCAGCAGATGATCGTGATGAATGTCTTTAATCATGTGCGGCTGAGTCAGTACCAGTAGATCGTTATTGCCGCGTACATCTTGGTCGATATCAGCAAAACGCTCACCACGATAATCCGCTTCTTCTAATTTATAGGTCTGAATCTGCGTACCCATCGCACCGTCTAACATCAAAATGCGTGACGCCATCTGCTCATTGATACGGGCACGAGCGGTTAGTTGCTGCTCTTTAAACGGAAATACAGCAGGTGGTGTCAATATAAAGTCATTAGCGGATGAGGAACTAGAGGCGGTATCGGTATGAGAATCGGTTGGTGAGGTCGTCGTTGGAATCATAGGTGTGCTGCTTATATCGTAATTATTAAAAAAAGAAGGAATAACAAACCAGTAGCGTGCAGAGTCTCACGAAGAGGACCGCAAATTTGCATTATTTTAGCATGAAAAGTTTGCTACATAGGGATACTGCATATTCCTCTTTGGCAATAGATAAATAAGAGGAGAGCTAAGTAACAAAGCAAGGTATTAGAGTCTATTTCATAAAGCAGATACGCACAAATGAATATCATTTCGCTAAGGGCTTACATAAAGCTTTTCTTTTGCAAATGAAAGCCAACGGGAATGCTCAGAAGTCAGACAGAGTTTACACCCGTACCACAAAAAATTGCGCAAAGTCAGGTTGATAAAGATTGCTTACATGTTAATTTAATTTCAGAAATACAAGGTCTTAGTAAGCTCTACTTATAAATATAGGCTCATTTATTAGCAATAACTGTATTAGCAATAACTGGTACTAAGAGTATCAATGTTAGCAGTATAGTACAGTGAGCAAATGGCATTAGCAGGTAGGATGATCTGTAAGACAGTAATATCATAGTTGAAACAATACCAACGTCAAAGAAATTCAAATCATTAAGGAAAATGTTATGAAACTTACTAAAATTGCCACCATCGGTACATTGGCTATCTCAATTGCGGGTCTAAGTGCTTGTAATAATATGATGCCAGCAAAGACGGGCGATATGAAAGCACCAATGCACAGTCAGAGTATGGCTAAGATGAATGTCGTACAAATTGCCCAAAGCAATCCTGATTTTTCAGTATTGGTAGAAGCGGTACAAGCAGCAGGTCTAGTCGATATGTTGTCTGATCCTAATGCTCACTATACGGTATTTGCACCGACCAATGCTGCCTTTATGCAAGCATTGCAAGAAACAGGTATGACCAAAGCGCAGTTATTTGCTAATAAGCCACTATTGACCAAAGTATTGGGTTATCACGTAGTCGCTGGCGATATGGCTATGTATGCCAAAGATGTGAAGCCTGGTAACGTAATGACCGCTAGCAAAGACACGTTGATGGTAACCAAAGAAGGCAAATTGATGGATGAAAACGGTCGCACAACGAACATCGTGAAGACTGATATCGCTGCCAACAATGGTGTTGTCCATGTAATCGATAGAGTATTGTTGCCTAAATAAGTATTAACTGAGGCATACCAACTGTATTTATTATAAGACTAAGCAGCCATTGTTTGTGATGATTTCATTATCAGACAATGGCTGTTTTAGACTTTAGAGCTTTATCTATATAAGTTTCTATTTAGGTTAGATTTTTAAAGTAGAAATCCGAAAATAGTTAATCCACATCACTTTGTCTTAAATATCGCAATAACTGATATACAAGCAAACAATGCTATATACGTGATTGATACAGTGTTGCTACCTAAGTAAATACCATTTGAAAATTAAACAGTTAGACTGAGAACTATCAATATAACGGACTAAATAGTATGACTAAGTAATTGATACATTTATCAATCATTGGTCATCATTATATTTATCGAAAGTTATTAATTTAAATAAATCCCTTAATCAATTATTTATCCAAAAAGGAATTACCTATGTTAAAGAAGAACTTGTTATCTATCGCAGTTGTAACCGCAGCCATGTCACTAGCAGCGTGTAACGATACAGAGACTGTTGCAGAGCCAACTGAACCAGAAGCGACTGAAGAAATGGCAGTTGAGCCAGTTGCTGAGACAGAAGCTGTTGAAGCTGAGCCAATGGCCGAAATGGACATGGAAGCGACTCAAACTATCGCTGAAATTGCAGCAGAGAACGAAAACCTAACTATCCTAACCGCTGCGCTACAGGCTGCTGGTCTTGATACTATGCTAATGGAAGAAACTAAGCATACTGTATTTGCCCCAACTGATGATGCGTTTGCGCCAGTACTAGAAAAATTAGGCGTGACTAAAGAAGAGTTGTTGGCCAATACGGACTTGCTAAAAACTGTCCTTCCTTACCATGTACTAGCAATGGAAGTTAAAGCGGCTGATATCCCATACGGTACTGAGATCGAAACAGCGAACGGTAAAACCATTACTATCAGTGAAGACAACGTAATTACTGATGCTACTGGTAACACAGCAAATATCACTGGTACAGATATCATGGCAACCAATGGTGTGGTCCACACTATCGATGCAGTATTAATGCCTGAATAAGCTATCTATTATATGTAGATTCATAACCTATAAATTAAAGAAAGCCTAGCCATCGCGCTAGGCTTTTTTATGTCTATGAATTAAAAATAACGGAACTGTGGCTTACCTATACTGGTACGACGACTTAATTAATATAAAGTAGCCTAAAGCTAAAGCGAGCTCTGTAAAGAAGACAGGCAAAAGATAACGTAACTGTCATACGTTGTTTCGAATACAGCTTAACTTTAAGAGATAAAAGGGTAATTTTAAGGTATTAAATCAGCTCGTATGAATATGATTTTTAATATTTCGGTAAGCTATTCTGTAGCAGTGTAGAAAACTATCCAAACAAAAAAGCCCGAGAACATGGTCTCGGGCTTTTTGTTTGTTCAATAAGATCAAATAGCAACCTTATTAAATAGACTTACACTTTATCTTTACGTAATGGGTCAGCGTTCATGCTTTTTTGTTGTGCTAGATGACGCTCTTCCCAATACGGTGCATTTTTGATACCGAATTTAGCAGGATCAAAACTATAGCGAGTGACGCCAGCTTTACGCTGAGCCTCATAGTCTTTAAGCATAGTAAGGGTTGGACGAGCCACGATGAAGATGACAAGAATACCAACAATGTTAAGCCAAGCCATAAGACCAACACCGATATCACCGATTGCCCAGATATAACCAGCTGAGTTTAGACCACCATAAGCAACCATCGCCATGATAAGCACTTTCACTAGGAATAGACCAGTTCTGTTCGCACTACGACCGAGGAAGCGAGTCAAGTAAGCCACGTTTACTTCAGCGATGTAGTAGTAAGCCAGAATTGTGGTAAAGGCAAAGAAGAATACAGCGATTGCGATAAAGACATTACCAAACGTACCGTATACAGATTCCATTGCCATTTGCGTGAACGCAGGAGCATTGATTTCAGTAGTAGCAGCAACGTTCTGTACGATGAACTGACCATCTGGTAGCGTACCTTGAATGTTGTACATACCAGTAGACAAGATCATGAATGCAGTAGCAGAACATACTAGTAATGTATCAACATATACTGAGAATGCCTGAACTAGACCCTGCTGTGATGGATGCTCAACTTCAGCAGCAGCAGCAGCGTGAGGACCTGTACCCTGACCAGCTTCGTTAGAGTAGATACCACGTTTCACACCCCAACCGATAGCAGCACCAAAACCTGCTTGTGCAGTGAATGCATCACCAACAATCATACCAAATACATCTGGAATCAAGCTGAAGTTGCTGAACATGATGATTAGCGCTAAGGCAATATAACCTAATGCCATGAAAGGTACTGCAAACTCAGTAAAGGTTGCAATACGCTTAATACCACCAAAGATGATGATACCTAGCACCACTAAGATGATAGCCAAGCCGACCAAACGCATAGAGCCAACTTCTAGGCCTGCAACGTTCATGATCGTACCTTCGCCCATTACCTGTGCAAATGCACTGATAACACCGTTCGCCTGTACACCAGGTAAGAACATACCACATGATAAAATAGAAGCGATTGCGAAGAGGATGCCGTACCACTTTTGACCAAGGGCACGTTCAAAGTAATAAGCTGGGCCACCGCGATATTCGCCAGTTACCACATCTTTTTCTTTGTAAATCTGAGCAAGAGTAGATTCGACATAGGCTGTAGATGCGCCTAGAAAGGCTACGACCCACATCCAGAATACGGCACCTGGGCCACCGAAGCCGATAGCAGCAGCTACCCCAGCGATGTTACCCATACCCACACGACCAGCGAGTGAGACGGCAAGTGCCTGAAATGATGAGATACCCTGTGCACTAGATTTACCAGTGAATAGGAGTTTGATCATCTCACCGAATAGACGTACTTGTACAAAGCGCGTCATAATGGAATAGAACAGACCGGCACCCAAGCAGAGATAAATCAGCGCTGGGCTCCAGATAATTCCATTTACTAAGTTAACTAAACCTTCCATATTTATGTTCCTAGTACTGTCTCAAGGTGGCACTGTTTGCTAGGAGTAAACTAACTGGTTAACTTACTTATTTAAGTTAAGCAGTTAAAGTCTCTGCATCGACTTATTTGTTGTCTAAGTCTCATTTGCTTGGCCACCAAGAATGGACTGTAGTTGTCTGTATTTACCCGCGTATCTCATCAGTAATACGGACTATTTGCATAGCGCTTATCACTGACAATATAAATATCAGCTGCGTTTACTATTATTCTACAACCTCAACTACTGCGGTCTTCTATCATCATGTTATACATCAGATGAGTCATAAGTTGACCGGCGGATAAAACAGGCGGTTATATAATTAAATATCCATCACCATGATGGCATTCAACTTACTATGAGCTGTCCTGAATAAATACATGACTGGTATGGCGAATTGATAGTATTAAGCGATAATTTGACAGTTAATTGATGTTTTTATTAAGAAATTAACAACTCGCTAATACTAATCAAACTATAAGTCCACTACCAAATGTATTCAAACCGTACGGCTACGTAACTGCAATTTGCCATATTTTTGTACTAATTACTAGAAATTTCTTTATAGACGGTAGATATATTCCATATTTTATTTAGCAGATACATTAGCAAGATTTGCATAATATATAAATAATTGTTTGTAATTTCATAACATTTAGTCTGATTGCGCCAGACTGCTAAATTTTTGCTCTATATCTATCATGATAAAAACGCGTTATCGTTAACGCTATGCGGTTGTGTTTTGGTAACGGTCAATTGTAAAAAGCCGTATATAACGCCATCATTAAGACAACTTCTTTTGATATCATGCTGATAGAGTGTTGCGCAGATATACAATATATAGAGCGCATGACCGTCGTATGAATACTAAGAAAACTTAAAAATATTAAAAACGTGGTACTGGATATTTGTTATTTATCATTATTAGGAGAATCAACAATGACGCGTAAATCTATTATGAAGCCGATGTTGCTAGCCGCTTTATTGACAACTTCTACAGTTGGTCTAAGTGGCTGTGGCTACAACAACCTGCAGGCACAAGATGAGCAGGTCACTGCTTCATGGTCAGAAGTGGTCAACCAGTATCAGCGCCGTTCTGATTTGGTGCCAAACTTAGTCAAAGTCGTACAGCAATATGCCGAGCAAGAGCAAGAAGTCTTCACCCAAGTGGCAGAAGCTCGCTCACGTGCGGGCGGTATCACGGTAACGCCAGAAGTGCTTAATGATCCAGAAGCGATGGAGCGTTATGCAGCAGCGCAAGAGCAGATGACAGGTGCATTGTCACGTTTGATGGCAGTATCTGAGCGTTATCCAGATCTAAAGTCAGATGCACTGTTTCAAGATTTGCAAGCACAGTTAGAAGGTACTGAGAACCGTATTGCTGTTGCTCGTAACCGTTATATCCAAGAAGTGCAGGGATACAATACAACGGTGCGTCAGTTCCCAACCAACATCACTGCAAAAGTATTTGGTATGGATACTAAGCCCAATTTTAGTGTGGCCAATGAAGAGGCGATTTCAACCGCACCAAGTGTTGATTTTGGCGACTCTGCAGAAAAGTCTGCTGAATAAAATTTAGAATGAACGTGACGACAGAGCAGCATAGGCAGCTCTGTTTATTTAGCTAATGGTTCAATGATGATTAGTTAGAGTCTATCAATTGGTAAAGATGTTATCTGAGGTGGTATAGATTAGATGAATAATTCAAAAGCAATCTTATCAGCATTACTGTTTACGTTAGGTGTCGTCAGCGTGCCTGCATTGCACGCTGCACCCAATGATACAGCGGTGGCGACAGATAGCACCTCGAATCTGCAAAACCGTAGTGTCGAAGAGTTGGTGGCTGTTGCTAAAGCAGGCGAGTCTAACGAAGCAATTAATGATGCTGTATTAAATAACGATGCTATCAATGGGGCAGTGCTCGGCAACGACGCTATCACTCAAAACGCAGATAACCAAAGCACAGCAAATGGTACAGCCAATGCCCAAACAACCGCTCAGCCACCTGTACGCTCCAGTGCCGAGGGTGTTGACGCTGACAAGTTGATACTCAATGAACCAGTCGTTGATCAGGCCAATATCCTAAATCCCCAAGAGAGGCTACGTCTAGAGGCTCAGCTTAGAAGTATCTATCAGCAGGGATTAGCACAAGCAGCGGTGGTTATCGTACCAACTACTAATGGCGTACCAATATTTGATTATGCCTTGCAAGTTGCTGAGAAGTGGGAATTGGGTGATGAAGCTATCGATGATGGTCTGCTGATTGTCGTCGCTGTCAATGACCGTGATATGTATATCCTAACGGGTTATGGACTAGAAGGCGTATTACCAGATGCGGCAGTCAACCGTGTCATTCGTGAAGATATCACGCCGTTATTTAAGCAAAATAACTATGGTGCAGGGATAATCGCTGGCGTTGAAGCGCTCAAAACGCGCTTAACTGCTGACCCTGAAGTCTTAGCTCGTGCTGATTCGCAAGCCGCAGAACGTACTGCCCAGCAAAGCTCAGACGAGTTGCCGTCACCTATTTTCTTATTTATCATGGCGATGATTTTTGGTAGCTTTATTACTAATATATTGGGCCGAGTATTTGGTTCTATTATTACCGCTGGCGGGTTTTTTGCAGGTTCAATGGCATTAGGTGGCGGCTTCTTCATGACGCTGATTATGGCGATATTTATCTGGATGTTTTTGATCTCACGCGGCGGTGGCGGTGGAAAAGGCGGCGGCGGTAAAGGTGGGCGCAGAGGCGGCATGATTTTCTTACCCGGTATGGGCGGCGGTAGTGGAGGCGGCTTTGGCGGTGGTGGTTTCGGAGGCGGCGGCTTTGGCGGTGGCGGCGGTGGTTTCGGCGGCGGCGGTGCAGGTGGCTCGTGGTAAGTATTCCACATACGCAAACAAAATAAACTCTACATAACCATCGAAAACGACGTACTTGAGGAAATAATATAATGGTAGAAGACAACGCTTCAAACCCCAGTTTTGCCCGCTGGTGGCGTCAAGTTTTGTTCGTCCCTTTATTACATAGTAAGTGGCTAACAACAGAATCCAAAGCACGCCTAACAGATGCTGTGACACGAGCCGAGCGTGGGCATCGTGGTGAAGTATTCTTAATCGTAGAAAACCATCTGCCTATCCAAGAAGCTTATCGCATGAACTGCCGTGAGCGTGCGATTGATTTGTTTAGCGAATATCGCGTCTGGGATACGGAAGAAAATACGGGCGTCTTGATCTATGTCAATGTATGTGAGCGCAAACTAGAGATTGTCGCAGACCGAGGTATCAGCGCTCACGTTAGTCCAACAGTATGGAATGCAATGTGCGACAAGGCGGTATCTGGTATTGCTACCCAAAAGACAGAAGAGAGCTTGGCTGAACTGCTGGATGAAGTGGGGCAGGTATTACGTCAGTATTATCATTTAGAGCACGATCCAGAAGGCAATGAGCTGTCTGATACAGTGGTATTTTTAAAGTAGTTTGCACCTTACACGGTTTTATTAAGAAGGTTGCTTTTATAAGTAGCTTATCTATACGGTCAAAGGGTTTTGTTTTAGGCGATATGCTTTTAGTGTTAAAATAATTTTTCTGAGACAGATAACGCCTCATATATGTATGGTTTGATTATCCTACTGTGCAATATCTACTAGGGCTCGTCTCGATAACACCATTATTGGAATACTATGATTGAATTAATAAAGAAACTACCGAAAGCTGAACTTCATCTACATATTGAAGGTTCGCTAGAGCCTGAGCTGATGTTTAGATTGGCCAAAAAGAACAATGTAGAGATACCTTATAAAGATATCGAAGATGTACGCAGTGCCTATAACTTCACCAACCTACAGACCTTTTTAGATATCTACTATGCGGGTGCCAACGTCCTACTCACAAAAGATGATTTCTATGATTTGACGTGGGAATATATTCTTAGATGTGTTGAAGATAATGTCATTCACACAGAGATATTCTTTGATCCGCAGACGCATACTGAACGCGGCGTGCCTTTTGAATCGGTCATCACAGGTATCAAAGAAGCGCTTGCAGATGCCAAAGCAAAATACGGTATCACGTCATGTATCATCATGTGTTTCTTGCGTCATTTATCGCAAGAAGAAGCGTTTGAGACATTAGAGCAAGCACTAGAGTATAAAGACGACATCATCGGTGTTGGTCTGGATTCATCAGAACTGGGTAACCCACCATCGAAATTCAAGGAAGTCTTTCAAAAAGCCAAAGAAGAAGGCTTTAAGTTGGTTGCTCATGCAGGCGAGGAAGCAGACTTCTCGTACATCTACGAAGCATTAGACTTATTGAATATCAATAGAATCGATCATGGTGTGCAGTCTATAAAAAGCCCAGAGTTGATGCAAAGACTCAAAGATGAGCAAATGCCATTGACGGTTTGCCCGAACTCAAATATCGAGCTAAAAGTTTTCGAGACTTATAAAGAGCACAATATCAAAGAGCTTTTAGACTATGGTCTAAATATTAGTGTTAACTCGGACGACCCTGCGTATTTCAAAGGATATGTGAACCAAAACTTCATTAACCTATATGAGAATCTGCCGATTACGGAAGACGATGTTATTACTTTGGTAAAAAACTCGTTTAAATCGGCATTTATCAGTGATGAGTTAAAACAAGCTTACTTAGCGAGAGTTGAGCTTGCATTGAAATAATTTTAACGAGCTTGTTTTTAGTAGCAAAGGCTTAACGGTTTATATAAATCGTTAAGCCTTTTTTATTGTCTGTCATTCAGTAATATCTATAATTAGTAGCAATTATAAAGCCGTAATCTCTGATATAAGCAGCGGCAGTATTATTCCAGCCTTTTCTGCTAATGTGATATCGACGATATTATTTGGTGTGGGGTCAGGGTTTATCTCAATAACTTGCGCGCCATTCTGTTTAGCTAGCTGTGATAATCCAGCAGCAGGATAGACCAAGCTTGATGTACCAATACTGATAAATACCTCGCAATTAGCCGCAGCTTCTTCGGCAGTCTGCCATGCCTGTACAGGTAGAGCTTCGCCAAACCAAACAATATCTGGTCTGATGTAACCGTCGCAATGCGAACAGGTAAGCAGTGTTTCATCAAAACTCATAGTACCTTGATTATCGTATGACGCTCTCGATTGATCTTGATAGGGTATCTCACACTGACTACAGCGGTTACGCCACAGATGACCATGCAGGTGAGTCACTGCGCTACCAGCTTGCTCGTGCAAATCATCGACATTTTGGGTAATGAGTGTCACTTGCTGATCGGAGGTTTGCGCATGATACTGCCACTGAGCCAACGCATGATGGGCAGGATTTGGTGCTTTGTCTGCGACCATTTGCCGACGCCATTGATACCATGACCATACTAGCCTTGGATCACGAGTGAATGCTTCAGGGGTTGCCAAGTCTTCGACACCGTAGTTCTCCCACAGCCCTGTTTGCTTATCCCGAAACGTTGGGATGCCGCTTTCTGCTGAAATGCCAGCCCCAGTCAAAATGCAAATACGCTGTTTGGATGCCAGTAGTTGGGCTGCAAGTTTTACTTCTGCTATTAACGCTAGTGATAATTCTGCTAACATGAGCCAACCCTTGCTAATAATGGATATTTTTACTTATGATAGACGGAATTTGGTGGCTTGTCATATTGTTCGCTGTCATCGCAGTTTTATGGTTCGTGGCAAAATCGCGCGGCGCAAAAGCAGGCGGCATAAAATCAAAGAATGCAACACCGAATGATGCGCTGCAAAAAACATCAGCGATATTAAAACAGCATTTTGCTGATTATCGAGTCACACGTAAGGCAAATCATTTGCTCGTTAGCAAACAAGATAAAAAAATAGCGATGATTACGATTGATAAAAAGATTGCTGAGGGTCAGCGCCGTTTGGGTGATGTGCCAGTGATCAATTATCACCGTATTCCTAGCCGTGCTCAGCTAACAGCTAACTTGCAAGACGCAGAGTAATTTTGCTATATAGTCAATCCTCTATCAATTGGCTACGGTGTCAGTCTCGCTCAGTCTACTACTTGTAGTACTTTCCTCGGCTTCTTTGTATCCAAATTATACTGAGTCGACTATAGGTGAGAGCACTAGAAGTATACAAGCACAGAAAAACCGCAAACATGTTGAAGTGTAGGTTTGATGAGTATAGGTAGTTGAGGATAGTATTAAGAGAGTGATAGGGTGAGGTTGTAAACATCATAATTGGTGCGCTCGGCGGGAATCGAACCCACGACCCTCGGCTTCGGAGACCGATACTCTATCCAACTGAGCTACGAGCGCATATGATAACGATATGTCTGACTGCCACGCTTAGATGCGCATGATAATTAGCATAAGGTGTCTAGAAATAAAGACCGCTTAGTCTAACAAATAAAAAGCATAAAGCCAATAAATGACAGTCGCGATTGAGGTTTTTTAAGAAAAAACAGCCAAGTCATTAAACAAGCATGGCAATTTACCTGCCTTTTCCCTTATAATGTTGGGGAGAATTCATATTTATAATCACCGATTGCAAGTGCGCTGGCACGCGGGATGGCTGTCTGCTATTGAAGACTTAGAGGTCGTCAAAGGAGGACAGACAGAATGTCCGAGCCGTGCTAGTCCTTGTATACGTAATAAGAGAACGTGACGAATGAGAAAAGTAGTTATGTTATCGGCAGCTGCCATTCTAGGAATCGCTAGTATCGCGGTGAGCCAAGCTGAAGATGTTGTAGACACTCCTGTAACTGCGTCAGACGTAGCAGAAGGCCAAGAGGTCGTAGACGCTGCTCCTGAAACGCTAGGTGACGATACCCAAGCTGCTGCAGATACGACAGATGGTGCTGCGCCTACTGACGAAGCCGCTCCAGCAGAAGGCGAAGAAACTGCAGCAGCAGCGCCTGCCGCTGATGAAGAGCCAATTCCACAAGATACGCCGCAAGTGCAAAAGCTAATTGCTTTGTATCCTAATCTGATTGCGCGTATCCAGCCTGTTGCCAATATCTGTTTTGAAGATGATGAAGTTTGTGATGTAACGGCACGCTCATCTGGCCCAGCTGCTGGCGATGGCCCTCGTGATGGTAAAGCGGTGTATAACGCTGTATGTCATACCTGTCATGCTGCTGGCTTGCTAGGTTCTCCTATCTTTGGTGATGCTGGCGCTTGGGGGCCACGTATCGCAAAAGGTAAAGATACGCTATATACCCATGCTATCAATGGTTTTAATGCGATGCCTGCCAAAGGTGGCGCGGATATTCCTGATGAAGAAGTTCAAAATGCCGTAGATTATATGGTTGCAGAAGCAAGCTAATCTTTATTGATTACCCTCCAAGCTTTTACGATAGTTATCTATAAAGCGCCTATTTCAGTGATGAGATAGGCGCTTTTTCATGATTAGTATTATTAATATGGTACTTCGAATATAAGGCAGTTGAAATTTGCCATTAGTAGCCTCATTTTATGAGATTAGTTCGTTTATTACCGTACATTGTCACCTTTAGATAGTAGAGTGTGTTGAACATTCTTATATGGCTTCTGCCTATATGATAATGATAGTCGAATGTTCAACACGGCCTATTATTCTAAAATCGCATTTTATATAAATTGATAACAAATAAAGAGGTCTTCATGTCTGATGCACCAGCACTCTCCATAAAAAACTTATCCAAAACCTACGACAATGGGTTTTCGGCATTGAAAGGGGTTGATTTAACGGTACCACAAGGTGGTTTCTTTGCGTTACTTGGGCCAAACGGCGCAGGCAAATCTACCATGATTGGCATTATTAGCTCATTGTTTAAGCCAACCACCGGTAGCGTTCATATTTTCGGCACAGATCTATTAGAGAACCCTTCGATTGCCAAGCAATATCTTGGTGTTGTACCGCAAGAATTTAACTTTAATATGTTCGAAAAAGTCGAAGATATCCTGATTACACAAGCGGGTTATTTTGGTATTCCGGCAAAAGAAGCCAAACCACGCGCAAAGAGACTGTTAACCGCGCTAGGATTATGGGATAAACGCGACAGCAAATCACGTGAACTATCTGGTGGTATGAAACGCCGTTTGATGATTGCCCGCGCATTGATTCATAAACCAAAGCTATTGATTCTAGATGAGCCAACGGCGGGTGTTGATATCGAGCTTCGTCGCTCGATGTGGGAATTCATGCAGCAGATTAATATCGAAGAGAACACCACTATTATTCTGACGACTCATTATCTCGAAGAAGCTGAGCAATTGTGTAAACGCATTGCGATCTTGGATCACGGTGAAATTCGTATCAATACGGAAATGAAAGAGCTACTGGCGCAGTTATCCGTAGAAACGTTTGTATTTGATTTGGATACGCCGCTCACTGAGCAGTTGGCTCTGACAGGAGTCACAGGGGTCTCGCAACCAGATGAGCAAACGCTAGAAGTTACCTTGACAGAAGGTGAGTCACTAAACGGTGTCTTTGATCAGTTGTCTGATAGAGGTATCAGTGTGGCAAGTATGCGCAATAAAGCCAACCGACTAGAAGAGTTATTTATGCGCTTGGTAGACAAAAACATTCAGAGTGCAGATAGCATGAAGGAGGCGGGATTATGAGTCAGGAACTAGTCGATCATAATAAAACAATGTCATTGAGCAAAAAGTGGATTGCATTTCGTACTATTTGGTTCAAAGAAGTGCGCCGTATTTTACGTATTTGGCCGCAGACATTACTACCACCAGTTATCACAATGAGCTTGTATTTTGTCATCTTCGGTAAAATGATTGGCTCGCGTGTGGGTGAGATGGGCGGTGTGCCATACATGCAGTTTATCGTGCCTGGTTTGATCATGATGTCGATCATTACCAACAGTTACTCTAACGTGGTCTCAAGCTTTTTTAGTGCCAAGTTCACGTCTAGTATCGAAGAGCTTCTAGTATCGCCAGTATCCAAGCATGCTATTTTGATGGGTTATATCAGTGGTGGTATCTTCCGTGGATTGGCTATCGGTGTGATTGTCTCGATAGTGGCGCTATTCTTTACCGATCTTGGTATTGAGCATTTATTTGTGACTGTATTTACGGTACTTGGCACGTCTATCTTGTTTTCATTAGGCGGCTTTATCAATGCGGTATTTGCACGCTCATTTGATGATATCTCTATCATTCCAAGCTTTGTATTGACGCCATTGACCTATCTTGGTGGTGTGTTTTACTCGATGGAGAATTTATCGCCATTTTGGCAAAATATCTCGCTACTGAACCCTATCGTTTATATGGTCAACTCATTCCGTTACGGTATTCTTGGCTACTCTGATGTCAATGTTTGGTATTCAATGGCGGCTATTTTTGTGTTCTGTGCGATATTTTATACCATCGCTTATCGCTTGCTAAGTAATGGTTCGCGCGTCCGTTTGTAGTGTGTATTATTCGCTAAGAATATTATTTAAAGCAAATTTTAAACGGTTTAATATTAGGAAGACAGATGAGTATTCACGGTATCTTGGGCGAGCAAACCACAGACTATCCAACTGAGTATAGCCCAGAGACGCTATATCCGATTGCGCGCAGCATGGGACGTGATGCGATTGGTTGGCAAGACGATAAACTAACCGTCGGTGTTGATTGGTGGCAGGCTTTTGAGATATCTTGGTTAAATCCGCAAGGTATCTCGCAAGTGGCGATTGCGCGCTTTAGTATTCCTGCTAGCTCACCATTTATCGTGGAGTCAAAATCGCTTAAATTGTATTTAAATAGCATTAATTTTACCGAGTTTGCCAGTTGGAACGACGTGCAAGCGTTGATTGCGAAAGACTTATCAGCTTGTTTGCAAACAGACGTACAGGTAGCGTTATTTGGTCTAAACGATGATTTAAATGGTAACGAGACAGCGTTATTGATTGCTCAGCCTGAGGGTGTTTGTATTGATGAAGCATTGGCAGGCAACACGGATAAAGTTGCATTAACTGAACATCCTGATGCGTCGTTGCTGAGTGAAAAAGAAGTAGGGGCTAGCGATGAAAGCGTGGCAAATGAGGGTACGCAGCCGTATACCTTTTATTCCAATTTACTGCGTAGTAATTGCCCAGTGACCAATCAACCAGATTGGGGCACTCTGGCCGTATCGATAACGACTGATAAGCCTTTTAATAATGCAAATATGCTGCGTTATATATTGAGCTTCCGTCAGCACAATGGCTTCCATGAGCAGTGTGTCGAGCAGATATTTGCTGATTTGAGCCAATACTATCAGCCAAGCGAGCTAATGGTACGGGCGTGGTATACGCGCCGCGGTGGTATTGATATCAATCCTTGCCGTGTTAGTGATATCAGTCTATTGCCAACGCCAAGCCGTTTAATCCGCCAGTAAGTTCTCGCTAAAAATACAATGTTAATAAAAATACAATATTAAATAGTTTTTAAGCCCATAAAAAAGCGCCTATCTCATTATGTGAGATAGGCGCTTTTTGTTATATAGCCTTTACTCGTAAAACTATTTACCGCTTACTTTTGCCATGACTTCTTCACGGCTCAGCATTTGTTTTTCGGCTTCACGACGATTGACGTACTCATACTTGTCTTCAGCTAAGTTACGATCAGACACGACGATACGATGCGGAATACCAATCAACTCAAGATCAGCAAACTTAACGCCTGGGCGCTCGTTACGGTCGTCCAGTAGAACGTTGATGCCTTGAGCTTTTAACTCTTCATACAGAGCGGTTGCCGTCTGCATGACCGTCTCTTCTTTAGATTTCATCGGGATGATGGCGACTTCAAAAGGAGCGATTGAATCATCAATCGTTGGCGTTTTTGGCCACATGATGCCGTTTTCATCATTGTTCTGCTCGATAGCAGCGGCGATGATACGGCTAACGCCAATACCATAACAGCCCATCATCAAAGTAACAGGTTTGCCATCTTCACCAGAAACCGTACAGTTCATCGCTTGTGAGTATTTATCACCCAACTGGAAGATATGACCGACTTCGATACCGCGTTTGATTTTCAGGCTGCCTTTGCCATCAGGAGACGGGTCGCCTTCTTGTACATTGCGCACATCAACGATGCGAGTAATGCGAGTATCACGCGCCCAGTTCATACCGATAGTATGTTTGTTCACTTCGTTCGCACCGCAGACAAAATCTGACAACGCAGCTGCCGAACGATCAACAAACACAGGCATATCTAGATTAACGCCGATATAGCCTTTATGCAGACCTGCTGCTTTTAGCTCTTCGTCAGATGCTAATGTCAATGGTACGTTGGCTTCTTCGATTTTCTCAGCTTTAATAGTGTTGAGCTGATGATCGCCGCGCAACACGATAGCAATCAGTTGTGGCTCATCATTCTCAGTATGACCATGAACGATCAAGGTTTTAACCGTCGTTTCTAACGGGATATCCAAGTGTTCAGCAACCATTTTACAGCTGGTCATGCCTTCGGTCAGAACGTCTTCACGCTCCATTTTTGGCGGTTGACGCTCAGCGGTGCTGACAGATTCTGCTAGCTCAACGTTGGCTGCATAGTCAGATGAGTCCGAAAACGCAATATCGTCTTCGCCGCTATCTGCCAATACATGGAACTCATGGGAGGCAAAACCACCGATAGAGCCTGTATCTGCTTGTACCGCACGGAAATCTAGGCCCAAGCGGGTAAAGATGCGTGTATAAGCGTCATACATATCATGGTAAGTCTTGGCCAATGAGGCTTGATCCACATGGAAAGAGTAAGCATCTTTCATGGTGAATTCACGTGCGCGCATCACACCGAAGCGTGGACGAATCTCGTCACGGAATTTACCTTGAATCTGAAAGAAAGTAATCGGTAGTTGTTTATAACTACGTAGCTCACCTTGTGCTAGATTGGTGATGACTTCTTCGTGCGTGGGACCAAGCACAAAGTCGCGATCATGACGGTCTTTGAAGCGCAATAGCTCAGGACCATAATCATCAAAACGTCCGGTCGTCTGCCAAAGTTCAGCAGGCTGAGTCATCGGCATTAGCACTTCTTGTGCGCCGACGTTTTGCATCTCTTCACGAACAATACGTTCGACCTTTTGCAAGACGCGCAGACCCATAGGCAACCAAATATACAATCCAGAAGCAATCTTGCGGATAAGACCAGCACGCACCATCAATTGGCTTGAGGCGATGTCGGCGTCACTTGGGGTTTCTTTTAGTGTGGCAAATAAAAATTGACTGGCTTTCATAAATAAAGCGTAACCTTATCAACGATAAAAAAATAAGAAATAGTAGGATGTTGAGCGTATGGCTAATCGTTTCATTGCCGCCGCAAGCTTACCTTTATCACTTAGCAATAATCTAGGGTATTTCCTAGTTACCAACCTGCTTATATATAAAGCACATCAGTAAAAACCACTCTCATAAAAGAGAGGCAAATTTGATTTGATGTATCAATATGCCAAAAATGCAATATATTCAGGTCAAAACCCTGATAAATGCTTTAAGACTGACATTTTATTCATACAATCTGACTATGTTAGGTAAAGTTCGCCTAAGACGCAATGACTTTTTGTCTTTTCAAACCGAACGTGATGCAAAGGCTTCAATAAGGGATAAATAATTGAGCTATTCGTATGATTTTATAGCGAAAGCACTGATTACTTGAGAGACAGTTTATTGAGGTGGTTGCGTAGAGGTTTATGCATAAAGTTATGTAGAGGAATGGTAGCCATTACTTGAAGTTACTGCACAATAGTCGCATTTATAGCTCAGGTATTACAGAGTTTTGATAATACAGTTAGCCTTGTAAAAACAATGCAACATTATAAAGGTAGCTTCTATGAATAATCCTGATATGAATAACGCTAATGACACTCAAAAGCCTGAGAAACGTCCTATTACGACAATGTCGTGGGTGATATTACTCATTGGCTTAGTAGCGATTGTTTTTGCTATTTATAGTGCGCAAAACAAACCAGAAGAATCGCCGATAGAAACTATTACTCGCGAAGGGGTGGTTACGCAAATTCAGCAGTTAAATCGCTTACATACCGTCGCATTCAGCGTTGATACAGTGATTACGAGCGAGCGACCTGGGAGCTGGATGAAACTGTGGCAGGATGAGCAAAAGGCATTGTTTATCGCTCATGGTCGCGTAGAAGCAGGCGTTGATCTGAGTGCACTGACACCTGAGATGGTACAAGTAGTGCAACCTGCTCAAGCTAATGAGGATGAAGAGCAAGTAGCTGACCCCAACTTTCCAGCTGCCACTATGCCGAAAATTAATATCACTTTGCCGCCCACAGAGATATTTTCAGTATATTTAGATGATATCGAGATTTATGACTGGCAGACAGGGGCTTTTGGCATGATGCAAGTTGATCCTAAGATATTGGCACAAGCACAGACCATGGCAAAAAAAGAAGTGCTAGAGCGTGCCTGCCGAGGTGATGTTATGAATATGGCACAGCAAAATGCGCAAACCCAATTGCAGCAGCTGTTTGCGCTCACGGGAGCGGTAGTGACGATTACCACTCAGGGTGCAGGTGCATGTCAATTGCCAGTCACTACCAATAGCTAGTCTGCTAGTTGCTTTTTTAAATTTAAGCTTATTTTTTAAATTCGGCGATAGCTAGCTTGCGTACTGATTTATGCTCGACCATTGGCGCAGGATAGTCGACATCGGCAAACTTACCATCTTTTGCCAATTCCTTACGCATCTTGTCTTCGTTGTGCAAGATACTGTTAGGAATGTACTTTAACTCTAGTAGCCAAGTTTTAATAAACAGAGCTTTAGGATCATGCGTATTGGCTTGGCTAAAGGGATTCATAATACGGAAGTAGGGCGCTGAGTCCGTACCTGTCGACGCGCTCCATTGCCAACCGCCGTTATTGGAGGCAAAATCGCCATCTATCAGCTGCTGCATAAAGTAACGCTCACCCAAGCGCCAATCAATCAATAAATCCTTCGTTAAAAACATCGCCGTGACCATTCGTAAGCGATTATGCATAAACCCTGTCGCATTTAGGCAACGCATTGCTGCATCTACGAGCGGAACGCCTGTTTTGCCAGTGCACCATGTCTCAAAATCATCGTTATCATATGACCAATTAACCTTAGTGTCAGTCTCTTCTTTATAAGCCTTATGACGGATCAGGTTTGGTTTTTCTACTAGCACATGACGATAAAAGTCTCGCCATGCAAGCTCGCTTATCCAGCGATTGATGTCTTCATTATCACCGTCATTGCCGTGTAGCTTCTCTTGTGCTTTGCTCGCCTGTAGATAGCAGAGTCTAGGACTGATAGAGCCTATGGTGAGGTAAGCCGATAGCTGACTGGTTGCATGCAGATGGGGGACATCACGGCTTACATCGTAATCATTGATATCATCATCGACGAATGCTTCTAGACGCTGGCAAGCGGCAGACTCACCTGCAGGATAAGCGTCTCTTGCTTGGTTAAGCTGAGCTGTCATATCGATATGCTGCAACGAGTCGTTCTTTTCTAATGTCTGCTGATAGTTACTGAGCATCTTCTCACTTAGTGCTTTGATATCGTCGATTGTATTGGCAAACGTTTGCGATGATTGTAGTTTGATTTTATAATCGCTATCCACTGCGGATGCTTCATGCATTTGGATGGTGCTGACGTCCAACGTATGTCGCCATTTTTTATAAAATGGGGTGAACACCTTATAGATACTATCGCTATCATTGGTCGTAATGCTTTGCGGTGGCAAAATGCATTGGTCATGCCAGCGGACGAACTCGATGTTGTCTTTATTAAGTTTTTTAGTTAATTGCTCATCACGGTCAATCTCATTGCCTTCGTACTCATGATTAGCCATGACGCAGCTAATTTCATTGTCATTGCACAAAGTCGTGAGGGCCTCTATACAGTCAGTAAAGCTTGGACAGAGCTGTACTGTTAAGGTGATGTTCAGTTTTGATTGTAATTCTTTTGCTATAACAGGTAGCGTGCGGGTAATGTGATCGACTTGTACAAGGGATGTATCGTGCGCTTGCCATTGCTCAGGCGTCAAAAAGAATACGGCAGATACCGAGGCGTTGTCTTCTTTTGCACGTTCACAAAGCGCTGCTAAAGCGGTATTGTCATGAATGCGCAGGTCACGACGAAACCACATCAAGTAATGCGGTGGATTTTTGCTAGTAGGATTGTCGTCAGTATCAGTATTATTAACGGCTGTCTGTGCAGTCTTAGACATCAAAGTATCCCTATATTAATCAATCGCAATCATAAACAAAACTAAGGATAAAAGTATGCTAGGATAAGTTTTTGGATGCAATGGCTTTGCCGTTTGGTTAACAAAACATCATCACATCTAACGATTTATCTTTAGCTTGAACCTATCTGATGCCGCTATAATCGGTGTCATATTCAGTACCATGAAACGCAAGGTCACAAAATGCACGTTAAGTTTTGCGGGTTTACTCAGCTTAGTGATATACAGACTGCGGCACAGTTAGGTGCAGATGCAGTGGGTTTGGTGTTCTATCCACCAAGTCCACGTGCGGTCACGATAGAGCAGGCGCAAACCCTGAGCGCTGCTGTGCCTGCTTTTGTCAGCGTGGTGGCACTGGTAGTCAATATGACCAAAGATGAGCTGATTAAATTAGCAAACAACGTCTCTTTTGATATTATCCAGTTCCATGGTGATGAAACGCCTGAACAGTGTCAACAGCTGGCAGACATGGTCAATAAACGTTGGATCAAAGCATTGCGTATCAATACAGAGCAAGACAGTCTCGATAGTGTTCGCGCCCAAATTAATCAATTTGCGACCGCAGGTGCCAGTAGTATTTTACTGGATGCTTATCATCAAGATTCATATGGCGGTACAGGGCAGCGTTTTGACTGGAGTCTCATTCCACATGACAGCGCACTGCCAATCGTTTTGGCCGGTGGACTCGATGCCGACAATGTTGCCACCACATTAGATTTGCCTATTTATGGCGTCGATGTGAGCGGTGGTATTGAGGTTGATAAAGGTAAAAAAGACGCTGCCAAAATGCGTGCCTTTATGAAAGCGGTTAAGCGCGATCGATGGCAAAACGCTACGGTCACTGGCGCCATCTAAGTAGGTTTGTATCAAGCTATTCGCTATACGTAATCTGCTTAGTTGATCGTTATTCCGACTTTTCTGCTTGAATCTGATTAGATTATTATCCCTTTTATTATTTTCTCTCTATTTATCTAAAGTTATCCAAAAAATACCACTTATTACAGTAGGAATTATCATGAGTCATGTCGAGAACAAAGATTTATCTGCTACCGCACAGTCTGTTAATACTTTTACCAATCCTGAAAATGTACAGGACTTTAACCAGTATCCTGATGCGCGCGGTCATTTCGGTGTACATGGGGGACGTTTTGTCTCTGAGACGCTAATGGCTGCTCTAGAAGAGCTAGAGACGCTTTATACCAAAGTCAAAGCAGATCCAGCATTCTGGGAAGAGTATCATAACGATTTGGTCAATTATGTCGGTCGTCCAACGCCGCTTTATCATGCTAAGCGTTTGAGCGATGAGATTGGCGGTGCGCAAATTTACTTCAAGCGTGAAGATCTAAACCATACAGGCGCGCATAAAGTAAATAACACCATCGGACAAGCACTGCTTGCCAAAATGTGTGGTAAAAAACGTATCATCGCTGAGACTGGTGCAGGACAGCATGGCGTAGCGACGGCAACGATTGCTGCACGCTTAGGGCTAGAGTGTATTGTCTATATGGGTGCTGACGATGTCGAGCGTCAAAAGATGAACGTCTATCGTATGCGCTTACTTGGTGCAACAGTTGTGCCAGTCACTTCTGGCTCACGCACTCTCAAAGACGCAATGAATGAAGCGATGCGTGACTGGGTGACCAATGTGGATAGCACCTATTACATTATCGGTACTGTAGCAGGCCCGCATCCTTATCCGCTATTGGTTCGTGATTTCCAAGCGATCATTGGCAAAGAAGCACGCATTCAGCATCTAGAGAAAACAGGTAAAATGCCTGATGCATTGGTTGCCTGTGTTGGCGGTGGCTCAAACGCTATTGGTTTGTTCTTTGACTTCTTGAACGATACTGAAGTCAAGATGTATGGTGTTGAAGCAACAGGTGATGGTATCGAGTCAGGTCGTCATTCAGCACCATTAGCGGCTGGTCGTATCGGCGTGCTACATGGTAACCGTACTTACCTCATGGCAGATGATGATGGCCAGATTCAAGAGACGCATTCTATCTCAGCGGGTCTTGATTATCCTGGTGTCGGTCCAGAGCATAGCTTCTTAAAAGACATGAAGCGTGTTGAGTATGTCGGCTGTACTGACAAAGAAGCGTTAGAAGGCTTCCATGAGGCAACGCGCAAAGAAGGCATCATCCCTGCGCTTGAAACTGCTCATGCTGTCGCTTATGCATTGAAACTGGCTAAAACCATGACTCCTGATCAGACGATTATCGTTAATATGTCAGGTCGCGGTGACAAGGATCTGCATTCAGTGATGAAAGCAGAAGGGATTGAGTTGTAAAAGGACGTTTTTTTGAGTACAGATATGGTTGACTTGGTAAACTTAATAAACGATAGATTTATTAAGTTTACAAGGGAGCAGGTTTTTTCTAAAGAAACCAATGGCTTTCTAGGCTTTGCCCAACAAAAATTTAAGCTGAACGCAAAAAATGACTGGAACGAAATTATTGCTTCTGAGGATATCTTAGAAGACTCTAATGAGGCCTTGAAAAGTTTTCTGAAGTTTGGTTTATCAGGTCCTACCAAATACAACGATTTGGGTGAGAAATATCTGAGATTATATGGAGTTTTGAATGCTGTTTACCAACAGCAACAAGCTATGTTACATATATTCAAGTTATTTAATTGCCCAAACCCAAAATCTATAAAACAAGAGTTTAATAACTTATCAATAACTCAAGCTCGTCACAAACTAGGTGCTCATAGTATTAACTATACTGTACAAGGTGATTCTGAAACTGAAATGTTTGTACCTGTTAGAGTACAGTTCAATGATTATGAGCTAACATATTTTAATCATAAGAATGATGAAAGCAGTAAGATTGATCTGAAATTGACTCTTGAAGAGCATAGTAGATTAATCTGTAAGACTTATTTACTTATAGCTAATAAAGTTATTAAAACAGTTTATAAAGGTAATACTGTTAAACAAGAACAGGTACTTACGAGTTTTAATGAGTTAGAAATGGTTATGAATGGAGCACTGTTGATCAAAGGTCAAGACGGTAATACTGTCATTAACATCAAATTTGAATAATAATTTGTCTGAATAGATAGACAACTAAAGAGAATACTATGACCAGAATTGAAAGTACTTTTGAGAACTTAAAATCACAAAATAAAAAAGCCCTGATTCCTTATGTGATGGCAGGCGATCCTAATCCGACCACTACGGTAGGTCTGTTGCATGACTTAGTGAAACACGGCGCCGATATGATCGAAGTCGGTTTACCATTCTCTGATCCAATGGCCGATGGCCCAACTGTAGCGTTGGCTGGTGAGCGTGCATTAGCAGCAGGTACGAGTACTCGTGATGCATTGAAGATGGTTGCAGAGTTCCGTCAAACAGATACGCAAACGCCAATTATCCTAATGGGCTATCTTAATCCTGTTGAAATCATCGGCTATGACAACTTTGTCGCGCTATGCGAGCAGTCAGGCGTTGATGGTTTATTGATGGTAGATTTGCCACCAGCAGAAGCGGGCAGCTTCACTCAGCATTTGACCGATCATTCGATGAATGAGATTTTCTTGCTATCACCAACCACTTTACCTGAGCGCCGTGAGCAAGTATTGACTCATTGTGGCGGCTATATTTATTATGTATCACTAAAAGGTGTGACTGGTTCAGCCACGCTAGATACTGACGATGTAGCAACTCAAGTACAAGCAATCAAAGCAGAAACAGACTTGCCAGTATGCGTCGGCTTTGGTATCCGTGATGGTGCTTCTGCAAAAGCGATCGGTACTCATGCAGATGGCGTTATCGTCGGTAGTGCCTTGGTACAGAATTTTGCCGATATTGATGCCAACGATACCGCTGCAGTTGCAAATGCACAGCAGAACATCATGGCAAAAATGGATGAGCTACGTGAAGCGTTAGACAGCTTAAGCGCTTAATAGCTATTGCTTTCATATTGTTGTTACTTGAAGAGATAGTTACTTGAAGAGATAGTTACTTGAAGAGATAGTTACTTGAAGAGATAGTTATTTGAAATGGCAAAGTCAAATCGAAGCTATTGTTTACCTAAAGACTTTACTCAAATGCTTTACGTGAAGACAATACTAAATGACTTTGCTAAAATTAGTTTACGAGTGTAAACTAACATCACTATTATATGGTGTCTGATAGCAGTGATTTATTTGTCATTTTGATTGGCAAATACATTATCTATCAACAAGCGCATAATCAAATTACCGACATGCGAGATTTATTTATCAGTATGTCGTATGATTACTCATGTTATGACGGTATTAGACGCTTTGTTTAGACAACCATTAAACTCTCAATGACAAGCGAATGAGCAAACTTGTCAATAAGCCTTTTATGATGGCAAATAATATGACTGATACAATAACAAAACCCGATAACAATACTGCTAAAGCCGTGCCAAACAGCAATACGGATAGGCAGTCATGGTTTAATCGTCCTATCCCAGGTATCAAGCAGCACCTGACTGCGCCACTGTCTGCGGTAGAGACTGAGCCGTCAACTAAGTGTAGTAATTGTCATTCGATGATTACCAACACAGCGCTGATTTTTAACTGTTATGTTTGCCCGCATTGTGATCATCATTTACCGATGAGTGCTCGTGAGCGCTTGAATTGGTTACTTGATCAGGTAGACGGTGAGACAGGACAAGAATTTACGGCAAAAGATCCATTGAGCTTTGTGGATAGTAAGCCATACCCTGCACGTATGAGTGAAGCACAAGAAAAAACAGGTGAGACTGAGGCGTTGGTTGCTATGTATGGCAAACTGCGTAACCTTGATATCGTCGCCTGTGCTTTTGACTTCCGCTTTATGGGTGGGTCAATGGGTTCAGTCGTTGGCGATCGTTTTGTCCAAGCAGCTGAAAAAGCGCTAGAGCAAAAAGTGCCTTTGGTTTGCTTTGCTGCTTCTGGCGGTGCACGTATGCAAGAAGGCCTGCTATCGTTGATGCAAATGGCACGTACGGCAGCAGCGATTGAGCGTTTAAGAATCGCTGGGATTCCTTATATCGTGGTATTAACCAATCCTGTGTACGGCGGTGTAACTGCATCACTGGCGATGTTGGGTGATATCCATCTAGCAGAACCAAAAGCGATGATTGGCTTTGCTGGTAAGCGTGTGATCGAGCAGACTGTACGTGAGACGTTAGAAGAGCCATTCCAGCGCGCTGAGTTCTTATTAGAGCATGGTGTGGTGGATGAAGTGGTACATCGTCATCAGCTAATTGATACGATTTATCGTCTACTTGCAAAACTATGCCGCGTGCCAAATGTAGATGCTCAGTAAAATGAGATGCTCGATAAGGTAAATGACTCAGCATAATGAATCATTTATTGAGTGCATAATGACTTAGCTGCGTGCTAACATCTACTGCATATGCAAGACCCCTAATAGCATTTATCGTCATTGCACGGTAAGTGCTATTTTTGGTTTTAGCTAGCACATATATTTTTATCTCTTATTAAATTTTATATAGGTTTTATTCATGTCTGACCTTTTAGCATCTGACCTTCGCAGCCCCAACGCCCATAGTCCTAATGAAAGTGCTAGCCTAACTGAGTGGCTCGATTATATGCAGCAGATTCATGTATCTGCAATCGATATGGGATTGTCACGTGTGTTGCCTGTCGCAGAAGCGTTAGGCGTGGTGCAGTCAGCTAAAGATGACGCTTATGTATTTACTGTGGCAGGCACCAATGGCAAAGGCTCTACAACCGCTGTCATCGCCGAAATGTGTAAAGCCGCAGGTTATAAGACGGCACTATATCAGTCGCCACATCTGAGCGTTTTCAACGAGCGTGTACGTATCAATGGCGAGATGGTCAGCGATCAGACGCTGATTGAGGCTTTTAGCAAAGTAGAGGCGGCACGTTTACAGTGCGAGTTGACGTTGTCGTTCTTTGAGATGACCACACTAGCAGCGCTATTGATATTCGCTGAGGCAGATTGTGACGTGTGGGTATTAGAAGTAGGGTTGGGTGGACGCCTAGATGTGGTCAATATTATTGATCCTGACATGGCGGTCATCACCAATATCGGTATCGATCACGTTGACTGGTTGGGTGACAATGTCGAGGATATTGGCCGCGAGAAAGCAGGTATTTTGCGCAAAGGCATTCCTCTGATTTACGGTGCTACTAAGATGCCAGCTAGCGTGCAACAAGCCATCGATACCCAGCAGGCAACTTGTTATCAGATTGGACAAGATTTTAGCTACCGCGATATTGATGCAACGACTTGGCAATACAGTAATGCGGCGGTTACCTTACAATTACCACGTCCTGCGTTATCGTTAACTAACACGGCCAATGCCTTATCCGCAGTATTAGCAAGTCCATTAGATATCGATATCAATGCCATTGAGCAAGCGTTACAAACTGTCAAACTGGCAGGTCGTTTCGATTATCGTGAGAGCCATAGCCGCCATTGGTTATTTGATGTGGCGCATAATGAGCAAGGCGTTGAGTTCTTATTAGCGCAGCTATTACCATTTTGGCAACAACATGTAGCCAAGCAAAGTAATCAAGATAGCTCAGCGGATATCCCTACACCAAAGATAAAAATGCTATTTTCTATGTTAGGTGATAAAGATATTGATAAGGTTGTGCAGCGCTTAACTCAAGCAGGCTTACCGATTAGTGACTGGTTTATCGCTGAGATTGATTACCCTCGTGCCGCGACTACTGAGCAGCTGCAAGATGTTTTGGTTAAATACGTCGATATCACCAATATATATGCGTTCGATGGTTTGCATACAGCGACCCATGCAGTGATAGAGGCGAGCCAACCGCAAGACCTTATCGTCGTATGTGGCTCGTTTCATACGATTGGGGAAGCGTTAAGTGCCCTTAGCGTATGATAATTTAAGTTAAAGTAGTGCCTGTTTAATGTTAATCTTAGTCGTAGCCTGATAGCAGACAGTATGAAAAATATGCTTTATAATCAAAATGATTTGCCAGACTGGTAGAAGACGGTCGGCACAAATTTTGAACTCTGATGGCATTAACTGACAGTAACTGGCGGTAAGAGATTATGATTAAAGCGATTTGATATACTGCTTTGAGATAGTCGCTGCGCCGCTCAATCAACCTTATTACCAACTAAGAGACGTAAACGGATGAACTTTTCGAGACAAGCCTTATTGGGCATTGGGATGATTATCGGCGGTAGCGTGATGCTATACGCCATGGTGCAACAGATTGGTGACAGTAACCAGCAACAACCAACGTCGGCGATGATAGAGAAGCCAAGTGCTGAGCAAGAAGCTTCACAGCCGCTCACAACTGATATCGAAACTGAAAAACGTATCCTTGCGCAAAAGCAAAAAGAGCGTGCAGCCCGCGTTGCAGAGCAAGAAAAACGTGCAAAAGAGTTTTTGACAGAGCAAGAAATGGCTGAAGCAGAAGCATTGGCTAAGGCACGTGCCGAAAGCCAGCAGTATGTAAAAAATATTGCTGCGCCGAATGAACAGAGTAATAGTTCAGAAGACGCAAAAGGTGTGGAAAAAAGTGTCAAAAGCAAGGAAGTGCAAGATGCTCAGAAATTGGTTAAAGCAGCCGATGATGCGTTGAAAGAGGCTAAAGCAAAAAATCAGGCAGATGCTGAAAAGCAACAAATGGAAGCAAAACAAGAAAAAGCCGATGCTGAAAAACTAGCAGAAAATAAAAAAGAAGCAGAAGCAAAGAGGCAGGCAGCAGCTGAGAGGAAAAAAGAGACAGCAGAAACGGCTAAAACTGAACCACCAAAATCGTCTTCTGAGTACCAAATCAAAAGAGGTGATGGACTGATCAAACTGGCCAAGCAGTATAATATGCCTGTTGAAGTATTGGCTCAAGCCAACAACCTATCACCATCTGCAGCACTACAACTCGGTCAGAGTATCACCATCCCATCGATTACACAGGTACAGCGTTTAGAGCGTGAAGCGGCTGCCGCTGAACAAGCGAGAGAGAAGAAGCGTCAACAAGAAGAAGCACTCGCGAAGAAATCTGCCGACGCTAAACGTGAAGCGCAGCAAAAATTGAGTGAAGCACGTAGAGAAGTCAAAGAAACAGACGCTCAGGGTAGCTTTGGGGTGCAAGTGGCTCTAGCAAACGACCAAGCTAAAGCGGATGAGTTAGCGAAAAAATTCCGAGCAGCAGGTTATCAAGTCAAGACCAGTGCCACTAGTCGTGGAGTACGTGTCGTGGTTGGGCCTGAACGCGGCAAAGTCGCAGCATTGGCACTAAAAGATAAAATCAATAGTGATCCTAAGGTAAATACGACCAGCGCTTGGGTGCTTTACTGGCGTTAAGCTAGAGCGTTTCTAACGGTCTCGATTCGGCTTTTATCGACTTTATATAAAAACACGACAAATACTGTCGTGTTTTTTGTTTTATAGATTGCTGATTGGCGCCGCCTTGGTTAAGATGAGCGCCATTTTTATAATCCGTTGTTGTATAACCTGTCAGCCTATATAGGTTGCCTTGCCGTGATTGGCTCATTATTCATTGCTATCAATAATGAAATTAGCCCATCACTCTCATATTGTATAAGGTAGAACCATGACGTTTGGTGTTATATTTCTAATATTGGCCGTTGGCTTTTTAGGGCTGATTACGTTACCGAAGTTATTAGCAAAGCGCCCTGTCGTTGAGCTTGATCCAAAACCTGTGCGCGGTGATGAGCTAGCAATCTGGCCATTTGCGCCGATGCCAATCATGACTGATACGGAAGTGATATTTTTTAATAAGTTAAAAAATGCGCTGCCGGAGTATCACATATTTGTCCAAGTGCAGCTGTCACGAATTATTGAAGCCAATAGTAGTGAGACATCAGAACGTAGCTTTTGGTTCAATCGTATCTGTCGCCAGAGCGTTGACTATGTGATTGTGGATGTCGATGCTCAGACTACATTGGTGGCTATCGAGCTTGATGACTGGACGCATAGTAGCAAAGCCCGTCAAAAAGCGGATGATAAAAAAGATAAGGCACTTGCCAGTGCAGGTATTGCGATGGTGCGCTTCCACGCTGAGCGTATGCCGAGTGCTGATATGCTTAGATATGAGCTAATGCAAGTGATTGAGAGCTATTAAGCATTCTGTGACAGCTGTCCGATTATTAAGGCTAAAACATTATCCAAGCAGTTTCATCTTAAAAGTTTAGGTTAGCTAAATTTATTCATCGATTTGGTCTGACTGCCTCGGATAAATAACGATTGGTCGATTACCTTCAAAATATAAACCTGTCTTAGGTAGCTCGCTATCTGACCAAACTATCGGCTGCTGATGACCATTATAAGCATTTCGCTCATCATAAAAGTCGCGCTTGGTGAACCACTCAATATAATGTGCGGCTCGCAAAGCTGTAGTGTCAATCGTTGCAAGACTTGCCATGTCTCTTTTATCACACCACTCATGCATCGGAAAGCTCGGCGTTAGCCAATATGGCCAGTCATAATCACCGCAACCAGTTGTGTTAATCGGTAAAAAGAATCGCCCTTTGATCACGCCATAACGCTTATCGATTTTTACCTGTCCATGATTTTCCGTATCTACCCACACCGCTCGAAACTGCTTGGTTTGCATGTGTGTCATTTTGCGCTGTAGATTATCATTGGAATTAATCCCAACCCAGTTCACAGGTTCAAAAGGTGCTGATCCCATAAAAAACTTAATGGCTAGCTCCCAATGTTCAACCAGCTGTTCTGCATGGTTATACAAAATCAAATCAAGCTCGCCAGTCGTCTGCTTACCATTATAGAGCTGCACATTGCTAGCCAGTGTCTCATATGGATGCAGCTTGCGCGCAAATCCATCCTCTAACCAAAATGACAGTAACCCTTCAAAATGAAAGCCCAGCCGATTGGGACTTGGGCGCTTAAGTAAGTAACGAGTCAACTCTTGATAGGCGGTAGTGGTGTCTAGCTCTGCTAATCGTTGCTCATACGCCTCAAACTGCGTCTGCCAAAATTGTGCGCTATGCACGGCAACGGTATGTGTGTTCTGATGCGATGCAAAGTCTAGCCACTGCGTCAAAACATTGGGGCACGCCAGTACATAAGCTAAATCACGTACATAGGGTCGGCGGTATGACTCCCAAGGAGCGTTATCTATGAGGTGGTTAGATGTGGGCTGATTGACAGGCTCGGGCATAGGATAAACCAGTGTAAAGGTGTAGCATTTACCCTAACGGCTCGCTCTATAAAAGTCTATAGGACACGAGTATCGGCTAGGGTTGAAGTGATTAGATCAGGATAATAAAAAATTAATTTCATTTGGTTTTGAGGGCATTAAATCTAAAATATCTATCTTTAACGATTAACTGAGTAATTTGGATAAGGGGGCTGTGCAGTAATGATTTAATAGTGGTCAGCATCAGAAAAACGATAACAGCTATAGGTTTTCACTTTCTTTTTTCTATTTTAGTGCTAGTCTTTCAAATTCCTCACCAATTTTAGGATTATTTTCTAAACTTCTTAATTGAGCAAGCCATGGAGACATAAACTCATAATCTTTTATCAATATCCCTCTATATACACTTCTGTATATTTTTTCATCTAAAGCCTTCTCTCGTATACCTGTAGATATAAATTCATATTGGTTTAATACAGTCATTATATGTCTATTATCTTCACGTCTAGAAACAGGGTTATCATTCAACTGTGTCGTCAAATCTGCTTTTTCTACTCTAAGTTTTGCAAAGTTGTCTCGCATATTTTGATAATTCGAATCGGAATTCTGTGCTAGCATCAGGTCAATAGTAGCTCTTTGACTAGATGTTTTTTCATGAGATCTAAATGCTAGGTAAGCGAAGAAAGCAGAAAGTCCAATTAGAGTTGTTTGAACCCAAAAAGCTAGATTAGTACCTAAAAAACAGTTTAAACAATTGATATTGTCTACTATATAGTTCATGAGTATATGAGATAGAAATAGGAGCATCAGTACTGATACTATCATAGGAAGATTTTGTTTGAAGCTGTTGAACATAGTTTGTTGACTAAACATTAATATGCCTACTATTTTATGCACATAAGTTAGATTAACTTAATTAGGTCTATGATTATTGCTGAACTATTATCTTTGTACAATATAATAAAGTAAGAACACTTAACAGGAATTGTTGATGATCTATTTTTTAAGAAATCTATAGTTCAGGATTTAGAACAGCACAAAAAAAAGCCAACCATTGAAAACAATGATTGGCTTTTCTTATTACTGCTATGTTTGGTCGGAACGGCAGGATTTGAACCTGCGACCACTACACCCCCAGTGTAGTGCGCTACCAGACTGCGCTACGCCCCGAGTGACTGACTATTTTACGCAAAATTATGTATATTGCAAGGGCTATTTATAGCAGCCAAACTCTACAATATTATTCTGCCTAGCATAGTCAGTATAATCGCTTAGCAGCCAATGTTAACCCAATAATTCTTTTAGAATTTGGTTCACTTGCTGTGGGTTAGCACTACCGCGACTGGCTTTCATGACCTGACCGACCAGACCGTTAAAGGCTTTTTCTTTACCACCGCGATACTCTTCGACCATCGCTTCATTTTTTGCGATGACTTCTTCGACCATCGCTTTGATAGCACCAGTATCGGTTTCTTGCTTGAGGCCTTTGTCTTTGATGATTTTATCTGCTGCATCATCGCCATCACCGCCTTCGCACTCATATAGAGCACTAAAGACTTTTTTAGCCAGTTTGCCAGATAGCGTGTCATCTTTAATACGCTTGAGCATGCCAGCCAATTGTTTGGCGCTGATAGGGGAGTCGATGATATCGGTGTCATCTTTGTTCAGGGCGCCAAGCAAGTCGCCCATGACCCAGTTGCCAGCCATTTTGGCATCTTGCTGACCGATTTCAGCCACTACATCTTCGAAATAGTCAGCAATTTGACGACTACCAGTCAAGATACGAGCATCGTATTCTGACAGACCTAGCGCTTCTTCAAAGCGTGCGCGACGTGCTACAGGTAGCTCAGGCATCGCCGCTTTGATCGCATCAACCGTATGCTGCTCGATAAGGACAGGTAGCAGGTCAGGATCAGGGAAGTAGCGATAGTCGTTGGCGTCTTCTTTGGTACGCATGGTACGCGTTTCATCACGCTCTGGATCATATAGCATCGTTGCTTGTACGACTTTGCCGCCATTTTCTAAGATATCGATTTGACGTTCGATTTCACGATTGATAGCACGTTCGATAAAGCGGAACGAGTTTAGGTTCTTTAGCTCAGTACGCGTACCGAGATCAGCACCTGGCTTGCGCACAGAGACGTTACAGTCACAGCGGAATGAGCCTTCGGCCATCACTGCGTCTGAGATACCTAGCCAAGTAACTAGCTGATGGATAGCTTTGATGTAGGCAAGTGCTTCGTGAGCAGAGCGCATGTCTGGCTCAGAGACGATTTCGATCAGTGGCGTACCAGCACGGTTGAGATCGACACCCGTCATACCATCGACTGCGTCATGTACAGATTTACCAGCATCTTCTTCTAGATGCGCGCGGGTGATACCCATACGTTTCGGATATTCGTTCTTTTCGCCTTCGTTGACGACGACATCGATGTAGCCTTCACCCACGATAGGATTGGCCATCTGAGTGATTTGATAGCCTTTAGGTAGGTCAGGGTAAAAGTAGTTTTTACGGTCAAACGTATTAAACAGACCCAGCTCAGCATTGACACCGATACCGAATTTTAATGCGCGATCGACCACACCAGCATTTAGCACTGGTAATACGCCAGGCAAACCTAGATCGACGATACTTGCTTGGCTGTTTGGCTCATGACCAAAGTCAGTCGGCGCACTTGAGAAAATCTTACTTTCCGTATTTAGCTGGCAGTGAATCTCGATACCGATGACCACTTCATAGCCATCGACAAATAGCTCTTTACGCACGGCGTGTTCACGGACGGCATTGTTATCAGTAGTAACTGTACTCATTATACCGTCTCCTTTGCGATGGTAGAGTGTTGTAGGTGATGATCAGTATGCTGCTGGAATAAATGCGCAGTCGTGAGCAGCTGACTCTCTTGCCAGTGCTTACCGATTAATTGCAAGCCAATAGGTAGGCCTTCTGTCGTCAAACCAACTGGCTGGCTGAGGGCAGGTAGACCCGCTAGGTTGACTGCGATGGTATAAACGTCACCTAAATACATCGTTGCAGGATCTAGGTCTTCACTGAGCTTATAAGCCGCAGTCGGTGCAGTTGGGCTAGCAATCACATCACAGCTAGCAAAGGCTTCATCGAAGTCTTTAACGATTAAGCGGCGAATCTTCTGTGCCTTAGTATAGTAAGCATCAAAGTAGCCAGCCGATAGCGCATAAGTCCCTGTCAAGATACGGCGCTGTACTTCAGGGCCAAAGCCTTCAGAGCGTGAACGTGTATATAGATCAATCAGATCCGTTGGGTTCTCACAGCGATAACCAAAACGTACGCCATCGAAGCGTGAAAGGTTCGATGATGCTTCGGCAGGCGCTAGCATATAGTAAGTGGCAAGCGTGATTTCAGGATCAGTGATGTTTACTTCTACAATCGTTGCGCCTAGCTCTTCGTATTTCTTGAGCGCGGCACGTGCTGCTTGCTCGACTTCGCTATCAAGCCCTGTGCCGAAGTATTCTTTGGCCACACCAATACGCAAGCCAGTAAATGGCTTATCACCAGCAGCGGCTTCTGCATCATTGATGTCTTGTACGTAGTCAGGCATCTCGTACTTGATAGAAGTGGCATCGCGTGGATCATGACCAATCATTGGTTGGAGCAGATAGGCGCAATCTTTAGCGCTGCGTCCCATGCTACCAGCTTGATCTAGACTTGAGGCGTAGGCAATCATACCAAAGCGTGACACACGGCCATAAGTAGGCTTGATACCTGTTAGGCCGCAGAATGAGGCAGGCTGACGAATAGAGCCACCTGTATCACTACCGGTAGCAACAGGGACAAAACCAGCGGCAACGGCGGCAGCACTACCACCTGACGAGCCACCAGGGACGCGCTCTAGGTTCCAAGGGTTCTGTACCGTACCATAGTAAGAGCTACTGTTGTCTGAGCCCATCGCAAACTCATCCATATTGAGCTTACCTAAGCTAATCATGCCTGCTTTATCGATGTTAGAGACGATGGTCGCGTCATATGGTGAGACAAAGTTATGCAGCATCTTTGAGCCACAAGTAGTCAGTACGCCTTGGGTACAAAAGATGTCTTTATGCGCCATTGGTACGCCAAGTAGCGGACGCTGATCGCCTTGTGCACGCATCTCGTCTGCCGCTTTAGCTTGTGCGCGTGCTGTCTCAGAGGTATAAGTGATAAAGCTATTGATCTTGCTGTCTAGCGCATCGATACGCTTGATGTAGTGTTCGGTTAATTCGGCGCTGCTAAATTGTTTGTTTTGCAAGCCAGTAATGAGCTGCTCGGTACTTAATAAATGAAGTTCAGACATAAGGTGTCGTCCGTCAAAATGTTAATAGCATAAAATAAAATGAGATAATGGCAAATGCGTGGTTGTGTTATTCATCCACTATTATTCAATCACCTGAGGCACTAGATATAAGCCTTCTTCTACGGCAGGCGCGACTGACTGATTACGCTCACGATTGATGTCGTGTTTTGCCACATCAGCACGTAACTCTTGGCAAGCTTCATGGATATTGGCTAGTGGCTTGATGTCTGTGGTATCAACGTTAGATAGCGTATTCATCAGTTTTAATACTTTACTGATATCATCAGCGTAGCTATCGGCTGTACTTTCATCGACACCTAAGCGGGCAAGGTTGGCAACTTCTAGGATTTCTTCACGGCTGACGTTGCTGTCAGACGTTGCTGGCTGCTGAGACATAGTTTCTCCAGTTAAGGACAGTTTTTGTTAGAGTAGTTGATTACGAAAACGAAAATACGTAAGCGCTAAAGATAGAAACAACTAAAATAGAAATAAATAGTAAGTGGGCTTATTATAAAGCATCTGACTCAAGTTTACAGAGCATGACGCTTGATTGATGCACAATCTCAACCAAGAGGCTGAATTGACAACGAGGTGGTATTAAGTACGATATAGTATTAGTTAAGCAATAATGCCAATTAAGACACAATGATTTACAGAGAATTGCAAAACTAACCCCCTAATTCATCATTGTTCCTCAATTGCTCTCCAATTAGCTTCTAAAATACGTTACAGTATGCATCTGCTATCAAGCAAAACATTCATCTGCCTGTAGAGCCTTGTTAGTTATCAGATTAAATGATGTTTCATTGAATTGAATGATATGCACTACTATTTCAAACTTTGTAACAACTTTTGGCGTCTAAGACAAAAATCCTTACTTACTGATGCAAATATCTATGTTTTTTTTGAGCTAAATCGGTATAATTTAGCTCAGTTTTTTCATTTCATCATTATCGTTTGGATTTTGACTTGTTGGGTTGATTAACTGTTGCCACAAGTAATGTTTAACGACGACCTGCTTAACACTGACGAGTAACACCTCAGTCAATCTCATTCGCCTCATTCGTAAGACGCTGGATATATTAGTCATGAACCTGTTTGGATTTTTATCAAATAATATCGCTATCGACCTCGGTACTGCGAACACCCTAATTTTTATTCCTAATAAAGGCGTCGTGCTTGACGAGCCTACGGTGGTTGCGTTACGAAGCAATCGTACTCAAAACCCGACCGTCGCCGCTGTTGGTATCGATGCCAAGCAGATGCTAGGTCGTACGCCTGCGAACATCACAGCGATTCGCCCGTTAAAAGACGGTGTCATTGCCGATTTTGAAGTGACGCAAAAAATGCTTAAGCACTTTATCGCTAAAGTAAAAGCCAAGCGTTTTATGGCACAGCCTAATGTTGTGGTTTGTGTACCATGCAAGTCTACTCTAGTTGAGCGCAAGGCGATTCGTGAAGCAGTGTCATCAGCAGGTGCGAGCAAAGTACTATTGCTAGAAGAGCCGATGGCTGCTGCTATCGGTGCTGGTATGCCAGTTCATGAAGCCAGTGGTTCTATGGTGGTTGACATCGGTGGTGGTACAACTGAGATTGCTGTTATCGCCCTATCTGGTTGCGTATATGCTGAGTCTATTCGTATCGGTGGCGATATGTTTGATGAAGCGATCATTACTCATGTACGCCGCACGCATGGTTGTGTCATCGGTGAGACAACCGCTGAGCGCATCAAAAAAGAAGTCGGTTCTGCATTGAATGAAGACAGCCAACTAGAAGTAGAAGTTCGTGGTCGTAGCATGGCAGAAGGTGTACCAAAGACCTTTACTGTCAATTCAGAAGAAGTGCAAAAAGCGTTGACTGATCCATTGAGCGGTATTGTTAGCGCTGTAAAAGTAGCACTTGAGCAGACTCCGCCAGAGTTGTCATCAGATATCGCTGAGCGTGGCATTGTATTGACAGGTGGCGGCGCACTATTACGTGACTTAGACAAACTTATCTCACAAGAGACCGGTTTGCCAGTGACGGTAGCAGAAGACCCACTAACTTGTGTTAGCCGCGGTGGTGGTATTGCCCTTGATTTCATTAATAATAAAAGCTTGAATATGATTTTTGTCTAGCGCATCTTAGTGTAGCATGGCTTTACTATTCTCCTATCCATTATGCTTGATGATCATTGTCATAAAATAGCGAGTCAAAAAAGGTATAACATTAAAGGTAGCCGATTGTGCTACCTTTAATTGCATTCATTTATGCTAGAACCCCATATCCTCGATAAACACTCATGCTGTAAATAAGTGCTATTGTTCATTTTAGAATCCTTAAATCAGACGACTTATGACTCCAAGTATTTTTGCTCGCCAGCCGTTATCACTTCGTAAGACTGTTATCGTATTGATAGCAGCCTTAATTTTGATGTGGTTTGATAGCAAAAACTCTGATTGGTTTAAGCCAGTACGTAGCACCAGTCATGCCGCCATGCAGCCAATCTATGAGCTGTCTCTATTACCAAGCTATGCCAAGCATTGGGCTGGTGGCAGCCTGCAGTCAAAAGAAGCACTGCGTCGCGAAAACATGCAGCTAAAATCGCAATTGATACATGCACATGCCAAGCTACAACAGCAAGATTATATCTTGGCGCAGAACGCACGCCTGCAAGGTATCTTATCTACCACCAAGCCCGAGCAGTTTGATCTTAATTTGGCGCAAGTCATCGGTACAGATACCAATTTGCTCAGACAAATTGTCGTGCTTAATAAAGGTGAGCAAGATGGCGTACAAGTTGGGCAAACGGTCATCGATGAAGACGGTGTATTAGGACAGATTATCAATGTCTACCCGAATACTAGCCGTCTGTTGTTGATTACAGATGAGCAGCAATCAGTTGCGGTCACTGTTAAGCGTACCGGTCAGCGCGCCATTGTTACAGGCCAAGGCATTCCATCTTCATTAAGTCTCAATTACGTCTTCAAAACATCAGATGTGCGAGTAGGTGATGAGCTAGTGTCGTCAGGACTGGGCGGTCGTATTCCGGCAGGTTATCGAGTAGGGCGTATCGCGCATGTCAAAGATGAGCAAACCGATAACTTTAGAACGATCGAAGTTACTCCAGCAGCCAATTTTATCGATAATGCTTATGTTTTAATACTTCAAGACAAGCTGCTAAACGAGAATAATGCTGCCGCTAGTGCTCTGTAGATAATGAAGTAAGCCACAGTATTAACATTTTAAAGCTGTTCACTTATGGTATTCACCTTGCCAATATCCAATCAACAATATAACAGCAACCATCAAACACTCGCTAAGGTAAGTACCCATGTCGTATCCTGATTCTGAGAATGCCACGGTACTATTGATAGTTGTGATTGTTCTAAGTTTCATCGCTGCATCATCACTCAATGTCTATCCATTAAGCCCAAGCATGGCCACATTGCGCCCTATGGTCATGATCATGGTGCTGATCTATTGGTTGCTGTTTCAGCCGCGCTATGTCGGCATTTTTACCGCATTTACGGTTGGACTTATTGCTGATTTATTGATGGATACCCATTTAGGGCAGCAAGCGTTCGCCGCTGTTGTGGTTGCACTGGTTATCAAAATTACCAGTATTTATGTCAGACAGTTGAATACCGTTAGCGCTTGGTTAATTGCTAGTCTAGGGCTGATTGTCTTTCAGTTAAATCTATGGATACTACAGATGTTTATTCAAAACGTCTTTGTCGCTCAGTCTGCTTTGTCACTGTTTATGAGTATCATTAGCTGGCCACTCGTGCTGTTTGCTTTACGCAAATTTTCGCGTTAATGAATCGCTAGTTATAGCTGTTACTCTGATTAACAGCTTAGCTTGCTCTGTTCACAAGACCGTATAACCACACACATCATAAATTTACAAATGAAGAGAATTTCGATGGATATCGTTTTGGCATCTGGCTCTCCGCGTCGTCGTGAGCTACTAGAAAGAGCGCGACTAAACTTTACTATCTTGAGCGTGGATATTGATGAGACGCCTTTAGATAATGAGTCGCCGACAGACTATATCGAACGCATGGTCGCAACCAAGGCCGATGCTGCGATACAACAATTAAGCGATACCTCTCAAGCGGATCACGATAATCTCACCTCACCGTTTATGATTTTGACCTCTGACACCATCGGTGTGCTGTCAGATGGTAAGACAGTATTGGTCAAACCTGTCGATCGCGAGCACGCATATAGTATGTGGCAGTCTATGTCTGATCACGTCCACGAAGTATGGACTGCCGTTCAAGCGACTCAAGTACAGCTATTGCCTAAAGTAGAGACAAGTACAGCAGAACCTACACAGTCCTTGCAAATTATCAACCAGCAGCGAATCACTGAGCGTACGGAAGTGACCTTTATACCATTAACGACACAGATGATGAGCGACTACTGGGATAGTGGCGAACCTGCTGATAAAGCGGGTGGGTACGGTATTCAAGGACTGGGTGCTGCTTGGGTCAGTCGTATCAACGGCAGCTATACCAATGTCGTTGGTCTGCCACTGGCGCAAACGCTGGCACTAATCAAAGAAATGACAGAAAACAGTATGGACACAGTCAACCCGTTAGAATGGGATATGCACATAATGACACGGTAGGGTAATGGGCAAGAGCAAGTCGCATTTGTTACACTGTCAATCTAATAGACGATGACCGTCTAATAAGAAAGCTGAGAGATAAGAGAAAAAACTATGTCCGAAGAGCTGCTGATTAATATTAGTCCAATGGAATCCCGTGTTGCGGTTTTAGACAATGGTATTTTGGGCGAGATTTATATTGAACGACATCATAAACTGGGATTGGTCGGCAATATCTATCTGGGGACGGTCGTACGTGTCCTTCCTGGTATGCAGGCAGCATTTGTGGATATTGGTCAATCACGGACCGCATTTCTACATGTCAACGATATGCAGCGTGAACCACGACCCGTTGTAGAAAAAAACAAAGCGGCTAAGGCCACTAAGCACGAGATAAATGAGGACGATGCGACTACCAATGCTGCTGCTGATAGCTTGGCTGTGACACCGCCTATCGTCAGTGCGCAAAGCACAGAGATCGTACCAGCATCTAAAACATTGATTCAGCATCGTCTGCATGAAAGTCAGCGTATTTTGGTACAGGTAACCAAAGACCAGTTGGGGAGCAAAGGTGCTCGTCTAACAACCAACATCTCACTACCATCACGTTATCTAGTATATTTGCCATCGAGTGATCATATTGGCATATCGCAGCGTATCGATGGTGAAGAGGAGCGTAGCCGATTAAAGACCGAACTTAGCAGCCTGATGCAGACGGTCAATCTAAAAGGTGGACTGATTGCCCGTACCGCTGCTGAGCGTGTGCCTGTCGATAAGCTAGAAGAGGACATCTATTATCTATTGCAGCTGTGGCGTACTATCTGTGCTCGTCGCCAAGAGATTAATCATCACCAGAGCTCAGAACTGATCTATCAGGAACTGTCACTACCATTACGTTCTATCCGTGACTTGGTTCACGCGGATACCGAAAAAGTCATCATTGACAATACGCAAATCTATGAGCAAGTCAGATACTTTGCCAAGGAGTTTGTTCCATTCGTCTATGATCGCATCGTGCACTACACAGCTGAGCAGTCGTTGTTTGATGTACACCGTGTCGAAGACGACTTACGTGATGCACTAAAGCGCCGTGTCGATCTCAAGTCTGGCGGTTATCTGATTATCGATCAGACCGAAGCAATGACCACGATTGATGTCAATACAGGATCTTTTGTGGGCGGTCGCTCATTAGAGGATACGGTTTATAAGACTAATCTAGAAGCCACACATGCTATCGCTCGTCAGCTACGACTACGTAATCTAGGCGGTATTATTATTCTAGATTTTATCGATATGCTTGAGCAACAGCATAAAGATGACGTGCTTGAGAGCTTACAGGCGCAGCTTACCCAAGATTATGCAAAAACTAAAATTACGCAGGTTAGTGAGCTTGGCCTAGTAGAGATGACACGTAAGCGCACGCGTGAATCATTGGGTCAACAGCTTTGTGAGCCGTGCTCAACTTGCCAAGGACGAGGGTTTGTCAAAACTGCCGAGACGGTCTGTTTTGAGATATTCCGCGAGATTATGCGCTGCGCTCGCACTTATAATTCTCCTAAGAAATTCACAGTAGTGGCTCATGCAGCAGTCATTGATTTACTACTCACAACAGAGTCAGACACAGTAGCCGATTTAGAGTATTTACTGGGTAGGGTCATTACTTTTGATGTAGAGAATCTATACACTCAAGAGCAGTATGATATTGTTTTAGATTAATATTATTTAAAACAAATAATAATTTTAGATGAAAATATTTGTGTGATTAGTGGTCAGTATAAGAAGGAGTATCTCTAATGATACTAGAGATTGCTCTTGCAATACCTAAAATACTATGTATAATATACACCACTGAATTATATATGCGCAGCTGAATAAAAAAAGCTGGCGCTATGACAGCTAGAGCATCGTTTCTAGCACTATTTCATTATGCCTTTGCTACTTTCCAATTAATAGGAGGGTTGGCGGGGCTTTAAACTATTTTGCTTTTGGCACGCTATAAGTTCGGATAAAGAACTCATTCTGGTTAAGAACAGAAGGCCGCTTTAAGTGAATATTTAACCAAACTGCTTTTGATCATGGTCTTGCGACGCAAGAATGACAAAGGCACATATTAGGAGCTTGCTGGCATGGCTAACCAGAGAATCCGTATCCGTCTTAAGTCTTTTGATCATCGTCTGATTGATCAATCTGCACAAGAGATTGTTGATACTGCAAAGCGCACCGGTGCGCAAGTTTGTGGTCCTGTACCGTTGCCGACTCGCATTGAGCGCTTCAACGTTCTAACCTCACCACACGTTAACAAAGACGCTCGTGATCAGTACGAAATCCGTACTCATAAGCGTATGGTTGATATCGTTCAGCCAACTGACAAAACTGTGGATGCGCTAATGAAATTAGATTTAGCGGCGGGTGTTGACGTTCAAATTGCTTTGGGTTAATGCACATTAAACACCCAACCCATTAATATAAGATATAAAGAGGTCTAAAATGGCGATCGGTTTAGTCGGTAAAAAGTGCGGCATGACCCGTGTCTTCACTGAAACAGGCGCATCTATCCCTGTAACAGTTGTTGAGGTCGATGCAAACCGCATTACTCAAGTAAAAAATACTGATGTAGATGGTTATCAAGCCATCCAAATTACCACAGGTACTCGTCGTGACAGCCGTGTAACAGCTGCACAAAAGGGTCACTTCGCTAAAGCTGGTGTTAAAGCTGGCCGTGGTGTTTGGGAATTCCGTGCCAACGAAAGCGATCTTGAAGGTCGTGAGATTGGTGGCGAGATTCTAGCTGACTTGTTCGAACAAGGTCAGATGGTTGATGTGACAGGACAGAGCAAAGGTAAAGGTTTCCAAGGCCCTGTTAAGCGTCACAACTTTAGTATGCAAGATGCTACTCATGGTAACTCAGTGTCTCATCGTGCGCATGGTTCAACTGGTCAAAACCAGTCACCAGGTAAAGTATTCAAAGGCAAGAAGATGGCGGGTCAGATGGGTAACAAACGTGTTACCGTTCAGGGCCTAGAAGTGATTTCGGTTGATGCCGAAAAAGGGTTACTTGTCATCAAGGGTGCTATCCCAGGTGCCACCGGTGGCGATGTTATCGTACGTCCGTCAGTCAAAGCCTAAGCAAGGGGATTAACGTGGATTTAAAAACAGTTACAGGTGCGGCGGTTGAGCTTTCTGATACGGCATTTGGTCGTGAATTCAACGAAGCACTAGTGCATCAAGTCGTCACCGCTTATTTAGCTGGTGCTCGCCAAGGTACACGCGCACAAAAAACACGTGCCGAAGTTTCTGGCGGTGGTATTAAGCCATGGCGCCAAAAAGGTACTGGTCGCGCTCGTGCGGGTTCTATTCGTAGCCCAATCTGGCGTTCAGGTGGTCGTGCATTCGCTGCAAAACCACAAGATTGGTCACAGAAAGTAAACCGTAAAATGTATCGCGGTGCGATGCAGTGCATCCTAGCAGAATTGATTCGTCAAGAGCGTCTGATTTTGGTAGAAGAGTTGAGCGTTTCTGGGCCGAAAACCAAAGAACTGATTGCTAAGCTAAACGATTTGAATGCACCTCGTGCACTAATCGTTACTAAAGAAGTTGATGAAAACTTATACTTAGCTGCTCGCAACATTCCACATGTCAATGTACTTGGTACAAACGAAGTGGACCCAGTGAGCTTGATCGCATTTGATAAAGTGATCATGTCAGTTGAAGCTGCGAAACAATTTGAGGAAGCACTAGCATGAATAACGCAAGACTTTATCAGGTCTTAAGAGGGCCTGTATTCTCAGAAAAATCTCAAATGCTTGGCGACTCACTTGGTGTGCAGGTATTTAAAATTGATTCTAATGCTACTAAGCTTGAAGTCAAGAAAGCAGTTGAGTTGATGTTTGAAGGTGTTGAAGTTACTAAAGTAAACACTTTGAATGTTAAAGGTAAGACAAAGCGTTTTGGTAAAAGCATCGGCCGTCGTAACGACTACAAAAAAGCCTATGTTACCTTAAAAGCTGGTCAAGATGTACAAATGGCTGATGCTGGTGAAGAAGTAGCGAATACTACTGATTCTACTAGTGAAACAGCGAATAACGAATAAGGATTACACTCATGCCTATCGTAAGAGCAAAGCCAACATCACCAGGCCGTCGTTTTGTTGAAAAAGTAGTGCATCCACACCTGTACAAAGGTCGTCCGTTTGCAGCACTTCTAGAATCAAAAAGCAAGTCAGGTGGTCGTAACAATAATGGCCGCATTACTACTCGTCACATTGGCGGTGGTCATAAGCAACATTATCGCATTATCGATTTCAAACGTACTAAAGACAATATCCCAGCAACGGTAGAGCGTATCGAATACGATCCTAACCGTACTGCTCATATTGCTCTACTTAAGTATGCTGATGGCGAACGTCGTTACATTATCGCTGCTAAGAAACAAGTAGTTGGTGATACAGTAATGTCAGGCGAGACTTCTCCAATTCGTCCAGGTAACTGCTTACCGCTAAAAAACATCCCATTGGGTACTGTGATTCACAATATCGAACTTAAAATCGGTAAAGGTGCACAGATGGCTCGTTCTGCGGGTGCTAGCGTTCAGTTACTAGGTCGTGACGGTGTTTATGCTATTCTACGTATGCGTTCTGGCGAAACTCGCCGTGTACACGTAAATTGCCGCGCTGTTATTGGTGAAGTTTCTAACACTGAAAACAACTTGAAATCACTTGGTAAAGCCGGTGCTTCACGTTGGCGTGGTGTTCGTCCTTCTGTTCGTGGTGTCGCTATGAACCCGGTTGATCACCCACACGGTGGTGGTGAAGGTCGTAACAAAGGTCGCCATCCAACCAGCCCTTGGGGTCAGAAGTCTAAAGGACTTAAAACGCGTCACAATAAGCGTACTGACAACATGATCATCCGCCGTCGCGCCAAGAAGAAATAAAGGAAGAATTTCATGCCTCGTTCATTGAAAAAAGGTCCATTCATAGACGCGCACTTGTTTGCTAAAGTTGAGAATGCATTAGACACCAACTCACGCAAGCCAATTAAGACTTGGTCGCGCCGCTCGATGATTCTGCCACAAATGGTTGGCCTAACTTTATCTGTTCACAACGGCCGTACTCATGTACCGGTTATCGTGAGCGAGCAGATGGTTGGTCATAAACTAGGTGAATTTGCCCCGACTCGTACGTATCGTGGTCACGGCATTGACAAAAAAGCTAAGAGATAAGGTGCTTACCATGGAAGTAACTGCAAAATTACGCGGTGCCGCCATATCGGCACAAAAAGTTAGACTCGTTGCTGATGAAGTTCGTGGCAAATCTATTGAGCGTGCTTTGGATATCCTAACGTATAGCAATAAAAAAGGCGCTGTGTTTGTTAAGAAATGCCTTAACTCAGCCATCGCCAATGCCGAACATAATCACGGCTTAGATATTGACGACCTAAAAGTCGCTACTATCTATGTTGATGAAGGCATTACGCTAAAACGTATCCTACCACGTGCCAAAGGCCGTGCTGATCGTATCAGCAAGCGTACTTGTCACATCACTATAAAGGTAGGAGAATAAGTTATGGGTCAAAAAGTACATCCAATCGGAATTCGTCTTGGTGTTGTAAAAAAGCATAACGCAAACTGGTATGCTAACCCTAAACAATACTCAGAATACCTAATCAACGACATTCAAGTTCGTGAATATCTACGCAAAAAGCTAGACAACGCTATGATCAGCAACATCATGATCGAGCGTCCTACTGGCGCTGCTAAGATTACCATCGCCACTGCGCGTCCTGGTATTGTTATCGGTAAGAAAGGCGAAGATATCGAAAGACTTCAAAAAGAATTGACCAAAATTATGGGCGTACCTGCTCAGGTCAACATTGAAGAAATCACGTCACCTGACCTTGATGCACGTTTGGTAGCAGACGGCATCGGTAGCCAGCTTGAGCGTCGTGTTATGTTCCGTCGTGCGATGAAACGCGCGGTACAGAACAGCATGCGTTCTGGTGCTAAAGGTATCAAGGTTGAGCTGTCTGGCCGTCTAGGCGGTGCTGAGATTGCTCGTAGTGAATGGTACCGTGAAGGTCGTGTGCCATTGCATACACTCCGTGCTGATATTGACTACTCGTCAATTCGTGCAGAGACAACTTACGGCACCATCGGTGTTAAAGTTTGGATTTTCCGTGGCGAAATCCTTGACGGTATGAACAGCGTATATAATCCCGTCAAAGAAGAGCAGACTCGTGCGCCAAAACGCCGTGGTCGTGGAAACCGTCGAAACTCAGACAGAGGTTAAACTATGTTACAGCCAAAACGTACCAAGTTTCGTAAAATGCACAAAGGTCGTAACACTGGGCTAGCTCATCGTGGAAGCACCGTTGCATTCGGACAAATTGGTCTAAAATCATTGACGCGTGGTCGTATGACAGCTCGTCAAATCGAAGCAGCACGTCGTACCATCACTCGTAAAATTAAGCGTGGCGGTAAGATTTGGATTCGTGTATTCCCTGACAAACCGATTACCAACAAACCATTAGAAGTACGTATGGGTAAAGGTAAAGGTCCAGTAGAATATTGGGTATGCGAAATCAAACCTGGTAAAGTGCTATATGAAATTGAAGGGGTACCAGAAGAGCTTGCACGTGAAGCTTTCACGCTTGCTGCAGCAAAACTGCCCTTTAAAACTACCATTGTTAAGCGGACGATAATGTAATGAAGATCAGTGAATTACGTGATAAATCATTAGAAGAACTGACCCAGTTACTTGATGAAAAGCAACTTGATGCTTTCCGTATTCGTATGGCTAAAGCAACTGGTCAGTTGGGTAATACCCATGAAGTACGTGACAATCGTCGCACGATTGCTCAGCTTCAGACTTTGATTAACGAGAAACAACGAGGCGACTCATGAGCGATAACAATCAAACAACTACCAATGCTAGCGTATTGACAGGTCGAGTTGTTAGCGACAAGATGGATAAGTCCATCACAGTTTTGATTGAGCGTCTGGTTCGTCATCCTTTGTATGGCAAGCAGCTTCGTCGTTCTACAAAAATCAAAGCACATGATGAGAATAATGTTTGCCAACAAGGCGATCTTGTCCGTATCAAAGAAACGCGTCCAATCTCAAAAACCAAGTCTTGGACTTTGGTTGATGTGGTTGAAAAAGTAGAAAAAATCTAAGTAAATTGCATTAAAAGCCAGAAGCTGTTAAAATAGCCGCCTTTTTAAGGATGCTGATTGCGCCGAGCGTATATCACTCACATTAAGAGTAAGTCGCGGTTATTTATATTAAAATGCCGTCTACTCATACTGTGCTAGCGGCAGCAACTGGTTTTTATTGCTCATACGTGTGGAGTAACGCTATGATTCAGGTTGAGTCAATGCTGGAAGTTGCAGACAATAGCGGTGCAAGAAGAGTTCAGTGCATTAAAGTACTGGGTGGTTCTCATCGTCGTTATGCATCAGTTGGCGACATTATTAAAGTAACGGTTAAAGAAGCCATTCCGCGTGGTCGTGTTAAAAAAGGCGACGTGATGAATGCAGTAGTTGTACGTACCAAAAAAGGCGTTCGTCGCCCTGATGGTTCTGTGTTACGTTTTGATGACAATGCTGCGGTATTGTTGAACCAAAACAAAGCGCCGATTGCAACTCGTATTTTTGGACCGGTAACTCGTGAACTACGTGGTGATCAGTTTATGAAAATTGTATCACTAGCACCAGAAGTATTGTGAGGTAATCCATGTCAAAATTACGTAAAGGCGATACAGTTATCGTGATTGCTGGGAAAGACAAAGGCAAGCAAGGTACTGTACAAGCTGTAAAAAACGATCGTATTAAAGTTGAAGGCATTAACATTGTTACCAAACATCAGAAGCCAAATCAGGCAACTGGCGTTGAAGGTGGCATTCTTAAGCAAGAAGCTTTTCTGCATATCTCAAATGTCGCAATCTTAAATGCGCAAACCCAAAAAGCAGACCGTATTACTTATCAGTTTGGCGAAGACGGCAAGAAACAACGCGTCTATCGTTCAAGCGGTGAAGTAGTGGCGACTGCGTAAGACACTAAGGGTGTAATGGTAATGGCAAGATTAAAATCTTTATATAACGATGAACTAAAGCAGCAAATCAAAGAAGAGCTTGGTTTGGCAAATGTGATGCAAGTGCCTAAAATCACTAAAATCACACTTAACATGGGTGTAGGCGGCGCGTCTCAAGACAAGAAATTGTTGGAAGGTGCTGTAGCTGATATGACCGCGATTGCTGGTCAAAAACCTGTTGTCACCAAAGCGCGTAAATCAGTTGCTGGCTTTAAGATTCGTGAAGAATGGCCAATTGGCTGTAAAGTAACGCTACGCGGTGAGCAAATGTACGAATTTTTAGATCGTCTCGTTGCCATTGCAATTCCTCGTATTCGTGATTTCCGCGGTTTTTCACCTAAAGCCTTTGACGGACGTGGTAACTACTCATTGGGTATCAAAGAACAAATCGTATTCCCAGAAGTAGATTTTGACAAGATTGATCGTATCCGTGGTATGGATGTGACAATCACCACGTCAGCTCAATCTGATGAAGAAGGTCGTGCGTTGCTTAAAGCATTCGGCTTCCCATTTAAATAAGGTAAAGACGTTATGGCAAAGAAGAGCATGATTAACCGCGAATTAAAGCGCGAAAAAATGGTTGCTAAATATGCTGAAAAGCGTATCAAGCTAAAAGAAACTATCAGTGATATGACTGCAAGTGACGAAACTCGTATGGAAGCGATGTTAGAGCTACAAGCTCTTCCACGCAACTCATCACCAGTACGTCTGCGTAATCGTTGTGCTATCACCGGTCGTCCTCACGGTTACTTCCGCAAGTTTGGCTTGTCACGCAATATGCTGCGTGAGCGTGTCATGCAAGGCGATGTGCCTGGTGTTCGTAAAGCAAGCTGGTAAGGAGTAACTATATGAGTATGCAAGATACCGTTGGGGATATGCTAACCCGTATCCGTAACGCACAAATGGCTAACAAAGTATCGGTAGCAATGCCGAGCTCTAAATTACGTAAATCAATTGCTGATTTACTAGTTAGCGAAGGTTATGTGGCTAGCGCTGTTGTTGCTGAAGAAGAAAACAACAAAGCAACCCTTACTATTGAATTGAAATATTTCGAAGGCCGTGCTGTCATCGAAACTATCCAACGTTATAGCCGTCCTGGTTTACGCCAGTTCCGCGGTAAAGACGCTATCCCTACTGTTAAGCAAGGTATGGGTGTTGCTATCGTATCTACTAGCCAAGGTATCATGAGCGATCGTGCTGCACGCGCTGCTGGTATCGGTGGTGAAATCGTTGCATTTGTAGCGTAAGCTATACGACGATGAAGTCTATTTGATAGTTGTTAGGCTTCTATTGATTGAGTAATATTAAATTATTTCGAATTGATAGATGTCTAACACAGTCAACTATGCTAAACTAACACGCTTTTTAGCCTGTTAGTTTTTTCGCTAATATAAAGAAGTTAAATTTTTTAAGGAATATTCCTATGTCTCGTGTGGCTAAAGCCCCAGTGACGCTGCCAAACGGCGTAAGCGTTACTTTGAACGATCGGCAGGTCGAAGTTAAAGGCAAGAACGGTTCTCTGTCTTTACGCCTGCATGAATTGGTCGAGCTGAAACAGGAAGATGATGCTATCATTTTCTCACCTACAGTCGATTCAAAAGAAGCTATGATGCACACTGGCACTATGCGCGCTCTTGTTAACAACTATGTTACTGGCGTAAACGAAGGCTTTGAAAGACGTCTTCAGTTAATTGGTGTTGGTTATCGCGCGCAAGTTACTGGTAACAAGGTAACCTTGAACGTTGGTTATTCTCATCCAGTAGAGTACACGTTACCTGAAGGTGTGTCAGCTGAAACGCCAACGCAAACTGAAATTGTTTTGAAATCAAACAATAAACAGCAGCTTGGTCAAGCAGCCGCCAACATCCGTGGTTTCCGCCCACCTGAACCTTACAAAGGTAAAGGTATTCGTTATAGTGACGAGCATGTGATTCGCAAAGAAGCTAAGAAAAAATAAGGTGAGTTGAAATGTTTGATAAAAAAGCAGCTCGTCTGCGTCGAGCTAAGAAAACACGCGCGCATATCCGTTTCTTAGGCGTTCATCGCTTAACGGTTAACCGCACGTCAAAACATATTTATGCCCAGATTATCTCTCCAAATGGTGGTGAAGTGATTGCTCAGGCATCTACCTTAGACAGCAGCTTGCGTTCAGGCGCGACTGGTAATGCTGATTCAGCAACGTCTGTAGGCCAAATGATCGCAGAACGCGCAAAAGCAGCTGGCATTACTAAAGTTGCCTTTGACCGTAGTGGTTTCAAATATCATGGTCGAGTTAAAGCTTTAGCAGAAGCTGCTCGCGAAAACGGATTGGAGTTTTAATCATGGCTAGAAATGATAAAAATGATAAAAATGAACAGACTGACGGTCTAGTAGAACGCTTAGTTACCGTTGATCGCGTAGCGAAAGTTGTTAAAGGTGGTCGTATTTTCTCTTTCACTGCATTGACTGTAGTGGGCGATGGCAATGGTCGTGTAGGTTTTGGTCGTGGTAAAGCACGTGAAGTGCCAGCTGCTATCCAAAAAGCACTAGAAGCTGCCAAACGTAATATGATTACTGTTGAGCTAAATGATGCAACTTTGCATCATCCAATCAAAGCACGTCATGGTGCTAGTAAAGTCTATATGCAACCTGCATCTGAAGGTACTGGCGTAATCGCTGGTGGCGCAATGCGTGCTGTATTAGAAGTTGCTGGTGTCAAAGATGTTTTGACTAAATGTTATGGTTCTACCAATACTGCTAACGTTGTTCGCGCAACGTTTAACGGTTTACGTGATATGTCAACTCCAGAGAAGATGGCAGCTAAACGTGGTAAATCTGTAGACGAAATCTTGGGTTAACTTAGACTAGGTGAGTTACGATGAAAAAAATGAAAGTCACTCAATTTAAATCGGGTGCCCATCGCCTAAAGAGCCACAAAGCGAGCTTGAAAGGATTGGGTTTACGCCGTATTAATCATACTGTAGTAGTAGAAGATACTCCTTCGACTCGTGGTATGGTCAATCGCGTTAACTACATGGTAAAAGTGGAGGAAGCGTAATGGGTCTTAGATTAAATGAATTATCACCAGGTGTTGGCGCAAAGAAAACTGCCCAACGTCGTGGTCGTGGTATCGGTTCAGGTCTTGGTAAGACTGGTGGTCGTGGTGTAAAAGGTCAGAAATCTCGTTCAGGTTCTAGCATTCGCTCAGGATTTGAAGGTGGTCAGATGCCTCTATATCGTCGTCTACCAAAATTTGGTTTTACCAGTAAACTGGCTATGAAGACTGCTGAAGTACGTCTTTCTGAACTGAATAAAATTGAAGGCGATGTAGTTAGCCTTGAAACACTTAAAGCTGCTAACCTTATCCGTCACGATATGAAACGTGCTCGTGTAATGCTATCAGGCGAAGTCACTAAAGCTTATACTTTCAAAGGTATTAAAGTGACTAAAGGTGCTAAGCAAGCTATCGAAGCTGCTGGTGGTAGCATCGAGGAGTAGTAACGTGTCAAAACAATCAATGTCATCGGCTGGTATACCGCTTAATCCATTCGCATTTATACGTAAGTATGATGAGCTATGGACGCGTTTATTATTTTTAATCGGCGCATTGATTGTTTATCGTTTAGGGTCACATATTCCAGTTCCGGGTATCAACCCAGTTAACTTGGCTGATCTGTTTTCGCGCAACGAAAACACCATTTTGAGCATGTTTAATATGTTCTCAGGTGGTGCGCTAGAGCGTATGTCCATTATGGCACTTGGTATTATGCCATATATCTCAGCATCGATTATCGTACAGATGATGTCTGCAGTATTGCCATCGCTTGAAGCCCTCAAAAAAGAAGGTGAAGCGGGACGACGCAAGCTAAACAAGTACACCCGTCAGGGAACGCTTGCTTTAGCACTAGTACAGTCATTAGGAATGTGTGCCGGCTTAATCAGCCAAAACCTTACTTTATCTACTGGTCTTACCTTTTATATTCCAGCTGTTACTTCTTTAGTAGCAGGCGCAATGTTCTTAATGTGGCTTGGTGAGCAGATTACAGAACGTGGCGTAGGTAATGGTATTTCAATGCTCATTTTTGCGAGTATTGTGGCTGGTACGCCAGGTATGATTTCGCAGTCTATTGAACAGGTCAATCAAGGTCAGATGAACTTGATTGTGCTATTTATTTTTGTACTGCTAGGTATCGCGGTTACTGCGGGTATCGTTTATATTGAACGTGCTCAACGCCGTGTTCCTGTGAACTATGCTCAAAAACAGCAACAAGGTCGCAAAATTTATGCTCAGCAGCAATCACATTTGCCGCTTAAGCTAAATATGGCAGGGGTTATCCCAGCTATTTTTGCCAGTTCTTTGTTATTGTTTCCTGCAAGTTTAGGGCAGTGGGTTGGTCAATCGACTGATCCTACCTTTGTACAGAAAATACTTCAGAATATGGCATTGGTACTGTCTCCAGGACAGCCGCTATATTTAGTACTGTTCGGCGCAATGATTATCTTCTTCTGTTATTTTTATACGGCATTGGTATTTAGTCCGCGTGAAGTAGCAGAGAACCTTAAACGTAGTGGTGCGTATATCCCAGGTATTCGCCCAGGACAACAAACTCAGCGTTACCTCGATCATGTATTAAACCGACTGACCTTTATTGGCGCGATGTATATGACGGTTATTTGTTTAATGCCAATGGTCGTCCAGTCATCGTTTGGTGTGCCGTTTCAACTCGGTGGTACGTCTTTACTGATTATGGTGGTTGTGGTAATGGACTTCATCTCGCAGATTCAAGCGCATTTGATGACCCATCAATATCATGATCAGACGTTAATTCAATCGCCCACTCAACCTTAAATGAGCGGTACGATATTTCAAGGAGCATGCTATGAAAGTTCAAGCATCAGTTAAAAAGATTTGTGGTAGCTGTAAAGTTGTGCGCCGTAAAGGCCGTGTACATATTATTTGTACAGCAGAACCTCGCCACAAGCAACGTCAAGGTTAATCTTTAGTATTAGAAAACGTTTAGTTTTCACTGCTAATTAAATTAATACTTGAAAAATAACGGCGGATGCGATATCATCCGCCACTTGCCGTGTTTATACAAAATCTTTTATAATAGAATCGATGAGCAGACTTATAGTCAAAACATCGATAATGACTATAAAAGCTCTAGTATTAACAGCAACAAATCTGAAGAGTAAAGCCTTATCGCTAGATAACGCTTATTTTTCTTTAATGGAGAGAAATCAATGGCTCGTATTGCCGGCGTAAACATTCCGGATAATAAGCATGCTGTTATTTCACTAACTTACATCTTTGGTGTAGGTCGTACCACTGCTCAGAAAATCTTAGAAGCAGTTGGCATCGCCCTTACTACTAAAGTCAGTCAGTTAGATGATACACAGTTAGATGCTATCCGTGCACAAGTTGCAAATTACATGACTGAAGGTGACCTTCGTCGTGAAGTTTCAATGAACATCAAGCGTTTAGTTGATCTTGGTTGTTACCGTGGCATCCGTCATCGTCGTAACCTACCAGTTAGAGGTCAGAACACCAAGAACAACGCTCGTACTCGTAAGGGTCCGACACGCCCTCTCAAAAGATAATTAACTTAGGAAGCTAAAAGATGGCAAAAGACACTCGCAGTCGCAAAAAGGTGGCTCGTCGTTCAGTATCGGAGGGCATTGCCCATATCCATGCGTCTTTTAATAACACCATTGTTACGATTACCGATCGTCAAGGTAATGCATTGGCTTGGGCCACTTCAGGTGGACAAGGCTTCCGTGGTTCACGTAAATCTACACCATTCGCAGCTCAGGTTGCAGCTGAAGTCGCTGGTAAAGCGGCCCAAGAATATGGTGTTAAGAATATCGATGTTTTGGTCAAAGGACCAGGACCGGGTCGTGAGTCTGCGGTAAGAGCACTAGGTGCATTGGGTTATAAAGTTAACAGCATCTCTGATGTAACCCCAATCCCACACAATGGTTGCCGTGCGCCGAAAAAGCGCCGCGTCTAATATTAAAGACGAAGCTTTTTATACTAAAAGCTTATAGGAGACATAACAATGGCCCGCTATATTGGACCAAAACTGAAATTATCACGTCGTGAAGGTACGGATTTAGGCCTTAAGTCTGGCGTTAAACCTTATGACGTAAAAACGAAGAAAGCTGGTCGTCCACCAGGTCAGCATGGCGTAAGCCGTAACAAGACCTCAGAATATGCTCTACAGTTGCGTGAAAAGCAAAAAGTTAAGCGTATTTATGGTGTACTAGAGCGTCAATTCGCGAACTACTATAAAGAAGCTGCTCGTAAGCGTGGCGCTACTGGTGAAAACCTACTAGCAATGCTTGAGAGCCGTCTAGATAACGTTGTATATCGCATGGGCTTTGGCTCAACTCGCGCAGAAGCACGTCAGCTAGTCAGTCATCGTACTGTTATGGTAAAAAAAGCTGGCCGTGATGAGTTTGTTCGTGTGAACATTCCTTCAATTCAGCTTCAAGATGGTGATGTCATCGCTATCCAAGAGAAATCTCGCGAACAACTACGTATTAAAAACGCTATCGAATTAGCGACACAACGTGGTATTCCAGAATGGCTTGATGTTGACCACAGCAAACTACAAGGCACGTTTAAACATGCGCCTGATCGTATTGATCTACCTGCTGAAATCAACGAAAGCTTGATCGTTGAGCTATACTCTAAGTAATGACGTAATGCTCAATGTTATGAAAATGGCATTGAGCAATTAACGTTAATTAAACCAGTTTAATAAATCGAGGTGACATCATGATGCTAAATGCAACTGAGTTTCTAACGCCGAATGCCATTAATGTGGATACGGTTAACGAAACGATTGCGAAAGTCACGCTCGAACCGTTAGAACGCGGCTTTGGGCATACCCTAGGTAATGCTCTGCGTCGCATCTTGTTATCTTCATTACCTGGTGCTGCAGTCATTGAAGCTGAGATTGATGGTGTTGACCATGAATACTCAACGCTTGAAGGCCTGCAAGAAGACGTACTTGATTTGCTTTTGAACTTAAAAGGCTTAGCAATTACGCTTCATGACCAAAATGAAGTATTTTTGACCTTGGATAAACAAGGTCCAGGCACTATTACTGCTGCAGACATCGCGTTGCCGCACAATGTTGACATCATCAATCCAGAATTGGTCTTGGGTACATTGAGCGATCGTGGTCATCTTAAGATGCGTTTGCGTGTAGTGATGGGTCGTGGATATGAGCCAGCAAACCAGCGCCGTGAAGATGGTGATACTAAAGCAATTGGACGTTTAAAGCTTGATGCAAGTTTTAGTCCTGTGCTTCGTGTTGCTTATCAGGTTGAGAACGCTCGTGTAGAGCAGCGTACTGATCTTGATCGTCTTATCATTGAGCTTGAAACTAATGGCACTATAGATCCAGAAGAAGCAATTCGTAAAGCAGCCACTATTTTACAACAACAGATTTCTATCTTTGTTGACCTAGAAGCTGAAGAAGCGCCTGAGCCTGTGAAAGAGAAAGAAGAGGTTGATCCGGTGCTATTACGCCCTGTGGACGATCTTGAACTAACGGTTCGCTCAGCCAACTGCTTGAAAGCTGAAAACATTTACTATATCGGTGATTTGGTACAGCGTTCAGAGACTGAACTTCTAAAAACCCCAAATCTTGGTAAGAAATCATTGACAGAAATCAAGGACGTATTAGCGTCTAAAGATTTAGAGCTCGGTATGCGCCTAGATAACTGGCCACCAGCTGATTTACGTGTTGATGATCGCTTTTCTTATCGTAGCCGTTAAACTTTAAGGATTTTTGACTATGCGCCATCGTAAGAGTGGAGTCAAGCTGGGTCGTACCGGCAGTCATCGTAAGGCAATGTTTCAGAACATGACTAACTCATTATTTGAGCATGAACTGATCAAAACAACTTTACCAAAAGCTAAAGAACTACGTCGCGTTGCCGAGCCATTGATCACTATGGCTAAAGAAGACAGCGTTGCTAACCGTCGTTTAGCATTCAGCCGTATGCGTAGCAAAGCTATGGTAGGCAAATTATTTGGCACGTTAGGTCCTCGTTACCAGACGCGTCCAGGTGGTTATTTGCGTATCGTAAAATGCGGTTACCGTGATGGTGACAATGCGCCAATGGCTTATGTAGAATTGGTTGATCGCGACTAGTTTTGCACCTAAGACATATTCCATAAAAAAGCTCCAATGCAATTGGAGCTTTTTTTTGTCTTAAATTTGAATAAATATACTATTAGTTGTTTAAAGCAATAACTAGCTATTTAGAGTAATAACGAATCGACATCAGCCGCACCTTGCCTGATAACTTCAGGAATGCTGCTAGTCATATCTACGATAGTAGTAAGCTTGGTCGTCTTTATACCTGCATTGATTAGTCCATCGATTTGATTGCCTAGTAAATCTTCAATCTCAAATGGGTCATCCAAAATATCGTCTCGATTGGGCAAAATTAGCGAGCTGGTTAAGATAGGTTCATCCATTGCTTCTAATAATGCTTGAGCAATAGGGTTGCTAGGCACACGAATACCAATGGTTTTTTTCTTTGCATGCGCCAATTTTTTCGGTACGTCTTTGGTGGCATTAAGAATAAAAGTAATTGGGGCAGGAGTGTGGGCTTTTAACTGTTTAAATTGCACATTATCAACTGTTGCATAGTTGGCAATTTCGCTTAGGTCGCGGCATAGCAAGGTAAATTGATGCTTATCATTGAGTTCACGAATTTGCTTAAGCTTAGCTAGGGCATCCTTTGCACCCAAACGGCAACCAAAAGCGTAACTGGTATCAGTTGGGTAAATGATTAACTGATCTCTGCGCAATAGGTCAGCGGCTTGCTCAATGAGACGTGGCTGCGGATTATCGGGATGAATATAGAAGACTTCCATAGTGGTTCCTTATTTTATAATTATTGGTTTTTAATTGAGACAAATTTTTCATTAATTAGATTTAGTTCAATTACTAGATATATTAGAAAAACTATTTTAGAACTAAAGCAGATCGATATCTTCAAAGTACTACTTCAGTTATCAGTATAGCTCAAAGTAGATATAAGTTTAGTGGCAAGGCGTTACCAACCGTAGAAAATCGTTAATAAGTAGGAACGCTTAGTAATTTAAACTAAGCGTTGATTTCAGATGAAGAGGTGCAAGCGCTAAGTAAAGCAGTCAGCAAAGTCTTAGCGTCACGCGGCAGAGTATGGGGTTTGGTTATATAGCTTTGGACTTGCTGATAGACATCACTAGCAAAGGTGCTACTACTAGTGTCGAAGTCGGCAAACAAATTATCTTGTGAGACTTGGAAATTTCGCCCACACGCTAAGGTGAATAAACACTCTAATGCTTGAGGTTTGATTTCTACACGCTCAAATGCCTGCTGCTGCGCCGCTGATCGTCCATCTGGGGCATACCAGTAGCCAAAGTCAGATAGTTGTCTACGAGCGTTACCAGCCACGCACCAATGACTGATTTCATGTAAAGCACTGGCGAAAAATCCATGAGCGAATTCAATTCTGGCAGACTTATCATTTTGAGCTGGAAAATACTCGGGTTCTCCATCACTACGAGCCAATATAACTTGCTGATTAGCGAACAAAGTATTAAATAGCTGTATGAGCCAGTCGGTAGCTAATCGTTCGCTATCAATTATCAATTCTGCTGTGTGAGTATTGTCAAATTGAGTAATAGACAACTCTTGCCACTGACTTCTTAATTCTTTTAAATCCTCATCTTTATCGAGGCATAGTCTATTATTAGGAACATTTTTAGTTTGACTCCCTAGTTGAATAAGTTGTTGTAGCAACGAACTTGCTTCAGTAGGAGAAAGTAAATCAGAAAAATTAATTTTATTATCGGATAGATTCATAGAGAAGACATTGACTTAATAAATACTAAAGACAAAAAACTTTAGGTAAAAGGTAAGTAGTAAAAGAGCTTAAACAAATTTACTATCAAAAAATCTTAACATACTAGCGCTAGCAGAATATGGCACTTTCCGTTAGTATGGCAGGCAATATTATACACCGTTTTTATGAATGAGGCCGCGCATGTCAAGCACTCCAGAAACTGAACCGTCAGCACCTCACGCTGACAATAAAAAAGCGCCTGTATCTACTGGCATGCCTGAGCACATCTCTTTAGATAAGTGGGCAGACACTGGTTATGAATGGTCAGGAGAGGTCAAACCAAGCTCATTTGATCGTCTGGCTACTACTCTGAGCACTGAACATGAGCAGTCAGATATACAGCTCAACGCTAACTTATATCGTCGCAATAATGTTTTGCATTTAGCATTTACTTTAACGGGTGATGTTTGGCTAACTTGTCAGCGCTGTTTACAACCAATCGCTATAGACTTATCTGATGATTATGACATTGCGCTACTCGAAAACGATAGCCAAGTTCGCCTAGTTAAAGATGAACAAGATTATTTATTACTGGATGAAATTGTCACCGAGCAATCTCCAGAGCGTTTGTTACCATTTAAGAAATTGGTAGAAGACGAGATCTTGCTCAAAACGCCAATGGCGCCAAAGCATGATGATTGCGAGATGTCTGTTGAGCAGTTTGGTGAAATACCAGAAGAAGAGGAAGGTGAAAATCCTTTCGCTGCTTTAGCCTCGCTAAAGGGCAAGCTATAAGCGCCAAAATTATCTACTCGATGCATTTAAAAAGCCTTTTATCAGCTTTGTACAGAAGAGTGCGAGGCAGGGCTTTATTAATTTAATAAACATGCGTATAATGTCCGGTTTATTGCATTCGAGCAACCTGTTGCTTGCTGATAGAAACTGACTGGGTAAATTTTTTATAAAATTCAGCCTTGGTCAGTGCTTTATGTGAGTGGCAATCTATTTAACTAATGATGCTTAAGACTTAGGTTGTTGTGATTATATAGCCTCTGTCAGTATCGACTTAAGCTGAATTTCAAGCTTATCCCTTTTAAGTATAGGAGCTATATCATGGCTGTTCAAAAAAGTCGTAAAAGCCGTTCTCGTCGTGACATGCGCCGTTCACATCACCGTATGGAAATTGCTGAACTAAGCGTAGATGCTACTACTGGTGAAAAACATCGTCGTCATCACATGACTAAAGATGGTTTCTACCGTGGTCGTCAATTGTTCAAAGTCAGCCAAGACGCCTAAGACATTGGCTCTATGATAGCTTAGGCGAAGATGATAATAGTACTGGCGACTATTATTGTTTTTGCCTAGTTATTATTAGTCAATAAGCTTTGAGCTAAAAAAGCCAAGTTATTTCGCTATCATATATTATGTGGCTGGATAACTTGGCTTTTTGTTATTTATGACTAGACTTATTGCTTAATTCGCTTGTTATTTTTAGTAGTTTTAAAAATGTGCTGATATAATCTGCTCGTTTAATTTGGGCAGCGTTACTCCTGCTGTTTGGTTTGCATCCGCTATGATAATAGTGTCTGTCAGTGTATAGTTTACTGACAATCCGTTTTCTTGCATAAATACTTGAAGTAGCGGCTTTGTATAACATCTAATAATATAATACACCCCATTGTTTTTAGGGATATTTCTAATCAGATAAGGAATATTGGTTATGGCTTCTGTACCCGATATGGTAAAAAAGCAACCCGCTCGTATCGCGGTCATTTTTCCTGGACAAGGATCTCAAGCAGTCGCGATGACGAGTGAGCTTGCCGAAATCTATCCAGAGATACGCGATACATTTACCGAAGCGAGTGATGCGCTTGGTGAGGATTTGTGGGCAATCTGTCAGGACGAAGAAAAACTCAATCAAACCCAATATACTCAACCTGCGCTTTTGACAGCAAGTATTGCTATTTGGCGTGTTCTACAACAAAAAATAGAAGAGACGCCTTGTTATTTAGCTGGTCACTCTCTGGGCGAGTACAGTGCCTTGTGTGCTGCCAATGTGATATCGCTGGGTGATGCAGTCACTTTAGTGCATAAGCGCGGTCAGTTGATGCAAGAGGCCGTTGTAGGTGTCGATACTGCTATGGCTGCAGTACTAGGACTAGAAGATAACCGAGTCGAAAACTTGTGTGAGCAAGCAACCGAACACGTCGAAGATGCGGTAGTCGGTGCGGCCAATTTCAATAGTCCAGGACAAGTGGTTATCTCGGGTAACGCTGCTGGTGTTAATGCTGTTATTGATAAAGTTAAAAACACGGGCAAAAAATCTGTCCCTCTAAAAGTGAGTGTGCCATCTCATTGCGCCCTTATGGAGCCTGCCAGTAATGCATTGGCTGAGATACTATCAGGTATCAAGTTTGATCAGGCAACCATTCCTGTTATACAAAATCGCTATGCGCGCGTTGAAACCAGTGCGGTCGGTATCAAGCAAGCATTGACCGAACAGCTGAGCGAGCCAGTACTGTGGTCAAAAACCATGCAAGAGCTAGCTGATAAGCAAATTAATATCTTAATTGAATGCGGCAGTGGTAATGTACTGAGCAATTTGGCGAAGCGTCAGGCGCAGCCAATCGCCAGCTATCCTACTGACAAGCCTGCCCGTCTAGAAAAATTATTGGAGGTGTTATCATGAGCCGTACGATTACATTAGTAACTGGTGCTAGCCGAGGTATTGGCAAAGCAGTGGCCAAACGTTTTGCTAAAGAAGGACATTTTGTCATTGGAACTGCGACCACCGAGAAGGGTGCTGAGCTTATCGATGACTACCTTCATGACACTGGTGGTATTGGTCGTGTTTTAGACGTACGTGATACTGCTCAAATTGACAAGTTGTTTGAAGAGATCGAAAGCGTCTATGGCGCGGTGCAAGTATTGGTTAACAATGCCGGTATTACCCAAGATGGCCTACTGATGCGCATGAAAGATGAAGATTGGGAAAATGTTATCGATACCAATTTGACCTCTGTATATCGCATGAGCAAACGCGCCGTACGCGGTATGATGAAAGCACGCCGCGGCCGTATTATCAACATCACCTCTGTCGTTGCTCAAATGGGCAATGCAGGCCAATCTAACTATGCTGCGACCAAAGCTGGTGTAGAAGGGTTTAGCCGTACGCTTGCACGTGAGATTGGTTCACGCCAAGTGACCATTAACTGTGTGGCACCAGGTTTGATCGAAACGGATATGACAGATGAGCTTGATGAGCGCCTATTGAACTCTATGTTAGATGCTGTACCTATCAGTCGTCTTGGTCAGCCAGAAGACATTGCTGCAGCGGTACATTTCTTGGCTAGCGACGAGGCCAGCTATATCACAGGCGCCGTTATTCCTGTTAATGGCGGCATGTATATGTAGTCAATATACGAGCGTTACATAGTTATAATAAAAAACTGTGTGAACGAGTGTAAACTATAATAAAGGGTGCTATAATGACGGATACTTTTGAGTCAAAGCCCTGTATGATAACAGGGCTTTATTAGACATCAGACAGACTGTATAACATGTCATAGAGTACTCAGACAGCATTGCTGGTCTGGCAAACGCATTTTATATACCATGCTATAGCGTTAAATAAGGCGATATAGCAGTTTATTAAAAATAATAGATGATAACGGAGTGATCTACATGAGTAATGATATCGAGCTAAGAGTAAAAGCAGCAGTAGCTGAGCAACTAGGTATGAATGTTGAAGACATCAACAACGATGCTTCATTCATGGAAGACCTAGGTGCAGATTCTTTAGACCTAGTTGAATTGGTTATGTCATTTGAAAGTGATTTTGGTATCACTATTCCTGATGAAGATTCTGCAGAATTGACTACTGTGCAAAAAGCAATCGATTACGTACAAGCCCAACTATAATCTGCTACTTATTTAGTAGATTTATAATGCCGCTTATCTGATTAGATAGGCGGTTTTTTTATGGGCGCGTGATTATTATTTCTAAACGCAGCAATCGAATTTAACATTGACTACGTCAATTCAACATTATTCAACATACTATTACTATCTACATCGACTCCTTTTATCTATACTCATAATAGTAAGTCGTAGAAAAAGATGCCAGTTAGACATTGAAAATATTGTTTGATTGCGTGTTTTATTAAAAGAATGACAAATAATAATATTTCAAGGAGTAGATATATGGGTATGTTTAGCTTTGCAAAAGATATCGGTGATAAGATTTTTAACCGTGATGACGAAAAGCATGATGCTAAGACAGAAACGAAAGCAGATGCCAATACACCAGTACAAAGCAGTGAGCCGAGTGCACAATCAGTGGCCAATATTTTGTTGCGCCGTATTCAGCAGCAGAACCTCAATATCAGTAACCTAAAAATTAAATATAATGGTTCTACAGATACTGCAGAAATCAGTGGTAATGCTAAAACTCAAGCTGACCGTGAAAAAGCCATTATCGCTATCGGTAACGTGCAAAACGTTGCGAAAGTTATTGATAACATCGATATCGAAGAAGATGCACCTGAATCTACAATGTATACGGTAAAGTCTGGTGACAGTTTATCTAAAATCGCTAAAGAAGTGTATGGTTCATCTGGCGATTATATGAAGATATTCGAAGCAAACAAACCAATGTTATCTGATCCAGATAAAATCTATCCAGGCCAAGTATTACGCATTCCGAAGCCATAATTCTAGAAGAAGTGTATAGAAAAATAGTATTTTGAATATAACATTCTAGCCAAGAAAGCCTCTTATTATTAAGAGGCTTTTTTATATTGTATATGTCAAATAACCATTTTATTTCAGGAATATTTGATAGTCATAAAGTGATTGGTTAATTGGTTGAGTCTAGCTTATTGTGCTGCTCAGCTAGAGCCCATTCGATATGCTCATCTAGCATGTCATTATGTAAGGTCAATTTAGATTTTAATTGTTCGACTACTTCTAAGTTGGCATTAGCGTTGCCAAGTCCGATAGCGATATTACGTAAAAAATTCACATAGCCGGTACGTCTAAGCGGGCTACCTTGAGTGTTATTCATAAAGTCGGCTTCTTGCCACTGCCATAGTTCAAGCAAGCTACTATTATCTAATCCATGCCTTGGTGCGAAGTCATCAACAGTAGTTAGATTGGCATAACGATTCCATGGACAGATTAACTGGCAATCATCACAGCCAAAGACCCGATTGCCAATTGCGCGTCTATATTTGGTATCGATGACGCCATCATGCTCGATAGTTAAATAAGAGATACAAGCAGAGGCGTTGAGCTCATGGGGCGCTACAATTGCTTGAGTAGGGCATATGTCAATACAAGCGCTACAACTACCGCAATGCTCCTTGACCGGTTTGTCGTCGGGTAGTTCAAGGCTTAAAAATAGCTCACCGAGCACAAAAAATGAGCCAGCTTGCTTATTTATAAGTAATGTATGTTTGCCTGTCCAACCGAGACCTGCTGCATCTGCAATCGGCCTCTCAAAGATAGGCGCCGAATCGCTAAAAGGTCTAAACACAAATTCTTTTTCTGAACCGATATCCAAATGTTGCCATTTAGGCAGCATTGTTTCTATCTTCAAAGCCAATTGCTTTAAACGGCTCCGCATTGTCTTATGGTAGTCGCGCCCTCTTGCATAACGCGCAATGATGCCTTTATTGGGGTGATCATTATCAGTGACAGCACGGGGTGTGGGTGCTTGGGTTAGGTAATCCATACGTACGCTGATGATGGTCTTTGCACCCTCGACGAGCTGATCAGGGTTAGCGCGCAGATCATGATTATTGTGCATAAACTGCAGTTGACCCTCATAACCTTTATCAAGCCACTTCTGTAGTTGTTCAATCTGCTGAGTAAACAAAGGATGATGCACAGATAAAAAACCACAATCAGCAAATCCTAGTGCCTGTGCTTGTGCTTTGATCCACTGCTTAACATCAGCTGTAGTTGCAAACACAGTTGGATTAGTAATGGTAATTCTGTTTTTATCAGTAGGCATGAGAGTAGGTGCTTATTAGATGTTTTCTCGTTTGTTTTAATCAGATTATTCATATCTGACAATCAGAGATAATATAAATACCGCTATGATAAGCCAGTGAGCAATGAGTGCAAGTATAAAAGAAAATAAACTCACATTCATATTGATACATAAGTCGAGATAAGCTTTTGCTAAGCTGATATGAGAAATAAGCAACCAAATTTAGATAAAATAAAAATTAGTAGCAACACCAAGGATGAGTTATGAGAAATAATACCCATTTATCACCTATAAAAAATACACAACCTATTGCGCTATATAGTAGTGAGCAGGTTTATGCGATGGAGCACGCTTGGTTTGCAGAGGGATACGATAGTTTTGGTTTGATGAAACAAGCTGCTTGGCAAATGACACAGCAAATAGAACAGGTTTATGAGCGAAAAACCGTCAGTGCTAGCCATTCTACCAACACTAACGTTTATCACCGTAGTGCTCATCCACGTCGAGCAAGTATCTGGGTAGGGAAAGGTAACAATGGTGGTGATGGCTGGCTCATCGCTCATTATTTACAGCAAGTTGGCTGGCAAGTAGAAGTAGTAACGGTTGGTTTTAGTGAAAATGATTTTGTTATCGATGATCAATCAGTAACTTCTAAAACTTCTAACAATAAAGATAGCGATAGTAGCAATATTACTGACGCGACAAAGGCATTACAGATAGCTTTAGCGAGCAGCTGTCACTATCAGCGATTTGAAGAGATTGTTAGTCACGATGATTCAAATAGGAAAGACTTACCAGCTGATGTCTATATCGATGCATTATTTGGTATTGGCTTAGATCGTGCACCAGAAGGCATTTATGAATTAGCTATCAATACCTTCAATAGTCTTACTCAGCAAAATAACGCCTTAGCAATAGCAGTCGATATTCCAAGTGGGTTAGTGGCTTCTACTGGTGAGGTGTTCGAACGCATAGCAATACAAGCTGACGTGACTCTATGTTTGATTGCACGCAAGTTTGGTCTGCATACTAAAGATGGTACAGACTATAGCGGAGACGTAGTCGACATACCGTTGATACCTTATCAGATGGTACTTCAGAAAACAGCCAGCAATAACACGATAGCTAAGAAAAATGCCAGTCAAGCATCTGAGCCAGTTGCCACGCTGCTGACGGCTGCACATAGTATGAAGCCGCGCCACCAAAACAGCTACAAAGGTAGCTATGGTCATGTGCTAGTCATTGGTGGAAATCGTGTTGATGGCTCACAAGGTATGGGCGGTGCTGCCATATTGTCTGCGGCCAGTACAATGGCGACAGGTGCTGGTAAAATAACTGTTGCCTGCCATGAGGCTTTTCATGGGTCACTATTGACCTCATTGCCAGATGCGATGACTATTAATCTACATGACGTAAGCGGAGTAAAAGGTCTGATTAAGCAGGCCAGTGTCATTGCCATTGGGATGGGACTTGGCCGTGATAAAAAAGCCGAAGCATTATTTATTGAGTATTTACAGGCTGCTATAGAGAATGAAAAATCAATCGTGATTGATGCAGATGGACTTTATCACCTAGCATCACTGCACAGGAACAATCATCAGCTGGCAACAGAGCTACGAGAATATAGTACTAAACGTCGGGTTTGCTTGACGCCGCATAGTGGTGAAGCAGCTAGATTACTTGATCAAAAGATAAGTGAGATTGAGTCAAATAGACTGCAAGCTATAAAAAAGTGCGCCGCAACATATGGCGGTGATTGGGTATTAAAAGGGGCAGGATCGTTAGTGTTAGAGCAAGAAAAAGGAAGAGAAAACGTATACGTCTGTGATGTAGGGAATGCTGGCATGGCAACCGCTGGCATGGGCGATGTGTTATCTGGGGTGACCGCGGGACTATTAGCACAGCAAGATTTATCAGCAAAGGCACGTAGCTTACATCAAGCAGTTCTTATACATGGGTTTGCAGGAGATGTATTAGTAAATCAATCGAATAACGACACCAATACATTGCTAGTGGGGCAACGAGGGCTACAAGCTCAAGATATGCCAGCAGCCATTCGTCACGTAATGCAGCTTATGCTAGTTTAAACTTATCTCAAGCGAATGCGAGTATTCCTAATTCGATGGGTTAGCACAGTACTGAGTGATCGCTTGCTGTACACGCTCGCGTTTAAGCTCAATCTCACGACCATCTAGGTATTGACGTTTACCAGTGGCATCCATTTCATATATACGGCCGCCTACATTAAGATTGGTTAAATTGTTACGCAATGATTGGCAGCGCTGAGCGTTAGCCTGAGCTTCTTGTTCTTTAATACGTGCTTCAAGTGCTGCTACTCGCTGCTCTTCTGCAGTCTGTGTATTACTGCTTTGATTAGGATCGGTCTTTCCTGCCATTTGTCCTGCATTGTTCTGTCTACCGTCACTACGAAACTCAATCAGTTCGATATTTTTACCGACTTGCGGCGCATGTTGGCTATATTTTACTTCACCATGTGCCCCAATAGATTTATAAACTTGAATAGCCTGACTGGCATTCATGGACAACATTAGCATACACGCGGTACTTGTTAATAGTTTGGCTGCGGTATTTATCTTAGACGCATATGCCATAGTAGCAATCCTCTTATTTAATAAAAAACAAATGTATATGTATAAATATAACACTCAAACGTTTTATTAGTAATCATAATACATCATCTTATAATATCGAAAAATAATAATTATATATATTGGATGTTATATAACCAATAGTTATATGTAGGCGTCAGAAGTTTTTCTTGACAATAACTCATAAACCATCGAATATAATAGCAGTTGATTGGTCAGTGAGCGGCTTTTACGATGTGGCCGTGGCACTTGAGAAAGAGAACTACAAGTTACTTATCGGTAGCTTATGCAGTTTTATTTCCTTTGTGATAATGATATAGCAAGTATGGTGGCACAACGACCACTGTTGATAGCGATACATTGTCTCCGGACTTATCTGTCTACAATGACTAAGATAAACTTATTATTTGAAATGTGCTAAATGTGTTTTTAGCAGTTGTATCAAACGCGATATAGTACGCCGTTAAGAAATTTCCCAAAAGCCTATTGTAAGTTCTAAAGATCTTATAATTTGGCATTGGTTATGAAGTTTTTTTGCTTGTATATATCGATGCATCTGTACAAATAAAGTCACACAAATAAAGTCACAATAGGTACTTGCTAGTATCAAATCTCAATAATAAGCCTCTCTTTTATAGATGCACTCGCATCTTGTCACTGTATATCGATAAACATCCATCACAAAGCTGACCTAAAATACACTGCTATGTTTGATTAGTATTGTCCTATGAGACAGTTTTAATCAAACCTATTACGCAGATATTCTTGATATGGACAAGAATTAGCGATCATTCAGTAAGTGAAAATAACGACGGTAAGTAATTATTTTTACTCATAGAATCCCGCAAATTCTCGCCGCAAAAAAAGGTGATGACAGTGACGCAAACCACGCAAAGTCCGAACATGACGGGACATACCCAAACGGGTAATGCCGCCAAAAATTTTGAACAAAAGCAACAACGTCTTGCAGAAGGTAGTGCACAGCCTGTGATGCTATCGGGCGCTGAAATGCTGGTGCAAGCACTGACTGACGAAGGTGTCGAGTATATCTTTGGCTATCCAGGTGGCGCGGTCTTACACATTTATGATGCGCTGTTTCAGCAAGAAAATATTGAGCACATCTTAGTACGTCACGAGCAAGCAGCGGGCCACATGGCCGATGCTTATTCGCGAGTGACTGGTAATACTGGCGTCGTGTTGGCCACATCAGGCCCTGGTGCGACCAATACCGTGACAGCTATTGCTACTGCCTTTATGGACTCTGTACCAATGGTTGTAATCGCAGGTCAGGTGCCAAGCAGCCTAATCGGTGAAGATGCTTTCCAAGAAACAGATATGGTAGGCGTATCACGTCCTATCGTTAAGCATAGCTTCCAAGTACGCCATGCTAGCGAAATTCCAATGATTGTAAAAAAGGCATTTTATATTGCCCAGACTGGTCGCCCAGGCCCTGTTGTCATTGATGTGCCAAAAGACATGACTGCGCCTAGCGAAAAATTCGCTTACGAATATCCAGAAGAAGTATTTATACGTTCGTATCAGCCTTCACTCAAAGGTCACAGCGGGCAAATCAAAAAAGCCATTGAAACGCTATTAGCAGCGCAGCGTCCTGTTGTATATGCAGGCGGCGGTGTGATTTGGAGCAATGCGCACGAAGAGTTAACAGATCTTGCACATCGTCTGAATTTACCAGTGACTAATACTTTGATGGGTCTTGGTACATTCCCTGGCTCTGATCGTCAGTTCTTAGGTATGCTTGGCATGCACGGTACTTACGAAGCCAATATGAGTATGCACCATGCTGATGTGATTTTGGCCGTCGGCGCGCGTTTCGATGATCGTGTGACCAATAACGTTAAAAAATTCTGCCCTAACGCAACCATCATTCATATCGACATCGATCCTGCTTCGATCTCAAAAACGATTCTTGCGCACATTCCTATCGTAGGCGATGTGAAGTCGGTCTTAACAGACATGCTAGAGATTGTTGGTCAAGACAAGCAGTTAGAGCAGCACGCATTGCTCGATTGGTGGTCACAAATTAATGAGTGGCGTAAGCGTCATGGCTTACGTTATGACACCAGCACAGATAATGGCATTAAGCCACAAAGTGTCGTACAAGCTCTAGATAAAGTGACTAACAGTAACGCTATTATCACAAGTGACGTTGGTCAGCATCAGATGTTTGCGGCACTTTACTATACTTACAATGAGCCACGTCAATGGCTGAATTCAGGTGGTCTTGGTACCATGGGGGTTGGTCTGCCGTATGCAATGGCTGCCAAACTTGCCAATCCTGAGCGTGATGTGGTTTGTATCACGGGTGAAGGCTCTATTCAGATGAATATCCAAGAGCTATCGACCTGCTTGCAATATAACTTACCAGTTAAAATTCTGAACATTAACAATGCGCAGCTAGGTATGGTGAAGCAGTGGCAAGATATGCTGTATGAAGGTCGTCATGCCCAGTCTTATATGAACTCCTTACCAGATTTTGTCAAATTGGCTGAAAGCTATGGTCATGTCGGTATCAAAATTACTGACCCTGCAACCATGGAAGCACAATTAGCTGAAGCAATGGCTATGAAAGACAAACTGGTATTTATCGATGTTTACGTCGATCGTAATGAGCATGTATATCCAATGCAAATCGCTGGACAGGCCATGCGTGATATGTGGTTAACAAAAGGGGAGCGTACCTAATGCAACAACAACATCTGATTTCGGTATTGATGGAAAACGAAGCGGGTTCGTTGTCGCGGTTAGTCGGCTTGTTCTCACAACGTGGCTACAATATCGAAACTTTGAACGTCGCGCCTACTGATGACCCAAGTATTTCACGTCTAACGGTTACGACCATTACGTCACCTGAAAGAATTGAGCAAATCACCAAACAATTGCATAAACTGATTGAAGTGGTTAAAGTGCTTAATCTGACGGAGAACGTACACGTTGAGCGTGAATTGATGCTCATTAAAGTCCGTGCAACAGGCGGTGTTCGTGAAGAGATCAAACGTAGCGCAGACATTTTCCGCGCACAAATCGTCGATGTAAATTCTAACTTATATACGATTCAAATCGTGGGTGACAAAGCCAAACTTGATGGTTTTATCGATGTGATTGGCCGTGAGCGCATTATGGAAGTGGTTCGCTCAGGTGTGATTGGTATTGCCCGCGGTGAAAAGACCCTAAGCATTTAATTATTTATCAAAACCAGTTTAAACCAATATTTATTTATCTAATCAACAAAGCGCTTATCTTAGTTATTATATTGACTACAGCATAAGCGTTTACTATCCATGGCAAGCCATGATTGAGAACAAGGACTCTATTTATGAACGTTTATTATGACAAAGATTGTGACCTATCTATTATCCAAGGTAAAAAAGTTGCCATTATCGGTTACGGTTCACAAGGCCATGCACACGCGCTTAACCTACAAGATTCAGACGTCGATGTAACTGTAGGTCTACGCGCAAACTCAAGCTCATGGAAAAAAGCTGAAAATGCTGGTCTAAAAGTCGCTGAAGTAGAAGAAGCGGTAAAAGCTGCTGACGTTATCATGATTTTGACGCCTGATGAATTCCAAAAAGAGCTTTATAATGATGTAATCGAGCCAAACATCAAAGAAGGCGCTACACTAGCTTTTGCTCACGGTTTCGCGATTCATTATAACCAAGTGGTACCACGTGGCGATCTTGATGTCATTATGGTTGCACCAAAAGCACCAGGTCATACTGTACGTTCAGAGTTCGCTAAAGGCGGCGGTATCCCTGATCTTATCGCTATCTATCAAGACGCTTCTGGTCAAGCCAAACAGTTAGCATTGTCGTATGCTGCTGGTGTTGGTGGTGGTCGTTCAGGCATCATCGAAACAACGTTCAAAGATGAGACTGAAACGGATCTATTCGGTGAGCAAGCCGTACTTTGTGGTGGCGCAGTAGAGCTGGTTAAAATGGGCTTTGAGACGCTAACAGAAGCGGGCTATGCACCAGAAATGGCTTATTTCGAATGTCTACATGAGCTAAAGCTAATCGTTGACTTGATGTATGAAGGCGGCATCGCTGACATGAACTACTCAATTAGTAACAACGCTGAATATGGCGAATATGTTACTGGCCCTGAGGTTATCAATGAGCAGTCACGTGAAGCTATGCGTAATGCACTAAAACGCATCCAGTCTGGTGAATACGCGAAGATGTTCATCTCTGAAGGCGCAACCAACTATCCATCAATGACTGCGCGTCGTCGTAACAACGCTGATCATCAAATCGAAATCACTGGTGCTAAGCTACGTGGCATGATGCCATGGATCGGTGGTAACAAAATCATCGATAAAGACAAAAACTAAGTTTTATACAGATAAAAGTCTTATTCAGATAATAATCTGATTTAGATTAAATAGCCCATGTTATCACTTGATAGCATGGGTTTTTTTATGCAAAGTATTTGGTAGGCGCTTTTCGCTTTGACTTGAATCTGGGTTATCGGTTGAAAACCAGTAATGGCTACCCAATATAAGCAGGCATCTTAACATTGGCCAAAGTGCCTTTGCGATCAATATTCGTCATTGTTCCAACCCGTTTCTAAGTATTCGAAGCGGACGGATGCTTCATTCTCACTTTCTATAGATAATAGGTTGTATGCTGTGCAAATATCTTATTCAGACTGGCTAACGCCGCAATTCGTATATATTACTCTTAGCGCTGTGGTAGCAGTTTTAATTTGGATAGAAGGGGAGATGCTCAAACAGACCGATGGTAAACTGCCTCAATCTAAGTTCTTCAAAGTCAGTTCATTGTTAGATACTCTATGGTTCTTCATATCAGTGGTGATTTTATACGTTATTGATTTGACCCCGTTAGCTATCGCAGTGCCTGCAGCATATGGCATATACACGACCTTTGGTTGGATATATGGTACCAAGCTGCTGAAGCGCAAAGGCATCCCTGACTCTCCTAAAGATTTGGTCATTCCAGCCAAGTATATTGCCTATAGTCAGTCATTTTCATTGGTGTTTTTTGCGTTATGTTTGCTTGTATTGAGTTCAGCATGGCTACCAACATCACCATTGCAGTAACTGATATTCCAACCTACTATCATCTATGTCGACTTATTTAATTAGTGGTTTACTGATGAATTTGTAGTACGTCTATAAATAAAAACTATTTTATATCAATGAGATATGGGTAAGATTACTATCGATGTTAAATTGCAACAATGGTTAGTATTTATTTACAAAAATCAGCAATTTAGACTGTTCCTACCATGGAAAACTGTTATAATCAGACTGTACTCAAAATATTTGAGGCAAAAAATCCAAATTTTCTTTAAGAACATTTAGCATTTTTGGCCGCCGCATTTAGCAGAAAATATTAGGGTATATATCAATTAATCGGTGATGACACAAGTCTCGCCAACAGTTAAAGAGTCAGGAAAATTTATGTCAGATAAAGTTGAAGGCACTGTAAAGTGGTTTAATGAAGCTAAAGGTTTTGGTTTTATCGCTCAAGACAACGGCGGACAAGACGTATTCGCTCACTACAGCGCTATCCAAGGTAACGGTTTCAAAACTCTAGCCGAAGGCCAAAAAGTGTCTTTCATCTTAGGTGATGGCAAAAAAGGCCCACAAGCTGAGCAAATCGAAGCTATCTAATCTCATTTATTGTTAGGCTAACTGCTTGCCAGTAAGCTTAATGACAATAAGATTATCAATACGCATTGATTACTTTGTTTGTTAAAACAATAAAAATACTGTATCGACTTTAAAAAGAAGCAACCTCTTATCAGGTTGCTTTTTTTATGGGGCTTTTTTGGCATGATAAAGTGTTGCTAATGTAAGGTGCTATTGATTTTGACGGTCAACATCATCAGGTAATAGCGAACAATGATTTAATAAAGATGTAATAGATAAGGTTGTATTATGAAGTGGGAAAATTGGCTTTCAATTGACTGGCAACAGGTGCTCGGGATTTCTTTATCTGCTGTAGGCTTTTACGTAGGGCTGATGTTGTTTACTCGACTGATGGGTTTACGCAGTTTTTCCAAGTTATCAAGCCATGATTTTGCAATGACCGTTGGTATTGGTAGTATATTGGCGTCGACAGTGTTGTCAGATAAACCCTCTCTATTTCAAGGATTGTTTGCTGTTGCGGTGCTATTCTTGATTCAGGGCGTTATTTCAGTTATCAGACGTAAGATCAAGCCGCTAAAAGCTTTGATAGATAACCAAGCTATTATCCTAATGGCTCATGGTGAGTATTTAGATGATAATTTAAAAGAGGCTAATCTTAGTACCAGCGATGTGCAGGAAGTGCTACGTAAAAATGGTATCAAAGCGAAAACAGAAGTGTTTGCAGTGATTATGGAGACGACAGGTGATATGAGTGTTATCAAGAATAATGACGTTGAACCTGATTGGTCTTTATTTGATGATATACGTGATAGTGAATTATTGCTTGGTGCTAGTAAGAATGGTAATTCGCAGGTCTAGCTTGCCTAACTATTCTCATCCGTTAACTTTGAAGAGATAAATAATAACAAAATATTAAGTAAAGCTAAGGCTTAGAATGCTATAAAGGTACAAGTATTTTAAGCTACTGAACAATAAAAATCGTGAAATGATGTGCTTATAGACTATTTATTATAGAGTGTTGACAAATTTATGACGCATTATTCACGGCGTTGTCTTGACCTTATCTGCCTGCTGACGCAAGATACATAGGTCTGATAATAACGGTTGGCTTAGCTTTAGCAGATTTCATTAGTAAGAGATACAATGCTAATATGCTCTTAGATATTGGCTCATCTTTCTTAGTTAACAATATTCTGTTGATGTAGTAATAACCTTGAGCAGTATTTTGAACGACAATTTGAACCACAACGAACCTTTGGTTCTTAACTGACAATTTTTAACTCATAACATTAATAAACGAGGAACGTATGAAAGCATTAGTAGCGGTCAAGCGTGTCATTGATTATAACGTAAAAGTTCGTGTAAAAGCCGACAACTCTGGCGTTGACTTATCAAACACTAAAATGTCAATCAACCCTTTTGATGAAATCGCAGTAGAAGAAGCGGTTCGTCTGAAAGAAGCTGGCGTCATTGATGAGATCATTGTTGCTTCAATCGGTCCAAAAGAGTCACAAGAGCAGATTCGTGCAGCCCTAGCGCTAGGTGCTGACCGTGGTGTATTAGTTGTAAGTGACGAAAAACCATATCCATTACAAGTGGCTAAGATTCTAAAAAGTATCGCCGAAGCTGAAAGCACTGATATTATCTTATTAGGTAAGCAAGCGATTGATGATGACAACAACCAAACCGGTCAGATGCTAGCGGCATTGATGGGTATCGGTCAGGGTACATTTGCATCAGAAGTGAAAGTTGAAGGCGACAAAGTAAACGTAACACGTGAAATCGATGGTGGCCTACAAACTGTTGCACTTGATTTGCCAGCGGTTATCACGACTGATCTACGTTTGAATGAGCCACGTTATGCTAAATTGCCTAACATCATGAAAGCGAAGAAAAAACCACTTGATGAGAAAACACCAGCTGATTTCGGTGTTGATATGACATCTAAGCAAGAAATTATTAAAGTCGTGCCACCTGCTGACCGTAAAGCTGGTATTACAGTAGGGTCAGTTGATGAGTTGGTCGATAAGCTAAGAAACGAAGCAAAAGTCATTTAATGTTTTAATGATTGGATACTTCGCTACGGCATATCTTGTGCAAGGCTATGAATTTGACTGCTTTATTTCATACTAAATGATAGTTGCTCAAATAGCTTTGTACACAAACAACCGCATGAATAGATAATACGAATATATAAAGGACTAAAACCATGGCAATTTTGGTATATGCAGAACATGACAATGCCAGTCTAAAAAAGGCAACTTTAAACACCATCGCTGCTGCTAAGCAAATGGGTGATGATATCCATGTATTGGTTGCTGGTAGTGGTAGCCAAGCTGTTGCTGATGAAGCGGCAAAAGCAGAAGGCGTGACTAAAGTACTATTGGCTGACAATGCTGCTTATGAGCATCAATTGGCAGGCAACGTGGCGCTATTGGTTGCTGATATCGCTGGTGATTACAGCCATATCCTAGCAGCTGCAACCACGACTGGTAAAAACTTTATGCCACGCGTTGCAGCGTTACTCGACGTCAGTATGCTGTCTGAAATCTCAGGTGTGATAGATGCGCAAACGTTTGAGCGTCCTATCTATGCAGGTAATGCGACAGCGACAGTAAAAACCACAGAAGACAAAGTGGTACTAACAGTACGTACTACTGCGTTTGACCCAGTGGCAAGCGAAGGCGGTTCAGCTACTGTTGAAACTATCGATAATGTACAAGAAACTGGCAAAGCTAGCTTCGTTAACGAAGAAATGGCTAAGTCTGATCGTCCAGAATTGACCTCAGCTGGTATCGTTGTTTCTGGTGGTCGTGCCTTGGCAAACGGTGAAAACTTCACCAAGTACATTGAGCCATTGGCTGATAAGCTAGGCGCTGCTGTTGGTGCATCACGTGCTGCTGTTGACGCAGGATATGTACCAAACGATATGCAGGTTGGTCAAACGGGTAAAATCGTTGCACCGCAGCTATATATCGCAGCTGGTATTTCAGGCGCCATTCAGCATTTGGCTGGTATGAAAGATTCTAAAGTCATCGTTGCTATCAACAATGACCCAGAAGCCCCTATTGCTAGCGTTGCTGATTACTTCTTAGAAGCTGATTTGTTCGAAGCATTACCTGAGCTAACTAGCAAGGTTTAATATATAGTCATAGAACTACTAAACGGCTACGGCGTTACCCTCCTTAGATGTACTACTTGTATAATCTACAGTCGGCTGCTTTGTATCCGTTTTAGACTTCTTTGACTATATCAGTAGTAGACAGATAATAAAAAACCCACTATCAATTGGTAGTGGGTTTTTTTATGCTTGATAGATAGGGTTTTGATAGCAGTTATAAAGGACGTTAAGAGTATTGTCTTTGACGTAAGGTCTCATACAGACATAAAGACCCTGCAATAGCGACATTTAAGCTCTCTTGCCCATTTGGCTGCGGTAATGCTATCGGCGTGGCACATTGCATTAGCTCGTCGCTAACGCCTTGGCCTTCGTGACCCATAATCCATGCCACAGGTGCAGATAAATCGTGCTCGTAGATGATAGTATCTGTATGTGAGCTAGTCGCCAAAAGCGGCACTTGTACGTGATCCAAAATATCTTGCGCACTCAAGCCCTCATAGATAGTCAGTGCAAACTGTGCACCCATACCTGCTCGTAGCGTCTTAGGAGACCACGCTTGAGCGGTCGCACTGGTACATAGAATATTGCGGATACCAACGGCTGCAGCTGTGCGTAGCAGCGTACCAACATTCCCGCTATCCTGCACGTCGTTTAAGATTAAGCTGTCCTCATCGATCATCGATAGGCTAGGCGTTGGTACTTTGATTATCGCCATGATATCGATGCCAGTACCCAAGCTACGAATACTCTCGTAAAGTGCATCTGACAAAGTAAGAATAGGCGTATAAGTGGGCAGGCGAGTTAATACCTGCTGAACTTCAGGGTGGCTACGCGCTGACTCAGACAGTAGTATCTGGGCGAAAGGATAATCACTACGCAGCGCAGCATCTATCAAATGGACGCCTTCTATGACTGTCTGACCGTTCTTTTTACGCTGGCGTGCTTGGGTCAACAGTGCTTTCACAAGCTTCACTGTTGTGTTCTTATCTGAGGTAATCAGCTCGGTGGGATTTAATACCATAGTGGATCGCTTAGAGAAGGGTAAAGGAGTCGTTTAAATAACCAGCACAATGCCTATTGATTTAGTATTCTGCTAGCTATTCTTAACAAGTGCGTCAATCAATTATTTTTCAGAATAATTGACGTGTAAGTCTTTCACATAATTGACTTCGTTTTTACTACCGAGTACCACAGGGACACGTTGATGGATATCAGTCGGTTCGATATCTAGGATACGGTTGACGGCGTCTGTCGCACCGCCACCTGCGCGTTCAATCAATAAGCTCATTGGGTTGGCTTCATACATCAAGCGTAGTTTACCCGCTTTGTGAGCGTATTTAGTATCAAACGGATAAGTGAACAGACCACCGCGACATAAAATACGATGGACGTCACCAACCATGGCTGCTACCCAGCGTGTATTGAAATCACGTCCACGTACCCCAGTCTCGCCAGCGATTAACTCATCGATGTACTGCTGCATCGGCGCGCGCCAGTAGCGATAATTTGAGCTATTGATAGCATACTCGCTTGTATCGGCATCGATTTGAACATTGTCTTCTATCAGCACATAGTCAGAAGTCTCTGGATCTAGGCTAAACATAACGACTTTATCAGCGATGGTTAGCGCTAGGACAGTAGAGGTACCATATAATAGATAACCGGCTGCTAGCTGTTTGTTACCTGTTTGCAAATAGTCGCTGTTTTCACTGGTTTGACCTTGGCGCTCATACGGTAGAACAGAAAAAATCGTACCTACTGCCATATTGATATCAATATTTGATGAGCCATCTAATGGGTCAAATAACACCAATAGGCTACCGTCATCATTAGCAGGGGTCGCGTCATCGAGCTCTTCTGAAGCGACGCCAGCACAATGTGTATTTTTTGCCAATGCATCTAGCAATAAGTCATTGGCCAGTACGTCGAGCTTTTTCTGATCTTCGCCTTGGACGTTTTGATTACCAGCTTCGCCCAAAATGTCTGCTAAAGCGCCTTTTCTGAGCAGTTGTGAAATCGTCTTACCGACATCAGTGACAGTGGTAATCACGTCGTTAAGTGCAGGGCTAGTAGCATGTTGGTTTAGATAGTCTGCTAAGGTCGTCATAAGGCTTCCTAATAAATGGTGTGGAAAGTAAAAGAACGGATAGGTGTCAAAGTAAAGAAGTAGGTGGCATTTAGCACACCTGAAATAGGTAAATTCTTAAATAGCTAATACGGAATCTTTGTCCCGACCACAAAATCGGCTACACTATATCTATTGTTATTCATTTATAGTTTTGTCAGAATTATTCTCTATGAGAATACAGCATGTCTACTCACGCTTTCTGATTGTCTGCTGAGGCTATTTTTGGTCGAATTTGATTACGGTAAATTGTAGCAAATAAGCGTCAAAATGTCCTTTGTATCTATGCCTATCAGTGATAAATGATCGAACAAAGATGAATAAGTGATTACTATAGACTCATATAAACCCACAATAAAGACTCGCCATTATGTCAAATTCTATCGATAGTAGCGCTACACAACCAGTCTCACCGACTGATTATGCAAAATTTGATCCCAATACGATTCATCAAAGGCTCAATACCTCACTAAGTCGTCCGCAGCTCAACACCGATGGCAGTATTAGGCATTTCTTAGGTGTTGAAGGTCTTAATAAAGCACAGCTCAAAGCTATTATCGCAAAAGCAGAGACTTTTTTTGATGAAAATGGACAGCTAATCAATCGTCCTGAGTTAGACGGTTATACAGTAATGAATTTGTTCTTCGAACCATCGACGCGTACCCGGACGACATTCGAGGTGGCAGAAAAACGCTTGGGTGCCAATGTACTCAATATCGATATCGAACGTTCTAGTACCAAAAAAGGCGAGAGTCTGCGTGATACGCTGTGGAATCTACAGGCAATGACCGCGGATATTTTTGTGGTACGCCATTCAGCATCAGGTGCCGCGCATTTTATGGCGACAGAAGTGACGCCTGATATCGCAATCATTAACGGCGGTGATGGCTGGCATGCGCATCCTACTCAAGGAATGCTCGATATGTTGACCATTCACCGTGAGGCACCGCGCCCATTTGAAGAGTTGTCTATCGCGATCGTTGGTGATATTAAGCATTCACGCGTGGCACGCTCTGATATCAGTGCATTGCAAACGCTAGGTGTGACAGACATCCGTGTTTGTGCGCCGCGCACTTTACTGCCCAAAGGTATCGAGCGTTTCGGTGTACAAGTATATGAAAACATGGACGAGTGTGTCACTGACTGTGATGTGATCATGGGATTAAGAATACAAAATGAGCGTATCGGTTCGCCGCTCTTGGCATCATCGAGTGAATACTATAAGCATTATGGGATCACGCCAGAGCGGGTAGCGCTTGCCAAGCCTGATGCATTGGTGATGCATCCGGGACCGATGAACCGCGGTGTTGAGATTGCCTCTAGTGTGGCTGATGGCGCACAATCCGTTATCTTAAAGCAGGTAAATAACGGTATTGCTATTAGAATGGCGGTCTTATCGCTTGCGATGGAAGGTCAACGTGCTCATCAAGCGGCTGGCAAGTAAACAGCATGCCGCGCGACTTATTCTCATTTATTTCATTTTATTGATACGGTAATAACGTTATGTCTACCATGCTTAATACTGATGCACCTATTCTTGACCATTTACCAAAAGCATTTAAAGATGCATTGCCACAAACTGCAACAGAAAAACTATCTACACTCGATTCTGGCCGTGAGATGTGGTTATTACCACCACTAGTAGATCTATGCGCGCGCTTGCGTGAGCCAGGCCAACAGCAACACGGTACGCTAAAATCAGAAGGCAGCGCTGCTCGTGGTAATGGATTTTTGCATGTAGTCACACCTCCTGATACCAATCCTATTTTAGAAAATGGCTCACTCTTAAAAGGTTTACGTGAGCGTGCCTTGAGTGATGGCGGGATTTACTTGCATATTTTGGGTGCATTGACCACAGGGTTAGAGGGCGAACGACCGTCTAACATCGCAGGGCTTAAAAAGGGCGGCTGTATCGCAGTATCTAATGCGCGTAGACCTTTTCGTAATGATTTAGTATTGCTGCGTACACTAGAATACGCGGCGACTTTTGGCATGAAAGTATTCTTTTATCCTGATGAGCCAAGTCTGTCTGGAGACGGTGTGGCACATGAGGGCTATATTGCTTCTTATCATGGTCTGCAAGGGATTCCTTGGATTGCGGAAACTGTTGCGTTGTCTACGCAGCTATTGATGGTTGAAGAGACCGGAATCGCTGCTCATTTTAGCCAGTTATCATGTAAGTCCTCTATCGAGCTCATGCGCTGGGCAAAAGACAAAGGTCTGCCTGTTACGTGTGATGTTGCGATGCATCAGCTTTACTTAACTGATGATAACCTTGAAGGCTTTAATGCTCAGGCATATGTATTGCCACCGCTACGTAGTAATACTGACCAGCAGGCAATTCGCCGTGGCTTAAAAGATGGCACTATCGATGCTATTTGTAGTCATCACGAGCCACTAAATAGCACCGCCAAAAAAGCACCGTTTGCTGAGAGTACGCCAGGTATCTCAAACTTTGATACCTTTATGGCGCTAGCTTGTCAGCTGGTAAATGATGAGGTGTTAACACTCTCGCAATTAGTAGATAAAATCTGCCTAAATCCTGCAAAAATCGCAGGTATTAGTGAGCAGTATGAAGCTATCGGCGGTGCAGTATTGGTTGATCCTAACCTTGAGTGGCAAGTAACCGCGCAATCGATGCTATCGAGTGGTAAAAACACGCCGTTTTTCAATCAGCAGTTGCAAGGACGTGTTGTGGAGACATTCTTTGGCTAATTTGCCCCGACAGGATGACCGTCTGCCGCCATCCTCGAAGGATAAAGGGGTTACCATGAATGGTCAGCAAGAAAAATCGCGCAGTACGGCTAGTGAGTCTATTAAAGCGGTGGCCATTTATGAGGTAGTGAAAGGGGTTGGTGCGTTACTAGGAGCAGGGGCATTATGGTGGTGGCATACCAATCTTGAGCATTGGCTGACGACTGCAACGGTTACTTGGCAGCGCAGCTTCGGTCATCTGCTTGCCCCGCAAATCGATAGTGCCGTACGTATTGCTCAGCAGGCAAGCAAAAACTGGCCGATGTTTTTATTATTGATATTTGCATATGCCAGCCTGCGCTTCCTCGAAGCTTATGGTTTATGGCATGACAAAACATGGGCGTATTGGTTCGGGGTACTAGGCTACGGGGTATTTATTCCTATAGAAATCTACTATCTGATCGTTAGCCCATTTGACTGGTTTAAGCTTGGGATACTGGTTTCTAATCTGCTAATTATTATTGTGGTTTATCGCAATATGAAACGAAAGGGCTTGATATAGCGTTTAAATTTAAGTTAAAAAATCCAGCATAAGACAAGTATCTGATGCTGGATTTTTTTGTGCCTGCTATATTTTTAGCTTATACGTTTACTGTTTTTTCATCCGTACGAATGCTTTTAGCGACTTTTCCAACGCTCAGACCTTGTACCAAGATGGAGAAAATCACCACCGCATAAGTGAGTGCCAATAGAATCTCGCGTTCAGCCCCTATCGGTAGCTGTAATACTAACGCGACCGAAATACCACCGCGTAAACCGCCCCATGTCAGAACTTTCCATGCGCCTGTAGGCAAATCAAGCTGACGATGCAAGGTCTTGGTCGTCATACCTACCACGATAAATCGAGCAACGAGCGCAATTAAAATCGTCAAACCACTCGCAATAAATAAATTGCCTGAATAAGCAATCATCACCACTTCTAAACCGATGAGCACAAATAGAATGGCGTTTAAAATCTCATCAATCAATTCCCAGAACAAATCAATATAATGACGCGTCTGATCACTCATCGCAAGCGCACGCCCGCGGTTACCAACCATCAGACCCATCATGACCATGGCGAGTGGCCCTGATAAATGCCAATGACTGGCCAGCGCATAGCCACCGATGACGCCTGCTAATGTTAATAGGACCTCTTCTTGATAGCTATCAATGCTCTTGAGTAAGTAATACAAAACCGCCCCAAGCACCAGTCCGAATACAACACCGCCACCAGCTTCAACCGCCAATGTATGAGCGACGTAGTTGGCAGTAGGGATATCACCGCTAGATAAAATCCCCAGCAGTAAGACGAAGATAACCACGCCGATACCATCATTGAACAATGACTCGCCAGCGATGACAGTCTCGATGCTCTTTGGAGCACCTGCTGACGATAGGATACCCATTACAGCAATAGGATCGGTAGGGGAGATAAGCGCCCCAAATAACAGGCACCAGAGAAACGGCAGGCCGAAACCAAACAACGGCAACATAAAATAAATCGCAGTCGCAATGAGCATCGCCGATATGATCGTACCAAGTCCGGCAAGGATGCCGATAGGTAGCTTGTAGCGTCTCAAGTCACCAATATTGACGTGTAATGCGCCTGCGAATAGTAACATCGATAGCATGCCGTCTAAGAGTACTTCGGTAAAATCAAGCTGCTCCAATAAACTGACTTCGTAATCAATCAGCTGATCAAACCCTAAGAAGCCTAAAAATATCGCACCGATTGACAGTAAGATAGAGATGACCATGACACCGATAGTGGTCGGCAAACCAATAAAACGGTGATTGATATAAGTTAATGAAGCGGTAATCGACAAAAATATGGCGCTGATTTCTAGGATGGTGAGGCTGGTTGCAGATGCCATAAAAAGTAGGTCTCATATGAATATAAAAAGTATCTAAAGCGCAGGGCTTATAGGGATGTTATAAGTGTTGTTGGCTATAGGGGTTGTGATTATAAGTAATGTGTTTATAAGGGCTGATACTGCCATCTATCTAAACAGTTCATTGGTTATATCATTAACTAGACTGTGTCTGTAACGCTTGACGAATATCGGCTTCAAACTCACTCACGTAATTAAAATGCTTGTGTTGCGCATCGTTATCAAGGATAAATTGCTTGGCTTGTTCGCACATAGCGACCAAGTCATCGACCAGCTCTTGATAATTTAAATTCTCTTCACCAGCTCGCTGAATCAGATGCAATTCATGTAATAGCGTTTGCTGCTGTGCGCTGTTTACTCGTGCATAGTTCAAATTGACCATTGCCTGACATAATGCTTTTAAGACCATTAGGTCAGCAGCTGCATAACGACGTATTTCACCGAGTGATACATTGATAAAATCAGAAATCTTTGGGATATGAGTGACTAGTGCCAATATGGCCAGTCGCTTCTGTTTGATAGTAGTTTCAGAGCTATCGTTAGTCTCTGATTGCGGTATGTGAAAGTGATAAGGGCTTGGTGGCTGGCGACGCATCATGATACTCAGACAGCTGGTTAGAGACTGGACGCAATTGACCGCAGTCTTTGGATCATTGATACCAGGGGATAGTGCGCGTACAGCAATTTCCGTCATTTGACCTAAGCTATAGGCAATGTCGTTAGAGTGCGCCAATCGTTGCTCAAGTCGTAGGCAACCTGCCAGACGTTGCCAAAACAGTCCATCAGGCGCTCTTGGTATCACTGCCAGATGCGGGGTTGCTGTCCTTTGGCGATTATTTGAATGAGATGCAGGCCGCTGATAAAAGTAGCCAATGACGTTTTTATCGGTGACGTAATTACCGAGATTGGCATGCATTTGTACCACGCCGCCATAATCTTGTGACAGCGCAATCAATGACTCAAGGTAAATTTGCTGTAGATAACCTGAATTTGGTGAATAAATCGGCATAGCAGGCCAGTTTTGGAACTGCTCGGTATCATGGTGCTCAGCATCCCGTTGATGTTGAATATCACATCGATCGTTATACCAGTAGTAAATGTTTACAATCGCATCGTTGCTAGCATTTTGAATGACGTGTGACGCTTGAATGGCATGCACCATATGCTGTACAAAATAAACCAAGAGCAGCGCACAGATAATCGCCATGATAATAGCAAAAGTTACTGCCAATTGCGGCACACCAAAAGCTACGTCAGACTTATGGATAGACTTTAGTACCAGTAAGCTATAGCTAAATGTACCGATAAAAGCGCCAAGGACAAACTGGTTTGGTGTGTCGGTCAAAAAGTTATGTAGTAGTCTTGGACCAAACTGTGAAGATGCCATCGACAGGACGGCGATTGTAATCGAAAACGTTGTACCTGCCACGCCCAGTACTGCACCAGCGATAGCGGTCATAATAGCGCGTGCCGCTTCGTCATCACCAGTAAAGGCAAAAGAGATCTCTTTTACCGTTTCACGGTCAAAATGCTGATCAATCGCTACGAGTAAAGGGGCAAGTAAAATACCGACGATGACACAGGCTGTTGGGATAAACCAATAAGAGCCAATCAGCCATTGCCACAAATTATTCATGCGATCAGGCAAATCAGTCAGCGTTTGTATTGACCACAACTTAGTAAGCTGCTTAAGCCTGTGTTGACCTGCATTGATAGTACGTGTCCAGGTACTGTCTCCATTATCTTTATTCACTGTTATGAGCCTTAGGGTTATCTGCTTCCGTAATAATAGCGTTTTTGTGCGCACGTCTGGTCATATCTGTCTCAGCATGACTCTCACCAGTTCCCAGAGGTATGATGGCTTCGTTGTCGTGATCGTCATACTCAATATCACTGTCTTTGTCATAAGCCATCGGTTCTAGGTGCGGTGAGGCTTCAAGTTTTGCACTGTTACCGTTATAAGCACTTTGACCATGTCCATCTAGACTATCATGTCGTTGTACGTTTTCAGTTGCAGCAGAAGTTTTTCTAAATAGTTTACGGTCATCGCCATGCTTGCTAGTAGATTGTTTACGCGGTTCACTATTGGCAAAGATAGCATTCAGCGGTAGATGCAGTTGCTGCTTGGCATACGCTTCAGTATTCTCAAAGCGTTTTACCAGTAAACTTAGCCAAGGCTTTTGACCTTCCAATTTCATCTCATCCAACTCGTCCTTGATAGGAAGTGGGTAGGGCAAGGTACGATAAAAGTCCCATAACGTCATCCTACTCAGGTCTTTTTTGAGCACATAGTCATCATCATCCGTCATGGTAATAAGATTGCTGTCTTGTAGGTAGTTAATATAGGTATACCATTTCGGCAGCTCTTTGCGACCTAAGACATTACGCAGTGCTTGCTCGCTAACGGCTTCACCTTTTAAGTGGTGGGTATAGACCAAGTTCAACATGTCTAGCAAGCTGAGTAACGGGTGACGAGGGTAAACTTCTTCTGTCTCAAAAATCGTCAAGGTATAACTTATTTCAACACCCAGTAAAATTAAATTCCACGACAGATAGATCCATAGTAGAAAGATAGGCAATGCGGCAAAAGCGCCGTAAATCGCTTCGTAGCTGGTAAAGTTAGCCATTACTGTACCAAACAGATGCTTCATTAATTCAAAGACAATGGCCACGAACACACCAGCGATGGCTGCGTTCTTTGCTGGTACGCGTGCCTTTGGAATAAACCAATACATACCGATAAAGCCTGCCATGGTGATACCAATCGACACCATTTGTACCCAAAAGCTCCAGTCGATACCGTAGCCAGCAATTTGACGATTGAGAAAACTCAAACTCTGTACGGTACTTGAAGCGATAAAAGCGGTACCCAATACCAACGGGCCTAGCGTAACGATAGTCCAATAACGCAGCATGCTTTTAATGCCACCAGAGCGATCTTCTACTCGCCAGATTTGGTTAAACGCGCGCTCGATAGTGGTCAAGGTCATGATAGTTGTAAAGAATAAAATCATGGCACCGATAATGGTTAGATTAGATGACTTTTCGGCAAAGCTATTAATGTACTCACTAACTTGCATGCTCGATTGCGGCAACAGATTGCTATAAATGACGTCATAAATCTGCGCTCTAACTGATGCGAGTGCTGGTACAGATGATAAAATCATCAGTAATACCGTTAATACCGGTACGATCGATAGCATAGTAGTGTATGTCAGTGAAGCTGCCTTTTGCTGGCAATTATCTTCAAAAAAATGCCGAGTCAAAAACCGTAAGAACTGAAACCAACGCTGTTGTAAAAACGGGAGTTTTTGAGATAATTTTTCCATGTCGACCATTAAGCAAAAGTAAGAGTGACAATAGTGTAACAAAGATGAACGGTTATCATCTGCGGTTTAATTGTGTCAAAATGCACCATGTAGCACATTAGATACAATATAAGTCAGGTTATCAATCATGGTTATTTGCATGACAGTGAATGACTCGGGCATAATGTGCACATATTCTACAATGCCAGTTAGCCGTATATTTCGCCGCATTTTTGGTGGCTAGTATGGTTAACGATTTTATAAGGAAGCTTTGCTAATGAGTCAGACCGACCCTTATGTTTTGGTGCTTTATTATTCTAATTACGGTACGACTAAGACATTAGCATATGCTATCGCTCAAGGTATTGAAGATGCTGGCATGACCGCGCGTATCCGTACGGTACCGACAGTGGCACCTGAAACCACGTCAAGTAAGCCTGCGATACCTGATGAGGGTGACTTGTACTGTACGATGGATGATCTCAAGGACTGTAGCGGTCTAGCGCTTGGTAGCCCAACGCACTTTGGTAATATGGCCGCACCTATGAAGTATTTTTGGGACAATACCGTGACCTTATGGCTGGCAGGGAACCTACAAAACAAACCAGCCTCAGTATTTACGGCGACAGGTTCCATGCATGGTGGCCAAGAAACGACATTGTTGACGATGATGTTGCCCCTGATGCATCACGGCATGGTCATCGTAGGTGTACCCTATGCAGAGCCAGCATTGAACCGTACTCATCGCGGTGGCACACCTTATGGTGCCAGTCATGTCAGCGGAGCATCGCATGATCAGCCAATATCTGCTGACGAGCGAGATTTGGGTATTGCGCAGGGTCGCCGTTTAGCGATTACGGCGGCTGCATTAGCACAGGCTAATTGGAGCCGATAAGCAACTTTTATAAACCTGCTGTCTAGAATCGTCTAAGTTTAAAAATCTACGATTCAATGCTTATGACCACTCGGTTATAACCAAGTGGTTATAACAAAGAGCTACTTATTCATCTTCAGCAGTATATTATTCATTTAGGAAATCAAAATATCTAATGGCCACAACCCGCTCTAATACAAAGCCTCTTAAAACGGTTAAGCCTATCGCACCTATTGCACAGCGCTTGAAGGTTACGTGGTTAATTTGGCTCGTTTATAGACTGCTCGGATTGCCTATCTTTATTAGTATCTTTAATCCTAGTAGCCCTGATATCGTTGGCGGTATTGCTTGGCAGGCATTATGGCTAGTGCCAGCATTGATTCTGACGCCATGGATATTGCGCGGTCGTTCCCCTTATGCATTATTAATTAGCAGTATGTTTACCTTGGTATATTTGGGTGCGAGTGGCGTGGTGCTGTTTACTCGTATATATGGCAGTAGTTGGGCAGAAATCGCTGTGTACTTAACGGACTTCTTACTATTGCTTGCTATCAATGTTTGGCTATTCATTTTGCTCAAACGTTTGCCTTCGATGAACAATGTTGTGAAGAGACCTCGTCAATAATTGAAGTTATCTGAAGCCTAATAAATTATATCCATTAATCTAAAGCCATAAAAAAGCGGCACTCCATCTGGGGCGCCGCTTTTTTGTTTATAACGTTAAAAATAAGTAGATTAGTTAATCTTAGTCAATTCTAAATCCATTTTCTTACCATCGTTAATTTGGCTAACTTTAACTGGCATATAGTCCAAGCTTGGGGCTAACCAAAAGCTAGTAGAGCGGCTATCGTCATCGTGGACGCGGTCAACACGTACCGTATCAAAGGTACCCGCTGGTACGGTAATCTTAGTGCTGCCTGATTTTTTAAATGGCGTCTTCTCAATTTTATTTTTTTTCGCCATGTAGTAGTTACCAGAGAATTTACCGTTCAATAAATCCTGACGAATCTGTACCTCAAGGCTCAAGTCATCAAAGGCTTGTTGCGACATATTCATAGTCGTCGACTTGCCTTTATAGTTACTGGTGACTTTTTTGCTGCTCGGGTTAAAGTCTAGTTTGTGCGTACGACCCATGCCAAGTAGTTTGTAAGTAGTGCTTGCCTGCGTGGGACTGACGTTGTTGCCATTAATCGTAAAAGTGCTGTTTTGCGAGGCGCTAGCCACACCAGCGACGCGGGCCTTAACGTTATATTTCCACGTATTACCAGATTTACTTAGCGTACGAGTTGCTGTGCCTTTGTATTTGTCCTCAACGGTAAAACTATAATCGGCAGTTGATGGTTGGACGATTTTTGCGCTGGCAAGGGTAGGTGCGGTCATACTCAAAGCTCCAACGGTAGAGATACTGATGCCTGTCACTAAGGCAGATAAAAATTTAGATGGACTGCGTTTTGCGTTATTAGCATTATCAACATTGTCGCTTGATGACTTTTTGTACATTGATGAAAAACTCATAGATACCCCTTCATTAATTTATTGCCGATATAGCAATTTTTTCGTTCGTTCTTATTATGTTTACCAGACCTATAATGGTCATACGCTGTTACATTTTCAAGCGTGGTGTCATACCGCTTCGTGTAGAGCTTGTAGCAAATGTTTCTATAGTTAATTTAGCATTGGTCAAAATATAAATTCAGCTCGCTAATATTTTTAAATATTCCTACTTCTTGTCCTTTGTCTAACTAGCATATCGGCTTTACTAAGCGTAAAGCATTGATATGAGATGTTGGTTGATCAATTTTTGCAAAATAATCTTGTAAATTTTTGGGCTTTACACTTGAACCGAACTCACCTTGCCCCCACTTTTTGTTACAAGCTCAAGGCTTATCTATAAAGCGTTGTTTTTGGCAGTGTTTCCTATAGATACTGGTATTGAGACCATTAATTCAAATAAACCCTTAATTTTATTAACCAACTTTTGGAGTCATATCGATGAACATTCGTCCTTTACATGACCGTATTGTCGTCCGCCGCATAGAAGAAGAAACAAAGACAGCTGGTGGTATCTTGCTTCCTGGTTCAGCACAAGAGAAACCTTCACAAGGTGAAGTGCTTGCAGTTGGTAATGGTCAAGTTCGTGACAACGGTGAAACTCGTGCGTTAGATGTAAAAGCTGGCGACAAAGTTTTGTTCGGTCAATATGCTGGTCAAACCGTAAAGGTTGACGGTGAAGAACTATTGATTATGAAAGAGTCTGATGTATTGGGTGTGCTAGAAGGCTAGTCCTTTTGAGTATTATTTTATACTCAGCACATTTTGATAGCAGTTTCTAATAATCGCTTTTGATAAGCAACTATCAAATCAATCAATTGTATTCTCATACTTATAATAGTGGAGTAATTTAACATGGCAAAAGACGTAAAATTCGGCATTGATGCCCGTAAACAAATGATGGACGGCGTAAACGTTCTAGCAAATGCAGTACGTGTAACACTAGGCCCTAAAGGTCGTAACGTTGTTATCGACAAATCATTTGGCGCACCTACCATCACTAAAGATGGTGTTTCAGTTGCCAAAGAAATCGAGCTAGAAAACAAATTTGAAAACATGGGTGCACAGCTGGTACGTGAAGTAGCTAGTCGCACTAATGATGTCGCTGGTGATGGTACAACAACTGCGACTGTATTGGCTCAGTCAATCCTACAAGAAGGTATGAAGTCAGTTGCTGCTGGCATGAACCCAATGGATCTTAAGCGCGGTATCGACAAAGCGGTACGTGAAGCGGTTAAAGAAATTCATAAACTATCAACGCCAGCTGACGACCACAAAGCAATCGCTCAAGTTGGTTCTATCTCTGCAAACTCAGATACCAAAATCGGTGAGCTGATCTCGCAAGCGATGGAAAAAGTAGGTAAGCAAGGTGTTATCACTGTTGAAGAAGGTTCAAGCTTCGAAGATACTCTAGAAGTTGTAGAAGGTATGCAGTTTGACCGTGGTTATATCAGCCCATACTTTGCTAACAAGCAAGATAGCCTAACTGCTGAATTTGAAAACCCATATATCTTGCTAGTTGACAAAAAGATCAGCAACATCCGTGAGATCGTGCCATTACTTGAGCAAGTAATGCAGCAGAGCAAGCCATTGCTAATCATCGCTGAAGATGTAGAAAACGAAGCACTAGCGACACTAGTTGTAAACAACATGCGTGGCGGCTTGAAAACTTGTGCCGTTAAAGCACCAGGTTTTGGCGATCGTCGTAAAGCAATGCTAGAAGACATCGCAACGCTAACTGGCGGTACTGTAATCTCTGAAGAAATTGGCCTAAGCCTAGAGACTGCTACTCTAGAGCAACTTGGTACTGCTAAGAAAGTGACTGTCGGTAAAGAGAACACCGTTATCGTTGATGGCGCTGGCAACAAAGCTGACATCGAAAACCGTGTTGAGTCTATCAACCGTCAAATCGAAGAGTCTACTTCTGACTATGACAAAGAAAAGCTACAAGAGCGTGTTGCTAAACTAGCAGGCGGCGTAGCAGTGATCAAAGTCGGCGCAGCAACTGAAACTGAAATGAAAGAGAAGAAAGACCGTGTTGACGATGCGCTACATGCAACTCGTGCAGCGGTCGAAGAAGGCGTTGTACCTGGCGGCGGTGTTGCCTTAGTTCGTGCGATGAATGCATTGTCTGAACTACGCGGTGATAATGACGACCAGAACGCTGGTATGAATATCTTACGTCGCGCGATGGAAGCACCACTACGTCAAATCGTAACCAACGCTGGCGAAGAAGCTTCAGTTGTGGTCAACGAAGTGAAGAGTGGCAGTGGTAACTACGGTTACAACGCAGCGACTGGCGAATATGGCGATATGCTAGAGATGGGTATCCTTGATCCAGCTAAAGTTGCTCGTTCAGCACTAGAAAACGCTGCATCTGTTGCAGGCTTAATGCTAACGACTGAAGTTATGATCACTGACTTACCGCAAGGTGATGACGGTATGGCTGCTATGGGCGGCGGTGCTGGAATGGGCGGTATGGGTGGAATGGGCGGCATGATGTAATATATGCCTCGACTAAATTTGTACGACGTTGTTAACCTCGCTCGATGTACTATCAGTACAATCTTCACTCGGTTGCCTAGTCGTACTGCTTTAGTCAACTCATAAAGCATTTTTCACTAGAGTTGTAAGTATTTTTGTGAAAACGTTTGAACTATTAAAAGCTCTGTTATCGAAAGATAGCAGGGCTTTTTTGTGTTTGTTTTAAGGTAATAATTGGCATTGTGTAGAAAAACCAACATAAGAATAACTGACCAAAATTACCCATTACTTAATAATATTAGTACTACTAACATCAATTTAAATTTTCAATTAATAATTTATTAGGATATAGTTGATATAGCGAATATATTCGCTAATAGTGTTTTAACTTAGAAGGAATGAATTAACTCAAAAGGAATTCAAAATGAAGGTTTTATCGATTGCAATGGTAGCATCAGCCCTAGTGCTAGCTTCTGCTAGTAGTTCAGCTGATCCTAGTTTAGATAGGTTTAAAATGCAAAAGCCGATGGAGATGTCTAGCGTTGCTCATTCTAAAGTTATGCAGTTATCGTTTAACAATAAAGAGCGCTACACAAGCGAAAAAGAAATTTATGAAAAAGTGATGAGAGGTGCCAAAGCAAACGGCTTTGAGCTTAAAGAAGTAGAAGCAATGAAAATCGCTCACATCGTTGACGGCGCTTTGGACAATGAGCCACCAGAAGCAGCTTCTATTAATATAAAAGTCACTATCCATTTAAAACGACCAATCAAAATAGAGGTTGAGATTTCCCTATAATACGGTGAATACAAATCTATTGTTAATAAGCTACTTACTATGAATGACTTACTTATCCCTCTAAAATAAAGCCCTAGTAATATCTCCTATATTAGGGCGTTATAGTTAAAGCTCATCAAATACTCTATTAATCCGCTGTATCTCGTCTAAACGTCCACGTCGTACTATCAAGACTTTTTATCATAGCAATATTCTGTCAAATCCAAATGAACTTATTATGGGTCTTGCTACTCACGAGTGATCGAGCGAGATATTGTGCTCCTAGTCAGTATGAAAGAATCTCACACAAAAATAGGTAGAGTCGTCTTATTGATTACCTTTCTCACCGATAAATGAGTATGTATGTCTTTTACGCTAGCAAGCTTGTGTAGCTTACGGGTGAACCGCTCATAACCATCGAGATTGGGGCTTACTACTTCTAACAAATAATCATAAGAACCCGATACCACATGTCCATTAATCACTTCGTCCATGTTGGACAGAGCGCGTTCGAAGGCTGCGATAGATTCTTCTTGGTGGCTGTTGAGACTGACCTCCACAAAGAAACTCATCGCAATACCCGCTTTGGCTTTGTTTACGTTCGCTTGATAGTTCTCTATATAGCCTTCATCTTCCAAACGCTTTAGGCGTCGCGCGCAAGGAGACGGTGACAGCCCTATACGTTCGGACAATTCCGCCGTAGATAAGCGCGCTTCTTTTTGGAGCACTTCCAAGATATGACGATCGATTTTGTCCATAATTTACCTTTTGGCTTTTTAAGCCAATAATTTTGATTTAGTTAGCATTATCCACCAAATATTTGCAAAATTGCAATGAATAAATAGAGATAAAAGCGCGTATTTTAATCGATAATTGGTCTTTGTATACCAGCATAAGACACGACTATGAATACGATATTCCACCCCTCATCGCGCAAAAAACTTTTGTTTGTAATGTCGCCACTAACCAAAGGCTATGTGGCGATGAGCGTCGTATTATTGATTTGGTCAGGATTTGCGTTGACTGTGCGAGCGGTTGGGGCGTCGTCGCTCAGCATTGCGGATGTCATGCTCATTCGCTTTAGTGTACCGCTAGTTTTGTTGACCCCTTGGTTACTCTCTAGTTGGCATGAAATCAAAAATATTAGAATGCCAGATATTATGTTTATTTTATGTGGCGGCGTGCCTTTCCTTTTATTAGCCGCTTTTGGTGCAAGTACGGTACCAGCAGCTTACGTTGGTACTATTTTGACAGGTACGCCAGTCTTCTTTGCCGCAATATTGTCTTTTATTTTTTATCGTCAGCGAATATCATTAAGAAAATTTGCCGCATTAATCCTTATTCTCTTTGGTATCGCTACTATGATTGGCGGGCGTGCACAGTCAATACCTAATAGTCTTCTGTATGGCGTGGGGTTACTGTTGATGGCAAGCTTGATTTGGGCGGGTTATACCTTAGGGTTAAAAAGCACCAAGTTGAGTCCAATCGCTATCGCTATCGTGCTCTCTTATACCTCGTTTTTTCTGACATTAGTGATGGTTCTGTCTGGTATTGTGGAGACGAATATAGGTTCTGTATCTTTTGATGCAGCGCTTCCGTTTATCCTAGTACAAGGACTTGGTGTAGGGGTGGTATCAACCATTGCATTTTCTTATGCAGTCAAACAATTAGGCTCTATTCGCACCTTATTACTTGGCTCTTTGTCACCAGGATTAACCGCTATACTGGCTACGCTGATACTCAATGAGTCTCTATCAGTCATTATGATATGCGGCATCGTACTCAGTACCATTGGCGTCATTTTGTCCAATCGAGCGCAATAAACTAATTAAGGAAGTATCATGATGTTAAACAATATGCCTATCATCAATGGCGATCCACTGTGGGCATTGTTAGGTAGGTTTCGAGCTGACCAGCGCAAACATAAAATAGATCTATTGGTTGGTGTCTATCGAGACGAGCATGGTAATACGCCTGTGATGAAAACAGTGAAAGATGCAGAAGTACATCTTGCTCATGAAGCTCATTCAAAGGCTTATGGTATGTTATCGGGTAACGCTAATTTTAACCAGCAAATGGCAAAATTTGTACTGGGTGACAGTCCAAGTCTAAAAAACCAATGCACGATTCAGACGGTTGGGGCATCAGGTGCGTTGCGACTCATTGCGGATTTGATCGCTACGCTCTCTCCAGATTCAACCGTTTGGATCAGTAACCCTGGCTATATCAATCATCGTCCGCTGATGGAAGGGGCTGGGTTAACGGTTAATACGTATCCATGGCAAAATAAAAATGGTCAGTTAGACATTGATGCGTGTTTTGCCGCGCTAGAAAAAGCAAAAGAAGGAGACGTGCTGTTATTACATGCGTGCTGCCATAATCCTACCGGTATAGATCTTTCTTTAGAGCAGTGGCAACTGTTTTCTGATAAATGTAAACAGAAAAATATTGTCCCGTTTATTGATATGGCGTATCAAGGTTTTGGAGATGATCCTGATACCGATGCTGCAGGGCTTCGTCTAATCATTGAAGACGCTGATTTTGCATTTATTGCCGCCAGCTGTTCAAAAAATATGGGTCTATACAACGAGCGGACGGGTATTGCCACGGTGGTAACGACGAACCATGAGCGTCACGCAGATATACAGACACTTTTAGAAACCATCACACGCGCCAACTACTCTATGCCGCCCAATCACGGTGCCGCAGTTGCTTCTTATTTGCTAGACAAACCAGACGCTTGGCTAGTCGAGCTGGCAAGCTACCGTAGTAGGGTAGATACTATTCGCCAAGCATTAGGCGCAGCTTTGAAGGATAGGAATGCACCTGCAGAGTTTTTGGACATTTCGCAACAAAAAGGCATGTTTTCTCTATTACCGCTAACCAAAAATCAAATGTTAGTATTGCAAGATGAGTTCGCTATCTACGGTATGCCAAATGGTAGAATCAATATTGCCGGTTTGAAAATGACGGAAATCCGTCAACTGGCTGACGCTATCATGTCGATTATTTCACGTTAGAGGTTAATTTTTATCGCTCAGTACAATGGTTTTATCCATCAATCGCCACAGCAAGAAGGACACAACTATTTATACTTTATATTGGGATAAGGGTGGCGCCAATATGGCTACCCATGCTGTCTTTGAAGAGTTAGGCGCGTCTTATGAAATGATAGAAATAGACCTGTCTAAAAACATGCAAAAATCAGCTAAATATCTAGCCATTAATCCAAATGGCAAAGTACCTACGTTAGTGCATCAGGGACAGGTTATTTATGAGTCTGCGGCAATTTTAATGTATGTGTTAGATCAGCACCCAGAGTCTAAGCTAGCACCTGATACAGGATGCCCTAGGCGCGGTGTTTATTACCAATATTTATTTTGGATGTCTTCTTCACTACAAGAAGCTGCTAATCGTTGGGCTCATCCCGAGCAGTACATCAGCGGCGAGCACAATTTGCAGCAAGTGAAAGATAAAGCGAATGATGTACTAAGCCATTGCTGGGATGTTATTGAAAAGGAGTTGGCGAGTAATGGTCCATGGTTGTTAGGCGATAAATTAAGTGGGGCTGATTTTCATTTATTTATGATTGCTCACTGGAGTCAGCGATATGCGAGTCGAGCACAGGATTGGATACACATAAATGCACACTATCAAGCCATGCTAAACCGCGCCTCGGTACAGGAAATGATGGCACAAGAAGGATTGTTGTAATCTGTTCATATGTTCATATGTTCAACTAAAGGATATCTGATGAGTGGGCTAGAAGCACTGAATGCAATGCTTCTAGTGACTGTAGTAAATGTATTTTTATATCAAGCTACTGACTTGATTCGTCTCGTCTGAACGTCCACGTCTTATTATCGGACGCTTCTTCACAGTAGTAATACCCTGCCAAATTAAACTGCTTTAGCTGCTCAGCATTGGTCAGCTTATTATCAGCAGCATATTTGACCATTAGTCCACGTGCTTTTTTGGCATAAAAGCTAATCACTTTATATTGACCATTTTTCTCGTCTTCAAATCGTGGCGTAATGATGTCTGCCTTCAGTACTTTTTTCTTTACCGCCTTAAAGTATTCATTAGAAGCTAAATTCACTAATACCTTGTCATCGCTGTCAGCCATACGCGCATTGATAACGTTAGTGACTTCCTCACCCCAAAACTCATAAAGATTGTCACCACGCTCATTTTTCAGCTTGGTACCCATCTCTAAACGATAAGGCTGGATCAGATCTAGTGGCTTGAGTACTCCATACAGTCCAGACAGAATACCTAAGTGCTCATTGACGTAAGTAGCGGTATCTTTGTCCATATGATACATATCAAGTCCAGTATAGACATCACCATCGAACAAATAACCTGCAGGCTTGGCGGCATTGTCAGCAGCATTGTCAGTAAATGGTTGCTCTTCGCTCCAATGCCATTGTTGATTGCGCGTGGCATTAAGCTGAGCCAAATCGTCAGATATACTCATTAGCTCTTGGAGGTCAACAGGCTCTTTTGACTTCAGTACTTTCATCAATTCTTGTGAGCGTTCGATTAGCTCGGGCTGGCTATAATAGTTGCCTAAATTTAGTGGTATAGAGTCTGTTTCGTTCAGGGATTTGGCAGGGGAGAGCAAAAAATACATGGTTATTCCTTATTATAATGAATCAATGACGGGTTTTTTCGAGTGTCAAGTATTCTTATTATACGGCATGCGTGGGTAGAACTTGACTCAACCTTGATTATTTTGTGTTTATTGACATTATTTTTTTAATAAAAGAACGGATTTAGAATTAGGAAATAAATGGAGTTAGGCCTGTATCTATAAGGCTTAAGCGTTTTTTGGAAAAATAAAAGGCTTTAATATACCAACAAAAAGTATGCCAATGGTGTAAATACCTAAATTTTTATTTTACTTGTGGGTCATCATTAGACAATGAAACTTGACGAACGATATCTCTATAATAAAAAGGCATGATGGTAAAGTAACTATCATTTATTAAATTGATAACCTTTAGTCGCTGTAATGGATTAATCATGATCAATGGGTTTTGTCCCCTGTGCTTTTTAGATGTGCGTTGAGGGTATTAAAGGTAGTCGTGAGACGTAAATATAGTCATTGGACGTAAGTAAGGAGACGGTATGAAAATCGGTGTAATCAGTGCAGATAGCGCGAGCGAGAGCCGTGTAGCCATAACCCCAGACGCAGTCAGAAAATTGCGCAAACTTGGGTTTGAAGTCGTCATTCAGTCAGGTGCAGGCCAAGCAGCATACTATGCTGATGAGTTGTATCAGGCTGCGGGTGCCGACATTGCCAGTAGTCGCACCGAGGTGATTACCCAGTCTAAGATTATTACCACCGTCAATGACCTACCAGCGGAAGCCACTGAAAGCTTATCGTCTGGTCAGATCGTCATTGGCATGCTTGACCCGTATCGCAACACTCAGCTTGACACTTATGCAGCCAAAGGCGCAACAGTCTTTGCGATGGAGTTATTGCCTCGCACATTGTCACGTGCACAAAATATGGATGTATTGTCATCACAAGCCAACCTTGCTGGTTATAAAGCCGTATTGCTCGCGGCCAATGAGTATTCGCGTCCTTTCCCGATGTTTATGACCTCAGCAGGTACAGTTAAGCCAGCCAAGGTCGTTATTCTAGGCGTTGGTGTTGCAGGTTTACAAGCGATTGCGACAGCCAAGCGTTTGGGTGCAGTGGTAGAAGCCAGTGACTTACGTCCGACTGCTCGCGAGCAAGTGGAGTCACTCGGTGGTAAATGGCTTGATGTGCCGATGAGCGCAGAGGAGGCTGAAACAGCCAAGTCTACCGGTGGTTATGCATGGACACCATCAGAGCAATATGTCAAAGATCAAGCAGCTGTCGTGGACAAAGCATTGAGCAACGCTGACATCGTTATTACCACGGCGCAGATTCCTGGTCGTAATGCTCCGCGTCTGGTACACAGTGCAACGCTTGCCAAAATGAAGGCAGGTTCTGTACTGATCGATATGGCTGCTGGTACCGGTGGTAACGTCGAAGGCAGTGTGCCTAACGAAACCATCACCACAGACAACGGCGTACGTATCGTTGGTGCCGCCAATATCCCCTCACAGCTAGCCGCACAGTCTTCAGATTTGTATGCCAATAACCTTGTTAACTTTATTACGACATTGATTGCAGCTACTGGCGATGACGCATCAGCTAGCTTGGCACTTAACTTAGACATGGAAGACGAGATTCAGGGCGCACTGGCAGTGACACATGACAGTCAGGTACGACTGGCCAAACGCTAGTTTGAACAGTCTATTACCACATACTTTGTCACTACACATTTGCCAGTAATGAATAAATTTTTAGGAGGATTAGATGATTGCCACTATTTTAGCTGCAGCGCCAGCCGGTGCGGCCATGAGTAGCACACCATTTGTAGCGATTTTCACTGTATTTGTGCTCGCTATTTTTGTCGGATACTACGTGGTTTGGGGCGTGACGCCTGCATTACATACGCCATTGATGGCGGTAACCAACGCTTTATCAAGTATCGTCATCGTGGGTGCGATGCTACAGACCGTCACGATTGATGGTTCAATGTTTACACCGACCAGTTTGCTTGGTGCCTTTGCGGTATTTTTAGCCAGTATCAATATCTTTGGTGGCTTTGCTGTGACTGAGCGTATGCTTGCGATGTTCAAACCGAAAGTGAAAAAAGCGCCAGTAGCAACCACTGATGCCGGAGGTGACGCATGAATGATTTCTCAGCAATGATTGCAGCAAATGCAGATTGGTTCTATCTAGTCGGCGCTATCCTCTTTGTTTTAACGTTACGGGGTTTGTCTAGCCCAAAAACAGCGATTCGCGGTAACCGTTTTGGTATGGCAGCGATGGCAATTGCTGTCGTCACGACGTTCTTCTTAGCAGAAGGCCCTGTGCTTTGGTTGATCATCGGTGCGATGGTGTTGGGTGCCCTCGTTGGTATGTGGAAAGCGAAAACAGTCGCAATGACGCAAATGCCAGAAACGGTTGCTTTGATGCATTCATTCGTCGGTTTGGCAGCGGTTGCGATTGCACTTGCGACGGTATTACACACTGAACAGCAGCATGGTGCTGTTGCCCGCATCGAGCTATTTATCGGTTGCTTCATCGGTGCGATTACATTCTCAGCCTCGGTCTTTGCTTTTGGTAAATTGGCCGCGAAAAGCTGGGCGAAAACGTTGGTTGGCGGCTGGGTAAAACCGGTTCAAGCGCTATTATTCATTGCGATGATTGGGTTCGGTGGGGTGTATTTCGTCACTGACTCACTACCAGCATTTTATGCGATGGCAGTGATTGCAGTTATCTTCGGTTGGATGTGGATTGCGCCAATTGGCGGCGGTGATATGCCGGTGGTTGTATCACTACTGAATTCATTCTCAGGTTGGGCAGCAGCAGGCATTGGTTTTACGCTTGGTAACTCGATGCTGATTATCGCAGGTTCGCTAGTTGGTTCATCAGGTGCGATCTTGTCTTACATCATGTGTAAAGCTATGAATCGCTCACTGCTTAATGTATTGTTCGGTGGTATGGGCACGTCAGCTATGGCAGCAGGCGGCGATGATGGGGCACCGAAGAATTACAAAGCGGGCTCAGCAGAAGACGCAGGGTTCCTCATGTCTAATGCTAGCAGTGTGGTCATCGTACCAGGTTATGGTATGGCACAGGGCCGCGCACAGAATGCAGTAAAAGAGCTATATGAGTTGTTAAAAGAAGAAGGCGTGAATGTGCGTTTCGCCATTCATCCCGTTGCTGGTCGTATGCCAGGTCATATGAACGTACTATTGGCTGAAGCTGATGTCCCTTATGATGATATTTTAGAAATGGACGAGATTAACTCAGACTTTGCAAGTACAGATGTGGTATTGGTTATCGGTGCAAACGACGTCGTGAATCCATCTGCGAAAGATGATCCTACCTCGCCAATCTTTGGTATGCCGATTCTAGAAGTCAGCAAAGCCCAGACGGTCATGGTCATCAAGCGTTCAATGAGTACTGGTTATGCAGGTCTGGATAACAGCTTGTTCTACATGGACAAAACCATGATGATCTTTGGTGATGCCAAGAAAATGGTAGAAGAGATGGTACGTACTATCAATGGCGGCGGTCATTAATCTCTAAGCTATGTTTTTAACCATGATTATTTGCAGATAAGTTTTTAGATAAAGAAAGTCACTGAGGTGGCTTTTTTTGCGTTAAAGTGGGCGGCATTTATGAGCCGACTATAGACTGAGGTTTTTCCAGTTACGATCAGTTTTTTAATGATCACAATATTAACTGCGCTTTATGTACTCACTATACGGTATGCGCCTGATTAACCTTTTAGCCAATTTGAACAGCTTCAACGATAGACAATCACCAATTATAAATACGATGAAATAAGAGAAAGATTTATGAATATGCTACTGCGTTTTTTTATTATGGTTTGTTTACTTAAACAACGGCTCAAGCATCAATCGACGAGTGAGACTATCAGTCTAGAGACGTTGACTGCACCGACCGTTCGCCATTATCGAATTTTGCCCCACGATATGGGATTTCGCGATCATTTGCCCAATTATCGTTATTTATCATTTATTGAGCTAAACGTGACACGCTGGGTAAAGGCGTGCTGTCACGAAAAAGGCATTAAGTCGCTGAATTGGGTGATTGCCATGCAAGAGATGATTTATCTCAAGCAAATTAAATTTTTGGATAAAATGACGCTTAGCAGTGCAGTCGCAGGATGGGATCATAAATACGTGTATTTTGAGCATCGGTTCTTTGTCAAAAATCAGCTGATGGGCGTTGGTATGACCAAGTTTGTTTTTACAGATAGTAAAGGTATACGCACACCAGAAGTATTAGATATGATGGGCGAGCAGTTGACGGATACCATTAACACATGGAATGAGCACCAAGTCGCGGTAAAATCGACTAAATCAGCCTAAGCCACATCGCAAAACAGTATTGAAACCCAGTATTGAAACCCAGTATTGAAAAACAACATCGTAAAATAACTTGGCTATAATCATTTGCTGAATTTTGGTAGGATAGAGTCCATCAAATCGTCAATGCTAAGGCGACAATACTATTTTTAAAACGACTAAAAAAAGGTACCGTTATGACGCCACAAAAATTAAAATGGACAGACAGCTTAGATATCGCGATTGAGCTTTATGAAAAATTTCCAGAGACTGATCCGCAGTACATACGCTTTACCGATTTGCATCGCTGGGTGACTGAGCTTGAAGGCTTTGATGATGATCCACAAAAATCAAATGAGGGCATCTTAGAAGCCATTCAAATGAATTGGATTGATGAAGCAGATTAATCGTTTCGGTTTTTTAACGTTGCCATCCATAAAAATTAAACAAACAAATAGAAAAGGCTGCATCATGACATCACAAATTAAAGAGCTGCCAGAAGCGATCGCTTGTCGCGGCATCAGTGTTCGTACCACCAATAACGCTGAGATTAGCCATGATACTGCCAAGCTTGGTAGATTATGGCAAAAATTTTATCAAAATCACGCAGGTCAACTTCCTGAAGGTGAAGATATCTATGGTATCTATCATAACTATGAAAGTGATGATTTAGCAGGGGCGTTTGATGTTGTCGCCAGCTGGAAAACGGCTACCGAACAAAATGCTCAATCAGACAGTGACAGTACCGCCAGCACTAGTAATGTGGTAGAAGTCATCATTCCTGCAGGAAAGTACTTGGTATTTTCTGAAGAAGGTTATATGCCAAATACTGTGATGAATGCGTGGGAGAATGCTTGGGAGTATTTTAATACGGCAGATTGCGAGCATACCAGAACGTTTAATGTGGATTTTGAGCATTATATCGGTGGTAACTTAGAATACGGTCAAGTGGATGTTTATATTGGTATTGAGTAAGATGAATTGACGATATATATTCAACTGTTTTTTATAAATTAGTTTTGAGGTCGTTTGATGGATCAAAGATCTATGAAAGAGGATTGGCCCACTTGTAGCAGAGTTGTGCATATAGCTGGCGGCATATTAGCTACAAATGAAATTCAAACTGATATAGTTAGATTATGGCCTCTAACTACTACCGGAAAAGTGTGCCAAACCAAAATTAATACCTTTGGTGCGTTATATGGTTCATTGGAAAAATTGAATTTAAATATTATTGGTGTTGAATTTATAACTCATCAAATGGAGCTTACTGGTCAAGCACCAACGCAGTTTAGAGGATTTATCAAACAAAAATCAATTTGGCCCAACTGGGATGCAACAGTCTTGTGGGGTGGGTTGACTCTATCAGCCTTTCATAATAAAGATGGTTTGGCATATGACTTATCAAATAGAATAAAATTTCAGCTGGGTACTATCAATGACAGAGTAAAAAACCTTTCATTAGCTTATCATCAGCAATTACAAGCAAGAAACTTAGGTAAAAACTTCAAGAAAGATCAGCGCTTTCAGGACGGTTATACTGACTTAGTTTATCAGGAATTTCACTCTTTTCTATTTGATACTGGCATAATGAGAGACTATTTATGCGAATATATTTTTAATTTCGCAAGTGGTGGAGGCTTAAAAAAGGCAATCAGGCAATCTTTAAACAATCTTACACTAGAGGTCACTACTGCAAGCGGATTATTCAAAGGTCTTAAAAAAATGGCAAGCCTAACTGAATTTGAATCCAATCTTAAAAATATAATGGGTAAAGAGGGTTGGTTATATGAATTAGGACAGTATAGAGACCTAGTTATGCATTCAGCTCCGATTAATTTAGCTAACTCCCAGCTATATGCAATCCAAGAGTTGATAGAATTGCCTGAAGGTCAGGAGATTATGTCTGTTCGATTTCCTCTGCCAGCCAATCCTTCAGAGTTATATAGTGAACGTAGCAAAAAAACCAGTTTTGATAAATATATTAACCAGTTTGAAGAGCTATCTAAATTATCTTTAGAAAGTAGAGGAAAGTATGATTGTCTGGAGTATGCTCATAAGATATTTGGTCTAATTTCCAATTTATCTTTAGAGGTCGCGAAAGAAGCACCTTATAAACCTATGGAGCAGACTTATACATTGACTAAAGCAGGTACTATATCATCAGTATCATATGTAGAAGATGAGTAATTTAAATATATATATCTTAATTTTTGAATAAAAAATAATGACAAAAAAAGCGCCATCTGTCATAGATGGCGCTTTTTGCTATTAGAAATTAAAATTAATCTAACAATAGATTTTCCAAAATACCTTCATAAATCTGCGCCAGTTTGCCCAAATCATCGACTTCCACTTTTTCATCTACTTGATGAATCGTCGCATTACGGACGCCAAGCTCGACGACTTGTGCCCCTGTTGGCGCAATAAAGCGGCCATCAGATGTACCGCCAGAGGTTGATAGTGTGGTATCGACATTGGTGACTTTTTTAATCGCATTTTGACAGGCCGAAACCAGTTTCCCTTCAGGGGTCAAGAATGGCTGACCAGATAGTCTCCAGTTAATGTCGTAACTGGCCTTACTGTCGGTAAAGTATTTGTCAAAGATAGCATGCGTTTTTTCTTTTAGCTCGTCTTCAGTAGTTTCTGTCGAAAAACGGAAGTTAAAGACAACGTTGAGTGTTTCAGGAATGACATTGGTTGCCCCAGTGCCACCATTGATATTTGATATCTGTAATGAGGTGGCTGGGAAGTAGTCATTGCCATTATCCCATGCAGTAGATGTTAGTTCAGCAAGGGCAGACATCGCCGCATGAATCGGGTTAGATGCCAAGTGTGGATAGGCGACATGGCCTTGTTTACCTGTGACAGTAAGCTCTGCGCCTAGCGATCCACGACGACCGTTTTTGATGATATCACCTAACGTATCAGTACTTGACGGCTCGCCAACGAGACAGTAAGTGATTTTTTCTTGACGCTCTTCTAGGGTTTCGATCACTTTAACCGTACCATTAATTGACGGCCCTTCTTCATCTGAAGTAATTAAAAAAGCAATCGAGCCGTTATGCTCAGGATGATTGGCGACGAAGCGTTCGGCTGCAACAGTAAAAGCTGCAATACCCGTTTTCATATCGGCGGCACCGCGTGCCCATAGATACCCATCAGCGATAGTTGGAGTAAACGGAGGATAGGTCCAGTTTTTTTCGTCACCCGTTGGCACTACGTCGGTATGACCAGCAAAGCAAATCACTGGATCGGCAGTACCGCGGCGTGCCCATAAGTTTTTAACTTCGGCATGTTCGCCGCTTTGTTTTCTATCACCAAAATACATAAACTCGCAATCAAAGCCTGCTTGTTCTAACCGTGCTGACAACATATCTTGGCAACCATCGTCATCGGGCGTTACTGAAGGACGCTCTAACAGTGCAATACTTAAATCTAAGGTTCCTTGCTGATGAGTCGTTTGTTGAGACGCGCTTGATTGGTTATGAGAGTCAGACATGGATAAGCCTTTTGTATAATAAATTAAGATGGTAAATATAAATGAATAGTAGAGAATAAGTGCTAAATGGCTACTTCGACAAAGGGTACAAGACCGTCACGGCGCATCCAAGTAGCGATAGAGTAGCGTTGGCGATGCGCAGTTTGTACTTGATGACGTAAATCACTATCGAAAATAATCAGTCTATTAGCAACTGGCATAACCTCATGGTGGACACTATGTTTATCAACGACCTCTAGTGCGCCGCCATCGATTGCTTCCCAATCATCATTCAGATAAAACACTGCCGAGATAACCCGTTCATCACGTCCAGCAGGGTTGTCACTGTGCCATTGATAGCCAAAGCCAGTTGGATAGCACGCATAATGCGCTTCACTATGGCGAATACCAGCGAACAAACTGCGATTGAATAGCGAAGCCAAAGCATTGATGCTTTGTAGATAGTAATAGCCTGCAAAAAAGTCTTCAGTAATCCAGCGTATTCTATCACCGCGAATATCACTGATGCGAACACCAGCGGTCAGCTCTGCATCACGATAGTCAATAAAACCGCTTTCTGCTTGTAGTGCTAATAAGGCAGTACTATTGAATACATCATCAATAATGAGCCAACCGTCAGTGACAAAGGTGTCGAGCTGTTTATCCGTCAGCTTATCTTCCCAGTCCACCGCAAAGTCAGACATCTGCAATACGTGCTGAGTAGGAATTTCTTGGCTTTCATTATGAGTATCTGGCAGCAGTAATGGTGGATTATCCTGACCTATCGGATGATCAACGACCAACGCTGTCTTGTTAAGGTTGCTAATAATCTGCGTCATTTCATCTCATTATTATCAATCAGCTGTCAATATACCGTCATTCAATGCGTTTTTATTGAAAGCACTTACTAAAACCACATTATCTTTTACTCTGCCTATGCTACCATAGATGCAATTTTTCTTATTTAAACTTTTGAGATTATGAACTATAAACACGCCTACCACGCTGGTAACTTTGCTGATGTGGTTAAACACATTTTATTGGTACAACTGCTTAATCAACTGGGGCAGAAAAACAAACCTTTTTATGTGCTTGACGCTTATGGCGGTCGTGGACTGTATTCACTAAGTAGTGAAGAAGCGCGCAAAACAGGTGAGGCCAAAGGCGGTATTCAAGCTTTTCTAAAAGCAGATACCGAAAAGGCGCCAGCTGCTGTCAAAGATTATATGGAAGGCATTAAGCAAGCCAAGTTCACTTACGACAATAAAGTCTACCCTGGTTCGCCATGGTGGGTAGCCCATCACGTCGAAAAAACCGCCGCTAAAAAGCCTGATGCTGGCGTGCGTGCTGAGGCTTTTGAAGCCAAAGCGACTGAATACGATGCGTTGAACTATCAGCTACATAAGTTGCCAATTGGTATCCAGCATCGTGACGCTTTTGAAGGTATTACCGCTGTTATTCCGCCAAAAGAAAAGCGCGGTTTGATTTTCCTTGATCCCCCTTATGAGCAAGAGCACAAAGATTTTACGCGCCTTATCGACCTATTGGTCGCGGCTTATAACAAATGGCCACAGGGTACTTATGCGCTTTGGTTCCCAATCAAAAATATCGAAGCCGTAGAGCTCTTCTATAAAAAGCTCAAACGTACTGAAATGAGACGTCAGCTGGTTTGTGAGCTAAACATTTATCCTAATGATGTTGCGGTTGGTCTGAACGGTACAGGTCTACTGGTTATCAATCCGCCATGGCAGTTTGATAATCATGCGCGTGAGATATTACGTTTCTTACAGCCAGTACTAAAAGTAGAAGACGCGCCAAACTTGACGCCTGATAGTGCGACCAATGTGCGCTGGCTCGTCGGCGAATAGCAACAACGGCCAATAAGGATATTAAGATGACGACTCAACCACCTATCGGCCAGCCGAATAATGCACCTTTGAACAATGCGTCCTTAAATGACGGCTCGTTGCAAGATAATGCAGCGACTCAGCCGCCGTTTATCGATGAGCATGAGTTTAATATCCGCCTAGCGGATAACGACAGTTATGATGGTTTGACATTTGAGGTGATTGAAGCTGAAGTAGCCGAAGGTAAGCGAGTGGTTAGTCGCGGTGTCTATTTGGCACCCAATCTGATCACTACCTTATCGCTACTGTCAGGCTTTTACTCGATTTTGGCGAGTACCCAAGGCGAGTTCTATAAGGCAGCTTTGGCTATCTTTTTATCCGCTATTCTTGATGGCGCAGATGGACGTGTCGCACGTATGCTCAATGCGCAAAGTCCATTTGGTGAGCAATACGACTCTTTAGCAGATATGCTAGCGTTTGGCGTTGCCCCTGCTATTTTGATTTATAGCTTTGCTTTAGAGCCATTGGGTCGTATCGGCATTGGCTGTGCGTTTGTCTTTACCGCTTGTGCTGCTTTTCGCCTTGCACGCTTTAATGTTCAGGTTGGTATTGTCGATAAAAAGTACTTTGTTGGTTTGGCAAGTCCACTTGCTGCCATATTGGTGACATCTGCTGTGATGGTTGCAGTCGATCATAATGAGTGGATTGGTCAATACGATACAGCCGTCATGTTACTGTTTGCAGCTTGGGTCGTCACTTGTGGTCTACTGATGGTCAGTAATGTCAAATACTATAGCTTTAAAGAATTTGATAAAAAGAAAGTGCCTTTTGTAGTGCTTATCATTGGGGTGTTAGTCATGAGCATCGTGCTCTATGATATTCCTGTTGGTATCTTAGCGATCGGTATTATCTATGCACTATCAGGTATCGTGACTACGATCAGAACAAAAGTAAAAGGTTAGACACTGTATTCAGATTCTACAAAAAGGAACTTACCATCAGGTAAGTTCCTTTTTTTGTATGTTCTATATATTTCTAGAGTACGTCAGCCACTGTAAACAAGATCAATCTATAGATATAAAAGACAGTATTTAAAGTTTGATAGCGATAACAATGGGTTAGGTTAATACGATATCACTGATAGAAAATAACTGAGATTATTTATAGAGTTTCCTTGTTTTCTATCTAAAACTCCGTATAATGCCACCCAGTCGAAAGGGAAGTGGTTTACTGATTTAGATGATATAAATTGTTTAAATTAAATAGAAAATACTTCTTGACTAAATAAATATAGCGTCTATAATACGCACCTCATCAAGACGAGCTGGAAGTAGCTAGTGTGTAGATTACACATTAATAACCCAGTTAACTTGTTGAAACAAATTAAAAAAAGAAGTTGACAGACTATTAAAACATGATATGATGGTCAGCTCGCTAAATAGGATAAGCCACATTGGCTAACTTATTTAGTTTGAAATACTAGCACTGGACGACAGTGTCAGACATTATTTAAAAGCATAACTAAAGAACAACTTGTGTGGATTTTTGCTGAT
>NZ_QLKS01000004.1 GCF_003350005.1 Psychrobacter proteolyticus | reverse complement strand
TGAGCTTATGAGTTAGTCATAAAAAAGGCCATCCTATCTAGGGTGGCCTTTTTTTATTGGGATAGTGAAGCACGTTCAAAAATAGAATTAGACCTAGCGTGTATTAATGAATTGGCTATATGTGTGACAGATATAATTATTTGTTAGATAGCATATTGTAATCTACGGCATAGCTTGTTATATTATCGCTGCACTTAACGCTAGCAGTTATTTTAGATTGCGTCAGTGCAAAATCAGGTAAAATTAATAATTTTACCGTCAAGGGCTTGCATTCTATGCTAAATATTGTATAATGCTGTCCTTTACACCCATAGGCGATTGGCTCAATTGGTAGAGCATCGGTCTCCAAAACCGAGGGTTGTAGGTTCGAGTCCTACATCGCCTGCCATCTTCTTATCACATCTTTGTTGTACCCCACCATCTCCGAAGCGAGTTCTTTATGAGCAATGATCAAGATAACCTCGAGACTAAGTTATCTGATGCCAAGGCGGTTGCTGGTGGAATGCTGTCTAAAAATAAGCATGTTTCAGCTAGCGGTACTACTGCTGTTGAAGTGGCTAAGACTGGCTCAATAAAAGATTTGATTTTGTGGCTACTTGCCGCAGCTGTATTAATCGGTGCGACTCTAGTAAATCAATACTTACCAGGCTATTGGCAACCTGCCAATGATGTCTGGGTACGTATTGGTATTATTGTCGTACTTGTTGTATTTGCATTAGTCTGTTTGGCGTTAACGCATCAAGGCCGTGCTTTTAAAATATTATTAAAAGACGCTGCCGTTGAGCTTCGCCGAGTGACATGGCCAGGTAAAGATGAAACCTTTCAATACACATGGCAAGTAATTGTCGTGATTGCGATTGCCGGTTTCTTTATTTGGTTATTGGATAACTTTTTTAATTGGTTCGTTGGTATCTTTATCGGTTAATAGCACGTATTAGTGACTATTAGCGAGACATTTACTTTTAACGACTTATTTATAATGATCAGGAGCGTGATATGCGTTGGTATATTGTCCAAGCGTTTTCAGGATATGAAAAACAAGTACAACGTTCATTAACTGATCGTATTAACCGTAGTGACTTTGCTGAGTCATTCGGTGATGTATTGGTTCCTACTGAAGAAGTCGTCGAAATGAAAGACGGCAAAAAACGTAAGAGTGAGCGTAAGTTCTTTCCTGGATATGTATTGATCCAGATGGAGATGAACGATAATACTTGGCACATCGTAAAAGACTGTCCTCGTATTATGGGCTTCATCGGTGGTACGCCTGAGATGCCTGCACCGATTACGCAAGTAGAAGCTGATCGCATTTTAAACCGTTTGAACCAGACTGAAACCGACCCACGTCCTAAGACTCTATTTGAGCCGGGCGAAGAGTTGTTGGTTATCGATGGTCCATTTACTGACTTTAAAGGGTTGGTAGAAAAAGTGGATTATGAGAAGTCTAAACTACATCTAACGGTAAACGTATTTAATCGACCTACACAGGTTGAGCTTGAATTTAGTAAAGTTGAAAAACTAGACTAAATCAGCAAAAAATTCATCAACCGGGGAGCTGTTAGTCAATTAGGTATATACCACGTTGATTTGGCGCTATTACCCATTTAGGAGAGTATCATGGCTAAGAAGATTGATGGTTACATCAAACTGCAAGTGCCTGCAGGCAAAGCAAATCCTTCACCACCTATTGGTCCAGCTTTGGGTCAAAAAGGCGTGAACATCATGGCGTTCTGTAAAGAATTTAACGCTGCGACCTCAGGCCAAGAGCCAGGTCTACCGATCCCAACTGAGATCACAGTATACAGCGACAAATCTTTTACCTTCATCATGAAGTCACCACCAGCTGCATACTTACTACGTAAGGCTGCTGGTATTGCTAAAGGTTCAGGTACACCGAACACTGCTAAAGTTGGTAAAGTTGACCGTGCACAACTAGAAGACATCGTTAAGACTAAGAATGCAGACTTAACTGCAGCTGATCTTGACGCTGCTGTCCGTACCATCGCTGGTACTGCACGTTCAATGGGTATTACCGTGGAGGGTGTATAATGTCTAAGCTAACCAAACGTCAAAAAGAAATTCAAAGCCGTATTGATAACGAAAAACAGTACACTATTGAAGAAGCGGTTCAAATCCTAAACGATTTGCCAGCGCTAAAATTCAAAGAGTCTATCGATATCGCAGTAAACTTGGGCGTTGACCCACGTAAATCTGATCAAGTAGTTCGTGGTGCAACTAACCTACCTGCGGGTACTGGTAAAACCAAACGCGTTGCTGTATTTGCTCAAGGCGCTGCTGCCGAAGCCGCTAAAGAAGCTGGTGCAGACATCGTTGGTTTTGAAGACCTAGCAGAGCAAATCAAAGCCGGTAACATGGACTTTGATGTTGTTATCGCAGCTCCAGATGCAATGCGTGTTGTTGGTCAGTTAGGTACTATCCTAGGTCCACGTGGTCTAATGCCTAACCCTAAAGTTGGTACAGTAACGCCAAACGTTGCTGAAGCTGTGACTAATGCGAAAGCTGGTCAGGCTCAGTACCGTGTTGATAAAGCTGGTATCATCCATGCAACTATCGGCCAAGTTGGTTTCACTGCTGATCAAATCGAGCAAAACGCGCAAGCGATTCTTTCTGATCTAAAGCGTGCTAAGCCTGCTACTTCTAAAGGTACTTTCATTAAGAAAATTACCTTGTCTAGCACGATGGGTCCAGGTCTAACGATCGACGCTGTTCCTTATCGTACTGCTAAATAATTAAAGTTTTTATCTTCAAATATCTTGAATGATAAACACAAACAGTTTTTAAAGAATTAGGTCAGCGTAGTATTTGCTACGCTGTCTAAGACCGTAGGTAGAGAGTAGTTTAGAGTCATAATTAGCGATCTTCGGATAGTTGCTTATGATAATAAGTCACTTTTGTTAATCGACGACAGATGAAAATCTTAGTTGTCCTACGCAGACGGTGGCCCACACAGTTTAAGACACGAGCGAATAGGGCGATAAGGTTATTTATAGCCTTCAAACTATTACTCAACGTCATTCTGATAACGGTGCCGTAATCAGTCGTTACCAGTAGATGCTTTTTTTATTAATTGAATCCACTGGTAATGTGTCGTATCAAGTCAGTCTTAGCTTACAGTTTGAGCGCATAAAAACCTTGTTTTTGGCACTTTTATTATAAGTCGATTGATAAGATTAAAGGAGTCAACTTATGGCATTAACGCTAGAACAAAAACAACAAGTTGTGGCTGAAGTGTCTGAAGTTGCTGCTAATGCTTACTCAGCAGTAGCTGCCGAATATCACGGTATTGGTGTTGCACAGCTTACTAAGCTGCGCGAACAAGCTCGTGATAAAGGTGTCGTTTTAAAAGTGGTAAAAAATACACTAGCAAAACGCGCTTTTGAAGGCACTAAGTTTGAGAGCATGTCAGACCGTATGACTGGTCCACTACTTTTGGCTTTCTCTATGGAAGATTTGGGATCTGCTGCTCGAGTCGTTTTCGACTTCAGCAAAGATAACAAAGCTTTAGAGACCAAATTAGTATCAGTCGGTGGTGAAGTTTATGGTCCAGAAGAGCTAGAGCGCGTATCGAAGCTACCAACTCGCGACGAAGCAATCTCTATCTTGATGGCTACTATGAATGCACCAGTGACCAAGCTTGTCCAGACTATGAACGCTGTTCCTGGCAAGTTCGTTCGCACTGTAGCGGCAATCAAAGACGCAAAAGAAGCTGCTTAATTGCTTGTTTTAACGTAACTTTAACATCGCTAATTTTGGTTGCACTTTATTGTCACATTAGGCAAGCAATCAAGGCGATATTAGAATCAATTAATTTTTATCAGATAACGGAGAGTTCTCATGGCACTATCTAAAGATGACGTGTTAAATGCAATCGCTGAAATGTCAGTAATGGATATCGTTGAGTTAATCAGCGACATGGAAGAAAAATTCGGCGTAACAGCTGCTGTTGCTGCTGCACCTGCTGCTGCTGGTCCTGCTGCTGCTGCTGCTGAAGAAAAAGACGAGTTTGACGTAGTTCTTGCCAGCTTTGGCGAGAAGAAAGTTGGCGTAATTAAAGCCGTACGTGAAGCTACTGGTCTTGGCCTAAAAGAAGCGAAAGATTTGGTTGAAAGCGCTCCAGCTCCAATCAAAGAAGGCGCATCTAAAGCTGAAGCTGAAGAGTTGAAAAAGAAACTTGAAGAAGCTGGTGCAACTGTTGAACTAAAATAAGTTTAACACTGTACGAAAAAAAGCTGGTAATGCCTTGCATTACCAGCTTTTTTTTACTATAATTCGTAGCTTGACCTTTTGTGTCTGCCAACATACGTATGCAACATCACGGTGGATACCCATCAAAAGGACAGACGATATACATGCAAGCACACATGCCAGTTTTTGAAATCAGTTAATATGAGCTAAACGTCTGTAGATGTTTGGCATTTTTTTGTGTCTGCATGCTTTCCTATCAACACTATAGTTTATACTGATTCTAAAAGTTATAGTTACCCCGATTATTAATCCTGAAAAAAGCGGTATTCTTAAAAAAGCTGTTGATCATAAGTTGCCTACTTGGTGTGGCATGACTGTCGATATTCAGTCTCATAGACAGTTTGTATGTGTAGGGAACATAGTTCGGTAATAAGTAGTCTAGATGGCAGGTGGTATGGATGCCATCTTAATAGACATTATTTCCCAGCAATGTATTTGTAAAGTAAGCCTGATAGGCAATGCGTTATAGATTATATAATATTGAATTTTTTGGTTGCAACAGTCATATAGACTGATTCACTTACCATGAATCTAGCAAGCAACGACGAGATTAAGTGAAGTGTGCTAGGTAAGCACTGAAGAGTAAAGTAGTAATTGACAGAAAAGACATGAACTGAACACGAAAACCCGTTTTATATTATCGTTTACGTCGCCACGTTTGTATCGTATTTATGCATACTGGCCACGCTTTTAATTTGTTTCCACGTTTACTGTAAGGACTCTCGATGGCATATTCTTATACTGAAAAAAAGCGTATTCGCAAAAGTTTTGCTGAATTGCCCACTGTAATGGACATTCCCTATTTACTGTCTATTCAAGTAGATTCTTACGAGCAATTTTTGCAAGAGCACAAAAAGCCGAAAGCTCGTGAGAATACTGGTTTGCAAGCTGCGTATTCCTCTATTTTCCCAATTGAGAGTCACTCTGGTAACGCAGAGCTACAATTTGTTGAGTACTATTTAGGCACGCCTGAATTTGATGAGCGTGAGTGTATCTTACGTGGTTCAACGTTTGCTGCGCCTATGCGTGTCAAAATCCGTTTGATCATCAAAGACAAAGACAGCAAAGACAAAGATAGCAAAGCTGCTATCAAAGATATCCGTGAGCAAAGCGTTTACATGGGTGAGATGCCTTTGATGACGGCTAACGGTACTTTCATTATCAATGGTACTGAGCGTGTTATCGTATCTCAGCTACATCGTTCACCTGGTGTGTTCTTTGACCATGATAAAGGTAAGTCGCATTCAAGTGGTAAAGTGCTTTATAACGCACGTATTATCCCTTACCGTGGTTCATGGTTAGACTTTGAATTTGATGCAAAAGATTTAGTATTTGCTCGTATTGACCGTCGTCGTAAACTACTTGCGTCAATCATCCTACGCGCACTTGGTCTAACAACTTCTGAAATCTTAGATTTATTCTTTGATAAAGTTGCTGTTTATAAAGGCGAAGAGCAGTTTGAGATTGATTTAGTTGCTGATCGTCTACGTGGCGAAATGGCTCAGTTTGATATCGTATCACCTGAAGGTGACGTTATCGTCGAGCAGGGCAAACGCATCAACGCACGCCGTATCCGTCAGCTTGAAGAAGCAGGTATGACGAAGATTGCTGTGCCTGATGAGTATTTATATGAGCGTATCTTAGCAGAAGACATCGTTGTTAATGACGAAATCATCGCTAAAGCAAACACGCCAATCGACCATGAATTATTGGTTAAATTGAGCGCGTTTGAAGCCAGTGAATCTATCAAAGAATTCAGCATTCTATTCACCAATGATATCGACCAAGGTAGTTATATTGCCGATACGCTACGTGCTGATAGTACCTCAAGCCGTGAAGAAGCGTTGATCGAAATTTATAAAGTAATGCGTCCAGGTGAGCCACCAACGGTCGAAACTGCTGAAAAACTGTTTGAAAGCATGTTCTTTAACGCAGATCGTTATGACTTATCAAATGTCGGTCGTATGAAGTTCAACCGTCGTCTTGGTTTAGAATTTGACAATACTGATGATCCTGATATCCAGCGCGAACGCAGTGTATTAACCAACGATGATATCGTTAACGTTCTAAAAGAACTTATCGAGATTCGTAATGGTCGCGGCGATGTCGATGATATTGACCATCTTGGTAACCGTCGTATTCGTTCAGTAGGCGAAATGGCAGAAAACCAATTCCGTGTTGGTCTAGTACGTGTTGAGCGTGCCGTAAAAGAGCGCTTAAGCTCAGCGGAATCAGACAACCTGTCACCACAAGATTTGATTAACTCTAAGCCAGTAGCGGCTGCGGTTAAAGAATTCTTTGGTTCAAGCCAGTTGTCACAGTTTATGGATCAGAACAACCCGTTGTCTGAAGTTACCCATAAGCGCCGTGTATCAGCGTTAGGACCTGGTGGTCTAACTCGTGAACGTGCAGGCTTTGAAGTACGTGACGTACATGATACGCATTATGGCCGTGTATGTCCTATTGAGACTCCTGAAGGTCCAAACATTGGTCTGATCAACTCACTAGCAACATTTGCTAAAACCAACAGCTTTGGCTTCTTAGAAACGCCTTATCGCCGTGTGGTTGATGGTAAAGTTACTGACGTTATTGAGTATCTGTCAGCAATCGAAGAAGTAGGTACTGTCATTGCACAGGCCGATTCTCCGATGACTGAAGATGGCGCGTTATCTGACGAGATGGTCAGTGTGCGTAGCTATGGTGAATTCGTTCGTATGCCGCCAGAAAAAGTGACGCATATGGATGTGTCGCCAAGTCAGGTAGTATCGGTTGCAGCAGGTCTGATTCCGTTCCTAGAGCATGATGATGCTAACCGTGCCTTGATGGGCTCGAACATGCAGCGTCAGGCTGTTCCTACGCTACGTGCTGATAAGCCGTTAGTAGGTACTGGTATGGAGCGTCACGTTGCTCGTGACTCTGGCGTTTGTGTTATCGCTAAGCGTGGCGGTGTGATTGAAGATGTTGATGCATCACGTATCGTTGTTCGTGTAAACGAAGACGAGATGACTGCTGGTGAAGCGGGTATCGATATCTATAACTTGATCAAATACACGCGCTCTAACCAAAACACTTGTATCAACCAACGTATCATCGTTAACCAAGGTGACGAGATTGCTTTGGGTGATATCTTGGCTGATGGTCCATCAACGGATCTTGGTGAGCTAGCACTAGGCCAGAACATCCGCATCGCATTTATGCCGTGGAATGGTTACAACTTCGAAGATTCAATCTTGCTATCTGAGAAAGTAGTTAAAGAAGATCGCTTCACTACTATTCATATCCAAGAATTGACTTGTGTGGCTCGTGATACCAAGCTAGGTACAGAAGAAATCACTGCTGATATTCCAAACGTTGGTGAAGCAGCATTATCAAGTCTTGATGAAGCAGGTATCGTTTATATCGGTGCTGAAGTTGACGCTGGTGATATTCTAGTTGGTAAAGTAACGCCAAAAGGTGAAACACAACTAACGCCAGAAGAGAAACTACTACGGGCTATCTTTGGCGAAAAAGCGGCTGATGTGAAAGACACTTCACTACGCGTACCGACTTCAAGTAAAGGTACGGTTATTGATGTACAGGTCTTCACCCGTGATGGCGTTGAAAAAGACGCACGCGCAAGAGCGATTGAAAAATCGCAGCTTGATAGCTATCGCAAAGATTTGAAAGAAGAGCTACGTATCTTTGAAGAAGCAGCACGTGGTCGTATTGGTAATCTATTAGATGGCCAAAAAGTCAGCGGCGGTGCTGGTCTAAAAGCTGGTACGGTTATGGCATTGGCTGATATGAAAGATATGAGCCTTGAGACATTGCTTGATATCCAACCAGTAGAAGAAGAAATCTCTGAGCGTCTAACGCAAATCGCTGATTACTTGGTTGATAAGCAAAAAGACATCGATGTGAAGTTTGCTGAGAAAAAACGCAAATTGACTGCTGGCGATGACTTACAACATGGTGTACAAAAAATCGTTAAAGTATATCTAGCGGTTAAGCGTCGTATTCAGCCTGGTGATAAGATGGCTGGTCGTCATGGTAACAAAGGTGTTGTATCGCGCATCATGCCAGTTGAAGACATGCCTTATGATGAAAATGGTAATACCGTTGACATCGTATTGAACCCACTTGGTGTACCATCTCGTATGAACATCGGTCAGGTTCTAGAGACACATTTGGGTATGGCAGCGAAAGGGTTGGGCGAGAAGATTGACGGTATGCTCAAATCTCAAGCAGCAATCAAAGAGCTACGTGACTTCTTGGACAAAATCTATAACCAAGTAGGCGGTGAGCAAGTTGATCTTGATAGCTTGAGTGATGATGACATCATGGCGCTAGCAGGCAACTTACGTGGCGGTGTACCGATGGGCACAGCAGTATTTGACGGCGCAAGAGAAAGCCAAGTTAAAGACTTGCTCGAGCTTGCTGGTATGGATCGCGATGGTCAGCAGACGTTATATGATGGTCGTACAGGTCAGAAGTTTGACCGTAAAGTAACTGTCGGCTACATGTACATGCTCAAGCTTAACCATTTGGTTGATGACAAAATGCATGCGCGTTCAACAGGTTCTTATTCTCTAGTGACGCAGCAGCCATTGGGTGGTAAAGCTCAGTTTGGTGGTCAGCGCTTCGGTGAGATGGAAGTATGGGCACTAGAAGCATACGGCGCGACTTACACGTTGCAAGAAATGCTAACGGTGAAGTCGGATGACGTTGAAGGCCGTACTCGTATGTACAAAAACATCGTTGATGGTGAGCAGTATATGGATCCAGGCATGCCTGAGTCGTTTAACGTACTGACCAAAGAAATCAAATCACTGGGTATTAATATTGAGTTAAAACAAAGCAACTAGCCCGTTGTTTAACTTAGTTGTCCACTAAAGGCAGTCTGCTTTATTGCTGCTGCTTTTAGTGATTTGTCTCAACCCTATTCATTGCCTTCATTCATCTTATCTGCGTCAATGGTACGCTGTCAGATGATTATAAAGATAACGGAGAAGCAACTTGAAAGATTTACTCGATATCATGCAAAGCCCTACCGGTAACGGTAACCAAGAGTTTGATAGCATTCAAATTACTTTAGCCTCACCTGACGTCATCAAGTCATGGTCGCACGGCGAAGTCAAAAAGCCTGAAACCATCAACTATCGCACGTTCAAGCCTGAGCGTGATGGTCTTTTTTGTGCCAAAATCTTTGGCCCAGTAAAAGACTTCGAATGTTTGTGTGGTAAATATAAGCGCCGTAAGTTCCAAGGCGTTATCTGCGAAAAATGTGGTGTTGAAGTTACCACTGCTAAAGTCCGTCGTGACCGCATGGGTCATATCGACCTAGCCAGTCCTGTGGCACATATTTGGTTCCTAAAATCATTACCAAGCCGCATCGGTCTATTGCTAGACATGACGCTACGTGATATCGAGCGCGTTCTATATTTTGAAAGCTATATCGTTACTGAGCCTGGTCTAACTAGCTTAGAAAAGTACCAGTTGCTTGATGATGAAGATTATTACAAAGCGCTTGAAGAGTTTGGTGATGAGTTCACAGCCAAGATGGGTGCTGAAGCAGTTCAAGACCTATTAAAAGATATCGATATCGATCTCGAAATTGATGAGCTACGTGAAGCGATTCCACAAACTGGTTCTGAGACTAAGCTTAAGAAAATGTCTAAGCGTCTCAAATTATTAGAAGCATTCCGTGATTCTAATAACAAGCCTGAGTGGATGGTAATGAACATCTTACCAGTACTACCACCAGATTTGCGTCCTCTAGTACCGCTAGAAGGCGGCCGTTTTGCGACGTCAGATCTAAACGATCTATATCGCCGCGTGATCAACCGTAACAACCGTCTTAAGCGTCTGCTTGAGCTAAGCGCCCCTGATATCATCGTACGTAACGAAAAGCGTATGTTGCAAGAGTCAGTAGATGCGTTGCTTGATAACGGTCGTCGCGGTCGTGCCATCACTGGTAGTAACAAACGTCCATTGAAATCTTTGGCAGATATGATCAAAGGTAAGCAAGGTCGTTTCCGTCAGAACTTACTTGGTAAGCGTGTCGATTACTCTGGTCGTTCGGTTATCGTTGTAGGTCCAACACTACGTCTACATCAGTGTGGTCTACCTAAGAAAATGGCACTAGAATTATTCAAGCCATTTACTTATAACAAACTATTGTCTCATGGTTTGGCGACTACGATTAAAGCTGCCAAAAAGATGGTAGAGCGTGAAGAGCCACAAGTGTGGGATATGCTGGCCATGGTTATCCGTGAGCATCCAGTACTTCTTAACCGTGCGCCAACACTTCACCGTTTGGGTCTACAGGCATTTGAGCCCGTATTGATCGAAGGTAAAGCTATCCAATTGCATCCGCTTGTTTGTACTGCATTCAACGCCGATTTCGATGGTGACCAAATGGCCGTTCACGTGCCATTGACGCTAGAAGCACAGCTTGAATCACGTGCCTTGATGATGTCTACCAACAACATCTTGTCACCTGCGAACGGTGATCCGATCATCGTACCATCTCAGGATGTTGTACTAGGTCTATATTACATCAGTCGCTCATCTATTAATGCCAAAGGCGAGAGCATGATTTTTGCTACCGTTAATGAAGCATTACGTGCAATTGGTTCAAACGATCTACATGTAAACGCTAAGATCAAAGTGCGTGTTACTGAAACGCAAATTGACGAAGACGGTAACGAGACCAAAGAAATCAGTATCAAAGATACGGTTGCTGGTCGTCTACTTATCTGGAACATCATGCCTAAAGGTATGACGTTTGATGAGTGTAACCAAGAGATGACGAAGAAAAACATCTCTCGTTTGATTAACTCTTGCTACCGTAAAGTCGGCGTAAAAGAAAGTGTTATGTTTGCTGACCAATTGATGTATCTTGGTTTTGCTCAAGCAACGCTATCTGGTGTGTCTATCGGTATCGATGACATGGTCATTCCACCACTTAAGAAGCAAATCATCGAAGTGGCAGAAGGCGAAGTTCGCGAAATCGAAGATCAGTTCGAGCAAGGTTTCGTAACTGCTGGTGAGCGTTATAACAAAGTAGTTGATATCTGGTCACGTACCAACGACAAAGTCGCTAAAGCGATGATGGACAACTTGGCAACAGATAAAGTTATTAACGCACAAGGTGAAGAAGACGAGCAGAAGTCATTCAACTCTATCTTTATCATGTCAGATTCTGGTGCTCGTGGTAGTGCGGCACAGATTCGTCAGTTGGCTGGTATGCGTGGTTTGATGGCAAAACCAGATGGCTCAATCATTGAGACGCCGATTAAAGCTAACTTCCGTGAAGGTTTGACAGTACTACAGTACTTCATCTCAACTCACGGTGCACGTAAAGGTCTAGCGGATACAGCACTAAAAACAGCTAACTCAGGTTACCTAACTCGTCGTCTGGTTGATGTGGCGCAAGATTTGGTTATCACTAGTGATGACTGTGGTACTGAAGAAGGCCTACTCATGAAACCACATATCCAAGGTGGTGAAATCATTGAGAAGCTAGGTGAGCTAGTACTGGGTCGTGTGACTGCTCGTGATGTGACGTATAACGATGATGCTGATAAAGTATTGGTTCCAGCTGGTACTTTGATTGATGAGTATTGGGTTAACGTCCTTGATAGCAATGCAATTGATGATATCTGGGTACGCTCAGTTATTACTTGTGATGTTGAGCATGGTGTTTGTTCACAGTGTTATGGTCGTGACCTTGCACGTGGTCATAAAGTGAACATCGGTGAGTCAGTTGGTGTTATGGCCGCTCAGTCTATCGGTGAGCCAGGTACTCAGTTAACCATGCGTACGTTCCACGTGGGCGGGGCAGCGAGCTCAGCCTCTGTGGACAACAGCATCTCTGTACGTAATGCTGGTCAAGCACACTTTGAAAACATGAAAACAGTACAGCATACCGATGGTCACTTAGTCATCGTATCGCGTTCAGCTGAAATCGCATTGACCGATGAGCTTGGCCGTGAGCGTGAGCGCTATAAAGTACCGTACGGTTCAAGCGTACTTGTGAAAGACGAAGAGCAAGTAGAAGGCGGTCAAACTATCGCTAAATGGGATCCGCATACGCATCCAATCATCACAGAATTTGCTGGTACCGCACGCTTCAGTGACATCACTGATGGTATGACTGCAACAGTGAAGGTTGATGATGCGACGGGTATGAGCTCATTTGAGATTCTAGCTACTCGTGACCGTTCAAGTTCAGCAAAAGACTTACGTCCTGCGATTATCTTGAACACTGACGAAGGCAAAGAAGTGGTTTACTTCTTACCAGCTGAAACTATCATCCGCGTAAGCGACGGTGAGAAAGTAGCAGCAGGTTCGATTCTAGGCCGTGTACCACAAGCGTCTTCTGGTACCAAAGATATTACCGGTGGTCTACCACGTGTTGCTGACTTGTTCGAAGCACGTCGTCCAAAAGATCACGCCATCATGGCAGAAATGACTGGTGTGGTAAGCTTTGGTAAAGAGACTAAAGGTAAGAACCGCTTCATTATTACTAATGAAGATGGTGAAGTACATGAAGAGCTAATCCCTAAATGGCGTCAAATCAACGTCTTTGAGAACGAGACGGTAGCACGTGGTGAAGTGATCGCTGATGGTCCACAAAACCCACATGATATCTTGCGTTTGAAAGGTCAGACTGCACTTGCTGATTATATCGTCAACGAAGTACAGGACGTATATCGCTTGCAAGGTGTAAAAATCAACGACAAGCACATCGAAGTTATCATTCGTCAGATGTTGCGTAAAGTTGAAATCACTGACGGCGGCGACTCAAGTCACTTCAAAGGTGATCAGGTCGAGTATGCAGATATCAAAGCATTGAATGCGAAGCTAGAAGCGGAAGATAAATTCCCAGTACAGTTTGAGCGTCAATTACTAGGTATCACCAAAGCAAGTCTAGCAACTGAAAGCTTTATCTCAGCGGCTTCTTTCCAGGAAACAACCCGTGTACTAACTGCGGCTGCTGTGACTGGTAAAGTGGATGAGCTACGTGGTCTGAAAGAAAACGTGGTTGTTGGTCGCTTGATTCCTGCAGGTACTGGTCTTGCTTATCATAAAGCACGTAAAGAGAAAGCAGATCAGAAGCTACAAGATAAAGATTTGAATGCAGCTTTTGATATGACTGCAAGCACTGATAGCAAAGACTTTGCAAGCTTCGATGAAGCCTTCGCTCAAGAGTTAAATCAAGATAATTAATCGTATTAAGTATTTTGATTCATTCTTAATTTGATAAAAAAGCCAGCCTAAGTTGCTGGCTTTTTTGTGCGTATAAAAAACTGAGAAAGGCATGGTGCTATTATCTAAAAAAATAGTACACTGGAAATATGCTCTAATTCACTACTCATAGAAGGATAATTAGCAAATGGCAGGTAAAACTCGCGTCGCCAAATATCAAGCAGATCGAACCAATCAAAAGTTATATTTTTGTCGTTTATCTTGCCAATCTGCAGGAAGTACCAATGATAAGCAGTTATATCAAGCCCATTGCGAAACCGCTATTTTTCATTTACATGGTGCGCTGCTGGCATTTATTCAGGAGTTGGGTCATTTCTATAGCTTAAATATGACGGCGCCAACTTTGCTCGATATTGAACAAGCATTGAGCGAGCGTACCCAAGTATCTCCTGAGATTCAGCGTTTGCAGCAATTACAGCAGCAAGGTTTTATTGCCAATATAGAGCGTGCTTATCAGCGTTGTCTTTATGCAGTACCGCCAGATACTATCGTCGATGAAGCGCCAAGCAGTCATTCAGCGTCGCCAGACTTGATTGTCAATGTCGTCACCTTATCCAATCAATGGCTGCCTGATGAAGCAACGATACGGGAATGGCGTAATCAGCTCTTAGAGTTAATTGAACAACTGCGTGCAGGTATGGTCGAGTTCTAATAGGAAGTAAACTAGAAGATTTATTCTGTGATCGCTATTTATTGAACCATTTAAAAGTATGATTAAGTAGGGTAGATCATAGTCTAAAGCGCATAAAAAAGGCTTATCCAGTCATTACTGAATAAGCCTTTTTCTTATTAATTAAGAACTGTCTTGTTTATCACTTTGGCATCGGTGGCATACTTTCAACGGGTGTCACTGTTAATGGATTTTCTGGTACGCTGTCGCCACGACGATTGCTACTTGGTTTCGTTGATGGTGGAGTGCTCGTCTCTTCAGTAGGCTCTGGAGCCGAAGGCTTACGCTGCTGGGTCTGAGTCTTGACTGGTTTTGCTGATTTATTGGCATCATCGTTAACTAGGATGCCATCATCAGTCATCTCTATGATGCTTTGTTGTTGTTTTCTGGATTTTGAGCGATTGTTGATAGATACCCATTGGCTTGGCGTGTCTTTCAGCTGAGCTTTCATAAAGTCCATCCAGACTGGCAGTGCTGCCACACCACCATATTCACGGCGGCCCATAGTAGATGGTTGATCGAATCCCATCCATACTACTGTCGCATTGGTAGGATGAAATCCTGCAAACCATGCATCTTTGGCCTGATTGGTAGTACCAGTTTTGCCACCGATATCATCACGTCCTAATGCCTTTGCTCTTACCGCTGTACCGCGTTGGACTACATCGCGTAGTATATCGGCCATCTCAAAAGCGACTCTAGGTTGCAGTATACGCGGTGCTTGTTTGGCTCTTACATATTGTACGGCAGGTGCTTTCAGGCGGTCTGATTGTGGACCTGCGTTATATACCTTTAAATCAAGCTCTTTATCTGTTGTTTCGCTATCATCATTACCTTCTAATGATGAATTATCGGTAGTTATTTCATTAGTACTATCATCAAGCGCTTCAATTGACTTCTCATACTCTTCAACTAAGCTGCTATTAACCTTTTCAAGTTTTTCGTTAAAGCATAGTGCACATGCTTGACGTGGATTTGCCTGAAACAACAGCTCGTTTTTATAATTGTAAATTTGTTCAATAAAGTAAGGTTGGACACGATGACCACCATTCGCGAAAGTTGAGTAAGCCGTGGCCATTTGTAACGGTGTGGCTTGTCCGGCTCCAAGTGCTAATGATAATGTTGTTGGCAGCTTTTCTTTATCAAGGCCAAATTCATCTAATAGGTTGCGCGTACTTGAGATACCGATAGCTTGTAACAAGCGAATAGATACGAGGTTACGCGACAAATATAAACCACGACGTAAAGTGATATCACCTAAAAAACGTTCATCAGAGTTTTTGGGTTTCCAGTCACCTACTTGGATAGCTTTATCAGACACTATGGTATCTGGGCGATAACCTTTTTCTAAAGCAGCCGTATAAACAAGTGGTTTAATGGTTGAGCCAGGTTGACGCCAGCCTTGTAGAGCGCGGTTGAACTTACTGTGGTTAAAATCAAAGCCACCGACCAATGCATTTACAGCACCAGTCTCTGGATTCAACGAGACCAAACTTCCTTGAATTTTAGGTATTTGACCTAATTGCCAGTTGCCATTAGCCGTAGGTATCACACGAACAATATCGTTCTTCTTAACGACTTGACTGGCATTACTAGGGTAATAACCAATACGGTCAGCAGAAATATACTTACGTGCCCAACTCATACCAGACCAGTTAACAGTCACTTCTTCACCGGATTGCAGGACTGCTTTAAAACTACGAGAGTTGACTTTAATTACTTTAGCAGGAGACATGTTGCTGTAGCGTTGGAAGTTTTCAAGAGGCTCATCATTTGCTTCAGCCCCACGCCAACCATGACGATGCTCGTAGGCAATCAAGCCTGTCACGATCGCTGCTTCTGCATCTGTTTGTGCTTCACTATCCACCGTGAGACGTACGCGCCACCCACCATGCATAACTTGATCGCCATAGCGTTCAACTAAAGAAGCTCGCGTCATTTCTGCCAAGTAAGGCATATTTACATCGAGCTTTTCTTTATATAGATTGATACCTATAGGAGAGTTGACCGCTTCGTCATACTGAGCTTTGGTAATATAGCCAAGCTCGTGCATGCGTCCAACAATCCAATTACGGCGAGTCAATGCACGACTAGGATTGGCAACAGGGTTGTATTTAGAGGGGGCTTTTGGTAGACCTGCTAACATCGCCATTTCAGCAATAGTTAGGTTATCCAACGACTTGCTATAGTATTTTTTAGCTGCAGCACGGATACCATAAGCACCTTCACCTAAATAAATTTTATTGACATACAGTGTCAAAATATCATTTTTGCTCAGCTCGTCTTCAATTTTACGCGCTAAAAATAATTCTGTTAGTTTGCGGTTTAAAGTACGTTCCGGACTCAAGAAGTAATTCTTAGCGACCTGCATAGTAATAGTAGAGCCACCCGTCTGACCATCATCGTCAGTGACTGCCTCGGTGACAGCGCGACCAAGACCTTTAATACTAATTCCGCTGTGCTGAAAAAAAGAAGCATCTTCGGCTGCTAAAAAAGCATGGGTTAAATCTTCAGGAATTTCGTCAAAACTAACTGGTAAAGATAAACGATTGCCATATTGGCCAATCAATTTATCATCACTACTATAAATCTGTAATGGCATTTCTAGTTTAGCTGTTTTAATCTCTTGCGTACTAGGTAGGGTCGGCGACAAATACATCGCCATTCCATAAAAACCAATAGGTACAGCAAGTGCTAGAACAACTGCCAATGCTAGGCAAGCGATAAAGAGTCCCACCAAAAAGCGAATGAGACGAGCGGTAGCATTTTTTTTGGCCATAATAAGACTTATTAGTTAGAATTTGTAGCAGACAATATTATTATACATTGAACAAAATAGGCAGGTCATGATAAATGTGTAAGTTGGCCTTAATATATTTTTAAATGCTTGAATCTATCAATTAAGTAAAGTATTGTATTGAATTATTACAAATAACTACTAAATTGTACACTTAATATAAGGTATGGAGCTAGTGAGGCTATTTACTTCCAAAAGTCGACAGTTGATTGGCGTGGATATTTGTGCCACCTCAGTAAAGTTGGTTGACATACAGCGCCAACAAGGCATGTTTCATCTAAAATCTTATGGTATAGAACGACTACCGGAAGGAATCGTTGTCGATAAAATTCTAGTAGATACAGAAGCGGCTGGTAATATTATAGCGAGTTTGGCTAGGCGCTGCCAAGTAGCAGGTAGTAATGCAGCCGCAGCAGTCTCAGGTTCTGCAGTGATTACTAAAATCATAGACATGGAGATGGCACTGAGCGATGTTGAGCGCGAAGCTCAAATACGTTTGGATGCTGATCAATATGTGCCTTACCCATTAGAAGATGTCAATCTAGACTTTGAAGTCATGGGACCATCATTGGTTGGTGAAGATATGGTTCAGGTTCTGCTAGCTGCCTCTCGCTCAGAAAACGTAGATCAGCGTGTTGATGCTTTAGCATTTGGTGGACTGCAAACAAAAGTGATGGATATCGAGTCGCATGCTATCGAACGTGCCTTTGGATTAATGGTAGACAGTTTACCAAGTATGCCAGAGCTGGTGGCTTTAGTAGATATAGGGCACAATCAAACCACACTTTATATTGCTAAAAATGGAGAATTTATCTATAGCCGTGAGCAGTTATTTGGTGGTATCCAATTAACCGAAGCGATCCAAAATCGTTATGGATTATCAGCAGAAGAGGCTACTATTAGTAAGCGTGAACGTATCTTGCCTGATGACTATTACCCTGAAGTGCTAAATCCTTTTATAGAAAATACTATTCAGCAAATCACTCGTTCTTTGCAGTTTTACTTTTCATCAAGTCAGTACAGTAGTATCGATCATCTGGTGCTCGCAGGAGGAAGCAGTTCTATTGCAGGTCTCGCAGGCATGGCACAACAAAAATTAGGAGTGACTGTCAGCATTGCCAATCCATTTACTAATATGACGATCGCACCGAGTATCGATAATGGGCAGTTGGCTGTTGATGCGCCAAGCTTAATGGCGGCATGCGGTCTTGCGTTAAGGAGCTTTGACTAATGGCTCGTATTAACCTTTTACCTTGGCGACAAGAAGAGCGCGAACGCCGCAATAAAGAGTTTATATCTCTAATAGTAGCAATCACATTGCTAACGCTATTAACGGCTTTTGCTTCGTGGAGCTATTTTAACAATGAGCTTGATGAGCAGCTTGATGCTAATGCCTTGATCGAAGGAGAAAATGCTCGTTTAGATATTGCATTAACTGAAATTGACAGCTTAGAGCAGCGCCGTGAAGATATTATTTCACGTATGCAAGTCATTCAAGACTTGCAGGGTCGCCGTCCTGTTCCAGTACGCTTGTGGGATGATCTTGCTAGAGCCATTCCTCCTGCGCTCTATTTAAACAATCTAAAACGTGAAGGTGACACCTTAACGTTGACCGGCCTTGCTGATAATCCAAATATTGTGTCGAGCTTGATTCGCAATTTAGATAGTAGCAAATGGATGGGTAATTCAGCAGTTAGTAATATCCAGCAGAACATTACTGCTTACGAGCCGGCCCCTCCATTGAACAATACTGTCCCTACTGGCGAACAGCCACGCCCAGTGTATCCTGAAGACAGTTATGTACAGTTTGTGGTAACGACAAAAGTGGAATCAGAGACACCTGTCCCTGCTGAAGACGGTCTGGGAGGGGAGTTATGAAGCTTGTTCGAAAAAAAAATCTCATTAAAATCAAAAAAAGTACTCTAAAAACAAGGAAACCGTTCGATCTGAATGAGTTTCGCCGCAGCTTCGAGTCATTAGATTCAGAAAACTACGGTAGCTGGCCTGTACCTGTTAAGGTGACAGTGATCGGTCTCATTATTGCCTTTATCGCAGCATTATCGTGGGCACTACCGATAAGTAGCAAGATCGATGAAATTAACGCTGCTGAAAGTCAGCAACAGACTTTGCTAGATAGTTACCGTGAAAAAGAATCGCGCGCGCGTCACTTAAAAGCTTATCAAGCACAAGTGGTTCAAATGGAAACTGAGTTTAATACTCTATTAGATCAGTTACCCAAAGATACTCGTGTGTCAGAGCTGGTAGAAGGTATCAATATGACAGGTGTGGGTAGTAATATTCGTTTTCAAGATATTTCAGTAGAACCTGAGATTGAAAACGAGTTCTTTATTGAGCAGCCAATTCGTATCGCAGCTTTGGGTGAGTATCATCAGTTTGGTAGCTTTATCAGTGGTCTTGCCGCACTTCCTCGAATTATTACGATGCATGATTTTGAAGTCAGCAATCCACAGCCTACTTTGGATGTTTTGCCAGAGCTTAATTTAGTCTTACAAACTAAGACTTATCGCTCTAAAGAAGCGGCTCCTGAAGGTGATGAAGCCGTTGCAACTGATGCAAATACAGGAGGCAACTAATGAGCATGCAAAAAATGCCCATCCTGTTGGCTTTAGGTATTGCAGCGACATCTATGACTGGCTGTACTGATCGCATCGGTATGGCAGAGCAAGCGATGACTGACATCCGTAACCAGCCCGCTCAACCTATCGAACCACCGCCCAAAGCTGAATTAGTAGAAGATTTTGTCTATAGTGCAAGCTCACAGCGTAGCCCATTTTTACCCCCGAGTTTGGTCAATGTAGAAGGTCCGACAACTTCTATCGATGGAGTGCGCCCAGATATTACACGTATAAAAGAGCCCCTTGAGCAGTATGAGCTATCGCAACTGATCTTCCGAGGGGTCGTTATTTCACCTGAAGGTCAGCGTTATGCCTTGGTACAACGTCCTGACGGTTCAGTTGCTAGTGTTAAAGTAGGCAATTATCTTGGATTGAATGATGGCCGTATTGTTGAAATCACGCCGACCCAGATTAACTTGATTGAAATTGTGCCAGACAGCCGCGCAGGGTTTGTAGAAAAGCCCCAGTCGCTAGTATCCCCTATAAGCTAAGTCGGCCGATTTTTTGAGGAACAAATAATGACAGTACGCAATAACAAGGTAAGGACAATGAGCAACCGTGTTTCTTCTGCTTTTGCTGTTTCAGCATTGGCGCTCAGTGTGGTGGCAGTAACTAGTAATGCTCACGCGGCTCAGCGCATCAATAATGTTTCTGTAGTACAGACAGCGCCAGCAGTGACACAAATGCGTCTAGGGTTTACAGGATTGCCAGTGTTGCCAGCCGCTTATCAATTGGATGATCCTAGTCGATTAGTACTAGATTTCGAACAAGTACAGAATGGGCTTGCTAGCCGTTTTAACGAATACAACATCGGTGCGATTAATGACGTTACTACGCTAAGTAGTGACAGTACCACGCGCCTCATTGTTGGTTTAAAAGAATCAGGAAATTATACGACAGCGATTGAAGGCAATGATTTATTGCTGACCATCACTGATCCTAATCGTCCCGTCATTACCAGCGACCCGATTCAAGATGTACTTAATAACAATAATAGTATGACAACGACTGCAGTCGTTACGCCTATTGTTGAGAGCTCTACTGTACCGGTAGCACCTGTACGTACTACGAGCAAGGTTGTCGTGAAGAACGAAGTACCAGCTGATACGATGGTGGTCAGAGTTAATCCTTTGTTAAATCCTCAACTTGCGTCTGCGCAAGTGAGTAAGCAGTATAGTTATGATGGTTTAAGTGCGGTCAATTTTTCGGCAGGCAGTGATGGTGGTGGCAATGTCAGCATGGTACTTGCCAACGAAGCTATTCCAGTAGACGTACAGCGCCAAGGCAATAAACTTGTTGTACGTCTAACAGGTAGTACAGTCCCTAGAAACTTACTACGTCGATTGAATATCAATAGTGGTCTTGTCAGTAGTATTGATACTAAAAACCAAGGACAGAATGGCGTCGTTACCATTAACATGAATGACGATTATGAGTATCAAGCCTACCAATCAGGTAACCAGTTAAATATCAGTATCAAGAAACCTGAATTGTTACGTGAGCCGACATTGGAAGAAAGAGTATATAGTGGCGAGCCGCTATCTATGGAGTTTCAGGACGTTGAAATCCGCAGCGTTTTAGATATTTTGGCTCAGTTTACTGAGATGAATATTGTGGCTAGTGACTCAGTCACTGGTAATATGACACTACGTTTGATCAATGTGCCTTGGGATCAAGCGCTTGACATCATTTTAAAGAGTAAAAACCTAGGCAAGCGTGAAAATGGTAATGTGATTTTGGTTGCGCCATCTACTGAGCTGGCTGAGCAAGAAGCACGAGAGCTTGAAGCGCAGCAAGCGGTTCAATCTTATGCACCCTTACGTACTGAATATATTCGTTTAAGCTATGCAAAAGCACAAGATGTCTTAACGCTTATTTCTCAAGGTAGCGGTGGCGGCTCCTCTAATAGCAATAGTAGCGGTCTATCAAATCGTGTCGAAGATAATAGTACCTTGTTATCAAATCGTGGTACGGTAACGGTTGATGAGCGTACCAATACGCTCATTATTAAAGATGTGGCAGACAGTATCGAAAACATCCACAAACTAATCAGCAAAATTGATATTCCTGTGCGTCAGGTAATGATCGAAGCACGTATCGTTAGTGCAACTGATAGCTTCAGTAAAGAGATTGGTGTTCGCTGGGGTATCTTGTCAAATGGTGCAGCCAACAACCGTAGTTTATTGGTTGGCGGTAGCGATCAGACGCTATGGGATTTGAAAGATTTTGATGTAGAGACGACGACGGTAAATGGTCAAACAGTCTCTTATCCTTCTTATGACATTAGTCGTCCTGATAACTTAAACGTTGATTTGGGAGTAGATAACCCTGCTGGACGTATTGCCTTTGGTTTGCTTGGTATATCTGATTTTATGCTCGATCTTGAGTTGTCAGCTTTGCAAGCAGATAACCGTGGTGAAGTTATTTCTACACCTAAGATTTTGACAGCGGATAAACAAACAGCCAAAGTATCATCGGGTACGCAGATTCCTTACCAAGAAGCATCGGCCAGTGGCGCAACTACAACCAGCTTCAAAGAGGCAGCTTTGAGCTTGGAAGCGACGCCAAATATCACGCCTGATGGTAAGATCGGCCTACAATTGGTAATTACCAATGGTACACCCACTATTATCAATAATCAGGTGGCTATCTCTGAAGACTCAATTTCAACCAATGTGATCATTGAAGATGGACAAACCATTGTGCTGGGCGGTGTCTTTAAAAATCGTACCAACAACGGTGTAGATAAGGTGCCCTTCCTAGGAGATTTACCTTATATTGGTCGTGCCTTCCGTCGTGACGTACGCAGCAATGACAAAGAAGAATTACTTATTTTTGTGACACCAAAGTTAATTAATGATGGTATCAGTCGTTTAAATTAATCTTAGGTGTTAAGATTTTTATCAAAAAAAGCAAGCCATAGTGCTTGCTTTTTTATGCGCGAAATTAGTAGTTTTCGAGTTGCAATATCTATGTATATACCGATGAATGGTGTGCTCTAAATTTTACTCACAATAATCACGGCTCATTACTAGCCAGAATAACCATGACGTTGTATCATACCTAATTTAGCTGAGTAAGTATTATGGGGCAGGAATTACCGTCGGTGTTTTTAGTGGGTCCGATGGGAGCAGGGAAGACGACAATCGGAAAACTGCTTGCCAAGCAGTTAGGTCGCACTTTTGTAGACAGTGATTGGTATATTGAATCACAGACAGGTGCCGACATTGCTTGGATATTTGCCAAAGAGGGTGAAGTAGGCTTCCGTGAGCGTGAAACGCGTGCCATTGATGAATTGACCCAAAACTCTCAAATCGTATTGGCGACCGGTGGCGGTGCAGTCATGTGTGCTGAAAACCGAGAGTTCCTAAAGCAGCGTGGCATCGTCGTTTATCTTAATGCACCTGTCGATGTACAGCTGGCACGTACTTCTAAAGACAAGTCTCGACCATTATTACAGCAGCCTAATCCTAGAAAAATACTGCAAGATCTGTACAGCACACGCGATCCACTCTATCGCCAAGTCGCACATATTATTATGCCTACTGGTCACACGTACCCACGCCATATGGTCAATCAATTGATGCAGCAGCTAGAATCATTCGTCGACTGCACTACGGACTCATCGGCGCACCAAGAAGATTAGTAATAGACTGGCAACTACGATTGATATGCAGACTCAATTACTTTTACCTTATCGAAAATGCTTTAGGAGTATCACATGGTAATGCCGTTTCATGATGGCCTAATAGTTCATACGCAAAGTCATGATTATCCAATCGTCATTACTGAACAATCTGCGACTGAACATAGTAGTATGGCGAAGCAAATCGCGCCTTATATTAGCGGTCGGCAGGTACTGATTGTTACCAACGATACAATTGCACCTTTATACTTAAAAGCATTAGAAGATGAGCTGGCAGAGCAGTTTGTGGTAAAGGTGTGCGTACTGCCAGATGGTGAACAATACAAAAATCAGGCAAGTATTGATCAGATTTATGATGCACTGATGACAGATCACTTCAATCGCGATGTGACACTTATTGCTCTTGGTGGTGGTGTAATCGGTGATATGACTGGTTTTGCTGCTGCTAGCTTTATGCGTGGTGTCAATTTTATTCAAATTCCAACGACGCTATTGTCACAAGTAGATTCTAGTGTTGGTGGTAAAACAGGTATCAATCATCCGCAAGGTAAGAATATGATTGGTGCTTTTTGGCAGCCGCAAATGGTACTTGCTGATATGAGTACGCTCAAAACATTACCTGCACGTGAGCTATCGGCTGGTGTGGCCGAGATTATTAAATATGCGCTTATCATGGATGAGGCGTTTTTAACATGGCTTGAAGTGAATTTGCCTGCAATGATGGCGCTTGATTTGGCAGTACTTGGTGAAGCTGTAAAGCGCTGCTGTCAGTACAAAGCCGACGTAGTGGCACAAGACGAAAGAGAATCAGGTGTGCGCGCGCTATTGAACTTTGGTCATACTTTTGGTCATGTGATTGAAACGCATGAAGGTTATGGTAATTGGTTACATGGTGAAGCGGTGGCTGCTGGCATGATGCAAGCTGCAGAGTTGTCTCAAAAGATTGGTTGGTTGAGCTATGATGAGGTTGCACGTATCAAGCACATTTTGACCCTAGCTAACTTACCGACTACACCGCCTACCATTGATGTACAAACTGCCATAAACTTGATGGGTCATGATAAAAAAGTGAAACACGGACAAATTCGTCTGATTTTGCTAACATCAATAGGTAGCGCGGTGCTCACCAATGACTACGATGATAAGTTGCTGTCAGAAGTATTGGCTCAGCATTGCGTATAACGTCTCAGAATTTTGGCGCTTATCCACTCACACTGAAATCTGTTATTTACGAAAAAATGCTTCATAGCACCTATACCTGAATGAACATTAATATAATGATGCTCACACATATATTTTTATCAAGGACATCGCCCATGGCACCATCAAAATCGACGCCGCGGACTGCCAGTCAGTCGTATAGTCGTCAAGCATTGATTTGGCTGATAGTGACACTTTTACTGGGCGTTGTTACTGCATTATTATGGATGCTCAGCCAAACACCAGCGATGGGTGCCAAAATTGAAAATGAACCCGTATCTGCGCCGAAAATGTTGGCCGATGAGTTTGAGCAACCACTGAAAGTTGAATCACTACATGAGCTAGATACTGATGTACAACCTATTAGTTTTGATGCGACTGTTAGGGATCTGCGCAACTATCCTGATGAGTTCAAAGACAAGCGCTATCTACTTGCTAATAAAGGCAAATGGACAGTACAGGTTATGAATGTCGCTGAAAATGAGGTGGTTGTCAGCTATCTAGAAGGCCGTAAAGATCGTGATAAGTTTGCGTATTTTCGCTATCTTGATGAAGAAAACCAGGTCCGCTACATGCTCACTTATGGGATTATGAGCAGTCCACAAGAAGCGGTTGGTGCAGCAAAGCTCATAGATTTTAAACTACCTGCCAACGTGCGTGTGTTGCCAGAAGAGATTAATCGGTATGTCAGTATTATTGATAATTATGAGCGTCCTGATCCAGTAAAAGATTTAAGTACAAAACGTACACGTGCCGTCGATTTGAAACCTACCAAGCGTGAGATACCAGTACGTCAAAAAACTCAGGAAGTGAATAATACGACCAGTGAGCAGTCAGACAGTAGTGTCTCTGATCGGAGTAGTCAGAATGTCGCTAGTAATAGTAGTACAGAGGAAAGCATCCGCCAGTCAGTAGATACCTCGGCTACGTTGTCTGTTACTGAAGAGCGTATTGTGGGTAATGAGTCACAATCAGCCCCTGAAGCAAGCGCCAAAAAAGAAGGAAATACAAATAAACCTAAGCCGGACAATAATAAGTCTGTCTCTGTAGAAACAGAAAATAGTAGTATAGTTAAGAAAACGCCAGTAGCTCCTACGCCAAAACCATCAAATACCAACAATGGGAATACGACTTCGAATAATAATGCCAGCTCTACTACTAAGTCATCCAATGCAAATTCTGCTAAGAACGGTGGGGATAGTATAAAGACGCTAATAGAAGATAAAAGCAACTAGCTGTTCTCTACTTAATTCATAAAACCCATTAGCCCTTTCGTTAGTGGGTTTTTTTAGCACAATACAAAATAGTTTTATCGTCACAATAAGTGGCAAGCTACTATTGCTAAGTATTATCAAAGCCTTTTGCTAAATGTCATTTATATAGTTTGCATTAAAATTTTAATAGCAGTTTTATTTGTCTCATAACCAATAGTAATAAGTCCTCTTACAATTTATGGCTGATGAATCGATAGAAAAGACTAGATTTTTCGACAATCATTAACTAATATAACTGTGGGCGACGTTCTGTATAGTTATCGTAAAAAATGTCTATTTAACAACTATTTAGTGGTTTTTTCTTAGTTTTTAGAGTTCTTTACTAAATATTATTGTCTCAAGCGCGGTTACTTACTATCTATAATAAGGTTATCGTAAGTGACGCAACCTCTCTTATTGTCACTCTTTTTAGGGTAAACAAAGTGCTTGAATACAGAGCGTCAGATATTCAAGATAAACAAGTGCACCGTTATTAAGTTATTGTATGCGTAGCGCTAAATGCTAAACATGACAACATAACAAATGATGCTTAAATGAACGGCATTAGATATCACTGATTGAGTAACTGGCATTTAAGGGCGTAGATTCTCCCGTTGCCAAGGGCTGCTACTTACTATCTTTTGATACACGGACCACATGTCAAGACATCAGCTAATGACCAGGAGGGTCAAGGGTTTTACTTTCTCTTAGAGTATGATGTCTATCGAGCATTGCACTATTTGCTAATTCGGACACACGAATATCCACTATCAGCCCGTTCTGCTTACGGGTACCAACTTATACTCCGCATTGGAAATGTAAGTTGCCCGTCTACTTAAAAGGACAAGCTATGTCAATGATTTCCTCACAAACACACCTGGCCACGCCAGATGATTTTTCTGATAATTGCGGTTTTGGCCTAATTGCCCATATTGAGGGTGAAGCGAGCCATGATTTGGTAAAAACTGCCATTCATAGTTTAAGTTGTATGACACATCGCGGCGGTGTTGCTGCTGACGGTAGAACTGGTGATGGTTGTGGCTTACTATTAGCGACGCCTATCGATTTCTTTAAACAGATTGCTGACGAGCAGCAATTTGCCATTACGGACAACTTTGCTGTCGGTATGGTGTTCGTGAATTTAGATAGCGTTAAAGCCAAGCATAGCCAACAAGTATTAAGCGATGAGATTACCGCCCAAGGATTAGAGGTGGCTGGCTGGCGTGATGTACCACTCGACTTGAGTATTGTTGGTGAGATTGGTCGTGAGACATTGCCAGACTTTAAGCAAGTGTTCGTTAATGCGCCAGATGACTTGGCAGCTGATGATTTCAACCGTAAGCTGTTTGTTGCACGTAAAAAAGCAGAGCAGCGTTTGACGGATGATGAGCTATTCTATGTATGCTCATTGAGTTGTCAGACCATTATTTATAAAGGCTTGGTAATGCCTTCAGACTTGCCAGCGTTTTTCTTGGATTTGCAAGATGAGCGTTTGGCGTCACATATCGTAGTATTCCATCAGCGCTTCTCAACCAACACCTTGCCGCGCTGGCCATTGGCACAGCCATTCCGTTATCTTGCGCACAATGGCGAGCTAAATACCATTACAGGTAACCGCAACTGGTCTAAAGCCCGTACGCCAAAGTTAAAATCAGACAAACTGCCTAACTTGAATGAGCTGACACCACTTGTAAATAGTACTGGTTCAGATTCATCTAGCCTAGATAACATGCTCGAAGTGCTTATGTCTGGTGGTATGAATCTGTTCCATGCGATGTCTATCTTGGTACCGCCAGCGTGGCAGAATGTTGATAGCATGGATATGGATCTACGTGCGTTTTATGAGTTTTACTCACAGCATATGGAAGCGTGGGACGGTCCAGCAGGTCTAGTCATTCAAGATGGACGCTATGCGGTCTGTATGCTCGATAGAAACGGTTTGCGCCCGTCACGTTGGGTAACCACCAAGAACGGCTATATCACTGTTGCATCAGAAGTGGGCGTTTGGGATTATGAGCCACAAGATGTATTGGCAAAAGGTCGTGTTGGACCTGGTCAAATGTTGGTTATTGATACGTTGACTGGTCAAATTCTAGATACGACAGCTATTGCAACTTTACTAAAAACGGCGCATCCATATCGTAAATGGTTGCGTGAAGAAGCGACGCGTGTCCGTGATGATGAACGTCTAGAAGAGACGTTGGCAACGCAAGCGTGCCGCGGTGATAAGCTAAAAGCGCTACAAAAGATGTATCACATCACCAATGAAGAGCGTACAGAAATCATTCGCCCTAACGCTGAAAACGGTCAAGAACCAGTCGGCTCAATGGGTGACGATACGCCAATGGCTGTACTGTCGCAGCAAATTCGCCATGTCGGTGACTTCTTCCGTCAACAGTTTGCACAGGTGACCAATCCGCCAATCGATCCATTACGTGAATCAATCGTGATGTCGTTGCAGACTTGCTTAGGCGCTGAAACTAACGTATTTGCGCCATCTGCAAGAGATGCTCATCGTATTATTTTGTCATCGCCAGTATTGTCAGCCAGTAAAATGCAGCAGCTTGAAACCTTGGATGATCCAGCGTTCAAGATGGCACGCATTGATCTGAATTATGACCGTACTCTAGAGCTATCTGATGCTATCGTCGCTATTTGTGAGCAAGTGGCAGATAAAATTCGCTCAGGTCATACGTTGATTGTCTTATCTGATAAAGATATCGATGCAGACAAAGTACCAGCCAACGCTATTATGGTTACTGGCGCTGTGCATCATTATCTAATCGCGCAAGGTATCCGTACCGACGCTAACTTAATCATTGAGACAGGCCTTGCCCGTGACTCGCATCAAATAGCAGTATTGATTGGCTTTGGTGCGACTTGTGTGTATCCATATCTGGCATATGATGTCATTGATGATTTGGTTGCGACTGGTGAGCTACTTGGTGACCCAATTCAAGCCCGTGTTAATTTCCGCAAAGGCTTGGATAAAGGTTTGCTAAAAATCTTATCAAAAATGGGTATATCTACCATTGTTTCTTATCGCGGTGCACAGTTGTTTGAAGCAGTAGGCCTCTCAGAAGAAGTCGTAAGCTTATGCTTTAAAGGCGTACAAAGTCGTATCAAAGGCGCTACCTTTGCAGACCTTGCTGCTGATCAAGCCCAATTGGCTGCCAACGCATTTAAGCGCCGTGCACCTCTAGATCAAGGTGGTCTGCTGAAGTTCGTCTTTAATAAAGAGTACCATGCCTTTAATCCTGATGTGATTAACAGCCTGCATACTGCAGTACGTACGGGTGATTACGATAATTATCGCAATTATGCTGATCTAGTTAATAGCCGTCCGGTCGCGACTTTACGTGACTTGTTGCAACTGAAAACCGACAACAGTATCGATGTCAATGAAGTAGAAGATATCTCTGAAATCTTGACGCGTTTTGATTCAGCTGGCATGTCACTAGGCGCGCTGTCTCCTGAGGCGCATGAGTCGATTGCGATGGCGATGAATACCATCGGTGGTCGCTCAAACTCTGGTGAAGGCGGTGAAGATCCTGCGCGTTATGGCACATTACGTAACTCAAAGATCAAGCAAGTTGCTTCTGGTCGTTTTGGGGTAACGCCTGCCTATCTTCGCTCCGCTGAAGTGATGCAGATTAAAGTAGCCCAAGGTGCCAAGCCTGGTGAAGGTGGGCAATTACCTGGTGGTAAAGTCAACGCGCTGATTGCACGTTTGCGTTATTCGGTGCCAGGTGTGACCTTGATTTCACCGCCGCCGCATCACGATATTTATTCTATCGAAGATTTGGCACAGCTGATTTTTGATTTAAAACAAGTCAATCCAGATGCATTGGTATCGGTTAAATTGGTCTCACGTCCAGGTGTTGGTACGATCGCGACAGGCGTTGCAAAAGCCTACGCCGATTTGATTACTATCTCGGGCTATGACGGTGGTACGGCAGCGTCTCCGCTATCGTCTATCCATCATGCAGGTTCGCCATGGGAGCTAGGTTTGGCTGAGACTCACCAGTCTCTACGAGTGAATGGGTTACGTGATAAGGTACGTGTCCAGACTGACGGTGGTCTAAAAACAGGACTGGATGTAGTAAAAGCTGCTATCTTGGGTGCAGAGAGCTTTGGCTTTGGTACCACGCCAATGATTGCAGTTGGTTGTAAGTACCTTCGTATCTGTCATTTAAATAACTGTCCAACAGGTGTTGCAACTCAAAAAGCCAAGCTGCGTGATGAGCATTTCATTGGTGAAGCAGAAATGTTGATTAACTTCTTTAAGTTTGTCGCAACTGAGACGCGTGAATGGTTGGCGGCGCTAGGTGTTCGTAGTATGGAAGAACTGGTCGGTCGTACTGACTTGCTTGATATTCTAGAAGGTAATACGGACAAGCAGCGTCATCTTGATTTAACGCCATTGCTATTTAGCCACCCAGCCAGCGTGGGCAAAGCACAAACTTGTCAGGTTGAGCGTAATGAGCCGTTTGATAAAGGCTTGCTTGCTGAGCAGATGATTAGCGATATGCTTGTGAACATTCGCAAAGGGGCGGGCGGCGACTATAGCTATTTCGTTGGTAACTGTGACCGCTCTATCGGTGCTCGTATTTCTGGTGAGATTGCGCAAGTCTGGGGCAACCTTGGCATGAGCGATATGCCAATTAAGCTTCGTCTAACTGGTACGGCAGGGCAAAGCCTAGGCGTGTGGAATGCTGGCGGCCTAAATATCGAGCTTGAAGGCGACGCCAACGACTATGTGGGTAAAGGTATGGCAGGCGGTGAGATTGTTATTTATCCGCCGAAAGACTCAAACTTTATAGCACAAGAAACGGCCATCATTGGTAATACCTGTCTCTATGGTGCAACTGGCGGTAAGCTATATGCTGCTGGTACTGCAGGTGAGCGTTTTGGCGTTCGTAACTCTGGTGCACACGTAGTCATCGAAGGCACAGGCGACCATTGCTGTGAATATATGACTGGCGGTATCGTCACGATTCTTGGTCGTACTGGACTCAACTTCGGTGCTGGTATGACGGGTGGTTTTGCGTATGTACTCGATATGGAAGGCGACTTCTTTGACCGTTGCAACCATGAGCTAATCGATCTAAACCGTATTTCAAGCGAGCAAACAGAAGAGCATCGCATTCATTTGCAACAAGTGATTGAAGCTCATGTAGATAAAACAGGCAGTGCATGGGGTCAGACAATTCTGAACGACTTTGAGCACTATGTTCGTAAGTTCTATTTGGTTAAGCCAAAAGCGGCGAACATTGCAAGCCTTCTTAAAACTACCATGGCCGACCCACAATAGCCGATACATGACTGTCTATCATATCAATGGAGTGCATTGATGGAGTGCATTGATGGATTGTATTGATGGATTGTATTGATGGATCGGCAGTCGCTTTGATTAGGTTAGCCAGCGTTCCGTTTTTAGAGACGTTTTAACTCACAGGTTTTCAGCAGGTACGTGACAGCAGCGATACATGTCTTAAATTTTAGACAAACCAAACATCGCTGACTGTCGCCACCCACTGCAAAAGAGCCTTATATAAAAGAGATAGCACCATGGCAAAACGCTTAGAAAATAACTTCCAGTTTTTAGATGTACCAAGATTTGATCCAACCAAAAAAGACATTGCAACGCGTTCAACAGAGTTTGTTGAAATTTATAAGCCTTTCGAAAACGAAGCCGTTGCTCAGCAAGCGCATCGCTGTCTTGAGTGTGGTAACCCGTACTGCGAGTGGAAATGTCCAGTACACAACTATATTCCTAACTGGCTAAAGTTGGCGACAGAAGGTCAGATATTTCAGGCAGCTGAATTGTGCCACCGTACCAATACCTTGCCTGAAGTGTGCGGACGAGTTTGCCCACAAGATCGCTTATGTGAAGGCGCTTGTACGCTAAATGATGGCTTTGGAGCAGTGACCATTGGTAATGTTGAAAAATATATCAACGATACCGCGTTTGCACTTGGCTGGCGCCCAGATATGTCTGAAGTCGTTTGGACAGATAAAAAAGTCGCTATCATTGGCGCAGGACCAGCGGGTCTGGGTTGCGCGGATATTTTGGTCAGAAATGGTGTCAAACCAGTCGTCTTTGATAAGCGTCCTGAGATTGGCGGCTTACTAACATTTGGTATCCCTGAGTTCAAAATGGAAAAAGATGTCATGCGCAACCGCCGTGTGATCTTTGAAGACATGGGTATCGAATTCCGTTTAGAGACAGAGATTGGCACAGACATCACCATTGATGAGCTATTGGCTGAGTATGACGCAGTGTTTATGGGTATGGGCACATACACCTATATGCGCGGCGGCTTTGCTGGTGAAGAGCTGACGGGCGTCTACGATGCACTAGATTACTTGATTGCTAATGTGAACCGTTGCAATGACTGGGAAAAAGACGCTGAAGAGTACATCGACTTTAAAGGTAAAAAGGTGGTGGTACTCGGTGGCGGCGACACAGCAATGGATTGTAACCGTACCAGTATCCGTCAAGGCGCCGAAAAAGTAGTTTGTGCCTATCGCCGTGACGAAGAAAACATGCCAGGTTCACGCCGTGAAGTGGTCAATGCTCGTGAGGAAGGTGTAGAGTTCTTATTTAACCGTCAGCCAACCGAAATCATCGGCTTAAACGGTAAAGTTAACGGTGTAAAAGTCGTCACTACTCAGCTGGGTGCACCAGACAACCGTGGTCGTCAACGCCCTGAACCAATTCCTAATTCTGAAGAGATTATCCCATGTGATGCAGTCATCATGGCATTTGGTTTTAGACCAAGTCCTGCTGATTGGTTTGAGTCTCAGCAAGTGGCGATGGACAGCTCTGGTCGCGTATTAGCAGCCGAAAAGCAAACCTTCAAATTCCAGACTCAGAATCCTAAAATCTTCGCTGGTGGCGATATGGTGCGCGGTTCTGACTTGGTTGTGACCGCGATTTGGGAAGGCCGCGAAGCTGCGGAAGGTATTCTAGACTACCTAGAAGTGTAATACGCTAGCGCAATAGACTGTTATTCATTAACACTGAAGCAGTTCTTGATAAGTAATTGTTGAATAATCTTCAATAGCGTAGATTTCAATATAGTGTGCTAGGATATTTTTTATAACGCCTTTTACCTGTGAATAATAGGTAAAAGGCGTTATTTTTTGCCCGTCATTTTGCTGATAGAATATCCATTTATACTTACCGCTAGTTATTGAGATTTTTTAATAATCCTTTACTAAAATATCTCATCTAAATCTTCCACCTAAAAAGAGTAGCCTTGCGTGAAACCCACCCTTTATCAGCGTATCACTGCTCCATTTATCGAACCCTATGTTCGCTACCAACATGCAGATATCCTACATGCCACCCGCCTAGGCACGGCTGTGATATTGGCTTTATTAGTCAATAAAATCACCAACCTTCCGCACGGTGAGTGGACAACCATCACAGTATTTATCATTTTAGGGTTATTGCAATACCAAGGCGCTATTTATACTAAGGCGAAAGAGCGCGTAATCGGTACTTTGTTAGGTATTGGTACTGCGCTTGGGGTGTTATGGTTTAATCAAAATGCAGGTGCATGGCTATGGGTAGACTATGCCCTCATTGGTCTGCTCAGTGGCATTATTGGCTATCTAGCCGTCAGACAGCTCGGGTATACAGGACTGTTAACGGGTATCACTATGTTGATGATTGTCTCTGATTTAGGCAATAATAGCATTGGTCAAGATGGTATCTACCGCGCCTTAAATATCTTACTGGGGACAGGCGTTTCGGTAGCAGTGACGCTAATTTTGCCGCTCAAATCAACGTTGATGTGGCGATTCTTATTGAGTAGTAACCTTGACGCTTGTAGTAGCCTCTATGCAGGCGTAGGTCATCATATTGACGCAACGGATGGAGTAGTGGACGACTCTGTTCAAAAGTTAAACCCAGTAGCCTTTCCTGTTAAGGAAGTACCTGTTGATAGAGCATTGGTCACAGCGTTACAGCAGATTAATAAACGTCTGCTAGCCGTGCGACCACATATCGCGGCGACAGCCAGTGAGTCAGGAATCGAAAAAGAAACGCTAGAGACGATTCAGCGTACGCATCGTAATATCATTGGGACGATTGATTTATTGTTAAGTGCGGCTCCGCGCTTGGCGAATATTGAGATTGATGAAGAAAACCATGTTTTATTGGTACATTATCAGCATGAGCTAACCCAAGCGATGCAGCATATGGCAGCGGTATTACGTAGTCCAAGTGATGAAGTATTTCGACCCATTACTCGTATTGCTGTCTCAGAGTATCCAAGCGTACAGCACCTAGCATTTGAGTGGCAGGGCTATTTCTGGTTGACTCAAACCTTGCAGACTCAATTGCAGCAGCTAAGTGATTTACTGCAAACATCGAAGCCTCATTGGTTTGCTGCATCTGGTCTGGGCTATCAGCGCCGCGAGCAGCGCCGGATGAAAGAGCAGGGCGGCGAGACGGATTTGCATTTATGACATACAAAAAAACGCTGACCATTTAGGATAAGCGTTTTTATTTTAAAAGACTACTTTATTTTAAAGTGCTACATCAAAACTATACTATTAACGCCCCGTCTTTAGCTTGTCCCAGTACTGTTGATATACTTGCAACGCCTCATCGCCTACATCTTCTTGGAACTCAGCTTTTGCTAAGACTTCTTTAGAAGGATAAATCGTTGGGTTGTTTTGGACGCTCTCATCCATCAGCTCACGCGCTGCTATGTTTGGTGATGCGTAGCCGATCTCTTCGCTGACGATTTTTGCATTTTCAGGACGCAATAAGTAATCAATAAATTTATGTGCTGCATCAACTTGCTTGGCATTTTTTGGAATGACAAAATTGTCCATCCATAAGATAGCGCCTTCGGTTGGATACTTATAGACCAAGCTAGTCAAACCTTCGTCATTGGCCATGACTGCTTCACCATTCCATGTCATACCAAGCGAAGTCTCACCTTCGATATATGGCATACGTGTCGCATCAGAGTTAAAAGTTTTGACGTTTGGCATCAACGTGGTGAGCTTATCGTAAGCGGCTTCAATTTCGTCAGGATTGCTACTATTGCCTGAGTAGCCAAGAGTCAGTAGTGCCATACCAAAGACTTCGCGGACGTCGTTAGTCAGCATCACTTGACCTTTATACTTAGGATCCCATAGGTCATTCCAGCTATTGACAGTTTTCGGATCGACACTGTCACCGTTAATGGCTAGACCGGTGCTGCCCCACATATAAGGGATAGAGTATTTGTTATCAGGATCAACTTTGGTATTGGTAAATGAGGTATCAAGGTTTTTGAAATTGCTCAATTTGGATTTGTCCAGCTCTTGCAGTAGTCCTTCTTTCGCCATTTTTTCGACATAATAAGTCGATGGAATCGCTAAGTCATACTGACTAGAATCATCCAATAGTTTGAGCTTGGCATACATCGCTTCATTAGAGTCAAACGTGGTGTAATTAACTGAGATGCCAGTCTCTTCTTCAAAGCCATCTAGTATCTCTTGCGGCATGTATTCTGACCAGTTGTAAAGGTTCAGCGTCTCATTGCTCGCCGCAGCACTGCCATCCGCTGCATTGTCAGAGTTGCTACAGCTGGCAAGCACCAAGCCGACAGCCGCTGCTAATAATGCTTTTGGCACTATGCGACCGATACTAGCCAAGGTGTGAGTAGTTGGATGGGACGATGATAAATGGGTCAAAATATCTCTCCTAAATAAAGGTAATGCAAATTAGAAAAATTCAATAAAAAAGCCAAAAGGATAAAAGCCTGACATGACCAATAAAACTATTATGGTCATTAATTTATACAATTTAAAGGGTTGTTATTAGGGCAATGCTTAATAATACTAATAAAAATAGCCAGTTGAGCTAATAAGATGAATAGCAAAACTAACTTAATGACAGGTAATTTTGGGTAGAATTATTAGCGAGCTGCTAACGTCGAATCGAAAAAACATAGTATATAACCATGCTATGATTGGCGCAGACCGAAGTATGACGAACATCATCTAAGCAGATATCAGCCTTTGGCTCTAAGACACCAACCATACCATAATAATAAGGGATACAGCACAATGACCGAAAGTACCTCAACTCAAAACGCTTTGAGTAAAAGCCACTCAGTTATACCAGCATTGCTTACGGATAAAGTCGCCATAGTCACTGGTGCCAGTCGCGGGCTTGGTGCACAGATTGCTCAGCAAATGGCAGCAGCAGGTGCTATTGTTTGCGTCAACTACCTCAATAGTAAACAGGCTGCTGAGACGGTAGTGGCTGATATCATCGCGACAGGTGGCCAAGCATTTTCTTATCAGGCGGATGTCACCGAGCTTGAGCAAGTACAAGCCATGGCAGCTGAAGTCATCACTCGTCATGGACGTATTGATATATTGGTCAATAATGCTTTACCAAGTTATCAGTTCAATCCAAGTGCTGCGTACACCAGTATCGAAACAGTAAAGTGGTCGCATTTTTCGCAGCAAATGGATGGTATCGTTAAGGGTGCAGTCAATACAGTACAAGCAGTGTTGCCGCAAATGAAAGCGCAGCAAGTAGGCAAAATCATTAATATATCGACCAATCTTGTCTACAACCCAGTGGTTACCTATTATGATTACACCACGGCTAAATCAGCATTGATTGGACTGACGCGCAACCTAGCAAGTGAGCTTGGTCAGTATGGTATTCGGGTTAATTTGCTGGCAGGTGGCTTATTAAAAACTACCGACGCAAGTAGCTTAACTACTGAAGAGGTATTCGACTATATTGCGACTACAACGCCGCTGCGCCAAGCGACTTCGGTGGCTGACTTTGCCAATTCAGTATTGCTCATGGCGTCTGATTTGAGCATGGCTATTACTGGACAATCTATCGCCGTCGATGGTGGCTTGACCATGCCTTAATCGAGGCCTTAATTGACGCCTTAACGTTCGATTGGATTTGTAGAAGGAATGAAATGAATACTCGACAAAGTATTGGAATCATCACCGCTACAGTTTTCAGTTGAAACGTCTATATAAAATTAGACCATAATAAAAAGCCCTTACTAGTCAGCTAGTAAGGGCTTTTTTTAAATGAACATTAATTAAATGAACGTTAATGGCTTTATGTGCCTGAACAGTCTTATGACCTCATTTCTAACTGATTAAGCACGGTTTGAATACCATGCTCTTCAATCGTTCCAGTAACGAAGTTAGCGCGTTCTATTAAAGCTGGCTGGGCATCTCCCATGGCCACAGCAAATCCAACTAAGTCGAACATTTCTAAATCATTCATACCGTCACCAAATGCCATACACTCGCTTGCATCTACTGCATAGTATTCGCACATATCTTTGATACCGCGCGCTTTTGATGCATCTGCTGGCAATATATCGGCACCAATCTGATGCCAATGTACCAGCTTTAAATCATACTGGGCAAAGTTGATATCCTGCATTTTTTCTTGCTGATTGTTAAAAAATACCGAGCACTGATAGACGGTATTTGTTTTGTAGTAATCAGGGTCAAGGATCGAATTGGGCGTGACCGCATTGAACTCGCGCAAACGTTCATTTTCACCTGACCAAGCGATATGAGTAGCAGAGTCAAACTTATGAATCAAATCACTTTGCTGGCACAGACGCACGATTTTATCTGTCTGTTCAGCAGTTAATGGGTAGTGGCTGATTTGGCCAGTTTTATCAAAACTATATTGTCCATTCATACAAATAATGGCATCCAATATATCTGCATCAAGCAACGCTAAAATGTCTTCAGGCAATATGGCTTTAGAACGACCAGTCGAAATCACTAGCTTAATATCGGTATCTGCAAGCTGCTCAAGCGTCGCTTTATTGTGTTCAGCGATAATGCCGTTACGGCTCAAGGTATCATCGATGTCAAAAAAGATGATTTTGGGTGTCGAGATCTTAGTAGTCATACTTTCTTTGGCAATCTTATCTTCGATAAACATGCTGATCCTATTGTTTTTAGTTGTGTAGATACAATGATTCAGATACTACTACAACATACCCAATCAGATAAATACCTATCGAGTAACCTATGATGCTGCATGCATATCTATTTAGACAGTATCCATATGATTGTCTTTGAAGGGGCTCAGCGCTTGCCCAGAGGGTTAACAAAAATCCTAAACGATATGGTTAACTTAATAGTGTTGATTTATTATAAGGTTATATTCAGCTATCAAAACTAATCTACAAAATAAGATGATCTATCGTTATTAATGCATCAACTACCTAAAGGAATAAGTATGAATTTTTTTATCTTAAAATCAGCCGTCACTTTGACGGCCTTTGCAATATTGACTTTTTATTGAGAGTAAATGGTGTTTCACATACCTATAAGAAGTGCTAGCTCGATAAGTATTACAAGCTTTGATTAATGCTTGTAATATCTCACCAGTGAGTAAGCGTGGGTCAGTCATATAAATAAGTTGAGGCAGGGTGGTAGGAAAATATAGATTAGGCTAGTTAACTATTAGAATAATGCCATTACACTAAGCATGGCAACTTTGTAGTACAATTTTACTGTGATAGATATCGGTATGGTATATCATTGAAGCTTCTATGTCATAAATCTAAAAAAATCATAGTAAGTGATAAAAAATATTATTAATTATACTTTATCTTAAAGTATACTTTATCTTAAAGTATACCTTGATTTAAATGAAGTTTTTATAAATAAGGTTTCTTATGAACATAACGACAAGCCAACCTTCAGAAAATAGAAAAAGGCATGGCGAGCATATTCTTATCCACATGACATATATCGCCAAAAATGTCGATCTAGATTCGGGAATTGAGCTGACTCGCGCACTTGAGTATTGGCGCAGATATTTTGAAGAAACTAATATAGTTTCAGCTTTAGTTATTAGTGAAGGTTATTTCGTTCAAAGTTTTCAAGGGACAAGGCCTGCTATCAATACTGCCTTAGAAAAAATACTTGACGAGCATTCAACCATTTTTCCTAATATCGTTAATATAGAGGAAATAGAATCGCGTCAATGGAGTGGGTTTTTAGTCAAACATCTAACATCAAGCGTTGAAGATGAAGAGTATGCCCTAAAGAGCTTCTCAGCAGGTTCTGACTATAACCCTTATCTTATGAAAAGCACTCAAATTGAAAGCTTCTTGAAAGCAATATTTAAAGGTCCTGAATACAATAAATTTTAAATGAATAGTATTTAGTTCTTAGTTATCTGTTTCTTAAAGATACCTGCTTCTTAAAGACATCTGCTTCTTAAAATAGTCACTTATTCTAGCTAGAATAGAAAAGCCGTCTATACGTTTGTATAGGCGGCTTTTTGGTGAAAGCAACTTACCCGTTTGGTAAAGGGTGTGTCCTTGGCAATTGGACAAAATATTAGTTGATGTTCATAAGTGATTCGCGCAATATTTGACGACTAAAGACGACTTGGTATATCGGTAAATACACATGAGAACTCCTAGCGATTAGAGTGATGCTCTCACGCTGAGTGAGCTAGTTTTTGTAGTTTTATTTTAAAATAATAGATGATAAAAAAACTGGTCAACTCCCAAGAGTCTTATTGATTATACTTTATAATAAAGTGTATATTAATTTATATACCTATTATATAAATGGATTTTCTTATGCATATAACAATAAGTCAAACTTCAGGAAGTAGGAAAAGACATGGCGAGCATCTGCTGATTAGCCTAACGTATGTTGGCAAAAACATCGAATTAAAAACGGGTATAGAATTGACTCGTGCTCTTGAGCAGTGGAGAAGATACTTTGAGGAAAGTGGGTTAGTTGCAGCGCTTGTGATCAATGACGGTTACTTTGTTCAAAACATTCAAGGCTCAAGACCAGCTGTCAATGCTGCTCTAGCGAAGATAATTGATGAGCATTTCAAGATTATCCCTAATGTTGTCAAGGTGGAAGAAATAGAAGCGCTTCAATGGGATGGGTTCGTAACCAAATACCTAACGGAAAGTGCCGAAGATGAAGAATATGCCTTAAAAAGCTTCTCAGCAGGTTCTGACTTCAATCCCTACCTAATGAAAAGTACTCAGATTGAAAGTTTTTTGCATGAAATTTTTGCAGACCAAAAAATTTTATAACTATTAAGAAAGATCGGTTGAGAGAACTTTGATGAATTATTTTTACTACATAATTCTCAGAAAAAAAACGATCTTGTGAGGTCTGTTTTTAGAGCTTAGTGAGTTAGATTCGAATAAAACAACAAGTTGGGTTTCCTGAAATTAATAACTTAATATTATCAGTGAATAGTCATATAACAAAAAAATAAGGTATTATTTATTAGGATGATTCTAAGATAGTATCTTAAGCTAAATGGATTTTTTAATTAGATATCTTATGCGTAGATTTATTGAATTCTAATTCAGAAGAGAGAAGGAAATGATTTCAGACGAAAGAAATAACGATTGTGCTCACATTCTCACCAGCCTAACGTATATCGGTAAAAACCGTGAAAAAGACAATGGTGTCAAAATGGCTCGTACTTTTGAGATAGCGCGGCGAAACAACGAGCAAAGCGGTATAACGTCAGCACTTGCTATCAATGATAACTATATTATTCAAAATATTGAAGGCTTGAGACTCGATGTCAACGAGCTTCTAACCAGAATCATCACGGAACGTCCGCATTTATCTATTCATGTAGTAGAAATTAAAGAGGTAGAGATGCGTAAATGGGACGGCTTTTTGATTAGATATCTAACGTCAGGTCCTGAATACGAAGTGCATACCCTCAAACATTTTTCGACAGGTACTGATTTCAACCCTTATCTCATGACAAAGGATCGTATCATAAACTTTATGGATGCGCTCTTTACAGATGAGCGGCTTAACGAGATTTAAACTGAGCGTATTTGTTCATCACAACCGTATTATGTCACTCTAGTCTCTACATTCAACATGGTCAGCTACTTTTCTTGTGTAGTACAAATCTCTAGTGGTACAAAAAATCCGCCTATATTATATATAGGCGGATTTTGATGGGTAGTAGCTGGGTCTTTAGTTCAGTTTGCTGACACTTAAGAGACTAAAACTATCCAACCTCAACACTCGTTACATTCTGAAAACCTCTTGGCAACTGACCACCACGATTACCACGCACACCCGTATAGTTAGCCAAATCATTTGGCTTGAGTGTCACATGGCGTTTGCCAGCGGTAATGACAAGGCTGTCTTGCTGACTGAGTGGTGTGACAGTAAGCACTTCCTCACCGTCTTTTAATTTAATAAGTTTATTGCCTTTACCGCGGGCCTGTTCAGGCAAATCATCAAGGGCAAATATCAGTAGATATCCTGCATTGGTTGCAACGGCAACATGATCAGGTGTCACGTGTATATTGCTATTTTCACCTTCTGTATTAGCGGCCGTCTCTACTGGCGCATCGATACGTGCAACAGGGAGCAAGCGACTGTTAGTGGCTAGATTAATAACATTTTTACCTGCCTTTTGATTGCTGTCTAAATTACCAAGAGTGTTGATAAAACCATAGCCCTGCGAGCTGGCAAGAATGATGCGTTGATCGTCAGCACCCGTCAATAGCTGCTCAAAGCTGGCACCTGCTGGCGGCTTCAATACACTGGTCAGTGGATCACCTTGACCGCGCGCTGAGGCGAGGTTGTGCGCATCGATACTGTAGCTGCGTCCAGTACTGTCAAGTACGTAGATTTTTTCATTGGATTTACCGCGCACATGGGCTTGATAGCTGTCACCTGAACGATAGCTCATACCAGCGGCGTCTACGTCATGACCTTTGGCAGCACGAATCCAGCCTGCTTTTGAGAGGATAGCGGTAACGGGTTCGCTCGGCACCAGATCAGACTCTTTTAAGGCTTGTGCTTCTTCACGTTCTGCTAATGGTGATACGCGCTCGTTGCCATGTTCTTTCATATCGGCAGTCAGCTCATCAATCATCAGATCGGTCAGACTGTCTGGGTTATCTAAATACTCTTGAATGATGGCACGCTCGGTAGCCAATTCGTCTTGCTCGCGGCGCAGCTCAATTTCCTCTAGCTTTGCTAGCTGACGCAGACGAATATCCAAGATTGCATTGGCTTGAATATCAGTTAAGTCATAGTCCTGCATCAGTGTCGCTTTTGGATCGTCTTCTTCACGAATGATGCGAATGACTTCGTCGATATTAAGATATGCAATCAGCAAACCTGCCAGAATGTGCAAGCGCTTATCGATTTTATCAAGTCGATATTGCAAACGGCGAGTGACTACTGAACGGCGACAGATGAGCCATTCTTCCAACACTTCTTTTAGGTTTTTGACCTGCGGTTTACCATTAAGGCCAATCATATTCATATTGACGCGGTAATTGCTCTCTAGGTCTGTGCTGGCAAACAAGTGACTCATGACACGCTCGACATCGACCCGCGTTGAGCGCAGCTCAAGGACGATACGGCAGGCATTTTCGTGATCTGATTCATCATGAATATCCGTCACCCAAGGCAGCTTCTTATCAGTCATAAGCTTAGCAATTTGCTCTTGGATTTTGTTGCCTGAGACTTGGTAGGGCAGCGCATCAATGATGACGAGATTCTTTTCTTTGCTATCGATATGGAACGTGGCACGCATTTTATAGCTGCCACGACCCGTCTCGTACATCGCCTGCAAGTCTTTTTTGCTAGTAATGATCTCAGCTGGAGTTGGCAGATCAGGTGCTGGTATCGACTGCGTAATCTGCTTGACGGACAGCTCAGGATTTTTTAATAAACGAATTGCTGCGCGCACCACTTCATTGAGATTATGCGGCGGTATGTCAGTAGCCATACCGACGGCAATACCTGTCGTGCCATTCAAAAGGATATTAGGCAAGCGAGCGGGTAGGGTGGTTGGCTCCTGCATGGTGCCGTCAAAGTTATCTTGCCAATCGACCGTGCCTTGACCGAGTTCTGCAAGCAATGTATTGGCATAAGCTGACATTTTTGCTTCGGTATAACGCATAGCCGCAAAGGATTTAGGATCATCTGGGCTACCCCAGTTGCCTTGACCTGTGATGAGCGGATAGCGATAGCTGAACGGCTGTGCCATCAGTACCATGGCCTCATAACAAGCGCTATCCCCATGCGGATGGTACTTACCCAGAACATCACCGACAGTACGTGCTGATTTTTTTGCTTTAGCAGAGGACTTTAGGCCAAGCTCGCTCATAGCGTAGACGATGCGGCGCTGAACAGGTTTTAGACCGTCGGCGATATTGGGTAGTGCCCGATCCATGATGACGTACATGGCGTAGTTGAGATACGCCTGCTCAGTGAATTCTGCAACTGAGCGAGTATCCATCGGTTCATTAGGAATGGGTGGAGCAATCGTATTATCAATAACATCAGACATAAAATAGATTTCGCTTATAGATTTTTAATTAGTATGGTTTATATAGTGATGCATAGCGTGAATAGGCGTCGCAGTGTCTATTGGGTTCGGCGCGACATTCACTTAAAATTAAGATAGTGCTATCGTAAAGGATATTTAGCCAATTAAAAAGGCGTATGTCAGAATATACGACAGCTCGTGACGTGCTTAAGACAAGTACTTATAAGGGTCTTTTATAGTATGGTGATTCATAGCTTTTATAGATTAAGTTAAGTATAGTAAATCTAATATTTATTTTTTATATGGTTAATAAATGTCTTAAGGTTGAATCGTTTTTATTTAGAATATTTTATCTACCATTAATCTACAGACAGTAGGTTGAGAATAGTTTTGATGCAAAATTAATAACTGAAAGTATGGCAGCTAATAGGCTAAACAAGGCGGCTGATTTGCCTATTTTGAATAGCATTAACCATATATTGACACGGTCAAGTCGCTACTGAATTATCTTACAATAAGGAATTTTTGTTATGTCATTTGACCCTTTATCTAAAATTTCCGCCTCTAAAATGCTAAAAAACGAAAGTAAGCACCTAGGGAGAAACACTACTAGAAATGTACTATTGATTACTGCTATAACCAGTCTAGGATTGATAGCCTGTAGCCCTTCACAAATGAGCAAAACGCTACCAGCCGAGACAAGCAGCACAGTCAATCAAGATGCAGCAGTGGTGTCAGAGTCTATCATGGCGTCACCCAGTGTTAAGCCCTCAGTCATCAGCCAACAGATGATGATACGTTCTGCGGCGCAAACAAGTATCGTACGCCCATTACCGAGCATCATAGTCACGCCAGAGGCAAAAGACAACTATCAAAAAAACGCAGCCAATCCTGTACATCGAACTACGGATATGGCGGTATCCACTTTGTCTATCGATACCGATACGGGCAGCTACGCCAATGTGCGCCGCTACCTAAACGAGGGTCAACTACCACCTGTTAATGCCGTACGGGTAGAGGAATTGATTAATTATTTTAACTATCAATTTGATGATGGCAAACGCTTAGGTAGTGCCCCGTTTATTGTGTCAACTGAGGTAGTAGACTCACCTTGGGATAGAGCAGATCAGGATAATAAAATCGTCAAAGTCGGTATCAAAGCCGTTGATAGTAGCTGGTCGCAAAAAACAGACAAGCAATCTATGCCACCTGCCAATCTCGTATTTTTGGTAGACGTGTCAGGCTCTATGTCGTCACGCGATAAGCTACCATTGGCGCAGTCATCGCTTAAACTACTGACAGAACAAATGCGCGCTCAAGACAGCATCAGTATCGTTACCTATTCGGGCAGCACCAGTGTGGCATTGCCTGCAACCAATGGTGACCAAAAAGCAAAAATATTGGCTGCAATCGAGGGATTAAATGCCTCAGGCTCAACCAATGGTGAAGATGCTCTTAAATTGGCCTACAGACAAGCTGAGCAGGGACTGAAAAAGAACGGTATCAATCGAATCATGATGTTAACGGATGGCGATTTTAACGTTGGTATTAGTGATGTCGATGAGATGCTTGATTTGGTCAAAGCCCATCGCGATCGCGGTATCTCTTTATCTACCGTTGGCTTTGGTCGCGGTAATCTGAATGATCACATGATGGAACAGATGGCGGATAACGGCAATGGTAATTACAGCTATATTGACAGCTTAACCGAAGCAAAAAAAGTCTTTGGTGATGAGTTAGCAGCGACATTCAACACCGTTGCTAAAGACGTAAAAGTCCAAGTTGAGTTTAATCCCGATGTGGTGACTGAGTGGCGCTTGATTGGTTATGAAAATCGCGTACTGGCTGAAGAAGACTTTAATAATGACAAAATTGATGCAGGTGAGCTTGGGGCAGGTAAGGCAGTGATAGCTTTGTTTGAAGTGACACCAAAAGGTCAAAAAGGTCTATATAGCGATCGCCGTTATGCTGCTAGCAATGCCATTGCCATTGCCAATTCGAATAATAAACAGAACTCTAATGAACTTGGCTATCTAAAAATTCGTTATAAAGCTCCGACAGGTGGTAGCTCCAAACTGATTAGCCAACCGATTAATAAAGCTAGCCGCGCTTTAAATAAAGCCAGTATCGATACTCAGTTTGCGATGGCAGTAGCAGGGTTCGGTCAACGCTTGACTCAAAGCGATTATATTAATGACTGGCAGTACAGTGATAGCACTAAGCTTGCAAAAAGTAGTATCGCAGATAGACCGAGTAGCGATACTGATGGTACTCGTCGCAACTTTGTGACCTTAACTGAGTTGGCGAGTGCGCTAAAAAATAGCCGATAGTGAACAGATATCGTGTCGGGATGGTCATTAGGGAGCAGAGGTTAAGGGTCATATTTTCTAATAGCTTGACTGATATTTTTATATTAATATGTTGATATATATAGGGATATTGAGCGTCAAGCCTATTTGAGAACTGGTGTAGCAATCTTTTGTATTGAGTACTATGTATAAAGTGTGTATGTTAATGAACAAAGGGCTATTTACCGCTATATTGTTCGCTCAGCACTATACAAATATGTCGCAGCCTTGCTTTTTATCATAACGATAGGCAAGACTCTGACCTTTTGTATATTTATCACACTGTGATTGGCGTGGGTTGACGGTAATGTATTATTACTAGGAGAGAAAAGATTATGGAAAATCAAGGAAACTTAACCCGTCGTGACGATAAAGTTTGGCTAAAAACGTATGAAGAACTTGGTCTGGAGTATGACATTGAGTTGCCAGCCGACAATACGTCACTTATCGATATTTTCGAAAAAAGCTTCGCTGAAAATGCTGATAAAACTGCCTATATCTGCATGGGTTCATCGTTAAGCTTCCAAGAAGTAGATTTATACAGCCGTCAAATGGCCGCTTATCTACAGTCATTAGGATTGGTCAAAGGCGATAAAGTTGCGGTCATGATGCCCAACATTTTGCAGTTACCAATCTCTGTCATCGCCGTACTACGTGCAGGCTTTACCTTAGTTAACGTCAACCCTCTGTACACTACCAGAGAGCTTGAGCATCAGTTGACTGATTCAGACGCCAAAGTGCTGATCATGGTCGAAAACTTTGCCAAAACCTATCAAGACATCGGTCGCAATGTGGTCGATAAAGTCGTGATTACGGGTATGGGCGATTTGATGGGTACGCTCAAAGGCTTTATGGTCAATACGGTTGTCCGCCATGTCAAAAAAATGGTACCAGACTATAGCATTTCTAATAGTGTCAGCTTTAAAAGTGCGTTAAAACAGGTCACCGCTAGCAAATATAAGCGCCCAACCAATATCACGCTTGATGATATCGCCGTCCTACAATATACCGGTGGTACGACAGGTGTGGCGAAAGGTGCAATGCTAACGCACAAAAACTTGGTGGCAAACTTAATTCAGTCTAATACCTTTTTGGGCACCGCTTTTGATGATTTCGATCAAAGAGGTGAGCAACCTGTAATTATGACGGCATTGCCGATGTATCATATTTTCTCATTCACCGTATGTGGCATGTTTGGTCTGTATCGTGGTTGTATTGTGCTATTAGTACCAAACCCACGCGATCTTGATAGCTTGTTAAAAGCATATAAAGCCAACCCACCAGCGTTTTTCCCAGCGGTCAACACGTTGTTTAATGCGCTTGCCAATAACGAAGAATTTATCGCGATGGATCATAGCAAGCTGCGTCAATCGATGGGCGGTGGCATGGCAGTACTAAGTCCAACAGCAGAGAAATGGCGTCAAGTAACTGGTAATATTATCATTCAAGGTTACGGCCTGTCTGAAACAGCACCAGTAGCGACTTCTAACCCTAGTAACAGCAAAACATTCACAGGTACCATTGGTGTACCGATGCCTGCAACAGATGTGGCAATTTTGGATGATGCAGGTAATGAAGTAGCACTTGGTGAGCGCGGTGAGATTAGTGTTCGTGGCCCACAGGTCATGAAAGGTTACTGGAACCGTGAAGATGCTACTGCCGAAGTTATGACAGCAGATGGATTCTTCCGTACTGGTGATATCGGTATCATGGCTGACAACGGATATGTGACCATCGTTGACCGCAAAAAAGATATGATTTTGGTGTCTGGTTTTAACGTCTATCCGAACGAAGTCGAAGAAGTCATGGCTGGCCATCCTAAGATTTTGGAATGTGGTGTCATCGGTATCGAAGACGAGAAAAGCGGTGAGATTCCTAAGATCTATGTTGTCCGTAACGATCCAAGTCTGACCACCGAAGAAGTTCTTGAGTACGGTAAAGAGAACCTAACAGGTTATAAGCGTCCTCGTCGTGTTGAGTTTATTGATGAGCTACCAAAATCGAACGTTGGTAAGATTTTGCGTAAAGACCTACGCGTACTTGAAGAAAAAAACCACGGTTAATTTGCTGATACACGCATCTAGATAGTTGTTTGATAGGTGCGTGTATCAACCAAAGATACATGTGAAAGTGTCGCTCGATTAGATACTGTCGTAACTAAAGTAGTAACCAAAAATGATAAGGCTGCAACCATGCTGTCTTATCATTTTTTTGTCTTTATCGCTTTTGACATTTGCGGATGACAGCTACTATTAATAGAGAATATCTATTAAAACTGCTATAGTGCCCATCGACGTATTTTTGTTTTTATCCAAAAAACCGTACTAGTTTTACTTAAGACAACTAGTGAAATCATGGTAGTAAATATCGTTTTCGACTTAGTCGTGCTGAGTGGTAGTATTATTTATCATAGACCCAGTAACACACTTTAATTTGCAAAGCTTATGAATGACAAACCCGATCATACTTATCTATTTCTTATTCATAAGCTTCTGCTGTCAGCAATAATCATAAAAAATGGTGTTTCCATTAGCATATTCAATGTTTTTAACAGTAACATTTAGGGAAAATTATGACGGATAATATTAATAAAAAAACGACAGATAATAGCGCTGCAACTGACGATAAAGCCAATACTACTAACGACGTTTATCAAAGCAATGCGTTTCCTACTATGCCAACCATCGACAGCGATAGTCCGTGGCTGAGCGCTTATGAGCGCTATAGTATCGATGCTACTATCGAGATGCCAGAAGACAATACCTCTTTACTGGATGTGTTCGAGCGTAATTTTAGCCGTTATGGTCAAAAACCTGCCTATATCTGCATGGGCTCATCGATTACTTTTAAGCAATTAGATCTATATAGTCGCCAGATTGCTAGCTATTTGCAGTCAATAGGACTGGTCGCAGGCGATAAAGTTGGGGTCATGATGCCCAACGTCTTGCAGTATCCAGTGGTCGCTTTGGGTATCATTCGTGCAGGGATGGTGTTGGTCAATGTAAACCCTCTATACACCAGTCGTGAACTGTCACATCAGTTGCATGACAGTGGTGCGAAAGCGCTATTTATCGTTGAAAACTTTGCTAAGACGTATCAAGATGCAGAAGATAAAGGTCAGGTAGAGCATGTAGTCGTGTGTACCATTGGTGATATGCTAGGTACGATTAAAGGAGCCGTGGTTAATCTTGTGGCTCGTCATGTTAAAAAGATGATTCCTGCTTATAGCATACCGAATAGCGTGAGCTTCAAGCATGCTTTGAATGCGGAGTCAGCCAGTAAGTACCAGCGCCCTGAGTTAAACTTAAGCGATGTGGCGCTACTGCAATATACTGGTGGTACGACAGGAGTCGCGAAAGGCGCGATGCTGTCTCATGGCAATCTAGTCGCCAATATGCTACAGGTCAGCGCGCTGATGAACAGTGCATTTGATGATGATATAGATGGTAGAGACGTGATTTTGACCGCACTGCCGCTATACCACGTATTCTCATTTATGGTCTGCGGTATGTGTAGTATGTATCAAGGTTATGCCTCGCTACTCATTCCGAATCCGCGCGATCTTGATGGGCTTATCAAAGAGATGGCCAAGTACAAGCCAGCATTTGTCCCTGCGGTGAATACTTTGTTTAACGGCTTAGTACATAAAGATAACTTTGCTGATTTGGACTTTTCTAATCTAAAAGCGTCTATCGGCGGCGGTATGTCAGTATTGCCAAGCGTAGCGAAAGAGTGGCATAAAATCACTGGCCTGCCTATCGTTGAAGGTTATGGCTTGTCTGAGACCTCACCCGTCGTAGCTTTCAATCCGATGACTATTGCGGAATTTACTGGAAAAATCGGTATTCCTGCGCCTAGCACGGATATTGTGCTCATTGATGATGACGAAAATATAGTAGCCATGGGTGATCGCGGTGAAATCTGCGTAAAAGGTCCACAGGTCATGATTGGTTATCAGAATCGTCCGAAAGAAACTGCTGAATCCTTTACGGCTAGCGGTTACTTAAAAACGGGCGATATCGGCATTATGGACGAAAAAGGCTTTATCAAAATTGTTGATCGCAAAAAAGACATGATTTTGGTGTCTGGTTTCAACGTCTATCCAAACGAAATTGAAGAGGCGATGAGTGAGCATCCAGCAGTCGTAGAGTGCGGTGCTATTGGTGTACCGAACGATGATCGCGGCGAAGAGCCAAAGCTGTTTGTGGTCAAAAAAGGCGACGTGACTGAAAAAGAGCTATTGGAATATGGCAAAAAACAACTGACTGGCTATAAGCGTCCACGTCATATACAGTTCGTTGACGAATTACCAAAGTCGAACGTTGGCAAAATCCTACGTAAGGAATTGCGTAAGATGGAAGGGTTAGAATAGTTTATATCTGATATTTTGTTGATAATGGTGGCGTAATGGCAGGTGCGAATCTTGCTATTGCGCCGTTGTCACGTTAGGATATCTTAAGATTTTAGTCGACTACATACCTGTCAATGTGTTTACTGACAACTGATAGGTGTTTTTATGACACTGCTTTTATAACATTGTACTAGGAATTTTTATGCGTATTGACAATCGTGAGCTTGACCAACTTCGCTCGATCAGCTTTGAGCGCCATTATACGAAGCATGCTGAAGGGTCAGTATTGGTAAGTTTTGGCGATACCAAGGTACTATGTACTGCCAGTGTAGAATCTGGTGTGCCGCGCTGGCTCAAAGGTAAAGGCAAAGGTTGGATCACAGCTGAGTATGGTATGTTGCCACGTGCGACTAACACGCGCAATCAGCGTGAAGCGGCTCGCGGTAAGCAGTCAGGTCGTACGCAAGAGATTCAGCGTTTGATCGGTCGTAGCTTACGTGCCATGATTGATCTGAGTAAGCTTGGTGAAAACACTATCTATCTTGATTGCGATGTACTGCAAGCGGATGGTGGTACTCGTACGGCTAGTATCACTGGTGCTGCGATTGCGCTTATCGATGCGCTAGAGAGTATCCAAAAGGCCAAGAAACTCAAAGCAGATCCGCTAATCGGATTAGTTGCTGCGGTTTCCGTTGGTATGAAAGATGGCGAAGCGTATCTTGATCTGAACTATGAAGAAGACTCTAGCTGCGATACCGACTTGAACGTTGTGATGACCCAAAAAGGCGAGTACATTGAGCTACAAGGTACTGCTGAAGAAAAGCCGTTCACTCGTGCTCAAGCAGATGCTATGCTGTCATTAGCTGAAAAAGGCATTGCCGAATTGATTAAAATGCAACAGACGGCGCTTGGTTGGTAGACTAGCTTTTAGATACAACACACTGTCTTTGTTTTTAGTGTCAATAACTGCCTGTTAGCTGCTAATAGGCAGTTTTTTAATAGAAAATATTCGTACATTACGTAATAGGTAACAACACATGCTCAAGCTGACTGATGATGGCGCCAAAATCACCTTACAAGGGCAATCAAATGCTGCTGATAATGGCATGTTTTGGTTTGGTTCTGCATTATTGGTAGGGGCCGTCGCAGTCGCCATGGCGATGAGCTTATTGCCTGAGCGTCTAGCCATTGGTGCGCTTGCACTGCTTATCATTGGTAGCTTTATTTTTAATAAAAAGCGCCAACAGCATAAGAAAGCCATGAGCGGTATGATTAGTAGCGGTATATTGTGGGTAAGGGCTGGCGAGTTGGTCCATGACAATCTAGGTAAGCGTGAACATATTCATTTGACTGACGGCGATAAGATAACGCTGATTGGCGAGCAATTACAGGTTGTCGATAGCAATGACGTTCGCAAATATCGTATTACTGGCTTTGAGAGTGCTCAAGAAGCAAAAGCGACGAAAGCTATCTTAGAAGGACAAGCGCTAACGAAACGTCATGTAAATATCAAAATGAAGAGTAATTAGTATCATTTCTCAATTTCGTACTTTACGAAAGCATAGCTATTATCTTTGTATTATCTAAATTCCTAACTCAAATATCACTTTAAATCTTACGCGACGTGCCTCTCCAATATTGTCATCTATCAGTATATTTATACCGTCTATCACCTATCGCAGGCGAATAGTGCTTGCAGATTTGTGGTTAAATGGTTTATAAGTAGGATTATAAAATTTATCCTACTTATTATTGATACTGTCATTGAGATCTAGTTGACAAGGAGTTAGTCATGCTGCGTTTGTCTATACCGTCAGTCGCCGCGTCGTGCGGGTTTTTACTATTTACCTGCGGCATAGTAGGGCAAGCCCATGCAGATAGCATGAGTATGCTTATCGCCCAAAAGTCTATTCAACCAACGATGAATACGTCCTATCGTTATCCTGAGGTACAGCGTTCAGCACCTACAGTCTTACCAGCGTTTTTATCAGGCAACTATGACAATGTCGATAGCGAGTATCTGCCGCTATTGAGCAATGCTGAGACGCAAAGCAGTATAGCAGCACGTGAAGTGGTCAGTACCGCACGCAAAATGGCACTTAACGAGCGCACAATTATTCAAGGTGGCTGCTGGGACTATTTAAATGCTGTATTTAATCGGGCAGGGGTATCGCGTAATACCATACACAAAGGTACTTATGCGCAAGGGCCCTATGCTAGTAGCAGCGAGATTGAAGCAGGCGACTGGCTCTATTATATCAATCATGGCTACAATGGCGTCGAGCATAGTGGACTGTTCGTCGGTTGGGTCGATGAGCGTGCCAAGCAAGCATTGATATTGAGCTATGCTGGTGAAAATCGCCGTGAACCAGCTCGTTATCGCGTGTACGATTTAAGCAATGTTTATCAAATTATGCGCCCTAGTGTTTAGTGTTCGATATCTCCAGTTTGATAACACGGCCTATAAATGAATAAAAAAGCGTCCGCAACTCATTGAAGTTACGGACGCTTTTATTTTGCATGTTAAATGGTTTTTCTGATATTAAAACGGTTTTACAACAACTAGAATGACGATAATCACTAAGGCGAAGACAGGCACTTCATTAAACCAGCGCCAGAATTTATGCGTTTTATAATGTGGATTATCTATCAGCTTTTTACGATAAAAGCCGCAAGCACTATGATAGCCTGACAGTAGCACTACTAATAGCAATTTGACGTGGAGCCAGCCTTGGGTTTTATAGACATCCCAGCCCAGCCCCAACATCCATAGACCAAAGATCCATGTCGCTATCATCGATGGGGTCATGATGCCGCGATACAGCTTGCGCTCCATAATGGCAAAGCGCTCATGACTGATGCTATCGTCACTCATCGCATGATAGACAAACAGGCGCGGCAAATAGAATATCGCCGCAAACCAGCAGACCATCGAGATAATGTGCGCCGCTTTAATCCAGTTGAAATAATCTGCCATCATAGTTTCTCTTGCTTAACTTGTATTTTTTAGCTTTAGCTTAATCTGCCAACACAACTTGTGTTTGATGACCATTCATCGCATCCATTACAGGCAGTACTTTAGGCGCTCTTGGTGCGGCAAACTGTTTGGTTAGACCAAGCTCACGCATGAGTCTGTCATCGCCTGATTGACTTGCATTACCGGTGGTAAGAAGCTTGTCACCATAAAAGAATGAGTTAGCACCTGCCATAAAGGCCAATGCTTGCTCAGAGTCAGATAGACTTTCGCGGCCAGCAGATAAACGCACGTAGCTAGTCGGGCAGCAAATACGGGCGACCGCAATAGTGCGAATCCACTCAAGTACAGACAGCTGACCTTCGGCCAGTACTTTGTCACCAATCGGTGTACCTGCAATAGGCACCAGTAAGTTGACTGGAATTGATTCAGGCGCTTTTGGCATTTTTAGCAGCTCAAGTACCCAATCGATGCGGTCATCACGGCTTTCGCCCATACCAACGATATTACCACTACAGACATTAATGCCAGAGTTACGCACGTTTTCTATCGTGTCTAAACGCTCATCATAGCTGCGCGTGCTAACAACTTGTTCATAGTAACTGCGTGAAGTATCTAGATTATGGTTGTAGTAATCCAACCCTGCATCGGCCAACTGCGTTGCTTGATTGGTATCGAGCATGCCGAGTGTCATGCAAGTCTCAAGTCCCAATGCTTTTACTTCTTTGATCAGCTCAACCACATAAGGCATGTCTTTAGCACTTGGATGTTTCCACGCGGCACCCATGCAGAAGCGTGATGAGCCACTGTTTTTGGCGCGTTTGGCCGCTGCGATGACTTTGTCAACTTCTATGCGCTTTTCTGCTTGTAGTTTGGTGGTGTCGCGATGGTGGCCTGACTGTGAGCAGTAGCCGCAATCTTCAGGGCAATTGCCCGTTTTGATAGAGAGTAGCGTGCTGATTTGCACTTCATTAGCAGTAAAATGCTTTCTATGGATGGTTTGTGCTTGTAACAGCAAGTCCATTAAAGGTAAATCAAACAGTTGCGCGATTTCTTCACGGCTATACGTCGTAGCTACTTTACTATCAGTTTGAGTCGCGTCTGTGGCTAGGCTCGCCAAAAAATTACTATTGGTTGTATTTGGCTGAGTGGCTACATCAGTTGGCTGGGTGGCGTCAGGTTCGGAGATGCTAAGCAATCCTGCCATAAGGTAAGTCCTTTTATAAGAATTAGAGGGTATTAAATAAAACCAATGCTTTTATCTATTGTCATTTATAAGGTAACAAAAAAGGTTGCCGTATAGTATACCGCAACCTTTTTAGAAAATCAGAACACTGCTAGACAGTATGTATAATTGTCACAGTAGCGCACATAAATAGTAACTCTACGTTTGGCTATTTAGTTCTATACCATCCATTCTACCAATGACTACCGCTCAGTGCACCATTCTTTTTATTTACCAAGCTTATGCTTAGCGATACCAACCCAATGCTCAGCAAATTTCTGTGCCTTATAAGCATAAGGCTTGGCTTTTTGGATATATGGTTTGCACTCTTCTGGGATAGCTGGAACGATATGCTTAGCAAGTTTGTTGAACCACATCATTAGGCTATAGTCGCCTTCAATGCTCAAGTTACCTTCTTGTACAGCAGTCATAAAGGCAGGCAAGCTACCTTTAGTAAGCAGTCTAACGCCAGTCATAGAATCTTTAAAAGTGATGGTCAAATCTGCTTCTTTTGCATGGCCGCTTTGTTGACTGAACTGTCCATTGTCAAAACTAAAAGAACGGGCGATATCAGACTCAGTACTAGCAAATTCAATCGTAACTTGACGATCAGCGAATAACGCTTTGACATCTTCATTATCGCTATCAGCTAACATAGACAAACGATAGCCAACGACAGCCAATAAAGCATCTAATGGATCAGATTTGATATCTAATACAGGAACAGTAAACATAGCAGAACTCCTAAAGAAATGAGGCATAAAAATAAAGCGTACTTTATACCAGTTTTTATGACAAATATATAACTGGATTATAAACTATCACAGGGTGTCAACTCTTTAGGAGTTAAGTAGAGAGCGTTAAGTATCTTGTAACATTCGATGTCACTGACGTAAGTAAGGTATTGATATAGACAAACAGAGGTATCAATAGGACAGTTTTAACGGAAACGTGGCTGATAGTTATCATCGTAGACAGGAGTGTGTTCGATATAACGTGCGGCTTCTAGCTCACGTTGCTGACTAACTGTCTGACTCACATCATCATAGCGTAATGCCCGATACAGTACCCAAGCTGCTAACGGTAACCAACTGATGCTCATAGCGATGATATAGCGATGCCATGATGATAGCTCCCTCAACATAGGACGACCGGCTAATATATTTTGAATCAACTCAACGGTGAACCAGTAAGCCATGCCGCCAAACAGATATAGCAGTAGCCAACGATATGACGACAAGGCGAGCACCACTACTAAACTGGCTAGCAGTCCATAACCCAGCCATGCCGCGCCGCTCCATGCCTCTACACCGATAAAAGAAAATATAGTCATTAACATCATTCATCTCGCTATTCATAAGGTGAATTCCAATGAGACTATTATGAGAGGTTATTGAGTAAAGCTGAAGAGGGTACAGGCGACTTTGCGACAACCGTTGACGTTTGGTTTTTTGGCTTGTTTTTGCGATATTTGATGGCTAGATGTTAGGCTAAGCACCATGAGGATTGGCGCTTATTTTGAAGAATACGGAAATGGTTTTGTTGGACTAGGAAGACATTTATTAGCTAGCAAACCACACAAAACTAGCAAACAGGATTGACAGTTTGTTAAATAGTTAGACTCGATTGGTACGATTACCCCACCAAGATAATAGCGAAACTAGAATAGCACCAAGTAGCATAAGTCCTACTGTCGTTGACCACTGTGCGCCAGTAGGGTATTGCCACGGCATGACATTATGGACAGCTTCAGTGTTTAGCGAGCCTAGCGCATCTACTTTCCATGGCCATACTTTTATTAGAGAGCCTGCGATAAAGCCTGTCAGCAATGCCAAAGTAGCCTGATAATAATGTGAGAGTAGCCACTTGAGTGCACGCGTGAATAGCAATAGCCCAGTCGCCATACCCGCAATGACTGTGAAAATGGCACTTAGATTCATCGTATCGACTGCTTCTAATACCGCATCGTAAGCGCCTAGCAATAGTAAAATAAACGACCCTGATATGCCGGGTAGGATCATGGCACAAATAGCAATTGCCCCTGCAAAAAACAGATACGGTAAGCTAGGCGTGGTCGTAAGCAATGGCATACTACTAATGACTACGGCGGCAATAAGCCCAGTCGCAAACAGTGCGACACGTCCTATATTCCAGCGCTTTATCTCACTGAGTAAGATAAATACCGTTGCGACGACCAATCCAAAAAAGAACGACCAAATAAGCAATGGTTGATTGTCCAATAAATGCTTAATGATACCGGCTAAGGTCGCAAAGCTAGTGGCAATACCCAGTAGCAAACACAATAAAAATGTCGCATCTACTTGTCGCCAAATCGCCGCGAATCCTTTGATGCCACCTTCTTGTCGAAAGATCGTCCAAAGATTGGGGCCGATACTACCAAGCGCGTTAATCAAGCGCTCGTAAATCCCTGCAATCAGCGCAATGGTGCCGCCAGAGACACCAGGTACGATATCAGCTGCTCCCATGGCCATACCTCTAGCATAGATACCTACCAGCTGCTTAGGGCTATCGGTACGTACAGGTACCGTATCTGGCTCTAGTGGCGTTGACGCTGACGGCTGAGTTGGCCGTGGAGATTGTGGTGCCGTCATGGGTATTCCTTTATCGTTTAAAAATAAGTGTTATCTGAAAGTAAGCATTAGCTAAAAATAAGTAGCATCTAAAAATGAGTAATAACTAAAACAGGCGTTAGCTAAACATCAGTGTGCATAGCAGATTTTACTAATTATCATCACGTACTAAGGCATGTCTTTAATGCATTTGATAGTCATCTAACTGAATTAAAAATGGGCAAAATCTTACCAAACATCGTCAAATAGCTAGTTAATATACCGATATTATCTACGCTATTTTTCTTGTTTAAACCATGCCCTAAAGTATAAAAGCCAGATTAATGACAAAACATTAACCTAGCTTGTGAAATGGCATAAAGCGTTCTGCAGTTACTCAGTAGGCGCCAATGCTGGATAGCCAAGAGCGTACAAAGTACCTTCAAGCCCTGTCACGTTGATAGCTGCATCAGCACGTGCTTGAACGATTGGTTTGGCATGATAGGCCACACCCAAATCGGCCAATGCCATCATCGGTAAGTCATTAGCACCGTCACCGACACAGACCACTTGTGACATCTCAATGCCTAAGCGCTCAGCAGTATGCTCAACGATAGCGGCTTTTTTGGCACCGTTGACAATAGGCCACTGTACATGACCAGTCACTTCACCTTCTTCAATATCTAAAGCATTGGCATGCACTTCATCGATACCTAGCTGCTCAGCGATATAACGAGCAAAATAAGTGAAGCCGCCCGAGACCAGCACCGTATGATAGCCCAGTGCTTTTAGCGCACTAATCGTCGTGCGCGCACCAGTCGATAACGTCAGACGACTACAGATATCATCAAGCACATCAGTAGAAGTGCCTTTTAGCAAAGCCACACGCTGAGCAAACGATTCATCAAAATCAATCTCACCACGCATTGCTGCTTCAGTGATGGCTTCAACTTCTTCGCCAATCCCAGCTGTTTTTGCCAGCTCTACGATGACTTCTTGCTCGATCAAGGTCGAGTCCATATCAAAGCAGGCAAGCTTATGTGTCCGTAGCATATGACCGACAGACAAGATATGACAGTCTACGACGTTCATGTTGCCTGTGCTATCTGCACTGCGTGTATTGTTATATTCTTCAGTTAAGTCATGACGCAGGCGAGCGGTCAGCTGATCATCAATAATGTGAGCGGCTGCGGTTTTTTTGCCAGGGTGCATTAGTGTGTCAGTGACTGGTACTAGCAGATAACGGTAAACCTGAGTATGGGTAAAGGGTGGGCGCTGTGCGTCTGCTGCTGTGGGTTCTGTATCAGACACCGTGATATTGACGAAGCTAGCGTCAGTATCTTCGGCAACGGTCACTAGATGCCAACTTGGCTGTTCATCGACCCACGACTGAACGTACTGATGAATATCCAATTCAGATACCTGAGTCGGCAGTACTACGATGAGCGCAAAAACAGGTAGCGACTGTAGCGCATCAAAGTCTTGCAAATTGGTATCTTCGGGTAATAATGCCGCAATAGAGTCTACGGCTTGTTGCCATGCTTTGCTGTCTTTTGGTAACGAATAAGATGTATTTTTTGGCATGGCTCAATTGTCCCTTGTATGCTCATATAAGATTAGGAATAATAACAGTTTTACTGGGCAGCGCCTATAGATGACGCGCAAAGTAACAATGATGCTAAAAAACAGATTTTAAGGCGTAAGAAGCCATAGAAAATGCAATAAAGTTATTATGATAAATTTATAAAGCGCTCACGCTATAAGGCTTATTATGGTGATATAGTAGATGAGATAAGCTGACTGTTTATCGACGGGGCTTTCTTATTAACGATGCATTCGCAAAAGATAGCAAGGCAAAAGATTGCGAAGCTAGCAACAATATTTATGGTGTTGATAGTCGTTAATAATCAGTATCGCTTTATCACTATGTGCGCACTACAGTTAGCGCACATCACAATTGTTTAAAAATTAGCCAAAAAATGAGCAATAGCCTCGTTTTTTAATTTCTTCTCTCCAAAAAAGTTTAACATATCATGACGTATTTAGCGCCGCGGCAAGGGTTGTTTGCCATTATTCTTCTGGTTAGTTTTTGTTTGCAGACGCTGTTATTGGTCATTAGTACTGACCAACAGCTGAGCAATAGTCGTGCGTTAAAAGGCGAGCAGATGGTCGCCCAGCTGATTGATGAAGCAAGGTTGTCTTTAGAAAATAAAGACCGTGTGAGTTTAAGCGTTATTGCCAATCGCTATACTAGCGAGCAAGACGTCACACGGATACTGATTAAGGACAACAACGATGATATCTTGGTGCCAGTAGGCAATGCGCCGATGCAGCAAGGTGACACCATTCGTCAAATCGCCACCAATGGCGATGCAGTGATCGGTAGCGTTGCACTGACCCTAAAAGACGTCAGCAAAGGCGAGATCATCGCCATGCAATGGCCATTTGTTATCGGTACTATGCTGCTACATTTACTGCTTTGGTTGATTTACGGTTACCTCGCTCGTCCGACCAAAGAGCAAATCAATGCATTAAGTCGAGATATCCAAGAATTGTATCGCGACCAATATAGACCAGTCGATCAACGCGGCTACGACCGTGAACTTGAGCGCCAGTCAGCGTCCCAGTTAGCAGACAGTCAAGTAGCGACTGATAATACTGCAAACGCAGCATATGACGAAGTGACTAATGCACGCAAATTCAATGTGCATAATGAAGTGAACGAGTACCTTAGAACTCAGCAAAATCAAGAGACAGGTAGCGTTACTGACAATCTAGCGAGTGCGAGTGAAGGTAGCGAAAGTGAAATAGCAGATACAGACGGTGTTGCTTCTCAAGCTGCCAGTCATACGTCTAAACTGTCTGCTAACCGATCTGTTGATAGCGTCAAAGTCCAAGTGGTATTCCATGATGAGTTCAATATGCTTGAACGCCTTGCACCTGCGCAGCGTCTGCCTTATCTAGCACTCTGCACACAGCTGCTCAATCAGGCAGTGACTGAGTTGCTAAGACAACCATTGCTACTAGGTGTGAGTGCGATGAATGAAGCTCACTTTGAAGATAATGGCGCAAGTGTGGTACTAAAGGCTGATAATAGCCATGCAAAAGTGGCACTCGCAGGCGTGATGCTTGCCAAGCTATATTTAATGCTCAACAAAATTATCCACGACAAGCATATTGAGCTGTCACGTTTTGCCTTACCAGCAAAAGCGGGCGTGAGTGATGACGCGCAATCAGAGCCAATGACCCATTTGCTCCAGAGTATCGGAAAAAAAGAGCAGCTATTAATACTACTGCCAAATGCCGGTCTCAAGCAAATCAGCAATCATGTACAAGTACATAACATCATGCGCCCAACCACTGTCTATGAGCGCGAGTGTGCGATATTTGATGGAGCTAACGACTCATTGATTCAGCGTTTGGCTGATGTACGCAACGCAGTTCTGATGATTGAAGATGAGGATGAGCTACACATGTAATGCCGACTGTATTTGGTCATTTATATTACAATTGTCTGTTATATAGCTTACTGGACTATCTTAATCGTAGAGTTGAAATGTACCATATTGCGAAAAAGGATTGACAACATTCAATAGAGACTTTATAAGGCATATATATATTGATGTATTCTTAATACCCTTGCCTAAAAATGATAGGAGTTTGTCATGAGTGACGCTGATATTGACGACGATTTTGATGATGATTTTGTCGACGATGATGATGCAAAGATGGTTGAAGAAGCTGAGACGAGCGTACGCACACGTTTAAGTAGTCTTGAAAAACGTCGGCTAATCGATAATTTGCTAGAAGAAAAGCGTTTGGCTAAAGAGTTAAAAGATGACCTAGACGACATAGACAACTTCGATGAAGACGGCGATGATTGGGATGATGACGATTTTTAATTTGTCGGCATCAGTCGTTTCAGTGGACTAAAGTGCTCTAGTGGCTACTTTAATGGCAGTGGCTATTTTAATGACTAAAATCATTTAACCAATCAAACTGGTTGCCTGCTGTTTTCTAATTTTCTAGGGTTGCTCGCAACCAGTTCATCTCGATAATACTTACCTGATAGAGGTTGCTTGAGTTTTATTAATCAATCAAGCAGCCTTTAGTCTCTACTTAAGTACTCGTCCTCTTTTATTTAACCGATCGCCCACTGCGATTGATGACATCTATCTGCTAAGGAAAACCAAATTATGAGTAACCAACTAAGTTTTGATGAATTACTAGACTATTTGGACAATCAAGAAAGCCAGTTCGTGCTAGATAGTGTCGCAGCGCATGGTTTTTTGACAGCGACGGTTATCGGTCGTCCATTGCCTAACTGGATGGATGCTTTGTTCGAAGGTCACGTAAGTGAGATTCCAGACAACGTCATCGATGGCATCAAACGCTGGCGCGATTCGATCATGGCTGAGCTAAAAAACGAGACGCCGATCGAATTACCGTTTGGTGAAGATGCTGGTAACGAAGAAGTGGCGGTTGATTTCTCTGACGAGTCAGACATCGTTGCTTGGTCAATCGGTTTTGTCGATGCCATGTATGGTGATGAAGCAAGCGATTGGTTTGAAGATCAAGAAACGGCAGAAGACGTCGCAGTATTGACCTTGCCAATGATTGTACTTAGCGGTATCGATGATGAAGATCCAGAGCTGTCTGAGATGCGTAAAGACGAAGACAAAATGGTACAGATGGCCAATAGTATCGAAGGCAATTTGACTGAGTTGTTTTTGTTGTTTCATACCAACGATTAATAAAGCTTAGAAGCAGCGCTGCTAGCAGTGCTGTTTCTGTCTTGTTTTGTCTATGCTGTATCACAGCGCTTTGGTTTACCATGTATTTTATAAGTCACCGATAAGGTCATCCTATGACTGTGCAACTCTCTAACCTTGAACACTTACCTAACTATCAAATTACCGAGCGCCTAGACGTGGTGTACGGTAGTACCGTGCGCTCAAAGCACGTGGGTAAGGATCTGTTTGCTGGGTTAAAAAACATCGTTGGCGGCGAGTTGACGGCTTACACCGAGCTATTAGAAGAGTCACGTCAAGAGGCGATAGATCGCATGATTGTCAAGGCAGAGGCGCTTGGTGCTGATGCGGTGGTCGGTCTGCGTTTTTCGACTTCTAGTATCGCTCAAGGTGCATCAGAGCTGTTTGTTTATGGTACGGCGGTTAAGGTTGCGCCGATACCACAGCAGCAGTATCAAAACCCGCCAAGCGATGGTTACAACCATTCTAGTCAAAATGTGAGTACTCAGACCCAAGTCGAACCCGATGATTTACCGCGTTTCAATCCTTTTGGTTAATCCTATAATACTAAAAACTACAATGCTAAAAACTATAACGCTAAAAGCACCGATGCTTTTTATGATGAGAAACGTGCTATGAATGATTCACTCACGCAAGTGCTCATCAATTATGGGCCGTTTGTCTTCTTATTTGCGGCTGGTTGGTTCTTTGGATCGCGCCATGAACGTCAGCATTTGGCACAGCTAACAGTAGCAGAGCAAGCATTAGGCGATATCACTGTTTCAAGTGAACGCTTATACCGTCCCAAGTTGGCGGCGGGTAGTGAAGGTGAGCTGGTGCTTGGTAGTGTCGTCATTGCTCAAGACTATTTCAAAATGATTATCGCTCGCGTACTAAGTGTCTTTGGCAAAAATTTAACCACCTATGAGACTCTGCTAGATCGTGCGCGCCGTGAAGCCATCGTTCGTATGCGGACTGAGGCAAAAGCCAAAGGCTACACGCATATCTATGGGTTACGTCTTGAGGTAACCAACGTCAACCAATTAGGCAGTATGGTCGAAGCCATCGCCTACGGTACGGCTGTTATTAGTATCGACCATATTCATTCTACATCTGCTATAGATCATAAAATCCCCGCTTAAATCATTTCTACTTTATTTTCAAGTGCAAAAACCTATAATTGACTGACGAGTAGTCAGAAAAATCAAAACCATACACTTTTACAACGATATACTGAATTTTACCGTTCCGTTATTATTTCGGTTGGTATAGACCAGTTTTATCAAAAATTGTCGGTTTAAAAAACACGACTGTATGGAGAAGTGTCATATAAAGAGCTGACAACGTCGGTGGCTTTTACCCAAGATATCAGCAGGATTGGCTGATTGAGTATTACGAAGTTATCATAAACCTGCCCGTGCAAGGGCTCTATCTACAAGGATGTAGTTATGGAAGGTGTTGAGTTAGTCACGTTTGTAAATTCAAAAGTTATTCCTATTAGTATCTTTTTGATTATGATGGGAATGGGACTGTCCCTAGTTACCAATGATTTTAAGAGAGTAGTCAAATATCCTAAAGCAGTCGCAATAGGGTTAACCAATCAGCTAATATTTTTGCCATTGGTAGGTTTTTTCTTGGCAACCTCCATGTCCCTAGAGCCTGAGTATGCCGTTGGGGTTATGTTACTGGTGCTTTGTCCTGGCGGCACGACATCGAATCTATTTACCTATTTAGCCAAAGGTGACGTTGCACTTTCGGTCACGATGACCGCTATTGCGAGTGTCATTACCGTATTTACCATTCCTATCGTCCTCAGTTTTTCGCTCGTGTATTTCATGGGTGCTGGTAGTGAGTTTCAGTTGCCAGTGGTCAAGACCATGGTCAGCCTAATTGCTCTGACTATCTTACCTGTTAGTATTGGTATGCTGATCAAGCGCTATGCCTCTAACGTTGCAGAGAAGGCGCAGGTGATGGTTTCTCGTTTTGGCGTGATATTTTTGAGTTTCTTGGTTTTGTTCTTAAGCTATGTACAACGAGACATTATCGTCGAAGCGTTAATCGCTACTGGCCCTGTATCATTAATATTGAACGTATCAACGATGGCGCTTGGTTATTACACCAGTAAATGGTTTGGTCTAAATCCTGCGCAAAGACGCTCGATTACTATGGAAGTTGGTCTACAAAACAGTACGTTGTCAATGTTTATGGCATTGACGCTATTGGCAAACTATAAGATGTCGTTGACGCCAGCTATTTATACACTAATCATGTTCTTGACCGCAGGTATTATGGTCAGAGTATTTACTGCCCAACACAATAAAGCTAATAGAGTGGAAAGAGAAAATAGCGTTTTGGCAGCACGTAGAATGTAAGGTGTTTAAGATAACCATGGTAATGCATTGCTGAATTAACAAAATAACGGTTTTTTAAAAAGCAATCTTTTGAAGGAAAAGCGGAAATTTCGCGAAAATCAGCAGTGTATGGTTCAATAAAATAAGCCTATAACACGCTTTTTATAATGAAGCGGGTTATGGGCTTTTGTATTTAGCGCTCGTTTTAGCTCAAACCAGTTTAGCCTAAGTCTAGAATCTCCGTCTGTCCATTTTTGCTCTTGCCTCGGCGGCTTGTTCTTTGACTTTTTCAACTTCAAACAAGAACGTACGGTTTTTGAGTACCGCGACGAATACCACACCGCCAACAGTATTCCCAACGAATACCACGACTAAAAATACCAAGTAGCGCCAGAGGCTGACGGTATTGCCATATAGTAACGCTGAAAACACCTCAATGTTGCCCACGATACTATGATGTAAGCCCAAAAACCCGATACTACCTGTAATTAGGGTTACCAGCACAATACGGCTAAGTGTATCCCGTGCAGAGGTTACTAGCCATGCTGCTACGCCCATCATCCAGCCTGCGAGTACTGCACTACCAAAGATCACCCACCACTCAAAACCTAAGATATGCTCGGCATAGACATCAATGGCATGGTTTGTAAACAGATGCATATGCAGCCCTAAGCCAACCATTAATGCCGAAAACAGACAGCCGCCAACGATATTACCAGCGATGACAATGCCCCATAGCCGTAACAGCTTATGTAGCGGTTCGATTTTGTTTAAGACAGGCAAGCTTAAGAGGGAAGTCTGCTCTGTGAACAATAACGACTGACCAATCACCACGATAATAAAGCCAATTGGATACAGCAGTGACGACAGCACCATCGCATAGCGACTAGGTATCACATCATTGAGTAGGGCAAACATCGATAAAATCATAAAAAAGCTGATGCCAATCTCTAGCCCAGCCGTAAAGGCACTGGTAAATAACGAACCAAGTGAACGCTCAAAGGTTTCTTTGGCATGGATAACTTGCTCAACTAAGATACTGGCGTAGCTCTTTGCTTGGCTTAGATTATCGTCACTGGCGACCTTTTTGATGGTTTCTTTGTCTTCTTCGCTGATTTCTTCTGGCAGGTCATCATTTTCTAAGTCTTCAGTGGCCTTGATAGGTTCGTCTACATTATTGTCTGTAGTGTCATCTACGTCACTGTTTGTAGTGTCGTCTGCGTCCTTGTCTACCTCAATGTCTTTAGAAGAATCACTGCTTTTTTCTAGCGTATCGTCACCTTTAGACACAGGAGTAGTGGTACTCACGTTTGTAGGCTCATCGTTTGGTCGATTAGCCTGAGAATCATGGTCATGCTCGGTATCTTGGGACACAGTTGGCTCGCTGGTTATAGGCTAATGATTTTGTTGCATAAGTAATCTCTATTATATTTCCCATTCTTCTGATTGCTGTTGTTAATTGATTAACAATTTGAGTAATAAATCGCCTTCAGGCTTTATAAATTGCCTTACCATCTAACAAAATCTGCCTATCTGCGTTAAAATCACACTATTCATGATTTTCCTAATTTTTATATTCGCTTTAATTCAATTAACTTTGATCACATTCAATCAATAAAAGATAATGCCATTATGAGTAACCACAACCTAACCGCCTCTATCCAAGCGGCCTTAAGCCAACTTGAAAACGCCTATAACCCTGCGGAAGTCGAAGCAGGCATGTATCAAGGCTGGGAAGAAAGCGGCTATTTTCAGCCGACTTTTGACAAAGACGAGTCATTTTCTATCGCCTTGCCACCGCCGAACGTCACTGGCTCGCTGCACATGGGCCATGGTTTTAACAATGCGATCATGGATGCGCTCACCCGTTATCACCGCATGGATGGTGACAATACGCTGTGGCAACCAGGTACGGATCATGCTGGTATCGCGACTCAAATGGTCGTTGAACGTCGTTTGGAGGCGCAAGGTATCAAGCGCCGTGATATGACGCGTGAAGACTTCATTGATAAAGTATGGGAATGGAAAGAAGAGTCGGGCGGCAATATCACCAGCCAAATTCGCCGTTTGGGCAGCTCGGTTGATTGGTCACGTGAGCGCTTTACCATGGATGATGGTCTGTCCAATGCGGTAAAAGAAGTGTTTGTTCGTCTATTTGATGATGGCCTTATCTATCGTGGTAAGCGTTTGGTTAACTGGGATCCTAAGTTCCAAACGGCATTATCTGATTTAGAAGTGGAAAACCACGACGAGAAAGGCAGCTTGTGGCATTTCCGCTATCATTTCACGGATGCAGACCTAACGACCCAAGATGGGAAAAACTATCTGGTCGTCGCCACTACGCGCCCTGAAACGCTACTTGGTGATACCGCCGTTGCAGTCAATCCTAGCGATGAGCGTTATGCGCACCTAGTCGGCAAAACCATTACTCTGCCAATTACGGGTCGCGTCGTGCCTATCGTTGCTGATGACTATGTCGAAAAAGACTTCGGTACGGGCTGCGTAAAAATAACTCCAGCGCATGATTTCAACGATTATGAATTGGGTCGTCGTCATAGCTTGCCACTCATCAATATCCTTGATGAGCGCGCCAATATCTTAGCATCGATGGAAGTCTATCCTGATTTGCAGACACGTGAGCCTGAATTAGAGACTACGCCTAGTGAGTACGCAGGACTTGAGCGTTTTGCGGCGCGTAAGTTCCTTGTAGAGCAAGCAGGCGAGCAAGGCTGGCTAGAAGATATCGAGGACTACGCGCTAAAGGCCCCGCGTGCTGAGCGTGGCGGTACGATCGTTGAGCCATGGTTGACCGATCAGTGGTATGTTGCAGTCAAAGAGCTTGCCAAGCCTGCGATTGACGCAGTAGAAGATGGCAGCATTGAGTTCGTCCCTGCGCAGTACAAAAACATGTATATGGCGTGGATGACCGATCTACAAGACTGGTGTATCAGCCGTCAACTCTGGTGGGGACATCGTATCCCTGCATGGTATGACGATGCGACAGGTGAAATTTATGTCGCCCGTGATGAAGCTGAAGTACGTAGTAAGTACAACCTAAGTGATGATGTAAAACTGCGCCAAGATGATGACGTACTTGATACATGGTTCAGCTCAGGTTTATGGACGTTCAGTACGCTTGACTGGGCAGACGTCAACGCCGATCCACGCGTGATGGACACCTTTCACCCAACCAGCGTGCTCGTGACAGGTTTTGACATTATCTTCTTTTGGGTTGCCCGCATGATCATGATGACCATGCACTTCGTGAAAAACGAAGATGGCACGCCGCAAGTACCGTTTAAGACCGTCTATGTGCATGGTCTGGTACGTGATGGCAATGGTCAAAAAATGTCAAAATCGAAGGGTAATGTCTTAGATCCGATTGATCTGATTGACGGTATTGAGCTAGAAGCGTTGGTAGAAAAACGCACCAGCAATATGATGAATCCAAAAGACGCGGCCAAAATCGAAAAGCAAACGCGTAAAGAGTTCCCAGAAGGTATCCCAGCGTATGGTACGGATGCACTGCGCTTTACCTTTACCTCATTGGCCAGTACGGGTCGCGATATCAACTTTGATCTCAAGCGTGTCGAGGGCTATCGTAACTTCTGTAATAAAATCTGGAACGCCAGCCGTTTTGTACTCATGAACTGTGTCGACAGCGAAGGTGCTGCCAAGCCTATCGATCAAGCGGCAAACCCTGACGTTTGGGAATTACCAGAAAAATGGATCATGAGTCGTCTGAACTCTACCGTTGCCGATATCCATCAGCATTTTGCTCAGTACCGTCTCGATATGGTCAGCCAAGATATCTATGAGTTCATCTGGAACGAGTACTGTGATTGGTACGTTGAGCTTGCCAAAGCCAGCCTAAATGATGACTCGGTGTCTGACGAGCGTAAAGCGCAAATCCGCTATGTACTACTGCACGTACTAGAGACGGCGCTACGTTTCACCCATCCAATCATGCCGTATCTGACCGAGCAAATCTGGCAGACCATCGCGCCGCTACTGGGTCGCAAAAACACCGACAGCATCGTGGTCGCTGACTATCCACAGACCGATGCCAGCCAAATCAGTGAGCAGACTGAAGCGGATATGGCGTGGCTACAGGAGCTAATCGCGAGCGTCCGTAACATCCGTGGTGAGATGAAACTGGGTAATGCGGTACGTCTGCCAGTGCTACTACAAAACGTCTCGCAAGATGAAGAAGCGCGTCTGTCACGTATCAAAAACCAGTTCAAAGCGCTTGCCAAAGTTGAGAGCTTAGAGATCGTCAAAGAAGGTGATGACGTGCCGCTATCGTCATCAAGTATGGTCGGTCAGCTACGGGTACTCGTACCGATGAAAGGACTGATCGATCCAACGGCTGAGTTGGCGCGTTTGGGTAAGTCATATGATAAGTTAAAAGGTCAAGCCGAAGGTATCGCTCGTAAGCTAGGTAATGAAGGCTTTGTTAGTAAAGCACCTGCGGAAGTGGTCGATGCTGAGAAGGCAAAACTGGCTGAGCTAGAAGGGCAGTTGACGGCGATGACAGCGCAGATGGAGCAGTTGAAAGCGTTGTAAAAAAGGCAAAAGATTAGAAAGCATGGCCTCAGCATCGGATTCCTTTAATAAGGGGCAAATATGCGATGCATGAGGCGGTGTTCTTTAATAGCTTAACTCGGCGCTCGTCCCTCGCGCAAAAGCAATTATAAAGCGAAGTGATAGCTAACTTCCAAATTAAAAGTAAAGGGAATTTAAACTAACTCTAAGGCTTTTTCGATTTGCCATAATTTCTCTTGGCTGAACCTTTAACTCTAGAGAAAGTATTTTCTAAAGTGACTGTATTGTCTCCAAATAAGTCATTACACCATTCTGAGGGTAAAGTTCTTTTTAGGGATTCATTAAGCAATGGACTATATGATTTAGTTAAATATTTCCAAAAAAATTGAATCCGTTCAACTCTAATTTCTATTTTTCTTATGATGTTTTTCTCACTCTCAATCTTATGACTAATTTCTTTTAAATTCTGCCAAGTTTCGTCATCTGATATGTAAGTGTCAAACATAAGGTTTTCTAAAAATGTGAAGTCCACAAGTAATTCTCGAACAACGTACCCTCCTAGTCTTGAAGGAGCATACATGGCGATATCTTCAGAGACAGTATGGCTAGGTGTAAAAAGGTAACGTTGCTCACACAAGACCTTTAATACCTGTTTAGTATATTTTTTCGCTACACCTATATTCTTAAGGTGTTCAATTATTTCATCTCCGTCTATGCCTTCAAAACTAGAAAGAGTGGCCCTATTCACGCATGCATTAAGAATAAAAAGCTTTAACAGTTGTAAATTATGTATTGAGAGCTTAGAGTCAAAAATGTTTCCAACAGCAGAGTAACTTTCATCGTAAACAGTATGATTACCAACTATGATAGCTCTAAGAGCTTCATGTTTTGGAAGGATATACTTGTTACCTTTAGCATAACTCTGTATGCCTTGAGATGTATTAGAATAGCCTTTTTCGAGAAAATCCCTAGTCATTCTCAATGCTAGTCTTAAATCTTCTGATGCTAATACCTCGATTTGTCCTCCAACTTCATTACCTAAGACAGACTCTTTTAACTGCCCTATTACTTCAGATGCATCATCAACAATAAACCTAGCACCATTTTCAGCTGTAAAATTAAAGCTCATACCTTGTACAATTGAACTTAATAGATCAAATCTCTTAGATAATACCGCGAGCACAGAAGGTGGATCTATTTGTCCGTATTCATAATCATACGCATTAATTAATGGAGAGTTTCTGTTACGTATATAGGTAGACTGGCGCAAGCAAACTATTAAATTCAGATTAAGCTTTCTAGCAATTGACAATGTTGCGGAGAAAAGTTCGCCTTGTTTTATATCACTTTCTATTTGGTCTATATTATCCACTATTATATAAATATTTGATTTATCAGAGTGATACCTAAAAATTTTCTCTATGTAAGGTGATTTTTCATTATAGTCTTTTAAAATTAAATTTGATATCTCACGATTTTTTTCTTTTTCGTCTGAAAGAAATGCGAGGGGACCCCTTAGTAGGGATTCAATTTCAGAAGCATAGGCTGGAGAGATAGATTTCTCTTTATCACCTAGATTTGAAGCCTGAATATAACGAAAAAGATGTTCGTATATAAATGACGTATAAGGAACATCTTGAGTGCTTTCTAAAAAATCAATTCTAATCCAGTGAAAGTTATTATCTGGACTGCTTAACAAGTCTTGAAGTTTGATTTTCTCAAGATAATGTAGAAAAGTGGTTTTTCCAGAACCGACTGTACCCACAATAATAAATGCAAGTTTAGAGAAATTCTTATTATCTGAAACTTTCTCAACAAACCTATCTCTATCAGTATCTCTCATTAACCTATTAGTTTTCTTCGCCACTACTGTATCTCGTTTTGATACAGTCATTCTTATCTTACTATCAAACTTTATATTTTGTGCATTAGGTACATACAGTCTACTAAATTCATCAGGGTCCAATGAAAGTACTTTTTCGGAGAAGGCAGTTGCTATCTGACTGGATAAGTTCTCATAAATAGGGTTATCTTTTGAAATATTAGAATAAGGACTAAAAAAGTTTTTCAGGTGTCGTTGATCTATTTGGTTCTCAGCACGTCCATATAGATGAAGCTCTAAACTTCCTGCCAAGACTGATGCTCTATTTATAAGAGCGGTAAATTCGGAATAATAAGTGCTAAAAATTTCTTCAAGAGACGAGAAGAGTATGCCTGAAGATTCATTGAATGATACTTGATCATGGCGCTGTGCAGGAAATACGAACCATAGTAATCCATTCGTAACACAAGCAAAATCTATTCCCAAACCTCTAGCATAATCTCGTGCTTGTACTACAGCTTTTCCAAGCTCTGTTTCAAGAAAGCTTTTACCAAGTAATATTTTTCGTTGATTATAATCACCTAGACTAAAATTGCTAATTCTTTTTGCTTCAACAACTATAGCTGTATTTGCTGTTTTCAAAACATAATCGGCGAAAGTAGAATTGTTATCTTCTCTTAGATGTTTTTCTACTTCAATATCTTCTGTTTTCCAATCTAATACTTCTTTAAGAATTATATCTATGAGTTTAAATCTAGTCTCTGCTTCGTTGGAGTTGTTTTCCTTCAAAAGTTTAGCAGTGCTAAAAATATTTTGTTTTGTAGTATCTAAATCATCCATAATTTCTATTCCATTTTTAGCTATCTATTTATAATGAAGGAGTCCAGTGAGATGTTTTGATTGAAAATTTTCACAGATATATTGTTAAGTACATATTAATTGAAAATCGTATAAAGCTAATTAGTATCTCAAGTGTCAAAGTACTTTACCACTGAATGATAAAACTATTAATCTCTATTGAATACTAAATTTATGAAACCAATCAATAAAGTTAGTATAAATTCACAAATCCACCCTAGTGTCTAAAGTTAAATATTTGATTTTCATAGGATAAAAAACCGCCACAGAAATCTATGGCGGTTTTTTATGATTCAAAATATTGTAACTTCTAAAGTGTCTACAGCGACCAAAGCGATTGATATTGCTCATCAGTCAAGGTCACGATATCGATCTCGGCTAGCATCTCACGCAGTTCTTCCCATTTGCTCGCACTTGGCGTAATCGGCGTGATCAATCTGCCCAGCGTATTATCAATGATCGCATCCATCAGCGTATCTGCTTCGGTTTTACTATAGTCATAATACATACGATGAGCAGTCTCTGGCTCGTTTTTGCACAGTTCCGTCATTTGGTTAGTCACTTGGATAAAGGTATCTATCGCGTCCTTTTTCGCGCTATAGATTTCATCCGTCGTGAGGATTTCTAACGCCGAAAAGTTCGGATAAGGCGACAGATGCTGATCGATAAACGTAAAGTCCAACCCTTCATGAGTCGCTTCAACGCCCTCAAAATTATAAAAGCATAGCCATGCACCATCTAGGCTTGGGTCTTCTTGCAGGTTTTTTATATGATAAAAGTCTTTTTGTACAAAGCTTACATTATCACGGCTAATACTAAAGCCGTTTTTCTTGGCATAGCGAGCCAATATCTCAAAGCCAATACGATTGGTTTTTTCTTCAGCAGCAGGGGTGCAGATGCGGATTGGCTGATTGTTTTTGAGCTTATCCATACTAGACTGCTGCATCAATATGCCGCCATCGGTCTCAAAAAAGCAGCCCAGCGCGCGTAGATTAGGCGCGTAATGCTCAAACAGATGGATAGGCTCATTGACATGCAGATCGATGCTTTGATTCTGCAATTCAGCAAAGCCATCATAGTGGTCATCTGGCTCGATAATAGTAATATCAAGCCCTGCCTGCTCATACGCCCCCGTGGTCACACCAGCGATAAAGGGCAGATGATCAGGGTTCAAGAACCATTCGAGGGTCAGAGTAAGTTTGGTGGTCGGCTGCATGGTTGTTTCCTTTTTAGGTATGGAAAACAATCAGACTGATACTATTAAGGTAAAACAAGGAAGGCCAAATAAGAAAGGTAAAGTCTCGATGCTAACTGTCAGATGCTCGGCGTTTGATATAGGTATCACCAGTACATCATCTATAGACTGCTCTTATTTATAGACCTCTGAGGGCGTGTCACGCTTGTTTCCTACGTCAGTGCTAACTGCTTCAGGTTCACGGGTGTGTCTCAGCGATGATGTGGGCTGTGTCTACAGCGTTAAATCAAAGCACCCCGACAAGATTGATTGGTATGGCATTATTTTTGATCAGTACTGCTAATGAATCAGTACTGCGAATGGCTATTATCGATAGTTACTGCATCATCATAGACGACTTACAAGATGGGATGCAAGCGTATCAAGCACGACAATGACAGGTGATGACTGATGTTCGTTAATCGCTCTTTATAACAGCTGTTGCTTATCACGGCTTTTTATAAGCGCTTTCAATCGACATGTTAATAAAAGAGTGCAGTATTTATCATTGGTACTTACCCAATTACTAACCAAACATACCTATCAATAGCAAAAACCTTATATAAATAGTCTTGTGCACAGACGAGTGATATTGCATGATTAGCCTTATATGCCGCTGCTTATATAATAGGCGCTATTCTAGACAATCAACGTTTGGCATAACTGACAACTTACACGACCGACAACTTATATGACCGATAATAAAAAAGCGTTCTATTACCGACCTAAGACCGATCAATCCAACAGCCCAATGCTGCGTTGGACCTTTGTGACGCTTGGTTGGCTGTTTTTTATCTTAGGTATTATCGGTATATTGTTGCCAGTGATGCCTACTGCGCCTTTTATTCTGCTAGCAGCAGGCTGCTGGGCACGTAGTTCTCGACGCTTTCATTTTTGGCTGATTAATCATAAATACTTTGGTAAATTCGTCCGTGATTGGGAGGAGAATCATGCCGTTCCGCTTTATGCCAAGTGTTTAGCGACGATTATGATGGCAGCATCGACAATTATGTTATTTTATCGTTTGCCTGCCGATATGATGTGGATGGCATGGGCGGTAGCCGCTGTCTGTAGTGGGGTAGCGATATATTTGTTCCGTTTACCAAATGCCTAAATCCGTTGCAATTTGCCCCAAAATCGGTCAATAAACGGCTCTGGTTACACGAAACATGAGATAAGACTTGCGATACTGGGATGTACCCCTTATAATACGCCCAAGCTTAAGAGCAGTTCTGCACCAAATCATTACCTCGTAGTATTAGTTATAATCCTTCGTTTTAATATTTATCGTTCAGTAGCTATTTGCAAGCGTTACCGGTCACTAGACCATTAATAAATTTAAAAGTAGGATTATACTATGTCAGACGTTCAAAAAGGTACAGTTAAGTGGTTCAACGAAGCTAAAGGCTTTGGTTTTATCGCTCCAGAAACTGGCGCAGACGTTTTTGCTCATTACAGCGAAATCACTGGTTCAGGTTTCAAAACTTTGGCTGAAGGCCAAGAAGTTGAGTTCACTGTAACTCAAGGCCAAAAAGGCCCACAAGCACATAACATCGTTGCTATCTAATTTGTCTTTATAGACAGATAGATGAATAGATGTAGAAAAGCGAACCTTCGGGTTCGTTTTTTTTCGTCTGCAATTTAGTATTTAAAGCCTTAGCGTTTAAAGCATTAGTATTTAAGAGATTGGTATTAAAATTAGTACTAGTCCAAGATTAAAGTTTTAACTAATCATATTAGACCAAATTACAGATGCAAAAAGGCCTCCGACTATTTATAGCTAGAGGCCTTTTATATTGTGCAATGACATCAGCAGTTAATATTGGCATTAGCTTATTATATAAAGCTAATGCCAATATTAATCAGACCGCCGCCCAGTATCAACCAACCAAACATAATAGCACCTAAGATAAGCGGTCTAACGCCAGCTTGTTTGATCGCACTTAGATGAGTGGTCAGACCTAATGCAAACATGGCCATCGTCAGTAACACATCATCTAGCATCACCATACTGCGTACGATACTCTCAGACATTGGCACCCATGTATGTATCAACACAATGCCGATGAATATAAACGCGAACCATGGCACTTTGACTTGTTTGACACGAGTCATAAATGACGCTGTCTCGTTTTTACTGCTTTTATCTTCTATAGCGGTATTATTTACGGTGCGCTCTTTGGTTAGCGCAAACGATAACACAAGCAGGAAAGGCGCGAGCATCATGACGCGTATCATCTTGGTCACGACCGCGGTATCGCCAATCTCAGTATTGATTGCATTGCCCGCGACTACGACTTGCGCTACTTCATGTACGGTTGAGCCAGTGTACATGCCGTACTGTTGGGCGCTGAGCCAAGGCTGTAACCAACCGAGATGATAGAGAAAAGGATAAAGTAGCATTGCGATAGTGCCAAAAACTACCACGGTTGCCACGGCGATAGTGACCTTGTGAGCTTGCGCGTTGACGACTGGCTCTGCAGCAATAACGGCAGCAGCACCGCAAATACTTGCCCCTGAGCCAATCAAAATCACCGTTTCTTTATCAACTTTTAACCATCTAGTACCCAGCCAATAGGTCAGCAAAAAGGTTGACGTCAGTACCAGTGCATCAGTCATAATCGCTGGCATACCGACGCTCGCAACTTGCGTCATGGTCAGTTTAAACCCATAAAACATAATCGCTAAGCGCAAGATTTGACCTTTGGCAAAGCAAACGCCACCGTTTAAACGTTCAGCGAATTTAGGATAGATGGTATTGCCCAAGATCATGCCTAGCAATATCGCTAGCGTCAAAGATGACAAGCCGACGATACGTCCGTTTGACCATACATCTAAACTGCTGTCCAACCATAAGCAGAACAAACTACCAATCAGAACGACTACCAAACCCGCCAAGTGACGGTGATTGGGGGTATAGTTATGAACGGAGTTGCTGACTGATTGGACGAATGTGTGCATGACGCGGCATCCTATTACTTATATTAAGATAAGCATAAGCTTATGAATAGACAGTATATGCCCGCTGCATTTATAATAAAAACAGATTAATAAGATATAAGCTATCGATTTTTTAGGTTAAAGTTTATGATAGAAGTTGATGTACCGCGCATAAGCATCAAAAAAGACAAACGTCACGGATAAAACAGCGCAAAAACTGAAATAAGGCATTATTGATATCATGAAAAAATCTGTGCAGACAGTGCCAAAGATTACGCTTAAGCAGCTTGCTGTTTTTGTCAGTATCTATCAGACAGGTAGCACCAGTCGCGCCAGTGAGGAGCTGCACTTATCACAATCAGCAGTCAGTAGCGCGCTAACAGAGTTAGAGTCTAGACTACAGATGCCGCTATTTGAGCGCGTCGGTCGTCGGCTCAATCAACACCCTAATGCCCATCCTATTTATATACAGGCACAGGCTATCTTGGGTCAGTCGCTCACGCTTGAGCATTATCATCAATATCAAGCAGGACAGATTCACATCGGTGCTAGTACCACGATTGGCAATTACGTACTGCCATCATTGCTTGGCAAGCTATATGAGGCGCTACCCGATGCCAATGTCGATATGTATATTGCCAATACGCAAGAAGTGGTAAGTGAGGTTGAGCAACTAAATATCGATATCGCGCTGGTAGAAGGAATGCCGCGTCCGGTAGATATGAAAGCCATAGAGCAGCGTGAATGGCGTACCGATACGCTAGTAGTATTTGCCAAGCGTGATAGCAAATGGCTAAAGGGTATAGCTGTATATAGCGAAGATGACGACTGCTATCAGCTGAGTATTAATCAGCTAGCGCAGTTGCCGTTACTGGTACGTGAGGCAGGGTCAGGCACACGGCAGATTATCGATGAGCAATTGCTTAAGTATCTACCTAATGCAGAAGTGGTAAAGGCGATACATCAATCCGAGGCCATCAAGCACATGGTGAGTGCAGACATTGGTCTTGGTTGTCTATCGCAGCATGTGATTGAGACAGAATTGGCAACAGGTGAGCTGGTACAAGTGAACGTGGCGGGAATTGATTTATCAAGGACATGGTGGCTAGTCTGGCATAAAGCCCGTCACCAAAGCCCCATTTGGCAAACCTTTATAGATATTATTCAACAGGGTTAAGCAATGAGTTTGGATTAACCTAAAAACTATTAACCATAAAAAAGCGCAGCGTTAAAAGTTACGCTGCGCTTTTTTGTTTAGGATATGCTTGATATTAGATAAGACAATCGAAGCATATTGTTATGCTGAAACAGGCTTGTCCAATCTCACCACAAAGCTATCGCAAGGTACATTAGGTAAGATATTATCTGCTGTCGCGCCACTAATCCATGCAGCGATACCGGTACGCTTATGACGACCGATGACCAATAGATCGACATCGTGTTTATGACAGTAGCTGACGATACCTTCACTGCTAGAAATGGCCGTCGTGACTTCTGACGTTGCTGCATTTAGCTGATTGCGTTCAAGGAATTGTGCCAGCTTTGCACGCGCTTCTTGGCAGCGTTCATCATCAATCTCATCGTATAGGCTAGAGGCAGGCACCAGCTCATAGCCGAAGCCAACCATAGTGTCTTTGACAATATGCAAAACAGATAGCTTAGCGCCTGGACGGTTTTCGACGATGCGCTTGGCCTTTTGTGCGACTATATCTGCATCAGAGAGTAAGTCGGTGACCAGTAAAATATGTTCGTAACTCATAGCGTCTTCCTCATGTCAGATAGTATTTACTATAGCACTACTCTAGGGCGCTGTTAAGTAAAGCTTGTCGTCTTTAGCAGCGGATTAGAGTAATGCCAATTATTCTGGGACAGGCTGATCAAGCTTCACCACTAAGCTGTCGCAAGGGACATTTGGCAAGATACTATCGGCAGTGGCTCCTACCAACCAAGCGGCAATACCATGGCGCTCATGGCGTCCAATGATAAGTAAGTCAACGTCTTTTTCACGGCAGTAGTTAATGATACCTTTACTATTAGAGATGGCAGCGGTGACCTCAAAGTTAATCGCTTCTAGCTCGTTACGGGCCAAAAATTGCGCTAATTTCGCCCGTGCTTCTTGCCACTTTTCAGTATCGACATCACCTGAGAGACTAGAGGACGGAACAAGCTCATAACCGAAGCGCACCATGTCATCCTTGACTATATGCAAGACAGACAGTCTGGCTTCAGGAGAGCCTGCGAGAATACGCTTGGCTTTTAGCGCCACTTTGTCCGCATCGGATAGTAAGTCAGTGACCAGTAAAACGTGTTGGTAGCTCATAAGATACTCCTAGTTAGCCGTTAACTTTACAGTATAGTCAATCCTTTATAAAAGAGTTACGGTGTTAACCTCGCTTGAGGTATCACATATACATCTGCACTCGGTTGCCTTGTAATTCTTTTAAACTGAATTAACTATAGCAGTGTAGGCCGTCTTTGTTAAGTAATAAAACCATAACAAAATTGTGGATATAGCTGAATTTGTAACTATAAGGCTCTGATAGCTAAGTTGATAGCCGCGTAGATTATGTGGTGGATTATTGCATGGCTGTTGCCTTGACTTATCCATGTCGCAGCCCCACTAATAGCGCTAAGCCAACTCTTTTTTAGCCAATTTATTACTCTATTTTCCCTGACAGTCAGGGCACTATACGCATGATAAGCGATAAGGATAACTATGACGGACACGCCATTTACTGCTGATTTAACCTTGCATCCAGCATTTGAGCTGATTGAGCATCGCCATATTGAGGCGCTATCGATGGATGTGCTGATCAGTCAGCATGTAAAAACAGGAGCGATGCATTATCATCTGGCACACCCAAGTGATGAAAATGCGTTTTTAGTCGGTTTTCGCACCCAGCCAATGGATTCAAAAGGCGAAGCACATGTCTTAGAGCACGTGGCACTATGTGGTTCGAACAAGTTCCCAGTACGTGATCCGTTCTTTTCAATGATTAAACGCTCATTAAATACGTTTATGAATGCGATGACCGCAGCTGATTGGACTGCCTATCCGTATGCGACGCAAAACAAAAACGACTATTTCAATTTGCTTGCTGTCTATCTAGATGCATCGTTTTTCCCCAATATCCATCCGCTCGATTTTGCCCAAGAAGGCATTCGCGTCGAGCTTGATGAAAATGATAAGCCGCAGTTTAAGGGTATCGTTTTTAATGAAATGAAAGGCGCGATGAGTGGCGAGATTGATCAGCTATATCATACGGTTGCTCATCATCTGTTCCCAACGACGACCTATCATTATAATTCAGGCGGCGATCCTGCCGATATTCCTGACTTGACTCATACTGAGTTGACCGAGTTTCACCAGAGCCATTACCATCCGTCAAACAGTGTCATCATGAGTTTTGGTAATATTCCTGTTGCCGAGACGCAAGCGAAGATACACGAAGATGCCTTGATTCAGTTTGAAGCAGGTAAAAAGCATGTATCGCGTCCTGAGCAACGTTTGTCTGCACCAATCAGCGCGGTTGACACTTATACTGCTGACGAAGCGGGCCCAGATCAGACGCATCATGTGGTTGCTTGGTTACTACCATCAATTACCGATCCTAAGCAGCGTTTGGCATTGCGTCTATTAGAAGGTGTATTGATTGAGCATGCAGGCTCGCCATTGCGTGCTTATCTCGACAGCCATCCACTAGGTAAAGCGCCAAGTCCGCTATTGGGACTTGATGACAGTCATTATGAAATGGTCTTTTATACAGGACTGCGCGGCTCCAACCCTGAACATGCCGAAGCGGTCGAGCAGGGTATTATCGACTTGCTAACCGAAGTGGCCAATTCACCAGTTGACGATGAGACAATCGAAACCATTCTGCATCAGATTGAGATTGATCAGCGTCACATCGGCGGCGATAGCATTCCTTATGGTCTAAATCTTATGCTAGAGGGCTTTAGTACCGCCATTCATGATGGCAACCCTATCGATGTTTGGGAAGTAGACGAGCATCTACAGTGGCTACGCGAGCAAGTCGTCGATCCACAGTGGCTACCGAACTTGATTAAAACGCATCTATTGGACAATCAGCATCGCGTACGCGTAACGATGACCCCTGATAGCGAAAAAACAGCCCGTTTGGCAGCAGCTGAGCAGATTCGTTTGGATACTATCGCGATGGATTTGACTGCTGATGACAAAGCTATCTTGAAGCAACAAGCCTTAGATTTGGCTGCACGTCAAGCTGCGCCAGATGATTTAAGCTTATTACCAAAAGTAGGTCTAGAAGACGTACCAACGGATATCAGCTTTAAAGAAGGCACGCAAAAGCAGGTGCGTTTGAGCGGGCAAGACAGCACGCTATTTGAGTATGAAGCTGGCACCAATGGCATTTATTACTATCAAGTGATTGTCCCGCTTACTGAGGCAATCGGTAATGCGAGCGCAGATGCGCTACCAGTTAATGATGTGATTAATCATCCATTGTTGCCTATTTATTTAAGTCTATTATCTGAGCTAGGTACTGACTCGCTCAGTGCTCATGAGATGCAAGCTAAGCAAGCAGCACATTCTTCTGGTGTGACCGCTCGTATTAGCCAGCGTACCAACGTCGATGATAGCCAAGCGATTAGCAGTTATTTTGTGGTGGCAACGCGTGCGCTTAACCGTAAGCCTGAAGCGATTGATTTGCTCAAAGAAGTCATGGAGCACAGTATTTTCTCTGAGCATGACCGTATCAAAGAAATCTTGCAGCAGCGTCAAGCGGGTTGGCAGTCAAACCTAGCGGGCTCAGGGCATTCTTATGCCATGCAAACGGCCAGTCGTGGTATGAGTCGCCAAGCGCAGTTGGAATATGTGCGCAGTGGTCTACCAGCATTGAACGCACTTAAAGATTTCTTGGCACATGCTAGTACAGATGATACTCAGTGGGATCAGTTGGCTACGAGCTTGATGGATTTACATCAACGTCTGATCAGTTTGCCTAAGCATGCCGTTATTATCTGTGAAGCAGAGCAAACCGAACGCTTGAGTAGCTTAATCGTCGATAGCTTGAAAGACAGCCAAGCACCAAAGATTGCTGAGAATTTGACCAATGTTGAGGCGAATATCCCAAGTGAGTTTGCAAACCTGCAACTAGATACTGCGTTAAATGGTGCGAATGATACAGTCAAAGCATTAGAAAATGGTGTGGCGCTCGAGGTTGCACATTTAGCATGGTTAGTACCAACCAATGTCTATCATAATGCCAGTGCTTATACCGTGCCAGCTGCTGACCATCCTGATACCGCTGCATTAATGGTATTAGCGCCTTACTTACGTAACGGTTATTTGCACAGTGCGATTCGTGAGCGCGGCGGTGCCTATGGCGGCGGCGCAGGTTACGATGCCAACGCTTGTGCCTTTAAGTTCTTTAGCTATCGTGATCCGCAATGTGCTGAGACCTTTGCTCACTTTGAAGCCAGTATCGAGTGGTTATTAAACGAGCCACAGACCGATGAGCAATTGGAAGAAGCTATCTTAGGTATTATCTCGGGTATGGATAAGCCGGGCTCTCCTGCAGGCGAAGCAATCAAAGCCTGCTTTGCAAACCTGCATCATCGCGGTGTTGACTGGCAGCGTAAAATGCGAGCGTCGATATTGGCTGTCACGGTCGCTGATTTGCAGCGCGTTGCCAAGCAATATCTGCAAGGGCAAAAGCATGTACGTGCAGTGCTAGCGCCTTATGACAAAGAAGAGGCAGTAAAAGGTCTTGGCTTTGAGGTTTGTAGAATAAAGAGCTAAGACAATTAGGTTTGTTCTTGATTAAAAGTTAAGTACAAAAAAGCCAAGCATCATGCTTGGCTTTTTTCGGTTAGGTAATTGACTAATATCGCTTGATACTCAAATCTTTGCCAATTTTGTCTTGATGAATCGGAAATTCTGACAACTCGTTATACTTCTTACGATCAGCAAAGTAACTTTTTAGAGTACGGCGAATGGCTTCAAACGCCAGTGTATCCCATGGGATATCTTCTTCGCTAAACAGTGCACAGTCGAGACTTTCTGAGCCAATACCATACGCGCCATCTTTTAGATCGGCTAGATAGATAGAGTAGATCTGCCCAATATCTGGTAAGTCATAAATGCAGTATAAATGCGGATTCAGTACGATGGCATCAGCTTCTTCGTAGCTCTCGCGTGCGGCACCTTCAGCCATGGTTTCGCCGTTTTCCATAAAACCTGCAGGTATCGTCCATAGCCCATATTGTGGCTCAATGGCACGGCGGCAGAGTAGTACTCTATTTTCATGTACCACCAGCGAGCCACAGATAACTTTTGGGTTTTCGTAGTGGATATAGTGACAGTTGGGGCATACCAAACGCGGCATATTATCCGTAGGTGGGATTTTTCGTTCTGCTTCATGACCGCATTGGAGGCAATAGCGCATATCAACTACCTTGTTATAAAAGTTATTGTGTATGATGTTTTTTATAGATTGTAAGACCTATATTCTGAAGTGCTGCTGTCGTCGTTTCGATGATAAGTTAGATACAAGGACGGTGAGACAAGTACCACAAGCAGTAAACTGAGTGAACCTGACGATAAACCTAACTTAAACGTACCTGACTTATATAAGATATTATTCTGAAGAGCAGCTATCGTCTTAAGATAGCACATATTATCGATGGACAGAATCACGATAACAGTAACGCATCATTTCACAGATAGGCTGACTACTATTAGTTAATAGGGCCGTTATTGAGCATTGATAAGCAATGAATCAGTCACATAAATAGCATGCAGCCACTATTATATTGCGCTAGTCTAGTGAGTGTTCAGTAATTATTGATATCAAAACCGCTAATAAATCGAGCGGTCGAAAACAATAGATAGATTATTGATTGTACTTATTAGTCGCGATTTTAATAATAGAAAACAAGAAAGATGCTGTTGATACCGCTTAGCAACGATAAAAATATAGGGCAATTATAATGTTATTCCCACCGGAGGCTGTAAACTTCGATAACCTGTCAGTTGCTGTACCTACTTTTATTCGTCATCCGACGCTTCGTCAATTAGCCGAACGAGTGCAACATGAGACCTTAAATGCGCTGACAAGTCCAGCGATGTACGAGAGTGGCAACACCTCACAAAGTACGCGTATTTTGGACAGCTTATATCAGACACCGATTGCTGATGCATCAATACTGGTCGCTATTACTCATGAGCGCAGACCTAAATTATTATTAACACGCCGCGCTGCCCATATGAACAGTCATGCGGGGGAGGTCTCCTGTGCCGGGGGTAAGTACGAGGTAGGCGATGGCAATAATGTCGTTACCGCATTGCGTGAAGCCTGTGAAGAAACAGCGCTACCGCCCAATAAAGTCCAGTTGCTTGGTCAGCTACCCATCCAAACTTCAAAAAGTGGTATGAGCGTACGCCCAATCGTGGCACTCATCGCTCCTGGTCTAGTACTCGTACCTGAAGCGGGAGAAATATCACGTATCTTTTGGGCAGATTTAGAATCGTTAGTCACTCAACCAACGGTAGAGTATGAAATTGAGTATAAGATGCAAGAGCAAATGGCTACCATACTGACGCCGAGCTGGCAGGTCGATGGTGAGACAGTATGGGGACTAACAGGACGGGTAATTGCCAACCTATTAGAAACAGGATTTGATCGACAGCTAGAGTGGTATTACCGCGTCGAAAACAAACGCTGATAAATGTCATCTATTAATAATATAGTCGATTCAATTTAAAAATAGTACAAGGCAACCGAGTGTAGATGTATATGTGATACTTCAAACGAGGTTAACACAGTAATGCTTTTATAGTGGGATGACTATAATCATCTATTTATAATAATCATCGTTCTTTTTCAGCCACCAGTTCATATTGTCTTGGCGCTTGGCACGGAATGCTTCTAGCTTATGAGCTACGGACGCGTTATGCTGCCGTGCAGTATCGAGCGCAAAAAGAATCGGTACTGAAGACAACACGCCAAAGCGTATCTTCGATTTTGGTAAGTCCAGACCATCTCCTATATCATCACCGACCAAAGTCCGAGTGACACTCGCGTTGACCATTTCGACAAAACGTCCACGGCGATTGTCTTCACCCATCAGCTGACGCGGCAAATCATGCAATGCTTTTGCCAATGGCTGACCCATCTTAAAGTCTAGCTGCTGTATCGATAGATAGGTATAGAGCCATTCCCAACACGCGGCCTCATCTTTTGGTAAACGATCTAAATCAACGCCCATCCAATAACTGGCAAGGTTCCATAGATGCAGGATACCTTCGGCTTCTTCTGTACTAATACGTGCGCCCAGTAGTCGTAGACCGCGCATAATCAGTAAGGAGAATTGTAAATGGGTGGCAATCATATCGGTTTGATTGATAGGAATGCCCCAATAGTCAGTATTCCAACTGCCGTCAGGGTTATGATGTTGCTCGGCGTTTGGTATCACGCCTGTAGCAGCATTGCCTTTCCCTTTGAGTAAGTTTTGCCGTACCAAGGTATGTATCTGACGTACTTGGATCGATTGGCGCCAGCCCTCAGAGCCAACAGCCAATACTTGCTCAATAGGTTTGTTTTGATTGCCTGCGCTCATATTAGACGAGGGGTGTTCAGACACGGCCAAGATATAGGCATAAGTACGCATCAGTCTCGGTAGTGCATCGTGCATCAGTGCGCCCGTCTGAATGAGAGGCAGTGATAAGGCAGGGATGCTATAGCCGGCCATCAGAGCAACATTACGCAGTAGCCAAATGAGCATCAATGGATAGCGCCGATAGGCAATCGCACCTATTTGGGCAAGCTTTGGGTCGAACCAGTCAGGATGGCTGCTAAATTGCTCAGTGAGCGCACTAAATGATGGATTGTTTGCAAGGTCGTTGTTTACAAGGTAATTGCTTGCAGGATTATTGTTTGAACTATCGCCAAGAATAGTATGCTGTAAGGGCTTTGCAAATTTTATGTCCTGAGCGGCTAACGCGTCTGCGAGTGGATCGCCGATATCATAACCTGCCACTATCTCATCAAGTAGAGTAGGCGAGATCGTAAAGTCTTTTGGTAATAGATAACGTTTAATGCGTTTTAAAACCTGCAGATCGCTATGGTCATTGATAGCAGTGGTACGTCCATGACGCTGATAAGCGTTCGATGATTGAAAGTCAGGTCTGTCAGTTGGAGTACTTGCCGTATTGATGATTTTCTTATCCATAGTTATCAAGTACCATTTTCAGAGTGAGAACGTGCCTTAGAACGTAAAACTTGCATTGCAATAGCTTCGCATCCCAGTCATTCGTAAAAATTACTGGATTGGTTCAATGAATCTAATTGCGGCTGTGTTATTCGGATACGGCGTTTGGTATCACGAATCTCATCAGATAGAGATAGCAGCCGTGCACGGGCTGCTTTTTCATTAGAAAAATCTAGCATGTCACCATTTTCTAGCTTATCGAATTCTGATTGATAGGTGTCTAAAAGGCGATTGTCTTTATCTAATTGATTGTCTAAGGCATAATAATCTAGACCATTTATAAGTCATACAGAGCCACTTACAATGGTAGTGCATTAAGCAGTGCCATTGTAAGTGGCTCTGTATCTGATCATTGTGAGCGAGTCAAATCGACAGATGTGCTACTAGGATTGTCTTTCAAAGTTACTTTAAGCATGATGTAACCAGCAATACCAGAAACGATTGAACCCATAATTATACCTAAGCGCTCATCAAACATAGTGGTGTCGCCAGCGAAGGCCAAGCCACCGATGAACAAACTCATGGTGAAACCCACACCGCACAATAGAGCTGCACCGTAGATTTGCTTATAGTCCATACCTTTCGGCATAGTTGAGATACCAAGTTTAAAAATCAACCAGCACATGATCATGACACCGAGCTGTTTACCGATAAACAAACCAGCGGCGATACCTAGCGGTACTGAGTGGAATAACTCACTCACACCTGCACCTTCGAGCGAGATTCCTGAGTTGGCAAAAGCAAAGATTGGCAAGATACCAAAAGCTACGCTGTTGTGTAAATCGTGCTCTAGCTCTTCAAGCGGAGAGTGCTCAGGATCAGTACGATCAAACATAGGGATAAACAGTGCTAGTACCACGCCAGCTAGTGTCGCATGAATACCAGACTTGAGGACAGCAATCCACATCACTAGACCAATAAGTAGGTAAGGTGTGATGTTGGTAACGTTGCGGCGATTAAGAACATATAAGAACGGCAAACATAAACCAGCTACTGCCAACGATTCTAATGACAACTCACTGGTATAAAATAAAGCGATAATCAGAATCGCGCCAATGTCATCAAAAATCGCAATAGAGACCAAAAATACCTTTAGGGAGTTGGGTACACGATTACCTAGGAGACTCAAAATACCGAGCGCAAAGGCGATATCTGTCGCAGCAGGAATGGCCCAGCCTTTCCAAAACTCGGGTTCATTGTAGTTAAAGAGCAGATAAACAATCGCTGGCATAATCATACCGCCGAGTGCAGCCCCTGCTGGCAGTATTATCTGCTTGACGTTGGATAGTTCACCGATGAGTACTTCACGCTTAAGCTCTAATCCGACCAAGAAAAAGAAAACCGCCATCAAACCATCATTGATCCAGTGATGAGCGTCTTTGGCAATCGCAAACTCACCAATCTGAATGGCGACTGGTGCATGAATAAAACCTTCATACCAAACATTAAGAGGGGAGTTGGCAATGATCATTGCAGCAATGGCAGCCAATGCTAAGACGATACCGCCTGCTGCCTCAAATTCAAAAAATGCCTTAATCCTTCGTATTGCCATATCATCCTCATTCGCTAAATACAATTTACTAAATAACCTCAAATATCCATCAATGTCTGCGCTACCTATAATTTTGAGGTAGCAAATAGACAGAAACAGTTTCTCATACTCTTATCAATATAGACAACAAAATACGTTGAGCCAGTGCCAACGGTCTACTTTTTTATATTCACAATAGCAATATTATAAAGAGGATTTAACGAGCACAATAGTTGTAAGTCGTTACATCTTTTTAATAAGTCGCTATTTTGTTGAGTATATTCCGAACGTTATTAGACAAATTTAGCAGACTTTGTTACGTTTTTGGCTTTTTTTACGGTTTTATCTTTATAATGAGCAACGCTATGCGACGTGTCATTATTGCTGTTGCTAGCACTGGTAAGCTGTCAGCTCATCGATAATGATATTTTAGCCTTATCTCAAAACTTCTTTTCTCTTCTTATAATACTTTGCAGGTCAGTGTCATGGACTTAACTTTCTCGTTAGAGATTATTTTAATGCTTACTGCGGTGGCCGCATTAGCAGGATTTATTGATGCTATCGCTGGCGGCGGTGGGTTGTTGACTATCCCTGCCATGCTACTGGCCAACATTCCACCAGTATTGACGCTTGGTACCAATAAACTGCAAGCGGCATCAGGCGCATTAGCTGCGTCTATTACTATGATTAGAAAAGGGGTCGTCAAACCACAACGTATCAAAGTAGCTATCATCGCTGCTTTTATTGGTTCCGTTATTGGCACCATCGCTGTACAGATGTCACCACCTGACTTGCTAGAAAAGATAATTCCATTTTTGATCGCGGCTATCGGTATCTATACGTTATTTGCCCCTAGGTTGGGTGAAGTAGAGGCTGCACCGCGCATCTCAGAGAGCAAGTGGCAAAAAGTCGTGGCACCGTTGATTGGTTTTTATGATGGTTATATCGGTCCAGGTACTGGTATGTTTTTTGCGCTTGGCAATGTGGCATTACGTGGTCGTCAAATTATCGAAGCAACAGGTGCGGCTAAAGTATTGAATTTATCGACCAATATAGGTTCGTTAATCTTCTTTATTTTGGGTGGTAACGTATTGTGGAAAGTGGGGCTAGCGATGATGGTTGGACAAACCATCGGTGCCTATTTTGGCTCGCATATGGTGGTTAAAGGCGGTAGCAAATTAATTCGCCCAGTAATTGTACTGGTCTGTCTAGCGATGTTGACCAAGTATGTGTTTGGCTAATTAATTGTTGGTTTGACTGATTACTAATCATAAAAAAACCTCAGCCAACTTGACTGAGGTTTTTTATTTTATGCACTTCTATCTAGAAAGCGTGGGTTAGCGGCGACGATCAACATCATCGTATTCACTACCCATGATGCCATCGCTAAAGACTTCAGAGAACTCACGCTCATTGTCTTCATCGATATGACCATCAAATACATCTTTTGCACCAGCGTTAGGATCGTTGTAAATAGCCAGATCCATTTTGCCTTCTGATTTTGCCACGATAGTAGTAACAGCAGCGTCACCACCTACGTTTACAGCAGTACGTAACATATCAAGGATACGATCCACACCCAAGATTAGACCAATACCTTCGATTGGTAGACCCACTTGAGCAAATACCATAGATAGCATGATTAGACCAACACCAGGTACACCAGCCGTACCAACAGATGCCAGTACTGACATCAAGATTACGGTTAAGTATTCGGTTACACCCAAATCAATGCCGTAAATATTGGCAATAAAGATGGTCGCAGTACCCTGCATAATGGCCGTACCATCCATATTGATGGTAGCACCAAAAGGAACAGTGAACGACGCAACTGAGTTGTTTACACCCATACGCTTGGTAACCGTACGCAAGGTAATAGGAATCGTCGCGTTCGAGCTTGAGGTACTAAAAGCAAAGATCTGTACTTCACGCATTTTTGCCAAGAACATTTTGACAGATAGGCCTGAAGAGACTTTAAGTACAATCATCATGGTGATAAAGAAGTGGAAGGCCAATGAACCGACTAATACTGCTACGTAGCCAAGTAGCGACCAAATCAAATCTAAACCTAGCTCTGCCATGGCTTTAGTTAATAGAGCAAATACACCGTATGGTGCCAGGTTCATGATGATCGTGACCATCTTTAAGATAACTTCGTTGATCAGTTCTAGGCTCTGCACTAAGCCTTTGGCAGGTTTACCCACCATCAAGATACTGACACCGATTAAGATAGCAAAGAAGATAATTGATAACATATCGCCATTTGCCATCGCGCTGATGGGGTTCGATGGGATGATGTTAGAGAACACATCAAGTAGAGGTGGCGCTGATGCTGCTTCAAATGCGGCTTCAGTTTCGATATTCATGCCTTTACCGATACCGAATAACGAACCAAGACCAATCGCTGTCGCAATAGCGAGCGCGGTGGTTATCATATAAATAATGAACGTTTTGGTACCAATGCGTCCAAGTAAGCGAATATCACCAATACCGCATACACCGCAAATCAGTGAGATAAGCACCAAAGGTACGACCAACATTTTTAGCGAGTTGACAAATAGCTTACCGATAATGGCAAAAAAGCCATTAGTGATGTAAGTATTAACAAAGCTACCTTCGCCGTTCAATCCTGAATAGTTTAGAAATAGACCCAGTCCAATACCGAGCACCATGGCAACAATAATCTTGCCCGTCAGTCCTAAATTCTTCCACATAATTCATATCCTTTGTGTGCATAACAGCTTTATAGTAAGTGTTAACTAGCCAATATGATGGTACTTATCGGCCTTACTATAAAGCTTGTTATGACTATTAATTTCCTGTGATTGTCGCTTGATGTCACATTTTCGTGAACAATATAAAAGAATAGCTAAGGGCACTGCAAGATTTTTTTCTTATTTTATGAAGAATTTACATTAGTTGCTAAAGCTATGTGCCCGTAATATAGTCAATATTTATTCTAAACGGTTTGTTTCGTATATGAAACAAAATATTTATGAAAGAGTTTCTAACGCCTTGCTATATGGCTAATAATTAATTTTAAACCACTAAATTAAGACAACTAAAATTGAGAAAAATATGCTTTGATAAGCTGAGTACGTTTAATATGTACCAAAAAGCCAGACTATCGTTTATAGATAGTCTGGCTGATAAGAAGTGAAACTTTTACTATAGATTTTAATAAAGCTCAGTAACTAACACTAATATTAGAAACAGAATAGACTATTAAACCTTATCGTCTTCTTCGCGTGATGAGAGTAATTGGCGCTCTAAATTTTTGACTTCATTATCACTTGCTTCAGCATTTATCTCGTCAGGTGGTGCAATATGACGATTGTGGTTATTGGCCATACGCTCGTTAAGATGTGATTCAGCATCACGATGGCGATGATCTAACGCCTCTATCTCAGGCTCCGACTCTGCAAAATCTGTCTGAGAATTTACTTCTTTGACAGTATCTTGCTCACTCACCAATTCTACATCGCCATCACTCTCGTAACCATGATTAGGATTGGCATCGCCAGTATGATCATCCGTATTTGCAGTACTGACTAGATCATTAATAGCCGAATCATCAACGGCAGATGCATCAGTATCCACAGCGATACCGTTTTTACTCTGAGCTTGTCTTTTTAGCTGTGCATAATCAGTCAGTTGATGAACTGCATTTTCAAGGGCATGCGGATTGTCACGTTCTAGCGCTTCCGATAGATGCTCGTCAAACGTATCAGTCAATAATGAATCAAAACGCATGGCATTATATTGAATCAGCACTTCTGCTTCTTCTTCGGTAATGCCGCCATTTTGACTAGCGTGTACTACATGATCTTCAAAGGTTAAACCTTCAAAGCTGTCTTGATGCTCTGCCTTTTTGAACTTCTGCCACAATGGTTCGATTTCGACCAACGTCTGATAAGCATGTTCCATACGACCAGTTACATCGTCTGCATCTGTATTGTAATAAACCATGGTTTTCAGATAATCGCGGAATGGGTTGGCTGCAAAATCATCCATGAAAGTATCACCTAACTGGCGTTTCAGCTCATCGCTTGCTGGGGTGAAGATACGTCCACTTGGGAAAGTCACAAAACTAACCACATTGGCTGCCATACGATTCGGGAAGTTAGCGAAGAATGACACAAAGGCTTCTTGAATCGTATACAAGCTGTTTTGTAGCGCAACTTCGGCATGTAAGCGCTCAGATTCTGACTTGCTACCATGCTCATAGAACTGCAAAATAGCAGTCGCAATAAATAGATGACTATGAATATCTGCCAAACGACCAGAGAGCATCTCTTTACGCTTTAAATCTCCTGCTAATAGTCCTAATGCCATGTCAGCAGTTAGGGCAAAGCTCGCACTTAAACGGTTGATATGTTTGTAGTAGGGACGGGTAAAAGCATCTGCGAAACTCGGCGCCTTATCGCTACCGCCAATATAACCTGCGACAAAGGCTTTTGCACCACGGTTAAACGTGTAGCCTAAATGTTTGAAGAAAAGGATATCAAAATTTTCAGTAGCAGCCGCTTTATCTTCGCTTTGTAGTAACTGAAGCTCGTCGAATAAATAAGGATGACAACGCATCGCACCTTGACCAAAGATCATGAGCGAGCGGGTCAAAATGTTGGCGCCTTCAACCGTGATAGAAACAGGAATCGCTTGATAAGGTGTTGCTAAGAAGTTACGTGGCCCCATCTGTACAGCACGACCACCGACCACATCCATACCGTCGTTGACGACGCTACGCATGGTTTCAGTCGCATAGTATTTGGCCATGGCAGTCATAACAGAGGGCGTGCCACCTTGGTTTAATCCGCAAGTGACCAAATGTCGGAACGCTTCTAACATATAAGTGTTACTCGCCATACGGCTAGTAGCGTCCTGTACACCTTCAAATTTACCTACGGATATCTTGAACTGTTCGCGAACTTTGGCAAATGCCCCGACAGACAGATAGGTCATTTCACTGGCTGATGTCGACAGAGCGGGTAGAGAGATACCTCGACCAACACCCAAGCATTCCATCAGCATACGCCAGCCGCGACCAGCATTCTCGACGCCACCGATGATGTAATCTAATGGGATAAAGACGTCTTTGCCATCGACCGTACCATTCATAAATGGTGAGCCGATTGGATTGTGACGTGGCCCTGTTACGACACCTTCGTGGTTAGCTGGAACGAGGGCACAGGTAATGCCGTAATCGGTTTTTTCAGGATTACCAAGCAGACCTTCAGGATCGTGCATTTTGAACGCTAAACCAACCACAGTGGCGACAGGTGCTAGGGTAATCCAACGCTTGGAGAAGTTCATGCGCAGGCCAAGCACTTGCTTGCCTTCGTGCATACCGTAACAGACCACACCTGTATCAGGAATGGCACCTGCATCAGAGCCCGCTTCAGGGCCAGTCAAACCAAAGCAAGGCACTTCATCACCTTTTGCAAGACCTGGTAACCAGCGCTGTTTTTGTTCGTCCGTACCATAGTGCATCAACAGCTCACCAGGGCCGAGCGAATTGGGAACCATACAGGTCACAGCAGCAGTCGGCGAACGCGAAGCGATTTTACTCATGACACGACTTTGCGCATATGAGCTAAATTCTAAGCCACCAAATTCTTTTGGAATGATTAAACCTAAGAAACCATTACTTTTGATAAATTGCCATGCCTCAGGTGACAGATCTTTATCTTTATGCTGGATTTGCCATTCATCAAGCATGCCACATAAGGTTTCTACTTCATTATCAATGAAACTCTGCTCTGCTTCTGAGAGCTGCGGATAAGGATAATTGGCAAAGGTATCCCAGTTCGGCGCACCCATAAACAGCTCTTTTTCCCACCAACTAGTACCTGCATCAAGCGCTTCACGCTCCGTATCACTCATACTTGGCATTGCACCGCCCAGCGCCTTATAAACAGGCTTAGTGATTAACGATTGGCGAAGCGGTGCAACGAGTAAGACCAAGCATAGCAGTGCCATTGGTATACCCAAAATGAGCGACCATGGGCTGATAATTGCGGTGACGATAACCGTAATCAGGGCGACGATGCTACCGGTGACCCGTGATAAGGACAACAAAAAGATGGCCAAGACCACGGCTAACTGAATGATGACTGCCAAAATAAACAAGCCAATTGCCATGACTATCTCCTTTAAAGCGCTGAATAAAAAATGCGAAAAGTACGTAAGTGAATAAGCTAACTATAATTATTTTTCGTCTTGCCACTTACTGTCTTATAAATATGTTGAATGATTTGTTAATCTCTAAATGCTCGGTTCTACGTCTTCTGAATACTAGTATTAATGGTCTAGTAAGTAATTGACAAATAAATGACAAGAATGGCTACTAATATGAAACAGTTGTCGATAACTATCAAGAGCCAAAATGCTACGCTCTGTCGATGATATGTATCAAACATAATTGTTTGCAGGTTAGTCATATGTCTAGTTGGAACACGTAGCCAGCTATTATCGAAAACTCGCCAAAGAGCTAACCAAAAGGGGCAAGGCAGCTTTCGGCATAAGACAAAGTGTCGTTACGTCCGACGATAATGTGATCGACAAGCGAGATATCTAATAAGTCACAGGCTTTTTTTAGTTCATAGGTCAGTAAGTTATCTGCCGTTGATGGCTTAGCATCGGTATGAGGATGATTGTGGGCGATAATAAGTTGGCTAGCCGCGTGGCTTAGTGCATGCCGAAGTACGTGCTTGATACAGACAGAACATGATGAGATACCACCAGTAAATAATATCTCAAAGTTTAAAAGGTTCAACGCATTATCCAGACAGAGTACCGCAAATACTTCACGGTGCTCGCCGCGCAACTGGGTGCTGATATAGTCTTTGACTGCTTGGGAGCGGCCGAGTGCTTGCCCAGTTTTTAGTTGGCTGTCCAGATAGCGCGTACCCATCTCAAGTGAGGCTAATATTTGGGCGTACTTTGCAGGGCCAATACCATGACAGGCAAGAACCGTCTTCTGAGGGGCGGCTAATAGCTCGGCTAAGCTACCAAACTGATCAATCAAATGCCGCGCTAATTCAATCGCTGATTGAGACTGAGTACCCGTACGCAAAAATATGGCCAGTATCTCGGCGTCAGACAAATGAGCTGCACCAAATTTTAAAAGTTTTTCGCGTGGCCTGTCATCCTCATGCCAGTCTTTGATCGCCATGGTCACTCCTTGAAAATGGGTTGATACTCGTTATCTGAGATAGATACGGAAAATCTTACCCAATTTATCTCATAATTGTTACTATAAGCGCAATTTTATCTTTTCACTTTTTTGTTGATGCCACGCTTATGTCCAATATTGTGCTTGCTATTACTGGCGGTATCGCCGCTTATAAATCTGCTATATTTGCCCGTTTATTAGTCAAGGCGGGCTTTGGTGTGCGCGTTATCATGACGACAGGTGCACAAGCATTTATCACACCGCTGACTCTACAGGCGTTGACGGGTAACGAGGTGCACGTGTCGTTGCTCGATGAGCAGGCAGAGGCAGGCATGGGGCATATTGAGCTGGCCAAGTGGGCCGACTTAATCGTCATTGCACCTGCTTCAGCCAATACGCTTGCGCGTCTGGCCATGGGTATGGCTGATGATCTATTGACTACAGTGTGCCTTGCCACTACAGCGCCTGTCATTATTGCTCCTGCCATGAATCAGCAGATGTGGGCGCATCCAGCGGTCAATCTAAATGTGCAAACCTTGCGCGATATGAATTATCAGATTATCCAGCCAGCTAGCGGTGAGCAAGCGTGCGGTGATGTCGGAGCAGGGCGATTGCCTGAGCCTGAGCAGTTATTGGATGAGGTTTTACTGTTCATAGCGATGAACACAACGCCGCAATTGCTGGCAGGCAAAAGAGTGGTCATTACCGCAGGTCCCACCGTAGAAGCGATTGACCCTGTACGTTATTTATCTAACCACTCTTCAGGAAAAATGGGCTTTGCATTGGCGCGCGCCTGTGTGGCTGCTGGTGCAGACGTTGTATTAATCGCTGGTGGTAAAGTGGCATTGCCCACGCCGCTTAATGTCACACGGATCGATGTGCTGTCTGCTGAAGATATGCTGATAGCGGCGCAGCAATGTGTAGATGGCACGCATAGCGAGCTTCAATTGGTCTTTGAAGATGAGCACGACCATTCTCATGATCACACGCATGGTCATTCTCATAACCATTCCCATTCTGAAGAGCATTATCATGGCGACTGTGGTTGCGGTGATGACGATGTAAGCGACCATGACCATAATGACAATCATGACTTGCTACATTCTCATGATGACAACCAATTTGTAAAAGCAGATATCTTTATCGCCACCGCAGCAGTGGCAGATTATCGTACTGAAGAAGCGGCACCGCAAAAAATTAAAAAAACGCAAGATGCCATGACGCTCAGTCTGGTTAAAAACCCTGATATTCTAGCGAAGATTTCTCTTGCGCATCCAGCATTGTTTGTCGTTGGTTTTGCAGCAGAGACGCAAGATGTTGAGCGTTATGCCCGTGGTAAGTTGGTCGCAAAAGATTTGGATATGATTGCCTGTAATGATGTCTCACGTGCAGATATTGGTTTTGCTAGTGATGACAATGCGATGCAGGTGTTTTTCTCTGAGCGCTATGAGCGTGACGCGGTAACGCTTGAGAAGACCAGTAAAGATAAAATTGCTGAGCAACTTGCTAGCATCATCGGTCAAGCAATCGGTCAACGTAAAGATAGTTAGAGCTACAGGCTCAAAGCGTGTAGATAGCATGTGGATATGGGCGCTGAGCCTAAAATGGTGTGACCGATATGATGAATATAGCTGGTAACGATAGCACTCAGATGCTAGTGCTGACGATCATTTTTGCGCTTGCCTCACTGCTGCATGGTATTAGCGGACTTGGCGCAACGCTAGTAACGACAACTGCGCTTGCTAGTATGTACCCATTGCAACACGCCATTGTACTAGTGATTTTCCCCTCGCTAGTCGTTAATGTGATGACGTGGCTAGTAGGCGGTGAACGCACCATTTGGCAAAACTTTATCTACTACGGCAGACGCTATTGGTTGCTTGCGCTTACCAGCCTGCTAGGTAGCATTTTAGGTGCGAAACTCTTGCTATGGGTCGATAGCGCTTATATTCTCTTATTGTTGGCCGCGGTCATTGCTTTCTACGTTGTGAGTAGTTTACTCGGTAAACAAATCCGTCTACCAAATACTAAGCCTATGTTGATTGCCGTTGGCTTTGGTGCAGGCGTCATCGGCGGCTCGACCAATGCAATGTCGACCATCCTGATGATGTATTTATTGTCTGCCAGTGATGATAAAAACACCATCGCCAAAGTCGGTAACATGTGCTATTTCTTAGGAAAAATTGCCCAAATTATTGTGCTGCGTGAGCCTATCATGGCACTGAGCAGTGGTGAGTGGCAGCTGATTACTTTTTTGAGTGTGCTGTCTATAGTCACACTGCTAGTTGGAATCCGTTTACGTCGCTATTTACCACAAGCACGTTTTCGTCAGCTTATTTTATTGATTTTAATCGTGCTTGGAATACGCGTTGGCTGGCAAGGTATTACCGCATTGTTATAGCTAGGGTATATGAGCCATTCCAACTCTGGACTTATCTTTACCTTTCAGCGATATTTTATTAGACCAATTCTTCAAAAAATATCTGCTGTGCCAATCGAAACGTATTGCAGTGTGCTTCAACCACATCTTCGATATCTTCTGAGTAGCCGCCACCCATCACGATAGCGACAGGGATATTGGCGGCTTTTGCCTGCTGCAGAACGTATTCATCACGCACCTTGCATCCTGCTTGTGTCAAACCAAGTTTGCCGAGCTTATCGGTAGCGAGCACATCGACAGCAGACTGATAAAAAATCATATCTGGTGCAACCTCAGCGATTAAGCGTGGCAGCGTATCTTCTAATATCTGTAAATACTCAGCATCGCCGGTATCGTTGTCTAGCTCAATATCTAAGTCTGATACTTGCTTACGAAACGGATAGTTCTTTGCACCATGCATGCTAAAGACAAAAACGCGTGGCTCATCTGCCATGATGCTGGCGTTGCCATTACCTTGATGAACGTCCAAATCGATCACTAAAATCTTCTTTGCCTGTCCACGATTTAGTAGTAAGTTGCTAGCGATACAAACATCATTAAAAACACAAAACCCTTCTCCATGACCAGCAAAAGAGTGATGGGTGCCACCTGCGACATTCATAGCCACGCCATATTGCTGAGCATATAGCGCGCACTCATACGTTGCATGGGCAATATAACGACCGCGCTCTACCAACTGCGGCGTCATCTCAAATCCGATCGCACGAGCAGCCTTGCGCGGCAGTGTTTGGGTTTTAAGCTGATACCAGTATTCTGCGGTATGCGTGGTCAAAATCTCATCTTCGCTTAAGCGAGCAGGGGCAAAGAAGTTATCTTGGCTAATAGTCCCTTCTGCCAGTAAACGCTCAGGAATCATAAGGTACTTTTGCATGGGGAAGCGGTGTTTTTCTGGCACGGAATAGCGAAAGACGTCAGAGTAGGCAATTTTTAGCATAAGGTTTCTAGCTTAGTATTGATGGTTTTTTGGGTAGAAGAATAAAGGGACAAGTATCAGCTATTGTGGATTATGGCTTGATTGAAAAACCGGTTCATCGAATGAACTTAATTATCAAACAAACTGAGCTATTGAACAAACTGAGTCGGAAGAAAGAATGTGCGCGCGTCTGACTGTTGACGTAGCTCGACAAGTAGCGTTTGCATGTTTTCGGCAGGGTCTTGATTATTAACCAAGTTGCCAAATAGCTCGTTGGCGACTGTGGTCATCGCAACCACACTTTGTAGTAAATGCTCAATGATCTCATTATCTAGACCAACTGCTTCGACATCGATGGCATTTTTGTAGCGTATTTCACCATCGTTGACATCCATCTCTAGATTACCGACTAGCATGTCATAGTTGATTTGGGTGATGAGTAGCATCGCGGCACTTTGATGAGTTTCTGGTATCAAAAATGGCAAGATGCCGTAGATGGCCAATAGTTTGTTTTTTTCTTGCACCCGAAACAGATAGCCACAGTTTATTTGCTTATGACGCATTCTCAAGGATAAATGATGCGATTTTTGGCTGTCGTTGGTTTTGGGTCGATAATGCGTGTAGTGCCACTGCTTGGCATTGAAGTATTGCTTTAGACAGTCGACGATAGGCGTGTCACTCTGGTTTTGAGGTTCTGCATTTGCGCTATCGGTTTTGAGTTGAGATGTATCTGCTTGCGCTTGAGTGTTATTCTGTTCACTGCCTTGATTTGCCTCTAACTCATGAGAGATATCAGAGACAGTACTGTCAGTAGCTTGAGAACTGATATTAGAAATATCAGCCGATATATTTTTTGTATTACTAATCTCGCTGTCAGCAAGTGATGAACACCCTTGCTCGCTTGCAGCATCGATGACTGACTGCGGTGCGGCAGCAGTTAGTAACTGTTTGATCTTTTGCCACAAGCTGAGTTTATTGCGTTGACTCATAATAGTATGCTGATAAGTAAGGGTTATAAATTAATCGTGAGTGAATGCCAAACCTTCTTTGATAGTAGGCTGTGCATAGAACGCTGTTAGCATTTCACGAATATGAGCCGTCAACCACGGCGTCTCAAGAGCATCGTGCACGATAGGCAGTAGTTTAGTGCTACATTGCTTCATGGCCGCTTCGTCAATGTGCAAATTCGCCGCAATGGTCGCCATCGTGTCAGCCTGATGATTGGCATACCAAGTATCGATGCTTGCCGATACTAAGCTGTGTAGATACGGTGACAGTCGTAAGCGGTTATAGCTTTGTTGGATACTGGCTTCGATATGGTCAATGCTACTATTACCATGCTCATCGCTTAAGTAGGTTTGCAGCTCGCTGATCGGTTGGTCTTTGATACGCTCCCAGCCCATAACCATCAGGCGCGCCACCTCTTCGTTTGATAAGTGTTCCTGCGCATTGGCTTCGGCTTTGCGCGTCAAATCTTTGATATTGCGATGCAGGTATGTTTGTAGTTTTTCATCGAGGTTTCTGTTGGTTGCCTTTTCAAAAGAGCTGCGCCCAAGCTTCATCAATTTACCAACACCACCTGCTTTATCGAGGGTGCTTTCCATGAAATCGTTGATAGCGTGATAGAGTGTTTGGGTCAACAAATCGGCAAAGGTTTCGTTACCGACCAGCGTATGAATCAATATATTGCGCTGCTGCTCATGGCTACCGATATAGTTAGCCAGAGTTTCGACTTGGGCATCATCGACCAGCTCAGATAAAGGCACACTGTCATTGACTGGATGATAAATAATGGTATGCAAAATATCACGGATATCGGTACGCATCACCTCAGTCATCGGCTGATTTAATAGCCAGTCTTTCATCAGCTGTTGTAAATGGTCACAGGTGATATATTTGCTTAAGGGCTGCGCACCAAACCATTGCCAAGCTTCCATCGCTAGTGGCTCAGCTTGATTGTGCAACCACTGCTGCATAAAGTTAACTTGAGCATCGATCAATCTATCTACTGTCAAACGGCTGGCTGATGGCTCTTTTGACAAGTTAGTGTCTGCGTTGTCACTTTTAGTCTCTGCATTAGGCATTTGTGTTTGGCTATCTGGTGAAGTCGGCATAGGTTTTAAAGTCATATTTTAAAGTCGTATTTTTTTGAGGTCGTACTTTTTGAAGTCAGAGTAATCGACAATTTGTTATACTGTGTGTTTGTAGCGAGCATAGGGTATTATGCCACGAACATTGCCTTTGTTTGTGATGAATATTGACTGCTGCTTGATAAATAACCAGGGGTTTTGATGACGGTTTTGGATACGCCTTTACTTGCACTTGAGGAGCTGACGGTTCAGCGCGGTGAGATACCGCTGTGCGAAGGAGTTGCGTTGCAGCTATCTGCTGGTAGTATTTGCCATCTAGTCGGAGCAAACGGGACGGGAAAGACCACGTTACTTATGCAGTTGGCTGGATTGTTACCTGTTTTGTCAGGTGAAGTTACTTATCAAGGACAATCGTGCCTGCCCATCCAGCCTTTATATGTCTCGCACCAGTTAGGCATCCATCCAAATCTGACAGTGGCACAAAACCTGACATTTCTACTGAACTTATATGGCATCACGCCAAGCGCTGCTGATATTGATGATGCGCTCACATGGGTTGGACTACAAGGGTTTGAAACGATCAGCTCAAGTCATTTGTCCGCTGGGCAAACGCGGCGCATCACGCTGGCACGATTGTACTTGTTAACTCCTGATGTGACACCGCTCTGGTTACTTGATGAGCCTTTCACGGCGCTGGATGTTGATATGGTGGCACGTATGGAAGAGCGGTTATGCGAATTTGCACAGGCTGGCGGGTCGATACTAATGACCAGTCATCAGGCAGTCAGTGTCGCCAATCAGGTGCTCGATTTGTCAGATTATATGGTATAAGTTTAACTGCTATCAGTACCATCAGTATACGTGCAAGGACAAATAATGACAGACAGTCCAATACAAGTAGGATCAGTAGCAGCCATGAATAAAAGTCCAAATGCTATTGTTGCAGTGCCTCGCAGTATTGGCTTCCTGCAGCTATGGCGACGCGAATGGCAAGTCAAGCAGCAAGGAGCGGTACAATGGTTGTATCCGTTGGTATTGTTCTTAGTGATTATTACTTTGTTTCCGCTGGCAGTCGGTAGTGAGCCTGCGCTATTGCAGCGTCTGGGCGTATCAGCAGTGTGGATTGCTGCATTGCTGTCACTGGTAATGGGCGTTGATGGATTGTTCAAGCCTGCGCTTGATAATGGTACGCTTGCGCAATTGGTCGTGGCCAAAGCGTCACTACCGCTATGGGTGCTGATTAGACTGGTCATTCACTGGATTTTTAGCAGTGGTATTGTGGCAGTGCTTAGCTTGCTTGCCGTGCCGTTATTTCAGCTTAGTTGGTTTGAAGCGTGGATATTGATGGCTTCTATTGTGACAGGTAGCCCGATGCTCTTAATGCTATCCGCGATTGCCAGTAGTTTGACGCTATCGTTAAAGAATGGGGCAGTATTGGTGCCTTTGATTGCTTTACCGATGCAGTTGCCAGTCTTGATTTTTGCTACGGGTGCGGTTGATTTATTTGCCTCTGGGCTGAATGGTTTACCTATTTTAGCCTTATTACTAGCAGGAAGTATTGTTTCTGTCTTGGTCATGCCATGGGTGATTGCTACAACTTTAAAAATGTCATGGCTTAATTAAACGATTTGCTTGTTGCAATCCTAAAGTCCAATTGTCGAAATTTGGTTATCTAAACCCAGTTATCTAAACCTAGCCATCTAAATCCAGTCATCGAAATTTAGCTATCTGCATCACATGTATTAACATCGTGGTGAAAACTGGCAATTTTGCTATAATAGTCAATTGAATACGTAAACAGCTCTTTGTAGATTCTATCCAGTGTTTAACGCCAGCAGGTGAGTTGATAGTGGTGCTTTGGTAGACCGCATCCTTTATCGCCAGTAAGCTGTGTAATAGGTTTCTTCCCATGCCCAACCTGAATAACGTCTCATCCCCTAGCTTGTGGCAGCGCATTTGGCAGGGTTTCTTGACCACTGTGGGTACCAAGCAGTTTTTTCGTATCTTTAGCCCTTGGGTCAAGTGGTTAGCGATATTGGCCAGTCTCTGTTTGCTCATTGGTAGCGTATGGGGCCTTGCTTTTGCGCCGCCTGATTACCTTCAGGGCAATAGCTATCGCATTATCTTTATCCATGTTCCAGCGGCCAGTCTTGCCATTTCTATCTATTTTTCCCTTGCAGTTCTGGGAGTGATTTATTTGGTATGGAAGATTAAGACGGCCAGTCTGGTCGCGCAGGCACTTGCCCCAATGGGGTTTTTACTGTGTGTCATCAGTTTGCTTACAGGCTCTATCTGGGCAAAACCAACATGGGGTACTTATTGGGTGTGGGATGCACGCCTTACATCAATGCTGATATTGGCGTTTTTATACGCGGGCGTGATGGCGTTGTTTGCCGCGTTTGAGCATACGGCCAATCGTGGTAAAGCGGCTGCTATTTTATCTATCGTGGGCGCAGTGAATCTGCCTATTATCAAGTACTCAGTAGAGTGGTGGAATACCTTGCATCAAGGTGCGACCTTTAGTTTGACCGCCGCACCGAAAATGTCGGCAGATATGTGGATGCCCTTGCTACTGATGATTATTGGCAGCTATTTACTGGTTGCGACATTAGCGATTTATCGTACTAACACGCTGATTTTATACCGTGATCAAGGCAAAGCGTGGGTCAAAGAATACATTCGTGGTCAACACAAATAACGGCTAGGAAAATACTATGCAGCCTTACTTTTATAGCGTATCTGAGTTTTTCGCCATGGGTAAGCATGGGGTTTTTGTGTGGTCATGCTGGGCGATAACGATCGGCGTGATGTTGGCATTTATTATCTATAGCCGCAGACAGCGACAGTCACTTATCAAACAGCTGACCATCCAGCAAGCGCGACAAGCACAACGGACGACCAAAACCTCAACGCCTGCGACTAAACGACCTGAATAAAAAATCATCTTAATATCATGGGTTTAGCGTAAGAAGCCGTATCCTTACACTGACAAAAATATGACCTTATAGGCAGTGATGAGGCTTATTGATTTGTCTGAAAAATGCTACCATATAGCGATTAGAAGAGTACGATTAGAAAGACATTTTCAAAACGTTTTTCTAATGGTAGTTTCTTCAAAATTTTCTGTTTGATAGATTGATTATGGTTTATAAAACAGTGACTCATTAATGGGGTAGTGGTATGAATGCAGTTCGTCGGAAAAAACTGACGTGGGTTATGTTTACGCTGGCAGGTGCAGCAATAGCAGTTATGTTGGTTATCTATGCCATCGGGCAGCAAACTGACTACTACTTTGATGCAACCGCTATTGCTCAAGGTGAAGCGCCTCAAGACAAACGTATTCGTGCTGGTGGTATGGTGGTTGCAGGCAGTGTGCAGCGTGCAGCAGACAATCCATTAAATGTTGAGTTTGCGATTACTGATTTTCAATCGACAGTGCCAGTGACTTACCAAGGTATTTTGCCAGACCTATTTGCTGAAAACTCAGGCGTCGTAGCCACGGGTAAAATGCAAGGCGATACTTTTGTCGCTGGGGAAGTATTGGCTAAGCATGACGAAAACTATATGCCGCCAGAAGTCGCTAAATCTATGAAAGAGAATAATCGCAGCGGAGCGATACCTTCTTCTGAACAGTATAATCCTGCTGAAAAAATCCATGAGACCGAAACGCTACAGCAGTAATGATTATGAGTTTTCATACCATATAAAAAAGCCACCGATTATCGGTGGCTTTTTATTTTGCTGCGTTTAGCTAATCAATTAATCGTACTTATTAACCCTGTTAGTCATCCCATACTGGGCTATAGTCAGGATGTTCAATTTTACGACCATCAGAGCTAGCTAAGTTGCCGATTTTTTCTAACTCATCTGCACTTAACTCAACTTTGATGGCATCTAGATTGCCTTGCAAGTGATCAGGATTAGACGTTTTCGGAATAGCCACACGATGCTTGTCTGATAGGATCCAAGCTAGTGAGATTTGTGCTGGTGTTACGTTATGCTTATCTGCAATCTCTTTAATTACTTCGTTATCAAATACATCACCACGCGCTAATGGCGAGTAGGCTTCTAGTAGAATATGATGATTATTCAAAAAGGTCTGCAATGTGTTTTGCTTAATGAACGGATGAAACTCTACTTGGTTGACGACGATAGGCACATCAGCATATTTCTTGGCTTCAATGATATTAGCAATATTGAAGTTTGAAACACCAATATGACGCGTCAAACCTTGCTTTTGGAGTTCACACAGCGCAGGAATGGTCTCAGATAATGGCACGCGGTCATCAGGCCAGTGCAGTAGTAATAGATCGACATAATCTGTACCCAAATCTTCTAAAGAACGTTTCGCTGCGGCGACCAGTTTTTCTGGTTCAAATTTCATATCATCTGGAAAAATCTTGGTAGTTAAAAAGAATTTATCGCGAGCTACGCCTGACTGTCTGATGCCTTCACCAACTTCTTTTTCATTGCCATAAGCTTGAGCGGTATCAATATGCTCATAACCCATTTCTAACGCTTTTTTGACCACGTCTACACAATCTTGTCCAGTTGATTGCCAAGTACCTAAGCCTAAGATTGGAATATTTGCTTGTCCAGCGGTACGAATATTATAGTTTTTAGCGCTCATATTATTATCCTTGTTATGTGTATCTTATAATTTTTCATTAGTTTTAAATGTCATCAATAGTATGGTCTAACGAGTGAATTACTATTGAGCTTGTCCACTATAAGAAAAACTAAAGACAAGTGGAAGCGTGAGTGACGGTTTCCTACAAAGGGCAAACAGGCTGTAACGTGATTTTTGATATTTATTTGATAGTTATTTAATACTTAGTTAGTCTTTTGATAACGGTATTGGAAAACAGCACTCCCAAAATTAAAGACAAAAAAACACCCATCACTTTAAGTAATGGGCGTTTCGATTAATCATCAGACCTGAAAAGCTAGGTATTTTGATTTAAAGTCTTATTGAGCAGCAGCTTCTGGAGCGTCAGCGCTTTCAGTTTTAGCAGCAGTGTCCGTATGTGCGCTATGATCAGTACCCCAGATTTTTGGGTACTTGTAGCCAGGGAACGTTTCATGAGCGTACTTTTTGAAAGCTTCTGAGTTATAAGCGTTGGTCACATCTTCAACCCATTTTTTACCAGTATCAGCAGATTTGATCGCTGACCAGTTTACATAAGCAAAGCTTGGCTCTTGGAACAATGCTTCGGTCAATTTGATACCAGAGTCAGTAGCATAGTTACCGTTGATAACTGCGAAGTCAACTTCATCACGTGCGCGTGGTAATTGAGCAGCTTCTAGCTCAACGATTTCGATATCGTATTTGCTGTTGTCAGCAATATCAGCTTTTGACGCAGTCAATGGATCGATGTCGTCTTTTAGGGTAATCCAACCAAGATCATCCATCATTACCAAAGCACGAGCAAAGTTACTTGGATCGTTTGGTGCAGAAACACTCATACCTTTGAATGCAGCGTCAAGACTGGTCTTTTTACCTGAGTAGATGCCAAGTGGAGCCGTTGGTACTTGGAATACTTCAACCAAATCAAGGTTGTTTTCTTTTTTGAAGGTATCAAGGTAAGGCTTATGTTGGAAGATGTTGATATCCAAATCGCCTTCAGCCAATGCAAGGTTAGGACGGACATAATCAGTAAAAGCAATCAACTCAACTTCATAACCTTGAGCTTCAAGCGTGCTCTTTACTTGGTTACGAACCATATCAGCAAAATCGCCTTCAGTCGTACCGATAACAATTTTGGTATGGTCAGGATCGATATCGCTAGCGGCAGTTTCTGCAGTGGCACCCTCGGTTACTGGCTCTTTAGTCGCTTCTGGCGCTGATGAATTGCTGCAACCAACTAAGACTAGACCTGATACACCAACAGCAGCAAATGCGGTAGCTAACTGACGGCTGATATCTGTTAATTTCATAATATGTCCTTAATAATGAATGGGGTTGAGTAAAACGTTTATCGTCTGAACATTAAAAAAGCAACATTATAAATAGTAATGCTGCTTTTGTTGTAAGAGCTGAGATAAGGGTTGAGTGTTGCCAAAAATAAACCTAGTCGCTCGTAAAGTCAAGTATTCTCTAAAGCGGTTTAACGTTTGTCTAAACGATTGGCGAGCCAGTTACCAGAGGCTTGAATCGAGACGACCATGATTGATAATACAATCACGATAAAAATCATTACCTCGGTTTGATAGCGATAATAGCCATAACGAATGGCCAAATCACCCAAACCGCCACCACCAATCATACCAGCGGCTGCTGAATAAGAGAGCAAGCTGATACAAAGAATAGTGACTGACAATACTAAACCTGAGCGAGCTTCATTAAGTAGTACTTTAATAATGGTAAAAGGTCGTGCACCCATCGATTCGGTTGCTTCGATAATACCGCGCGGCACTTCACGTAAATTTTGCTCGACCAAACGCGCAAAATAAAACGAACCAGCGATAGCCAGTACCAGTGATGCAGCGATCGGTCCGATACCCGTACCAACGATGGCCTTAGTAAACGGACTCATTGCAATCATCAAAATCACGAAAGGGAAAGCACGCATAAAGTTGGTAATACCGCCAAGCACACCGTACAAAGTCTTGTTTTGCAAAAACTGGCGATCACTAGACAAAAACAAGAATACGCCAAACAGTCCACCGATGACGATTGCGACTGTGGTGGAAATACCGAGCATCACAAACGTATCAATAAACGCGCTTGCGATCTCTTTGCGTAACACAAGCAGCTTGTCTATAGAGGCGGATAATTCAGTACCAGTTAACATATCTATTTCTCCTGCCTCATTAGTCCTCGACGACTAGGCCTTTGCCAATCGGGGTGGTTGCTTGAATCAGACCGTCTCGCACATCCGCAACTTCTAATAGTTGTCCTTGATGCAATAACGCTGCGCGATCACAAAGTCTACGAATAACACTCATCTCATGGGTCACGATGACGATAGTCACGCCAAGCTGCTCATTGATATCGCGCAGACAAGTCAGCAAACTACGGGTCGTGGCAGGGTCAAGCGCACTGGTTGGCTCATCGGCCAACAATACTTTTGGACTAGGGGCAATCGCGCGGGCAATACCCACACGCTGTTTTTGTCCACCTGATAGCTGCGCAGGGTAGTGGCCAGCACGATCGGTCAGATCGACAATCGCAAGACAATCCATGACGCGCTTATGAATGTCGCGACTTGGATAACCAGAGATTTTTAAGTTAAATGCCACGTTGTCAAAAACCGTTTGATTAGACATCAGATTAAACTGCTGAAAAATCATCCCGATATTATGACGAGCAATACGCAGCTCACTGGCAGACAGCGTGGTTAGGTCAGTACCGTCTATCACGACTTGACCCGAATCTGGACGTTCAAGCATGTTAATTAGGCGCAATAAGGTAGATTTACCTGCGCCTGAATAACCCATTAGACCAAAGATTTCGCCTTGTTTGATAGTCAGAGATGTCGGCTCAACAGCGGTAAACCAATGTGGTTTGCCGTCTTTGTCTTTGATTGATCGGTCGCTTAAAAAACTTTTGGTCACATCGTTTAAGACAATCATGTCATTCATGGAGGGCTCAAAATTTAATAAATTTTTTAATGGTTAAAAACGCGTCATCAGGCCTCTTTCAATATGTAAGAAGCTCGTCAAAACGACAATAGTCAATAACCGTATAATAAGGGGCGGTAATATAGCATATTATCGGGCACTTTGGATATGCACATACGTGTCCGGCTTATGATTAATAGCTATTAAGAATAAGCAGTTAAAATGGCAAATGTGAAGGCGACAGCGTAATAGCTATCTATATAACGATGGGGATTGATTACTCGTGATAGTTGTAATGAGGGTCATGATGAATTGGAATAGTCACTAAAAATCTAGTATGACCATTTAGCGTATCTGTAATAATGCGCCCTTGATGAGCGGTAACGATTTGTGAGACTAAAGACAATCCTAATCCAGAGCCTTTGTTTTTCTGCTGTAAACGTACAAATGGACTGAAGACTTCTTCTCGCTTGCCTTCAGGGATACCAGTGCCTTCGTCGATTACAGCTAGCACGGCATATTTTGGCAGAGGACGTTCAGGTTCAGTTTTGGCTTTCTTCATATGTTTAGCAAATAAGCCCTCTTTACGCACAACTGCGCCTGAGTTCTCATTATTTGAGCTATTAGATTTGGCGTCATCTTTCGTATTGTTTGAACCGTTATTTTTAGTAGCGGCATCAGTAGTAGAACTATCTGATTTTTGAGCACTATCATTTATAAGAGTACCAGTATTCTCGCTTTCTACGTTGCTTATAGAGCTTATTGACGTTACTTCAGTCACGTTAGCATTGTTAGTATTATCGGCGTCATTAGTAGGTTCAGTAGAATCTGGAACAGCCTTCCAAATAACCTTTTTAATTCTGTCGGTCAACTCACTGGTAAAGCTGTAATAGTCAGCAAGTAGTGATGATTCGCCAGTAGTAGTTTGGGGTTTGCTAACACTGTCTATTAAGCTTTCATCTGAAAGGTCATTATCAATACTGGTGTCATCATCGCTATCGTTGTTCTCATTGCTGGCAGCTATATCTTCACCGTTTTTGTAGATAGTCGGCGTCGGTAGCTCTGCTATCGAGTCAGTCGTTTCTGATTTATTTTTATCAACTGAACTAGTAGCTTCATGTTTAGCAGTTTTGTGTTCAATTACTTTGGCATCAGCGTTTTCTTCATAATCGTCAAAGTCTAAACTGTTGTAATCGACAAAACTGCTGCATAGCACTGTTTGTAATAGATAGTCAGGTAAAGTTCCGGCTTCTTCTATGCTCTGAACACCATATAGTAATACCGTAACAGGTGGCTTGCCATGTAGCATAGCGTTGGTAAGTAAGTTACGAATCACATGAGTCAACATTGATGATTGACCATCTATCACGATGTGCTCACCAATCAACGTGGCTTCAGGATAGTGCTGACGTTCTTGATTTACTAGATCATACAAGTCTAGTTTTTCAACTTGCTGTAAGGCATGTCCTGCATCCAAACGGCTAACCAGTAATATACTTTCTACTAAGTCATTAAGACCTGACAAGTCTCTGTTGATAGCCTGTGCCCGTTTATCGAACTTTGCTTTAGTATCAGTTGGCAACGCACCAGCTAGCATATCCATCATTTCAATCTGTAGACGGATACGTGTAATCGGTGTGCGTAGCTCATGAGAAGCATGTGCTAATAGTAAATTATTGGCATCAATTAAGTGTTCAATTTTTTGTGCCGCTTGGTTGAATCCGCGTGCTAATGCAGCGATTTCATCATTACCACGTGCATTCACTCGCACCGTAAAATCACCATCACCCAATTGAGTCATTTGTTGGCTCAACTGGTCAATACGCCATGTCATCGTGCGGGCAATTAACCATAGTACACCTGCCATAATGAGCAAGAGTAGTAGCGTACCAGTGAACAAGTTTAAGGCTGCAGAAAGGACAGGTTTTTTAGGCGTTAGACGTGATTCATACAGTAAGGTATAACCTGTACTGCTATATACTTGAGCTTGCTTGGTAGGTGATGTATCTGCAAGTGATGGAAAAACACGTGAGAACAAAGAAGGAGTAGGGGGAAGCTCTAGGGGTAGGTCACTGTTGTCAGTTTGCATGAGCAGCCGACCTTCGCTGTCATACAATCCCATTTTTGCTTGCAGTGATTCATCAAAAATATCGAAGCTTTTCTTAACGACAGCCAGCATGAAACGCGACTGCAAACGATTGTCTTTGCTGATGGAGATATTTAATTCGTGCAAGAATGGATCGATCTGTCCCAGAATCTGTGTGGCTAATATCTCTGAGCGAATACCCGCATCTTTATCATGAACAAGTTGGGTCAACAGCACCATTGCCACAGCAAATAAAGTAAGTGCCAGCATAACGCTGGCAAATAGTTTGGCAAATACGGAACGAAAACCCAATTGCTGCATTAAACGATCTCTGTTATTAAACGCTTGTACTGACTCATGGTATAGAGTTTACACCATGAGTCAGCTAATTAGGCATCCTTTATAATTACACCTGATCAGTGGCAAATTGATAGCCGACGCCGCGTACGGTAATAATACGTTTTGGCTGACGTGGATTGTCTTCAATCAAAGCACGTAGACGCGAAATATGTACATCAATCGCACGGTCGATGTTGTCTGAGCTGTCATCATTTGGCATCGCTTGCCAGAGTTGCTCACGATTCAACACCTTGCCAGAATGAGTGGCGAAGTAGTGTAACAACTGAAACTGATGCGTGGTTAGACGTACTGGTTGGTCATCTATAGTGACTTCATGACTATCAGGGAACACGCTTAAACGACCAAAAGTGAGGCTGTCTGATTGGCTATCGGCTTGATTTGGTTGCTCATGACGACGAATAACAGCACGGATACGAGCTAAAAGCTCACGTGGCTCGAAAGGCTTGGCAATATAATCGTCAGCACCCATCTCCAGCCCCAACACGCGATCGGTTGTATCGCCTTTTGCGGTCAGCATGATAATAGGTACTTTATTAGTCATGTTATTCTTGTTACCACGAATCTTTTGGCATACTTGCATACCGTCCATATCAGGTAGCATAAGATCCAAAACAACCAAGTCAATATCGCGCTCTTTAGTATCCAATAAGTCGAGACCTTCCTGACCAAGACCAGCATGATGGACATCATAATAGTTCATGGTCAAATAATCGCTGATCAGCTCAGCCAAATCTGGATCGTCTTCAATCAATAAAATCTGCTTACTCATGGGGTGTCCTCTAATTGTTATTGTGATTTATAAAAAGTATAACGTTTCTGGTAAGGATAAGCTGTTGGTAATAATAAATAGTTAAACTATTAAGCCTCTACGTTTTCAAATATACAGAATAGCGAATAATTAAATGCGAGTAGTATTTCAATACTCGGATAATGCTATATATAGTAGGGCCATATTGCCTAATTATGCTGTTACAAAACAAGAGAAGCTTTGTTAATGTTTCTACCAAATGTAACTGTCAGCATAAGCTATTATGACACAATGACTTTTTTACCTTTAGAATCAACAGGTAAGTCAGCCAAACAAATCAAGCTATCATTGCTTACACCTGCTATCAAATACTGCTGCGTAGTAGGATCGTATTCAACTACCTCAATAGGTTGGCGCGTCAAACGCTGATCTTGTCCGATTATCCAAACATTTGCAGTCAATGGTTGTCGCGGCATATAAGGAGGAGTTTGCAACTCTGTCAGATCAACATCATGTAGCGCGCGCTTAGGTACGATAGTACCGACATCTATTTGACCATAATTGACGCGGCCTGTGACTTTCATATTTGGTAATAATTTATCACGACTTACTTCATTGTCGATGACATTAACATAGACCAAGAGATGCTTGGGCTGACTGGTCGATACCAGTTTGCTGACTTGTCCCGTAAATTTATCTGAGATACCTTCGGCGGTAAAATTTACTGTCTGGCCAACTGAAAGCTGCGGTTTTGCTTGTATAGGAAGGTTGGCTATAAAATAAAGTTTAGTTTCATCACTGATTTGCAATAAAGGATCACGAGCTGCTAGCTTTTGCCCTGCATTAGCAGACAAACTTTCCACCCGACCCGCAAAGCTGGCATGAATCGTAATTAAGTTATACTGCGCACCTTGTTTAGTGGTATTTATTTCTACGTCGTGATTACTAGGATTTTTGCTGTCAGCCTCTATTGCAGAGTTTGCTTCTGACGTTTTATCACTATTACTATCAGTTTTTCTTACAACAGCGATGTCGGATTCAGCTGGTGCGGATTTGATCGTAGACTTAGCATCATAATGTTGTATATTTTCTGAATTGACCTGATTAGCACCGTCTGATTCTAGATTTTGTGCAGGATTTTTTAAATCTTCAATATTTCTAGCAGTGCCTACACGCCTAAAGACCAGCAATGGCGTGCCTTTTTCTACCCATTGACCTTCAGTGACCAGTGTCTTTTCTATAAGAATCGGATGTACCGCAACAAATGTAGTCTGCTTGATAGGTTCAATATTACCTTGTAATCCGAGACTCGGCTGATACCTTGAAGGTTTGATACTCAAGATATGTTCTGGCGTCATTGTGACACTATCACTTGTGATGATAAGTGGCGTGTCGGCAGTCTCTTCTTCAGCATCAGTAACTGCTGATTCATTGATAGGTGACGGCTGACAAGCAGCGATAAATAGCATACTAAGTAAATAGAGGCTTTTTCTTAAATGTCTAGAAGCTGTCATAGCAGTCACCATTGTAATCGTCATATCATTATATAGTGAATTGTAACGCGGTGGAACGACTGTAAGGTATTTACTAAACTTAAGAAAACTGATGGTTTAAATACTAGACAGAGTTGAAATTACATCTTTGATATATAAGAACAGCTATTTTTGCTACTAATGAGTTCGAACATTATTTTGCTAATCACTGGAAAAGTGAAAGTAACTATGCTAAAACAAACACTACAGAATATATTGATACATTTTTATTACAAATGAAAATTATCCTGCAACGTTTAAATCGATTATATATAATGCGCAGATTTCAAAGACTTACTATTTCATACTGTGGGTTATGTCGACTTTGATAGCGGTTTTTAAGCGATTAACTATATTGAGCATTAATATGAGTCCACTCATGCTTTATGAATACGGATCATTATATTTAGATATCTAAGTTCAAAATTTTATTTACTGAACTTATTCATTATAAAGTAAGTATAGTTATAGTAGTCTATGTGTCAACACTATACTGAGTGGAAAGAGGTCGCACGGAAAGGCTTAATTTTTTGATAAGTTTTTATGCCAACTAATTCACTTACATTCGTCTAATATTATGTGATATAAACATCTAAGCGTGTTATATAATATTTACATTAGCTAGTGGCGTTACAAATAATAAATAGTCGTTTATAGGATAATGAAAATGGAAAATAATTTTGACGGTTTAAAAGTAATGGTAATTGATGATTCAAAAACCATTCGCCGTACTGCGGAAACTTTATTACAAAAAGCGGGCTGTGAAGTAGTGACTGCCATAGATGGGTTTGATGCGTTAGCAAAAATTGTAGATAACAATCCAGATATTATTTTTGTCGATATCATGATGCCTCGTCTAGACGGCTATCAAACTTGTGCTTTGATAAAAAACAATCCTGATTACGCTAATAAGCCAGTAATCATGTTGTCATCTAAAGATGGTTTATTTGATAAAGCGCGCGGGCGCATTGTCGGCTCTGACGAGTATTTGACTAAACCATTTAGCAAAGACGAGCTTTTTGATGCCATCAATCAGTATCGCTAATCGATGGTTAGTATCACTTTAGATTATGCATTATTGAGACATTACGATTAAAAATTAAGACTCATGTAGTTTAAGTAACAGTTTTGAATCGTTTTTATTAAACAATAGATCCTCATGGATTAGTTAGAAAATAAAGGAAATGCCCATGGCTACAGTTCTAGTCATTGACGACTCGCCATCAGAAATGGCGAAATTTCGCGATATTCTTGCCAAAAATAATTTTCAAATTTTAGAAGCGACAAACGGTGAGCAAGGCTGTCAGATGGCAGCTGATCACTTGCCAGATGTTATTCTGATGGATGTAGTGATGCCAGAAATGAACGGTTTCCAAGCTACAAGAAAAATTACTCGTGGCAAAACGACTGCTCATATTCCTGTCATTATGATTAGTACTAAAAATCAGGAAACAGATAGAGTATGGGGTAAGCGTCAAGGCGCCAAAGAGTATATGAACAAACCAGTTGATGAAAATGGATTGGTCCATATGATTCGCAAAGTGATGGAGTAATTTGTGGCTTCTAGAGGATTTATTGAGCTTCTGCGTCTAGCTGACTTGGCACGGGCACGTAAAAGTGGTCGCCGCGGTGGACAAGCGTTCGATTGGCAAGGTGTGGTATTTGAGGTTGGGGGGCAACGTTTAGTTGCTCCTATGGGTCAGGTATCAGAAATATTATCTATGCCAGAATATACTACGTTACCTCTAGTAAAGCCTTGGATGCTAGGCATCGCTAATATTCGTGGCCGCTTATTGCCCTTAACAGACTTATCACATTTTTTGCAAGTACCGAGTCGCCTAACGCAAATGAGCCACCGAAAAATTATTGTCATTGATTATGATGATAATTTTTCAGGTTTATTGGTTGATCAAGTACTTGGTATTGAACAGTTCACGAAAGAACAATATCGTCCAGAAGCCATCGACCAAGAGTCGCCATTTGCGCCTTACAATCATGGTAAATTTTTTAAAAATGAGCAAGACTGGTATGTATTCATGCCAAGTTTGCTTGTGCAGGATCCTCAGTATGCAGATGCTGCGATATAACTGTCGAGTATAGGGTACTTGTCGACTAAGTAACGACAGGATAATAGCGACTGACAAAATACGATTCGATGTCAGCATTTATACAGGCTTTGTTAATCATTGTTTTGATAACAATAAGATTGTCAAAGTCAGTCACGATTAGACTTTGACGATTGTTTGAAAGGAATATGTAAGATGAGTGATTTTATAAAAAAACCTGTAGCTGGTATGGCCAAAACAACAGCAGACAGCACAGATGCTGATAGTACGTGGAAACTACTGTTAGGATTCTTTGTTTTATTAAGTTTGGCTTGTCTGATTTGGTTGATTAACTCGCTATCATCAGTAAGTCAGTATTTTAGTAGTTTTAATCAGTCGGTTATCATACCAGCGGCTATATTCGCCCTTGGTGCGTTAGGTATTCTATTTGCTTCCTACCAGCTCCTGAAGCAGCGCGGTGGTTCAGAGCGATTGCTTATTGAGAAAGAAACACTACGTCGTCGTCAAGAAGCAGAAGCTGAGTCTGAACGGGCTCGCCAAATCCAGGAAGAAAACGAACGTAATCAGATAGCGATTTTGCGTTTACTTGATGAGTTGGGGGATTTGGCAGAAGGGGATTTGACAGTCAATGCTACTGTATCAGAGGATTTCACTGGGGCGATTGCTGACTCAGTAAACTTTGCAATTGATCAACTACGTCAATTGGTCTTGGTTATCAACAGTACAGCTAACCGAGTGTCGCAATCCTCGGAGCAAACACAGATGAATGCTGTGGAATTAGCTGAAGCTTCTGAACATCAAGCCCAAGAAATTGCTGGAGTATCAGCGGCTATTAATGAAATGACAATTTCGATTGATCAGGTTTCAAACAACGCGGCAGAATCAGCAACAGTTGCTCAGCGCTCAGTGGCTATCTCTCACAATGGGGCAGCAGTTGTACAGCGTTCTATCGAGGGTATGAACGTTATTCGCGATCAGATTCAAGAAACCTCAAAGCGTATCAAACGACTTGGTGAGTCTTCACAGGAGATTGGTGATATCGTTGGCTTGATTAATGATATTGCTGACCAGACCAACGTTTTGGCATTGAACGCTGCTATTCAGGCATCGATGGCAGGGGAAGCGGGCCGAGGTTTCGCGGTTGTTGCTGATGAGGTTCAGCGTCTAGCTGAACGTTCAGCGAATGCAACCAAGCAGATCGAAACTTTGGTAAAAACCATCCAGGCGGATACCAATGAAGCTGTTATGTCAATGGAATCAACAACGTCTGAAGTAGTGCGCGGTGCACGTTTTGCAAAAGATGCAGGTGAAGCGCTAGAAGAAGTACAGAGCGTTTCTAACACCTTGGCTGACTTAATTCAAAACATCTCAAACGCTGCATTACAGCAGGCAGAGTCTGCTGGCCATATTTCTCATACTATGAATATTATTCAAGATATTACTTCACAAACCTCATCTGGTACGATGGCAACAGCCCGCTCTATTGGGCAGCTGAATGAAATGGCAGCGGCACTCCAAGAGTCTGTGACAGGTTTTAAAGTCTCTAATGATGACGAGTTGCTAGGCGATGAAATACTAAATACTGAGCAGGAATTGGCAGAAGGCGTCTAATATCATACTCTATAATTTGTATGGTCTAACCCTGATAAGCTTGATTACTTTATTTGATCGAAATGTTAGCCCATGTTCTGTGCAATTAATAGTGATGGGCAACAGGAGTCATAGTAGGTCACGTGAACAATTTTACTAAAGCAGTCAGAGGCCCATTTACTATAGCTGAATTTGCATTAACCAGTACTTTGATGCAATTCGCTCCTGTCAACCTACGACAATGGCAAAATTATATAGAACAAGAGATCGGTTTTGTGCTACCGGAGAGGCAACTACAGTGGTTAGTTAATGCAATTGAAGGTACAGCCATATCGAATGGATTATCTGCTCAAGAACTGTGGTGTCAGCTACCTAAAAATACTGAACTGCGTCAATGTTTGTTAGATAATGTGCTAATCCACGAAAGTCGTTTTTTCCGGCACCAGCCCTCTATAGATTTTGTCGTAAAATGTGCGTTACAGCATAAACAAGTAAGTGATATTGATTCTCTGGTTCGCATTTGGAGTGTTGGCTGTGCAAATGGACAAGAAGTCTGGTCATTGGCAATGAGTCTGTCAGCAAAGCGGTTCTTAGACTATAAGATATTAGGAACGGATGTTAGTGAACAAGCGATTAAAAACGCACGACTTGGACAATATGACGAAAGACAACGAGGTTTAATACCGCAGCCGTTCCAGCAATTCATTGAACCATTTTCTACAAAGCGTGTGAAAGATAAAGTAAGCATTAACTCCTTATCGCCTGCATCAAAAATGATGGATGTTAACAGTAACACCTATGGGGATTGGCAAGTAGCTCCTATTTTACAATCATATGTTAGTTTTGCTGTACACAATATTTTTGAAAAAGAACCACCCACTGCGCATCTCCAACATGTGATTATCTGTCAAAACATGCTGCTATATTTTCGTAAATTTGATCAGCGTGATATTTTGAATCGACTATCAGAGCAGTGTGCGTTACATGGATATATTATATTGGCTCCAGGTGAGGCGTTGTTCTGGCGTCCTTCAAATATGCGCCGAATTGCGCACCCACAGGTTAATGTGTGGCAAAAAATTAGTGCCTAAATTGGTGCCTAGACGAGTTAGGAACAACCTATGAAAAACCAGCCCAATGACATCGTGACACTTGAGTGGTTACTACCATTATTCAATAAGCAATTATCACAAATCTCTGATGGTTGGCAATTAGGTGAACCTAGCATTAATCATGACCAACTGATATCACACTATCATCAGATTAGTGGTGCACTAGTCATGGTTAACCTTCCGTTATTAGCAAGTATCGCCAGTCAGCTGAGTCAACTAATACATTTAGAAAGTCATAATAGCTTGTCTACTGAAGAGCGTCGTATAGGTCAGTTTTCTCACCAGTTATTGCAACGCGAGATCAATCAATATGTATGTACAGGAAGTTATCATACTAGCCTAATAAATAGAGCCATTGATGGTTTAAACCAAGTATTAGCTCAACAAGGTTCGGTGACTGATTTACCTATCATAGATACTAGCCATGCCCAATTTGAATACTCAGATAGTCACTCAATTACACAAGGCGCAGTGCAAGAAAATATATTCAATACTATTGAATTGGTAGTACCGACAGGGGATACCGTTGTTAGTTTAGTAAGTGAACAATATCAGCAGTTGTTATTGGTATGGCGACAAAAAGTGCAGGCATTGCTAGCTACTAATATAAATCAGTCCTCTTTACTAAGCACCTTAGAAAAAGTTAGCCAATACTTATGGCAAACGACACAGGATAGTGATTTACAAAGACTGTGGTATTTAACGGAATTGTGGCTAAGTGATCTTGCTCGTAACGAGATGCCCCTTCCTGAAGCTTACGCGTCTATATTAAGTTGGCTGGAACAAGTTATAGAGTCCTGTGCTCAAACAAAAAAGCTTACTTCAGATACAACAATAAGATTGATCACTACCATTTATATCGAGTTAAGTTACCTTACGCATAGTAGCAAACGTACGCAGACTATTTTAGAAGAAGTTACGCAAAGTACAACGACAGCTCCACGTTTTTTACCTCAGCTATTAAATAGAATTGAGGCGCTTATTTTTAAGTTAGATGAGCCAGACTCCTTGATAGCGCCTCTACAGAATATACAAAGCCAACTCGAAAATCGAGGTTGGAGCTATTATGCGTCTCAAGTTACATCAATTATTACAGATTTAGAGCAATCCTTGCTGTCAGAGACAGGGTTTACTCAAATGCAGTGGCAGATTGAGCGTAAACTTCAAGAATTATACAGCGCTATTCGTGATACTGAGCAAGCTATCTCTTTTAAAATTGGTAGCATGACCTCTTTTGCTATTCAATCTGAAGTGGTCGATAGCCAAGAGTCAAACTCTATAGGTAAAAATGAAGCTAATCTTGCTGACGATGGCTTACGTGAGCTACGTATCGCTGTAGAAGAAATAAAGCGAAGTTTCGACGAGTATGTACATCGCCAAGATGTTGAGTTACTACCAACTAAGAATGATTTTGAAAGTATTGGTCAAGCTTTCGATGATATTGGATTGCCAGACGTACGTCAGACAATAGACGATATAAGCAGTATATTTGTCCAGTTAAACGTTCATAAGGTCCAAGTGAAGAGTTGGGATTTGGTTCAGGCACTGGCTGAAAGTTTAACCTCGGTCGAGCTATTACTTGATTACCTAGCGCAGCAAGTATTTGATCAACACTTACTTACATTAGCGAACGAGCATACTGCTAGAGCAGCACAGATTCTTGATACATATCTTGAAGCACCAGACACAATCAATGCAACAATGTTTACTCAAAAAGTGACCGAGAATAATGTCTTGCGTTACGATGATAGTGGTGAGGTCGGACCACTCATCCGTTTAGACTATGAAAAGGTGGTTGAACACGATGATTTGAGTCTATCCGATAACCCTGAAAGTGATGCGTTAAAGCGGGCTCGTGAAAGTGTGAAGCCTGATAACTTTGAGACGGATGAAGATGTCCACAGTATCTTTATCGAAGAAGCAACCGAAATTATTACTGACCTAGAAGATTTCCTTCCAATTTGGCAACAAGACTCACAAGACTTAACACCATTGACTGAAGTGCGTAGAGGTTTCCATACCTTGAGAGGCTCAGGTCGTATGGTGGGCGCTTTTAGTATCAGTGAGATAGCCTGGTCCATTGAAAACCTACTCAATCGTGTATTAGATGAAACTCTACCTGTCACCGATCAGGTCGTAAATCTTGTGATTGAGACAACAAGAGCTCTGCCAGCATTGGTATCAGATTTTGAAGCGCAGCGCTTACCGAGTTGTGACCCTGCGATTATTATATTACAAAGTAATAACCTAATGAGTCAGCAGCCTATTAATAGTGGAATGACGCTGACTGACTCTAGTACTGATCATACTGATACTATATTAGAAAACTTTTTACTAGATACAACCAATACTGTCTTAAAGAGTGACGCAGATCTAGAAAACTCATTATTATTAAGCGTTGGTAATGATACTGATAATAGGGAGCCAGTCATTAACTCTGATAGTAAAGAATACACGAATGAGTATGTATCTAATCTAGAAATGCCAGAGAGCCTTATTCCTTTCGCTGTGCAAGCCAATCAGCTACCACTTGATACTGAAGATGCAGATCCTGACATCAAAGAGATATTTCTAGAAGAAGCCAATGAAGTGTTGGCAGAAATCGGCCCATTATATGAAAAATGGCAGATGTCGTCGACTGACTTAGAGGCACTAAAAGATATTCGCCGTGGCTTCCACACCTTAAAAGGTTCAGGGCGTATGGTGGGCGCAAACTATACAGCCGAACTGGCATGGTCTATAGAAAACATGCTTAATCGTGTATTGGATAAAAGTGTCGCCATCTCAAAAGATATATGTCAGTTGATTACAGATGTATTGGCGGCTTATCCTAAAATGCTTATTACGTTTGAAAGAAACAGTCAAGATTATCCATCTATCATCCCATTATGGATTGCTTGTGCTAATGCATACAGTAAACAACAAAATATTGCGTTCAGCTATCACAATTTCGTACCTCCGCAAGTACCTAGTCTTAAAGACGAGCTAGAGAATGAATCGGATCTACAAACTGGTACAGATGAGACTACTCTCAGGGATAGTGATGACAATACAATAGATGCCACTTTGCAGACCTTTCATACGGTTAATGAAAGAATGGCAGAAGCGTCTATTGTTTTAACCCCTCAAAGCGAAGAAGAAAAAGTATTTTGTAAAATATTTATTGATGAGGCAGAAGCGTTACTTAGTTACATTGAGCAGTTTGTCAAAGATAATGACACCGAACAATATATCGAAGTTACAGATGAAATCGTACGTGCATTTCATACGTTGCGAGGTGCGTCTGGCTCTAGTGCTTTAGCTGCTATCAGTGAAGTCAGCGCAACCATCGAGCATAGCTTGGAGTTGTTACAGCAGCAGGATATAGAAATGAATGCGCAGCATTTAGAAGCATTAGCCCAGTCAGCCAATCTGATAGAGGGATATTTGAACAATTATAAGAAAAATACAAAAGAGTGCGACATATCGTTAGTGAATGAAAGTTCGCAAAGTCAGAAAGATATAGCGTCATTGCAAGCCATGCTTGGCGAGCAATACACTGTTAATGATACTACAAGAGTAGATAAGAAGCCGACGATAGAAGAGTTGCTAGATAGCAATATTGATACGTTACTTGATGCTGAGTGGGAATTAGATAATGCATTGAATCATACAGAAGTAGAGCATATTCAAGGCTATATAGAGCAGCAAATGTCACAAATAGCTTCTCTCATGGACAAAGCGCAAGCATTTCCAAAGTTTATCGCAATTCTCAATGAGCTGGGCAATGCATATCGCTATTTGAGCAGTAATATCGATAAAGCTCAAGATAAAGATAATCAAGCGATATTGCTTGCGGGGCATGCGCAGTTGGTAGGGCTATTTGATGCTTTAGCTGGAAGTACCTCATTAAAGATAGATCAGCAAGTACTCAACGAGCTCCAAAGTATTTATCAAAAAAATGATAACAATGCAGACAGTGGTTTCATCGTTAGAGCCGTGCCAGCTCCTGAAATCCAGTTTGAGACGATTGATACTGATATTGAGCTGTTAGAAATATTTTTAGAAGAAGCGCAAGAGCTTGATACTGCGCTAGATGAAAGCTTTAATAAATGGCGTACTGATATTACTAATATTAATGCGTTGAAAGTTTTACAGCGTCATTTGCATACGATTAAAGGCGGTGCACGGATGGCTGGTATCCGTAGTATTGGTGATTTGACCCATGAGGCAGAAAGTGTTTATGAGTCGTTCGTAGAAAACCGCAGATTGCCAACAGCACAGTGGCTTGAAATCATGCAAATGGTGCAAGACACGATGTCGCTACAAGTGATGCATATCGTGCGTCACAAAAAATCTTTCTTTACCCCAGAGCTTATTGAACAGTTACAACAGCTTGAAAAAGCAAAAACGTTACCAGTAGTAGTCGATTTAGTCATACCAGCGCCAAAAAATCATGTTGAATCTGAAGCGCAAAGCCTTACTACTGATGTTGTTGACAACAATAATGAAGCATTGAATATCTTAAGTTTGGATAGCATGATTAAGCAATCATGGGCTAATGGGTTACCTGATCCTGATATATTAGCAGTATTTTTGGAAGAGGCGGAAGAGCTTACCAATCGTAATAAATATCTACACTTATTCTTGAAAGATACGGGTAATACCACAGCGTTACAGGCACTCCAGCGCGATTTACATACCATAAAAGGTGGTGCGCGAATGGTGACTGCCTCTGGAATTGCTGATTTGGCTCATGAAATGGAGTCAGTCTATACGGATTTCGTCAGCAATCGACGTCCAGCTACCAAAAAAGTATTAGAGTTGCTGGTGGCTAGTCATGATTGGCTAGCCGATGCGGTATTTATTCTTCAACAACATGTTAATCCACCAACGCCTACGTTATTGATTAAAGCGTTAGAGCAGTTTGGGAAAAACCCTGATACTTTAAAAACCATACCTAAAGAGTCTCTACAAGCACAGCGCGAAGCAATTCTAATTGCTAAAGAAAACCACGATTCACAGTATTTTGCAAAAGACATCAGTGAAATGCCCTCTATGCATAGAGATGCTCACGAGGAAGATCAGAACGCTAATAGCAATGAAATGATTCGTATCTCAGGTGGTTTGATTGAGCATATGATTAACCTATCTGGTGAGTCAGCGATTAACCGTGCTCGTATCGATATGGGTATTAGCAGTTTAACAAACAGTATTGAAGAGATGGGTACGACAGTACAACGCTTGGCAGATCAGTTACGTCGTATGGAAATTGAGCTAGAAGCACAGATTTTGTCTCAGATAGATGATGAGCTCATCAATAATGAAGACTTTGATCCCCTAGAGATGGATCAATACTCATCTTTGAACCAGTTGTCTAAGTCGTTAACGGAGTCAGCCTCGGATTTGGTTGATATTAACCATACATTATTAGAAAAGACACGCGACAGTGAAAGCTTGCTGCTACAGCTATCTCGTACCCAGACTGAGCTGCAAGACGGTTTGATGAATTCACGGATGGTGCCATTTACACGCTTGACACCACGCCTTGAACGTATCGTACGTCAAACAGCTAATGAGCTTAATAAATCTGTTGATCTGACCATTATTAATGCTGATGATGAGATGGATAGAACCATTCTAGAGCGTATTACTTCACCGCTTGAGCATATGCTACGTAACGCTGTCGATCATGGTATAGAGGCGACATCAACCCGCTTGAAATCAGGTAAAGAGCGTAGCGGTCGTATCACTCTCGAAGTACATCGTGAAGGCAGTGAAATTGTCATGCAATTAACAGATGACGGCCGTGGTATTGATGTTGAGGCAGTACGCAGTAAAGCCATCTCTCAAGGTCTGATTGATGCGGACGACAATAGTTTGTCTGACCTTGATATTATGCAATATATCTTCAATGCGGGATTAAGCACCAGTAAGCAAGTGACACAGATTTCTGGGCGTGGTGTTGGCATGGATGTTGTTATTAGTGAGATTCGCCAACTAGGTGGTTCAGTCTCTGTTGTTTCAGAGCTGGGTAAAGGCTCAACTTTCACGATGCGTTTACCATTGACGGTAGCCGTGTCAGACGCACTGGTCGTCCGTGCTGCAGACCGTTACTACGCCATACCATTGGTACAGATTGAGCGCGTGGTTCGAGTTAATCCTGAGAAGCTCTATGATTATTATCAATCAAATGATGCTACACTGAACTTTGAAGATACTGAATATCGAGTACGCTATCTAAATGAGATCTTATCAGGCAATAAGTTAAATGAATTGGTTGTGAATACCAATACTAGTCTGCCACTTATTATCATTAAGAACCGCACTGGACAAAATATTGCTCTGCAAGTGGATCAGATTGCAGGGTCACGTATAGAAGTTGTTGTTAAACCGCTAGGTCAGCAGTTATCGAATATCCCAGGGGTTTCAGCTGCAACTATTATGGGTGATGGTTCAGTCATGATCATCCTCGATCTGATCGCTTTGATGCGTAATGCGCAATTGGTTAAAAATACGACGAAAGCAACTGAAGGTAGAAAAGGGCGTATAGAGTATAAATCTACTATTTTAGTTGTCGATGACTCAGTGACAGTACGTAAAGTAACCTCGCGCTTCTTAGAGCGTCAAGGATTCAATGTGGCAGTTGCTAAAGATGGTATTGATGCAATTGAGATATTGCAAGATATGACTCCCGACATGATACTACTCGATATTGAGATGCCTCGTATGGATGGCTTTGAAGTGGCGACTCAAGTCAGACATAACAATCGTCTAAAACAGATCCCAATTATTATGATAACGTCACGTACAGGTGAAAAACATCGCGAGCGTGCATTAGAGATTGGTGTAAACGACTATATGGGTAAGCCATTCCAAGAAAAAGAGCTGCTCAATAAAATGCAAAAATTATTGGGTGAAGGGGTCAGTCTGACTAATGAAGGATAATGCACGTGTTTTAGCACTGCGAAAAAAAAATAAAAGTGATATTAAAGTGATGGTGGTAGCAGAAGAACATCGTCAGCGCATGGCTTTTTCAGATACGGTACGCAGTTGTGGCTTTACGCTCGTTGGTTGTGTGTCACTTGCACAGTGGCAGGAAAAGTATGATATTTATAACACAGCTGTCGATATTTGGCTCATAGACAGTGACTATGATGATAGTGTTTCAACGGCGACTATACTCTCTAAACCAGCCGCAGTATTAGTGGGTTTTAGTCAGGCACCGTATCTAAATGCAACGCAAGAATATGCAAAATGGCAGCGTAAATTAAAGCGAAAGCTTTCACAGTTGATCGGCTTACCATTCTTGTCAGCTGCTCCCGTTGACAAGAATGCTGATACGGACTGGAAATATGTCGTTTTTTTGGGTGCCTCTATGGGTGGTCCTAGTGCAGTAAAAGAGTTTTTAGATAACGTACCAGCCACACTACCAATTTGTATTTTATTGGCACATCATTTTAATCATGCCATGATTAGTACGTTGCCACGTATTCTTAATCGTCATAATGACTGGCAATGTCAGATCATTGCTTCTTCACAGCGACTACGCGCAGGCAAATGTTTGATAGTACCTATTGATAAACAGGTCGTCTGTGATTCAACAGGTCGAGTGATACTATTGGATCAAGATTGGCATGGTGAATACAAGCCCGCAATTGGACAACTACTCAAAAATACCAGTGACGTTCATGGTAGTGAGCTGATTAATATTATATTTTCGGGTATGGGTAATGACGGCTCTCAGTATCTTGATTTGATTCAAGATAATAACAGTCAATTATGGGCGCAAGATCCGAGCTTGAGTGCATGTCCAAGCCAACCTCAGGCTATCATTGACTCAGGGTATTGTGATTTTGTTGGTAGCCCTACCGATTTAGCAAAAAAATTAACCGATTACATTGGTGAAAGGGCAGCTAGCCATTCACATTAACTTATTGCGAGTGACGTATGAAACAAATTTTGAAACATTCGTTTGAGGCTGTGAGTCTGTTGACTACCAATAACGGTATGCTTGACGTCACCATCGTTCCGGCAGCTAACCAGCCGGACTGGATCATTCCAAGCAGCCTAATTTTGAGTGTGGATGAGTCCCAGCATCAGGTTTCTAGATACGACTGGCAACAACAAGATTTAGCTGTATTTAATTTGCTAATGCAAGATCAGATTCCAGAAAAGATGGTTGTTTTAGAAGGTAATACGACTGATCATCGTTTTGCTTTACAGACAGCAGGTAACTTGCGTCAGCTGCAAGCACGAATTTCTGAAGTGAAAGATGTAGAGACATCTGAACAGTTTAGTACTACTAATGGCGAAGATAGGGAAGAATATTTCGATAAAAATGACGTCTCATCCTACCTATACCAAACAGTGATGATTGATGATGAAATCTACTTAGTGCCAGATTTGGACAAAATCGCCTATCACCTGATTCATTTAGATAGCTAGATTCTCACCTGTATTTAAGGTATTCTCCATTCTATAAATAGTAAGCCAGTAACGTTAATGACTTCATCTGTTGAAGAGTTATTAACTGGCTTATAAAATTGATTAGAGATAATTCCTGATAAAGGTAGTAGAGTCACTCATGAATAATGCCAACTCGAATGTATCAAAGTGGTCGGTTAGTAGCCGTATTTTTCATTGGATTAGTGCAGCCTTACTGTTAGCCACATGGATAATGATCCTGCTATATGAAAATTTAGATAGCAATCTGTTTATTGGATATCATAAAGCGTTCGGCGTGAGCTTGTTATTTTGGATGATTGCCCGAGTCATCAACCGCGTTTTTACTAAGGCACCACCACCGTTAGCCATGCCAAAATGGCAAATGCTCATATCTCAGCTGTCACATTTTGCTCTCTATGCCATACTGATTGCTATGCCAATGGTTGGCTTACTGATGGCAGTATATGGCGGTCGACCGGTTGATATTTTCGGTATCTTTCAGATCCCTGTATTAGTGACCCCAGATAGAGGTTTGGCTCGTTTTTACAATAACTTGCATACTGAGATTATCTGGCCGATGATTATTGGTTTTACGGTCTTGCATATAGCAGCCGCGTTATACCATCAGTTTGTCAAAAAAGACAATCTTATTGCCCGTATGAAATAATCTGTAATCGATAAACATTAAAAAGCCCCAAGTATCAAACTTGGGGCTTTTTTTATTCATTGTAGAAATACGTACTGTTAGAACGTTATTTCTTATGCTCAGGTAAATTGATATTCATCTCTAACACATCTAAGCTGTCTTCAGAACGATGGTTAATATTGACATCATCAATCTGCACACCGTTAACGTATTTGTTCACAACTTCTAAGATTTCACGTTTCATTTTCTCGATACGATCAACCGTTAAGCGATTGTTCAATCTGTTTTCGCTAGCAACGATAACTTTTAAGCGCTCAGTTGCTAAATTTGCACTACCTGCGTTACTGTTGTCGTCAGTACCAAATAGGCTACTCCAAAATCCTTTTTTCTTAGTCATCATTATCCCCCAAACCAGCGCTGTAATAGACTCTTTTTCTTCACGTCAATATGACGTAGTGGACGCTCTTCACCCAAGAAACGGGCGACAATGTCTTCATAACATTGACCAGCAACAGAGTCGGTATAATGAATAACTGGTTCGCCATGGTTGGACGCTTCAAGCACGGAATGGCTCTCAGGAACAACCCCAAGTAGTGGAACTTTTAGGATATCATTTGAGATAGTATCGATATCCATCATCTCATTGGCAGCCGCACGTTCAGGATTATAACGAGTGATAATCAAATGCTCGCGAACAGTCCCTTGGTTCTCTTCTACTTTTTTCGTCTGACTTTGCAGAATACCGATGATTCTATCTGAGTCACGCACTGAAGAGATCTCAGGGTTAGTGACAATAATAGCTTCATCCGCATGGTACATCGCTAGCTGTGCACCGCGCTCAATACCAGCAGGTGAGTCACAAATGATATAGTCAAACTGCTTTGAGAGTTCAGCCATTACCTCTGATACCCCTTCGTCTGTCAGTGCATCTTTATCACGCGTCTGACTGGCTGGCAGGATATACAGGTTTTCAAGCTGTTTGTCTTTGACAAGTGCTTGCGACAAGCGCGCGTTTCCAGTGATGACATCTACGAAGTCATAAACAATTCTGTTTTCGCAACCCATGATTAAGTCTAGATTACGTAGACCTACATCAAAGTCGATAACAACTGTTTTATAGCCACGTAACGCCAAACCAGCGGCAAAAGAAGCACTTGTCGTGGTTTTACCCACACCGCCTTTACCTGAAGTGATTACAACTATCTTCGCCACAATGGCACACTCCTATGAATCAATGGGATATCTTTTATATAAATAGCAAAATTACATGTTATTTACCTAACATATATACACTATCTTCGAAGCTAGCCTAGCATAAATAAACAAAAATTTATAGCAGCTCGATACTAAAGCAGAAAAACAACCTATGTATCGCTCAATTAGCCTCTCTGCGTGGTATTGGTAGGGTTATAACTATGGTTTTTGGCTTGTTGAATAGAGCAGCTTAACTACCTTAGTTTTCTATAAAGTCACTTCATGGTGTATTATTTTTAATGGCGTCTTAAGCTTCATCCATCACAGTAAATACTAAGCCTTCGCCTTCTACAAATTTTACTTGTACCGACTTGTCGATGACATGCTCAGGTAAATTGTCTCGTAAGCAATAGGTTCCTGCTACTGACACCAATGACGGATTAAATACTTGGCAGAATATACGGGCATCTTTATCCCCTGTTGCGCCTGCCACCAGACGCCCTTGTGCACGGCCATATACATGCAAGCTATTGTCAGTAATTGCTTCAGCGCCGCTATTGATACTACTGGTCAAAATCAAGTCGCCGCCAACGTGATTGAGGCTTTGTCCTGAACGCAGCATTTGATCATAGATTAAGCTAGTAATATGCTGGGTACTTACCAATGTCTCGGTGGGCATATTAGATAGTGTCGTTTCAGTAGCAGGTTCGCTCGTGGTAGAAGTATCATCGACGCTATTAGCACTAACAGTTTCGGCGTTGTTACTCTCTGGTGATGGTTGGGTAGGAGTAGGCGCTTTTTTACTTGGTAATATACGTTCAATACGCTTACCATCTGCTGGAAATATCGCTAAGCGCTGCTCACGTGCTTGCGCATCAAGCATACCTGTTACCACGCCAATAGGCTGTAACCCCCATGCCCATAACAGCTCTACTAGTGCTGATAAATCCTGCTCAACGTCACTATCAATAAGGATAGGAATATTGCTCGATTTATTGCTGAGCGTTTCAGTTAGCTGAGCTTCTATAGCTGCTAAGTCGCTTGTACTAAACTGTACGCGTGAAAACGTCAGCATCTTGCCATAGAAAGCTAGCGCTGGTGCAGTCTGGTTATCGTTAGCTGAAACTGTCATATACAAACCCTTAAAAATAATTCTGTCACGGTATTATGTCTCTTATTACATCATGCTATTAGATAGCTAAACTATAGATTTAGCATATCTTGGTGCTTCCATTGCTGTACTTTTACCTGCGCTTCAAACGCAGTCAAACTGTCATCAATGATACTAGAAATTAAAGTATCTAGCGCTGTATTATTGGTATCTATTTGCGCAATACCGCTAGCAATTTCCATCATCAATACATCCAAGCGCTTAGGGTCTAAAAGTCGCTTGTTTAATGCATTTACGACGTTCTCACCGATATTGTGCCCGATGTGATGCAGCTGTGACTCAATCAGGCTGCCCGCGATAGGTATCATGCGTAGATAGCGGCGCAACTCAGGTGTGTTGGCCAGCCCTTCTTCAATAGCACTACCCATTTCGCTCGCCAATATACTGCCACCACCTGATGAGGCAGTCAGTTCCTGCAGCTTCGGTGCAAGCTCTGTACGCAGTACCGATAGTACGGCCGCTTCAATCTCATTTCGATTTTTTGCAATCGTCGACTCGATGAATGATTTATGCGTGTCTGAACTGGTTAGCTCTTGTCGAAAGTTTTGTATCGCTGTCAAAATAACGCGATCGGAGAGCTCTTCTAACAGTAGGTCAATGTAGAACTTGATTCGGTTGATCCACGTCTGTGGTAGTACTTGATAGCCAAGCTGGTATAGACGTCGTCCAATAACGACCGCTCGCAGCAGTCGCAAAGCACGTAGCTGCGGAAAACAGCCTAATACTTCGTACCAATGAACGAATGGGAAAAAGAACCAGCGATAATAGACTTTTCGTTTGATGGCAATCGCCCAGCGCAACAGCAACTCAACGACCAAAAAGATAGTAAAAAAACCTCCAGCAGTGCGTAGAGGATCATGTAGGGTTGTTTGATACCAATTGAGCGCTTCACTGATGGTTAGCCATTCTGCAGCATTACTACTAAAATTGCTCATCAAAATAGCATCGATACTGATCAATAGCAGATCAATACTGATGGCAATAATCATGACAATATCGTAAGTGAGCTTAAAGCGACTCGGCTTTGGATGGTTAGGTTTTGGTGGCTCATCACTTATTGGATAAGGAGGCTGACTCAAAACAGATTCGGTAGCTAACGGCGAGCTAGTAGTAGAGGTGGGCACAGTCATACCTTATAAGTAATAAATGGCACAAAGAATGGGTCAGAATTCGATATTTACTACCATTTACTATCAAAGTAGACATCGAAAATCTATAAGTTCATGATTAGTCACATTATCAATGAATAAGGCTAAAAAACAACCCATCTTTGATTAAAATTTACTTATGATGCATGGCTGTTTTAAGAGTAAGCATCATAAGTAAGATATGACTATTGTGACATTTTTTCCCGTAACTTTATTGCCCTATAACTTTTCAACTCGTGCTCGATACTTATCACATTAACGTTTGTTACATTGATATTTACTACTTAATACGCTTGCATAGACTGTGCTTGGTATTTTATAAGGTCTAACAGTCAGCCAGTTTAGTATTGCTGAGTATCCTCATTAGGCATCTTGCGTTTTAGGATTGGTTTCAAAGTCTGCCAACATAGTGCTAATTCGTTCATCTTTTTGACGCCACACTTGTTCAACCCAGTCGAACATTTGAGCTTTTGTATCCTCGTCATTTTCGTAGCCACCTTGCTTGATACTTTCGAACAACGTATTCGGTATGTCGATGTAGCGCAAGTCAACGCCCAAACGTTTGATATTGCCTTTCCAAAGATCCCCATAGCTTGGCACACCATCAGGGTATACGATTGTCATGTCTAGTATGCCATCGATATCCTCACCTAGTGCGCTAATAGCCAGTGATAGTCCGCCTGCACGAGGTTTTAATAAGTGCGTATAAGGCGATTTTTGCTGAGCTTGTTTGGCTTTAGTGAAACGAGTCCCTTCCAAATAGTTTAATAAGATAAACGGTTTGTCTTTTAGTAGGGCGCAGGCACGTTTAGCTTCTTCGATGTCTTTGCCTTTTAGCGCAGGGTTTTTGGCGATGGCTTCTTTTGAATGGCGGCGCATCATTGGAAAATCTAAAAAGTAAAAAGCTTGACCAACGATAGGGATGTAAATCAGCTCAAACTTGGTAAAAAATCGCGTAAGCGGCAAACGTTTTTCGCCAATATACTGCACGATGCTGGTATCGACCCATGATTGGTGGTTGCTCACCAATAGGTATTTACCATTAATATGAATATCATCTGGTAGATTGATACGCCAATCTTTGCGAGGCAGCATATTGTCGATTAAGGCACTGTTGCTACTGATCCAGTGAGTAGCAATTTTGATAACGGCTTTGTCTGCAATAGAGGCGCCAGTAATGACCTTACCAACGCCCATTAGCCATAAAGGAATACTACCACCGAAGCTATTGGCGGCGATGACACCAGTGGCTGTTGCAAGCGACACAGCTTTGCCTAGTTTAGGCGAACGTTTATGCATTTTTCGAATGGTAGATGTCAATCGCATGCTCAATCCTTTTCAGTCTATCTGATTAATAATAAGCCGTATGTCGCTGAATCTGTCCTAGTCAAGTCAAGAATATTATGAACGTAAAGCTTTAAATCATGACTATTTAAAGCCGACAAACTCAGCAATATAATTTTAGCAGAAACATGTTGTAGTGTACGGTTGTAAACGTGACTAGTGGTAGCAAGGCGCGAAGATTTGACCTATAAAATCATTGAAATATAACCTGCACTTCTCATACATAGGTATGACAAAATATTACACAGAGATAGGTTGTAGTTGCCATAATAATGGGGAATGTAGATAAGTACTTAAAAAAGATTAACGGACAATCTTTATAAAAAGCACAATTCTTTAAACTTAAGAGGAAATATTATGCGTAATACTTTAATGATTGCAGCAGTAGCATCAGGTCTAGCACTTAGCGGTTGTACAACAGATCCAAACACTGGACAACAGCGTCTAAATAAAGCTGCTCTAGGTGGTCTAGTTGGTGCAGCAGGTGGTGCAACTATTTCAAAAGCAACAGGCGGCGACAAAACTGGTCGTGATGCGGCTATCGGCGCAGCACTAGGTGCAGGCGTTGGTTACTACATGGAGCGTCAAGCTCGTCAGCTTGAGCAGCAAATGGCTGGTACAGGCGTAACTGTTGAGCAGAACCCAACCACTGGTAACATTGATTTGGTTATGCCAGGTAGCATCACGTTCTCATTTGATGATGCAACCCTTAGCTCATCATTCAAGCCAACGCTTGATAAGCTTGCTTCAACGATGAACCAGTATAACCAAAACACAATTACTATCGCTGGTCACACTGATAGCAAAGGTTCAGCATCTTATAACATGGGTCTGTCACGTGATCGTGCTTACTCAGTTGCTAACTACTTAACAGCTCGCGGTGTTGCTTCAAACCGTGTAAACGTTGTTGCTTATGGCGAGTCACGTCCAATCGCAGACAACAACACTGAATATGGCCGTGGTCAAAACCGCCGTGTTGAGCTAACAGTTAACGCACCACAGAGCGTAAACTAATAAATAGCTATAACTAATAAATAGCTATATAGCTATTAAGTATGTGCTAGATATTTGAGCATATATATTTCAAAAAGAGTCAGCAATATGCTGGCTCTTTTTTTGTGTTTACAGTTTGAATAAAACAGTGATGATTGATAGATATAGTTAATATTAAATTAAATATTGATAATGATTATCAATAACACTATAATTTGTCAGTGTTTGCTATTGATGCAATATTAAACGTCTTATCGTGCGCACTGAGAATCAATGTGCATGGCTAAGATAGCCTGCTGTAACATGGCTTGATTATCAAAATAATTGAGGCTACTTAACCAAAACGAATTTTTTGCTATATTTCTTGAGGATATGTATGACGATTACCACAGTAACGAGCCGTAAGCTTTTACCAACTACTTTAGCTGTTGCACTTGCAGGATTGTTAATGGTGTCGGGTTGTACAAAGCAAGCCGATGAAGACACCAATGCTGCGACAGAAACACAAACAGAAGTAGCAAACACAGAGACGGCTGATAATACAGAGATGACTGCTGCCGAAAAAGCACATATTGATAGATTGATTATCAGTTATGCAAATATGGCACACGCCGCTTATAAAGACTCGTTGGACACGGCTAAAGCGCTACAAACTGCGGTAGAAACTTATGTAGCCACTCCAACACAAGAAAACCTTGATGCTGCAAAGGCTGCCTATAAAGCAGCGCGCCAACCATATTCACAAACTGAGATTTTCCGTTTTGATGAAGGCTTTGTGACTGCCAATGACAAACGTGCTATCAACAGTATCGATAGCTGGGAAGGGCAGATCAATGCTTGGCCACTTGATGAAGCACTGATTGATTATGTTGGTGATGACTATGAAGGCGAATATAACAGCCAAGAGAACATCATCAATAGCGACAGCATTACTGTGGGTAGTATCAAGCAAGATACCAGTACGATTACGCCTGAGCTACTTGCAGAAATGAATGAAATCGGTGGTAGTGAAGCCAACGTAACGACTGGCTATCATGCGATTGAGTTTATGCTATGGGGTCAGGACAACAATGGCGTAAAAGAAGGTGCAGGTAATCGCCCAGTCACTGATTATGTGACTGAAGCCGGACAGTGTACTAGTGGTGAGACCGTCAATGAAGATGCCAGTATCTGTGAGCGCCGCGGGAAATTCTTAACTGCTGCAACTCAACTATTGGTTGATGATTTGACCGCGATGGAAGCACAGTGGCAGCCTGATACTGAAAATACTTTGCGTAGTGATTTGATAGCGCGCAAATATGACAATGGTCTGCGCCAAATTATGTATCAAATGGGTAGCCTAGCATTAGGTGAGCTTGCGTCTGAGCGTATGCAGGTCGCTTTTGTTACGGGTTCTACCGAAGATGAGCACGAATGCTTTAGTGATTTGACTCATTTAAGCTATGCCAATAATGCGCGCGGTATCCAAAACGTCTTTAATGGTAGCTATACAACAGTCGCTGGTAAGACAGTGGGCGGCTACGGTATTAAAGATTATCTAACGGATAACGGCCACACAGAAGCTGCTGATAAATTGGCTGCTGAGTTCAACAAAGTAGAAGGCGCGTTTAACGTTATCGTCGAAAAAGGCGAAAAAGACGGCATCAAGATTGACCAGATGATTGCAACTGTCGGTCAAGCCAGCCAAGAAGGTATCTCTGCTGAAGAACAAAACGTCCGTCGTGGATGGGTTGAAGCGGGTATCACTAGTTTACAAGAGCTGACGGCCAGTATCGAAAACGCTGCAAAAGCCGTTGGAATCGATAATTTAGACGCAGATGCTGGGTCACAGTTTTAAGAAAAAATTTAAGCTAGCGGCCCTTATTTAAAAGCCTTTCATTGGCTTTGTGACGTTTTATTAGTCGTTATAGGTCGGTAACCGCTGTTTATTAGATACTTAGATTAGATATAATACGTGCGTTGTCAGCCACCGTTGGCAACGCATTTTTACGAGCATTAAATAAGCCAATTGGCCAGTGTACCATTTCATTATATGTCGATAAGCAATGATTGTGACGACATATAATGAGATGGTATGACAAAATTTTAATGGTTCTACTCTAGCGCTAAGGCAATTAATTTCTATGAACGCCAATTATGTTAACCCCTCTGATTCTCATCTTGCTACTCAAACCCTACGACATATACCCTCTAAGATTGCGCTAATTATCGCCAGTGCAATGGCTATCAGTGCGTGTCAACCATCTGACAGCGTTTCAGACGATACTTCAGAGCAGGCCTCAAGTAATGAAAGCGGCAGTGAAAACAGCCAATCGCTGTCGTCCGAACATGCCAAAAATATAGAAACCCTGGCAGGCATGCCGATGCAGCAACTGGTAAGCTTTGACCCTCAAGAGATCAAGCAGGGCGGTGACTCTGGTATTAGCATTAGCAGTGCTGAAAGCTACTCAAAGCCTTCATCGAATCTAGCAGCTTCTCGTAAAGGGTCGTTCTTTATCGGTAATGCGTTCTTTAAGCAGCCATGGGTCGTTGCACCTGCTAGTACTGATAGTCGTGATGGGCTGGGTGCATTATTCAATGTGGCCGCTTGCCAGTCCTGTCATGTCAAAGATGGGCGAGGTCATGCGCCGATGACTGCCGATGACGATGCTGATAGTTTGTTAATTCGTCTGTCTATGCCAGCGACGACCGATGAGCAGCACCAACAGCTACAGGATTCGCTAATTGAAAAGGTGGTTCATCCTATGTATGGTGGGCAGCTACAAGATCGCGGTATTCAGGGCGTGCCTGCTGAAGCAAGAATTGCGGTGCAGTGGACAGACAAACCAGTTACCTTTGCTGACGGATACGTAGAGACGCTGCGTGCGCCAACGTTTAATTTGACCAAACCTGGTTACGGTGCTTTTGACGATGAAATGATGGTATCGCCGCGTGTGGCGCTACCAATGATTGGGCTTGGGCTACTAGAGCAAATACCTGACGATGACATTAAAAAGCAAGCCAGCGATAGTAGCAATAGCGATATCAGTGGTAAGTTTAACTGGGTCATGGATCCGCAAACGGGCAAGCGTGCGCTTGGACGATTTGGGTGGAAAGCGGGTCAAACCAAACTTATCACCCAAAATCAAAGTGCCTTTAATGAAGACATGGGTCTGACGTCGAACATCCGTCCTAATGAATCCTGTATGCCAACGCAGACCGCTTGCTTAAATGCAGCGACAGGTGCTGATGAGCAGGGCAATGGTAAATCACCTGTGGAAGTAAATGATGAGGTCGCGAAATTTGTAGAGTTTTATACTCGCAATCTAGCAGTACCGCATCGCCGTAATGCAGATGATAAGCTTGTGCTAGCTGGCAAAAAGCGTTTTTATGACATGGGTTGTCAAAGCTGTCATACGCCAAGATATCAGTTGCCAAAAACCGACGATGATCATCTTGAGCAGCATGGACAATTGATTTATCCTTACACAGATTTGCTATTGCACGATATGGGCGATGATCTCGCTGATCGTACGATTGCCGGTAAGCTACCACCGAAAAGTGCCCAAGTTGAGTTTTTAGCTAATTCTTATGAATGGCGTACGCCAGCACTTTGGGGCGTAGGACTTGCGCAGACAGTTGATCCTCAAGCGACGTTTTTGCATGATGGCCGTGCCCGTACGTTGATGGAAGCTGTTTTATGGCATGGCGGAGAAGCCGAAAAGCAAAAGCAACAAGTATTGAAGTTAGACAAACAAGGTCGCGCAGAGCTTAATGCGTTCCTAAAGTCGCTATAATAAAGTCGCTATAATAAAATCAGTATAGAAACGCTATAAATTACTACCTATAACATTACCGAGAAACCTATGAAAATAAACCACGCTTTGGCAATGGCGATATCTGCATTGAGTGCTGGACTGCTGATCAGTTGTGTCAAACCTGCCGATGATAACAAAGCTGCAGATGTAGACAGCCAAAAAGTTGTGCAAGACAGTGCAGCTACTGACAGCTCAATAGAGAACAGCAAAGAAAGTACTGAGCAAATCGTTGCAGTAGATATCAGCCCTGAGACTGCAAAAACGTACTTGGCGCATGTGGCAGACGATATCGTGATTCCTGCGTATGCTGATGCAGCCAAGCAAAGCGATCTGTTGAACGAATTAGCGCAGAAGCATTGTACCCAAGCCCCAGTAAGTGGCGCTGAGCTACAGGCATTACGTGCACAGTGGCTAGTATTGGCACAAGCATGGTCCAGTGCTGAGATGGTCAACTTCGGTCCTGCGACTGCTAGCATGAGCAACCTATACATTAACTACTATCCTGACGAGCGCGGACTCGTACATAGTAGTGTGGCTGATTTGATCGCTGCCAATCCAACACTAACACCAGAGAAACTTGCTGACGAGAGTGCTATCGTGCAGGGCGTCCCAGGGTTGGAAGAAGCGTTGTTTGCCAATGAAAGTCTGGACGCTGGTCAGTGTGCTTACGTGATTAGCGCTAGTAGTGCGTTAAGCACGCGTCTAAAAGACATCGAGAAAAACTGGCAGCAAAATGCGACGGATTTATTGGCAATAGACAAAACAGCAGAAAGCGATAGAGGCTTAAATCAATGGATTAACTCTCTACTGTCATTGATTGAGACCATGAAGTCTAATGCCATTGATCAGCCACTCGGTCTGACAGGTAAAGCAAAAGGTCATTTGCCTGCTGCTACTGCTGGTCAGAGCCGCGCGATAATCAATGCTAAGTTAGATACGATTAATAAAGCCATGACTGACCCTGTGTTGACGGCTATTCTTGGTAGCAATGACGAAAATAAAGTTTCGGATAATTTATCGACTGCATTGGCTGATACAAGCGCATTGTTAGCACAAATGCCAGAAGATTTGTCAGAGGCTAATAAGAATGATCAACAAGCGTTATACGATCATCTGACTGATGTCACTCGTCTGATTAAGCGCCAGTTAATCCCAGCACTTGGTATCCGTGTGGGCTTTAACAGCACTGATGGCGATTAGACAATGTCTACTATCGAAGCGAGTACAGCAGTGTCAGCAGCCCAGTCTCATGACCAGATGAATAGGTCTAATCAGTTTGGGAGAACTTTGTCAATTCATGAGCTTTTGACGACTTCCGTACTGACAGCAGTGGGTACGGCAGCATTGGTCGGTATTCATCATCGTTATCGTAAGCAGCAGCATTCAGATGCCAGTCTACAGGATTATGTAGATGGTATCCGTACGCAGTTGCAGGCATTACGAGCTGGTTCTGATTCAACGCCGAAGCTTTCGCGCTTGCGTTATGCTTGTGAGCAAGCAGCGGCAACCTGGAAGCAGGCTTATCATGCTGTAGGTGATGATAAAAGTAACACGCCTGACTTTGCTGCTGTGCATACGACAACGATGCTGGCGCGCCGAGTCAGCTGGGTCAGTGGCGTTGCATCACTACCAAAAGATCATGCCACATCAAGCCAAAATGAGCATGACTTTGGCGTGGTAGGTATTGATGCTGACAGACAAATAGTTTGGCAGACGACTATGCCTGAGCGCGTCCATGACATCGTTGTTCAGCCTGTATCTGTCAATGTATCTGAAGTTCAGCATAATACTATCGAGCAGAGACGTGATGTCGTCGTCATGGGTCGTCGTCCAAGCGAAAAATTCTGGGTACTCAATACATCAAATGGGCAAGTACAACATGCGATTACAGCTGATGTAAACCGTCACTTTTATGGTCATGCTTGCTACAGTTTAGATGGCAGCTTGCTCTATGTAACCGAGAACGACACAGTGAGTTTGGCAGGTAAAATTGGTATCTATGATGCCCATGATACTTATCAAAAAGTAGCAGAGTTTGACTCATATGGTATCGGCCCGCATGAGTTAATTATGCATCCTGATAGCGAAACGCTCGTCATTGCAAATGGTGGTATCAAAACCGAGCAGGCCTCACGCGAAGAGCTAAATCTAGATACCATGCGACCCTCACTAGTTTATTTGAATCGTCACGATGGCACACTGCTCGAGCAAGTGACTCCCGAGCATAATCAGATGAGTGTGCGCCACTTAGCCATGCACGATGACGGCATAGTGATGATCGGTATTCAGTTCCAAGGTGAAAAACATATCAATGTCCCATTGGTATTGACCCATAAACGTGGTGACGGCAGCTTTACTCCATTGACCATGCCAAATAATCAATGGCAACGTTTTCACCAATATATCGCTAGCGTGGCGGTAGATAGTGAGCGTAACTTACTGTGTGTGACCACGCCGATTGGTGGCTGTGCGGCGATTTATGATTTGCATACCCGAGAGCTGATTGATGATGTAAGCCTGCCAGATTGTGCAGGGGCTTCAGTGTTAGCCAATTCTAGTGCTTCAATGAGTAAAATTGATAAACATACCGAGCCGACAGGATTTATTGTCAGTGATGGTCAAGGTCAGTTAACAGCGTTAAGAGTAAATGCTTTACCAGAAGTAAAGTTGGACGTAAACGACGTTGAACCTCATGAGCGGATTATCAAAGACAGTCAACTGCATATGATGTCGTATGACAACCACTTACAAGCGTTATAATAAGTGACGCTAAGCAAGAGCGACAGACGAATAGGCACGGCGATTAATAATGACTATTACTAGAACAACAGTAATAGTCAGCCAAGGAGGTAGAGCATTAGCTTAGACACCAATTTAGATACTGTCAGACAGCAGCTTGCACAGGCAGGCATCGAGCTAAACATCAGTAAAAAGCGTGTTAAAAATATCAATTTTCGCTTAAAGCCTTATACTTTGATGGTCTCTGCACCGATGCATGTCAGCGCATCACAAATGTTGCATGCTGTGGCTAAGCGGGTGCCTTGGGCTATTCAACACCACCCACAAGTATTAGAGCAATACAAACGTAGACAGAATACGTCGTCTGACACTTCAGCTGCGAATAACTCAGTTTTATTATGGGGTGCAGAGCAGTCATTTACGCTCAGTCCCGATCAAAAAATCACCTATTATCGACAACAACTCTCCGAAATCGCACCTGCACTATTTGAAAAGTGGCAGCCAATCGTTGGCGCTTATGCCAATGAAATACGGTTAAAAAAAATGCACACACACTGGGGCAGTTGCAATACGCGTGCAAAGCGACTTTGGCTATCGGTTTATCTTCCTGCCTATCCTATCGAATGCACCGAATACGTAATCGTTCATGAGCTGTGCCACTTGCATCATGCCAACCATAGCCGAGCGTTTTGGCAAACGGTTGCGACAGCGATGCCAGATTATTTGCAATGGCACAACATGCTAGCGGGCAAGACAGGGCAGCTGGATTAAACGTATCATCTAACTATCTAACCATCTAAATAGCCCTAATAAATACCTCGATATCATCTGTGTAACATTCATTATGCAGAGCAACAAGTCCTATTTTTATCATCATTTTTTAAAATAGGGACACACCTTTAAAATAAGGACACGCCTAAATAAGCCTGATATGATAAGGAATAACGGTACAAATCGTTTCGTTTAAACAATAGGTTTATATACAGGGATGTCATATGGAACATGTCAACCAAGCGGAGTTTTGGCAGCAGCGTTATGAGAAGAACAGCATCGGTTGGGATATGGGGCAGGTATCACCACCGCTCAAAGCATATATCGACCAGCTACCTGAAAGCGCGAAAGATCAGGCGATATTAGTGCCAGGTGCAGGTAACGCCTATGAAGTGGGTTACTTATATGAGCAAGGTTTTACCAATATTACGCTGGTTGACTTTGCCCCTGCACCGATTGAGACGTTTGTAGAGCGTTATCCTACTTTCCCCTCTGAGCACCTGATCTGTGCGGATTTTTTTAGTTTGTCAGCTGAGCAGTGTCAATTTGATTGGATACTTGAGCAGACGTTTTTTTGTGCGATCAATCCATCGCGACGTGATGAATACGTGCAACAGATGGCAATGCTGTTAAAGCCACAAGGTAAACTGGTTGGGTTGTTATTCGATACGGATTTTGGACGAGAAGAGCCACCGTTTGGTGGTACAAAGGAAGAGTACCAGCAGCGTTTTCAAAGTCATTTTGATATCGAGATTATGGAGCCTAGCTATAATTCACATCCAGCACGGCAGGGTAGTGAGCTATTTATAAAGCTGCAAGTAAAGTAAGCTCGTGCTTGATATTATCTCGAGCTTGTGTTTCTAACTGCTCATAGTAATGGTCAGTCAGATAGAGTTTGGGATGTGCTAGTAATCCTTGTAACACTGCAGTGCGCCCATCACTGTAGTTGTTATCTGCGATATGCTTGTATTCTTGACGTATCGCCTTTGCATACTGCTCATATCCAGACCAAGGCACACCCAAAATACTCAAATCCATATCTAACAAATATGCCGCATCGTTATATTTGTCACTGTCTATTAATGTATCTATCTGATGATTAGCCGTCATCATAATGAGAGCGTGGATCTGTTGGCATTGCTCTGGACTGAGATAAGGGCTCAAGGCAGCTGTTGCAAAATCTGCACTTTGCAGCTCGTTGTCGGAGCGTGTTGGGTCGTAAATCACATCATGATAGTACAGTGCCAATGCAATGATATGCGGCTCAGACAGATGGTGCTTAATACTTTCAAACTGTACCAAGAGCTGCTCAATGTGATTGAGTGTATGATAAGCACGTTGTGGTTCGCCATAGCGCGTCACGATATATTGCCAAAGTCTATCTATTTGCTTTGGCGAGATATCGCTGGTCATAGCTGACAAATGCTGTGCAAAGCACTTGCCAAGCTCATCATGCTTATTTGAGGCAGTTTTCATATGTCATTTTTTCACTATGACCGTGGTAAAAATGGTTTGGTTATTCTTTATTAGCTACTGCGTCTTTAAATGCTTTATTAAACACGTCACCAAGCAAGCTAACATCATCGACACGCGCATAGTTCAGACGGGTGACAAAGGCAATATGGCGATGCGGCCCGTCTTCAGCCAATGGTATGGCGACGGCATTTTGGTTTTGCAGGTGTAGCTGATCGAGCGCCATTTCAGGCACTAGCGTTGTGCCCATATTGGCAAGTGCCATTTGAATCAAAGTATTTAAACTGGCATCTGAAAAGCTTGATTTCATTTGTGCGCGGTCGAAATGACAGACAGACAGCGTCTGGTCCGTTAAGCAATGACCTTCGCCAAGTAACATCAGATTGGCAGTTGCCAGTTCGTCAGCATTGATGGTATCAAGCTTGGCATGTATGTCGTCTTTTGGAAACACGGCAAAGAAGTCTTCACTCCAAAACTCAAAACTATGTAGCCCATCTACCGCATACGGTAGCGCAATGATAGCCGTATCGATATGACCGTAGCGTACTTGCTCAAGCAAACGTTCTGTCTGTTGTTCGACGATGGTCATGCGGAATTCTGGATACTGAGCACGCAGCGCAGGCAGTACTTTTGGTAGCAAATAAGGCGCAATCGTTGGAATGATACCGACAGTCATAGGATAGGCAAGTGGTGTCTGATGGCTATGAGCACGCGTGGTCAAATCGCTCACTTCAGAAAACACTCGCTGCGCACGCGTGAGAATGTCTTGACCGATAGGGGTAATCAATACCTGCTTATTATTACGCTCAAAAATCTGAGTATCTAGCTGTTTTTCTAATTCTGCGATACCCAAACTCAGTGCAGATTGCGAGATATTGCAATCCTCAGCAGCACGTTTAAAATGACGATGTTTGGCGACGGCTAGGGCAAACTCAAGTTGTCGTAAAGTAATCATAAAACCTCTCTTTTAATGGGTTTTTAATGCAATTTATTATGTTTGGTCAACCTTTATAAGGTAGCAAATTACCAATTCAGCACCAATGATAAAATGTAGAGATAATAGTTTAACAAGTTTAATAAAACAAAACATCACATTAAAAACTTTTAACTGGATTAACCATAGAATTCGCGTATAGTTTGTCAGGTAGCCCAGAGAGCTAGAGGGCTAATTGAAAAAACCATATAAATAATTTCCAATTTACTTAACTATAGAGGAGCCAACCATGGCGTCTATCATCAATCAAGAAATCCCAGAATTTTCAGCAGATGCATATGTAAACGGTGAGTTCAAAACCATCACCTCAGAAGACGTAAAAGGCAACTGGGCGATTTTCCTATTTTACCCAGCTGATTTCACGTTTGTTTGCCCAACTGAGCTAGAAGACATGGCCGCTCATTATGACGAGCTAAAAGGTCTTGGTGTTGAAGTATACTCAGTATCTACTGACACACATTTCACGCACAAAGCATGGCATGATTCTTCAGAAGCTATCGGTAAAGTACAATACCCAATGATTGGCGATCCTACTGGTAAAATCACTCGTGGCTTCAACGTCATGATTGAAGAAGCAGGTTTGGCTGAGCGCGGTACATTCTTAGTAGATCCTGATGGTTTGATCCAAGTCGCTGAAATCCATGCTGGCGGTATCGGCCGTAGTGCAAAAGACATGCTACGTAAAGTAAAAGCAGCACAATATGTTCGCGAAAACGATGGCGAAGTTTGCCCAGCAGCTTGGGAACAAGGCGGTGACACATTGAAGCCAAGTCTTGACCTAGTTGGTAAAATCTAAGTAGTTATTTTATACTTAGATAAAAGTAGCGCTGTATCTTAAACATCTGATTTAAGTCAGTGCTACAAATAAAGACCCCATTAACATAAGTTAATGGGGTCTTTTTACGTCTTAAGCATAGGTATTGTTAGTATTGTTTTTTAAGCATATCTCTAAGTATAGGCGCAATATTAAGCGCGAGACTGTGCTTTATTTTTATCAATAGTTTTATAAATCTCGTCTTTGAGCTGTAGCTTTCGTCGTTTCATTTGTTCAATTTCTTCATCGCGACTGGCATGCTTGACCACATCGTTTTCAAGCTTATTAATTTGCCTATCTAGAGTCGTATGCTCGTCAAAGATACTCGCAAAATGTGTGTCCTTTTGCTTGAGCTCATCGATAATATCACTGTGATCTTGCCATGTGTCTGTCATTGTCATGTTGTCATCCTTGTTATTTAGTGCAAGCTTAGAATAAGCGTAAGCACGTTATGGTTAAGACGCTTATGATGGTGAGACTTTTTTTGGAAGGGGTGAAAGTTTAATGGTAATAAAGGTAGTTACTTCACGATATTGATAATGCATATTGCTATCAATACCATTCGATTGTAGCGAAAAAATAGACCATGTACCATCACTATCATTTGCTTATGTATTTATATTTAATTATTTAAGTTAATAAACGATTGGTTTTATAAAACATAAAGTTTGAATTTCTCAGCTTGCCGAAACTCGCTAAACGCTTGATAATAGACACATCAAAGGGCAAGAGCCCACTATATACAACCTTTTATACAAAATTATTAACACCAACTATTTCATATTTAGACGCGTAGCATGACAGCTGCCGTTACATATTCAGTCATAATGAGGAACAAACATGATAGATCAGAATTTATTAGATGCCGTTAAGAGCTATAGCGAAAATATGACACGCCCAATTACCTTTGTATTAGGTAATGGTACGCATGCAAAACGTGCAGAATTGGTAGATTTTTTGACCAAGATTGCTGGAACAACAGACAAAATTAACTTCGATGCAGAAGCAACTGACGATAGTTTGCCAAGTGCGATTAGTTTTAAAGTAGTCAGCCACATTGATGGCGCATCAGATGATACTGGTATTGTATTTAGCGGTATCCCAGGTGGTCATGAGTTTACGTCATTGATTTTGGCGATTTTGCAAGCGGGTGGTCATACGCTAAAGTTGGATGAAGGTATCCAAAAGCTAGTTAAGCGCTTTAATAAGCCGCTACAGTTCCAGACCTACGTGTCATTGTCATGCCATAGCTGCCCAGAAGTCGTTCAGGCATTGAACCAGTTTGCGCTACTAAACGATGGTATCAGTAATGAGATGATCGACGGTGCATTGTTCCAAGAGCAAGTAGAAGCGAATAAAATCCAAGGTGTACCAGCTGTATTTTTGAATGGTAAACCATTTGCTAACGGCTTAATCGACACTGCTAAATTGATCGGAAAATTGCAAGAGCAGTTCCCTGACTTATTGTCAGAAGTAGAAGACGATGCTGAGCAATTAGAGCAGCAAGACGTTACTATCATCGGTGCTGGCCCTGCAGGTGTGGCTGCTGCTATTTATACAGCGCGTAAAGGCTTAAAAGTTACGATGGTCGCTGACCGTATCGGTGGACAGGTAAAAGACACGCAAGATATCGAAAACTTGATTTCAGTGCCGCTAACCAATGGTACAGATTTATCGACCAACTTTGTTAAGCACTTGGCTGAATACAACATCACATTAAAAGAGCATGTGAGCGTTAAAGAAATTGGCGAGACTGAAGAAGAGAACTACAGTATTCACCTAAACACTGGTGAGACATTTAATACTCGTAGTATTATCTTAGCGACAGGTGCTCAGTGGAGAAAGCTTGGTGTACCGGGCGAAGAAGAGAATATCGGTAAAGGTGTGGCTTTCTGTGCGCATTGTGATGGCCCATTCTTCAAAGGTAAAGACATCTCAGTGATCGGCGGTGGTAACTCAGGCGTTGAGGCAGCATTGGATCTGGCAGGTATCGTCAATCACGTTACTGTACTCGAGTTCGCTGATGAGTTAAAAGCTGACCAAGTACTGATCAATAAAGCTAAAGAGAAAACCAACATTGAGTTCATTACTGGTGCAGTAACACAAGAGATCAAAGCGACTGATGGTAAAGTATCTTCTATCGTCTACCAAGATCGCAGCACAGGTGAGACTCATGAGCGTGATTTAGCAGGGGTGTTTGTACAGATTGGTTTAGTACCAAACACTGGATTCATCAAAGGATTCGTTGATCTAAACCGCTTTGGTGAGATCGAAATCGATGAGCGCTGCCGTACAGATCGTAAAGGTATCTTCGCTTGTGGGGACGTAACCACCGTACCATTTAAGCAGATTAACATTGCGATGGGTGAAGGTAGTAAAGCAGCATTGTCAGCCTTTGAATACCTAGTCATGCAGTAAGTTGTTCAGTTTAGTTTCAGTATAAAAGACCACCTCGGTTGAGGTGGTCTTTTTATGCTGTCGTATAAATACGTCTCTATAGAACAAATCCTGATATCTAGAAAATGGTCATTTGCGTTAGCCAATAACGCGACTTCACTCAGAAAATATCAGTATTTACGTTACAAATTCGACATTTGCATTACAAAATCGTGTTGTTGATGCAATAATGTATGCAATAAAACCTATCATAGCGTCATGAACTATAAGGAAAGTAGGCATGGAATACATTGAAGCTTTTTTCGCCCTAATCGGGGATCTAACGTGGGGCTGGGCGCTCGTGCCTATGCTAATTATCTTTGGTTTATTATTTACCATCGTAGGTAGGTTTGCCCAGTTTAGATATTTTAAACGTATGTTCCGTGTGTTCAAAACGGATGAAGTAGGAGATGACGGAATCTCTGCCCGTCAGGCGTTGCTCGTTTCTATCGGTGGACGTGTAGGCGGCGGTAACATTGCTGGCGTTGCTGTTGCCATCTCCTTAGGAGGACCGGGAGCGGTATTCTGGATGTGGGTTGTGGCCTTAATTGGCATGATGACTAGCATTGTGGAATGTAGCTTAGCCCAGCTTTACAAGCGTAGAGATACTGATGGTAACTTTCGCGGTGGCCCTGCGACCTATATTTTACATGGGTTAGGTAAAGACTATCGCTGGCTTGCTGTTATTTATGCGATCTCGCTACTACTGTCTTTTTCTATCGGGTTTGTGGCGTTCCAGGGCAACACGGTAGCAGGCTCAGCGCTTGAAAGCTTTGGGATTGACCGCTGGATAACGGGTCTGGTTCTGGTGATTGCAGGTGGATTTATTGTCTTTGGCGGTATTCAGCGCATTGCAAAAGTAGCCGACGTTGTCATTCCTGTTATGGCATTAATCTATATCAGTATGGCACTTATTATTATTGCGTTTAACTTTACAGAACTGCCTGCACTGATGGTAATGATTGTCAAAAATGCTTTTGGCATTGAATCTGTCGTGGGCGGTGGTATTGGTGTGGCAATTGAGCAAGGCATGAAGCGTGGTTTATTCTCTAATGAAGCAGGTCTAGGTTCTGCGCCTAATATTGCTGCCACCGCTTACGCCACTCATCCTGTTAGTCAAGGTATCTCACAGTCATTATCTGTATTTATTGATACGATAATCGTATGTAGTGCCACCGCATTTATGATTTTACTGAGCGGCGTGTATCAACCAGGTGCTGAAGTCGATGGTATTGTACTGGCACAGCAGGCGCTAACGACCCAGCTTGGGGATTGGGCGCAGTATATCCTGACCATATCGATATTGCTATTTGCCCTAAGCTCTATCATGTATAACTATTATATGGGTGAAAATGCCATTAATTTCTTGGTCAAAAAGAATATCAAAATGGCGACTCTGGTTTTGCGAGTTGTGGTGATTGCGGTATTATTCTTGGGCGCAGTGGCTCCTGCAGCAACCGCAGTGTTCTTCTTTGCGGATCCGTTGATGGGTGTGCTAGCGCTAGCAAACTTATTGGCCTTAATAATGTTGTTTCCACGAGCTAAGCGTCTACTTGACGACTTTGCAAGTCAGTTAAGATCAGGGGTTAAAGAGCCGTTGTTTGATGCACAAGAGTATGAAAAACTGGATCTCGATTTGAGCGCATGGGGTAAAAAAGCAGTGAAAGAAGCCTTAGACCAAAAACAGTAGTACCTGTAGGCTTTATTTCTCATGAAAGAAAAAACCACTTTAACTGAGTTGAAGTGGTTTTTTTATGTAAGATACTATTTATTCGCCAATATGCCAGCTATCGACATTATCTTGCCTGCTTCATCTTCTTCAATAATACGAGTTTCTGTCAGTGCTGATTGTTGCCACGCCTGTATGTGTGGATGATTTAACATAGTTTGGCAATACTGCTTGGTCGGTGGCTGCAAAGTAATATTAGATGCATCAGCATAAGTCTGTAATCGCAGCACCACTGGAGCGAAAAACACATCAGCTGCTGTGAAATCTCCGAATAAGAAACTGTCTGCTGAGCGACTTTTTAAACAATCGGCAAAGATGTCTTCGATACGAGTAATATCAGCCAAACAAGCATTACTTGGTTGTATCTTAGCCGTTGCTCGTATATTCATCGGCATCTCATTACGAATGCCTGTCAATCCCGAATGCATCTCAGTCACGATGCTTTGGCAATAGGCGCTATTTATTCTACTTTGATTATTATTGCGTTTTTCAACGTTGGATTTATCAATACCTGTCCAAATATCAATATCCGTAAAGTACTCATTGACATGCATAGCAATCGCTAAAGTGTCCCAAACGGCTACTTTATTATCTTTTTCACCATAGACTAAAATAGGCACTCTACCCGTTGGTGAATGCGCTTCAAGCGTTGGACGTGCTGATGGATGAAATAACTCAATAAGTTGCTCATCAAAATCAACATTGAATGCTTTGAGCAATAGCCACGCTCGTAGCGACCAAGAGGAGTAGTTTTTATTCCCAATAATTAATAGCGGCTTTTGCATCATAGAGTCCTATTAAGCGATAACAGTAGCATTTTATTATGTACTTAATATTGAGTATTGACCAGTCTATAAACCGAGCCATATTGCTATCATTTAAATCCTATTCCAAAAAAAGCGCACATCCAATGTTTGGAAAGGCGCTTATTTAGACGGGAACTTATTTAGAAGTGCGCTTTTTATTTCTTACATTCGCTATCATCAGTTCTTGTTTTTAATTAGGAAAATAACAGGCAGCGCAACGACATACATCAGCACACCGTACAAAGCAGCAGGCAGCGCAATAACGGGCAGTGTGCTCACACCCATGATGATAGGGGCTAAGGTAATAGCCGTCGTACTATTTTGGATACTGGTTTCTATCGAGATGGTTTTGGTATCAAACCAGCTAAGCTTTAGGACTCTAGAGATTAGGATGCTAATAGCAAATAAAATAGCAATGATAAAGATAAGTTCTAAACCAATTTGAGTGAACTGTGATTGTAGTAGTTGCCAGTTAGAGGCAATAGCAGCGAAGACAATTAAGACAAAAAATACGCTGGCCAAGCCGTTTAGAAGACTACTACGACGTACCATAAAGTCAGTAAATTTGTGGCGAGCAAGCATACCAAGAGATACGGGCAATGTGGTCAATAAGAACATGACTAGGCCAATCTTTATCGCGCTAATAGAGTTCGCCTGATCTTTCATAAAATGATCAAAAGCTAACGTAATTAAAATGGGCAATGTGATCACCGACAATATGCTGACCACACCAGTCAGCGCGATAGAGAGCGCGACATTTCCTTTGGCATAGTAGGTCAGCATGTTACTAGTGACGCCGCCGGGGCAAAAACTAATCAGCATAATCCCAAAAGCAATCGCTGGTGGCGGAGCCGTTACTAACACGACTGCTAGCGCAACCAACGGTACCAACACAACTTGATTGATTAAGCCGACAAAGAACGCTTTTGGATATTTGGCAATGACCTTAAAATCACTAAGTTTTAGTCCTGCTCCGAGGGTGAACATAATGTAGGCAAGGGCTAGTGGCAGTAATGCTAGCGCGGTATTATTCATCAAACATTCCTTGTAAAACTAAAATGCCATATCAAGATGGCTTTTTGAAAGTAAATAGCAGCGGGGCAACCTTGGTCACTATACAGCTGCTCACAATCCATGTGTTTTGGTATTTAATCGTCTAGCTATTTAGGTGTCTCAACCACTAAGCTAGATCAAGCCTATCAAATGATAATAGCGGTAATACGCTCGTATAGTAACCCACTTGTCGTGACTATTGAGGTTGGTCGAGGTTGGTCGAGGTTGTTGGAAGCTATCGGGAAGTGATTGGGTTGTTTGTGGCTAATGATGCTTTGAGCATAATGATAAACGCAGTAAAAAGCCCACAAGATTCTGTGGGCTAAATACGCTAACTTTCTAGTCTACTTATTCTGCACTAGTCGTCTAGTAAATCCATTTGCTTAGCTGCTTCATAGATACCGTTTGAGCGGTTACCCGTGCGGCAAAAAATCAGCATCGGCTGCTCAGCTTGATTAAAGAAATCTGCAAACGTTTCGACGTGAGTTTGATTCAGCTCATTACCTGCAAAAGAAATCTCTTTATAAGCAAGTCCAGCTTCTTTGGCTGCTGCTTCGATTTCGGCACTGGTTGGCTGATTTGGCTCTTCACCATCAGGACGGTTGTTGATAATGGTTTTGAAACCATTTTCGGCAATCATAGGCACTTGGTCAGGCGTGATTTGTCCGGTAAAGCTAACTGCATGGCTCATAAGAGCTCCTTTTTTTTATTGGTGTTGTTGGGTTTATAAAACGTGTTGGTTCGAGCGACGGTTGTTGTTATAACAGACCTTGCATCAATGCACTTTGGTACAGTAGCTTGGCGCGTGCCCCAGTACCGCAAAACATTAATATAGGCTTGGGCATTGAGTGATAGAAATCGGCAAACTGCTCGACCGTTAGCATACTTAGGCGCTCATCATCAAACGGTAGATGCTGATACGCTAGGTTTGCCTGTTCGGTAGCCGTTGCCAAATCGCAGCTATTAGGCTGTGTTTCAATCTCGGCATCTGGGCGAATATTAAGCACTGAGCGATAACCAAGCTCAGCAATCTTAACGCATTGGCTTGGGTATATTTGCTTATAAATCGTTAAATCATCGGTCATAAAATAGGTTCAGTTATATTTGTTAAGGTATATTTATTATTGAAGTTTGGGCTAAGAATATCAAAGGACTATAAATCAGCATTTTTTAGGTCGATTTCTAGGTTAATTGATTCCCTATTTAGTGCGTCTAGCATAACACAGGCGCTATCATAGCGATATTGTGTTGTAGGCGACAATAGTAATTGAGGACGAGAGAAGTTAATGTCGCAACAACTTCATTGTGGTCAAACTATAGATTATTTTAACGCATCTACAGCATCTAAAGTACTCAGATAGACTTGCCCTGATAGCTCGCTAATCAATGGGGTGTGACCGATAATGTCCATCACAGGACCTTTGATAAAGCTAAAATGTAAGCGCTTGTTCTGTAACGCTAACTCGTGGTTTAAGGTGCAAAGCATTTCTTGAGCGGTCAAATCTATGTGATTGACGGCAGCCATAATCAATACTATTTCATTGGCATCTGGATATTGCTGCATGGCATTGAGGATGCGTCGATGTACAGATTCACTATTACCAAAGAACAGACTCTCATCGATACGCAACATCAATAATTTGTCAAACGTTACGACGTCATGGCGATTGATATTACGAAAATGTCCTGTACCGCCCAACTGTCCAACGACAGCCACGTGCGGCTTACTCGACTGCCAGATGAGACTGGCGAATGACACCATTAGGCCAATGACCAGTCCCGTGTTTAGCCCAAATATCAGAACACCGACGAACGCGGCCAAAAAGCTAGCACCATCTAAGCGATCGCGCTGCCATGCAGATTTCAACGTCGCAATATCTATCAAGCCAATGATGGAGGCCATGATAGTTGCGCCCAGTAGTGCATAGGGCAGTGGGGCTAGCGCATTGCTAAAGGCTATGAGCGCGGCAATCATCACCAATACGGTGACGAGACTGGCAAGTGGTGTCTTCGCGCCTGAGTCGGCATTGATAGCCGTACGCGAAAAACCTCCTGCAACCGCAAAACTTTGGAACAGTCCACCAGACAGATTGGCCAGTCCAAGTCCAGTTAACTCACGATTGGCATCAAAGCTCTCACCACGCAAGCGAGCATAGGTGCTGGCAACTGAACTGCTCGACACAAATACGATTAGTGCCATCAATCCTGCGGTCGGCAAAAGCTTCAGTGCTTCTTGTAGGTCTGAGATATGCGGTAAAGTAAAGCTCGGCAGCCCTTGTGGAATACGACCGATGGTCGCCACACCATATGTGCTCCAATGCAGTACCATACTAAGTACGATAGCAATGCCAAGTAAAATAAGCGGAAATAAGCGCTCTGCCCATTTTGCATACGACGATGATAGCCACGTCTGCCATATCCACTCACTTGCATAGCGATTGGCAACCAATAGCGCAAATGCGGTAATACCGATAGCCAAGGTCAATGGATGCAGCTGGCTGGCATAGCGCTGCATGGTAGTCAAATAACCAATCAAACTATTGCCAGTGACCGGAATGTCTGTCAGATATTTGAGCTGACTGACAAATATAAGGACCGCTGCACCGCTTACAAACCCTGCAGACACGCCGCGACTGATAAACTGCATGATCCAGCCAAGTTTTAATCTGCCTGCTATCCATAGCAGTGCACCTACCATCAGTGCCAATAGGCTGGCCATCAGAGCATACTGTTCAGTACCTTGCTCAGCGTAAGGCAGTAGGCCACTGGCAGTCATGATGGCGGTAATGGCAACGGGCCCTACGGCTTGCACGTTGCTAGAGCCGAGCCAAGCATAAACGAGGACCGGTACGATCGCTGCATATAGGCCATAGACAGGCGGCAGTCCTGCAAGCACTGCGTAACCTAGGCTCTGCGGTATGACCAACACGCCCACGACTATGCCTGCGACGAGATCAGTCGGCAACGCTGAGAGCTGGTATTGACGCAGCCAAGCTGGAATCAGACGAGCGACGATAGAGGACATATCAATCACCACAGTAGATAATACAAGTAATTAGGCGAGGGCGGCGTTATTCTGCTTTGGCACAAAAACGTTGATACAGTAGATCGAGTACAGCTAGCGCATCCTCGCTTGCGATACTATAGTAAATTTGCTTCCCTTCGCGGCGTGTGGCGACCAGCTCATCTTTACGCAATATACCCAATTGCTGCGATAAGCTCGGCTGCCCAACCCCGACCAAGTCTTCCAGCTCACCGACGCAATATTCACCTTGAGTCAATTGACAGAGAAGAAGTAGGCGATCGGGGTGCGATAGCGACTTTAATAGTTGGCTGGCTTGTAGCGATGCTTGCTGCATTTGCTTGGCAAGATCGGCAGGTACTAAATCTGCAGTATCAGATGACCCATCGTCAGTGGTACTGCGAGTAGGTGTACCTTCGGCTGAAATAGAAGTAGTCAGAACAAATTCCTTACATTAGAGGGTAACAAATGCCATGATGTTTTGAACAATATATAGTTGATTATCAATGATATCACGCCACATAGCAAGTTATCATTAATTACATTATATAAATTGATAAATTGTATAGTGGTTGTTATATTGGTGGCATCAGATAAGTCGTAGGAACGCATTATATACGACTGAATATCATACTTAAGGGTTAATTAAAGATAAAAATCCCTATGACCAAAATATGTATAAATAACTTATGTATAAATAATTGAAGAGGCCGCCATGCAAGTTCATTCTTTTTTAGATAGCGATACAGAAACCTATACCCACGTACTTGCTGATACTGAGCAAAAATTATGCGCCATTGTCGATCCTGTATTGAACTTCGATGCTAAGTCAGGCAGAACCAATACCAGCAGTGTCGATGAAGTGATTGAGTTTGTACGTGAGCAGGATTGGACGCTCAAGTACATTATCGAGACCCATGCGCACGCAGATCATTTATCAGCGGCCATCCATGTAAAAGAAAGCCTTGGCGGACAGTTAGTCATCGGTCAGCATATCACCGAAGTACAAAAAATCTTTAAGCAAATTTTTAACTTTGACACTAGCTTCCGCACTGATGCTAGCCAGTTTGATATTCTGACAGACGAAGGTGAGACCTTAGAGCTTGGTAACATTACTATCACTGCGATGTATGTACCCGGTCATACGCGTGCCGATATGGCCTATCTAGCCGCTGATGATGAGAAAACAGTGGTATTCGTTGGGGATACGTTGTTTGCGCCTGATGTCGGTACAGCACGCTGCGATTTCCCTGGTGGTGATGCCAAAACACTCTATCAGTCTATTCAGAAGCTGCTAGCACTTCCTGAAGATACGGTCATGTATCTGTGTCATGATTATCCAAGCAAAGGTCGTCAACACTGCCCAACGACGACAGTAGCCGCGCAAAAACTAGAAAACATCCATGTCAAAGACAGTATAAACGAAGCGGAGTTTGTACAGATGCGTGAGCGCCGTGATGCGACTCTAGATATGCCTCGCCTTATCATTCCTGCTGTACAAATCAATATTGATGCAGGACATTTTCCCGAGCCAGAAGACAATGGTACGCGCTATCTAAAAGTCCCGATCAATGTCCTTGGTGGATAAGTTAAACAGTGCAATAACCGGAGAGAGCAATGAACCCTTACGAGCGCTACGTGTTGCCAAAGATGATAGATATTGCCTGTAGTACGGGTAATGTGATGAAAGCGCGTTCCAAAATTGTTCCGCAAGCGATCGGTAAGGTGTTGGAGATTGGCATTGGTAGCGGTCTGAATTTGCAGTTTTATGATCCTGACAAAGTCTCTTCTATTATCGGTGTGGATCCAGCAGCTCAAATGCAGTCGCTGGCTCGTGAGCGTGCGGCTGACATTGGCATTCCGGTTGAAGTGATAGCTGTCGATGTACAAGGTATCCATGCTGATACAGATCAGTTTGATACGATTGTAATGACTTTTACCTTGTGCAGTATTGATGACCCAGTAGCGGCGCTTCGAGAAATGGCACGTGTGTTAAAACCTAGCGGTCGATTATTATTTTGTGAGCATGGACTGGCACCAGACTCTTCTGTTGAGCGTTGGCAGCATCGATTGACACCTTTTTGGAAACCTATAGCAGGTGGGTGTCATTTAGATCGCGATATTCCGGCGCTTATCAGAGAAGGTGGGTTTGCTATTGATGAGTTGAGCGAAGCGTATTTGCCCGGCCCAAGACCAATGAGCTATGTGTATAGCGGTGTGGCACAGCAAATCGCATAAAGGATAAGCCCAATTAACTATGCTAAAATTATTTACCAATCAACGCGACGAGACTATAACTACAGCAAGCAACGTAAATAGCTTTTAGATAAGAGCGTTCATGAACAGTATTTGAAACAACAAAATAATTAGAATAGGAATTAAATAATGAGTGAGCAAAGTTTTCATCTAGTATGCCCACATTGCCAAGCAACCAACCGTGTGCCTGCTGCACGACTAAGCGCTGCGCCAAAATGCGGTAAATGTGGCCAGCCATTATTGACTGCCAGTCCGCATGAGCTAAATGCGCAAACAGCCAATAGGGTTATCCACAAGAACGATGTGCTGACTATCGTAGATTTTTGGGCGAGCTGGTGTCAGCCTTGCATCATGATGGCACCAGAGTTCAAGAGCGCTGCTAGCCAATTACCGCAGGTGGTCTTTGCCAAGGTACAAACGGATAAGTATGAGCAGGCGGCTGCTCCTTACAATATTCGCAGCTTACCAACAATGGTTGCTTTTAGAAATGGTAAAGAAGTCGCTCGAAAATCAGGCGCGTTACCAAGTCATCAAATCATCAAATGGGTGCAAAGCTTACAGTCGTAGTATTAGTCAGGCTAGATTGCCTATTCTTCAAGCTATTTATCCAAGCGCTCATGTTTTCTTATAAAAAACTGTAGCAATAAAAAAGCCAATATGCGATCTGCATATTGGCTTTTTTGCTGTGTCATGTACTATTTGACGGTGTCATACACTATCTTAGTCGTGTAGATAGCCTTGCATTTGCTTAAACTTACTCACCATAAATCTTGATGCCATTGGCAAAACTGCAACGCTGAATGCGCGCCGACTGGACAATGGCATCACGCTCACCGTAGAGCCGCGATAATTTTGCATCGCGTGCTTTGGTATTGTTGCTCTTGCCTAGACCAAAGCTGATATTTGGCGAGATACCCCAGCGTCCAGCAGAGACGCCAACACCGACGCCTGATGCCGATAGCGTAGATTGTTCATTGCGTGTCGCTTCGACATAGCGGTTGACGCGAGTGTACTCTTGGCCAAGTGCTTGGCAATTATAATTTTGATAAGTACTTGGCGGTACATATTGCGGGGTGATGTTACCAGTAGAGGCACAGCCTGAGAGCGCAAAAATGCCAGCTAGTAGTGTCGCTGTCGTAAACGTTTTCATAATGGCTCCAGTAGGCTAAGTGATTGTATTTATATCTATTTAAGATAGCAAAAATAGCGCAATTAAGATATTGAAAATCCATCGATGATGAAAAATTTTCGCATCATGTCATCAACACATCGACAGCTTTCTAAAACGGTTGCTTGTTAATAAAGAAAATCGCTTATTAAAATAAGTTTGCTGGCTTGGCAAAGGCAAGTATTACGATCCCGATATAAGCAACGGCAGCGATAAGAATACCTGTTTTTCTTTGCACAGGTGTCGCATCAACCTTAAACGCTTTAATACTTGAGCTAATAGCAGCGATAAGTAAGATGATTTTGGCAAATACCCACTGTACAGGAGCGTTGGCACCCATCAATTGCACTAGCATCATTGCACCTGACAGGATAAGCAAAGCATAGATGATATGCGTGGCTATTTTGACTGCTCGTGGTGCGCGGCGGTCTGCGCTGAGTACTAAGTAGCTTTGATATAAAAATAGCACAACAGTTAGCGCTGCCATCAGCATATGTAGGTGTTTCATTGAATATTGCTCCCTCTAAAACTGCCGTATATAGGCTAATTTAAAATATGTAGTTGCGATTCAAACATAATCGGCTATTTGTTTTGACCGGCACATAATGGACTCGCAGGGCTTTGACCTTGCCATTCTGTCGGAGTACAGGCATGGATGGCTAGGGCATGTACTTGGCCGCCTTGTGAAGTGAGTAAAGGCGTGACTAGGCCGTATATCAGCTGATGCCGCCCGACCAGTCGTTTGCCTTCAAATGCATCGCTAACAATAGTAAGTTTAAAGTGGCTTTCTTTACCTTCAAAGTAACCTGAATGAGACATCGATTCATTGATCAGTTCGATGTGCTGCGGCGCAAGCGCCTGTAATTCGGCATGAAGTGCGTCGGCAGTAGGTGTGGTACTCATAACAATCCTTCAATGTATTTTGCGCAATTTGATTGGGCAATCTGCAAATAATATTTATCAGCATTATAACAGACACGGTAAGCGGGATAGAGTGCGATTGCCAAACCGATCAATTGCAAACCCTGCCGATCACAATGCTTATCAATTACAAGGCTTGCCAATTATAAAACCTGCCATGTCTGGCTATAACTAAAAAAGCAAAGCACAACGCCTTAGCTGTACTTTGCTTTTATGATATTTAGATATGCTATAGCATAATAGCCGCTAACTAACGGCGCGACTGTTGATATAGAGGCATAACTTTTGGCATCAATGATTGTAGCTCAGAGATACGACTACTGCTCGTTGGGTGAGTGCTTAAGAATTGTGGTGGCTCGCCTTGGCTGGCACGTTGCATTTTTTGCCAAAGCGTAATAGCGGCTTGTGGGTTGTAACCTGCACGTGCCATCAGCTCAAGACCGATTTGATCGGCTTCACTTTCTTGGGTGCGACTATGCGGGCGGCTTAGACCTAAATCACCAGCAACGCTCGCTAGCTGTGCTTGCCCTTGTGATAGACCAAAGATACTAGCGGCAACACCGATACCTGTCTGAGTGGCGTACTCGCGTGAAATGCGTTCGCGTGAGTGCTCACGTAGGGCATGAGAGATTTCATGCCCCATAATTGCAGCAATCTCGTCATCTGTTAAATTTAGACGGTCAATAATGCCTGAGTAAAACATCACCTTACCACCTGGCATCACAAACGCATTTAACTGGTCAGATTTAATGGTGTGTACTTCCCACTGCCATTTGGCTGCATCTGCGCGATAGACGCCAACTTGACCGACTAGACGGTTAGCAATATTCTTTAAGCGATTTAGTTGAGCGGTATTGGTATCTAGCACACCTTTTGATTTTGCGTCTTGTAACGTCTGAGCATAGCTCTGAGCCGATAGCTGTAGTACTTGCTCGTTCGAAACTAGTAATAGCTGCTGACGATCAACACCAACTGCGCCAGAATTGGTAGTACTGGTACAACCAGTTAAGGTGAGTGCTGACAACGAAGCGGCCATTACTGTCGTGGTTAATAACTTTTTCATAAAACTATCCTCTCTATAAGATGGAAAAACGTAAAGTCAAACAAGTTGAAAAATAGTACAGCAAATGTGGGAGCCGTTTTTATCAATCTTTTAGTAGTGCTCATTCAGCGGCTTAAGTAGTAAAAGTCTACCTTAACTGCCATTGGACATAAGTATAATAATGTTAACCACTTAAAACCAAGATAGGAAAAGTAACAATAGAGCCTATGATTGTAAGTGCGATATATTTTTTTAGAACAAAAAATAGAGCGTTTTTCTTTTAACGATTGTCTTATTACCGCCATAAAGCTAGGGGAGTTGAAGAGTGCTCTCAAATATCTATAATTAATATGAAATATTTTTTATTTTATCAAAATTAATTCCTGTTTTTAAATCAATTGCTTATGTTGATTCATCCTATAGAAAGGGCCTCTGGCTAAAAATATTGGGAATAAATTCTAAAAAAGGTGTTGACACCCACAGAATATTTGCTAAAATAGCCAGCCTATCGAGACGGAGTAGTTGTTAACAACGCTACGAATTGATACTAAGCGGGAATAGCTCAGTGGTAGAGCATAACCTTGCCAAGGTTGGGGTCGAGAGTT
>NZ_QLKS01000003.1 GCF_003350005.1 Psychrobacter proteolyticus | reverse complement strand
CATTCTGAATCAGCAAAAATCCACACAAGTTGTTCTTTAGTTATGCTTTTAAATAGTCTCAATCACTGTCGTCCAGTCATCGATATATAGGGTACTACTGACGCTATTCGCCTTTTCCGTTGCCGGTTAAGCTAACTAGCGAGCCGACTATCTTATCATAATGATTTGAATTGTCAAGCTTTATTTTAATTTGTTTCAACAGGTTAACTGGGTTATTAATGTGTAATCTACACACTAGCTACTTCCAGCTCGTCTTGTGAGGGCGTATTATAGACGGTTTAACTTTTGTGTCAACCCGTTTTATTAATGTTTTTAATCTTATTTTAGGAGATGAATAAATTACCAACTTTTTCAATAGGTTATAGAATTGAGGTTCTCTATTTTTTAAATACTAGTGTTCAATATGTTTTAATCCACCAATTTTCATTAAAAACAAGCTTTATCTAATATTCATAACTGGACTTATTCATCCTGTCATTCTTGAGTATTTTCCTTAAACAAATTATCTCTTATATTTTTGAATGTTGATATTCATATAATTAACACTATATAGGAGCTAAGTTATTCAGGATTATACGGCGCTTTCAATATACTGTCCTATATAGTGCAGTATCTGATGCTACCTTTATCATAAGATATGGGTCTCACATTAGTCGTCGCGCAATCCCTTGATATCTAGTGTTGAGAGACGGTTTTTGCTATAATAGTTATTTTGCTGCATTACTTATATATGTTGGCTGTTATATTACTTCTATAGCAAAATGCATTTTGCTGCAATGCTATTGATTTACTGGCTTCGAGCCTTATATCAGTTCTAGCATATATAGTCATAGTAAGACTCTAGGTAATGCGTCCCTTTCACAACATATCACGATGATTAGATATAATTGATGTGGTCTCACGGTTATATGATTGATGGTTGCAATCATCACTGCCAACGGACCCAATAATAGGCGAATAAATTATGGTAGCGATTACTTTACCCGATGGTAGTGTAAAAGACTTTGAAGGTCATACAACAGTCATGGAAGTGGCGCAAAGTATTGGGACAGGACTCGCTAAAGCGACGGTTGCTGGACGTGTAAATGGTCATCTGGTAGATGCACATGATCCTATCGTCGCTGATGCCAATGTTGAAATCGTAACGCCGAAAGACGACGACGGTGTCGATATTATCCGTCACTCATGCGCTCACCTATTAGGTCATGCTGTTAAGCAGTTATATCCTGATGTGAAGATGGTCATTGGTCCTGTCATTGATGATGGTTTTTATTACGATATCTTTAGTGAAACGCCATTTACGCCTGAGCATATGGAAGCGATTGAAAAACGCATGATGGAGCTGATCAAGCAAGATTATGACGTTATCAAAAAAATGACGCCACGTGCCGAAGCGATTGAGATATTTGAATCACGTAATGAAGACTATAAACTAAAACTTATTAATGATATGCCAGGTGAAGAAGCGTTTGGCTTGTATCATCACCAAGAATACGTCGATATGTGCCGTGGCCCGCATGTGCCAAACACACGCTTTTTGAAAGTATTTAAACTGACCAAAATGTCAGGTGCTTATTGGCGCGGCGATGCGAAAAATGAACAGTTACAGCGTATCTATGGTACTGCGTGGGCTGATAAGAAACAGTTAAAAGCCTATATCCAACGTATTGAAGAAGCAGAAAAACGTGACCATCGTAAAATTGGTAAAGCGTTAAATCTATTTCATATGCAAGAGCAAGCACCAGGCATGGTGTTCTGGCATGCGAATGGTTGGACGATTTATCAAGTACTTGAGCAGTATATGCGTAAAGTACAATATGATAACGGTTATCAAGAGATTAAGACACCTCAAATCGTTGATCGCAGCTTGTGGGAACGCTCAGGACATTGGGGCAACTACGCAACTAATATGTTCACGACATCTAGTGAAAACCGTGATTACGCGGTAAAGCCGATGAACTGCCCTTGTCACGTGCAAGTGTTTAATCAAGGTCTAAAGTCTTACCGTGACCTGCCTTTGCGTATGGCAGAGTTTGGTTCTTGTCATCGTAATGAGCCTTCAGGTTCATTGCATGGTTTGATGCGTGTACGTGGTTTTACTCAAGATGATGCGCATATCTTTTGTACGCAAGCGCAAATTCAACAAGAAGTTGCTGACTTTATTAAGCTAACACTTGCTGTTTATGAAGATTTCGGCTTTGATAACATTATTATGAAACTTTCTACCCGTCCTGAAAAACGTGTCGGTAGTGACGAGTCTTGGGACTTTGCAGAAAAGGCTTTAGCAGATGCGCTTGATAGCTCAGGGCTAGACTGGGATTACTTACCTGGCGAAGGTGCTTTTTACGGTCCAAAGATTGAGTTTAGTCTAAAAGACTCGTTAGGACGTATTTGGCAGTGCGGTACCATTCAGGTTGATCCAAACATGCCTGAGCGTCTCGATGCAGAATTCGTCAATGAGCAAAACGATCGCGAAGTGCCTATTATGTTGCACCGTGCAATCTTAGGTTCATTTGAGCGCTTCATTGGTATTTTGATCGAAAACTATGCTGGTTGGATGCCAGTATGGCTAGCACCGCAGCAAGTTGTGGTCATGAATATCACTGATAAACAAGCTGATGCATGCGAAAACGTGGTTAGCGAGCTCAAAAATGCAGGTTTGCGCGCTATTAGCGACTTGCGTAACGAAAAGATTGGATTTAAGATACGAGAGAAAACATTAGAACGTATTCCCTATATGCTAGTATTAGGGGATAAAGAAGTGGAATCGGGCAGCGTCAACGTCCGAACTCGCGAAGGTGAGAACCTTGGCGTGATGAGTGTTTCTGAATTTATTACATTAGTACAGACCGCTGTCAGTAAAAAAGGCCGACAGACCCCAAAAACAGATGAGGAGTAATACCTATTAAACAGTCCAACCGTTTGAACATCAACGAAGATATCAACGTCAAAGAAGTCCGTCTCGTCAAAGAAGATGGCGAGCAAATGGGTGTGGTTGATATCGCAACCGCGATGAAAGCGGCACGTGATGAAAACCTAGATTTGGTTGAATTAGTTCCTGAAGCTAAGCCGCCAGTATGTAAGATCATGGATTATAAACATTTCCTCTATGATCAAAAGCAAAAGGCTAAAGAAGCTAAGAAAAACCAAAAGCAGACTCAGCTCAAAGAGATGAAGCTACGTCCTAGCACCGAAGAAGCCGATTATCAGGTTAAACTGAGAAAAATCGTGAGCTTCTTGGAAGATCAAGATAAAGTTAAAATTAGCATCCGTTTCCGCGGACGTGAAATGGCGCACCAAGACATCGGTCGCAAACAACTTGATCGTATCATTGAAGATACTGCTGATATCTCAAACGTCGAACAATATCCTAAGATGGAAGGTCGTCAAATGGGTATGCTGCTTGGACCCACTAAGAAAAAGTAATCTGTCTATTGGATTGCTTTGAGTGGTGGCTGTTAGTCTATATAGCTATTTATAACTCTAACCATCAATATGCTGCGGGATATTGATGGTTTTTTATTATTTGGACTCAAAAACGGCTGTAATGAACGCAGCTATATTGAACATAATAGCCTAGTATCATTGACTGACGCTATTTTACAAAATCTACCTTCTCAACTTTCTGATTACACGGTAATCTAAAGGTCTAGTTATATTTGCTAGTCGGCATTTAGCAGTCACTAGTGATCATTTGATAGAAGTTAGTATGAGCTAAAGACATTTTATAAATGTATAAAAGCTAAGTGTATAAATAAAAACAATGTATATCACGACTGTCAGAGTCGTTGACAAAAAACACTTCCCTTCTCCGATATCAGAGGATATTTCATGCAAGAATTGACACCACCAGAAAACGCTACAACTCCCAGTATCTCTCTAACAGCACCTGAACCTGTCAAAGAAATACAAAAAAGTGAAGCAGATCAGATGGTCAAATTGGATGAAAGCCAAATTCCTGAGCTCGATGCCAAGGTTGATGCTTTTGTTGATCATGTGATTACCAACTCTGTGCATAGCGATGAATTTCGACAGAACGTTCAGTCTATTCATAATCTAGGTACCAAAGAGATTCGTGAATCTGCACAAGTATCTAATCGAATGTTAGATTTGCCCGCAAAAAGTTTGAATGACAGCTTATTTGATAATTCCCCTATCGCCAAATCGTTGACAGAACTACGTGGTATTGTTGAAGACTTAGATCCGAGCAAAAAAGAGCTGACCAGCTCACGCAAGCTGTTCGGTCTTATTCCGTTCGGCAACAAGGTACAGGATTATTTCCGTCAGTATGAATCAGCGCAATCACATATCAATGCGGTCGTTACCAGTCTCTATAATGGTAAAGATGAACTGCTCAAAGACAATGCGATGATTGAGCAAGAAAAAGTCAACATGTGGGAGCTGATGCAGTCTATTCGCCAGTATGTCTACGTTGGCAAAAAGATTGATGAACAGCTAGAACAAAAGGTCTATGCGATAGAAGCAACAGATCCAGAAAAAGCGCGCATTATCAAAGAAGAGATGTTGTTTTATGTCCGTCAAAAAAACACTGACTTTTTAACTCAGTTAGCAGTGAATATACAAGGTTACTTGGCGCTTGATACTATTCGCCGTAATAACTTAGAGCTGATTAAGGGTGTCGATCGCGCAACCACGACTACTGTGTCTGCATTACGCACGGCTGTTGTCGTCGCTCAAGCAATGACCAATCAAAAATTGGTATTAGATCAAATCACTGCATTGAATAAAACCACCAGTAGTTTGATTGAATCAACTTCAGCGATGCTTAAACGTCAGTCAGGTGAAATCCATGAGCAGGCGACCAGCAGTAGCATTGAGCTTGATAAACTACAAAATGCCTTCAATAATGTCTATGACACTATGGATATGATTAGCAATTACAAAATTGAAGCGCTAGAGAATATGAAGCAAACGGTCAATATACTGACCACGGAAGTAGATAAAGCACAAAAATACTTGGATAAATCAAATCAGACTACGGTACTAGAAGTCTCAAAAGAGTTGGATAGTAAAAAAATTACTAATCAATCGAGCAATGTCGATATCGATATTTGATTTATCCCTATAGCGGTCGCCAGAAAACTGACCGCTTCCTGCTACCGAATACACATAAGACAATTGACGCAAGATATTGCGACGTCGTTCGTGTTAAGATAGCCACTATTAATAATTTTAAAAATAGATACGGTAATTTATGAGTTGGAATGATCCAAACGCCTCAAGTGAGGCAAAAAAATATGACAACCCGATTCCTAGTCGTGAGCTGATACTCAGCACGATTAATGAGCATGGGGAAGTCACGCATCAACAATTGGCAAAAGCCTTTAATATTGATGACCCTGATCAGTTTGATGCTTTGGGCAATCGCCTAAAAGCAATGGCGCGAGATGGCCAAGTGAATCGTGATGGTCGTCCTTATCGCTATCGTACAGTGACCAAGCAAGATATCGTCTCAGGTACAGTTTCTGCACATCCAAAAGGTTTTGGTTTTGTGGTGCTAAGTGACATGCCAGATTTGTTTTTACATGAAAAACAAATGCGCTGGGTATTCAATGGCGATACAGTAGCAGCCGTCGGCACTTCGACAGACAATCGTGGACGTACCGAAGGGCGCATCGTTGATGTTGTCGAACGTCGTCAAAACAACTTTATCGGTACACTTGCTCGTGATGAAGACGGTTATTGTGTTGAGCTTGGTAGCCCAAACAATCATCAACCGATTACGGTTACTGATGACAATGTTCAGGCGCTAAATATCAAGCAAGGCGCTCCTGTTAAAGTCGATATCATTGACTGGCCAAACCAGCATGAATTTGCCACTGGTAAAATCACTGAAGTGCTGTCTGATGACAATGATCGTGAATTAATTATTGAGACTACCCTGCTCAACTATGATATTCCATCAGATTTTAGCGAAGCTGCGCTTAAACAAGCCGATGATTATCAAGAGCCAACTGAAAAAGACATAAAAGGTCGTACAGATATACGTCACCTACCGCTTGTCACTATCGATGGCGAAGATGCTCGTGACTTTGATGATGCTGTATTTGCTGAAAAGCGTTCTGGTGGTAACTACCGTGTCGTGGTTGCGATTGCGGACGTCAGCTATTATGTGACACCGAATTCACCACTTGATCAAGATGCCTATGAACGTGGTACTTCGGTATACTTCCCGCATCGCGTGATTCCGATGTTGCCTGAAGTACTATCTAACGGTCTGTGTTCATTGAACCCTAATCTAGATCGCTTATGTATGGTTGCTGATATTAAGATATCGCGCGCCGGTAAAGTGACTGGATATGAGTTCTATCCGTCAGTGATGCACTCACAAGCCCGTCTCACCTATAATCAAGTAAACGATTATCTTGTGAATCCGAATGATAAGAGATTACCTAAATCATTAACGGGTAATAAAGACGTTAAAAAGTCTGTTGATACGTTACATCAGTTGTATGAGCTACTGCTTAAAAAGCGTGAAGAACGTCATGCAATGGAGTTCGAAACAGTTGAAACGTATATCAAGTTCAACGAAAAAGGCGGAATCGAAGCGATTTTACCGCGCACTCGTGGCGACTCTCAGAAGCTAATCGAAGAATGTATGCTGCTTGCCAATACTTGTGCGGCAAACTTCGCACTTAAGCATGAGTTACCAGTTTTATATCGTAACCATGATAAGCCTGATAATGAGAAGTCGATGCGTATTCATGAATATGCAAAAAACTTTGGCTTACCATTTCCAGAAGAGAATCCAACTCAAGCGGATTATCAGCGAATTATCGAAGCGACTAAAGATAGACCAGATGCCATCAGTATTCATAGCATGCTGCTGCGTTCAATGATGCAAGCAAACTATGCACCTGACAATATTGGTCACTTTGGCTTAGCATATGACGAATATAGCCACTTTACCTCGCCGATTCGCCGTTATCCAGATTTGATGCTGCATCGTGCGATTAAGGCAAAAGTTACCAACAGCCCACAGCCTGTTATGGACTTTTCTCTTGAAGGTGCTGGTACACAAACGTCAGATACAGAACGCCGTGCAGAAAAAGCATCACGTTATGTAGAGTCTTGGCTCAAGTGTCACTATATGACCGATCATGTCGGTGAAGAGTTCGAAGGCGTTGTGACTACGGTTACTAGCTTTGGTCTATTCGTCACATTGACTGATTTATATATCGATGGTTTGGTTCATATCTCAAATGTTGGCGATGACTTCTTTGTCTACGATGAGCAGCAACAGCAGCTTATCGGTAAAGATAAAGGCACGCTGTTTGGACTTGGCGATTCGGTTAAAGTGAAGGTTGCGGGTGTTAACATGGACCTGCTACAAATTGACTTTGATTTGAAGGCTAAATTGCAATCTAGTGCAATGAACCAAAGCAAAAAAGGTCAACCGAAGAAAGAGCAGCCGAAGAAAACTCCAGCAAAAAGAAGCAGCAACCGCAGAGGCGCTGCCAAAAAAAGCTAAGCTTAGACTGATGCTTAGGTACTGATGTTGTAATACAATAAAAAAGGCTAACGTGATCGTTAGCCTTTTTTATGCTGTCTACTTTTCAATCATCAACGATATAGCTATTTATTGTGCCTATTGCGCATCGTCTAATTGGTCTACACGTTCTTGCTCGGCTTGCTGCGCTTGGTCAATTTTACTAGTAGCACTATCTACGATAGCTTTTGGCTGTTGGCTAAGTGGCTGGCTAGTAATATCTGTATCAGAGGTAGCTATTGTAGAATCATGCTGTTCAGCCGCTACGCTACTGGCTGCGATTTCTCTATTTTGTTCGCGACTATTACCATTGATAATGTTAAAGCCAAGCAATGCCACAATACCAATTACTGCAAAGATAATAACGTGTTTCATTTCCATAAAAAGCCCCATATTTGAATAACCACCAAATATAGATTCTGTTGCATTTTTTATGCCTAAACCTTCTTTAACGTCTAACATCTATTCTTGCGGACTATTATTATTCAATAAATCCGTCTCATCTGAGCTTTGAGCAATCTCTTGTTCAACCTTTTCCATCAGCTTGTCGTCAGGACGGGCGTCGAGAACCTCATTAGCACTGCGACCTTGTAAAATGGTTTTGGCTCGAGCCTTGGCTTGTTTTTTATCTTGGTCATCCGTATGACTTTCGCTGACCTGATTGTTTTCATCAGGTTTAGGGACAGTCGGAGTAATCGTCATATCAGATTGAATATTATTAGCATTGCTGACACTGCTTTGCATGTGCTCAAAGGCTTTTTCTAACTTATTGTTGAAGCGCAGACGATAAATAGGCTCAGGCAAGCTAAACCCCTCATTTTCTAATGCATGCTTGGTTTCACGAATAGTGATACTGCGCGCTTTGGCAAAGTCAGTCTCTGATTGGTCTACCCAAACCTGAAATTCCAAAACAATATTAGAATCACCCACATTGGTAATGACCGCAATCGCCTTTGGTTCATTCAACACAAACGCCAGCGTATGTATCGCATCCAATCCGACTTTGATTGCTGCTAGTGGATCATCATTGGCATCAACGCCCAATTCAAAAGTAAATCGGCGCTCAGGGTTTTTGGTGTAATTTAGAATTGTACCTTTAAAAACTTCAGCATTAGGAATGCGCAGCTGATTACCATCCAATGTCATCAGTATTGTTGCACGTGAGGTCAAACGAACCACGATGCCCTCTTGTCCATTAATCACGATATGATCACGAGCACGAAAAGGTTGGCGAATGCTCAGCATCAATGAAGCGATATAATTCTCGATAGTGTCTTTGACTGCGAAACCAACCGCAATACCAATGACACCTGCCCCACCAAGCAATGTACCTAAAATAGTCTCTGCACCTATCAAACTTAGTCCTAGAATCAGACCAAAGATAATAAAGATGACTTTGGCCGTTTGTGACAGCAGCTCAGCGACAAACGGATTGGGTGTGAGACGTTGCCACATCTTTTTGCGATTAGATAACCAACTGCCAAACCATGCCACCAAGGCAAATATAACGATGCCAACTAATAGTAGTGGTAGCGCCTTCACTAGATTGGTCACCTGCGCTTTTAGACCTTGATAGACCGTTGAGACATTCTCTTGAACATCTAGTGTACGGTTAATTCTGTCTTCTACAGTGACGACATCTGTTAGACGGTTGGTTAGGTTAATAGCTTGTTGTGCTTTTTTTTCGTTGGCTGTTTCTCCCGTTAGGGTAACGACCCCTTGGGTGACACTAACGTTGACGGCTTGTAAGCCTTCGATTTCAGAGAAAATACCGCTGATACGTTGACGAATGTCGTTGTCTTTTTGCGGTGTGGGTGTAGTCTCGATTTGAGCATTATTAGTGCTTTCGCCACTGATTACTGGCGGTGGAGCAGGCGTTGGCAATGAGCTGTCAGGTTGTGTGGTTTCACCTTTTGATGTTTCATTTTCTGATGTGGCAGAATTATCGTTAGATACGCTTTCCTCTGTCGTTTCTACACCTTCAGTTGTCTCCATACCTAGTGCTGCTGCGATACCAGAAATTTCTTCACTGGCAGCATGCGCTGAAAACGCAAAAAGGATGCTTAGTAGCAACACTATTTGACCCCACGCTTTTATAAAACTGCGTACTATCGGGCGGTCAATATAAGTGGCCATAAGCATCCTTTACTTTTTACGGATTTTCTCGCTTAGCTGATTGCTGATGATTAGCTGCCTGATTTTATTTAGCTATCTAAATAGAGCTGTGCTTCGCTCAAGTTCAGCGTGCCCTCATAGATAGCACGACCAGTGATGATACCTTCGATACAATCACCATAAGGCTTTAACAGCTCGATATCTTTCATGTCAGTAACGCCACCTGATGCAATCACAGGTAGTCCGCCTTCACGCGCCAAATTAACGGTTTGTTCGACGTTAACGCCTTGCATCATGCCATCGCGGGCGATATCAGTATAAACAATTGATGACACGCCGACGTCTGCAAAGCGCTTAGCAAGTTCGGTCGCTTTGGTATCTGTCACGTTTGCCCAGCCATGAGTGGCTACCATACCGTCTTTAGCATCGATACCGACGATGATATGTCCTGCAAATTCGCGGCAAGCTTCCGCAACAAAATTAGGATCTTCAACGGCTTTTGTACCGATAATGATATATGTCAAACCTGCAGTAATATACTGCTCGATGGTGTTCATGTTGCGTACACCGCCACCTAGTTGAATAGGCAGGTTCGGGTAGGCTTTGGTGATATCATTGACCACTTGTCTATGTACTGGCACGCCATCAAAAGCACCATTCAAATCGACCAAATGCAAGCGACGAGCGCCTTCATCTACCCAACGCGCTGCCATGGCAACTGGGTCATCAGAGAACACCGTATCATCTTCCATACGGCCTTGTTTTAAACGTACACACTTACCATCTTTTAAATCAATAGCCGGGATAATGACGGGCACAGCACACATATAGCATTCCTTATAAAGCACAAGATTGGCAATAAATTTAGTAAATTACAATTTTGAGAATAAAACGTTATTGAAGCGTCAAATAACGAGAGAAAACGCTGCTTAAAAGTAGCATAAATTATGGACAGATCGAAAACCAAGATACTGCTAAGTTAGCAATCTGTTTGAATATAAATAAGAAAGACAGAAACTAGACAATCATAACCATAAGTTTTAGTACGTAGAATCACTACCAACAATCGTTAAATTCTATTACTGACTGGCAATTTTAGGTCAATTTAGCGTATAATCCTAGGTAAATTTTTATTTGTTTCTATGTGATAGTAACCATGTGTTACGCTTTTTGTTGAGTTGTTACAACTCACTAATACAGCATGGTGATCAGGATGGATCGAGCAATCGCTCAATACGCCAATAAAATATTGGCCAAGAAATTGCTAAAAAGGGCTATCTGAAAAATCTTGACCAATAGTCTCTAAACCATCGATTCTGCGGTATTTAACCTTAATTAGATGTCTTGCAATTCTCTATCACTAGCTAACTATATTAAAACCGTTACGATTAAAACTATAGCAGCTTATAATAAGTGAGGTTTACTTATCAGTTGCTTAGCTAGTTTGTCTTTTAACCAGTATATCATCTACCTTAATAGATCGTTATTTGGCCACACTCTTATTCTATCGAATACTTTTAGACGGTATTAGTGAGCGAGAGATGGTCAAGCATACTGGTGTTACAAGTTTTAAATTTCAATGAAACGTGTGATAAAGCCATTTGTATTTAAACCAGTCTCTTTTAGCCATGCGCTGTAGCGATTGATTTCGATGAAACGGTTTTAGCATACACCTTGGTAGCCAGTCGCCACTTTGGTAATTCGAATAAGACATTAACGTGTTGTTAAGGAGTCTAAGGTCAGCGTTAATACTCTTACTAGTAGTTATGATCATGTATTGTCTTCACAGAGCTTTCATCCCTATTTCACAATAAAGGAAATAGACGATTGAAGGCTTTATTGAGTGATACAAATGTTCATGCTACCGATATACCAAACAGGACGTCTGGTATCGTTTTAGACTATGGACTAAGTTTTCGCTTATGATTACCATCAAAAAAGGTTTGGATTTGCCCATCACTGGTGAACCCTCCCGCGAGATATCTGAGCACCAACCGACACATGTAGCACTTGTTGGCTATGATTATGTGGGTATGAAGCCCACTATGAATGTCAAAGAAGGTGACATTGTAGCCAAAGGTCAGCCCGTTTTTGAAGACAAAAAACGTGTTGGCGTGATCTACACTGCCCCTGCTGCCGGTAAGGTCGTCGCTGTTAAACGTGGCGAACGTCGAGTGTTTGAGAGTCTTGTGATTGCGGTCGACCCAAATGGTGAAGAAGTAGACTTTGAGCGCTATGACTCACAGCAGCTTGCTGACCTAGACTCTGAAGTCGTTGAAACCCAACTGATTGCCTCTGGCGAATGGACCGCGTTCCGTACGCGTCCTTATAGCCGCGCACCCGAAATCGGTGCTCGTCCACATGCTATCTTTGTCACAGCAATGGATACCAATCCACTTGCCTTTGACCCGATGCTTGTGATCAATGAGCAGCTACAAGCGTTCAATGATGGACTTACTGTATTATCTACGCTTAGTCCAAATACCTTTGTCTGCCATCATGGCGATACTCAACTGACGCCAGTAGCAAAAACTGCAGCGAATAACGTCACTGAGTATCATGGTTTTGCTGGTAAGCATCCAGCTGGTCTTGCTGGTACGCACATTCACTTTTTGCATCCTATCAGCCGCGGTGTAACCGTATGGACGATTGGTTATCAAGACGTGATTGCAATCGGTAAATTGTTCACGACAGGTCGTCTATATACGCGCCGCATGGTGAGCTTAGCAGGACCTGCTGTCACTAACCCGCAGTTGGTTATGACTGAACGCGGTGCTGATATTACTGCATTGACCAAAGGTACACTGGCTGCTGGCGAGAACCGTATCATTTCAGGTTCAGTATTGTCTGGTCGCAAAGTGTTTGAAAATATCGCCTATCTGGGTCGTTTTCACAATCAGATCAGCGTATTGACTGAAGGCCGTGAGCGTCCTGCGTTTCACTTCTTTACTCCAGGTAAAAACCGCTTCTCAAAACTGCCTATCTATATTTCGCAGTTCTTTGGTGGCAAAAAATACAACTTTACTACGACAAGTAACGGCTCACCTCGAGCGATGGTACCAATCGGTGTCTATGAAGAAGTCATGCCACAAGATTACCTACCAACTCAATTACTACGTGCATTGATCGTCGAAGACATCATTAGCGCCGTAGATTTGGGTGTGCTTGAACTGGACGAAGAAGATTTGGCATTATGCACCTTTGTATCTCCTGGCAAATATGAATTCGGTGATATTTTGCGTGATAACTTAACGCGCATTGAGCTGGAGGGCTAACCACGATGAAATTTTTACACAATATGTTCGATCGTATGGAGCCATCTTTCACCAAAGGCGGCAAACACGAAAAGTATTACGCTATTTTTGAGATGTTTGATACGTTCTTACGTCAACCAAGCTCAACCACTTATGCGTCATCGCATGTACGTGACGGGATTGACCTAAAACGTATTATGATTACCGTATGGCTATGTACGTTCCCAGCGATGTTTTGGGGTATGTACAACATTGGTCATCAAGCACTAACCGCTATCGCTCAGCTTGGCTTGCAGCCTGAAGGCTGGCGTACTGTGATCACTAGCATGGCAGGCTATAACCCAGACAGTATCTGGGCCAGCTTCGTCTATGGTGCGATGCAGTTTTTGCCTATTTATATCGTGACGTTTGCAGTGGGTATTCTCTGTGAGATTATCTTTGCTGTCGTCCGTGGACACGAAGTCAACGAAGGTTTCTTTGTGACTTCAGTTCTATTTGCATTATGTCTACCACCTGATATTCCTTTATGGCAAGTTGCCCTAGGTATTATCTTCGGTGTAGTCGTCGCAAAAGAAGTGTTCGGTGGTACTGGTAAAAACTTCCTTAACCCTGCCCTATCGGGTCGTGCATTCTTATACTTTGCTTATCCAGCCTATATGTCTGGTGACTCAGTATGGACGGCAGTAGATGGTTTCTCAGGCGCGACGCCTCTTGGCCTTGCAGCCCTTGGTGTGGTTCCTCAGGACTTCGTCGACGTCTATGGTAATGCCATTACGTGGAGCGATGCATTCTTAGGCAACATGCAAGGCAGTATCGGTGAAGTATCGACACTAGCCATCCTAATGGGTGCGGCAGTGTTGCTATGGACGCGTATTGCTTCTTGGCGCATTATGGCAGGTTGTGTGGTCGGTTTGATTGCTACGTCTCTTGTGTTCAACATGATTGGCTCTGAAGACAACATGATGATGAGCTTGCCGTTCTACTGGCACTTAGTTATCGGTGGCTTTGCTTTCGGTGCTGTATTTATGGCAACCGATCCAGTATCAGCTGCACATACAAACAAAGGCCGCTGGGCTTACGGTATCTTGATTGGTTTTATGACCGTATTGATTCGCGTCATCAACCCTGCTTTCCCAGAAGGCATCATGCTGGCCATTCTATTCGCCAACTTATTTGCTCCATTGTTTGATTACTTTGTGACTCAAGCAAATATCAAACGCCAAACCGCTCGGAGGGTTCGCTATGTCCAAGCCCAAAAGTAATAACGCGAAAACCATCAGTGTGGCTTTGACGCTATGCTTGGTATGTTCAGTGTTGGTCTCAGCAGTGGCTGTTGGTCTAAAGCCTGCGCAAGTTGAAAACGCTCGTTTAGATCGTAACAAAAACATCTTAGTTGCTGCTGATATGTATGACGCTGAGTCTGATACAGCAGATGATGTTGCCGAACGTTTTAAAGATTTTGAAGTAAAAATCATTGATTTAAACGAAGGTACTTATCTCGATGATGATGCGCTAAAAACTGCTGGCATCCCTGATCGTAATGCTTATGACGCCAGTCAAGCGACAAAAAACCAAGCTTTAAGTGAAGACTTAGGTGACAACGATCCTGCTGGTATTGGTCGTAAGCCAAAATATGCCAAGGTCTATGTCAAAAATGATGACGCAGGTCAGCCAGAAACGGTTGTATTGCCAATTCAGGGCTACGGTCTATGGGGCACTATCTATGGTTTCTTAACACTCGAAAGTGATATGAATACCATCAAAGGTATCAGTTTCTATGAGCATAAAGAAACCCCAGGTCTTGGCGCTCGTATCGAAGAGCCAGAATGGCGTGCAAAGTGGAGCGGTATCGAGTCTTATGACGAGAATGGTAACGTTGCCACTGGTGTGACCAAAGCTGGTAACCCAAAAGAAAACTGGGTTGATGGCATCAGCGGTGCAACATTGACTAGCCGCGGCGTCAGCAACATGATTCAATTTTGGTTAGGCGAGCAAGGTTACAAGCCTTATCTAGATACGCTACGCGAAAAGAGCGGCCAAACGGTTGAAGGTGCAGACACGCAAGCAAATCAATCAAAGCCGGCAGCTCAACCTAAAACCGAATTGGCAGCCAAGCTACCAGTAGCAAACGGCAAGGAGGCATAACATGGCTGACACTAAAAGCATTTTAACCACGCCTATCTTTGATAATAACCCTATTGCCCTACAGATTCTTGGTATCTGTTCGGCATTGGCTGTCACCACCAGCATGGCTAACGCTATGGTCATGTGTGTGGCATTGACCTTGGTAACGGCATTTTCAAGCTTCTTTATCTCGATTATCCGTAAGCAGATTCCATCAAGCATTCGTATCATCGTACAGATGACGATTATTGCTTCGTTGGTTATCTTGGTTGATCAGGTACTAAAAGCAGTTGCTTATGACGTCAGTAAAGGTTTGTCAGTTTTCGTTGGTTTGATCATCACGAACTGTATCGTTATGGGCCGTGCTGAAGCATTTGCTATGAGCAACCCACCAATCCCAAGCTTTTTAGATGGTATTGGTAACGGTCTTGGTTACTCAGCAGTATTGCTATTCGTCGCAACTATCCGTGAGCTATTGGGCGCTGGTACTTGGTTCGGTATTACGATTCTACAGCCAGTCACTGATGGCGGTTGGTACATACCAAACGGTTTATTATTGTTACCACCATCAGCGTTCTTTATCATTGGTTTGTTCATCGCTGTTGTCCGTATCTGGAAACCAGAACAAGTTGAAGAAGCTGAGTTTGTAATGAAGCCGCAATCTAAAGGCATGGCACATGGAGGCGGTCACTAATGGGACATTATGTTAGTTTATTTATAACCTCAGTCTTTATTGAGAACATGGCGCTTGCCTACTTTTTAGGCATGTGTACTTTTTTGGCCGTATCCAAAAAAGTCTCTACAGCGATTGGTCTAGGTGTTGCAGTTGTTGTCGTGATGGCAATTACCGTTCCACTAAACAATTTACTATTCCAGTTCATCCTAAAAGATGGTGCGCTAGCATGGGCAGGTTTCCCTGATATCGACTTGAGCTTCTTAGGATTGCTAAGTTATATCGGTTTGATTGCAGCCACCGTACAGATCCTAGAGATGTTCTTGGACAAGTTTGTACCGAGTCTATATAACGCACTTGGGGTATTCTTACCACTAATCACCGTAAACTGTGCCATCTTGGGTGGTGTACTATTTATGGTTGAGCGTGACTATAACTTTGGTGAATCTGTTGTCTATGGTGTGGGTGCAGGCTTCGGTTGGGCACTTGCTATTACAGCATTGGCGGGTATCCGTGAAAAGCTAAAATACTCAGATATTCCAGCACCGCTGCGTGGTCTTGGTATTACTTTTATCACGGTTGGTCTTATGTCGCTCGGCTTTATGTCGTTCGGTGGTATGTCCATCTAAACCGCTAAGCTCAAAGCTTTCATTAGCTATTTGACTTATTTAATTCATTTATTCGGTAGAGGTTTGGGTACAGCATAGATTATGCCCCCACACCCCTACCCCATAGATTAAGGATACCTACCATGGATTACGCTACGGCGATTGGTGGCGTTGCTATGTTTACCTTGATCATCATGGGCCTTGTCGCTATTATTTTGGCGGCGCGCTCAAGACTGGTCAGTTCAGGCGATGTCACTATCCATATTAATGATAATCCCGATAATGATGTGGTGACACCAGCTGGCGGCAAACTACTACAAACGCTAGCGGGCGAAGGTATATTTTTATCTTCAGCTTGTGGTGGTGGTGGTACTTGTGCGCAGTGTCGTTGCCGCGTTATTGAAGGTGGTGGTTCTATTTTGCCCACCGAAGAAGGCTATTTTACTCAAGGTGAAATCCGCAATCACATGCGCTTAGCTTGTCAGGTAGCTGTTAAGCAAGACATGAAAATTGAGATTGATCCTGAGTTCTTTGATGTACAGAAATGGGAATGTGAAGTTATCTCTAACGATAACGTTGCCACTTTCATTAAAGAGCTGGTACTAAAAATTCCAGAAGGCGAAGAAGTAAACTTCCGCGCTGGTGGTTATGTACAGTTGGAAGCGCCACCGCATGAAGTACACTACAAAGACTTTGTGGTTGATGAAGAGTATAGAGAAGACTGGGAAAAATTCGGTATCTTCAACTACGTCTCAAAAGTTGATGAGCCTGTTATCCGTGCTTACTCGATGGCCAACTATCCTGAAGAGAAAGGCCTCATCAAATTTAACATCCGTATCGCAAGTCCACCGCCACGCGGTCCTGACGGTATTCCACCAGGCAAAATGTCTTCATGGGTATTTAGCTTAGTACCTGGTGACAAAGTGACAGTTTCAGGTCCTTACGGTGAGTTCTTTGCCAAGAAGACCGAAGCTGAAATGATCTTTGTTGGTGGTGGTGCTGGTATGGCCCCAATGCGCTCACATATCTTTGATCAGCTCAAACGCTTGAATACTGATCGTAAGATTAGTTTCTGGTACGGTGCTCGTTCTATCCGTGAGATGTTCTACGTCGAAGACTATGATCAGCTAGAAGAAGAGTTCGATAACTTTGAGTGGCATGTTGCACTGTCTGACCCATTACCAGAAGATAACTGGGAAGGTCCAACAGGCTTTATCCATAACGTATTGCTCGAAAACTATCTGAAAGATCATCCAAACCCAGAAGACTGTGAATACTACATGTGTGGGCCACCGATGATGAACGCTGCTGTAATCGATATGCTACACAGCATGGGCGTGGAAGACGAAAACATCATGCTTGATGATTTCGGTGGTTAAGTTAGATAATTAATCTAACAGCAGAAATGTAAGAATAAAAAAAGAGTCTCAATTGAGGCTCTTTTTTTTGTGCGATTTTTACACATAGTAATGCCGTTACAGACTACAAATCTAGCTAGTAGAGTCGCTTTATTATCCTATATTATGGACTATCTAAACATTGAGAAAGGATTCTTATGAAAACGAAATACAAAGATTTAACTATTTGGATTACAGGTGCTTCTAGCGGTATTGGGCAAGCATTAGCCGTTGCCTTCGCCAAGCGCGGCGCTAGAATTATTCTAAGTGGACGTGACAGTGATAAGCTAGAGGTGGTCAGAAACAGCTGCAAACGTGCTAACAAGCATATCGTCGTTCCTTTTGATATCAGTGATGCCAATCAAACTAAAGAAGCTTATGACACTGCTAAAGCTCAGGCAGGAAAAATCGATTGGCTCATCAACAATGCTGGTATTAGCCAACGTTCGCTCATCATGGATACGGCTGAAGAGGTTGAACGCCAGATCATGGAAATAGATTACTTTGCTCAGACGCGCCTTACTAGACTTGCATTGCCTGACATGGTCGCACAAGGCGGCGGTAAAATAGTCATGGTATCGAGTGTGGCAGGCCTATTGGGTACACAATATCGCGGCGCTTATGGGGCAGCCAAGGCAGCGCTGCATATGTGGGCAAATAGTTTGCGTGCTGAGCTACATGACCAAGGTATCGAAGTAGCCACGATATTCCCCGGGTTTATTCAGACTAACATCTCTATCAATGCGTTGACTGGCGACGGTAGCGCACAGGGTACGATGGATGAAGCCACCAATAACGGTCTGACGGCGACTGAGTTTGCCAAACAAGTAGTAAAGGCGCTCACCAAGGGAGAAGAATATATCATCGTCGCTGGTCGCAAAGAAAAACTGGCCACACAGGTCAACCGCGTCTCTCCGCCAAAACTCTATAAGCTCATACGTGAGTCACAAGTGAAGTAAGCTACTCAACCGAACGAATTGTCGCTGAATGGTGCCTTTGTTGGTATTTTTGGGTTCAAGGGGTGTAAAATAAGCGTGGCTTGTTTTACACCCTACTCATTTCTACGCCATACCGAAAATATTATGAAAAACACTATATACTGCTTATCTTCCAAAAAAACTCTACACCTTACCTTAGTAGGCGTCATCAGCCTTGCTAGTACTTTGGGTCTCAGCGCTTGCCAGCAAACCCCAGATTATAACTATCTGATCGGTGAGACGATGGGGACGAGCTACCATATTAGCTATCAGTTGCCTGATGATGCGGACGAAGCTGCCATACAAGCTGCAGTAGACGAGCGCCTAAAACAAATTAACGATAGCATGTCTACTTATCAAAACGACTCAACGATATCTACATTCAATCGTTTGGGCAAAGACAAACCTATCACTATCGATTCTGATTTTAGTCGTGTACTAGATGTATCACAAATTGTTTATCAGCAATCTGGCGGTGCTTTTGACCCTACCGTTATGCCACTCGTAAACACATGGGGCTTTGGTAGTACCATGACGGTCGAGCGTCTACAAAGTCCACCGACCGCTATTGAGATTGCGCAAGCTAAAGCATTAGTCGACTTTGAGAGCATCATAAAGAAAGATGACACCATCTATAAAACCAAAGACGGCATTGGTTTAGACTTCTCCGCTGTTGCCAAAGGTTATGGCGTCGATGTCATCGCTAATGTCCTGAAAGATGACTATCAGATCCGTAATTATATGGTTGAAATAGGCGGTGAAGTTGCCACTTCTGGTGTGAATAATCAGCAGCAGCCATGGCAAATTGCGATTGATGCTCCTATCGAAGGCAGCACTGTCAGCGAACGTCAAACTATATCTGCTATTCATCAACCAAAGAATACGGCTAGCCAAATGCATCTAGCGACCTCTGGCAACTATCGCAACTCTGTCATATTTGATGGCAAACGCTATAGCCATACTATCGATCCGACAACGGGTAACCCTATTGCAGGCGGTGCACCTTCAGTCACTGTCGCTGCTGATTCAGTTGCATTGGCAGATGCATGGGCAACAGCCCTTACGGCGATGCCTTATCACAAAGCACTAGACCTCGCTAAAACACAAAATCTGGCGGCTATGTTCGTGGTACTAGCTGACGATGTAAAAGCAAAGGGTTCTGATAATGTGTCTAACGAAGCTGCTGACGATAACATTGACGACTGGCAGGTGGTGCAGACACCAGCGATGAAAGCATTACGTGCTGACAAAAAGCTCTAAACGTTCTTCAAGCTCTAGACGGCACACTCTAACAGCCACTGGTAAGCGATAGAGGTGAAACAAGAGAATACGTTAACGCACAACGAGCCGCACTAAAATTTGCTATACTATTATACAGTTGTTATTAACCGTGCTTAGCTGTCATTGACTTAGACAGCACTACTAATAACAGCACCACTAATAACTGCCCTATTTTTTAAAATGAGGTTTCCTCTATGCTTAGCCAACTGCTTCCTATGCTTGCCATTACTTTCACCGTATTTGTCCTATTCTTCATTTTTATGGGCGTCGGTTATATGGTCAAAAAAAAGCCGCTTAGAGGATCTTGTGGCGGTGTTGCCAAATTGATGGGCGACGAAAATTGCTCGTTTTGTGGTAATGATCCCAATAAGTGCGATTCACTAATCGCTGAACAACAAGAGAATGCATTAAGAGCTGCTCAATTGGGTAAATCGGTTTAATAGCCTAGCCTATTGGTTACCATACGCTGGTAGCATTTACCTAACATATGTTCTTATAATAGCGCCAAGTCATTTAAAAATGAGTTGGCGCTATTTTTATTGCGCGATAAGACTGCTTATTTAAGATTCCTTATTATTGCCATCTCTTATTATCACTGTTCTAAAGCCGTAACTCGCAGTAACCACACATATATCTTGACTAACCTGCCTGCCAATTTAGCAAAGTCAGTTCAGTAGATTGTATGTCTTACGCGCTACATATATTTTTCGGTCTGATTTACGATATTGCTTACCGTCTAGGTACGTATCTAAGTAAATGCTCTCTGGTGTTATTTTATAAGCGGCAATTTCTTGACGCTGTTTAATAACGTGTTCTTTTTCGCTGTCATCGTTGTGCTGCTATGTCTACCTCGTCCAATCTATCTGCTTCATCTAGCCTGCCCTCTTCACGCTTTACCTTTTGGTTGGTCCTGTGTGCCATGGTTCTACTAGCCACCAATATGCGTGCACCTATCGTTGCACTAGGTTCTATCGCCCCAGTGGTAAAAGACGCGCTTGATATCTCTGAGTTTCAGATAGGCTGGCTAGGAGCAGTGCCTATGCTGAGCTTTGCCGTTGGTGCGCTGATTTCCCCAGCCATTGGTAAGCGATTCGGGCTAGAAAATACGCTGATTGCCATGATTGGGCTATTAACGGTAGGGATGATTATCCGTACTGCTATCCCGACGTGGAGTGGGTTTTTAATTGGTACTTTGTTGCTTACCCTTGCCATTGGTTTCGCTAATACTTTAGCAGCACCTGTCATTAAGCAGCGTACCCCGCAACATATTCCGCTGATTACAGGGTTGTTTAGTTTAACGATGACCACAGCAGCAGGTATCGTCGCAGGCGTCGTATTACCGCTATCGGAGCAAGTTGGTTGGCAGTGGGCATTAGGTGGTTGGACGATACTAGGTGTGTTTGCTTTCGTGATTTGGCTGTTGTTACGTGTGCGTTTGGGTTCATCCAACCATCAAGCAGTTATCCCTGCGGCCTTAGGCTCTTCTGAAATCTCCATGTGGCGCACGACCTTTGCGTGGCAGATTGCGATTTTCATGGGTTTGCAGTCATTACTGTTTTATACCGTCGCCAGTTTTTTACCGTCGATTTGGGTTAGTAAAGGGTTATCTGCGGTCAGCGCTGGACAAATGGGTTCTGTATTTCAGTTTATGGCACCAGTCTCTATCTTAAGCCTAACTTGGTTGGTCAATCGTGGCCGCCCTATTCAAGCGCTAGCAGTGTTCGCCGCTGTGCTAAATGTCGTTGGTATATTGGGCGTCAGTCATCTATCGACTGACTTGGCATGGCTATGGTCAGGCATGATGGGCATGGGCTGTTCGGCGATTTTCACCTTGAGCATGATGCTGTTCTCTATGCGCACCTATACGACCAATCAGGCAAGTGAGCTGTCTGGTATGGCTCAAGCAGTTGGTTATGTCATTGCATTTTTTGGACCGTTAGGTACAGGTTGGCTGCATGAAATGACTGGTAGTTGGAGTATGCCGCTTTTTATTATGCTGATACTGATGATTGTCAACGTCGTGATTGCTTGGCTTGTTAGTCGTCCAGTGATGGTCGATGGCAAATATATTTGATTGCTATCAGCTTTCATTTCTATCAGTTTTTGTGGTCTACAAGGCTATGATTGCTAACGCGCAATAAAGCAGCCTTAAATTAACCTTAGGGCAATATAGGTCACTGTCTTATTTTGCTATAGTCAGTTCAATATAACTTAGATACTTAATATAAGCTGGATAAAAGGACAGCGTGTGAAAGTACTACCAATAGTAGACTGAGCGATCCTGACGATTTATCCGACTGTTACTATATCTGGTTTAGATAGGATTTGACTAGACACTGGTTTGATTGCATATAGGACATAACACCCATGATGAAACTCCCCTCTCGTTTTGCTCAGCGCTTGCCTGCTATTGCCATGCTCGCAGCTGTAATGGCTATCAGTGGTTGTCAAAAAGATGCTGAAACGACATCTACTACTGACACGCAGAGTACCAGTACTGAAGCGACTAACAGTCAAGCCAGCACTGCTCCAGTAGCCACTGAAACCGCAGCATCAACTGATCAACAGGTCAAATCCTCATCACTTACTATTTTAGCGCTTGGTGACTCACTGACAGAAGGTCTGGGGGTAGATAAAGATGACAACTATCCTGCTCAGTTAGAAGATCGTCTGCAAGAAATGGGCTACGCTAATGCCAAAGTTATCAACTCAGGTCTAAGCGGTGAAACCAGTACGGGATTGGTCAATCGATTGGACTGGGTATCGCAAACCAAACCCGACATCACAATATTGACTATCGGTGCTAACGATGCGATACGTGGTATCGATGTGGCCACAATTGAAGCCAATATTCGTACTGCGGTTAAGCATCTACAGGACAATGGCAGTGTCGTCATCTTGGGCGGTATGTCGATCTATGACAATCTAGGCAGTGAATACGTCGCGGCATTCTCAGACATTTATCCACGTGTTGCGAAAGACATGAACCTGACGCTTATTCCGTTTTTCTTAGAGGGTGTCGGCGGTGACCGAGAGCTAAACCAGGCGGATGCGATTCATCCGACTAAAGAAGGCTACGAGATTATTGTTAATAACAATATATTGCCTATTCTAGAGCCTAAGTTAAAAGAGTTAGAAGAGCTAAAAGAGTTAAAAACAACCGATACCGATAACACAGCTACGACTGCTCAAGACAATACGACAAAAAATAAGACAAACGAGACTACTTAACGAGACACTGTAATGACATCATCATCTTCGACTGCCACAGCAACGCCACAAGCAGACGCTAAGACACAAGCACTACTGACCGCCTCACAGTTAAATAAAACCGTGCAAGTCGGTGAGCAAAAGTTGTCCATCATTAAAGACGTAGATATCTATGTCAACGCTGGCGAGTTTGTAGTCATCATGGGTAAATCAGGATCGGGTAAATCTACTTTGTTAGGGTTACTCGCAGCATTAGACTATCCCGATAGTGGTACGGTGTCGCTGGCAGGTCAAATGCTTAGCAGCCTCGACGAAGATGCGCTAGCCGTTATTCGTCAACAGGATATGGGCTTTGTCTTTCAGTCGTTTCATCTATTGCCCACACTGACCGTCGCTGAAAATATCGCCTTTCCACTTGATATTGCCAGACGTCCAAACCCAACACGAGTAGACGAGCTGATAGATGCGGTTGATTTGGGTCATAGACGTCACAGCTTACCCAATCAACTATCTGGTGGTGAGCAGCAGCGTACAGCAGTAGCACGAGCACTGGTATCGCACCCAAAGATTGTGTTTGCGGATGAGCCAACGGGCAACTTGGATGAGCAAAATGCCGATCAAGTCATGCAGCTGCTATTGGATTTACGCCAACAGGTTGGCTCGGCACTGGTGGTCGTAACTCATGATCCAGCACTTTCCGAAATGGCAGATCGCGTCATCACCATGCATGATGGCCGCATTGTACCTACATGAATAACTGGATTGTATCTTAATGAATAGTAAGCCCACAGACAACAAATCGCCTGATACAAAAAAGACTGATACCAGTATGCATCAAGAGTCCAGTTATCCTAGCGGCATCCTTAGTCAATTCTTTACCCGTACCCTAGGTTTTCAAACCCTAGGCTCCCAAGCACTCAGTCGTAGCTGGTGGCAGCGCCGGGTATATCCTGTGTTGTTTCTACTGACCTTGACCTTGTCGCTTGCAACCTACCTGACCCTCGATTCTGTGCAGCAGTCTGTCGATAGCTATATCAATGACAATCAGCGCGCGCTTGTTGGTGGTGATCTAATCCTAAACAGTAAGCAAGACTGGCCAAGCGAAGTATTGTCACAGGTAGAAACTATCCCTAATACACAGACGGTGTATGACTACCAGTTTAGCGCCATGCTGGTCAATGATGAGCAAACCTTGCTTGCCAGCGTCAAAGCCGTCTCGCCGTCGTATCCCTTATACGGCACAGCGGAGCTTGCCTCGGGGCAGCCGCTGTGGAATCAGCTAACATCTGACAGTGTGATCGTCGCGCCAGAAGTACTTAGTAGTCTACAGGCCGATGTTGGCGACCGTATCACCATTGGCGATGCGCAATTTACGATCAGTGATGTACTGACCAAAGAGCCTGACCGTCCGCTGACTACCTTTGGTTTTGGTGGGCGTGTGTTGATGAAACAAGATGCACTTCCGTCAACCAATCTATTGGGTCAACGTAGCCGAATAAACTATCGTATCGAGATGGCAGGCGACCCAGAGCTAATAACCACGCAGCGTGACAAGCTCACAGATATCCTGACCAATTATCCTGATATTGAGCTATCTGACGCTGAGTCCGCAGATACTTCGGTCTCGCGTATCTCTGACAATGTGCTGATGTTCTTAAAACTGTTGGTAATCGCGGTGTTGCTACTATCTGCGGTTGCTATGTACGGCGTCATTAGCGCATTTGTCAGCAAGCAGCAGTCCAATAATGCCATCCGATTGGCGCTCGGCGAGCCACTTAGCTCACTCAAACGTAGCTACTATCAGCTGCTTATCATCACGACTGTCATTGCTTGTATCGCAGCGGTTGCCCTTAGTCTGGGCTTACTCAAAATCGGTCAGCCGTATCTGGTGGCTATCTTGCCAGCCGACGTTGGTCTAGCCATCAATCCAATCAGTGCGATCAAAACTATTGTGATTGCTTTAGCCCTGACGCTACTGATTGCGCAGCGTGGTCTAAGCGCACTTAACACAACCAAACCCGCTACCCTACTCAATCAAGGGGCAAGCACGCAAACACAAAACTTGCCTTGGTATCGACGCGTGCCGCTACTGTGGTATGGCTTGGTGCTGGCAGGGCTGTATGCTTTCTTTGCTTATGAAGTGGGTTCACTGTCATTAGGCGCGCAGCTATTAGGCGGCTTGATCGGCTTTGTGGCGATATTTTGGCTATTGGCGCGTGGGTGGCTGTGGCTGCTTAATAAGTTAACAAGCAATACCAAGGTCAGTTGGATGCAGCGTATCGCCATTCATAACCTTGCGCGTAAAGGCAACCAATCAGCATTATTCTTTGTCACCTTATCGCTATCGGTAGCGGTACTGACGCTTATCACGACGCTCAATCACAGTATCAAAGCGCAGTTTATCAATGCCTATCCTGAAGACGCGCCCAATCTGTTTTTGCTCGATGTGCAGAGCGATCAGCATGATGATATTGATGCGATCATTGAGGCGCCCGTCACTTATTATCCCGTCATTCGTGCGCGTGTGGAGACAGCAAATGATGTGGCGGCAAAAGATATCGAGCCTGCTGATGGGTTTGATGATCCCACGCGTGTCTTTAACTTGAGCTATGCAGATACGGTCATGGAGACCGAATACATCACTGAATCGCTCACAGACGACGCGCTATACACCCCTATCGATGCGACAAATGAACAAATCAAACCTTTATCTATCTTGGACACTGCCGCAGGTATGCTCAATGTCGGTATGGGTGATCAGGTACGCTTTAACATTCAAGGTATCGAAATCATCGGGCAGATTACCAGTATTCGCACGCGCTATGAGCGTGGCCCAAGCCCGTATTTCTATTTCTTATTTGAGCCGTCCGTGCTGTCCGCTGCGCCGCAGATTCAGTTTGCCACTGTGCATGTGCCAGAGAGTGACATTCCAGAGCTACAAGGTAAACTGGTACGCGAGTTCCCTGCTGTCACTACGATCGATGGCACTGCCATTGCGAAACAAATCCAAGAGTTGGTGGTACAAATGAGCCGCTTGGTCTATGTGTTCACCTTGCTTGCCCTACTCACTGGCGTCATGGTGCTGATCAGCTCGCTACTGTCTACCTCGCAAGACCGTATGAAAGACAGCGCGTCATTTAGACTGCTCGGTATGCAAAAGCGTGACTTGTATATGCTCAATATCCTAGAGCTGGGTGTGCTTGGTATTAGCGCGGCGACCTTTGCGGTTGTCATTGCCAGCGTTGGCGCATGGGCAGCTATTACTCAGTGGTTTAATCTACAGTTTAGTGTGCCGTGGATGAGCTTGGCTATTGGCGGTGCGGCATTAATCGTATTGCTGTTTGCCATTGCCATCATTTATGTGAGATTGGTGATTGGACGCGGGATTATGGCAAGGGTTAGGGCGATGATTTAAGTATCTTCAATTTTAGCTTTACACGAAAAACCCCCTTCATAGGGGGTTTTTGATTTACTACTATTTAACAGTTTGAACGAGGTAATAACAGAGCTAAATCGCCTCTTCAATCGAAATTTATTTAAGAAAACAAGTTAGAGTCTCAAAGTAAATTTAAACTCTGTCAGGTAATAAATTATCTTTGCACTTAATTCCAGATACAACCATTGAGTTAGAATGTAATATTAATTATCGTCTTTTTTCTTAGGTTTTTTTATACAGAATGCTTCAAACCTTGTAAGCAACCCTATAATCATGTATTTCAATCTTAGAAAAATAGAATGCTGTATTATCGTATTCTTTATCTTTCTCATTATTAAGTAAAACTCAATATGGAATAGTAAAACAACTAATATAACTGCTATAGCCACCCAGTAACCAAGATCTGTATTATAGATATTAGATATATCATATTTTTCATAAAAACTTTTAAAAAGAAAAATATCAAGAGGAATCAATAAAGTTAAAAGAAGTGTTGACTTAAAAGATGACTGGTTAGACTTAAATTCTAATTCAGCAATCTTATCCGATAAATTTTTCAAGGTTTCAGCATCTTGGGAATTTTCTAAAATATTAGTTGGAATTTTATCAAACCCTTCTTCATCTTTTGGTTTACTATCAATATAATCTAGACTACTAAACCATATTAGAAATATACCCATGCCCATTCGTATGGGTATTCTCTTTACACCAGCATTATAAACAGCAAATATAAGTTTTCCTGAATAACCAGGATCTACGTGAAAGCCCGAGACGTTAACTAGTCCCGAAGCTTTAGTAGAAAACTTCATTGAAATAAAAGCCAAGCAATTTGTCGGTATATTAATCTCTTCATGGGTTATAAGATAAGCAAACTGTCCTGGAGGTATATAACAAATTCCTTTGCTAATATCTAACTTTTTTACTTTATCTAGCTTAGTTTTTGGACTAGCAGTTATAAATGCTTCATTACCTACAGTAAGTGTATAAGAAGCTTCTTTCACCCTATCTTCTTTAAAATTTGAAATCAGAGGTCTACTACTGTCTAATTTAGACAGTTCCTTATTGCGACTTATGATTGTTTGTGTAGACCAGAAGCTCAATTTATACTCTTAACTTATTTTTAATTTTGCATACTACATTCTTTGAATTTATTTTATTTTCAACATCATCTAGACGCTTATTAGCGTTTTCAATAAGGTTGATATTATGTTGAGTGGAGTCTTGTTCAAATAATTCAAACAGATTACATATAGATTCTTCCCAACTTTTATGAAAACTGTGTTTCTCGAAGTGATCATATGATTCACAACTTTTACTAAAAATTGAGGAGAAATATAAATAGTTGGATAAAAAACCACCTTCTACAAAATCATTACGTTTATTGATTTCCGATAAATCTATATCAAGTAGATTAGCGCCTGACACAATCATTACAAAAGAGTCTGTATAATCCTTTTGAAACTTTTCATTGTGTCTAGGTAATGAAATACCGTAAGCATATTTGGATAAATGAAGTGCGACGTGAGTCAGCCTTCTAACCAAGCCTAAAGCTACAATATCTGCATGATAAGATATATCATGCTCATATTGTCTGACTTGGTACGAACCAAGCTCTTTAAAGTCGAATTTCAAGTTTTTATCTTGAATATTCATGAATTTACCCGCTATCTATAGGTTTATAAATTATGTTGAAACAAGCCACTATCTCGACTTGTGACCAATATCGGTACAATTTAATGCGAAAATGGAATCCAAACGGCGAAAATCTGGTGTCACTTATAGGTCTAAACCCTTCTACCGCGGATGCGAACAAAGATGATCCCACTCTAGTAAGATGCATGAACTTTAGCAAATCCCTAGGGTTTGATGGTTTGATTTTAGTAAATCTATTCGCTTACCGTTCGACATCGCCTAAAGCAATGAAAGAGTTTATTAATCCTATAGGTGAAAAAAACGATGCTTATATTATAGATGCTATCGCTCGAACAAACAAAACAATTTTATGTTGGGGTAATCACGGGAGTCATGAATCACGTGATATAGATGTGCTTAAATTAATCAATTCATATCGAGAAGAATATTTTTGCTTTGGAAAAACTAAAAACAATCAGCCTAAACACCCTCTCTATTTGTCAAAAGAAACTTCTTTAGAATCCTTCCTAGTTCTTTAACCATCATTGCAATAATAAGAGTACGCGAAGCATTCTGCCTATTCTAAGGACTTAGCTGATAGGGTTATCGAGTCAACAGAAACGCTATCAGCCTTTAATCACCGCGCCAGTGGGCATATACGATATGAACGGATAGCGAGATTAACTCCAAGAAACCCAGCCTTTAAAACCTCAAACTTAAACGCCTTCTATTCATATAGAAGGCTTTTTTTGCTTCATAAGCTGTATAGACATATAAACCCACATCTGCCACGCACTTTGCTTATTTTATACTTCTCATTTGCTATACTAGCCCAACTTTATCGGTTAAATACCCACTTATAACACCCTCCCAAACAGCATGGTAGCCTTATGAAATTCTCGAAGTTCGGTCAAAAATTTACCCAGCCCACTGGCATCTCACAATTGATGGATGATCTGGGCGATGCGCTAAAAAGCGATCAGCCAGTCAACATGCTGGGCGGTGGTAACCCTGCCAAAATTGATGCCGTCAATGAGCTGTTTTTGGAGACGTATAAGGCACTGGGTGTTGATAATGATACGGGCGAAGCCAATAGCAGTGCCATTATCAGCATGGCGAACTACTCCAACCCGCAAGGGGATGCTGGCTTTATCGATGCTTTGGTTGGCTTCTTTAATCGTCATTATGATTGGAATCTCACGGCAGAAAACATCGCCCTGACCAACGGCTCACAGAATGCGTTTTTCTATTTGTTTAATCTGTTTGGCGGTGCGTTCAAAGATGAAAAGAACGAGTCTGTCGACAAGTCCATTCTACTGCCATTGACCCCGGAGTATATTGGCTATAGTGATGTGCATGTAGAAGGTCAACATTTCGCAGCCGTATTGCCGCATATCGATGAGGTGACGCATGATGGCGAAGAAGGCTTTTTTAAATATCGTGTGGATTTTGACGCGTTAGAAAACTTGCCAGCGTTAAAGGAAGGTCGTATTGGGGCGATTTGTTGCTCACGCCCGACCAACCCGACTGGCAACGTGCTCACCGATGACGAAATGGCGCATTTGGCCGAGATTGCCAAGCGCTATGACATACCACTGATTATCGATAACGCTTACGGTATGCCCTTCCCGAATATCATCTACTCTGATGTCAATTTGAATTGGGACAACAATACGATTCTTTGCTTTAGCCTGTCGAAGATTGGCTTGCCCGGTATGCGTACGGGTATTATCGTCGCCGATGCGGAAGTGATTGAAGCGGTTAGCGCGATGAATGCCGTGGTCAATCTAGCACCGACCCGCTTTGGTGCAGCGATTGCCACGCCATTGGTCGAAAACGATCGTATCAAACAGCTATCCGATAATGAGATTAAGCCGTTTTATCAAAAGCAGGCGAAACTCGCTGTGAAGCTATTAAAAGACGCATTGGGCGACTATCCGCTAATGATTCATAAGCCTGAAGGGGCGATATTTTTCTGGCTATGGTTTAGAGACTTGCCGATTAGCACGCTTGAGCTGTACGAGCGCCTGAAAGAAAAAGGCACGCTTATTGTACCAAGCGAGTACTTCTTCCCCGGTGTCGATGTCAGCAATTATCAGCATGCGCACGAGTGTATTCGTATGAGTATTGCCGCAGATGAGCAAACGCTGACTGATGGTATTAGAGTTATTGGTGAAGTAGTGCGTGCATTATATGATGAGGCTAATAGCTAACATATAAACTTAGAGTCTGATGGATATGTACCCAATATTTTTACTCTATGGCATATTTATATTTTCAGCTATTTTTTTGGTGTGGATCTTAATAGCGATCATAACTGACTTTATATTTTTATGTTTTCCAAAAGTAGATTCAAAGGTTTTAAGCAAAAGAGTAGTGATTACTTCTGCCAAATTCTCTTATCTGCATGATGTGCATGAGCTTTTTATTAAGTATCAATATGAGTTCGAAGGTGTCATCTATACCAGCACATTACTGAATGCTTTTGGAGGGGTGCGTAGTTTTGGTGAAAAAGGAGTTAGAAAGGCAGTAGCGAATTCGATAACTTCAGAAGACAGAATAGCTGTCTATGTCTGCCCTTTTTACCCGAAGCTGGCTTATGCTTTGCCGTTTGGATGGAGTAAATTTTTGGTGTTGCCGATAATTGCTGTGGTATTAGCTTTGTTCCTCTCCTCAAGCAACAAACTAAATATTTTTTGAGGTACAACAAAAAACGGACTAACTAATAGTCCGTTTTTTTATGGCGTTTGGTCAATGAAGTCGATTTATTGGTTGGTCGAAATATGGTTGTCCACTTATTCAGGGCAAAGAGCACATACGACAGCATACACGTATTAATCAAATCACGGATACTTGCGAGTATTTGATCACGGCTCAAGCCTGCCAAGCCAAGCGATTCAATCGTATCTCGATTGTCTAAATACTCACCCAACAGCGCAATGCAAGTCACGAAGATCAGAGCGATAAATGATCGAATACCTTGGCTTTTGATAATAGGACGCAGCGCAACCAGACACAGCAGATAAACACCAACACCGACATAGATATGTAAGGCATCTTTGGCAAGGCCAGTTGTTTCCACAACATTCATTTTAAAGGCAGTAAAATCCACTGAGATATTCCAAGTATAAGCGAGTAGAAAATAACTGAGCGTATCACTAAACCATAACGGCTAAACTATAATAGCTAAAGAATAGCCGCTACAAAGTGATGGCTGAGCATAAAAAAGGCAGATTATACAATTGATAATCTACCTTCTACTAAATTAAATATTCACTTCACGTTGATCAACTACTTACACATTCCACTCTACGAAGTTCTTGAGCAGTTGCAAGCCAGCAGTATGGCTCTTTTCTGGATGGAACTGGGTGGCAAATAGATTGTCTTGGATCACACTAGCGCAGAACGGTTGCCCATAGTCACATACCGCCGCCACTTGTGAGCTATCGGCAGGTTCACAGTAATAGCTATGCACAAAGTAAAAATGCGCGTTGTCTTCGATACCGTGCCAAAGCGGATGGTCAAAATCCATACCGCTAATGGTATTCCAGCCCATATGCGGTACTTTTATCGTTGCGCCCTGCTTGTCTTTCCACGTAGGGTCAAACGCTTCTACAGTGCCGTTTAAGATGCCTAGGCAATCCGTGCCACCATTTTCAGCTGACTGCTCAAACAACGCCTGCATGCCCACACAGATGGCCATAACGGGCTTGTTAAACACTGCATGGCGTATCACTTCATCAATGCCCGCCTCGTGCATACCAGCGATACAGTCACGCATCGCACCCACACCAGGGAAAACGATCTTATCTGCCGCCGCGACGATTTTTGGATCATTGGTGATAGAGACTTCTGCCCCGACTACCGATAGGGCCTTGCTAGCAGAATGCAGGTTGCCCATACCATAATCTAATAGTGCTACTTTAGTCATCGATTGGTTCTCATTTTTAAATATTTTGACTACTGTACTATTTATATTATTGACCATTTATATTGTTGGCTATGGCCTTTTCTATTATCGCGGGTGTAGATAAGGTTTTGCTACAAGGAAGTCAAGCGCAGGCTGTACAGCTAGTACGCCAAGCTTGACTGACACCGTAGAAGAGCCTTAAATACACCTTAGAAAGCCTCTTTGGTCGATGGCAGGGTATTCAACGCACGCTCATCATATTCACAGGCCATACGTAACGCACGAGCAAAAGCTTTAAAGGTTGATTCGATTTGGTGATGGCTATTTTTGCCTTTCAAATTATCTAAGTGTACGGTCATCCATGAATGATTAACGAACCCATAAAAGAACTCACTGAACAAATCCACATCGAAACGGCCGACGTGCGAGCGCGTAAATGGGATATCCATATGCAAACCAGGGCGCCCTGACAGATCGACGACAGCCCGGGTTAATGACTCATCTAGCGGCGCATAAAAGTGCCCATAACGACGAATGCCCTTTTTATCGCCCAATGCTTTGTTAAAGGCTTGACCAAGGGTAATACCAGTGTCTTCGACGCTATGATGGTCATCAATAAAGGTATCACCGGTACATTTGATGTCTAAGTCAAACAAACCGTGACGCTTAATTTGATCAATCATATGGTCCAAAAATGGCACACCAGTGTCTACCACGCCTTTACCTGTACCATCTAAATTAACGGTACAGGTGATTTGTGTTTCGGCAGTGATACGCTCAACGGTCGCGATACGTTCAGGACGACCATATAGGTTTACGTTTTTCGACTCAGTTTGCTCAGGTGTGGCAGCAGTCGTCGTTGCATTGGCTGTCATGGCTACTCTCTATCAGTTTTTATCAGTGAAAAGCGGTCAGTAAATAAGGCAAAAACCTGCCCAAAATATTTTACTAGTGTCTGGGACAGACCTTAGCAAAAAATGTATTAAAAAATGATATATACAAAAGATATCAACATATTAGGGTTTATACATACCAAATATTATATAGCCTCATCATAGCAAACCCTAACATTTACTGCCACGACCAAGCGGTAAACCACGCACAAAATCACCTCATTCTGCTAAAATAGTGTGTTCAGTATTATCAATCATGACTCGCGCCGACTTTGAAGACCCTTATTTACGGCACTGCACGCTATGACATTGTGCTGTCTCATACTGCTAATTTATACTATAGAAACCCTCTATTTATAGGAACTGCTATGCCTTTAGAAGCGATCGCCATTAATAGTTTGGATGCACCACTTATCAAAAAACCTGCTCGTGACAATGAGCTAGCAGAGCGCTTGCAAGCGTTGTACGATAGTGATGATGCACAGCCTGACGGTCTCGAGGTATTAAATATCGTTGAGCAAGGGTTTAAACGTGGACAGTACCTCTATGTCGGGATGTTCAATGATAAGCCTATTGCCGCTGTCGCCTGCTTTGATGATGGGCAGACCAATGCTAAGCGCCTGCAGTACCTCACTGTGCATCCAGAGAATCGTAAACGTGCTATCGATGCCAAGTTTATTAAACTGGTCTATGATTGCGAAGTTAGAAAAGGCGTACGTAAATTTGTCCCCGCGGACGCCGATATTCACCGTATCATGAGCGAGTACGAACTATTGCGTGTAAAAGACTAAACTGAGCCCTAAAACGGTGAATTTTGCCAATATTTAATTATTTATCGTCTTTTATCAGATATAATGCAAAAACAGCTTGACAGAAGCGCGTATATTTAGTTTAATAGCGACCTCAACGAAGACGGCTCGATAGCTCAGTAGGTAGAGCAACGGATTGAAAATCCGTGTGTCGGCAGTTCGATCCTGCCTCGAGCCACCATTCGTTAATAGAATTCTAAAAAGCCCTGAACAGCAATGTTCGGGGCTTTTTTTATGTTTAAACTTTACCGTACTCTTTAGCGTCCATTTTATTCATGCGTTGCTTTTATTCGTAGAGCCGACCATTATTCGGACAACCGACCTCGTAGTAGTAAATTACAGCGCTCACGCGAATCCAAGTCGTATATAGTTGCGCGGTAGTCAATACCGTGACGCCCTTCAAAAAATATCACTCGATCACCCACTGCTAAAAAACAAGACGTGCGCGCATCGTAGATAAAGCCATCTATCACAAATGCCAAATCGCGATCTATCTCGCGTACCGTATAAGTCTCACCTTGCGGAATCAAACGTTCAAACCACGCGCTGTGGGCAGTCGTATTGGCTAGTACGCTTATCGTTAACAATAGCCACGCTACCAGTATATTTTTGGGTAATCGCAAACGGCTCAGCTCATTTACACTTATCTTATTTCTCAACATAATATCTCTCGTAGCATTGTATTCGTCATACTCATAGCCTTTATACGTCTCACAGCTGACTTTACCATAACTATTTCTACTGAACGCTCTTGATGCTAAATACCTACTGTCACGGTTGCATAACATTTTTGTGCTTTTTTCTAAACAGCTTGGCTAAGTATACTCAATAACCATATACGAATAGATAAAAATAATAGGTCATAGCTATGAGAGAGTTTGATTACGACTTGGATTATAAGAGTTTGGATTTGCGCGCTCAGCCTGAGTTGTACCGTGTCGGTCGCGGTGAGCAAGGCGTATTACTGGTAGAGCCTTATAAGTCTGAGATTTTACCCCATTGGCGCTTTGCGACTCCTGACATCGCCCGCGAGAGTAGTGAGGCTATCTATCAGATGTTTTTAGATTACTTGGCTGACGACGACTTTGTCGGTGCAGATATGGCGCGAAAGTTTATACAAATGGGCTATACCCGCGCTCGACGCTATGCCAATCATAAAGGCGGCAAAAAATATAAAGGCGCGGTACCTGATGATAAAAAAGGTCAAAGCGGCGCTCATGGCCGCGAAGAATTGCCACGACAAGAGGAAGATCCAATCAAGGCAGAATCTGCACGAATCTTTAAAGTTAAATGGGATGAATGCCGTGAGAACAAAGATTATTTAAGAATGAAAAAAGAGCATCGTGAACGCTACAAAGATGTCGAATAGTTGCTAATACTCAAGACATTAAGCCCAACAAGTAGCTAAATTGACTGGTCTCGAAGTACTACTGTGCTAAGGTATGGCCAATATAATAAATATAACGATTTTTAATAGTGAGGAACGATGAATAAGCAGCTTTTAATTTTTGATTTTGATGGAACGCTCATTGATAGCGTACCTGATTTGGCCGACGCCACCAACACCATGCTAACCACATTAGGCAAAGACACCTACCCTATCGAGACGATACGTAACTGGATAGGAAATGGCTCACGCCTGCTCGTAGAGCGCGCGTTGGTTGGTAAAGTGGAAGTAGCAGAGGGTGAGCTAACGGTTGAGGAAGCCGATCATGCAGAGCAAATATTTTTTGAGGCTTATAAAAACCTCAGTGGTAGTAAAACGGTTGCCTATCCAGATGTCGATGACGGACTCAAAAAACTGCACGCAGCTGGCTATACGCTTGCTTTAGTTACCAACAAGCCCATTCGATTTGTACCGAAGATATTACAGTCGTTTGGCTGGCAAGATTTGTTTAGTGAAGTGATGGGTGGTGACAGTTTACCTGTCAAAAAACCAGACCCAACGCCCCTACTGCATGTCTGTGAGACTCTCAATATCAGTGTCAATCAGGCAGTTATGATTGGAGACTCTAGAAACGATATGTTGGCTGGACAGAACGCCAATATGGACACGCTCGGCCTGTCTTATGGCTACAACTATGGGCAAGACATTCGCGAACTAAATCCGACCGAAGCATTTGACCACTTTGCTGACTTGGTTGCTTGGATTATGAAAGATAAAGTCTAGTCTATGTGAAGTCTATCTTTCATCACAGTGTAACTTTCTCAAACATAGATTATGCTTTACTACGATAGCTCAGCGCCTCAGATACGTGCGCGCTGTTGATATCGGTACTGTTAGCCAAATCCGCGATTGTACGCGCTACTCGTAATACTCGGTGGTAGCCACGCGCTGATAAATTTAGACGCTGCTGAGCAAGTTGCAATAATTGCTTTTCATTGTCGCCTAGCTGGATATATTCATCGATTTCGCTAGGGCTAAGCTCATTATTAACCTTTTGCTGGCGCTGCATTTGATGCTGATGCGCGACCACTACGCGAGCCCGTACTTGCTTGGAGGTTTCACCTACCTGACTATTTTGCAGATCGGCAATCGGTAATGCAGGCACAGTGATATGCAAATCAATACGATCTAAGAGAGGCCCAGATAGTTTGTCTTGATAGCGTTTGATCTGCTCAGGTCGACAGCGACAACGTCCTGATGTATCGCCATCATAGCCACATGGGCAAGGGTTCATCGCGGCAACCAGTTGAAAATTAGCCGGAAAAGTCATTTGAGAGTTAGCGCGACTAATGGTAATTTGTTTGGCTTCTAGCGGCTGACGCAATACTTCCAATACGCTTCGATCAAACTCAGGTAATTCATCAAGAAATAACACGCCTTTATTAGCAAGTGTGATTTCACCCGGTTTTGGTCGTGAACCACCACCGACTAGTGCTACTGCTGATATCGTATGGTGGACTTGTCTAAATGGCCGCGTCCCATAGTCATAATCGCTGTCTGCCACCGAATAGGTACTGGCAACCTCTAGCGCATCCTCATCACTTAAATCTGGCAATATCGTTGGCAATCGTGACGCCATAAGCGTCTTGCCAGAACCTGGTGGCCCTGTAAATAATAATGAATGACCGCCCGCAGCGGCAATCTCTAACGCGCGCCGAGCATGATGTTGTCCTTTGACATCGGCTAAGTCCACTTGATAGCCAACATGCTGCGGTGCTGGATTAGGCTGCACCACTGACAAACTCTCATAGCTTGCACTTGGGTCAACGAGCGACTGTAGATGGTCGCAAACTGCTTTTAAACTCTGAGCAGCTAGTATCGTTACGCCATCAACGCGGCTGGCCTCACGACCATTATCAATCGGTACGATCAGTTGCGGTGTCATCGGCGGCGAGTTATTTGAGTTATTTTGTCCTTGGTCACTCGCTGCTAACTGCGACAATGCTAATGCCAACTTCTCAGCTTTTATTGCTCGTGCAACTGCCAAACTACCAGTTACTTGTCGCAATTGACCATTTAGCGCTAACTCGCCAATAAACTCATATCCTGATAGCACCTCTGGCTCAAGCTGTCCGCTTGCTGCCAGTATACCGATAGCAATTGGTAAGTCTAAACGCGCGCCATCTTTAGGCAAATCAGCAGGGGCTAAATTGATCGTGAGACGACGATTGGGAAACTGGAAACCTGAATTGAGAATGGCAGAGCGTACCCTGTCTTTACTCTCACGCACGGCGGCCTCAGGTAGGCCAACGATGGTCAATGCGGGTAGTCCTTGCGATAGATGCACCTCAATGATGACCTTGGGAGCATGCAGACCAACCACCGAACGGGTATAGACTTGGGCAAACGACATCAGCATCTTCCTAATACAGAGTGTCATTGATAATAAAGTATTATTTATCAACGCGCAAATGTCGTGTTTTATTGCTGGTGTAGAGAGAATCACCACAACCTCAGCGTCGTTCTGGGGTTTTTTATGTATAAATAACGCTCTACTTCAATAATTAAGAATACTCACCGACCACCCCACTGATAATAAGGATTTGTTATACTATCTATTATACATTTAGCGATACATACTGCTGCCGATGACGTATACGAATCTTATTATCAATCATTGATACAAGCGAAAAATAAATACCAAATCTGAAATCATTTTTAATCCAGAAACCAGCAGTATCTAGAGTAAAAACGAGGAATAACGCATGACAGACTATTCAGAACAGAACACTCAGCAGCCCTACAACCGTGCGGACGAGCCGCCCACGACTGTGCGCCCTGTTATGCAGCCTGACAACCCTTATGCCAGTACACGCGGCAGCATTACTAGCAAGCAGCTACCAGCATTTGATGAGGCAATTATCAATAAGTACAATCGCTCGGGACCGCGTTATACCTCTTATCCAACTGCTCTAGAGTTCACCCCAATATCAGATAGCTTTGAAACAAACAGCTTTGAAGCTATCGGTCTTGAGACGAAAATCCTGCAAAACCGTGAAGCGCGTGCTCCCTTATCCTTATATTTTCATATTCCGTTTTGTCGCCACCTTTGCTACTACTGTGCTTGTAATAAGATTATTACCAAAAAAAATAGTGATTCTGGTGATTACTTGCAGTATTTAATCGCTGAAATTACTCATAAGCGCCGTTTGTTATCTGCGCCAGAAGGCAGCGACAAACCGTTGGTCAAGCAACTACATCTGGGCGGTGGTACACCAACGTTTTTGCGTGATGAAGAGATGGTACAATTATGGGAGTTTTTACAAACTCAGTTTGAGTTTTTGCCAGAAGATGAAGGTGACTATTCTATCGAAATTGATCCTCGTGAGCTGAGTGAAAACAATCTAAAAATATTGCGTAATCTCGGTTTCAACCGTATTAGCTTAGGTGTGCAAGATTTAGACGAAACGGTGCAAATCGCCGTTAATCGTGTGCACTCAGCAGAGCTTATTGAAAGCGTGCTAACAGAAGCACGTGAGCTTGGTTTTCGCTCTATCAATATTGATTTGATTTATGGTTTGCCGCATCAAACGCCTGATACTTTGGACAAAACTGTAAATCGTATCATCGAGATGTCGCCAGATCGCCTGTCAGTCTTTAACTATGCGCATTTGCCTGAGCGATTTAAAGCCCAACGTCAGATAAAAGATGAAGACTTGCCTAGCCCAGCTGCCAAACTGACGATGCTCGGCAGTACTGTTAACACATTGACCGAAGCTGGCTATCAATATATCGGTATCGATCATTTTGCCAAACCTGATGATGAATTGGCTATCGCCCAACGCGAAGGTAAATTACATCGTAATTTTCAGGGTTACACTATCATGGGTGATTGTGACTTATTAGGTTTTGGTGTCTCATCAATCAGTCAGATTTCTAATGCCAATACGCGCTATATTTTGCAAAACGATACTGATCTACAGAACTATCAAGCCAAGATTGATATGGCGAAAATCAATTCGACTATCATGCCTGCGGTAAAGTATATTAAAACCTCTATTAAAGACCGCTTGCGTGAATACGTCATCATGAACCTACTATGTCATGATTACCTCGATTTTAAAGATGTGAATCAAAAATTTGGTATTGATGCCATCACCTATTTTATTAATGAGATTCAGCAGTTGGGCACTATGCAAGACGACAGGCTGATAGATATGGATGCAGCAGGTATTCGCGTCTTACCCAGAGGTCGCTTGCTTGGCCGTAACGTCGCCATGGTATTTGATGAATACTTAGAAAAGAAACATCAAAACCGCTTTTCGAAAGTTATCTAAGTTAGCGAGTCATTCGTCCAATTATTAAACATAAAAAAGACCTCAAACGAGGTCTTTTTTTAATAGTGCTATGATTTCTTACACTTTTAATTTATCACCGACCATACCTTTTACAGTGCTTAAGATATCTGCTGGTAATACCACCATTTTGGAGTTGTCAGATTCAGCCAACTCTCGTATTGCTTTGATATATTGCTCACCCAGCAAGTATACAATCGGCATCTCTTCCTCACCCATCGCGCTAGTAATCAAACGAATCGACTCTTCAGAACCTCTGGCTAGTACAACCTGCGCTTCAGCATCACGGCGTGACGCCTCCAAGCGACCATCCGCTTCTAAGATAGCAGCTTGCTTTTGACCATCAGCACGGGTCACGGTCGCACGGCGTAAACGCTCTGCCGCTGCTTGCTCTTCCATAGATGCTTGCATGGTCTGCGAAGGGTTGATATCTTGAATCTCTACTGTCTTAAGAGTAATACCCCAATCTGCGATATCTTCTGAAATTGCATGTTTTAGCTTGGTTTTGATCTCATCACGACTGGACAATGCACTATCAAGATCCATCTCACCAATAATCGAACGTAGCGACGTTTGTACTAGATTACGGATACCGTACTCATAATCTTCAATACCATAGACCGCCTTATCAGGACGCACGATATTAATATAAGCGACAGCGTTTGCAATAATAACGACGTTGTCACGAGTAATGACTTCTTGTGACGGAATATCGAGTACGATGTCCTTAGTCGTTACCTTATAAGCCACATCATCTACATAAGGGATGATGAGGTTGAGTCCAGGCTCTAGCGTTTGGCTATACTTACCCAGTCTCTGCACCACCCATTTATAACCTTGCGGTACAATACGTACGCCTTTAAACACGGTGAATACCACCAGTGCAATCAATACCACCATGACAATACTAAAGCTTTCCATAACTCATCCCTTATTATTATACCTGCATACTTTTATGCATCACTGCCTGCGCTTTTGTACTGCTCACAATCAGCTCGTTACCAACGATATCAGTCACTACCACTCTATCGCCGATTGCCACCTGCTCCCCTCTCGTACGGCACATCCATTCAGCCGCACCAACGATAGGAACGCTAAATCTAACCGTTCCAGCTTTATCTAGCTGCGGTGACACGATAATCATCCCGACTTCACCAACTATGACACTACCGCCTAGCCCAGCTTTGGTACGATCTACTGACAACGGTTTGATAAACTTAAACCAAGCCAGCAAAAACACAGCAGAGAGCACTAACCAGACTATAATTTGAACAGAGACAGAAATAGGCAACAGCCATGATAGCGCTGCAACGATGATGGCAGCGGCACCAAACCACAGACTGGCAAACGTCGGTACAAACATCTCAACGATTAGTAACAAGAAGCCTAATACTAACCAATGCCAAGGTTCAATCATCCAAAGTATCTCCATCCTTGCCACCATTCCTATCTTTATCATTCCAGTTTTTAATGTAGCACATTTTTAAGGAGAACAACGCTTTAACGGTAATGATATATTACTTATTGGATGCTTATAAATTACTAACTTAAAGACCTCAACATAAATTTTAAGCAAAAAAAAACGACCACTTAAAGTGATCGTTTCTTTACTATAGCTGTTTAGCTAAAAGCTTATTTTCTAAGTCATTAGAATTTTAGCTGTGCACCAACAGTCATAAGATCAGCGTCACTACCTAGCATGTCGTATTCAGCTTCAACACTGAAATCAGAGTTTACTGCGTAACCAAGACCTACACCACCAGCGATGTTAGTATCGTCGTCTGAGAAATCAGAAGCGCCAGCAAAGTTAGTGTTGTTAGCTTCTACTTCAGTTTTTGCAACACCTAGCTTACCTTTTGCGTATAAGCCGCTATTTGGGAATGCATAACGGTAAGTACCATAAGCGCCGTATGTCTTAGCATCGATGTCGCCGCCTCTATAGTCAGCATCATCTGAACCTACGTATTCTGCTTCCATACCAAAGTTAGGATCAAAATTATAACCAGCAGTTACACCGTATGCAGTTGGGTCATCAGCACCATCAACATCTAGATCAAACTGACCAACTTTAGCAGCAACATATGGCTGACCTGTGTAGCCGTTGCCATAGTTAACAGCAGCTTGTGCACCTACAGAAAGTAAAGAACCAGTTGCTAGTGCAAGTATTGTTTTTTGTAGAGTTTTCATTATTAGCTCCTTGAAAGAAATTTGGACAAACAAGTTATTTATTTATATTGGCCTTGTGGCCCTATCGCCTTGTCTGCTAACGATGAATACATAGTAACAAACTATTTCAGACACTCTGTCAGTGTTTAATGGTACGAAAGTTAAGATTTGAAAGTGTTTATCAGTGTGTGGGTTACAAAGGCTTAGATATGAAACCTTTTGTTACATCCACCCAGTTTATGCAATAATCCATACTCATTTCACAGTTTTCTTGCTATACAAATCGGCTAAACATGGCTGATATAACAATAATTAGAGAGAAAAAATGCAAAATTCAATCACTGAGCGTTTGCAAAGCGCACTTGCAGACTTAAAAGCAAAGCAGCAGTATCGTCAATTACCAAACCTGCAGCACGATGGGCGATACGTCGTTAGTGCAGGTAAGGCTTTACTTAATATTGCGAGTAATGATTATCTGGGTTTAGGCGGCGATACCGAGATGCAAGCTGAGTTTCTTACTCAAGTGGGGCAGGTATCTACTACGCACACTCCTAAAATGAGTGCCACTTCCTCACGCCTACTGACAGGCAACGATATACAGTTAGAAGCTCTAGAAGAAGAACTACAAAGCTGGTATCAAAGCGCCATAGAAAAACAGAGTTTAACCGATTCAAAGTCGGTGCTGGTGTTGAACAGTGGCTATCACGCCAACCTAGGTACCTTGCCAGCATTGACAGCTTTGCCAGTTAAGACACTTATTTTGGCTGACAAGCTAGTACATGCCAGCATTATCGATGGGATGCGCTTGAGCCAAAGTAAACTTGTCACCTATCGTCGTTACCGTCACAACGATTACGAGAATTTGGCCAAGTTTATTGAACAAGCAGACGAAACGGTTGAACGCATCATTATTGTCACCGAGAGTATATTTAGTATGGATGGTGACCGTGCTGACTTGCCTCAACTAGTACAAATAAAATCCAAAGATGCTCGCATTGAGCTGTATGTCGATGAAGCACATGCTGTTGGAGTGCTTGGCAATACAGGTCTAGGATTGGCGGAAGAAACGCATACCTTGGCGGAGATTGACTACTTGGTGGGTACCTTTGGTAAAGCATTTGCTTCAATGGGTGCTTATATCATGTGTGATGAAGTCGTCAAACAATGGCTGATCAATGCTATGCGTCCACTGATTTTTAGCACTGCACTCCCTCCTATCAATCACGCATGGACACGGTTTATTTTAGCAAAAATGCCGACCTTAACTAATCAACGTGCGCATCTAGCACAGTTGTCTACCACGCTTAGCCAAGCCATTGACCCACGGCACCGTGTATCGCCAACTTTGCAAGATATAGATTATCAATCCCCTATTGTTCCTTATATATTAGGCGATAACGCGAGCACGCTTGCCAAAGCACAACAGTTACAAACCGCTGGATTTTACGCGCTGCCTATCAGGCCACCTACTGTGCCTGCAAATACTGCTCGCATTCGTTTAGTTATGAATGCCAAACTGACTAACGAAGACTGCGAACGACTGATACAGCAGTTGTAACTTTATCGTTTAACACAGAATTTACTCCTACTATCGATAGATAACTGGCGCACTCGGACATAATAAAGCCTATGACAACACTCGACACAGCTGATGACCTCAGTGTTAGAAAACAAACCATCGCTCGCCACTTTGCCAATGCAAGTGACTATGACCAGCATGCCAATGTTCAACAGACTGTTTGTCATTATTTATTAGACAGTATCGCTAATACCGAACAAGCCAGTGTGCTAGAAGTGGGTGCAGGTACAGGTCAAATGACACGCCTACTCGCTGATCATATTCAAAGCCAGTATTGGCTTATTAATGAGTTATGTAATGAGCAGACGGCTACATTGCAATCAATACTGCCAACTGCTGACGTAATGATTGGCGATGCTGAAACGATAAATTTAGCAGAAAATCATAGCTTGATAGTTAGTGCCAATGCCGTGCAATGGTTTGATAGTCCGTTGAGTTTCATCACACAATCAGCGCAGCGTTTACAATCTGGAGGCCAGCTAGTTTTTAGTACTTTTACGCCAAATAACTTTTTGCAAATCAAAACTCTCACGGGCCAAGGACTTCACTATCCAGATATTGATGAATGGCAATTGGCATTAGATAGTGCTGGCTTTAAGAATATCGAACTCTCAATTCAACGCTTTGATTTACCATTTCCAACCCCCTACGCTATCTTAAAGCATATGAAACTCACCGGCGTATCGACCAATCAAACTCAGGTTACGTCAGATGACACTCAAACCTTTGTATGGACAAAGTCGCGTTTACAGCAATTTGAGTCAGACTATTGGCAACATTTTTCAGAAGTGGACGAAACAGGACAGCTCATGGTTAATTTAACCTATGAAGTGCTCATAGTAAGTGCGTTTAAACCATAAGCACATAACTTATTAATAGAAACAATAGCTATCAGAAACAGTAGCCGATAGGAAAAACAGCCATAAAAAAACGCACCCCAAAGGATGCGTTTTTTAATTTAACTAGTTAGTAGCCGTATTATTTTTTATCTTCGTCTACTTCAGTGAACTCAGCATCAACGACGTCGTCATCAGCTTTGTTGCTACCAGCATCGTCAGCACCTTGTTGGAACTGGCTTGGATCCATACCTTCCGCACCAGCGCCGCTATCAGCGTAGATTTTTTGGCTGATTGGCAAGAATGCATTGTCTAATGCTTCAAGTTTAGCTTTGATTTCGTCATGATCGTCTTCTTTCGCTGCGGCTTCAAGCTCAGTGATAGCAGATTCTACTGTTGATTTTTCTTCATCAGTGACTTTATCTTCTGCTTCTTTTAGCGCTTTTTGTACGGCATGAATACGACCATCTGCTTCGTTACGAACTTGCGCTAGGTTAGCGAACTTCTCATCTTCAGCAGCATTGGCTTCTGCATCGCGAACCATTTGTTCGACTTCTTCGTCCGACAAACCAGAATCCGCTTTGATTTGGATACTTTGTGCTTTACCAGTACCTTTATCGGTTGCAGAGATGTTCATGATGCCATCAGCATTGATGTCAAAAGACACTTCGATTTGCGGTAGGCCACGTGGTGCTGGTGGAATATCCGTCAAGTCAAAACGACCAAGCATTTTGTTTTGGTTAGCGATTTTACGCTCACCTTGATATACCTGAATCGTTACTGCTGGTTGGTTATCTTCAGCCGTTGAGAATACCTGTGATTTCTTAGTAGGAATCATGGTGTTTTTCTCGATAACTGGCGTCATGACACCGCCCATCGTTTCGATACCTAAGGTCAATGGCGTTACATCAAGTAGCAATACGTCAGTTTTGTCACCAGACAATACGGCACCTTGAATTGCTGCACCAGCTGCAACTGCTTCATCAGGGTTCACGTCTTTACGTGGCTCTTGACCAAAGAAGTCTTGTACTTTTTGCTGTACTAGTGGCATACGAGTCTGACCACCAACCAAGATTACATCGTTGATGTCGCCAATTTTTAGGCCAGCATCTTCAAGTGCAGTCTTACAAGGACCCATTGTACGTTGTACTAATTCTTCAGTTAGGCTCTCTAGTTTCGAGCGGCTGATAGTAACAACCAAATGCTTAGGACCACTGCTGTCAGCAGTGATGTATGGCAAGTTTACTTCAGTACTTTGTGCACTTGATAGCTCAATCTTCGCTTTTTCAGCGGCTTCTTTTAGACGCTGCATCGCAAGAGAGTCACCTTTTAGGTTCACGTCTTGCTCTTTTTTGAATTCAGCAACTAAGAAATCAATCAATGCTGAGTCAAAGTCTTCACCACCTAGGAAAGTATCACCGTTGGTCGCTAGTACTTCGAACTGTTGCTCACCATCTACGTCTGCGATTTCGATGATTGAGATATCAAAAGTACCACCACCTAAGTCATATACAGCAACAGTGCTATCGCCTTGCTTCTTGTCCATACCATAAGCAAGTGCCGCAGCAGTTGGCTCATTGATGATACGTTTTACATCAAGACCAGCGATTTTACCCGCATCTTTAGTTGCTTGACGCTGTGAGTCATTGAAATAAGCAGGTACAGTTACAACCGCTTCAGTCACACTCTCACCAAGATAATCTTCTGCTGTTTTTTTCATTTTTTTCAAGATTTCAGCAGAAACCTGTGGTGGCGCAAGCTTTTTACCGTTGATTTCTACCCATGCATCGCCGTTATCTGCTTTAGCGATTTTGTAAGGAACCATGCCAATATCTTTTTGCACGACTTTGTCATCAAAACGACGACCGATCAAACGCTTAATCGCAAACAAAGTGTTGCTTGGGTTGGTTACTGCTTGACGCTTAGCTGACTGACCAACAAGCGTTTCGTCATCTTTATAAGCGACGATTGATGGTGTTGTACGAGTACCTTCAGCATTTTCGATGACTTTAACTTTGTCACCTTCCATTACTGCTACACACGAGTTAGTAGTACCTAAATCAATACCAATTACTTTACCCATAATCAATTGCTCCTAATTTGTTTTTAACTATAAATACTTATTTATCCAGACCGTAGTCGGTCACTTGTTGCTATATATCGGTTTACCCGTCGTATTTTTCAAGGTGATAATCACGCAAAAACTGTGTTTCATGTCATTTTTTGTGAAAAACCTTCATATTAGTAGGGTTTAGCCCTAAAAATATTACTGACCAACACGAACCATGGCCGGACGTAATAGACGACCGTTTAGGCTATAGCCTTTTTGTAAGACTGTACCAACTGTATCTGCCGCTGCTTCTGGGTCAATACCCACTGCTTCATGGAAGTCAGCGTTGAATTTTTCGCCTTGTGGATCGACCACTTCTACGCCGTTTTTGGTCAATACTGCTACCAATGCTTTGTGCGTTAATTGCACACCCTCAGCGACTGGATCATTGGCATCGGCATTTTCGATAGCGCGTTCTAAGTTGTCAACGATGTCTAACAATTCTTTAGCAAATTTCTGTAGTGCAAACTTTTTGCTTTTATCCGCTTCTTGCTCCATGCGCTTTTGCGCATTGTAAGCTTCAGCATTAGCGCGTGCAGTACCTTCTTTGGCTTGTTTTACTTCGCCTTCTAGCTCAGCAATACGCGCTTTAAAAGTATCAAGGTTGATTTCGTTTTCGATAGTCGTTTCTTCACCTGAATTATTCTGTGGATCAAACTCTTTCATGGTTTCTTCTAAGATACTGTCATTGTGATCAATATTCTCATGTGCCACATTTTGGTCAAGATTTTCGTGGTTCGGGTTTTGCTCGCTCATGATAGCTCCTTGGAATTTCAATAATGAAGATTAAGAGACGGCATAGTAGACCGAATAATTACTGGTCCTACTATGCCATTATTAAATGCTCGATGTTTCTGACTCATTGTTTTTTTTAATACGCTTCAATAGCTGCTTGATAAAGGTGATAAGGACAAATTTCAAGCCTAGAGCAAAGGAATTTTTACCATTTATGACAAATATTCGTGAAGTGTCATTAATACGATGCGTCAAACATTTTTGTTCCATGTCAATAAATCTCAATATTCACTCACAAAAAGAACAAAAAACCGCTATTTATTCCAATTGCTTTACGCTTATTAATCAAGCTATTACCAAACGATACCCTATTATTCTGCTAGCTATTTTATCATTGCTATAAATATTATCGCCCACACTCAAATGCACGCTAAAAATCATTTATGAGAGCTGTTATGTCTAATTCAAAAAATTTATCTATCAATACTTTGCTCAATAAAGCATTGATGACATTGCACTTAGCGTCAAAAGAGCCATCAAATCAAGATGCGCAAGCGTATGACTCATTAGAAAAACGTCTGAGCGTTAAAGAGAAAATACTCGCTTACAACCCTGTAGCAAACTACCAGCCGCATACATTGCATTACGCAATGAAAAGTCTGGGCTACTTACCAGACCCTGTTTTAGAAGGTGCAATTGCTTACCTTAAAGGCCCTAATTCAAAACAGTATCTGCATGCAAACGCTCATCTGCGTCTCATCCTTGCAGTAAATAGTTACCTCAAAACGCCGTTAGAATTAACTCCAATGCCGGAATTGCGTGAGAGATTTACTGCTGATGCGGTAGCCATGCAATCACCTAGAGTATGGCAGCAAGCCAATACGACTATGCTAGGCAATATAAAGGCCTTCACTAAAAAAAGTGACTCACCTGTTAGTTGGAAAGATGAAACGATTGCCAATGCTGATGATGGCGACATGACTGTCCGTTGTTATAAAGCAGGCGGCAAAAAGTCTGGTTTTAGAAGAAAACGTATCCATAATCCCGATGAAACAGTCATGCTGTTCTTTCATGGCGGCGGGTTCTGTATTGGTGATGTCGATACACATCATGAATTCTGTCATGCGGTCTGTGAGCAGACTGGTTGGTCTGTGGTTAGTGTCGATTATCGCTTAGCGCCTGAATGTCCTGCTCCCGCAGCCTTAAAAGACTGTATCACTGCGTATGCTTGGTTAGTTGATCACTGTCACACATTGGGCGCGTTACCTTCTCGTATAGTCTTGGCAGGTGATAGCGCAGGTGGTGGTCTATCAACTTTAATTGCGCAGCAGCTGACCGCACCGAGCAAAAGCGCATGGGCAGACCTAGGGTTAGATGGACAGAAAATGTTTAATCTATTAGAGAAATTACCCGAACCTCTAGCGCAGATGCCTTTGTATCCAGTCACTGATATTGAGACAGATTATCCAAGTTGGGAGTTATACGGCGAGGGTCTACTATTAGATCATGCTGATGTAGCAGTATTTGATGCTGCTTGTTTGGAGAATAGTCCGCTGCCTCGCTTACACATACTGAACTCACCTATGCTGGGTGATAATAGTAAAGTCTGCCCAACTTATATTGTAGCTTCTGAGCTCGATGTATTACGTGATGAGGCATTTGCTTATGCAAAGCAGCTGAGAGGTTACGGCATTGCTACAAAGACCTATACTGTGCTTGGTGCACCGCATGGCTTTATTCACTTTATGAGTGTTCACCAAGGACTTGGACAAGAGACAAGCGATATTATTCATGGCTTTAGCAGCTTTGTACGTGAAATCATCAGTACACAATCCCAGTTAGCTGCATAGACCGTTAGTTAGCCAGCCAATTATTGATTTGTATAACTAACTAATTTGTATCGCCAGATAGTGTAATTAACCAAATCTCTGAGCGCGATCCCAATCGAAAGGGAATGCCCCAAAAACCATAGCCAGAGGACACGACGAAGTGTCCTTTACCAATCTGCTCATAGCCATAACCTACTCGATTAATAGCATTTACGATGAAATTAGCGGGGAATACTTGACCGTTGTGGGTATGTCCCGAGACTTGTAAATCTATAGGTAATTGACTGTGATTATCTATATCACTCGGTCTATGGTCTAACAATATCACTGGCTGCGATGTATCTACTTGCGTCAGCAGATCAGTAGTCGCTACACGTTGACGTTTATGATTATCAAAACGTCCAACTAACCATACTGGTTGACTCTCATGCTCGATACAGAGCACCTCATCGTTCAACAGCTGTATACCTGCATTTTGCAGCGCTTCGCTAATAGGTCGCTCATGACCATACAAATCATGATTACCCAATGTCGCATAAACACCACGTGGCAGACTACTGCACAATTCTGCTAGGTTTCGTTCCATATGATATGCATTAAAGGCCTCTGTATTATCATCCATAATATCCCCTGGCATCAGCAGCATATCTGCATCAGAGCGAATCATAAGTTGTTGCAATCTATCTATGGCTTTCACACCAAATAATCGCCCTATATGCAAGTCACTAGCGACTGCAATACGCAGTGGCTTGGCTAAAGGCTTATCTATATTAATAGAAAGCTTGCGTATGACAGGCGCATAGGCGCTATATAATGAATAAATAAATAGTCCTATAAATAGGAGTAGCGCTAGCACTCTTAGCCCTATAGCCATTTCATTCGATTGGTGTAACGTACTGCCTGATAAAAAGATTACTAGCAGATACCCTCCGTAGAGTAGACTCACTGCCAATGCCGTCAGTATCATAAAATGCATGATTAGCATCCAACCGCTAACCCAGCGATAACTGTTAGCAAATGCTCTTTTTACGCTCAATACTAATAGGCCATTAGTAATAATGAATACACTGGCCCATGTCATTGTCTGTAATGTTGGCGTTATCCAAGGCTGGAGCCACCACTGTATGCTCAATACTGTACCTAAGCTAAACAACTGTAATAGCAAAAAGATGGTGAAGAAGAATGCGTAACGCATGGACTGCCCTTAGACATAAACACGGTTCAATAATTGATTATCAGAAGATGGTTTGTAATGTTTCACATGAAACAACACCCATATAACTATTTTTGGTTTTCTAATGCTTGCTGGAGTGTTGAGTGTTTAAATGAATAACCTGCATCCAATAGCGCTTGTGGCAGCACCTTTTGACCATCGATAAGTAACGTCGACATTTCGCCAAACATTAGCTTAAGCAAAAACTCTGGTAAAGTAAAAAACGTGGGGCGATGTAGCCACGAACCAAGTGCTTTGGTAAAAGTATGATTGGTCACAGGATTTGGAGCGGTAAGGTTATATACGACTGTATGTGTATCATTTACGGTACCGCTTGCAGTCTTGATAGTACTGTCACTAAGAGGTGCATTATCTTGGGCTAAGCTTTCGATGTGATTAACGTCTGAGTCGTTAGTAAGTTTAAGCTGCTGCTCGATAATAAAGATAACCGCACTAACCCAATCTTCACGGCTGATCCAGCTCATGATTTGCTGTCCATTACCCAACTGACCACCGACACCAAATTTAAATGGTAGCAACAATTTTGCCACCATTCCGCCTTCAGGATGGATGACTACACCTGTTCTGACGATAGCTACAGGAACATCATGATGGGTCGCTTTAAGTGCTAATTGCTCCCATTCATCACATAATGTATGAGCAAAATCTGACTCATAATCGCTGTTTTCAGTCAGTGGCTTGTCGCCTTGCGTGCCATACCAGCCGATTGCTGATCCACTCACCAGTAACTTAGGTTTTGTGCTAGCACGTGCGATAAAATCCAATATCGATTGAGTAGGTTTGATACGGCTCGCCATCAACTGCTCTTTACGATCATCGCTCCAACGAGAGTCAGCAATCCCAGCACCTGCCAAATTCAATATGACATCAAAGCTCATATCAGACATCGCAAGCTCGTCATAAGTCATCATATTGATATCATCGGGATGTGATTGACTGCTATTACGAGTTAGCCAAGTAATCGTCACGTCTTTATTCTGCGCGCGAGACCGTGCCATTAGCTCTCGGCTAAACGCACTTCCCAAAAACCCTGAACCGCCACTAATCAAAACATTCATACCCTACTCCCTATATGCCTCAAATATCACCACTATGACTTATCGTTGAGTTACTTATTGCTGAAGTACTTATCGTTCAATAAAAACCAGACCGTTATAACCATCGTCTACTTTTTTGTGGTTTTTATCAAAACGACTTTTACATACTTTTGGTAAAGGAAGGTAGAAAAATAGGCAAGCTAGCAAATGGTTAATTTATGGAAGCTCACGTAAATAAGGCACAGCGACACCTATCACTTTGCATTGCAAACAATCGCTTCTGAAAAGTTTAAGAGTTTTAATAGACAACGCTATCGAACGACGAAACCTGTCGTTACGTCACGAATCTGGCTAGGTAAGGTATAACCCAACGTATCACCCTGCAAGTAACCAATTTGCTCATCAAAATAAGCATAGGCGGCCTCAAAAGTGCTAGCAGGTATTTGACCTGATGGGTTACAGCTTGTAGAAACCAATAGACCAAATGGGTTCTCTTCACTGACCATCTGTTGGCAAAGCTTACGAACTGTAGGATGCGAGATAACTCGAACAGCAATAGTCTGATGCTGACCTGTAATCCAAGTAGGTACAGTGCTCGCAAGCGGCTGAGGAATCGGTAATAACCAAGTATGTGCTTGGCGATTTTGCTGTTCATTTCTACTATCATCTGTCTGCCAACTATCAATAACCTGCTGGCGCTGAACATCATCTAAAGAGGCTAGCAAAGGTGCTAAGCGAGAGACACTATCAGTGACAACTATCATGCCTTTGGCTTGTGGACGTTGTTTGATATCCAAAATACGCTGAACAGCTGCTTGGTCATAAGGGTCGCAACCAATACCCCAAACGCTTTCTGTGGGATACGCGAGCAGTTGTCCGTCTTTTAGCCACTCAGCAGCTTGAATAGCGGAATCAGTAATAAGAGGTGTAGGTTGGCTCATGACTTAAATGGTTCGTAGAAGTAAATTCTAATAATACCACAAGAGAGATATTATCTAGGAGAGACTATAACTAAGTGCTATCTATGCCAGTGTCCAATAAGGAATATTTACGATACTTTAAACGCGTAAATACCGTCCACCTTGTTCGCTGATGAGACCCATTAGTTCAAGCTCCATTAGCTGTCCAATCAACTGCGGCGGTGCAAGCTTGGTTGCACTAATAAGCGCATCTAAATCTTGCCCATGCCAGTCAAGCTGCTCATAGATTGCAGTTAAATGCTCAGGCACAACGACTGTGCTGCGCGCAGGCTTTATCTCAGAAGATGGTTGCTGGCTAGTAGATTTGATTGATTTTTTCTCTATCTCAAATGCATCTGAAGTCTGAATAACATTCGAGTGATTACTATTAGAGTTGGTAGCGTTCGCTGTTCTATAAGCGCCTTTATCGTAATCAAGCTGACCATTGACGTCCTCTAGTACTTGCTGAGGATGATAAACCAAGGTCGCACCTTCACGTATTAAATGATGGCAACCCTCTGCATTACTGTTATCAATATGACTAGGAATAGCAAAGACCTGTTTACCTTGTTCAGACGTGAGACGTGCTGTGATAAGCGAGCCGCTTTTGATTGTCGCTTCCGTTACGATGGTCGCGAGACTCAACCCAGCTACCAAACGATTGCGACGCGGAAAAGTATGCTTATGAGGCTGAGTGTGTGGTAGTAGCTCACTGATAATGCAGCCACCTTGCTCAATAATTTGAGTAAATAACTGATCCCGATGATTGGGATAGTTTACATCGATCCCCGTACCCATTACACCAACCGTCCGTCCCTGGTAGTCAGGGTCTGCCTGTGTTAGCGCACCTAAATGTGCGCGTTTATCTACACCCATAGCCAAACCGCTAGTAACGATATAGCCTGCCTGCGCTAGGTATTGCGCCATATCAAACGTGATTTTTTGCGCATGCGCGGTAGGTTTGCGGCTACCTACTATAGCGATTTGTGCTTGATGCAGGCGTGCGCTATTACCACGATAAAATAATAATGGCGGTGGGTCGTAGATTTGTGAGAGTTGGGCAGGATAATCGGCGTCAGCAGCGAATAGCAAACCATAGCGCCCATCTATCAATGCTTGCTGAATCTTATCGATACTGGCGAGTGTTTGCTCTGGCTGTTCATGACGTTTGAGATGGATATGATGAATACCTAGCTGCTTCCATGCCTCTACTTTGGCTTCCCAAGCAAGCTGCGGATAACCGAAAGAAGTGATCAGTTTGTGATAAGCAGATAACGATGCATTCACCTCGTACCACAGCGCTAGGATAGCGCGCTGATCGTCGGATAAAGAAGAGGTGACTGCCGTCATTGTCATCTGTCTCGTATAGGCAAGCTTAGTTTAGTATTTAGTTTGATATATTGCTTAATACAGCCTTGTAGCTATTTATAAATAAGGGGGCGGTAATAATTGATCACCAGTATTAAGTGGTAATTCAGAGTCTAGTACATAAGCATAGCTGATGTGGTCAAAAGTATTAAAAACCATCACCATACCGCTAGGCTCGTTTGGTAGACGTACTGGTGTGTCATTATCTTTGGTATCACGTACCAAAGGCCCTTTTTGATAAACCGTCAGCACATCACCTGGTTTGGCGCCTTGTAAGCTACCCAAGTTGATAGCGACTACACTACCCTTAGCAGCCGAGCTGATAGAGTCCATCACACGTACGATCATACCGCCACGACTGACACTCGCAGGCGTTGGGTAAAAGACAGGAGGAATAGCGTTATCTAATTCTACAAATACGCGATCCCCTTCACGCACTTCTTTGCCATAGCTGTCGATAAGCTGCAAGCTAGTCACACCATTGCTTTCTGTAGAAGTAACAAGACCAGTCGCTACCTGTGTAACTTCTAAGCCGATCACTTCTTGAGTTTTAGGATCCACATATAACTCACCCTCACGGTAGACGCCATAACGCTGGCCCACGATAAGTGGTACGCCTTTAGCATAGACTTTATCACCGCTAGCGGTAATCAAGTTACGATTTTTAGAAGCTAAAATATAAGGGGTGGTATTAAAGTCTTGAGGATTCACAATAAGCGTTTTATCAAGCCAATGCTGAATAGCTGACCACGGAATAGGAGGAATGCTATTGGCCGTCGAGGTAATCGCGACCGTACTCGTACTGACACTTCCAGTAAGCTGCTTTTCAACGCCAGCACAGCCTTCACCAGTATCAACGCCAATTAGTGTTTTTCCTTGAATCACACAAAGGATAAGAACATCATTAGGGTAGATAAGGTTTGGATTTTTGATTTGCTTATTGGTTGCCCAAATTTCTTTCCAGCGCCAAGGGCTGTCTAGATAACGACCTGAGATATCCCATAAGGTATCGCCTTTTTTGACGATATAACGATTAGGCGCATCAGCTTTGATAGTTGGTGGCGGATTGTTAGCTTGAGCTGTGCTCATCAATATGGCACTACTAAACGTCGTAATTAACAGTGCTTTTGCTATCTTTTTTAAGCTCATCTTCATCGTTATATCCACAATATGTACCACTGTGTTCGACGTAAAGAACTGTACTTGATTTATTACTATAAAAATTTCTTAAATTAATAAAAAATCAAATTTATCAGCAACTTATCAATAAAATTCTCATGGCGATTATAGGGTAACTGTTCAGTGTAATTGGCTAGAATAATTCCTAAAAAAGCGCCTAGCACGATGATGACTTGCTGACGCTGTTTCTAATATTACAATTATATCTACCATAACACAATCATAAACACTTTATTACAATGGTGTAACTTTCATGCGGATACTTTTCTTGTTGATGATAAGCCTAAAGACTGTAATTACTTAAGCAGGATTCGGTGCGACATGTTGGCGGATTTGTTCAGCGACCAATTCTGCCTTGTTATCCAGTACCACTACGTGCTGTGGTAAATCTTCTAACCCTTCAGTATGCGCTGGACGAGCGATATCTATCTGACCAATAGCCTCAACAATGGTGTCAGCGAATTTAACTGGTAATGCCGTCTCTGCACAAACAATTACTTCGCCATCTAACTGTAGCTCTTTGGCAACCTTAATTCCGTCTGCAGTATGTGGATCAACCAATTCACCATGCTGCTCATAAAGCGCTTTGATAGTCTGCAAGCGGTCACTATGAGTAGATTTACTAGCAGCAAAGCCATAACGCGTATTAACCGCTTCCATCAAATCAGACAAATCAAAGCCTCGACCTGATTTTACGCCGTCAAATAACTCATGAACGCGTGCGCTGTCTTTTTCTAATAGCAAATAAACAAAACGCTCAAAGTTAGATGCTTTTGAAATATCCATCGACGGGCTTGAAGTGACATAGGTTTTTTCAGTCGGACGCGGCTGATAAGCACCTTGATTGAAGAAGTCATTCAATACGTCGTTTTCATTGGTTGCAACAATCAGACGGTCAATTGGCAGTCCCATTTCGCGAGCGATGTGACCGGCACAGATATTACCGAAATTACCTGATGGTACGCTAAAGCTGACTTTTTCATCGTTGCTCGTCGTGACCGCGAAGTAAGCTTTAAAGTAGTAAACAATCTGCGCTAGGATACGCCCCCAGTTGATAGAGTTTACCGTGCCTAGGTTATAAGCAGCTTTAAACTCAGCATCTTGCTGTAGCGCTTTGACGATGTCTTGGCAATCATCGAACATCCCATCGATAGCGATATTATGAATGTTTTTATCGGTCAAACTATACATCTGCGCACGTTGAAATTCACTCATTTTGCCATGAGGTGATAGCATAAACACTTCGATATTTTCTTTGCCACGTAGTGCATATTCTGCTGCACTACCCGTGTCACCACTGGTCGCACCGATGATCGTAATACGTGCGTCTTTTTTCTTGAGTACATACTCAAATGCATTGCCCAAGAACTGCATGGCGACGTCTTTAAATGCTAATGTCGGACCGTTTGATAATCCTAGAATATATAAGTTATCTTCAAGCTTGCGGACAGGAACAATCTCTTCACTACCGAATACATCAACGGTATAAGTGCGTTCAATGAGATCTTGTAAATCAGCCACAGTAATATCTGTCGCAAAACGCTGCATAATCGCCATCGCAAGCTGTGGATAGCTGAGCGTACGCCACTCATCAAGCGTTGCACTATTGATATTCGGATAATGCTCAGGCAACATCAAACCACCATCTGGGGCAAGACCCATCAAAAGCACATCACTAAAATCCATCGGCGCTGTCTGACCACGGGTACTGATATATTTCATTAGATTGTCCTGTCAATTTTTCTAGCTACTGAATAGTAAATTTATTTTATTTCTACATCTATCTCGTTTATGTACTCTTCCCACCACTGAATGGCTTCAGCTAGAACGTCTCTACAGTCAGTCCCAACATAAAATCCATTTTGTAAAGGTATATAAATCCCATCACCCAACGTAAATTTACTAGGAATAGAGTCAGTATCTACAACAAATAAATCAATAGGGGAAGACAGTAGTCCAAACTCATACTCTTTTAGAATTTTATTCCTTTCATCTTCAATGAACTCAAAGAATATTTTATTAGCTGCTGCTTCTTTGTTTTCTTTAAGACTTTTCCATTTATTACTGACAGTTATTTTCATTAGTTCAGATTGTCGAGAGTCAACTTTATCTAATATATGTCCAATTGCTCTCGCTAGAGTAATAGCAGCAACCCATAGTACTCTAAAACTCTCATAATTCGTTTCATTTTCTAACATTAAGTATGACTGCCGCAAATCACCCAATACTTTTTTAGCTTGAGTAGTCATTACTTTAACTCTTCATCAACAGCGCATAATAGAAGCCATCGCCACTCACGCTATCAATCGGTAAGCACTGACGACCAATCGCTTGTTCGATACCCCAACTACAATCTTCGGTAAACTCAATCGCTACCGCATCATTATGATGAGTGATGAAGTCCTGCATTTGCTCGACGTTCTCTTGCTTTAAGATAGAACATGTCACATACAGCAGATAACCACCTGCTTTGAGTTGTGGCCATAAGTTATGCAAGATGTCTGCTTGCAACAGTGCCGTTTGCTCGATGTCTTCTTCGGTACGCAGGATACTGATATCAGGATGACGGCGAATTACGCCTGTCGCGGTACAAGGAGAGTCCAATAATATCGCATCAAATATGGGTTCATTGGTAGCCGCTTTTTTATTTTTTCCATGCTGCCATCTGGTTGCATCTGCACAGACAATGTTCAATGCAATGCTGTTATCTGCTTGCTGCAAATCATGCTGACTCAGATTTAGGCGCTGTAAATTCTCACGAATACGCTCGATACGTGGTGCTTCATTATCAATAGCCGTTACCTTGATATCAGTAATTGCAGGTGACGTTTCAGCACTGTCTTGTTTCACGTGAAACAACGATGATTCGTCGTTAGCGCTTATGAGCTCTAACCAATGAGCAAGCTTTCCACCAGGTGCTGCACAAGCATCTAGAATATGTATCTCATTATTCGTATTTTCCGTATCAGATTTTTTAGCACTAAGCTTAGTCATCAGTGCCTTATTAATAATTGGTGCAGCTAACTGAGCATGCATGTCTTGAACGCTAGCCGTTCCTAAGGCAAAATCAGGCAAAGCGTTAACGGCTGTGCTTTGATGTAGTCTAAGACCTTTGGTTGATAGCGTGGTAGAAGTGGCAGACCCTGACGAATTCGCTACCTTAAAACCAGTCGTTAGCTCAACGAGATCTGCATCAATTTCTGCCACGTCCAATGCATGCTGATACTCCTCTACCGAAGTAACCGCAGAATTCACTCGTAAAAACATCGGTGCTGGTTGGCGCAAGCCTTGTGTCAGCTCATCATACTGCTCGCTCCAATCTTGCTTAAGCTGATAAGCGAGCCAATTCGGTAAACTATGCTTCTTATCGCATTTCTTACGGAATTTGCTTGGATTCTTAGCGACTTTACGCAAAATAGCATTTACCAAACCAGTCGAATGAGCGAATTCAATCTCTTTGGCTGCTTCAACGGTTTCATGGATCGCAGCATGGTCAGCCACTTCTAAATATAGCAACTGTACTAAGCCGACTTGAATGGTGGTACGCACTTCAACTTCGTCGATAGGGTTGTCTGCTAAGCTATCGAGCAAACGTGCCAGCGCGTGCCATTGGCGCAATGTCGTGAGCAGTAACGCATGAGCAAAGCCTTTGTCACCATCGTGCAGACTATTTAGCAATGGATCAAGGACGCTTGAGAGCGACTGACCATTTTGAATAGCCAGTAAGGTACGAATCACACGCACGCGTACGCTGCCATTCATAATAAGATTGCTTGATGGTTTGAGCTTATTGTTTCTAGGCGCAGTACTGTTTTGTCTCATTAAATTTCATTTCCTTGACGTATGATCGATAGCGTCTTGTGCAAGTAGGTTAAATATAAGTAAAAGTTATTTTGATTCTGACGTAAATTGATCGCTGTCATTTAATTGGTTGCCATGGCAAACTTGTTCAGCTGTCATCGGCTTGCCACCAGCAAACTGTAAATGAGTAATGGCTAAAGTGGTGGCTAATGATTCAGTTTCACTCTCTTTACCACAAGCGACTAAAATCGCTTTACGTCCGACACTGATAACCGTTCCAGCAGGCTCATTGGTTTGCTGCAATGTATTTAATGGTAAGCTAGCCAGCACTTTGACTCGTTGCCCTGCCAGAAAAGTATAAGCACCTGGCCATGGCGTCAGCCCACGAATTTGGCGTTCAATAGCGGCAGCAGGCTGCGACCAATCAACTTCGCCTTCAGTTTTGACCAGCTTTTCAGCATAGTTGGCTTGACTATCATCTTGAGCGATAGCTTGCGCTTTATAAGCAGCTAAGTCTTTTAACACCGTACTAATGGCTGTCGCGCCAAGTGCAGCCATCTTATCATGTAGGCTAGCAGCGGTATCATCAGAGGCGATATTTGCACTGACTTTATAAAGCATGTCACCCGTATCAAGACCTTTGTCCATCTGCATAATGGTAATGCCGGTCTCATCATCTCCGGCTAAAAGTGCACGATGGATAGGTGCAGCACCGCGCCAGCGTGGTAACAGTGAAGCATGAATGTTCAAACAACCATGAGTAGGCGTCTCTAATACACCGATAGGTAGAATCAATCCGTAAGCGGCGACAATCATCACATCTGGCTGATAAGTACGTAGAGTTTGCCTAGCAGATAGACCTTCTGCACTAGATTTTTTGAAAGTGACTGGCTGCTCTACAGCGATATCATTCGCCAATGCAACTTCTTTTACCGCAGAGGCTGACAGTTTTTGACCACGACCTGCTTTACGATCAGGCTGCGTATAAACAGCAACTACCTCTATATTAAGAGCTTCTTGCTGATTGATTAATGCCGCTAAACTGATGGCGGCAAATTCAGGCGTACCCGCAAATACTACCCTTAATCGATTAGTAGTTAGGTTATCATGGTCAGTAAGCGAGTTGGATGTATCAAAGGTAGGAGCAGTTGTAGTCATAGTCATGCATTATATAAGGTTTATTGGTTCATTATAGGTGAGTTTGCAATACAGTGCCATGATTGTCACGGCCTTCCATCAATACAGTCAATGAAGTTATTTGTTCTTATGATATAAAAATATTAGACACCCTACTTACCTACCTTTACAAAACAATTCAGTGTTAATAACGACGTCCCGTAAACAGTAGGCATTTATTCTGCTATAAATAGAAAGAAGAGGAAGTAAATAGCAAAATTTTGAGTAATTCAATTACTGTATATAAAAAACTCATTATAATTTCATCATATTCTTGTGTCGAGATAGGGCCACGCTTTCATGCAACAGTTTCAGTCCTTGCAACGCTTATTGATCTTTTACACTTTGACTTTATTGGTCATGTTATTGCTTTACTATGTCGCCTTGTTTGATTGGATGAAGCAACATAGTCAACAACATAGTGTAGATATCTTTCAAACATTACAGCACTGTGTTACTGAGCATTCAGACCCTATAGACAGTGAAATAAAAAAAATTATACAGCAGCCAATTTTTGAACACACTAGTTATCAATTAATTCTAATGATGCCTTCAGGTCAAACCTATATTCACCAAAATACTCGCCCTAATGAATCCGCTTTTTCTACGATCACTTTTCCTGCCGTTGGTACAGTAGCGTCGAGCAGTGATAACTATAGCTCTTACACCATCAATAGTAGTGATCTTACAGGAACAATTAATCTCAAAAGCGGTCATCAGTTTTACGTCATATTGCGCCACGAACCTTTTGTGATTGACTGGATATCTTACCGCTATTGGCTACCTTTAATCGTAGCTATCGCACTTTTTATTATGGCATTACTCTACATGCTCGGCCGTCGAACTAATTGGGAACAGCTCCTGATTTACACTGATAATTTGAGTAGCCAGGCGAAAAAACCCTATACGCCACCGCCTTTTTTACAAAAAAAATCTACTACTGAGTTCATGCTTTTAGGACATGCGCTAAGTCGCGCCAGCTATCAATTGCATAATGACTATCGTCGTATCGCGACATTAAAGCATCGTTTAGAACGTTTAGTGGAGCAAGCGCCGTTACCCATGCTAATGAGCGTACGCCATGGTCAGATTAGTTTTTATAATCAGCGCTTTGAACAGGTATTTGCACCTTCTGTACATAAAGAAATTAGTTATAGACTTACTGACTTTATTCAAGGTAAAGATGAAGCGACACAAGTCCTACTACAAAATATGTCCAGCTTACGCATTACCCGCACACTCATCGTTTATGGCTTAGAAAACCAGCAAGCCTATCAACTTCACGTAACACCATGGTTTGGTGAACATGGCCAAGTTCATGGCTTTACTGTGATTTTTAATAACGTCGACGATATTCTCCAAAAATCTGAGCATTTACAGCTGCACAACCAACAACTGCAATTACAAATTGATGAATCAAACGAAGCCCAAGCATTTATAGGTCGCAAGTTAAGGATACCACTAGAGAAAATAATTGATTCGTTGGAACCCATCGACCCTTCAACATTGACGGCTCAAGGCAAAAAAACTCTAAATACATTGATTGCAACCAGTCAAAGCATGTTGACTGTGCTCAATGAGACGCTAGCAACAGAGGAAGTTGAAGTCCGAAAAACACGTCTAAGTATCGAAACGGTTGATATTTATAAGGTAAGCAAAGAGGTTAGCAATTTAGTCACAAAAGAAATAAGACAACAAGGGTTAGAATTGATCTATTTCTTTGCGCCGGACTGTCCTCGTTACATCGAAACTGATTACATTCGACTGCACCATATCCTATTAAACTTATTGAAAAACGCTATTAGTTTTACAACATCAGGCTATGTCGCGCTTACTGTTGATCGTGTACCTGAAGATAAAGTAACGCGAATAAGTAATCAGCATTTAACTCCTAACAATGACACGACAATGCCTGCGCAGACATCTTATTGGATTCGATTTAGCGTAAAAGACACTGGAGTAACTATTACTCCTGAGAGACAAAATCAATTAGTCAATATCTTGAATCAAAACAATCATAACTTAGTTGAAGACAGTAATATTGGCTTGAGTGATGCCAATAGCTTTGCTCAGTTACTCGGCGGCTTCATCGAACTAAGTAATACGGTGGATAAAGAGACGATATTTAGCCTCTACCTTCCTTATCCTCATACCACTTATCAATCGGTATATCATCGTTGTTCGCAACTACCCCATATCCACCTTATCGCTATCATCAATCAGCCTCTAGTTGCTGAACATTTACAACGTTTGTGCGAGTACTTAACGATATCCGTGACTATCTACAGCACGTTAGATAGAGCCACTGTACAGCAGCTAAAAAATAAATTAAAACAAGATGAACAAACCGTCATTCCTGTCTTGTTATTAGATTATGAATACAGCGAATCTATCACCTTATCAGCTCATGCGAGCAACAAGTATAGCGAGCAACAAGAAGCGTTAAACGACCTAGTCACTACGCCTTCACTACCAAAGATATTACTTAGTATGAAACTTGAAAGGCATATCCCTTCTACTTTACTAGGCCAATATGATGGATTTTTGACCAAACCCTTGGACGCAAGTTTACTACTTTCTGAACTGCTACGCTTAACCTTGTTTGCAAGGAAAACGCTAAACATACTGGTCAAACATCAATATGACAGCAGTTTATCTTTTATGGAAGAAGAGATACCTAAGAAAGAAATCTTGTCTCCACTGATTTTGGTCGTAGAAGACAGTCCTACTAACCAAAAAATAGCCTGCAAGATGTTAAGTAAACTTGGTTATCGTAGTATCGTCGCAGAAGATGGACAGCAAGCACTTGAGAAACTCGAAAGCCAACGTGAAGAGGTTTCTTTGATTTTGATGGACTGCCGTATGCCCGTCATGGACGGCCTACAAGCTACACAGGTTATTCGCTCACAAGGTGACAAAATACCTATTGTGGCGTTGACTGCGAATAATACAGAAGAAGATCGCGAGGCTTGTATGCAAGTAGGTATGGACGAGTTCTTATCCAAGCCCATTAGTAAGAAAGACTTAGAATCTGTTTTGCGGAGTTTTATACAATAGTTTTTGAATACAAGTAAAAAACACCCTTTTCATATCACTTATTCAAAGTAGTATGCAAAGGGCGAAAAGTTTGGTGCGAGGATGATATTTCGGTAAGCTTAATTGTTATTTCATAAATCCATTATCGGCCAAAAATGCTTCTGTGATTTGGCGTTGCGGGTTTGACGCATTCATACCGCCAGATTGAGATTTATTTAGTAGACGCTCTAGATAACGGGCAACGATATCTACTTCAATATTAACTTTATTACCTACTAACCAATGCTTAGCAATATTCGTCACTTGAGCAGTATGCGGAATGATATTTAGAGAGACAATATTGTCACGCACTAAATTGGTCGTCAGACTAATACCATCTACTGTGATAGAGCCTTTGGTCGCTGTATAGTGCGCTAGCTCTTGCGGTATCTCAATCTCAATATAGATAGAACGAGCATCTTGTTGTAATTTGCTAACGACCCCTACTCCATCTACATGACCAGCTACGATATGACCACCAAAACGAGTTGTCGGTAGCATGGCTTTTTCTAGATTGACGGTATGACCTGCTTTTAACCCTTCTAATGCTGTTCTAGCAATAGTTTCACGTGAGACATCAACAGAGTAGTAATTACTTCCGAGCTCTACCACGGTTAAACAAATACCATTTGATGCAATAGAATCGCCTAGCTTCACGTCACTGAAATCTAAGTCATTAGACTCTACTGTCAAACGTATGTCACCGCCTGTAGCCTGCATAGATTTAACTTTTCCAACGCTTTCTATAATTCCAGTAAACATATTATCCTCATCTCATTACAGTATTGCCGTTATAGGCGATATGTTTTAGTTTATCAAATCATCTATAAATTCTTTATCACAATTTGCTCAAATAGATGACAGTGAAACATCGTTAGACTTGACCTTTAATAGGATAGATTGTGGATAAGTAGGGATAAATCAATAGAGGTATAGCTAGAACCCGCTATAAACACATAGTTATCCACAACAAATGCAAATTTCTCATGTTACGTACTCATCTAGAAAATAAATCATAAGTTATTGATTTAAAGTAACATTTATTAAAATACTTAAGATGGACACCCTTCCTCTGTTTCATGTGAAACAAAGTTATGCACAGTTCCATGTGAAACACGTAAACCAATAACTAATTTATCCACATTTTGGGCTTATTATCAGAACTCATGGACGAACTAACCAATACGGAAAATATTTATAAAGGTAATAAGGTTAATTTGAGATCTGGACCAAGCTGCTGATGACTTTCTATATCAAACCGTAACTGCTGAGCAAGGGACATAGGATTAAAATCAACCATTGGACGAGCGTCATCACCAAGTAAGCAAGGTGCTTGATAAACGATTAACTCATCTACCAACTGTTGACTCAAAAAGCTACCTGCAACGCTAGCACCTGCTTCCACCAACACATCATAGCACTGGTGCTCACTAACCAGTTTCGCCAACAACGCCGACAAATCGTCTTCATGCCAATAGATAGTATCTGGATGCCGGCATAGCTGATAATCAGACTGTAGGCTGTGCTTTAAACGCTGACGCCTATCAAGTATGACTATTTTAGGATTAGGTATTTTCTCAGGTGGCACGTCCAATTGTTCTGAGCGCACATTGAGCTGCGGGTTATCAGTTATTACAGTTTCACTACCTGTAATAATCGCACCACTTTGTGCTCGTAGTTTTTGTACATCTTCGCGAGCAGCGATCGAGGTAATCCACTTAGATTCGCCAGATGCCATCGCTGTACGGCCGTCTAAACTGGTCGCTATTTTCAATCGTACATAAGGCATTTGAGTACGCATGGCTTTTAGAAAACCACGGTTTAGTGCCTCTGCCTGTTCTGTTAGGACACCGACTGTTACCTCAATACCAACTTGCTCCAATAGTTTTGCACCGCGACCTGCGACCTGCGGATTAGGATCTAGACCTGCAATCACAACGCGATTTACCTTAGCGTCAACAAGCGCCAACGCACATGGCGGCGTACGTCCCGTATGACTACATGGCTCCAATGTAACGTAAGCAGTTGCTCCTGCCGCTCGTATGCCCGCTTCTTTAAGCGCAAATACTTCTGCATGTGGCTCACCAGCTTTAGGGTGAAACCCTTGACTAATAATCTGCCCTGCCTGAACAATAACACAGCCTACTGCAGGATTGGGTCTAGTAGTATACAAACCGCGCTTTGCTTGTTCGATAGCAAGCATCATAAAGTAGCGGTCTTGTGCATCTTGAGCATGGCTTTGAATAGACATAAGGCTAGGCTTAATAAATGGTTGAGAATTCTATATAAGAAAGTAAGGTTTGAAAGCTGATGAGCAATTAGGACTCATTTATCAACTTAGTTCGCTTACTTTTCATTTGGACGAATATTGGCAATCTCTTGATGGAATGCATCGATATCTTGAAAGTCGCGATACACGCTAGCAAAGCGTACATAAGCGACATCATCCAAAGTTTTGAGCTCACTCATGATGATTTCACCTAGTACTTTACTACTGATTTCTCGCTCACCCATCTGCCTAACACGCTTTTCAATACGACTGATCATCGCCTCTTGTTCATCGATAGTGATAGGACGCTTTTGCAAGGGTAGTAAAATAGAACGGCGCAGCTTTTCATTGTCGTAAGGTTCAATCTTGTTGCTTGATTTGATAATCCTTGGCATGACAACTTCTACCATCTCAAAAGTCGTAAAACGTTCTTGGCAGCTGTTACACGAACGGCGTCGACGCACTTGTGCCCCTTCCGCAGCAAGACGTGAGTCAATAACCTTGGTCTCTGACGCATTACAGTACGGACAGTGCATAGCATTTCCTTATTTTACGATTGAGAATAAGAGCAGTGTTTTCAAGATAGCTAATTCATTAAATAATAAAGAACACCGTTTATCAGTTATTTACCAATACAAAAGCTACCAAATATTTTACCTAATAAGTCATCGGCACTGAACTCACCTGTTATTTCACTCAAACTCTGCTGTGCCTGACGTAAACTATCAGCAACCAACTCACCCGCTTCAAATACGGTTAATTGCTCATGAGCTTCTGCCAAGAAATTAGCAGTTCGTCTAAGCGCATCGAGATGTCTGGTACGAGCGATTAAGCTATTCTCTGGTGGATGGAAGCCTACTTTCTCACATAGTGCTTCGACTAAATCATCAATACCAACACCTGTTTCACATGAAACATTAACTTGCTGATAGCCTCTATTTTTGATCTCAGCTTGGGTCATAGCAGCACTTTCTTCTCTATCATTATCGCTCAATAGATCGCTCTTATTAGCAATGATTAGTAAGCGTTTAGCTTCTGGTAGTTCACCAAATAACTGTTCAGCAAGCTGTAACGGTGTGCTTTCCTCTTCAACATCGCGAGTCACATCATAGACCATTAGTAGCATATCAGCCTGCGTGATAGCAGTACGGGCACGCTCAATTCCGATACGTTCCACAGTGTCTTCTGTCTCGCGTAGGCCTGCCGTATCGGTCAAATGTAGCGTCAAACCATTGAGCACAACTGTCTCTTGCAGCGTATCACGTGTAGTACCGGCGACATCAGTCACGATAGCACGCTCTTGCCCTGCAAGGCGGTTGAGCAAGCTAGATTTACCTGCGTTTGGCCTACCTGCTAGCACAACATGGATACCGTCGCGCAAAAGCTGACCTTGCTTTGCCGTTGCTAAGACTTGTTGTATCTTATCTTGCGTTTGCTCAAGTTTACTTTGTATGACGCCATCAGACAAAAAATCGACGTCTTCTTCGTCGGGGAAATCAATCGCTGCTTCAACATGTAAACGAAGGTGAATTAACTGTTCTAATAACTGGTTAATCTTCTGTGAGAACTCACCGCTCAGAGAGCGAATCGCACTACTGGCCGCGGCGGTACTGGTCGCATCAATCGCATCAGCTATCGCTTCTGCCTGCACTAAGTCCAACTTGTCATTATCAAAGGCACGATAAGAGAACTCTCCTGCACTCGCTTGCTTGGCACCTAGCTCAAAAACTCGTGCAAGCAACTGGTTTTGCAAAATAACACCACCATGCCCTTGCAGCTCAATCACATCTTCACCTGTGAATGAATACGGACCTTTAAAGAACAATACCAATCCCTCATCAATGACAGTGCCATCAGCTTGATAAAAACGACAAAAGCTAGCCATTCGCGGCGTAAAAGCAGACTTACCTGTTAGAGCACATGCCATATCGTAAGCACGGCTGCCTGATAGACGTATGACACCTACACCCCCTCGCCCGAGCGGCGTTGCAATCGCAGCAATTGTAGCCAATCCAGATGTATTAGACTTTTCAGAAGAATTAGGTACGGCTAATGCTGTCTCTAAGGAATCCACAATGACTCTCAATGTTTAAAAGCTCCATTATAGACGTCTGGACTCATACTGACAAAGCAAACTTTGAAAGGTAGCCGCATCAGATATATTTTCGTTTTAATGTTTATAAACTATGGATAATGTTGATAAGCTGTGGATAACATTTACCACTTGTCCATCACGTATAAAAAAACCACCGCTTGCGCGATGGTTTTTTGTATTTCTGACAAAGAACTAATTAATCAACCACCTTTACCGTACGACGCTTCTGCTCTTCATCGACTTTCTTATTGACGATATATTGCTGAGTCATACTAAACAAGTTGTTGACTGTCCAATATAAAACCAAACCTGCTGGGAAGAACAGCATGAATGCAGTAAAGATAATCGGCAAGAACTTCATGACTTTTGCTTGCATCGGATCTGCTGGCTGCGGGTTCAACTGCTGCTGTACAAACATTGATGCACCCATTAACAACGGCAAGATAAACCATGGATCCATCGCTGACAGATCTTGAATCCACAAAATCCATGGTGCATGACGCAGCTCAACACTCTCTACTAATACCCAATATAAGGCTAAGAAAATAGGCATCTGCATCAAGATTGGTAGACAACCTGCCATCGGATTGACTTTTTCTTCTTTATATATCGCCATCATTTCTTGCGACATTTTCATCCGATCATCGCCATGCTCTTCTTTAAGCACTTTAAGTCTTGGTGCAATGGCACGCATTTTAGCCATCGAGTAATAGCTCTTATTAGAGAACCACATTAAGGCAATTTTTACTAAGATAGTCAGTAAAATAATTGACCAACCCCAGTTACCAACAACCTTATGCACACCTTCCAAGATAGCAAACAAGACCTTTGATATTGGCCACAGCAGACCATAATCAACTGTTTTGTTAAGGCCTACCGCAACGTCTTTTAGCTCAGACTGAACTTTTGGACCTGCATACAGTGTTGCATTTAAAGTAACTTGTTTGTTTGGTGCTACGTTTACTGGCTGGCTATTAAAACCGATAAAGTAATCACTACCTGTTTCACGAGTGAAGAATTTACCAGTGAAATTTTCAGGCGTCCAAGCAGAGACAAAGTAATGCTGTACGATACCAACCCAGCCTTTATCGCTAGTCGTCGTCAACTCACCATCACTAAAGTCACCAAATTTCAGCTTATTATAAGGATCATCCGGTGTACCCCAAGCACCGCCTAGATAAGTCGCCATGCTCAGCGCGCCTTTATCAGACATACCAGGGTCTTTACTATCATCACGCTTTAATTGCGCAAACATCTGACCTTGCCAAGCATTGGTAGACGCGTTTTGAATCTGATAGCTAATATCGATTGGATATTTATTTTCAGTGAAAGTGAACGTTTTGGTAATCGTCACGCCGTCTTTTTTGTAAGTAAGCGGCACTGACAACGTTTGCTGTCCATCTTCCATCACATAACTGTTAGCAGTATGGTTATAAGTCGCTCTACCTTCTGCTGTATCAATACCGTTCTGACCAATAAGTCCAGATTGAGCCACATAAACACGGTTACTGTTGTTTTCTAACAATACGAAAGGCTTATCGCTATCGAGCGTTGCGTCATACTGCTTGAGCGCAGCATAAACAATATCACCACCTTCTGGATTGATTTTTATATCATAGCGATCAGTTGTTACCGTGATTAGACCAGCGTTTTTCGCAGGAGTCGCTGTCACAGCACTATTATCCACAGGTAACGTCTGTACCGGGATATCACCTGCTGCACCAGTAGTAGAAGGAATGTCAGCACCTACCGAACTCGTAGTTTCTGGCACCGCATCTACCGCTGGAGCATCGGCATAATCATCTCGCCATGCCAAAATCAGCAGATAAGCGGTAATTAGCATCGCAATGATGATCATCACCCGAAATATCTTTTGCATAAACCTTTCCTAGATTAAAAAATTAGGGAATGAAAAATTAGGGCATGTGTCATGACTGTACTACACAGCTGTCCTGTCACATTGCAACTGCATAAGTAGTCATTTACATAAAATGTGCATCATTTTACTAAAAATCTGTCTCAAATGATACCAAGAGTGTGGATAACTTGTGGGTAACTCAACAGAGTATCTATCTGAGACTAAAGAGATCGACTTTATGTTAATTTCATCAAATAATTAAGCTGTGAAACATAACTAGTATTGTCTCGATAGACACCCAGACCCTGGGTGCTAATATTTGGTACATCAGTAAAAGATATGTATTGATAGTTATAAGAAGCTAAGGGTAAGGGTACAAAGTCTATACCGTGCCCACCTAAAGGGTGACACCTACTAAGACGTTTTAACAACAACCAACCACCCTTACGGGCGCCATGCCATGTTAAAGCTTGTTTGCCATAATTTGAGCATGTTGGATAATAGCGACAACGAGCAGGTATTATAGGACTAACTATTTTTTGATATAAAACAATTAAATTAAAAAATATTTTACAAAAAATTTTATTTATAAATATTCTTTTAAAAAAAATATTCATTTTATTTTTTTTCTATTTTTTTTATAATATTAATTATTTGATTTTTTAATTCTTTATTATCTATATCTTTAATAGATTTTTTTACAATAAAAACAATATCTTTATTTTCCATTTTAAAAGCTTTTGTACGGAACTCTTCACGCACATATCTTTTGATTAGATTACGAGCAACAGCAGTAGGTACTTTACGCTTGGTAATAGCCATACCGACTCGCGGCTGTGCATGCTCGTTGGTGCGCACAAAAGCCATTAAATGACTCTGATGAATCTTGCGCTCAGGTGCGTCAAATACCTCACGAAAGGCTGCAGGAGTAAGCAGACGTTGCTGTTTAGTGAAACTAGCTGCAGGTGTATTTGAAAGAGTATTGGACATAGTACAACCTAGTAGAATAACGATAGAAGAAATAATAACAAATTATAGAGACAAAAAAAGCGCCGATGTGGGCGCTTTTAATATATGGCTAAGTGTCAGTTGTGATGATTGACTATCGCAATCTATAAACAATAAGAACACAACAAGCACTATTAGCCATGCTTATCGCAATCTACTGATTATACAGTAAGGCGATGACGTCCTTTAGCGCGGCGACGAGCTAAGACCTGACGGCCTTTTTTAGTTGCCATACGAGCACGGAAACCGTGAGTACGTTTACGCTTGATCACGCTTGGTTGGAATGTACGTTTCATAACTCACCTATCAAAATAATGGACTAAATTCGTAATAACGGAGGATTATACCATTCAGTATAGTTTTGGTCAATAAACTAATTTGCTTTATCCCCAAATGAGAAATAACTCATACGAACCTAATAGAAATATCTCCTTAAAAACATATTTCTAGTTAACCAAATTTTATAGTTATATATTCTATGATTTACAAAGTTATCCACAGCTAGACTCAAGTACTATAATAATAATTAATTAATATAAATATAGTATTGTTATTATTGGGACCATGATTATCTGTGGCTAAGTCTATTTTTCTTTTTATTATCAATTTACTAGGCTATGGGTAATCCTGTGGATAAACTGTGGGTTAAATATGGATAACTAGCTTCTAAAAGTTATACACAAAATTGTCCACAGCCTTGTCCACAAAAAACAAGGTTTTATCCACAGGGTATCTGTGTTAAATTAGGCGCTACTTGGTATACACCTTTATATAGGGTATTAGTACAAACTCTTTGGTTAGTTGTTACGTGTAACATCAAGGCTTAGGTAGCAAGTTATATTGCTAAAAAATAACTATTATTTCAGATTACAAGGTCAGTATTTTTCATGATAGACACAGCAAATATTTGGGATAAATGTCTAAACGATTTGCGTTACAACGTCAAAGACAACGTGTTTACTATGTGGCTGAGACCTCTGTCAGCTCATCAAGAAGCGCAAACTTTGATCATTCTTGCTCCTAACGATTATTTTGTGACGTATATCAAGAAGAATCATCTTCAAGATATTCAGCAATTGGTGACCAAACACAGCCAAGGTAGTATTGAAGAGGTCGTCGTACGTGTTGATAATGCTGGTCGCAATGTAGAAGATAACAGTCAATCAGGTTCTTTGTTTGTAGAAGACGAGGTCTCCCCTACCCCATCCGAACATAAATTTGAATCTATTCATCACAACAACGCAAAAGCTGATATCGACGCGAACATGCGTCATAATGAGCCAGTTGAGTCTGCTGATACAAAGTCATTGAGTTATCTGAACCCCGAATTTACTTTTGAAACCTTTGTTACAGGTAAATCCAATAATCTGGCTTACAAGGCCTGTTATGAACTTGGTAAGCGCCAATCAAAAAATCGTCACAATCCTTTATTTATATACGGTCCTTCTGGATTGGGAAAAACGCATTTAATGCATTCTGTAGCTCATCGCTATTTAAAAAATAATCAAAGTTTTTATTATTTCACTTCTGAAAAATTTATTAATCAATTAGTTTATTCATTAAGAAATAATAAAATAGAAGATTTTAAAAAGAAAATAAAAAAAGTAGATTTATTAATTGTAGATGATATTCATGTATTGGCAGGAAAGACTAAAAGTAGTAATGAGTTTCTAACATTATTTGCAGATTTTACTAGTGGTGATAAACAACTTATTTTGGCCTCTGATCGACATCCCTCCCAAATGACGGAATTTGATGAACGATTTAGATCACGGTTTTCTTGGGGGTTAACAGTCGCTGTTGATCCTCCTGAGATTGATACTCGAGTGCAAATTCTGCAGAAAAAAGCGGCTTCCTACGGTATGGTATTACCAAAGGAATGTGCGCTATTCATTGCGCAAAATGTGGTGTCTAATGTCAGACGTTTAGAAGGTGCCTTAAATCAAGTGTTTGCCAATGCTAACTTAACAGGGGCACAGATTACTCTTGAGATGGTGCAATACGCACTAAAAGACATCGTTGCGATGCGTGTGCAGGCAGTAAATATGGATAACATTCGTAAGATAGTTGCTGAATACTATGATGTCACGGTCAAAGATATCATGGGACGTAAACGTACGCGTAGTATTGCAAGACCACGTCAAATAGCGATGGCTTTATCGCGTGAATTAACAGGCGATAGCTTCCCTGAAATTGGTCAGTCGTTCGGTGGACGTGACCATACGACGGTGATGCACGCTTGCGACAAAGTAAATGAGTTAAGAGCAGCAGATCCTGCATTTGATAAGGATTATAAAACCCTAGCTCTAATGTTACAGGCAGGATAAAAGCGCCAGATATCATTGTGTTTTAGTAGATACAGATGGTTTATAATATCGAAAATACAAGTGCACAGATGCTCTGTAGATTATCGTCAGCAGACAAGGTATTATTGAGTCATTACGACAAATTTTTATAAAAGAATCATTCAAATAAGAGTAACTAAGCATGCAATTATCGATCAATCGAGAATCGTTACTGAAAGCTATCAACTTGATCGCCAAAGCCGCTGATAAACGCCACAATATGGTTATATTGGGTAATATCAAGCTACAGCTATCAGATTCTGAGCTTATCTTAACAGCGTCAGATTTAGAGGTAGAGCTGACATCGACATTGAAATTGCCTGCTGGTGCTTGTGTAGAAGCAGGTACAACAACGCTTCCTGCAACCAAGCTAAAAGATATTTGTAAATCGTTACCTGCACAGGCGCAAGTTAATCTAGCAACTCAAGCAAATGAGCGTTGCTTGTTAACTAGCGGTAAGAGTCGTTTTACATTAGGAACATTGCCAAGCGAAGACTATCCGAGCTTGGGTAACCCTGAAAATATCACCCCTCTGACTATTAGCCGTAATCGTCTGACAGATTTGATTCACAAAACGCAGTTTGCAATGGCGATTCAAGATGTACGCTACTACTTAACAGGTATGTTATTTGACGTTTCACAGCAGCAACTGACCACGGTAGCAACAGATGGCCATAGATTGGCATTAGCCCGTAGTGTTATCAATGTAAGCGAAGATCTCAATATGCAAGCTATCTTGCCGCGTAAGGCAGTGATTGAACTTGAGCGTTTAGCTTCTGAGCTTGGTAAAATGTTGGGTGATCAAGACAACGTAGTCACCCTAAGTTTTGGCCGAGAGTTTTTACAAGTAAGTTTGCCATTTGGTGATGTCGATAGTGCAGGACAGGTCAGTCAAGATCTGATGGTAACATTTACCGCACGTTTGATTGACGGTAAGTTCCCTGATTATCGCCGTGTGATGCCGAGCAATACTGACAAGCTGGCTTTATTTAGTCAGGAAAAAATGACAGATGTTCTACGTCGTGTTGCCATCTTGAGTAATGAAAAATCTCGTGGTGTGGTCTTTAATTTTGCTAGCGATGGCATGGTCGAAGTACGTGCTAATAATGCTGAGCAGGATGAAGCAGTCGAGATGATACAAGCTAAGTATCAAGGTGAGCCAATGGAGTTGTCATTTAATGCTGCTTATCTGCAAGATGTATTAGGTGTCATCCAAGGCGATTTACAAATGCATATGAGCCAATCGAATGCCTCTGTATTGGTCAATCAACTAAATGATGAGTTCCATCAGTATGTCATTATGCCAATGCGTATCTAGTGCGTTTTTCTTTAAAAATAAACAAAATTGAATAGAAATAGTACGTTTCAAAGAGCTTTATTTTCAGTACTATATATTGGTTTTTAATAAACTTTTGCCTGCTAAATAAGCAGGCTTTAATGGGCGGCTATCGATACTATGATTGAACGTCTACAAATATCCCATCTTAGAAACCTTACTCAAATTAGTTTAAAGCCTGCTGCCTGCAACATCATTATTGGTGCAAATGGTAGTGGTAAAACCTCGTTGCTTGAAGCTATATTCTTGTTATCAAGAGGTAAGAGCTTTCGCCATCACCAGCCCAAACGTTATATCCAACATCATCAAAATAACACGACTGTTCATGCTAAGCTCAATGATAGCCGTACTTTAGCTATTCAAAAGCAAGCAGATGCTACGACTATCCTACGTCTCAATCAAACCACTGTTTACAACCAGAGTATCTTAACAGAGCAGCTACCTACATTGCTGATAGATCCATCGACAATGGATATGTTGGAGCAGGGAAGCGCTAGCCGTCGACAGCTGTTAGATTGGTTAGTGTTTCACATGAAACAAGGGTTTCATCCACAATGGATGGCTTACCAACGCCTCCTAAAACAGCGCAATAGTTTGCTAAAAAGCACTCGTCATTTAACTCAAGTACAGCTTACTGAGCTAAAATCATGGGATAAAGGGTTGAGCAACCATGCTGCTTTGATTCATCATTATCGCGAGCAAGTATTTACTGAATGGCAGCCTTATTTTGCTAAGAGTATCGTACAGCTATTGCCCTCTTACGCTGAGCAACTGAGCCTAAGCTATAACGCTGGTTATGACACCAGTGTCGCGCTAGATGTGCAGCTTAATGAGCGGTTAGAGCAGGATTTGCAATTGGGATATACCCGTATAGGCAATCATCGTGCTGATATTCATGTACATTGGCGTTCTGATGAGTCTATAAGCGACCAAACGACAGATCACAGAACAGCAGCTTCAGCACATAGTATCCAAACCAAATTACCGACTTTAAAAGAGCAGGCAGCAAATGTATTGTCTCGCGGTGAAAAGAAACTGCTTATTACTGCACTGCGCCTATCGCAACTACCACTGTTGCTAAACGATGAAGAGCGCAGTGACTCACTCAATGATGATTTATCATCGAAAGCAACCCCTGTTGTACTCCTAGATGATATCACTGCAGAATTGGATGATAGAGCTATAGAAATACTGCTATCGACCCTAGCTCAACTCCCTTGCCAAGTATTCATGACCAGTCTGACAGATGATATTTTACCTTTAATTAATGAACTTTGGTTACAACCAAATGTGTTTCACGTGAAACAAGGTGAGATTCTGTTTACTAACTAATATTTCACTCTTCTGCTTATACTTTTGATGATTACCCATCTACTTTAACTTCTCATTATTCAGTACACTAGCCAATACTATTTGTCCTAACAGTTTCTATGTTAAAACGACCTTTCACAGACCGTAAAACTCTCAGTAAACAGTGACTTAGAAGCAAAAAAATGTTAAAATAACCCTTTATTTTTGTCCTGTGCTCAGCAATTTATCTGATAGCATCATAGAAAAGATTTCTATTTTTTAATTGTCTATAAGTATTTGATAAATATGTATTTTATTTATTTCAATAGTTTTAACAACGGTTAGAAAAACAAAGACTATTACTAATAAATAATTTACTAATTTTATCTCTGTGCGGCCTTTTTTGAGGCTAATGGTGGTTAGTGGTTTAGCTGCTCATATGCACTTTAGATTATGAATAATAGACGTTAATTCTAAGATGCCATTGTGTAGTGGACTTTTTATAAGTGCGCTAATCGTAAATGGCTGATTATGGCTAGATTAAGGAATGTACATGAGTGATTCATTACCTATTGACCACGAGCAATTGATAGATGACAGTGCTACTGAAGCCGCCGTGCCTACGGTAGTTTCAGAAGTATTGCCTTCTGATTATAGTTCTAAAGATATTCGCGTATTGCGTGGGTTAGAGGCCGTACGTGTGCGTCCTGGTATGTATATCGGTGATACCGATGATGGCACAGGCTTGCATCATATGGTCTTTGAGGTAGTGGATAACTCTATCGATGAGGCGCTGGCTGGTCACTGTGATCAGATTGATATCGTTATTCACGAAGATGAGTCTGTCAGTGTGATGGATAATGGTCGCGGTGTGCCTGTTGATATCCACCCAGAAGAGGGTGTGTCAGCTGCTCAGGTTATTATGACTGTATTGCATGCGGGCGGTAAGTTCGATGACAATAGCTATAAAGTGTCAGGTGGCTTGCACGGTGTAGGTGTATCAGTCGTTAACGCGCTGTCTCAAAAGCTTGAGATGAATATTTGGCGTGAAGGCTATCATTATCATCAGACTTATACTGATGGCGTACCTGATAGCGATATCCAACAGATGGAAGCAACCGATCAAACAGGTACACAAATCCGCTTTTATCCTAGCAGTGATGTGTTTACCGGTACGATCTTTGAGTACGATATCTTGGCAAAACGCTTACGTGAGCTATCATTTTTGAACTCTGGTGTGCGTATTGTTTTGACTGATGAGCGTATTGATAAGCGTCATGAGTTTGAGCATAAAGGTGGCTTGCTAGAGTTTGTTAGTTACATCAATGCTGGTAAAGACGGTATCAACGAAGTATTCCATTTTACCAGTCAGCAAGACGATGGTATCAGCGTAGAAGTCGCGCTACAGTGGACAGATACATATAACGAAAAAGTACTGTGCTTCACTAACAATATCCCGCAAAAAGATGGGGGTACTCACTTATCTGGTTTCCGTTCAGCATTGACGCGTTGCTTGAACAGTTATATGGATCGTGAAAACTTATTCAAAAAAGAGAAAGTAGCCGCAACGGGTGATGATGCTCGTGAAGGGTTGACGGCAATTGTCTCTGTAAAAGTACCAGATCCAAAATTCTCAAGTCAGACCAAAGATAAGCTAGTATCAAGTGAAGTGAAATCTGCTGTTGAATCAGCCATGCATGACAAGTTCAATGACTACCTGCTAGAAAATCCAGGTGCTGGTAAAGCCATTGCGAATAAGATTATTGATGCAGCACGTGCACGTGATGCGGCTCGTAAAGCGCGTGAAATGACACGTCGCAAGACCACTTTGGATATTGCAGGTCTGCCTGGTAAATTGGCTGATTGCCAAGAAAAAGATCCAGTATTATCTGAACTATATATTGTGGAGGGTGACTCTGCAGGTGGCTCAGCTAAACAGGGTCGTAGCCGTAAAACGCAAGCAATTTTGCCACTAAAAGGTAAGATTTTAAACGTCGAGCGTGCTCGTTTTGACAAAATGCTATCGTCTGCCGAAGTGGGTAACCTGATTACTGCATTAGGTTGTGGTATTGGTCCTGATGAGTATAATCCTGACAAAGTACGCTACCACAAAATCATCATCATGACCGATGCCGACGTTGATGGATCGCATATTCGTACCTTGTTATTGACGTTCTTCTTCCGTCAAACGCCTGAATTAATCGAGCGCGGCTATGTATATATTGCTCAGCCACCGCTATACAAAGTAAAAAAAGGTCGTCAAGAGTTATACCTAAAAGATGATGAAGCGCTTAAAGCGTATCTATTGTCTTCAACAATTGACAATACCAAGCTGCATATCAGTGCTGATGCGCCTGCGATTACTGGTCAAGCGCTTGAGACACTGCTTAATGATTATAACCAAACGCAGTTGATCAAAGCGCGTTTGCAGATTCGTTTCCCAGCGGTAATTTTGGACGCATTGACGCATACGCCAAAACTTAGCACTGACATGACTTATGATGAGTCTGCTATGCAGGATTGGAAAGCAGCAATGCAGACTAAGCTTGATCACTTCGGTAGCGATCTAAGCCCTGAGATTGAACTGGTTAATATTCATGCGCCGCAGCCAAAAAATATGGATGCAGCCGCAGCAGATCTATTGGGTATGACGCCAGTAGTAGGTACTGAAGAAGGTGAAGCGTCAGATAGTGAGGCTTTATCTACCAAGGCACAGTGGCTGCCACGCGTCACAGTATATGTGCATCAACTGGCACACCATTATCTGTTAGATGCTAGCTTTATCAACTCGGGTGAGTATGGCAAACTGCTACGTTTATCAAGCGAGTGGAATACGTTGCTTGAGAGCGATGCCTTTATCCGCCGTGAAGCAAGTGCAGGGACGACTAAAGACATTCCAGTACGTGACTTCGATTATCTATGGCAACAAATGATGCTTGATGCACGTCGTGGTCTAGCTATCCAACGTTACAAAGGGCTAGGTGAGATGAACGCCGACCAGCTGTGGGATACAACGATGGATCCTGAAAACCGTCGTATGCTACGCGTTACTATCGAAGATGCTATCGCCGCTGACCATATGTTTACTTGCTTGATGGGTGATCATGTTGAACCGCGACGTATCTTCATCGAAGAGAATGCATTAACAGTATCGAACCTAGATATTTAAATTTGAAACTGGTTACTGACAATTTATAAAAATACCGCTTTGATATTCAAGGCGGTATTTTTGTTTCACGTGAAACTCATTTTTTAACGTTGCTATTACTTAATAATTATAATTTGTGGGAACCAAATGGTTGAAGTAATTTTACTCGCTATTGCTTTAGCGATGGATGCGTTTGCAGTGTCGATAGGGTTGGGTGCTAAGGCTCAAAAATATAGTCATCAATATGTACTGCGCTTGGCTATCTATGCTGCGCTTTACTTTGGTATCGCTCAGGGTGTCATGCCGCTTATTGGTTACTTATTAGGTGCGGCAATGTTGGGTTGGCTGGCCGCTGCCGCACCTTGGATTGGTGGCACTATTTTGATTGCTCTAGGTGGGAAAATGCTTTATGAAGTGTTTACTGCCGATGAGTCAGATACTGACAGTGATGATCTGGACGTCAATGATGATGCTATTAACACTGATAGTGATACAGTAACAGCCACGAGTAAGCATGGACATATCAATCACCGCACCATGTTTACGTTAGCAGTTGCAACCAGTATTGATGCAATGGCAGCAGGGTTTACGCTGAACTTATTGGCACTGAACGCGTGGTTAGCCTGCCTTATTATCGCTATAGTAACCGCTATATTTGGCTGGCTCGGGGTCTATTTGGGACGTCGCTCGGGCACATGGCTAGAAGATAAAGCTGAAGCATTGGGCGGTATCGTGCTTATTGCGATTGGTCTAAAAGTAATGTTTTTTTAGCTAATATATTTAGATTTTTACTGAGTATTTATACAAAAGCACCGCTTTGAATATCAAAACGGTGCTTTTTTGTTTCACGTGAAACTCAAGTTAGTAGTTTTGCTTAGTGACTATTCTTCATCAGTATCAAAACGCCAAGCTAGTACACGAGTGCTTTTCTGACCTTGGCTCATTTCAATAATACGCATTTGAGCGACGTTCAACTGCTTTAATAATAATTGCAATGGCTTAACGTTTTCAGATTTTGATACTAAGGTTGTGAACCAACCAACGTGTTCGGCAAAGCTCTGGCTTTCTTTTGCCATTTTGGTCAAGAACGCAATTTCGCCACCTTCACTCCATAGCTCTTTGTGCTGACCGCCAAAGTTTAGGTTTTGCGCAGCGTTGCCTGATTTGGTTGAACTGCGGCTGATTTGCTCGCTTTCATTCTTACCACGATGGCGCTGCAAATTGTGCTGCTTTCGGCTATTGGCTTCCATCGCTTCCTCTAATGAAGCATGAAATGGAGGGTTACAAACCACGACATCAAAATAATCTTGACGACCAATGATGTTCTTAAAGATAAACTTAGGCTCAGGCTGCAGCTTTACTTTGACCGCACTCTTTAGTTTTGGATTGGCTTCACAAATCAGCGCTGCAGTGTTGACCGAAATAGGGTCAATATCACTTGCTGTAAAGCGCCAGCCATAGCTCTGACTACCGACGATAGGGTAGATCGCACTGGCACCAGTACCGATATCAAGGGCATGAATCTCTTTACCCGTTGGCGGTGTGTTATCGGCGTTTACGTGAGTAGTTTGCGCCAATAAGTCCGCAATATAGTGAATATAATCGGCACGTCCAGGAATAGGCGGGCATAGATAGCCTTCAGGAATGTCCCAAAACTTAACCCCGTAATAGTTCGCCAATAGTGCTTTATTCAGCACGCGAACAGCCTGATGATCCGAGAAATTAATCGTCGACTCACCTTTAGGATTGGTAATGGTATGGTCAGCTAGCTCAGGTAAAGCGCGAGTCAATACCGCAAAGTCGTAGCGACCCTGATGTGGGTTGCGCGGATGTAGCTGACCGAGTTTCTTCGCGGTCGCCGGTGATCTGTTTCTGTGTGTACTATTTGCTGGAATACGGGTCATGGGCTTACTTGTCATAATGTCAGGCTACGATATATGGATATAAGTGACCAGTGTAGCAGATTTCGCAGGTTGCTAATTGTTTATCCGCGCTTTATCGGTCGCTTATCGGTGACGCAATATCAAGTTAAGCCCTAATACGATCATCGCAGTACCCAATACGCGGTCGATCCAATGCTCAAATCGTTGGAAGCGTCGATGTACCGCAGGGATAGAGAGTAGCATGACGACCGTACTAAACCACGCCATCTGTAACACCATCATCCATACACCATAAATAGCCAATTGCCAAAGCGGTATATCAGGCGACAATACAAGAGTAAAGATAGCTACAAAATAGACAGGCGCTTTTGGATTAAAGACATTACAAAGGAATCCGCGACGCAATGTGGCAAAGGTAGATTCGCTATTGCTAGACGATTTTTCGATAGTGGCTTCTTTAGCTGCAGGTGTGGTCTGGCTAGCATGCACATCTTGTGAAACGTGAGCGCTTGAACCCACTTGCGGGTTTGCTTTTTCCAAAGGATGTGTTTTTTCTACAAAATGAGCTGTGTCTAAATCTGCTGGTTTTTTAGGCTTGGCTTGGATACCTTGCCAACCTAAATAAATCAGATAGCCGCCGCCCAACCATTTAATAGTAGTCAATAATGGCTGCGAATGAGCAATGACAGTCGCCAGTCCCAACACCGAATAAATAATATGTACGGCAAGCCCCAAGGTAATACCGAGACTACAGATCAAACCTGTGCGTCGACCTTTTGCCAACGTCTGCTGCGATACCAAGACAAAATCAGGGCCAGGTGAGGCCGCAGCCAATAGATGTACGCTAGTGATGAGCAAAAAACCGTGCCAAAATTCCATAAAATACTCTGAACCATACTTAGACCTGCAACATAGTTGCACTTATCGTAAATGAGGTCAACTTTTATCGATTTTTGCACTATGCGAGTCATCTCTATGGCTTGTGTTATAGAACGAGGGTGTCTATATTAAAGGTGACTTATCGCTCAATCTCTACCGATAAATTATCGAGATTTGACTATATAACCACTCATTATATGCAAATAATTACTTTAACAAGGATGGAACCATGACTACGGATAGTAACGCCACAGAAAACCGCATCACTTATAACACGCAAGGCCATGTTTGCCTTGTCGGGCTAAATCGTGCCAATAAACGCAACGCCTTTGACAGTCATATGATTGCCCAACTGTCTGACGCCATGACTCGCTATGAGGCGGACGACAACTTGCGCTGTGCATTAATATTTGCCCATGGAGATCACTTCACCGCTGGGCTAGATTTGGTAGAGCTACAGGACAAGCTAAACGATGGCGTGTTTGAGTTTAATGACGATCAAATCGACCCATGGGGCATTAGCGGAAAACTACGTACCAAACCTGTGGTCGTCGCGGTAAAAGGTACTTGCTTCACTGTGGCTATTGAACTGATGCTAAACAGCGACGTGGTCATCGCTAGTGATAACTGTAACTTTGCACAAATGGAAGTACAGCGCGGCATCATGCCATTTGGCGGTGCGACGGTACGGTTTGTCGCAGCGGCAGGCTGGCAAAAAGCCATGCCATATCTGCTTACTGGTAAAGCATTCGATGCGCAAACGGCTGATAGGCTGAATTTGGTCAGTGAAGTGGTAGCAAACGGCACTGAATATGAGCGCGCACTGACGCTAGCCCAAGAGATCTGCAAAGCCGCGCCTTTGGGTGTTAGAGGCGCATTGTCGTCAGCACAAGATGCCAGCCGTAATGGGGCAGCGACTGCATTGGCTAATATCCATAGCTATCTACCACCGCTGTTTCATTCAGAAGATGCGAAAGAGGGTGTAATGGCGATGGTTGAGAGACGTGAGGCTGAGTTTAAGGGGATATAGATAATGATGTTTTTCGATAGTGAGCTGTTTGGAAAAGTTCCTTCTCCAGAGTCCATTGAAGATTTATTAGCCTTAGTTAAGAGTCATGCTCCAAATCGTAGAAATGTTTATTTTTGGAGAGGGCAAAGTGATATCCAATGGCCTATTCATAGTGCAGCTTACAGACGGTTGAAAATTACTAATAAAGAAGTGACTGAGCAAATTATGCAAAGTTATGAGAAGTCTTTGTTAGAGCATGCTACTCATCAAGGTTATAGATACGATAATAATAGAGAGCTTAAAGATCTAGAGTTACTAGCTAAACTTCAACATCATGGAGCTGCAACGAGATTGCTTGACTGCTCTAGAAATTTGTTAATAGGTCTATGGTTTGCTTGCACATCTGAGCAAGAAAAAAATGGGCTACTTTTCGGATTTCATTCAGACTTTGTTGGAGGATATGAAAATGAGCTTGAAGTTAGGTCTTATGCGGATGTGTGTAATGAGCTAGAAGGTTATGATCATCCATTCGTTTGGCAACCGCCAGTAGTTTCTAAAAGAATAGCATCTCAAAGTGCCCAGTTTCTTTATAGCGGAGTTACTAATAAACCGTCTGGAAGTGTAGCTATATCTAATAATATAGATTCATATATAGCCATAAACATTACTCCTTCCTTTAAAAAACTAGCTTTCAAAGAGCTAGCAGAGACTTTTGATATAAGACATTTAACGTTATTTCCTGATCTTGATGGATTTGGGTATGTACATAGTTTTAGGTTCGGTCAGTTTCAACACAACCGTTGGTAAGCTAAACGAGTCTTTTACTAAGATTTTGAAAGGGTGTAATATCTTTAAAAAAGTGAATTAAGAATAGAAATATTACTTTAAGCTACTTTAGCTGAAACCGTCTACTTACATAGAGCAGCAAATGGCAGAATTGGCTCTAGCTTTGTAATAACTTTGATAACTACAAAATCTAACACAGCACTCCAAAACACCACCAAGCAAACCAAAAAAACCTCGCAATTGCGAGGTTTTTTATTTTATCGAGTATGACTGACTACAATAGCGTCAGTGTTAACCACTCAACTATAATTATTTAGCTTTTTGGTAGTAATCAACCATCATAGTACCTAAAGTGCCGTTGTCATCGATCGTGACGATTCTGACCGTACCTGATTGTGCTGCGGTACTCGACTGGACTTGTCCAGCGTTACCTAAGACGACTTGGTTGTCCTTAGATGCTTTTGCCTCATTACCGATAGCGATACTGTTCATGCCGCCTGCCATAGATTTATTACCGACAGCGACCGAAGTTGCGCCTTTTGCCATAGCTGCTTCACCGACAGCGGTAGAGCGCATACCGCTTGCATTGGCTAGATGACCAAAAGCTTGTGCACGTTCAGCAGTGGCTTTAGATTGCCAACCGATAGACGTTGAGCCTAGACCAGCGGCATTGGCTTCACCGCCAACGGCTGTTGCTGAATTTAGACCTGCATTGGCTTTATTACCGACAGCAACCGTATCATTATTGCCACCTGCCATAGCGGCTTCACCGACAGCGGTAGAGCGTACACCGCTTGCATTGGCTAGATGACCAAATGCTTGCGCACGTTCGGCAGTGGCTTTTGATTGCCAACCGATAGAGGTTGAGCCTAGACCAGCAGCGTTAGCTTGACCGCCAACGGCAGTAGCTGAGTTTAATCCTGCATTAGCCTGACTACCGATAGCAACGGTATCATTGGTGCCGCTAGTTGTGGCAGCGTTGCCAAGAGTGATAGCGGTGCTGCTAGTTGCGTTTGCAGTTTGATGGTCAGTTCCTGTTGCCATAGCAGTGCAAGAAGCAGTTGCGGCAATGGCAAAGGTGAGGGCACTAATCTTTAGTACTGATTTCGGTAAAAAGTCCATTTTCATTCTTCATTCCTTTTTGTTAGCCTTGATGGCTTATTAGATAGTTTGGGTAGATGTTGGTAGATTATAATCATGGCAACATCAGCGCACTCTGGCATAAATAACTTTATGATAGATAGAGTCCGAAACCTTAATGTAGCATTATTTTTTAATCATTATTGAAATAATGTTTACTTTATATCTTTGAAGGTTATTTAAGCCGATAAATGGATAATTAAGGTCTAAAAGCACTTTAATTATTTATGAAAAATCGAATACGCCTTAATCTACTAGAGCAGATAGCGTAGCGTATATTTATAATATAGTGCACATATTGCGCTGTGTTTTTGACGTTCCAAACCATTATTATTCTAAATAAGAAGAGTACCAATGCAATATAATTTTGATGAAATAATCGACAGACGTGATACCGGTTCACTCAAGTGGCACTATAGCGATGACACGATTGCGCTATGGGTGGCGGATATGGATTTTAAGGCTGCTGCACCGATATTAAGCGCGGTTGAGCAAGTCATGCAGCATGGTATCTTGGGTTATACCAAGCCTACTGACGCTTTATACGACTCGATTATTAACTGGCATGGCAGTCGTTATGACTTGCAGTTAGAGAAGCAAAATATCTTGTTTTCCCCGGGTGTCGTGCCAAGCCTAGCGCTGATGATGAATGTCTTTACCAAGGTAGGCGAGGCGGTAATGGTCAACGATCCTATTTATACGCCTTTTATGAGCAAGGTTGAGCAAAATGGCCGCAAGCTTGTGCTCTCTGCATTAAAGGAAGTCGAAGGTAAATATCATTTGGACTTGGCTGATATCGAAGCCAAAATCATCGAGCATGAGGTTAAGCTTTATCTACTGTGCAATCCACACAATCCTGGCGGGCGTGTATGGACGAGGGACGAACTTGGAGCGCTACTGACCATTTGTAAAAAGCACAATGTGGCAATTGTTAGTGATGAAATTCATCAAGACTTGACCTTGACTGATCATACGTTTACACCATTTTTAACGCTTGCAGAAGGCTATGAGCACAACGTCATCAGCCTGACTTCGATGACCAAAACCTTTAATATTGCAGGTATCAAAGGCTCTATGATATTTGCTAAAGATAAGGCGCTAATCAAAAAAATCAGTCATCAGCAGCAGTTAAATGATGAGTACGAGCTGAATCTATTTGCGTATACAGCCATGCGTAGTGCTTATGAGTACGGCGGTGAGTGGCTAGAGCAGGCGCTTAGTTATATCGAAGCCAATATTGAATTGACCGTGCAGTTTTTAAATGAGCATTTGCCTGATATTAAAATCATGCGGCCAGAAGCATCGTACCTAATTTGGCTAGATTGCTCAGCATATAGCCAAGACGATCAGGCGCTGTATGACGCGCTTAGAGCTGCCAAAGTTGAGCTAAACGCCGGCATTAAATATGGCGAGGAGGGACATTTAAAGATGCGCCTAAATGTGGCCTGTCCTAAAGCAATATTGAGGGAAGGGTTGAATCGTATGCACTCAGCTTTGAGTGATATTACGTAGTAAACCTAGCAAGTGGCTGATTAATAGAGAGGAAGATAGTTTCCTCATAATTGAGTTTGCTGTTTACTCTTTGCTTATTTTTATCATTATTTAGAGAGTAATTATTCAAATTGAGGGTGTACGCGAATAATAATCGCGAATAATTAACCATCTAATAGCCAATAGAGGGCGTAAACTTGTTAAAATAGGGCACCAATTTATCTATTGATGGATATCGATTTATGACCACTGCTGCTGCCACTCCTGCAATCAAAGAAGATCGCATCTTAATCCTCGATTTTGGCTCGCAATATAGCCAGTTAATCGCTCGCCGTGTGCGCGATTCTGGGGTGTTTTGTGAGATGTTCCCTTATGATATCGACACTCAGCGCATCATTGATTTTGGCGCAAAAGGCGTCATCTTGTCAGGCGGCCCTGAGAGCGTCCACGCAGAAAACAGCCCACGTATCAACGATGCGGTATTTGATCTAGGCGTACCAGTACTAGGTATCTGCTACGGTATGCAAGCGATGGCAGATCGTTTTGGCGGGCAAGTCCATGCCAGTGATATTCATGAGTTTGGTGCGGCGACCATCGAAGTAAATGGTCACTCGCAGCTGACTGACGGTATCGAAGACAGCAAGACTGACGGCGCGGCTGCCAAGCTAAATGTTTGGATGAGTCATGGTGATAAGGTCATCGAAGTACCTGAAGGCTTCGACATCATCGCTAGCACGCCAAGCTGTCCGATCGCGATTATGGCAAATGACGACAAGCAATACTACGGTCTACAGTTCCACCCAGAAGTGACGCATACGCTACAAGGTCAAGAGCTGCTTGGTCGTTTCGTACATCAAATCTGTGAATGTGCAGGTGAGTGGACGCCAGACAATATCGCTGATATGCGTATCGCACAGCTAAAAGAGCAAATCGGTGACAAGCAAGTACTGCTAGGTCTATCGGGCGGTGTTGATAGTTCAGTCGTTGCCGCGCTATTGCACAAAGCCATTGGCGATCAGCTGACCTGTGTATTCGTTGATAACGGTCTATTGCGTTTGCATGAAGGCGACCAAGTGATGCAAATTTTTGCAGAAAACATGGGTGTCAAAGTCATCCGTGTTGATGCAGAAGACTTGTTCTTAGATGCGCTAGCAGGTGAGTCTGATCCAGAGAAAAAACGCAAAATCATCGGCAAAACCTTCATCGACGTATTCGCTGATAGCGCGCGTCAAGTGAGCGAGCAGAGTGATGGTAAAGTCGTTGAGTTCTTGGCACAGGGTACGATTTACCCAGACGTCATCGAATCTGCTAAGTCGCATCAAGGCAAAGCACACGTCATTAAGAGCCACCATAACGTAGGCGGTTTGCCAGATGATTTGGCATTTAAACTAATTGAGCCGTTGCGTGATTTGTTCAAAGACGAAGTACGCAAGCTTGGTATTACGCTAGGGTTACCAGCCAAAATGATCTATCGTCATCCGTTCCCAGGTCCAGGTTTGGGCGTGCGTATCCTTGGTGAAGTCAAAAAAGAATACGCTGATATCCTGCGTTTGGCAGATGCAATCTTTATGCAAGAGCTTGAGCGCTCAGGCTGGTATGACAAGACGGCACAAGCATTTGCGGTATTCCAACCAATCAAATCTGTCGGCGTGGTCGGCGATGGCCGCCGCTATGCATGGGTAATCGCGCTACGTGCAGTTGAGACGGTAGACTTTATGACGGCTCGCTTTGCGCATCTGCCGTATGATCTGATCGAGACGGTATCGAACCGCATCATGAATGAAATCGCTGAAGTATCACGCGTGACTTATGATGTGTCGAGCAAGCCGCCTGCAACGATTGAATGGGAATAATCCCTCCTGCAACGATTGAATGGGAATAATCCCTCCTTAGATAGCACTGTTAATTATAAATAAGGCCCACGATAGCGTGGGCTTTATTTGTGCTATTTTTGGTGAAATATCAAGGTTAGTTGACCAATTCATCCAATAAGTAATGGAAATTTTTTTGGATATCACTGTCTATTCATTTTGAATGTCGATTCGGTGACATCTTAGATATTTAGTCAACATTAACTAATACAGAATTCTGAACACCCTCAGATAAAATCTATAAGAACATTCCACCTGAAGCTTCAATACGCTGACCAGTTATCCAATAGCTTTTATCGCAAAGTAACATAGCCATCATCGCGCCAATATCCTGTGCTTCACCAACCCTGCCTTTTGCAGTAACGGAGCTCACGAAAGTATTTATCTGCTGATTATCACGAACACTCCCACCATTAAAGTCTGTCGCTATTGCCCCCGGTGCTATTGTATTAACACTAATACCTCGCTCACCCAACTCTTTTGCCAAGTAACGCGTTAGCACTTCAACGCCACCTTTCATCACAGCATAAGCACTTGAACCTGGCAGACTAAAACGTGCCAAACCTGACGACACATTAAGAATATGCCCACCATCTGTAATTAGCCCAAGTAATGCTTGAGTAAAAAAATAGGGTGCTTTTAAATGTACCTGATACAAATCATCAAATTCTTCCATTGATGTTTCAGAAAAAGGCTTATGCAATCCATTACCTGCATTATTGACTAAATAATCAAAATGGTCACGACCGAAAACCTTACTCAATTTCTGTGTTAATTTTTCAACAAACTCTGGATAAGAAGCAAAATCTCGGCTATCAAGTTGCATAGCAACTGCTTTCTGTCCTAGAGCTTCTACTTCAGCAACGACTTCAAGTGCTGCTTGCTTATTATGTAAATAGGTAATAACGACATCCGTGCCTTGTTTTGCTAATTCAAGTGCACCACTACGACCAAGTCCACGACTACCACCGGTAATTAATACAATCTTATTCATTCTTTCACCTTTTTACTTTCGTTAATTTGAACCGCTTGTAACAGAGATAGGTTAGTGAATAATTGCAGCTTGATAAATGGTCAAAATCCAATCAAACTGTTCTTGATAATGGAATAATAAGAAAATTGATGGATAAAATAGAAGCAATGCGACGCTTTGTGGCTGTCGCGCAAACAGGAAGCTTTACTCAAGCGGCAGAAAATTTAAATGCCCCTAAGTCAGCAATATCGAATTCAGTAAGTCAGTTAGAAGCACATTTATGCACTCGTTTATTACAGCGAAGTACTCGGCGAGTGAGCCTAACGGAAGCAGGCGAACGTTATTTACCGCAATGTTTATTATTACTTGAAGAGCTTGAGGCTTTAGATTTGCAATTCCAAATGCAAAGCCCAATACTCACAGGAACCATTTGCGTCGATATGCCTAGTCGATTTTTGTCTACGATTGTCATGCCTAGATTGCAAGAATGGTTTGATAGGCATCCCCAGACCCAAATTAGAGTCATTGGCGCTGATTACCGAATTGATCCCATCAAAGAACAGGTTGATTGTGTGATTCGAGTAGGAGAGCTTGATGATAGCGAGCTCATCGCAAAGCGTCTTGGCACCATGAAAATGGTTAATTGCGCCAGCCCAGAATACATAAAAAAATATGGTTCGCCGACCTCGCTCGAAGATTTGAGCCATCACTTTATCGTCGATTACGCCCCTAATCGGCGACAAAATAATGCTGCATTTGAATATTATTTTTCAGGAACTAATCATAACCTCGCGATGTCAAGCTTGATTTCGGTCAGTACAACAGATGCTTATTTATCTGCTGGACTAAATGGGTTAGGTATTATTCAGTTACCAGAAGGTGGTATTACAAACTATTTACAGCAAAAAAAACTCGTTATCGTTCTACCGCAGTATTGTTGCCAAGATATGCCCGTTTCCATTGTATATGAATCAAAACGGCACTTACCTAAAAAGCTACGCTATTTCATGGATTGGATTAACCATATCTACTCGCAACATTCTCATCAGTGATAAAAATAAGAAGTAATATGCTCACATTATTTTACTGTGCTTAAGTAAAGATGGTACTACTTAGATATTTTTTATTTTGACATAAATTAGTATTGCTGTCGTTCTTCTCATAGAATGGACACTATAATTGTATTCTTAAAGCTATTGCGTCATCAAACGCGGCTCTGTTGCTGGTGCTATTGGTGTTTTCTGCCCTCATCGCAATATTGGCTTATAGCCATTTTATTTACTTATGGCGGGCTTTACTGCGCTGTTAGCAGTCGCAAGCGCTGCCATGCTCAAAGCACAAGCGGCGTGATATCGCCTCTATATAACTCACAACCCATAAGGATTTTATGATGAAAGTACTTGCCTTTGGCACCAGCAACAGCAGAAAATCAATCAATCAAAAGCTGGCACGCTATGCAGCCACGCAGATTAATAATGCCATCAATAATGTAGATATTATCTTGCTCGATATTCATGACCTTGAGATGCCGATCTTTAGCGAAGAGCGTGAAAAAGAAAGTGGCATTCCTGCATTTGCGCATGATTTTTATCAAGCAATTGGTGAAGCGGACGCGGTGGTTATCTCCTTTGCCGAATACAACGGCTCGTACACTTCTGCTTATAAAAACCTGTTTGATTGGGCGTCACGCATCGACATGAAGGTTTATCAAAACAAGCCGATGATTATGCTTGCCACCTCACCAGGGCCTAGCGGCGCACAAAGCGTACTTGCTGCTGCTAAAGGCTCAGCGCCGTTCTTTGCAGCGGATGTTAAAGGTGCATTGTCACTGGCCAATTTCTTTGATAACTACGATGTTGAGGCAGAACAAGTGACGGATGAGGCGTTTAATGAGCAATTAAATGAGATCATTAGTAAGCTTTAAGCCTCGAACAGTGATCATAGGCAATAAAAAAGCACTCAACTTGGTTGGGTGCTTTTTTTGTTATTCAAAGAAGTAGAAGACAAGTAAAAGCTAGCGCTCTGTCTCACTAACTATTGTGCTATCTTTAAAATTTATTTTGGACAATTAAAAACGGTTCAATAAAAGGAATTTGGAAATGGATGAAGAACCTAGAAAAGAATACAAACTACCATCGATGTTAGAAATGTTTGATAAAGTTCAGAGTCAAATGAACCCGTTATCCTACCAGCTCGAAAAATTAAACAGTATACAGGGGATAGCAAACCAATATGAGCATGTTAGCCCAGCTGAGAGCTTAGGAGAGATTGTAAGAAAAGCTGTTCAACCAGTGGATTTCGCTTCTAGCAGTATTGTAGACCATAGGACAATAGCAATGAATGCTCAGCTAAGAGTCCCAGAAGCAATGGCTGTGCAAGATACTTTTCTTGAATTGAAGAAGGGAATGAGTGCCTATAATAATAGTCTTATGTCTTTAAGAGACAGTCTGATACAAAGTACAGGAGGCACTAGTGTATATGAAAATATGATGTCATCGGTAAATCTAATTAGGGACTCACTAGAACCATATAGAAGTGCTTTTGATACAGTGCGTACTTCATTTGAAGCAAGCGAATCTTTTAGACTTGCAAGAGAGCTACAATCCCGAGTAGCTTTAGCTAATTCTATTTCATCAGAGTATTCAAGTATTTTTGAACAGTTTGAGTCGTTGCGCAATCTTGAGTCTTTTAAAGCAATATCGAGACTAAATGACGTTCAGTTTGAAGAGATCATAAGCACTAATTTGATGCAAGAAGACGTAACAAGATTTTCTGAAAAACCGATATCTGCAATTGATTCTGATATAAGTGATGAAGTTAAATCAGGAAAGGATTTCAGGTTATATTCAGATGAAGATAAGAAATATTTATCCTATATCTACCACTCTTATCTAATACCGTTCATGTTTTTGATTATGGGTATATTAATAACTCCTCATGTCCAGCAAGCTCAAGCAGAATTAGATGTATTAACAACTCAGAAAGAAGTAAACGCGTTCACAAGAGCGCCATCTGTTACATTTGACCGTCAAGCATTAAAAGGTCATCGATTTGCTACGGTCAGTCTACTTAATCTTCGTGATAAACCTAGTATGCATTCTAATGTGATTAAGTCTTTACCAATTGGAACTATTGCAAGAGTTATAAATAAGTCCGATCGTTCATGGCTTCTTGTCGAGGTTGAGATTAATGGTGAGTTAGAGCAAGGTTGGATTTTAAGGCGTTATACGACTTATTTCAAATAAGTTAAGTATGAATAAGGCTATTTCTGAAACTAAAAAAAAGCAGCACCTCTCAGCACTGCTTTTTTATCAATACTAATTGTTTTAAAACTAAAATTTAACCCTTCACATTTACCACATAACGCCCCACCGTCTTACCATCAATAAAGCGATCTAGGTATTCTGGCGTTTGCTCTAACGTAATTTCTTCACCATAGCTTTCAAGATTAGGCAGTTTCATATCAGTGGCGACACGTTTCCAGATGGCTTCTTTGTCCGCCAATGGGATATAAACTGAGTCGATACCCAATAATGATACTGCTCTAGTGATGAATGGCATGACCGTCATAGAAAACTCAGCGCCACCTGCTAGGCCACAGCTAGTCACTGCGCCGCCTGCTTTGGTTTGCTTGAGCAAATTAGCTAGATAATCGCCACCGAGCGTATCAATGGCATTGGCCCACAGCTCACGGCCGATAGGCTTGCTGCCGATTTCATTGATCGTATCGCGATGACGTACTTCGCTCGCGCCAAGCTCTTTCAAATGCTCGCTTTGCTCTGGCTTACCTGAGAACGCAATCACGTCATAGCCGAGCTGCTTTAAGATAGCGATACTGATCGTACCGACGCCGCCTGTTGCGCCTGTTACAGCAACTGGACCATCACTTGGTTTTGCACCCATTTTTTCTAACTTTTGCACACTTAACGCTGCGGTGAGACCGCCAGTACCATAGGTCATCGCTTCTTTTAGCGTCAGCGTTTCTGGACAAGCCAGCGCCCAGTCTGCTGGGATTGAGATCATTTGACCGAGACCGCCATCTGTATCCATACCGAGATCATAGCCGAATACGACGACCTCTTGCCCCTCTTTAAAAGTGCCAGACTTGTCACTGACCACGACGCCAGCGGCATCGATACCTGGCGTATGGGGATAGTTCTTGGTGATTCTTTTGTTACCTGATGCTGACATGGCATCTTTATAATTTAACGATGAATAATGGACTTCGATGAGCAAGTCATTTTCTGGTAAGTCACTAAATTTACGTTCTTGAATGCTTTTTTTAAATTGGCCGTCGCTGGTTTCTTCGACGACTAAGGCTTTGAAGGTTGTATCGTTAGACATGGTTATATCCTTATTAAATATTATTATTTGGGTTGATAAGTAATTGCTTGTGTATATGTCTGCATTAGAATCATCATAACAACAGCACTGTTAAAATAAAAAAGCCCACGGTATTATCTGACGAGTAATACAAATGGACTTTTCATATTTATGATGCCTTCAATGACAGTCACTGCAAGGTAAAGTATCGCTTAAGGTCTTAGGATGACCTTGCCTTTTTTGCTTGATTGTACTTTTCCAGAGACGGCAGTTGTGATGTCATCTAGACTATAGATAGCTTCAATAGGTAGCTTTAAGTCGCCATTTGAAGCGCGCTCTAGTAACTCATCGATCAGACGTTGTTTGTTATCAAGGTCCATTTCTTGGCTGGTTTTGCTGCCCCAAAATCCTTTCACAGTCGCTTGCTTAAAGATCAAGCTACCAGCGTCTAGTGCCATTGGTTTGCCTGACATGATACCAAATGAGACCAGCGTGCCTTTGCTGCCAAGTAATGATAGTAGCTCGTTGCTCGATTCACCACCAACTGAATCGACGGCTGCTGTAATTTTGTCATCACCAATGATAGCGCGAACTTGGTCTTTCCAGTCATCATCAGCTGTGACGACATTGTTTTTGATGCCGAGCGAGGTCAGCTCTTCTATCGCATCTTTACTACGTACTAGGTTGATCGTATTTACACCGCGTGCTGCTGCTAGCATCGCAAGCGTTTTACCGACAGCGCCGTTTGCCGCGTTATGGATAATCCATTGATCGCTATCTACTTCTAGGAACTCTAATAGCATTAGGGCAGACAGCGGCATAGCAATCAGCTGTGCAGCCAACTCATCTTCGATGCTATCAGGCATGTTAAATACCATGCTGGCAGGTGCAACAAAATACTCTGCCCATGTCTCGTGCACACTAGCACAAGCCACACGTTGGCCGACGCTTAGATCTGTGACGTCATCGCCCACGGCATCAATAATGCCTAGCGCTTCACTACCACCGATGGCTGGCATCTCAGGCTTATAGCCGTATTGACCACTTACGGTCAGCAAGTCATGGTTATGAATAGGGGAGAGAATGGTTTTGACGCGGACTTCGTTGGCAGCTGGCTGCGGCATGGGGCTGTCGCCAACGCTTAATACGTCAGAAGGTTTGCCAAAGCTGTTATGAATAGCACTACGCATGATGATTTCCTTTATGTATTTATGATTCAATTTATGTATAAGTGTATGAATAACCGACTATAAACATCATGTCATTGAGATCATTCATCGATGTATTTTTTCTTCTAGTAGAAACGATACCATGATAATGATGCTTAGAGGTTATCGACTAACAAAGACACTATACTTAAAAATAGACTGGTCGTCTAGGAGTTGGATACATTTGCGCTAACGGGATTTTGTTATAGAAAGCTTGGCTTACATCGGTCATATTCTTTGTGTTACCGCTCACACTGATCTAGAGCTGTTCATGCTATTTGATTTATGGGTTTCAGCAGGATTCTCTAATGACTAGGGCTTTTTAGAGAGAAACTAAAAAGAAAAATCATTGGTAACATGACTCAATGAATTACAGCGAATATGATTAATTAATCACCATGCTACTCAAGGTCGCACTAGAACGTATCATATGAATGCTCTTCCATATGATTATCTAAATTATCAAATGTCTTACGCTTAATAATAGAATGCTATTCCAAGTATTAGTTCGTAAGCACTATAAAATGTCAAACATATGTCAGATACAATTTATAACATAATAGTAGAATTTTGACGAGTGATGGGTTTCTCATAAAAAAACCGTTTAAATCCTTGTAGAATTCCGTAAATTAGTATGTTTTTTGTTCGTTTTTACTCATTAATAGTATATGCAGATGTTTGACTAAATTCACGTTTTTTCTATGGACTGAAAAATTGTTGACATCGATAACTTTTTTTATTATTACTATTACCAATAGTTTTCTAACACGCATTATGAACAGATGGTAGTCATCTAGACAGACACTTCAAACAATTTAGATAACTATAATCATTGCAAAGTTACTGGTCAGATTATGGCCTTTAACGACGTAAATAATGCATATGAAAACGATATATTAACTGTAAATGGATTTACTACTAGATTAGTTAATCTGATCGCCACCTGCCCGCTAGGACGCTATATGACCCACAACATTCTCTCCCCTCGTACTGCTGTATTTTTACCTACTGCTCTTGTACTGGCTATGTTTATAACTGGCTGTAGTGACAATACGGCAAGCAATAATGCCAGCTCATCAGCCAATATTGATCCAAACGTACTAGCAGATACTCAAGAGCTGGTCATTAATAATGGAACAGAGCCTGAATCGCTTGATCCACATAAAGTGTCTGGTGTACCTGAGTCTAATATTGGTCGTCAGTTATTTGAAGGGCTAACCAATACCGATGCAGACGGTAAAACCATTCCAGGAATCGCAACTGAGTGGGAGAGTCCGGATAACAAAGTATGGACTTTCAAACTACGTGATGCTAAGTGGTCAAATGGTGATCCAGTTACTGCGCAAGACTTTGTCTATAGCATGCGCCGCCTAGTCGATCCAAATACAGCGTCGCCTTACTCAAGCTATTTGGTTGATGCTAAAGTGGTTGGGGCCGATAAAATCGTTGAAGGTGCTGCAGGTATAGATACACTTGGAGTAAAGGCAATTGATGAAAAAACACTGCAAGTAACTTTATCAGAGCCAGTACCTTATTTTCCAGATATGCTTATCCATAATTCCGTCAAACCTGTGCATCAAAAAACAATCGAAGCATTCGGTGATAAATGGACAGATCCTGCCAATATCGTCGTCAACGGCCCTTATAAAGTCAGTAAATGGCAGATTAACGATGAGCTCGTTTTGACACGTAATACTTCTTATTATGATAATGCCAATACAACGCTTGATACCATCACGATGCTACCTATTCCTTCTAGCACGACCGATGTAGCACGCTATCAGGCTGGTGAAGTGGACGTCACTTATAATGAGATTCCAACCGAGCAGTTTGCTTCTTTGAAAGAGAAAAATGGTGATGAGCTTAGAGTTTCACCTTATCTCTGTACCTATTATTACGAGTTCAATACCGTCAAGCCTCCTTTCGACAACCCTAAAGTACGTCGTGCCTTAGCCTTATCACTAGATCGTGACACCATTGCCGATAAAGTTATTGGACAAGGCCAAACAGCGGCTTATCAGCTCACACCTATAGCAGCTAATGGCAAGGTAGAAAACAAACCAGAATGGTCCACGTGGGATAAAGAGAAGCGTATTGCTGAAGCCAAAAAACTACTAAATGAAGCTGGTTACAACGAGAGTAATCCGCTCTCCTTTGAGCTGCTTTACAACACCAATGACAATCATAAAAAGGTCGCAGTTGCCGCCACTTCGTTATGGAAACAAGCGCTCGGTTTCGTCGATGTAACCTTGACCAATAAAGAATGGAAAACCTACCTTGATACGCGCCGTAACGGCAATTATCAAATCGCTCGTGCTGGCTGGTGTGCCGACTACAACGAACCTTCAGCATTTTTGAATATTGCCAAATCTGACAATAGCGGCAACTACGGTAAGTACGCCAACGCCAATTTTGATCGCTTAATGGCTCAAACGTTAAAAGCGGGCGTCACGCCTGAGCAACGTGCAAGCTTGTATCAAAAAGCGGAAGCACAGTTAGATCAGGATATGGGGCTACTTAATATCTATCATTATGTCAGCCCTCGTCTAGTAAAACCTTACGTCATCGGCTTTTCAACGAAAGATCCTCTAGACAACTGGCAAGGTAAAGATATCTCTATCGCCAAGCACTGATCATTAAACACTGATCATCAAAGAATGAAATCCAATAGTCTTATCAGCAGGCGCTATGAAAAGGAGCAATTCCGATTGATAGCGTCCGTCTGCTATGGACCAGAGAAAATCTGAAAGTGGCGTAAATACTCAAAACGAGCATTTTGAAATCAAGCGTTGTTGTACAGGTAACCTTATAAAGAGGCATTATGCTAAAGCTCATTTTTCGGCGGATTTTAGAAGCCATTCCGACCATGTTTGTTTTGATAACCGTGTCTTTTTTTATGATGCGTTTGGCACCGGGCAGTCCTTTTACTAGTGAGCGTAGTTTGTCGCCAGCTGTGTTGGCCAATATCGAGGCCAAATACAACCTCAATGATCCTATGTGGCTACAGTATATTCATTATTTACAACAGCTGGCTCTAGGCGACTTTGGCCCATCTTTTAAATATAAAGACTATACGGTCAATGAGTTGTTATCGCAGTCGTTTCCGGTATCAATGGAGCTTGGCTTGTACGCTTTTATATTAGCACTGGTTCTAGGGCTTATTCTTGGGGTGATAGCTGCGCTCAAGCAAAACTCTTGGATGGATTATATTCTTATGGCGTTTGCCATGACGGGTGTCGTGATTCCAAGCTTTGTAAAAGCCCCCTTATTGGTACTGGTATTTGCGATTCTTTTACAGTGGTTGCCAGCCGGTGGCTGGAATGATGGAGCAGTGCGAAACCTAGTATTGCCCGTTACAGCTTTAGCATTGGCTTACGTGGCTAGTATTGCACGTATCATGCGTGGTTCGATGATTGAGGTGATGAATAGTCAGTATATCCGTACGGCAAAGTCTAAAGGGTTGCCAATGCGTCGAATCGTGATGAAGCACGCGCTCAGACCTGCATTATTACCTGTGATCTCTTATTTAGGTCCTGCATTCGTCGGCATCATTACTGGCTCTATCGTAATCGAGACTATTTTTGGTTTACCGGGTATCGGGCAGTTATTTGTGAATGGTGCGCTGAATCGTGATTATGGCGTTGTACTTAGTTTGACCATTTTGGTTGGTGTATTGACGATTGCCTTTAACGCCATCGTCGATATTTTATACGCCATTATTGATCCAAAAATTCAATATTGATATTGGTATTAATGGCCACTTAAATCACACCCTATAAACGCTAATTATCACTTAAAAATACATATCAGATTCTCAATTAAATGAGTAAAAGGACGACTATGAGCCTGACCGTAGACCAGCCAACCGAGCTTATGGAACTGCCTATTAAAGAGATAAAAGGCCGCAGCCTTTGGCAAGATGCATGGCGCCGCTTTTATCAAAACAAGGCGGCAGTGACGAGCTTTTTTATCCTATTACTCGTCGGTATGTTTGTCATCTTTGTGCCCATGCTAGCGCCTTTTGGTTATGCAGAGACTGATTGGAACTTTATGCAATCTGCGCCGTCGATTGAAAACAAGCACTACTTCGGTACTGACTCGCTCGGTCGTGACCTACTCGTGCGTACCGCAGTCGGCGGGCGAATATCGTTATTGGTGGGTATCGCTGGTGCCACGGTGGCGGTATTGGTTGGTACGGTATATGGCGCAACATCGGGATATCTAGGCGGTAAGGTAGATATGATTATGATGCGCTTTTTAGAGATTCTAAGCGCCTTTCCATTTATGTTTTTTGTGATTTTACTAGTAACAATATTTGGTCGTAACCTCATTTTGATTTTCGTCGCTATTGGCTTGGTCTCTTGGCTTGATGTTGCTCGTATTGTCCGTGGTCAGACACTGAGTCTGAAGAGTAAAGAGTTTATCGAAGCGGCACACGTCGGCGGGGTATCAGGTTTTAATATTATCCTGCGTCATATCGTACCCAACGTGCTTGGTGTGGTTGTGGTTTATGCCTCTTTGCTAGTGCCGACGATGATTTTATTTGAGTCGTTTTTGAGCTTTTTAGGACTTGGTGTGCAGGAGCCAATGACAAGTTGGGGTGCGCTACTCCAAGAGGGTTCACAAACAATGCAAGTTGCGCCTTGGCAAATTTTGATTCCCTCGGCTTTCTTGGTCATTACTTTATTTTGTTTTAACTTTATCGGCGATGGTCTACGTGATGCGTTTGACCCTAAAGACCGCTAGACTCAAGCTCGCTAGGAGAACAACATCATGTCAATACAGGATAGCAATAGCGTACCTGAGAAAATAGACTCTACTGTCCGTAAAGTGGGCGCTGACTCAGTGCTCAATAACCAAGTCGATCAGGTCAAACAAGTCAGTCAAGAAAGCAGTTTATTGGCAGTTAAAGATTTATCTGTACAATTCACGACCGAAGATGGACTTGTGACCGCAGTGAACGGTTTGAACTTTAATCTGCATGAGGGTGAGACGTTGGGTATCGTTGGTGAGTCAGGCTCTGGCAAGTCACAGACGGCGTTCGCCATCATGGGTCTGCTGGCAAAGAACGGCCGTACCAAAGGCTCCGTAAAATTTGAAGGCAATGAGCTATTAGGTTTGTCGCAAAAAGCATTGAATAAGATTCGTGCTGAGCAAATCGCTATGATCTTCCAAGATCCGATGACCTCCCTTAATCCTTATATGAAAATAGGCGATCAGCTTGCTGAAGTGTTGATTCTGCATAAGGGTATGAGCAAAAAAGATGCGTGGGCGGAGTCGATACGTATGTTAGATGCGGTCAAAATTCCTGAGGCAAAAAAACGGATTGGTATGTATCCGCATGAGTTTTCAGGAGGTATGCGCCAACGGGTAATGATTGCGATGGCGCTGCTATGTCGTCCTAAACTACTGATTGCTGATGAGCCAACGACCGCACTTGATGTGACCGTCCAAGCACAGATTATGGTGCTGTTAAACGAGCTAAAGCGTGACTTTGGTACCACTATTATTATGATTACTCACGACTTGGGTGTGGTAGCTGGTATCTGTGATCGGGTACTCGTGATGTACGCTGGTCGTACTATGGCATATGGGGAAACGGAAGAAATTTTCTACACACCGACGCATCCTTATACTATTGGTCTATTAAAAGCCATTCCGCGTCTCGATGATGACAAAGGTAAGCTTGATACCATTCCTGGCAGTCCACCAAATCTACTGAATCTACCGACTGGCTGTCCTTTTCATGAGCGTTGCACGCATGCGATGGATATCTGCCGTGATATACCACCGCCGCTTGAGTTTTTACCCCATGAGCGTCAACGTGCTTGCCATTGGCATCCTGAGATGCAGGTTGATGATTCAGCAGACGTTACCAAGGACATGACAACCGATACTAACACTGATACCAATCATCTATCAACGCTGGAGGGCTAAGGGATGACGTTACCCAATGTAGACATGGTTAAAAATAGCCAGGCCCCATTACTACAAGTGCAAGATGTGCATACGACGTTTAATATTAAACAAAAAGGGACGTACTTTTGGCAAAAGCCTGATACTTTAAAAGCGGTCAATGGTGTCTCGTTTGAGCTATTCGCTGGCGAGACTTTAGGCGTCGTAGGTGAGTCGGGCTGCGGTAAGTCAACGTTAGCGAGAACGATTATCGGCTTAGTGAGAGCCAATGCTGGCAGCATAAAGTTTGGTGACGAAGAGATAGTAGGCGCTTCCAAAAAAACCATGAGAATGAAGCGTAAAGACATTCAAATGATATTCCAAGATCCGCTAGCGTCGCTTAACCCACGCATGACGGTAGGCGATATCATCGCAGAACCGCTGCGTACCTACTATCCAGAAATGAAAAAATCTGACGTACAAGATGAAGTGCGTACAATGATGAAAAAGGTTGGGCTGTTGTCTAATCAGATTAACCGCTATCCACATGAGTTTTCTGGCGGTCAGTGTCAGCGCATTGGTATTGCGCGTGCATTGATACTAAAGCCTAAAATCATCATCTGTGATGAGCCAGTATCCGCTCTGGATGTCTCGATTCAAGCGCAGGTCATTAACTTATTGCAAGACATACAGCAAGAGATGGGATTGGCACTTATCTTTATCGCCCATGATCTATCAGTGATTAAACATATCGCGGATAGAGTGCTTGTTATGTATTTAGGACATGCCGTCGAGCTAGGTATAAACAAAGCTGTGTACGGAAATCCGACCCACCCTTATACCCAAGCACTGATGTCAGCGGTGCCATTACCTGATCCTATCGCTGAACGTAACAAGGTCATTCAGTTACTAGAGGGTGACTTACCAAGCCCGATCAACCCACCGTCAGGATGTGTATTTCGTACTCGATGTCCAATAGCGGATAACGAATGTGCCCAAATCAAACCTGTGTTAGAAGGTAATTTGGACCATAGAGTTGCTTGTTTGAAGAATAAGGTTTAGCACGCTTAATAAAACTCTATTCTACTCAGTACGTGCTCTTGTACTAGATAGGCACAGATGTACGCACTTGGCCAAGCAAAAACAAAGGCCAGTCCCCAAGAATGCATCAGCTCCATAAAGAAGCCATCGACGTATCCTACTTTCACTAGTAATAGCGCTGACGAAATAATGAGTGACATCATCATTGCCATCAGACCTGTAAAGATAAGGCGATAATATTTGCGGCGTGTACGTATTCTGATAGTGGGGAAGTTGGCCATAGTATTCGATTGTCCTAAATAGTGTTAGCTATGCCCAGCCTATGATGCGGGCATACGGTGTAAATATAGTAATCAGGTAGTGAGTGGTCATAATAGAGAGGGTAGTAACTACCAGTGTTCATCATACTCCGTGATACCGACCGGGTAAAATCGTTATTATTAATGGTAGGGTTTGCGATATATTATTAATATGATTATTGTCTTTAAATCAGCATTTTAAAGCTTTTTGCAGAGATCATTTCTAAAACGAATATCTCTAAAAATAGCGCGTTCTCAACAGTCGATTTTGCTACGATAACTTACTATAACTAAGACCAAAAACAACTAGGAGTATAGTATGGCAGTTCAAGAGCAACGAGGGTCTCAACAAAAAACATTAGGAATCATCGGAGGTATGAGCTGGGAGAGTACCGAGAGCTATTATCGTCTGATTAATGAAGGTGTCAAGCATCAGCTTGGCGGATTACATTCAGCAGATTTATTGATTCATAGTGTGGATTTTGCGTTGATTAATACGTTACAGGAGCAAGGCAGATGGGACGAGCTAGGTGTAATAATGGCTAACAGTGCTCAGCGTCTACAAGCAGCTGGCGTACAAGGAATCATGATTGCTTCTAACACGATGCACAAACTGGTTGATGACGTGCGCTCCGCCACAGACTTGCCGTTGACTCATATCGCTGATGCGACTACTGATGCTATCAAAAAACAAAATCTCACCAAAATAGCCTTACTTGGTACTCAGTTTACGATGACTCAAGATTTTTATAAGCAGCGTCTTATTGATGCGGGTTTACAAGTATTGATACCAGAAGATGAGGCGCGAGCAGAAGTGCATCGCATTATCAAAAAAGAGCTGTGTGTCGGTGAATTTAAAGACAGCTCACGAGAGTATTATCGTCAAGCGATTAAAGATTTGGCAGCGAAAGGGGCAGAGGGTGTGATCTTGGGCTGCACAGAGATTGGTTTACTTATCAAACAGGCTGATAGCCCCATACCTGTATTTGATACCACAGCTATTCATGCAGCTGCAGCGGTAGATTTTTTGTTAGAGTAGTGCGAACTGATAAAAATATTTAAGCCTATAGCTTTTTGATCAGTCGCTTAAGCAGTTCAAGCGTGCTTTCTTGTTTGACCAAATTTACCCCTTGTCCTGCCCATAAGGATTGATGTTCTGCATCCATATTCTTAGATGCATGAGCTCGCATAGATTTGGACATGGCATTTAATTGTGGGTAGGGCGGTAGCTCATCAGCGCTTTCAAATTGAGCAAAATCACGTAGATAATCGTTTGATAAACCACGAGCGAGCTTACCTGAGAATAATCGAGTTAAGCGCGTTTCTGAGCTGCGTCTGCTGTGACTGGCATCGAGTAAGGCTTGTTTATAAGTATCATTGATACCGCATTGGTCAGTGGTCAAAAACGCCGTCCCCATTTGTGCAAGCTCAGCACCTGCCGCTTGTACTGCCTTGATATCCTGTCCCGTCATAATGCCGCCTGCTGCAATCAAAGGAATATCAGTACAGGCGCGGGTCTGGCCAATCAAAGTCAATAATCCCAATGGATCGCTTTCACTTTGTGGTAACCAACCACCGCGATGTCCACCCGCTTCGACCCCTTGTACACATACCGCATCTGCGCCAATATCTGCCCATGCTTTCGCTTCTAGTGGATGATTTGCGGTGCCGATGACGCGCGTGCCGAGACTTTGCAGACGCTGAACTTGATCAGCACTGATAATGCCAAAGGTAAAACTGGCAACAGGAACGGGATTGTCATAGAGCGCTTGTAGCTGCTCTGCGAAGCTCTGCGCTGGGCGTTCAGGTAGTGTAAATTCAATATTATTTTCTTGGTAGTACTCACTCAGCCAAGCGGGAATTTCGGTATCAAAGGTCGTGGATTCTTGCTCAGACAATACCATGAGATTGATCATAAACGGTCGGTTGGTGAGCGATTTAATGGTATTAATTTGGCTGGTCAAAACATTTGGCGCAGTCATACCAGATCCTAATGAGCCCAGTCCACCAAAGTTACTTACCGTCGCTGCCAGTTCAGGTGTGGTTGCTCCTGCCATTGGCGCTTGGATGATCGGGTAGGTTAAGTTTAGGGTATTAAGTAAGCTCATGAGTGGCTCCTTTTTATTAGGATAGTGGCATGACTTACTTTAACAGAGCTGAGTAAATATTATGTGAGATAGTGTTTATTTAGTTAAGAAATAGGAGAGGTGGGTTCTGGCCATGAGTTTGTAGTGGAGTCTGAATTAAGCAATATTATTTAGCCATTAAATTATAAAGTGAAGGTTTAAAAATTAATTAATAGGTACGCTAAAATGCTACTATTATGTTAGAGTTTTTTTCTAATAAAAGTTGATAACAAATACAATGAAAAATTTTGATAGCAGGACATATAGTATAAATGACTTCCTAGAGTGGCATGATAAAGGTCAGCTTATATTGTCTCCTAAATTTCAGAGGCGTTCAGTTTGGACCGATAATGCAAAATCTTATTTGATTGATACTATCGTTAGAGGAAAACCTATACCTAAAGTATTTATTAGACAATCTATAAATGTTTCCTCAAGACAGTCTATTAGAGAAATAGTTGACGGACAACAAAGACTGAGAACAATAATCTCATTCTTGAATGATGGATTTGTGATAAATAAACGGCATAATCAAGAATTTGGAGGTTACTATTTCAGTCAGTTAGATAGTGTGAACTCTGAAATACAAGCGTTGATTTTAAACTATGAAATATCTGCAGACTTACTGGTAAATTTGCCTGATTCAGAGATACTAGATATTTTTAGTAGACTTAATTCTTACTCTGTTACTTTGAATGAGCAGGAAAAAATAAATGCTAATAACTTTGGACCTTTCAAGGTTTTAGCTGATAATATTTCTCATAAGTACAATGACTTTTGGTTAAAAAACAACATAATAAACTCACAAAATGTATTAAGAATGGGAGATGTAACTTTAGTTTCTGATTTAATTATTGCTATGTGTGAAGGAATACAAACCAAAAAGCAGATAAAATCATACTATGCAAAATATGAAAATAACTTTCCCTATGAAGAAAATATTTTGGAAAGTTGTTTTGATCATACAATATCTGTGATTTCTAATGTATTCGATGATGACTTAAAGTCTACAGAGTTTAAAAGAATACACCTGTTTTACACGCTTTTCACCGCTATATATCATATGCTTTATGGAATTAAAAATATTGAGTTGACACATAAGAAAATTCCAGAAAAAGATTATCCTAAAATTAGAAATGTTTTGGAAAGAGTAGACGTTATATTTAATATTGAAGATATAACTATCTTAAATAAAGATGAAATTCAGTTTCTGAATGATAGTAGAAGAGCGACTACTGATACTACAGTAAGATTGAGAAGAACTGAATTCATAGTAAATCTATTAAACAGTATATAATATGACCTTACAAAACAATCTAACAAAATACAGAGATACAGTTACAGAGTGTAGAGGATTTATATCATTTGCACATCAACAAGATTCAGATGGTCAGTACATAATAGAAAATGGCCTGAGAGAATTTATTAGTGAATCTGCCTTCCTGAAAATATTTATCGCTTGGGAGTCTTTTTTAGAAAAATGTTTTGTAGATTATCTGATGGGTTTGCCTTCAATTAATAATAATAGACCCGCTAGATGGGCACATCCAGTCGACGAGAGCCATGCTCATAAGCTCTTGACTGGGACACAAAACTACGTGGATTGGGCTAATCCAGAAATAACGTTAAGGTTAAGCAAACTATATTTTCATGAAGGCTACGTTTTTTTCTCTCAGCTTAGGGAAATTAAAACAGAATTGTTAGACTTGAAAAGTATTAGAAATTCAGCTGCTCATTTATCTAGTTCTACTTCTTCAAAGTTAGATGGTTTAAGTAGCCGACTACTGAACAATAATTGCACCAACTTCACAGCTTATAAACTACTTTTTTCAATTGATCCCGTATCTCAACAGAGTGATAGTATATTAAATAGTTACTTGTTCAAACTAGATTATTCAGCAGAAATCATAGCTAATGGTTAAATATGTATTTTAGAAAAAAGGTCAGCTTTCAAGCCATCAAAAGATAGCTGAGAAAACTGACCCATTTTTATAACCTTGCTTTTTAATTCAACTGCAATGACCCTTTCGCATTCATCAGTAGCTCAACCACATCATCACCGCTAATCACTTCAAAGCGCTTGTCGATATCTGACTCTTCTACACCGTTGTGTTTCATACAAGCACCGCAGACCAATACTTGACCACCCTTTTCAATAAAGGCTTCTAGTAACTCATCAGCTGGCTCAAACGGATCACCAATATCTACATTGTCTAGCGCGTTTGGTTTTGCCAGATGTACGGCATCCACCATGAGTATGACAGTAGCAGAATGACCTTTTTTCAGTGCCACGCCTGCCATGGTAAACGCTAAAGTAATTTTGCTTGGGTTTGATTCGCTATTATCAAATAACGTACCGACATAATCTGTTGTATTAGCCATATTATTCTCCTTATAAGACTATATTTGTTTTGTCTGAGTAGGTACTCACTACTATCCTAACATTTATTATATGTATTTATATAATGAGTTGTTATGAAATAGTAGCTATAAGATTGCTTGCTTGTACTATCTGTTAAATAAGCTAAAAGTAATGGATTTTTAGCTTATAAAGTTAAGTTAGTCAGCTGTATCGACGGGCGGCCACGGACGATCAGCATCACTTTTGATCCACTCAGCCACGTAACCCGTTGGCGGTAGATCCCAATCAGATTGACCCAACGCAGCCAGTACTTGTGCCGTGTCGATCACTCTACCACCCTTAGTAACACCGGTACGCAGTAGACCAGATGAGCAGGGCTGTCCTTTGACCCACATAGATTGCTCAATATATAGCCAGCGCGCGTCGATACCGACGATTTTGGTTTTGAGCGTGACTTTTTGAAAGGCGCGAATACGCTTACGGTATTGGATAGTGCTGCCAGCGATGACCAAGCCCCAGCGTTGTTTTAACAACTGCTTGCCAAGCCCAGTCCGTACTGCAAAGTCCATACGACCCAAATCATAAAGCGTAAATACGCGGCCGTTATTCATCTCCAAAAAATTATCTATATCGGATAAGCGGCAGCGAAACTGAATCTCACTGGTATCTTTAAATGCCAGTGTATCGCCCTTTTTTGCTTTTAGAGCAGCATGAGCGATGGTGCTAGCATAACGTATAAATGGGTACATAAAACACTCTCAACAGGTTATAAACGTTGGCGTTATTATTTTGTCATTGATGACAGTGATTATTTATTGTCAGAGACCACATCTTGAGAAGGTTCGCTAGTAGAAGCCACACCAATCCAATTAAAATAAGCGCTGACAGTTTCAGGTATCCAGTTGATATCGAATTTTGAAGTCTTGGACTTTTTATCATCGGTGACAGACGATTTGTTTTTGGACTGACCGTTGTCTGAGCGATAACGCAAATAACCGATGTGCCCACCGTGGTCAGTATCTAAGATAGTGACACTCTCAGAGACATCATTTGGCGTAGCAGTGAAGCCGATAAAAGGATCGTCTTTTGCACTGATTAATAGCAGAGGGTGAGTGACGTTGCGCAAATACGGCATGGCGGATGCGGTATGGTAATAGTCGTTTTTGGAGCGATATCCGTGACGCGGCGCAGTAAAGATATCATCGAAATCACTGATACGATTGGCAGCTTTGATAGAGTTGATTTCATCTTGAGTAAGATCGTTTGCCAATGCTTTTTTGATAATTGGGTTAAGCAGATAAGGCGTATAGATACGATGACTCAAAAAGCTGTGCATAGTAATGGCAGCTGAGGACATATCGACTGGCGCGGAGATAACCACTGCACCTTTACAAAGGACTTTGTCCTCATATTCGCCCATGTATTTGGCCAGTGCGTTACCACCTAGAGAGACACCAACCGCATAGATATTGGCATACTGCTCACGCAAATTCTGTAGCGCATGATGCACCTCGTCCGTATCGCCGGCATTATAAAATACTGTGCCACTAGCAGGAATACCGCCGCAACTACGGAAATGCGCCACCACAAAGTGCCAGCCTTGCGCGTGCATTTGGTACGCTAGTGCGCGCGCGTAATGACTGTCACTACTGCCTTCCATACCGTGGAAGAGGACAATCAATGGCGTTTGCTCAAGCTCACCATCTTTTGATGCTTCTATAGGGTACGCATCATAGAAATCATAAGCAATATCACTCTCGTCCAATGAGTCTTTTTCGACCACGCGGCGGTAGGTCGGTGACTTTGGCGCAAAAAACTTGGGCAGGATGCTTTGCAGATGTGGATTGGTCAGCCAAAATGGTGGCTTAAAAGGTGCTGGAGAAAAAGGTTTGGTTGAAGTTGACATATATTGGTCTTATTTAATAGTCGTGGAAAAACGAATAGAGTAGCGTGATAAGGTTTTTTTATCATAACGCCAGTACCTATGAAAACCAATGATTTTCAGTGAACGCATGATTACTGAAAAGCAGCTGCTGAACATTATTGGCTCAAAATCATTTACTGAGAAACAGTTACTGAAAAAGGCTAACAAATAAGTATATTGAAAAGAAAACTATCTAAAACGGCCGATGAAATGAGTTAGTTAGATTTTAGTCTTCTGGCTTATCTAATACTCGACCATCCATTGCTAGTCGCGCTTTTAAATTTTCGACATCTGCTTCAGCGAGGGTGGCAGTCAAAGTGACTTGTTTGCTATAGGCGACATCGTCGATATGACCGCCAAGGCTCTCTATCATATAGCGGCATTGTGTTTCAGTCGCAAATTCTGCCAGTATTTCAATCTGGGTCATCGGTACATAAGGACTCAATATCATCTCATCGACTGCTGCTTGGGCAGAGCCTGCATAAGCACGAGTAAGACCGCCAGCACCTAGTTTGATACCACCGAAGTACCGCACCACGATGATAATCACGTTGCCGATGGACTTGTGTTGTAGGACATTTAATATTGGCCTGCCTGCCGTACCGCTTGGCTCGCCATCATCATCGAACCCTGCACTGGTGGTATTGTCAGGGTCACCAACGATATATGCCCAGCAGAAATGGCGTGCATCAGGGTACTGCTCACGTAGCTGTTCCACGTGAAACATTGCTTGCTCGCGAGAGGTCACCGGATAGGCGTAAGCGATAAACTCAGATTTTTTAATTTCGAGTCGCGTGGTAACGGCACGTTTTAGCGTTTGATAGCTCATATTTCATCAGGCTTAGGTTGGATATGTTAAACTGGTCTGATTTTCACTGGCTTTTGTATTGAGCACAGTGTTCATTTAATTTTTCATTATAGTACCATTTCTAACCATCGAAGATAACGAGCCGCTCACGGCTGAGTGCTGGTGTCGTTAGTTTCTGATTTAGGGCTGGTATAATAAAACCGATGGTAGTAAATAGTATGCGTTTAGATAAATTCATTAGTAAAGCCACCGAGCTGTCGCGTAAAGAGTCAAAAAAGATCATGCACGCCGGCGAGATTACCGTAAATGATCAAGTGGTTAAAGATCCTGGCCTACATGTCGATGTGATCAATGATGATGTAATGTGGGCAGGCGAGCCATTGTCGGTTGCTGCTGGCAATCGCTATATCTTGTTGTATAAGCCTGAAGGCTTTGAGTGCACGCTAAAAGTTAAAGAGTATCCAATCGTCACTGAACTGATTGCTGTACCAGAATTGGGTAGCTTGCGTATCGCTGGGCGTCTCGATGTCGATACCACTGGCGCATTGCTGATGAGTGATGATGGCGGCTGGCTGCACCGTGTCACCAGTCCTAAGCACGAGCATGCTAAGGTGTACGAGCTGACATTGGCAGATGCAATGGATAGTGATGCACAAGAAAAAGCCGTGAAGAAAGTGGCGGAAGGCATCTTGCTTGAAGGGGATTATGAGCCAACCAAGCCTGCTGTTCTTGAGTTCATTGATGAAAAACATGCACGCCTAACATTAGAGCAGGGCAAATACCATCAGGTCAAACGTATGATGGGTTACTTCGGTAATCGGGTAACTGAGCTGCACCGCGCCAGTATCGGTCACATCAATCTAGAAGGCCTAGAAAAAGGCGACAGCCGTTTCTTAACGCCAGAAGAAGTTGCCAAGTTTTAGTAAATGAGCACTGAAATTATTAAGCTTTGGCATTAATACTTGTCTTGAAATTATCGTTTTAAACCCATTAGCAGCCGCTACTTAGTGTGCTGCTTTTTGCGGTCTGCTATATTGTATTTATGTCTATTATCTGGCTGTGTTGCCTATCTCTTAAAGCTAAGTAGCAGTTTTGCGACTTTAGCCATTTAGTGCTTTGCAAAACTATCCCATATGCTACAGTCTTTTTTATCTATATTTTTATGACAGACAACCCTTAAACCAACTCTAAAAATCTGACTAATCAGAAAATGTATTGCTACCTTTCAGTTAGTAATAGCTTTGGAATTGGTCTTAATATCGAAAATCGTCATTATTAAAAACCAGATAGGAATTTCTCTGTGACATTACCTGTATTAAAGTCCGCTAGTCTGATCAGCATTATATTATTAGCAACCACTGCTTGTGCTCAGCCAAGTTCAGCGGATGCCAACAGTAATAACGTAACGCAAAGCACTACAAGTTCACAAGCAGCTCAAGTAGTGAGTGCGACTGTCGATAAGCGATTGCGTCAAATATTGATCCAAGCAGGCATCAAAACACAGATTACTTCTATTGTGCCATCCAAACTGCCCAATATGTATCAAGTGAATTTGGCTGGACAACTGCCGCTGCACATCACCGAAGATGGTCGTTACGTCATACAAGGTGAGCTACAGAAAAATCCAAGTAAGCAAGTTGTCACTAAAACACCATTGCGTAGCACGAGTGCGCAGGTAGGCGAACCTGTCAGTACGAGTGTCAAGTCTGACATGCTAGCAAATATGGCTGCGCTTAAGAACATGAGTGCTAAAACACCCTTCTTTTATACCGCAGTACCGGGTGTCATCTGGAGTGCAACGCTAGAAGGCGTGCCGTTTTTACTATCGGACGATGCGCAGTATATTACCGATGGTGAAATATCAGTCATCGAAAATGGTCAATTTATCGGCCTCGATGAGAACTTTGAAAAACGTAAAAATCAGTCTGTGTTTGCGTCATTGGATAAAAGCCAACTGATTACTTATCCAGCGACCACTACTGAGAGAGCCGTTATCTATGTGGCTGATGATGTGAATTGTCCTTATTGCCGCCGACTGCATCAGCAAGTGCCATCGCTCAATGCAAAAGGCGTGACGGTCAATGTCATCGGCTATCCGATATATGAGGCGTCACCGAAGCAGATGCGTGGTATCTGGTGCCAAGCGGATGAAGACAGTCGTCGACAGGCATTTGATAAGGCGATGCTACAGGGTGAAATGACACCTGCATTAGCAAGTTGTACGGTTGACCATGTGACACCCAATCGTGACAAAGCAGCTGGACTCGCGGTAATGGCGACGCCTGCAATCTATCGTGAAGATGGCGTGCTATATCAGGCGAGTTTTGAGAGTCCAGAATTTCTAGAGTTCTTAGGTGTTGAATAATTAATTGGTAGGGTTAAGTGCTTCAGCAGTTCAAAATTTTAAGATATTAGACGGTTAAGCCCAGTCATAAAAAGCCGCCTTATGAATCAGTTCATAAGGCGGCTTTTTTTGGTTCTATTCAGACATTTTTACATCTCAAAAGCTTTTTGAATGTTCTATGGTAAGACGATATCAACGATTTTCCAATTGATAAGCCCTTCACGCTGCATCTCGATAGTGAGAGGATAGCCTTTTACCTGACCACTAATATTAAAACAATTGATACCGCAGTAGCTAAGCGTTGGCTTTTCACTGTCATTGCCTTGGGCGACTTGCTGCTCAAGTTCTGCCGCTTGTTTTTTCATGACTTGCTGCATTTGGCTTTTGACCACGGCATCGACATCACCGCGCTGAATGATTAAGCTCTGAATTAGGTTCTTCAAATCGACTTGATCGCTAGCGATGGCCCATGCTGCAGCTAGCTCTTTGGTTGCTGTATTGGCTTGACCTTGGGTATTAATTACCTTTTCGATATTCTGCGGAGTGACGGCCCCTTCAACTGCCTGCGCGATAAAACCATTCGCGGCTTCGGTCAACGGCTCACCGCCCAATTCAGAAATTAATGGATACTTAGTCATTGTCGTCGCAAATTGGCTGGTTAGCTGGTTTTGAACGCTTGGTCGCACTTGCTCATAATCAATAGCCGCTGCGATAGTGGCACCGTCTTTATCGTCATAAGCGTTTTTGAGCTGATAAGCACTGTAATAAGGCGAGCCTGCATACACTGCTACCGCAAAGATGATTAATAGAATAACCAGCTTTTTCATAAGACTTGATACCTTGTCGCAATCGTCATCACTATGAGTATAAATGACCGTAGATGTGGCGGTAAATATTAGCACGACTGGGCACTGCTCAGGTACGAAAAGCTTTGCAGTAACCTTAATGAATCGTTTGGCTTTTGCCGCAGCGATGCCAACTGCTAATTTCATCATTTAAGAGCTTGATAAATCAGCAGACCATCTCCATAAATAGCGCAAACTTTTTATAATTGATTTGGCTAAGCAGCCTTCACCGTATTTGTTGGTTAAGTCTAAGCATTATGGTTCTATAGCATGGTGAGTTTTGATGTTTCATGTGAAACGTTATACATATCCGATAGCTAAGAGTCACGAATAAGATTAAGACAATTATCAATTGAGCTGATGATTTGACAAACCGGTGCAGCTGTAAAGACGATAGGAGAGAGCATGAGTAAGCGCGATTTTTATGAAATATTAGGTGTCAGCAAAACCGCTGACAGCAAAGAAATTAAGCGAGCCTACCGTAAGCTTGCCATGAAATACCATCCAGATCGCAACTCTGATGATCCTGATTCGGAAGACAAATTCAAAGAAGCTTCAATGGCTTATGAAGTATTGAGTGACGAAGAGAAACGTTCGGCCTACGACCGTATGGGCCATGCAGCCTTTGAAAACGGTATGGGTGGCGGCGGCTTCGGCGGCGCAGGTGGCGGTAACTTCCAAGATATCTTTGGCGATATCTTTGGTAACTTCGGTGATATCTTCGGTCAGCAGCGTGGCGGCGGTGGTGGGCGTTCGCGTCGCGGCTCTGACTTGCGTTATGTGATTGAGCTGACATTAGAAGAAGCCGTACGTGGCTGCAAAAAAGAGATCAGTTTCACGGCTCCTGCGCCTTGTGATACCTGTGATGGTAAAGGGGCAAAAAATGCGTCCGATGTGGTTACCTGTCAGACTTGTCATGGCCAAGGTCAAGTACGTATGCAGCAAGGTTTCTTTGCGGTACAGCAAGCTTGTCCTCATTGCGGCGGTACTGGTAAACAGATCAAAAACCCTTGTTCAGACTGTCATGGTAACGGCGTAAAAGACAAATCACGCACCTTAGAAGTCTCTATCCCTGCAGGCGTCGATGATGGGGATCGCGTTCGTCTAGCTGGCGAAGGTGAAGCGGGCGGCGCTGGTGTACAAAACGGCGATCTATATGTCGAAGTGCGCGTCAAACAGCATAATGTCTTTACCCGTCAAGGCGCTGACCTATATATGGATGTGCCTGTAAGTATTACTGATGCAGCACTGGGTAAAGAAGTAGAAATCCCAACCTTAGATGGTAAAGTAAAAATCAAAGTGGCAGAAGGTACGCAAAGCGGTAAGTTACTGCGTGTACGCGGCAAAGGCGTAACGCCAGTGCGTACTACCATGAAAGGTGATTTGATTTGCCGTGTGGTTATCGAAACGCCAGTGAATCTGACTCGTGAGCAAAAAGACTTGCTACGCCAATTCCAAGACACTTTGGATGACGATAGCAAGCATCAACAGTCGCCACATAAGAAGTCATTCTTCAAAAAAATCGGCGATTTATTTGATTAAGAAACAGTCTAGCTAAGTAGTGAATATTAAACTAAGCCCAAAGGTTTCACATGAAACCTTTGGGCTTTTTATTGATGGTATAAAAAGCCATTCATGTGATGATATTTGCTAAACTTACGATAAATATGGTCAAAAATAGTTTCACCAAATATAAAACATCTAAGGTAAAAACATGAGCGAACAAGTAAATAATAAATCTATCAATATTGGGGTAATCGGTGCAGGCGGCCGTATGGGTCGTATGCTTATCGAGGCAGTAAAGAACAATCCGCAAACTACATTAAAAGCAGCAATTGAGCGTCAAGGCTCTAGCCTAGTCGGTGCTGATGCAGGCGAAGTTGCTGCTATCGGCCATTTAAATGTGCAAATCGTTGATGATTTAGCCGCTGTGATTGATGATATCGATGTGCTGATTGATTTTAGCTTGCCTGACGCCACTGAAAAAAACATGCAAGTTTGTGCTGAGCATAATGTCGCTATGGTGATCGGTACGACAGGGTTCAATGAACAGCAAGAACAAGTACTGGCAAAAGCAAGTGAGAAAATCACCATCGTATATGCGGGTAACTATTCGACAGGCGTTAATTTATCATTGAAGCTACTCGGTATGGCTGCCAAAGCGTTTGGTAATGATGCTGATGTAGAAATCATCGAAGCCCATCATAAGCACAAAATCGATGCGCCTTCTGGTACGGCGTATATGATGGCCGAAGCCGTCGCGGAAGCGCGCGGACAGAACCTAAAAGACGTTGCTATCTATGGCCGCGAAGGACAAACTGGCGAGCGCGAATCGGGGACAATCGGTATTCATGCAGTACGCGGCGGCGAAATCGTAGGTGATCATACTGTGATGTTTATCGCAGATGGCGAAGTGGTCGAAATTACCCATCGTGCGCGCGCCCGCATGACATTTGCCGCTGGTGCCGTACGTGCCGCAACGTGGGTCGTTGAGCAGGAAGTAGGTCAGTACAACATGCAAGATGTACTTGGATTAAGTGACTAACGACTATTGATGATTGACTATAGCATTGTGTCTGATGGCTCGATGACCTAATAGCAGCAAGGGAGCGGGTATGAATAGTATCGAACGTTATGTTAGTCATAGACTGATTGGTGCTGTTTGTACCATCAACCTTGCAAGCCTATCAGCCGTTGCACTGAGTCTATCGGTTCTACCAATTACCGTACAAGCTGGTACTGCTCAAACCTATGTTATCCATACTTATGGTGGGGCTAGTCTGTTACCTGCAGTAAGGCAGCAATTAAATAGTAGTTCTGACGGTGGTACGGTGACTACGTATCAAGATAAATTGGTACTGCAAACGACGGCACGCAATTATCAGGAAGTACAGCAGTTATTGTCTCAGATTGACCGTCAGCCACAGGCATTGACGGTCGCTGTACGTGTTGGCAATAGTAGTAGCGGGCAAGGTAGTATTCAGCAGGGTCAGGTCATTATTACCAATCGTGGTATCCAAGGTACAGGCGTTATTAGTCAGCGTAGCAGCCAACAGCAGGGTAATAATCTATATCAAGTACAAACATTATCTGGCAGTGCGGCGAGTATCAGCACAGGTACGCTCTACTCACTGACTCAAACCTATAATGCTAATAACTATTCAAATTATCATCGTTCAGCTAACGATAATTTCAAACCACAGATTGTGATTCAGCAGCAAATACTACTGCCAACGACACAAGGCATTGCCGTCACACCAAGACTGCTGCCTAATGGACAGGTGGAAGTACAACTTTCTCAAGTGGAAGAAAGGTTAGTGCAGCCGAATTCACCTTATAATCAAATAAGTTCTACTGACAATTCTATTGGCAGTGCTAGCAATGCTATTCGAGGTCAAAGATTGAACAGTACGATTATCGTACCACGTGGACAATGGGTGACGATTGGACAAGTTTCACAAAACTCAAGCAGTAGCACTAGTAACAGTAGCCGTAATACTAATAATAGCGTGCCTATTTCTTTAAGAATTGACTAGTTGAACAATCAAATTATTAAGCACAAAAAAGCGCGATACGGGTATTAACCGTGCCGCGCTTTTTTGTGGAACAATATTAAGCACTAATCAATATAGACCACTTCAAGCGGTGGGAAGCCATTGAACTCTACCGATGAGTAAGAGTTGGTATAAGCACCAGTGGTGAGCCAGTAGATTTTGTCACCAATCTCAAGCTCTTCGGGTAGCTGATAACCTGCTTCTTCATACATAATATCAGTTGAGTCACAAGTTGGACCTGCCAACACCACAGTACCTTCACTGGTAGACGTTTCCATCTTAGGCGTATAGACAGGGTACTTGATAGCTTCACCTAGCGTCTCGATTAAGCCTTGGAATAGACCAACGTCGGTATATACCCAACGAGTCAAATCAGTATCAGACTTACGAGAGATCAGTACCACGTCACTGACCAACACGCCTGAACCACCAACCAACGAACGACCCGGCTCTAAAATAATCTCCGGCATCTCATTATCATCATAGTCGTCAGTCAGATAGCTGGTAATCTCTTCCGCATAGACTTTGATAGGGTTGACTTCGCTGATGTAATTAGTCGGGAAGCCGCCGCCCAGATTGATCATTTGCAGCTTGATACCTTCTTCGTTCTTCATCCAGTCAAACATATATTTAACTTTGGATAATGCATCATCCCATGCAGCGACGTCTTTTTGCTGGCTACCAACGTGGAATGAGATACCATAAGGAACCAAGCCCAACTCGCGTGCTTGAACCAGTAGGTCGATTGCCATATTAGGATGGCAACCAAACTTACGTGATAATGGCCATTCTGCTGTCTCTGACCCTTGAACCAAGATACGAACAAATACTTTAGAACCTGGAGCGTGTTTAGCAATGTTTTTTAGATCTGCTTCTGAGTCGGTTGCGTATAAATCGATGCCTTTCTCAAAGGCATACTTAACATGCTCAGCTTTTTTGATGGTGTTGCCATACGAGATACGAGATGGCTCAACGCCGCAACCAAGCACGCGATCAAGCTCATAGATAGAGGCACAGTCAAAGTTTGAACCAAGGTTTGCCAATAGGTCGATTACTTCCACCGCAGGGCTAGCTTTCATTGCATAATGCAGTTTTGCATTAGGAAACAGGCTTACCATCTCATGGTACTTGGTTTCGATACGACTAAGGTCAACTACTAAAAAAGGCGTCTCGCGACCTTCAGCAGCCTTGGTGAATTTCTGCCAGCTGGCAGGTTCAAAATATTGGTCAATTTTGATCATTGTCATAGTAGTAAACCTTTTGTGGAAACTGTAGCGGTTAGAAAAATTATCGCCAAACAGTGAATGCTAAATATTAACACTCACTGTAGACGTAACTATGTGAAGGATAAAGACGAAATAAAAAAGATAAGAATAAAGAGTAGAGCTTTAAGAATTGACGGCTTGTGTCTGTTTTTCTGCTGATTGAGCTTCTTGCTTTTCGCGTATTTTAAGAACTTTACGGACTTTATCACGAGCACGAGTCTGCTTAAGACGAGACAAGTAGTCAACGAAGATTACGCCATTGAGATGATCCATTTCATGTTGGATACAAACAGCAAGCAATCCTTCAACGACTTCGTCAATAACCTCACCGTTACCGTCTAACGCTTCGATACGAACCTTATTAGGACGTTCGACTTTGTCATAGACGTCAGGTACAGATAAGCAGCCTTCTTCATATGGTTGCTTTTCTTCTACCAGTGGCGTGACTTTTGGATTGATAAAAACTCTAGGAGAGCTTTTATCTTCAGACAAATCCATAACGATAAGCTGAATATGATGATCCACTTGACTGGCTGCAAGCCCGATGCCTTGAGCATCATACATCGTCTCGATCATGTCTGCGATTAAGGTTTTGATTTCAGCAGTCACTTCCTTAACAGGCTTAGCGATAGTACGCAAGCGAGGATCTGGGTAACTTAAGATAGGGAGTAGTGCCATAACGCTCACCTCAATGATAAGGACAAAATAGGGTTGATATTATAAGATAAATGGGGACAAAAGTAATGCTTATCAATACTTTCGCAGTCACATGATGCTATATGTATATAGAAAGACTAAATTTCGATGATAAATGGCATAAAAAAGCCCTGCTTAACGCAAGGCTTTGTTTATATAGTATTTTAATTAGCTAGTAATCATTTATGAGTAAACTATGCATGGCTTATAACTAGTTATGCACGGCGTTTGTTGACAATCATTTCATATAAGAACAGTAAGATAATTGCACCAATTACTGAGAAAATAAGACCAGTGAAACCACCATCAGCATTGATTCCGATTAGGCCAGCTAGGAAACCACCTAACAATGCACCCACGATACCCAATACGATAGTCATAATCCAACCCATAGGGTCGTTACCTGGTTTGATAGCACGTGCTAATAAACCTGCGACTAAACCTACAATAATCATCCAAATAAAGCTCATGTTATTCTCCTAATATTATTAATATTTATAATGTGTTACAAGTTTTGATGAATCTATTGTAAACATTCCTCAAACGCAAAAGTAAGCATAAAATGTTACTACTGTAGGGGCTATGTGAGGAAAAAGCCCGATTTGCTATCGAGTAAGGACAATAAGTAAACGAAAGGTTACAAAGGTAGCAATGGTGCTAACAGCGCTTATCAAGATGGTACCTGTAGTGCCTAATTCATATAAATGAAATCATATAAATATTAAAAATAAAAAACGCAGCCATCTATTAGATGAGCTGCGTTTGTATATAGGGAAATAAGAAGAGCTGTTTCTTTATAAGAGCTGCTTCTTTATCTTAGCTAGTAGCATTAGCCGTTATGCAATGCGGTTAATAAAAGCTGATGAATTCCCTCAAAGCCGCCATTTGACATAACTACAATCGCGTCACCTGCTTTTGCATGACTGCTCGTATGCTCAATGATAGCATCAATGCTTGATAGTACTTGTTGGTTGCCGATAGCGTCGCTAGTAGCCTTGGCTTGTTCGATGACCTCTTTTAAGCCCCATTCTAAACCAGTAGGCTCGTACCACAATGTGTAGTCAGCAAGTGCCGCTGATTGAGCCAAGCTGTCTTGATGAATACCCATTTTCATGGTGTTACTGCGCGGCTCAATGATGGCCCAAATGCGTCTATCAGCCAGCTTCTTTTTGGCACCATCTAATGTGGTCGTAATAGCCGTTGGATGATGGGCAAAATCATCAAAAACTAAGATATCATTGACGTCACCGATCAGCTCCATCCGGCGCTTGATACCAGCGAAATCTGATAAAGCGGCACAGGCAGTCTCAACACTGACGCCAACATCATAAGCAGCAGCGACAGCAACTAACGCATTGTTGACGTTATGGAGGCCGCTCATTGACCAGTTTACAATGGCAGAGGCATCCTCATCAGCGGCAAAACTGACTTTGAACTTACTACCGTCTTCTTGAATCAGCTCAGCCTGCCAATCGCTACTATCTTTTAGAGTACGCGCATTTTCGCTAGTATCAGCTAAAGTAGAGTCGATGACAGCAGTACGCCAAATAGGTGTCCAAACCCCTTTCGCTAGCGTATCTTCTAAACTGATAGTCGCGGCTGGCATGATAATTTTCCCAGTGCTTGGAATCATACGCACCATATGGTGGAACTGAGTTTGTATTGCATTGAGATCCGCAAAGATATCTGCATGATCAAACTCAAGGTTATTCAAAATAGCAGTACGCGGACGATAGTGAACGAACTTCGAACGCTTATCAAAAAACGCAGAGTCGTACTCATCTGCTTCAATCACAAAGTAACCAGATTTATCATCATCGCTTTTATCAGCACCCAAATAGCTGCTGTGCGCGAACACTTGCTGCAAGTGCTCGTCAGTCGTATCAACTAATGGTACACCGCCAATCAAAAACCCTGTATCAATACCAGCATAATGTAATATCCAGGCAAGCATAGTCGTGGTTGTGGTCTTACCATGCGTACCTGCAACGGCGATTACGTGGCGTGACTGCAATACTTGCTCAGATAAGAACTGCGGACCTGAGGTATAGCGCAAGCCATTATCTAGCATATACTCAATCACATCCATGCCGCGCTTCATCGCGTTCCCAACGACAACTAAGTCTGGCGTTGGTTGCAAGTGCTCTACCAGGTAGCCTTCTTCGATGGTGACGCCAGCATTTTCGAGTTGAGTGGACATAGGAGGATAGACATTAGCATCTGAACCTGTGACCGTATGCCCAAGCGCACGTGCTAGTAATGCCAGTGAGCCCATAAAAGTACCACAAATACCAAGAATATGAATATGCATAGACGTTCCGTACGCGCTTGAATGAAAAGAATAGAGAGCTGATAAAATAAAGTGTGAGCTGCTTAACTGTTATCAGCAAGGATAAATACTTTGATAAATAGCGATCAACCTATCAGCTGGGCAAACAAGCAATCATTGTAAAGTAAACCCTGTTCGATGACCAATAAAAAACGCCTAACAAGTAGGCGCTATGTAGCTAATGAAGTTTAGCTGTTTTAGTATTCAGTGATACGTCAACGAATAGTTAGCACGATGACGCTTTTATTTCCTTGGTTCTCATTGATGCGCTTATCATTTACGAGACAACGTATAGTCATCATCTAAATTATCGTGCTCATCGATACGTATCAAGTGATTGTCTTGGATGTGGTAGGTCTCGATATTCTTCCCCTCATAGACAATGGTAATCTTATCGTTATCTTGTCGGTAGATACCGGATTCTAGTAAGGGTGTCCTTGGTTTTTCAGGGTTATGGTAATTGCTTGTTTTTGATACCGACCCATCAGCAAATAGATTCAATGTGACGTCGATACTGTCACAAGCTGTACAAGAAACCATGCCGCCATAATCGCCCATCAACGTCGCTTGCAGCATACTGTTTTCTGATCCTGCTGGCTCCATAGAGCTGTCTGTGTAGGTATCTTTATTTGACTGAGCAGCAGCAATCAATGATTGTCCTTCTGCCATTTCGCTTGACTCATCATTAGTTGCTGATTCAGCGTTGTCATCTTGAAAAGGTTGTGAAGCACCCTGTGATTCAGAGTTAGTAGTAGCGAACGTAGATACCATGTCTTTTTCGGTGTTAGATGAGGCACTATCACAGCCTACTAGTAACATGCATAAAGGCACTACAAGTAACGATGGACGCCACCGTTTTACGATAGCAAGCGTGGTAGAGCAAATAGGAGCAAGATATATCATGGTCATACCAAAAACAGTTTTTAAAAAGAATTTTTAAAGCTGGTTTGCACATCGACAACACAGCATTATTGGCGAAAATAAGGACAATCAAAAAGAGACGCTTAGCGATAACTTAAGTTGAAAATGATAAATGTCTTACATATTTTTCATATAAAGCATTCAGCTTTATATAGTCATAAATTTCTTAAGGCTATCTGTTAATAGAATAAGCTGGCTAAAGATATCAAAGGCTTGAAAATATCTCTGTGGACTTTTTGTTGTTGCTCATGTGTCTAAAAGGTAGAGTGGGTGGTAGAAATACTTAGTGGTATCGCTAATATGGGTTGTAAGAACGGATTAATAGTAGATAAAAAAACAGACATTGTATCGAAGATAGCAATGTCTGTTTTAAAAGCAGAAGTAAGAAAAAAACCTAATAATTAATTGAGCAATAGAATATTAATGAGTTGGCTTTACGATACGCAATAGTATCAACACGTGTACGATCAGCAGCACACTAAATAGAATTAAAGACTGCTCAGGAATGCTTAATCCTATAAATGTCCAATCAACAGAAGCGCATTCGCCAGATCCTGCAAAAACTTCCTTGAATACTTGTAGAATAGGGAGGGTATCAAGCCAATAGTTCAGTCCTGGTCCACAAGAAGGTACTTGGTCAGCAGGTAAATGTTGCAGCCATACATGGCGCGCTGCTACCGCAGTTGCCCAGCCAATACCTATTAGACTACCAAGCCATAGCAGTAGCCTTATTACTTTAGATTTAGGATTAAACAAAGCTGATATCAGGGCAAAACCGCCCATGACGATTAGACCAACACGCTGAAAGATACAGAGCGGGCAAGGCGAAAGCCCTAGATGACGCTGTAAATAAAACAGCGCAAAACTCATGCCTATGATGGCCATTATCACCAAAAATACTTGCAGGTTACGGTAAGTGGTTAGCTGTCGCATTGTGCGGTTACTCTTATGGGTTTATCTATAATAGATGTAGGGTAGCAATCAAGATTAAACAGTCAAAATTTTACAGTCAGTACTTAGCAATCAGACCTTAGCAATCAATAGCTAGTCATCAGAATTCAGCAATCAATAACTGGCAGTTAAAAGCTAGCAATCAAGGCTTAGCGATACTGCTGTAAAAATTCCGCAAAGTCTTCTGTTTCAGACTGCTCAATCTCAGCTTGCTGTAAGATAGATTTTTCTGCCAATACTTCATATTTAGCTTGAGTATTTGGACTAAGTGTCTGCTGTAGTAAAGACTCGCGATGCTGCTGAGCCAACGTAAATCCAAGCTGCCATAAGCTGCCTAAGCGTTTGCTATCGGAATTCACTTGTGCGGAGATAGTCGACTCAGAGTGTCCTGCTTTGCCTTGCATCAATGCTACGGCCGCGCGGTAATCGTTACCACCGTAATGAGCATCAAGCAGTGCAGCAAGCGGCTGCATACGCTCTAGATGCGTTAGCATCCAGCTTTCGAGTGACTGCTCTTGGCCATTATTGATAATGTGCAAATCATCACGGCGACCTTCATTGACCACACGCTCAAGATTGATAGCGAGCGTGTCTTCTTCTTCAGGTAGTAGATCAGGTGAGTCACTGAACAGACAATACAACGCCATCACTTCCAAGAAGCAAGCACTAGAGAGACGAATACCTACGTCACTATATGGGTCAAGATCGATAGCGCGGAACTCGACATAAGCGATACCGCGACGCTCAAGCGCTTCGGTTGGTGTTTCACCGCTCATTGCGATTTGTTTAGGACGAATAGGGCTGTAGTACTCGTTTTCTATCTGCAGAATATGATTGTTAATTTGGATTGGGTTGCCATCTTCGTCTTCTAAGCCAAGCTTAGCAAAGCTTTCGTGCGGTGTTTGGATGGCACGGCGTAGACCATCGACATACTCTGGCAGATAGTTGTAACGGATATCAAGCTGCTCTTGCACGCTATTGGTATAGCCAAGTTTACCCATACGCAGGCTAGTCGCAGCAGGTTTGTAATAGGTCGAATCATTGAGCAATTCTAAATCGTGCTCACGCCCTGCCAAGAAACAAGGACACACGCTTGGACTGGCACCCAGTAAATATAAAACAAGGCTGGTCAGACGTTTAAAGTTACGAATCAACCCTAGGTATTTCTCGTTTTTGAACTCTGTCAATGTTTGGCTTTGTGCAGTCGATGTTTGGGCTTGCCATGTCTCAAATAGCGTATCACCAAAAGACAAGTTGTAATGCAAACCAGCAATCGTCTGCATGCGGCGACCATAGCGGATACCAAGGCCACTACGATATAGGGTTTTTAGCTTACCTGTATTAGAGCTACCGTAATCAGCTAGTGGGATATCCTCATCTTTAGAAGACAACATACAAGGCATCGATAATGGCCACATCAGCTCACCTTCAGGTATGCCCTGATAGACCAATACGTGCAATTGGCGCAGCATATTGAGGGTCTCTTTTGGTGAGGACTTTGGTTCAGTGATGAGCTCAAGTAGGCTTTCTGAGTAATCGGTAGTGATAAAAGGATGGGTAAGTTTTGATCCAAGTTTGGCTGGATGCGGGGTCTGTGCCAAGAAACCATCAGGCTTTACGCGCAGGCCCTCTTTTTCAATACCGCGGAGCATACCCGTTAAGTGTTGGCTATCAAACCAATTAGGGATTTTGAAATTAACAAAGCTACTCGCAAAATTACTCATAATAGTCATCTATTGTTATTTATTATGGCGGATCAAAACACGATAAGCGTTTGTCCATAAAATAGGTAAATGTTAGGTCAATAATTCCGTCAGTTTAGCTCAAAGCTGTGTTGAAAACCACGGACAATTACAAATACGATAAGCTTTAGGCAAAGCGATTCATGAAGATTTTGACCCTGTTTTTAATACAAATTCATCTCGAATATAGCGTTATTCTGACCAGACAGTTTGATAAAAAAAGCATCTACCTGAGAGATAGATGCTTTGTTCATTATGCCTACAAGCCATTTGACATGGTATTCGCACACTATCGCATTATCTTGATAATCATAGCGCGACCGCGTCTATTTGGCTTATATAGAGAATGACGAACCGCAGCCGCAAGTGGTCGTGGCATTTGGATTGGTCACCACAAAACGTGCCCCTTCCAGTCCTTCAGTATAGTCAACGGTTGAGCCTTGCAAGTATTGATAGCTTAGCGAATCGACGACTAACGTCACATCCCCATTATCAAAATTGGCATCGTCTTCATTCAGATCGTTGGCAAAGTTAAACCCGTAAGAGAAACCAGAACAACCGCCACCCGTCACATAGACACGTAGCATAAGATCGCTATCGCCTTCTTCTTCACGTAGACGGCGTACTTTTTGCGCCGCACTATCAGTTAGGCTTAATACGGTTGGATCTACTGGCTGGCTTGAGCTTGGGCTAAATTGGTTGGCTGATTCGTTCATATCTACCTCAGTTGCTAGGATCAAATGCGGTCGTCGTCCTGTTTGGGTTTGCAATAGGGTACTTGCAAATAAAGATACGCACGGCGTTTGATTTAATTGGGTGCTGTCATTATGGCAAAGCTATTGGTGCATTATAAGCTGTTTGTACAATTTCAAAATAGTATTTGTGCCACCACAACGTTTTATTGGCTCTATTGATAGTGGGCACTTATCTTTTAGCAGTATATCATAATGGGGGTGCGGATTCGTTTGTCAAGAGTGATGCAACTATTGAATTTTACTAATAAATGACAGTGTCCCAATTTTGATATTGTATTGTTCAAAATAACTGCGTCAATGGGCTAAACCAATAACCAGACTAAAAAATAATAGCGTGTGACTGTATAAAACACTACTTAATAATATTAGGAAGTCTTAAAGCTTATTAGTCATATTACGGTATTTTACGGCCATAACCTTTATAATAGTAACAACCATGTATGAGCTCAAGAGTCGCTTGTGCAACTTAAGGTGTTTGGCGTAATAAATACTTAGTTTTGAAATAGTTATTTAATTGTTTGCCTATGGGGCAAGCGTTTGAAATAATAGCCGCCAGTTGGCATACCCTATGTGTGTTTCTTATTGCCCTATATCTATATTATTGTTGAGATGAAGAAATTATATGATCGAATTTAAAGACGTTGGTGTTCGCCGTGATGGTCGTGAATTGTTTGCAGGTGCAAGCTTTCAGCTCCATCCAGGTCACAAAGTTGGACTGACGGGCAACAACGGCACAGGCAAATCTACCTTATTTGCGCTATTACTGACGCAGATGGGTACAGGCGATACAGAGGTCACCCTTGATAAAGGTGAAGTCAGTATTCCTGATAGCTGGCATGTGGCGCACATGGCACAGGAAGTTGGTGCTACGACGCAGTCTGCAATCGATTATGTATTGAGCGGTGATGAGCAGTGGTATGAAATTAATGCTGCGCTGAATGATTTGAGCAGTGTCAGTGATGAGCAAATTGGTGTGCTACACCAGCAGTTCGATGAAATCGACGGATATCGTACGCCGACCAAAGCAGCACAAATTATGGCGGGTCTTGGTTTTAAGACTAGCCAGCATGAGCTGCCAGTAGAAGGGTTTTCTGGTGGTTGGCGTATGCGCTTAAACCTCGCCAAAACCTTGATGAGCCGTGCTGATTTGATGTTACTCGATGAGCCAACCAACCATTTGGACTTAGACGCTATCTTGTGGCTTGAAACATGGATCAATGCCTATATGGGTCTGGTCATCGTCATCTCGCATGACCAAGCGTTTTTGGACGCGACAGTTGGTCATATCCTGCATGTAGAGCAGCAAAAAATCACCCTTTATACTGGTAACTATCAGCAGTTTATTCGTACCCGTCACGAGCGTATGGCGCAGCAGCAGCAAGCGTTTGAAAAGCAAGAAGCGACAAAGGCTCATTTAGATGACTTTATTCGTCGTTTCCGTGCTAAAGCCAGTAAAGCCAAGCAAGCACAGAGCCGTATTAAGCAGTTAGAGCGCATGGCAGAGCTATCACCAATGATGGCTGACAACCCGTTCTCGTTCCAGTTCTATGAGCCTGCAAACATGAGCTCACCGCTAATTGAGCTAACCAACGCAGATATCGGCTATAGCGAGACACCGCTTCTACATAATGCCAATGTACAGGTAACGCCTGATACCCGTCTCGGCTTACTGGGTATGAACGGCGCTGGTAAATCAACACTGATTAAAGCCTTAGTCGGTGAGCTTGGCGTACTAACAGGGAAATATCGTGTTTCGGATACCCTAAAGCTAGGCTATTTCAATCAGCATCAAATGGATATCCTAGATGCCAAAGCAACACCTATAGAGATGTTACGTCGCCTAGCGGGCAAAACCTCTGATGCGATGCTACGCTCGTTTCTGGGTAGCTTTGACTTCCGCGGTGAGCGTATTGATACGCCAAGCGAGCTATTCTCAGGTGGTGAGCGCGCGCGTTTGACTTTAGCATTGATCGTTTGGCAGCGTCCAAACGTCCTTGTACTCGATGAGCCAACCAACCATTTAGATTTACAAATGCGTCAAGCATTGACTATCGCCTTACAAGGTTTCAAAGGTGCAGTGGTACTGGTCTCGCATGATCGAGAGTTGATTGCCAATGTCTGTGATGAGCTGTATCTGGTACACGATGGCATTATCGAAGAGTTCGATGGCGACATTGGCGACTATGGTAAATGGCTAGCAGAGAAGCGCAAGCAAGAGAACGCATCAGATAAAAATACAGGTAAGAAAAAAAGCAAAAAAGAGAGTAAGAAATTCGTTTCACGTGAAACAGATAATAGTCAAGCAAGTAACAAGTCATCTGATAACTCATCAAATAGTAGAGTTGCTACACCTGCACTTAGTAAAGAAGAGCAGCGTAAGCTAGCCGCTGAACAGCGTAAAATGACAGCACCTATCCGCCGCGAGATAGAAGAAACAGAAAAGACCCTGGCTAAGATTGATAAGCAGCTTGTAACGCTTGAAGAAAAACTGGCTGATACAGAGTTGTACGAAGAGAGCCGTAAGTCTGACTTGCTTGTATTACTCAATGAGCAAACGGCGCTACAGCAACAGCATAGTGATAATGAAGAGAAGTTACTACTATCAATGACGACTTTAGAAGAGATGGAAGCTAAGTTCGCATAAAGCGTTCTAGATAGTTAGTTATATAAGCAGACATAAAAAAGGGATGGCATAAGCCATCCCTTTTTTATTACATCATTCCTTACGATATTTGCCATCGCCGTACGACAGTATTTCCATCGTGGTCGTACAAAGCTGACAGTTTATTTCACCAGCAGCGGCTTTTGATAAATCAAGGATACGACCTCTAATAAAAGGTCCTCTGTCCGTGATTTTTACAACGACGCTCTGCTTTGTCTTTTGATTGGTTACTTGTACTTTCGTGCCGAACGGTAACGTGCGATGTGCAGCGGTTAAAGAGTTCATGTTGAAGATACTACCACTCGCTGTGCGCTTGCCATGAAACTTACTACCGTAATAACTGGTATTGGCTGCAAAAACTGTGGTGCTAAGTAGTAGCGATAAAGTGACAACCAAAGACTTGATTAAATAAGACATTTAATACCTTTAAGCAATTAATAAAATAGACAGATGCTCTTGCCTACGTTATCTATACTCCCTATGAGTATGAATAATAGGGGATTCTACAAGAGCTAGCTTGTCATATTATTACTGCCGTGTAAAAAACTCATGAGGTCAAATAGCTGTTTTTTAAGGAAAAATAGTTATTTTTTAGCAAAAACAATGATGACGTAGGTAATAAAATTAGAATTATAAAGAGTGATTCTCATAAAGAAGCCGACAAAATATTGGAAAGCCAACAACGCAATATAAATAGGTAATATATAAAGACCAAATCTATCGATATAGCATAATTATCGTTATGAAAGCTCAAATAGTAATAGATAATATAATGTAAAAAAACCTTGCTATATTCTTACTATTTTGTAAATAGAAAAAGTCTGCCATTATTACAGTTCTAATATAGAGCTGATAATACTAAATTTTTAAAAAATCTAACTCAAGGTAAAAGTGTTCGCTTACCTGTATTACAGAATGTTGTAGACATCGCTTGGCATCACTACTGGTAATATTTATATAACGGTGTTTGTTGTAATTATTGCTATGATGATAAGTAGGCTACAAAAATTGCTATAGCAAAATCTAGTAGCTATTTATACCGTATCGTTTGAAATTGGCAGACTGATACCACTAATATGTTTTTATTTTGGGGAAAATAACATGGCAGAGAAAAACTACTATGACATTTTAGGGGTCAAAAAAGACGCCTCAGACGCTGATATCAAAAAAAAATACCGCAAGCTTGTTCGTCAGTATCATCCCGATGTCAGTGATCATCCAGACGCTGATAATAAAATTGCAGAAATAAACAACGCTTACGAAACGATCAGAGATAAAGAAAAGCGCGCTGAATATGACGCTATGCTCAATAATCCGTTTGCTGGTCAAAATAGATCAAGTGGGTTTGAGGGCGGTGGGCAAACCGGCGCAGGTCAAGGTGGTTTTCGCTGGGAAGATATCAAAGATCAGTTTGGTGACGGTGAGGCCTTTGGTGATGGTGGTTTTCGCTTCGATGACATTTTTTCAGCATTTGGTCGCGGCGCACGTGGGTCAACTGGTGGACAAACGGGCAGTCGCTCTCAAAGCAGCGGCTTCGATCAATTTGGTGGTGGCTTTGGGACACAAGATAGCAAAGGTCAGGATCAGCATGCCGAGATTACCGTTGATTTATCTTCAGTCTATAGTGGCGACGACTATAGCATTAAGCTAAACGTCCCTGTTCGTCAGCCCAATGGTAATGTCGACTACGACAATAAAACCCTTAAGATAAAAATTCCTAAAGGTATCACTGATGGTAAGCAAATTCGTTTAGCAGGGCAAGGTGCTGCTGGTAGCAGTAATGGCAAAAATGGCGATTTGTTTTTGAAGGTTAAAATTCGTCATGATGCCAATATTCGTATAGAAGGCGCAGACGTTTATCAAACCGTGAATATTGCACCGTGGGAAGCGGCACTGGGCGAAAAAATCAACGTCAGTACGCCAGCGGGTACGCTTGGTGTGACCATTCCTAAGAATAGCAAGTCCGGTAGCAATTTACGTCTTAAAGGCAAAGGTATCCCTGCCAAGCAAGCAGGCGACTTGTATCTAACTCTCAATATTGTTAATCCTGATGTCAGTAATGATGCGTCGATACAGGCTTATGAGCAGCTAAAACAAGCCTTTGCTGATACCAATATTAGTCGTTAAACAAGATTATGAATAACCGTTACTTATTGCTGAAGTAACGAACAAATAGCAGAGATGAATACGATACCGATGAAATAAAGAGAAAACGAGGATAATAGCTATGAACCACTCGACTGAATTTACAGACATCATCATGAGCTTAGATGAACTGGTCTCTGCCTGTGGCCAAGAGCGCCAATGGGTCATCGAATTAATCGAAGAAAATATCATTGAGTATGATGTACCAGAGCATGAAAAATTTACTGGTTATCAGCTGACGACAGTGCGCCGTGCATCGCGACTGAGTCGTGATTTTGAAGCCAGCGTACCAGCGATTGGTCTGATACTTGAGCTATTAGATGAAGTTGAGCAACTGCGCCAACTCAAACGTCAAATAGAGCAGCAAACACCAGTCATCGAAGTCGATATAGACAACCTAAAGTAATCAAACAATCAAAATACCACATAAAAAAAGGGCCCTTTAAAGGCCCTTTTTTTATGTCTATATAAAACACTTCAGCAAAAATTAACGCGAATAAGTAGGGTCAGCTGCTGCTGTAAATAATACATCAGTAGAAGAGTTCAAGGCAGTCTCAGCTGAATCCTGAATCACACCGATGATAAAGCCAATCGCAACCACTTGCATCGCGATATCATTTGGAATGCTAAATAAGCTAGCAGCGAGTGGAATCAATAGTAATGAACCACCAGCAACACCAGAAGCACCGCAAGCACTAATCGTAGCAACCAGACTGAGAAGCAGCGCTGATGCAAACGTCACTTCGATACCCAACGTATGAGCAGCAGCAAGCGTTAAGACGTTAATGGTAATTGCAGCACCAGCCATATTGATCGTGGCACCTAGTGGAATGGTCACCGAATAAGTGTCTTCATGCAATCCAAGCTTACGGGCAAGGTTCATGTTGACTGGAATGTTGGCTGCTGAACTGCGTGTAAAGAAGGCAGTAATTCCTGATTCGCGCAGACATCTGAACACGAGTGGATAAGGATTTTTACCGGTTTTAATAAGGACGATAAGCGGATTGGCGACCAACGCAATGAATAACATGCAGCTGATTAATACCATTAAGATACGTGCGTAGCCTGCCAAAGAAGCAAAGCCTGTCTCAGCAACCGTGCTAGCGACTAGTCCCAAGATACCAAATGGAGCTAAAGCAATAATCCATTTAACCACTTGTGAGATGGCATCAGCAAAATCACCGACAACATTGCGAGCAGTATCACTGGCTTGGCGCAATGCAAAACCAATAATAATTGCCCATGCTAAGATACCAATATAGTTGGCTTCAGCGATTGCATTGATCGGATTGGCGACCAAGTTCATGAGCAAGTTCGTCAAGACTTCTTTTAAGTCGGCAGGTGGTACTTGTTCGATATCAGCGTTTATTAAGACCAGCTCAGTCGGGAATAAAAAGCTGGCACCGACTGCCGTTAGTGCTGCCAAAAAAGTGCCAAACATGTACATGATAAGCACCGGCTTTACGTAGACTTCATTGCCACTGCGATGTTGACTAATGGCTGCCATAACCAGAATAAATACTAGGATGGGAGCGACTGCTTTTAGTGCGCCGACAAAGAGTGTACCAAGCAACCCTATGGCGGTGCCGATACTTGGCGCTAGCCAACCAATCAATACCCCTAATACCAAGCCAATAATAATAAGCGGCACCAGCCCTATACGCTGATACATCGCAATTAATGAACGCATCTGTACACCCTCAAGTCCGTTAAAAGTAAGTGAATTGTCACAACAGAAAATTTATCGAAGGATGGTAGCATTTTTTGACATATTCGCATACCGCTCATAGCAGTAGCTGTTGCGTGCAAACAGAGGGATAGTAGAGTTATACAACTAGTACAAAAAGAATGCAGCACTTATAGGGCAAGGGCTAGCTACTCAGAATACCTCATTTATAGGAGAGTAAAAGCAGCGATATAGGCAGTGATGTATAAGGTAGGAAGAGATTTCGCTATGAAAGGTAAGAGGGAAATAAACAGTAGAGCTACACCTTAAAGTGGGTCAGATCGTAACCTAATTGCTGGTAGGCTTTATATTTATTGCGACCTTCTTGTGTACTTGTAGCATCAGGTCGAATCAGCTCAAGGACTCGAGAGGGTTTTGAATTATTGGTAGCAGCCATAAAATCGTTGACGGGACGTGTCGTCGTATTGATCACGATACCATTAAAATCTGCTGGCATATGATTGCCTAGTAGTACAGGCACTGATACTTCAGAAGTAGCAATATTACTATCAACATCAGTACTTTTATGGTCATTATCAGAAAGACATTGATGCGGTATAAAACTCGTGGAGTCCTGTGACCAAAGTGCCGTATCTAGATTTGCTAGTAATGTCTCATCTTCAATTAAAATCAGCAAAGACTGAGCGCTTTTGTTAAGCGCCGTCTGAGTCAGCTGACAAATAAAGCCCAAGAAATCTTGGGCCTTACTTTCACTTAATACATAAAAACTAATTTTCATAAATGGATTAAGCCATCTCTACACTGTTTTTTAGATATTGCATAAACAATGGCACAGGGCGACCCGTGGCTGCTTTGTCTTTACCTGAGTTCCATGCAGTACCAGCGATGTCTAAATGCGCCCATGCTTGACCTTCTTCAATGAAACGCGATAAGAAGCAGGCTGCAGTTACCGCGCCAGCACCTTTACCACCGATATTTTGCATATCAGCGATTGGTGAATCAAGCTGAGCTTGATACTCATCATCTAAAGGCATATGCCAGATAAGATCGCCTGATAGGTTGCTGGCATTTTCTAAATCAAACAGGACATCTTCATCATTACTAAATACGGCTGAACGAACATGGCCTAGTGCAACCACACAAGCGCCAGTCAAAGTGGCAACATCGATGATGGCTTTTGGCTGATAACGCTGCACGTAGCACAAGGTATCTGCTAGTACTAAACGACCTTCGGCATCAGTGTTCAAGATTTCAACTGACTTACCATTCATCGCTTTGACGATATCGCCTGGACGTGTTGCATCACCTGATGGCATGTTTTCAGCACAGGCTAGCGCACCAACGACGTTGATTGGTAGACGAGCTTCGCACAACGCTTTGATTGTACCAATTACTGACGCCGAACCACCCATGTCAAACTTCATCTCATCCATCGCCGCACCTGGCTTGATTGAGATACCGCCTGAGTCAAAGGTTACGCCTTTACCGACTAATACGATAGGTGCGTCGTCATTGGTCGCTTGTGCATTATCATTGCTATTTTTGCTTACATTTTTAGCTGATTTTTTGGTTGGTAGTTTATCGGCTAACGCCTTTAGACCACTCACTTTTGCGTTGCTAGTAGTTTGCTCGGTAGTGCCTGCATTTGAACTAAATTCTGATTTACCACGGTATTCCATGAGTACCAGCTTACCTTCTTTGGTAGAGCCTTGTGCAACGGCTAAGAAGCAATGCATACCTAGCGCTGACATCTCGTCTTCACCTAGTACCTTCACGGTTAATAGGTCAGGGTAGGTTTTTGCAAGCTCTTGAGCTTGTTCAGCCATGTAAGCTGGGAAGCAGATATTGCCAGGCTCATTGGCCACATCACGAGTAAGGCTCTGACCAGCAAATACTGACTGAGCAAAGGCAAGTGCAGGCTGTAGTGAATCATCCGCTAACAGATAGACATCAGTTAATACAGGACTCGCTTGCTCAGACTTATACTTGTCAAAGCGGTAGCTAGCTGCCAACAGATTAAGGGCAAATTGACCAAAGTGGTTTTCTTCTAATGCATCACCCAAGGCGACAGTGATAGAAGACACACGCTTTTGAGTGCTGCTATAGATAGTATTGGCGATTTTTTGCAGTATTGTGTTGTTAAACTTATCAGTGTTACCTACACCGACTAATAGCAGTTGTACAGGGTTTTGCTTAGTGGTTTTTTTATCACCCGCCAGCGCATAGTCAGCAACAGTCTCACAGGTAGTACCCTTAAAGTGTGATACTTCAATCAACTGCTCAATACGAGTGGTATATTCGGTCAGCACAGATTCAGCCAGAATGTTTTTCTTGTCATCGACCAATACAACCAGACAAGCATCGTCTTTACTTTTGGCTTCTTTTTTCAAGATTTTCTGCGTATGGGTTTTTGGTAAATGTTGAGATAATTTGATATTCATATAGTTATCCTTATTAGAGTTATGAAAATTGCAGGATTTGGATGACTGCTTATAGCTGTTAGATTATTAGATTATTTGGTCTGTTGAGCAATCACAGTAGTGTAGCATATTGCGATAATCGTGCGCAGTTAGCAAGTCTTGGGTGATACGTTTGAATTATTATGCTGTACTAACTTACGCTATGGTTTAGCGGTTACATTATCATTGTTCGATGGTGCCAACATATTAGCCATTGACCAATTCATCGGTCGTTACCATCGCGGCAAATCTGTCTTGTAGTGCTGCCATGGCAGTATCATGCATGATTTCAGCGCTTATCGGCTTTCTTGTAGCGCTCGGTAGGTCGCGAGTGGCACAGGCATCATGGCAGACAAAACTATCAAAACCTAAATCAAATGCGGCGCGGACGCTTGAGCTGACGCACATATGACTCATAAAACCTGCAAAAATAATCTGCTTTTTTTCTGCTGCTGAGATTAATGATTGTAATTGCGTATCATAAAAGGCATTCGGATGCTTTTTGGCAATCACTGTTTCGCCATCCTGCGGCTGCAATTGTTCGACGATCTCGACGTTAGCTGATAAAGGGTCAAAGACATTGCCATTTTCTGCACCGTGATGATTTATGTGAAAGATAGGTAGATCTTGCTGACGCGCTTTATCGAGTAGTAAACGTGCATTGGCGATAGCTTTTGCCCCAGCATCTCCTAATGGCATAGCGCCATCGACGTATTCGTTTTGATAGTCGATAAGAACGAGTGCGCAATTTGACCAGTCAAGCGCATCGAATGTGCCGCCAGCGAGTTCAAGTAGGGTAGAGGGTGTAGAGGTCGTTTTATTCATTAGTATTATTCTCCGTTTGGCGATATAAGTATATTTTTCTATCAGTCAGTCTAGCAATTAATAACAGAGATAAATGTTCGATGATACGAATGACAAACAAACCTTTCTAAAATAAATAAAGCAAAAACTTAGCGCTATAAATACTATCAATTCGATGTAATTTGAGGTTTTAGCAATTATTTATCCAATATTTGCTATATTTGTTACTTACTGTCAATAATGCGCTCTCAGCAAGGTGTAGGTAATGTTTTCAAACACATTTCACAGCCATTTTTGGGCAAAACATGCTAGCATTAGCGGTTATATTTGTCGCTTGTGTTTATTGAGTATGACTAACCAGTCGCTTAGTAACGTTTACCGTTATTTGAGTATGTAAATGGCCCATATCATGCTGGTGATATGTCGTCGTACGTCCTAAATATTCAATAAGCCCATCATCAATCGCGCGCATACCAACCGTTTAAGAGTACCCATTGTGATATTACGCCGCTACATGACACAACAAGTTGCCTCGACCACTGCCTTAGTGTTGGGGTTTTTGGTAGTGATGATGCTCGGCGGTCGTTTGATACGCTATTTTGGCATCGCTGCTGAAGGTCGTTTGGACGTCAGCCTACTGTTTACTATCATTGGGTATAACCTCCCGTATTTTTTAGAGCTCATTTTACCGTTAGCATTCTTTATCGCTTTGATGCTGGTATTTGGTCGCTTGTATGTCGATCAAGAAATGGCAGTGATCAATGCCAGTGGCGTGTCTCGAGGTCGGCTTGCTCGATTGATGACACCATTAATATTGGCGTTGTTCGTCGGCGAGGCGGCGCTATCTGTCGTTGGCAAGCCTTGGGGTGTCCGCTCGTCTGAGGCTGTGTGGCAGCAGCAAGCATTGACCAGTGCGTTTGATTTGATTCGTCCGAACGAGTTTATCAGTAGCGGTAATTATCATTTATATGTGGGTAGTCTCAGCGATGATAAGAAAAAACTGCAAGATGTGATCTTGATCCAATCTGAACCTGCGAAAAAAGGTAGTGCTGCTGAAAGTGTCGATGCCAATGCTACTGATATGAATAATACGATTGACAGCGAGACAGCCGAACAAATTGGCATCTCTGACATACCAAAAGATATTATAAATAGTGGTGCAAAGGACATTAGTAAAGACACTATTACTTTAGCTAAACGCGCTGAGCAAGTAGATACTGGCAATAGCGGCGTGACCCAGTTGGATTTGTTCCAAGGACGTCGTTACGAAGTCGGTGCAGGTAGTCTGAAATATAATCAAGTCGCTTTTGATCGTTATCGCATCACCTTGACTGAGTCTTCACAGGAAGTGATCACCGAAGACAATATTGAAACGCAAAAGATAGGACCATTGTGGCAAGCCGCAACGAGTAGCTCACCATCAGGCTCTAACAGTGCAATGCGCGCTGCACAAGGTGAGCTTGGCTATCGTTTGGCGCTACCATGGCTGATGATTATCGCGCCTATGTTGGCCGTGCCACTGGCGCAAGTCCGTCCGCGTCAAGGACGTTGGCTGCGCTTGTTTCCTTCTATCTTATTATTTGTCAGCTGTGCATTAGGTATCATCTCGCTCAAAAACGCGGTGAGCAAAGACAGCATCAGCGTATGGGCGTATGCATGGCTTGTTTTAGGATTTATGGCATTGGCGCTTTATATGAATTGGGGTAGCCGTGTGCAACATCGATTGCGCTTTCGCAAACAAGAAAACAGACTAGCCGCTGCCGCAACTAGTTCAGTTAGCGACATCGATAATCAGAACAACAGCTCACAAGGAGGGCAGTTTTAATGCGCTCTTTATTTACTAAGTCAGCCAAGTCTGATCAATTGGCCAAAAAACCTGCCAATCTAAAAGTCCTTAGCCGCTATGTAAAACTCAATGCTCTATTGGCTATTATCGCTGCCGTTATTGGTTTATGGGCATTACAGCTGATTTTCTCTTACTTATCAGAGCTTGATTCGTTAGATGATAACTACACCATGGGTGAGGCGCTCAAATATATCTTTTATCGTTCGCCTTATTTTTTAGAGCAATTTATCCCAACGGGTGCGCTATTGGGTGCTGTCATAGGATTGGGCTTGCTGGCCAATAAAAGCGAGCTGGTCGTCATGCGCGCGGCTGGGGTCAGTATTTATCGTATCGTCGGCTGGGTATTGCAGCCCGCTTTGATATTTGTACTGTTAGCATTAGCTATCAACCAATTCGTCCTACCGTCTTCTAACCAATTAGCGAAACAGATTAATGATGAGGATAGCACCTCACTGGTCACATCAGTGCGCGGCTACTGGACGATACAGCCACGTTTCGAAACCACAGAAGATGGCAGTGCCACACCTGATGGTAGCGATATTTTATATATTGATTATGCTGATGTCGCGGGTAATATTGGCGAGGTGAAACGCTGGCATTTGGATAACAACGGTAATTTGCAAACTGCTGTCCATGCGGAAGGTGGAAATTATACTGGCCGTGAACCAATTGATGTGAATAGCGAAAAGCCAAGTGAGCAGTATCGTTACGAGTGGCAGTTAAACGATATGGTTAAGCTCTCTATCAATCAGGGTTTTGAGAGTAGCCAAGCCGTTTCACCATCAGATACACTAAGCTTACCTTTTGCCCCAGAGTCTGTGTATCTGCTGACGCGTAAGGCAGAGGATTTGTCATTGACGCAGCTTTATGAGCATCGCACGTTTATGCGCCAACAGGGCAATCGCTCTTTAGATCATGAAGTCGCATTTTGGCAAAAGCTACTATCGCCATTATCGATACTATCGCTAGTGATTGTCGCTTGCTCGTTTGTCTTTGGCTCGCTACGGACGCACAGCTTAGGCTTGCGTATCGTCGTGGCATTGTTGTTTGGTCTACTATTTAGCTATATTCAAGACTTAGTTGGTTTTGTATCGCTAGCGACAGGCTTTTCACCGATGCTTATGGTGCTATTGCCGATTATCGGCAGCGCGCTATTGGGTGGATATTTGATAAAACGCCAGATGTAGAAGGATAGTTGGTCATACAAAATAAAAAGCACGCTAAATCTAATTTAGCGTGCTTTTTTATGTCGATGTCAATTTTAGTTTAAATGACTGAAACTCAATCAGGCAAAGCTAAAGCTAGTCTTTGGTCGCCATCGTAATCGTATAGGTTTTACCTTGTTTGATTTTATCGCTATTGCCAAAAACTTCGGTAAATGAGCGTTTCACAAATTGGCGTAGGCCATTGATGGTCACGACATAAAAACGGCCACCTTTACGCATACGTGCATAGGCATCGAGGAAGTATAAATAATGCTGCTCTTTACCCACTTTAGCTGGCAAGTTTGACATCACAAGGCTAAAGTCTTTGTCTTTTGCCACATGATTAAAGCCATTTGATAAATGTACATCGACATTGTTTAGACCGTTTTTCTCACAGTTACGACGTGCGTATTCTACCGCCATAAAGTCTTTATCAATCAGCGTATGCTGACCATTTGGGCACTCACGCGCTGCCGTCATACCAAGTACACCATAACCACAGCCCAAATCGATCGAGTCATCATCTTGCTCAAAATCCACATAATCAAGCAGCATCAAGCTACCGTCATCGAGTTTTTGCGGTGAAAAAATGCCCCACGTGGTCGCAAAATCAAACGGCTTACCCAGCACTTCTTGGCGAAAATTGATATCTTCGCGCCAGTGTTCGGCATTTTTTAATAGGTCAGCAGGTGGTCTATGGCTCATGGGGTTCTCGGATAATAGATAGGTAAAAGGTAGTGCGCAGCCCAGTTAGGCAGCATGTATATCATGACGCACTTTAATAAGGGTATTGTAACGAGAAAAGGATGGGTTTGCAGCTATCTATTTATGGAACTGCATTTTGCTGTATCGCAAAAAACTCTAAGAAAAAATGTTAGAGACATTAGATAAGAGGTATAGCTTAATATAGAATCGAATTTAACCTAATAGTCGCTAAGTATTATTTATGCCAGACATTACATTCGTATCTAAAGTAGACTTCTGGCTTGTACTATTACTTTGGGGTTTGAGTTTATTTACTGTGTCTGTTCCATTATGGCAGTGGAAGCGAGATGCTCACAAATCCCTCATACAAACTATATTAACGACGGTTATTCTCATACCTTTTGCAGCACTAATGCTCATCCCTTTTTTCGGTACTGAGTACACATTAACGAATGACCAACTACAAGTAGATAGTGGGTTCTCTGTTCAAAAAATTGAGATTACAGATATCACCTATATTACGCCGACTCGAAGTATGAGTTCTGCGCCAGCACTATCATTGGATAGGATTAAAATATCATGTCAAGATGAAGAAATACTAATCTCACCAAAAGACAAACCACGTTTTTATCGCGAGATACAGGCACGTAATCCTAGAATAGTGATAGATACTGCAGGCGAATAGAATGGCATTATAGTTAGCCGCATTCAGCTATACATCGTTCCTGATATTGAATTTTTTTCGAAACTACTTCCCCAAACTCTTCTTCAGTAAATGATCAAATATAAATGGCCCAAATGGTAAAAACGAGCCAAGCACACCTGCAGGTAGTGCCCAAAGCGGCATTTTTATTCTGCTCGCCGTAATGATTAGCACCACGACATAGGCAACGAATAATACCCCATGCACTGGACCGACATAGCTTACCGCTTCTGGAATATCGAACATATATTTGAGTGGCATCGCGATACCAAGTAACAATAGAAAAGACGTACCTTCTAAATAACCCATGATAGTGAGGTTTCTAAGTGCAGAGTTTTGACTCTTTGTTAAGGCAGACGGTTGAGCTTGCGACACGATATATTCCTTTTACAATCATCAATAATATTAGATCTCAGTGCTGCCCATATGACAATATGGCAAGGCTACCCACGTGGATGATGCTCCGCATGTAATTTCTGCAATCTCGCTGTCGCCACATGAGTATAGATTTGCGTGGTGGACAAATCGCTATGTCCTAGTAATAACTGCACACTACGCAAGTCTGCACCATGATTGAGCAAATGCGTGGCAAAGGCGTGACGTAGCGTATGCGGTGATAATTCTTTATCGATACTGGCAACTTTGGCGTACTTCTTAAGTAGATACCAAAAGTTCTGCCGCGTCATATAGCCACCTTGCGCCGTCAAAAATACCGCTTGGCAATTGCCTGATTTTAAATGAGCAATCAAGTCGCCACGCCCATGAGACAGATAATCTTCCAATGCATCCGCTGCATATTCGCCGAGGGGCACCAGTCGCGTTTTATTCCCTTTCCCCGTGATTTGTAGCCAACCTGAGTTTAGATTCACTTGCTCTAATGAGAGGTTAATCAACTCACTCACCCGTAGACCGCAGGCATATAAAACTTCTAGCATGGCTTTATCACGCAGTCCAAGTGCCGTACTGGTATCAGGTGCAGCAAGTAGATTATCGACGTCAGCCTCGGCTAAGTCCTTTGGTAACGGACGTCCCAGTTTTGGGCTTTTGATACGCTCACAAGGATTGTCTTCACGCAAATTGCTGGCGATCATCCATAGATAAAACTGACGCAAGCTTGAGAGCATGCGTGCTTGGGTACGTGGGGTTTTGCCATCTTTAGCAAGCAGTGACAGACAATGCAGCACATCATCAGGCTGCCAACGTGTCAGGGCGATAGGATTGGTCAGCTCGCAAGAGCGTAGGTCACGGACGTACGCATTACGAGTACGCGTCGCTAGACCGCGTGCCAGCATGGCTTGACGAAACTCAGTCATATAAGCTGGCTCATCATCGACCGCCAATGCTTTAGGTTGACGCTGTTGCACGGCACGATCACGGCTCATAGGATGATACTCAGGTAGGGGTTAAGTTAGCAATAACAGACAGTTATTAAAATAATACCAAACCTATCATGCCATTTTTTTCTTAACCAGATAGCGATATAGCGTTACGCTTGCAGGCGTATCATCATCGCTATCGATGGTGATTTCATCAGGATCAGCGTCTAAGCTCACGTTTTCAGCCAGTGTTTCTTGACCGATTAGCTCATGACCCAAATGACGACAGAAATTCGGAATGTCGCGCGTGGTAGCAGGATCTGTCGCCAATATTTCAATCACTTCACCGCCATCTGCTTTGCGAATGACGCGGTGTAGCATCATGACTGGCTCAGGACAGATCAGCCCTTGAGTATCTAAGTGATGGTGGATAGGCGTGTCTGGTATCGAAGTGGTCATAGTCGTTATCGTAAAGCTAAATAAATGGGTTTGAGGATGAGTAGTTTGCTTAAGTGCTTATAGCGGCATACTTTGTAGCTCGTCTACGCTTCAGTACTTTTAGTCTCTTCGTCGGCATCAGGCGTATCAGCTACTTCTAAAAAGTTAAAAAATCGCTTAAAGCTTACTTTAAATAAAAATGCCACGCCCAGCCAACAAGATAGTCCTAACCATGCAGTATCGGCAAAAATTAATCCGCCAACCAATATAAGGGTCGATACGCCAATACTCATGGCAATCATCGACGGTTGATTTAAGCGATAACGATAAACGACCAATGCATCATAAATAGTAATGGGTATCGTGAGGGCTACGAGGGCGTAGGGTAAATTGTAAAATAACTGATAAAGCAGCTGGTTATCATGGAATGCTTTGATACTAGCAATCGTGCCAAAGACTACAAATGCAAAAATAGCCGCATAAATGAGATAAATCGCTATTTGGTTGGCACGCTGTGCGCCTTTAATACGGGCAATAGCAAGTGGAGCAAAACCATGCTGTGACTTATGTTGTGAGGGTTGGTCTGAGACAGTGGTCATAGTAATCAGTCATTTATCCGTTAAGAAGTACGATGTATCAAAGTGACATTATAGCCGCACACGTGTCTTTTACCTATTTGGCTGCTTTATTCTGCTTTGATTGCATCGATAGCGATACTGCTATTAGGATCAGCAAAATAGGTCGACATTAGGATACAAGCGGAGATATCATCGATTGGGTCGCGTTCGTTTTTGATCCAACCATTGTCCCATGCGATTTCTCTTGCTTCGATTGAAGTCAGCCGCTCATCACACAGTGATACGGTCACTGGCAAATGTTGTTCCATCACTCTATGGGCCAGACGACGAGCGAATTTGTGTGCTCGTTTTGAAAGCATGGAGCTAGTGCCATCCATATTAAGCGGTAGACCAACCACGACTTGTGCTACGCCCCAGACTTTAATGATACCGATTAAATTGTCCCAATCTGGCTGACCGTTATTCATCGCTAATATATCAAAGGCACGTGCCGTCTGCGTAATGGTATTACCGAGCGCCATACCCATCTTTTTGACGCCGTAATCTAGCGCCAAGATAAGATGCGGCTTTACTTCTGGCTCGATAGTTTCAGCAGTGCTATTACTATCGTTATCAAGAGTATCAATGTCATTATCTATAGCGTCTGTGCTACTGGCTGTAAAAGTGCTATCTACCATAGTAATGGGTGTCCTTTATGTCTTTATCTAAATTCGCAGAGCGTATGAGATTACGCATGACCTATGTCACTACTAAGGTAGTCAAAATTGACTCCGATTTTGTCGGCTGCGATTTGCCAGCGTTCTTCAAATGGAGTATCAAATAATAAATTCAGATCAGCAGGGCAGACTAACCAGTCACCATTACTCAGCTCTTGGTCTAGCTGTTTTTTGCCCCAGCTGGCATGACCTAGACACAGCTGATAGTGACCAACACCTTGGCCTGCGGCAATACGTTTTAGAATATCTTGGCTAGTCGTGATGCAAACGTTCTCTGAAATAGCAAAAGAAGAGGCCCATTCCGGCTGACCAGTATGCAGCACAAAGCCGACCTCAGGATACATAGGGCCGCCTTCTAATGCCAAATCTTCCATCACCTGCGGATTGGTCACTTCAATATCTAAATCTTCTAGCAGCTTACCTACGCGAGATTGCTCAAGCGGACGATTGACCATCAGACCTAGCGCACCATGCTTGTCATGACGGCAAATATATATAAGTGCCTGCTCAAACCTTGGGTCTGACAGCTCGGGTGCTGCAATCAAAAAATGATGGGTCAAATTGGTTTTAGACATAGAAACAAACGCAACCTAATAATAAGGGTGAAAGACCACTATATGGTGATAATCAATAGAAAAGCAAGATTCACACCAATTGCTGCTGACCATCATACAGACTCAAATAACCATTCGTTTTGATGAAAATGAATAATTATTTAACGTTAGATAGGTCAAATAGAGAGTTATTTAACATCGGATAATAAGCTGCGGGCATGATCGCGTGTGACGTCAGTGATAATGACACCGCCAGACATACGTGCCAACTCGTCTACTTGCGCACTGTTGGTCAGTATAAGTAGCTCGCTTTCGGTCTGTTCTTGATGGTGCTTTTGTACCAAGATATGTTGATGCGCTTGTGCCGCGACTTGTGCTTGGTGCGTGATGGCTAGCAATTGCTGTGTTTGCCCAAGCGAGCGTAGTAGCTCGCCAACCACTTGCGCAGTGCCGCCACTGATACCGACATCGACTTCATCAAATACCAGCATAGGCTTGGCGGCATTATTATCGGCATTGGTCGCTTGTAAGACTTGCATCACGAGCGCCATACGTGACAGTTCACCACCTGAGGCGATTTTGTGTAGAGGCTGCATTGGCATGCCAACATTGGCGCTGAATAATAAATCAATATCGAAACAACCTTGGGCATTGTACTGACTAGGTTCGGTTTTTTTGGTAAAAACAAATTCACAGCGAGCATTAGGTAGCGCAAGTGGTTGTAGCTGTTTGATGAGTTGTTTACTAATTATCGGAGCAGCTTTTGTGCGCTTTTTATTTAACTGTGTCGCCAGAGCGAGATAGTCTTGCCAAGCCTGCTCAATTTGCGCTGCCATTGCATCACTGCTTGGCTGGTTCTCTAGCTGCTCTAATTGCGCTTCCCAACCTTTTGCTTCATTAATTAAATCACTCGCTGGCAAGCTATGCTTACGTGACAAACGATGTCCTAAGCTGATTAGGTTGTCTAATGTCTGTAAGCGTTCAGGATCAGGTAGCTGCTGTTCGGCATAATCTGATAGCAGAGCAGTCACCTCAGTGATTTGCTGCTGTGCTAGATGGAGCTGTTCAGAAGCTTGCTCAAACGTTTGACTGACGCTTACTTGATTGTCACAGAGTTTAATCGCTTGCCCGAGCAAGGTCATGACGTCTGGCTCATCGGTATCATTGTCGAGCAAATGCAGACCATGACTGGCCTCTTGCATTAACGCTTCAATGTTGGAGAGCTCTTCGTGTTCAGATTCAACTTCTGCGTAGTCTACAGCCAATAACGGCGCAATATCTGCTAATTGGCTCTGCAACAACTGAATACGATCTTGACGCTGGGCTTCGCGGCTCGCGATGTCATCTGCGCGACGTTTTAGCTGCTGATAAGCTTGATAGCTACTGGCAGCTTGGTTGGCTAACGGTGTTATCTGTGCCATTTCATCAAGCCATTGCACCACAAATTGCGGCTTGAGCAATGCTTGCTGAGCATGTTGGCTATGTATATTGACCAGTAAAGTGCCTAAACTCTTTAGCTCCGCTAAGCTAACTGGTGAACCATTTAGCCATGCTTTTGAGCGGCCAGTATTACTTAATTGTCGACGAATAAGTACTTCAGGTTCTTCTAGCGGTCGATCATTTTTGGCAAACCACTCAGCGACGACGCTATTATTTTCTACATCGAATTGAGCGTAGATATCTGCATGCGCGGCGCCATGCCTGACCATCGCACTGTCTGCTCGCTCACCGACACACAGTGATAGTGCATCTAGCAATAACGACTTGCCAGCACCTGTTTCACCAGTGATGACATTAAAACCTTCAGCCACGCTCAGCTCATGCTGAGCAATCAACGCAAACTGATGTAAAGTTAACGATACTAGCATCAACGCCTCTCAGGACAGACAATGGACATCATATAAATCTTAGGAAGCCATCTATAAATAGGGTAAATAAGGAAGTGAAAATATCTATTTAAACTTGCTAATTAGATAAATATTGTAGGCAAATAGTATGGTGTTAAATGTGTGTAAATACAAACTTTAAGACAAGGTATAACAGAATTTATTATTGGGAGATTACCATAAAACTATTAAAAACTGACAATAAATCATCAACATAATACCTATAATATCAGTCGTTAGGGTCATTCGATATCCAAAGATAAGCATAGTATACGAAGAAGCATTTTGACTGATAATGATAAAAATATATCTAAGTTAGTGGCCTAGCATCCGCCTAGAAAAACACCAAATGAATATTAAATGAGTGAGTGTATACTTGCCATCGAATAGAATTTTCCTAGTCGCTTTAACAAACTTTATAGATATAATGTGGTAGCATAATCTCACATAATGATAAACTCTTCTTATGAGTTTGATGCGCTGTGCAACCTAATAACAAGTCATAATTTTGTAAAATTGTAGGCGTATAGTGGTAAAAACATGCCACTCAATCATTATTCAAAAGCGTTTTCATAGAACCTGTGGCTACCTTTAGCGCGCAGATATCTAATATAGAGGGATAAGGTGTCTAAAGCAGGCGTGTTTGCTTACTGGTCGCGTATTTGAAGCTCAGTGCAACTCTGTCAGTACTTTAACCCGTTACTTATTTTTTAGTTTTGCCATAATTATTTGATAAGGAAGCCACTATGACAGCGGCGCAATTTACTAACGTAACAGTTAATGCCCAAGCGACAGTATCTTATGATGGTCGCTGCTCAAGCCATACCATTATGTTTGAGGATGGTCGTCATAAAACGCTAGGCGTTATCTTACCTTGCGACAACTTGGTTGAGCATTATCACTTTAGCACCAATACTTCTGAGCGTATCGAAATCACCAGTGGTGAGTGTGAAGTGAAGATCAATGGTGATGATGAATTCAGCTACTACCGTGCAGGTCAGTCATTTGTCGTTGAAGGCAATAGCGGTTTTAACCTACGTACTGAAGAAATTGTTCAATATGTCTGTCATCTAGAAGGCTGATATTATTAATAGGGCGCTTGAGCTTTATTATTTTAGTGCCTGTTCTATCACACATTAGTGTTTCGAGAAAATAAACAATATCGGATTGGTATTGTTTATTTCTTTTTTTGACGTTTGGTTTACTGTTCTCTCATCATCAATGAGCTATGACATTTAAAGCCGACGTTATCCTCTTTTATCCCGTCGCCTAGTGCGATATCCACCTAATATTTAATAGGCCTGTTATGGCAAAACCCATTTATTTTTACGGCATTCATGCCATTGATGCGTTACTTAAACACCGCCCTTTGGATGGTCTTAGCTTGTTTGTGCAACAGGGACGCGAGAGTGACAGCCATGTACAAGCTATCATGGCTGAAGCGGAAGCGAACGGCATTAGTATTCAACCAACCCAAAAAGACAAGCTAACGCAGTTATGTGGCAGTCCGCAGCATCAAGGCGTGGTACTCAATGCGCGTCCGTTGGGATTTGCTGATGAAGGTTTGCTTGATACTATTATTGGTCGTGAACAGTGCTTGTTATTGGTACTAGATCAAATTACTGATGCACATAACTTTGGCGCTTGCCTACGTACCGCGGTAGCTATGGGTGTGGATGCAGTGGTTTGTCCAAAACACCATGCAGCGAGCCTAACGCCAACAGTCGCTAAAGTATCGGTTGGCGCAGCAGAGATGATGCCGATCGTCAGTGTTACGAACTTGGCACGCACATTATCTCAAATCAAAAATGCAGGCGTTTTCGTATTTGGTACGGCACTTAGTGAAGAGGCTAAGCCAATACATGCCGCTGACCTGACTGGCAAGACCGCTATCATTATGGGTTCAGAAGGAGAGGGTATGCGTCGACTGACAATGGAAAGCTGTGATGAGTTGGTTTATATTCCAATGTCAGGAAACGAGCATGGTAATCTACAGAGCCTAAACGTGAGTGTAGCTACTGGCATGGCACTGTATGAGGTTAATCGCCAGAGAACTTTAGCTGCTGGGCAAGCGTAAGATACTCTTGGTGCAAGGGTTCTAGTTGTAGATATAGAGAGGCAAGGTCGCTCTCATTGAGTATGACATTGTCTGCATGACGATTACGCTCTTCACGACTCAGCTGATTGGTCATAATGGCCTTAATTTTTTGTATGCTTTGATCATCACGCTGACTGGCACGTGCAAGCTGCGTGTCTTCGGTCGCATCCATGACCAAAATACGTTGACATAAATTGGCCAGTCCTGCCTCTGCAGCCTCTATCAGTAGAGGCGCAGACAAAATTATATACGGTGAGGTGCTAGCATCTAGCTGTGCTTTTGCTGTCTCACGTATCGCTGGGTGAGTGATAGCCTCAAGCTCAATCAGCGCTTCAGGATTTGCAAATACGTGTGTACGTACAGCCGCCCTATCCATGACGCCATCAGCAGTCAATATCCAATCACCAAATTTTTTCTGAATTTTCTGCAGAGTGGCGCTACCTTTAGCGACAATCTCATGAGCGATTACGTCTGCATCAATAATGTCGATGCCTTGCTCAGCAAACCAAGCACTAGCGGCAGATTTGCCACTACCGATACCACCCGTCAAACCGACTACAAGCTTCTTATTTTTTGGTTGCGGGGTTTGTGGTTGGTGTGAATAAAAGTGCGATGTGTTTTTTGACATAGTAATGGCTTATCTGACAGATAGAATAATGAATGCAGCTATAAACTCACAATCGGCCTTTTAAGGTTTCGTTCATGAGTCACTGCTGAAAATTTACTACAATAATCTAGTGTATGTTGTCAGTTATTAGACATACATACCGAGATACCAGCTGACAATATCTGAGCCGTATAATAAGGCAACAATACCTGCTATAGCGATATAAGGCCCAAAAGCAAAAGGCCGGCTTTCACCCTGTCTTTTCATCAAGATCAACCCAACGATAGAGCCAAGTAAAGACGATAGTAGGATGATTAAGGGTAACATCATAGGTCCAAGCCAAGCACCTAATACTGCTAGTAGTTTAAAATCCCCTTGACCCATTCCATGTTTCTTAGTGATTAAATAGAATACCTTCACTACTATCCATAGCGATAAAAACCCAAGTAGTAATCCCCATATCGACTGTATTGGTGTAATAAACCAGCTTTGTGAGTTTACCGCCAATCCTAAACCTGCCAAAGGAAAAGTTAGACGATCAGGTAGTAGCTGCGTATCAAAGTCGATACCTGTTAGAGCCACCAGTGTCCATACCAAAATCAATGCGGATAAGCCTGTAGCATTCACCCCAAAATTATATATTACTAATACGGACAGTAGGGCAGTTACTAGCTCAACGAGAGGATAACGCAGACCGATAGCCGCTTTGCAACTTGAACAGCGTCCGCGTAATAGCAGCCAACTTATTAGAGGTATATTTTCATACCACTTAATTTTATGTGCGCAATGAGGGCAGCGTGAGGCAGGTCGACTTAAAGTAATTGGTTGGTCAGTAGCTACAATACTTGCTATGGGTAGCGTATGCTCGGGTGGCATATCTGCCTGTTCAGACATAAACTGGCTACACTCTTGTCTCCAACCATACACCATCATCAGCGGTATGCGATGAATTACAACATTTAGAAAACTGCCAACACAAAGACCTAATAGACCAAATGCCACTAAAGCTAGAATAGTATTTTCTTGTAGTAACTGTATAAATTGCATCAAATCATTATCCTACTACTGAACCCATTTGGAAGATTGGTAAGTACATTGCGATGACTAGTCCGCCAACTAATACACCTAATACTGCCATGATTAGCGGCTCCATCAAACTGGTCAAACCATCAACGGCATTGTCGACTTCATTTTCGTAGTAGACAGCTACTTTATCTAGCATTTCTTCTAAGCTACCAGACTCTTCACCAATACCAACCATTTGAATGACCAGACTTGGGAATAAATTGGTCGAACGTATAGAAAATTGTAATTGCTGGCCAGTAGATACGTCATTTTTGATTTGCTGGGTAGCATTGTAAAATACGACATTATTGGTTGCGCCAGCAGTAGAATCTAGTGCATCAATAAGTGGAACGCCAGCAGCGAAAGTTGTAGATAGTGTACGAGCGAAACGGGCGATAATCGCTTGGTAAGCAATATTGCCAAATATTGGAGCTTTCAGTGCGGCACGGTCCAAAAAGTCACGAAATTTCTTAGAACGTTTCTTGGCTTCTGAAAAACCGACAATCGTACCGCCGATAACAATGATAAGCATAAACCACCATGCTTGCATCCATTCAGACATGCCAACCACCATTTGGGTAAAGGCGGGCAGCTCTGCACCAAATGAACTAAATAGGTCAGAGAAGACAGGCACTACTTTTATCAGTAGAATCATAGTAACGATAATAGCTACTACGATGACAGCAATAGGATACTTCATCGCCTTTTTAATTTTTGCTTTTAAAAGCTCACTTTTTTCTTTATAAGTAGCGACTCGCTCAAGCATTGTTTCAAGTGCACCTGACTGCTCACCAGAATCAACAAGTGAGCAGAATAGATCATCAAAATAGCGAGGATGCTTGCGTAAAGCAGAAGCGAAAGTTCCACCTGCTTCAATGTCTGCTTTTATTTGCAATACTAAGTCTTTCATACTTGGGTTATCGAGAGAGTCGGCGACAATTTCAAAAGACTGTGTTAACGGCACACCTGCCTTCATCATTGTTGCCAACTGCCGAGCAAAAATAGCAATATCGATGGCTTTAATGGCTTTTTTAAAGGTGTAAAGTGGTTTTGGCTTTTTCTTAATACCCTTAACCGTAATACCTTGTTTACGTAAGGTCGCCTTCGCCAGCTCTAAGCTACGACTGGTGGTCTCGCCCTTTACCTTTTGTCCGCGTCGGTTCACACCGTCGTAAACAAAATCTAACAACATATCGGTCTTAGCTTTTGCCATATTACTACCCTCGAAATTGTCTAATATATATTGTATATTTACAATAGAATACCAGACTTAAGATACCAGTCAGGCATACTTTATTTTAGCGTAAAAAACCAGTGTTTATCTGTTTTATTTTGAAAAGTATCCGACAATAGAAGTTACAGGTTTATAAATTAGTTAATAATTAGCAGTAAAAATACGAAGACACATCATACATATTCTATAAAATTTAATTATTATTCAGAAGTCACCCGCATCATTTCCTGAATACTCGTGACACCTTGCAATACTTTTAAAATCCCAGAACGACGCAAATCGCGAAAACCATTTTTAACGGCAGCGTCTTTAATGTCTATCGCATTTCCATCTTCCATAATGATGCGTGAAATATCAGGGCTCACTTTCATCACCTCATAGATACCCACACGACCTTTATACCCTTCACGACACTCATTACAGCCGACTGGTTCATAAATGACATTATCAGGATTATCCAAATCAGTATCAGTAAAACCAATCTCTAATAAACTCTGGCGCGGGATGTTAATAGGTTTTTTACAGTTCTTACAGAGACGTCGTGCCAATCGTTGGGCAATGACTAGGTTGACTGAGGTGGCAATATTAAAAGAAGCAACGCCCATATTGCGTAGACGCGTTAGTGTTTCAGGTGCTGAGTTGGTATGCAAGGTAGAAAGAACCATATGACCTGTCTGTGCCGCTTTAATGGCGATTTCAGCAGTCTCAAGATCGCGAATCTCACCAACCATGACAATATCAGGATCTTGACGTAAAAAAGACTTAAGTGCATTGGCAAACGTGAGACCAACTTTGGCATTAACATTGACTTGGTTAATTCCTTCAAGGTTAATCTCGACTGGATCTTCAGCCGTTGAGATATTGGTTGCGCCAGTATTTAAGATGTTGATACCAGTATAGAGAGAGACTGTCTTACCAGAACCGGTAGGGCCAGTAATCAGTAACATGCCTTGCGGTTTGTGCAACGCCTCTAAAAACATTTCCTGCTGATCTGGTTCATATCCCAATGCATCAATACCTAGCATGGCTGAGGATGGATCAAGGATACGTAAAACAAGTTTTTCACCAAATAACGTTGGTAAAGAGTTTACCCGGAAATCAATCGCTTTATTTTTAGAGATTTTTAGTTTAATACGTCCGTCTTGTGGTACTCGACGTTCTGAGATATCCATCTGAGACATGACTTTTAAGCGTGCTGCAATTTTATTCGCAAGTTGAACTGGTGGATTGGCCATTTTTTGCATGACGCCATCCACACGAAATCGTACTCTAAAAGATTTCTCGTATGGTTCAAAATGTAAGTCAGAAGCGCCCATACGGATAGCATCTACCAGCATTTTATTGACGAACTTTACAACAGGGGCCTCATCAACGCCGTCACTCAGTTGAGTTTCACCATCCTCTTTATCTGCATTACCGTCCTCAAAGCCAACGCTTAAATCGTTATCAGAAAAGCTATCAAAACTTTGCATCGTATCCGCGTAAATATTTTCAATACGCTTTTTGAGCTTGTTTTCTTCGACAACAATGGTTTCTATAGACAGTCGAGAGTTAAAGGCAATTGCATCAATAGCATCAACGCGTGTCGGATCACTCAGTGCGACAAATAGACGTTGTCCTCGTTTAAAGAGTGGTAAAGCATTAAATTTACGAACGATTTTTTCATCAACCAAGTCTTTTGGAATGATATCAACGTTTAATGCATCAAGATCGAATAGAGGGTCACCGAAAGCTTGGGATAGCATTTGAGCAAGATGATAAGCATCGGCCAATTTATTGTCTACTAGATAGGGTACCAGTCCTATTTGCTGCTGCTGCGACTCAATCTGTGCTGTTTTCATATTCGCTTCGCTAACAACACCATCGCTAATGAGTTGCTGCGCTAGACCGCCGTACTTACTGGTTGCGATAGACATTCTAACCTCTCCTTTAATACAAAATATTCTGTAGACTTGCTTGGTATTGCACGCTATATACTCATCGTTGCTAGTTGATAACTCGCTATAACTGTCTTGCTTTGTTTATCTTATCTACCTGTATATCTATATATAGAACCAGCAACAATATTTGATTTTATAAACTCTGTAGTATAGGACTTTACTTTAGTTTGAAAAATTTATATATACCATTAGACGACTAGCTCGTAAAAATAGTAGTCTGTTACCACAGCACTTGTAGATAAGTTTGCAGAAGTGGTTCTGTTCATGGTGGTACGCTACTATAGCACTTACGAATTATTTGTTATACTGACGCGCATATTAGCCGAATTGGCATGAATACATGAAACAAGGTAAATAAGTATGCAAGCTTGGGTAATTGGCAATTGGAAACAGAATCCTGCGACTAACAGTGCTGTCAATGTATTGTTAGACGACTTATTGACTAAAATTAATACTGAAGAACAAGCCAAATCGCAGGCATCAAAAAACCGCTGTAAATTAATGGTAGCGCCAAGTTGTGTTCATTTAAGTACAGTGAGTACGCGTCTAGCAGATAGCTCAATACTCTGTGCCGCACAGGACGTTAGTACTTATAGTGCAAGTACAGGAGCCTATACGGGTGACTGCTCAGCACAGCAGGTAGCAGATGCAGGTGCTACTTGGACGCTACTTGGCCACTCTGAGCGTCGTCAATACCACAAAGAGTCTCATGAATGCCTGATAAGCAAATTGTCTCATGCGTTTTCTCAGAGCTTAGGCGTGGTGTTTTGCATCGGCGAAACACAAGAACAGTATGACAATGGTCAAACACTCGACGTTATCAATGAGCAACTCTCAGTGATTAAAGACTTACTGACTCAGCAGCCAGATTTAGCATCATCGTTATCTGAAAAGCTGCTCGTTGCTTACGAACCTGTATGGGCGATTGGTACAGGTAAAGTGCCTACTGTGGCAGAAGTGAGTAAGACTCATCAGTATATCAAGCAAACGGTTGCAAGCTTTGCTGATATAACAGATACGATTACCGTGTTGTATGGCGGTAGTGTTAATGCTGATAATGCCAATAGTTTTGCTTCTGACGCTATGATTGATGGCGCATTAGTAGGCGGTGCTTCATTAAAAGCAGAGAGCTTTCTAGCGATTGCCGATGCCTTCAACCAAGCCAATGCTTAAATGAATAAATAACGCTCAGATATCAAGATCATAGCTTATAGAGAGTATGGTTTTATCGGTTAGTAAAAGTAGGTTTAACACTGCCCTTGCAATCGTGTACAATGCGCCTTATTTATATAGTCGATTTGGCATTTGATCATGCCGATTGTCATTCTATTAACCTTACGTTTTATTTTCCGTTATCAGTCGTCATTACGCGGCAAAAGAGGCCACCATGTTTACGTTTATATTAGCCCTGCATATTATTGTGGCCATTGCCATGATCGGCTTGATTCTGATACAGCATGGTAAAGGGGCAGACGCTGGAGCTTCTTTTGGTGCTGGTTCATCAGGTACCGTGTTTGGCGCAGCAGGAACTGCTAACTTCTTGACACGTGCTACGGCAGTACTAACGGTCATATTTTTTATTACGAGTATGACACTTGCTGTTCATGCGCGTAAGCAAGCAGAAGATCAGTTTCGTCTAGATGCGCCAGTTTCAGCACCGCAAACGCCGCGTCCATTGACTCAAAATCCTGAGTAAGCCTCTTTTAAGTAGGCAGCGCTTGCTATTTTGCTAGGTTAGATTTACAATGCTTTCCTGTTTTCGCAACTCCTGTTCTATAGATGCCTACCTTAAGCATCATTGATTATAGATTGGATGATAGGAACAGAGCAGTAAAATGCGATTGTGGTGGAATGGTAGACACGCCATCTTGAGGGGGTGGTGGCGAAAGCTGTGGGGGTTCAAGTCCCCCCAATCGCACCAAGTTTTACAGACGCAGCATAGCGTCAGGTTGGATTTTTAGCAGATAATACTTATTTTATAATTAATTTAAAAAAAGTATTGACACTTCTACGAAACCTCCCTATAATATGCGTTCTAGATTGATGCGGGGTGGAGCAGTCTGGTAGCTCGTCGGGCTCATAACCCGAAGGTCGTTGGTTCAAATCCAGCCCCCGCTACCACTTTTTATACTGATGTTTTGTACACTAAATTTGTCAGTACCGATTAGCCCACCATTATGTTTGTGGGTTTTTTTGTATCTGAAGGTCAGTGTTATCGCGGTATCTATCCTACTTATGCTAAGCTCTAAGTCTATAGAGTACGATATTACTCGTCACTGGTCATCATCGGCCGCTACCGGCACGATGCTTCTTAAGCAACACTATCTTTTATTCCTCATACTTTTATCGATAGTAGTGCTTTATAAATAATAAAAGCATTGTTTGGCCGAGCTTGATGTTTTTTACGCTCGTCCCTATATAAATGCACAATATGTATCATATATTTGTGATTTAAAATTATATACTGACCGTGATTCTTATCATCATAAGATTGTTATATATAGATAAGAGTCAATCTTTAATACGGTTTACTAAGTACGATAGATAAGTGAATAGGAAAATACAAAGAGATTATGAAGCTTTCGACTAAAGTTGCAGAACTGACTAATATTATTGCCCCTGCCGTGGCCGCTTGTGATGTGTCACTATGGGGTATCGAGTTTGCGCCACAAGGTCGTCGCTCTTTACTACGTATCTATATTGAGGCATTGCCAGAAGAGCAAGCCCAAGATAAACAAGTAACGATTGAAGATTGCGCGGCAGTGAACCATCAAGTAAGCGGTATCTTAGAAGTTCATGATCCTATCGCTGGTGAGTACATCTTAGAAGTATCTTCACCTGGCTTTGACCGTGCGTTTTTCTCAGATGAGCAAATGCATGCGTATGTTGGTCAAACTGTGAGCTTGCGTCTGATTCAAGCTATCGGTACAGGCGATCAGAAACGTCGTAAAGCCACAGGTACTTTAGATAGTATTGATGAAAACTCTCTAAAACTGACGTCAAGTGATGGCGAGCAGTTTGAGATCGCATTAAGTAATATTGATAAAGCCAATTTGATTTATGAAGATGCCTAGATTTTTACTAGGGTAACTGTTTATATATAGACAGTTTTATCTTCCAATAGCTTATGTGGCTTATAACAACTATATAATAGCAGCACCCAAATTATAAAATTTAAGTCAATTAAAAAATGATAGGACAGGTATAGCATGAGTCGTGAAATCTTAACGGTAGTAGAAACTGTCAGTAATGAAAAGGGCTTAAATCCTGAAGATATCTTTGAAGCAATTGAAGACGCTTTAGTGGTATCGACTAAGAAGAAAGTATATACCGAGCAGCCAGAAGTGGCTGTACGGGTAGCGATCGACCGTGCAACTGGTGATTACGATACTTATCGTTACTGGACAGTGGTTGCAGATGAAGACCATGAAATGCCAGCTTGTCAGCTTGCTATCACCGATCTTGATCAAGAAGAGTGGTCAATTGGTGATATTAAAGAAGAGCAAATCGAATCAATCGAATTTGGTCGTATTGCTGCTACTCAAGCCAAACAAGTTATCATCCAAAAGATTCGTGAAGCTGAGCGTGCACTAGTTGCAGACGCTTTCGAGCCACGTGTTGGTGAGATGATGTATGGCGAAGTCAAAAAACAGACTCGTGATGGCTATATCATTGACTTGGGTGACAATGCTGAAGGTTATTTGTCACGTGATCAGATGTTGCCACGCGAACAACTCCGTGCAAAATCGCGTATTAACGCTATCTTGTACCATGTGAACCGTGAAAACCGCGGTGCCCAGTTACTGTTATCTCGCACGCATCCTGAAATGCTATCAGCATTGATGCAAAAAGAAGTGCCTGAGATTGCAGAACAAATTATCGAAATTCGTAACGTCGCTCGTCTGCCAGGTACTCGTGCTAAAATAGCCGTGAAGACCAACGATCATCGTATTGATCCAGTTGGTGCCTGTATTGGTATGCGTGGTACACGTATCCAAGCAGTACAGCAAGAGTTAGACGGTGAGCGTATTGATGTGGTGGTATGGTCAGATGATCCTGCCCAGTTTATCATTAGCTCTCTAGAGCCTGCTGACGTAAGCAGTATCATTTTAGATGAAGATACACAAACAGCAGATATTATCTTTAGCACCAATGATCAATTGGCGCGTGCTATTGGCTCACAAGGTCAAAACGTACGTCTAGCGTCTGAGTTGACAGGCTATAAGCTTAATATGATGCTTGAAGAAGAGTATCAGCAACGTCAGCAAAACGAATCAAAAGCGTTTATTGAATTATTCTATGAGCGCCTAGAAGTAGATAAAGATTTAGCACAGGCATTGGTTGATATTGGTTTTACCAGTATCGAAGAAGTGGCCTATGTACCAGTTGAGACTTTCTATGATATCGAAGGTCTAGATGATGAAGCGATTGATATGATTCAAGAGCGTGCTAAAGAAGTCGTCATCGCTGATGAGTTGGTCAAACAACAGAACATGAAAGAGCCAAGTCAAGAGCTGCAAGAGCTTGAAGGTATGACAGTCAGTTGGGCCTATAAAATGGCACAAAAAGATATCATTACTGTTGATGATTTGGCAGAACAAGCCGTCTTCGATCTAGAAGATATCGAAGGATTAGACTCTGAAACTGCAGGAAAACTCATCATGAAAGCTCGGGAATCTTGGTTCGATGAATAAGCGGTAACTGCATATCGCTGTCTTTTGGTGATATGCTATTGAGAATAAAGTGCTGGTATCTATTTATAAGTATCAGCCTTAACCCAATCATTTGTAGCCAACAACTGAATTGAACATATAGCAAATAATAGACAGTAGGTGATAATAAATGGCAGATAAGACCGTCAAAGAACTGGCAGAAATGGTAGGCAAAACTACAGATGCTGTAAAGCAGCAATTGGTAGATGCTGGACTGCCTGCTCGTGCAGAGGGTGACTTAGTCACTGAACTCGAGCAAGAGAAGCTGGTGACGTATTTAAAACAAACTCATGGTCAACAAGAGAAGCGTCGTATTAGTCTTAAATCTAAGACGACTAGTACCGCGCGTGTGACTGGCTCTTCAGGTAAATCTAAGAGCGTTAACGTTGAAGTACGTAAAAAGAAAGTATTTGAAAAGCCTGATCCAGAAAAAATGGCTGAAGAGCTAGCTGCTCGTGAGCAGGCTCTGATTGAATCTCAAGAACGTGCAGCAAAAGAAGCTGAAGAACGCGCCGCTACTAAGAAAAAAGCGGAAGAGCGTCAAGCAGCAACGCTAGCAGCAATGCGTGCAAGCTTAGGCTCTAGCAAAAAATCAGACGACAAAAACGATGATATTTCTACATCAGTTGTCGTTAAGAAAGGCGGTAAAGCGACTGCTGAAGTTAAGCCTAAAGAACAGCCGAAGAAAAAAGTTGCTGCAACCAAACCAAAAGTTGAAACAGCTGCTGAGCGTAAAGCACGCGAAACACGTGAAAAAGAAGAAGCGCGTCTGCGTGAAATCGAATTAGAAACCCGCCGCACACAAGCTGAAGAAGCGCAAAAGCGTACACTTGAGCAAATGCGCAAAATGGCTGGTAAATATACAGATCGTGAGCCTGCTACTGAAGTACGTAAAGATGAGCCATTGGCTGAAGGTCTGGTCGGTGATGCATTAGAAGAGTCTTTCGAAAAAGAGCGTCGCGAAATTAAACGCGGCTCTAACAGTACTGGTACTCGTGGTCGTCGTCGTAAAAACCAAGATGAGCGCGAAATCAAAAACCGCAAAAACGGTTTGCGTTCAACTCAAGCGTCACAGCATAAGTTTGAAAAACCTGTCGAAAAAATCGTCTATGATGTCGAGATTAGTGAGCAGATTTCAGTTGCCGATCTTGCGCAGCGTATGGCGGTTAAAGCTCGTGAAGTAACCAAATTACTTATGAAAATGGGTGAAATGGCTCGTGAGTCAGATACGATTGATCAAGCAACCGCAAGTTTGCTTGTTGAAGAAATGGGTCATAACCCAGTACCAGTTAGTGATACTAAAGTCGAAGATGACTTACAATATGCAGTTGATGAGCGTAGTAGTAACATCCAGACTCGTCCACCGGTAGTGACTATCATGGGTCACGTCGATCATGGTAAGACCTCATTACTAGATAAAATTCGTGAAACGAAAGTTGCGAATGGTGAAGCGGGCGGCATTACACAGCATATCGGTGCTTACCATGTCAAAACTGAGCGTGGTGTTATTACTTTCCTTGATACTCCAGGTCACGCAGCGTTTAGCGCAATGCGTTCACGTGGTGCTCAAGCGACTGATATCGTTGTACTGGTTGTTGCAGCTGACGATGGCCTGATGCCACAAACAGCAGAAGCAATCGATCATGCACGTGCAGCTGGTACGCCAATCATTGTTGCTATCAACAAAATGGATAAGCCAGGTGCTGATCCTGACCGTGTTCTTAATGAGCTAACGACGAAAGAAGTTGTTTCAGAAGAATGGGGCGGCGATACACCAATGGCTCGTATCTCAGCCAAAACAGGCGAAGGTATTGAAGATCTACTAGAATTCATTAGTTTACAAGCTGAGCTAATGGAATTAGAAGCGCCATTAGACGGTGCTGCTCAGGGTGTGGTTATTGAGTCTAGACTGGAGAAAGGTCGTGGTCCTGTCGTTAGTGTCCTAGTGAAAAAAGGTACATTGAAACAAGGCGACTTGGTTCTAGCTGGCGAGCACTATGGTAAAGTTCGTGCATTGACCGATGAGCATGGTCAACGTATTAAATCAGCTGGTCCTTCTATTCCTGTAGAGATTTTGGGTCTACCTGAGACACCTGCTGCTGGTAGCGAGTTCCTAGTTGTAACTGATGAGAAAAAAGCTCGTGAAGTTGCGGACTTTAGAACCAACCGTGAGCGTGAGCGTCAACTTGAGCGTCAAAATGCGATGCGTTTAGAAAGCATGTTTGATCAGATGGGCCAAGGCGATGTGTCATTCTTGAATATCGTGCTGAAAACAGATGTACGTGGTTCACTTGAAGCACTACTAGCTGCCCTAAATGAATTGTCTACTGACGAAGTAAAAGTCAGAGTGATCAGTTCAGGCGTTGGTCCTATCTCTGAGTCTGACGTAACCCTTGCAGAATCTAGTGAAGCGGTATTGTTAGGCTTTAACGTTCGTGCAGATGCTACCGCACGCCGTAAAGCAGACACTGCTAACATGGATATTCGCTACTATAGCGTAATCTATGGTTTAATCGATGATGTGAAATCAGCAATGAGCGGTATGCTTGCTCCTGAACATCGCGAGAAAATCCTTGGTGTTGCAGACGTTCGTGAAGTATTCCGTTCTAGTAAGTTCGGTGCTGCTGCTGGTTGTATGGTGGTCGAAGGTACAATCTATCGCAACAAACCTATCCGCGTATTGCGTGATGACCAAGTTATCTTTACTGGTCAATTGCAATCATTGCGTCGTTATAAAGAAGACGTTAATGAAGTACGTACTGGTATGGAATGTGGTCTGGCCGTTCGTGGCTATGATGTTGAAGCTGGCGATAAGATCGAAGTCTTTGAAATCCAAGAGTTCGCACGTACTATCTAAAGCTGCTGTTCGATAGCAAAGTATGTCTTAATGCAATATGCGTAATCCGCTGAGCTGTTTAGATACTTTGCTAATATTCAGCTGTACTTAGGCCTAACAGGTACATCCTGCTAGGCCTTTTTTAGCACATATCAGTGCCACATCTATTAATCAGCAGACTTATACAGTAATAAAATAAGCCCATTAAAGTAAGGTAACAACATGAACCAACGTTTACAAAGATTGTCGGATCAGATTCAGCGTGAGCTTGCTGTTCTTATTCGCGATGAAGTCAATGACCCTCGTCTAACAGGTTTTGTCACGATCTCTAGTGTCAAAGTTAGCCCAGATTTAGGTTATGCGGACGTCTATGTCACTATCATGGAGCCTGAGCTCAATGATGCTATGAACAAGACCAATCATGAAGAAAGCATCAAAGTATTGAATAAAGCGGCAGGATTCTTGCGTACAGAATTAAGCCATAGCTTAAAGACACGTACTACGCCGCGCCTACGTTTTCACTATGATGAAGTGACTGCTCGTGGTAACTACATGATGGACTTGATTAGTAAAGCCGTGACTAAAACTGAGCAAAACGAGAATGACGAGTAAATTATTATTATGTCTATAGCGTCTAAGCAAGTTGATAAACAAGCCAATAAAGTACCTGACAAAGTCAAAGTTTCAGGTGTCATACTGGTGGACAAACCCAAAGGTATGACCTCGCAGCAAGTCGTGTCAAAAGTGAAGTATTTATTTAAATCACCGATACACGATAGTAAAAAGGCAGGGCATACAGGAACGCTTGATCCGATGGCAACTGGCCTGTTGCCTATTTGCTTGGGTGAAGCCACCAAGTTTAGCCATTATCAACTGGATGCTGATAAGTCTTACCAAGCGACTATCTTGTTAGGTAGTCAAACCGATACTGGTGATGCTGATGGCCAAATCGTAACGCAGGCTTCTATCCCAGTATTTGACGAAGTATCATTGGCGACTATTGCACAGCAGTTCTTGGGTGCTCAGCAGCAGATACCACCGATGTATTCAGCACTAAAAAAAGACGGCAAAAAACTGTATGAATATGCTCGCGCTGGCATTGAGGTTGATAGACCGTCTAGAGATATCACGATTAAAGCAATCAATCTACAGATGATAGATGATACCCAGATTAATCTCACGGTTACTTGTACTAAAGGTACTTACGTACGTGTATTAGCGGAAGATATTGCGAAGCAGCTAGGTACGCTAGGACATTTGACGGCATTACGTCGTACACAGGTAGGTAACTTCAGTATTGATGACGCGATCGCTTTATCATTATTAGAAGAGCATAGTTTAGAGGAGCGTCAGTCTTGGCTGCTGCCTATCGATGCTTGTATTGATATCAATGCTGAACTGACGCTGACAGAGGAGCAATGCGCCCGCGTACATATGGGGCAACGCCTAAACGTATTTGATGAGCTAACAGGTAAGCTCAAAGATTATGTTACTAATATGGTTTCTTACCAACTAGCTAATAATAGCTCTGTTAGTGTTGATGATGACGCTAGTACCAATGGTAAAGCTGATACTGATCTTGATGTGCCTCAGCTCCTAGAGCACGAAATACCTGTTGATATACGTCTACTCAATGAGCAGGGAGAGTTTCTTGGTTTGGGGTCTGTGAGCTTAAACGGACGTCTACAACCTAAGAAATTGATTCAGCGCTAATAGTAACGTTTTCATCAATGTTACTTAGATAGAGAAACTACCACCTAACATTGGCCTGATTTACTAATAGTTTACACTAATCACATACTGTCACATTTTATTGCAGGTTTCGCCTATGGTGAAACCTGTTTTTTTTGTACTCTAGATTTGTCAGATAGGGAATGCTGAGCTAAAAAATAAAATGGATAAATATTATAAAAATAAAAAATTGCTATAAATTTAATAATTAAAATAATAGACAATTAAAAGTAACTAATTAGAAGAAAAAATTAATGCAAAAAGGACGCATTTAAATAAAAAAAATAGTTCAAAATAAAATGTACTACCGAATAATAATAAAACTAACTTATAAAAATATACTGACTCACAAAAAATAATAGATAAGAAGAAGGAAAGTTATGAAAACGATCGCTTTTTTACTACATAACCACTTCGAACAAGCAGAGTACGAAGACGTCAATAATCAGCTAAAGGACAAAGGCTATAAAACACTTCTTATAACAACAAATGATAAAAAAGAAGTGCAAGCCATGCAGCAAGACGTAGATAAGAGTGATACTTTTACTGCTGATATTTTTGCAGAAGATGCCAACGTCTCTGACTATGATGCATTGGTGTTACCAGGTGGTACTGTCAACGCTGATACTATTCGTGGTAACGAAAAGGCTCATCAAATTATCAATGCTATCAATGAAGCAGGAAAGCCACTAGCTGTTATTTGTCATGCTCCTTGGGTTCTCGTCAATACAGGTATTGCTAAAGGCAAAACCCTTACCGCTTACCCTACGTTACGACTAGATTTAGAAAATGCTGGAGCAAACTACGTAGATAAGACAGTACAAGTAGATGGTAATCTTATTACCTCGCGTAACCCAGATGATATACCCAATTTCGTCGATGCTATAGACAAAGCTTTATCTTAGAATTTTGAATCCTAACTAAAAAAATTTAATTAAATACTATTAAATTTCGAATTTTTATAACTAACATTTATAACCATAACCAAGGAAGATACTATGTCAAACTCTAATCCAAACGATACTAAGCTTGAGCAACAACGTTCTGATTCAGCAGAAGCAGCACTTAAAGGTCAAACTGAAGACAATCATAGTGAAAACAGCGAAGCAGCAGCAGAACGTATCGCAGCTAACTTAGAAAACGCGAAAGAAGATAAGTAAGTTTTTAATATGCCATCTGTAATAGGTGGCATTGATATGTTTATAGTTTGCACGTCTTATGATCGATGAGTGCAACGACAGTTAGTCCACAAAATAATAATTCAGGAGCTAATATGAGTAATTCACCGAACAATATGGACGAGCAGGAAAAAGAGATTGAAAAGCTTGCAGAAGAAATCAATCCAAGTGAGCAGTCTGCCCCAGACAGCCTAGCGGAAGTGACTACTGCCGCGCCTCTTGAAGATGATGAACTAGGCGGCAATGCAGAAGAATCTGACGTTAATAAGTAGCCTAGGTAGGCTCTTAATAAATAGTTATTTAATAACTATCGTCTATTAATGATTGATTGTAGCTTTACAAGTATTATGAAAAACTGCTGCTAGTTCAGAAGTTTTTTGTTATAATTACCCCCACATTTAAATTAGGTTCTGAATGATGTACTGTCATTAGCCCATTACTTTGATTAAGTAGTGCTGTAGCTAAATACAATGTACGATTCAAAACATACTAAATGGTTGTTAACTGAGCTTGTCGTACACTAGGTCAACTCTAGTAATGCAGGGTTGTCCTGAATGGCGTACAGGTTATTTTATTTATTATTCTATTGCTTTAATACTGACTCAAATTGTAGTCCGTTTTTTGAAGTTTTTAGCATTGCCGGAGATATTTATGCTAACTAATACCGATCGTGAACAAATCATCGCTCAATACCAACGTGGCGAAAATGACACTGGTTCTCCAGAAGTTCAAGTAGCTTTGTTGAGTGCTCGTATCAATGATTTGCAGAACCATTTTAAAGCACACAAAGCTGACCATCATAGCCGTCGCGGTCTTATCCGTATGGTTAACACGCGTCGTAAACTGCTTGATTACTTAAAAGGTAAAGACCTTGGTCGTTACACTACTCTAATCAGCCAGTTGGGTCTACGTCGTTAATCTAACGACAATAGTACGAGTGGATGCTGAATTTTTTGCTAAATCGCTTGGAACTTGTTTGTTATTATCGATAAAATAGATTTTTCTAAAAACGGTGTGGAATAGTTTCACGCCGTTTTTTTATGCTTATTCGTTTTAGATACTGTGCTCAAATAGTAAGAGCTATAACTCCTTCTATAGAACAGCTAAGAGGAGTATTGGTATAAACTGTACTAACCAAGTCTCAAATACGGTATTTTCTGACGATAATTGCGCTACTGTGCAATTAATTGGTCAATGGCTATAAATCACTGTAAAATAATGCCTTGTGAGTTTGATAGCGCATCTGCTACAGATATGGCGATTATTGATAAAATACTTATTATTTGGCTTGGTAATCGGCGCGGATAGCTGATATTTGAAAGCCTAGAAAATAGCCTGTAGGGTTTTTAGCATCGAAGTCTTTTGACTTAATGTCTTTTTGATAGTATTTATAGTAAAGCCAAAATTGCACGACCGAATATACATAATAGTACGATGTCTAACTCAGACAAATATATGAGATAACCAAGTAACGTTATTGGCATTGGTTGCGATGATTTTTAATAGAAAGCATGTCAACTGATAGCCATATATACAGAATTTTAATGACAGATATCAGCTTTTTTTGACGCTGATATCATTTTTGTCAGTCAACATTAGGAAGATTATATGACAATGTTCAACACCATTAAGCGTGAATTTCAATATGGCAACCAGCAGGTTGTTATCGAGACAGGCCGTATTGCCCGTCAAGCAAACTCTATTTTAGTACATATGGGCGGCGTAACAGTATTAGTTGCAGCAGTCGTAAAATCAGAAGCTAAAGAAGGTCAAAACTTCTTTCCGCTAACGGTTAATTATCAAGAAAAAATGTATGCAGCGGGTAAAATCCCAGGTGCTTACGGCAAACGCGAAGGCCGTGCGAGCGAATTTGAAACCTTAACTTCACGCTTGATTGACCGTCCGATTCGTCCGCTATTCCCAGAAGGCTACGTAAACGAAATCCAAATCACCGCAACAGTTGTATCATCAGATAAAACTCAGTCTGCAGATATCGCTGCACTAATCGGTGCCTCAGCAGCATTGGCTATCTCTGATGCGCCATTTAATGGTCCTGTTGCTGCCGCTCGTGTTGGTTTCATTAACGGCGAATACGTTCTAAACCCAACATCTGAGCAGCTTGAAACCAGTGATCTAGACTTGGTTGTAGCTGGTACTAAGTCTGCAGTATTGATGGTTGAGTCTGAAGCGGCAGAGCTGTCAGAAGACCAGATGTTAGGTGCAGTATTGTACGGCCATCAGCAACAACAAATCGTTATTGATAACATTGCGTCAATGGCTGAAGAAATTGGCACTGCTAAGCAGCAATATTCTGCTCCTGAGCGTGATCAAGCACTTACCAGTAGCATGAAAGAGCAGTTCGGCGAGCAAGTTGCTGACGCTTATACCATTACTGATAAGCAAGCACGTTACACGAAGCTTGATGAAATTAAGCAGTCAATTATTGATGCACTTGCTGGTGATGCTGAGTCAGAAACTTATGCTGATACCGTATCTGAGCTTAAAGAAATCTATAACGACCTTAAATATCGTACCGTTCGTGACAACATCTTATCAGGTAAGCCGCGTATCGATGGTCGTGACCCTGAGACAGTTCGTGCGCTTGACGTACAAGTTGGTGTATTGCCATATACGCATGGTTCAGCATTGTTCACACGTGGTGAGACGCAGGCATTGGTTACTACCACACTTGGTAACAGCCGTGACGTCAACATGATTGACTCACTAGGTGGCACGATTCGTGACCATTTCATGCTGCACTACAACTTCCCGCATTTCTCAGTTGGTGAAACGGGCCGTGAAGGTATTCCAAAACGTCGTGAAATTGGCCATGGTCGTCTAGCACGTCGCGGTGTACAAGCAATGTTGCCAGATAGTGAGCGTTTCCCGTATGTGATTCGTGTGGTGTCAGAAATCACTGAATCTAACGGTTCATCTTCTATGGCTTCTGTTTGTGGCGCAAGCTTGGCATTGATGGACGCAGGCGTACCATTAAAAGCACCAGTTGCTGGTATCGCAATGGGTCTGGTTAAAGAAGGCGATCGTTTTGCTGTATTGTCAGACATCTTGGGTGATGAAGATCATCTAGGTGATATGGACTTTAAAGTGGCCGGTTCTAAGAACGGTATCACTGCACTTCAGATGGATATCAAAATCGAAGGGATTACATCTGATATCATGGAGCAAGCGCTCAAACAAGCCCACGCTGGTCGTATCCATATCCTAGAAGCAATGAACCAAGTATTGCCTGAGAGCCGTACTGAAATCAATGCTCATGCACCAAACTACGCGGTTATCGAAATCAACCCAGACAAGATTCGTGACGTTATCGGTAAAGGCGGCGCAACTATCCGTCAGCTAACGGAAGAAACTGGCGCGGTTATCGATATCGATGATGCTGGTACTATCCGTATCTTTGGTGAAAACAAAGCAGCGACCAAAGCAGCTATCGGTAAAATCGAAGCACTAACTGCTGAAGTTGAAGTCGGTAAAACTTATGAAGGTACCGTTGCTCGTATCGTTGACTTCGGTGCATTTGTAAATGTCTTGCCAAACACTGATGGTCTAGTACACATTTCACAAATCGCAGAAGAGCGCGTAGAGAATGTATCAGACTATCTAAAAGAAGGTCAGATCGTTAAAGTACTCGTACAAGACGTTGACAACCGTGGTCGTATCAAACTGACTATGAAAGGTGTTGAGCAGAACTAATACTCAATATCTGATGTGGTTTAAGTAATAAAAAACCGCCTTGAAATGCTCGTTATGAGTATTCAAGGCGGTTTTTTTATGTGTCCAAAAAGACGATGACTGGCTAGCTAAAAGGCCATTTATAAATCAATGCTTTTAGGCAGATGTATATCGATACGAAGTTTTGGTAGGTCTTGTAAGTACTCAGTTAGTAATGGCAAAGTATCAGCATGCCAGTCTAAAGGTAGATTATCTGCTATATTACTTTCATTGGATACGATATCACGTGGTCTGCCTGAGATAAGTGGCCGCGCAAGCAATGCAACTCTGCGTATGCCTTGGTAACGTATAAGCGGCATTATTTGCTGTTGCAAATCAATCAAGGCAGTAGTCAGCCAACGTGTGCGTGCTGGATGATAAGGATGGTTTGATATCACGAGGTTGGCAATATAGTTTGGCTGGTTACCGTTACTACTGATACCAAGTCCGACCTGTTCACGTGTACGCTTATTAAGTAAGCAGCTACCAACACTCAAGCTACCATCGTGGCACGCACGATGATAGCGACTATAATTATCAGGAAATAGAGTTTTCGCTCGTGTGAGTACAGGATCTAAAACGACACCAGCATTGTTGACAGGTAAAACAAGCAACTGTGCATTGCTATTTAAAATAGAGGCATGTGTGAATTGCAAAATCGCCATCGTAAGCCTCTCTATAACCAAATCAAGTATACTGTTATTGAACCGTCGCTTTATTAGAGTCGTTTGCTTCTAATTGAGCAATTTGTTGTTCAAGTAATGCAATTTGTTCTGCCTTCATATCAGTCAATTGCTTATTCATAGCCACTTGTTCAGCGGCTAACTTTTCTTGTTCGGCCAATCGCTGACGTTCATCTTCTAAACGATCAATCTCTTCTTTAGCCAAGCTGTCATTTTCTGGTAGAGGCGCATCTAATATAGCAGTAGGATTTGGTATCACGGTACTGTCATTATTCGCTGCTCCAGAGTTTTCATCCATGAGTAGGCCATCGTTAATCACAGAGTCATCTGCTATATCAGACACATTATCTGTTGTTGACTCTGTCGGCGTTTGCTCAGTTACTGGTACTGAAGTAGCAGTATTAGCAGGTAAAGTGGATTTTGTGCCAGACTTACCCAAAATCAAATAGCCGATGGCAATAATTAGCAGTATTAAAATAAATACTGTCCAAATTTTTCGGCGTGATTTGGTCGGCTTTTTCTTGGAAGCGTGTGTTGATGAAGGCCAGATCTTTTCTCGTTTCATATTATGATCGATTCATGTCAAGAATATAAGTAGCCATACTATAGCAAACTCAAAATAAAAAGCCTATCTATTGATAGATAGGCTTAATAGACCATTAAATAATAAAGAACTTAATCTATTTTTAGATATGAAAACTAAATAACTAAGATTTAAATTTCACAGTGCCGCTGGTGCCAGTCGCCATCGCATCACGTGCCATCTGATCTTCTAAATGGTTCTTTGCACTAATGGCATCAGGGTCGGGACGGTGCTCTGTGTGTCCGCACTGAGTACATTCAATATACTCATCTGGGGCAGGGATGACGATATTGACTTGCACCACAGCGTCCATCTCCTGACATTTTGGACAACGTACCCCTGCTAAAAATCGGCGCTTAGGACTAGGTGACTGATAACGCATTTAAACGACCTCGCGAGTCGTTTGAGTATTTGCGGCATCAATATTTTTAGCATCAGTGAAACCATTATGGCGTAGCAAGGCGTCGATACTGGCGCTACGACCGCGGAAGTTTTCAAAGTTGGTCTTGGCTGGGAAACTGCCGCCAACAGATAAGATAGATTCACGGAACGCTTTGCCTGTCGCTGGGTTGAAAATACCGTCTTCTTCAAACTTGCTAAACGCATCAGCTGATAGCAGTTCCGCCCATTTATACGAGTAATAACCTGCAGCATAACCACCCGCGAAAATATGACTAAAACCATTAGCAAAGCGGTTATAGTCAGGTGTTTGCATAACGGAGATATCATTACGAACAGTATTGAGCGTCTCTAAAATACCATCGTAATTAAGCGCTGGCGTATGAGCATGAATGAGTAAGTCAAATAGAGCAAACTCAATCTGACGTAGCGTTTGCATGCCGCTCTGGAAATTTTTCACTGCTAATAGTGCATCGAGCTTGTCTTTAGGTAATGGCTCGCCAGTCTCAACGTGACTACTGATAAGCGCGATACCTTCAGCGTCCCAAGCCCAGTTTTCCATAAACTGACTAGGAAGTTCGACCGCATCCCACTCGACGCCATTGACACCAGCGACATCGCCGACCGTCACTTGGGTTAATAAATGATGTAAGCCATGACCAAACTCGTGGAATAAGGTTAATACTTCATCATGGGTCAATAAACTAGGCTTGCCATCAAGTGCTGGCGTGAAATTACCAACCATAAAGCAAACGGGCAGCTGCTGATGGTTCTGTTCTTCGTAGCTATAGCGAGATTGAAAACCACTCATCCATGCACCGCCACGCTTACCACTACGTGCGAATAAGTCAAAGTAGAAGCCACCGAGCAAGCGCTCATCAGCATCGAATAACTGATAAAAGCTTACATCGTCATGCCAGCGAGAGACTGAGTCACTTCCTGCATCTTTATGACCTTGCTCTTGTACTTGGATACCGTATAGACGCTCAACGATAGTGAACAAGCCATTAATCACTTTAGGTAATGGGAAATATGGACGAATTTCCTCTTGCGATAAGCTGAACTCACTTTGTTTTACCTTTTCAGCGATGTAAGCGCTATCCCACGGCTGCAACTCGTCAATGCCATAATCGCTAGCGTATTTTTGTAGCTGTGCCAAATCTGCTTTGGCAGCAGGGGTTGCTTGCGTTGCTAAGTCACGTAAGAATGTTTCAACTTCTAAGACGCTATCTGCCATCTTAGTCGATAGCGATACTTCAGCATAATTTGCAAAACCAAGTAGCTTGGCTTTTTGCTCACGTAATGAGAGGATTTGACTCATGTTGTCAGCGTTATTTAATGAGTTGCCTTTTGCATTAGTATGCGTATCAAACTCAGAGGCGCGTGTGACATAAGCATGATAAAGCGTCTCACGTAGGCTACGATCGTCCGCATGAGTCATGATCGCTAGATATACAGGAATATTTAAACTGGCCACATAGTAAGGAGTAGGAAGTGCATCTATATCGGCTTGGCTAAGAGCACCGCTAGCAAGCTCACGCGCTTTGTATTGCTCGCCTGCATCTGCCAATAGTGCCAGACCGCTCTCTGTTAAACCTTTTAATTGAGAATCTTCTAAAGGTAGGGCAAATGCTTGCGTCGCATCCAAGATATTGTCCGAAAAGGTTGCAGACAAGGTAGATAACTCACTTTGGATAGCGGCAAATTTTTCTTGCTCAGCTTGAGGTAATGCAACGCCTGATAACTCAAAACTACGTAATGCCAGTTCGATTGCACGTGCACGAGCAGGCTCTAACGTAGCAAAGAAATCTGTGTCATTGACGATAGTTTGATAGCGATTAAACAAAGGCTGATGTTGTCCCACTCGTGTACCGTAGGCAGATAGCTTTGGTAACAGTTCATGGTGAACATGTCGAATCTCATCGTTGCTCATCACACTATTGAGATGCGACAAAATGCCCCAGCTACGATCTAATGCCAGATTAATATGGTCAAAGCTCATCACATCTGCCAAAGCTTGTTCAGCGCTTATTTTTTCAGCACTTATTTTTTCAGCGCTATCGCTTTCTATCACGGTTAAGGTATCTAAAAAAATATTGGCAGCATCAATAGCGTCAATCACTTGGTTTTGTAACGTATGTGGCGCAGTGTCGGCAAAATCGACAAGGCGTAAATCTAAAGGAGAAGATGTCATATAGGTATCCGGTATCAATGAATTATTATTAATAAAAATGAGAAAAGTCTGGCTACTATTAAAATATACAGTGTGTTCTTATTTTATATATAGATTATATAAAAGATGGGTTCATTTAGTAAAAATACAACCTAAGCACTTTTATACGATTCAAGTAATTAGGACAGTGCTAGCAATCTGAAAGTAAATGTCGAAATTCTGGTATTTAGATTCAACTTCTCAAGATAAGTATCCGAATATGTAGCTATATTGGATAAGGCAGTTCTTTAACAATATAGAGTGCTCTACTTACAAAGCGCTATCATTTGCTTGCAAATTAACCCTATAGGGAGTGGGGTATAGCTGTTAGCATCAAGATAATGGAATTTAAATACTATGCACCGATAAGATGCAAGAAAAACACGGATAGAAATTTCCAAGCTCATAAAAATATATGAGTAAAGAAATATATAAAGTTAAAAATGAACGATAATAAAACAAGGAGCAATATATGAAAGCGACTCTAAAAAGTTTACGTGAGACTAAAGCTAATCCTGCCGTAAGTATCTTTGTTAAAACGCATCGTGAACATCCAGCTAATGAGCAAGATCCTATCGCTCTAAAAAACCAATTGAAAGTTGCCGAAGATCGTCTGACGAAAGAGTACGATAAACGCACAGCGACTACCATTCTAGATAATATTCAAAATAAAATCAGTGAGCTCAATCACAATTATAATCTCGATACGTTAGCTATATTTGCTAGTACGGATGATGTGCAAGTTATTCGTATGCCAATTGACACAACAGAACGTGTTGTGATTTCAGATAGATTTGCTACGCGTGACTTGGTCCGTGATATGGCAAGTGCGGTTCATTATTATACTGTGGTCTTAACTCGTGACAATGCTCGTTTGATTGAAGCATCTAATGACCGCGTTGTGAGAGAGTTCGATAAAGATGACGATGCACAAAACAACATGGAGAACATTCAGTTCCCTGTCGAAAACAACGGTCTATATACAACAGGCGACGGTGGCTCAGATCGCTCATCAAATAACGAGAGTAGCCATTTAAAAGAGTTCTTTAACCAAGTTGATAAAAGCGTCCAAGAACTATGGGGTGAGCATAAAATGCCTCTTGTTATAGTTGGTGATGCAAAAAATATTGGCTACTATAAAGAAGTCTGTGATCGTCCAGATAATATAATCGCTACAGTGTCGAATGCGACCAATCTAGAAGACGGTGGTGCTCAACATATTGTAGATAGTGTACAAGAAGCCGTAGAAGAGTATCGCACATCGCTGCACAAAGCTGCATTAGGTGAAATCGACAAAGCCCGCGGTGCGAATATGTTGCAGACTGATTTGCAGGAAGTATATCGCAGTGCTTTCCAAGGGGCTGGTGAGACACTCTATGTACGCCGTGGTTATATTCAGTCTGCTAAAATTGATGAAAAGGCACAAACGTTAAGCCCTGCCAATGATGCGACTACGGAAGGCATCACAGATGATGCAATCGGTGAAATCATCGAACATGTCATTCACAATGGCGGCGAAGCTGTATTTATGCCACAAGACATCATGGGTGAAGATCAACCAATAGCACTAGTAACTCGCTACTAATCTGACGATGACACCTATGCGCGATATTCATTTATGAATTAGCCATTAATCATACATAGGTGTAATATGAGAGCATTGGTTCAATACGAGCCAGTGCTCTTTTTATGTCTGTCATTACCATCACTATGGGTGCTATCGTAGCTGAGCTATTGATCTTTACTCCATAAATAATGAGCGTACAACTAACCAAACTATGACTACCACCTCTTTTGTTTTAACCAGCTACAACATCCACAAAGGCATGTCACCGCTGAATCGCCAAGTGAAGATGCAAGGTATTGCTCAGGCGCTAGAGTCTGTGGGTTCAGACGTCTTGTGTTTACAAGAAGTGCAAGGCCAAAACCTCAAACGTAATATGCAATATAACGAGTACCCAGATCAATCACAGCATGAATGGTTCGGCGAATTTTTAGATCTGCAAAACAGTTACGGCAAAAACTCAGAGTACGAAAACGGTCACCACGGCAATGCAGTATTGAGCCGCTTCCCGCTAGATCCCAAACACAATGTAAATATTACGGTCAACAAGCTTGAGCAGCGCGGTGTCTTGCATTGTGAGGTACAGCCTATCGGTTGGGAGATGCCAGTTGTCGTATTGTGTGCACATTTAAATTTATTTGAGCGAGATCGTATCAAGCAGTATCAAGCGATTAGTGATTATGTTCGAAATGAGATTGCGCCGGATCAACCACTTATCTTGGCAGGCGACTTTAATGATTGGAAAAAGATGTCTTGTGACAAACTGGCATCAGATCTCGGTATGATAGAAGCGTTCAAACATTGTCATGGCAAGCTGTTGCCAACCTTTCCAGCAAAACTGCCAGTACTCAGCTTAGATCGTATTTATGTGCGCAATTTGCTTGTGAAGGATGCTTGGGTTCACACTGGAAAACCTTGGTCATCGCTATCAGACCATCTGCCCATTAGCGCAGAGCTGATTCTGCCTTAATACCCAACTATAATAATTCGTCTAAATGTATTATATTGGCAATCTATCAATGTATGAACAATTGTCTTTATTGATCGTATTATTGCTTAACCATGTTCTCGATTGAAAGTGCTATTAACAGCATAACCTTTCAAGAGAATAAATAATAAGTACAGCCTAATAAACAAAATATAAGGATATTCTACGATGGCAACAGCGTCTACTACTGATAATAATCACCATGCTAACCATAACATACCTAAGACTCAGCACGCCGTACTCATACGCGAGTTCGGTGAGCCTGAAGTCATGAAATACCAAGATGGTGCTGATGTCCCTGAGCTACAGGACGACCAAGTACTGGTAAAAATTGCCTATGCTGGGATTAACCCTGTCGATTATAAGACCCGCCAAGGTAAAGGCTGGGGTGCAGAAAACATTCGTAAAGATAAGTTTGAGAATGATCAGCCGGCTATTTTAGGATTTGATGTATCAGGCGAAGTAGTCAGCAGTAATAGCGATGAGTTTGCTGTCGGCGATAGAGTAGCGGCTTTGACCTTTAGCGGTGGTGGCTACGCGCAATATGTGGCAGTAGATGCCAAGTTACTTGCGAAAGTACCAGATAATGTCACTTTAGAGCAGGCAGGTGCTTTGCCTTGTATCGGACAAACGGCGCTACAATTCGTAGATTTCGCTGATATAAAAACAGACGAGCATGTGGTGATTAATGCACCAGCAGGCGGTGTTGGTCATTTATTAATCCAACTGCTTATGAATAAAGTGGCGCAAGATAACATCAAGGTGACGGTAATTTGCTCACCAGAAAAGTACGCCAAGCTTGATGAGTTGATAGACGTATCTAAGCTAGCGGGTTGGATAGATTATACAAAAGATGAAGCGTTCCCTGACCTGCAAGCCGACGTGCTACTTGATTTAGTCGGTAATGAAGCAGGTGTCCGCGCGCTTAGCGTACTCAAGTCAGGCGCCCGAGTGAATGTGCTACCAACTATTTGGGTTGATAAGCTCAAAGAAGCCGGTCAGCAAAAAGACTTGGCAGTAGCAGGCTATAAAGCGCAGCGTAGTGGTCAAGATATGGCGCGTGTTTTACAGGAAGTGGCCGATGGTAATTTAACTTTAAAAATTCAAAAAACCTATCCACTCTCAGAAGTTGTTGCAGCGCATCACGAGCTACAAAAAGGCGATGCTTTTGGCAAGATTGTCTTGGCCGCTGCTGAGTGAATGTCAAGATTGTCCAAGTATGAGGTAGTGTTTGGTAGGATTTATTAGTAAGGGGATGTCTGTTGAAACCCAGTAAACTTAACTGATGACTTAACAAATCATACAAAAGTTTTATTTTGAACAACAGAACGTCCCTGTAGTCTTTGCTTATTTATCATAGGATAGAAAGCGAACGATACTAATAAAGGAAATAATATGACTATCAACAATAAGACCAGCAATGAAAAAACAGATGACCACATTGCTTATGAATCCAAAGTCCGTGAAGAGATAGAAGCATGGAAGAACCCTGATAAAGGGATTTTGGATAAGACGCTCGCAATGCTTAATACCCCTGTGGTAGCAGCCGGTGATGCGTTGATGGAAGCTCCACAATTTGGCGACTCTCTAAAAAAAGCAACTGAGGAAACGATTAGTGCTTTGAGTGATGCGGCCAACTGGACATTGGACACTCAAGACGTTATCGATAGCTATCAAGAGGCAGCAGATATTAACGACTTCTCTATCAAAACGCTTGGCGACATTAAACGTCTACCCATTGCTGTTGTAGATAAACAAGTTAAGCTGTTCAAAAGCAAGTATGTAGCGCTAACCAGTGCGCAAGGGGTGACTACAGGGATTGTAGGTTGGGCAGGTATCCCTGCTGATGTCGTTGGGCTTATTACAGCCAACCTACGTGCGATTGGAGAGTATGCAACGTACTATGGCTTTGATATCAATAATGAAGGCGAACAGCTATTTGCGATGTCTTTGTTGGCTGTAGCAACTTCTGCCTCTGTTGAGGAGCGTAAAGCGGCGTTAGATGACACTCATGCGATGATTAAAGATCCAGAAACTCAGGCATTCAATCAGATTAATGAAGAAGTCGTGTCTCGTGTACTGCGTCAGACAGCGACTAAAGTAGCCACTAACATCGTTAAGACAAAAGCGGCGCAAATCATTCCAGCGGTAGGCGCAGTAGTCGCAGGTGGTGTTAATGCTAGCTACACTGCCAATGTGTGTGAAGCTGCTTACCAGTGTTATCGTGAGCGTTTTTTAGATCGTCTCGCGTAAGAATTAGATGACTCGTTAAGTCAGCGATAGTATCAAGATGTAAGCATATGCCGAAACGTTAGACTGATTCGCCCAGCATCGACCGTCTTTGTCTTAGTAATCGTATGCTTCCAAAAGGTTTGTGTATCACCATGCATCACAACGAGCTGACCAGACTCAAGATGAAGTTCAACTTTGTCTTGAGTTTTTTTATGTTTAAAAACAAATTTACGTGTTGCACCGAGCGATAAGGAGGCGATGACTGGTTGATGACCGAGCTCTTTTTCGTCATCGGCATGATAGCCCATACCATCAGCGCCAGAAGGATAGTAATTAAGCAGGCAGGTATTAAAATTAGCGGTGATGCCAATCTCTGCTAAATCTTGCTCGATTTTCTGTTTCACGTGAAACACTTTATCTGACCACGGAACGGTTTGTCGCACGTGTCCCGAGTATTGATAATTAGCATTTTTGTCTCCCATCCAGACAATTTTCCGAGTGGTTATATGGGTCTTACCAAATAATGTCACGATGTCTGATTGCCACGGTAGCTCATTTAGTAGAGTGTTATAAAGGGCAATGGCATCGTCGATAATCACGCCTAAATCATTCACCTTACCATCATAGGGTAGTAAATTATCCGTGGGTGCAGGGGCAAAGAGATCAGTCATAATTCAGTTGTTGTAAATCCTTATTTACTGCTTTGGTAGTGCTCGTTAATGATTTGAGCACATAGTTCAGGAGCTTCCATTGGTAATAGATGACCATAATCTGACAACGAAATAAGACTGCTATCTGGGATAAAATTTTTCCATTGCTTTCGTACTTTGTCATTGATGAACAGGGTAGGCTTGCCTGTAATCAACGTGTAGGGACAGCGTAGTTTTTTGAGTGCGGCATCGATATGAGGTGCGCCAAAATAATTGGCCAGCTCTTGTTCTGGTGCAAACATAAGCGTATAGCTACCATCTGCATTTTTGCTCAAGCTTTGCTCAGCAAATACTTGCAAGTGCTCATCGCTGATACGCTTATAAGCACGCTGCGCACGTAGGCTCTCGTAATAACTATAGATACTTGGCCAAGTAGATTGCTTGGTTAACGTGCTTTTGAAAGGCTCGCGGCTCAGTAGTACAGAGCGTGGCAAAAGGTTATATAAGGTGGCTTGGTGTTTGGTAAATGTGACAGGTTCGATCAGGTACAACTGCGAAAACAGCTCTGGACGTTTGGCAGCTGCCATCGCTGTGGCCGTCGCCCCTTGCGAATGACCAATACCTACGACAGGCTTATCTTGGGTCTTTTCTAAAAACTCAATCAGCATGTCGGCATCTTGCTCGCGCGTCAGACGACGGTTTTGCGGCTTATCATACCAGTAGCCACGTAGGGCAAGTGAGCTAATATCAAACTCAGTGGCTAGCTTACTTAATAGCGGTGTATAAGTGCCAACGGTAAAACTGTTGCCACTATAAAAATGTGCTGGCGTGCGAGGAGTAGAGCTTGAATCTAACGGCTGATTAAGCTGGCTAAGGTCGTAGTAACGTGCCTGCTTTCCGCTAAGATTAATGCGGTTTGTGAATGCTTCCATAAAATAAACACTTCCTTGTGGCTTATTTTGAGTGATTTGTTTTTCGTAGCTTTGCTTTTTATGATTGAGCTGACTTAATGAATCCTAGTTATCTTCACCTAAGAAGCCACCGCTTTGACGTTGCCACAGTCGAGCGTAGACACCATTCAATGCCAATAGTTCATCATGACTACCTTGCTCAATGATACGGCCTTGATGCATAACGACCAGTCTATCCAGTGCCGCAATAGTAGACAGGCGATGGGCGATAGCAATAACGGTCTTGCCGGTCATGATGTCATTTAAGCTTTCGGTAATGGCATATTCAATCTCAGAATCTAGCGCACTGGTCGCTTCATCTAAAAGTAAAATCGGCGCATTTTTTAGCATAACACGTGAGATAGCAATACGTTGGCGTTGACCGCCAGATAGTTTGACTCCGCGTTCACCCACTTGGGTATCAAGTCCTGTATTGCCTTTATCATCGTACAAATCTTTGATGAAATCCCATGCCTGAGCTTGTTTGGCAGCGATCATAATCTCTTCATCAGTAGCATCAGGACGACCATAGGCGATATTTTCACGTACAGTACGATGTAGCAACGAGGTATCTTGAGTCACCATACCAATCTGTTGGCGCAACGATTCTTGCGTAACCGCATCAATAGCCTGACCATCAATCAGAATCTTACCGCTATCGACATCAAAGAAGCGCAATAGCAAATTAACTAAAGTTGATTTACCAGCACCTGAACGCCCAACCAAACCAATCTTTTCACCCGGCTTAATATCTAAGTGGAAGTTGTCCAACAGTTTGATATATGAGTTAGGAGCGCGCTTAGCGATGTTGGTACTATCAATAGGCTTACCAGTTTGGCCATTGTCTTCTTCGTCATTTTCATAACTGAAGTCAACATGGTCGAACACAATGCGTCCGTCCGTGACGGCTAGCGCTGGCGCGTCAGGTTTATCAATAATTGTCTGCGGCGCTGATAACGTACGCATACCATCTTGAACTGTACCGATACTCTCAAACAAACTGGCTGTCTGCCACATAATCCAACGCGTCAAACCATTTAAACGTAATGCCATCGCAGTCGCAGCAGCAATGGCACCAACACCAACTGCGCCTTGTTGCCACAAGTACAACCCAATACCTGCCGTACTACTGACCAAGATCACGCTGATAAGATGTGTCGATACTTCTAAATAGCTGACCCAGCGCATCTGCGCATGTACCGTACCTAGAAATTGCCCCATGGCATTTTTGGCGTAGCCCAGCTCACGACGCGAATGGCTAAATAGCTTTACGGTCATGATATTGGCATAAGCATCAGTGATTCTTCCCGTCATCAAGGCACGCGCATCTGCTTGCACAATGGCTGTCTCCTTGAGTTTGGGGATAAAGTACCAAATGGTGATGGCAACTAAGACGAGCCAAATGACAAAAGGAATGAGTAGTAAGCTGTCTAAATTAAACAAAATCACCCCTGAGGTGATAAAGTAGACAGAGACATACATAAACATATCGGTAACAGTCATCACGGTATCGCGTACTGCTAGGGCTGTTTGCATTACCTTAGCTGAGACACGTCCCGAAAACTCATCCTGATAGAACTGCATGGATTGCCCAAGCATGCGCTGATGAAAACGCCAGCGCATCTGCATAGGAAACACACCCTGCAAGGTCTGAAAGTGGATAAACGATGACAGGGCAATCCACAATGGGCTTACTATCATGACAGCGAGCATGATGAGCAGCATATCGCCTTTTTCTGCCCATAAGTTTTGCGGCGTATAAACGCCCAACCAATCGACGATATTACCTATCCAAGCAAACAGCATGGCCTCGTAGATACCGATACCAGCAGACAAAATCATAAAGATTAGTAGCCAGCCGCGTAGGCCATTGGTACATGCCCACAAAAACTTCAGCATACCATCGCGAGGTGATGGCAATGGCATAGGTGTATCTGGAAAGGCGGGTAGGCGGTTTTCGAAAAAGCGAAATAAAGCATTCATAGGCAGTAATAAAACGTCAATAGCAGTACGTCAAGATGAACGAGAGGACTCGTTATCTAGAATCTTTACTTTTGTGATTGGGATTAGGTGCTATTTTAGCAAAATTACTAATCATACCTGCATGCTAATTGTAATTTGCTTAAGAATAGCTAGGTTTTGAGAGCTTCAGTTATAACCATAATAAATAGATTGCTGTAGAAAAAATATTTTGTTACATTCCATATCCAAACTTATTTATAGTTTAAATATTGCTTTTATAAGCATGATTTTATTGCGAAAATCAGCTGATTAGCGGGCATCTTATTTAATGGTTTTTATAAATATACGAACAGTAATAACTCAACATTGAAGTTCAAAAGGTAGCAGTGAATGATGTATTTAATAATAGCGGTGCTATGTAGCGTCGCCGTCTCCGTACTTTTGAAAATATTGCGCCAGAAAAATATAGATATTCGTCAGACCATCGTGGCAGGCTATCCTGTGGCTTTTTTACTGACTTGGGTGTTACTAAAACCTGATGTAGGTGCCATACATGCGCTTGATAGCGCTTGGGCAATCATCATCGCGCTTGGGATACTATTACCTGCCGTATTTATTATTCTGGGACGGGCCGTTGAAGCGGTAGGGATGGTAGCAACCGACGCGTCTCAGCGCTTATCACTTATTATTCCTATCGTAGCGGCTTTTTTGCTATTCGGTGAGGTGCTGACTGGTACACGTATACTTGGACTGGCGTTAGGTTTTCTGGCATTAGGTGCGCTTGTCTATCGACCACAGCATAACGATATTACTCGGCAAGCAAAGCATACGCCACTGTGGTTATTCGGGGTATGGGCAGGCTACGGCATTATTGATATCTTGTTCAAACAAGTTGCCAAACAAGGGGCGGCCTTTCCGTTGACTCTACTGGTTAGCTTCGGGGTAGCAGGTGTATTGCTTTTAGTCTATTTACTTGTCACAGGGGTACGTTGGCAAAAAGAAGCGCTTATGACAGGCTTGCTGCTCGGCACATTAAACATGGGCAATATTTATGCTTATGTACGAGCACACCAAGTGCTGCATGATTCTCCTAGTATTGTTTTCACTGGTATGAATGTCGGTGTTATCGCCGTAGCCACATTGATTGGCGTAGGTGTATTCAAGGAGCAGTTGAACCGTATCAATATAATAGGATTAGTATTGGCAGTCTGCTGTGTAGGGGTACTATTTTTGGCGTAATGCACACTGTCCAACAGTATTGGTTTCATAATTTTCACCCTTATTGTCACGTATCCTATATAGGCATACTAATCATCCTATGGTAAGGTTATCTACAAATAACAGGGCTTGTATGGAATAAAAAAGCTTAGTTTATTATGTTCAATTTAACCAATAAAAATAGGATGCAAGCTCAATGGAATACGATAAGCAATTACAGCGTATAAAAAATAGTTCAGGTTTTATTGCTGCTCTTGATCAAAGTGGCGGCAGCACACCGAAAGCGTTAGAGACTTATGGTGTCAACAGCGACGACTATGATAATGATGAGGCCATGTTTGATTTGGTTCATGAAATGCGTGCTCGTATCATGACGTGTGACTGTTTTGATAGTGAACGTGTACTTGGTGCAATTTTATTCGAAGACACCATGGAGCGCGAAGTCAATGGCAAGTCGACGGCCAATTACCTATGGGAAGATAAAAATATCGTACCGTTTTTAAAGGTAGACAAAGGTCTGGCTGAGCAAATGAGCGGCGTACAAGTTATGAAGCCAATCCCGAATCTAGATCTATTATTAGATAAAGCAAAAAACTATCCCGTATTCGGTACTAAAATGCGCTCAGTCATCTATGAGCCAAATGTCGATGGTATCGAGCTTGTGGTACAGCAGCAGTTTGATGTGGCTAAGCAAATTATTTCAAAAGGTTTGATGCCTATCGTCGAGCCAGAGGTCAATATTGATAGCACTCAAAAGCATGAGTGCGAGCTACTGCTAAAGGCAGATATCTTGCGAAATCTGGAACGCTTAAGTGACGAACATCAAGTGATGCTCAAGCTGACGTTACCAGAAGAAGCAAGGTTTTATCAGGAGCTGATCGACCATCCTAAAGTGCTAAAAGTTGTGGCGCTGTCTGGTGGCTATAGTCGTAGCGATGCTTGTGCCAAACTCAAACAAAACCCAGGTATGATTGCAAGCTTCTCGCGTGCCTTTACTGAAGGTTTGAGTAAGCAACAAAGCGATAGCGAGTTTGCTGATACCATTAATACGTCAATTGAAGAGATTTATGAAGCATCGAAAGTGTAAACTTAGTAAATAAAAACTCGTACATAAATCATGAGTACATAAGCCAAAAAAAGCCCTACTAGATAAGTGTGCAAATACTTAAATAGTAGGGCTTTTCTTATTTCAAAAGTATAGGATTATTAATCCTACACCTCTTTATATAACTGGCGTCCTTCGTTGTTATATTTCTTAGTCATTTCGGCCATGCCTTGGCGAATTTCCTCAGCAGTGGCTTCACCAACTTGTCCAACGAGCTCTGTATCTACCTCTTTGATTAGATGACCAGCGTCAGTTAAGTCGCCTGTTTGCGGCGTTACTTTTTGGTTGGCAGCATCTTTATCCAGCCCTGCTGCATATTCACGCACGTTTTGAGTGATTTTCATTGAACAAAACTTAGGGCCACACATGGAGCAAAAGTGTGCCGATTTGTGTGCGTCTTTTGGCAACGTCTCATCATGATATTCACGTGCAGTATCAGGATCGAGCGCTAGGTTGAACTGATCATCCCAGCGGAATTCGAAACGGGCTTTAGATAGCGCGTTGTCACGTGCTTGTGCTCCTGGATGACCTTTAGCAAGGTCAGCAGCGTGTGCAGCAATTTTATAAGTAATAATACCGTCTTTGACGTCTTTTTTGTTCGGTAGACCCAAGTGTTCTTTTGGCGTCACATAGCACAGCATCGCTGTACCAAACCAACCAATCATTGCAGCTCCGATGGCGCTAGTGATGTGGTCATAACCTGGAGCGATGTCTGTGGTTAATGGCCCTAAAGTATAGAAAGGCGCGTCCGCACAAAGCTCAAGCTGCAAGTCCATGTTTTCTTTGATGCGGTTCATCGCGACGTGTCCAGGGCCTTCGATCATTACCTGTACATCGTGCTCCCATGCCACTTTAGTCAATTCACCAAGCGTACGTAGCTCACCGAACTGCGCTTCATCATTGGCATCTTGCAAGCAGCCAGGACGTAGGCCATCACCTAGACTAAATGCCACATCGTACTGTTTCATAATCTCGCAGATGTCTTCGAAATGCGTATATAAAAAGCTTTCTTTGTGATGGGCTAGACACCACTGCGCCATGATAGAACCACCGCGTGAGACGATACCTGTCAGACGTTTTGCGGTAAGTGGCACATAGCGTAATAGCACGCCAGCGTGAATAGTAAAGTAATCTACGCCTTGCTCTGCTTGCTCGATCAACGTATCACGGAATATCTCCCATGTAAGGTCTTCAGCAACGCCATCTACTTTTTCTAATGCTTGATAAATCGGTACGGTACCAATCGGCACAGGAGAGTTACGGATTAGCCATTCACGGGTTTCATGGATGTGATTGCCCGTTGATAAATCCATAATAGTATCCGCACCCCAACGTGTTGCCCACGTCATTTTGGACACTTCTTCATCGATAGATGAACCCAGCGCTGAGTTACCGATATTGGCATTGATTTTCACCAAGAAATTGCGCCCGATGATCATCGGCTCAGATTCAGGGTGGTTGATGTTGTTTGGAATAATTGCACGTCCAGCCGCCACTTCATCGCGAACAAATTCAGGAGTAATGATTTGAGGCGTATTGGCACCGAAACTTTCGCCATCATGTTGACGCATATCGGTCAGTTCATGTTGCTTCTGCGTTTCGCGTATGGCGATATATTCCATTTCAGGAGTGATGATGCCACGGCGCGCGTAGTACATTTGCGTGACGTTCTGTCCTGATTTGGCGCGACGCGGTTTATCAATATGAGCAAATCTAAGATTGGCAGTGCTGATATCGCGGGCACGTGCTTGTCCGTATGAGCTAGATAGGCCGCTTAATTGCTCGGTATCACCGCGTTCTGCGATCCAGTTCTCACGCAGTTTTGGCAATCCACGTGTGAGGTCGATATCGACATTAGGGTCGGTATATACACCTGAGGTGTCATACACATAAAACGGCGGATTATGCTCACCGTCTTTATCTCCAGTGCCACCAACAGGCGTATCAGCCAAGCTGATTTCACGCATCGGCACTTGGATGTCAGGTCTTGAGCCTTCGATATAGACTTTTCTTGAGGCAGGTAAAATACGGTGCAAGTCGCGCGCATCTTCTTCGAAACGGGCATCACTTGCGGCACGGTGAGCAGGGGTTTTTAACGCATCTGCTTTTTTATCTGCTTTGACGTTGGTCGTGTCAGCAGCATTTGAAGCAAGCGTTGAGTTGTCGGCTGGGTTATGCGTTTGGGCTTTCGGTGCAATTGAAGTAGTGTCTGCAGTAGTCATATGCTGTCCTAGCGTGTTGGTTTTTGAATAAAAGCAACACCGCCAGTATCTGCGGGGGTAGGCATCCATCATTTAGACAAGTTTATATCATGAACCCACAACTTCGACCAAAAAGTATCGTCGCGCATGGTGCTCATCAAATATTGGACGCAGCTTGATATCCTCTCTTCTTATCCGGTTATGCATCACGCATATCAAGACAGTAGTGACGATAAAAATGTATTTCTACGCGCCCTTTGTCATAAATAACAAAGTGCTTAAGACTTCCCTGCGTCGGTACTAACCGCATCAGGTTCGGCGGGTGATCTCTCAGCGAATGTATCAAGGCGACTACTTTAATAAAACAAGTTTAATAAAATGAGCCAAAAATACACCGCACCCCGAGTCTGTCAGTGTTGTAAATCAGCCTTCATACTAACAAAATTCTGTACCAACGGCTAATGGTATTTGGATACAAATATTCTGTGTCAAACACACGGTTCAATATTTTCGTGAATAATTTTTTGAGTGTTAATAAATGAAGATGCTTAGTATTACTAGGTTGTAGACAAATTATTCAAATATTATGTAAAGCGAATGAAGGATTCTAGAAGTTGTCATTAAACTGTCATAAAGATTTGGCAAGATAACACGCATATCACAAGCAATGCTTTTTTATACCGTTGTTAAACTTCAGGAGTCCTACATGCGTTATTCGTTATTAGCAGTGGCCGTCAGTTGTACATTAATGCTTACGGCGTGTAATAAGTCAACAGATACGGCGGAACCAACTGCTGATACTAGCAGTAGCGCTGTGACAACAGCTGAAACAACCTCTCAGACAGCATCTTCTGCTACGTCAGATTTTAAATCTGCTGAAAATATCGCTATGAATATTACAGGTGCAGGTGCGTCGTTCCCGCAGCCTATCTATGCGAAATGGTCATATGACTACAATGCTGCGACCGGCGGCCAAGTCAACTATCAGTCGATTGGCTCATCTGGTGGTATCAAACAAATTCAGTCAAAAACAGTAGATTTTGGTGCTTCTGATGCCCCGATGACGCCTGAAGAGTTAGACGAAGCAGGTTTGATTCAGTTCCCAACAGTCATCGGTGGTGTTGTACCAATCGTCAACATTGAGGGTGTTGAGCCTGGTGCACTGAAGCTAGACGGCACAACATTGGCTGATATCTATTTGGGTAAGATTAGTAACTGGAGTGACCCTGCAATTAAGGCGATGAACCCAGATTTGACCTTGCCAGATGCCGCAATCACAACAGTATTCCGCTCAGATGGTTCAGGTACGACTTTCAACTTCACTGATTATCTTGCCAAGGTTTCACCAGACTGGAAAGACACGGTTGGCGTTGATAAAACCGTCAAATGGCCGACCTCTGCTACTGGTGCAGGCGGTAAAGGTAACGAAGGCGTTTCAAGCTACGTAAACCGCATGAAAAACTCTATCGGTTATGTTGAGTATGCTTACGCTAAGCAAAATAAGATGTCACATACTGCGCTGAAAAACGCAGCTGGTAACATCGTACAGCCATCTGCTGAGACGTTTGCTGCAGCAGGTGATATCGATTGGTCACAACAAGAAGGCTTTTATAAAGTCATCACTAACTCTGAAACTGACCAAGCATGGCCTATCGCTGCTGCGACCTTTATCTTGGTACATAAGCAACCAGAAAATCCTCAGCAAGTCGCTGGTGTGTTGAACTTCTTTGACTGGGCTTATACCCAAGGTGATGACAGCGCCATGGAACTAGACTACGTACCATTCTCTGACACGGCAGTGGCCTTGTTCAAAGAGAAGTGGAACGAAGTAAAAGGTAGCGATGGACAGCCTGTCTACAAGCCAGCTCAGTAATTTGTTTCTGCTAAATACGATTTAGCAACCGACAAGTTATCCTCTCGAATAACTATTCTCCGGTAGTTGTTTGAGAGGTTTTAACACAGTAAATTTGATGAATACATCTCGATAAATATGCTTACTCATACCGTTTAAGTTTGTTGTGTTAAAACCTAATATACATTTTTTCAATATTTCGATTCATCCCATTCAATGCTGAGACACTTATGACAGACTTAAGGTCCCAACTGGCTAAACAAAAACGTTACGACGCTTTATTTGTGAATTCTACTAAAGCGTTTGCCATACTCGTCCTCCTATCTTTAGGGGGTATTTTGGTGTCTCTAATTGTTGGAGCATGGCCGAGTATTCAAGAGTTTGGTTTGGGATTTTATACCAGCAATAACTGGGATACAGTCGGCAATGAATATGGGGCATTAGCGCCTATCTACGGTACCTTAGTCACGTCATTTATCGCTATTGTTATCGCGGTTCCAGTCAGTTTCGGTATTGCGATATTTTTAACCGAGATGTGCCCTAAGTTCCTAAAAAAACCACTTGGCATCGCCATTGAGTTGTTGGCTGGTATCCCATCTATCATTTATGGTATGTGGGGGTTGTTCGTATTTGCGCCATTCTTTGGTGATCACATTCAGCCATGGTTTATTGAGCACGTCGGGCCTTTACCTATTATCGGTAAACTGTTTGCAGGTGCGCCTATGGGGCTAGGTCTGTTTACCGCCTCCCTAGTACTTGCCATTATGATCATACCGTTCATCGCCGCTACTATGCGCGATGTTTTCTCTGTCGTACCAGACTTACTGAAAGAGTCAGCATATGGCATGGGTGCGACGACTTGGGAAGTCATGTTCAAAATTATCCTGCCTTATACCAAAGCTGGTGTCGTTGGTGGTGTAATTTTGGGTCTTGGTCGTGCATTGGGTGAGACGATGGCAGTTACTTTCTTGATTGGTAATGCGTTTAATATCAGTCCAAGCCTATTCACTTCTGGTGTGACGATTACCTCGGCCTTGGCCAATGAGTTTGCTGAAGCGTCTAGTGAGCTACATCTTGCGTCTTTACTACATCTAGGCTTAATCTTATTTGTCATCACCTTCATTGTGCTGTCTTTAGCAAAACTGATGCTCATGCGCATGGATCACAAAGCAGGTAATCGGTAGGTCTGTTACCGATTTATTGAACCTTGATAGATATTGATAAAAGATATGGGAAATAAATATTATGCCTGCTAACAATGCGATCAATGCACCACTACCTACTAAGCCAAACGGCGCTACCCGTTACAATCAAAGCCTGTATAACAAGCGTCGTTTGACCAACAAGTTAGGTCTAGGCTTTGCCATGTCAGCGATGATTTTTGGCTTGTTTTGGTTGTCATGGATTTTGGTGACTTTGTTTGTTGAAGGCTTCCAAGGTATGGTGCAGCTACCAATCTTTACCGCTGATACGCCGCCACCGATGAGTGCAGGCGGTTTACGTAATGCTATCGTTGGTTCGGTCATGTTGGCGTTTTCAGGATTGTTTATCGGTGCACCTATTGGCCTTATGACAGGTATTTACTTATCTGAGTTTTCTAAAGGCAGTATGCTGGGCAAGGTCACACGCTTCTTAAATGATATTCTATTGTCAGCGCCATCGATTGTCATCGGTCTATTTATCTATGCACTGATGGTAAAAGGTCAAAGTTTCTCTGGTTGGGCAGGCGCGTTGGCATTGGCATTGATTGTTATTCCGGTGGTCGTGCGTACGACAGAAAACATGCTGAATCTGGTACCTAATAGTCTACGCGAAGCAGCTTACGCGCTAGGTACTCCTAAATGGAAACTGGTCACTCAGGTCACTGTGAAAGCTGCGCGCGCGGGACTGACCACAGGTGTGCTATTGGCTTTTGCTCGAATCACTGGTGAGACAGCACCGTTACTATTTACCGCACTTAACAATCAATACTTCAGTACAGATATGGGTCAGCCTATTGCTAACTTACCCAATACCATTTACCAGTTTGCGATGAGTCCTTATGACAACTGGCATACATTGGCTTGGGCGGCAGCACTACTTATTACCGCGTCTGTCCTAGTGTTGAATATTTTGGCAAGATTTATCGGTGGTAGAGGTCAGCCCAAATAAGGGCTGAGAGCAGACCAGACTGTAGTACGCTACACGCTAAGCATTTACTTAAACTTATATGAAATTAATTGAGCTAGGTTGAAATATTATGAATGATGTCCTAAGCAACGTCCGTACGAACACGACTGCTGACAACTTTAATACGGCAACAGGCAGCCTATTAAATAGACCCATGTCTACTAGCGCACAAGCTCAGCAACCAAACACTGCTGATTTTAATAAGCAAACGATTCAAGATATTCCTAAGAACATGCCTGCTGCAAAAATGGAAGTTCGAGATCTAAACTTTTATTACGATGATTTTCAGGCATTAAAAAACATTAATATCGATATCGCTGATAAAAAAGTGACCGCTTTTATTGGTCCTTCAGGTTGTGGTAAGTCTACGCTACTGCGTACCTTTAACCGCATGTACGATCTATATCCAGGTATGCGTGCAGAGGGCAACATCAATTTAGATGGCAAAAACATCTTGGGTAAAGACATCGATGTGAACTTACTGCGTGCACAAGTTGGTATGGTTTTTCAGAAGCCAACGCCGTTCCCGATGTCAATCTATGACAATGTCGCCTTTGGCGTACGATTATATGAAAAATTAAGCAAAGACGAGCTGGATCATCGCGTCGAGTGGGCACTGAAAAAATCAGCGCTATGGCCAGAAGTGAAAGACAAGCTAAAAGCATCAGGACTGTCGTTATCAGGTGGTCAGCAGCAGCGTCTGTGTATCGCCCGTAGTGTGGCGACCAAGCCTGAAGTGCTGCTACTCGATGAGCCGACATCAGCACTGGATCCTATCTCGACGGGTGCTATCGAAGATTTGATCGAAGATCTGAAAAACGACTACACCATCGCTATCGTCACTCATAATATGCAGCAAGCAGCGCGCGTATCTGACTACACGGTCTATATGTATTTGGGTGATATGATTGAGATGGGTGAGACCGATCAGATATTTACCAAACCTACCCAAACCGCGACAGAAGACTATATTACAGGTCGTTATGGCTAACATTGATTGAGATTGAAATCGGTACAAGCAGACAAAGCTGATTAGCATGTCATAAGCCGACTTTCTAACTTCACAAGCACATCGCGCTATTAAAATATAGATTCTAGGGAATACCTCTCATGCAAAGTGATAAGCATATCTCCAAAAGTTTTGACCAAGATCTTGATGAAGCCATCCGTTTATTTTTATATATGGGTGATAGCGCGGCTAACCAAGTGGCCAAAGCCATTCACGCTCTTATCGATAAAGATGAAACACTGGCACAAGAAGTCATCGATATGGACTTCGATATCAATCGAATGGAAGTCGAACTCGACGAGCACATTTTATTATTGGTCGCCAAACGCCAGCCAGCTGCCAGTGATTTGCGCTTAGTCATGTCGATCAGTAAAGGTGTGGTTGATTTGGAACGTATCGGTGATGAAGCAGTAAAGATTGCGCGAATGGCCAGCAAAATAGCGGCAGAAGGTAAATCAGCATACGGCTACGCTGAAGTTCAGCATCTGAGCAATCAAGTTCGTCTGATGCTAAACAACTCGTTAGAAGCTTTTAGTCAATCGAATGCGGAGCAAGCGTTTGAAGTGATGCGTAATGACAGCGCGGTCAATACCGAATATCAGTCAGCCATACGTGCTTTGATGACTTATATTATGGAAGACTCGCGCCACGTATCAAAAGTCATCAATATCATGTGGATATTACGATCGCTAGAGCGTATCGGTGACCATGCACAAAATGTCGCAGAGCTAGTGATTAACTATATCAGTGGACAAGACGTGCGTCATTCAGACTATGCCATGGTCGAAAAAGCGGTACAAGAAGCCAATGATCGCTTAGCTGCTCGTCAAGTTAGTACGTTGTCAGCCAATGAGCTAGAAACATCAGATAGTGATGAAGGTTGATAGGAAAGGCTGTGGTTTTTACCTTATAAAAAACGCGCTATAGTAAGCGCGTTTTTTTATAACTACTAAATGTAGCTAGTAGAAGGTAATTAAACACTAGCTTTCTGGTGTCCAACCTTGTGCGCGCTCATAGTCTTCGTTGTCTAAGAACTTATCACGCTGCTCTGTTAAAAACTTTTTAGCAGCAGGATCCATCATGCTTAGATGATTCTCATTGATAAGCATCGTTTGATGCTCAAGCCATTCTTTCCACGCTTTTTCAGATACGGTCTCTTGCAGCTCTTGGCCTTTCTTGTTAGGGAAGGGTGGATGCGGCATTTTCGGTAAATCTTGCTTATATTTACGGCAAAACACAGTATTTGCTTGAGGGTTAAAAGTCTCAGTCATAAGGCATTCCTTATTCATTATATTAAGTGATTAAATCAAATATCATATGAGTCTATGATAACGGTCTTGGTAGATTTAGCAAAGGGTACTAATGTACATCATTAGACCTCTATCCATTTGTTATAAAGTCTCTGGTAGTTGGTCTATAACAAATACTATCTGCGTTTAATTTTTTTATTTAAGTTCTTAAAGCTAGTGATATTTTGAAAATGAAATTGGCTAAACCAGCAAAGGTCATAAGACAAATAAAAACACCCGCATAAGTAGCGGGTGTTAAGTTTAGATTGGCAAGTTGGCTATTGTCTGTAATTTACTGATTAGGCAAAAGCTTTTAAGCGAGCACGGCCATTGACCACCGCCTGCTTGACTTGGTTTGGCGCAGTGCCACCTAAATGGTCACGAGCTGCTAATGAGCCTTCTAGCGTTAGATAGTCGAAGACATCTTCACCGATAGCATCGCTAAATTGCTGTAGCTGTGCCAATGACAAATCACTTAGATCAACACCCTCTTTGATGCCTAAAGCAACAGCATTACCAACGACTTCATGAGCGTCACGGAATGCCACACCTTGACGTACTAGGTAATCTGCCAAGTCAGTCGCAGTCGCATAGCCTTTCATCGTCGCAGCACGCATGCTTTCCTTGTTTGGCGTGATATTTGGTAGCATATCAGCAAACGCTAATAGTGAACCTGTCAACGTATCAACGCAATCAAACAAAGGCTCTTTGTCTTCTTGGTTGTCTTTGTTGTAGGCGAGCGGCTGGCTCTTCATTAGGCTAAGCAAAGTCATCAACTGACCAAAAACACGCGCCGCTTTACCGCGTACCAACTCAGGTACGTCAGGGTTTTTCTTTTGCGGCATGATCGATGAGCCCGTACAGAAGCGATCTGGTATCTGCACAAAATTAAATTGTGCTGACATCCAAAGAATAATCTCTTCGCTCATGCGTGACATATGCATCATCAGGATAGAAGCCGCTGAAGTAAACTCAATCGCAAAATCACGGTCTGAAACAGCATCAAGTGAGTTTTGACAGATACCTTCAAAACCTAGTAATTCAGCAGTAATGGTACGGTCGATTGGGAAAGTCGTCCCAGCAAGCGCTGCGCTACCAAGTGGCATCTGATTGATACGGCGACGTGCATCGACAAGACGTTCAGTATCGCGATATAACATCTCAAACCATGCCATCACATGATGCCCAAAGCTGACAGGCTGTGCCGTTTGCAAATGAGTAAAGCCTGGCATGATAGTATCGGTATGCTGCTCAGCTAAATCAAGCAAACCGCTTTGCAAGCGTACTAATAACTCAATGATATTATCAGTCTCTTCACGCAACCATAGGCGAATATCTGTGGCTACCTGATCGTTACGGCTACGACCAGTGTGTAGCTTTTTACCAACAGCACCTACAATGTCAGTCAAACGTGACTCGACGTTCATATGCACGTCTTCCAGAGCGATCGACCAGTTAAACTCACCCGCTTCAATCTCTCGCAATACTTGCTGCAGGCCATCGATAATGGTGGCAACTTCATCAGCAGTTAAAATGTCACATTCTTTCAGCATCGTTGCATGCGCAATCGAGCCTTGAATATCGTGACGAGCAAAGCGCTGGTCAAAGCCCACAGAAGCAGTAAAAGCAGCAACGAAGCTATCTGTCGCTTCACTGAAGCGTCCGCCCCACATTTGTTGGCCCTGGCTGCTAGCAGGCGCAGTCTGCGTTGTGATACTTGTTATAGGAGCATCTGTGCTAAAATTAGAGTTAGATGAACTTTTACTTGATTCAGGATTACTAGGTTTTGAAGAATTGGCGTTCATATCGGTACAAGACAAGTCAGCAGAATAAGAACTCGAGTATAGCAAATGATGAGGTTGCCTTACTAGCTACACGCTTAGAGTTTTTTATTCCTAAACTCATGGAAATCATGAGGCCTTGGCAGTGGCTGACATATATCTTTTTTTGGTCCTTGTTTCTGACAGTGATTGAGCGTCATGGTTTATCAAGTTGGTCTGACTTTATTATCAAGTTTTTTTCACGAGTGATACAAAATGCATTGACTGCTATTCCAGCCCTATATTTAGTTGACCACCTGCGTCCCGCTTTTAAAAATGCCAGCATATTTAGTGTGAGTATACGTATCATACTATTACTCATGTTTACGGCTATTGTCTCTATGGCATTAGTGACACTATTTATGATAAATTTTGGCTGGCTAGAATATGATGGTCGAACCTTTGTACTCAATATAATGCTCAATGCATTACTTACAGCAGGGTTCACTACTGTATTTTTATTATATTTTTTACGGAGCTACCGTGAGTTAAATGCGCTAAAATTGTCATTTGAATATAAGTTGACAGCGCAAAACGACTTAATAAAAGCTCGTACTGCACCGCACTTTTTCTTCAATACGATCAATACCTTAGTGTCATTGATTGAGTCTAACCCACCAAAGGCGGCTGTCTTATTACAACATGTATCTGCACTATTCCGTGCCAGCTTTAGTGGTACACATGAGATTAGCTTTGAAGAAGAGATCAATCTTTGTGAACACTATTTAGCCATTGAGTCCAGCCGTTTAGCCGATAAGCTTGATGTAAACTGGCAGTTACCTGATGAAAATATCATGTACGATATGGTTATCACAGCGCTAACGCTACAAAGCGTGTTAGAAAAGATACTGCTTAATGTGGTAGAAATGACGACAGAAACTGTTTATATCAACATCAAAGTCACTTGGCAACAGCACCGGGTTAAAGTGACGATTGGTGTTGAACTCCCTAAGAAAACCTTGAACATCAATCACGATTTACGTCAGCATATGGATTTTTATATTCAGGCTGATCGTTTACGTGCTCACTTCGGCCAAAGCGCCGATATACAAAGTAAAGTGGACAGCACTCATATTGTCACCGTTATTGATTATCCCCTTCAGGACGTTGGATTATAACTTTAATCTTCCTCTTTTAGTTTGAAATTTCAAATTGTTATCAATAGTATGTGGCATACTTATTGCATTACTCTATTTAGAGATGTTTCTCTTTATGTTGAATAAAGAATGGTTACGAATGAGTAATATCATAACTACCGTGGAACACATTTACACCATATAAAACTTACCCATAGCAGTAGTATATTATCCACTATCAAACTTAGTGGTTTTTATCGAAATTTCACTAAATAATTGAGATTTTAGATTCTAAGTGATTGATAATGAGTGCTAATATAGCCGTAACACTTTTAAAAAAATATTGAGTATGTCCTTGGAGAGGAGTTTGCATGCGTATCGTAGTTTGTGATGATGAGCCCCTAGCGCGTGAGCGTTTGGTAAGAATTGTACAGGAGTCAGGTCACGAAGTCGTTGCTCAGGCTACAACAGGTGCAGAAGCCATTGTCGCCGTAAAAACTCAGCAGCCAGATATTATACTATTAGATATACGTATGCCTGAAATGGATGGAGTGCGCTGTGCTCAAGAACTTGCTAAACTTGAGCACCCACCAGCAATTATTTTTGTGACGGCATACGATCATTATGCGATTGCAGCATTAAAAGCCAATGCAATCGGTTATTTGTTGAAGCCGGCCAATAAAGGCGAGCTATTAGAAGCGTTGAACAAAGCAAAGAACTTAAATGCCGCTCAACTGAATGAAATTCGAAAACTCGAAGATCCGACAGCACGGCCAATACGCGAACATATCGCTGCTCGTACTCATCGCGGTGTTGAATTAATTAAGCTAACAGATATCTATTATTTTGCGGCAGATCAAAAATACGTCAAAGTACGCCATAAAGATGGTCTTGTATTGATTGATGAAACGCTAAAAGAGTTAGAACAAGAGTTTGATGATCGCCTTTTCCGAGTACATCGTAATGCCATTATCAACCTTAGTTATTTAGACTTCTTGGAAACTTTAGATGCAGGCCAATATCAGATACGTTTTAAAGGTATTGATGAGGCGTTAGCGGTAAGTCGACGTCATTTACCTGCCTTACGTGATAAAATCCAAAGCATGTAATAGGCTGTCCTGATAGCGACCAATCATTCCATATCATCAAACCCTTATTTATGCTTAAATAGGGGTATTTTTTTGCGTCAGCATCTACTATTAACCATTTGAGTCGCCTATGCTTTGGCAAATTTGCCCTATCGAGTAATATCGACGTTAATCAGTATAAATATGAATAGTACTGACATTGGGAATATAGCCACCATAGTATTAATATCGAACTTATTGAGGCCCTTTATGAGCAAACCGCAGCAACCTGTTTTGACTACTCTAAATATCGCTACACGTCAAAGTCCTTTAGCCTTATGGCAGGCCGAGCATATTCGTGACCGTTTACTGGTGTTGTATCCTGATCTGACGATTAATTTACTAAAAATTGTCACTAAGGGTGACAAGATTTTGGACACACCTTTGGCTAAAATCGGTGGAAAAGGGTTGTTTGTAAAAGAGCTTGAACAAGCACTGTATGACAAACAAGCGGATATTGCGGTGCACTCATTAAAAGATGTACCCATGCAACTTCCTGAAGGCTTAACATTAGGGGTCTACTGTAAACGCGCCTCACCAACAGATGCCTTTGTATCCAATACCTATAAGAGTATTGATGAGCTACCACAAGGTGCAGTCGTTGGGACATCGAGTTTACGTCGTCAATGCCAGATCAAAGCCTATCGTCCTGACCTGCAGATCAAAACATTGCGCGGCAATGTCGGCACTCGTTTGGGCAAGCTAGATGCGGGTGAATACGATGCCATTATTCTGGCAACGAGCGGCTTGCAACGTATTGAGTTGGACGAGAGAATACGCGGTGAGCTTGACATTGCAGCCTGCTTGCCTGCAGTTGGACAAGGTGCTTTAGCAATTGAATGCCGTGAAGGCGATGAAGAAGTCCTCAAATTACTTGCACCACTCAATGATGATAAAGCCCGTATTCGACTGATCGCTGAGCGTGCTCTGAACCGTCATTTAGAGGGCGGTTGCCAAGTACCGATCGCCGCTTATGCAGTTCTGCAGACAGCTGAAGAAACCAGTGTTAATAATGATAACAATGGTGATAATGGCAATAATGACAGCGGGAATGTGCTGTGGCTACGCGGTCGAGTGGGTCAGGCTGATGGTAGCGAATTGTTGAAGGCAGACAAACGAGCTACGTTGGTTGGGACACAAGCCGAGCAAGAAGCCCAAGCCAACCAACTGGGTATCGATGTCGCAGAAATGCTACTTGCCGATGGCGCAGGAGCTATTTTGTCAGCGATCTATCAGCCTGAGTAGTAAAAGTACAGTCGCTATAGGCTTGATTAATCGCAAGATAGGCTGATCTAAGCATCAGCCATTTTTGTATACTTAAGCCTTTTTCACTCATTTTTTGTCATGGTATATCGATGTCATCAATGCCAACTCAGTCTACATACACAACTTCTCATAGGAATTGTTCTAATGAGAAGTTAAAAGTAATGCCGCAAATTGTCATCAATACTCGCCCAGTAGAGCGAGCAGCAACGTTGACTCAGCATTTACAAGCGGCAGGATTGACAGTGATTGAGATGCCGATGTTGACGCTACGACCACGTCCAACAACTGATCTAGATATTGCATTAATGCATCAGTGGTTGACGGGGGAGTACAAAGCGCTTGTTATTGTCAGTCCAACTGCGGCAGCTTCAGGGCTAGTCGCTTGGCAATCACTTGAACATGAAAAGCATAAATACAAAGCGAAAGATAGTAATGACAAGTATGCGCAGAGATTGCCAGAAGGCTTATCCCTACCTAGTCCTCTGATTGCGGTTGGTGAAGCAACGGCGGCAGAGTTCAGTCAGGTGCGTATAGATACAACAAACTATCAAATACTTCAGCCTGAGACTGCCAATAACGAAGGCATGCTAGCAATGCCTGAAATCGATAGCTTACAAGCAGGCGATAAGTTACTAATATGGCGAGGGCTTGGTGGTCGACGATTATTGGTTGATACATTGCAGGCGCGCGGTGTACATATTGATAGTATTGCTTGGTATGAGCGTACAATGCCTATCGATGCAATGGCTGAGTATCAGCAGTGGCAACAAGCATTTCTTACGCATAGTACTGCGTCAGATATTGCCCTACCAAAGCAGTCAAAGCCAATTGTCGTGATCAGCAGTGCGGCGGCTTTTGAGCATTGGTCAAGTATCGTCAATGACGAGCAACCGAAGATGTTAAAAAAAGAGCAAAATACGGATGCAGTGGCTGATATAGCAGAGCGGCCTTCGCTTACGCTAAAAGACTTTTCTTACGTTGTGTTGGGTGAGCGTCTTGCCAATATGGTTGCCGCACAGCATTTGAGCTACTGGCGAGTAGAGGATTTGTCGCCAGATACGATTCTCTCAGCCATTAATTTTAAAATATAATACCTTAAACTTCTCATTTGCTTTAAACATGTTTATCTATACCAATAACGGTACTGCCTTATGTCAATGAATTCTGAGTCCTTATCTAAGGATCCTTCTACTGTTCAGCAGCGCCGGCAAGCAAATATTTTGCTGCTACGGATGCAATGGCTGGTTATCTTATTGCTGATCGCTGCATTATTGTGGCTATATATTAGTCAGCAGCGCTTTCAGCATAGTGTCAACGACCGTTTGCAGAGTAATGAGCAAGTAATCAGTCGACTAAACGAAATGGACGACCGTCTATTTGCCATGAGTCAGCAGACGTTGCCAGAACCTAGAGTTAAGGCCAGTAGCCAAGCTCAGAATCAGTTGGACCTATTGCGTATCCAAATTAAAGCGGCTGATAGACTGTTGGCGGATAGTAATGACAGTGCAGCGATTGAGCTATTGCGGGGTTTACATTGGCAATTATCGCAAAGCAGTAATGAGATTGCGCCTGCGCTAACCATCGTTATTAAGCAAAGTTTGCTCAAAGATATTGAGCGTCTGCAGGCACAAAGCTCACAGCCAAGCCCATGGCAAATACAAAATCTGGCGATTCAAAATATTCAGGAGTTTTTGCATAGTCATGAGCGTCTTGGCAGTTATCAAGGTACGGATCTACAGCGTCGAGAGCTGGTAGATGCAGCTATTGAAAATAAACAGCAGCCTAAAGCAACCAATGCCACTGATACCTCAGCGACTAATGACACAAATTTAACGCGTCGTCAGCTTACTATCCATGAAGTCATCATGACACTGAATTTAGCAAGCCAAGCCAGCAATATGCGTAAGCAAGATCAACTGGTCAGCTATTTGACGCAAGCACGCAGACAGTTAAAAACGTTGGTGCCTAAGGCCTCAACTAGCGACAATAAAAAGTCAGTACAAGCTGGCGCGATTGGCATTGTACAAGCCGATAAAAAACCAATCGATGGTCAAAGTAATCTTGAGACAATGAAAGCACCGAGTGACATACCAGAAGTAATTGTATGGCTAAATCAGTTGATTGCTCATGCACCAAAACCAGCGCCATTACTGACGACAGAAATCTTAGACAAGCCTCAACGCTAACGAAAGCTAGTCACAATAGTTAATACAGAAAATATAAAACGTAAGGTAAGCAATGACCCATTTTAATGAAAGCTCAACATCTATATCTGATACAGCAAACGAACACCGCCCTGAATTACTAGCTCATTATCCTGTTATTCATCATCAGCCGATACAGTGGGGAGAGATGGATGCCTTCAATCACCTGAATAATGTGGTTTACTATCGTTACGCTGAGTCAGCACGCATTAGTTATTTGCATGCGCTAGGTATGTTTGATGGCAGTATGGTCACTGTTTTAGCCCAGTCTAGCTGCCAGTATTTACGCCCAGTTACTTATCCTGATACGTTATTATTAGGAGTTCGTTGTAAGCGTTTAGGCAATACAAGTATGGCGATGGAATATAGTTACTATAGTACCGCACAAGAAACAATCGTTGCTACGGCAGAGGCTGTGGTAGTACGTCTGGATAGTGATGGAAAAGGTAAATTGCCATGGACGGCGGCAGAGCGTCAACAACTGCTAGCACTGGAAGCCAAGTTTGGTCATACGCCTGAGCTTTAGGTCGGTTTCTATATGAGTCGATGATTCATTTCATCGAAGAAGCTATCTTTAATTAAAATCTAAAAACAAAAAAAGGCACGCTAACATAATGTTAGCGTGCCTTTTTTATCACTCATTCTGCAACTATTTTCTTAAACAGTCGTTAGTCTTGCTGCGGTGCATGAACAAAATCAACTACGTTTAGATCAAAACCTGACAATGCAAAAAACTTCATTGGCGATGATAATAAGCGCATATCACGGACACCTAAGTGACGTAATATCTGTGCACCAACGCCGATACTACGATAAGGTTGCTGCGTGATGGTTGATTGCGACTCGTTGTCTGCGGCTTTGTCCAGCGCATCTCCCAAATCAACTGGCTGATTACTACCAATCCATACCAGCACACCACGATCTGAAGCACTGATTTCTTCTAGTGCTGACTGTACGCTCCAGCCACTACGGCCAGTCATATCGTTTTTAGCTGCAAACAAATCGCGTAATGGGTGGAAACCGTGTACACGTACAGTGCTGACGCCTTCGCTGACATCACCTTTTACCAAGGCTAAATGTGTTTCTTCAGCGCCAAACTCACGGAAACGATGTAGCGTAAAAGTACCATGTTCAGTTTCAAACGGATGTGACTCAATTTCTTCTACCGTTTGCTCATTAGCGATACGATAATTGATAAGGTCAGCAATGGTGCCTATCTTGATGTTATGCTCTTTTGCAAATATTTCAAGGTCGTCACGGCGCGCCATCGTACCATCTGCATTGATAATCTCTACAATTACCGCTGCTGGCTCTAGACCCGCTAAACGTGCTAAATCACAACCCGCTTCTGTATGGCCTGCACGGTGAAGAACACCACCGTTTTGTGCCATAATTGGAAAAATATGGCCAGGCTGAACGATGTCTTCAGGCTTTGCTGACGAAGATACCGCCGCTTGAATAGTACGTGCACGATCACCAGCAGAAATACCTGTGGTGACGCCTTCAGCCGCTTCAATCGAGACAGTAAAGTTGGTGCTAAATTTAGCCTCGTTACGATCTGACATAAGTGGCAGTGCCAATTGCTGGCAACGTGCTTGTGATAAGGTCAAACAAACCAAGCCGCGTGCGTGAGTAATCATAAAGTTAATATCTTCAGGGCGGACATGCGTCGCTGCCATGATGATATCACCTTCATTTTCGCGGTCTTCATCATCCATCAAGATGACCATTTTTCCAGCACGAATGTCTTCGATAATCTCAGGGATTGCATTTAAACTCATAGTAAATCTCAATATTTTATTATTTATAAATAGGTGTCATTTAGAATATAAGGCTCTATCTGCTTATTCTAGCAGTAGATAATATAAAGCGCTGTTACGGTCAAGCAAAGCGCTACTACGGTCAAGTAAATCGCGCTATAAACAATATAATTTGATATAAAAGTGACTCGCTTAATTGCTTGTATATATCATTATGAGGTTATTTTAACGCTTTTCAGCGTCACGTGCTGTGCCATCTTCCCACTATATCGTTCAGTATGTCAAAAATAGTCATAAATATTATCAATGAACATTAAAACTGACTCATAAATCTGTGCGTTATATTTTTATTGATCTATATCGTAGTTAGTCATTACTCGCTGCTTGGCTTTCTAACCAATCCATAAATTGTTTACTATGCTGCTCACGCTGATTATCTGCAAACTCGTAAAAACTGGTACCAACCAAATTATCTGGTAAGTAGCTTTGAGGATAGTAATGGTTAGGATAATCGTGCGGATAAGCATAATCTTGACCGTAGCCTTGACTACGCATCAGTTTGGTCACGCCATTGCGCAAGTGTAGCGGTACAGGTGAGGCATCTTTTTCAGCCAACGCCATCGCAGCATTGATCGCTTTATAAGTGCTGTTGCTTTTGGCACTGGTCGCTAGATACACCACAACTTGCCCTAAAATAATACGCGCTTCTGGCATACCAATAGATTGCACACTACGCAATGCTGCATCAGCTAGGAGTAAGGCATTAGGATTGGCATTACCAATATCTTCACTGGCCAAAATCACCAAGCGCCGCGCAATAAAATCAGCAGGCTCACCGCCGACGAGCATACGTGCCATCCAATACAATGCCGCATCCGGATCTGAGCCACGGACTGACTTTATCATCGCTGAGATAATATCGTAATGCTGCTCACCATCTTTGTCATATCTTACCAAAGCAGTCTGTGCCACTCGGCTGACCAATTCATCATCGATAATCACTGGCGACTGCTTGGCATCAGCGGTCTGAATGGCTAACTCTAATAAATTTAGCGCTTTTCGAGCATCACCGTGGGCCAATTGACTAATGGTATCTTTTGCTTGTAAATCGACGGTTAATTTATTGAGTATATTATCTTCTGAAAGGGCTCGTTGTAGCACGGCACTTATCTGCTCAGGTGTTAACGGCTCTAAACGATAAACTTGGCAACGTGATAGTAGAGCGTTATTGACACTAAATGAGGGGTTCTCCGTAGTGGCACCAATCAAAGTAATGTCACCAGACTCTACCGCGCCCAAAAGTGCATCTTGCTGTGCTTTATTAAAGCGATGAATCTCATCAATGAAGACCACAGGTGATTCAAATGCCAGTGAATCTTTATTATCTAAGACTTCACGTAACTGTTTGACACCAGTATTTAACGCGGAAAGCGCATGAAAAGGTCGATTAACGGCATCGGCTAACAACATCGCAATGGTCGTTTTGCCAATACCTGCTTCACCGTGCAGGATAATAGATGGCAGATGCCCTTGTTCTACTAAACGTCGTAGCGGTGCACCAGCTGCCAGCAAATGCTCTTGACCAATAATATCGGTAAGAGAAGTAGGGCGCATACGCTGAGCAAGTGGGGTATCGGCATGGAAGTTAGGTGGCATACGACTCTCTATCGAAAAATGAAAAAACTATTTACTAGCTGCAATGGTAGTAACGGAAAGGTCTTTATAGTCAAATCCAAATAACAGCATACTAGTCTAACTTCATCATTCTTATTGGGTTTTGGCACTCATATACGTTTGGCATGATTTTCGCAGCAATTTTATAATAGTAATGATTATTAGACATCAGCAGTAGAAGTAAGCTAGTTTATAAGGATAGTACTTGTTATAAGTCATACGCGCTAGGTTAACGCAAAAATATGTTAATGAAAGCTAACTAAGCGTATAGCTTGTGTCCCGAGCACTTTAGTTTTCATCATTTACCTATATTAACGGCTCTACTATTAACAGTTCTACCGTATTGATGGGAAAAGTTAGCTAATTGCGACTATTAACTATTAACTATTAAAAATGGCTTATCAAATATAAGGTATTGCATTAACGATGTCTGAACCGACTCTCAAACGCTTATTCAATCGCTACTTGCGTAGTGATACAGGCAAGCAGCAGTCACGTTATCTGACAGCTGGCGAGATAGCGTTGGCGTATTCAGTATTTGGTGACAGCATCAAACTTGATGAAGTGCAGTTAAAGACAGCGTGGTGGGTACTAAAACATTATGCCGTTAGCCCCAATGGCAATATTTACTTTAATTCAGTCGATTGGATCACGGATTTTAGCGAAGCTCCACTGAGCAAACAGAGCTGGCTTATACATGAGCTAACGCACGTATGGCAGTTACAGCAAGGCTTAAAAGTGGTACGCGGGGCGATCATTAACCGAAAATACGACTACGTGTTAGAAACAGGTAAATCATTTTTTAAATATGGTATTGAGCAGCAAGCACGCATGGTTCAAGACTATTTTGTACGTCGTCAGCGTGGTCAGAACTGCCAAGAGTGGGAAGCTTGTATTCCATTTTTGATGGTGCAGCCTATTGTTAAGGCAGAAAATACTGATGATCTATCAGTCATCTAGTTTTTAAAAATAACAGTAAGCTTGACTGTGATAAGCATAACCGAATTATAGAACGATTGAGCTATATAGTAATTGATATACGGGTCAGTTGAATAAATACTGGATAACTATATTGGACGATTTAACAATTAATTGTGTTGCTAAAAATCAAAGAATAATGAACCGCAATTGTAATTTACCCTTTAATAATTTTGCTTTACCAAAGGATATGCACTCTCATGTTTAAATTTTTGTCAGTAAAGCCTAATGTTGATACCCGCTACCAAACGACTTTGCTTGTAGCCGCACTGTCAGGAGTATTGTTTTTGACAGGCTGTCAGCAGTCTGACACATTGCCTGTACCTGATGACAGTCAAACCAGTGAAAAAACAAGCGTAGAAGACAGTCAGCCTATGCCAAAAAGTGACTCAGCTGCTGCGCGCATAAAACAATTTCAGCCGATATATGTCGCACAAGCACAGAGTTTACAGAGACGATTGCAAGCAGAATATGAGTCATTGCAAGCGGCAGATGCGTCAGACAGTGAGGAGCTTTTATTACCGAATACTACTGATGACAGTCAAAATACAGGTAGTGATAACGAAGGAGCGACCGATGATACCGCTCCTATTGTAAATACTACTGCTACCAGTTCTGAAGAAGTGGTGCCATCGGGTAGTTCAGAAGTTGATACGACAGATATTGAGGCAGAGGTTGATGTCAATACGAGCACTGAAGTCGGTGAGCGTGATTTAACAGTTTTAAAACGCATCAGTCTTGAGCCGCGTAAACCTGTTATGTTGACCGAGGATCAAATCATAGAGCGATATCAGCAAACTATGGACGCTTTATATCAACCGGTGACAACAACGCTGAGCGCAGAGGATTCTGATACATTAATCAATATGGCGACGTTGGTTCCGCAGTTATTTGAGCATGCAGAGATTGCTGGTAGAGTAAGTGCAAAAAGTCCGGCTCTTGCCCGTTTAATTATTCAGCATCAGGTATGGGAACAAATAGAAGCTCAACAAGTGGTTGATATGCAGCAAATGAAACAGAAGCAGCAACAAGAGTTTGAAGCTTTGATGGCTAAGTTCAACGAAACTATCGAAGGATACGATGAACAGATTGCCAAATATGAGCAAACGTTAAAAGAGTTTCAGTAACTGACTATACCTTTATGAACTTAGTTAGTCACTTTTTATAAAGTAGTCAGTATTGAATAAAGAGAGTTAAGACAATAAAAAATCCCGCACGATGGCGGGATTTTCTATTGGGTAACGATTATTTTTGCTTACTTGCGATCTTCAACTTTTACAAAATCACGGCGCGTTTCACCAGTGTATAACTGACGTGGACGACCGATTTTGAACGGAGCGCTGTGCATCTCTAACCAATGGCTGATCCAACCTGAAGTACGAGCCAATGCAAAGATTACAGTAAACATTGACGTTGGGATACCAATAGCTTTCAAGATGATACCAGAATAGAAATCAACGTTTGGATATAGGTTACGCTCGATGAAGAACGGATCTTCTAACGCAATTTTCTCTAGTGCCATCGCCAATTCAAGCTTAGGATCGTTGATACCTAGTGCTTCTAGTACTTCATCACAAGTCTCTTTCATTACTTGAGCGCGTGGATCGAAGTTTTTGTAAACACGGTGACCAAAGCCCATTAGCTTCACTTCACGGCTCTTCACTTTTTCCATGAATTCAGGCACGTTCTCAACAGTACCGATTTCGTCTAGCATCTCAAGAACAGCTTCGTTCGCGCCGCCATGTGATGGTCCCCAAAGGGCTGCGATACCAGCAGCGATACACGCATAAGGGTTTGCACCAGTAGAACCAGCTAAACGTACCGTTGACGTAGAAGCATTTTGCTCATGGTCAGCGTGCAAGGTAAAGATTTTGTCCATTGCGCGAGTGATAACGTCGTTTTTCTCGTAGTCTACGTCAGCAGGTGTTGCAAACATCATGTACAGGAAGTTTTCTGCGTAGTTAAAGTCATTACGCGGATACATGAACGGTTCGCCTTGTGAGTATTTATAACTCATCGCAGCAAGCGTAGGCATCTTAGCAATCAGACGAATAGCTGTGATTTCGCGATGTTCTTCATTGCTCACGTCTAGGTCTTCATGATAGAACGCTGATAAGGCACCAACAACACCAACCATAATAGCCATTGGATGCGCGTCGCGGCGGAAGCCTTCAAAGAATTTACGCAATTGATCATGAACAGCAGTATGCTCGCGGATTTTTTCGAAAAAGTCTGCTTTTTGCTCAGCAGTAGGTAGGTCACCATGTAGAAGTGCATAAGCAACTTCTAGGTATTCAGCGTTGTTCGCTAGCTCGTCGATAGGGTAGCCGCGGTGTAATAACTCGCCTTTGCCACCATCAATATAAGTAATCTTTGATTCAACAGGAGCAGTTACTTTAAAACCAGGGTCATAAGACCAAAATCCTGATTCTTGTAAAGCAGCAATATCGATAACTGGGCGCCCTAAAGTACCTTTAATAATAGGAAGTTCGTATTCTTCACCATTCACGGTTAGTTTGGCATTAGTATCAGCCATAAATTGCTCTCCATTGGTTTGACTTGTTAGAATAAATTACTACAGACGCATACCCTCGCGTCATTGTCGGTTGAACGGTAAAAGTGCATTCAACTCATTTAGTACGCAGGGTATATTAGCAGCAATTCTTGATGATTTGAAAAAACTTTTATGGACCATGTGTCCAATTGGCGCGGTGTGGCGGTGGTTATTCGCTGTAATTTTTGTATCAAAATATGTCTGTCAGGTTATTTTGCTTAAAATTCATCTCTTTTTGAGCAAGTTTACAGCAGCATTATCAGAGCCATATTTTAGGTTTTTAAATATATTTTAGAGACAAAACTCATAAACAATGACACCAAAAACTGGCAGACTATGCCTAGTAAGCGGATTAAAGTTTGTCATAATAATTACTGTCAAAAACCAGTATTATCCTTATTCATTTATTTATTGATTAAATATGTATATATTCTTACTGAATGGATAAATTTGTAATTATTGCTCAGGCATTTTATAATTGTAGGAATTAACTGGCACTAGCTTTGCGCGAATTAATAAATGACCATGTTATAGTGTCGCTCAGAGCGTCTTATATTCATGCTTCTGTACGATTGTCTGGTGTTACGATAGACCAAACCGCATTCTATGGTTTGAATTTTCTTCTTAACCAATCTTTTTTATTTGTTTGGCACAGGATGTTGAGTGCTTGATATAAGGTCTGCTCTGATATATAAGACATAGTAACGTTGTCTTGCTCTTCATACGACCTCTAAAATAGACTGGTTAGTCGATGTTACTCATGTTTATGCTCTTTGTTGTATAATAGATAGGTTGTTTAGTAGGCCTGTCGATTCGACAAGCGACATTGAACAGTCTATCAATACCTTTATATAAATGATCCTTTCTTCATATTTAGCGCAAACTAAACGAAGTCAGCTAGCTCTTCCTTACTTTATTCGTCTCGTGTGTTGCTCAATGCTCAATTGACACTATTTATGTCAGGCGTTGATAGCAGATACAGGAGTATAACCGCAAAAGGATGCCCGCTGTGAAAAGCAACCGACCTATTGATCTGCCTTTAAGCCAAGTGATTAGCGTTAATCGCTCACCGATCGCGATCGCCTCTATCTTGCATCGTATCTCTGGCATTATTTTATTTTTATTGATTCCTGTCATGTTATGGCTACTACAGAACTCATTGGCATCGCCTGAGAGTTTTGCGACCGTATTTGACAACGTACTTGTGCGCTTTTTGGCATGGATATTTGTTGCCGCCATTGCATATCATTTTGTGATGGGTATCAAACATTTATTTGCTGATATGGGCATGAACGAAGAGCTAAAATCTGGCCGCACTGCCTCTATAGTCAGTTTTGTGATTGCAGCGATTTTAATTGTCGCGTCATTTGTATGGGTGATGTTCTAATGATAAAAAATGATTCAGGAATCAAAAGTGCTACTGGTCTGACAGGTTCAGGCTCACGTGATTGGATTGTCCAGCGTATTAGTGCTGTCGTTTTAGCTGTATATAGCGTGGTGTTACTAGGCTTCTTTTTGACCCATGGCAATGTCACTTTCGTTGAATGGTCATCTTTTATGACCAGCCTACCGATGCGTCTATTCAGTTTGGTTGCAGTACTTGCCCTAGCTGGTCATGCTTGGGTTGGGATGTGGACAGTTTTCACTGACTATATTACATCTGGCAAGATGGGTGAAAGTGCGCCAAGACTACGTTTGGTATTACAGACTTTGATGATTATCGCTATTTTAGTATTTCTATTTTGGGGCATCATGATTTTTTGGGGCAACGGTTTCGGTATCGCTGCCGTTTAACCATCTCATAAAAAGCTCTGATATCTATATATAACGACGGATGCCTCCAACTGCTACACTCGTTGGTAAAGCATTTTAAAGTCATCCGTTGATAGCCAAAAACAGTCATAGCATTGGACTAGCATTACTGATCAGCTAATCTGATTATAGTTGAGTAGGCCTAGTTCAGTATAACGATAGATATGCAAATTAAGTGGTTAAGGATTATTGAGATTCTTTATTCTATAAGCATATGAAATGGCCAAATAGTAAGCCTTTATAGCTGTAATAGAGATGTCTTAAACAGTCTTTAATTTACTTTTACGCATTAACAGGCATTAGGAAAACCGTAATGGCAACTAGACAAGACAATACCATTAGTAATATCAAGACCCTAAACTACGATGCAGTTATCGTTGGTGGTGGCGGCTCAGGTATGCGTGCTTCATTGCATCTAGCGGAAGCAGGCATGAAGGTTGCAGTCCTCACCAAAGTATTCCCAACGCGTTCGCACACGGTTGCCGCTCAGGGTGGTATCGGTGCAAGTTTGGGTAACATGAGCAATGACAACTGGCATTTTCACTTCTATGATACCGTTAAGGGATCAGATTGGTTGGGTGATCAAGACGCTATCGAATATATGTGCCGTGAAGCGCCAAAAGTAGTCTATGAGCTTGAGCACATGGGCATGCCGTTTGACCGTAACGAAGATGGTACGATCTATCAGCGTCCGTTCGGTGGTCACACGTCTAACTATGGCGAAAAAGCAGTACAACGTGCTTGTGCCGCTGCTGACCGTACAGGTCATGCACTATTACATACGCTATATCAGAAAAACCTAGAGCAAGGTACTGAGTTCTTTATCGAGTGGATCGCCCTTGATTTGATCAAAGACGAAGCTGGTAATATCAACGGTGTTGTCGCGCTTGAGCAAGAGACAGGTACGGTTGCAGTATTCCAGTCACCAATTACTGTCCTAGCGACAGGTGGGGCTGGCCGTATCTTCGCAGCTTCTACCAATGCTTATATCAATACTGGCGACGGTATTGGCATGGCGGTACGTGCTGGTATTCCATTACAAGATATGGAGTTCTGGCAGTTCCATCCAACTGGTGTTCATGGTGCAGGTGTACTATTGACTGAAGGTTGCCGCGGTGAAGGCGCTATCTTGCGTAACAAAGATGGTGAAGCGTTCATGGAGCGTTATGCTCCAACCGTAAAAGACTTGGCACCACGTGATCTCGTATCGCGCTCAATGGACCAAGAAATCAAAGAAGGCCGTGGTTGTGGTCCTAATGCTGATCATATCGTCATGGATATGACGCATCTAGGTGTTGAAACCATCATGAAGCGTCTACCATCAGTATTTGAGATCGGTAAAAACTTCGCCAACGTTGACATCACTAAAGAGCCAATTCCAGTAATCCCAACCATTCACTACATGATGGGCGGTATTCCAACCACTATTCATGGTCAAGTGATTGTCCCGGATCTAGAAGCGGGTACTGATGAAGACGGCCTATATGCTAAAGGTAATGTGGTTAAAGGTCTTTATGCAATCGGTGAGTGTGCTTGTGTCAGTGTACATGGTGCTAACCGTCTAGGTACGAACTCTCTACTAGATCTATTAGTATTTGGCCGTGCAGCTGGTAAGCATATTGTTGATGAGTTCCATCATGCAGATCATAACTACAAGCCGCTTGATCCACGTGTACTTGACTTTACAGTGAAGCGTTTAGACAAGTTGCAACAGTCTACTGAAGGCTATAACGCGCAAGACGTGGCTGATGAGATTCGTGCTACGATGCAAAAACACGCTAGTGTATTCCGTACGCAAGCGATGATGGACGAAGGCGTTGAGAAGATTTTAGCGCTAGGTGAAAAAATCGACAAGATTCATCTTGGCGATAAATCACAAGTGTTCAACACAGCACGTATTGAAGCATTCGAAGTTGCTAACTTGTATGAAGTAGCAAAAGCGACAATGATATCTGCAGCGAAGCGTCATGAAAGTCGCGGCGCACACAGTGTATCTGACTATGATCGTCCAGAAGATGATGATTACGCACCTAACGGCCGTAATGACCACGATTGGATGAAGCATACTTTATGGTACTCTGAAGGCAATCGCATCATTTATAAGCCAGTACGTAAAGTGCCATTAACTGTTGATTATATCGAACCAAAAGTCCGCGTCTACTAATTCTAGACTGCATACTTTATATATAGTTGATAGATAACAGCAGTGTTAACGTTTTATCCCTTATTAATTTATTAAAAAGGTGACCGCCAGCTACATGCTCATGCCAGCGTTACTACGCTATTAATTGGTATCCGATATTGGTTATCAATACTGATTAATAGCTAACGCAAATATGTTGCAATCTTTGTATGCCCGCCATCACCTACGTGTGGAGTTTAGCATTATGAGCCGAGGTACTCGCACCATCGAAATCTATCGCTACGATCCTGACCTGGACGCAGCGCCACGCATGCAAACTTATACGATTGAGCTACTTGATTCAGATCGTATGTTGCTTGACGTATTATTACGCCTAAAGAAAGAAGACGAAACGCTTACTTTCCGTCGCTCTTGCCGTGAAGGTATTTGTGGCTCTGACGGCATGAACATCAATGGCAAGAACGGTTTGGCATGTCTAATCAACATGAACACGCTACCAGAAAAAGTAACGGTTCGTCCGCTACCTGGTTTGCCAGTGGTTCGTGACTTGGTTGTTGATATGAACCAGTTCTATGAGCAGTATGAGAAAGTACATCCATACTTAATCAATGATCAGCCAGCACCGCCAACTGAGCGTTTACAGTCGCCTGAACAGCGTGAAAAACTGAATGGTTTATACGAATGTATCCTATGTGCTTGCTGTTCAACCAGCTGCCCATCTTTCTGGTGGAACCCTGATAAGTTCCTAGGTCCATCAGCATTATTGCATGCTTATCGCTTCGTTGCTGATAGCCGTGACGGTGATACTCAAGCACGTTTAGCTCGCTTAGACGATCCGTTTAGCTTGTTCCGTTGCCGCGGTATCATGAACTGTGTATCAGTTTGTCCAAAAGGTTTGAATCCAACCAAAGCTATCGGTCACCTACGTAGTATGTTGATTGATCAAGCTGGTTAAGCATAAGTAATTGCTTTTTATAATTGTTATCCGAAAAACACCACCTATTTATTAGGTGGTGTTTTTGTTAGTTAAAAAGCTGATATATAGATTTACTACTTTTGATAGCTCAATTGTCAGGTCAAGAAAGCGATGAATCTGACAAACTGAAAGATGAATGACAAATGATTTGAGAGTAAAACTGTATGGTCAATACGTTGGGCGTATGTAAGAAGAAATAATATATAGACAATCACCCTATATAATCAAATATAGACATAGTCGAATTTTGGTATAATTGTATTATGTATTGAATGAAATGATTGAAGCGTCTTTTTTAGCGATTAATATGTGTCGTTTGAGCACATTATGACATTATCAGGCTAAAATACTATGCGCACAATGATTATGCGTTTATAATTGATGTTAGATATTCATTACATAAATACCTAGTATTGAACAAACAAACTATGTCGCAAAAAATGGGCATGATAATCTATACAGCAATGTATGTCTGTCTGAAAAGGCAGAATTTATCAGCAAATTTAGGGTAATTCAGCATCAATAACCAGTTTATAGGTTAGCTGAAAATATAATTATCTATTAATAGCTTATCATTAATGGATTGGTTATGACTTAAAGAAGTATATATAAATTAATGTTGTGAAACGAGCTAGATAAGAAAACTGAGCGTTCACAAATAGTTTTATTTTTAGACGGGTATTGCAATAAGACTTGTTACCACTATTTAGCATCACTTGCTCTTGTAGACAATGACAGCAATATTCTATGGTGATGGCAATACTTAGGGATAAAAGTGTTTTATCGAATAGTATTTAGCAGGATATGACACATTGTCTAACTACCTGAGCATACAACGACTGACACAATAATAAGCACGATTCCATTCATTTATCTATCAAATAGACGATTATTATGAATAGTATAACCAAAGAAAAATCTGGCCAAGTACATACTGAACTGGCTGCCGATAACGCCAACTATATAGAAGCTCTCTACGAGCAATACCTAACAGACCCTGATAGTGTTGATACTGACTGGCAAACGTACTTTGAACAGTATAAGTCGCAGAACGATGCTCAGCACAACGCTATCAAAGATCAGTTCTTACTACTTGCTCGTAATCAAACGGCAAATAAGAGTAGCAGTACTGATACCGACTCTAGCAGCTCTGTCAACTGTGATCCTAAGCAGATGGGCGTACAGCAACTAATCTCAGCATACCGTCGTCGCGGTCATCGCCGTGCCAAGCTTGATCCTTTAGATTTGCATCCACGTGCAGAAGTAGAAGATTTGACGCTTGCTTATCATAATTTGTCAGAAGCTGATCTCGATACCGTGTTCCCGACCAATGATTTAGTTATTGGTAAAGATGAAGCGACACTGCGCGAAATCATCGAAATCATGGAACGTGTTTACTGTGGCCATATCGGTGTCGAGTATATGCACGTTACCACCAGTACAGAAAAACGCTGGATGGAAGAATACCTAGAGACTAATCTAGGCTATATCAAATTCGACAAAGAAAAACGTTTATCTATTCTTGAGCGCTTAACCGCTGCTGAAGGTCTAGAAAAATACCTTGCTCGTAAATACACGGGTGTTAAGCGTTTTGGTTTGGAAGGCGGTGAGAGCTTCATTCCTGCGATCAATGAAATCATTCAACGTGCTGGTGGTTATGGCACAAAAGAAATGGTTATTGGTATGGCTCACCGTGGCCGCCTAAACCTACTGGTTAATATCTTAGGTAAAAACCCTGCAGACTTGTTTGATGAGTTTGATGGTAAAGTGCAGCCAGAAAAAGGCTCAGGCGACGTTAAATACCACAACGGTTTTTCATCTAATGTGATGACGCCAGGTGGCGAAGCGCATTTAGCCTTAGCATTTAACCCATCGCATCTGGAAATCGTTGCACCAGTATTACAAGGCTCAGTACGTGCCCGTCAAGTGCGTCGTAATGATCAGCCGTCATTAGATAACACTGGTGGCAATTCAGTACTGCCTATCGTTATCCATGGTGATGCCGCTTTCGCTGGTCAAGGTGTGGTTCAAGAAACCTTCCAAATGTCACAAACCCGTGCTTACACCACTGGCGGTACTGTGCATGTCGTGATCAATAACCAAGTTGGCTTTACTACTAGCCGTCAAGAAGATGTTCGTTCAACTGAATATTGTACTGACGTTGCTAAGATGGTTCATGCTCCTATCCTACATGTAAACGGTGATGATCCTGAAGCAGTCGTATTTGCCGCTCAGTTAGCATTAGATTATCGTCATAAGTTTGACAAAGACATCATCATTGATTTGTTCTGCTATCGCCGTAATGGTCATAATGAGGCAGATGAGCCATCTGCAACTCAGCCATTGATGTATGCTGTTATTAAGAAGCTTCCGACTACTCGTACTCTTTATGCGCAAAAACTTATCGCAGAAGGTATCTTGAATGCCGAAGAAGAGAAACAGTACGAAGATGATTATCGTGAGTCGTTAGACCGCGGTGATTATGTTGTTAGCTCACTGGTTCAAGAGCCTAACGAGCAGCTGTTTGTAGATTGGAAACCTTATCTAGGTCATGACTTGGTTGATGACTGGGATACTAGTGTTGATATCGAAAAGCTCAAAGGTTATGGACGCCGTATGGCCGAAATGCCAGAAGGCTATAAGCTACAACGTCAGGTTCAAAAAGTCGTTGAGCAGCGTCTAGCGATGCAAACTGGCGAAGAACCTCTTAACTGGGGTGCAGCCGAGACATTAGCTTATGCATCATTAGTTGATAACGACGGCGTATTAGTCCGTATTACTGGTGAAGATGTTGGCCGTGGTACTTTCTCACATCGCCACAGTGAAATATACAATGTCAATGATGGCAGCATGTATGTACCATTATCTCATTTGAGCGAAAATCAAGCGCGCTTTGCTACTTATAATTCATTGTTGTCAGAAGAAGCGGTACTAGCCTTTGAATATGGTTATGCGACCACTGTACCGAACGCATTGATCGTTTGGGAAGCACAGTTTGGTGATTTCGTTAACGGTGCTCAGGTTGTGATTGACCAGTTTATCTCAAGTGGCGAGACCAAATGGCAGCGTGTTTGTGGTTTGACCATGCTGTTACCACATGGTTTCGAAGGTCAAGGTCCTGAACATTCATCTGCACGTTTAGAGCGTTTCTTACAGCTATGTGCTGAAGACAATATGCAGGTCATTACGCCAACGACTCCTGCACAAATTTATCATGCATTGCGTCGTCAGGCAGTACGTCCTATTCGTAAGCCATTGATCGTTATGTCACCAAAGAGCTTATTACGTCATAAGCTAGCGACTTCTAATCTAGAAGAGCTTGCTAACGGTAAGTTTGAGACAGTATTGCCAGAGATGGACGATCACAACGCAGATAAAGTGACTCGTATGGTTCTGTGTGGTGGTAAGGTTTATTATGATTTGTTAGAGCAGCGCCGCGCATTAGGTCTTGATCATGTGGCTATCGTTCGTATTGAACAATTGTATCCATTGCCAGAGACTCGCTTAATCGCTGAAATCGAAAAATACAGCAACCTAACTGAAATCGTATGGACGCAAGAAGAGCCATTGAACCAAGGCGCTTGGTACTATTTGGCACCGCATATGTTCCGTATCGTCGTACCGCATCCAACTAAGGCAAGAGTCATGGAGCCCGTGGCACGTCCTGCTAGTGCAGCACCTGCGACAGGTTCACCAAAATTACACGCTCAGCAGCAGCAAGCGTTGATTGCTGGTGGTCTTGGCATCAGTGTCGATGAGTTATCTAAGTAATAAGCTTTAAAAATAAATGAATCAGGCGATGACAGTCAGTGTTTTTTAATAAAATATAAGCAAAGTTATTAGAAGATTACTGATTGCCTATCACGACTTAATAATAAGTATGAATATCCAAATCTAAGGAGTATATCGATGGCTGACATCAAAGCCCCCGTTTTTCCAGAATCGGTTGCCGATGGCACAATCGTTGAGTGGCACGTCACTGAAGGTCAACAAGTTAATCGTGATGACCTATTGGCTGAAATTGAAACTGATAAAGTTGTATTAGAAGTTGTAGCACCTGATGATGGTGTATTGACCAAAATCGTAAAGCAAGTTGACGATACTGTATTGTCTGATGAGCTTATCGCTCAGTTTGAAGCAGGTGCAAGTGCTGGTGCTAGCGCAGAAGAAGCGCCAGCAGTAGATCCAGACCAACCAGCTGCGCCAGTTCAAGCAAAACAAGCTGCCGATGGCGGCGAGCCTGTTCAAGCAACAGATAAGAAAGGCGAAGCTGATCATAAAGATCAAAGCCCAGCAGTTCGTAAAGCAGCAAAAGAGTCAGGCGTAGATCCTAAAGAAGTTGAAGGTAGTGGCCGCGGTGGTCGTGTAACCAAAACTGATATGGCTAATCCAACATTGAAATCAGACAGCAGTATCAAGTCTGATAGCGGCCGTCCTGTTGCTGAATCAATGGGTGAGCGTACTGAAAAACGTGTTCCAATGACTCGTCTTCGTAAGCGTGTTGCTGAGCGTCTATTATCAGCATCACAAGATACAGCCATGTTGACGACGTTTAACGAAGTGAACATGAAGCCATTGATGGACATGCGCGCTAAATATAAAGAGAAGTTCGAAAAACGTCATGGTGTACGTTTAGGCTTTATGTCGTTATTCGTAAAAGCAGCGACAGAAGCGCTAAAACGCTTCCCAGCAGTAAACGCTTCACTAGATGGTGATGACATTGTTTATCATGGTTTTTATGATATCGGTGTAGCCGTATCTTCAGATCGTGGCTTGGTTGTTCCAGTATTACGTGATACTGATCGCATGAGCATGGCTGACGTTGAAAGCACAATCCGTGAGTTTGGCGGTAAAGCACAGCAAGGTAAGCTTGGTCTAGAAGACATGACTGGCGGTACTTTCACTATCTCTAACGGTGGTGTATTTGGTTCATTGATGTCAACACCTATCTTGAACCCACCACAAACTGCTATCCTAGGTATGCACGCTATCAATGACCGCCCAATGGCTGTCGATGGCAAAGTTGAAATCTTACCAATGATGTACCTAGCGCTATCTTATGACCATCGTATGATCGATGGTAAAGAAGCAGTACAGTTCTTGGTAACTATCAAAGAGTTGGTCGAAGACCCTGCAATGCTACTACTAGACCTGTAAGCTTTTAAGCTTGTATTGGCAACCGCTGATACAAGCTTTTTAACTTTGGTATAGATAATGATTTTTATTACTCAGCGATCTCTTCATGCGCTGATAACTGTATTTAAATGAATTTAATAATGGTGACTTGCTATCGATTATCGATGAGTGAGCCTATCTCACTGACATAGTGTATTAACTATTCAGTGTAGATAACGCTGATCTATCAGCGAGAAAATAACCAGTTTAAATGACACATACAATTAAAAATAGGAACGTACTATGAAAGACAATTATGATTTAGTCGTCATCGGCGGCGGTCCTGGTGGTTACGAAGCAGCTATTCGTGCAGGCCAGCTCGGTATGAGTGTTGCTTGTATCGAAAAGCGCGTTTACAAAGGCGAGCCAGCACTTGGCGGTACTTGCTTAAACGTTGGTTGTATCCCATCAAAAGCCCTACTTGACAGCTCACATCGTTACGAAGCTACTAAGCATGACCTTGACGAGCACGGTATTAGTACTGGTGACGTTGCTATCAATATCGAGAAAATGATAGAGCGTAAAGAAGGTATTGTTAAGCAGTTGACTGGTGGTGTTGCAGCGTTGCTAAAAGGCAATGGTGTTGACTGGCTACAAGGCTGGGGTACTTTAGTTGACGGTAAAGGCGCTGATAAAAAAGTCAAATTTACTGCTCTAGAAGACGAAAGCGAAACGACGATCACTGCTAAGAATGTTATTCTTGCGGCCGGTTCTGTGCCTATCGAGATTCCTGTTGCCAAAACTGACGGTGACCGTATTGTTGATTCAACGGGCGCACTTGATTTTACCTCAGTCCCTAAGCGTCTAGGCGTTATTGGTGCTGGTGTTATCGGTCTTGAGCTTGGTTCAGTATGGCGTCGTCTAGGTGCAGAAGTAGTAGTATATGAAGCACTTCCTAGTTTCTTAGCTGCTGCTGACAAAGACATCTCAAAAGAAGCTGGCAAAATGCTGAAGAAGCAAGGTCTTGATATCCGTGTCGATACCAAAGTAACCAATGCTGAAGTACAAGGTGACCAAGTTGTCGTCACTAGCGAAAGCAAAGGTGAATCTTCTGAAGAGAGCTTTGACAAGCTAATCGTTTGTGTTGGTCGTCGCGCTTATTCTGAAAAACTGCTTGGCGATGACAGCGGTATCACGTTGACTGAACGTGGCCTTATCGATGTTAATGACCAGTGCAAAACCAATCTTGATGGCGTTTATGCTATCGGTGATTTGGTCCGTGGTCCTATGCTTGCGCACAAAGCAATGGAAGAAGGCATGATGGCCGTTGAGCGTATTCATGGCGAAAAACCTCAAGTTAACTATGACACTATCATCAATGTCATTTATACTCACCCAGAAATCGCATGGGTAGGTTTGACTGAGCAAGAAGCTGAAGAAGCTGGCTATGAAGTTAAAACAGGTTCTTTCAACTTGGCTGCTAACGGTCGTGCATTAGCGCAAAGTGAAGCGCAAGGTTCTGTGAAAGTAGTTGCTGATGCGAAAACAGATCGTCTATTAGGTATGCATGCTATCTCTGCTGGTGCTGGTGATATCGTCCATCAAGGTATGATCGCGATGGAATTTGTTTCTAGTATCGAAGACTTGCAGTTGATGACATTTGCTCATCCAACTATTTCAGAAGCAGTGCATGAAGCTGCTCTATCTGCAGATGGTCGCGCAATTCACGCCATCCAGCGCAAAAAACGTAAGAAATAAGTAGTTGCTCGTTTAGTTATTATCGATTTACAACCTGATTGGGGTATCGCTATTTTGGTGATGCCACAATCATGAGTGCGTCAGACGTATGATTAATATGTACATGTGCGCACTTGATTTCACTTTTTATTAATTGTAAAAAATAAAGGATACAATCAATGAATTTACATGAGTATCAAGCAAAAGAGCTATTAAAAAGCTACGGTTTGCCAATTCAAGAAGGCATCATCGCTCATAACGGCGAAGAAGCTGCTGCAGCTTTTGATAAAACCCCAACTGACATTGCGGTAATTAAAGCGCAAGTACATGCTGGTGGTCGCGGTAAAGCTGGTGGTGTGAAGCTGGTTAAAACTCGTGAAGAAGCTAAGCAAGTTGCTGAAGAGCTGATCGGTACTAACCTAGTAACGTTCCAAACTGATGCTGATGGTCAGCCAGTAAACTTCGTATTGGTTGCAGAAGATATGTACCCAGTACAAACTGAGCTATATCTTGGTGCAGTAGTTGATCGTGCGACTCGTCGTGTAACCTTCATGGCATCAACTGAAGGTGGTGTTGATATCGAAGAAGTAGCAAACGAGACACCAGAAAAAATCTTCAAAGTACATGTTGATCCTTTAGTTGGTCTAATGCCTTTCCAAGCGCGCGACGTTGCGTTCAAACTTGGTCTAGAAGGCAAGCAAATCAACCAGTTTGTTAAATTGATGACTGGCGCTTATAAAGCATTTGTTGAAAATGACTTTGCTCTAATGGAAATCAACCCATTAGCTGTTCGTGAAAATGGCGAAATCGTTTGTGTTGATGGCAAAATCGGTATCGATTCAAACGCACTATATCGTCTGCCAAAAATCGCAGCGCTACAAGACAAGACTCAAGAAAATGAGCGTGAGCTTAAAGCCGCTGAATTTGACCTAAACTATGTTGCTCTAGAAGGTAACATCGGTTGTATGGTTAACGGTGCTGGTCTTGCAATGGCGACCATGGACATCATCAAATTGTATGGCGGCAAGCCTGCTAACTTCTTGGACGTTGGCGGCGGCGCAACTAAAGATCGCGTTGTTGAAGCGTTCAAAATCATCCTAGAAGACAGCAGTGTTGAAGGCGTTCTAATCAACATCTTCGGCGGTATCGTACGTTGTGACATGATTGCAGAAGCTATTATCGCTGCTATCAAAGAAGTTGACGTACAAGTACCAGTTGTTGTTCGTTTAGAAGGTAACAACGCTGAGCTAGGCGCACAAATCCTAGAAGAGTCTGGTCTGAAATTGATTTCAGCTCAAGGTTTATCTGACGCGGCTCAAAAAATTGTCGATGCTGTTAAAGCGTAAGTCTTTAAACATAAGTGTTTAGAGATAAACGCTTAAGCATAGTAGTCAAATCGTAGTGGTGGTTTTATAGCAAAGATTGGTTATCAAAATCCGATAACAATAGCTATAAAGACCACTGTTACAAGACAACCGAATACAAGGAAAATATAATGAGTGTATTAATCGATAAAGATACCAAAGTATTGGTACAAGGTTTTACTGGTAAAAATGGTACGTTCCATTCTGAACAAGCCATTGAATATGGTACAAAAGTAGTTGGTGGTGTAACGCCAGGTAAAGGCGGCCAAACGCACCTAGGCCTACCAGTATTCAACACCATGGCGGAAGCCATGGAAGCGACTCAAGCTGACGCTTCTGTTATCTACGTACCAGCACCATTTGTACTAGATTCTATCGTTGAAGCAATCGATGCTGGCGTTAAGTTGATCGTTGTGATCACTGAAGGCGTACCGACTATCGATATGCTAAAAGCAAAACGCTATCTTGAAGAAGCTGGTGACGTACGTTTGGTTGGTCCTAACTGCCCAGGCGTTATCACTCCAGGTCAGTGCAAAATCGGCATCATGCCAGGCCATATCCATCAGCCAGGTAAAGTGGGTATCATTTCACGCTCTGGTACGTTGACTTATGAAGCCGTAGCTCAAACTACTAAGCTTGGTTTTGGTCAGTCAACTTGTATCGGTATCGGTGGTGATCCTATCCCTGGTATGAACCAGATTGACGCACTGAAACTGTTTGAAGCTGATCCACAAACTGAAGCTATCATCCTAATCGGCGAAATCGGTGGTACTGCTGAAGAAGAAGCTGCTGCTTACATCAAAGACCATGTAACTAAGCCAGTTGTGGGTTATATCGCTGGTGTTACTGCTCCAGAAGGTAAGCGTATGGGCCATGCTGGGGCTATCATCTCTGGTGGTCAAGGTACTGCTGAAGAGAAATTCAAAGCGTTTGAAGATGCTGGTATCGCGTACACACGTGACCCATCTAAACTTGGTGATAAGCTAAAAGAAGTTACTGGTTGGTAAAATAGGCATTAGTCTACTAACTACTAAAACTCTATTGAATTACTGCTAAGACACCCCTACAATGGGGTGTCTTTTTTTTGCCTGAAAATTTTATAAAAAATAAAATATTAGTTACTGGCGGTGCTAGATATATCGGTTCCCATACTTGCAATGCAATGCATTGCATGAAGCAGGCTATGATATTGTTGTATACGATAACTTATCCAATAGTAGCCATGAAGCGATCAATCGCGTATCTATGCTTATTGGACAGCCTGTTGAGTTTATCAAAGGCGATATACGAGATGCTGAATCCCTCAAAAAAATATTTTCTGCACATCATTTTTTTGGCGTCATTCATTTCGCTGGGTTAAAAGCAGTGGGAGAGTCAGTTGCCAAGCCATTGCTATACTATAATAACAATGTCAGCGGCACCATAACCTTGTTAGAAGTCATGAAAGAACATAGTGTTAAGAATTTAGTTTTTTCATCCTCTGCCACTGTCTATGGTGATCCTGAATCCTTACCCATCGATGAGAGCTCGAAGCGCTCTTGTACCAACCCTTATGGTCAGAGGAAGCTGACCGTCGAGCATATATTAGAAGATTTAGCCGTATCCGATGACAGCTGGAACCTGATTGCTCTTAGATATTTTAATCCAGTAGGGGCCCATCCATCAGGAGAAATTGGGGAAGACCCAAATGATATTCCTAATAATTTGATGTCTTATATTTTTCAAGTAGCCGTCGGTAAACTTGATAAGCTCATTATCTTTGGTAATGACTGTCCTACTGTAGATGGAACAGGTGTCCGTGACTTTATTCATGTTACTGATTTGGCTCAAGGTCACGTGGCTGCACTAAATTATCTAGATAAACAAGCCAGTCTAAATGAAGATAGCATGACGCAAAACTCAGTAGGCTTTTTACCTATTAACTTAGGTACTGGCAAAGGTACGTCTGTATTAGAGTTGGTATCTGCATTTCTTGATGTATCTGGACAGGCCATTCCTTATCAGTTTACAGATCGTCGAGCAGGTGATATTGCGAGTCGTTATGCCAGTGCCGATAAAGCGAAAACGTTGTTAGGGTGGCAAGCCGAATTATTAATTACTGATATGTGTCAAGATACATGGCGTTGGCAGAGCATGAACCCGAATGGATACAATGTATCTTGATACTTGTTAAGCTATCATCGTTTATTTGCTAGCTTATTCTAACTTAACTTTTGAGATAGTCTTACCCACATGAAAAAAATTACTCACGCCGTTATTCCTGTCGCAGGCTTTGGTACACGTATGCTGCCATTGTCGAAATCTGTACCAAAAGAGTTGTTACCGCTTGGCAATCGTCCTGCTATTCATTACGTGGTTGAAGAGGCTGTCGCTGCTGGTATCAAGCATATTGTCTTGGTTGGTCATGTGCAAAAGAGCGCGATTGAAAACTACTTTGATATCAATGCGGAGTTGGATAATCAGTTACGTCACAAGGGCAAAGATGAGCTGGCTGATAGCTTAAACTGGTTGCCAGAAGACGTAACTGTATCGATGATACGCCAAGGTAAGGCTTTGGGTTTGGGTCATGCGGTATTGGCAGCGCGCCCAATCATCGGTGAGCATGACTTTGCCGTATTATTGCCTGATGTCGTGCTTGATCCATTTACCACTGATATGTCAGCTGATAATTTGGCCTTTATGCTAGATGCCTTTTCTACAGATGGTCACTCACAGATATTGGTTGATCAAGTAGCGGATGAAGATGTACATAAATATGGTATTGCTCAACTAGATGAAAAACTCAGCAATACTGATGACATTAGTGAAGAAGTAAAGATTAATGCTAGCTTTAAAGTGGCTGGTTTTGTCGAAAAGCCCAACTTAGCCGCTGCTCCTTCCAATCTGGCTGTGGTAGGGCGCTATGTATTTAACAATAAGATATTTGATTACCTGTCCAATACTAAAGCTTCAGTCGGTGGTGAAATTCAGCTGACAGATGCGATTGACTCGCTCATTAGTGAATATGGTGTCCATGTCACAACTATGCGTGGTGATAGCTACGATGCAGGCGATATGCGTTCGTACATGCAGGCGTTTATCTATTTTGCTGAGCAGCAACTAGCAGATGATGAGTAACTGATGAAAGAAATAAAGGGCGACAAAACATATAGTAGTGCTCGACATTCTAAATACTGGCAGCAACTACAAACGCTTGCAAAGCATCCATGGTCCCTTGCACAGCTATTTGCACAAGATGATAAGCGTGCCAAGCATTTTAGCGTGCAGGCTGGTGCGCTGTATATGGACTTTAGTAAGCAGCGTATCGATCAGACAGTATTGTCTAACTTACTAAGTTTGGCCGATAGTTGTGAGCTGGATGCTCGTATTGATTCATTACTACAAGGGGCGATGGTAAATACCAGCGAGCAGCGTGCTGCATTGCACACAGCATTACGATTGCCAGAGACAGCGACATTACAAGTTGATGGACAAAATATCGTCGCTGATGTACATCATAGTTTGGCTCAAGTAGCACGCCTCTCAGAACGCGTGCGAAACGGTAAGTGGCGCGGGTTTTCGGGCAAGGCCATTACAGACGTTGTCAATATTGGGGTCGGTGGCTCTGATCTTGGCCCACTCATGGCGACTACGGCGCTTGATGAATGGGCAGATACCAATATTGAGGTGCATTTTGTCTCCAATATGGACGGTACGCAGCTTGATAATCTACTCAAGCATTTAAACCCTGAGACCACGCTATTTATTATTTCTTCCAAATCCTTTGGTACGGTTGATACCTTATCGAATGCTAAGACAGCATTATCTTGGCTACTTACGACGGCAAAACTCCGTGCAGGTACAGAAGATAGTGTGTTGCGTCGTCACTTTATCGGCATCTCAGCGAATAGTGAAAAAATGAGTGCTTGGGGAATTCATCCTGAGCATCAGTTGCAGCTTTGGGAATGGGTCGGTGGTCGCTTTTCTTTATGGTCGGCGATTGGCCTTGCCATTGCTATTCGTATCGGTATGAATGGCTTTAAGGCTTTATTAAGCGGTGCGCATAGTATGGATGAGCATTTTGCACAAGCTGAATTTGCTGACAATTTACCAGTGCTACTAGGCCTGCTGGCAGTTTGGAACAGTACTTTTTTACAAGTAAATGCGCACACTGTATTGCCTTATGATGGCCGATTGGGCTATCTACCCAGCTATCTTACCCAGCTAGAGATGGAGAGTAATGGTAAGTCAGTTACTCGAAATGGGGATCATATTGATTATGATACGTGTCCAATTCTATGGGGTGAAATTGGCTCAAATGCGCAGCATGCATTCTATCAGCTGCTACACCAAGGCACGCAGCAGGTTTCCTGTGACTTTATCGCTTGTGTACGTCGTTACGGTGATGAGGCGCGAAACTCTTCATTGCAACAACAGCACGAGTTGTCTTTAGCAAATTGTTTGGCGCAAAGTCGAGTATTGGCATTTGGCAATGCTGCTGTGACAGATCTGGTCGATCCACAGACAGTGTCCGAATCAGACAAATATAAGTACTACCGTGGTAACCAACCGTCAACCACGTTATTGATTGATGAGCTGACGCCGCATAGCTTAGGAGCATTGATAGCGCTCTACGAGCATAAGGTCTATGTCATGGCCAGCATTTGGGATATCAATCCGTTTGATCAATGGGGCGTCGAGATGGGTAAGCAAATGGCAGACTCCGTACACCATGCTATGCAGCACATGCAAAAAGATGCTCAAGGTCAATTTGATACGTCTACTGACCAATTACTACAGCGTATTAAACAGCTGTCCTAGCGATAGTGGTGTGTCAACAATATAGGAAAGTACGCTCATGGAAAAGGTTTTAGATGGTAGCCATATGAATAAATATAACAATAAGTCCGAACCAAGCCAATTAACCGATTCTACAGTTTGTGTGCTTATTGGTCATAGTATAGAGGCGATTACCAGTGCAGTAGTGCTGGCAAGTCTCGGTCAGTGTGTGCATCTTTACGCAGACAAGACGCTATTGATGCAGCAGATACAGCAATATGGTTTTGAGCATCATCTGCAAGCTCTATGGCAAATGTATGAGCAGCAGCAGGTCATTATCAGTAAGGAATTACCAGCTAGTGCCGATATGCTCATAAAAGGCTATGAAGTAGCTAGTCATAACGAAATTGATGCTCAAAATACGGTAATGCTTTATTGGTTATTTTTAGACAGTATTAAGGCTGTGTGGACAGAAGACAATTGGATTACCGCTTTTAATCAAAGCCATCAGCAGGCACTCCCTGTGATTATGAGCGGCATTGAGCAATTAGGCCATGTGGCAGGATTGGCTCAGTGTTTACAGCGTGCTTGGGTCTATTATGTGCCATTTGTATTCTTACAAGACGGCGATGCGTATAGCTCGATGTTGAATCCTTCGTTATGGCTACTGGGTGAAAAGACAGCGAGTAGCAGCCAGCAATTAGATGTGTTGAAGCCTTTAATGCAGCATGCACGCGCTACTCATCATGCTGATATCGCAACGATAGAGTTTGCTCGCAGTAGTATCATGGCGATGCTAGCGACTAGAGTGAGCTTTATGAATGAGATGTCACGTTTGGCTGATAGTCAAAATGTCGATATCAGTCAAGTCAGTCGTATCATGGGATTGGATGAGCGGGTAGGCAGTAGTTATCTAAAAGCAGGGTGGGGATTCGGTGGTAATACTTTGCCTACTGAGCTGGCTAAATTGCAACAATCAAGCCGTACACACAGTTTGGATATGCCTTTATTGCAATCTATCGTGCATATTAATGAAGATCAAAAAGAGCTGATATTCCGTAAATTTTGGCAATACTTTGATGGGTTCATCGATAATAAAGCAGTCATGATTTGGGGCGGTAGTTATAAGTCAGGCTCAGGACGTACCGCTGGTTCAGCTATCCATCCGTTACTAGCATTACTATGGTCTTATAATATTCGCACACTGGTTTATAGTGACAAGGCACAGCACGAGCTTGCTGAGCTTTATCAGCAACAACCATTACTTGAGCTGATTACTAGTCCCTATCAACAGCTTTGCGATACCCATGCTATTTTTATTATTAGTTGGTCACCGCGAGATCAATTAGATATCGCCAAAATCAATCAGCAAGCTATGCCAGTATTTGATGCGCAAAACGCCCTGACACACTCGCAAATTAATAGCTTAGTAGGTGATTATATGGGTATTGGCCGATCTAAATGATTTGGTTTAAGGTTTTCTGTGTATAGAAAAAGGCTCGCTAACACTCATTAGCGAGCCTTTTTAGACTGACAATCAGAACTGTTTTACTGGGTTAATGACTTTATGCTGGTACGGCACCTTGCGTTGCTAGCCATTGCTGAATTTCTTGAGTTTTAGCAGCCAGTAACGGTTGATCGCCGCGACTTTCGATATTTAATCTGATAAGCGGCTCGGTATTCGATGCTCGCAGATTGAAGCGCCACTCTCCAAAATTCAGACTTAGACCATCGAGTGTCGATTTAACTGGATTCTGTGAACTAAACTTTTCTTCAATAGCGCTGATGATAGCTGGTGCATCGTGAGTAGTGAGGTGAAAGTTTAATTCGCCTGAGCTAGGGTAGGCGGCAATATAGCCTGTGACCAATTCGGATAGTGTTTTACCAGTGATAGACAACAGCTCAATGGTCAATAACCATGGAATCATGCCACTATCGCAATAGAAGAAGTCGCGGAAATAGTGATGGGCAGACATTTCACCGCCATATACAGCACCTGAGTCCCGCATGACTTGCTTGATGAATGAGTGTCCAGATTTACTAATGACAGCCTTACCGTTGTGTTCCTCTATCACTGCTTCGGTGTTATAAATCACTCGTGGATCATAGACGATTGATTCATTCGGGTATTTGTTCAAAAACGCTTGAGCGAGCATACCGACGATATAGCTACCATCGATAAATTCGCCTCGCTCATCAAATAAGAAGCAGCGATCGAAGTCACCGTCAAAAGCGATGCCAAGATCCGCGTTATTTTCCAAAACGGCTTGCTGGGTAGCCACTCTATTGGCTTCAATCATTGGATTGGGGATGCCGTTAGGAAAGCTACCATCTGGTGTATGATGCAATTTAATCACTTCAATCGGTGCATCTGCTTGTGCTAATTTATCGATTAATAAATCGACCACAGGACCTGCGCTACCATTGCCTGAATTAACGACCAGTTTGAGTGGTTTTAGTTTATCAGTATCGATAAAAGTCATAACATGATCGATGTACGCGCTTTTATCCGTCAATAACTGCAATTTGCCTGATTGATTATCCGTAGTGAATTGCCCAGATTCTGCCAGTGCTTGAATCTCTGCCAAACCGTCATCGGCACTAATGGGTTTTGAATGTTCTTTGACCAGTTTTAGGCCATTATAGTTGATAGGGTTGTGACTGGCAGTCACCTCAATACCACCTAACGCCTGATAGTGACTGGTGGCAAAATACACTTCTTCAGTACCACTCATACCCAAGTCAATCACATCAACGCCTGCATCCATCATACCTGTGATAGCTGCTTGCTTTAACTGCTCACTAGAGTGGCGAATATCACTACCGATAACGATAGCAGGTTTTAGAGTTGCTATATCATTGGCTTGGGTTTGAGCCGCTGCCTGATAACGCTGATATAAAATCTTTGCAAACGCCCGCCCGATACGGTAGGCAATCTCTTCGTCGAGATTAACCCCAAGCTCACCCCGAATATCATAAGCTTTAAATGAGCTGATAGTAATAGGGTCGAATGTCGCGGCTGGTTGATAGCTGGTGGTCGCAGAAGTGGACATAATGATAAAGTTCCTCTCGCATGAGCAGTGGTAAAATGAAGTCGTCAGTAGCACAATTATAAGCCAAGCTGTGTTCAATGATACACTAACTATTAAACGAATCAGCAAACAACACATAAAACGATAAGAGCCATCCTTATGAGTATTTCAGACAATAAAATTACCGTGCCTAAGCCTGTGCAAGGAACGCCAGACGCTACTGGCCAGCTTGATGATTTGTTAGCGTTGATGGCACGACTAAGAGCAGACTGTCCGTGGGACAAAAAGCAAACCAATCATAGTCTTATTCCTTATGCCATCGAAGAGGCTTACGAGCTAGGCGAAGCGGTACAAAGCGACGATGATGAAGACATCAAAGGTGAGCTTGGCGATGTGCTGCTGCAAGTGGTGTTTCATTGTCAGATGTATGCGGAGCAAGGGCGCTTTGATATGAGTGATGTTATCAGTACTTTGCAAGAGAAGTTGGTTCGTCGTCATCCACATGTGTTTGAAGCCGAAACGCTCAAAGACGATGCAGCAGTAAAAGTACGCTGGGACGAAATCAAGCTTGAGGAGCAGCAGGCACGCGAAGCACGTGGTAAATCAAAACGTCGCTTAGATCAGGTTAAGGTGGGTAGTGCCTTGATGCAGGCGCAGGATGTACAAAAGCAAGCGTCAAAGTTAGGTTTTGATTGGGAAAGTATTGCAGGTGCCGTAGATAAGCTAGACGAAGAGATTGCTGAGCTAAAACATGAGCTAACAGATAAGTCTACAGCTGAGGTCAAAGCTAACATTAGAGAGGTCGAAAAAGAATTAGGCGACTGTATGTTTGCACTCGTGAACGTTGCACGTAAACTAAACCTCGATGCAGAAGCGGCTACCTTAACCTGCGTGCATAAATTTAAGTCACGCTTTGGTTATATTGAGGAGCAGCTAGAACTCGCTGGCAAGCGTATTGAAGACAGCGATATAATAGAAATGGATGCACTGTGGGAAGCGGCGAAACAACATGAACGCTCATCGTAAATTTTCATTTGCCAGCTTACTGACGACCACAGCTTTTAGTCTCCTATTATCTGTGGTCGCACTCAGTAATGCCAACGCCGATCCTTGTTTTGACGACCCTCAGCGTGCTTATGAGTATTTAATCGCGAAAGAAAAAGCTGTTACACAAGCGCGTGAGCAGAAAGTTATCAATATCAATCGAGCCAATGAAGGCGAGCTGGTTTCGTTAGATGGTATCGGCAGTAGTAAAGCGCAGGCGATAATTTTATATCGTGACATGTTTGGTGATTTTAAGACAGTGGATGAGTTGGCAAAGGTTAAAGGTATCGGTGCAAAAACAGTCGAGAAAAACCAAAGACGTTTAAGCGTGCGCGATTAATGACGGTATTTTGCATTAATTAACCCCAATATTGACAAAATAGCATGTAAGTAAATGTCATAACACCCCCAGTAGGTCCAAAATTTGTTAAACTAGCGGGTACATCCGCCTGATAAACGCTGTGTTATTCAGGGGTAGTTAAAGAATACCGGCGAGGAGTAGATGCATGGCCGAGCGTGCCGCCAAGCAGTTAGAACTGAACAAATCTGAATTACCCAATTCCATTACTGAAGTGATTGCCACATTGACCCGTGCTGGGTTTGATGCGTATATCGTCGGTGGTGGTGTGCGCGATACTTTATTAGGTCTGCGCCCGAAAGACTTTGATGCCGTCACTGATGCCAAGCCGCATGAGATTAAAGATGTCTTTGGTAAGCGCTGCCGCATTATCGGTCGCCGCTTCCAGTTAGCGCATGTATATTCAGGTCGCGAGTTGATTGAAGTTGCTACTTTCCGTGGTCCACCAACCAGTGATGCTAATACCAATCAAGACGGTATGATTCTGCGCGACAATGTTTGGGGCGATATCCAACAAGACTTCTCTCGTCGCGATTTCTCTATTAATGCGCTTTATTATCAACCGCTCAAAGGCATCGTTCATGATTTCTGCGGCGCGCTTGATGATATTGATAACAGAATCATTCGTCTATTGGGCAATGCGCCAGTACGTATCGAAGAAGACCCTGTGCGCTTGCTCCGTGCCTTACGTTTCAAAGCCAAGTTAGGCTTTGAGTTTGATGAAGCGTTGTCCGAGCAATTTAATGACGGGAACTGGGCGCTGCTTGAGCAAATATCACCGCATCGTCTCTATGATGAAACGCAAAAGATGTTTACTGGTGGCTATTTAGTACCCCTATTACCATTATTGTTTGAATCAGGTGCGATTGACAGCCTTATTATCTATCCCCCATCTGAGCCAAGCGCTTTAGTCAATCAGGTAGCTATCAATACCGATAAGCGTATTGCAGCGGGCAAGAGTATCAACCCTGCGTTCTTCTATGCTGCCTTACTGTGGGAAAATTACCTACATCAATTGGCAAAAGCCAAGAAACGTAATATGCCGTTTGCCGAAGCGCAAATGCATGCTGCTGGTAAAGTCATCGACCGTCAGCGTATCAAAACCGCTATTCCGAAATTTGCTGAGCAATTTATCCGTGATATTTGGATATTGCAGCCAAAACTTGCAGCTCCGCGCAGCAAACAAATCGTCCAGCTATCTGAGCATCCGCGTTTCCGTGCGGGCTTTGACTTTTTGTTATTGCGTGAGCAATGCGGCGATGCTGAGCATCCGCTATCAGAGTCAACCAATGATATGGGTGACTGGTGGCAGACGTATCAAACCTTGTCTGAACAAGAGCAGCAGCAGGCGATTGATGAATTTGATGAAAATATTCGCCGAGGTGCTTATAAAAAAGGCCAACGTGGTCGCGGACGTAATCGTCAAGAATCAAAAACACAGATTACTGATAACGCAACACCTAATCAGAACAGTACAAAGCAAAATAAAGCCGATGGCCGTGCTGAAAAAGGTAGAAATGATCAAACAATGGTAAATGATTCGTCAAATATCCCAGCCCGTCGCCGCCGCGCTGCAAGCCAATCTAAAGCTGGTCGCCATGACAGCGGAAGACACAACGTGCAGCAAGTAGAGCAAGACAATAACGAGCTTGCTCAGCTACAGCAGTTGTCTCTTGCTAATAACAAACAATCGGCAAGTCAACAGGCAAAGCCTAAGCCATTATTTGTTATCGAGCACGAGAACGTAGTGCCACCATTGCAGAAGCAACTGTCAGCTGATGATACATCGAAGCGCAGCAAAGCACCTGTACGAAAGCAAGCATCAACCAATCAAGAAGCTCCAAAGCAAGCGGTTAAGTCTGAACGCTCAAATAACGTTCAGCTGTCTAATACTAACCAGCCAGAAGCTCAAGCGTCAGCTAGTCAGGCTAGACCAGCTCGCTCGATCGCAAGATCACCTGCGTTAGTCAGTATGAATAACGAGCCGATTCCGCATAAGCGTCGCCGTCGTCAACCTACTGTAGATAGTGCGAGCAACATCGAAGTACAAAGCAATAGCGATACGGAGGGCAGTAATGGCAAAGCACAGACAGCAGCGAAGTATGCGAAAAAAGCGCCTAAGCCTGCAGTTGAAGCGTCTGATAAAAGCGATACTAAAAGTGTAAAGGAAGTAGGTAGCAAGGCAGTAGATAGCAAAGACGCGACAAAAACCGATGCACCTGCGCGAGCCAAGAAGTCGGTGAAAGCAACTACTGCAAAGGCTGCTAAAGCGAAGCAAGATACGAATGATCAGATGCCTGCTGTGAAAGTAACTGATAACAAAGGCCCTGTACCATCGAAGCGCCGCCGCCGTCAGCCTAGTACTGAAAGCGTATAATATGGATAACAGTACAGATAATAGTAACTGGGTTACCTGTTATGTAGGCTTGGGTAGCAACCTCGCTAATGAGCTGGGTTTGCCTGCCGATCATTTGCGGCAGGCGCTTGCAGTAATGCGAGCACATGAGCAGGTACGTGAAGTAAGTGTCTCTTCTTTTTACGCTTCAGCACCGATGGGTCCGCAAGATCAGCCGGATTTTATCAATGCAGTAGCTGGTTTTGAGACAAAACTTTCCCCTTATGAGCTGCTTGCTTTTTGTCAGCAGTTAGAGAGCATGGCCAAGCGGGCACGTTTACGCCGTTGGGGTGAACGTAGTCTGGACGTTGATATTTTGCTATACGGTGAGACGCAGATTGCTGATCCAACACTGACAATACCGCATGCTGGTTTAAGTGAGCGCAATTTTGTCTTAATACCACTTCGAGAATTGGCGCCAAATTTAACCATCGCCGGTAAGTCGATAAGTGACTATTCACAAAGTCGCGATTGGACAGGTTTAACATTACTATCAAGCGATTAATTATAAGTAACTGCTGCTAGGTGATAGACGATAAATGATTGAGAGATCGGTCTAAGACATCTCGATCATAGCTAGAATAGTAGCAGTATTAATAATCAAAGGCATTGCAGATTAATTGAGGGTCATATGACGACATTATCTACTCTAAATAAGTTTAAAAAAGAAGGTATCAAGTTCACTTGCTTGACCTGTTATGACTCGATGTTTGCACGAATGATGGAAAAAGCCGAAGTTGATACGATTTTAATTGGGGATAGCTTGGGCATGGTTGTACAAGGTCATGATTCAACACTACCTGTGACAGTCAATGATATGGCTTATCACACTGCCAATATTGCCCGTAGTAACAAACACGCGCTCATATTGGCTGATCTACCGTTTATGAGTTATGTGACACTACCAGAAGCCGTTGCTAATAGCCGCACATTGATGCAAGCAGGGGCGCATGTTATAAAAATCGAAGGCGGCAGTGAGCTTTGTGAATTGGTAACGACCTTGGCACAAGCAGGCACACCAACTTGTGTACATCTTGGTTTGACCCCGCAGTCTGTGAACGTGTTTGGTGGCTATAAAATTCAAGGTCGCGGTGATGAGGCGGCTAATAAACTGCTTGCTGATGCCAAAGCAGTTGTCGCTGCAGGTGCTGCATTACTAGTACTAGAATGTGTTCCAGCCGTGCTTGCAAAAGCCGTTACTGAAGCTGTTGCCGTGCCAGTTATTGGTATTGGTGCTGGAGCCGATACTGATGGTCAGGTATTGGTTATGCATGACATGCTAGGTATGGCGCATGGCCGAGTGCCACGTTTTATTCATGACTTTTTAACAGATGAGCGCAATAGTGCACATAGTATCGAAGGTGCTTTTGCGCTCTATCAGCAGTCAGTACGCGAAGGTAGCTTCCCGACTGAGCAGCACCAATTTAGCTGATTTTGAAGCTATTGAACAACAGAACGTTTGAATAGAAGAAAAGTAATCATGTCTCCAATTATTTATCATGATATCTCGTCACTACGTGCCGCGCTTCAGCCTTATCGTGGTCAGCAACGTGACAAACAAGGCCGTCAGCAGCGCATTGCGTTAGTACCAACGATGGGTAATCTGCATGACGGTCATCTTGAGCTGGTAAAGATTGCCAAACAGCATGCAGATGTAGTGGTGGTCAGTATCTTCGTTAACCCCACTCAGTTTGGCGTTGGGGAAGATTTTGACAGCTATCCGCGTACGCTAGATGCCGATGTGGCTAAGCTTGCGACAGTTGATGCAGATTACGTGTTTGCACCTAGCATTGATGCGATGTATCCAGTATTACCACCACCTACTGCTGTGTTGGCAGGGGCTATTGCCAATCAGTTATGTGGTCAATCACGTCCTGGACACTTTGACGGTGTTGGTATTGTTGTCGCTAAACTATTCAATATCGTACAACCAGATGTGGCAGTATTTGGACAAAAAGACTATCAGCAGCTTGCTATCATTAAGCAGTTGGTACGTGACTTGAGTTATCCTATTAATATCATTGGTGCGCCTATTGTTCGTGCTGATGATGGCTTAGCGCTATCATCGCGCAATCAATACTTAAGTGCAAATGAGCGACAAGTAGCTCCTGTATTACATCAAGCATTGCAAGAATTAGCGCAGAGTTTGAAAAGTACGGCTCTGAGTCATCAAGCATTTGATAAGCTATTAGTAGAGACGCGGACACGTATTAGTGACGCAGGTTTTATTATTGATTATCTGGAAATCAAGACTGAGGAGTTAGGTTCTGTCGTAAGTGACTCTAAAACCTTTAATACAGAAAATAGAAACATCGTTATTTTAGTTGCAGCTTGGCTAGGAAAAGCGCGTTTGTTAGACAATCAGTTGGTAGTGGTAAATTAGCTTTTATGACAGACCAGTATACTGGATACAATAGACTTGGATGAGTAGATCATGAGTGTAAGTCAGGATCAAGATAGTAACAGCGTAGCATCGGTAACGCATCCAGCGTTCACGAATAAGCTTAGTATATTGGTGGTATCAGGACGTTCAGGTTCTGGTAAAACCTCAGTATTGAATATCTTAGAAGATCTGGGTTATTACTCTATTGATAATCTACCGCTGTCTTTATTGCCTAATGCTGCTCATAAACTGGTTAATGAAAGCGGTATTCATCGTATTGCGCTTGGTGTTGATATTCGAACACCGCGTGCTGATTTATCTAACTTTGCAATGATACATGATTCACTGAAAACAACCTATGGGGCGCAGGCGGTACGAGTACTATATGTGACAGCGCAAGAAAGTACATTGATAGCGCGTTTTAATGCGACACGTCGGGTCCATCCGCTTATGTCGCAAGATGTAGATAGTGATAATGCGAAGCATATCGCGTTTAACTTGCCTGCTGCTATCAAAAAAGAATTGGGGCTGTTAGAGCCAATTTCTGGTCATGCCGATATTACTATTGATACCAGCAATTTAAATATTCATCAATTAAAAGATAATCTGCGTGAACATATAGGTGCCGATAATCAAATTGTCGTTAACTTGCTGTCTTTTGGTTTTAAATACGGTAGCCCCATTGATGCCGACTTTGTGTTTGATGTCAGAATTTTACCGAATCCGCATTGGAATCCTGAGTTACGTGACTCGACAGGTCTAGATACCGAAGTAGGCGCGTTCTTCTCTGATTATCCGGAAGTAGCAGAAATGATGGATGACATTGATAAGTTTTTAACTCGTTGGCTACCAGAGTTTTTGCACAATAATCGTCATACGGTCACAGTTGCCATAGGCTGTACGGGCGGAAAACATCGCTCTGTTTTTATCACTGATCATCTACAACGCCGCCTTGCTGGCGCTATGCCTAAAGGTGTAAAGGTATTGGCAAAACACCGCGAAAAAAGTCGTTGGTAGTGATGTCAGATACTATTTAATTTATTAATTATTATTTTGGAAAGCTTTTATGATTGACTGGAAAGAACAGGATATGCGCGTCTCGCGCACAGAACTCAAAAAAGCCCATGAGCGCTTACAGCAGTTATCTATACCGCTTGCTAGCTTATCGAAAAAACAGCTAAAAGCCTTACCTGCCAGTGATTATTTTATGGCGGAGCTAATGGCACTTGCTGATATTACCAGTGCCAATGCCCGCAATCGTCAGACCAAACGTGTTGGCAAGCTGATGATTGAAGAGAATCGCCATGAGCTGATAAAGGCGTTATTTGATGCCTTTTTTCCTAAAGAACAAGTCTCAAAAATAGAGAGCTGGTACGAGCGTCTAAATATCAATGATGAAGGTACGCTCAAGCAGTTTGTGAAGCAATATAAAGCTTCTGAGCACCACAGTATGTATCAGTTACTGTTGTGGATAGAATATGCCAAACATATGCAAGACGATGAGTTGTTGGCAGAATCTAAAGCAGATTTAGCGAGTTATATTCGTGAAGTGGCTATTTTGTCGCAGCTGAAAAAATAATACCTACACCAAGCTAGAAGGTTATTAATTGAAAGATTATTAGTTGACAGGTTAGTAGTCAAAAAATGAATAGCTAAAATGTTAAGATGCAAAAAAGCCAATCAATTTATGATTGGCTTTTTTGTGCATGATGTACGGATATACTGTGCGTTATGTCTATTATTCAAGTATTTATTGCTTGAGTTATTTTTTTTCAGCACGTGCTTTGTCGACCAAGTAGTCGACGACTTTAGGTACTTTAGCACTCTCACCAGTGACTACATATTTGCCTTGCACAACCACAGCTGGTACACCAGAGAGCTGATAGCGTTTAGCACCTTCTTGTGAACGACCAATCTTTGTGCCAACAGCAAAAGAGTTATAAAGACTGTTAAACTTCTTTTCGTTAACGCCTTTTGATGCATACCATTTGCTCAATGATGACTGATCAAATAATTTTTTACCATCTTTGTGGATAGCATCAAATAGCGCAGCATGGGTTTTATCTTCAAACCCTAAAAGCTGAGCTGCATAAAAACCACGAGCGCTGGCTTCCCAAACAGGGTTAAGAGCAGCTGGTGTTCTAAAAAACACAACATCTTTGTCTTTGGTCTTTACCCATTTCTCCATGTGGGGATCAAGAACATTACAATGTGGGCAGCCATACCAGAAGAACTCACGTACGATGATAGCATCACCGCTTATTTTCTCTGGGTTGTCGAGCACACGATAATCTTTTCCAGCGACATAGTCCGCAGCTTGTGCGCCCATAGAGGTGAATCCAATGGCTATAGCCAAACCAGTCAGTGTGATGACACGTTTCATACTTTATCCTTGAGATGTGGGGATGTAGTGTTTATTAAAAGGGCAGTCATGTAGAAGATTGAAACATATGATATGTGAAATATAAAGTTCTTAAAACGACTAAACCAAACAATGGCGATTATAATCTACCGATAGCAAAGTATTGAATATGATAACGTATATAACATGTACTTGTGAATCGCAATCTTAGCCGACCGTTGTAAAGCTGTTAACAATTATTTAAGGTATATTACCTGCTACTTTCTGAAGCTACTGTTTTTCAAACGTCTACTTTAATTCTGACGTGGTTTAAGATAACTCAGAGTATTAGTACGCAATTTTGGCACACTGATACTTAACTTTTATACATTGAGACATTACCAAAAAAGAGAATAAATTTTTAAACCTATTCACAATCGGTGACGATGTACTTACGACAAAACGACCGCTCTCATGCTAATATTGAGTACATAATCGTATACTGTAAACGATAATAACTATAATGACAATCAAGGAAAATACCATGGGCTCAGCTTTGAATTCTTCGTCAACTCCAAATGATCAAAATCAAAATAGCGCTTTCAATAATACAGAGGCTAATACTATAAATGTGGATCCTAGCGAAGTCGAAAAATTTAATAACTTGGCGAGTGAGTGGTGGAGCAACACAGGGGCGTTTGCAACGCTACACGAGATTAATCCATTACGTCTAAATTGGATAGAAGAAAACGTTAAACGTGGCTATCAAAACGCTGCTAACAATCACGACACTAACAATAATCATGACATTGCTAATAAAACCGCTGAGCAAGGACTTGCTGGCAAAAAAGTACTTGATGTAGGGTGCGGCGGCGGAATATTGTCAGAATCTATGGCACGCCGCGGTGCTGATGTGACAGGGATTGATTTAGGTACAGAAAACCTAAAAGCTGCTGCGTTACATGCAGAGCAAAGCCAGTTAGACAATACGCTTCGTTATCAGCATATACCCGTTGAAGAGTTGGCAAAAACGCAGGCTGGTCAGTTTGATGTAGTGACTTGCATGGAGATGCTAGAGCACGTGCCAGATCCAAGCTCGATTGTGCAAGCCTGCTATGACTTATTAGCTCCTGGTGGGGTCTGTGTGCTATCAACGATTAATCGCAATCCTAAGTCCTATCTGTTTGCCATCGTTGGGGCAGAGTATGTGCTGCGATTGCTTGATCGTGGTACTCATGACTATGCCAAATTTATCACGCCAGCAGAATTAGACAAAATGGCACTCAATACTGGATTTGTCCGTCAGGATATTATCGGTTTGCATTATAATCCGCTGACTAAACGCTACTGGCTCGCTCAAAACGTCGATGTTAACTATATGATAGCCGTACAAAAGCCACTGGCTTGATGCTACACACGACCATTTATTTGCCATACTTTCACTAAACACGTCATCAATCTCAAGAGCACTCACTATGACCCAATTTGTAAAAGCTGTTTTATTTGACCTTGATGGGACATTAATCGATACTGCTGCTGATTTTATTCGTATCATTGGTAAAATGAGTCTCGAAAACGATTGGCAGGCACCGCCTGAAGTGGAAATTCGTGAGCAAGTCTCTGCAGGTGCCTCAGCTATGGTGCAATTGATGCTTAGACACAATGATCAACTCGAAGTCAGCGAGGAAGCGTTGCTTGAGTTTCGTCAGCAGTTCTTGGATGATTATGAAGCGGATATCTGTGTCGATAGCTGCGTGTTTCAGGAGCTTGAAGCGGTACTGACTGAGCTTGAAGCAAAGGGCGTGCCATGGGGTATCGTTACCAATAAGCCGCGCTATTTAGCCGAAAAGCTATTAAGTAAGATGCAACTGGAGCAACGCTGTGCGGTTTTGGTCTGTCCAGATGATGTATCACGTACCAAACCAGACCCAGAGCCAATGTATATGGCGCTAGAAAAACTCGGTATTCCTCGAGGTGCGGCGGGCTGCGTGCTCTATGTTGGTGACCATGTACGTGATATTGAAGCTGGCAATGCCGCTGGCATGCCAACGATTTTAGCCGCTTATGGATATATTCCACCTGAAGATCAAAAGTCTTTAAAAAAATGGGGCGCCGACTATATTACAGATACGCCTGAGCAGTTAAATAAATTGCTGCTATCATCGGGTAAGTTTGAGTATTTATAGACTGCTCTTTTATAAATGGTCTCTTTCTGGGTCGTTTTTTTTCTAAGCTGCCTCAGTAGGGCTATTAATGAAGTTAAAAAACAAATTTCATAACATCAGTTTTACAACCATAAGCACATATCCTCAACGATTTAATGATAAGTAGTGAGCAATGCCATGAGTGACAACAATAATCAACCAGTCGATCCACAAGACAATAAAAAAACTGTTCAAAGTCCTATCCAGCCTTTGACTCATGATGATATTCGTAGCTTTGTACCGTCGAGTAATTGCCTAGATGGTAAGACTATTTTGGTGACTGGTGCAGGGGATGGTATAGGCCGTGTTGCCGCATTGACCTATGCTCGTTATGGCGCCACTGTTTTATTGTTAGGACGTACTAGTAGCAAGCTTGAATACGTTTACGATGAGATTGAAAGCCTTGGAGGTAAGCAGCCTGCTATGTTGCCAATGAATCTAGAAGGGGCAACTTATGCTGAGATGCAGCAGCTCGAAGGGCTAATCAATAAAGAGGTCGGCCAGTTAGATGGTATCTTGCATAATGCTGGTGTATTAGGACAACTGACGCCGCTTGAGATGTATGACGTCGATACTTTTGCGCAAGTGATGAAAGTAAATTTTACAGCGACGTTTATGCTGACCCAAGCGTTATTGCCGCTATTAAAAGATGCTGATCATGGCTCTGTTGTCTTTACCTCTAGTACAGTAGGTACACATCCTCGCGCATTTTGGGGTGCTTATGCACTCTCAAAACAAGCAGTAGAAGGTATGAGTGATATCTTTACTCAAGAGACGCAGAACACCACCAACCTACGTTTTAACTGTGTCAATCCGGGTGGTACGCGTACCAATATGCGTGCGCATGCGTATCCAGGTGAAAACCCTATGAGCTTAAAAACACCTGAAGATATCATGGCTGGCTACGTTTGTCTGATGAGTGATGAAAGTATTGGCGTACGTGGTCAAGTCGTTGAGCTACAACCTAAAGATTAGTAGCAAGGTTTGTAAGTCGATTACGTCATTCTTTATTGACAATTTTATACACTATTGCAGGTTGCAATTAATCATAGCTAGCCCCATCTATTTGTTATTAAAGACATTTGTATTGTCTGATTATAATGAATAAAAAAATAGGATAAGATTATGGCAGGTGGCTGGTCAAGAGATGGTGCTGAGCACGAACAAATGGATGCAACGGTAAATGATGCATTGGAACGCGCGCGACGTTCGTTACCGACAGGTGTAAGTGCTGAGCTGTGTGACGAATGTGGTAAGCCTATTCCAGAGGCACGTCGACTGGCAGTGCCTGGTATTCAGCATTGCGTTAGCTGTCAGACAGAGCTTGAACAAGAAGCAAAAGCGGCTGAGCTATTTAATCGTCGTGGTAGTAAAGACAGTCAATTGCGTTAAGAAATAGTTAGTTGCGTTGAAAAAAGAAAGGGCGGACATTGCTAGATAAAATAGCAGTGTCCGCCCTTTTTCTGTCTATTACTATATAACCAGTGCCATCAATTCACGGTCGCACTCTTCCCAATTTATCAAGGCCGATGACGTTTCAGTATTATCCTTACTTTCTGTTTTTGCTATAGCTGTATCGACGGCATTGTCTAATTGCAAAATAATTTCCAATCGACTATCAGTGTGTGGGTCGATAGTTCTGGTGGTTAGACTACCAGGATTAAAATTCATCTGCATCCAGCCATCAGAAGTATGCACCACGCCTTTGATACGTTGCCAGTTTGGCAAGGCTAATAACCAATTCTGTAAATCGTCAGCGTTTAATATGTAGTGTGCAGGTAGTCGCCATCCAGCCAACTGAAAATCTTGCTGCTCTTCATGGTAGCGATAGGGCAGATCACTATCAGCACTGGACTGAGCTTCGGTCCCATCGGTAGGTGAACTCGATGATGGTACAGTTGCTAAAGAATTGGCTGGAGACTGTAAACCAATCATCGATTTTTGAGGATTAGAGATACTGATTTTTCGTTGATTCGAAATGATAGAGCTGGGCTGATTCAGTTGGTCGTTTAACGTTTTCGAGTATGCATCTGCTACAAGACTATCTGAGGAATGAACGTCTGATGAATGGACATCTGATGAGTCTGTTGTCTCAGGTGCCGTTAGTTCTGATGCTGCCCAAATGATTTTCACTTGTGAATTGAGCTTGGTTATCCATTCTACCAAAGCTTGTTTGTCGTTAGTATCTAATTGGGTATAACGATTGATTATCAGCACATCGGCATCACGGACATGCGCTTGAAAACCATCATGATCACGATACTTAATCTGTTGCCACTGCTCGCCACTCAGTACGGTCATCACAGCATTCATCTGTAGGGCAGTTTGCCAATGCGGCGCACTGAGTTGTAGTATCAGCTCACGTGGATGTGCCAATCCTGTAGGCTCAATGAGTAATCGCTGTGGATGATGGTCACTGAGCAGACGACTGATTGCAATCTGTAAGGGCAGCTGACTGGTGCAGCAAATACAGCCACCACTGACTTCACGAATGGCGATATTCTTTTGCTCAAGATCGTTATCTTGGGAGCTTGCTAGGAGTGCGCCATCAATACCGATACGACCAAACTCATTGATTAAGAGGGCCCAGCGTTCGTCATCAGGTTTTGTGGCCAGTAACTGATTAATTACAGTGGTTTTGCCAGCACCTAAAAACCCTGTCACTAACGTGCAGGGTATGTTTTGAAAAATAATTGGGTTTTTCACAAAAAGGCTCATCATATTGGCACGTGTTTGTGAGTAACCAAACACGGCCTATATTAAAAAAAATTAGATCAGTCAAAAGTTATTCACTCTTGATGGTTTCTACCTCAGCTTCATCAGGAACGAACACATAGCCCACGCCCCAAACAGTTTGGATATAACGCGCTTGTGAGGGATTGTCTTCAATCAGGCGACGCAGACGTGATACTTGGACGTCGATAGAACGCTCCATCGCACCCCATTCACGACCACGGGCAAGGTTCATCAATTTATCACGGGTCAATGGCTCACGTGGATGCTGTACGAGCGCTTTTAGTACTGAAAACTCACCTGTTGTCAAAGTAACTACGTTACCATCACGTTTGAGCGTACGAGTTGATAAATCTAGTGTCCATGGACCAAACTCGACCACTTCCATTTGATGACTTGGCGCACCTGGCAACTCACGGTTTTGACGACGTAATACAGCTTTGATACGAGCCAATAGCTCTTTTGGGTTAAAAGGCTTAGGTAGATAATCATCTGCACCCGCTTCTAGACCTGCGATACGATCAGCATCGCCACCCTTGGCAGTAAGCATAATAATAGGAATATCCGCATTGTCTTCACGCAGACGCTTACAGATACTGATGCCATCTTCGCCTGGCAGCATCAAATCGAGCACGACCAAAGAGAAAAGCTCACGTTGCATGAGTTTGTCCATCTGACTGCCGTCATGAGCGGTACGAACGACAAAACCGTCGTCTTCTAGGAAACGTTGCAACAAAGAGCGCAGACGAGCATCGTCATCGACGACTAAAATACGCTGAGTCAACGTGTCAGGGCTGTTGTTATCAGTCATACAGGCATCCTTTTATAAAAATTATTGTTATCAGAAACTACAAGTAAATAGCTATGAGCAAAAACACTGCCACTAATTATCATTATTTAATTATTGGTTACGAATAAGCACTTCATAAAATTAAAAACTATTGTTCAATATGTCAGCACATATCAATATTTGTGTTATTGATACTTTAGTGTATAAGATTGCACCGAGAATTGCATCACCCATGATAATAAATGCTGTATGCGTTTGTTTAACAAGTCCATAGGATGTGTGATATAGAAAGATTTGCGTCCTAAAATGTGCAATAAATAACGAAAAGATAAAAAGGATTTTTATTCATGCAGCTTTTGCTATAATGCAAAGCTACATTTCTCAACGATTGATACGTATATGAGTAGCACTGATACCTTAACGTCATCTCAAACCTCGACAAATGCACAGGTTTTAGATGCAACCACACACGCGAATATTCACGACAAGCTTGCTCGCGCGCTTGGCATTAAGACTGCTCAAGTCAATGCGTTTGTCAAACTTTATGATGAAGGCGCGACGGTTCCTTTTATTGCGCGTTACCGCAAAGAAAAGACTCAGAATCTTGATGATGCGCAGCTGCGTGCTTTAGAGAAGTCTCTTAATTATGAGCGTGACATGGCAACACGTCGTCTCAAAATTACTGAGCTGTTAAGCACACAGGGCAATCTGACTGACGAGCTACAGACGCGTATCGATAATGCGACGTCTAAGCTTGAGCTTGAAGATATCTATCTGCCATACCGTCCGCGTCGTCGTTCACCTTCTGCCAAAGCTCGTGCCGCTGGTCTTGATACTGCTGCCCAAGCAGTCTTGACCCAAGAAATCACCCCGACGGATGCCTTGGCTGATTATCAAGTCCAGTCAAGTATCACTGATGACAGTGGTAATGAAATCGAAGTTGATTTTAGCGATATCGAAAAACAACTCGCTGGCGTACAGGCTATTATCGTTGATGAATGGACACAAGCATTGGGCTTGTTGGACAATTTACGCAGTGGTTTTGCCAAAACTGCCAGTATCGTATCGAGCGTTGCGAGCGAAGAAAAGCGCGAAGTTGGCGAAAAATTCAAAGACTACTTTGAACATAGCGAAAGCCTTGCTCGACTGCCAAATCATCGCCTATTAGCAATGTTGCGCGGTCGTCAAGAAAATGTCTTGGGTCTAAAAATTGAAGGCGAAGACGCACCATTTATCGAAAAAATTATCAGTCATTTCGATGTCGATGCCAAAGCGCCAGCAGCACGCCGTGAATTTTTGGCAGAGGCAGCCAGTAGCTTGTGGAAAGACAAATGGCGTCCGCATATCGAGCACCGCTTGTTAACTGAAAAGCGCCTAGCCGCAGAAGCGGATGCGATTGATGTGTTCGCTAGCAACTTACAGCATTTACTAATGTCTGCACCTGCAGGTCCTAAAGTAATCTTGGGTGTCGATCCTGGTATTCGTCATGGCGTAAAAATGGCCATCGTCGATGCGCAAGGTCATGTCATGTCAGATAGCGAAGAAAAACCTGTCATCGCGACAGTGTATCCGTTCGCACCTGATAATAAGATGGATGAAGCCAAAAAAGTCATCGATGCGCTATTGAGCACTTATAACGTTGATTTGGTCGCTATCGGTAATGGTACGGCAAGTCGCGAAACAGATGCGATGATCAAAGAGATTTTGGCCGCGAATGATGCATTAAAAGCCAAAGCCGTCATCGTCAATGAGTCTGGTGCCTCTGTTTATTCAGCCAGTGAGCTTGCTAGTGATGAGCTTGCCAATCTAGACGTTTCTGTACGTGGCGCGGTTTCTATTGCGCGTCGCTTGCAAGATCCATTGTCAGAGCTTGTGAAAGTTGATCCAAAAGCCATTGGTGTGGGTCAATATCAGCATGACGTCAATCAAAACCAGCTTGCAGACAGTCTTGATAAAGTAACTCAAGATAGCGTGAATGCCGTGGGTGTGGATGTAAATACAGCTAGCCCAGCTATCTTGGCTCACATCGCAGGTCTTAACCGCAATGTGGCGCAGCAAATTGTCACCTATCGCAAAGAGCACGGTGCATTTGATAGTCGTGAAGCACTTAAAAACGTCCCACGTCTAGGCGCTAAGACATTTGAGCAAGCAGCTGGTTTCTTACGTATTCATAATGGTAGCAATCCATTAGATGCCACTGGTGTGCATCCAGAGAGCTATGCATTGGTCGATAGTTTACTCGCACAAGCGGGCAAGCCATTGTCAGAAGTCATCGGTAATGATGGCGTGTTAAATACTATCGATACGACTACACTGGCTGCTAATGACGATAATGTCAGCGTAAAAGCGATTATCGAAGAGCTCGCTAAACCTGCTCGTGATCCTCGTCCTGAATTTAAAACGGCCAATTTCCGTGATGACGTCAATAGTATCAAAGATTTGAGCGAAGGCATGACATTAGAAGGGGTAGTCACCAATGTAACGGCCTTTGGTTGTTTCGTTGATGTTGGTGTACATCAGGATGGTCTGGTACATATCTCGCAGATGGCCAATGACTTTGTCGCAGATCCTATGAACCGTGTCAAACCTGGCGATATAGTATCGGTACGGGTTATCTCTATCGATGAAAAACGTGGTCGTATCGGATTTAGCATGAAACCTGAATCTGAAAAACCTGTCCGTACGGCTGCCAAGTCTACGACAGCTAGTACAGATGGTGAGAAAACCAGTCGTCCACGCAGTAATAATACAAATAGTGACCGTCCAAATAATAGCCGTCCAACTGCTGACAAACGTCCGTCTAAGTCACGTGGCAAGCGTCAGGATAAAGACAATGCGAGCAATCGTAGTAAGCCAGTAAAAAATGATAAAGCTGAAGCTCCAAGTAAAATGGGTACACTCGGTGCTTTATTACAAGAAGCTGGCGTGACTAAAACTAAGAAATAAATGCTGCTAAAAATAGCTAAAATTTATAGTTTGGTATAACAAAAAAGGCAGCCATATGGCTGCCTTTTTATATAAGTAATATGCTTACAAACTAATCAAATAAACTAACTATCTGCTTAGCGTGATACAGCGATACGACGGTTTTCTTTGAACTGTACGTTTGCTGGCTGAGTAGCTAATAACTCACCACGCTTGTCTTTTTTCTTTTCTTGCAAAGTACTAGCAGCATCTGCAACTTTGTTCTCAGTTGCCGCTTCACCAGCGATTAAAGGCTGATAGTCTGCATTGCTGTGTTGCATGTTAGGCGCTTGAGCGTTCTGTACAGGAGCCTGAGCAGTTGTAGCATTAGTCATTGCTGCCGCATTGGTTGTTGCTTGAGCGTTGTTCATCAAAGCTGCGTTATCATCGCTTGCTTCATTATCCATATCGTCAGTTTCGTCTGCTTCATTATCCATGTCCATATCGACATCAGCATTATTTGACGCTTCGACATCTACAGCGCCAGGTTGAGTCGCTAGCAACTCACCATCAGGACCTTCTATTTCGGCCTGTACAGTGCTCTCGACAGGAGCATTACGCATATCTGCTGGCATTAGATCGCTATTGTTAACGGGTGCCGCCATTGCCATAGTTGGTAATACAAGGGTAGCGCCGACGATTAGTGATAAAACATTCTTTTTCATTATAAAACTCCATGATACATAATTTGCAATAGTTAAAAACGATAACTCATATTCAATGATGAGCTGTCTTTATTTAAAGGTGTCTGTAAATACTGTATGCAAATTATCAACGATGTAGTTTATATTTCAGTAGCAAACTCATTAATGTTCTAACAGTTTAATGTTTTCTTGTGACGTTATGAAACTGCCATACTTGACGTCTAGCTGATATTTTAACTTCTAGATTTTTCAAAAACTCATTAGTAGTAAAGGTTGATTGTGTTATTAAAGCTGTTAATAAATGAATCTGTTAATTATAAATATCTACCAATGTCTCTAGTATTCAACATATGAATATTTGATTGCTTATAGTTGTTATTTAAACTTAGCTGATTGTTATTAATAGTTTTTTGAGTGCTATCTGTCAGTATTATAGAGACTTCTTTTAAAAATTTTCATTTATAGTCTAAAGCCAGTGCTTTGATAATTCTTAAATTCTATTATATAAACTCTTTGATAACATATACTTCATTAAACTAATGTTTGCATATAATTTTTCTACAATACCTATAAAATGATAGTAGTAATATTGGATTAATGGTTAGTATCATAAAGTATTAAATAATTGGGAAACAGAAACATTGTTCACCAAAAAAGTACGTTATTCTTTATTTAATTCTCTTTTGAATTTTAGAGTAAACAATAAAAAACCGTATCTTGAAAATAAGATACGGTCGTAAAGACATTGAGCCTTTGTTATCACTCCATAGATTAACTATCAATCACTTCAAAGCTAAGACCAGAATGCGCTTCTAAGCGAGTTATTAGCTTATCACCCATCGCAGATGCCGGTGTCCAGAACCCACCGCCAACGTCCTCTTTGCTGATATCTTGTGCCAAACATAATGCCGCCTGCGAAATCATACGAGAAGTACTGCCGTAACCAGGATCTTTATCACCTGTTACTTTAACGGTAATAGTGTCATTTTTGGCCGTTTGTCCAAAGTGACGAATATCAAAGTAGCCGTTTTCTTGCTCGTCCTTAGAAGGGCCTGAGCCAGCTTTTGGTAAAACATGCTTGGATAGTAACTCGCGACTTGGTTTAATCATCATTGCAGTGGCAAAGCCTAACAAACCTGCGCTCATAGCATAGCTAGACAGTTTCCCTTTGACGCCATCTTTCATCCACATCGCTTCGTCATATTTAAAATCGCGACCGTACTCATAGCTGAGTAATTGGTTAGTACGATGGACGATACGCGTATTGATAGTCGCCATGACGAACGGTGCTAACCAGCGCTTATGATTGCTGTCATATACTGGTTTGCTAACATTATCCTGACGTACATTTGGTGCATCAGAATCATCGTTTAGCAAATAAGGATTGGCCACTTGTTTGCGACGCGATTTATCTTCGCCAGCTTCTTCAAATATTGATGCCATCGATGCGATAGTACCGCCTGAGATACCACCCTTGGCTGCTTTGACACGCATATGAATGACATTACAGGTCTCACCGAACTTTTCTTCTGCCTTAGCTTGGGTAAAGTACGCGCCCAAATCTGATGGGATAGAATCAAAACCACAAGAGTTGACGATACGAGCACCGCTCTGCTTGGCAGTGTCTTGGTACTTGTCCATCATATCTTTGATGAAAATAGCCTCACCAGTAAGATCGACATAATCTGTACCGTTTTCAGCACAAGATTTGATCAGTGGCTCACCATATTTCAGATATGGGCCTACAGTAGAAATGATGACTTGAGTTTGTTTGGTCATCTTATCAAGGCTGTCAGCATCGTTACTGTTGGCAATAATAATATCTACCTTGCTCTCAAGTTTGGCCTGCAACTTGTTGAGCTTGTCTTCATCGCGGCCTGCGATTGCCCATGATACGTCTGAGCCATCTTCGTTCTTATTATTTGATAAAAAATTGGTTAAATAGTGGGCAGTGATCTGACCGACGAAGCTTGTCGCACCATATAGAACAACTGCATAAGGGCGTGTGTCGCCGCTGGTTTTTTGTATAAGGTTTTCAGTATCCGTATTGATATCCATATGTATTGTCCTTAATAGACTTGAGGATAAGTTGAACTTAAACTATAAACCAAGTCGTTTGATTAGGTTAGTGGTTTATGAGGTCGCTACAGTTTTTATTGCCAGATATTTGTTCCGGGAGGTTCTGAGGTTAGCTCTGTGCTATTAAAAAGTAATTACCAGTCTCTCCAATGCGTTTCCCATGATCTTAAATGCGATACTTACAGAGACAAGAAAAAATAAAAGGTAATAAGACTTGCTACAAACTTTACATAACCCACCGATATTATTACTAAAATGAACGTTTTTTAGAGATGAACATTGCTAATCTATAAGCGTAAACATTAATAACTAGCATTAGATAAAAACAAGTTAAATAAATGCTATATAAATTTTAATATCTGTTTTTCACCATTATTTGAGGAGAATATTATGTTTCGTTGGGCTATTATTTTTGCAGTGGTCGCACTGTTAGCGAGCTTATTAGGGTTTGGCGGCGTTGCAGGACTGTCTGCTAACTTGGCGTACATTTTCTTAGCAGTCGCTGTGATTTTGTTTATCGTAGCGTTTGTAAGTCGCAAGATGTAAAAGCAGCTTATTATTATAAGTAACTACTATAAAAAAGACCCTCAATTGAGGGTCTTTTTTATGTTTCATCAAAGTTTTTGCTTATTAATCTGACGAACATGAATGCACTGCTATAATCGCTTGGGCTGAATAATATGCTCCATGCGTTTGGCTAACCGAATATCTAGGCTAGATATACCGCCTGTATCATGATTGGTTAAACGAACTTCTACGATATTGTAGGTATTGCGCCATTCTGGATGGTGCTCAAGCGCTTCAGCATAAAATGCTGCTTGGTTCATAAAGCTCATCGCTTCGATAAAGTCGCTGAAGTGATAGGTCTTGACGATACTATTGCCATCACGCTGCCAACCGGCAAGCTCTTCTAGCTGTAGATTGATTTGTTTGTCAGATAAACTACTCATATTAACAACCTTTATTATTATGTCGAATTGGTTTATTAAAAGTGGTGCTGGGTTATATCTCCTATACGAAATAATATCTACACACTTTATACTACTTCGCCCGATATCACTCAACTGAGCCTAGTTAAAGAGTTAATTGAGCCTAATTACATAGCTAGCTAAATTAAATCTTGATACTCAGGATGTTTGCTAATGTATGACGCGACAAATGAGCATTGTGGCACCACTTTCTTGTCTTGCTCACGTGCATAATTCAATGCGTGCTTAACGAGTGCTGAACCAACGCCTTGACCGCCTAATTGCTGCGGTACGATAGTATGATCGTAGACCAACTTGTCAGCACTTTCCTGATAGCTAATATAACCTGTCTGACCGTCGATAGATGTCTCAAAGCGGTTCGCTGCTTGATTATGAACAATGTCTAGATTTGGTTTAGAAGTTTGGTTACTCATTAATATACTCCATTTCTTATTATCGAATTTTTATTATGAACTAAATGTTTTATTAATTTTGATAGTGCCAGTTTAGTATGTAGGTTTGATGCTTAACAATCTAGACGCTTACCGTAATGGTTGATAGGACGACTGTTAACGTCATCTATGTATTCTGTCCTACCTTATCATGGTCGTATCTGGTTGCAAATATGAATATTTCACCATGCATATGATATGGCCTTACGAACGACTGGAGGTAAAAAGCGAGTGAGACCACTAGTGTTTTCTATCGGTAATTTGTCTTCTAAATTGGCCGCTGACCTATCATCTTTATGAGTAGTACTATCTGCATTTTTCGTTGACTGTACATAGGCTTGCCATTCTTTTTCGCTGGGTTTGCTAAAGTGATAAATACGTCCCAGTACTTGCTTGAGTTGTGTGCCAAAGCGGCCAGTGTTGTAGGTTAAACCATACTTACGGCATATGGCCTGTACCTGCGGTGCAATCTTTGCATAGTGGCCAGCTGGCATATCAGGAAATATATGATGCTCAATTTGATGAGACAAATTACCTGTCAAAAGGTGAAACCATTTGCTGCCTTTGATATTGCTAGAGCCAAGGATTTGGCGTACGTACCAATCGCCTTTACTTTCATTGGCATCGAGATGGGTATAGATATGCGCTTGCTCAGTGAAATGGCCGCAAAAAATCACCGCCCATGTCCATAGATTTCGGACAGTGTTGGCAGTCATGTTACCGCTCAACGTACTAAAGGCGCTACGACGACCTAGTGTCAGCGCTACCACAGATGGCAGTGCAATATAGTCTTTGCCTATTTGCCGTCCAATTTTAGCAAATAGCGCGCGAGACTTTTGCTGCATGATTTTGTGCACATCAGGAGAGTCAGCGTATTCATCTGCACTGATTTGGATGTCATGAAAAGCTACTGCCCATTCAAAGCCAAATGCCAGTACCGCTGTACTAAACATATTATAGCGATCTTCTGGTGTCCAAGGCTGCTCGTCAGTCACTCGAATCAAGTGATAGCCTACGTCATGATCACGGCCAACAATATTGGTAAAAGTATGATGTAAATAATTATGAGAGTGTTGCCATAATGGAGCAGGGCAGACAATATCCCAGTCGAATTTTTGACTATTAAGGTGCGGGTGTTGCATCCAGTCATATTGACCATGCATGACATTATGACCCAGCTCCATGTTGTTCAATACTTTGCTAAAGCTAAGTAAAGACGTACCTAGTAGCCAAGTAGCGACAAGACTGCGTTTCGATGGCATACGCCCAGCCGCTGCAAGTAGACCACGGGCAATAACTTCACTATATACCACGGTGGCATATATCCGCTGTATGTAGCGTGCATCCTTACTGCCTAGCGAGTCCATGACGCTTTTATATAGGACATTGAGCTCTACGGCTAAAGCATCACTTTGAGGCTTTGATAGAGGAGCATCAGTTACTTTTGGGTAGCGCGTCCGTGTTGATGTGTCTGGCTGACCGCTATCATTGATTGCTTCATCATTAAGCTGCGTGTAAGGCGTTTGCGGCGTCAAAGATAAAGGCGCGTTTTTTGCTAGCTGTGCATCGGACAGTGGCGTCAAAATAGGCACAGCAGATTGTGGCGTAGTAACGGGTGGTAGTAAGCGCATAAATAAATCCTTAACCGAAACGGCATGAATAAGCAGCACTGCATCCGGTTTGATAAGTTATCTGAGTTTTAGCCTATAAAGTAACGTTTGTCTTTTATTTCTCATAGGTTGTTTAGCATATGCTTTCTATTAAGCCAGTTGTTCTATTAAATCAGTCATTAAACATCGAGAACCACATCAGTCATAGCAATATTGATACAAGTCTGAATAGACTCGTAACCCTCCCCGCTCACTGTCCCTGTCTGGACGTTTTTGACCACGCCGCTGACTTTATTACAGCGGCACAATTGGCAAATGCCTTGCCGACAACCATGTGCTAGCCGTACATCTGCATTTTCAGCCGCAGCCAGTATTGTCGTGTCACTGACAAATTGCCGCTGCCGTGACCGCAAATAGACAGTGCGTTCTTCTACAGATATTATCTTATCGAATGTTTGATTACTGCTGATATCAACATCAGCTAGGGCATTACCAAAGTTCTCTACGATGATGTTATCGCGCAGCTGCTTGTTTGTAGATAAGGTTATCTCTGCGGCGGCTTTATATAAGCCAGCTAATAACGCTTGTGAACCGCAGGCAAATATTTGCGTATCTGATAGAGGTAAGTTTAGCGATAGCAGACCCTCTGCACTCAAGTATCTTGTGCTAGCCAAATAGGTAGTCGGATCTTCAGTATTGATTAAATGATAAATGAAGTCTGGATATGCATCGTTCAGCTGTTGCCACTGATGTTTAAGTTTGGATGAAACAGTCCGACTATAATGCAATAGCGTTACCTGATGTCCATTACTCAGAGCCTGATTGATAAGTCCGAGCATGGGCGTGATACCGCTACCACCAGCTATAAATAGCAAAGGAATAGGTTTGTCATTCTCTGATATTTCCTGCCCTACTATCGAGGTCTGTCCCAAAGTGAAATGACCAAGTGGCAGACTTGTATCAACGACGCTAGCCAGTGGCATTTGCTTGGTTAAATAGTCAGATACTAACCCTTGTGGTTTAATCGCGATAGTTACCGTATGACGTTGGTCTGCCGTGTGTCTCTCGGTAGCATCGTCGAGCCACCAGAGTGGTTGGTGCGCCAAGCCCACTATTGAGTAACTACGCTGATAATAGACCCCATCGATAAAAACGCGCAAATCGAGATATTGACCGCCTTGCCAACCACCCATCACCTCAGAAGTCTGCTGCCTAAAAGCTCTATTGGTCTCAAATCGAAGTGCTATTAAATCATCACTTAATGTATAGCGTGCGATCAGGCGTAATTTAGGCGTCGTCAATGACCACAACGGATGTAAGCGCGATCCGATAAAATCGACAAACGCACGTTGAATAATTTCAGGGCGATAGCCGTTGGCCATATTATCAGTACCTTTATGATTGCTACGAAAGTGAGTGTTGAGACGAACATAAAGTCAGATGATCAATCGATTTTGATAATCGAACCATTAGACCTTGTTAAGCCACACTAACATGCTAACGGCTATTGATTAAATTTGCGAAAGTTTTGATGCTATTTTTTGTGGTCTTTATAAAACGCTAATGAATCAAAATGTTAAGTTAGTTCATTAAGATAAGACTCCTTGAGTTATTTTTTAAAGCAAGTTTTATAGTTAAAGGCCATAGCCTGCTGTCAAAAACAGTAAAACAACTGGTAAAACAACCTGTCAGCTTGCAGGGTATGCGCCACAATGCGATAATGACCTATAATTTGTAACCCTGATTTTGAGGTACGGCACGCTTGGCATCATCGCTGAGTTGCATTTGCTGTTCTCTTCTATGCAGTCTATCGGAGTGTTAATGGCTCAATATATTTACACGATGAACAACGTGTCAAAACTTGTTCCCCCTAAGCGTGAAATCCTAAAAAATATCAACCTATCGTTTTTTCCTGGTGCCAAAATTGGTGTTTTGGGTATCAACGGTTCAGGTAAATCAACCTTGCTACGTATCATGGCAGGCGTGGATACTGAGTTTAGTGGTGAAGCACGTGCGCAAGCAGGTACCAAAGTTGGCTATCTGCCACAGGAACCACAGCTAGATGATAGCAAAGACGTTCGTGGTAATGTCGAAGACGGTATGCGCGAAGCACTAGATGCGCTAGCACGTCTAGATGCTATCTATGCTGAATACGCAGAGCCTGATGCTGATTTTGATAAGCTTGCTGAAGAGCAAGGCAAGATGGAAGACATCATCCAGTCTTGGGATGCGCACAACTTAAATAACCAGCTAGAAAAAGCAGCCGATGCGCTCCGTCTGCCACCATGGGATGCTGACGTTAGTAAACTATCAGGTGGTGAAAAACGCCGTGTGGCATTATGCCGTCTACTATTGTCGCGCCCTGACATGCTATTACTTGACGAACCGACCAACCATTTGGACGCCGAGTCTGTTGCATGGCTAGAGCAGTTCTTGCAGAACTACAGCGGTACTATCGTTGCCATTACCCATGATCGCTATTTCTTGGATAATGTTGCTCAGTGGATTTTGGAGCTTGACCGTGGCCATGGCTATCCGTATGAAGGCAACTATACTGAGTGGCTAGAGCAAAAGAACACGCGTCTAGAGCAGCAAAATAAGCAAGAAGAATCATTTGCTAAAGCGCTGAAAAAAGAGCTTGAGTGGATTCGAAAAAACCAAAAAGGCCAACAGGCCAAGTCTAAGTCTCGTGTACAGCGTTTTGAAGAATTGAACTCAACTGAGTTCCAAAAACGTAATGAGACCTCTGAGATTTATATTCCACCTGGTCCACGTTTGGGTAACAAGGTTATTGAGATCAATGACATCTCTAAATCATTTGGCGATCGTCTGTTATATGAAAACCTAAGCTTTAACGTACCAGCTGGTGGTATCGTTGGTATTATCGGTCCAAATGGTGCGGGTAAAACCACGCTGTTTAACATGATTACTGAGCGCGATACCCCAGATACTGGTTCAGTTGATTTGGGTGAAAGTGTTAAAGTTGCCTATGTCGGTCAGGTACGTGATCATCTAGATGACAACAAAACCGTATGGGAGGAAGTCTCTGACGGCCTTGATATCATTACGGTTGGTGACTACACCACACCAAGCCGTGCCTATATCGGACGTTTTAACTTCAAAGGCTCAGATCAGCAAAAGCACGTTGGTCAATTATCAGGTGGTGAGCGTAACCGTCTGCAGTTAGCGAAAACGCTAAAGCAAGGCGCAAACGTATTGCTTCTTGATGAACCATCAAATGATTTGGATATCGAAACCTTACGTGCACTAGAGGATGCGATTCAAGTATTCCCAGGTACAGTAATGGTCGTATCGCATGATCGCTGGTTCCTTGACCGTATCGCGACTCATATCTTAGCGTTCGAAGAAGAAGGCCCAGTCTGGTTCGACGGTAACTATACTGAGTTTGAAGCGTACCGTAAAAAGACGATGGGTGATGACGCCAGTCCTAAACGTGCCAAGTATAAGAAAATTACCAATTAATATGGCTGTTTAGTGTATTGAAATTCAATAAAAAAGACCGCTAATCGTTAGCGGTCTTTTTTTGTTTAGCTTAAAATCTTAAAGGGTATGGACAGCTGTTAAGACTAACGTTTACGCCCAAATTTACGCTGCTTTTTATTACTAATCTCAGTAATGGCGTGAGTGATTTCTTCTTCGTCCAAACTAGCGACTTGTTGCAAGATTTGCATCATATCAGGCGTCAACACGTACTTAGCATGATGAGCGATGTCATTAATACGATGATCGAAAGTCAGTATGCCTGTTTCATCATCTTTTTGTAGATAGTCAAGACGAGTCAACGCACTGATAAAGCTGGTAAACAAGGCGCGATCAAAGAAATCAGGAATATCATCTGCATAGAGCACAGATAAACGTTGCCCGAGCAGGTGACATAGGTCCACAACTTCGTTTTCAGTCAAATTGCCAGAGCCTTGCTGAGCAAGTAGGGCAAGCGTCATAAAGTAACGTTCAAGGCTTTGTCCAACTGGAGTTGCAAGCACTTGCAGCTGCTGATAATGCTTGCTATTAGACTCAGGCACGCTGAGCGTATCATCACCCAAGTCAACGATGAGCCCATGAGATAACAGGTTGTCGACTTTTTTATTGAGCGTATCAGCCAAGCCATGTGCTGGATAATATAAAAACAGCTCACTTTGTAAGAACGGATATAGCTGCTCAGCGATACTATCGAGACGGCTGCGTTTGATACGTCCGTTGCGTGCGACTAGTGCAGACAGGAACGACAGTAGGATAAAGACATGCAAAATGTTGTTACGGAAATAGCTGAGTAACGCTGCTTGCTTACCTGCGACCTGAATGATATCGCCCAAGATGTGCGGCGTACGCTCAATAAGTTTTAGCTTAATACCATAGTCAATGATTTGCTGCGGCGTCATATCAGTGATAACCGTATCATCTGAGTAGACCAGCTGCTGAGCCAAACCTTGATACAAAGCGATTTGCTCACGGCAGATATTTTCATCCAATGCAGCTTTTGGTGCCGATAGCAAAACTAACGACAGCAGCGAGACAGGTGTGACGACCGCAGCTTTGTTGATATGCTGCATGACTTTCACACCGATGTTATCAACCATAGCGCTGGTTTTTTCATCAAGCGGCGAGTCAGTACGATCGGATGGCAAACTATTGGCTGGCACATCGAATTTCGTCATAAAATCGCTAAGGTGCAATGGCGTACCAAAGCTCAAGTGCACATTGCCAAAGATACGTTCGATTTTACGGCCAACTTTAAGTAGTCCAATCAAAGACTCTGACTCTTTTGGCTTACCTTTTAGCTCACCGACATAAGTGCCGCCTTCCATAATACGCTCGTAACCAATATAAGTTGGAATAAATACTACAGGCTTATTGGTTTGGCGTAGTTGGCTATGCACAGTCATCGCTAGCATACCCATCTTCGGCGGTAGCAGGCGACCTGAACGTGAGCGACCACCTTCGATAAAGTATTCAATCGGAGTGTTGCGCGTGATAAGAGTATGCATATATTCGCGCAGTACAGCAGTATATAGCGCGTTACCACGGAAGCTACGACGAATATAAAAAGCAACGGCACCGCGTAATAGTGGGCCTAATACAGGTACATCTAAGTTATCACCTGCAGCCACATAAGGGATACTCAGGCCACGTTTGTAGATGACATAAGATAGTAATAGATAGTCGACATGGCTGCGATGACAAGGCACATAAATCAGCTCATAATCGGTCGCAAGGTCACGTACTCGCTCGAAGTGATGGACTTCTACGCCGTCATACAACTGCGTCCACAACCATGTCAAAAACTTGTAAAAACCACGGATGATAGAATGAGAGTAGTCATTGACCATTTCATTAGCATAGCCTCTGGCCTGACTGCGAGATTCTCGAACGCTAGTCCCTTTTTCGGCCGCTTCCATTTCGATCGCATGCTTAATCGCTGGTGAGTACACCAGTTTGTCTACCAAGTTGCGTCTATCCGATAAATCAGGGCCAAGCATGCTGGCACGCTGCTTGTCTAAATAAATTGACAATTGCTGCTGTAGCATACGAACCAGTTCACGATTACTATCAGCCGATGCGACTAGTGCATAGCTTGGTGCTTGCTCAGCATCAGTTGCTAGATCATTGTTAGTATCCGTTGACTCTGTATCGACTGAATCCGTCGCTGTTAAATCTGCTTTAAGGGTATCTGTAGCGACCGAATCAAAGGTAGCAGGTCCTTCCACATCGCCTTTAAGATTATCATTGATAATGGTACGTAAGTCTTGCGGTGGGTGAAACTGTACAAAAGTATCGCGGCCCATTACTCCAATATTAAATAGTTGCTTGGTAATACTAGGGTCTTGCCAGTTGTCAGCAGTCAGTAGCTTAAATAGAGAATCTTCTTTTTCAGGTGCGCGTCCCCACAGAATCGATACTGGTACTAGACGTACCTTTAGCTCCGGATATTGCAATACAGCAGATACTAAGCGAGAAAGGCGAGGAGACAGCTGACTGTCTTTGGCACTTGGGTGATTCAAAAATATGATGGCCGCATTTTCTTTAATATTATGGGCGGCATCATTTACTCCAACCAGTGCTGGCGGTAAGTTGTGCTCCTGCGTCTGCAAGTCAATCAGAATACTGTTGGAACGAGAATAGTCCTGTAGTACATAAAACCGTAGCGTTTGATCATCATTGTCGAACTCAGGTAGCTCGCCTAGCAACTTAGGTTTTACGGCGATATCGAGCATCTGACCTGACAGCTTACGATACAGCTGATTGATCGGTGCATTAGAATAAGGCTTCGTAGCGATTGTATTGCCATCAGTTTCAGCAGTGTCAGTTTCAGACGCACGGTCAGTCGCGACCGGCGCTTTAAAAATCCGTTTTTTTAGGAACTTCGGTATCATAATCAGTATCAAAAATAGTCAAATATGTTGCGCTTATGATGCCATAAAAGCCACCAAAGCGATATATAGTGTCTGTATATACTACCAATATTAATACGGTTTGGTTACGCTGTAGTGAGTGACGGATTATACAAAATTCTCAAACATTTGAAAGTTAACATGTTTAGGGTAATAATATATTTTTATCACCGATGACTCATAAATATAGCGTCTACTTCTCTATTTCATTTTACTAAGCCTAAAACTTATGACTCCAGCTATCGATCTTGCCAAAAAACGTAACCTTGATTACCAACTACACGAATATATTCACGACAGCAATGCCGCATCGTTTGGTTTAGAAGCCGCAGAAAAACTCGGCGTAGCGGTGACACAAGTATTTAAAACTCTAGTGGTGAGCACTGATACTGGCGTACTTGCTGTGGCGATATTACCAGTCGATAAAACACTTAATTTTAAAAAAATGGCGAAGGCGCTATCTTCTAATAAATTGCTATCCTGTAAAAAAGTGCAGATGGCCGACCCCAAACAAGTAGAGCGTAGCACGGGCTATGTGCTAGGCGGTGTCAGTCCACTGGGTCAAAAAAAGCGACTAACAACCGTGATAGATAGCACAGCTCAAGATCAGGCCACAGTCTATGTGAGTGGGGGTCGCCGCGGTCTAGAGATTGAATTGCCGCCTGCACAGTTGGCCGCGACGCTTGATGCTTGCTTTGACGCTATTACGGATGAGTAAAAGATTCCACGGTGGCTGTAATCTGCCTATTATAAATTCGCCATGTCGACAATTTCGCTAAGCATATTTATGAGTAATCTATACTGGATTCGCTTGTATTGAAGATATTTTGGCGCAAGATTGTTGTAGATTGACCATAGCGATAAGGCGTAGACTTATACACCAACTTATCTATTATTTTTATCTACATTTAAGGACATGCTCATGCCACATCTAACCATTCAAGTGACACCCAACGTCAGTATCGCTCACGAAGAATCATTGCTCAAATCGCTAAACAAAGCATTGTGGGATAGTGGTCAGTTCAAGCAGCCTGCTGATATCAAAGCACGCATTGTGCCTATTAAGTCATTTCTAGTAGGTGTTGAAGACGATGAACAGGCCAATGGATTTATTTATGCCCACCTAAAGCTGATGAGCGGACGTGATATGGCCACTCGTGACCAGTTGGCTGAGCTGTTGGTCGCTACTATCGAGGCAAAAATAGGCGCAGAGCAGTCAGGGCGTGCGGCATTGCAGATATGCGTAGAAGTTGAAGAGATAAGTGAGGTCTATCATAAGAAAATGCTTGGTAGCTAACAGTACCTGTCCTTTTAAAAACTGTCCTTTAAAAACCACCTTCTCAAAAACTATTTGCTTAAAAAAGCGACTGCTTAAAAAGCGATTCCTCGTAGTCTAAATTTGCCTTTATGCAAATGAGGGTAATCATTTGCATAAAGGCTGACTGGCATATGTTGGTAGTATCATCACTTCAACTTTGTAACCCGCAATTTTGCCTTCAGTGGCCATGAGATTGCGGGCGATACGCAATCGATATGTTCCCGTCGCAGGTAAGCAGCCTTGATAGACGATACCGCCTTTACTGCCATCTTGCGTACCATTCGGCATATGTAATACACCGACATTAGCAGTCTCAGATGTTCCCGCAAGTGGGGTAATATTTATCACGGTATATTGCTCGCTTATAGCGTCAAAACGATACCAACGTTCATCGTTATTGGGATTTAATTTACCAGTGATGACGCTACTAATAGCACCTTTCGAAAAATGAAGAGGGGTGTCGCTATTTTTTGCAATTGCACTATTTGCAGCGATACTCACCACCGCAGTACTAATTGCCAGTGTTCGCATAAATCGTGCGGCTAGCGAGGCAGCTTTATGAAGGGGTATTAGCATAGCTTGCTCCTAAACTTGCTAGTTAATGTCTATTGTTATGAATAAGCATACTTTCAGTTAAACATAAAAAAGCGCCTAAATGATAGGCGCTTTTTTATTAATTAACGATGCAGTTTTAGTCTAAGAATGCGAAGTGATCGATTTTCATTGATGTCATGCTTTCGCTTGGTGCGACCATCGCTTCTGCGTGACCAGACGTACGTGGTAGCAACTTATCAAAGTAGAATTCAGCAGTCTGAATTTTTGCTTTGTAGAATTCTGGCGCTTCTGTGCCGCCATTTTCTAGCTTTTCGTAAGCCACTGCTGCCATACGAGCCCAGTGATAACCCATCATCACGTAGCCTGAGTACATTAGGAAGTCATCTGATGCTGCTGAGATGATTTCACGATCTTTACGTGCCATCAGCATCAAGCGTACGGTCAAGGTATTCCACTCAGCACATAGTTTGGTCAGTGCCCAAACGAATTTACGCATGTCTTTATCAAGAGCATATTCGCCACACCATTTCATGATGCTAGAGGTATAATCACGGATGATTTTACCTTTAGACTGTAAGATAACCTTACGGCCTAATAGATCCAATGCCTGTACACCAGTGGTTCCTTCGTACATGGTTGCGATACGGGCATCACGAGCGATTAGCTCCATGCCCCATTCTTTGATGTAACCGTGGCCGCCATAGATTTGCTGACCATGCTTAGCAGCTTCGATACCTAGCTCAGTTAAGAAGCCTTTTAGGATTGGTGTGTAGAAACCTAGCTTATCATCCCATTTTTCAAACTCTTCATCATCGCCATTGACAATACCCTGTGCCATTTTGTCGGCATAGCGTGCTGAGTGATAAATCATTGAGCGACCGCCTTCAGCAAAGGCTTTTTGCGTCAATAGCATACGGCGTACGTCAGCATGGTGAATGATAGCATCAGCTACTTTTTCAGGATCTTTAGTGCCAGATAGCGTGCGCATAGAACGACGATCTTTGGCATATGGCAAGGCATTTTGGAAAGACAATTCAGTATGCGCCAGACCTTGGATACCAGTACCGATACGAGCCGTGTTCATAAAGGTGAACATGGCTTTTAGGCCTTTATGTGGCTCACCGATTAGATAACCAACAGCACCATCAAAGTTCAATACACACGTTGATGATGAGTTAATGCCCATTTTATGCTCAATCGAGCCACAAACTACTGCATTGCGCTCGCCAGACTCGCCTTCAGCGTTCGGAGTGAACTTAGGTACGATAAATAGTGAGATACCGCGTGTGCCTTCTGGGGCGTTTGGTAGGCGTGCTAAAACGATATGGATGATGTTGTCTGTTAGATCATGTTCACCGCTTGAGATAAAGATTTTGGTACCGCTAATTTTATAGCTACCGTCATCCTGCGGGATGGCTTTTGATTTTACTTGGCCCAGATCCGTACCACACTGTGGCTCAGTCAAACACATCGTACCTGCCCACGAGCCTTCGACCAACTTCGGTAGATAAAGGGCTTTTTGCTCATCCGTACCGTATTGGAGTAGCGTGTTGATACAACCGGTTGATAGGCCAGAGTACATTGCCCATGGCCAGTTGGCAGTACCGATCATTTCAGCTTTGATCAGGTTGATTGACGTCGGTAAGTTCATCCCGCCGTATTCTTCAGGATACGAGATACCTTGCCAGCCGCCTTCTACAAACTGGTTGTAAGCTTCTTTAAAGCCTTTTGGCGTGGTGACTTCGCCATTTTCAAAATGACAGCCTTCTTCGTCGCCTGATTGATAAATAGGAGCGAGGATATTTTCAGCAAAATCAGCCATGCCTTGTAGAATCATGTCTACGGTTTCAGGATCAGCGTTTTCGCCGTTGTCCAAATCTTTATAGTGGGTTTGAAAATCAAATACATCATTAAACAAAAATTTGATATCACGTAAGGGTGCTTTGTAAGTTAACATAATCGCTCTCTTTGGTTGGTTCGCTATCATAGACTTATGGCGCAATATTTGAGTCACAACTTATGTAAGCGATATTTACTTATTTTAGATGAGGTAGACGTTATATTAGTCATCAAGTAGATTATTAGTGGACAGCTTTCAAAGGTGTTAGTTATTAGAACGTCCTTAGTGGCGACAGCTGTTATGGCGTTGATATGATTATAGATCTTATACAGCAACAAATATACAACTAATAACTATTATTCATGATTAACTATGTTATTAATTCATTTTAGTTTGTACAGGTAAGTTGTATCTTTGCTTGAAATTATTTTATAAAGGGCTATTTAGGCTCATCTAAATCCAAAGAAAAATGGACTTATCAAATAGGAAAAGCCATTTATGAGCACCTCAAAAAAGCAACAGCGAGCCTCTTGGTTGAGCGCGTTATTAACTCGTATTAAGTGGTTAATCAATGGTGAGCTGAATCATTTACTCACAGTCAATCGCAGTCAGCGACCATGGCATATGCCAATCATCGCGGCAATTGCGATTAGCTTTCCGGTGTTTGTAGGAGCTTATTTTGGTGATTTGTCTTCAGGTATCAAAGCCTCGCTAGGCTCAATGATTATCTTAAACCTACCATTTGCAGGCGGACTACCATATCGGCTAGTGACGGTCATGGCTTGGGGGTTTGCGATGATACTGAGCTTTGCGCTAGGTCTGATAGCGCAGCTATTGCCAGTACTTCGGCTACCTGTGTTTATGCTGATTGGTATTAGCGTAGTGATGTTAGGTCGTTACTATCGGCAGCCACCACCAGCAGGACTGTTTGTATTGATGGCGGGTGCGATAGCGTTGTTTATCCCTGTACCGATTGATCAAGTGCTCTCAGCGATAGGGCTTGTGATATTGGGTAGTGGCTCCTCGATGTTGCTAGCATTATTGTATAGTTTGTTTTTATTGGCGACGCGTCCTGTTACTCCTGTACCTTCCTATGATTATCACCCTGATATGATTAGCGATAGCCTTATCGTGGTGAGTTTTATCAGTTTGGCGTTGGTTATAGCCGTTCTGTTAGAGCTGCCTTATCCATACTGGGCAGCGATGAGTTGCTTTATTATTATCCAAGGTATGCAGTTACGAACCATGTGGATCAAACAGTTGCATCGATTATTGGGTACGTTGGCTGGCATGGGCGTGGCAGGTTGGATGCTGTCTTGGGGACTCTCGGTATGGGGCATCGCTATAGCGATACTGTGTATGATGTTTTTGATTGAGTCATTTGTTGATCGGCATTATGGACTGGCAGTAATATTTATCACGCCGCTGACGATATTTATCGCTGAGTATGGTAGTACGATGTCGGTGCCACCAGTCGCTGGAGACGTTATCCAAGCACGTATGATTGATACGGCGCTCGGTTGCATGATTGGGTTGAGCGGTGGTATAGCGATACACTCTACGAGATTGCGTGTACCGCTACGCCGTTTTGAAAACTGGTTATTACAGCGCTTTAGTTAATAGCTACAGCTCTGTAAGGATTTCTCTTTGATTAACTGTCTTTATTTAGTGCTGTTGTCGCTTGTACTACATCGATAGTATGCCCAGTCCAACGCTCAAAGCTTAAAGCGGCTTGACCGATAAGCATACCGTAGCCTTCAGAGGTCTGTGCGCCACGAGCGGCAAAATGCTGCAAGAATGGCAGCGAACGACCATACATCATGTCATAAGCGTATTGACAGTTTAGAGCATCATCTAGTGGCAGCGTATCACCTGATAGACCGATAGAGGTGGCATTAATAATAATGTCAAAAGAGCCACTGAGTTCATTGGTCGCACAAACCTCAATATGTTGTTTATCGATTACTGAGCTGGCCGCACTTAACTCATTTACCAAATCGGCTGCCTTAGACACGGTGCGATTGGCAATCGTGAGAGAGCCAATACCCGCTTCAAATAGCGGTAATATCACGCCACGCGCTGCACCGCCTGCACCTATTAGCGCCACACGAGCATCGGTCAGCGGCCAGTCCATACTCATAATGTGATTGATAAGTCCTTGTCCATCCGTGTTATCACCATAGAGTGCTTCAGTGATTGGTACGCCGCTTTCTAATAGTGTTTTGTTCAACAATAACGTATTGACCGCGCCTGCCGTCTTGGCATGTTCTGATAAACCACCACGCGCCACGCAGCAGTCATAAGCGACTTGTTTAAAAGGAACCGTCACGTTAGCGCCCATACCGCCACCACAAAAAAAAGCCTCAACGACAGCCGTAAAACTGGCGGCATCATCAGGGCAGTACTGACGCTGATAGCTAATATCAATCCCTGCTTGTATAGCAAACTGCTCATGAATCTCAGGAGATTTACTATGGGCGATTGGATTGCCAATAACGATAAAGTGTTGGGTCATAAATAGTCCGCTGGCTAGAAAATAGAAATACTATAGAAGGAGCGATAAATGGCGTTCAATCATCATAAGGGATAACGCTATGATTGACAAACCAAGAAGGCTATCACTAATCAATGATTAGCAAATGACAGCGTTAGTCAGAGGCGGCCTTATCGCTTTTGAAAATAAATTATGACATTGAGGCAAACGTACGCTAAACACGCGCAAGCAGTTTTGTACTTTCTATTAAAGAGAAGACTGTTTTGGTACGTTATATATTTAACAAATCTATACTCTCGGGGAGTGCTCCGCGTAACGTAAAAGGTAGTCAATTGCTGAGCAGTTGGGTAAACTATAAAATATGGAAACCTATATCAATATGCTGTAATGACTGCTAGATTATAATGTTTGTGAAATATGCTCTTTATTGAAAACTATTCGTTATCAGCGGCGTTCCTGCCAGCTCGTTAATACTATTTCGAGATCAATCTAAAAGTGTGAGTAAATTATCCATGTGGAATCCTAACCTACAGACCCTTCTAGTCGGTACGATAATGGCAGTTGGTGTGACGCTCAGTGGCTGTGATAGCACCAAAGACGATGCTCAAAATCCAGATGTTGAGACCACCAGTGAGCAGGCAACAACGAATGAGCCAGTACAGGACAGCGCAAACAATCCGGACCTAGACGGTGCAACTGCTCAGCAAGGTACGCCAGTGAGATATGATGTTGCAGCATGGGGTGCGGATAAGGTTGAGTCGCTCGCGGTGGATGAGTTAGATAATATAAAATCGGTGTTTGGCGAAGTGATGAGTACTGACGAAAACAGCTTGGACTATGCCAGTAATCCAGCGGCGAAATATCGCTTTATGAAAACGGATGCGCCTTATCTAGATATCATCGACTCTGAAAAATATCTAGAGCTAGGCTGGTACTATGCCAATCCTACTGACACAGACAAAGAAAAAGAGCTGAGCCAAAACCACGCCAAAAAAGCCTATCAGCTATCGCGTCAATTGATGGGTGATGATGGCGGTAAAATGGTTGCTGATATGCTCAATAGTCAAATCATTAAAAATAGAATCGTCGGTGGACAAAAAATAGAGCTAGCAAAATGCGAGTTTTATAGCTGCATGCTGGTTATCAATAAAGCCGCTGCTCAAACAGACAATAGCTAAATCATGACCGATACGACGTCAGTGCCAAACGGCTGGGTGTGTCTGTACCCACAAGTCAGCCGTTTGATCGAAGACAATAGTGTGATCGAAGAGGATAGAGCGACTAGCCAAACGGTAACGATGTCTTTAGATAATCGCGGGCTGGCATACGCTGATGGTTTTTTTACCACCATGGGTGTCATCGATGGGTTGATACTATGGTCAGACTATCATTATCAGCGGCTCGTATCTCATGCTGAAGCCTTGCAGCTAAATATAAATAGCGAAGAGCTATTAGCAGTACTGCAGCTGTATGCCCAACAGTTAGGGCAGGGTATGTTAAAGCTAGTAGTCACTCGCGCTGCGCAGAATGTGCGCGGTTATGGCTATGAACCTAGTACAAACGGTAGCGACTGTGAAATATGGCTAAAGGCTATGGCAATGAGGGTTTCTACGGCACTGCAATTGTCTTTGCCTGATGGAAGCTTAGTACCCATCCAACCTAATGCCTCGGCAATATGTTTGTCTTCTCAGATTGCTTGCTTACCGCCATCGCTGGCAGGTCTCAAGAGCCTTAATCGCTTAGACAATGTCCTCGCTAGTGGTGAGCTACAACGTATAAAATCTGAGCCATTGGCATCAAATCTTGCTTCAACACTTAGTGAAGGACTGCTACGCGATATGAGCTGGCAGTGGGTCGAGGGTACGATGAGTAATGTATTCTATCAATTGGCAGAAGCGCCACTATCAGAATCCAAAACCACCTCTAGTATTCATAAAGATGATGAAGATTACTTAACCACCGGTCAATGGTACACCCCTTCTATGGCTCAATCGGGCGTCACTGGCGTCATGCGTCAGGTAATTATAGATGCACTATCCACGACACAATATCCAGTCATAATCAGGTCGCTACAAGATGAGGATTTACCTAAATTAACGCAGTTATTTTTTTGCAATGCACTGCGCGGTATCATGCCAATGAGCAGTCTGATGTTATTGTCAGGTGATGTTGTGGATTTTGAATCCGTTTAGTTGCTATTGAAAAACAACAAATTTGGTATCAATAAAATCATCTGGATATAATGCTACCTGCTCATTTCTATACATCTCTTGCGCTTTTAATAGTGCAGACTGTTTATTTTTATCCATTACTTCTACAATATTGTATAGTTGTCTTCAATCCACCCCTCACTGAGTACACGAACTTTTTGAGGTTCAGAGTGATAGTTTGTAGCAAGACTTTGGTTGAAATGTAGGTTCATAAGATATTTTCATTATTAATAGATAAGCTGAGAATACTGAAAAAACACCTAAGTGTTAAGTCATACAAACTGCTATCAATAGCAAGATAATTCATAAGCTAAACAAATATCATTGAAAATCGCACGGTTCAGTGCTAAATTCTAGCAAACATCTGCCTCGCGAGTTGCCATGAGCAAGCCTACACCCAATATACCACCTGAACGTCCCAATGAGTCGCCGTCAAACAAGCAAGATGGCACAGTCGAGGAGCGTGTCGATACCACGCTGCCGGACGCGCAACCAGTGGTAGATGAGGTGGAAGACACGCCAGCAACCAACGTCTCGCTCATCAGTGGTAACAGTAAACCGCGTCAATATAAAGTCAATAACCCATCTTTTTTTATGCAACGTGGCTATCAAGTGCTGCTAGTGCTAGGGCTAATTGCTGCATTTTTCTTAGTCATGGTTTATCAGACGTTGTTTGGTCGTATCGAGCAGCCGCAGCAAATGGTCACGATTGAACCAGGTCAGACCTATTATGGTCTACTACCGCAGTGGCAGCAGCAGATTCCGCTGTTTTCGGCAGGCGTGGCCAAGCTGTATATCAAATCGCAAGTCGATGCACCGTTGCATGCTGGTACGTATCAATTACCCGAAAACCCGACTATCGCTGAGGCGCTACAGATACTAGGTCAAGGCGCAAAAGCGGCCATGGTCAAAGTGCAAATCATCGAAGGCAAGACATCTAAAGACCTTTATCAAGCGCTGCGTGATAATGACAAAATCGAAAAAGAAGTACTGACCGCAGATAGTGACAATGCTAGTATCGCCCAAGCACTAGATTTGACAGGTGTATTGCCAGATAGTGTAGCTAATAGCAGTGACTCGATTGTTAACTACAATCTTGAAGGTTGGTTCGCGCCTGATACCTACTATTATGGTGAAGGGACCAGCGATAAAGAAGTATTGACTGACTTGTATAAGCGTCAGCAGCAGGTACTGACTGATGCGTGGGAAAATCGTGCACCGAACCTTCCTTACAAAAGTCCATATGAAGCGCTAGTGATGGCCTCTATTATCGAAAAAGAGACCAGCGTTGCTGATGAACGTCCTTTAGTCTCTGCCGTATTTAGAAACCGCTTGAACAAAAACATGCGTATGCAGACGGACCCGACCATCATCTATGGTATGGGCAGTCGTTATGATGGCAATATCCGCCGCAAAGACATCAATGAAAAAACGTCTTACAACACCTACCAAATTGATGGTTTACCGCCAACGCCAATTGCGCTACCATCAGCGGCCTCTATCGAAGCGACCTTACATCCTGCCGATAGTGAAGCGTTGTATTTTGTGGCAACGGGCAATGGTGGGCACAAATTTACCAATAGCTTGGCTGAACACAATCAAGCGGTAAAAGACTATCTCAGTGTCATGCGTGAGAAAAAATCTCAAACGCCGCCGCAGTAATATTCCTTCTTAATCTTCTTAAAAAACTTATCGTTTATTGAGTGCTACAAAGTAGAGGTAGCGCTCATCAATGACATAAGGTCATATCATGTCAGTATCTATGCACACTAGCGCAACACCGTCATATACCAACACACCACCATCGAATCCACCTGAATCAAGTGCTTCAAATACGGAGACGGCACCGACTTTAGGCCGCTTTATTAGTTTTGAAGGGACCGAAGGCGTAGGAAAAACCACCGCGATTGAACAGCTGTGTTTGCGCTTAGAAGCTAATGGCATCTCGTATCTGCGTACTCGTGAGCCGGGTGGTAGCCCATTTGCTGAGCAATTGCGTGACATATTATTGGACCCAGCGACTGATATCGAAGACGATACTGAGCTGCTGCTAATGTTTGCGGCGCGCTGTGATCATATGCAGCAAGTCATTTTACCAGCGCTCCAAAATGGTACTTGGGTAATATGTGACAGGTTTACCGACTCTACTATTGCGTATCAGGGCTTTGGGCGTGCGTATGGCGACGAGTTGGTACGTGGCAAAATCGATATGCTTATCAAACAATTTGTGACGCAGCTTCCTGAGCTGACATTGTGGTTGGATTTGCCAGTAGCAGAAGGCATGAAACGTGCCAACAAGCGCAGTGCGGCAGATCGTTTTGAGCAGCAGGCTACCGAGTTTTTTACTTGGGTGCATACTGGTTTTAGCCAGCTTGCGAGCGAGTACCCTGAGCGAATACAGCGTATTGATGCATCGGGCAGTACGGATGATGTGAGTGCGCGTATATGGCAGACAGTTATAGATAGATTTGATATCAAATAATTAAATTTTGCCAAGTAGGTTTATAAGGTAGTTAGAAGTATCGATAGCCAGTCAGCATCAATAAAAAGCCCCAGCAATATGCTGGGGCTTTTTATTAAGCTAAATCTTTCATCTTTAAGTCAATAAAGCAGATAACAATGCACGTTATTTGTCATCTATTTTATCTACTTTTACATCCTCAGTAGTCGCGATAGAGGCGTCGCTATCCTGAGCAGAGTCAGGTAGACGGTTTGGGTCAAGCGCCCCTTTTTTGTTTTTAGGCGCACTACCATTGCCATTACTGTTCGTAGAGGTTTTGGTCTTCGAAGTCGCTGTTGAGTTTGCAGACATGACGCCTTTATTATCCACATTAGTAGCAGACGTTTTTGGCTCTTCTACTGGTTCACTTTTCTCTACAGTAGTGCTAGAAGGTGACTTAGTCTCGGTGTTACTGCTTTGGGTAGTTGATGACGGATTGGCAGTGTTTTGCTCATCACTTTTGTCACTATCTACCGAAGGCTCTGGCGCTGCTGTCTGACTATCATCAGGGCTAGGCTCCTGCTCTTTTCGCTTTTCAGGTGCTTTTGAGTTGGACTCAAAGTTAGCATCAGCTGCCATGCGAGCCTGCTCTTGCTTAGGCGTTACATCGACTGGCTTCGGCTGTACTTCATCATCTACCACTAGCGATATAAGCTTACGGTCACGAGGGACAGTACCGTCAAACTTATCTGTGATGACGTGCAGTTTGCCTTCTTTGTCGATGGTATATAGCGGTACGAATTGCTTATTGTCCGCTTTATATTGCTCAAAGCTATAGCTATCCGTAATATTGGTAATCTTAATTCGAGCTTTTTTGGACAGCATACTGGCAAGCTTGGTATAGGTCACATCTTTGCCAAACAACCACTGTGAATGGAAGTTCGATTGCTTGTCATCACGCTCACTTTTGACTTTTTCATCACTGAATTTAAGACGGTATAGCTTACGCTCACCAAATTCATGACGATAATGAATCTCGGACAACGTGTTCATTTCTTTGTCCATACTCATCGCAAACAAGCGACCAATACCGATCAGATCCAGATGATGATCTGCGTGATCGGAGATAGGGTTGCCAAAGTAAGTACGCAGACCGCTCATGCGTGCGCGTGCAATATTGGTGTAGTTATTGTGCGCAACGATGACATCGAAGCCTTGGTCTTTGAGAGAGGTAGCAATCAATAGCGCAATTGGGTTTGAGCCGACGATAAGGATACCATTGGTCTCAGGCTCACGTACGCCTAGTAAGTTGCCGACGACCTTTGCACCTAGACCCTGAATCATGACCGTACCAATGATGACCATAAATACGAGAGGTACAAGTAGCTCTACGCCTTGGATATCATACTCTTGCAAACGAATGGCAAACAGTGATGAGATAGCAGCAGCGACGATACCACGTGGGCCAATCCAGCTAATCATTAGCTTTTCATTGGTCTTAAGGTTCGAGCCGATAGCGGATGCCCAGACTGATAGTGGGCGTGCGACAAACATCACAATCGCGAGGAGCACTAGCCCTGCAAAACCAACACTAAGCAAGCTTGCCAACTCTACACGCGCCGCCAGAATAATGAACAGCACTGAAATCAGCAGAATGGTCAACGACTCATTGAACTCTAAAATCGTCTCACGGGGGAATTTTGGCCAGTTTGCCAGTGCTACGCCCAATACTGTGACAGTCAATAAACCTGATTCATGCTCTAGGTGATTCGATATTGAAAATAACACCAGTACAAATGCTAGAGTAAAAACATTACGCAAAAACTCAGGAATCATATGACGACGCATAAGGAAGGCAAGTAGCCAAGCGCCTGCCATACCCATTGCAGTCGCCAATACGACAATCTTAGCAAACAGTAGAATACTACTGGCTTCGCCGCCTGAGATAATGTACTCATAGACCAATACCACAGCGATAGCGCCGATTGGGTCAATGATAATACCTTCCCATTTTAGGATGTTGGAAATGGTTTTGTTAGGGCGTACACTACGCAGCAGTGGCATAATGACCGTTGGACCAGTCACACAGACTAGTGCACCGAAGAGTAGAGCAATCAATGGGTCGACATCGAATAGTAAATAAGTTGATAGTGCCACAATAGCAATTGTAATCAGTACACCGACCGATACCAGCATCTGTACCACGGTACCATGTTGCTTAATCTCATCGAACTCTAGCGTTAACGATCCTTCAAATAGGATAATCGCTACGCCCAAAGAGATGAAGGGGAACATCAGCTCGCCTAATACCAGATCTGGGTCAAATACACCCAGCACTGGGCCGACGATAATACCAATCAGTAATAAAAATAAAATGGATGGTTGCTTTAAATACCAAGCCAACCATTGGGCGGCAATGCCAATCCCAACCACGCCGGATAGCAAAAGGGCGGTATCCATAAATTAATCCTTTTATAATCTTGTCATATTTTATATCTATCGATAGCTGTTATAAGATAGTCGCTACCGTTTATTTAACAATAAGTTGTTATCCGTTTTTGTTGTAGCCAAGCCATCGCACTGATAGCCCTCATGAATCACAACATAAGCTAGATATGATATAACTACTATAAAGTAGCAAAGACAAAAGCGCTTCTAGATAAATCACAATACGCTAGAAATGCAAAAGATGGAAAACAAGAGTGATGATAGCCAGTTCATAAGCCTGCAATAAACAGACTCATATACAAGCTAACTTTTGTTTGTTTAGTAAAATATTTGGTTTGACATCATACCATGATTTTATTTCAAGCTGATGTAAGCCGTACCTGCTAAAAAGCTATCTCACGGCCACAAAAGTATACGAAGCCCATATGAAATAACGCTGCCTTGGGTTATCCTGCACTATACAAAAGGCATCAGCATAATGCTTTAAGTTTTTATTTATCATACAGTAGCTGCGTTGGGCATGCACGTCGCGCACAGGATAATAGTGTTAGTGCCATGAAATGTCATATACTGACGGCTGATAGTATTTATTTTACGATACAACCTTATTCATATTTGGAAGACGAGCGCTCTATAAGTATTCAAGTAATGAGTAGTGATAAAAATAAGCGTAAAGTAACGGCTAAATGGTTATAACAGGAAGCTCGAATAAAAGTGCTGCACAATATCAATAGATAAAAGAATATAATTTCACCAAATAGTAACGAATAGGGGCATACCGCTTGGTGTAGTCGCTATCGCTGAAAATCATAACGTGGCTGTTAATAACAGCGATTACTCATATGGAGGACACAAAATGCCTATCAATATGTTCAAAGGACAGACGACTGCCAATATGCAGCGCTGGTTACAACGTAGTGCGCTGGCACTCGCTGTTAGTACCGCTATGTTTGCTAGTATCAATGTCACGACGATAAACAGTGCGCAGGCTGCAGTCACTACGGCTGATTTCTCTGGTTTGGTGCAACAAGTCACGCCAGCAGTGGCACGCGTCAATGTCACTAAAACGATTAGTGAAGCCGAGCTTGCTAAGGCTCAGACTGCTGAAGTGTTGCGTCAGTTCTTCGGTGATCGTCTACGTATCCCTGATCGAGTCGCGACGCCAGCGATTGAACATGCTTATGGTACGGCCTTTTTTATTACCTCTAATGGATATATGCTGACCAACCATCATGTCATCTCAGGTGCGGACAAAATCACTGTGACGCTCAATGATAGAACCGAGCTTGATGCAACTTTGGTTGGTAGTGACGAGCGCTCAGATGTGGCCGTGCTAAAAGTGGAGGGCAATCAATTTCCAGCCCTGCCTATTGGCGACTCCAATGGTCTAAAAGTAGGGGAGCCAGTATTAGCAATCGGTTCGCCATTTGGTTTTGACTACTCAGCCTCTGCTGGTATTGTCAGTGCCAAGTCGCGTAGCTTCTCGCGTGAGACCAGTGTGCCATTTATCCAAACGGATGTGGCATTAAACCCAGGTAACTCTGGCGGGCCACTATTTAACCAACGCGGTGAAGTGATTGGTATTAACTCGCGTATTTTTAGTGGTACTGGCGGTTATATGGGTCTGTCATTCTCTATCCCTATTGACGCTGCCATGGATATTTATGAGCAGCTAAAAAATGACGGTGAAGTGGCACGTGCATATTTAGGAATCTATCCACAAGATATCGATCGCAATCTGGCCGAGGCTTATAATTTAGAGCGTCCTCAAGGTGCTTTACTGACTCGTGTATCACCAGATTCGCCAGCACAAAAATCAGGCCTAAAACCTGGTGACATCATTTTGCAATACAATGACGTACAAATCATGGAAGCATCAGATTTGCTGAACTTGCTCAATCGAGCGCGTCCAAGCGACTCCTTCCGTGCACGGATTCAGCGTAACGGTAAGCAGATGGTAATTAACGGCAAGCTCGCTTACGCGCCCAACGATGTAAGAGCACAGAGCGGTGATGAGCAAAATGATGATGTACAATTGGGCTTGCGTTTACGCGATTTGACGGCAGATGAACAAGCAGAAATCGCTGTAGATAATAAAACAGGCATATTGGTTACCACAGTTGATCCTACTGGATTGGCCGCTCGCTCAGGTATTCTGGCAGGTGATGTCATTACTAACTTTCATCAAAAGCCGATTAAAACAGTGGCAGACTTTTCAGGTGCTATTGCTTCTCTTCCTAAAAAAGGCGTGGTCACTATAGAAGTTATACGTCAAGGCATTCCTGCTATTATTGGTCTGCGTATTGAGTAGGTGTCATGATTAAAGCGTGACTGTTAATGTTACTAATAATGTAACTTAGAATAGGGTTCAGAGTATAAAGGCAGCGAGCACGTCAATGACTATGCTTTCTATTTAGCTTATTAATAGAATGTTGTATATTCATGAGCATCGATACGAGAGGGTTGCCTTTTCGTTTCTATCGACCTACTATCGATGTGTTGACGATTCGTTAATATTACATAAGAGACTTATCAGCGTACATTGATTACGCTAAACTGCTTCTGTAGTAATGTGATTATTTATTTGCAAGGTTTTAGGCCAAGCTTTATATATTTAAGCAAAAAATAATACACGTTTTTTGGTACTAAAATTATGGGTTGACTGCCAATTGATTGATAGCGGTCAAATCAAAATATGCTACACTAACGAGCACTCTTATTATTATATTTCTGTCGGTTAGTAGGTACGCCCATTACTCTTGGTAGATTGCCATCACGATACTGATATCATAGATATAATTATCTATGATACAAACGCTATTATAGTAAGTAGAGACGCAGCATTAACATCAAGCAAGTTACGCCATCAGCGTTTATCAACGCATATAAAGCAATGGTACTTGCAAACGACCTATCATGTGACAGCTTTAATAAAAGCTAGGATAATACAGTAAGGCACGGTTATGAGCACAGCATACGACGAGATCAAAACCCGACTACAAGGCTCAATGGTAGCTTTGGTAACGCCCATGCACCCTGACGGTAAGGTCGATTATAAACGTCTCGCAGATCTCATAGATTGGCAGATCGAGCAGGGTACGCATTGCCTTGTGGCTGTTGGTACTACTGGCGAATCAGCGACCCTATCTATGCAAGAGCATAGCGATGTCATTCGCTATTTTGTCCAGCATGTTAAAGGTCGTGTGCCGGTCATCGCGGGTACTGGTGCCAACAACACGATGGAAGCCATCAAGCTGACTCAGGATGCTGCCGATGCAGGTGCAGATTGCGCGCTGCTCGTTGCTCCTTACTACAATAAGCCGCCACAAGAAGGCTTATTCCAGCATTATCAAGCCATTGCCAAAGCCGTAAATATACCGCAAATGCTGTATAACGTGCCTGGACGTACAGTGGTTGATATCGCTCAAGAAACGGTCGAGCGTTTGTGTGATATCGATAATATCGTTGCTATCAAAGATGCGACAGGATCTGTCGGTCGCGGTGAGCAATTGATCAAAGCTGTTGGTGACAGAATGGTTGTGTTATCTGGTGATGACGGCACTGCGCTTGATCTAATGAAAGTAGGTGGCAAAGGCAATATCTCAGTAACGGCCAACGTCGCACCAAAAGCCATGAGCGAGACTTTCGCTGCTGGCTTGCGTGGCGATTTTGAAGCGGCTAGTCAGATTCATGACGTGGTCAAGCATCTGCACCGCGACCTATTCATCGAATCAAGCCCTATCCCAGCGAAGTACGCATTGCATAAAATGGGTATGATCGAGACGGGTATTCGTCTGCCATTGGTTTGGCTCGCGGAGCAGCATCATGCGACTATCGATGAAGCATTGGTTCGAGCAAACATACTATAAATTGATATTTAGCCAATTGATATTCGGCGATTTAAGACTTGCTGCACATTAGATGAGTGCCATTCGATCTAGTAGCAAGTCACCTTATCACGGTAAGTCAATCGCCTACATAAGCAATAACTGCTAACTCAGAGAGACAACATGATGACAGTAACATCAAAGACAGTATCATCAACGACAAAATTATTTCCAGCAATACTGACCTTGGTTTTGGGTAGCACTTTGGTATTGAGTGGCTGTCAAGCGACCAAAAACTTGCTTGGTAAACGTGACAACGGTAGCTTAGATTATCAGCAAAGCAAAAAGCTTGCACCGATAGAGCTGCCTGCCGCCCAAGAAACGGCACCTTTTGTACCTTTGTATTCAACACCTAACGCTGGGGCAAACACGCTCAAGCTACAAAATGAGTCAGGCAATCAGTATCAGCTACCAAAACCTCAGCGTGCTGTTAGCAACACTTCGAACTAAACTTATTACCTTATCTATATCGCTGACTTTTGCGTTTTTTATCATAGCCGCAAACCATGTATCTTACATCAGTCAGCGGTAGCTGCGCGTTTTTACCACATAAGCTTGAACGAACAGGAACCCCCATAATGCAAAAGCAACAACTGCTGTATAAAGGTAAAGCCAAATCTGTCTATGAAACAGAAGACAATGATCTTCTGATTTTGCACTTCCGTGATGATACCTCAGCGCTTGATGGTAAGCGTATCGAACAATTAGCACGTAAAGGTGTGGTTAATAACCGCTTTAATGCTTTTATCATGCAAAAATTGTCTGATGCTGGTATCGAAACACATTTTGAGAAGCAATTGTCTGATGACGAAGTGTTGGTTAAACGCTTGGACATGATTCCTGTAGAGTGCGTGGTTCGTAACTTTGCAGCTGGTAGTTTGGTGCGTCGTTTAGGCTTAGAAGAAGGTCAAGCATTGACGCCGCCAACGTATGAGCTGTTTTATAAAGATGATGCGCTAGGTGATCCGATGGTTAACGAATCACTTTCTGTCTCTCTTGGTTGGGCTACCAAAGAGCAATTGGCTAAGATGGAAGAGCTAACCTATCAAGTCAACGATGTGCTAAAAGCATTGTTTGATGCGGGTGATTTAATCTTAGTTGATTTTAAACTAGAGTTTGGCGTATTCCATGACCGTATCGTATTAGGTGATGAGTTCTCACCAGATGGCTGCCGTATCTGGGACAAGAACACTAAGAAGAAACTTGATAAAGACCGTTTCCGTCAGTCATTAGGCGATGTGATTGAAGCTTATGAAGAAGTGGCTGACCGTATTGGTGTGCCATTAAAATAAGTGTCTGATACTTAGCATAAAATAAAAAACTGAGCCATATGCTCAGTTTTTTTATGGCATTATATTTATGATGGTACCCTAGTGAAGACTTAAACATAGCACCTAAGTTATTGAGATTAAAATTTTTATATATTAATGGTAGCTGTCAATATACTTGTGAGTGTAATCATTGTGATTAACTCGAAGGTTTTTTGATTTCATTCATTCTTTTATTATCCTTAAAGCTGCTTATTAGACAGAATGTAAAATCACTAGATAACCTTGATAAAGAACATATAGCCCAATACTAAGAGCTAAAAATAGTACCGCTATCAAGGACAATAGAATTATCTTGCTAATTTTTTTTCATTTTCATCTCTTAAAGCCTAGCTAAGGGTCTTTATGTCTGTTTTGACGTTCTATATCATGGCGAGGGTGTGCAGTTCTTAACGTCCAACTTTGGGTAGTGGACAGATATGCTCAGTCTTGCGCTTATCTCATAAACTTGTGTTCGGTGTGCTATACAGGCATCGAACTGTCCTATGTTGTCGAAATTGTAGTTTGTAGTGTCATACCTTATTACTTGCTGACCATTATTTTTCTAAACTTATTGAGTCTTTACTTTTCCAGCTCGAATGGATAGAGGCCAAGTGATTTTTTTCTTATCTTCAGGATGTCCCCATTCAGGTAACAAAATTATTCGAAACTGATGCACTGGATTAAAGCCCAGTACCTTTTCAGCTTCTTTGACTGCTGACCAAGTATTGAAATAACCAAGCAGTTCATCTAAACTCCAAAACTCTTCCATGTTGACAGCAGGCACTTTGATCTCTGTAAATGGGAAGGACAAGCTTTGATAACCATCTTCTACATGCTGTCTTTCAGCTGGCCAATATGGTCCAATGGTTTGGTAATAGAACTGTTGAATAAGGGTATCAATTGCACCTTCTACGTGTAAAACACCATAGGTAATTAATGCCAAAATGCCGTTAGGCCGAGCGATACGCTCTACTTCTTGATAAAACTTATCTAAGTCTAGCCAATGGGCTGCTTGAGCGACGGTAATCAAATCAACTGATTCATCAGCCAATCCACTTTGTTCAGCCAAAGCTGTTTGATAGATCACATTATCTTTTTGCTGGGCTTTGGCTATTTGAGCTGAGCTTGCATCAGTAGCAATAACCTCTTTGAACCTTTCGGCTAATAGCACAGAAAGCTGTCCTGTACCACAACCGCAATCTAGAACACGACCTTGAGTAAGGCATAAATCAGCAAGCTCATTCACTAAATCAAGGGTGTATGAAGGACGGTAGGTTGCATAACCCTCAGAACCTTTGGAAAAATGATCCTTAAAATTTAGATTTTTCATACTTTGATCTCTTTGAATACAGTGCTCACAAGCACTAATTTGCTTAATGGTGTTGATAAGATTAACCTGTTAGGATTTCAATTGCCCAGGTTTTTCATGCTATACATGAGTTTGCTTTGGTAGTTTCAAAGTCTAAAAGGGCAGGATTTTGCTTTTGAATTATGTGATAAACAGCTCATCACTGCATCATAAATACAGAAAACCATACTGTTATTACCAAAAGAGCTGCTAACGAGCGATTGATTAGACGTTCCCATCTAGCAAAGCTCTTAATCAATTTCGCTGCTTGACCTAACCAGCTCCAACTTAACAAGCAAGGCGTTGATACAAAGAAGAAAATAACTGCTAGATAAAATAGTGGTGTTGAATTTTGGGCATCAGGGGCTGTAAAAATAGCATTAACAGTAATAGCCATTATCCATGTTTTTGGGTTTACCAACTGTAAGGTTACGCCTTCGATCCAGCCTATAGTTTTTTGCGGTTCTGATAAGGTGTGTTGAGTGGTAGACTGAAATAACTTCCAAGCCAACCAACTTATCCACAAAGCGCCTGTCCAAGTCATTATGGTTTGTGCTAATGGAAAGGTGGTAAACAGTGAAACCAATCCATAGCCTGATAACCACAAAATTAAAGCGGCGCTAAAAGATGAGCCAATAACAAATGGTATTGCCGCAAATGCACCTCGTTTCGAACCAATCATTAGTGAAATTAAATTGCTTGGGCCTGGTGTAATCGATGCCACAAAAGCAAATACAAGAAAATTAAAATAATAACTCAACACAGCTTAACCTCGTCATTTCTTTAGAAGGTAATTGTGCCTAGAGCTGTTTTATGTTTATAGAATAAACGTGCGCCGTTTATAATCTGCTGGAGTGAATTTATAGCAGCGTTTGAACCATCTGCCTAGATGACTTTGGTCAGAAAAGCATAGTTTATTGGCAACGTCTGCTGGGTTTTCTCCTTGAGATAATAGTGCTCTTGCCTTTACCAGTCTTAGCTGAATGAGATAAGCGTGTGGGGCAAGGCCAAACACACCCTTAAAAGCACGTGTTAAATAGAAGCGGTCAACTTGTAAGGTTTCCGCTATCTCTATCAGGCCAACATTAACACTCAGATTAGCGTGTAATATTTCTTGCGCTAGTAGTGCAATATGAGTGGACTTACTAATTTGTTGGGATCTTTTTCGCCACGTCATTTGGGTCGTGAGCTGATTCATCATTTGATCTAAGCAAGCCTCTTGAATGATCTTTGGCTCTTGATAATGGATAGCTGCAAAAGCTGATGAAATACTGGCTGTCAAAAAGCTATTTTGTGACAGGGTCTTGCTGACATTGAGCTCAAAACAGTCGGGAACTTCTGCGAATAAATGCTTAAGGCGCTGTTGGAAAAAGTCAGGTTTTATGAATAGCACTCGATAGGTAAAACCATCCTGACTAGGGGCATTACCGTCATGAATCTCTTCTGGATCTAGCAAAAAACTCGTACCTGGTACACAGGTTTGCTGTTTAGCACGGCAATTAAATTGCTGCACTCCCTGCTCGGTAATACCGATCAAATAACTATCGTGCCAATGAGGGTCATAGGCATGCCCTGTAAAATGAGCACGAATAGTCTCTATACTAGTATTAGGGTCTTTATTAAGTTCAAACCAGTCTCTTTGATTATAGTGACGCATGCTCTTTTTCTGTAAGTAAGTATTAGTTTAATTAAACCTATCTTGATTCAATTTTCTAGAATATTTGTGCAATTTACTCATTTATCGTAAATTCTCGGACCTTGATCTCATAGCTTAAATTAACGATATATTTATATTATGAATGATTTAATAAAAGTTATAAGAGTCTTTCAACATTGACGTAGCTGAATAAATATTTTTCAAAATAAATAAAATACATTCTCTGTGCGATAGCTTATTTAGGTATACCGCAACGAAACCAGTTATTTCACTCGACAAACCCATTAATAGACTGCTTAAAATAGACCACTATAGTGGAACCACTTATAACAGACTGCAATTCCTATCTATTTATCAACCAGTATCATTATTTAGGCACAGGCTGGTAGTTTAGCTCGTATAAAAAATCAAACATAGCGCCAACACTGTCTTCGATACCTTATCTTACTTTTATGCTAATTTGTTAGTACTTACTCATATCAATTAGACCATAAAAATAAGAAAAGGTTTCGCTAATGTCTACTGCCTCATCAACCGTTTTGGAGCCTGACTGGTTCACTCGTCCGACCTGTGTGGTTGCTGCTGATCTGATTGGTAAAGTCTTATGTCGACAGCTGACAGATAGCGATGGACAGCAAAAAACGCTACGTATGCGTATCTCTGAGACCGAAGCCTATATTGGTCAAGATGACCCCGCTTGCCATTCACATGCAGGTACTCGAACGGCGCGCACAGAGATTATGTATGAGCAAGGCGGAGTGTTCTATGTCTATCTGACCTATGGCGTGCATCATATGCTAAATTTGATTAGCGGCTCTGTAGAGTCGCCTGAATCGGTATTGATACGCGCTGGGTTTTTGACTGATGATAGTGACCGTCTGATTGAAGAGCAACAACTCAGCCCAGATAAGCAGTTTACCCATCCTAAGCAGTTTGCAGGCCCTGGAAAATTGACCAAACGCTTGCAAATAGATCGTGATTTATATGGCAAACCTGTTTCGCCGACATCAGATGTTTGGATAGAAGATGATGGCTGCCAGCCACCTGTATCACTACGTCCACGTATTGGTATTGATTATGCAGGTGATGCCAAAGACTGGCTGCTACGTTATATATGGACCGATCACCCTTCTTTATCTAAGAACTAGCAGGTTGAGATTCAAAACTATTCTATGAGGTAAACCTATGTATAAGTTGACCGTTTTTATTCCTGATGCAGCGTTAGACAAAGTAAAGTCTGCTCTGTTTACTGCTGGTGCTGGGAAGATTGGAAACTATGAGCAATGCTGTTGGCAGGTACGAGGAGCCGGTCAGTTTATGCCATTGTCAGGCAGTAATCCGCACATTGGTACACAGGATAGCTTAGAAATGGTCGATGAGTGGCGAGTAGAAATGGTGGTAGATGAAGCTTTTATCGATGCTACCATTGCCGCGTTAAAAGAAGCGCATCCCTATGAAACGGCAGCTTATGATGTGATAAAAGTTTTGAATTTTTAGTTTTATATAGAAAGATATTAGCTCATTGAGTGTAAGAATTCTCATAAAAAAACCAAATAAGCCACTTAATGATTTATTTGGTTATAAAACTTTTAAAGTTCCAACTGAATATTAATAGTGAATATCAGACCCTAATAACTGATTAATCTTTTTTAAGTTTAATCACGTTGTAGCTTGGATAGCCTAGCTCGATTTTATAATCATCGCGTCCACGTTCAGCCTTTATCTTAATCTTACGATCACCGTTTTTATATTTGACGTCTTTGACACGATATCCCATGCTACGGACTTTACTAGCAGCTCGTTGCTCGACAACGGAGACATAGCTGTCTTTGTCGTTCTTTTTATCTTTGTGTTTTTTATGGCCTTTATTGTCCTTATGAGTATGCTCGTATAGGTCGTCATAGCCATTGTAGCCACTCGGCGCAGTCACACAGCCTGTGGTCACTGCCAATAAAGCTGCGACTATACTGCCAGTCGTTACTGTTTTTAGTGTTGCAAATGATAGAGTTTTCATAATGATCTCCTAATAGTATATTGTTGCTCAATATGGGTAAGAGTTAAACGTACCGAGGTAATTAGCTAAAAATGCTAAAAGTAATTAATCTTTTCTGACTTTGATCACATCTAAATTTGGATAACTTAATAGTATCTCGTACTTCTGTGAACCGCGTTTGGCCTCAATCTCAAAGACGCCGCGTTTATTTTTTTCTTCAAGATCGATATCTTCGACACGGTAGCCCATAGCCCTTACTTTATTGATAGCACGACGTTTGATAACTGGGTAACGTGATTCTCTTTTAATAGTGTCTTCGACATCGCCTTTTTTATAGCGCTGACCATTTTGATAATTATCTTGATGCTTGTTTTCTTTATAGCAGCCATTATTATTTTGCGATTTACTATTATCCCAATTATCTGGCCACGCTTTTTTGCTTGAGCTGATAAGTCTTAGTGCAGGGTAAGTATATTTTAGCTCGTATGCTTGGTTGTTCTTTTTAGCATAAGCCGTAAGAGCTCGTTCACCACGGTAACTATCAGCTCTGATGTCTATAACTTGATAGCCTTTGCGGCGCAAATCTTGTCGAAGCTGTTGACTTACGCGATTAAAATTATTGTTTTGGCTATTATTATCACCACGATAGACAGGCTGATTGTCATATCCTGAGCCTACGACTGCACAACCCACTGTCGTACCCAACAATGCGACGACAAGACCAGTAGATAAAGTGGCCTTAATAGAGAAAGGTTTTATCGTTTTCATGAGGCAATATCCTATGATGGTATCAAGTAGGCAGTGTAGATTAGAAATATCTATATCTGCTATAACTATAAGATTTAAAAAGTATTTTGGTTCGTCAAGTTAGCAAGTGTCTCTGGTAGTCTATTGTTCGAAATATTTCCTTACATTATTTATAATAGAGTACAAAACTTTGCGCTAGGTGTCTTTTGCGTTAATAAGTTGTAATAATTGTGGCAAGTAAAATAGATTGTTGTAAGCATATGCTTACACGCAATGACGTTTACGCGACTTAACATACGAGTGAGAGTTAGGCATTATAGTCACACGGCATTAGGGAATGTGACTCAAGGATTGAGTTGACCGCATTAAGGATAATGATTCGATAACTAGCGTCAGGATGACAATAGTAATTGAAGTAAGGACACATACCCTTTGCTGATAGCAGCAAGTAATACTGAAGCTGTAGTGTAGTAAAAAGGGCAGGATGCCCAGTATCACAATATACTGAATATTTGTGCAAGGATGCATGAAAAGCAGTCGTGATAGGTAACATGGATAGTTAACAATAAAACCGCATAACAATTGATTGCTATGCGGTTTTATCGTGTCTGGAGGACGGTAATTTATTTCTCCAGCAGTTTATCTGTACAGTATAAATCTGCCATAAAAAAAACCGCATATATTTCTATGCGGTTTTTTGGTTTACTTAGTACAGGAGTTATGCAGCAAATAAGCATGCAATGAATATATTAATACTTATTTTCTACACGCCAGTCATCTACTTCACGCTCTGCGTCTTCTTTGGCATGACCGTAGCGCTCTTGTACACGGCCTACTAGCTTGTCACGGCTACCTTCGATATGGGTAAGATCGTCGTCTGTTAGTTCAGCCCATTTTTGTTTAACAGAACCTTTCATTTGGTTCCATTCGCCTTTTAGAGTATGTTCGTTCATTGTATTCTTCCTTTTATTGAACTTATTGTGTTTGATTTATTTTTTAGTAACTATTTTGGTTCTTATTTCACGATATCGATTACTGATACTGCTATTTAATTTTTATTCTAATTGTATTGCACAAGGATAAATGATTGGTTCCAAATATCTTGTGAGATCAAATATAGAACTTTTCAATTCAGCTGTCTGTATATGCTATGTTTATAGTGTTACTTAATTATAGTGAGCGTTTACTAAGTGTTATCTACAGGGCTGCTGTAGTAATGCCACGTAAATTGCGTCTACTATGTGTGAGAATAATTTATTCTATGAACTTGTTTTTTATATGAATATTAAAAAAATATTATTATTCAAAAATACTTATGCAAATAAAAAAGCAGAGACTCAAAAATAGAGTAGCTGCTTTTTTATTATCTTTGAAATTGATTAAAAGTTATTTCATCGAATATTTATTCAAATAATGATGATAGCGTTTGGTTAGTTTCTTTATTCGTATACGATCAGAAATCAATGAGAAAATTGGTGAGGCATTTGGTTTGGGCGATTTCCCATGCCCCATACGCTGTAATTGTCGCTTGATGACGGCCATTGTAGTAACTGCACTTAAGGTCTTATCTTTCCAGCGTACCACAGGATTGTGAGCACTAAGCGTACTGTCACTTTTCCAGTCATTCGGTAGAGCTGGGTTCATGGCCAATGCGGTTCCCATACCAACCATGTCAATCCCTTGCGCCAGTACATCTTCTGCGACAGCCAATCGCCTAACGCCACCTGTCGTCATGATAGGCATGGTAGCAACTTGAGCAATCTCCTTTGCAAAGTCTAAAAAGTAAGCTTCTCGTTGCAACGTGCGACCATCTGCTGTGCTGCCTTGCATGGCTGGGCTTTCGTAGCTGCCACCTGATAGTTCAACCAAATCTACGGCCAATTCATTCATCGCTGAAATAACCACTTTGGCATCATCTGCATCAAATCCTCCGCGCTGGAAATCGGCCGAGTTTATCTTCACAGCGACTGCAAGGGTAGGCGCAACTTGAGCACGAATGGCGTTGATTACTTCGATTAACAGTCGCATACGATTCTCAATCGAACCGCCATATTTATCTTTACGTTTATTGGTAAGCGGTGATAAAAATTGAGAAATTAGATAGCCGTGGGCGGCATGAATTTGTACACCATTGAAGCCAGCTTGCTCTGCTTTTAGTGCACTATCGGCGAACCGCTGTATCAGTTGCTCGATATCTTGCTGCGTCATCGCACGCGGTTTACCAAATAGATGAGAGTGTTTGCCCAAGTCGATAGCCACGTCAGAAGGTGATAGCACATCGCCACCCATAGCAGCATATACTTGACGACCAGGATGATTGAGCTGCAGCCAAACCTGTGTATTGTTGTGCTTGGCAGCATTTGCCCACGCTCTAAAAGGCGCTATCTTACTGTGCTTGTCTAATACGACACCGCCAGGCCCTGTCATAGCGCGGCCATCGACCATCACGTTTCCCGTGATTAACAGACCTGTCCCGCCTTCAGCCCAGTTCTTGTATAGACGGAGCAGAGTAGGGCCAGGGACTTGACCGACATCAGCCATGTTTTCTTCCATGGCAGCTTTCGCTAAGCGGTTGGGTAAGGTAGCGCCACAAGGCAGCACTAAAGGGGAGAATACAGGTGATGTCATGATAGCAGCCTAAAAATGGTTGTTTTGTGAAGCATGAGTTCTACTATGGGTTTGGCTATAGACATATGGTTTAAATGACTATAACCTTATAGCTAAGATATTCGCTGTCGGCAATTGACCATTATCATCACATTTTTTTGGCACAATAGCACCTAAGGTAAATTACTGGTGTGTCGATATAATTATCTATTGAATAGGAATACCTCTGCATTGAATGTATTAGCTCCAGATTTGACAGTCCCAGTAGAATCTAAACGTGAGCTGGCGAAAGCTAAGACTCGGCGTGCGTTATTAAAAAGTGCCTTGCGGTTGTATAGTTTGGAAGGTGCTCAGGGCATGAGCATGAATAAAGTTGCCAAAGGTGCAGGTATTGCCCAACCCAGTTTTTACAATCATTTTGAGAGCCTAGAGACGTTACAAAATGAGCTGAGCGCCCAACTAAAAGACAATTATCTATCACCGATGCGACTGGCATGGGTCAATATGCTCAAAGATTATGATGTGTTGAGTAAAGATCAGTTTAATCAGCAATGTCGACAATGTCTGATTATGATCTTTGATTCTGCATTTGAGAATATCGCGCTGTTTCAGCATTTGCTCGAAGACCGTCCTAGATTTAGTGACAATATAGAAAACCAGTCTTCATTAAATAATGGACTGGGCAATCTGATTACCGAAATACAAGAAGAGTGGACAGAGATATTTATTCAAGGATTGCAGTTATCCAATCGTTCTTGCGAGCGCAGTGCTGTCAATCTATGCGTCGATATGGCGGCGGCACAAGTACATGAGTTGATATTGGGCTGTCATCAGCAGCGTTACTCAAGACAACAAGCGATTGCCACGTTGAGTATCAGCTTTGATGCACTGTTCGCCAATTTTTTGCACGGAAGCAATACTAGTCAGTAATGATAATAAGCAAAAATTATTGTCATGAAGTCTAGAATAAAAAACACAACAGGGAGAGTGACTATGGCCACAACCACGGCTGCACCAACGTTAGGCGAAACGCAAACGCATTTTAGAACTTGTACATTGTGCGAGGCGATGTGCGGCGTCGAAATAAAACACGATGGCGAAAAAGTCTTGTCGATTAAAGGGGATAAAAACGATCCCTTTTCGCAAGGCTATATTTGTCCGAAAGCCACTGCTTTGCAAGATTTGCATGAAGATCCTGACCGTTTACGTCAGCCGGTAGAGAGAACGGCAGACGGTTGGAAATCTATTAGTTGGCCAGAAGCGTTAGATAAAGTTGCTGCAGGTATTCAATCCATACAGCAAAAGTATGGTCAAAATGCGTTGGGTGTTTATTTGGGTAATCCTAATGTACATAATATGGGCGGTATGTTGACCATCAAACAACTGCTTACCAGCTTAAAGACACGCAGTCGTTTTTCTGCCACTTCTATCGACCAGCTGCCACATCATATTATTAGCATGCATCTGTTTGGTCACATGCTGCGCATTCCAGTTCCCGATGTCAATAATACGCAATACATGCTTATTATCGGTGGCAATCCGTTGGCTTCTAACGGCAGTATCATGACTGCGCCCAACATGCGTCAAAAGCTAAAAGATATTAAAGCACGCGATGGCAAGGTAGTAGTGGTTGATCCAAGACGTACCGAAACTGCTGACATCGCCAGCGAACACCACTTTATTCGTCCAGCGACGGACGTATTGCTGCTATTGGCCATGCTAAATGAAATCTATACGCAAGGCTATGCAAAGCTAGATACTAGAGTGGCCGCCCTGGCACCTGAGATCGATCGACTTGCTTTGTTTGCTGAACAATACACACCTGAGTCAGTGGCAGATATAACGGGTATTACCGCAGCCGAGATCAAACGTATCGTCAAAGAGTTTTGTGAAGCGGAAAGCTCAGTTTGTTATGGCCGTATGGGCATCTCGGTGCAAGAGTTTGGTTTGCTAAGCCAGTATTTATCTATGGTCATCAATATCGTCACAGGTCGTTTAGATGAAGTGGGCGGACTCATGTTCCCAAATCCTGCTGTCGATGTTGTGAACAGTTCTGGCCCAGGCTATTTGGGTAAACGTCATAGCCGCGTCAGCAACTTGCCAGATTTTAATGGTGAGTATCCAGTGGTTGCGATGGCAGATGAGATGCTAGTCGAAGGGGAAGGCCAGTTAAAGGGATTCGTTACGGTCGCTGGTAATCCGGTTCTGAGTACGCCAAATGGCGAAAAGTTGGATGAAGCATTATCTCAGTTAGAGTTTATGGTTTCGCTTGATTACTTTGTGACTGAGACCAGTCGCCATGCCAATATTATTCTGCCGCCTGTATCGCCATTAGAGCGCGACCATTATGACATTACTTTTAATGGTTTTGCCGTGCACAATGTCGCTAAATACTCGCCTGCTTTGTTTGATAAAACTGACGATACCAAGCATGACTGGGAGATTTATTTAGGATTGGCTGACCGCTTAGACAAAGATGCGCCAGAAGCAACGCAAAAAGAACGTGCTGCGACAAAAGCATTTGGTCCTAAATTCTTGTTAGAGCAAGGTCTTAAGTATGGCCCTTATAAAGAGGTGACATTTGAAGCGCTAGTCGAAAATCCACATGGTATCGACTTAGGTCCGTTGCATCGTATGTTGCCAGAGGCTATTAAACATGCCGATAAACAAATTCATCTTCATGTTGATTTTTATCAGTCAGATTTGGCCCGTGTTAAAGAAATGGTGCAAGAGTACAACAGTAATGAGATTTTGCTAATCGGTCGTCGTCATGTACGTAGTAACAACTCATGGTTGCACAATAGCCATCGATTGGTAAAAGGTAAATCTCGCTGTACGTTAATGTTGCATCCGCAAACGGCAGCACAACATGGCATTTCAGACGGTCAAGATGTCAGAGTAACTTCTCGAGTGAGTAGCGTGGTCATTGTAGCAGAAGTGACGGATGAGCTGATGCCGGGAGTGGTCAGCATTCCGCATGGTTTTGGACACGGTCGTAAAGGCGTTAAGCAAAAGATTGCGCAAGCGCATGCAGGTGTCAGCGTTAATGATTTGACCGATGAGACGTTGATTGACCAGTTGAGTGGTAATGCCGCAGTCAACGGTGTGCCTGTGCAACTAGAAGCATTGGATATGGGTGTAGATAGTTTATCTGCTGCTACAGACAATGTAGCAGCAGGCGCATTAGCATAAAATTAATCGCAAGTTCATAGACATACAAAAAAGGCGTTTACGTAAAGTGAGCGCCTTTTTTTTGCAATCTGAATACATCGCTGAGCCGATCAAACGCTCATGCCGATAAAATCAAAATCGACGTTGGGCGTTTCACCTTGGATTAACAAACTAAGGGCTTTTGCAGAGCCGCAAGAGTGTGTCCATCCCAAGGTACCATGTCCTGTATTGAGCCATAAATTATCAAAAGTTGCTGAAGTATTATGACTGCCATGTTTGACTTGACCGCAGTGTGCGCGACCAATAAGGGGCACGTTCGATGGGGTCATTGGGCGCAGTCCTGTCCAATATTGTACCGAGTTTGCGATGATACCTTTCGGAAATAATTGCTGCACACGGCGAGTGATGGCCTCACAGCGCGTGGCATTTAAGTCTAGGTTATAGCCATTGAATTCTGCTGTACCAGCGACTCGTAATTTGTCACCCAGTCGTGAGGTAACCAGTTTGAATTCATCATCAATCAGACTGACAAAAGGCGCTAAGTGCGGCGCGCGTGGATTCACCGTATACGTAGCCGAATATCCCTTCGCAGGGAAAATAGGTACATGGATGCCCAATGGTTTTAGTAGAGGTACGCTATAGCTGCCAAGCGCGACCACATGATTATCAGCCGTGAAGGTCTGCGCGTTTTCGCCTTTTGGACGGATAGTAATACTGTGTACATGCGGACGGGCAGAGTCAGCATCAGCATTGAGTGCTAAGATCTCGGTATCATATAAAAACTGTACACCAGCATCGATACAACGCTGCGCCAAGCGCTGGGTAAACAGGTGCGCATTGCCAGACTCGTCACGGCTGGTATAGGTTGCTCCAGTGAGCTTATGCGCAATTGGGTAAAGCGCAGGTTCTAAGTTGACAGCGTTATTGATATCAATGACATGGCGTTCACAACCGAGGGATTGCATGCGTTCAGTTGGTTCGATAGCCGCATCAAATTCTGCCTGATTGGTATAAAAATGCATGATACCGCGTGTTTGCTGCTCGTAGTTGATGTCAATATCCGCGCGCAGCTGTTGTAAGGTATCTCTTGAATATAGACCTAAGCGCACCATTTGCACCAGATTGGCATCGGCTCTATCGGCACGGCACTCTTGCAAAAACTGCATGGCCCATTTGAGTTGATCCTTGTCCGCACGTAGGCGAAACAACAGCGGTGCATCCTCTTTAAATAGCCACTTGAGCGCTTTCATCGGGGTCGCAGGATTGGCCCACGGCGTCGCATGTGAGACAGAGATTTGGCCGCCATTGGCAAATGACGTCTGCATACCTGCCGCTGACTCGCGCTCAATCACGGTCACATCATAGCCTGCCTGACGTAGATACCATGCGGTGGTCACGCCCACCACGCCTGCTCCGAGTACCGCAATATGTGTCATAGGATTCTCTATGCTCATGTTAGTCATGACGGTCGCTCTATATTGAACTACCATCACCTTTGCTGCGTCGCTTGCCTGATTCGATGTGCTTTTATTTTGGACGCGCAACATCTACTTGTAGTGCAGCTGGCAAGTCCAATATGCTCAAATCACTCTCTGCCAATTGTTCAGGACGTGCCACGACCAAGGCGGTAAAGCTATCGTCATTTTTCATCGCATTGACCACTTGGATTTTATCTAGCTTGTCACCTGCGCTTGGTGCTACACCAGTGCCTTGTACATAGTGCAAAAATGCTTTGGGTGCAGATTTAAAGTAGATGCGAGCGATGACTTCTTGGCCTAAGTAGCAGCCCTTATCATAGTCCATGCCGCCGCGCTGATGCAGACGCAGCTCTTGCGGTTGAAACTCACCTTGAGTCGCGGCCACAATCCAATAATTACCAGTAGCTAGGCTGCACGCCATCCAAGCCTGAGTATCCTCAGCGGTATTATGGTCGTCTTTGTGACTAAAAGTTGGCTCATCTGCTAGCACGCAAGGATAAATCGCTGCTGGTGCACTGGTCTCAAATTTAGAAAACGCCCCGTACTTATTAAGATGCGCTTGCAAAGACTCAGCACAGTCGCTACTTATGACCACATCATAATGTTTCTCTGCTTGTTTTTTGATCCAGATGCCAAACTCAATACGACCTTTTAGGTTACCGATGGCGGCTGCCTGATAGCTAAGCCCGAGCTTGGTAACGTCACAAGTCAATTGCCCTTGCAAGAATTTTTCGGCGTCTTCGCCTTGGATAGTTAATTGCGAAAACTGCGGTACAGCTGATAAATTTGAAGACTGAGTCATTGTTATTATCCTTCTGATGAGAGCTTATTTATTAGGGCATGTCCCTAATTCAAATGTTTATGACTAAATGGGCTAAAAATGGATATATCTTTAGCAAACGGCGTCAAATAGCTGGCCAATAGCTCGATATTACCTACGCTATTTTCCTTGTTTGCCTGCGATTTATCTCATTTTTATCGCCATTTTTAAAATAGGGACACGCCCTAATATATAGGGTAAATCGAAGTGATAAAAAATTATATGGGCGCTTTTGTCATTGACAGTATCTGTGCACATAAATCTAAATGAGGCTAAGAAGAGTACCACAAAAAACCCTGTCATAAAAAACGTCATCAGTAAGCGATGAGTTAAGTGTTAAATTGGGCATAGCGTTTGATTTTCAAGCGTACAAATTGGTTAAAGATGGTGAGTTACGGTACAATATCAGCTCTATAATTAACCTAATGTACGATGGCTGCCGAGGAAATAATGAGCTTACCAAATTGCCCTAAATGTGATGCTGAATATACGTACGAAGATGGTGCGTTACTGGTATGTCCTATGTGTGCTCATGAATGGACGGCGGCTGAGACTGATGCAGCGCAAGCTGAAGACCAAGACGCAGTCATACGTGATGCTGTTGGCAATGAGCTACAGGACGGCGATGCGGTGACGGTCGTTAAAGACCTAAAAGTCAAAGGCTCTTCAATTGTGATTAAAGTAGGGACGAAAGCAAAAAGCATTCGCCTGTTGCCAGATGCTACCGACGGTCATGATATCGACTGTAAGCTTGATGGCTATGGCCCAATGAAGCTTAAGTCTTCTGTGGTCAAAAAAGCTTAAATTGTAAAAACTTCTTGAAAGATTCGATAATAAACAAATATAAAGCAGACGTTTAATCACAAAACATTGTCGTTATAAATGTCGCTATAAGTAGAGAATAATTATGAGTACTAAAAACGAACAGCTCTTTGCACAAGCACGTAAACATATTCCAGGTGGTGTTAACTCGCCAGTTCGCGCCTTTGCAGGGGTCGGTGGTACGCCAATCTTTATGCATCGTGCCAATGGCAGCAAAATTTATGATACCGAAGACAATGCCTATATCGATTATGTTGGCTCTTGGGGCCCAATGATTTTGGGTCATGCACACCCAAAAGTCATCGGTGCGGTGAAAAAAGCCGCTGATGATGGTCTAAGCTTTGGTACACCAACACCGTTTGAAACTACGGTTGCTGACAAGATTTGCGAAATCGTACCGAGTGTTGAAATGATTCGTATGACCAGCTCTGGTACAGAAGCGACCATGAGTGCGATTCGCTTAGCACGTGGTTATACTCAGCGTGACAAAATTGTTAAATTTGAAGGCTGCTACCATGGGCATTCAGATAGCCTATTAGTAAAAGCAGGCTCTGGCATGCTTGATATTGGTGAGCCAACGTCAAAAGGCGTGCCAGCAGACTTTGCTAAGCATACGATTACGATTCCTTATAATGATCCGCAAGCGATTAAAGATTGTTTTGAGAAATGGGGTGAAGAGATTGCCTGCGTTATCTTAGAGCCTATCGCTGGCAACATGAACATGGTTATCCCAACACAAGAATTCCATGATACGTTGCGCGCAGAATGTACAGCTAATGGCGCAGTATTGATTTTTGATGAAGTGATGACGGGCTTCCGCGTTGGTCTTGGCGGCGCGCAAGCCCATTTCGGTATTGACCCTGATTTGACCTGTTTCGGTAAAATAATCGGGGCTGGCTTACCCGTTGGTGCTTTTGGTGGTAAAAAAGAAGTCATGTCTTGCATCGCGCCACTTGGCGGTGTCTATCAAGCTGGTACATTATCAGGCAATCCGCTAGCGATGCGCGCTGGTATTGCGATGTTTGAAGACTTAACCGCAGAGGGTTTCTACGACGAGTTAGCAGCGAAAGTTGATCACCTAGTAGACGGTTTCCAAGCAGCAGCTGACAGACATGGTATTCATCTACGTACCAATAAGCTTGGCGGTATGTTTGGCATGTTCTTTGTAAAAAATAGCACAACCGAAACACCAAAGAACTTCGATGACGTGACAGAGTGCGATATGGACGTATTCAATACTTTCTTCCACGGTATGCTAGATCGCGGTATTTACTTGGCACCCTCAGCTTATGAAGCAGGCTTTATGTCTATCAAACATAGCGACGAAGACATTGATGCATCAATCAAAGCAGCTGATGAGATATTTGCAGAAATGGCAAAAGCATAGTTTAGCCATTTAAGCTATTAGCTCGTTAAAAAGTTGCAGTTTAAAAAACCAGCAAGATCGTCCTGTGATCTCTGCTGGTTTTTTTGTTTATCGATATATTATTTATAATCGTATTGGGAAGAATATAAAGTTTGTCATTTAATTTATATGGCGACTACACTTTATCGTGCTTTATCAAACTTAAGATCTCTCAAGCTTAGATTGCCTCGTAGCACATCGCTATACATACGAAAATCACTGACAAAGCTTTTCAATGGAAATTTAAAAGAAGCGGGTTTGTTCTTTTCAAAGAAAAAGTGTCCAACCCATGCACAGGCATATCCAGCAGCGATGCCCTTTACCAAAGGTTTGGCTGAGCCAGTTTTGACAGACTTTGCCAGTCCTAATAAGCCAAAGCTACTGCCTGCGAAATGTAGGCGGCGACAGGCCATGTTTTGATGCTCATCTAAGTAAAAATCATAAAATGCCTGTTTAGGCGAGTTTTCAGTTTTTACCATGTCTTTTTTGGCGCTGCTGATAGGGGTCTCAGTATTTTGGGTAGCGTCTTTTGTCGTGGTCTGATTCATGTGACTAGCTTCCTTGCTGGTGAGGTTGATAACTATTAATTGCAGATGGTTTTTAACCGATTAGCTGGTGACTTTTGAAGTAAATTATACAGATAAAAGGTTTATAAATAACGGTTTTTTACCATGATGTTGATAGCTTTCAATGTAGCAAACCGATATGAGTAACACAAGCGCTAGATGCTGAGCCGACACCTGTCAGTTTATAGGGTGGTCGTCGATATCCCTGCTACAGTTTTGCATCGCTTGCGAGTGTTTGGCATAAATGCTTTAATGATAAAATTGCCCTGATTTTTGTGGTTATGACTTTTTTCTATACATGTGATTTTATAACTATATAGCACGTGATTTTGGTAAACTATCCACTTTCTCTAACACGGTGACGACTTGTCCTATGCCTATTGACTACCTTACGAATCCGCCAATTGGCGATGATGAAATGATGGCAGCCATCGATATTGGTTCCAACAGTTTCCATTTGGCCATTGCTCGTCTTGACCATGGGGAAGTGCGAAAAGTAGTCTCGATGTCTGAAAAGGTACAGCTCGCCGCCGGTCTGGACGAAAATAATATTCTAAGCGCAGCAGCCGAGCAGCGTGGTCTTGATTGTTTAAGCCGCTTTGTGGCGCGCTTGGATTCAGTACCGCCAGAGCGTATTCGTGTGGTCGCGACCAATGCGTTGCGTCAAGCCAAAAATGCCAACGACTTTATTTCCCGTGCCAATAAAATCCTGCCAAAACCTATTGAGATTATCGCGGGCCGCGAAGAGGCGCGATTGATTTATTTGGGCGTCTCTCATACCAATGAGAGTAGTGATAAGCGCTTGGTCATGGATATTGGTGGTGGTTCGACAGAGTTTATTATTGGTCAAAATTTCGATCCATTATTGACTGAAAGTTTACAAATGGGCTGTGTTTCTTTTACCCAAAAATTCTTCGCTGACGGCCTGATTACCAAAGAAGCTTTTAATAGTGCGATTTCAGGTGCACGTAAAGAAGTCTTAGCCATCAATGGTCGCTACCAAAAAACTGGCTGGAGTAGCGTAGTCGGCTCAAGCGGTACAATCAAAGCGGTGCGTAATGTCCTAGTATCAAAAGGTTGGGCCGATGAGCAAGAACGCATCACTTATAGAGGCGTCAAAAAATTAGAGAAATTGCTGATTAAGATTGGCAATATTGATGATATCGAGTTAGAAGGCGTCAAAGAACATCGTAAAGCCGTATTTCCTGCTGGTGTGGCAGTATTGCGTGCAGTGATGAAAGTGCTGGGCGTTGAGACCATTACTTATTCAGATGGTGCGTTACGTGAAGGCGTTATGTACGATATGCTTGGTCGTTTTGCTAGTGAAGATGTGCGTGACCGCAGTGTATTGGCATTAATCAAGCGTTATTCAGGGGACAAAAAGCAAGCCAAGCAAGTGGTGAAAACCAGCCGTCATTTATTTGAACAAGTAAAAGATAAGCTTGCGCTGTCCAATGATGATTGCGACTTGCTCAGACGTGCTGCTTTCTTGCATGAGATAGGACTGGCAATCAGTCACAGTAGCTATCACAAGCACAGCGCGTATTTGCTGGAGTATTCTGATATTCCAGGATTTTCGCAAGTCGATCAGAAACGCATGGCGCAGCTAATGCTCAACCATCGTCGCAAGCTCAAAGCCGATATGCTAGAGCAGACTTGTCAGATTGGTGGCGATCAGTTGGTTTATCTCTGTTTACTGTTGCGCCTCGCCGTACTGGCGCATCATAGCCGCAGTGATTATGCGCTACCAGAGCTAGAACTAAAGGTAATCGCTGAAAACAGCTGGCGAATCACCTTGGCGGATAGCAGTGAGCATTATGCTTTCTTGCTCGCAGATTTGCGTACTGAGATTGACCAGTTTGCTAAGTGGGGCGTACAGCTTAGTGTGATTGAAGCTCCAGAGGCTGAGACTCCAGAGGTTGAGCAGTTACCATTGTAAGTATTGAGTTAAAGATTAACGTAACAAAAGCGGCGTTGTCGATAATGTCATGCTATTTAAGATGTGCTACTATAGCTCCTATTGAGTTTACAACTGTACTTTCATTATCTGAACACGGATAACGATATTATTCTTAAACATAAATACATTAAGTATAATTATTAAAGGGAAGCGTCTATGAGCACTGTCTGGGATAGTGTGCAGCTTGCACGACACGCCAAGCGTCCATTATTTATGGACTATGTTAATCAGCTTTTTACCGAATTTGATGAGTTGCATGGCGACCGTGCTTTTGCCGATGACAAAGCCATACTTGGTGGTCTTGCGCGTTTTGACGGTCAGCCTGTGATGGTAATCGGTCAGCATCGTGGTCGCAGTACTCGCGAGCGTATTGCTCATAACTTCGGTATGGCCAATCCTGAAGGCTATCGCAAAGTGATTCGTTTGGTCAAAATGGCCGACCGCTTTAACATTCCTGTGATGACCTTTGTGGATACCCAAGGTGCTTACCCTGGTATTGGTGCAGAAGAGCGCGGACAAGCGCAAGCGATTGCAGAAAGCATTGCTGTATTTTCTAGTCTGAAAGTGCCTGTGATTGTGACTATCATTGGTGAAGGTGGCTCAGGTGGAGCATTGGCAATTGGTGTTGGTGATAAAGTAAATATGCTACAAAACAGCATTTACTCAGTGATCTCGCCAGAAGGTTGTGCTTCTATTCTTTGGAAAACCGCTGAAAAAGCACAAGACGCTAGTGAAGCGCTAAAACTAAACGCCATTAACCTTTATCAAATGGGTTTGATTGATGCTGTTATTGAAGAGGGCGAGGGCGCACATGTGCAGCCACAACCTGTGATGAATGCCTTAAAAGCACTGATTACTGAGCAGCTTGATGAGATTAAAGATTTAGATCCTCAAGAGCGTTGTGAGCTACGTTATGAAAAGCTAAAGTCTTTTAACTCAGAAGTGATGTTGCCTGCTTAATTAGTTGTTATGGCGCCTTCATTGCGAAGTCGCTATTATTAATGATAGGCTTTTCATATTAGAGTCTGAGTCTTAATGCTAAAATAAAAACGTGTCATTTAATGGCGCGTTTTTTTATGGCTGTTACTATACAAAGCACCTAACGCAATGTATTGATTAACGTAGGTGCTCACACATCAGCACGATAGTAAATGTACAACCGCTTAATAATAATTAAGGCTGAATATGACTAGCAGCGCAATCATCTCACATCCCATGAAATCAATTGGCGATTTGCTAGTTGATGAGACTCTGGCGACAGCTTTCTTGAGCAGTATGTCTGTGTATAGTGATCAGTTGCATGGTCGTCGTCTTTGGCTGGCATGTAGTGGTGGGCGTGATTCATTGGCACTTGCGGCACTGTGTGTGCAGCTCTATCGACAAGGTAGATTGCCATGTCTGCCGCAGCTGTTACATGTCGATCATGGGTTACAATCGGATAGTCAGTATTGGGCTAAGCATGTTGCCAACTGGGCGCAAGCGCAGCAGATACCTTGTCGTATTTTACAGGCACAAGTGAACGGACATGATGAGCAGGCCGCTCGGCAAGCACGCTATAATGTTATGCGTGCTCATATCAATAAAAGTGATGTTTTGCTACTGGGCCACCATGCTGACGACCAAGCTGAAACCGTATTGATGCGGCTCATTCAAGGCGCTGGAGTCAATGGTCTCTCTGGTATGCAGCCATGGCGAGTGCAAACGCAGGGCGCACAGTGCAATATCCTGTGGCGACCTTGGCTCACGATACGACGTGCAAACATTAGCGCCTATGCTAAGCGTTTAGAGTTGCCTTATATAGATGATCCTACCAATGACAGCGGCAACAACGTACGTAGTGGCCTACGCCGCGATATCATGCCAATACTGGCTACATACAATCCTAATGTTATTGATAATATTGCTCGTAGTGCGCAGCTATTAAGTGATGCACAGGAAACAGTCAATGCTCAAGCTATGCAGGATATGCAGCAGACGGAGAGTACAGACCTACAACTTTTACCCGCACAGCGCGTGCTAAATATCGATACGTTGCAAAAGCTACCTATATATCGTCAGCGGCAACTACTGCACTATTGGTTGGGTCAAGATGAGCCACTACCGCCTGCTAAGCAACTCGTCGATGATGTGTTAACTCTAAGCCAACGTGATGACCAAGATCATCAAACAGAATTATTTTGGCAAGGTCGTAAAGCATCTTATACCATTCGGCGCTATCGTCAGCAGCTCTATCGTATGAGCAGCGAGTGGCTGTCTTGGCTGAAGCTACTACGGACCGAGCAGGTGCTGCTACTATCTAGCCTGAGTTTGTCTAAGAATAATTCAGCTGATAATAGCTTCGAATTAGTCACCTTGTGCAGAAGTAATGACTACATTTGGCAGTTGCAAGTGAAAGTAGATGGGCTGGTACGATTGTTAGAAAATAGTACGGACTGTGTAGCACAACAGATAGTGTTAAAAGTAGCACCGTTAGACCGTAAACAGCGGTTGAAAACTGAGATGGCTGCACGCCCACAAGCAGGCAAAAAACTGTATCAAACGCTTGGGATTCCATTATGGCTACGAGAAAGCTTAATAGTAGTCAGCATTACCCTTACAAAAAAATCTGAAGATGGAAGCGACATACAAACTGATATTCCTCTGTTACTAGCATCACCATTTGAGAGTTGGCTTTTGAGTTCTGAGCAGACGGATAGCGATGCTAAAAGCAATCAATTGGCTGAGTACATCAAAAGTGAGCTTAGTCTAAAATAGAAAGCGTTAAAAGTTTAATATCCGTTGGCTGACTCATTGATTTTTATCAGGTTGATGTCAGGCGCGACATTTTGAATTTATCAAACGGGGATAGTGGCAGTATGATAAACTGAGTGTCGTTTTACATATCAGTATGTTAAGTTGAATACCTTTGAATTTTGTGACTAGGAGACAAGTATGTCGGTATTAGATAATAAAAAAATCAGTTTTATTGGTGGCGGAAACATGGCACAAGCGCTCATTAGCGGGCTTGTGGGTTGCGGCATCAAACCAAATCTAATCACGGTCGCCGATCCTAGCAGCGATGCACGTGAGCAATTAGCCGCTAAAGGTCTAAATACTGTTGATCCAATGGCTGATCCAAAGTCTGCTGTGATCGGTGCGGATATCGTGGTGCTAGCAGTCAAACCACAAATGATGAAGGTGGTGGTAAGTGCTTTTGCAGATGTATTAGACACTCAATTAGTTATTTCAGTGGCTGCAGGCTTGTCGACTGATCTTTTATCAAACATGTTGGGCGGCTATAGCAATATCGTCCGTGCAATGCCAAACACGCCTTCTATGATTCAAATGGGTGCGACTGGCCTCTACGGTACAGACAATATCTCAGCGGAACAGAAGCAGCTAGCAACAGCCGTTATGGAAGCATCAGGTTTGGTCATGTGGGTCGATGACGAAGAGCATATGCATGCGGTCACAGCCGTATCAGGTTCAGCGCCAGCGTATATGTTTTACTTCATCGAATCGATGGTCGATGGGGCAGTTGCATTAGGGTTAGATAAAGAACAAGCCTCAGCGCTTGCTATGCAGACCATGTTAGGTGCTGCAAAAATGGCGATGAACAGTGATGATGCACCAGCTGAGTTACGCCGTAAAGTTACTTCGCCGAACGGTACTACTCAGGCAGCGGTTGAGTCAATGCAAGCCAATGAGATTGGTCGTCAAATCAGCGAGGCCATGCAAGCTTGCTATGATCGTAGCCAAGCGCTAAGTGAAGAGATGAGCAAGTAAACACTGACAAGGTGTGCTGTAAGTCACCACTGACGACACCCCTTATGTAATCATCAGCATCTGATAATGACATTTGTCATCCTAGAATCTGTTAATAATGTCACATTGAGTAGCACTTCATGAACAACATGTTATTTCAAATTTTTGATTTGGTCACCACATTCGCTATGATGCTGGTGTTTATCCGTTTTATGTTGCAGTTTGCAGGAATGGATGCGAGCAATCCAATGATTGCACCTGCTTATAAAGCGACGCACATCGTCGATGTATTTGGGCGCATTTTCCCGACTGTCGCGCAGGGTCGTATTAGCATTGCCGCTATCGTGCTAATGTTTTTGATTCGTCTAATCGATATCTCTGGAAAGGCGGCATTAACGCATAAAGGTATTGCCCCTGTACCGCTATTCTTCACAGGTACCACTAGCTTATTGTTAGACTTTTTACGCATGTGTCGCTATTTAGTGATTGGTTCTATCATCGTTAGCTGGATTGTGGTGTTTACCAGATCTGAGCATCCGATTATTGGCATTATCATTAATTTGGCTGAGCCTATTTTGGCCCCGTTTCGTCGTATCACGCCGAATTTAGGTATGCTCGATTTATCACCAATGGTCGCTTTCTTAGTATTTTATTTGCTGGAGATATTCATCGGTGGTTTGGCTGCGAGTATGTTGCCAACCTTGGGTTAGTCCTAATAAAATTACATTTAAAAACTGTCATAAAAAAGGCGTTCTATAAAAATATAGAGCGCCTTTTTTGCGTCTGCTACTTGGGTAAGCTATGGCTTGTTAGATATGCTAAAAACGAACAAAGCGATTTGGTATGAGTTGAGCTTGAGTATCATCAGGATGCGGTGCATCAGCTGCCTGCAATGTCTGGGTAATCCAACTATCTGCCGCTTGTACTGCATCGATGAGAGCATCGCCCATTGCCAAGCGTCCAGCGATAAAGCTGGCGAGTGAACATCCTGAGCCATGGAACTCACCATCTAAGCGCGGTAAGGTGCTTTTATGCACCATCTCACCTTCTATATATAAGTATTGCTCAATATCACCGCTATCAAAATCATGTGAGGTTTTCACCAGTACGGCATGAGCGCCTTGAGCACATAGCTTTTGTGCACCGACATGCAAGTCTTGCTCACCGCTAAGCGCTCGTAGTTCATGAGTATTTGGAGTAATTAAAGTGGCGTAGGGCAGCAATTGTCTAAATGCGCTAACCAGAGTTTTTTCATCGCCTAAGCTACCACCGCTATTCGCGACTAGTACAGGGTCTAAGACAAATGGCGTATTATTATCGATAACTTGATCAGCAAACAGTTTGGTCAACATTGCGATGTTATCAGTGGTGCCTAGCATACCTGATTTGATAGCACTAACAGGCAAGTCATCAAGCACCGCAGTAGCTTGGGCTTTTACCAACGATGCCGCACAAGCCTCAAAGCCAAATACCTGTTGTGAGCTTTGGATAGTGACCGCCGTACAAGCGATGGCGGCATGTGCCCCTGATTGTCCAATGGCCTCGATATCCGCTTGTAATCCAGCACCGCCTGAAGGGTCTAATCCTGAAAAACACAGTACGACAGGTCGCATAACAGCTCCTTTTAAGAGATTTTAAAGTAAGTGACAAATACTATAGCCACCTACTACTAAAAAATCTATCATAGTCTTATGCTTGGGGATGAAGTATAAGACGATAGAGTGAGTAGGCCTAATATTAGTGAGCAGTTTGATCGTTATATTTAGCAATGATATGCCACAATTTTCCGTATAGAAATGCAATATAAGTACTTATATCTATAATTTTGATAAAAGCCGCATTAAATCTGTAGACAACGCTTGCAATTCGTTTTGGCTTTGTTATAATACTCGCCCACGACATGAGACGTATTGTTAGCATCAATACTATGTTTATAGAATTTTTATAAATGTCTTGAATCGTTAGGTGAAGTGGGTGAGTGGCTGAAACCAGTTCCCTGCTAAGGAACCATACGTGTAAGCGTATCGAGGGTTCGAATCCCTCCTTCACCGCCATTTATTCAGTTGTTATTAGAGTAATAACGCAATATACTGCGTTAAACATTTTAATAATTAATTCAAAAGATAATTTGTTTTAATTAAAAAAGATGTTGACACAAGCGATATTATCTATATAATGACCAACCTAATTTACTGCAAAAGATATTATCTGCGCAGTGGATAAAGTGCAAAATACGCGCCTGTAGCTCAGTTGGATAGAGCACTTGGCTACGAACTAAGGGGTCGGGAGTTCGAATCTCTCCAGGCGCACCATTTGCATAACAGCTTAATTTAAGCTGATAAAACATTAAAATAATCGCCTGTCTTATGACAATTGGCGGTTTTTTTATGTCTGTAACTTTTACCTTTCTACTTATTTATTCTACGACCATCTCTTATATGTAGCATTATTGGATAGCCAGCTAATAATATTAAAGAGCAATCTACGTTATTGGAGAGCAATCTATGATATTGGACAGTCATCTAAGATGTTAGGCCATCTACGATGTCATCTAGGATAATGTACGATAGCCCCACCATTTACGGTACAATAGCGTTACTATTCACTGCTTGCTATGAGCTTGTACCATGTCAAAAAGTCTATCTAAACGTCCGTCAAAAACGACTCGCAAATCAAAGCCTCAATCGAGTGCGCCTGTACAGCAAGATCCTAACGAAGAGCCAACCATCGCTAAGCCTATGATTCGCGTCGTGGCGATTCTCTATGATGGTATGCTGATTTTAGCGTTATTATTTTTGGTAGGGACGATACTAACCGTCGTGGGTACGCTGTTGACTATGGAGACGGGTACTGAGTCCTCACAAGCTCAGTCACTGCCGCTTTGGTATCAGAACGCCATTATGACGCCATCATTTGTACTGACACTCGTGGCATTTTATGGGATATTTTGGCGCCGTGGTGGTCAGACATTAGGTATGCAGACTTGGCGATTAAAAACGATTAATGATGCAGGCCAATGGCTAACGTGGGGACAGTCGTTTAAGCGTATTTTGGCCGCTTGTTTGATGCCGCTGATTTTCGGCATTATTGGCAGTCTTATTGATGGATCACGCGCCGCCTTATTGGCCAGCGCGTTTCTTGGTTTGGTATTCAACTATGTGTTCTGTCTGTTCAACCCTCGCGGTCTGGCAGTACAAGATATGCTGTCCAATACCATTACCCTAAAAATGCCAAAAGTGGCACATGAAGGGCTATGGCGCGGTTTTAAAAATCGTAAGAAAAAATCTTAGTCTGGTTTGATTAACTTAATAACTTTTATTGACGTAAAATTTAGTTATATCACCGTTCAATTGATTCAGCCTAAACAGTTACATACTAACGCTTTGGATCAGCCATGCGGTGTAGCCCATAAAGAACAACACTAATGTGGCACCTGACGTACGACCGAATTGTCGCTTTGTTTTAAAGGCAAATACGCACAGTGTCACTAGCAATATCGTCAAGACTCCCATTGCCATCACATCACGCGATAGAATCACTGGATCAGCGGCAATAGGAGCAATGACTGTTGCCAAGCCGACAACTGCCAAAGTATTGAAAATATTAGAGCCGATGATATTGCCAAGCGCCATATCATGCTCGCCTTTACGGGCGGCTGACAGGCTCGATACCAGTTCAGGCAATGAGGTCCCAACTGCGACAATCGTTAGACCAATGATGAGCTCACTAAGACCCCATAGCGTTGCTAACTCGACAGCGCCCCAAACGATAGCACGTGAGCTAGCTACGAGCATCAGCATACCGATAATTAAACTGACAAGACCACGCGTTACGCTTGGTTCTAGCTTTTCTAAGCTCTCTGAGTTATTTAAGTGCTCTAAGTTATTTGAGTGCGCTGAGTCAGCATTAGCCACGACTATATCGTCTTCGTGCTCATGATAGCCTTCGCGTATACTCATTATGATCTGTAGTCCTAAAACGGCGACCAACAAAATCAACAATACGATACCATCAGCTTGGCTTAACGTACCATCACGTAGCTGCCAAGCGGCGATGATAGTAATCAGTAGCAGCAAGGGTAAGTCGCGCTTTACGATGCCTCTACGGATGATAATAGGGCTAATCAATACAGTTGCACCAAGTACCAATGCGATGTTGATGATATTTGAGCCATAAGCGTTACCTAGAGCCAGCTCAGGGCTGCCTTCTATCGCTGCTAGTACTGATACCACCATCTCAGGCGCTGACGTGCCTATACCCAATATTAAGACACCAATTAAGAAGCTAGGCACACTAAACCTCTTTGCTAGTGCTGTCGCCCCATCAATAAAGACATCGGCACTCCAAACTAAAATTGCTAATCCAATCAGTATTGCAAGCGCTGCCAACCACATCAGTATGTTTCCTTGTATATGATGAAAAATGTGAATTTGATAAATAAAAATGGCATAAAAAAAGCCGAATCTTGATTTAGATTCAGCTTTCCCTTTAGCATCGAGATTTTTAGTAATAATAGCAGCTAATTCAAAGGTGTAACTTTGTGTTTATCTTAAATTTACCAAAACCTCACCATCCTGTCATATTAAGCAACTTGTACAGGAATGATATTTGCTGTGTCTTTAACGGTGTTGTCTTCGTTGCAATAGACAAGTTTTGGCTGATACGTTGACGCTTCAACTTCATCAAAATGCGCGTAAGCACAAATGATAACGATATCGCCCAAATCTGCCATATGAGCCGCAGCACCATTTAATGAGATAATACCAGAGCCCGCCTCAGCACGGATAGCATAAGTGCGAAAGCGCTTACCGTTGGTCACGTTGTAGATATCAATAGATTCATTTTCGCGTAGACCAGCAAGATCTAATAGATCGCCGTCGATACCGCAAGAGCCTTCGTAATGAAGCTCGGCATGGGTAACACGGGCACGGTGTAATTTGCATTTAAGCATATTAAGTAGCATAGGTTGGTTCCTTGGTGTAACTGATATTAATTAACTAAATCAAAAGGTTAATGGGGATAAAACTGCCAAAATAAAAGGTCATTATCATTGAACGACTATATTATTCTGGTAATTTAAAGCCATTAATTTGTGAACGTGCTTTTTCGACATCACCATCTAACAATAATGGGAGCGCCTCAAAAGCAGCTGTCAGAGCGCTATCAATCGCAATCTGCTCATCAGGAGATGCTTTAGAGAGAACGTGTCCACTAACTTTAGACTTGTGTCCAGGATGGCCGATACCCACACGCAGGCGATGAAAATCATTGCCAATATGCGGCGTGATATCACGTAGGCCATTGTGACCACCATGTCCACCGTCTGTTTTGAGTTTGATACTACCAGCTGGAATATCGAGCTCATCATGAGCAATCAACAATTCATCATTTTTGATGCCATAGAAATTTACCATAGGTACCACTGACTGACCAGATTTATTCATAAACGTCAGCGGCATAAGTAAACGCACATCAGATCCATGAATCTGCCCACGCCCTGTCACTCCATGAAATTTCTTATCAGGGGAGAGCGTGATATTAAACTGCTGAGCCAAATGATGGACAAACCAAAATCCTGCATTATGACGCGTAAACATATACTGCTGACCAGGATTACCAAGACCGACAATAAGCTTTATGGCCATAAAAACACCCTGCTTGAATTTGATAAATAGGGGTAAGGTGTGAAGTACTGATAGACAGTTTATTTTCAAACCTTACTTACAAAAACAGCAGGAGATTTTAATCACCTGCTGTCTTATTGACTAAACGAATGTATCACTAACCAGCACAAAATAATGCACTAGTTAGAAACAGTTATTACTCGCTGTCTTTGTTTTCTTCAGTACCGTCGTTTTGCTCAGTTGCTGGTACTTCATCAGCATCAACGTCAGCATCAGCATCAACTTCTTCTACTGTTGGTGGCTGCATGTTAACGATAGTACGGTCATGGCCGTCTTCTAGCTCAAGCTCATGAATAACAACGCCTTCAGGAAGTTTGATGTCTGATAGACGGAACAAGTCACCGATTTCCATGCCTGATACATCTACTTCTAGGTATTCAGGAAGTTGTGATGGTAAGCAGATAACTTCGATATCAGATACTAGAGTAGATAGTACACCAGCAGCAGCAGTACCAGGCGCATCTTCACGACCAGTGAAATGAACAGGAACGTTCATGTGGATTTTCTGACCTTTTACAATGCGCTGGAAATCAGCATGCATTGGGAAGCCTTTAGCTGGATGGCGCTGCAAGTCTTTGATAACTGCTTGATGCTCTTCACCGTCAACGTTGATAGTCAAGATGTGTGAGAAAAACGCTTCGAATTCTAGTGATTTTACTAGTTCGTTAAGCTTGATAGAGATAGCTGTTGGCTCTTCGTTACCACCATAGATGATAGCAGGAACTAGGTTCTGCTTACGTAGGCGGCGGCTCGCACCTTTACCTTGTAGTTCAGCAGCACGATCAACGGCGTTTAGTTCAAAATGATTAATGCTCATGGATATAATCCTATAAAAAAAATGATGAAGTGTCTGGTCATAAAAAAGTGGATTTGCGACCAATCCACTAATACGTGATGATAGCTAAAATTATCGTTACGAATAAAACTCGTAATGTCTAAGCTTAGCCATTTGCTTATAGCAGCGCTCGCTATGATAATTACCATAACGATAGTTGCTGTTAAACATGATCAGCACTTTTGATAGTGCTGGCCTAATAAAAACAACGAAAAGGTCAGCACAGGCGCGCATTATACGTGATTCTGTAGCAATAATAAAGACCTACGCAAAACGCCTACACAAAACAAAGCGTCAAGTAAGGATACTTGACGCTCTGTTTTTTAACTATTTAAGATGTCTTACTACAGTCATTGCTACTAAAAATTACCGCAATAGCTGTTTTAAAAATAACTGTATCAGATTAAGCGTCAAACATCGCGCTAATAGATTCTTCGTTATTGATACGGCGTAAGCTTTCAGCAAGCATTGGTGCAATACTTACCTGACGGATTTTGCTACAAGCTTTGGCTTCAGCAGATAGTGGAATCGTATCGGTCACAACCACTTCATCCAATGCAGATTCGCTGATGTTTTTCAGTGCGTTACCTGATAGGACAGGGTGCGTGATGTAAGCTAAGACGCGACGGGCACCATTTTCTTTCAAAGCTTCGGCGGCTTTACACAATGTACCTGCAGTATCGACCATATCATCAACGATAACGCAATCACGGTCACGAACATCACCAATGATATGCATTACTTGTGACTCATTGGCACGAGCACGGCGCTTATCAATAATTGCCATGTCGGTATCGCCTAACTGCTTAGCCATCGCACGTGCACGAACCACGCCGCCTACGTCAGGTGAAACAACCATGATATTATCATAGTCTTGCTTTTGTAGATCGTTTAGCAATACAGGTGTGCCGTAGATGTTGTCTACAGGGATATCAAAGAAACCCTGAATCTGATCTGAGTGCAAATCAACAGTCATTACGCGATCGATACTAACGATGTTTAGCATGTCAGCGACCACTTTAGCCGAAATAGGTACACGAGCTGAGCGTGGACGACGATCCTGACGAGCATAACCAAAATACGGCATGACAGCTGTGATACGACCGGCACTAGAGCGACGCAAAGCGTCAGCCATCATCATGATTTCCATTAAGTTGTCGTTGGTCGGTGCACAAGTAGGCTGCATGATAAACACATCTTTACCGCGTACGTGTTCTTTGATTTCCACGGCAATTTCGCCATCAGAAAAACGCGTGATGTCAGCTTTACCAAGAGGTATGTGAAGATGATCGGCTACGGTTTTTGCTAATTCTGGGTGGGCATTACCCGTAAAAATCGCCAAATAAGGCATGACAGAAGTCCTATTGATTGACTCAAGCAGCGACCGCTAAGCAGTGTCAAACTGCTCAAATTAAGAAAAGAGTGGTGAAGGTATTGAAGTATACTATTACAGTAAAAAATGGCAGGGGTAGCTGGACTCGAACCAACGGATGTCAGGATCAAAACCTGATGCCTTACCAACTTGGCTATACCCCTGTAATGTCTAGGCTATGAACAACTGATATATAATAGCGACTAAGTAGTCGTTCTCAATATAGTGTCATGACCTGTCAGTTATCTAAAAAACGGATAAACCGTTTAAAACATAACTTTTCCCTAGCGGTGTCCATTGCGAACTATACCGAAACTGGGATAACGTTGTCAATGACAATAGCATAAGAGGTCACTTATAAACCGCTTATACCTGATGTATCTCTAACGCTTCGTACTAAAAAATGGCAGGGGTAGCTGGACTCGAACCAACGGATGTCAGGATCAAAACCTGATGCCTTACCAACTTGGCTATACCCCTATTGTGGCGACCTATTATAAGTAAATTTTCAGATTTTGCAAGTCATTTGCGGCTTTTTCTGGTATTTATTCATCATAGGTTACTGCTGGCGCTATTTTAGCAAATTAAAATAGGCAATCCTACCGTTGTCATTATTTAGATGATAAGAAATCTAAAGGTTGTATATGCTATTTTAAGTTTCCAACGACATATGCCGCACAAGGCGCATCTGCAATCCACTTCACCACAAGCTTTTTATTAGTAGCCACGCTTGCATCCAATGGCAAAAACACTGCGCTACCAGACCCAGTCATGCGTGCTGTAGCCAGTGCTTGCTGCTCTAACCCCTGTAGATAACTTAAGGCATCTGCAACAGTAGGAACAAGGCTTGTGACCACTGGCGTAAAGACATTATGATAAGGCGTAGTGAGCGTTTGTACATAGTCAGCGTATTGGTTTTGGATAGTTGCAACCGATAGAGGTGCGATATCTCGCTGTAGTTTAGGATGCGCAAATAGTTTGGCAGTATTTACATGAACGTTAGGCGTCAGTACTAAATATTGCTGGTCAGGCAGCTCAATCGTAGACAGTTCTTCACCAATACCCATCGCAATAGCGTCTTGCCCAAAGATAAATATAGGTACATCCGCACCCACAGTTGCGCCAATCTTTATAAGCTCATCACATGTAAAATTAAGCTGCCAAATCTCATTGAGCACTAGTATAGTCGTTGCTGCATTAGATGAGCCACCGCCTAGACCCGCGCCCATTGGCAAGTGCTTATCTAAAGTGATATGCACTTTTGCTAATTGGTCAGGTAAAGTGTTTGACTGTATGGCAAATGCTAGCAGTGCGCATGCTGCTTTGAAAATTAAATTGTCTTCTATACTAATAGTGATAGCCTCTGCACCATCTAATATCAGTAGCTGATGACAGAATTGATTGGCAGTTAATTCACTAGCTATAGTAGAAATTACGACATTATCGCTGACCGAAAAATGCAAGTAATCGCCCCAGTCAAGCAGGCGAAAAACCGTTTGCAAATTATGATAGCCATCGGCACGTTTACCCGTGATGTGCAAAAACAGATTGAGTTTTGCAGGTGATAAACGAGTAATCGTACAAGCAAATGATGCGGCTATATTTTCAGTCATATTTTTTTATCATAAGGTGCAGTTATAAATAGCTATCTTAATTAGCAATAATGATTTTTAACGTAGTTCCTATTACCAATCAACGATAGATTAATGGTTAATCGTCATTACAACTTTGTTGCCTTGTGGCTGTACTGCACTAATTTTACTAGGCAACTTATCGGTACCTTTATAAGTAAAGTTGGCTGTCCACTCACCATTGACTGAGCTAACTAACCGGCTCTGATCATCCAGTTGTGGCGCGCTGTCTGAAGGTGCTGGGCGACCAGAAATCCAATAAGGCATTTGTGAAATTGGCGCTTGCCAACCAGTGGCTTTCTTTAGCAAGGTTTCGGGGTCATCAGCAGTCAATGTGCCTGTCTTTTCGCTGACTAGAGTAGCGGTCTGACCATTGTATTCGATGTTGGTTTTACCAATACCAAGTGCGCCAATTAATTCAATGGCAAATCGGTCGTTTTGCTGACCCCATGCATAAAATGCACTACCACCTTGAGTACCGGTCGAATCACTCGCAGGCGTCGTTACCCCAATTTTACCCGTGATATTAAAGCTCTCTAGCTTTTGTGGTTGATCAGCGTTTTGACCTTGTACAGTAGTCGTTGGCTGGTTAGTCGCGTTGGCCGTTTTTAGTGACTGACAGCCAGAGGTTATGAGCATGGCTGCAGTTATAGCAGTAAACAGAGCCAATTTATTTGGTTTATAAGAAGTGATTGATGCTGACATAATAGTTTCTCAAAATGGAAAGATGAACAAAGATATTAGCTTAAGCGTTATTTGTTGCTCGGTTATGCACGGCTGTTAGCTTCTTATAACTGGCTTGTAATTTATACTGACTTTATAATTATGAAGATTAAGTCGCCCACTCAAAAAATCAATATTAGTACAGCTGTATACTATCGTTGATATTGTGCTGACCAAATGAGAAGCGCTGCTGTAAGTCTACTAGCAAGTCTTCTACTTTTTGATTATCACCTAGACCTTGGTAAGCACGCAACAAAAGTGAGCCTGAGCGCAGTGTAGGCAATACATCATAAGGTGTCTGCAAGTAATCGATAACCTGTTTATAATTCTTTTTAGCTAGCGCATTGCTAGCCAATACATTTAAAGCTTGCAAGTGAAGATCATTGTCATAGCGAGGGTCATCATAACGAATTTGGATAATAGCTGTGGCCAGTGCCAAGCCTTGCTCTGAGCTGCGCTCATTTGCTAATAACAATTGTGCATAGCTCAATTGATAGGATAAATTGCTAGGATCTAGAGCTTGTAAGTGATTGAGCAAGGTACGTTTAATAACATAGTCTTCTTTATCATCTAAGAGCTGGGCACGTGCAAAAAGCAGCATCTCATTATCAGGGTATTTACGAGCGGCACGAGTTAGTAGACGCAGTGCTTCATCAGATTCGTTTTGTTGCCACAAGATATCGGCTTGCATGACAAAAGTATCAGGCTCAAAAACAGTAAAATCTTTGCGTAGTTTTTCTAACGTGGCAATTGCGGCGTTGGTATTATTATCGAGCATCTCAAACGCCACTACTTTTCTACGCGCTTCTAGTACTAAGTCCTCTTGCATCACGCCATTGAGATAATACTTAGCTTTATCAAACTTCTGCTGACGTTCAGCACTAATACCAAGATAATAATAGGCTTGATCAAGGTAAGCTGGACTTTTGGCAAGCATGTTGAGCAATTTATCAGCACTAGCGTACTTTTCAATATCTAGGCTGACTAATGCTGCGAGCAAGGTAATCTCGGCATCATCGCTAAAGCGGCTATGCGCCTCAAGCAATAATTTCCACGCTTGCTCGCTTTGCTTTAAGTCTAATAGATAGCGAATCTCATATAGATATAAGCTTTTGCTATCAGGGTTGCGTAGACGAGCTTGACTGACGTAATTGATGACAGTCTCTGCGGTCACAATTTTGCGCAATATATCCGCTTTTAATGTAATAAAAGGCACATAGTCTGGCTGACGCTCTAGCGCTCGATTGATATGAACGATAGCGACTTCAGGTTCGTTAAATTGATAGAGTAAGCCCGCTTTTAATACCGACAAGGAGGCATTTTGCTCACTATCTAGCGGCTGCAACGCGGCAAGCAACTCGCGTTTATCGTCATCATTATTTGGATAAATACCTATGAGAATTTCGCTTAAATCTGCACGTGGGTCATAGCGCAAGATACGGTTTAAAGTTTCACCCGCTAATATATAGTCGTGAGCACGTAAGGCCAAATGTGCGACATAAAACCAAGCCGGTACGTGGTCAGGGTTTTGGTCCTGCCATGTCTTGGCAAATTGTAATGAGTCTTCAACCCTTTCATTACGCAAAGACAGGCTAAGCGCTCTCTCAAATACCGCTGTGGCATCTTCTTTGAAAGACTGTTGCTTATAAATAGCAACTGCACGTCGTTTGTCATCGCGATCAGCGGCAAACTCTGCATCTAGTAGAGCGTACAAGCTTGGTTCACTAAGCTCAGGCTGCCATAGACTGGCTGGCGCTAGGCCATTAATGTTTTTTACGTTCTCTATGGTTAGCGTATCTTTATTATAAGGTGTATCAATCGCGGCATTACTATCATTTACTTTATTGCCATTTGGCTTATTGGCAGCTGCCGTATTATCGGTAGTAACAGATACCTTAGGGATTTTTGCTTCAAGCAATACATCGGGATGACTAGCATGAACAGGGGCTGCCAAACACAGGCACACAGCTAGGGACAACGCTAGCTTATACCGTTGACACAGGCGCTCGATAGCAACATGCAATAAAGCACGGAAGTTAGAGTGTTCGCTATAGGGATGTGGTGCCCGAAGTAATGACCCGAAAAAAATCATAGATAGCCGTATTCGCCCATGGTTTACCTACACAGATAAGGCAAGTTTGTTTTAATCATTTTAAGTTAGATATTGGCAATATGTACCCATGACAAACATTATAAGAGTAGACCGATGAGATAAACAATAGCATCCGTGTTACTCAGGTATCGGCATGTCTGACTGTATGAATGTGCTACTAGTAGCGAGTACGTCGCCAAAGAACGACACTGCAGATGATTAAATATAGATAGGTCTGTCAAACTGAATATTATAGAAATATAACAAGTTAAGATAGAGTAAGCGAATGATTTAACATTATATTATTGACCATAAGTCAAAACCCAGCTATTGATTTTATAAATCGTATGAGTAGTTGATTTGTTACATTTGCGACCAGATACAGAGATATGGTTATCATAGATGGGTGAGTGTTAATTAAAGCCCGCAATAATGATATAATAGGCGGTTTTTAGGGTCTTCCTTTTTAGCGCTGTCGTCAAAAACTGTCTTTTAAAAATAATAAGATAGCGTAAGGGGCAACTGAGCGTCATGTTTATGGTCTATCGATAATGAGATTAGTGGTCATTGGGGTCAATCACAAAACTGCACCAGTCGCTCTGCGAGAGCGCTTGGCGCTTGTGGGTGACGATGTAAATGTCGCACTCAAACAAATAGAAGCATTTACTGATGGTAGTGTGATCGTCTCTACTTGTAACCGCACTGAAATTTATGCGTTAGTGCCACAAACACCAACGTCGCAGCATGCTAATAACCTATTATCTGACTCACAATCATCCAATGTGCAAGATGTCAAAACCTCAGGACAGTCATCTAATAATACTTTTAGTAGTAGCATGAATATCTCGTCTGCTGCGATTAGTGCGCATATTACCAAAATCAAAACGTGGCTGGCTGACTTTAAGCAACTACCACTCGTTGATATTGATCCTTATCTCTATGTACATCGTGATACTCATGCACTGACTCATTGGTTAAGAGTAGCGGCTGGTCTGGACTCTATGATACTGGGTGAGCCGCAGATCCTCGGGCAGATCAAAAATTCTGTGCATCTGGCTCAAGACCAAAAAGTACTCAGCAATCAGCTCGGCTGGATCATCGATCAAGTATTCGCTGCCGCCAAACGAGTGCGTAACGAGACGCAGGTAGGCGCACAGGCTGTATCGCTTAGCTTTGCTGCAGCCAAATTGGTCACACAAATATTTGATGACTTACCCAGTCGTACGCTTTTGGTCGTTGCGGCAGGTGAGATGAATCGCTTAGTGGCTACTCATATCGCAGGGTTAGGGGTCGGACGAGTCATTATCTGTAACCGTAATCCCGAACGTGCCGAAGCATTAGCGGCTGAGCTACGTGGCCCTAATCGCCGCGTAGACGTTAGACCCTTACAAGAATTGCCGCAAGTATTGGCAGAAGCCGATATTGTCAGCAGTTGTAGTGGCAGTATGGATTTGTTGATTGATAAGACAATGACCATACAAGCGCTAAAGCGTCGCCGTTATCAGCCAATGCTTATGATAGATTTGGCCGTACCGCGCGATATCGATTCGACCATTAGCCGTATCGATGATGTTTATCTGTACTCTGTTGATGACTTACAGCATGTCATCGCAGGTAATATCGAGCAGCGTCGCCAAGCCGCAGTGGATGCTGAGCTGCTAGTGAGTCAATTGGTGGTCGAGATAGACCGCCGCTTTCAGGTTCGCCAAGTTGGCAAAGATATTCAGCAATACCGCGCGTGTACTCAAGGTCAGGTGGATAAGCTGCTGCATGAGTCTATTGCTAAGCTGCAACAAGACGATGTCAGTCCAGAAGATATCATCACTGAGCTGTCAAGACGTTTGACTCAAACACTGACCCACGCACCATCGAAACTGATGCGCAAAGCCGCACGCGAAGGCGACAGTGAGTTGCTAGACTTCGTGGTGTCAGGACTACAAGATGCTCATCGCGGGCATTGATGTTTTTATCGTGGCTTTATAAATCAAAATTTATCAATCAATACCTACCAATAAATGCTCGATAGCGCAAGTCATATCGTTGCCTGAGCGTATCGTTGTCAACCTTAAGTATCAGTGCTAATATCAAGCTCTCATGGATGGCTTAGGTCAAGATATGTGCTGGTGTTTGCTCGTAATATGACTACAAATATATTAACTTAATGTTAGTAGACCTCATCAGTGTTCGTTGTTTTTTGTTCGTTTAAAAATAATGTATCTCTAGACAGCGCAAGACCTCACCATCAAAATAATAGCACTTGATTATAGTGCTATCTAATCCATGTCGTATATTATCTAACCATACACTAGGAGTGTTCAATGCCTGCATTACGTCAAGATATCGATCCAAACGGCTTATTAGAGTATTCAGTGGTTTATACCGATCGTGCGCTGAACCATATGTCAAAAGCCTTTCAGCAAGTGATGAACGACCTATCTAGTGACCTAAAATCTGTGTATAACGCTGACGCAGTGGTGATCGTTCCTGGTTCTGGTACTTATGGTATGGAAGCAGTCGCTCGCCAGTTGGCAAATGATGAAGACTGCCTAATCATTCGTAATGGTTGGTTCAGCTATCGTTGGACGCAAATCTTAGAAAAAGGCAAAATCGCCAAGGCATCTACAGTCCTCACGGCCAATCGTGCTGATGATAGTGAGTCGCCAAAACCGTTTGCTCCAGTTGATATCGACGTTGCAGTAGCCAAAATCAAAGAAGAGAAGCCAGCAGTTGTATTTGCCCCGCATGTTGAAACCTCATCGGGCATCATCTTATCAGATGACTATATCAAAGCGTTGAGTGAGGCTGTGCATAGCGTTGGCGGACTGTTAGTCATTGACTGCATTGCCTCAGGCTGCGTATGGCTAGATATGAAGGCATTGGGCATCGATGTACTGATTAGTGCACCGCAAAAAGGTTGGAGCAGTACGCCGGGCGCTGGCTTGGTCATGTTAAGCGATGCTGCTGTCAAAAAAGTAGACAGCACTGAATCTGATAGTTTTAGTATCGACCTAAAGCAATGGCTAAACATCATGCGTGCTTACGAAAATGGCGGTCATGCGTACCATGCGACTATGCCGACAGACAGCTTACGCCAGTTCCGTGATGCCGTGAATGAAGCCAAAGCAATCGGTTTTGATAAATTGTGTGACGCACAGTGGACACTTGGCAAACGTATCCGCGAAGTACTAGAAGCGAAAGGCGTTGAGAGCGTCGCTGCTGCAGGTTTTAAAGCACCTGGTGTGGTCGTCTCTTATACTGATCGTGATGATATGCATAAAGGTAGCGCGTTTGCTGAAATCGGAGTGCAAATCGCGGCTGGAGTACCATTGAAAGTGGGCGAGCCTGATAACTTTAAAACTTTCCGATTGGGCCTGTTTGGCTTGGACAAATTGACTGATATCGATGGCACAGTAGCGCGTTTTGAAACGGCACTTGATAAAGTGTTAGGCCAGTAAAGATACCAATTAAGAGGGCTAACAAAGATATTAATGTGATAGCTTATTAAGTCTTTTTCACTGCCCTTTGTAAAGCCTTTACAGTACAGTCCTAACAGTTATAAAAAATACTGAACTAATAGTGTCATGCTAGGTTCAGTATTTTTTTACCTTTTTATTATATTTTATAATATAATGTATTTTTATAAATTAATACTCAAGTACGTATTTAATAAACTTAATTAGGTAGTCCGTTATGAGCATACAAATAGACTGGCAAGCATTTACGCCGATCTCCTTAATTGGTGGCCTAATGCTAGGCGTAGCGACGGTTATCTTACTGCTGGGTATTGGTCGTATAGCAGGCATCAGTGGTATTTTTTCAAGTCTACTAAAACCCAAGCGTGTAGAGATGTGGCAGGTGCTATTTATACTGGGTCTGGTCATTTCACCACTGCTATATCAGTTGGCAAGACCACTACCTGAGGTAGCTATCAGTACTTCCGTGCCATTATTGATTGGTGCAGGGTTATTGGTCGGCTTTGGCACGCGTTTAGGTTCAGGATGCACGAGTGGGCATGGTATCTGCGGTAATGCACGGCTGTCTCCACGGTCATTGGCAGCGACTGTCACCTTTATGCTGTTTGGAATTGTGACCGTCTATATCGGTCGTCACGTACTAGGCCTACTATAGCGAACTCGTGGCAGATTGCCAGATGAAGACTGATGGTCGGGCTCATACGCGAACGACATATGATGGTTAATAAAAAATAATAATAGCGAGATACGACGATGCTAAAAAATATAATCGGATTGCTAGCAGGACTGCTGTTTGGACTCGGACTACTGGTTTCAGGTATGACCGATCCTGTAAAGGTACAAGGGTTTTTGGACGTATTTGGTGCATGGGATATCTCCCTTGCACTGGTGATGGGCGGTGGCCTGATAGTGGCGTTTTTCGGTGTACGATTGGCAAAGCGTCAACAGAGTAGTTGGATTGGCACACCGATTGATATGCCAAGCAAAACTGTCATTAATAAAAAATTGCTTATCGGTGCGATGTTGTTCGGTATCGGCTGGGGGCTGGTTGGTATCTGCCCAGGACCAGGAATTGTGTTGCTCGGTACTGGCCAGTGGCAAGCCTATGTATTTATTCCAGCCATGGTTGTAGGAATGCTAGTTTATCAATGGCTTGAGCCTAAGCTTGGGTAATATCGTTAATTTTCCATAAATATAGTCAGAGAACTAATAAACGGCTACGGTGTTATCCTCCCTAGACGTACTATTTGTACAATCTGCAGTCGGCTGCCTTGTACCCGTTTTAGTCTTCTTTGACTATAGGTGAGCGCTCAAAAAAAGGTCAGCTATATATATGTAGCTGACCTTTTTGATGGATGTTGATTGGTGATACGACTTAATAAGTCGCCGTTCTATTTCGCACTGGCGGTTACTTTTGGCGTTTCGTGTGCCAATGATTTAGCCGCTTGGCGTAGCTCAAACTTTTGAACTTTACCTGTACTGGTCTTTGGTATTTCTGCAAAGACAATATATTTCGGCACTTTAAAACCTGCTAGGTGCTGACTACAATGCTCCATCACCGTATCACGTTGTAGAGTGCTACCAGCGTGAATCTCGATAAAGGCAACGGGTACTTCGCCCCATTTATCATGTGGCGCGGCGACGACAGCACAGCTCTCAATCGCAGGTAGTTTATACAAGACGTTTTCTACCTCGATACTAGAGATGTTCTCACCGCCTGAGATGATGATATCTTTTAGTCTGTCCATGATTTTGATATAGCCATCAGGATATTTGACGCCCAGATCACCCGTGCGGAACCAGCCATCAGCGAATGCTTCTTCGGTAGCCTTGCGGCTTTTTAGATAGCCTTTCATCACCATATTGCCACGTAGCGCCAGCTCGCCCATCTCTTCGCCATCAGCGGCGACTGGTTCAGTCGTACCTTGCTTAAACACCTCAAACCCTGCCATCAAGTGAGAAGTCATGCCTTGACGTGATTTCTTTTGGGCGCGTGTGGCCACATCAAGCTCATCCCATTCTTCCTGCTCAGCGCAGACCGTCACTGGCCCATATACTTCAGTGAGACCGTAGACGTGCGAGATATGAAAGCCCATTGCTTCCATCGCGGCCAGCATGGTTTCAGATGGCGGTGCACCAGCGACCCAGCCTTTGACCGTATGCGTGATAGCCTCTTTATATTCTGGTTTGCCGCCAGCAATCATATTATGTACGACCGGTGCAGAGCAATAATGGCTAACTTGATGCTTGGCAATCAGCTTCAATATCAAATCAGCATCAATTTTTCGCAAGCATACATTGACCCCAGCACGTTCAGCGATGGTCCAAGGAAAGCACCAGCCGTTACAGTGAAACAGTGGTAGCGTCCACAGATACATCGGGTGCTTGGGCATGTCCCAATCTAAAATATTAGAGACAGCATTGAGAGTTGCACCGCGATGATGATAGACCACACCTTTGGGCTTGCCTGTCGTACCAGAGGTATAGTTCAGCGCAATGGCATCCCACTCATCTGTCGGCATCTCCCAATTATCCAAGCTGTCTGAACTGGCTACCAATGTTTCATAACTCATGTGCCCAAAGCGCTCGACATCGACAGCCTTGTCCGTTGAGTGAATGACGATTAAGTCTGGAAAAGTCTCATCGATAATCTCAGCATGTTCAGCAAATTCGCTATCTAAAATTAAAACCTTTGCTTCGGAATGCTGCAAACAAAAGGTAAGTGCATTGATATCAAGGCGCGTGTTGAGGGTGCAGAGGACACCGCCAGACATAGGCACACCAAAGGCGCATTCGACCATCGCAGGCGTGTTCGGCAGCATCACGGCTACGGTGTCATTTTTATCGATACCCAATTTGCGCAGGCCATCAGCCAGTTGACGACAGCGAGTATAGGTCTGTTGCCATGTCTGAGTGAGGCTATTGTGTTCTAGGTCGTCATAAATGATGGCAGTCTTATTAGGATAAACTTGAGCGCTGCGAATGATAAAATCAATAGGGGTAAGTGGTTGATGGTTGGCGGCGTTTTTGCCAAGACCTGTATGGAAATCTGTCATGATGATAGTCCTTTATTGTATTTCTATAATGCGTCAGTACATTAACGTCAGTATATTATTTAGTACAGTAATCTAGCATAGAAATTATAGGTATAAGTCGATATTTATCGATTTATATCTTAGTCTAATCTCTCAATGATATTAAGCTAACGGTATATAATCTACCTCAAAAGTTGGCTGGGTTTTGTGGTGTTTGCTTAACCGTATGCCACAGTACAGCCTGATACACCGTCCTGCTCGTTATAGCAATTAATATAGTGCTCACTCATCAGTCGCTTGTCTGCATAGCTGACAATAATCGCGGTGTGTTACGATATCGAAGATGCTAAACCCCTTAGGCCCACTAATTCTAAAAAGCCGTTTTTAAGAAGTAGCCTCATAAACTATTCATAAGGAAAATGATATGTCTGCCAGCCATAGTGCCAATACGATCCAAACCGCTAGCACCAATGAACACTATCCGCATTTATTTGAGCCGCTAGATTTGGGCTTTACTACGCTAAAAAACCGTATGGTTATGGGCTCGATGCATACTGGGCTTGAAGACCGTTTTTATAATTATGGCAAGCTGGCGGCGTATTTTGCAGAACGTGCCAAGGGCGGCGTGGCAATGATGATCACTGGCGGCATCTCGCCCAATCGCGAAGGTTGGTTGTTGCCTGCTGGCGGAACGATGAATACCAAAGCTGACGTCATCAATCACCAGCGCGTTACTCGTGCTGTGCATAAACATGACAGCAAAATCATCATGCAGATATTGCACAGTGGTCGCTATGGCTATCATCCATTTGCCGTATCCTCTAGCCCGATTAAGTCACCAATTTCACCGTTTAAGCCACGCAAGATGAGCATCAAAAACATCGAGCAGACGGTAAAAGACTATGCTCGCTCAGCCAAACTTGCCAAGCAAGCAGGCTATGATGGCGTCGAAATCATGGGCTCTGAAGGTTATCTACTCAACCAGTTTTTATCAAGCCATGTGAATAAGCGTAAAGACATTTATGGTGGTGATATTCATGGTCGTATGAAGTTTGCTGTCGACGTGGTCAAAGCCGTTCGTGAGGCGACTGGCGAAGACTTTATTATTCTATTCCGCTTATCAGTGATTGATTTGGTCAAAGACGGTAACGTCATGGATGAAGTCATTACTGTGGCTAAGGCGCTAGAAGAAGCAGGCGTGACCATCATGAACACCGGCATCGGCTGGCATGAAGCGCGTGTGCCGACTATCGTCACTAGCGTGCCACGAGCTGCTTTCGTTGATTTCACTGCTGAAATCAAAAAGCATATTAGTATCCCGATGATGGCGGCCAACCGTATCAACATGCCAGAAACAGCAGAAGAGATTGTTGCGACTGGTCAAGCTGATATGATTCAGATGGCGCGTCCATTCTTGGCTGATGCGCACTGGGTCAATAAAGCCAAAAACGGTCAGACAGATCGCATTAACACCTGTATTGCTTGTAACCAAGCCTGCCTCGACCATACGTTTGAAAACAAACGCTCGACTTGTTTGGTCAATCCGCAAGCCTGTTATGAGACTGAATTGGTCTATAAGAAAACCAAAAAACCGAAAAAAGTCGCCGTCATCGGTGGCGGTGTTGCTGGTATGTCAGCGGCACATGTGGCGGCCTTACGTGGTCATGACGTGACTCTGTTTGAAGCAAAAGATGTGCTTGGTGGGCAGTTTAACTATGCCAAAGTTATCCCTGGTAAAGAAGAGTTCTTCGAGACTATTCGCTACTATATCAATGAGCTTGAGCATCTGGGTGTTGAAATTAAACTGAGCACCAAAGTTGATAAAGACATGCTTGAAAAAGCTAAGTTCCATCATGTCATCGTAGCAACGGGTGTCGTACCGAGAAGTCTAGAAGGTAAGCTAGAAGGTGCTGAGTTGCCACAAGTCATGAGCTATGCTGAGCTGCTGTCTGGTGAAAAAGCAGTGGGCAATACCGTAGCTGTTATCGGTGCTGGTGGTATCGGCTTTGATGTCAGTGAATATCTAACGGCTAATCATGGTAAGTCACTGGATGAGATCGGCCCTGAGGGACTAAAAGACCCAAGCTATCGCCCTGAGCCGCAGTCTATCAGCGAGTGGCGCGAAGAGTGGGGCGTGACCAATGATACCGATTATCAAAGTGATGGTGGTCTGGTCAGACTGCACGCGATTAAGCCAATTCGCCAAGTATATTTGATGCAGCGTAGTAAAGGCCGTCTGGGTAGTGGTCTAAACAAAACCTCAGGCTGGGTGCATCGTGCGCATATCAAATCTCATGGTGTGATCCAAGTTGCTGGTGTGCAATATGACAAAATCACCAACGAAGGTATCTGGGTAACTAACCCACAAGGTCAAAGCCAGTTATTACGTGTCGATAGCGTCGTTGTCTGTGCTGGTCAAGAGTCAGTCGTTGAGCTGATGCCAAATGTTGGTGATGCACCAGACGCGCAATATCACCTCATCGGCGGTGCTAAGCTAGCAGCTGAGCTAGATGCCAAACGCGCAATCCGTGATGGTGCTGAGGTTGCAGCGGGGATTTAAAGTTTTGAGTTTATAAGTTAGTATAAATTTAATAGATGGTAGGAGAGCAGTTTCCTGCCATCTGCTCATATCTGTTTTACTAATGGCGTGCGGTCTATTTTGTCCAGTGGCTTTTTACTATTGCCTTGGTAGTTTCCTTAGGTAGATTCAGTGATACTATCATTTGCAACAAGGTATCACGTCCATCAGGGTAGGCAGTGAATTCTATTTTCTTACATATATTAGTGGGTTTGGATATAGTTCATGATTGGTAAAATATAATGGTTTATACTCATCTAAAAATACCTAATATAGTATTTTTAAAACTACGTTTACTGAAAACTTCAAACTATATGACTAAGAAACTCTAGTTCTAACTCTGCCTTACCGTCAATATAGTTATCTGTTTTATTAAGTTTGTATAGTGATTTTCCAGATGTTCCAGAATAACTGTAATGAAATATTAATTCTAAATTCTTATATAGGTTATCTATCTCTATATTTGGATTTGAATCTTCTTCATGACAAAAAAAAGAAATATCAAACTTGGATAGGTCTGAATACTCAGGCGAACTTTTATTACTCATCATATTGTTAAAGCTGACTCTCCTTATAATATGAACTTTGGTATCAATACTTAACCGTATTCCAGTAACTTTCTTTTCACTAACATTTGTCAGTATACATTCTCCACCCAAATTCATGATAATCATGCTCAAATTGTTACTAGAAGGATGATAGTCTGATCCTTCATAAATAGAGAAGATAGGGCGCTTCAGCTCAATATCTTTTAAATATATATCAAATTGTTTCGCAGTGATTTCCAACTGAGCATTTAGAGCCTCTGATTGCTCTTTAAGAGCTTTTTCAGAACCTTGCTGAGCTTTGATAGATTCTTTTAGCTCAAATCGCTGTAGTCTAAGCTCCTTACTTTGAATTAGGTAAGCCTCTATAAACCCATAAAACGCTAAAATAGAAAATATTCCTGACAAAAATGCACCAATGTCGCCAAGAGATAATGAACGTGCTGTATTATCAGGAGAGCAGTTTAGCCAAAATAAAAAAATGACTCCGCAGGTAAAAAGCCATCCTATAGCAATAAACTTAGCTCTTTTAGGTATTTTTATTTTCAGCTCATTATCTATAGAATCTTGATTGTCCGACATTGTCAGTCACCTTAATAGGCTGTTATAAGTAAATATAAATATATATTTTATAAGGATTGTGAACCATCAACTCTACAATCTACCATTTCATCTCGCCAACTAACCACTGCTCAAAATCACTAATTTGCGCTGCCAACTCAGGTTGCGCTTTTGTTAGGTCATCGAGCTTGTTTTTAATCTCAGGCTTATTATATTTAACGCCAGTCAATGTCTTTTTAAGTAGGTCAATAAGCTCAACATTTAGTGCATCAGAGAAGATGACAACTTCGGTAATCATTGCCTGCTTCACATCCATATGCACATCCATCATGCCCCAATCAAATCGCGTCTCGATATGATGGGTGAACTCAGGCGTTTTACCAAAGCGCCAATCCCAGTCTGCCATCTGCTGATAGTAAGCGTTTAGCGTGGGCTGCTTAGCAAGACTGGCTTCATCTAATTGCTCGACCTGTGCACTCTCTCCATGATATTCACAGAAGGCTTCGATAATCGCATCAGACAGGGTCTCGTGATTGATAGTCTCATTAAAATCTACCAAGTTTGCCACGCGAGCGCGCACAGATTTGATGCCTTTCGCTTTAAGCTTTAATGGATGCGGGTTTAGATAGTCGCCAAGCTTTTGCATGTTGGCATTGACCAGCAATGTGCCATGATGAAAGCTGCGATCGGCGGCATGTCTAAATGCGCTGCCCGATATTTTTCGGTCGCCGACCTGCATATCGTTACGACCAGACAGTGTGGCGTCTATGCCGAGTTTCTTAAGCGCATTGATGATGACGGTGAAGTTTGCTTCTTGATCGTAAGCATCACTGGGCGATAGAAAAGTAAAGTTGGTATTACCTAAGTCATGGAACACAGCGCCGCCGCCACTCTGACGCCGCGCTAAAAATACATCGTCCGCTTCCATCTTATCGGTTTTGCACTCTACCCATGGATTTTGCGAGCGTCCAATAACCACGGTCTCAGAGTTTCGCCATAAAAATAGAGTATGCGAGTCGGGATTCAGTGTATTAAATATCCAATCTTCGGTGGCAAGATTAAACCAAGGATTGGTCACAGCAGATTTTAGGATGCGCAGTTTCATGTATTTGACTCGTTAATAAACTAGGTTTGTGAGTAGGTTTTATAAATAGGTAGCATCATTCTTACCGATGCTGGTTTGTAATTCAATAGGTGTGTGCTAAGTAGTTATAGGGTATTAAGGTTAATATTCGTGATTGAATTTTGAGTAAAGTGGGTTATCAGATACGTAATTTACTGGAACTCTATTTAATTTGAATAGTAGATTATTTCTAATAAAAAAACTCTACTAAAGCCGAATAAATAAAATATTCCTTCCTAGTCTTCTGCTATTATTAGGATTGTGAGGCAAATAAATAGTGTATGTAGCAACAAAAAAATTCGTAAAACCTCCTAGTTTCTAGGAAGAGTAAGGGTGAAGCGCCTACCCAATTTGCAGATTCTTTAGGTAAAAAGAGATATAAAAATAACTGGATTATGGGTCTACTCGCTGAGCAAAACGTTCTATATTTTTAATGGAGAGATATGATGAATATTGAACTAGCCCAACTAATGAGTGAGTTAGAACAATCAAACGAAAAAACTAATGAGTCTTCTATTTCAATTAAGATCAATAAAGTCACACATGAGGATCAGAGCTTAGAAGCTATTGCAGAGAGAATTGCATTTGGATTTTGCGAGGATTATCAACATAAACAGAGTGGTTGGGGTACATACTTCGGTCCTATGATGGTATGGATGGGTGATGATGGTAAAGCTTATGAGAGTCCTAGTATTTTCTCTGTTACGGAAGAGATCATGGAGTACTGGATAAGTAGATCGAAAACTACTCCTAACCCTATATTAAAAGCGCGTTACTGTGGTCTCATATGGGATCTATCTAAAGCTACTGTTGATAAAAATCCTGACTATACTATTGCTGTTGAATATGTGAACGCGCTTCTTGATATAACAAATAAAAGCCTTTATAAACACCCAAATGAAGCTATTAAAAAAATTACAAGAGCATATAAGGTAGCAACTGGCTTAAATAATCATAACTTAATAAATAGCTGCATTGAGAGTGCCATTAACTTAGAGGATCGTATAGCAGAGGATAATAAAGCAGGGCTATGGGGTTTTTGTTTTGACCTTTTCGTTTTGAATAAGAGCAAATATTTATCTGAAGTACAACAGAAAAAATTAGTAAGTAATCTTGAGACCCGTTTGCTCCGAGTTTCTAAGCTTCAATCTCCATGGATATGTGAAGCAGTTGGTATTCGTTTAGCAACTTATTATCGAAGCAAACAACAAAATGCAGAGGTCATTCGAATCATCAATATAGTTGGTAAAAATTTTGAGAGTTCATGTAATGGATTGGCACCTATACAGGCTTCTTCATGGTTACAGCACATACACGATATATATATCAGTTTCAATATGAAAGATGATGCAGAGCGTGTAACGAAAAAAATAACAGAGGTAGGTCCAGGTGTTGTAGATAGTATGCAGATGTTCTCTCATAGCGTAGAAATACCAAAAGAGCAGCTAGATTCTTATCTTGACTCAATGACAAAGGGTGGTCTAGAAAATACGCTCATAAGAATTGGAGCACAGTTTATACCAAAGAAAGATCAAGTAGAGCAACAAGTTTTAGAGTTAGCAGAAAACTATCCGCTGACAAACTTATTTACTAAGACGCTTCAAGATCATAAAGGAAGACCTCTCGCCACTATTGGTAGTGTTGAAGAAGACTTAGAGGGGCGTATAATTCACCAACTTTCCAGCAATTTAAATACTAACGCTTTTTTTCTTAGACATTCGTTAAAAAAGGCTTTAGACGTTTATAACATAAAGGTGCAAGATCTAACCGACTTTGTATTTAAGTCGCCCATATTTGAAGAAACAAAGAAAGATATTATTAATGCTGGTTTACAGGCATATTTGAACCAAGATTATATCTCAGCAATACATATATTAGTACCTCAAACAGAAGCTGCTATTCGGTCGTTAGTTGAATTAGCAGGAGGGGCAACTTTAAGAAGAAATAGGCAAGGTGGACTACAGCTAAGAACCTTCGATGATCTGCTTAGAGACGAGAAAGTCGAAGAGTGTTTTGGTATTGATTTAACATTTTACTTTAGGATATTACTTACTGAACAGAGAGGTTGGAATGTCAGAAATAATATATGTCACGGAATAAGTCCATCAAATGCGTTTAGTTATTCAGTAGCAGATAGAATTATGCATGTAATTCTTTGCTTGGCACAGGTAAGTGTTACAGATACCTAATAAGTTATCGCTATAAGAATTAGTTAGATAAAAGCGTCTCTCAAGAGCGTTTTTATCTGACCAAATTTTATGGAAACTAAACAACCTAATCAAAATCTTCTTTTAAAATAGTCGAAATATTACGCTTGGCAAGTCCCATAATAAAAATATACGAATTGAAGACAGCGCTTCTAAAAATCAACAAATCATCTTGCACGTCAATATTTTCGATCCCTTTGACGAGACCTATACCATTAGTCACACCGCCAAATAAGCAGCCTTCAAGTCAATTTTCACCACTTTATCAAAGCGCAGCGATAAAGCTATCGACTTTATATTGAACAAGGCTACTGAGTAGATAATACCCCGTCATAAATACAGAAGATATTATACCCATCAAACAATTAAAAAGTTATCATCATGAGTTTTTAATCACATGATAATTTTTACAACGCATCAGACGCTTATGACCGACACGAGTTGGTAAACGCAGTCTAAGCGCTTAATAGGATTACCCAATGACCAACCGTGACCTCATCATCTTTGTGACGCTCTCTTTTATGTGGTCACTCTCCTTCGTTTTTTATCGTATTGGCGTGCCTGAGTTTGGCTCATTGGCATTCGCCAGTTTGCGTGTGATATTCGCCGGATTGGTCATGTTGGTGTTTGTATTGCTCAATAAGAAAAACAGAGTAGGCATCAAGGAGCATTGGAAAATGCTAGCGCTCGTCGGCTTGTTTTCAGCAGCGCTGCCTTTTGTGTTGTTCTCATTTTCCGCGCAGTCAGTGAACGCAGGCGTGCTAGCCGTACTAAATGCCTCTGTGCCAATGATGAGTGGTTTTATCGCAAGAGTCTTCTTTAAAGATAGGCTATCGAAAAAACAAGCACTTGGTTTGGTCATCGGAGTGATCGGAGTGATCATACTGATGAGCGAAAGCTTGTTTGGAGGCGGCGAGCCAGGCAAAGGGTTGGTCGAAGGGCTACTACCAATGGGTTACGCGCTACTGGCCTGTGTGGGTTATGCGCTTGGGGCCAATATCACCAAGAACTATCTGTACGAAGTATCGCCAGTCGCTATCACCGCAGGCTCACTCATTATAGGTAGTATTATTATGCTGCCTGTGGCTTTTAATGAGTTCCCTTATGGCAAAGATATCAGCATAAAGGCGTGGGTATCAGTGATCTGTATCGGGGTATTTTCGACCGCCATTGCGCTTATCTTTATGAACCAGCTGATTAAAAATATTGGCCCGACGCGCGCCACTAGTATTACTTTAGTCATTCCGATTTTTGCCATTATTTTAGGGTATCTACTACTTGGTGAAGCCCTAAATATCCAAGCCATCATCGGTTCAGTGGTGATATTGTTTGGTACGTATCTGTCACTAGAGCTGTCTGTCAAAAAAATGCTACAACCAAAGAATTCCACGCGGGCGACGAGAGTTTAAGCTTTGGTAAACTGTCTTCGTAGCCTCTAATTACAAATATTCGAATATCTAAATATTGGTGTTTCTGTTTGTAAATATCGCTTGGAATAATGGCGTCTGCCCCTTATAAAGAACTTGGCTTATGAGTAGCGTATTTAGTAAATTATAGAACGACAGCTAAGTGCTACCTACTAATATAAGTGCTATTTATAACCAATAATAGTAAACCTGATAGTAAGGTTTGAAACAATAAACAGGGCTTTTTATGGCACACGATAATTTATTTGAAACCGTCAAGATGGGTACCCAAACCCTAAAAAACCGCATTATTATGGCACCGTTGACGCGTCTGCGTTCGGTTGAGCCAAGCGATGTACCAACAGCACTGGCAAGCGAATATTATTCACAGCGCGCAGGTTCTGGCTTGGTAATCACTGAGGCAACGCAAGTATCTTTCCAAGCGAAAGGCTATGCTGGCGCGCCAGGCGTTCATACCAAAGACCAAATTACTGCGTGGAAAACCATCGTAGATAACGTCCATGCTAAAGGCGGCAAAATCGTCGTACAGCTATGGCACACGGGCCTAGTCTCTCATGAGAGCGTACAGCCAGACGGCAAAGCGCCCATCTCTGCTTCTAACGTTGATGTTGGTGTACGTACCTCGTTACGTGATAGCGACAACCAAGCCATTCGTGTAGATGCAACGCCGCCACGTCCAGCCACGCTTGAAGAAATCAAACAAGTTATCGCTGACTTTGGTCAAGCAACTAAGAACGCTAAAGAAGCGGGTTTTGACGGTGTAGAAATCCATGGTGCCCATGGTTATTTATTGCATCAGTTTTGGGTTGAGCAAACCAACCAGCGTGATGATGAATACGGCGGTAGCCGCGAAAACCGTGCGCGCTTGACGCTTGATGTTATCGATGCGTGCGTAGACGCTTGGGATGAAGATCATGTCGGTATTCGTATTTCACCACTTGGTACGTTCAACAACGTAGAAGCTGGATATAACGAAGACGAAAATATCTGGATGATTGAGCAGATCAACAAACGCGGAATCATGTATCTGCATCTGTCAGAGCCAGATTGGGCAGGTGGTACGCCGTATAGCGAAGACTTCCGTAAGCGTGTGCGTGCTGCTTTTGATCAAATGATTATCGCAGCTGGTGGTTACACTGCCGAAAAAGCAGAGCAAAATGTAAAAGCGGGTTATATCGATGCAGTCGCCTTTGGCCGTGACTATATCGCCAACCCTGATTTGGCTGAGCGTATCCAAAAAGGCGCGCCTCTTAATGAGCAGCATCCAGAATCTTTCTATGGTGGCGGTGCTGAAGGTTATACCGACTATCCATTTTTAGACCAAGCGTAATAGTTAGATTTTTAACTAAATAACGCAACATAAAAAAGCCGCTTAACTATCAATAGTTGAGCGGCTTTTTTTTATGCAGAGATTTTGATTATTTGCCGAAGTTGCCTGTTTGATAATCACGGAAGGTTTGACGCAGTTCTTCTTGGGTGTTCATGACAAAAGGACCGTGACCTGCGACTGGTTCTCCGATTGGCTCGCCGCTTAGCAGTAGCAGTTTGATAGGAGTATCCTCAGTGGTAGTTGCAGGGCAGGTTAATTCAATAGTATCGGTAGCAGGTAAGGATGGATGTGCAGTCTGAGTATCTACATGAGCTTGGATAGGGGCTGAAAACTGAATTAAATTACCTGCATTGACTAACGTACCATTGATCAATATCTGACCTTCTTGTATCAGCAGTAGGGTGTTATGCGTTTTCGGTACTTGTAGCGAGGTTGTACCTGCTGTATGTAGCTCAATATCCCAGAGATTGATCGGGGTAAATGTCGTTGCTGCGCCCGTTATTCCGTGCCAGTTACCTGCAATGATGGCAGCTTGACCGATGACAGTTTGCTCGTCGCCATTGTCTATCAGATCAACGATAGGCATATCAGCACGTTTGATAGATTGATATTTGGGTTGGGTCAACTTGTGGGTACTTGGCAGGTTGACCCATAACTGTACCATACTAAATATGCCACCACGCTGACCGAATGCTTCAGAGTGGAACTCTTCGTGCAGAATGCCGCGTCCAGCAGTCATCCACTGTACATCACCTTCTAAAATATCACCGCGCCCACCTGTCGAATCTACATGACTAATCTCACCTGCATAAGCAATGGTGACAGTTTCAAAACCTTTATGTGGGTGTTGACCAACGCCATGTGGCTGCATTTTATAAGCGGGGTTGGGTGAAAACGTTGTTGGCTTGGCATAGTCTAATAATAAGAAAGGATCAGTATGGCTATAATTAAGGTCTGGATTGTCATCTAAATGACTGATCAGAGTTTTTACAAAAAAGCCGTCACCTACCCAGTGCGACTCTTTTTCACCGTGAATGTGTTTAATTGAACGCATGGGCCACCTCATTAATCTAATTAGAATTACTATCAATAGAAAATCTATTGTTAAGTAATACTACTATGAATATAAGAGTAGATTGTATGAGTTTTTATTACTATTTCATTCCTAGTGCTGTCGGCAGCGATTAAGCAAACGTTAAAAACTTATAAGTGTCCATGATTAGACGATCTCACCACTCACAAAACCACTTGCCCATGCCCACTGAAAATTATAACCACCAAGCCAGCCGGTCACATCAAGCACTTCACCGATAAAGTATAAGCCGTCTTGTAAATTGCTTTGCATCGTTTTTGAAGAAACCTCATCAGTTTTGACGCCGCCGCGTGTGACCTCAGCGGTACGGTAGCCTTCCGTGCCAGAAGGTTTGAGCTTCCAGCCATTAAGGGTAATACCAAGCTCTGTGAGACGTTCGTCTTTAATATTAGCAAGCTCCGTATCTTTGATGTCTTCCCACAGATGCGTCTGTAGTGCTGCTAATAGCTTCTTGGGTAATGCATTATCTGTGTTTTCTGCCAATACGGTACGAATAAGCTGGCGCGGATGTGACTTTTTGCGAGCAAGTAAAAGCTCAGTGACGTCTATTTCAGGCAACAGATTGATACTGATGGTTTCCCCAGTCTGCCAATAGTTGGAGAGCTGTAGCATGGCAGGGCCAGAGAGACCACGATGGGTAAATAGGACGGGCAATTTAAAAGAGATACGCTCATTACTGGCAATAACGGGCAGACTGATACCAGCCAAAGCACGGATCAGCTCGCCTGTTTTGTCAGTGAAGGTAAAGGGTACAAGGCTAGCGTCAGTAGGCACAAGAGTATGCCCGAACTGCTGTGCCAACTCATAGCCGATACCACTTGCTCCCATGGTCGGGATAGATAGTCCACCAGTGGCGATGACTAAAGACTCGCAGCTATAGCAGCCTGTTTGCGAAGATTGAGTGCCGTTAGCAATGTCTTTTTTACCAAGCTTCTTGCTCGTCGTTAGATAAAAGCGCTCACCGTTATCATGAGCAGCAGTTTTAACGTGATCAATCTGAGCATTCAGCTTTACTTGTACGCCTACAGCCGTGCATTCATCTAGGAGCATAGACAAGATATCTTGTGCCGAGTCATCACAGAACAGCTGACCGTGTTCGCGTTCATGGTAGGCAATCTTATGAGACTCTACCATGCCGATAAATTCCCAACTTGGGTAACGACTCAGTGCTGATTTGCAGAAGTGGGGATTGGCACCAATAAAGTGCTCAGGCTCTACAAAGTAATTGGTGAAGTTGCAGCGACCACCACCTGACATCAAAATCTTTTTACCAGCTTTATTGGCATGATCCAAAACCAATACGCGGCGACCGCGCCGTCCGGCAGTCAGTGCACAGTACAACCCTGAAGCGCCAGCACCAATAATAACGACATCATAGTGAGTATGGTTTTGTGCATTGCGTTGATTAGTCATTGCGGTCTCGTAAAACGATGGGGTGAAAAAAGTATAACCAAGCCAAGCATTGTTTTTTATTAAAAACGCGGCTGACATTTTGTTAAATGAAGCAGTATGTTTAGTGTAGCTATTGTCCATATTTCACTAAAGGTTACAAGGATTAAATGCCCTAAGTCATACGCTGTTACCGTGTGATCACAACCAGCTGTCATTTTAATACTATCGTTATGATAGCTGCCCCTATAAATAGCACCATACGTACCAGTATAAGTGCCAATATAATTATCTAAACATGCAGATGTACAGTGAAATTGTTATGTTTGGCTTTTGATGTCTTGCAACCGTCACGCTTATTTGTCAAACTAACGATGAGTGTCACACATTATGGAAGATGACTCTTATTGCTTACATAGGGCGCGTCATATACGAAGACCCATGTAAGTCATAATAATTAAAAGGGACCAAATACTATGACTCAGAAATCATTTCCTATCTCAGCCGAGTTTATGGCTGCTGCCAATACCACACCTGAACAGTACCTCAAAGACTACGGACAATCCATCGAATCAACAGAAGCAAGTGATGCTTTTTGGGCGAAGCGCGCTGAGCTAATCGATTGGATAAAGAAACCGACCAAAGTCAGTAATGTCAATTATGACTTAGACGATTTTAGCATTAAATGGTTTGAGGATGGGGAGCTGAATATTTCAGTCAACTGTCTCGACCGTCACCTCGAAAAAGATCCATATAAGCCTGCTATCATCTGGGAAGGTGATCATCCTTCGTTGCACAAAATCATCTCTTTTAAAGAATTGCATGAAGCTGTCTGCCGCTTAGGTAATTCATTGCGCAAGCTTGGCGTTGTAAAAGGCGACCGCGTCACCTTGTATATGCCGATGATACCGGAAGCCATGGTAGCGATGCTGGCATGTGCGCGTATCGGTGCGGTGCATTCAGTGGTATTTGGTGGTTTTTCTGCCGAGAGTTTGGGCAATCGCTTGATAGACAGTCGCTCAAAAGTTGTTATTACCGCTGACGAAGGTTTACGCGGCGGTAAGCACACACCGCTCAAAGCCAATGTCGATCACGCACTCGACATGGACGGCACTGAGAGTGTTGAAAAAGTCATCGTCGTTCATCGTACGGGTAACTCTATACCAATGAGTGGGCGCCGTGATGTGTGGTATCACAATTTGGTCGATGGTCAATCAGAGATCTGTGAGCCTGAAGTCATGAATGCCGAAGACCCATTATTTTTATTGTACACCTCTGGCTCAACTGGGAAACCCAAAGGCGTCGTGCATACTACAGGTGGTTACATTACTTATGCGCTTTCGACCTTCCGTGATGTGTTTGATATCAAAGAAGATGACGTCTACTGGTGTACAGCAGATGTGGGCTGGATTACTGGTCACACGTACTCGACCTATGCACCATTGGCCAATGGTACGACGACAGTAATGTTCGAAGGTGTGCCAGAGCACCCAACATGGGCGCGTATCGGTCATATTATCGATAAGCATGACGTGACTATTTTATATACTGCACCGACAGCCATTCGCGCGATGATGAAAGAGGGCGATGCTTTTGTTCGAGAGTCGGATCGTTCTAGTTTGCGTCTGCTAGGGTCGGTCGGTGAGCCGATCAACCCAGAAGCGTGGGACTGGTACTATAATGTCGTCGGTGATGGCAAATGTCCTATCGTCGATACATGGTGGCAGACCGAGACAGGCGGCATCTTGATGGCGCCAATACCAGGCACGGTCGATCTCAAACCGGGCGCGGCCATGACACCACTATATGGCGTCAAACCAGAAATCGTTGATAGCGATGGTGCTATTTTAGAAGGCCCTGCAGAAGGCAATTTGGTGATCAGTAGTGGTTGGCCGGGGCAAATGCGTACTATCTACAATGATCATCCACGTTTTTTAAAGACTTACTTTAGCGATTATCCGGGTCATTATTTCACAGGTGATGGCGCTCAGCGTGACGAAGATGGGCATTACTGGATTACTGGTCGTGTCGACGATGTACTCAACGTGGCAGGGCATCGCTTGGGCACAGCAGAGATTGAAAGCGCTGTGGTTGCGCATCCTGCAACTGCTGAAGCTGCAATTGTCGGTATGCCGCATGAGATACGCGGTACAGGTATCTGTGCATTTATCATTCTAAAGTCAGGTGAAGAAAAGACCGACGATCTAAAAGCAGAACTAAAACGTCATGTGCGTGCCGAGATTGGACCAATTGCGACTTTAGATGCCATCTATATGGTCGATGCGCTACCAAAAACCCGCTCAGGAAAAATCATGCGCCGTATCTTGCGTAACCTTGCAGCAGGTCAATATGTAGGACTGGGCGACCTGTCTACGCTTGCCGATAGCTCGGTGATTAATGACTTGGTTGAAGAGGTTAAAGCGGGTCGTGGAGAGTAAGTCAGCCTGATAACGAACCTGTAGTATCAAGGATAGTGACTCAATACTAGCCATTGATATTTGCATATTAAAGTTAAATAAAAGCCATGTTATCGAGAATAGCATGGCTTTTTTACGTAGACGATATTGATATTAGCTCATTTTGAAGGTTCAATAATGCTAACAAGACAACATCGCTACCATTTTAATTGACGATTAATTGACGAGTCACTCGGTACTTACTAGGCTAACTAATTAATATAGTAGCGACTCATAAATACTTTATAAGGTCTACTGTCATCATGACTGATCATGCTTTGTGCTCAACTGTTCTATCTGCTCCAAAAATTGCCATCATCGGTGGAGGCCTAACGGGTTTGCTCACAGCAACACTATTAGAGCGCGCGTCAAACCAATCAAGCTCGTCATCTAACACCCCGCAAATCACTATCTTTGAAAAATCACGCAGTGTAGGCCGTTTAGCGACCCGCTATCGCAGCGATAGTAAAACTGATAAAAACTGGCAATGGTCGTTCGGCGCACAGTTTTTCACTGCGAAAACTACTGACTTTCAACAATTTATCACGCCTTGGTTAGATACAGGGTTGCTACAGCCGTGGTGTGCTGAAGTGGTTGAGTTAACGCCAGCAAGTGATAATGGGCAACCGCCTAATGTCCAAAGCAAAGAACAATGGGACGTGGTGCATGCTCGCTATATCAGCACACCAAAAATGACCAGTTGGGGCCGTGAATTGGCCGCCGCGCTTAATCACACGACTATAGTATTTAAGACTCGTGTCGCACCGCTCACTCAGTATTTGCACCGTCAAAACCCACAGCAGTCTCAGAACCAAACTTTTAATCAAAACAGCAAGCAAACTGAGCTATTTGACGAAACTGGAGCCAGTCTCGGTTGGTTTGATTGGGTGATCTGCACAGCGCCAAATGGTCAGGCGGTAGAGCTAATGGCAGATAGCGGTTTTGCTCAACAAGACAAAGTTACTAAACCGCAAATGCAAGCTTGCTATACGCTGATGCTTGGTTGGGATGATGTGCAAAAGCTACCTGAGACATTAAAGGGTCAGCTAACACCGCAATGGGATGTCGCTTATTTAAATAGCGCTATTCTTGATAGGATATTTATTGAGCATCAAAAGTCTACTCGTGATGAGCTACTACCAAGTGTCACCATTCATGCACGTAATGACTGGTCAGAAGCCCACGTCGATGACGATATGGAGTCAGTCGAAGAACAATTATTACAGGCGGCAAAACAAGCATTAAATTGGAATGAAGACAGCGCACCTAGCCAAACAGATTGTCATCGTTGGCGCTATGCAGCTACTGTCGTAAATAAGGATACTGAAGAGCTAGGCATCTTAATCGATGCAACCAAACAATGGATCGTCAGTGGTGATTGGTGTGCAAAAGGTAATATAGAAAGCTGCTATCGAATGGCGCAGCAAACCGTTAAGGCAATCATGCAAACGCAGTAAGCGTAATACCCATGCTCATTATTTTGCATCATTTAACGATATTTGGGTTTAGCAAAATATAAGCAAAAAAAGGCCCACAGAGGAGGTACTGTGGGCTGAGGAAAACGGGTCATGTATTAGCTACACAGGCCGTGGTCAAGAGTTGTTGTAATTATTGGTGCTCTCTACTGTTATTTATAAGAGTAATAATTATCAATACAATAGGTAGAGATATTTACTTAGCTATTTACATTTACTAATTTAAGTGTACAAGTGTTCTGGTACAGTCGCTATGATAGCGCAATTGAGTGCTGTCTGGCGGTTTTGGTTACAGTATATTACGTTGTAAAAATCCAAAAGACGCAAAGACTGGTATGAAGCACTGATATTTAGAGTAAGTAGCGGAGCTTTATGGTGAAATCATTCATAAAGGCTTCCAATAATTTCAATACCTTATGTCGATAGGAGGGCATCTAGTCGATCTTGATACCTTTCTGGATATCTTTGATAACTTAATCGCTGCAGAGATGGCATGACGCCTTGTCCGAAAAATGCTAAGCTATCTGCCATTATTATGTTCATATTAAACTGGGTTTGCCATGACTGACAGCACGCATTTGCATACGCAGGAAGAACCGCCAAGTTCGCAAAATACCAAGAGTATTTTTAACTTGCCTAACAACCTTACGATTGCGCGTATCTTAATGATTCCGCTATTTGTCGCGATTGCTTATTGGCCGCCCGCCATGGGTATTGGTATGCCTGCGATTTCAGACAATGTCATTGCGCGCGTTGGGATGAGCGAGTTTAGCGATAGCTTGTTGCGCCATTTATTATTGACCGGCGTCTTTATTATTGCCGCGATTACCGATTGGCTTGATGGCTATTTTGCTCGTAAACTAAATGTCATGTCAGCCTTTGGTCGATTTTTGGACCCTGTCGCTGACAAATTGATGGTAGCTGTAGCGCTCATCGTTCTTGTACAGTGGCACCCCAATATCATAATGGCGATAGCGGCTATCGTCATTATCTCGCGTGAAATCGCAGTATCAGCATTACGCGAGTGGATGGCAGAGTTAGGCAAAAGCACTAGCGTCGCGGTATCTTATGTTGGCAAACTAAAAACCACGTTCCAGATGGTAGCGATTACCGTACTACTACTTAACTGGCAGTCGCTTGAAACTATCGGCTACGTACTAATGGTGGCCGCTGTGATACTTACCTTATGGTCGATGATGATTTATCTAAAAGCAGCTTGGCCTTATTTAAAGCAAAGCGGATAATTTCATAAAACAAAAGTAATCAGTATAAAATTTAGATAATAAAAAACGCCAGTCGCATTAGCCACTGGCGTTTTTGTTTTTACTGCCTAAAAATTAGACGGCTTATAGTGTCACTGAGTTGTTTTCGCCTAAGTTGGTCGCTTTCTTACCGTCCATTACTGCAGCAGTGGTCATCTTAAACATGTTGACTACTGAGCTACCGCTTAGCCAGTATTCGGCACCATGTGGGACGACTTTGATTAACTGTACATTTGGATCTTCTTTACCTTGTTCATAGAATGCATTGTAAATTGGCGACCATAGCTCATCTAACTTCTCTTGGTCTTCGACCAGTTCTGCTTTACCGTTAATAGAAACATAATCTTTTGAATCTTGACTCACATAGGCCAAGTTCACTTGTGGGTCTTTTTCAATATCTTTGATGGTTTCGGTAGTCTTATCACCAATGAACCAAATCTCTTTTGCGCCAATGCTCGTCTCGCTAGTGGTCATCGGGCAGGCATGTAAATGGCCTTCGTGAGTACGAGTGGTCATCATGGCAAATTTCACCTCTTTTACCAGTTCTTGTACTTTATCGATATGGTCTTGTCTACTCATAATAAATTTCCTTTTTTATAGTGTTTTAATTGAGCTTATATAGCATTGTTTTAATTAGCCGAATTGAACAGTTGATTATTTATAGTAATTTTTCTTTAGGCTAGATATATTTAACCGTTAAATAAAACTAAAAGTAAAACGTCATCGTCGCCTTAACAACTGAGACTAGAATACCGAGTTGTCACCCTACATTTATATAGGTTCCCAGTAATGCGATGTGAGTGTTTGTAAGGAATATGAAGGTTAGGTAAAAATTGTGACAGCGTAGATTTGAGCGTTCTATTTTTCGATGGATGATTCAAAAACGACTTAAAAAGATACTTTTTTGAATTATCGATTCGCAAATAGTAAGTGGTGATAGAACGCAACTTATCGGCAATTTATCTCGGTTTAGACCTGCTTATTACAGGTCTTCTTGTTATAATACCCAGACCATTTACTTAGCATGGCAGAGATGCCTTGATCTTACGGATTATGCCTTTATGATGACCATCGCCGGACAACCGTTTCTTACCGATTTTCAGACGCAGCAACTCATCAGTCAGTTTCAGCAAAAAACCGAGCTAAATGTCAGTCAAATAAGTACACAGCAAGTGTATGTGCTATCACGAGAGCTATCTGGTGATGAACATAAAAAAGCGCTAGATTTACTGGCGGTTGACCAGTCAGCAACGCTAAATGCGCCGCAAGACAACCAACTACAAGTCATCGTTGGGCCACGTTTTGGTACGATATCGCCATGGGCAAGTAAAGCGACAGATATCTTTAATAACTGTGAAATCGAGATCAATCGTGTTGAGCGTGTCGTTGTTTATACGTTAACCCTCGATGAAAAAATAGACGGTGACGCAGGCGAAAAACTACCAGTAGACGCCGAGCAGTTATTGTTTGACCGTATGACTCAGAGCTTGGTTTATGACTTGAGCGATGTCAGCAAATTGTTTGATGATCAAGCGCCAGCATCACTAAATCATATCGATGTGATCGGACAAGGTCAGTCAGCACTAGAATCAGCCAATACAGAATTCGGCTTTGCGTTATCAAGTGAAGATATCGACTATCTGATGAATGCCTATGTCAATGAGTTGAAACGCAACCCAACTGACGTTGAGCTGATGATGTTTGCACAGGCCAACTCAGAGCATTGCCGTCATAAGATCTTTAATGCCCAGTGGACAGTTGACGGCGAAGCACAGCCAAAATCACTGTTCCAAATGATTAAAAACACGTACCAGTCGAACCCACAAGGTATCTTATCAGCCTATAAAGACAACGCCGCTGTGATGGCTGGTTCTGATGGCATGCGTTTTTATCCTATTCCGACTGACGCGATGGATGCCAACTCAATCCATCCTTACGACTTTCATCAAGAGAACATCGATATCTTAATGAAAGTTGAAACGCACAATCATCCAACGGCAATTGCTCCTTATTCGGGTGCGGCGACGGGTGCGGGCGGTGAGATTCGTGACGAAGGTGCGACAGGCCGTGGCGGTAAGCCAAAAGCGGGTCTAACGGGATTCCACGTGTCACATCTGCATATCCCAGAGCTTAGCGAAAAGTGGGAGCAGTCAGGTCAATTGAGCACTCAGGCTTATGGCACGCCAGATCGTATGGCAACTAGCCTTGAGATCATGACCGAAGCGCCATTAGGCAGTGCCAATTTTTCAAACGAGTTTGGTCGTCCAAATCTATGCGGTTACTTCCGTAGTTTTCAGCTAGACACTTCTGCCGCAAAAGACGGTAGCGAGATGCGGGGCTATCATAAGCCAATCATGCTGGCAGGTGGTTACGGCAATATCAAACGCAATCTGATTGAAAAGAATGCAATCAAAAAAGGCGATTTGCTCATCGTCCTTGGTGGCCCTGCAATGCAAATCGGTCTGGGCGGCGGTGCCGCATCGTCAGTCGATAGTGGTGACCTTGATGAAGGCTTAGACTTTGCCTCAGTTCAGCGCGATAACGCTGAGATGGAGCGTCGTTGCCAAGAAGTCCTTGATCGCTGCTGGGCACTAGCGGGCAATGATGTCGATGTAAGCAATAACAGTAAAGACGGCAACCCAATTGTGTCCTTACATGATGTAGGGGCAGGTGGTCTGTCTAATGCGATGCCAGAACTGGTCAATGACCATGAAATGGGCGCGCATCTGAACTTGCGTAAGATTCCATCATTAGAAGCTGGCATGTCGCCAATGGCCATCTGGTCAAACGAAGCGCAAGAGCGTTATGTGCTAGCGATTCGCCCAGAGAGCAGAGATCAGTTCGATGCGATCTGTGCCCGTGAGCGCTGCCCATATGCCATCTTGGGCGAGGCGACTGATATCCGTCAGCTAATCGTTGATGATGAGCTGTTGGACGAGCAACCAGTCGATATGCCGATGCAAGTACTGCTCGGCGGTACACCAAAAATGCAACGCAGCTTTGAGCGTACTGAGAGCACATTGCCAGCATTAGAGCTTGGTGATGTGAATCTAGCCGAATCAATCACCGATGTATTGCGTCATCCAACTGTCGCTAGCAAATCATTTTTGATTAGCATTGGTGACCGTTCTATCACGGGTATGGTCGTGCGTGATCAGTATGTAGGTCGCTATCAAGTGCCTGTATCAGATTGCGCAGTGACGGCTTCTGGCTTGGTGGCATTAGATGGTCAGCCAATGACTGGCGAAGCAATGAGTGTTGGCGAGCGTACACCTGTTGCTCTTATCAGTCCAAAAGCATCTGCGCGTCTAGCGGTCGGTGAAGCGATTACTAACATCGCTGGTGCGCGTATCGCTCAATTGTCTGATATCACGATGTCAGCGAACTGGATGGCAGCGTGTGGTGATGATGCAGAAGATGCGGCACTCTTCGATGCGGTACATGCAATCGGTGAAGAGCTGTGCCCAGCACTCGGTATCGCTATCCCAGTCGGTAAAGACTCGCTATCGATGCGTGCCAACTGGAGTGATGAAGAGGGCGCTGATAAATCTGTCGTGTCGCCAATGAGTTTGGTCGTGACCGCATTTGCCCCTGTCGTTGATGTGGCAAAAACGCTCACCCCTGAACTCATCAATGGCGACAGTGCATTCTATCGTATTGACTTATCTAAAGGGAAACTGCGTCTAGGTGGCTCAATCCTTGCACAAACACTTAGCCAATTAGGTAACGACTGCCCAGATTTGGCGCAGCCGAGCGACTTGATCGACTTCTTTAACTTTATCCAAGCGGGTAACGCGCAAGGCGTCATCAGCGCTTATCACGATATCGGTGATGGTGGTTTACTAGCAACCATCGCTGAGATGCAGTTCACTAGCCGTCAGGGTATCAAGCTGTCATTAAATGATGACAACTTACTGGGTCAACTGTTCAGTGAAGAGCTGGGCGCAGTTATCCAAGTATTGCCAGAAAACGTTGCTACTTTGATGGAGCTAGCAGATCAGCATAACGTGAGCGACATGCTAAGCCTCGTTGGACAAAGCTCTGAAGAAGACAGCCTACTAATTCAAACGCCAACGCTTAAGGGTGATGACACCTTACGCTTTAGCCGTAGCGAGTTACAGCAAGCATGGACGCAGGTCAGCTATCAAATCGCGCGTCGCCGTGATAATCCAGCGTGCGTACAGCAAGAGTATGACTTGATTAGCGACGCGAGCCATAAAGGTCTGATCGCTGCGCCGAACTTTGATCTGAATCAAAAGGTTGAAGAGCCATACTTGGCAAGCCGCGAGAATAAGCCAAGAGTCGCTATCTTGCGTGAGCAAGGCGTCAATGGTCAGACAGAGATGGCAGCAGGTTTTACTCAAGCTGGCTTTGAAGCGGTCGATGTACACATGAGCGATCTACTGAGTGGTCGTATCAATCTACGTGATTTCGACGGTCTGGTCGCTTGTGGTGGCTTTAGTTATGGTGATGTACTCGGCGCTGGCTCTGGTTGGGCGAACTCTATCTTGTTCCATGACGAGCTACGCATGCAGTTTGTCCGCTTCTTTGCCCGTCCTGATACCTTCTCATTAGGTGTCTGTAACGGCTGTCAGATGATGGCTCAGTTAAAAGACCTCATTCCAGGTGCAGAAAACTTCCCACGCTTCGTTGCTAACAAATCAGCTCGATTTGAAGCGCGTACGGTCAACGTAAAAGTCGAGCGTACCAAGTCTATCCTGTTCAAAGGGATGCAAGACAGCATCTTGCCAATCGCTGTGGCGCATGGTGAAGGCTATGCCACGCTAGACAACACAGAAATCGACGGTATGGCAAAACACGGTCAGCTTGCGATGCGTTATGTCGACAGCCAAGGCCATCCAACCGAGACGTATCCGCTCAATCCAAACGGTTCGCTCGGCGGTGTCACGGGTCTATGTAGCACTGACGGTCGCGTCACTATCATGATGCCACATCCTGAGCGTAACCTAAAAGCCTATAACCACAGCTGGAAACCAGAAGAGTGGGATGAGGACGGTGCGTGGATGCGTATGTTCCGCAACGCTCGCGCTTGGTTTAGATAGGCTAAGTTCGTTTAGAGTATTGTTGTAAGCATAAAAAAAGGTGGGCGTAATGCTCACCTTTTTTGTGTTTTGAGTAATGCTTTTAGAGTAACTTCAGTCTAGGCTTAGTGTTTTCACTAATTAACTTGAACGTTATATCATCTAAAATTTGATAGCCAAAATCAATATTCTCATAAAAATTCCTACCTTCTTTTTCTAAGAGAACCTTAATAATCTTATTAAGTAGAATCGGTCGTTCACGTTCAATAGGTTCAGGTTCTAACTTATTATATCCTTGTTTACTAAACTCAATACAATTAGAACGATAAAGCCAATCAGTTAATAATCCATTAGTGTGTAAGTTATAGTTCATAGCCGCAAGAGACACTTTCCAGTATTTTTTATAGCTGATTAGATTCGGCAGATTTAGATTGTTTGGAGCCATAACTACAAATGCTTCTTTCGGCATTAAAAAACTGGAAGCAAACCTATCAGCTTCGTGCTCTTTGTCCTTCATATTTTCAAGTACATTTTTATCATCACTGTGCAGAACTAAGTGACCAAGTTCATGAGCAGCATCGAAGCGCATTCTTTCTGCTGACTTCGCTGTATTCAAAAATACTATAGGTCGCCCATCATGATAAAAAGAGAATGCATCAACTTCTTTTACTTCCATTGGCAAACGGAATACTGCAATACCATGTGATTCGAGTAGGGCAATAATGTTTTTAATCGGTAGAATACCTAATTGCCAATCGCCACGAAGTGTTAAAGCAGCTTTTTCAGGCTCATTAACCAAAGTATCAATATCGAAGCCTTGGAAAATGGGAAGATTAGATATTGTTTTGTCAAAATACTCCAAGGTTTGAATTGCAAACTCACTGTAAGCAAGTGCAGAGTTTCTGTACTGAGCTTTTATACGGCTATATGAACGAAAGAAAATTTGCTCATCTACTACTTGTGTTTTGAAAGTAGAGTTAAAGAAGTCAAAAGGTAGGTTTAATGACTCACTTAACTTAACTACTTTTTCGAAATCAGGTACTGAAGGTTTATTTTCGTTCAAATAATTTGAAATTGTAGCTTCAGTACATGACAATATATTTGCTAGATCTTTATTTGTTTTCCCCTTTAAGTCTTTAGCTATTTTTAGACGGCGCTTATTGAATTCAAAGTTACTCTTCATTGCTCGCATTTTTATACCCAATTTCAAACGAGTCCTCGTTCACTGATTCATCAGCAAACTCACTCATATATGACTGAACCTCATTTTCTGAATCTGAAGAAAACATCAATCTACAATCATGGTCAGTTGGAAAAATTTTTCCATCATCCATTACTATATAAGACATTGGTCTTGCAAGTTCATAAATTAGACTTGGAGCATCATCCTGATAAATTTCGTGTTTTCTTGAAGGATAATACAGAACCCAAGTTTCTAGTTTCTCGCTAGTCATATTTCTATATTTATTTATATCAATTTTGTGTTTCGTCTCAATACCTTTTGAACAGTTGGAGGAAATCGGCAAATTCATATCACCTAAAGCGTCATTACTGGACATGATAATAATTTGAATATTGTTATCAACGATGGTTAATGTAGGTTGTCCTTGACCTCGGCTAAATTCGATTTCGTTAGAAATTAATTGTAGGGCTATGTTTTCCCCAATGTCACCCCAACGTGCTATACCGCTTGCACAGTTTACCTTAGTTTTCATATTGAAATTTTGATCAGCTTTTTGAATAGCATCGAAAATGACTTGAGGAGTAAAACCGAATTTATTCTTCAAAATTTCCACAGCTTCGCTATTGTTTATAAGCTCACCATCTGTGTTGCGGCTATCTAGGTCGCTGAAGATTTCATACTGTGGTGCTTGGTACATATTAGTTTCATCCATGTAATTTTTATAAATTATAACATCATATGATGTGTTAAAAAGTAAAAATATCGATTAAGATCATTTTTTTTATACAGAATGATTTAATCAAAATTACTTATCCTCTAAATGCTCTTCACACTTCAGCAATCAACTCATAAATCTTATCACTTCTTAATATCCGAAAAAAACGGCACTGAAATCAGTGCCGTTTTATCAGTCGTGACAATGTACACCCTAACCATGGCTGATCAAGTGCTGAATCGCCAAAATCAATCCCAGCTTAAAATCACCTTACCGCATTGTCCACTTTCCATAATATCAAAGCCTTCTTGGAAGTCATCGATGTGCATGCGATGGGTGATGATTGGCGTCAAATCAATACCGCTAATCAGCATTTGCTCCATCTGATACCACGTCTCCCACATCTCACGGCCATAGATACCCTTTAAGGTTAACGCCTTAAAAATAATCTTGCTCCAATCCACCGTGGTAGTGTTAGGCAAAATACCCAAGAGCGCGATTTTAGAGCCGTTATACATATTGCTAATCATCGAATCAAAGGCCTGAGGCGAGCCTGACATCTCAAGCCCAATATCAAAGCCGTGCATTTTCAAGGTATCAATAGCGCCTTCGATGGTTTCACCTTTGGCTGGGTTGATGGTCATCGTCGCGCCCATTTTTTTGGCAAGCTCTAAGCGATAATCGCTGATATCACTGACCACGATATTACGTGCCCCAGCAAAGCGGCAAATCGCTGTTGCCATTGACCCGATCAGACCCGCACCCGTAATCAGCACATCTTCACCCAGTACAGGAAAAGATAAAGCGGTATGCGTCGCGTTGCCAAAAGGGTCCATAATGGCGGCCATCTCATCGCTGATACGCTCATCGAGTCTGATGACATTATCGGCAGGTATCACCAAATATTCGGCAAATGCGCCATCACGGTCGACGCCTACGCCTATGGTGTTTTCACATACATGTAGCTTACCGCGGCGGCAGTTGCGGCAATGCCCGCAAGCGATATGGCCTTCGCCTGTGACTCGGTCACCTACTTCAAGATGCTTGACGCCATCGCCCATTTCACTAATGACACCGACGTATTCGTGTCCGATAATCATCGGCGTATTTATGGTCTTTTGTGACCACTCATCCCACTTATAAATGTGCAAATCTGTGCCACAAATAGCGGTTTTTTTAATTTTAATTTTAACGTCATTGATGCCGACCGTTGGTTCTGGCATGTCTTGCATCCAGATGCCTTTTTTGGCATGAGCTTTAACCAGTGCTTTCATACTTTTCTCTTATTTAGCTGTGTTGTACTTAATTATTGAATTTAGATAAGTTTTGAATGACGCTTAATCAATCACCTTCATTTGCTTGGCGACTTTGATAAAGGCGGCGATACACTGGTCGAGCTGCTCGCGAGTATGAGCAGCAGAGAGCTGCACACGAATGCGAGCCTCATTTTTGGGCACGACAGGATAGAAGAAGCCAATCACATAAATGCCTTCTTCAAGCAGTGCGTCTGCCATTTGCTGTGAGACATTGGCGTCATAGAGCATCACTGCACAAATGGCCGATTCGGTAGGCTTGATATCGAAGCCTGCATCTTGCATTTGCTTCACAAAATAGGCGGTATTTTCATGCAATTGGTCTTGTAGGGTATTGTCTTGCGATAGCATTTCAAACGCTTTTACCCCAGCGGCAGCCACCATAGGAGGAATAGAGTTTGAAAATAGATACGGGCGTGAGCGTTGACGCAGCATCTCAATCATTTCTTTTTTACCCGTGGTAAAGCCGCCAATAGCACCGCCAAATGCCTTGCCTAACGTACCAGTGATCAGCTCAATATCGCCACGTAGATCAAACAATTCAGTCACGCCGCCACCAGTGCGACCGACCACACCTGCTGAATGCGACTCGTCAATCATCACCATGGCATCATATTTTTGTGCCAACGCATAAATCTCATCCATTGGCGCGACATTACCATCCATTGAAAACACACCGTCGGTGACAATCAAACGAAAACGCTGTGCCTGTGCTGCTTGCAATTGCGTTTCTAAATCTTGCATATCCGCATTGGCGTAGCGATAACGCGCAGCTTTACACAGGCGCACACCATCAATGATTGAGGCATGATTTAACGAATCAGAAATAATCGCATCTTCGCTGGTCAATAGTGGCTCAAAGGCACCGCCATTGGCATCGAAACAGGCGGCATAAAGAATCGTATCTTCGGTATTAAAAAACTTAGAAATCGCCGCTTCTAATTGCTTATGCAAATCTTGCGTACCACAAATAAAACGCACCGATGACATGCCGTAACCTGAGTCTTCAATGGCTTTGATCGCCGCCTTTTTAATCTCAGGATGGTCAGACAGTCCAAGGTAGTTATTGGCACAGAAGTTAAGCATCTCACGGCCATCGGCGATCTTGATGAGTGCATCTTGCGGAGAAGTGATAACGCGCTCGGTTTTATAGAGTCCTGCCTCGCGTATATCGCTGATTTCTTGTTGTAGGTGTTTTTGAAAGGCTTGATACATAAATATTCCTTTTTTAGTATTATTGGTGTTCGTTTGATAATAAAGATATTGGTAATAGAGCTAGGCTATCGAATCTGCGCAGCATCTTAGCCATCATTAAAACCAATGATAAAACCAACAATGCGGGAAGCCAATGAGATGGTGCGAGCAGTGATACTATCTATAACCCTGTGAGCGGTGATTTTATCATTTGCCTATCGCAATAAATAGCATAAATAGTTGGTAGATAGGCCTTCTTTTATAAAGTGATATAGCGTTGTTTGGTTATAGTATTGGTTTCATAGCGGCTTAGCTATGTCTTAAAACATAAGACAGCAACTTGCGCATTTTTATAGTCTTGATCGTTAACTACCGTCTATCCAGTTAGTCATCTTTGGGGCGCTTCTGAGCCTCAGCGATCAACTCATTAATCTTGGCGCTTTCCTTTAGTACACAAGCATCATAGGCAGAGAGTGGTTCAGGTTCTTGTTTCTCTTTCTTTTTCTGCTCCTGCTCTTGCTTGGCTTTTTCTTCTAGATATTTTTGCAGATCATCTTGCTCATCTTTTTGAGAGTTATTCATGACTTATGTCTCCTGATAGTCTGTATTCTTTAATAAAAATCATCCCGACCAGCATATTTCTTATTTAGTGCCTGCAATATCGCATAGGTCTCGCTATCCATATTACCCGTTGGCTGCTGCGCTCTAAAGTGCAGCTGAAACGCATAGACGACATCGCGACTGGCTTTGTCCCACGTATCGGTATCGTTGATTTGATAGCCATATTTGCGAAACGCTTGCTTGATCTCAGGTATCGTGGCCGACGCAAATCCATCTTGATTCATAAAGAATTGCTTATCAAATTCATCATACCAAGCGCCAATACCGTAATCGAAATACAGTCGCTCCCACGGGAACTTCGCACCGGGGTCTATCTTGCGCGAGGGTGCCATATCGGAGTGACCAATGATATTCTTCGGTGAGATGTCATAGCGCGTGGCGATATCTTGCACCAGTTGTGCGACTTTCTTAATCTGCAATTCATCAAATGCCACATAATGCTCATAAAGATGATAGTCGAGCATGTCATTTTTTAGCGCGTCTCGATATTCAGGCTTGACGCCGCTATTGACGATCTCGATACCGATAGAGGTATCGTTTAATATCGTCCGTCCTGCAAAGCCGCCATCACCTGCATGCCATGCGCGCTCGCTCTCTGGCACTAAGTTATAGATTTTATTGTCGTCGTTGTCTAATACTAGATAGTGCGCGCTCACATTGCCCGTGGTCAATGTCTTTATCGAGCGCTCATTATCAGAGACCGTATAGTGCAGGACGATGGTTTTGATGCGCTCGCTTTTGCCAGTCGCTTGGTAGCTATCGCTGTCGATGACATAACGCGGCGCTGACGTTGTTACGCAGCCCACGAGCGATAGCATAGAAGATGATATTAATACTGATGCCAATGCCATCGAGAAAATGTTTTTTGCCATGAAATGCTCTGTGTGGGAATAGTTGCGGTGATAGCATATAGCATCGTTTGCGTTTGATGTTTATTGTGCCCAACTAGCAAATGCTATTTATGTTTAATTAACATTAGAATGAACTGCGATCTTTTTATAACCAATCGCCCCGAGCAGAATAAAGAATCCTAGCAAAACATAAGCATTGAATGACAGCGCCGCTGGTGAAAATGGTAGTAGCAATAGCGATATAAAGACCACACTGATTAATACAGAGAGATAATTTAGCAGACCCGCTTGTTTCTTTTTTCGCTCATTGATGAGGTCGGCGGTCGTGACATAAGCAAAGCCAACGGTGATGCCCAAGGACGCCATTGTCACGATATCGAGTAGATAATTTCTACCTAGCCAAGGAGAGAGTAGGCACACCAAACATATCAATATAACGGTCTTTTGCTTACTGAATTGGTTGTGTTTATCCGTAAATACACTGGGCAATAATGACGTATCGCCCATAGATTCTAAGAGCTTAACCGATGACAATATAAAGCCGTTGATGCCACTCATTATCGAGCCAATCATAGCGATCGATAGCAGCCAAATGCCGATGCTACCAATCCGATTGTCTATGCCTTCACCTGTCGCCCAATGGCTGTCTTTAATTGCTTGATAGTCAAAGCTCATATTCAGCGCGGTAAAGTAGTTGATTAAAAAGTAAAACAACACACCGGCGATAAGTGAAATTAGGATAATGCTTTTGGTCTTGGTTTTTGAATCGCTAATGGCTTTTGAAATCTGCGGTGTGGTCTCAAAACCAACATACGCCCATGGCATAACGGCCAAGATAGGTAACCATGCCAGACTGGTGATAGAGCTGCTAGACATATCAGTTGGCACAAATGTTTGGCTCGTTGGTGTCATCCAAAGCGAGGCAAAAAACAGCGCGGTGACTGATAGAATCATAAAGAGGGCAATATAGAGTTGGATTTTTGCGCCGACTCGTACACCTTTTAGATTGATATAACTGAACAAAATAATAGCCGCGCTGCACAAGAACACTTCACTGGCGTAGACTTCCCAACCAGCAATCGTATACAGATAGCCTAATTGTAAGCCGCTAGGTAACAGATAGCGCAGTAGCAAAGCGACGGCTGATATATTGAGCGCGATAATAGAAATATAGCCTATCGTAACGCCCCAACCATAAATATAGGCATGCTTGCGATTGATGTATTTTTCAATCCAATAGATGCCGCCTGACTCGTTTTCTGGCGTTTGGGTCAGCAAATTAATATAGGCACGTGCAACCATATAGATGGCTAAAGTACCGATAATAATAGCGACAGAAGAGCCTAATAGCTGTGACTGCGGTAAAAACAAATCGCCTGGCATGACATACGCACCCCAGCCGATAATCGCACCGACGCTAATCGCTATCGCTTGTAGGTAGCTGATACTTTCTGTCTTTTCACTCATGGAGTGCTCCTTCACGATTAAACATAGAGAAGGAGAGAGTGTTTATTATGGAGCTGACATAGAACATGAAAAACCTTGTGACGCCGTTACGCAGGGTACTGGCTATCTTTTATAAATAGAAAATTCATATTAAAGGTTTTTGTTGAGTGTTACCTTTTCAATCCTGTTGGATTTTTTTAGCCAGAACCTTTTTCCAACTGTCCTCTAAACAGTCAATCGCGAGCCAAGGTTCAATCACATTAGCATCAAACTTTTCTTTTGAGTTTGCCAGTTGCCATAGCGTCTCTAATGTCGCAAACGGATAAGGGCGCTCAACTAAATATACGGGTAAATCAGCGTCTATAACGCCAGCGCGTACAACTTGGAAATACCAACCAGAGATACCTTGCTTGCTGACCCATGCCGCGATATTTGGTACTTTGGTAAATTGACCGATTTGGTCGTTGATTTTGTAGCAGGGACGGCGCGGTTGGACGATACGTAGCTGAACGCTAGTATCATCATTACTAGTGTCTTGACCGTTGTCAAAATGCCCACCATATTGAAAAACATCACCAATACAAACCGTAGATTCGGTCATTTCAGGCAAACCATCGACGGCTTCAGTCGTAAGGTTTTCTCCTAGCGTACCGACACGAACCTTTAAACTGAATTCTGCATTGATTTTTTCATATGTTGCAGGCGCTAGCTGATGCACGGCTTTGAGTAGGCCGCCATGATGCTTACGGTCGGCTTGCTCATCAGTGGTTAAGCCCATAAAGTTGACGGTGACAGGAGATTTGATAGGTGCTTTATCAATGGCGCTCATTTCTTCACGGGCAAATGGCATAGACTTGCCAGCGCGGACACAAGTGAGGGTAGCGATATGTAGGGGCAAGTCTTGGTTAAAATCTGTTAAGGTTTGCTCAGGTGATGACGTGTTCGATTCTGCGCTCATAAGGTTTCCTAATAGGTAGAATGAATAGGCTAAGGCGGCTTAATTTTGGCGGTTTAATGTTAGCGGCTAATAAATATTAATATGAAATGAGCTTATCTGTACTCAGTGATGTATCTGATTATACTGGTTCATCATCATAAAATTTACATAAAAAAAGACCAGAATAAGTATTCTGGCCTTTTTGGTGGAGCGTTTCTTAATTTTGAACGAATATCGTTACTGACAATCTTATTTGTTTTTGTTACGACGACCCGCAGTTTTCTTTTCGCGCGGCGTAGCAACCAGCTCAGCCAACTGCTCAGGTGATGACCATAGGCCTTCTAGGTCATAAAACTCACGTGCTTGTGGCGTCATCATGTGGACGACAACCGCGCCCAAATCGATCAACGTCCAATCAGAGTCGATGCCGCCTTCACGGCCAAGTGGCATAAAACCAGCTTGCTTAGCTTCAGCGCCGACGCTATCAGCCATCGCACGTACATGACGCTTTGAGGTACCATCAGCAATGATGATGCGCTCTGTTACGTCAGTCAACTCTTCTACATTCATTACAGTGATGTTCTTTGCTTTCATATCATCTAGAGCGCTTTGTACTAGGGTCAAGCATTCTGTTAGGCGTTCTGCAGTCATGGTGTTGGTCATAAATTTTAATCTCTTGAATCGTAAATATGTAAAATAAAGGGGTAAAACGTCAATTTGTCTTATCCGACTGATCATATGTTGTCAGTCACGCATAGAGACAGGATAGGCAAAATGACATAGATAAGGCGATTTTAACGGAATTGAGCAGCAGAATATAGCTGATGGGCGATAATATATTGATAAACAGCAGGATTTAGCCATTTAGCTAATGGATTAGATTCAGTATTGCTAATGATATCATTTATTGATGCTATAGATGCGATTTGCCGTTGAGCGACTGGCATTTTATTTGTTTGATCGTCTAGTTTCTGTAGTTGTTCACGTATTTGTGTGCTTGATACCGCAGTAATGGGTCGCGGATCTATATAAATGCGTCCTTGATTGGCGTTTTTCAAGTCAGTGTTATTGGGGTCAGGGCTAGTCGGATCAGTGTTATTTGAGTTTAAGCTATTTGTCGAGCGCTGAATGGTTGGAGTTAACAGCTCGATAGGTGAGTCTATTATATGGGGCTGCAATGACAACGGCAATTGCGATTGTAGAGTAGCAATATCTTGCGTGGTCGCTGTATTATTTTCAGAAGATATAATACTGTCAGTAAATTTTTCGCTGATGCCATCACTCATATTAGGACCGCTCTGACGATTAAACACCCATAGATTGACATAGTCAGTGAGCCGTAATCCATCTTTCCATTTGTCCAAACTGTGCGCGCCATCCATACCCATGATAAATATCAAACTGTCATTAGGATACTGCTGTCTTAATGTGCGTACGCTGTCGATCGTATAGACAGGCGGCGCTTGCCATAGCTCCAGCTCATTGATATGTATCGGCGTATTCTCCGTCGCTAGTTTTAGCATAGTTAAGCGATGATTAGCATCTGTACTTTGCGTCTTAAATGGCGAACGTGCATTGGGTAATAAAGACACATGCAGGGGACGCTGTTTCTGCTCGGCGATTGGTAGTAGGTGCTGATAGACAGACATCGCGACTTCTAAATGACCATTATGTACGGGATCGAACGAGCCGCCAAGGTAGGCACGAATGGCAGGTGCAGGTGTTTTCTCTTGAGGGCTGTTGCTCGTATTTGGCATAAATAAATGTATAAAAGTAGGTACGACGCAAGTAGTCGTTGATGTACCTTGCTCTTTTACCAGCTGACCTTTTTAGGGTAAATAATTTGATGATAGCGCTATTGTAGAGGGCAGACGAGCATCTGTCACCATTGTCTGACCCCACAGTACCAATAAAAAACCGACCATCATAATGATAGTCGGCGTTATATAGGAATTTAACGGGTAAGTCTTACAACGATTAAATCAAATCGCTATACGCTTGGATAGCAGTTAACGCGATGGTATAGACGATATCGTCGACCAAGGCACCGCGTGATAAATCATTCACGGGTTTATTCAAGCCCTGTAGCATAGGGCCGACACTGACGACGTTGGCACTACGCTGTACCGCTTTATACGTCGTGTTACCAGTATTGAGGTCAGGGAAGATAAAGACGTTGGCTTGTCCAGCGACAGGTGAGTCAGGTGCTTTTTGCTTACCGACGCTCATGACAGACGCCGCATCATACTGTAGTGGGCCGTCGACCTTGAGGTCTGGTGCACGCTCACGAACGATTTGGGTCGCACGGGCAACTTTTTCGACATCCGCGCCTGCGCCTGATGAGCCAGTAGAGTAGCTGATCATCGCAACTTTTGGATCGATACCAAAGGCAGCAGCAGACTGTGCTGATTGAATAGCAATCTCTGCCAGCTCTTCAGCGTTAGGATCAGGGTTGATCGCACAGTCACCATAGACGACCACTTGCTCAGGTAGCAGCATAAAGAACACTGATGACACGAGTGAGTATTGCGGTGCGGTCTTAATCAACTGGAATGCTGGACGTACTGTGTTGGCAGTGGTATGGATCGCACCTGAGACCAGACCGTCGACTTCGTCTAGTTGGAGCATGATAGTACCTAGATAGACCGTGTCTTTTAGGTACTCAGCAGCGACTTCCGCAGTGGTTTTGCCTTTACGGCGCTCTACGACAGCAGCGATATATTTGCTCATATCGAGGTTATCAGGATCGATGATCTCTAACCCTTCAGGTAGCGTTAGATCACGGTTTTTGGCTACTTGCTCAACTTCACTGCGTTTAGCAAGTAATACGCAGTTGGCGATACCACGACTTTGACAGATACAGGCCGCTTCGACCGTACGTGGTTCCGCGCCTTCTGGCAGCACAATACGTTTCTTAGCGTGTTGTGATTTTTTGACCAATTGATGGCGAAATGCTGATGGTGACAGACGCGGTTCATGATTGCGGCTGAAGTATTCTTTAATCCAACTTAGATCCAAATGCGCAGCCACATAACGAGCCACTTCATCAGCACGTTCTGTATCATCACTTGGAATCTCAGAACTCATATGCATCAGGCTCTGTACCGTCTCGTAGCTGTCGCTTTCGACACTCATGACAGGTATGCCAGTTTTGAGCGCTGATTGCCAAAGCTCAGCAACTGTATCGCTTGGAGTGATACCACCTGTCAACACCAGACCTGCCAATGGAATTCCATTGATACAGGCCAATCCAGCAGCCAACAGTAAGTCATCACGATCGCCAGGCACCACCATTAACGTACCACGCTTAAAGACTTCGTTGACGCGCGCCACTGAACGAGCGGTTAAGCTGATACGATTGATACGACGTGTCTTTGCTTCGCCGACATTTAACCAAGTCGCATCAAGCTCAGTCGCGATATCCCACGTGCGGGGCACAGATAGGGAGTCACTAAAAGGCACCACCCCGATAAGGCGGAACACTTCGGTATTAAACGAAGGCGATAAGCGTTGAACCTCTTGCAGGAAGTTCGGATCTAAGCTAACAATGGCCTCACCAGGCGCGACAGGTTGATTATCAAAGGTGTTCGGCACGTCTTGTACCCGCATCAATATCACACCGAGTGTCCGTGAATCGATGACACCGCCAAACTCACGAGCATGGACATCCAGTTTGTCTGCTAAATAGGCAGGTTTACTGATATCAGCGGTACTGACAAATATAATCTTGGCATCGAGCGCGTGGGCAAGTGCACGGTTGATTTGTGAAGCATAAGAGGTCTCAGTGGTTGGCACCAGACCTTCACAGATAATCACGTCATGACCATCATCGATCGTATGAAAATTGGCAATCACTTCTTCCATCAAGTCATCAAGATTGTCATCGCCTAGCATACGCTCGACGTGTTGACGGCTGATAGAGTCAGGCGGATTTAGGCCAAATGCGTGCATGGTCAATGCGCTTGAGCTGTCTAAGCTGTGCTGTTTGTCTAGCGTATCATCTTGCAAAAACGGCTTCATAAAGCCCGCTTTGATACCGTTATAATCAAAGGCACGGATTAGCCCTAGTGCGGCTGATGTCACACCGATACCGCGACTAATGGGAACAAGTAAAATGGTTTGCATAATATGTCCTACAATTTATTTTATTTTAGACGTCGAGTCATTTTGAGCAGCATGAAAAATGCAGTATAAAAACGCCAAGCACTTTATCTTATTTGTTTTCAGCTTTTTATAAGCGTCTAGAACGATAAGCGCTAGGCATTATAATCAATCGTCTTATACTAAGTTCAATGCTTGACGAGTCTCTTGAGCGATGCGGTATTCTTCATCTGTAGGTATTACCCACAGCTCGACACTGCTATCTTCTGCTTGAAAGCTGCCTTCTTGGCCACCGTACAATCCAGCGTTCTTTTCAGCGTCCATCTTGATACCGAAATGACGCATGACGGCTAAAATACTTGCGCGCGTGGTGACAGAGTTTTCGCCAATACCACCAGTGAAAACAATACCGGTAAATTCAGGCAGTGCACAGCTTAAGCTGGCAAGGTATTTACCAGCGCGGTAACAGAACATCTCGATGGCGAGCTGCGCATCTTTATGGCCTTCGCTCGCGGCTTGCTCAATAGTACGCAAATCATTTGATAGACCAGAGATACCAAGCAGACCGCTTTCACTATTTAGCATCTTGTCCGTTTCTTCTAGACTAATACCGAGCTGACGCTTTAGATGCATATGTAAGCTTGGGTCGACATCGCCGCTACGTGTGCCCATCATCAGTCCCTCAAGCGGGGTCAGACCCATGCTGGTATCGAGACTCTTGCCATCGTATACGGCGGTTGCTGAGCAACCATTGCCTAGATGCGCGGTTATCCAGCCATGAGGACCTTTTGCTTCGGTGATTTGGCTAGCACGTTCTGAGACATAAGCATGAGACGTACCATGGAAGCCGTAACGACGGATTTTGTGCTCTTCGTATAGATATTTTGGCAACGCATAGCGGAAGGCGACAGGCGGCATGGTTTGGTGAAAGGCGGTATCAAATACCACAACTTGTGGAATGTCAGGGTAAATAGCTTGAACCGCTTCAATACCCAAAGCATTTGCAGGATTATGTAGTGGAGCCAATATCTTTAGGCGTTTCACTTCCTCTAACGCATGCTGATCAACACGAACCGCTTCAGAGTACTCACGGCCGCCATGCACCACGCGGTGCCCGACTGCGATAAAGTGATATTGCTCTAGTAGCTCTAGAATTTTTTGCAGTGCAAGTTTGTGACTACCACCAGGGATAGAAATCTCTAACTTATCGCCATTTAGCGTGGTATGTTTGATACGGGCTGTATCGAGACCTAAGTTTTCGGCAAGACCGGTGATACGGGTAGAGTTGTCATCGCTGATCAACGCGTATTTGATAGAAGACGAACCGCAGTTGAGGACTAAAGTGGGGCTAGTTAGGGTTGATGTTTCACTGTTCTTATCATCAAAAGTGGTGCTTAGGTTGGCGCTCATACTCTATCCTTAGATTGGTTTTTATAAAGGGCAAATCAATTATATCGTTCGTTCGATACAAAAAAGACGTCTATTGCCACGTCCTGTTTTATTATCATCAAATGCTACATCGCTGATATCTCAACTGCTGTAGTGAGGGTCACTGAGACATGATGTCATTATTATATGGAATTGATGAAGTTGATAACCGTCGAGTAAATAAACATCAGCCATATCCATGCTGATCATATCAAGCAAGTATATTGGCGATTTTGTTTATACTTGGGCTACTATTTCTGACAGTGCTATGCATCCATGCTCATGAGGTAATGCGTATGCATCTCAGGCTAGCATCCTATTGCCGCCGCAAACTGGGAATATAATGTAACACATTTTTGTTTCTACACCACGACAGGGGCAAGGTTTAAAGTGTGTGATTAATAAATGGCTAAATAGAAAATAAATCAATTATATTCAGTGAGTTATAGAACTATAAATGGATAACTTGTATGGGTGGCATAACAGGGCTATTGCTCACGAAATTGTAAGAAATATTGTCGAGACACCCATATGTCATACATTCATATCTAAGCTCGCAAACGATATTACTATAAAAATTCGACTAATGTTTTAGAAAATATCCAACATCACGCAAATTTATTCACCAATCATATTCAGTATCCGTACAGCTTTATGTAATAATGCTATGATTAAAATGGTCATAGCGACAGTGCTTTAACTGCTGGTTTGGCTGTCCATTTATTTTTTATTTATCACGATTTACTATCGCCATTATGCCGTCGTAAGCTCACAGGTTATCTATTATATGTCTACTATACACAGCCCCTCAGCAGCCAAGCATGCTAGCTCGTTCGCTCATACCAGCCGTCAGGTTGTTGCCACTTTATTCATTGGCAGTGTGGTTATGGTAGGATTGTCAGGCTGCGGGCAAAAAGGCGATCTATATTTGGCAGACTCTAGTAGTCAAACGATAGAGGGCAGTGCGTCTGTACTGGATAGTACTAGCCATCCACAAGATGCAGCCTTTGCGGGTATCGACGATGATAACTATCAAAAAAACCGCTACCTAGAAGAGCAAATGGTACTGCCTGAGCCTAGTACCGATCCCAACGACTATTGATTGCTTAAGCTAAAAATTACTAGGCTAATAATCGCTAAGCTGAGCCAATGGATAGCGGTTAGGTGCTTTTTAATTAACAGTTCAATTGACTGCTTAACTAACCATCGATTCTGTTATGGCTAAATAGCTTTGCTACCTAAATTTAATTTTCACCCTTGATAATCTGATTATATTAGAGATGTTTATATGAGTCATTCTGAACTACCTGCTGACTTGACCGATTCTACTACTGGCGAATCCGTTACTATCCAAACTGAGCAAGGGCTATATGTTGACCCGAAAGCGTTGAGTGCTCACTTGCCAGCGCTAAGTTATCGCGACGATGCATTGTATATGGAGCAGGTCAGTATCGATGAGTTGGAAAAACAATATGGTACACCTTGCTACGTGTATTCAAAGCAGGCAATATTGGACGTTTATCAAGCTTATACTGATAGCTTTGCCAGTCTGAATCATCAAGTGTGCTATGCCGTAAAAGCAAACTCTAACCTTGCCGTGCTTGGTGTCTTGGCACAGGCGGGCGCTGGGTTTGATATTGTCTCTCGCGGTGAGCTTATGCGTGTGTTAGCGGCAGGTGGCGCAGCATCACGCGTGGTGTTTTCAGGTGTGGGCAAAACGTATAGTGATATCGAATACGCGCTGACTCAAGGTATTGGCTGTTTTAATGTTGAATCTATCAGCGAGCTAACCCTAGTCAATGAAGTAGCAAAGTCACTTGATAAGCCTGCGCCAATCTCGTTACGCGTCAACCCTAACGTCGATGCCAAAACCCATCCATATATCTCAACAGGTCTTAAAGACAATAAATTCGGTATCACTCACGAAGACGCATTAGCGGTCTATCAGCAAGCAGCCGATTTATCACATATCGACATCGTTGGTATTGACTGTCATATTGGCTCGCAGTTGACTGAGGTAGAGCCATTTGTTGCAGCGTTAGATAAAATTATTGAGCTGATACATAGCTTACGTGACACTGGTATTGAGTTGCAGCATATTGATTTGGGCGGTGGTTTAGGTGTGCGCTATATTGATGAGGCACCTGTGTCTATCGATGAGTTTGCCCAAGCTTTATTGCCAAAACTTAGCGAGCTTGGCTTGACTGTGTTCTTTGAGCCAGGACGTAGTATCGTTGCTAATGCAGGAGTGCTATTGACTCAAGTTGACGTACTCAAGCCGACTGAGCATAAAAACTTTGCGATCGTTGATGCCGCGATGAATGACTTGATTCGTCCTGCTTTATATCAAGCTGAAATGGCGGTGATTCCAAGTGTGTTACCTAGTGCTGGTATTGATACGGATGGTACGCAGCCGTGGGATATCGTTGGCGCGATTTGTGAGACGGGTGATTTCTTGGCAAAAGACCGTCTACTGTCATTGGCTACAGGCGATGTACTGGTCATCACAGGTGCAGGTGCTTACGGTTTTACCATGAGTAGTAACTATAACTCACGCCCACGTGCTAGCGAAGTGATGGTGTCAGGCGACAGTCATCAGCTAATCCGCAAGCGCGAAACGATTGAAGCATTATATGCAGATGAAACGTTGTGGCAGGCGCAGTAAGGCGATTAAAGACGAGCCAAAACTAAAGACGAGCCAAAACTATCGCCGTATTTGATGGTTGAAGAGAACCCATTGTGATAATGACAATGGGTTTTTTTATGACTGGATTTTGAGGGAAGTGTTTTTAATTAAAGCTGATTTTTAATTGAAGGCATGCCTTTAGTTGAAAGCAAAACCATTCACAAAAATTCGAGTAGCAAGGAAAACGAGTGCAAGTACTACTCACTGTAGACTAAACAAGTTTGACACCGCTAATCGTATTTTTTGGGATTGGTATTATTATGATTGTATCTGACAGCGTGCTAAGATAAGGCATACATAAAAATAGGATAGGACATCAAAGATATGCTAATAGAGTTTACTAAAATGCATGGGTTGGGTAATGATTTCATGGTCATTGATTTAGTGACCCAGCGCTTAGATTTGACCAAGGATTTGGTGCAGTTATTGGGCGATCGTCACCTAGGCATTGGTTTTGATCAGCTGCTCGTAGTCGAGCCACCGATGCGCCCTGATGTCGATTTCAGTTATCGTATCTTTAATACTGATGGCACCGAAGTCGAACAATGCGGCAATGGCGCGCGTTGTTTCGCACGTTTTGTACAAGCACGTAAACTGTCATTTAAGCAGCGTCTACGCGTTGAGACGGCCAGCGGTATTATTTCCCTGACTACTGATCGTTACGGTTGGGTAGATGTCGATATGGGCAAGCCTAAATTTGAGCCAGATGAGATTCCATTTAGCCCAAGAGCGACGACCAAAATCCAAAACACCTATCATCTTGATGTAAATGGCACACCTGTACAGCTGTACGTTGCCAATATGGGCAATCCGCACGCTGTGATAAAAGTCGATGACGTACTCGATGCCGAAGTTGAGATTTTAGGCAAGGCAATTGAGTCGCATCCTGCATTTCCAGACCGCGTCAATGTGGGCTTTATGCAGGTGATGAATCAGCGCCACATTCGTCTACGTGTGTACGAGCGCGGAGTGGGTGAAACGCAAGCTTGTGGTACAGGCGCGTGTGCAGCAGTAGCCGTTGGTATACGTGAAGGCTGGCTTGACGAAGGTGAAGAAGTCCGCGCACAGCTATACGGTGGTAGCATGATTATCAAGTGGCAGCCAGGTTATTCAGTTACGATGACGGGTCCGACCGCTTTCGTCTACGAAGGTGTATTTAGTCCAGATGGCCTAATGGCACAAGCAGGTCTTAAACCCAATGCTGAAGGCTGATAACTGTTGTTAGGCCAATCGTATAAATGCCAAGGATGGTTCTAATATGGTTATGTCTACTAATAAAGACAGTCAGGCGGCTAGCTCAGCACCTTGGCTATCTACTGAGCTAGCCGCCACTATAGAGTCAGACGCTGCGTTACGAGAGCTACTCGCACCTGTGCATCGTTGGCTCAATACGTTGTCTGTGCGCAACCATTCGCCGCATACTCTGACCGCTTATTTCGCTGGTTTAAATCAACTGGCGTTGTTTTTGCGTGGTAAACGTCTAACGTGGACACGCTGTGATAAACGGCAACTGGCCCAGCATATTAGTCAACGTCTTGATGAAGACAAGTTAGCGCTTGCCAGTGTTCAGCAAGAGTTGTCTGCGATTCGGCATTTCTATGGTTGGATGATTGAAGAAGAGCTGGCACGTATCAACCCAACCACTGGCTATCAGCTGAAGCGCAGTCCTAGACCGTTGCCTTCTATCGCTGATGTCGATTTACTGACTCAGCTACTCGATCAAGAGATTCCTGATACACCAGAGCAAGCACGCTTATGGTTACGTGACAAGGCTATGTTCGAATTGCTCTATAGTAGTGGCTTGCGTGTTGGCGAATTGGTTGCACTCGATATGGCAGATGTAGACTTATCTGATTTGCGGGTACGAGTTACGGGTAAAGGGAATAAAACACGCCTAGTGCCATTAGGGATAAAGGCTGCAGAAGCGATTAGTCGCTACTTACCGCATCGTAACCTATGGGTAGAGCAAATGGATAACGCATTGTTCATCAGTGAAAAGCTCGGCACCAGATTATCAACACGGGCCGTGCAGCAGCGTTTAAAAGTCGCTGCTACTCGCGCAGGTATCGCCCAAAACATGTATCCCCATTTATTGCGTCATTGTTTTGCATCACATATGCTGTCAGGCAGTGGTGACTTGCGCGCTGTACAAGAGATGCTCGGGCATAGTGATATTAGCACCACGCAAATTTATACTCACGTTGATTTTGCAAAATTAACGCAGGTTTATGATCGCGCGCATCCACGAGCAACTCATGCTCAAAATGAAGAATTGCCTTAGCAATTAGGCACGAAATCCACTGAATTTCACAATTTACGCCAAACGATGGCAATCAAAGATAGGTAGTTTTTGGCGGCCTTGCTCTTGCGCTTGCTTGTCTAATGACGCCATGACGATGGCATATTGTTTATCCAACTCGCTATCGTCATAGCTTGCGATAACACTACTATCAAACGCTGTAATAGCTGCATGTCCCCATGTCTGGCGGGTACTACCATCTTTGTAGAGATGATCACCACCTTGCGCTGCGCCAATGACCATACATTGACTATCTAGAGCACGCGCTCGTAACAGCAGCGACCAGTGTGCTTGCCCAGTCAAGTACGTAAAGGCAGAAGGTGCACTCAACAGTTCAGCACCTGCTTGTCGCAGACGCTGCGCCAATGCCGGAAAACGCAAATCAAAACATACCATCATGCCGAGTTGATAGACTGTATTGCCTACTGCTAGTGGCGCAATTATGGTCTGGGTACCCGGCTCAAAGGTCGCCGCTTCGTTATAGCTGCCATGCTTATCGGCTACAGTTGCGGTAAACAGATGAATCTTGTCGTAACGTGCGACACGGGTACCATCTGGTGCAAACAGCTGGCTCACTTGGCGCAATCTACCATCAGGAACGACAGTGCCATTAGGGCGATAATGGCAGGGTAACGAGCCTGCTAGTACATGGATACCAGCGGTGCGGGCGTAGTCTGCTATCGTCGCTGATAAATCATCAAAACGCTCAGCAGTAGCAGATTGCTGCCCCATGCTACAGCAGTTCTCAGGCAATACAACGAGCTCAGCACCTTGAGCTTGTGCATCTGTGATGGATGCTTTGATATCTGCTAGATTATCCTCAACATTCTGCTGACTGTTCATTTGAATAGCAGCGACGTTCAGTTGATGGTTGTTTAGATTCATGACAATATTCCTATTGGGTATGAGCTGTATTGGTCATTTGCCGTAATTTATTTATTATAATATTTTCGCGGTAATGAACAGACTGCTCGTATTTATGGATTGCTCATCCTTGCCAAGACGATAGTCTACTATCGATAGCAAACCAAACGTATCCGGACAAAACATAAATTATCATAGCAAAATTGTGGCAAAAAATGCTATCGTCATGTCCTGATAAGATTTATGTCGTTACCTTTACTGACAGAATAAACACAATATCACTAAGATCGGAGTGCAATAAGCCGCCCATGAGTATGTCGTTCGGATTGGCGACCACGCTGAGCAACTCACAAAAGCTAACCCCGCAAATGCAGCAAGCCATAAAACTGCTGCAGCTCTCTAGTCTTGAGCTCGCACAAGAGGTTCAGGCAAAACTAGATAGTAATCCATTACTTGAACGTATCGAAAACGATGACGAATACGACAGTGGTGACGATGAAATAGAGGAGTGGAGCGAGCCGTTGACGCTTGATAGCTGGAATCAAAGTAGCAGTGACTCATTCGACTCAGTACCTACTAGCGGTACAGAGTACAGTGGCGATAGTAGTGATAGCTTCAGTGATAGTTTGGATAAGCTTCAACAGCCTAATATCGATGATAGTGCAATAGATGTAGATAGCTATAGCAGTTCTGATGCCGATAGCTTTGATATAGGTAGCTTTGACACGGGTAACTACGCCTCCACCGCAACGGGCTCTGGCAATAGTAGGGGTGATGAAGATTTTGATAGTTACCAAGGCGGTACATCGTCTACCATTCAAGATCATGTGCGCTGGCAGCTGAACTTTAAGCGTCTATCAGAGGCCGATACGCTGATTGCAGAATATTTAATAGACTCCATGGATGATATGGGCTTTATTCGAATTGATATAGATGAGCTACTGCAGAGCTTTGATACGATGGCAAGTTTCTATCAATGGGATGAGCGCGTTGAAAAAGAAGAAGTCTTGACGGTATTACGTATTATCCAGTCCTGTGATCCTGTTGGCGTAGGGGCGCGTCATTTAAGCGAGTGCTTATCGATTCAGCTATCTAAGCTAGATGTTCACACCGAATATCTACAAGAAGCCCAAGCGCTGCTATCAGCGAGCGAGCATTTAGTCAGTAATAATATTAAAGCACTGACTGAACGTACAGGGCTTGCACCAGAATATATTACACCTGCGCTTACGCTACTACGTACCTTAAACGCTTCGCCAGGACTGCTTTTTCAGTCTAGCCAGCCCGACTATGCCCAACCGCCTGAGAGCTATGATATTCCTGATGTGTTGGTCACACCTGTTAGAAACAATAAGGCGACAAGTAACTCTGAAGTAGAAGAGGATGGCTGGTATGTACGCCTCAATCCAGATACCTTACCAAAGCTACGCGTAAACCAAGAATATGCCAATTTGGTCAAGCGTGGCGATGACAGCCCTGACAATCAATATCTGCGCGAAAACCTCACCGATGCTCGATTGTTTATTCGTAGTATCGAAGAGCGCAATCAAAACCTACTCAAAGTAGCGACTAGCATTGTACGCTATCAACAAGAGTTCCTGCAGCATGGTGCAACCGCCATGCAACCCCTAATATTAAAGGCAATTGCTGAAGAAGTTGACTTGCATGAATCTACGGTCTCACGCCTTACCACCAGTAAAACCATCTTGACGCCGCAAGGGTTGTTCTCTTTGAAACACTTCTTTTCATCTCACGTAAGTAGTGCTGATGGAGATATCTCATCGACCGCTATCAGTGCCATGATTAAAAAGCTCATCGCTGATGAAGATCCCAAAAAGCCATTATCAGACAGTCGTATCAAAAATGAGCTGTTAGCAGATGGTATCGATATAGCCAGAAGAACCGTCGCCAAATATCGTGAAGCAATGAATATTGGCTCGTCTACTCAGCGCAAACAGAAATACTAACTATCTAGTCTTACCTTTCTATAAGGTTAATGGTTACCTGTCTGTATAGTGTAATACAGATATAAAAAATAAAATTTTTTGATTATATAGAAACCAAATAGAAATAATAGGTATTGTTACACTTAATTACAATTTAACGGCTTGCTACTGGGCGATTTTCATGACAAATTAGAGTCATACCAACAACAAAAACCAAGTGCCGATTTATAGTATTTATTTATAACTAATAAAGGAGACGATAAAAGGATACGTCGACACATTACTAGAGGCCTTGGTGTAGTTAGTGGTAAGGCAGGATGATAAGAGCAAGAATGCTACCTCATCTGTTGATTGTAAGTTACAAATAAAAGGACAACAATATGAATGTTTCTATCAGTGGTCATCATATCAGCGTTACCGAAGCTATGGACACAGCAGTACGCGAGAAGCTTGAAAAAGTAGAGCGTCACTTTGATCAGATACAAAGTATTCAAGTGATTTTATCGTTAGACAATAGCGGTGCTAGCGACGGCGGTAAAAAGAGCCATAAAGCTGAAGCAATTATGCGTGTCTCGGGTCAAGAAATGTTTGTCCAAGCGTATGAAGATGATATGTATAAAGCCATTAACGAGATGGCAGACAAGCTAGATAGACAAGTACGTAAGTATAAAACCCGTCAAGAGCGCAAAAAGACTCAGGGTGCAGGACGCGATGGTCGCTATCAGGATCTAACCCCTGCAGAAGCAGTACCAGCGGCATAGTTCGAGTTTAAAAATTTGAACACTATCGTTACAAGCTATTGAAAGTAGACTAAGAGAATAAAAAACTTATAAGTAGGTGCTGCACTAGTTTGTAATTGACATAAAAAAAGACCTCTAACGTGTAATACGTTGAGGTCTTTTTTAGTACTCGTAAATTTAGAACGAAAATGAACTAGCTGTCAGCTCAAGCTTATCTGTCTAAACATTATTAACCGCCGCCGACGGCTTGTACTACTTCGATATTCATACCTTCTACGATACGCAGTTGAGCAAGCTCGCTCTTTGGCGTCAGCTCGCCGTCGACTTCCACAGCGTAACGACCCTGACTAAGACCAAGCTCATTGATAACCAGTTGTACAGTCTGATGAGTGGTTTGCAAGCTTTTACCATTGACACTAATGGTGCTCATACTAAATACTCCCTACTAAATTAAAATTCCTGTTTATCTGCTATTCACTACGTATCTTTCATTTTATTACTGATAATTCATTGCAGCTAATGTAAAGAGCTAAAAATCACAATTACTATCGAGTAGCTCAGTTAACTGAATCCTTCAATCGAAAGGCGGAAACGGCCAGCCATAGCCAACCTGCAATCATAAGAACGCCGCCGATAGGTGTAATCGCACCGAACCAACGCGGTGCACCAAGCGTCATGGCATACAAGCTACCAGCGAAAATAATAATGCCAATTTGTAGTAACCAAGCGGTCATCTGAGTAATATATTTCAAACGAATCAGTAAGCCAACAAGCAATAATCCAAGTGCATGTATAAACAAATATAGCGTTGCCGTATGCCACCACTCGAGCTGTTGGAGGCTGACATGACCTTCTAAACCATGCGCACCAAACGCGCCTAGTGTAACAGCAATAGCCATATTAATTGCTGCAATACCGATCCAATTTAACATTGAACAACTCGTATCATCTTAAGGCTACTGAATATCATCTGGTAAAATCACACTATCAATGGTCATCGCATCACGGATTTTGTCCATGGCATTTTTCTCAATCTGACGGACGCGTTCGGCTGAGATAGAGTAAACTGCAGCTAACTCATGCAAGGTGGATTTTTGCTCAGATAACCAACGCTGTTCGACGATATCACGCGAACGATCATCTAAAGTACCCATAGCAGCGATGAGTGCTGATGAGTTGTTTTCTTCCCAATCCGCTTCCTCTAACTGCTCAGCTGGATCGATACCGTCTTCCAAAAATAGCTGAGGGGCGTAGCGACCATCATCATCATCGCTTGACTGCGCTTCAAACGAAGCGTCATAAGAGGTTAGACGTGATTCCATTTCTAACACTTGTTTGCGTGTGACATTCAAGTCATTAGCAATAGCATCCGCTTCCTCTAGTGTTAGCTGATTATTAGTCTTCTTAAGGCTACGCAAGTTAAAGAATAATTTACGATGAGCCTTGGTGGTCGCAACCTTGACGATACGCCAGTTGCGAATCACAAACTCATGAATTTCAGCTTTGATCCAATGTACGGCAAAGGATACTAAACGTACGCCTTTATTTGGGTCAAAACGTTTAACCGCTTTCATTAATCCTAAGTTACCTTCTTGGATTAAATCTGCTTGCGGCAATCCATAGCCCGAGTAACTACGCGCGATATGAATCACAAAACGTAGATGCGACATCACCAGTAGGCGAGCGGCTTCAACATCACCTTCGTCATAATAGCGATGCGCCAGCTCTTGCTCTTGTACTGGCGTCAAAATAGGGATTTGATGAACAGTATTAATATACGCACCCAAATTTACCCCTGGTGCTGACAGGTGAGTTGGCATAGCTGGTACTAAGTCGCGCGTACTAGTATTGCCCAATGTACTCGCGTCATAAGGTGGTCGCTGAGCAGCGGCTTTTAATGCAGCATCGCGTGCATCGTTTTTTATAGGAGCTGAGCCATCTCTTTTATTTGTATTTACAGCATCAGTAGAAGTATTAGCCATATTCTTGACCTTGGTTAAATAGTTAAGCAAATAGTCAGATAAAAATCTTTATGATTTAATTGTAAAGGATAGCAGCGCTTAGTTGCTATCAGTTTTGGTAATGATGAAGTGATATATTGTAGCGAAACGCTGTAATGATGTGCCATCAACTGACGAGTGGTCAGTAACTTCATTGACCACTAGCTCTAAACAATCTGTCGCCTGTGATTGCTGACTTTGTCGACTAAACGCTGTGATATCAGCTTGTGAGTTAGGGTCGGTTGCAACCACATACAGTGATTCTCCAACTGTTACGTCACGTAATGCGACCTTAGTTTTTAACAATGGCATCGGGCATGCAAGACCGCGTCCATCAACAAAACCTTTTATATTTAGTTCAGATTGCTCTATAGCTACATCATCTGAATTATGACTTTCAGCTGGTAGTAGCTCTAGTAAACTTGTAATGTCGTTCTGCTGTGCATCAGTCAAATTCGCTGATAACTGTATAGAATGCGACACACGTTTGATGACTAATTCACTAGCAGCGGGCATAACTTAAACCTTGTAGATATCTATATTTTAATTTGTTTTATTAGCAATAGGCTTTGATGTTGAGTACGAACATAATCTATCAATCATAAATTATGAGGTCGTCATCACAGTCATCTAAACCTACTATCATTATTGCTTATTATACCAAATAGCCAATGTATAGTTGCAGTTGAATATAATCAACGCTGCGTTCGGTTCATTAGAATCATATAACTAAGAGTTGCACGATTGGCAATTGCCCGATTAATAGTTATACGCTTGAGATTTACTGCATAAATAATAGCCCAATGAATAATTACACAGCCATGTTGCGCAATCGTGACGGGTGGCTAAGTTATTGGTAGTTAAGTGCATTGTAGAATTGACCTTATATAGACAAGCTCGTATAGTCGAAAAGACGTCGTCAATTATCTTATAGGATATGCACTTGTACCACGCTAATAGAACGAAGCGACCTGACAGCAACAGCTCTTTAGTAGCCACAAATTCTGCAGGCTTGCCACTTATGTTGTCTAAGCAAAAAGGTAAACGTCATTTTATGAGTGTAGCTTTGCCAAATGGTATCAAGGTAGGGTTGTCAATAATGCTACTAGCCATAGCCAGCGGTGCGCATAGTCGTGAGAGTCAAACGCTGCCATTTGCTGATAGCTCGTGGCAAGTCACAGATCCGCAAACGCTAGATCTACCAAATCTGCGCGGGCAAGGCTTGAGCTTTGCTGAGCAATATCAGAATAAAATGCTTGGCGAGTGGTCATTACAGAATATCAATGGCCGCGTCAGAATGGAGCATGATCCTTGGGTACAAGAAACGATAAAAGACATGACGTGGCGTCTCAATGCTCAAGCTCGTCAGCAAGCACCACTTGGCGTTGTTATCATTGATAACCCCAGTATCAATGCCTTTGCAGCGCCTGGCGGCGTAATAGGTATCAATACTGGGACGATACTGTCAGCTAGTAGCATGGATGAGCTGGCAAGCGTCGTCGCGCATGAAGTTGCACATATCAGTCAACGGCACTACGAAAGCGGCGCTGACGAACGTAAAAAAGCCTTGCTGATGCAGCTAGGCGGTATGCTAGCTGCGATTGCTGCCTCAGCTGTCGATGGTGATGCCGCTGCGGCTGTGATGATGGGCAGTCAAACGGCTTCTATGAATAGCAGCATGGCGTTTAGCCGTAGTAACGAGCGTGAGGCTGACCGAGTAGGGATGCAGATTATGACCCAAGCAGGTTATGATCCTCGGGCGATGCCACGGTTCTTTGCCACAATGAATCAACAGAGTCAGTTAAATCAAGTTGAGAATCAATTCTTACCGAGCTTTGTACGCTCACACCCTCTGAGTAACGAGCGGTTGAGCGAGTCACAGAGCCGTGCTGGGCAGTATCCTACGTTATCACTGAGTCAGCAGCAGCGTCATCAGGCATTGTTTGATCTGCTCTATTGGCGTGTACAAAGTACCGGCAAGCATGCCTCTGAAGTGACGCTCACAACCGCTGCCAAAAACAGTCTGGGTGCCAAGCTGGCATTGATGAGGTGGTATGGAGAGCAGCAGCGTTTTACAGATGCTAATAAGGTATTGGCCGAGATAAATGCGTTATCAAGCACGCAGCGTCAAAATTTAGAGCCTTTATTGTCGATTACCTACAGTCAGCTATTGAGTGAACAAAGAAAATGGCAACAAACTGTAGATGTCTTGGAGAGCCAACAGCGCCTATATCCTGAGCGCCGTGATTTACGTCTTTATCTGGCCGAAGCGCTGACTAATAGTAATCAACCGATAAAAGCCCAAACGCTGTTGAAGCCACTAACAGAACAGCAGCCAAGCGACCGTTATGCATGGCAAAGCTTGCAACTTGCCAATGAAAAACTTGCTAAAACCACCACCTCACCACAGTTAGCCAATATCGCGACGATTAATGCATTGCGCTATCGCAGTTATGATCAGCTATGGAATGGGCGTTATGAGAGTGCCCTGACCTCTTTGACACAAGCCAAACAGTTGACGGAAAATCTGCAAACCACAGATCAGGCCAATAGTGCTCGTCCATTACTAGCTAATATTAATGCTGAAATTAAAGCAATAAAAACCGCCAAAGACTTTAAGCCCTAGGCGGTTAGTTGTACAGATTAGCCTGCCAATCAATAGCAAGTGTTAGCCTTGTAGCGCGTCTTTAACCATTTTAGAAATCAAAGCAGGATCAGCACGGCCAGCTGTCTTATTCTTTAAGACACCCATGACGCTGCCCATATCGCGCATAGACGTAGCACCTTGCTCAGCGATTTCAGCATTTACCAATGCCATGATCTCATCTTGACTCATTTGCTGCGGCATGAACTCGTTGATGATATCAATCTCAAACTGCTCTTTTGTGGCCAAGTCATCACGGCCATTTTCTGTAAAAATAGTTAGTGACTCTTGGCGCTGCTTTAGCTGTTTTTGCAAAACTTCTAATACTTGGGCATCATCAAGTTCTGTCTGACGGTCAATCTCGATTTGTTTCACTACTGACTGTACATTGCGCAGTACTTTGACGCGCTCAAGCTCACGAGCTTTCATTGAAACTTTGATATTGTCTGATAACGTCTGTTTAAGTTGGCTCACTGCTATTATCCTTATCGATCTGTTAAATGCTATTCGTTAGAGGTTGTTTGTTAAATTTTTAAAACAAAACCTGCTGATGGTGGTTTTAATAAAAAATTATGTCAGCAGCAATAACAAAAATTGTAGCATAAAAAACGCCACTGATATCAATTGATAACAGTGGCGTTAGTGTAGCGCTTGTACTTAACTAATCAGATTACTGATTAGTACATACGAGTGGTACGAATAGTTTCGCGTTGTAACTTCTTCTTATAACGCTTTACGGCAGCAGCTTTTTTACGCTTACGTACTTGCGTTGGTTTTTCATAAAACTCACGCTTACGTACGTCTGATAATACACCAGCTTTTTCACAAGCACGTTTGAAACGACGGATAGCGATATCAACTGGTTCGTTTTCTTTAACCTTAACTGCAGGCATGAAGACTCCTCGATTAGGATGAGATATAAGGGCATTAGTTTGGCTGTGTATTAGTATTTAGCCGTAATATCTCAAGATTACTGGCATCAGCTCAAACTAGGACAATTCTCACGCATTAGCGTAAGGGCAGGTATTTTAATAAAAAATACCAACAAAGTCAATGATTTTAAGTATTTATTGCTGATAAGGTATTCAATTAGATAGCTATTTGAATTTGGCTCTCAAACTATGAATTCGACATATATACAACGCTTTATCAATAAAAAATCCCTACCGTCTATAACGGTTTGATTGGAGTTTATGCTATGATAATTCCCATATTATAGTAAGTCTATGAACCGTTTTGTGTGTATTTTATTGAGGATGTTGGAATGAAAAAAACAGTATTTAACACGGCATTAAGCATGGCACTTATCGTAGCTTTAGGTGTGAGCGTGAGCGCTTGTAGTGGCGGCGAAGAGCATGAAGAAGTAATGGCAATCGATATGGTGGATGAAGCGGCTGAGTTGGCACGCGAAAACGCGCCTGAAGCAGAAGAAATGGAATTCCCAGAGACAGCACCAATGCCAGCGACTGATGCAGCTAGTACAGAAGCTGACGGTACAGCTACTGCTGAAGCAGGAACGGCTGACGCTGATACTGCAGAAGCAACAGCTACCGATAGTGCGGATACAGCCACTGCTCCTACTGACAGTGCTGATATGGCGGCTACTGACGATACAGCTGCAGCTACTGCTGAGTAATTTATTGTTCAGTTGACTATTAGCTCAATTGACTATTAAACAGTCGTTGGTCGTATACGTAAGTACTTTAAGCTGATATAGCGCATCTCTAATTGATTGCAGACTGACTAAGTAAGGGTAAAACCATGATTGATATACAACCGTATATGAACAAGCTGAAATTGTCTGTGATCAGCATGAGTGTGGTATTTGCAGTGAGTGCTTGTAGCGGTGATAACACAGCTACGGAAGAGTCTACAGCAGCCAATGAACCTGCTACTGCTGTAGAAGAGAAAGCTGTAGCAGAAACCGAAGGCACGACATCTGAGTCTGTGGTTGATCCAGAAACAGATACCCAACCAAAAGCAGCAACAGAGTCTGCAGAAATAGTAGATGAAGCAGTGACAACACCTGAAGCTGATTCTGAGCCTGAAGTGTTGGCAGCAGATGCAGGTGCTAAACTGTATGAATCAAACTGTCAGGTTTGTCATGCTGCAGGTTTGCTCGATGCGCCAAAGTATGGTGATACAGCGGCTTGGACAGCTCGTTTGACCAAAGATAAAGAGACGCTGTACATGCACTCGGCTAAAGGTTTTAATAAAATGCCTGCGCAAGCGGTAAACGGTGTCAGCGAAGCACAAGTTAAAGCGGCTGTTGATTATATGCTAGCGTCGGTAAGCTGATACGATATATATAGAGTATGTCAGCTATTGAAATTTGCTAAACTGGCCGTCATTGTGACTGACAATGACGGTTTTTTTATGCACATTTTTTGTCATGCTAGTCTTAGAGTATACAGCTGTATCAAGCGAATTTGAGATAGTGTGTGGCTGATTGTATTCGTTATCCAATTTCTCAAAATGATGTAAGATAAAAGTGCGACAAAAATAGCACGAAAACGAAAGTATAAAGGCAAAAGTATGAAAGTATTGGGCTTAGAGACCTCTTGTGATGAGACGGGGCTGGCGATTTTTGATAGTGAGCAAATAAATAGCGACAACCAAGGTTTGGTCGGGCAAGTACTGTACTCACAAATTGAGCTGCACGCACTTTATGGTGGCGTTGTGCCTGAGCTTGCTAGCCGCGATCATATTCGTAAGCTCGTGCCGTTATTGAATGAGCTGCTAGAGCAATGCGATATGAAAAAAAGCGACATCGATGCGATTGCCTATACTAAAGGACCTGGTCTTATTGGTGCATTGATGACAGGCGCACTGTTTGGTCGTAGCTTGGCATATGGTTTGGATATTCCAGCGATTGGTATTCATCATATGGAGGGGCATCTTTTGGCGCCGCTTATGGGCGCGAACCCTCCGGCATTTCCTTTTGTCTCGCTACTAGTATCTGGTGGGCATACGTTACTCATTGCCGCTCATGGTGTTGGTCGTTATGAGATATTGGGTGAGTCGATAGATGATGCGGCGGGTGAGTGCTTTGATAAAGCGGCTAAGATGCTAGGTTTACCTTATCCTGGCGGCCCTAATATTGCCAAACTGGCAGAAACTGGTAATCCTGATGCTTATGCACTACCAAGACCAATGCTACATCGCGGTCTAGACTTTTCGTTTAGTGGTATGAAAACAGCCGTACATAATCTGATTAAAGATACGCCACATTCAGGAGGGTCGGGTAATGGCGCTGATAGTGATCCACAGATTCGTGCTGATATTGCCGCGAGTTTTCAGCATGCAGTGGTCGACACGCTAGTGAAAAAATGTGTCAAAGCACTTAAGCAAGCAGATATGAGCCGCTTAGTAATTGCAGGCGGGGTCAGTGCCAATACTCATCTGCGCGAGACGTTAGAAGCGGAACTGGCTAAGATCAATGCGACGGTTCATTATGCACCGCCTGCGCTATGTACGGACAATGGTGCGATGATTGCTTACGCAGGTTTTGAGCGCTTGCAAGCAGGACAATCTGATGATTTGGCTGTTAGCTGTATTCCGCGTTGGCCAATGACAGAGTTGCCAGCCGTGTAATTGAGCCTTTGGTCCAACACGTTTATATGAATTAAGGACAGTCTATGCAGTGGCTTGCTATCGGTTTGGGCGCAGCATTCGGTGCTTGCTTGCGAGCGTGGCTATCGCGTTTTAATGCTTTGCACGGTTGGGTGCCACTCGGTACTCTGAGCGCCAATATTTTAGGCGGACTGCTGATAGGGCTTGCGCTAGTATGGTTCGAGCGCATGGGAAGCAACTTGTCCGATCATGTACGCGTGTTTGTGATAACTGGTTTTTTGGGTGGGTTAACTACCTTTAGTACGTTTAGTGCGGAGGTATTTGGCTTTATTCATGATGGGCGGTTGCTAGCAGGTTTAGCGCTCATCGGTTTGCATGTTGGGCTAACGTTACTGGCAACCGCACTTGGCTTTTATTTCTTTAAGCTAGTTTTGTAGGCGTTGATAGATATTAATCGTTTAATAGTCTGTTATAAGTGGTTCCATGATAGCAGTCTGTTTTAAGTGGTCTATTAATACGTTTGAAGAGTGAAATAGCTGGTTCCGTTGGGGTATACCTTAAAATTCAAGGAGATGAATTTATGCAGTCAGTAAGTTATACAGATATTAGACATAGTGTACTTGATAGTTTTTACTCAAACTTAGTTTCTAAGCCAGAAACAGATCTAACTTATGATAAGGCGCTAGACTACGTTACTTACAGTTTTGAAGTTGGATTTTCAGACGTGGAAATGTTTGTTATAGATTTTGTGGTTTATGTGCTTTGTAGTGATTTCAAAGTGTCCGAAGAGCTCTCACTAATTCTTGAAAGAAAATTATTAACTATTATTAAATCTAAAGATTTTGATTGTTTGATAGTTCAAATTAAGCAAGGAGATGATGATAGAACAGATCTTCTTGCGGATATGTGTATAAAGGGTCTAATATCTCAAGAAAAAATGAATAGTTTGCTTGAAAAATAAAGAATTTTGGTTTGTGCCAAGTACCTATTATCATTGACCTGTGGGCTGAAAGCTTTATTTAATTTACTTGCTAAAAACTAACGTAGCTATAGCTATCTGACTCTAGTTCGAAGCCTGTATAGCGCATCGAACTGCCAGTTATATATTAAAAAGCCTTACCGCTAATGAGAGAAAGGCATGAAAGAAGATAATAAAGGTTTTTTTAGTCAGCGCACATTTAATATATTTTTCTCTGGAGTATTTGTTTTAATTATGGCTATGTTACTTAAAGAAAAGTTAGAAACGCCTGAAAATTATCTTGAAAACGTTAAAAAAAGTGAAGTTATTGCTCGAGAGCAGCTTGCACCCCCCTTTAAAGGAGGTTTTTAAGAGCAATTCAATATCTGAAGGTCGAATGAGCAGAGGTAGTAGCTCGTTACGTTACGGAATAACGTTTGAAGATAGTAGTGGTATAACTGACGATAATATAAGTAAAATCAAAGCCGATGGTTGGATACAATACAAAAAAGATTATCAGGAGAAGGGGTTATACTTTTTTTGTAAAGACAAATATAGGTTGAAAGCTACAGAGAGTGAAAGATATATTTCTACAATTATAGAATATAGTAAATCATCCCCATGTTGGGATTTTGAGGAAACTTTAAAGAAGGGTTTTTATCAGTTGGTAAAATAACTCCCTATAGTGGCACTTAAAACTTCAGCAATAGTTCTATCCAAGGTTTCTTGAGCTTGAAAAACTAACGTTCTGTACACCATGAAGTACACTGCTGTTACTCCAACAACTCGAATAATCGCTACCACTAGCCTACAGCCTAAGTTTCAAGTCCTCACTAGGGAACCATCATTTTCCCCAACGCCTATCATAACGTAAGAAAGCGAACGATATTTTATAACCAAAAAATGTAATAAACAGTGGAATATTAAACTGGCTTTACAATCCCTTCCAATAAACTGGCAAATCCTTGCATGTATGCTGTATCTTTACTTGAGGTACGCGTAGCGGCGTACAGCTGACAATGCACACCCTTTCCTAGTGGTCGTGATACGACCCAGCCTTTTCTCTCGTATTCAGCAACCACCCAATCAGGCAATGCTGCTACGCCGCGTTCACTAGCAACCAACTGAATTAGCATCGCGGTCAGCTCTGTCGTACGAACACTCTCAAAGCTTACTTGTGCTGGCGTCATAAAATTAGCAATGATATCGAGACGTTTGGCTTCTACTGGATAGGCAATCAATGTCTCGTTAATCAAATCATCAGGTTCAATAAATTTTTGAGCAGCTAAATCATGCGTTGGGGAGAGTACCAAACGACTTTCGTACTCAAACAATGGCTGATAGCTGATACCGTCGAGCGGTAAATCACTGGTAGTGATAAGCAGATCAATATCACCTTCCATGAGTAGATGATGCGGCTCAGGCTCAAACCCTGTGGCAAAGTCCAGCTCGACATCTGACCACTCACGGCGATAGTGGTTAAGTATTGGCATGAGCCAATCAAAGCAACTATGACATTCAGACGCTAGGCGTAATCTACCTGCTTGACCATGTGCTAAGCGTTTAAGGTTAGATTTGGTACGAGTTACTTGCGGTAGGATATTGTCTGCCAATGCCAATACTGCTTTACCTGCGGGTGTAAAACTAAGCGGGCGCGTCCGACGATTGACCAAACTGATGTCGTAGTAGTTCTCAAGCTCTTTTAATTGATGCGAAACAGCGGAGGCGGTAACGTGTAGCTCATCTGCCGCTGCTGCAAGTGAACCATGCGCCCGTAGCGCGGTTAATGTATTAAGATGACGTAGCTCAAGCATAATATAACCTAACCGCTAAGGTGAGAAAAATTCATTATAGCCAATATAGCGCTGACTTTCACTCATAGTCCGGTATTAATGCTCAGTTAATAGGCAATTAGTCATCAATCAATATCTAGCGCTTTCGTAACAACAACTGTGAGATAACGACCAATACTAGTGAAGCAACCAGTAATAACGTACCAATGGCGTTGACTTCTGGCTTGAGTCCTACGCGCACCATAGAATAAATGCGTAGCGGTAAAATCTCATAGCTGGGTCCTGTGACGAAGGTCGAAACCACCACATCATCTAGCGATAGGGTAAAAGCCAGCAACCAACCTGCCATAACCGCTGGCAAGATAACTGGAATCAATACGGTGCGCACCATGGTTGATTCGTTAGCACCCAAGTCGCGTGCCGCTTCCATTAAACGCTCATCTAAACTACTCAACCGCGCAAAGACGGTAATGACAACGAATGGCAAGCAAAAAGTAATGTGCGCCAATAGCAATGAGACAAAGCCCAATTGTAAACCAATCAATAAAAACAGTGCTAGCAATGAAATAGCCAATACAATCTCAGGCGACATCATAAGTACAAACAGCAGCCCATTTAGTAAGCCTTTACCGCGAAAATTATAACGATGTAAGGCTAGGGCAGTGAGTGTGCCTATCAAAGTTGAGACAGTTGCTGCCACCAACCCTAATACAATAGAGTGCCAAAACGCATCGAGCATCGCTTGGTTGTTAAACAGTGACTCGTACCACTTTAAGCTAAAGCCGCCCCAGTTATAGCCAATTTTTGATTTGTTAAAGGACATTACCACCAAGACAATGATGGGCAGGTACAACAAGGCATAAATCAGTCCGAGATAGCTTTTGGCGGCGATACTACCAATCTTGAGCGGACGAGTTTTGTTGTTCGGTGAGCTATAAGACATTAGGCCACCTCGTTAAAGTCAGTCTTGCCAATACGGCGACTACTGGCACGGTAGGCAAGTAATAATACTGCCATCGCCAGTGTCAGTAATACGCTGGCTGCTGCGCCAAAGGGCCAGTCACGCGCATCCAAAAACTGGTTTTTGATGATATTACCGACCAACAGGTTACGAGAACCGCCCAAGATGTCTGCCACATAAAACATGCCCATCGCAGGCAATAGCACGAGCAGTACACCAGAAATAATTCCAGGGGTCGTTAATGGCAGTACCACATGCCAAAAGGTCTGTGTTTTAGTTGCACCCAAATCCTGAGAAGCCAGTAGCATGTCATTGCGTAAGTCAGTAAATACGGCATATAGTGGCAGTACCATAAATGGAAATAACAAGTAGGTTAAACCTGCAATCACCGCGCCTTGGGTATATAAAATATCGATTGGCGTATCGATTACACCGATGGCTAATAGTAATTTATTAATCAAGCCATTGTTAGCAAAGAGCAGCTTTAATGCATACGTCCGTACCAAAGAGTTGGTCCAAAATGGCAGTATCAGTAACATCATAAGCAGCGGCTGCCAGCGCACTTTCGCTTTGGAAATTAGCCATGCAAAAGGGTAGCCAAGCAGTAGACAGATTACCGTTGTAATACCTGCCATCCATAATGAGTGGACAAATACCTCAAAATACAAAGGGTCAATCATCCGCACATAGCTGTCGATGCTAACAGGTAAGCTGATAAAGGCACTACTATCACGGGTTAAAAAACTGACAGCGATGACCAATATATTTGGCAACAGCGCAAATATCAGTAGCCAACCCCAGATTAGCCAAAGCGTGGCAGTACGAAATGGACTTTTACTGCCTAAGTGGTTGCGAGCCATCAGCTACCATCCTTTTGTACAGTCGTGTCTGGCATAGCTTCAGAGTCTTCTGGCAATACCCATTCCCAGCCATCTACCCATGAGACTTTGACGCCTTCATTTAGCTTGTAATCAAAGCTAGGGTCATCTTCATCAAAGAACTCAGACGCCTTAATGATATGACCATTGGCCAGTTCGATAATCGAGTCTAAGGTGCTGCCTTTATAGTTACTTTCGATGACACGACCTAACAGTCCGCTATGTTCGTTGTCTTTTGGATCATATATTCGTAAGTCTTCGGGGCGAAGTAGTAAATTAACGATATCGCCCACTTGCACGTCATTGGCAAAATTGGGACGACGTAAGTTGCGTAAGGTGGTCGGCTCTTCTTGCGCTTGCGCTTCACAGACTTCGACCTCGATACGTCCGTTAGTCACTTTGCCATCTCGATCTGGCTGGTCTGGATGGACACCTTTGACTTCAGCTCTAAACAAATTAGTCTCGCCGATAAATTTGGCAGTAAACAGATTGGCAGGGGTTTCATATATCTCGATAGGCGTACCAATTTGCTGGAACGTACCGTCTTTCATCACAGCAATACGGTCTGACATCGACAGCGCTTCTTCTTGGTCATGGGTCACGAAGACAAAAGTAATGCCTAGCTCACGTTGCAAACGCTTCAGCTCAGACTGCATTTGCAAACGTAGTTTGTGATCGAGCGCGGATAATGGCTCATCGAGTAATAGGAGCTTAGGTCGGTTAATCACCGCACGTGCAATCGCAACTCGCTGCTGTTGACCACCAGACAAATCTTGCGGCTTGCGGTTGGCTAAATGCTCTAGCTGTACCATCGCTAGCATCTCGCTGACGCGTCTTTGGATTTCGTCTTTTGGGACTTTCTTTAGCTTTAGGCCATAAGCCACGTTGTGGGCGACGCTCATATGAGGGAACAACGCATATTGCTGAAATACGGTATTGACTGGACGTTTATCAGCGGACAAGCCTGCCATCTGTACGCCATCCAAATATATCGCCCCAGCGTTCGGCTGCTCAAAGCCTGCAATCAAGCGTAGTAATGTCGTCTTACCACAGCCTGATGGGCCAAGTAACGTCAAAAACTCACCATGTTTGATATCAAGGTTGATATCGTTTAGGACTTCAGTTTGATCGTAGGTTTTTTTTAGACCAGTCAGTTGCAGCAGCACCTGATCATCATGAGGTGACGCAGAGGTGTTATGCGTATTTTGAGATAAATCGGTCATAATATCTGTTCCTAAGCGTCCAATAGCTATATGCAGCTGGCTGTCATTATAGGGATTGGCATGAGCGTAAGCGCGGTCTAAATGCTGCCTGAGTGCTGCGTATTATAACAAACCCTTGATATAATTCAGTGCAAGTTCGTTATAAGTTACGCGAGTCATACTGTCGTAGCAGCGATATATACAGCTGTATTTTTAGATGTGACTACATTCACCTAAAGAGATTTAGACAAACTTTTTTACCGTTTTTTGGTTTTTATTCCTATACAATCACGTTATGGCTGACAAACATGATTAGCCTGATAGTTTGGCGATAATTAGCCAATCTGTGCTTGAATACATATATGCAAAACAGCTTATAACTCTAATATTATTGATGATAAAGGATCTCTCATGCCTACCGATATACGTCCAACCACAGGTCAAGAAGCACTTGAGCTTTTAAAAGCAGGTAATGCACGCTACGTTGATAGCCTCACCAGTACCGATGAGTATATGCAGCGCCGTCCAGAGTTAGTCAAGGATCAAAATCCATTGGCTATTATTTTGGGTTGTTCAGATGCACGAGTACCAGTTGAGATTGTTTTTGATCAAGGTTTGGGAGATTTGTTTGTTATACGAGTCGCGGGTAACGTGGTTGCACCATCACAAATTGGTTCAATCGAGTTTGCAGCCGAAGCCTTTGGCACGCAATTGGTCGTGGTACTTGGACATTCAAAATGCGGCGCTGTCACGGCTTGCGTTGAGACATTGATTAATCCTGAACAGAACTATTCACCTAACTTGCAATCTATCGTTGATCGTATTCGCCCAAGCGTTTATAACTTGCACGAATTGGCAACTGCCAATGGTCAAGACGTCGATGCAGACGAGCTAGTCGATCGCTCTATCCGCGCTAACGTACGTATGTCTGTCTGTCAGCTAAAGCATGGCTCACGTGCATTAGAGGACTTAACCAATAGTGGTCAGCTATTGGTAGTCGGTGCTGAGTATGACTTAGAGACAGGAAAAGTGCGTTTTTTAGATAGCTAGTCAGTCTTAGATAGCTTTAGATAACTAGCTAGTTAGGGCATACAGATGAACACACCTTGTTCATATTCTTACAAAACCCTATCAGTTATTTCGCCATTTTTTATTATGATAAGAGAACGACGCAAATCATGACCATCGTGATTTGCGTATTTATGTATTTATTTTTGAATTATATTAGGATAATTATGTCTACTTCATCTAACAACAATAACGACGCAATAGACCAGCCTGCTAGCAGCGTTAATACTGATGGCGTTCAGCCAATCTCATCACAGACGACCGGTTTTACTTTTAACCACACCATGCTGCGTGTCAAAGATCCTGCTAAATCGCTAGCGTTTTACACTGGTGTCTTGGGCATGACCTTGCTTGCCGTTAAGAAGTTCCCTGACATGGGGTTTGACTTATACTTTTTGGCTAAATTGACCGAGAGCGAGCGCGAGAACCTGCCAACTGGCGATGATCTAGAAATTTTCGCTTTCCGTCAGCGTGGTATTTTAGAGTTGACGCACAACTACGGTACCGAGACAAAAGCTGACTTTAGCTATCATGACGGAAATCAAGATCCACAGGGTTTTGGTCATATTTGTTTTAGCGTTCCAAGCTTGGATGAAGCGGTTGCTTGGTTCGATAAAAACAACGTCGAATTCAAAAAACGTCCAGAAGACGGCAGCATGAAGAACATTGCTTTTATCAAAGATGTAGATGGCTACTGGATCGAAATCGTTCAGGCCGATTTGATGGGCTAGTTGTCAGAATGACAGCACCTATTAAGATAAGTGCGTTAATAAAAATAAATAGAATAAAGGAGTATCACCCAGATGCCTACCTCTGAGGCAGAAACGACACTGAGTGCTGAGACAGCTGCGCAGTCTACGACGACGGATGGATTAACCTATCAAAGCATTCTTGGTTCGGCAAATGAGATATGGGTTGGCTTTGTTGAGCGCATCCCATATTTTGTCGCATCAATTATCGTTATCCTAATTTTTTGGTTTTTATCGATTGTCTTCAAAAAAATCGTTCACAAATTATTAGGTAGTCGTAGTCGGCATCAGAACTTGGTCAAAGTGTTTCAGCGGGTAGGCGGGGCGCTTATTTTCTTTATTGGTTTTATGATAGCGATGGTTATTGCAGTACCAGGATTTACCCCTGCTAAGCTGATTGGCGCGCTTGGTATTGGTTCCGTTGCTATCGGTTTTGCTTTTAAAGATATCTTTCAAAACTTGCTCTCTGGTATTTTGCTCCTGATTTCAGAGCCGTTTCGTATCGGTGATCAGATTGTCTCAGGCGACTATGAAGGAACAGTCGAAGATATCAAAATCCGTGCAACCACCATCAAGACTTATGATGGCAGGCAAGTGGTGATTCCAAACTCAGATCTCTATACTTCGGCGTTGACCGTCAATACCGCTTATAAGCAGCGCCGTCTGCAAGTCGCAGTTGGTATCGGTTATGAAGATGATATTGAAGCGGCCAAAGTTGAGATTATCAAGGCGTTAGATAAGATAGAGAGCGTCTCGAAGAAAGCAACGCCAAGCGTAATTGCTACTGGTTTCGGCGGTTCGTCTATCGATCTAATGGTACGCTGGTTTATCGAAGATGGTACGCAAGCCAACAAGGTTGCCTCGATTCATCAAGTAATTGTAGGTATCAAAAACTCGTTGGATGCAGCGGGCGTAAATATTCCATTCCCAATACGTACGATTGATTTGAGTGATCCTTCAGTGAGTGCAATCGTTAATAAAATGAACGAGCAGCAAGACATTGTGGACGTGAATAAAACAGTGGCAGAGTAGCACACTCGGTGAAATATTCAATTAGTGTCAAAAATGTGATATCTAATAATATTTAGAAAACTAAAAAAACCGCCACATCAATTGATATGGCGGTTTTGTTATATTTGTCGACTTGCTATAAATATAAAGCTCTATTCGTCTTTTGCTCTAAAGTCGGTATGGCATGATTTACAGCTTGCACCAACTTGTCCAAAGGCAGGTTTAACATCGTCCATGCTAGTGGCGTTTTGTGCGGCGGCGTTTAGCTCAGCAGTGACTTTTTGGAAGTTTTCAGCTTCAGCACTGAAGCCATCAGCATTAGACCAAACTGCTTCAGTAGCATTACCTACCGCTTCTGGGTCTTCAAAATGACTCCAAGGGTTGGCGGCATCTTCTGCCAAGAACGCCGCTTGTTCTTTAAATAAGTCCGCATCAAATGTGTCAGGTGCTTTTGCCATATCACCCATGAAGCCCATTGCATCGCCCCAGTTTTTCATGCTGTTTTGACGTGCTTCCACGTCAGGGCTAGATCCTGTTGACGTGCTACAGGCTGTTAGACCGAGTGCAGCCGCCATCAAAGTAATGCTAAACAGAGACTTGAAAGATTTGTTGGTATGAACCTGTGCCATATGACTGACTCCTTTAAACCTGGCTAATAGTAAGCGCGATTACAAACGCTCGCTTTGTCGTACAATATAGTTATACAAATACTGCTTTAAACTCTTTTGAGCACAGTTGCTACTAAAGAATGGCTTCTATTGTAACGGTTATCTTCACTATGGTAATTAAATAGTTGTTATATCCTCGTAATATTTTAAATAAGCATAACTTAACTTGGTTGTGGTTGCTTATAGTTGGTTGCGGTGATTTTAGGTGTAGCTATACAACACATTTTTTTTACGATAACAGCGTGAGAGTGGGTCGTTTAAATAGTATTGATAACAAAAAAAGGCCAGCGATAGAGGCTGACCTTTTTAATGTTTTCCAAAAATATGAATGCCTTGATATTTACGAAAACTACAGTGCTAACCAATCACGTGGCTTTAGATAATAATCGGTCAATTCAAACTCAGGCGTCCCTTTAGCAGGCTCAAAACGGTAATGCCAGCTGGCAAGCGGTGGCATACTGACTAGAATTGACTCGATACGTCCGTTACTTTGTAGTCCAAATAGCGTTCCGCGATCGTAGACCAGATTGTATTCGACGTAGCGGCCACGACGATAGAGTTGAAACTCGCGCTGCGCTTCAGTATAAGGCGCATTTTTACGTTGTTCAAAAATAGGCATGATACCGTCAAGATACCCGTTACCCACGGCCTTCATAAAGCTAAAGCAGGTCTCAAAATCCCAGCCACGACTTTCAGTACTGACATCATCATAAAACAGACCACCAATACCGCGCTGCTCATCACGATGGCGCAGATGGAAATACTCGTCACACCACTGCTTAAAATCAGCGTAAATATTGTCTCCAAAAGGCGCACATAGATCATGACAGACTTGATGCCAATGTACACAATCAGCGAGTACCGGATAGAATGGCGTCAAATCAAAACCACCGCCAAACCACCAGATAGGTGCTTCACCTTCCGCTTCCGCTACGAATAAACGCACATTGGCATGGCTCGTAGGCACGTTTGGATTTCTGGGATGGACAACCAGTGACACGCCCATTGCTTGAGCTTTACGTCCAGCGATATTAGGGTGACGCGCGGTCGCAGAGGCAGGTAGGTTATGTACATGAATATGGCTAAACATGACGCCCGCTTTTTCGATGACCTCGCCATCTGCTAATACGCATGACCGACCGCCACCGCCTTCAGGACGTTCCCAGTCATCAGGAACAAAGGTCGCATGCTCGTTGTCATTAGTGCTGCCATCGCGCTCTTGTGCTTCTAGCGATTCACAGATGCGTGCCTGTAAATCAACCAAAAATTCGCGCACTCGCATGATGTCGTTATTGGTTGGCGTTGTCACTGATTCTACCGTTGATAAGTCTGTTTCGTTATCCGTATTTATAATACTCATAAGATATCTATTTATTCAGGTGTATGGCTGTATTAAGGTCTGTATCCAGAGAAGCGTCTATATCAAGATTGATATTTTTATCAAACAAATGGCCCATGCGATCACGTTTGGTTGCTAGATATTCAGCGTTCACATCATTGACACCGACTAACAATGGCACCCGTTCAATAACATCAATACCATGCTCAGTCAGATAAGCGACTTTGTTTGGATTATTGGTGATGAGCCTGACAGCGTCGACACCGACATGGGCAAGCATCGGACCACACATATCGTAGATACGCGCATCAGCAGGCAAGCCTAACATGAGGTTTGCATCCAACGTGTCATGTCCCTGATCTTGGAGGGCGTACGCGCGAATCTTATTGGTCAAACCAATACCGCGGCCTTCTTGACGCAAATACAAAATCGCACCGCAACCTGACTCTTGGATAGCTTGCATGGCAGTATTGAGCTGTGGACCGCAGTCGCATTTCAATGAGCTAAACGCGTCGCCTGTCAGACATTCAGAATGAATGCGAATGAGTGGCACTTGCTTCGCTATAGATTCATTCTTTTGGCTCAATATCGTGTCGTCTGAGGGTTGACTAGCCACATCATCTGTCTGTTGATCGACCACAGCTAGACCAACGGTCAGCATGACATGCTCTTGACCTTCGCTATTTTCAAAGATATGAATATCAAACTCGCCGTGACGAGTGGGTAATTTGGCACTAGTGATAAATTGATATGACATTGCTGTCCTACATAAGCCTAAAGTCGTGGCGGTGAAAAGTATGTTATTGCTATGTGAAACGAGCGCTGTTTGAGCCGGTTACTGTTCGAGATAACTACTGTTTTCGATATAACTATTAGTTGAGATGAGCAGGTCACCTAAACTTTACTGTTAAGATTAAGATGATACCAGTATAACCTGTTCATAAAGACAGTGTGCTCATTGTATTTATTATAAAAACACACAAAGTTCACAGACGACGCACGATGATTAAAGCGACAATTAAAAAAAAATGCTATTATGCCATACTATTTTGACGGATACAGTGACAAGTCTTTACCCTTACATTACTATGTCGTCACTAACATCCGCTATTGATGCAAAATAATAGGGCATAATGTCATCCCTTAGCAGTGAAGACCATTGAAGCATCAGTGTTTTGATATTAAAACGTTAGTTTTGATGCGCGGTCTATTATGACAGCGTGTCTACTGTCGTAAGTAGCGCAGCTACATAAATACAAAAATTGTATGAATAATTATATGGTCGATTACATCAATAATGATGTAGGTATTATTGACGTCTTTTAGTTATAGTGACCGCTATATCTTAAAGACACGTCTTGTCAGCAGATTGGTAGGTATCGTACACTTTATGCAGCAGTCACCTCATTCTCCAAAGTCTCAGTCCCTATCTACTTCAGTGCGGGATTCTGCTGCGCAGCTATCAAGCTTACAGCAGACCTATACTGTGATTCCACGTGTGCGTCCTCATACACCATTGCTTGATACAATTGATACACCTACTGACCTCAGTACATTTTCAACTGCCAAGCTGATTACGTTGGCTGATGAATTGCGCCTTTTTCTATTATATTCAGCTGGTCAGAGTGGTGGGCATTTCGGTGCTAATCTGGGTGTGGTCGAGCTGACCATTGTATTGCATTATTTGTTAGATATGCCGCAAGACCAAATCGTATGGGACGTGGGTCATCAAGCCTATGCTCATAAAGTACTGACAGGTCGCCGTGAGCAGCTAGGTACTATTAGATCTAAAGATGGTCTGACGGCATTTCCTGAGCGTGCAGAATCAGTCTATGACACTTTTGGCGTAGGACATTCATCGACCTCTATTTCAGCTGGTCTGGGCATGAGCCTCGCACTGCGTTATCAAGGCCGCGCGCAGACGGTTGCTTGCATCATTGGTGATGGTGCGATGACAGGTGGCATGGCATTTGAGGCCATGAATGACGCAGTACAGCAAGATGCTGATTTACTGGTCATCCTAAACGATAATGATATGTCGATATCTTGCTCTATAGGCGGATTTTCACGTCATTTGGCAATGCTTTGGGAATCAGGTTATCAAGTGGATATCTCTGAGTTAGGTGAGCCAGTGCTCTGCCATCGTCCTGATATGCAAGCGTTTGATCGCCGCAAGCGTCACAAAGAGATGCGTGACGTTCCGCAGCTAGAAGATAACTTATTTAAAGCCATTGGTTTTACCTATTTTGGTCCATTTGATGGTCATAATATTCCTGAGCTACTGCGCGTATTTTCACTGGCGAAGCAAGTAAAAGGCCCAGTATTAGTGCATATCTATACCACTAAGGGTAAAGGGTTTGCACCAGCAGAATTAGATCCAGTCGGTTATCACGCAATCAGTAAATTGCCAGTCGATAATCCCGAAAAGTCTAAAGCTGAATCTATAGAGCAGCCAACGAAACAACTAAGCACAAAGCCAGCGTTAAAGTATTCGCAAGTATTTGGGCAGTTCTTATGTGACAAAGCGGCCGAAGACGATAAGCTACTAGCTGTCACCCCAGCTATGGAAGAAGGCTCAGGAATGACTGACTTTGCTTGTCAGTTTCCAGAGCGTTTCTTTGATGTGGCCATTGCTGAGCAACATGCTGTCACGCTAGCGGCTGGGATGGCAACTCAGGGTGTCAAACCTATTGTTGCAATTTACTCAACGTTCCTGCAGCGTGGATATGATCAGCTGATTCATGACGTGGCTCTACAGAATCTCGATGTGATGTTTGCCATCGATCGAGCGGGTCTAGTCGGTGAAGACGGTGCGACGCATGCTGGCGTATTTGATTTTGGATTCTTACGTTGTGTGCCTAATATGGTGATTGCAGCGCCAAAAGATGAGAACGAGTGCTACCATTTGCTCAATACTTGCTATGAGTATCAAGGGTGCACGGCTGTACGTTATCCGCGTGGTACAGGTACGGGTGCTGATATTGAACAGCCCGCCCAAACTTATAAAGTTGGAGAAGCGGTTGTCGAGTCAGTATTAGGTATAGCTAATGCGCCTTACAAATTGGCACTATTGGCTTTTGGTACGATGGTCGCGACTGCTCAGCAAGCTGCAGAAACTCTAATTAATAATAATGTAGCGTTAGATTGCCAGATACAGGTGGTCAATATGCGCTGGGTAAAACCGCTAGATACGGCAATGCTTGAGATGTTATTAGCGCAAGGAGTCACTCATATAGCAACCCTAGAAGAGCATATGATTATGGGCGGCGCGGGTAGTGCAGTGAATGAATACTTACTCAATGAATCGGCTGCCTTTAAGATAAATCGTCCAGCTATTGCTAACATCGGTATTCCTGATCGTTTTATCGCCCATGGCTCACAAGCAGAGCAATTGGTTGACTGTGGTCTGGATGTCGAAGGCGTGACTAAACAGCTCAAAATGCTCTTATCGTAAGCGTTACAATATTATTTTAAAAAATTAATGCGTTAAAAGGGTATTAATTAAAATCGATATAAGCTCCTTAAACAGAGCAAACGCCTGCTAGCCGTAGGTGATGACTTTTTTACAACTTGCGCAGTTTAGATGATCGCCAAAGTACTGGCTGGGTCAGCGTGACGGTTTTTTCGTTTTTATCGAACAATTTTAGTATAATGCGGGTGTCTTTTATAAGTTTTTTTTTATAAAAGACACGTTTTTAATCGCATAGATGTGGTGTGATGCGGCGGCTGTTTGGCATGTTGTGGGCACAGAGTTAGTCTTATTTTTTATATTCATTCATCAAGCAAATAGGTTATTTATGGAACCCATGGTCGTCATCGCAGCGCGTACTGCTGAAAAAGTTGGTAAAGAGATTTTATATGCGCATCAAAACCGCCACAAAATCGAGTTAGATATTGAGTCTAAAGGACTTGATGGTCTGGTTACTCGCATTGATCGCTTTAGCGAAGAGCTCACTATCGAGACGCTAAAAGCCAGCTATCCTAATCATTCATTTTTGGGTGAAGAGTTCGGTATGCAAGAAGGCCGCGGCGAAGATGCTGACTGGTGCTGGATTATCGATCCACTAGATGGCACTAAGAACTTTGTCCACGGCGTACCGCAGTTCTGCGTATCTATCGCAGTACAGCATAAAGGCGTTACCCAGCACGGTGTGGTCTATGATCCAGTACGTGATGAGATGTTCTCAGCGAGCCGCGGTAAAGGCGCGCGTTTGAACAATCGCCGTATGCAAGTGAGCGAGCGCAAAGCCATTGATGGCGGTTTCTTTACGACCGGACATCCGCTTGAGCGTAAACGCAATGGCGAAGTTATTTCTTATGCTAAACAGCACTTTGAGAGCTTACAGAAGATATCTGAGGCAGGTGGTCAGGTACGTCGTATGGGTTCAGCTGCGCTTGACTTATGCTATGTTGCCGCTGGTCGTTTTGACGGTTATTTTGAAATGTCTATCAAGCCTTGGGACATCGCAGCGGGCGAGCTTATCGTAACTGAAGCACGCGGTGTAGTGGTTGATCATACTGGCGCGCACAACTCTATGACATCAGGCTCTATCTTCGCTTGTAATGTGAAACTACTCAAGCCATTGATGCAAACAGTTGTACCAATCTGGGGTGACGCAATCTAAACATTAACCTCATTGGTATTAATGTTTAGCGCTTTCAGTGCCTAGATGTAGTTGATATCTAGATTGAGTATGAATGAAAAAAAGCTGGTTCCATTATGGAGCCAGCTTTTTTGTTTTATCATTACCCTTATTGCCTGCTTTATCTTCGACAGTAATGCCTTTGAATGCTAACTCTTTACTGGTAGTTTCTAGCAGCTGCAGCTCTTCTTCTATCAGCATTAGCATGTCTTGTACACGCGGTAATGCTTTGCTACAGGCAGTGATACCAAACTCAATCTTATCTAGATAACTGGCTAAAGTGATATTCATCGCTTGACCATTAAAGACGATAGAAGCGGGGTACAGCGATTGCAGACGTGCGCCATTCCAGTACAGCGGTTTTTCAGAACCAGGCACGTTAGAAATAATCAGATTAAATGCCTGTTTCCTAGGAAACAGTCCTGTTGCCAAATTAATGCCTTGCCACGCGTATGAGACGATACTGTAGTTGATGACCTGCGCTTGGTTCATGCGGCGAAAGCGACGTTTGCCATGATTCATACTACGATGGATAAGCTCTATCCTGCGTAGTGGATTGTCCAAATGCGTACCCAAGTTCGCCAACACAAATGACAGCTGATTGCCTGATATACTATTGTCAGTACGCAGTGACATCGGTACAAATGCAATCAACGGTTTGCTTGGTAGCGCATCCATTGAGATTAGATAACGGCGAATAGCGCCTGCACAGACCGCTAGTACCACATCGTTTCTGCTAATTTTGAGCCTTTCAGCAATATCGTTAAACCGTTGTATATCATAAGACTGTGCGGCTATACGCCGTGAGGCTGATATACGTTTATTCAAGATACTCATCGGGGCATCAAAAGTACCGACGTACCCTTCATCACCGTAGTTTTTTACATTATCTAACAGTTCTGTAAATACAGGTTTGATGGTAGATATCTGCTCTTTTATGATGCCCCTGATAGATCGTTCGGCAGGCAGTATAGCGTTTACTTGGTTACGATGGCGCGCCATCAACGACCAGACAGGGAGAGTAACTGGTTCGGTTGGCGATTGAGATAAGGATTTTTGAACCAAACGCATCGCTGCAATGCCATCAACCAAAGAGTGATGAATCTTAAAATACCATGCAAAACGTTCAGGTCCACCTTCGACTTCTGGCTGGATACCTTCGATGACGTGGCATTCCCATAGCGGCATGGCACGATCTAATAAACGTCCATGTTCTCTTGAGACGTACATCAATAATTCACGTACGCGTCCAGGACTTGGTAGCGCGACATGATGCAAATGATGCTCGACATCAAAGTCTTTGTCTTTTTTCCAAAAGGCTAAATGCTCAAGTACCTGATTAAAAGGAAAGCTGGGCGGCACATCAGACTCTTGCATTTGTTTTACCAATTGATAGACAAAATCGCTATCCGCATTGTCTGGCAATTCAAATACAAACAGCCCACCAACGTGCATGGGCTGTTTACGCGACTCAAGAAGTAGAAACAACTGGTCGACTGCTGTGAGAAGTCGCATAATAAATCCTTTTATGACGATAAGTGTTATGTGAAAATTATAATAAGTAGATTTTCAATCAAATAACATTTTTTATTATTTTATAGAGCGTGTTAAGCAATCAACCATAGCACTGACAGCGCTATACGTAAATACTCAACAGACTCTATTATGATATGTCATCTATACTTCAATTTATTGAAAGAAATACCCAGTCTGTGGTGAGCTAGCAGTAGCCATCTTACGCATAGGCATACGACCTGCCAAAAACGCAGCGCGCCCTGCCCACATAGCATGTTTCATTGCGTGAGCCATCATTACTGGGTTTTGTGCATTGGCAATAGCTGAGTTCATCAGTACACCATCACAGCCAAGCTCCATCGCAAGTGCAGCATCAGACGCAGTACCGACACCAGCGTCAACCAATACGGGTACTTTGGCGTTTTCGATTATTAAGCTAAGTGTATGACGATTGAGTAGACCAAGTCCTGAACCAATCAAGCTGCCAAGCGGCATAATAGCGACACAGCCCATGCTTTCTAATTCTTGTGCGACGATAGGGTCATCTGACGTATAAACCATCACTTCAAAACCATCATCGATCAATACTTTTGCTGCTTTTAAGGTTTCCATAACGTTTGGATATAAGGTTTTTTCATCCCCCAATACCTCAAGCTTAACCAAATTATGCCCACCCAATAACTCTCGAGCAAGCTTACAAGTGCGAATGGCTGTTTCGGCGTCAAAGCAGCCAGCAGTATTCGGTAATATCGTATATTTATCAGGTGAAATCACATCTAATAAGTTAGGCTCATCACTATTTTGTCCAATATTGACACGGCGAATAGCAACGGTCACGATTTCGGCTGCTGAAGCGGCAATGGCTTCTCCAGTCTCTGTCATGTCTTTATACTTGCCAGTACCAACCAGCAGGCGCGAAGAAAAGGTACGGCTACCGACAGTAAAGGTATCTTGTAAAAGTGGTGTTGGATGAGTAGTGCTAACGTTCTCTGACATAACGGAAAATCCTAATATCGAGCGGGAGAAGGGACAGACAAAATATGATGGGTAATCTAAGCAATTTAAAAGTTGTAATAAACAATGGCAAGCTGTCTGCAAAAAAATCGCATGATATGCTAACTCTAATAGTAATAATATGTGCTAGGCGATAGGTATAAAGCGCCAGTCACATAAAATAATACCCGTCTAAAACAAAATGCTATTATAACAAACTCATGCAACCTTACTGGCAGTCTTTTTTGATTCGAACTGTTAAGGACAAGGCATCCACCCTGTCTTGGCGTGCGTACTTCTTATCTTTTCCTCACTTATCGGGCCGTCTTTATGATGCAGTTGCCATACAGCTTTGCGAAACGCCATCAGATTTTGGCCATACTTGCGATAGATCCTGAATTGCCGCCAACATTGGTACTCACCAAAGCTACTCCGCTGTCAGCGATCAACGAAGCGGTACGGTTTTTACAGCAGCAAGGCATTCGAGGTGTACCTACTTACGAAAGTGTCAGCGCGAACGATTTTGAAAAACGTATGAATGCGGCTTATGCTGGCAATACAGGAGAGTCGCAGCATATTGCTGCTGGACTGGAGGACCACCCTGATCTCGATAGCTTGGCAGATAGCGTCCCTGAAACTGAAGATTTGATGGATCAACAAGACGATGCGCCTATCATTCGTCTGATCAACGCCTTGTTGTCCGAAGCCATCCGTTTAAGTGCCTCAGATATTCATATTGAGACCTTTGAAAAGCGTTTGGTCGTCCGTTTCCGAGTTGATGGTGAGCTAAAAGAAATCATCACACCAAAACGTCAACTGGCTCCATTGTTGGTCTCGCGTATTAAGGTAATGGCTAAATTGGATATCGCCGAAAAGCGAGTGCCGCAAGATGGTCGTATTAGTTTAAGACTGGCAGGGCGAGAGGTCGATGTGCGTGTGTCGACCTTACCATCGAGCTTTGGTGAGCGTGTGGTAATGCGTCTATTAGACAAGCAAGCTGGTCGTTTGAATATGACGTATTTGGGGTTGTCTGATAATGACTATACTGAGCTAAAACGCTTAATCCATCGTCCGCATGGCATTATTTTGGTGACAGGGCCGACTGGCTCGGGTAAAACCACGACGCTATATTCTGCATTGACCGATTTAAATGATCAAACTCGCAATATCTTGACCGCTGAAGATCCTATTGAGTTTCAGCTCGATGGTATCGGGCAGACGCAGGTCAATAATAAAGTAGACATGACATTTGCTAAAAGTTTGCGCGCGATGTTGCGTCAAGATCCTGATGTAGTGATGGTTGGTGAAATTCGTGATTTAGAGACAGCAGAGATTGCCGTACAGGCCTCTTTAACAGGGCATTTGGTACTATCGACGCTACATACCAACACTGCTATTGGTGCAGTCACTCGCTTACAGGATATGGGTGTTGAACCGTTTCTGTTGTCTTCGTCGCTTATTGGCGTAGTAGCGCAACGTTTGGTACGTACCTTATGTTCACATTGTCAAAGCTGGCAGGCTGCTGATACCGAGCAAGCCAAGTTGTTTACCGAAATTGGTATTGGGTCAATGTTTAAAAGTGATACCAAAGATATAGCAAGTGAGTTAATTCGTCTGCCCAAGCCAGTTGGCTGCGATAAATGTAATCAGTCAGGGTTCAGAGGACGTACTGCCATCTATGAAGTCGTGCCAATCGACGATACATTGCGCCGTATGATTCATAGCAATACGGCTGAGTATGAGCTCGAAGAGTATGCGCGCCAACAAACACCATCGATACGTGCGGATGGCTTACGTAAAGTCATAGAAGGTCGCACGACATTGGAGGAAGTACTACGAGTAACGAAAGAGAGTGCATTAACGGACGACACAATACTGGTATAAATTTTTGAACTAAATATTGGTGTATCAGACAAAAAATCACTGGCGTGAGCAGCCAGTTATTTTAGTTTTAAAATTTTTATAATGGGTTTGTTGGCTACCAATATGCTAGATGCGCTAAAAAAGTAAATAGCGCATCGTATTGGACTTAACCAGTTATTCGCTACCACTAGTTACTTAGGGGCATCACTCTCATTTTCAGTAGATGATGCATCGCTTTCTTCGATTGATGCCTCGGTTTTAGTGTCATCTTCTGCGACTTTTTCAGACGCTTTACCTTGGCGGCGTGCCTCTAGCTCCGCTTTTGGTATCCATGCCCACGTCATCTCAACCACAATTGGATCGCGGTCACTATCAGATTCACGATCTTTGATGACACAAGGAATAATCATCTCACCTTTGGGCGTGTTTAGGATATCCAAACGCTGTTCATCAGATAAGCTTGCAATAGCAGCAATTTGACCTTTTTTGATTGGACGATGAAAATTTACCGAGTAAGATTTAATCAGCAGAATGCGATCAGAGGGCAAGTTTAAACCCAAAATAAACCCCGTTGCTGTCTCAGCCAGTAACGTGATAGCGACTGCATGGATAGAGCCGATATGGTTTTGAACGGCTTTATTGTTATTTAAACTAACGACAACTTGGTTTGGTTCTACCGTCTCATAATAAATGCCAGTTGTGCCGACATAGGGAACGACCTTGCCAAAGGCTTTAGATAAAATACTTGAGCGTGCACCAGCAGGCAGATATTTGGTGACTGATAACAGTTTAGTAAATTGATTGCTAATTGGTTTTAGCGTGCTACTGGGTTTTTCAACTGAAGATTTTGTGCTGTCAGATACTTTAGCTGGCAGTTTATTGGTCAACTTGGCGGGTAGTTTTTTTAATAATCCTGACATACAAAATTCCTTAACGTAAATGAATTGAATGACATTCTTAGCATGGCTTTTTATGATAGCGACACAAATATAGGTTATAAAAATCGCTATAAATACTATGGTACATCAATCATTGCCTTCCTACTATTATTAGCATGAACTGCTGCGCTTACAAAACAATAGTAGCGTGGCTATGTTGCTAGGTTATGTCATCAATTTAGATCGCCAATTAAAGTAGCCTAACTATCTTATATGTCAGTATCATTTGGACAAAGGAAGCCGAGTGAAAGTACTACGAATAGTAGACTAAGCTAGACTGACACCGTATCTAATTTATAGAGGGTTGACTATAGTTACCATGCCAATAGACAGCCACGTTATAATGACAAAATGTTAGCATGTCTATTTCAAACCTGTTTTCAATCCTGCTGGATAACGTTATGACTGATATGTCTACTCATGAACCGACCAATATTATTTATACGGGCGTTGCTGGTACAGGTAAAACCTATAGATTGCTGCAAATCGCGAAGCAATATACCGACTATCTACCCAAGACTGAAAATGAAGACTTATTAGAACAGCTGCTGCAAGGTCTAAGCTGGCGCGAAGTATTATGTTTGGTATTTTTAGATTTACGTGCTGAACAACAGGATTTGTTAAAGGTACGAGAAATTATTGATCATCCTTTTTTTATGACCAAAGCTGCTCAGAACTCACGTGATAAAAATCTGGACAGTACAGCTTGGTTAGAACTACGCAGACATAGCCCTACGAACTCTCAAACAGTTAGTTTTGATAAACGTGCTAGCCAAGCTTATTTTGATAAAGACAATAGTGGATCATGGTATTTATTGCCAGAGAGTATAGTGCTACTAGAAGATTTATCGCAGCAATTAGCAGAGTTTCAGCAGGCACAGCGTGACAACCAAGCCCCTCAAAATCAAAACATCGGTCAGCAACGTTTTAGTATGGTGAGCTTCCATCAAGCCTACGGTTATGAAGAGTTTGTAGAAGGTATACGGCCTGTCATGAGTGGCACCGCTCAAGCAAATAACAGCCACTCTAATCAAAATCAAATGAGTTACGCGGTGCAAGATGGAGCATTCCTGAATCTATGTCAACGCGCAGCCCGTGACCCTCATCAGCGTTATGCCATGCTTATTGATGAGATTAACCGTGCTAACGTGTCACGGGTGTTTGGCGAGCTTCTCAGTTTGATAGAGCCTGATAAACGAGCGGGCAAGCCGAATGCGATGACAGTAAGTTTGGCTTATTCTGGGCGTGCTTTTAGTGTGCCTGCCAATGTCGATATTTATGCCACTATGAATACCCAAGACCATTCTTTAGCACCACTTGATATGGCATTACGCCGACGTTTTCGCTTTGTGGATTGTCCACCGCAGCCCGATTTACTATCGACAATTTATGACAGCAATTCCGGCCTATCTGACGGTTCAGAAGCAGGTGCGATAGATTTGAGTAAATTACTAACAGGCTTGAATAGACGTATCGTGCAGACACTGGGAATAGAAGCACAGTTGGGGCATGCGTTTTTGTTCACCGTCATTCAGTTAGAGCAATTACAAACAGCTCTCGTTGAACAAATTATTCCTCAATTGGCTCAAGCAGCTGGTGGTCAAATTACGGTGCTGCAGTATATCTTTAGAGATGAGCAGCAACCGACGAGCAAGCAGTTCGTACAGGACAGTCAAGCATTGATGAATGACGACTTGTATAATCCGATGGGCAACCAAAACAATGCTTCCGCTGAACACCAAATGTTTGCAGGGCAGGGTTCTTTTCTTGGTCAGTCTATGAGTATGAATAGCTATACCATTAATGCCGATCTGATTGCTAGGGATGGTGAGTTTAATCATGCTGCTATCTATCAGCGTTTGTACTAGCAGGGTGACTGTTCAGTGATAACGAATAATCCATATTCCGCCAAGCAACATGCTATTAGGGTAAGCAGTCGCCAGACTAGTATCCCCAACAGTAGTGTCGCTACCATGAATGTTATCATCGTGTTTGAGCATCAACGTCTGACCGTGCATGATTTTTTGCACACGTCTGACTTCGATTGGCTCATGGCTCAAGAGTTTGCAGTATTTACTATCAAGCGTAAGCAAGGACAATGGCAGCTTAAGGTTGGGCACTATATTGGTATTATTCTACTACCCAGTGGCATGACGCTTGAGATATTGCCAAAGCTAAATCAGTCTACTCAGAGCAATGATATCGTCCAGACCCGTCATTGGGTACAGGGTATGCTATCGGATTTGATTCATCTTGATGCGCATAACAATCGTAAGCTACCCAATACGAAAAACTTCGGTCAGTTTAGTTCCCAGTCCACTCCTTTACCGTTAAAAGTATTGCCTATATCAGACTGGCTGATTGAGCAGTTTTTGCAGCGTTTAATGGATTATCAACCAACCAAGCATTATCAGGCTCAGATTGAAAATCAGGCATCTCTGCAAGGTCGACTGCTCATCAAAGAACAACTGCGTCATAATAGTATGCAACCGCATAAGTTCATCTGTGAAAGTAGCGTATTAAGTCACGACATGTTGGCCAATCGGTTGATTAAGAGTGCATTGGTTTACTTGATGCCTTTATTGCCCCAGTTTATTTCTTCAAAATTGTTGCAGCCATGGCAGCAGGTATCTACGCTCAACAACCGTGAAATGCAGCAGATAGCATTAATATATGCTCAAGCGAAGCGTCAACTAGACGTTCAACCACTCCAAAAGCAAAAACTGCATGCCGCTCAGCAGTTAGTAGACTTGGCATACTCTCTATTGAAACAGACGACAGCTGCGACAGGTAACGGTATTGATCCAAATAGACAAAATTGCTCTCAGCTAAGATTGTGTTTATTGATTGATATGAATCAAGCTTTTGAACAATGGGCAAGTCAGCGTATTGCATTGATGTTTCAGCAGATTAGTAGCAATTACCGTCCTTTTTATCAAACTCAAAGTGTCTGGCTAAATGATGCTGAGGGACTAGCGTGCTTGTCTATACGGCCTGATTTGCTGATATTTGAACCCGTCTCTGATGATTGCCAAAACCAGAACGATATAGCAGCTAGTCAAACTACAGCCACAGAAAAGACCAAAGGTCGCTACAGTCATGTCATCGATATTAAGTGGAAATACTTACCGCATGCCGCTGCAGTTAGTGCGAGCGACGCTTATCAATTGACCAGCTATGCACAAGCTTACTTGGCGGGGCAGGTCTGGTTGGTTTACCCAGTGCTAGGTAGTGATAGACAGCCAGTGGTACTCAAGCAACAAAATCATTATGATAGTGATAGTGATAGTGATAGTGATAGTGATAGTGATAATATTAAAAGTAGTAAATCAGCCGATGCCCATTTATGGTTAATACCGTTTGATGTTTTGACCGGCACACTCAATGGTGAAGTACTGCCACATTTGGACAAAGCTTAATATCGTTATCAATGACAGCGCGAATGACTGATGGATAAAGGGTCTTGCTGTCACTATTTTGGCGAAATTGACGTAATTTTAGAAAAATTAGCGATTATTTGAAATTAATCGAAAATAGGTGTTGACACAATCGCCTTTACCCCTTAATATGTGCACCTCGATAGCGAGGAACATTAACAAGTTAGCGGCATTGCCAACAACGAGTTAATCAACAAACTATCGTGATAATAGAGAATTTCGGAGTGTGGCGCAGTTTGGTAGCGCATCTGGTTTGGGACCAGAGGGTCGTAGGTTCGAATCCTATCACTCCGACCATCTATTTTAAGAGCCTTACAGGCTTTTTTTTATGTATAACGGTTTAGTTTCTGATATATTAAAATATGTCGTAAAGTAAGCCTTAGTATGTAAAAGTCCTCTAAGAGCGCCTGTAGCTCAGCTGGATAGAGCATCTCCCTTCTAAGGAGGTGGCCGCAGGTTCGAATCCTGCCAGGCGCACCATTTAGCCTGCAAATCTTGCCTATTCTTTGGCAATAGTTATGGCGGTTGTAGCTCAGTTGGTAGAGCCCCGGGTTGTGATCTCGGTTGTCGTGGGTTCGAGTCCCATCAGTCGCCCCATATTTTATTCTGCATTACCTTCATATAAAGATATATAAGTAATACCACTCGCCCTTGATGGCGATTTTTTTGTGCCTATTTAATTTTATTTTTGTATTGTATTTATAAGATTAAACAGGTCAAAATTGATAGCACCTTCAATACTAGATAATCCCCCAAATTTTTATCAACACTTCCTATAGGTTTTCCTTAAGGTCTAGTATGACCATACCTACTCTATTACTGTTTAGTAAGTCTAATAAGTAAATAGACATGACATTTTAAATGATGCACTATGCTTAAGTGTTATCACATCCATATTATTTAATAAGAATTATTTATTGGAGCACGCATTGGCATAGAGCAAACCGAAAGAACTTGTTATTAAGAATATTATTATTTTTTAAGATGAATCGTTATTAATCTGCATTATTGAGGAATTGATTGATGGACGCACTGAGTGTATTGCTGCAAAACGTGCATTTATTTGAGACTAAGTATTATCGTCTAAATGGCACTGGCAATTGGTCTTATTCTATTACTAGAAAAGACACCATTTTATTTTACTTAGTAATGTCTGGCGGTTTTTGCATCGATGTTGGTAATGGTTTACGAGAAGCTCGCGCTGGCGACATGATCATGATTCCGAATGCGCACAAACATGTGAGTTACGCACTCAACCATCATGGCGAGGTTGCTGAGTCGCTTGATGAACTATTGAGCAATTGCCCTGAGCGTACACTTGATATCGATGGCGATGGAGACCCCAATTCATCTTTGATACTGATCGAATGTAAATACGACAAAGAGATGATTAATCCTCTGTTGTCGGTACTGCCACCGATATTACCGGAGCTCAATGATGCCGCTGACGGTCGGTTTGAAGTGATTGATGTAGAGATAAAGCTGCTAACACTAGAAGCTGAGCGTGAGCGTATGGGAAAAACGGCTGTAATTAATCATTGGGCAAGCATCATGATGATTGAGTGTCTGCGCGTTTATATTGAAAGCTTGCCTGAAGCTACAGAAAACTGGCTCAAAGCCATGAAGGATCCATTTTTGACCAAGGCGCTAGCTGCAATGCATGGCGCACCGAGTGAAAGCTGGACCATTCATCAGCTTGCCGAAGTAGCAGGGATGTCACGTTCCAGCTTTGCACAGCGTTTCAAAGACACTGTTGGCATGCCGCCACTGACGTATCTGATCGATTACCGCTTACGATTGGCGGCTCGCTATTTACGCTTACAGCAAAACAGTATTAGCCGTATCAGCGAGATGGTGGGCTACGCTTCAGATTCGACTTTTAGTCAAGCATTTAAGCGTGTGTATGGTGTCTCGCCAAAAGTATACCGTCAGCAGTATCGACAGAACAATCTTGCATAGTTCTAGTTGATGTTTATTTAAGTTATTTAAGTAGAATTTCGATAAGAAGCGCTAAGGTCATTTACATGTCCTTGACGCTTTTTTAATTTGTGAATACTTGTTATTTGTAGATGTTGAGTCACTCATACCTATAAAACCTCTGGTAACTTGCTATGGCTATTTTATTTAAGGGCAGCTGACATTGAGTCTGTGTTCAGGTACTATGGGTTGATGAGTCGTCGAGACAAAAGCGTTAGTGTTATAACGCGTTATATGTCCTTATATGATAGGTGTATAAAAGGATCGAGACGATGTTTATTTTCGCTGCTGATGGTATGTTATGACTGAACCGACCGCAAAGCTAGATGCAGGAAGCAATGGCCAACAAGAGACTATTACAACTGCTAAAACAGAAAGTAATGTTGATAAAAACACTGCTATAGAGAACCCGCATGTCAGCAAAGATGCGCTGAGAAATGAGTCGGTAGAGATACCTGATAAGGCGGCGTTATTGACGATGTTTACCTTGTCAGATACCGATGAAATAACAACTGAAACAGTAACATCTGAGTCATCCGATAGCCTTACAGTAGCTGCAAAACCTGCTGCTCAAGAAACCAATGTCGCTACGCAGAGTGTTGCGCTTTATCGTGCTCAGCATGAGCGTACTCGACTGTTATATATGGCATCTGCCAATACGCGTCCTACCTATTTAGTACAAACCCTGAAGCCGCAATTCGTAGAATATCAGCAATATTTACTTGCGCAGCAGCTTGATAAACGTGGGTTGATGGATACGGATACGCTCGAAAGACTCTGGCAGCAGCTGCATGTGGTCGATGACATTATTGCAGATATCGTGCGTCATATGCCTGCACAGCAGCCCGCCGGTTGGCAGCTGACGACTCAAGATGGTCGTAATCCATTGTGCTTTGCTACGGTCGGTAAGTTAAAGCACGGCAAGCCAATTCGCGACCAAGGCAGCCTCAACAGTTATGTGCTTGGGCATTTTGGCGTGAGTAGTTTTACCTACGATCGAGGCTATTATATCGGTCATGTGGTTGGTTATTTATTCAGCTGTTACTATTGTGCTCACTTGTCGATTACTTATGGCGTCACAGCTCTTGGCCAGCAAGTCGTGGCTGACTATGATTACGCCAGTCTTGAAACCCCGCATATGGTCAGACTATTACAAGGTCTCGACGGTTATTGCAAAAAACGCATTTATCAGTTGGCTGTCATCTGTGCGCGCTTGAGCGTGTTTGCGAGTGACAAACGCATTGAAAGAATGCTAATCGCTGAGGTCAATGACTTTGATAAAAAACTACAGCAGCAGCATCTGGATGTCTTATTATTACAAGGTTTGATGCCTGATAGTAATGACTCAACGCCACTTTTTTAAGCGTCGAATGTCAAATTAATAAATTTCTATTAAGTCATAAATTATAACTGTCTACCTGTAAGCCTCTTAGGATATCTGCTGCCATGCCTGCCTATCATTTCAAAGCGCTTGACGACCATGGCGTTGTCCAAAAAGGCTTGCTAGAAGGGGACTCTGCGCGGCAAATTCGCCAGCAGTTGCGTGATAAGCAATGGACACCCGTTGAAGTCCACCCTATTAATGACAGACAGAGTCAGAGCAAGAACCGCTACAAAAAACCGTCTGCATACGAGTTGGCATTGCTGACACGTCAGCTATCTGTGCTACTAGCAGCGGGTATCCCACTTGAGGAAACCTTGGCAGCGGTTGCTAAGCAATCTCCAAAGACTCATATAAAATCCTTGATACTTGCAGTGCGCTCACATGTCTTGGAAGGACTCAGCTTAGCACGTGCTCTGCAACAAGCCGCTAGCTTTCCGCCATTATATATCGCTACGATTGCTGCAGGCGAAAAATCTGGTCACCTTGATCTTATTCTCAATCAACTAGCAGACTACACCGAAAACCGTTTTGCCCTTCAAAAGAAAATCCAAGGGGCCATGGTCTATCCGATTGTCCTGATGGTAATGGCAATTGCGGTAATTATGGGACTGATGAGTTTCGTTGTGCCCAAAATTGTCAAAGTGTTTGAGCAGTCTGAGCAAGCGCTGCCTTTAATTACTCAAATCGTTCTCACGCTATCAAATATCATTACTCAGTGGTGGTGGCTAATACTACTGGTATTGGCAAGTACCGCATTTTTATTCTACCGTTTTGCCCAAACGCAAGCAGGTAAATTAACAATTGATAGCGTGGTGCTTAGATTGCCGATACTAGCTAGATTGTCCAAAGGTCTGAATGCCGCGCGTTTTGCCAGTACCCTTGCTATACTAGTACGATCAGGGGTGCCACTGATTGAGGCATTACATATTGGGGCTGCGGTCACAACCAATTTGCATATCCAAAAAACGATTATCACTGCGGCTGATAGGGTGACAGAAGGCTCTAGCTTGTCTAGCCAGCTAGAGAAATCTACTTACTTTCCACCGATGATGGTACAGATGATAAAAAGCGGAGAAAACTCAGGCGAGCTTGAAAATATGCTCAGCCGTGCTGCCAATATGCAGGAGGCTGAAGCAACCAATTTTATCAGCACCTTATTATCATTACTTGAGCCTCTAATGCTGGTATTGATGGGCGTAGTAGTCATGATAATTGTTATGGCGGTTATGCTACCTATTGTCAATATGAACGACTTAGCAGGCTAGGTTCAGTCGCTAGCCGATGATTTATCATACTCTTTACATACAGACAGTTTCCTATCTCCAAAACGTCTATTTAGTTCTCTTTTAGTCTATTCATATCACCTAACTTGCTTGCTAAACCTTGGACTAGCTTTCTTAAGGTTTGCTCACTGTTGTATATTGTTGAACGAACGCTATTTTTGCTTTGGCAAACACAAGCGCCGCGCTATAGTAAGCACGGATTAATAGTCATACAGTTGGTGTCAACTTATATTTGGCTTTGGTTAAAATAGCAAACCCAAATTCAAACTAGGCACAGCGCTGGATAAAAATAAAATCATGGTTTATAGTGACAATAGTTCCAGAGCTCATTGATATGTCATTAATGAGAGCCACGATAGAACGCCACTTTTACTATTTACATAACTGTGATGACCAAAGCGATGACTATGACTGACAAACTCCAAGTAAATGTGATGCCAAAAAGTACTATTCAGGATATGCAATCCCATCCGAATGTTGTAAATGACCATAAGACCGCTTCTTCAGCTATGCAGCGCAGTGCGACAAAAAAGTCTGATCAAGCAGGATTTACTCTTATCGAGATTATGGTTGTTATTGTGATCCTAGCCATTCTTGCTGGATTAGTGGTACCAAAAGTAGTTGGTCAAAGTGATAAGGCCCGTGTTAAAACAACTGAAACGGCGCTTGCTACTGTCTCAAATGCGCTAGATATGTACAAGGTTGATAACTCGCGCTATCCGACGACTGCTCAAGGGCTAGAGGCGCTTACGACACCGCCAGCTGATGCAAAAAACTATCCTGAAGGTGGGTATATTAAAGGTGGCTATCCAACTGATGGCTGGGAAAATGAGATGCAATATGTTGCACCAGGTAGTGAAGGGCGACCTTACGATTTATTTTCGTTAGGTGCTGATGGTCAACAAGGTGGTGAAGGTCAAGATGCGGATCTTTATGCTCAGCTATAAGGCTTAATAACAGACGTATAGTGAACAAATTCTGATACTGATATAGCTTTGTAGAATGAAACATTCGTTCATCCATGCACTTTCAACAATTTATAAATATCAACCAATATTCCCTTATTGGTTGATATTTTTTATCAGTAGATAAATTTCCTGCTGTTCAGTACAAGTTTGATAGTCAGTGGTATAAATATATCTAGGCGCTCAGCAAAATAGTCATCGCAAACTGCAATTCAAGGTAATCATCTATGTCGTCGATTCAACAGTCTAATAAATACTTTTCTAAAAACCTTTATAAATTGATTCTAACCGTCGCCAGCACTTCATTAGTAACGGTTCTGTCAATGACATCGATCAGTGCACAAGCAGCAGGACTAAACGACTTATTTAAAAATAGCTCCTCGGCCAAGTCAAAGTTCTTACCAGTGGATGAAGCCTTTCAGGTGGTCAGTAATACCAAAGCGACTTCCAAAGGCACGCGGTTGTCGATCAGTTTTGAAATTACGCCAGGGCATTATGTCTATAAGGATAAGCTTACGTTGAGCTTCCCTAAAGGAATAAACGCTACGCCATTCACTTTCAATCAAGCACCAGTATCAGTCAATGATCCGACCTTTGGTCAGGTTCCTGTATTTACGCAAAGAAGTGTCATTGCAACCACGACGCTGACGACGAGTAATGGTAAGGGCGCCAAAAACGCGCCTATTATTATTGGTTGGCAAGGGTGTGCAACGGCTGGGCTATGCTATCCACCAGAAAAAATTAAAACCAAGATAGACATTGCTGCGACACGCAGATAAATAGCGAGCAGATTGATTAAAATATCGGTAATCATAGGTAGCCATTCATGTCCATCAAGACATCACTAAAGTCTTTATCATTTAGCGTATCTACCCATTCGAAAAAATCCCATATCTTAGCGCTTGCCATCGCTAGTGGCTCATTGTTGACAGGTTTATCAGCGACATCGACGGTACAAGCGGCAGGGTTAGGCGACCTTTTCGGTAGTAGTGAAAGCTCATCGAAGTCAAAGTTCTTGCCAGTAGATCAAGCGTTTCAGGTAAGTACAGATAGTACCCCTGTCAAAGCAGGTACGCGGTTATCTGTTAATTTTGATATCACTCCTGAACATTACGTCTATAAAAAGCAAATTAAGCTTACGCTACCCGCTGGCGTGACGGCTGCACCTTTTACCTTTAGCCAAAAACCATATTCGATAGATGATCCGACATTTGGCAAGGTACTGGTATTTGACCAAGCAAATATGGTCGCTACTACCATACTGATGAACAATAGTGGCAAGAATATAGATGATGCCGCTATCGTCGTTGGCTGGCAGGGCTGTGCAAAAGCAGGACTGTGCTATCCACCTGAAAAGATTAATACGACTGTCGATATTGCAGCTGCATCGACGCAGGTATCAGCAGATAGTGAGAGTACTGCGAGTAGTGCGAGCTCGACCGATTCAGAGAATAGTGCTAAGGCGACACCAGAGGAAGTAAGCTCAACAGCGCTTGATAATACTTTGCCTGATGAGGCGCAAGCACTGACAGACGATGGTGCTATTGACTATGATCTCATTGATGACAGCGCTGTAGAGTATGATTCTTTAGATAGTAGTACGGCGACAAATACGATTTCTGCAGCAAATAGCAGCGTAACAGGCGAGACGGCCAATAGCGAAAGTACCTTGAATAACAGTTTCGTTGATAGCGATCCTTTTGGTTTGGCCTCTCACCCTTGGCTGGCATTAGTACTATTATTTTTAGCAGGCTTAGGCTTAGCTTTGACGCCATGTGTGTTACCGATGTTACCTATCGTGGCCAACATTGTAGCTCGCGAACAAAATCCAACGGTCAAACGCGGTGTCATCTTGACCACCAGTTACGCGATTGGGGTAGCGACTGCTTATGGCATTTTGGGCGCTGTTATCGCAGTATTCGGTGAGTCTTTAGGTATTATTGGTTGGCTGCAGAATCCGATCATTCTCATCAGTTTTGCTATTGTTTTCATACTGCTGGCGCTATATATGCTGGGTCTTTTTAGTATACGTTTGCCGCATACAATCAGTCGAAAGATGCAAGGCTTAAGCCAAGCTGGTGACAGTAAGCTTGGTAGTACAGGCGGCAGTTTGATCGCTGGGTTTTTATCAGCGTTAGTTGTGTCACCTTGTGTTTCTGCGCCATTATTTGGGGCATTATTGGCGGTCTCTACCATTGGTAGTCCGTTGCTCGGCTTTGCCGCTTTATTCATGCTGGGTTTTGGTTTATCAGCGCCGCTTATCCTAATCGGTGCGACTCAAGGCAAGATTATGCCAAAGGCTGGCGAGTGGATGAATTGGGTCAAGCAAGGCTTTGCTTTACTACTATTTGCCGTGGCACTGTTATTGATTGAGCGCGTGTTTATATCGCCAGTCATGCTTATGGTATGGGCGTTATGGTTTATGGTCGTGGCAACATGGGCATGGAGTTGGCTAGGTAAAGGTCGTATGCTGACCCAAGCATTGAGCCTTATCGCTGGTATTTGGGCGGCTTGCCTAATAGTTGGCGCTGCATTGGGCAATGATGATAGCTTACATCCACTAGCGTCATTGAGTGCAGCACCGATGATGGTACAGTCAACGTCTGGTCAACCAGTGAATAGTGATAGCACCACTGATAAGACGATCACGACGCTTGCAGAGCTAGATGCCATTGTCGCAGCCAATCCGAATGTCATTGTCGATTTGACAGCAGAGTGGTGTATTGAGTGCCGCATTATGGACAAGAACCTGTTTCGTAATCGTCCAGCGCAGATGCAAGATTGGCAACTAGTGAAGCTCGATATCACTGAGACGACAGCAGACTCAAAAGCCGTGTTGTCTCGTTACCAACTCTTTGGTCCACCAGCGCTACTATATTATATTGATGGTCAGCTAGTAAATCAGCAAGTGGGTGAGATTGGTCGCTCAGAGTTTGAACAGACATTATCGGCGTTGAACAACTAACATTTAACAATGAACACTTAAGAAACCAGTGTGATATTTCGAAAATCCTTAAGAATATTAAGAAGGCCAGTATACTAAGAAAAGTATGCTGGCTTTTTTTATGCTATTAAATTCATACTATAGAATATTTATTAAGTATTTGTTATATAAGCGATTATATTGATAGGCGCTTATTTTAACTATCGATAAAGCTAGTATCGTGCTTATATTTTCATTACAATAAGGAAACAATGCAGCAGGAGCGCTAATTGTCATTTTTTCCGCTCCTAATATCTGCGATTAGCTGACAGGCTCAGTCAATTCTATTTTAGCGACAACGCTAATGGCTATATTAATTACCTCATATACTCTGCTGGCGCTAATGCTAGTTAGATAAAGGACACTTATGTTTGCCCATACCATTACTCAGCGTCACCAACAGCCGTCTTACCAGAATGCGCATATGCCTCTTCGTATTGCAGTTGCGCTTGCGTTGAGTTGTACCGCGATACAAGTACAAGCTGCTGATGACTCTCAAACCTATAACGAACTGCCAGCACCCGGAGCTGCGTTTGAATATGAGGGTCTTGACCTATCAGAGGGTCTCGATAACAATGTGATATCTTCTGATGTAGGTACACAAAGTGGCAAGATAATTAGCAAAGAATTTATTGCTCAGCAAGCCAAGCTATTTTCTGAATGTACTCAAGTCCAGTCTAGTGCTGCTCGTCTAGCCTGTTTTGATAAGGTAGCTGAACAAGGTAAGACACCAAGCTATACCTCAACCAAACAACCAATTGATTTGGCAAAAACCTTTCAAAGTACGGTCTCAGGTAATCCGAAGGTAGTATTGGCTGAGTCTCAAACGGCGATGAGTGGTACGACAGTGGAAGATGCAGATACCATCTTAATGACTAGCCAACAGTCTACAGCCAGTAAGTTGGAGGCAAGTGGCAACGTAGAAGTAGATGCTGAAACGAATAGCGAGGCACAGATTTTAGAAAATGTCGGTGTTACTCAAACAGACATCGAAAAATTCTCGCCACTCAGTCTATCTTACGACCTAGATAAAAACAGCGAGCGTGGTACTTGGACAGTTAGACCATATCGACCGACCTATCTGTTGCCGTTATTTTATACTTTCGATCCCAATTTAAATCCAAGTACACCATCGCAAAAAACAGATCCTTTTGTTTCTAATGACGTACGTGAGACAGAGCTAAAATTCCAATTATCTCTAAAAACAAAAGTTGCAGAAGATTTGTTTGATACCAGTGCTGACTTATGGTTTGGCTATACCCAAGAATCACATTGGCAAGTTTATAACGAAGACAACTCGCGTCCATTCCGTGCTACCGATTATCAACCTGAAATATTCTTAACCCAACCTGTGACAGCAGATCTGCCTTTTGGTGGACGTCTGCGTATGTTGGGCGCAGGTGCTGTCCATCACTCGAATGGACAAGACGATCCTTTATCGCGTTCATGGAACCGTGCTTATCTCATGGCCGGTGCAGAGTGGGGTAGACTCTCAGTCATACCGCGTTTATGGGCTCGAGTGAATAGTGAGAATAGTAGCGATGATGATAACCCTGATATCGAAGACTACATGGGTTATGGTGATATCAAATTTTTATACGATTTACCTGACCAGCAAAGCATTAGCGGTACGTTACGTTATAATCCAAGTACCAATAAAGGTGCTGCGCAAATTGATTATATCTACCCCTTATCAGAGAATGTTAATGGTATGGTGCAGTTATTCCAAGGCTATGGTGAGTCTATCTTAGATTATAATCATGAAAATACCTCTATCGGTTTTGGTATCGTCTTGAATGACTGGAAAGGGCTTTGATTTGCAAGGGGCTTCAATTTGAGAAAAACTCTAACATAGGTGAAATTTATTATAAGTTATGACAAATATTAGTTTATGCGCCGTTTAGCGCCTTATCAAACTGGATTATGGCTGGCAGAGTATTTAGACATACGCTGTCAGCTATGCCGTCGTTACCGTAGTACACCACAATCTAAATTATTGCAATATCAAGAGCAATCTAGCCAATATAAGCTATCGGAACCATCTATACAAACAGCCTTAAAGAAACGCTCTTTTCTTACACATATCGGTAGTCGAGCAAACAGCTGTTTAAGCAGTGGTTTACTTTGTGCTCACTGTCACAACGATATGACTTGGTTACCAAGACCTTTTGAAGTTGACATCGCTCCTAGTATATCTTTATCTATCCAAGCCTCTACTTACTACGAGTATCCAATACGTCAGGCTATCCGAGCATTTAAGCATCAAGAAGATATGACAAAATTGTCGTTATTATTACATGCCATACGTCAATTGCCGCGTCCACATGGCTGTCATCGTAATAACAGCGTGATTATTGCTATGCCAACGACCAGTCAACGATTGGTCAAACGTGGTTTCGACCCTGTCAGTATTCTATCTGCCCAATTGTCTAAACATTGGCACATTCCTTTATGGCAAGGCGTCAAGCGTATTGATGATACAGTTAGTCAGCAAGGACTGACTCGTGCCGAACGTCTTAGCAACTTAGATAACGCTTTCGCAATAATTGAAAAGCCTCCTAAAAAACGCTTATTACTATTTGATGACGTATCTACCACAGGTGCAAGCTTACAGGCCTTAGCGCGTGTATTCGTCTCATTTGAGCATGCAAGGAAAATCAATACTAAAAGCTATAGAAACTACCATATCTCCGCCTATGCATTAGCACATGGTAATCAGATGTGAGAAGTCCCGTATGTATATGTTGTTATTAATATATTTTCTTAACAAGATATATTGATTTTCAGCAATGAGTTATGGATCTTTCTTAGTGATCAATAATCTAATTTATGAGTATGACCGAGCTTAGCTACCGTTATCATTAATAAGGCTTGTACCGTATCTTATATGTGACTTACCAAATATTTTGGAACAAAAATTGCATGTTATGGAGTAGGTTTGAAATAGAAAAGCCAGTAGAAAAATTTCAAAATCATAGGAAAGTTATTATTTCTTTCAGAAAAGTACTAATACTAAGCAGACAATGGTCGTTTGAAATAGGAATACGATGTGAACGCATCTATAAATAATCTACCAACCTCGCTACGAGCAGCTGGCTCAGGGTTTACGTTGATTGAACTGATGGTGACGATTGCTGTACTAGCAATTATTGTGAGTATTGCTGCTCCAAATATTAGTACCCAGCTTGCTAATCAACGGGTGAAGGCGACAGCTGCTACCCTTACTAATGCTTTAAAGGAAGCTAAGGTAGAAAGTGTTATTCGTCGACAATCTATCGAATTTAGTATTGATGACAGTAATCATACTTTAGTAGTAGAGAGTGGAAATTCAGGTGAAATTGCAAGCTATAGCTACAGCACTAAAAACATAATAACAACAGATAAAGCAACAGTAGTATTTAGGCCAAGCAAGCGTGCTGATGCTGCGACTTACACAATTTGCGATAGTGAAAAACCGTCTACTTCAATGCAAGTTATCGTTACTGCGATTGCTGGTATAAGTACAGTAGCAGGAGGAACTTGTGGATGATTAAGGCAAGCAGTCAGAGAGGAGTAGGTTTGATTGAGGTGATGGTGGCTTTGCTACTATTAGCGGTCGCTGTTCTAGGTTTTAGCGCATTGCAGATGAATGCTTTGAATGCTACTGATGAAGGACTAGTACGTAGTCGCGCTATGAGTATCTCAAAGGGGTTATCAGAAAATATGCGCATAAATAACGTATCTAATGACCTATTTGCGATAGAGTTAAATAAATTTAGTAAAGGTGCGAACAGTATTACTGACTATTGTACTAACGTTAAAAAATTGAATAGTAGTTTTGATAAAGATAGCTGTCAATCAAAAGCATGTACGTCAGAGCAGATAGCTGCTTTAAGTACATGGCAAGCGGCCAGCTTAGCTTGCGAACAAGATATTATGCTTAATATGGTAACTTGTCCGGAAATGTCTGATATTAATGCTAGACAATGTATTATTACGTCGTGGGGTAGTACCTTACCTACTTTAAATGATAGTGATAAAAATGCTTGTGGTAATAATGATGGTTCTTATAAAAGAGGATCACATTGTTTGGTCATGGAGGCTTACTGATGAGTATTTTAAGAAGCTATGATAGTAGTAAGGTACAAGTAGGATTCACACTGATAGAGCTAATGGTGGCTTTGTTTTTAGGTCTTCTTGTCTCGGCTGCTGCCGTCCAAGTTTATATGATTAATGCTAAAACAGCAGGTATACAGTCTACTGCCTCAGAGTTAGTCGAGGATGCAGCCTTCAATCTGCCCACCATTGAAAAAAAGATTCGCCTTGCAAACTTAGGATTAGCAGACAGAATTGCGGCTGACCAGCCTGGCGCTGGTATTATATTAACAAGCGCTAATAATGCAGTAAAAGATAAAGACGGTAAATTGCAACTTGATAATTTGCGTAATTCAAAAGATATTGATGGTACAACCAACTTGCCCAAAAATATTACAATAGATAACTCTTCTGTTAAGGTGACGTTGTTGAGTAATACTGGCGATCAAACTGTAGGCACACAAAAGAATGAATGGACAGGAACAAGTAACTTTAATTTAAAAAGTGGACAGCTTACTATTCAGTATCGAGCTCCGCAAGATATGTATGATTGTGAAGGACAGCTGGCTCTAGGACCAAGGGAAGTTACTATTGGCGGAGTAAAGGAAATTATTGACGGACAGATTATTGTAGAACGTTTTTATTTAAGAGCACCAAATGCATCGAAACCTACAGAGCTTTCCTTGTATTGTGATGCTGGCAAGTATATTACTGAGATAATGGATGATTATGCTGAACAGGGTAAACCAGAGAAAAATCTGTCTCAATCTGTTTTGTTTACTACTAATAATGCAATTAGAGATTTTGGAGACGCGGGTCAAGAGATTATGACTCATGTGGATTACTTTGACATTTTGCTATCTACTAATACTAGTGGTCAGTCACAATACTATACAATAAAAGACTATTTGGCCTTAGAGCTGGAGAAGCAACCACCTATCGTAGGTTTAAAATACGGTTTAATATTACGTTCAGATAATGCGGCTTTGACTGATGAAGGGTTATCTGATTTTACTCTATTAGGTAAAAAATTAACCTTAAATAGTGAGCTTAGTAAGAAGTATCTGCGGACGGTGGTCGAGTCCTATATTACGATAAGAAATACAAATTTCGAGTAATTAAATAGAATTTTGGTTGTCTAACACTGTCTTGCCTAGGTATTAACATTATGAACAAATATCCACAATACCATCTAACAACATCTCAACGTGGCGCCACATTGATTGTAGTTCTAATGTTCTTACTCTTAATTATTATTGTAGGTGTCATTGCTGTACGTAGCAGTATGACTACTCTACGATTAGCTACCAGTGATCAAGTCGATACGTTATTATTAACAACCTCAGATACAGCAAATAGAAACATCGAAAATATCATCAATAATGCTGAAAACAGTAATGAAAAAGCCGTAATCTTAGGACCGCTTGGATTCTTTGGCCATTTTTTGAGTACAGGAGCCACGTCAAATCGTGGTGATCAAATAGTCTTTTGTTATCGTCCACGCCAAGACTATTTTTTTAGAATGTCTGAAGCAACTATTACGACCCCATCTGGACAAAAAAAACTAATCGGGGGGGCGGGTTCAGGCGGTTTTTGTCGGCCTAATAACGCTGATGACTTTGTTAATGCCCGCCAAAATGTGATGACTCAGGTATCTATAACTAGGCCTAACACACAGTCTTTACCTATCGCGCCGTTCGAAAATGTTCCTCTTGGTAAGTCAATAACGTCTGATGATGCTACCAGTAGCTCTCCAAGTTTCCGTGTCAATTCGGCTTCTTTTTTACCAGCTATGGCCAATGTATCGGATGCCGAGATTACCAAATGTCTTAGTAAACCTAGCGAAAATGCACAGTCGTTTGTATCAGACGTAAGTGAACAGGACTCTAGCCAACCTACCTACTTTGGAGAAACTCGCAACGAGTGCTTAGCTAAAATAGGGGTACCAACCAAAGTTCTAGTCAAAGAAGTCAAGTTAGAGAACGAGGTGAACTCAGAAAACTGTATAGATTATGGGAAAGGTAATGGTCGAATAAGTGATGAATGTCAGGAGCTGCTTAGTCTATCAGCCAGTGGTGTTCCAAAATAATACACCTAACAGTCAGTGACTAAGTCACGTTTATAACAGTATATAGCAGGAGCTCAATATGAAACTTATTCGATCGACTACACCGTTATCAAGACAGTTTCGTCCTACAGTTATTGTAGTGTCGGTAATTACCTTGATGACAGCATCAACAATGACTCAGGCAGGTACAAGCTACAATAGCTCTGGTAATGAAAGCTACAATAAACTTGGTGATTTGACCATCTATCAAGCGAGTACAGAATCTAATAAGCCCACATTGACACTAATGCTAGATAAATCAGGCAGTATGGGTGGTAGCTATAGTTTTCAAGAAGATGAGAGTGGGTACGGTATAAAGAATGTCTTTCGAGCATATGAAGAGATATGTACGAGCTACGATCGACGGGGAGGATGTGATAACTCTTATAGAAATTATTATTATTATAATAGCCGTTCAGACGTACCATCAAAATATACATTTGATCAAATAGTACAGTTATATACCGTAGATGGATTAAAAGGTGAAGGTGACCAATTATGTATAGTTGATGGTGGCGATGGTAGTGCTCCTGCCGCTATCTATAGTCCCATCACTTATACTGATCCAGTAAATGGTGTTAAGTTAGAATATTGTATGAAAGGAGGTGAAAAGATATATGATCGGATGTCGAAGCTTAAGCTAGCAATGTTAGAGCTGCTAGCTTTTGATAGTGTTAATCAAGACATTATTATGGGTGTTGGGGCTTTTGGTTATAATAATGGTAATCAAGGGCAGATAAAAGTAGCTGCTAAGCCGCTAGATGCTAGCCAAAAGAACCGTATTTATGACTTCTTGAAAGATTTAAGTCCATCAGGTGGTACGCCGATGGCTACAGCTTTTACCGATGCTGGAGCCTATATGCTGGGTAATAGCTCATCAGGTGGTTATTCATCAAATGGCTACAGTGGTATGATGTCGACATACGACCGTTCTATCGTAAATAATAATAGTAGCAAATATATTGCGCCCGCCACTCAAGAATGTGGTGCAAAAGGGGTGTATCTACTAACAGACGGTTTTCCTAGTACTATGGGAAATAAAGATGCACTAGAAAAAATGATGTCAACCGCATTGAACACGACAGGAAATTTTTGTCCTAGTGGTGGACTCAGCAGCTCATCAAGTGGCTGGGAATGTATGGGCGAATTTGCAAAACAATTACGTACAAAAAATCAAGTACAGACTGCCATGGTTGGATTCGGTAGTTCGTTTAATACAGTCGATAATCCTGCCAACTACACCTCAGTAGAGCGCACTATTGATAGATTTAAAGATGCTGACGGAAAATCTTATAAGTACAATAAAAAATACTATGATTGCTCGAAAATATCAGCCAGTAATTCGGATGCGCGCAATGCTTGTAATTTAGGGATGGAGTCTGGCAAGTATGATAACGTTGGTGGCTATGGGCAGGGTGGCTTTTATTTTGCTAAGGACACTAAGGATATCGTTGGTAGTGTTTTATCCGTGATACAAGATCTGAAAATGGACTTGCCAAGTACACCTGCAGGTACTATTACTGTTCCACAAGATCCCTTAAGTAGTTTGGGTGTTAAACCCTATGCTTACCTGCCAATGCTAGAGCCAAAAGTAGGTAGTGACACAGCCATATGGGCAGGGAATCTTAAAAAGTATAATGTGAAACAAGGCACACTATACGGTAAAGATAACCAAAGGCTTTACACTGACGATGATAAAGACGGATTTCCAGATGATCTCAACCCAGATGCTCAAGATATTTGGAGTACGCGTAATGAAACCGTCACTAATGCAGCTGGTGCTAGTGTCAATGTAAATAATAGAATCACAGCGGGTGGGTTCTATGCTCAATTAAAAGTACCCACGAAATCAGAAAACACGTCACGTAATGTGTATGTAGAAAGTAACAATGCATTAGTGAAAGTAGGAGTAACTGCGGGCAAGCTCGTTGGTTTTGATAGTCTTGACAGCTCATACTCAACATTGACTAAATTGTATTTACTCAGCTTTTTGGGCTATGACTCTAATCCAACGACAGCAGAAGCCTCACGTATTGGCAATACGCCAGCAGACGTCAAGAAAGAACTTGAAAAAATTATCACAACACCACCAGGTGATATAAAAGTGTTAGGTGGTGTGATTCATTCAAGACCGACACTGATTACTTACGGTGCCAACATCAATGCAACCAACAAAGATAGTGATAATGATGGGAAAGTTGATGCGGATGCTGGCATGGTTGCAACTGACGAAAGTAGCCGAGATGACTATGTGATGTTTGGTTCAATGGAAGGTGCACTACATATCGCGTCAGCAGAAACTGGACAAGAGAGCTTAGCCTTTATCCCAAAAACCATCCTAAGCAAACAGATTCAAGCGCTACAACCAGCAAGTACTATCGCAAATTCGCCTGTTTTTGGTGTAGATGCTCCGTGGTCGGTGCAAGGAAGCTATAAATATGACTTTAGTGCACCTAACTCCAAGTCATCTGGAAAAATCACTGCTGATAAAGTATATGTTTACGGAGGTTTACGTCAAGGTGGAAAAGGGTTGTATGGACTAGACGTTAGCAAAATTGATAGCCCAAAGATGCTATTTAGTTTGAGTGAAAACACAGATGGATACCAAGCACTAGGCAAAGCGTGGAGTGAGCCTGTTACAGGTAAAATAAAAGTTGGAGAGGGTACAAATAGTATTAAAGATGTGATTATTTTCGGTGGTGGATATGATGAATGTTATGAAGATCCAACATTCCGCTTAGGCGCTGCAGATAATAAGTTTGATGAATGTAAAGGCAGCGTTAAGTCGGTGATAGATGGTAATGCAGTTTACATCGCTGATGCCAAAACAGGTAACGTATTATGGTCCATTTCAGGTCGAAATTCAGGTGCTTCTGGCAAGCATATTAAAGTGCCAGAAATGCAGCACAGTGTGGTCGGAAAAATCACTACGCTAGACCGTGATGACGACGGTATGATAGACCATTTATATTTTGCTGACTTAGGTGGCCAAGTATTCCGTGTAGATCTGCGCAACGGTCAAAGTATCAGTGGCAGTGCTGGAATCAATAATTTTACTCGTCGTATAGTAAGAGTTTTCAATGCTAGTGGTGATAACAAGAGTGATGCCAATTCGAAAGCGCTACTGGCAAAAGGCTTACAGCTTCGTTTTTATGGTCAGCCTTCAGTAAGTTTTTACAAAGATAAGGGTGTACTTTTTGCGCTAGTAAATGTTGCATCAGGTGATAGAAGTAACCCAATATCGCGGTTACGTAATACTATACCAAGCCAATCGGATCGGTTGTTCGGAATTATTGATAGAGACGTTGCTAGCCAAGGGTTATACGCGAAGGATTCAGCAGTATCTTTAACAACTAAAGAACTTACCTCAAGCGACCTTACCGAGTTGCCGTTTAATAAAGTGGCTGGTGCGACAAAAACTAGTGTACAAACAGATATGCGTCCAAATGTTGCGACTAAGCAAGGCTGGTACTATCCGCTAAATCTATTCGATGGTTATAATCAAGTTAAGAATGTCAAAGCTATGGGAGATGGTTTAGCGCTAGGTGGTCTTTATTATATGACTGCTTACAGTCCAGAAATGAAGTATGACGAGACTAGTGGTTGTTCGGCTCAAATTGTTGGTGGTTCAGAGCGTCAAGTTTACTGCCTACCTTATGGAGTCTGCGAGCAGGAGGATACCACAAAGTCTGATAATTCATTAAATGGTACGGGTGGCTTCGTACGTGCGGGTAAGGGTATTCAAGAGCTCGCTTTTGGTGCTTTTGACGCAAAAAGCCCTACTAGTCGTATCATGTTAGGTCCACAGAGTTTTAGTGAGCTCGTAGCTTCTAAAGACCGTATTGACTTTGGTGTAGGCATGACGACAGGTAAGTCAGGACTCGATACTAACTGCCCTGGTGGTAACTGTTTAGGCGCTAGTGTTGATAAAGACAAAAAGAATGCTAGTGGATCAGGTGGCGGTAACGTTAGTACTATGAGCTATCGTTTGTTCACAACCAGATGGTTTGAGCAACTGGTGGAGTCTGTCGATGATTAGGCAGAGCTGTAATGCGTCGCACGCATTGATTGATTACTGTCGGAGTTCAACTGATAGTCTAAGAAAGACGAGAGTGCAGAAAGGTTTCACACTAATTGAATTGATGATTGTTGTTTTTATTTTGGCTATTTTGGCTGCTATTGCTGTTCCAAGTTATCGCCAATATGTCGTACGTAATGCAGAGTTAGAGACTCAAGCCAAAATGCAACAACTACAGCTTGAGCTTGAGCGCTGGCGATCATCAGCATTGACTTATAAAGGTTTTGTTCCAAAGGCAGTCGATAGTTCAGGTAATACCAGCTATAGTTACGCAAATACAGGCAATACTATCATCAATATTCCTGAAGGTAGCGGAGATAACTATACTTATCGTATTACTTTAGTTGATGGAGATACAGCTGGCACGCCTAGAAGCTTAGTCACCAGTTCAGGCGTCGATAATGTTACAGGACGAACATGGAAAATGTTAGCCACACCTAACTCTACAAGCTATGTCAAAAATGGCAATAAGATTATGTTAACTAGTATTGGTGTTAGATGTATGACCAAAGATAATATAGATATCCAATCTACTGATTGTGGTAATGGTTCACAGGTATGGTAATAACGATGAGTAATGACGTAAATCTAAGAACTCAAAGGGGCTTTACGTTGATAGAGCTGCTCATAGTCGTGGCTATTATCGGTATTTTGGCCGCTATTGCTTATCCTAGCTATCAAGGCTATATAGAAAAAGGTCATCGTACTGATATGATGAGCGAGCTGCATAATATTGCTAGTAAGCTTGAAAGTCGCAAAATGGCACAAGGCAAATACAGCACTGTGGTTACTACAGACTTAGTTAAAGATTATCCTCAGGGCGATGCATTCTATACTGTGGCTATCTCTCCAAGTCCATTAACATCTAGATGGACTATAACTGCGACACCTATAGCAAACAAGCGTATGAAAAACGATGGCAAAATTAGTTTAGACTATCGAGGATATAAATGCCGCGATACGAGTTGTGGTACAGAAAACGAATGGAAGTAGAAACTAGTGTATAGGGTTTAACAAAATTGACAAAAAACGTCAGTTATCGGCATTTCTTCTTCTATAAATGACAAACGCTGACAATAATTAGTATTCAAAAGGTAACATTTAATGTCAGTAGTTGTAGATATTGTAGGTAAGTTGTTATAAATACGGATAATAGGCCAGCACGTAGCAAGCACCAGTCCTAAGTTTATTTATGTTGGCATATTATATGCAGCTAAAATAGTACGAGATACAGATACATTATATAACTAGAGATAGCGTTACCTGAATTCGTTATCTTAATACCCTCTAAAGGAGTTCATATGAACACTGCTCAAAAAGGTTTTACCCTAATCGAACTAATGATCGTTGTTGCCATTATCGGTATTCTAGCAGCTATCGCTATCCCTGCTTATCAGAACTATACTCAAAAGTCTTCTGATACTGCTTGTTTAGCCGAAACTAAGTCTTATGCTAACTTAGTATATGTTTACTTATCTGATCCAAGTGCTTCTCGCACTGCACCAGCTGCACCAGCTGCTGATTCAGGAGCGTGTGCTTCGATTGGTTCTGACCCTGCCATTGACGCTAGTACTACTGTTGCTGGTACTACCATTACTGGTACACCACGTAATGGTACGGGTGCAAATGCTGTATGTGATTTTGACAATGGCGCGTCTTGTGTGCTTCAATAACTCTAATCTTTAGTTAGCACGTATAAGACTACTACTCTGATACGGCCTAAAGTACAAATACTTAAACTCTATAAAAAAAGCCAACCACTTTGTTTGGCTTTTTTTATATTCTAAAACTAAGGAATATATACTTTAATTGGAGACTTAACAAAATTGGTTAATTGCTAATACAAAATTTCTGACTAATTATATTGAAGTAATGTTGGTTTTCATACTTCACTTAGTCATGAGTAAAAATAGACAAGTATAGTATTGAAGTTTTTAAATATTAACTAGGCATGGCACGATGCGTGCACTCTCAAAGTAACATTTATAATTTTTGATATGACTATGAAGCCAACTTCAGATCGCGTACTCTTAATTCAAGCTGGCTATACTCTGATTGAGATGTTAATCGTAGTCACAGTGATTGGTATACTTGCAGCCATTACTATACCAATTTATCAGCAATATATCCAAGGTGCTCAACTTGGTAGTTGTTTGTCAGAAGCAAAAAATTATAGCAATAAGGTTTTTTATGAAATCAATGATCAAGATAATAGCACATCGCCTGTTGCGCCAGTCTCCAGCGCTTGCCAATTCATTACTGATGCAACAGGTTGGACGTCAGAAACGCAACAGAAAATTGTAGCCGTCGCTAAAAAGCCTTCTAATGGACGTATAGAGTGTGATGTTCCTAATGGGTCGCCATGTCGTGTATTACCTTGATTCAATAGTTCCATTACTAACAATAAAAAACCACCTAGTAGCAAATGCCATTAGGTGGTTTTTTGTTGTGTCAATTACGGATGCTTTGAGGAGAATACTATCTCTCTAAATACTGAATTTTACCTTCCACACCATCCCACTTTTCAGCTTCTGGCATTTGCCCCTTCATCTCAGTAATATTTGGCCATTTTTGCGCCAGCTCTTCATTTAGCTGAGTAAACATCTCTTGATCTTTTGGTACTTCATCTTCTGAGAAGATCGCATTGGCGGGACATTCAGGCTCGCATAGTGCGCAGTCGATGCATTCATCAGGATCGATGACTAGGAAGTTTGGGCCTTCATAAAAGCAGTCCACAGGACAGACTTCTACACAGTCGGTGTATTTGCAAAGAATGCAGTTATCTGTAACGACAAAGGTCATAGTGAGGTCTACCTGTTATTGGATTGGCTGATATAGTCAATCTCTTTCAAAATAATTATTGTGTCAGCCTTGCCTGAAGTATTATTTATACGTCTGCGCTCAGCTGCATTGTAATTCTTTTAAATTAAATCAACTATAAGGGCTACATAGAATAGTTGGAAAATAAAGCGTATTTTAGCGCCTTTACTACGCTTTGACAATTCCCTTTAATGACTAATGATTTTCTTAAGGTGATAAAGTAAATCATGTGCTTGCTTAGGTGTTAAGCTATCAGGATCAATCATACTTAGCTCATCTTGTATGCTAAATAGCTGATTTTGTTTTGGATTACTTAATGCGTCTGATGTTTGAGCGGTATGACTTACTTCTTGATTGAGAGTAGCATCATTATAACTCTCTTGCCGTTTATCCTTTACTGACTTAGCTAATTCATTTTTATCATCAATAGTTTGTGCTTTATCTACGGTTAAATGGTCTAACTGTAAGTTGTCTGCTAAATAGCGCTTAGCATCATTTAGCACTTGAGTAGGGATGCCCGCCATTTTTGCGACATGTAATCCAAAGCTAGAGCTTGCTGCGCCATCTTTAATTTGGTGCAATAGCAATAATTGACCATCAACCTCACTGGCTGCTACATGGACATTACGGATATCAGCATGGTGATTGCCAATATCATTCGTTAATTGTGTTAGCTCAAAATAATGAGTGGCAAATAATGTCAGGCAGCCAATCTCGACTAGGCGATTGACACAGGCATTGGCAATGGCAAGACCATCAGTGGTGGCAGTACCGCGACCGACTTCGTCCATTAATACCAGTGATTTATTCGTTGCTTGATTTAAGATATTGGCCGTCTCAATCATCTCTACCATAAAGGTCGATTTGCCACCTGCCAAGTCATCAGCTGAACCAATACGCGTAAAGATGCGATCGATATCACCAATATGAGCACTAGCTGCTGGCACAAAGCTGCCGCAATGCGCGAGCAGTATAATCAGCGCGGTCTGGCGCATGTAGGTAGATTTACCACCCATATTAGGGCCGGTAATCAGAAGTAATCTTTCAGGATGTTCATTGCTACCTAATGCGCAGTCATTGGCGACAAAGTAGTTTGTACTTAATGAATTACTATTTCTGCTATTGGCGTTTGTTTGATTCAATGCCGCTTCGACCACAACGTGACGACCTTGACGAATATCAATGTTGGTTTGACTTTTGGCTACTGATTCGCTTTGGTCTTTTGTATGTAGCCCCATGATTGGGCGCTGCCAGTTATACATCATGGCAAGATGGGCCCAATTGCTTAGCACATCTAGTTGGGCAATAGCCGCGCTAAGCTGTTGTAGATCAGCTAAATGTTGGTTTAATTGAGTGAGCAGCTCTTGATACAGCTGCTTTTCACGCGCCAGCGCCAAAGATTGAGCGCTCAAATACTCTGTCTCGACTTCCTTTAGCTCATCAGTGATAAATCGTTCACTACTCTTGAGCGTTTGCCGACGGATAAAATGGGCAGGGGCATTCTTTGCCTGCATTTTGGGCAATTCAAAATAGAAGCCGCTAACTTTATTAAAGCCGATTTTTAGACTCGGTAATTGATTATCTTGACGGGCACGATCGACCATCTCGTCTAGCGTCGATTGGATATTGTCATGCAAATGGGTAAGGCGATCAAACTCTTCATCAAAGCCTGCCGCTAGCATTCCTCCATCGCGGATATGCGCAGGTGGTTCAATGACAATAGCGCGCTCAATTAATTCGGCGACGGATTGAACAGCAGGTAGTTGATCTGGCAATTGCTGCATCAACATTGGTAACAGGCCAGCGTCTTCATGACTGATACCCGATGCTGTCAATAAGGTAGTAAGCTGGGCGCTACTAGCGATACCATCGGCGAGCTTGCGTAAGTCACGAGGCTTGGCACTCATTAGCCCGATTCGACTGCTGATTCGTTCAATATCGCCAATAGTATTCAGAGTTTCTCGCAAACGTGTAACCAGTGAGCCATCTTTTACATCTTGGTTTGATTCAGTTGAGTTACTCTCTAGTTTCAGCAAACAAGTTATCGCATCTAGACGCATACTGATACGTGAATGCTGACGCAGTGGACGCTTCATTTGCTGCACAAGTAGGCGTTTACCCATTGGAGTCTGACAGTGATTCAGCACAGATATCAAAGAAGTGCCATTGCTACTAACAGGGGTAAATAGCTCGAGGTTTTGTTGGCTATTAGCATCAATAATTAGGTAGTCATCGCTGTACTCAACAATGAGTTGGTTGACTTGAGGCACGTGGCGTTGCTGAGTTTGACGCGCATAGTGGATAAGCGCAGCGCAGCTGGTTTGCGCAAGTGGAGCCTCATGAATGCCCAACCCATCGAGACGCTGGACTTCGAACTGTTGACAAAGAGTGTCACTGGCATGCTCACGATGAAAATCATTGGCAGCCACTTCTATAATAGGGCAGTCCAGATTTTGTCGTAACCACAGTAGCCACTCTGTATCATTGCTTCCAATGCTGCCGCCAACGCTATCAATAAGCGCTTCACTAATGATGCATTCACTAGGCGCAAAACGCGCTAATACAGTAAGCATTTGAGTTTGCAAATTATCGATATCATTTTTGTCTGCTATCAGTGTCTGGGTAGTCAGTGTACCTGCAGCCAAATCCATCTGGCTAACGGCTGCTTGTAACGTCTGGCTATTGTCTTGCGTTTTCATAGCTGCAATATCGATGGCGACCACAGTCGGCGTATGATTAGGTGCAATCAATGCGTCATCAGTAATAGTACCTGCGGTAAGCGTCTTAACTACTTCACGGCGCATGATGCTACCAGCAGCAGATTTGCTTTTGTCTTTCTTTTGCTTGTCGCCCATCGCAGGGACATTAGACTTATTATCAGCGTTGCCAGTTGTCGATTCGTCAATTTGTTCGCATACAACTACTGTCTGACCAGCAGCGATCAAGCGTGCCATATAGCTATCGGCTGCATGAAACGGCACACCCGCCATGGCTATTGTGTTGCCTGCCTTATCCGTACCACGGCGCGTCAGTGTGATATCTAGTATTTGCGCCGCACGCTTAGCATCGTCAAAGAACAGCTCATAGAAGTCACCCATCCGGTACAAGAGCAGTGCTTGTGGATAGTTGGCTTTCATGGTTAGATATTGCACCATCATCGGCGTATGGTCTGCTAGGTTATAGACGGCATCGCCTATACTTAAGCAGTCAGAGTTCTCTTGTTTTGATAAGGGTTTTTCCGATGAATTAGGCGTTGACGACTGATTTTGTACAGATGGTTTTACGGTCATGCAGAGTCTCTTATAGTGCTTTAATGGGTTGTAATGAGTATTTTTTGATAGAGATACTAAAGGGTTATTTGTCTGATATATGAGTTTGATAGATAGCTTTGGCTTTATCAATATGCCAGTTACTTATAGATAAATGGCTTAACGACAAATTTTGAGCCAAGATGCAGTAGTAGCAAGCGTATAAAAATCAAAATGTGAAAAATAATAAAGTCGCTGAAAAAGCTAAGAAATTTAAGAAGGTATTCGCTATTTTAACACGTCCTACTAGGTTTTTACTGCGGCAAATATCTACTCGTTGCCCTTGTATCCATCAGCGTCATAACCATATATAATGACGGCACACTTAATTGGGCGATACTAAATTAGGTAGTACTTAGTCGGGTGATGACAAGGCAGAGAGCTAAGCTTTGGCTAATGCGCACTAATTATCGAATATTCCATAGGTCAAAAAATTATGTTATCAAAGATTATAGGCAGTGTGGTTGGCACCAAAAATGACCGCGAATTAAAACGCATGCGTAAAGTGGTCAGCAAGATCAACGCACGAGAGGCTGAAATACAAGCCCTGTCTGATGAGCAACTACAACAAAAAACTGAAGAATTTAAAGCCAGGCATCAAAAAGGCGAAAGCTTAGATGCATTATTGCCAGAGGCGTTTGCTGTCTGCCGCGAAGCATCGTTACGTGTCAACGGCATGCGTCACTATGACGTGCAGCTGATCGGTGGTATCACCTTGCACGAAGGTAAAATCGCTGAGATGAAAACTGGTGAAGGTAAAACCCTAATGGGAACCTTGGCCATGTACCTAAACGCGATCAGCGGTAAAGGGGTTCATCTGGTCACGGTTAACGATTATTTGGCTGCACGTGATGCTGAGCTGAACCGTCCGTTGTTCGGATTTTTGGGTATGACTGTTGGTGTGATTTACTCACAGCAGCCGCCACAAGAAAAAATCGAAGCTTATCAAGCCGACATTACCTATGGTACCAATAATGAATACGGTTTTGATTATCTGCGCGATAACATGGTGTTTAGTCTTGCTGAGAAAAAACAGCGCCCGCTAAACTTTTGTATTATCGATGAAATTGACTCAATCTTGATTGATGAGGCTCGTACGCCGCTTATTATTTCGGGTCAAGCTGAAGATTCATCACGCATGTACGCGTTGATTAATACGATTATTCCTGTGCTAATTCGTTCAAAAGACGAAGAAGCAAACAAGAACAACGAAGAAGAAGATTTCTGGATTGATGAAAAAAATCGCCAGATTGAGATTAGCGAAAAAGGCTACGAGAAAATCGAGCGCTTCTTAATCGAGGTAGGCGAGCTTGGTGAAAATGAAAGCTTATATAGCCCAAGTCGTTTGCCACTTTTGGCTCACGTTCAAGCGGCCATTCGTGCGCATCACGTATTTGTCAAAAACGTTCACTATATCGTCGATGAAGGCGAAGTGGTCATCGTTGATGAAAATACAGGCCGTACCATGCCTGGTCGTCGCTGGTCAGAAGGCTTGCATCAAGCAGTCGAGGCGAAAGAGAACGTTGAGATCCAAGCAGAAAACCAAACGCTTGCCACAACGACCTTCCAGAACTACTTCCGTCTATATGACAAACTCTCTGGTATGACGGGTACCGCTGATACCGAAGCGGCAGAATTCAAATCGACTTATGATTTGGATGTTATCGTGATTCCAACGCATGAGCCAATTGCTCGTATCGATATGGATGACCAGATTTTCTTAACTAAGTTAGGCAAATACAAAGGCATCATTCGCGAAATTAAAGAGATTCAAGCCAAAGGCGCGCCAGTACTGGTTGGTACAGCGACGATTGAGGCCAGTGAAGAGTTGTCTTACTTGCTCGATCAAGAAGGCGTTAAGCACAACGTTCTAAACGCTAAGCAGCATGAGCGTGAAGCAGAAATCATCGCACAGGCAGGTAGCCCAACATCAGTCACAATCGCGACCAACATGGCGGGCCGTGGTACGGATATTATCCTTGGTGGTAACTGGCAGTCATTTATCGAGGATATCGATGCGGTGAGTCCAGAGGAGATGCAGCGTCTAAAAGCCCAGTGGCAAATAAAGCATGATCAAGTCGTAGCAGCTGGTGGTTTACATATCATCGGCTCTGAGCGCCATGAGTCACGCCGTATCGATAACCAGCTACGTGGACGTGCTGGTCGTCAAGGTGACCCTGGTATGTCACGCTTTTTCTTATCGCTCGAAGATGATCTGATGCGTATCTTCGCAGGCGATCGCGTGGTCAATATGATGCGTGCAATGGGTCTCAAAGAAGATGAAGCCATCGAACATAAAATGGTCTCTAAATCGATCGAAAACGCGCAAGGCAAAGTTGAGAGTCGCGATTTTGATGCTCGTAAAAACCTACTGAAATACGATGATGTTGCCAATGAGCAGCGTAAAGTTATCTATGGTCAGCGTGATGATTTATTAGCAGAGATGGACTTATTAGAAGCTATCGAAGTCATGCACAATGAAGTCTATAACGCCATGATCAACCAGTTCATTCCACCTGGTTCTATTGATGACCAGTGGAATATTGACGGATTAGAAGACGAGTTAGAAGACGAGTTCAAAATCTCAATGCCAATTAATGATTGGTTAGATGAAGATCGCCGACTGGATGAAGAAGGCCTACGCACCAAAATCGTTCAAACGGCGATAGATCGTTATCACAGTCGCCGTGAGCAGATGGGTGAAAAAGACGCCGCTCAGCTTGAGCGTCATTTCATGCTACAGAGTCTAGATAAGCATTGGAAAGAGCACTTAACGCAGATGGATCAGCTACGTAAAGGTATTCATCTGCGGGGTTATGCACAGAAAAACCCTGAGCAGGAATATAAGCGTGAGTCGTTTGAATTGTTCCAGATGATGCTTGGTGCGATTAAGTCTGAGACCGTACAAGACTTGTCACGTGTTCATATCCCAACTAAGGAAGAGCTGGAAGCATTAGAAATTCAGCAACGTGAGAACGCTGCCCATATGCAAATGCAGTTCGAACATGACGATGTAGATAATTTGGATAGCAATGCGAGTGGTTCAGCTGCTCAGCCGCAACCACAAAGCCGTAGTCTAAACAGTGGTACTGCCGCAGCTGGTATTAGCGCTGCTATAGCAGGTAACAGTAGTAATGCTAATGAACCAAACCCATATGCAGGTATGAATATCAGTCGTAATGCAGCGTGTCCTTGTGGATCAGGTCTTAAGTACAAGCAGTGTCATGGTAAAATCTAGTCGTTAGTCATGGCAAATTATTAGCTATATACTGAAATGCTATTAAAAAAGCCCTTATCTTAATTAGATAAGGGCTTTTTTATATCTGTTGGATAGCTTATGCAAACTTAAAACTTGCTAGACTAAGACCAACAAACACTTTGTATTGATTACTTACAAATTCAGCATAGGCGTGAATTTATGGACACGCTATAGTGTTTAACATATTTATTTGGGAGAGTGTCATGAGTGTAGAATTCTTAAAAAAAGTACGCAGCTCAGTAGTTTTAACAAGTTTGTTGGCTGGCGTATTGACGGTCAGTGCTTGTCAACAACAGTCAGAGCCAGAGTCGGGAATGGATGAGGGTGCTAATACGGAAGAGTCCGTTCCAATGTCAGCGGAGCCTGCTGAACCTAGTGATGCTGTCATTGATACCGAAGACGCTTCACTTAATGAAGTAGAAGGTGATACGGCTGCCTCGGTAAACAGTGGTGTCACGCAAATGACGTACCTATGTACACCTGAGCTAAAAATCGAAGCTACCTATAAAGAAGATAGTGATCAAGTAGTGGTTGCAACTGCTATGGGTACAGTAACGTTGAACCAGACCAATGAAGGTAGCAATCCTGAAGTGTTTGAAGTGGCGACAACGATCGATGGCGGTCAAGGATTTACCCAATGGCGTGTTGGTCATGAAGCTCGTGAAACTGGCGTCATGCGTACCGCTGGTTCGGATTCAGATAATGCTCGTACTTATGAATGTAAAAAGACAGATGAAGCAGTATAAATTTGGTTTGTTACTTATTACAAAAAAAGCAACGTTTACGTTGCTTTTTTCTTATGAGATTAAGTGTCGCGTTGATTGGCTAGAAACCCTTCTTCAGTCACCTCTAACTCTTCATGCTTGAGTGCCACTTGAATACTATCAGAATGTACATGGGTACTCTTATTGACTTCGATTTCTTGGATAGCGTAGGTATCTTTGGTGATAGTGGCGACTTGCCTAGAAATTACAATATCAATCGGCTCATCACCAATCTCTATTTGTTTACCGTTAATGGTCACTACAGCTTTGCTATCTAAAGAAGGCTCGACGTGGCGCAGTATGTCTTTTTCATCATAGTTACCAGAGAGTAAATCTTGGCTCTCTGCGTCATTGTACTCAGTACGTATAGTAATATACTCTTCTACCAACTCAATTGGCACTTCAACAGTCTTAGTACGTGAACGCTTGGTGACGGTTACTTTACCCACATCTAAGCGTTCTTTGTTAATTACAGGACGCTCTTCTAATAGCTCTAAGTGTCCAACATTGACGGTATTATTCGTCTGCTTCGTTGAGATATTTTGTTCTTTATCCAAGTCATCTTGGTAAAGGCTGTTTCCATTTTCAGTAGTCATTATGATTCCTTTATAATTGTAAAATGATGAATTTCTAATAATCTAAAACGCTGTATGTCAACCACACATGTTAACTAGCTACATTTAATACTATAAACCATTCGCTCATATTATGAATACAAAAAAGACCAGAGACATGCTCTGATCTTAATGGCTAAACAGATGAGCTTAGCTACTTGTTACTATCATATTTAAATGACGATATAGGAAATTTAGGTCATTAAACTATGACTTATTAGCATATTACATGCCACGAGCACGGCGCACGTCTTCTGCTGTGATACCATCACGGTCTACCAAGTTACCTTCACGGTCAACCACATTGCCCTCGCCATCAACATCTAGCTCTTCGCGTTGAATGGTTTCAATCAAAGTTTCAGTGTGATGATCCGTCGTCTTGCCAACGTTTACTTCTTCAGAAACATAGGTTTCTTTGCTGACGCGAGCACGTTCGGCTTGTAGTTCAACTTCAACTGTTTCGGTAGCATCGAGGTCACCAATACGACGGTCTGTTGGACGATCTACGCTAGTACGTTGAATATTGGCATGTTCTTCTTCTAGATCTACATCGACATTACGCTCTTCAGTGACGACATGCTTACCTACTTTTACTAGTCCAGCGACGATACGGTCTTTGTTTACCGTTAGACGCTCTTCTAATAGCTCTAGCGTATTTGGCGCGTCATAAGAGTGATCGGCAATATCAACGCGATCTTCTACAGGGAGTGTATCAGCAGTAAATGCTTGACGATCTCTTTCGTACTGCTCTTTGTAGCTGTACTGGTAGTCGTGATCGTATATTTCCATGGCTTCTACTTGCGTTTTGGTCAAGCTATCAAAGAACACGTCGTCCCCTACGATACGTGCTAGGCCAGCAGGTACTAGCACTTCTTTTGAGCTAAACCAGCCACCAGCATCGACAATCAAATAGCGTATACGGCCAGTGGTGTCTTCTACTAGTGCGCCTTCAATTTTACCGATCTTTTCTTCGTTGACACCATAGGCTGTTTTGTGTGTTGGATCGTAATAATCATCACCAATTAAGTCTTGATGCGTAGCTTGGATATCTTTTAAACGGATTAGTTGACTCATTATTGTATTCCTTATTTGCGAGTTTATTTTTTATAATGTAATGGTTAATATTGTTATTAGTTTTTAGCAAAACCATATGTACTACAGTTAACGGTAGACCAAATCAATAGTTTCCCTATCAACTTGTAGCTATCCTAACACCGTGATTTTTGATGAGATATATGAGCAAGGTAGCAAAATGTGCACTTGCAGTAATTGCGTGTAATAGGCTGTAAGTGGCATAACATAGGAGGGGGTAGAAGTTAACGAGACTTTACACAGAGTAATATTCAACATTCATCGAAAGAAAAGAGACACAAAAAAACCGCATTACCATTAGCAATGCGGTTTCTCAATAAACAATAATTATCTAAGTATTAGTTAGCTAACTTACTTTAAGTCAGTTAGACCTGCTTTATTTAAGCAAGCTCGATAGCAACGGCTACCGCTTCACCACCACCGATACATAGTGTTGCGATGCCTTTTTTGCCGCCAGTACGTTTTAGAGAGTTGATAAGCGTAATCAGAATACGAGCACCTGAACAGCCTACTGGATGACCAAGGGCACATGCACCGCCTTCGATATTTACTTTAGCATGGTCAAGTTTTAGCTCGTCCATCGCAGCCATAGTAACCATCGCAAAGGCTTCGTTAATTTCCCACAGATCTACATCATCTACTGACCAGCCAGCGCCTGCTAATACTTTTTCAATGGCGCCGATTGGCGCAATAGTAAATTCGCTTGGGTGACGTGAGTTTGAGGCAGTAGCAACAATGCGAGCTTGATAATCAAGGCCTTCAGCTTTCGCTTGTGACTCTTTCATTACTACGACGGCTGCAGCACCGTCTGAGATTGAGCTAGCGTTTGCAGCAGTAATCGTACCATCTTTAGCAAATGCTGGACGTAAAGTAGGAATGCGATCAGCATTAGCAAGGGCAGGTTGCTCATCGGTATCAACAGTTTGCTCACCTTTACGCGTTGCAAACGTAACAGGCTCGATTTCATCTTTGAAGTGGTTGTCTTTAATTGCAGTCAGCGCACGGTTCAATGATTCAATAGCAAACTCATCCATTTGCTCGCGTGTATAGCCTTTTTCATCAGCCATTTCTTGAGCAAACATACCCATAAGCTTACCAGTATCGGCATCTTCTAGACCATCTAAGAACATATGGTCTTTGACTTCTTTATGACCCATACGATAGCCGCCACGTGAACCTGGCATGATATACGGTGCATTGGTCATTGACTCCATGCCACCTGCAACAGCGACGTTGAAGCTGCCTGCTTTGATACCATCATGCGCTTGCATGACTGCTTTTAGGCCTGAACCACAAAGCTTATTGATCGTGACAGCACCAGTCGCATCCGGTAGACCTGCTTTGCGCATGGCTTGACGAGCAGGGCCTTGACCCAGACCTGCCGTCAAGATACAACCCATAATGACTTCATCAACACTGTCAGCGCTAACACCTGAGCGTTCAACAGCAGCTTTGATAGCGGCGGCGCCCAGCTCGGTAGCACTCATGTCTTTTAGTGCGCCTTGAAAGCCACCCATTGGTGTACGTGCGCCGTTTAGGATTACAATTGCATCATTTGACATCGTTATTATTCCTTGTTGTGCGTTTTGATTAAGTATCTACCAAGAAATCAGATGCCGATTGGCTAGCTTTTGCTTATATTATAAGCATCTGTCTTCTTCAGTATGTGGTTTATGCTAGCTCATCTAATCGTATGCGTACCACTTTATCAGTAATGGTCTCTAACTTTTCAATTTTTTCGATAGCGAGATTCATCTGACTCTCGACCACAGGTAGCGTCAGAATAATCACCGGCACTTGACCTACTTTATGCGCAGGCTTTTGCAAGATTGCATCAATATTGATACCAGCATCACTTAGGATGCGCGTGATATCTGCCAATACGCCTGGGCTATCATAAGCATGCACACGCAAATAATATCCAGTTACCATCTGATCAGCGCGCAATATAGGTGTGTCCGATAGCTGGTCAGGAATAAATGCTAAATGTGGAACATGATGTCCAGTGTTGCTCTGATCGTCGCGGTCTTTGCTACCCAGTACACGAACCAAATCCATGACATCGGCCATCACTGCAGAAGCAGTTGCACCAGCACCAGCGCCATCGCCGCAATAGAGTGTCTGCCCAAGTGGATGTGAGTTAACCAATACTGCGTTTTTCACACCATTGACGTTAGCCAATAGCGCATCTTGTGGAATAAGTGTCGGGTGTACGCGTAGTTCAACCCCTGCGTCACCATCGTTTTCGCTATCGCGGCGTACTGCAAACCCTAAATGCTTGATACGGTAGCCAAGCTCTTCGGCATAGTTTACGTCTTGCAGGGTAATACCAGTAATACCTTCACAGTAGACTTTATCAAACTGTAGCGGGATACCAAAAGCGATAGAGGCGAGTAGTGCCAATTTATGAGCAGCATCAATCCCTTCAACATCAAAAGTAGGATCTGCTTCTGCGTAACCTAGCTCTTGTGCTTCGCTTAATACGTCAGCAAAAGGACGGCCCTTATCACGCATTTCGGTCATGATAAAGTTACCCGTACCGTTGATGATACCAGCGAGCCAGTCGATTTTGTTGGCAGCAAGTGCCTCACGCATTACCTTGATAATGGGAATACCGCCTGCTACGGCTGCTTCATAAGCAACGTGCACATTGTTTTCTTCAGCGAAGGCGAAAATCTCATTACCGTGTTCAGCGAGTAGAGCCTTGTTTGCCGTGACCACATGTTTGCCGTTTTTAATGGCCTGCATAATGACGTCTTTGGCTAAGGTGGTACCACCAATTACTTCGATAACAATATCGACGTTGTCGCTTGCGGCAATTGCCATCAGATCGCTGTTTTGCATGATATTGGTATCAATATCATCACGCTGACGACGCGTACCGACTTCGGTAATAATAATGTCGCGTCCGCTACGGCGTTTTAGCTCATTTAAATTGTCATTGATCAGATTGATCACGCCCGTTCCGACGGTGCCCAGACCAAGTATCGCTAGTTTGATGGAATTACTCACAGTATCCTCAAGAGGTTAAATACAATGAAGTCAGTATAAGCGGCGACAGTGTCAAATGAGTCTGCGACATCAAACAGAATGTCTGTGCGCATTGCCTAGTACTGCCTGCCTATCTACTTCATCATAGTTGAATAAAAAAAGCTCAAATAAAAAGGGTGTTGCTCATTTTGCATCGCGCTTTATCGTATCATACCGTCAAGGCATTGTGACGTCTATACAATCTCATACTCATAAAGAGCAACGTCATAAAAGCCAATGTCTTGAAGGCTAATACCATAAAGGCCAAGTTTAGAAAGACAACGTCATCAAGGTTATATCAGCTTACGATTATAAAAAAGCGGTAGCTTCAATCTTGTTTGGCATATGTATATGTCATTTATGCTTGATTGCCAATATTAGTTACTAATATTGATAACTCAAATTATTAATTAGCGCCTACTGCTTGTGCCAATTCTGCTGCAGGTAAGTAGCCACCTACTTGTTGTCCTGTTTCGGTAAACACAGCAGGCGTACCGCGCACACCAAGTCTTGAGCCTAGAGCCATATGTTCTTGGACAGGGTTGGTACAGCTAGGTGCTTGTATATTGGCACCGTTTTTTGCTTGATCCATCGCCGCTTTACGATCCTGACTACACCAGATAGCTTCCATCTTTGGTACAGACTCTTGACTGCGTGGCCATGCCAGATAACGAACCTCGATACCGCGCGCATTGATATCATCCATTTCTGAATGTAGTTTGCGACAGTAGCCACAGTCTGCATCGGTAAAGGCATAGATGACGGCCTTGGTTTCGCCTTTTGCTGGATAAATCACCATGTCTTTTTTATCGACGGCTTTTAGCGCTTCTTGTGCTGTCGTCGCAACCAATGCAGCACTGATATCAACCGGAGCGGCATCACCCACAGCGATGATCTGACCTTGAATAATATGCTTGCCAGCTTTATCAGTAAAGAAAGAAGGTAGACCTTCAGCGGTCACCCAATAAATGCCATCCATATCTGTCGGTACGGCTGAAACAATAGTTTCCTCGATACCAGAGCTTTTTAGGTTCGCCTGTAACGCTTTCACCACGGTTGCATCATTGTCAGCTGAGGGCTTAGTAGCAGTGGCTTTTGTCTGGGCAGCGTTTACAACACTGGTATTGCTGGTTGCATCAGCGGCATTGTTTGAGCAGCCAGCAGCGATACCAACTAACAGCGCGCTCATTATAAAACGAGATAGAACGGTACGAGAAAGAGGGTTACGCAAAGTGGTCTTTTTGATAGTGGGGAACGGCATACGGGTTTCCTATAGGCGTCGCGCCTAATCATGAGTTCGTTATAAAAAATGCTATAAACTTTTCTATATAGTAATGTGTCTTGGCAGTGTTTTAAAGGTCTAACATTAAAGAGGTTTTTATAACTTATTGATAATAAAAGATAGGTAGTCACAGCTTTCATATTACCATATTTACGCTAAATAATAGCGAACGGAAGGCTGCCAAGAAGTATCAATAAAGCCAACTTTAAAGAATAGCTATCAACATAAAAGAATAGCTATCAACATAAATTCAAAAAATAAGATACATTTGTGCTATTTAATATATATGCTTGAACTTGTAGTCTAATGCTAATTAGATTGTTTTCATAAAATCTATATAAAATGCTTTGTATGAATCATTTGAGAACGACTTACTATAACGAATTTGCTTTAAGGAGCACACATGGCAGGCGCCAGTTTATTAACCTTACTTGATGATATCAGTGTGATATTGGACGACGTTTCCGTCATGACCAAAGTCGCTGCCAAAAAAACCGCAGGGGTTTTGGGCGATGATTTGGCACTGAATGCTGAGCAAGTTACAGGTGTCAAAGCCAATCGCGAGCTTCCAGTAATTTGGGCGGTTGCTAAAGGCTCATTTATCAATAAGCTTATTTTAGTACCAGCAGCATTGTTGATCAGTGCTATCTACCCACCGCTTGTTACTTTTTTATTGATGTGTGGTGGTTTGTTTTTGGTCTATGAAGGGGCAGAAAAAGTCATCCATCGTTTTTGGCCCCATGCATTGCCGCATGATGAAGAGCAAAATGCTCGTCGTAAAGCGAATGCGGATGAGACGGTAGATTTGGTCGCGTTTGAAAAGGACAAAATCAAAGGCGCGATACGTACAGACTTTATCTTATCAGCTGAGATTATCGTTATCGCGTTGGGTGCAACGGCAAGTGCTACCTTGCTAGAGCGTAGTCTTGTACTATCTATCTTGGCGATTGGTATCACGATTGGTATTTACGGCCTAGTGGCTGGTATCGTAAAAATTGATGATGCAGGCCTACATCTGATGGAGCAAGAAAGCACGGTCAAACAGAAAGTCGGTAAGGTAATGTTTGCTGCTGCCCCTAAACTGATGAAGTTCTTATCTATCGCCGGTACACTGGCTATGTTCTTAGTAGGTGGTGGTATCTTAGTACATGGTATTGGCTTTTTGCATCATGGTGTAGAAGATTTGGCAGGGTTGACAGGTATCTTTGAGAGCCTAACGACTACGCTGCTGAACGGTGTTATTGGATTTATCATTGGTGCAGCAGTTGTCGCATTGATTACTGTTGTCAATAAAATCCGTGGTAAAGATGATACAGCGTCTTCTGCACACTAAGCTTATCTGCTTTCTATTGTCTTTCGTTTAAATTAGCAAGTAATTTTGACTGTATTAAAATAAAAAGCCCCAAAGCTACGAATAGCTTTGGGGCTTTTACGTTTGAGCTTATGTGACTAGCTATCGCTGTCGGTATCATCAGATGCGAGCTTTTCAGCCTGCGTCAGCTTTTTGTGATCCGTCTTAGGCTTACGACTGCGCGCCTTTGGTACTTTTGGCGTAGTCAGATTAAACATACCGGTCTGTGGTAGTAATTGCTCAGCCACATTTTCGATCATGTTTTTATAGCTGGCTATGGTCGTCTTAGACTTAGCTGCCTGACTGTCGTCTTTGCTAGCTTCTACTACTACCGATTCAGTCGTTTGCTCAGTCTCTAACACGTTTTCTGCAGCGTCTTCTACCTCATTGACAGTTTGCTCTGCAGGGATTTCGACTTCTGCATCCTTAGCCTCTGACTGAGCACGCTCGACTTCTAGCAATTGCTCACTATTAGCACTGATATCATCAGTTTGAGCCTGATTGGCGAGGGCAGTCGCTTCAATGTCATGCGCATCGACTTCGCTATCGGTTTGCTCAGTGATAGCTGGTTCCGCGTCACTTACTTGTTCAGCAGGTACGCTCAATACAGCGGGTTCCTGATAATCAGGGTGCTGTCCGCGCGGATCGTTGCTAGCACGCTTAGTGATAGCACGTGGCTCAACGTCTGTCTTACCTTGTGCTGCTGCGAATTGACTGACAGCTTGGGTCATCAATTCAAAGCGTGCAAGGTAGTCGGCAGCCAATGGTTGATAGCCATAGTTGCTAAAGTCAAAGCTCTGGCTAGCAGTATCAGAACTATTATCAGCACTCTGAGCTTGCTCATTATGCAACGCAATAGTCGCGATAAAGCAGTTGATAATGCCTTCTTCTGCTAAGCGAGTTTGTGCCTCTGGTAGCGTGGCACGAATAAACTCACCAACCGTGCCACGTATTGCTGGCACATTAGTAGCAGCTGGCACATTAGTAGCAGCTGGCACATTAGTAGCAGCTGGCTTGTCCGCTCGAGCGGCTTGCTGATCAAGTACTACACGTGGATCGTTACTCGCTTGACCAAATTTCTCAGCAGTCACGTAACGTGCGCCAAATAGTGCTTCATGGGTCAGCTCGAGTGCTGAGTTACTTACATTACTTGTGCTTGCACTATTAATGTCAGCCTGGGTATTTTGAGCTTCATCGCCCTTACTCACATTTTCAGCAGTCTTGGTTTCCTGCTGTTTTGGAGTCTCTGTAGCTTTTTCAGTATCAGCAGTTGCCGACGTTGGAGCTTCCGCTTTACTTTCGGTGTAACTCGTAGAGGTCGATTGAGCTTCTACAACTACAGGTGCTTTTTTCTCTTCAGCAGCCTGCTCATGCTTAGGTACATCGTTTTGCACCTTAGCTTGTTCGGTAGATGCACGCTTATCATTATTTACCTGATTAGCATTTGCTTCCACCGTACTTTTTTCGTTATCATTTTTCTTAACAGCATTCGAAGCACTGGTGTTTTGCTTATCAATATTCTGCTCATTGCTACTATGCTTATCAGTAGGTTTTTGAGCAGCTGTTTCGTTTGAACGCTCATCTTTTGCTACATTATTTGTCGCGCTTTGCTTCTCACTAGGCTGAGTTTTGGCCTGTGTGGATTTGCTATCATCTAAAGATAGATGGACCACTTCAGGGGCTTTTAGCTCAGTTGGCGCTTCATTAACCTGTAGCACGACCTCGTTAGGGTCTTGATTACGACGTGCGCTAGATTGATTTTTGCTATTGGCAGCATCGTTGTTTCTAGCGTTCTGCTGCTTGCTCTGTTTGACACTGTCAGCCGTTAGTGTCTCACCGCGCTCTAGCTTACCGCGTGAGCCGCGTTGGCTATGCGATTTACGCTTAGTACGAGTTTGCTCATCTGCTTTAGAGCTGTTTTCGTTATCAGCATCACTGCGCTCGCTTGCGTTACGATTGCTGCTCTGTTGATTGCTATCTTGGCGGTTATTACGATTGCGATCGTTCGTGCGTCTGTTATCGTTCTGACGCTTGTCTTGCTGTCTTTGGTCTTGAGTATCAGACGATTTGTCATCAACATTATTTGAGTTAGCACTTTCTGAGCTACTGTTTACGTTGCCAGTATTCTCGTCAGTCGTCTCTTTTCTTTGACGCGGTTTAGAAGATCTAGACTTACGCGGCTTACGTCTTCTTCTGTCTTCATTGCTGCTGTCGTCAGCATCGCTGTCATTACGACGCGCCTGTTGACGGTTAGTGTTATTATCTGACTGTTGGCTGTCGTTTTTCTGACTGTTGTTTTGTTGAGTTGGCTGCTCACTAGTTGCAGCGGCACTATTCAAGGCATTGCTATCAACTTGACCAAACGAGCCTAAGCTTTGCGCGCCCGTGTTTACTAGCGCTTCGATTGCTTCAGCGGCATCTCGGCTACTGACACTAGGTGTCGTAGTAGCTTGCGGTGCTTGAGCAAATAGGTTTGATAACCACGCGACGGCTTTTGGTTGAGCAGTAGCTTCGACACTCTGTGTCTGCGGTGCTACTGGAGCGGCAACACTAGCAGTTTTATTAGCTTGCGGTGCATGTGCAGGCGACACGTCGTTAGTATTTTTATGATTACGACGATCATTGCTATGATTTACCGTATCGTTCTGTGCTTGCGTGGCTGCATTCGGCTGTGTGTTTGAGCGGCTCTGCTTATCATCTGCAGTTTTACGAGGCTGGCGAGTAGGCTGCTGTTCAGGGCGCTCTTTTTCAGCAGTCTGCCAGTCAACGTTGTAGCCAAGGTCACTATGCTCTTGTTGCTGAGTATCAGTGATACGCTCATAGCTCGATGGTGCAAAACCATCACGATTGAAGTGAAGCTTGAAGTTTGGTGATTCTAAATGCGCGTGTGGCAAAATAGTGATACGCGTGCCACTGTCTTGCTCAAGATAAACCAAGCTATCGCGCTTTTCATTTAACAAGAATGCAGCGATGTCTGTCGGGACTTCTGCTTGTACTTCACCTTGACGTTCTTTAAGAGCTATTTGCTCAATTTGACGCATGATAGATAGTGACAATGAACGTAAGTCACGAATCATACCGTTGCCATGACAACGTGGGCAGATATAGCCTGTTGACTCTTCTAATGAAGGACGTAGACGCTGACGGCTCATTTCCATCAGACCGAACTTAGAAATATCACCAAACTGAACACGCGCACGATCATATTTGGTCGCATCAATCAGACGTTTTTCTACTTCTTTTTGATGCTTATTGTCATTCATGTCAATAAAATCAATGACGATCAAACCACCCATATCACGCAAACGAAGCTGACGGGCAATCTCATCAGCTGCTTCTAAGTTGGTATGGTAAGCAGTCTCAGCAACGTCTGAGCCTTTGGTTGACTTAGCTGAGTTGATATCAATAGAAACCAGTGCTTCTGTTTGGTCAATAACGATTGAACCACCTGATGGCAGGCGAACTTCGCGCTGATAAGCGGTTTCGATTTGCTTTTCGATATTAAAGCGCGAAAACATCGGCTCATAATCAGTATATTTGCGTAGCTTTTCGGCTTGTTTTGGCATTACCGCATCGATAAAACCGGCCGCTTCAATATAAGCGTTTTCGTTATCAATCCAAATCTCAGCGATATCATCACGTAGATAATCACGAACAGCACGTGTGACAACGCCCGCTTCTTGGTGAACCAAGCGCGGTGATGGGTATTTTTGGTTTTGTTCTTGAATGGCTTGCCAAATATTGAGCAAGTGGTTTAGATCGTGCTGCAAGTCTTCTTGCGTTTTACCAATACCAGCAGTACGGATGATGACACTCATGCCTTTTGGTAAATCAAGATTGCTCAGCATACGCTTCATATCTTCACGCAGTTTGCCTGAGATTTGACGTGAGATACCACCGCCGCGAGGGTTGTTTGGCATCAATACCAGATAACGACCGGCTAATGAGACATACGTCGATAGGGCAGCGCCTTTATTGCCGCGCTCTTCTTTTTCGACTTGGACGATTAGCTCGTCGCCTTCTTTGATCAGTTTTTTGATGTTTTCGTCACGTGGGTTGCCGCTTAGGTATTCAGCAGAGATTTCACGAATTGGCAAAAAACCTTGGCGCTGAGAACCATATTCGACAAATACTGCTTCGAGCGATGGCTCGACACGGGTCACATGACCCTTATAGATGTTAGATTTTTTTTGCTCGCGAGTACGGTTTTCTAGGTCGAAATCGTACAGATGATTGCCTTTACATAAGGCGACCCGAATCTCTTCGTTTTGAGTAGCGTTGATCAAAATGCGTTTCATATTTGTATCCTATGAGTACGCATGACAACGATAAGACAGTCTTTAGGACATAGTGGCAAGTGTGGCTAATATTGTGATTAGCGTGTTTAGATGTTCATTAACGGTAGAACGTAAATCGTGGGTTTATAAAGCACATGGGCTTTTTCAATGGCTTCTTTTTTACCTGAAGTAATGAGCGGTGCTCACGTTAATATCAGTAATATAGGGTGTAAGGCTACGGTACTTATATTTTATCATCAGTAAACTTGGTACATATATGATTGGGTCAGCGAGTCAAAGCGTTCTTATTCTCAGTACGTTCTATTGGTAGTGATTTCAGCGCACGTTGTAAGCGTGGGCGAGGGTCAGTTACAGTTCTAAAAAATACTGATATTAAAAAGGCGTGGTGCTGTTGCCATTCATCCATCAAAGTCTAACAATAATATCGCGGTCATGGTTGCTACTATATAGTGGCGTCATTCAGCGGTTGTTTATTCAGGCGAAGCAATTGGTTACTCTTTGTTTATCGTTCTTTGTATAACGTCAATAATATCTTGGGTGTCTCAAGGTTAGGTGTCGCAGCTTTTGTTATCAGCGGGGCGTACTTGGCAAACAGAGTAATGGACCAGCTTGTCAGCGTGGTATCGTATTTACATTGTTATCGTCATCTGTTTGACCACCAATACTTAGGCAGCTATCGATATACTTTTCGATCCTAACGCTAAACTACCCATACTTGCTCAACTATGCTGGCATAAAGAACCATCAGATAAATAGTCATTAAATAATGATTGGTTATCGATTACGGTCGTTGTCATGCAATTAGTGAGTCAGTGTTGTGTTGTAATCGGTTAATAAGCTGATTTATTATCAGCGTTATTAACTCGAAGGTATTTAGTGTCACTATTTATTTTATGGTACCGAATAACATTCAGTACAGTATTTTTAATTTGTAGGGCTATATTTGGTAAGTAATACCTCTAAATAAATAACGCGCCCTAAAATCAGATGAAACGTGTCAGGTCAGCAGGATAAATAGCGTCAACCTCTTTACTGGCAAGTAGTGGAAAACTAACAAGCAATAAAATGGTGGTCAACTATTTGTAACAACAATGATTATTGCTGTCGCCTCTGCTTAATTGTCGCTCAACATGCTAAACTATAGCAAATCTTTGTGTAAATACCTAACTAAAAATGACAAACTCAAAAATGACTGACGACGCTACTACCCATGAAGCCCCTGCTATTTTTAATAGCAAAACACGCCCACAAAGCGCTGACGATGAGATTAGCAACTTCGGTAAGGTGAACTACCTCGAAGTAACGCGCCATCAACATGACCAGCGTTTGGATAACTTTTTGTTAAACCGTCTAAAAGGTTTGCCAAAGTCACATATCTATAAAATGATTCGCTCAGATGAGATACGCGTCAATAATAAGCGCTGTAAAGCACACGATAGAGTGCAGCGTGAAGATGTGGTACGTATCGCCCCTGTAGAGCTAGCAACGCGTGAAAAACCAATTATTAGTACCGAATTTGCCAAAAGCTTGCTGGCTCGTGTGGTCTATGAAGATGACGGTTTGTTAGTGCTAAACAAGCCCTCTGGTATCGCTGTGCATGGCGGTAGCGGCTTGGACTTTGGGGTTATCGAAGCCATGCGTGAAGTGACAGGTAAAAAATACTTAGAGCTGATCCATCGCATCGACAAAGACACATCAGGGCTACTTATGATTTCCAAAAAACGCTCAACGCTCAAAGTATTGCAGCAGCATTTGGTAGATAAGACCATTCAAAAGCACTATCTATGTCTTGCCAAAGGTCAACCTGCGCTTAATGAGCAGCGTATCAATGCGCCATTGCTACGTTACACGCTTGCAAGTGGTGAGCGCCGAGTGAAAGTAGATAGCCAAGACCCACAAGCGAAAGAAAGCCAGACTGATATTATTATTCATGATCGCTTTATGATTAATAGTCAGCCAGTCAGCTTAATTGAAGCCAAGCCATTGACGGGTCGCACTCATCAAATCCGTGTGCATTTAGCACATATCGGTCATGCCATCTTGGGTGATGACAAATATAACGTCCATGATAAATCAGGTGTCCATCGTCTATGTTTACATGCATGGCGCTTAGATATTCCAGGCTACAAGACTATTACTGCGCCATTGCCAGAAGAGATGGCAGATTGGTTGCCAGAAACAACGAAATTGCCTGAATAGTTTTTCAAAATAAATTCTTAAGTCAAACTATTTTGTATTTTCCTAAACGTCACGATATCTTATTTTTACGAATAAGCCACCGTGACGTTTTAGTATCTGCTATTTACTACTTTTATTCATTAAGGTAACTCCATGACCAAACCAGCTACAATTTCAGAAAGCGTCATAAATACTCAACCATCAGCAGAACACAATCTGTCTGATAAGACGTTGATTATTTTTGATTGGGACGGCACGCTAATGGATTCAATCGGCCTGATTGTTGATTCTATGCATGTAGCTGGGGAAGCACACAGGTTTAAGACGACTGATAAAGCCGTAAAAGATATCATTGGTCTGAGCTTAATGAATGGGATTAAGATTTTATATCCGCAAGCAAACGATGCGCAGTTGCTTGCCATTCAGCAAACCTATGCAGAGTACTATATTGCCAATAGTCACAGTACGCCGCTCTTTGAACCAATAGAGCGTATGTTGCAAACTTTGCAACAGCAAAGCAAAACGCTCGCCGTAGCAACGGGTAAAAAAAGAAAAGGGCTAGATCGTGTATTAGATGCCTCAGATAGCCATGATTATTTTGCGATTACGCGTTGTGCTGATGAGTCAGGCTCCAAACCTGATCCGCAGATGTTGACCGATATCTTGGATTATACGCAGCAGCAGGTTTCTGATGCTGTGTTTATCGGCGACAGTATCTATGACATTCAAATGGCAACAGCACTAGGCATGACCAGTATAGCGGTGAACTATGGTACGGCAACCAGTGCAGAGCTTGCTAAGCAAAACCCAACCTATCAGGTTGATACTCCACAAGCGCTAGTGGATTTGCTATGCGGATAGAGCTAATTTTATAATTCTCGTTATTCTGATAGCACACCGATGATAATAATGAGTTAATAAACAGACAATAAAAAAGGGTTTATCGTAATAGCGATAAACCCTTTTTTGTTAAAAACAACGATATCTATTTGTTTTCTTTATCAACGCTCTCTTTTTCAACGCTTTCTTTTTCAATAGCATCTTCTAACTCAGCGCCTTCTAGCAATGCAAAAGAAGACTCGATGATTTTGTCTGCATCAAGCTGATACTCATACCAGTTGCCCATTATCCCAGCCAACTCATCGAGACCTTCTTTTCTGAGGGCCGAAAACAACTGAATGGTACAGTTTAAGCCCAGTTTTTTCAGGCGTTTACGAGTCTCAAGGAGGGCGTTTTTAGAAGCACCGTACTTCAGTTTATCTGCTTTGGTCAGCAGAATATGTACTGGTAGTTCACCATCGTTTGCCCAGTGCAGCATTTGCTCATCAAAAAACTTAAGCGGATGACGAATGTCTGTCATCAGAACCAGACCTGCAAGGCTTGAGCGTGATACTAAGTATTCTTCTAGCTCAACTTGCCATTCTTTTTTCATCTCTAGCGGAACAGCTGCATAGCCGTAACCAGGCAAATCGACCAAACGTCTGTCAGTATCACCGATACTAAAAAAGTTAATCATCTGCGTGCGTCCAGGTGTTTTAGACGAGCGAGCCAATTGACGCTGATTGGTTAAGGCGTTGATGGCTGATGATTTGCCAGCATTTGATCGACCTGCAAAAGCGACTTCCAATCCCATATCAGGAGGACAGAGACGAAAGGTAGGTGCTGACATCATAAACTCAGTTTGCTGAATTTTCTGACGAGATTTGGTATTGAACAAGGCATGTTCAGCGGCGACATCGTTAAACGGGGTACTCATAAATGGCTCATTAATCTTAAAAAATTGGATGCGATTATAAAATTTTAGTCAGCTGATGATTCAAGTCATCGGTGCGGTCAGGTAATTGGTAAAGCAATAGGTAAATCAAGTTAAAAGGCAGTTTTTTATCAATACAGTTATGTGCAAATCATAAAAGTAGCTATTTAATATTACTGGCTATTCTATACTATTCCGTGTCTTACTTATTGAAATAACTGCGATTAGCATCATATAAATAGTAGGATAACATTAAAGTTGGCCAGTCATTACGACAAGTTCTCAGCTTTAACAAAGCCATATCCAAATTCTCTATGTTTATGTGACATATATTGTTACAATGTTTAACGAGAGATGTTTAATAGAACGATTGATGAGACACGTGAAATATCACGAGGAGGTGCTCTATGTTTTCAATCAGTAAACTTCTTAGCACGAGTTATCCCGCTATAATGGCTAGCAGTGCTGCACTATTATTAAGTGGCATTATGATTAGCAGCGCAGGTGCGGCGGATATCGCCACTACCTATAATAACTCATGTGCAGCCTGTCACGATAGTGGGGCGTTAAATGCCATTAAAAAAGGTGATAGTGCCAAATGGCAACAGCTGATTAAACAAAAAAGTATGCCGACGCTTATCAAGTCCGTCAAAGGTGGTATGCCACAGATGCCAGCAGGTGGTCTTTGCGCCAAATGTAGTGATGACGATTATCGTAAACTTATCGAATATATGAGCAAATAATTGACTTATAAATATAATTTGAACATAGAAAATAAAGCGCTGGGTTGATGACCTATCTGCGCTTTTTGTTTTTGCGTCATATTGTATATTGTGTTGCCAGAAAACTGATGGATACTATGATTAAGTAGGCAAATGATACAAAGTCTTGCTATAATAATCGAAAATAAACCCTGATGTTAGTAAGTACTTTCAGACTGCTTGTGTCCAAGACCTCAAAATATATGCCATTCTCATGATTAAAGAGGCGGCTATATCAGGTATCTTACCAGTGCAATCACTCTAAATAATGCTTACGCCGAGCTAGTAGGATTTGTATCAATGAAAAAGTTAATCGCTGCTGCCAGCTTATGCGTTGCAAGTTTCAGCGTACAAGCTGCTATTATTGTTCCTGAATATGACGTCAATGCAGGTCAAAAAGTTGCAGAAACCGTTTGTGCCGCTTGTCATGGTCTTAATGGCGTCAGCATTGTTCCTGCACAGCCAAACCTTGGCGGCCAAAACGTAAAGTACCTATATAAACAGCTAGTCAACTTTAAAGCAGGTTATCGCAAAAACGGTATCATGCAATCACAGGTTGCTAATCTATCTCAGCAAGACCTAGCAAACGTAGCAGGTTATTACGCCAGTCAAGCGCCTTGGGGCGTTGGCTACGGCAATCCTGCAACCAACCAAGAAGCGACTAAGCTATTCTTGGGCGGTGATAAGTCGCGCGGTGTTATTGGCTGTGCAGGCTGTCATGGTCCAGATGCTGCAGGTAATACTTGGGCCGCATTTCCAAAACTAGGTGGACAGCATGCTCAGTATATTGCTACTCAGCTAAAACTATTCCGTGCCGCTGGACGTGTTGATGATATCGATAGCGATGATCAAAAACGAGTCAATGATGCAGCCAAAGAAGGTGAGATGGGTATGATGCAAACGGTTGCATCGAAACTATCAGATCGTGACATTCGTATCTTGTCAGATTATGTAAGTGCTATTCACTAATTGAGTCGCACTCATTCAATATCTGATACATGCTTTGCTTTGCATAGAAGGCCATTGAGTAAAGCCACTGAGTACTGAATCGCATATTGATTATATCTGAATGACTAAACCCCGATTTCGGGGTTTTTTTATAACTGTTTGTCCCTTACATTAAGACAGTATTTAGCTGAATTCATTTACAGAAGCCAGTCGTTGCTCTGTATAATTATAAATTATCGTTATTCACTTTATACCAATTCTCAAAATACGATTAGCCTTGCCAAACATGTTCAGTCTATTATGCGTAGTACTTGCACTTGTTTTATTTGCTAACCCAGTTTTTGTGAATGGTATTAATTAGATCGTTTGGATTGAAATTATGATGATCCGTTATGCCTCTTATTTTATCTCGGCGCTACTACCGTTATTGCTATTTCGTTGGTTTGCACCTGCGTCAATTGGTGAGATTGATTTTTGGTTACTATGGCTATTAGCCATGGTATTGGTTGCGCTACCAGTTGTTTACGCTGAGATAGCATTGGCCTATCGCAGTGTCGAAGGACCTCTAGCGGGTATGCAAAAGCTCACTCGTGAAGCAGATGTCAGTCCGATATGGCGCAGCTTTGGTTGGTTAGCAGCGCTGGTTTCTATTGTGATTGCAGCGCTGGTTATATCTGGCGCAAGTACAGGTATATTGTCTGCATTAACTGAGCTAAATAGCGTACCCGATGTACCTAGCTTCGCAGTTGCTGCAGGCCTGATGGTCATTGCGTTACTTTTAAGCTTGCTGGGTGTTACGCCTTTACCTATTGGTTTAGGATTGATAGTAATAGGTTTGCTGCTAGGGTTCGCAAACGGTGTGCCAAATGCTGGTTTTGCCATGACTGATGTCAGTTTGACGGAATGGGCACGCGCAGTCGCGTTAGCATTAGTCAGTGTTGGTGCAGGTACAGGACTATACTGGTTCGGTCAGAACTTGGTGAGTAAGCAAACAGTCACAGCGGTAGAAGCAAACAATCAGCAAGTAAAAAACAGAGCGGCTACTCGTGAGTACCGTGCAACCAAGCTAGTATTACCGATTTGGGTGTTGCAACTGCTGATAGGAGTAGTGGCTTTATTTACTAGTGGTATGTCGCTACCGCCAATTGGACAGCTGTTATATTGGGGTGGGGTGTTATTTGTGGCCAGTTATTTGCTACATTACAGCACGCAACAGTTAACGCATAAATTTGGATTATTAGTTAGTTTGATAATCACTTTTGCTGTAGCTTTATTACTAGTGGTTGCGATTCCGGCAGCATGGTTAGTAGGGATCTTGGTCATTATTAGTAGCATTGCTGTACTATTATTATCAGTATTTGCGGGTTGGCAGATGAAGATTAGCCATCTACGTAAGTCGTTAAATTTCAGCAATGAAGCAGTTTATAACTTGTGGCGAGTGGCGATACGTTTAGTCGTACCATTAGCATTACTGCTAGCATTGATAGGTTGGGTGATGCAGTGGTTGAGCTAACAGTTGAAGGTCGTGACAGCAGTGTGCCACAGTCTACGCAAGCCAATCTAATGACAGTATATCTGGCGTATGCTGAAGATGAGCAGCGCCAGTATTATCTAGCTTTGCAGGTTAAACAAGGTACTAGTTTGCATGAAGCATTGTCGCAAGCAGGGTGGCTTGAGAAATTTGTAGAACTGGCAGAATGGTGTGAGCAAGTAATAGGTATCACCACGCCAACTGCGAAACGTTGGCATGTAGGGATTTATGCACAGAAACAGCCATTAAGCTATTTGCTACAGCCTTTTGACCGTATCGAGGTATATCGTAGTTTAAGCGCTGATCCTATGTCTCAGCGCAAAAATAAATCTCGTAGCTAAACCGTTAACTATCTAAGCTAATAGGTTCCGCTAACTATGATGCTGGCAGACTCTCAATACCTTCGATGCGCGTGACCAAACCATTATCATCAAAGTAAACAACTAAATGCTGGCTAGCGTTTTTGACATCTGCGATGCCTTTACGGCTACCTTCAGTGCCTGCTTTGTAGTCATAGATATAATCCCAGCGTTTAGGCTCAAGCGTATCTCGAATCGCAGGGCTGCCAAGAGTATAAAGAACTTGGTTTTGATTCATCCCCACTTTTAGCTTCTGGGCTTGGGTTTGAGTAATCGCTGTGCCTTGTGGCAAATCAATCTTATAAACACTCAATAATGAGCAGCCAGACATAGCAACAGTAGCGCTAAGCATACTGGTGATAACGATCTTACGTAATGCGCTTGTGTGGCTTAACGGACGGAAATTTAATGTCTTTATCATGGTAAGATGACTCATAAGAAATGAATTAGGTGTGGCCAGCGTTAGGTGGTACCAGTCTGACCGACAATCTTGGACAAATGATACGTCATTTACTTGCAATTGCCTACCACTTACGACATTATTTACCAAACACAATCTGAATAGTTAGATTAATTATATTTTAAATTCATAGGCTTGCATCTCGATATTTAGAAAATAATAAGAGAGATGTCTGCATAAGTTTCATCAGTTTATTATTAATCATTTACTTTATATTAAATAAAAATAATCTTTGTTGATTATTTATCTCATATTTTCTATTTGTTAAGGCTGTCACAGTCAAAAGGGATATTATGGCTTCTTTTACCAATCAAGATTTACGTAGAGCAGGACTCAAGGTCACGTTACCTCGTATCAAAATTTTAGAGCTATTAGAAAGCGCAGAGCTGCATCATATGAGCGCAGAGGAAGTATATAAGGCACTTATCGAACAAGGTGAAGACGTAGGTCTTGCCACTGTCTATCGTGTCCTAACACAGTTTGAGCAAGCAGGTATTGTTGAGCGTCATAACTTTGAAAACAATCTATCTGTATTTGAGATTACCCAAGAAGAGCATCACGATCATCTAGTTTGTGATGTGTGTGGCAAGATTATAGAGTTTCATAATGAAGTCATTGAAGAAGAGCAGCTGAAAGTAGCAGAAAAACATGGTTTTAAACTATCTGGGCATTCTCTCGTGCTATATGGTATTTGTGCGGATCAAGCCTGTAGAGATAGCGCGAAATAACTTTCTGCTATATCACTAGCAATGATTGTTTCTGCCAGTACTACGATATCGAACAATAAAAGAAACCCTCGTTATTTATAACGAGGGTTTTTATATATGTCTATTCTGTATGGGAAACTCAATAACTTAGCTCACATCTAACGATAAACTATCAGCACCTTCATCTAAATTAGCCTTGCCGTTTTTGCTACTTAGCTTAATTTTGAGGCGTAGATCGTTAGGGGAGTCGGCATGTAGAATCGCTTCTTTATACGTTATCTCTCCTTGTTCGTACAAATCAAAAAGTGCCTGATCAAAGGTTTGCATGCCACTGTCTCGTGAGCGTGTCATCACATCTTTAATTTCATGAACTTCCCCTTTACGAATATAGTCACTGATCAGCTGCGAATTTAGCAAGATTTCAATAGCAGCGCGTCTTCCTTTACCATCAGGTGTGGGGATAAGTTGCTGCGCGATAATAGCTTGCAGGTTCAATGACAAATCCATAAACAACTGGTTATGGCGACTGGTTTCAAAGAAGTGAATGATACGATCAATTGCTTGGTTAGCGTTGTTTGCGTGCAACGTTGCAAACACTAGATGGCCAGTTTCTGCGTACTGAATAGCATAGCTCATGACTTCACGGTTACGAATCTCACCGATTAAGATGACATCGGGTGCTTGGCGTAGCGTGTTTTTTAGGCCCGCTTCAAATGAATGGGTATCGATACCAACTTCACGTTGGGTGATAATACAGCCGCGATGCTTATGGACAAATTCAATAGGGTCTTCTATCGTAATAATATGACCATGAGAGTTTTGATTGCGATGTCCTATCATTGCTGCAAGGGTAGTAGATTTGCCCGTACCCGTTGCGCCAACTAATAAAATAATACCGCGTTTTTTCATGGACAGCTCTTTTAGTGCTGGCGGTAAACGTAACTCTTCGACCGTTGGAATATTATTTTCAATTTTCCGTAAAATCATTCCTGCCATATCACGCTGTATAAATGCACTGACTCGAAAACGTGCTTGCTGCGCCTCATCAGCAATAGCAAACTGACACTCATTGGTATCTTCAAACTCTTTTCGTTGGCTTGGCGTCATCACACCCTTGACCAACCTCATGGTTTGCTCAGCACTCAAGGGCGTTTTCCCGACAGGTAGTATCTTTCCATTCACTTTCATGGAAGGTGCTACATCAGCAGTAATAAAAAGATCAGAGCCATTTTTATTGATCATTAACTGCAATAGTTTATCAATGTCCATATCGTACCTGCATCCGATGTAAGTCGATTAAAAGTTATTTAAAATCATAAGGGTGAGGTCACTAGTAGAGACCAATGAAAATATAGTCCCTAGTGCTCATTTTTTATAATCTTTTTGAAACTATAAAAAAGCCTCAGGCTGTTTTGCGTAAGGGCGAGCAACGTCTTTACTAATAGTACCTCTGCCTACCAAGTTCTTTAACGTCTGATCAAGTGTGATCATGCCTTCACCAGCACCAGTTTGAATGGCAGAATACATCTGGGCAATTTTATTCTCGCGTATTAAGTTACGGATAGCAGGGGTACCTAGCATAATTTCATGGGCTGCTACGCGGCCGCCTGTTTGACGACGCAAGAGCGTTTGTGAAATAACGGCTTGCAACGACTCAGACAGCATCGCGCGAATCATGTCTTTTTCAGCAGCTGGGAACACGTCAATAACACGGTCAATCGTCTTAGCGGCTGAACTGGTATGCAAGGTGCCGAATACTAAGTGACCAGTCTCTGCTGCCGTTAAAGCTAAGCGGATGGTCTCAAGGTCACGTAATTCACCAACTAGGATGACATCAGGATCTTCACGTAGTGCAGAGCGCAGTGCTGGCTCAAAACCTAAGGTATCACGATGCACTTCACGTTGGTTTATTAGGCTTTTCTTAGATTGATGCACAAATTCAATCGGATCTTCGATAGTGAGAATGTGCTCTTTGCGGGTTTCATTGATATAGTCAATCATCGCTGCTAATGTTGTTGATTTACCAGACCCTGTGGGACCCGTTACCAATACAACACCACGCTTAAACTCTGAAACACGTTTGAATACATCACCCATACCTAGATCTTCCATCGTTAGGACTTTGGAAGGAATGGTACGAAATACTGCACCAGCACCGCGATTCTGATTAAACGCATTGACTCGAAAACGTGCTAAATTAGGAATTTCAAAGGAAAAATCTGTCTCAAAAAATTCTTCAAAATCAGCGCGTTGCTTATCGTTCATGATGTCGTAAATAAGTTGATGCACGGCTTGATGATTCATTTCTGGCATATTGATGCGTGTCATCTCTCCATCGACACGAATCATTGCTGGCATACCTGCTGAAATATGTAAATCTGATGCCTTGTGTTTAACTGTAAAACGCAGCAAATCTTCGATGCTTAGATTATTTTTTTCAGCCATAATTCGCTATTCCTATCACTTATTTCGGGTAAAACAGAATGCTATAAGAGCACGTGGTAAACTATCTATTAGCAATTTCAATGGAACAAGAAACGCTAAAGAGATAACCAATTTTATTTTTACTATCGCTAGCACATTCAGTAGCATATGTTAAAGCATGTAACAATATCATAACAAGACTGTGAGTATTTAACCATCTACTAAGTTAATAAAACTCAAAATTAGTTTTATTAAGGTTATTACTATATGAAGAATATTTAGTTTTTTCTTATTAAACGATTTGCATAAAATAGTCATGTATATCGGGTAATCATTTTTTTGAAAATTTTTTAGAAACCTAATAATTATTGAAGGCTGAATATGAAAGAAGAAGATCACAATGTTAATAGCCAGACGCTTATCAATAATTGGCAGCAAGTCAAAGAGCAAATTACTCAAGCCTATGAACAGGCATCTGAGCGAGATAGTAGATCTCCCAATAATACAATTTTGCTAGCAGTTTCAAAAACTAAGCCTGCCGACATGATTGCAATTTTAGCAAAACAGGGACAGCACCATTTTGGTGAAAATTACCTACAAGAAGCCATCGAAAAAATTACTGCTCTTAAAGCTCGACCTGCAGGCGAGAGTATCGTTTGGCATTATATTGGTAGTATTCAACGTAATAAGACACGTGACATTGCAGAGCACTTTGATTGGGTGCAAACGGTTGAGCGCGATATCATCGCCAAACGGTTAAATGACCAACGACCAGCTGACCTACCACCATTGAATGTGTTGATACAGTTAAATATCGATAATGAAGACAGCAAATCCGGATGTTTGCCAGCACAGCTGCCAGAGCTGATAAAAGCGATCAAAGGGTACGAGCGTTTACAGTTACGTGGTCTGATGATTATCCCTGCTAAAGCAAACACGGACGCATTTGCTCGAACTAAGCAGTTGTTTGAAGAGGTTAAAGCCGACTATCCAGAGCTAGATAGCTGGGACACGCTTAGTATGGGTATGAGTAGTGATATGGCAGAAGCGATAGAAAACGGCACAACGATGGTACGTGTCGGCACCGCTATCTTTGGACAACGTGCTTGAAAAAATGTGAATAGGCTAGTTAAGCACTCTTTAACTAGCCGTAAATTAAATGACATCTGCTAATTTGGTTACTAGCATCTGTGTGATTTTAAGATTATCAGTCGCAATAATCTCAAATCGATAATTGGCATACTCAATCGTGTCGGTCTTTTTAGGGATTTTTCGGAGCATGTACATCATAAATCCACTGATAGTCTCGTAATTTTGACTGCGTGGTAAGTCAACGATATCTAATGCACGAATCACATCTTCGATAGGGGTCATGCCATCGATCAACCACGAATTGTCAGTGCGCTGGACGATAGGTTGTTCCTCGAGCGTTACCAACTCACCCATCACAATGCTCATCACGTCCTTTAAGGTGATAACACCAACGACTAGTGCATATTCATTTACAATAACTGCAAAATCAGCGCCAGTAGATTTAAACATCTCTAATACTTCAAACAAAGACAACGTATCAGGAACGAAAAGTGCTGGCTTCAATAGAGCCTTGTTTGTCAGGCTAACTTCTTGTTGGTTCAAAACCAACGCTAGAAAGCTACGAGATTCCACATAACCAACGATATGTTCTAAATCATCATCATGGCAGACCAAAAACTTATTGTGTGGCTGCTCAATCATGATATTCACGACTTCTTCGGTACTTGTTTTGGTATCAAAATAAACGATATTTTCTCGAGGGTTCATCACTGAGGTGACGGTACGCTCTTGCATATCAAAGATATTTTCTATCAGATGATGCTCTTGCTTCTTTAGTACACCTGCTTCGGCACCAGCATCCATCACTGCATAAATATCTTCTGGTGTCATATCATCTTGACGTATGGTTGAGATGCCAAAAAGCTTAAACAGGATATTCGCGGCTCCATCGAACACCCATATAATGGGCTTTAGTATAAATATTAACAACATCATCGGGCGTACTAGCCGTACCGCTATCGTCTCAGCATTTGACATGGCCAAACGCCTAGGCATTAGGTCGGCAAGTAGTGAAAACAGACTTGTGATGAGTACAAATGATATGACCGATGCTATCGTTTCACTATTTAATAGCTGCTCGAGATAAGGGCTGATGGCTGATTCACCCACGGCACCAGCTGAAATAGCGACCGCATTTAGTACTATTTGTACGACTGTGATGAAACTACCAGGATGCTCCTGCATATTGAGGACATCAAGTGCGCGAACATCGCCTTCTTTTGCCATAATTTGGAGCTTGATTTTGCGGCCTGCGGCGATGGCAATCTCAGCAGCAGAGACAAAGGTACTTAAGGCAAGCAGTAAAAGAAGAAAGACACTAGCGGTTAGCAAACTCATGACGTACTCGAAAAAGGAATAAAGATAATTAAGGCAAATAGTTGGTGAAACTGTGTAGAAAAAATATGGCTATGTGTAGAAATTTTTGGTGGATAAAAACCAAAAAAGCTGGGCAAGCACCCAGCTAATAGTAAAAAATTCGATATCTTGTAAAACTGGTTAACTAGTACCTCTCAACTTATAGATAGTAGAAGTTGAGAGGTGTGTAGTAATTAACCTTTGATTGACCACTTATTAACCAATGGATAACGGCGCTCACGTCCAAAGGCTTTGTGGCTAATCTTAGTACCGATAGGAGATTGCAAGCGTTTGTATTCGCTGTTGTCTACCATTTTGATGACTTTGGCGACCATCTCAGCATCAAAGCCTTTATCAATGATTTCTTGATAGCCCATATCTTCATCGATATATGACGTCAAGATACCATCTAAAACATCGTAGTCAGGTAGGCTGTCTTGATCTTTTTGATCTGGACGTAATTCAGCCGATGGCGGACGAGTAATAACGCGCTCAGGAATAACAGGCGTATCTTCTAAACGGTTACGATAGCTCGCTAATTTATAAACTTGAGACTTATATACGTCTTTTAGTACGTCAAAGCCACCAGCCATGTCGCCATATAGTGTTGAGTAACCAACTGCCAATTCTGACTTGTTACCAGTCGTGATAACTAAATGCCCGAACTTATTGGACAAGGCCATCAAAATAACACCGCGAGCGCGCGCTTGGATGTTTTCTTCTGTCGTATCCGCTGGTGACTTATTGAATAACGGCGCTAGCGTATGACGGATACCTTCGACAGCGTCAAAAATAGGGCAGACGGTATAAGAAACATTTAAGCGACGTGCCTGTGCTTGAGCATCTTCTAGACTGATTTGAGAGGTGTACTCGTATGGCATCATGACTGCGTATACCTTGTCAGCGCCTAACGCGTCAACAGCGATACAAAGCGTCAATGCTGAGTCAATACCACCTGACAACCCGACAATAATACCAGAGAATCCTGAATGGTTGACATAGTCGCGTAGACCGACGACTAACGCCTGATACATTTCAGATTCACTGCTCAAGGTTAGAGGCGCTTTGGTCTGCTCGTTAAACTTAGCAGTTTTCACATCTAACGTAGCCAGTAGCAACTGGTTCATAAAGCGTGGTGCTTCATGAGCAATGCTACCGTCAGCTTGTACAGCCATAGATCCGCCATCAAACACTAGATCGTCTTGCCCGCCGACAGCATTGACATAGACGATAGGTAGTTTGTTTTCACGGCTACGCTTGGCCAGCATAGTTTTGCGATTGTCTTGCTTTTCAATCTCAAAAGGTGAAGCGTTTAAGCTTACGATTAAATCAGCACCTTGCTTTTTAAGCTCAGAGATAGGACCTTTTTCCCACAAATCTTCACAGATAAGCAGACCAATAGTAATGCCTTTATAGTCAAATAAAACTTGATTACGACCTTTATCGAAGTAGCGACGCTCATCAAACACGCCATAGTTTGGCAAAATTTGCTTATGATAAAAGCCTTTTTGATGACCATTATGTAGGATGGCAGCAGAGTTAAAAGTTCCGTGATGATCGACATGCGGATAGCCGACAATCATGACGATATCATCGATATCACTCAAAGTAGATAAAGCGCTCTTGACGCGGCCTGATAGGCTTGGACGTAGCAATAAATCTTGTGGAGGGTAGCCTAGTAGCGCTAACTCTGGGAATACGATAACGTCAGCACCTTGTTCGCGGGCTTGTAATGCTAGGGTACGCATTTTTTCGACATTGGTTGCGATATCACCGACCAAAAAATGCGATTGAGCTAAAGCAAAAGTGACAGTATCTTGTGGTTTATTGGTCTTACTGGCTTCGTTTGAGGTGTTAGAGTTGGGGTTATCAGTGTCTTTTGACATTGTTATTGTTCCTATCGATATATTATTAAAATTTGGTGTGTCTGTATTGATTTCAAATAAAATCAAAGTAAATCCGAAATTAACTCAAAACTGCGCTCTGGCATACCAAGCTCAAATATTGAGCTGATATGCTGAGTCTAAATCTCGTATAAGCCTTTATAAAAGACTTATGATTTTGCTCAAGTAACTCACTCTAAGTGATAGCGACACCCTAAAATTAGAACTTATGATAGTCTAAAAGAAGACGGTATAAGCAGGTGTTGAAATCTGGCTCAGAGGATTCGATGTCTGTACGACGATGTAAATAAATATGTGCAAATAAACTTAACTACACTGAAAAGCTTAAAATAATTGCTTTAGTATAACATCAATTGTCGCGACAAATAGAACGCACCAGTGGATTCCCTTATAAGATAACAGTTTAAAAGCTGAACATAAAAGCAGTTTTCAATACATCATTTTTACACACTAAATTCATGCATTATGCGCTAGTCATTATCGTCGTCATCTAGTAAGCTTGCATAGACAAAGTTGTAAGTAAAGATTACAACAACGCGTTATATAATTCACACGCTTTATTGCATAATAAAGTGTGTTAGCTGCATTTTTATTATTTTATCTACAATAATAAATGGCTATGAATTCGTGGTATGAAACTGGGCATAGTCATACTATTTAATGGTCATATTACTTAATCCTCATATGACTTCATAAGTCCGTAGCAATATAAGTCCGACACAATGCTTTTTTGTATGATTCGCAACTCTCGCTAATGGATATGGCTTACAGACAGTGTCTAAGAGCTGATATTCATCACACATTTATAAACTCGCCAGCAAAATTATCGTTTGCTGTCCGCTTTTGGTTTATACGCTATGATTGAAAACTGGACAAAAGAATTTATTATTCAGCGCTTATTAGCAATTACGTTGCTAGTGGTGCTATTCGTATTGTGTTTTCAAGTGGTGCAGTTTTTTATTGTACCAGCGCTGTGGGCAGCGATTTTGGCCTATGTAACTTTTCCTATTTATAATTTCTTCCATGAAAAGGTGAAGCTAAGCCCAGACTTTAGCGCCGCTATTATGACGGTGAGCATCTCACTGATAATAGGCGTGCCACTGGTTATCGGTGTATTTATCTTGCAGCAAGAAGCTTTGAGTCTAATTAGTAACTTGATTTACCGTATCAAGGTAGGTTACTTAGATGTGCCTGACTCTCTTAAAGATTTACCTATCATCGGCCAGCAAGTCAAAGATGTACTTTGGCGTATCAATAAAAACCCAGAAGGAACGCTAGAAGCTTTTCGCATTTGGGTTCAGTCGCATTTATATTATGGCAAAATAGCATTCGATGTGGTGTTCAGTAGTTTGGCCAAACTCGGTATGGCGTTGATGACGCTTTTCTTCTTTTACCGAGATGGAACCAGTCTGGTTCGGCAGATTCGTCAAGCGCTGCGCAATATCATCGGTAATCGTATCGATGGCTATATTGACTCTGTGGGTACAACTACGCGTGCGGTGGTATACGGGATTGGATTGACTGCATTGGCACAGGCGCTATTGGCTGGTATCGGCTATTACTTTGCTGGTGCGCCAAGTCCTATCTTATTAACTATTGTTACCTTTATTATTGCCTTGATTCCATTTGGCACGCCCTTCGTTTGGGGCGGTGTATCGATTTGGCTATTGAGTCAAGGGCATACTGCAGAAGGTATTGGTTTGGCACTGTGGGGTGTACTGGTGATTAGCTGGGTGGATAATTTGATTCGCCCTATCGTCATTAGCGGCGCGACCAAAATTCCTTTTATCATTATTTTTATTGGTGTACTAGGTGGTCTAACAGCGTTTGGTTTTGTTGGTTTGTTTATCGGGCCTGTCGTGTTGGCTATCGGGCTTGCAGTATGGCGCGAGTGGATATCGCAGCATAAGAATGAGATATTTGCTCAGCAAGAGGTGATGCTTTCGGAGCCTCGTGCGATAGATTCAGTGCATGAACCAGAATAACAAGTCGCTAGCAAATACGATGTAAAAATTATCGATAGAGACGATGAATAATGACAAATGAGAGTAGGGCAGAATCGACGAATAATAAGATCGATAAGTTAAGTACAATTAAAAATATCACTATTTTGGCGGATAGCAATATCGCCAGTCTGAATGATTTTTTTAATGACGCTATGCTTGGTCAGCTGACTGAGCATACGATTGATATCATTACTGTCGCTGGTCGAGATATCGATGCAGCGCTACTTACCGAAGTACAGCCAGATGTACTGCTGATACGCTCGGTGACGAAAGTAAACGAAGCGCTATTGGCTGATAATAACAGTGTGCAGTTTGTTGGGTCTGCGACTATTGGGACCGACCATGTAGATCAAGATTATCTAGCATCTCGCAATATCACTTTTGCCAATGCGGCTGGTTGTAGCAAGCATTCTGTGGCTCAATACGTATTGACGGCTATTTCCACTTTGCGTCCGCAGTATTGGCAGCAGTCGGCGTCATTAACATTAGGTATCATTGGCCTTGGTAATATCGGTAGTACGCTTGCTCAATATGCCTGTGATTTGGGTTGGCAGGTGCTAGGTTATGATCCCCTGTTACCAGCCTCTAAAACTAACAATGCTAGCTTGGAGCAGGTACTTAGCCAAAGTGACGTGGTTAGTCTGCATGTGCCTTTAACCAATGAAAAGAATTCGACGAACCCTAAAGGTAGTGATTACCCAACACGTCATCTGATTAATGCAGCTGCATTGGCAATGATGCCTGCTGATACGATGTTAATTAATAGTGCGCGAGGGCCTGTGATTGAGGAAAGCGCACTTAAAGCAGATATTGAGCGTACTAGACGTCAAGTGGTGCTAGACGTGTTTGAGCATGAGCCAGAGATTGCAGCAAGCTTATTATCTAAGCTTGCTATTGCCACACCGCATATCGCAGGCTATACGCTAGAAGGTAAACTACGTGGCACACAAATCATTTATGATGCCTTGTGTGAAAAATTAGCGATACCTCCAGCTCAATCTATGTCTAACTTGCTACCGCTAAATATGTTCTTATGGTCTGAATTAAAATCGTATCCAGACAGATTGCCAAAATTTTATGACATCATGCAAGATGATACCCCATTGCGAAATAAAGCAGTTGATGGGCAAGTAAATGGTGCTGACTTCGACGGTCTGAGACGTGATTATCACTTGCGCCGTGAGTGGCAGTTTTAATTAAACAAGATACTGAGCAACCAATTATTCATCAGTCGCAGTAGAGCCCAATGACTCAAGCAAATAACATTTCTTCGCAGCCTATTACTTCTCAGCCTAGCTACGCGCCAACCATGACACTTGCGATGGCACAACAGCGCGCGCAATTCGTCAGCAATATTCGTCAGTTTTTTACCAGTCGACAAGTGCTAGAAGTGCAGACACCGCTATTATCCCAAGCAGGCAATACAGACACTTTTTTGCAGTCTGTAGCAGCTCATGTGACCTATCAGGACCGCCCGCGCACTTATTATTTGCATACCTCACCTGAGTTTGCGATGAAGCGTTTATTAGCCAGCTGGCAAGTGCCTATTTATCAAATTTGTCCTGTCTTTCGTGATAACGAAATAGGCACGCGTCATAATATTGAATTTACGATGCTTGAATGGTATCAACCTCATTATAGTCTGGACGAGATGGCAACTGAACTTAATGAGTTGTTGGAGACGCTCTATGGTCATTCTGTTGTGATGAGTCATTATCGCTATGTCGATGCTTTTATGGACTTCGTGGGCATCCATCCGTTGACAGCGAGTTTAACTGCATTGCAAGCCGTTGCAGAAGATATGGGTTTGACAGGATTTGATTTTAATAATGCTGATGATAGCGAAGAAAATCGTCGTCAGAGTTGGTTGGATTTACTGTTTAGTCATGCAGTAGAGCCAAATCTAGGACATGATCTACCGACGTTGATTATAGAATATCCACCTGCGACGGCCGCACTGGCAAAAACGGCTTTAGACAAAGATGGTAATAAAATCGCTAAGCGTTTTGAGCTGTATATCAATGGCATTGAGATTGCCAACGCCTATGATGAGCTGGCAGATGGTCAGGCGTTACGAGCACGTTTTGAACAAGACAATCAATTGCGCCAGCGCCACAATCTGCCTCAAATGCCGATCGACGAGCATCTGTTGGCCGCATCCGACGACTTGATGCCTTCTAGTGGTATCGCTGTTGGTATCGATAGGTTACTAATGGTCATAACAGGCGCAAAGAGTTTGGAAGAAGTCATTCCTTTTCCCAGTGGACAAGCGTAATTAAATAAGAGGTCTTTGGCTTATTTGTAGAGTGATTACATAACAAAAAGGTCGTTACCGATTTACCAATTAGATATTGGCGAATCGATAACGACCTTTCCTACAAGCTGCTTTTACGAGCTGATATGTATAATTACATCGCAAAAAATTTACTTATACAGTGGTAATCGCTTCATTAATATCGCTATCACCATTATGCATGTTGAATACTTTACCTATGGTGTTATCTGCAGTTAGGACAGCAGCCAATGTTGTTGCGACATCTTCAATAGCGTTTTCACCAGAGCTAGTATCGTCGATAGTGATTTTACCAGTGCCAGCGCGTTCTTTTAACGCACCTGGTTGTACAATGGTGTAATCAAGCGTGCTGTTGTTGACCAACCAGTGATCGGCATAATGCTTACAGATATAGTATTCCTTCAGGTCAGAGATGCCAGGGTTTTCTTCCCATTTATCAGTCTGCAATGAGAATACGGTACTCAGCATAATGTAACGTTTGATACCTTTATCTTGTGCTGCCTGCATGGTTTTGACTGCACCATGTAAATCAACTTCTAGTACATTCTTGCCACCAGATCCTGCGACAAAGTAAACAGCATCAATATCTTGATCAAGTTGTTTTTCGATGGAATCTTTGCTGGCGGTAATGTCTAAATCTAGCTGAGTATAGCTATCGTTATCAAACAATTTTTCTTTTTGACGAGTCGTACCGATTACTTGGTGTTCATCAGCTAATAACTGCTTAACCAAATCACCGCCCACACGACCACTTGCACCAACGACTAATATTTTCATAATAATTCCTATTTTTATCTAGATTCTGTTATTTAATTTATTCAATAAATTTATTTATCTGAAAAACTGAATATAGCGTAACAAGAATAGTCAACACGCTTCGTTATAAAGCGTGCTGATTGAATGGTGTTTGGTTATAGAGTGTATACGGTTTGCAAGGAAGCAAGCATTGTTAAAAGAACATCATCTAACAAGTTTAGAATAGACAGGTATCAAATAAAATATAAAAGCACTAACGAACCAAGCGATTTAGGCCATCGGCAAAGGCTTTTTTGTCACGGTCGCCATAGGGTTTTTGTCCACTCATTTCTTGCAACTCTAGGACACCAGTGCCACGCATGGTGTCCATAAAATCGCGCATGTTGAGTTTTTGCTTGATGTTATTTTTATCATAGACCATGCCGCGTGTCGTCAGTACCATGCCGCCTTTGTCCAAAATGTCATTGGCTAAAGGTATGTCGCTAGTGATAGCCAAGTCACCTGCCTGTATCTGCTCGACGATATAATCATCTGCTTTGTCAAATCCTGATGGAACAACAGTCATGACAAGTAGGGGTGACTTGCGTAATTTGATTGGCTGATTGGCCACGAATATTGCCATGGTCTTTGTCCGTTCAGCTGTTTTGATAATTAAATCTTTTGCAATCAATGGTACCGAATCTGCATCCACCCAAATTTGCATTATTTTTTGGCCTTCTCAGTCTTTGGTGAAATTTCTGCCAAACTGTCTTTTTTAACGTCATTATTTTCTAAATCGTCGTTTTTAGTCTCTACATTTGCGGTGTTAGATGGAGTATCGACACTCGCGTACTCTTTATCCAAACCAACTTTGTTTGGCAGTATGGCAACCAGCTTTTCCATGGCAGATTCTAAGTCAGTCACGTCATTGGGCATCAATGTAATATGGGCAATCTTTCGATCATCACGCTCAGCTTTGTGATAGCTATGATAGTGAGCGCCATCGATATTTAGGACTGCGCTGATATCAGGATACTGTCCCAATACATTGACCATAATTGCCGGATGCACGTTGTCTGTATCGCCTAATGGTAGGTTGACCACGGCACGGATATGATTTTCGAACTGGCTAGTAATAGCGCCTTCGATACTCCAGTGACCAGAATTGTGTACACGTGGCGCGATTTCATTAGCTAGTATAGTGTTATGACCACGAGCGTCTTTGGTGACAAATAACTCAAGTGCCATGACACCGACATAGTCTAGATGATTCATGACTTTGGTAATGGCGTCTGTTGCCTGTTGAAACAGGTGGCTCGTACCAACCGCAGGTGCTTGGGTTTTTGCCAAAATACCATGGTGATGATGGTTTTCGACCAAATCGTAACAGCGTACCTGACCGTTTTGCGCTCGCGCTGCAATAATAGACACCTCACGGCTAAAGTTAATAAAGCCTTCGGCAATCAATGGAGCAGGTGTTGGCGTGAGCGAGCCTTTACCACTGACGGCGTCTTTTAGGTCTAACCAAGCAGTTTTAATGTCACTGTCTTGTTTGATAACGAATTGTCCTTTGCCATCGTAACCACCTCGGCTGGTTTTCAGGACAATAGGCAGACCCAGCTCTTTACAAGCGTGCTTGAGCTCAGCTTCGGAATTAACTTCCATAAATGGCACTGTCGCAATATCAAGCGTATTGAACATCTGCTTTTCTTTTAAGCGATCTTGAGCGATATCAAGTGCAATCAACGGTGGGAACATACCTTGCTTGCTACCAGATTTTGATAGGTCAGTAAGCTGTTCGACTATAGACGTCGGCGTGTTTTCAAATTCTAACGTAAACACATCAGCCGTTGCGATAAAGTCTTCTAATTGCTCATTATGAAAAACGCGACCGTATAGGCTGGCAGGGCATTCTGGATTGTCTTCTAAAAACACGCATTGGTAGCCCAATGGCATTGCGGCTTCGGCAAGCATCATACCAAGCTGACCACCGCCTAAAATACCGATGGTACGAATGGTTTGGGTAACAGGATAAGCGTTTGCTGTAGTCATGGCAGGCTCTTTGAATAAAAGTGAATGAGGTCTGGGATGTATTAAAATCTAAAACGCAATGGGTGAAAATAGGAAAAGGTGCACTGTATGCACCTTGTCTCTAGTAAGATTTGCTTGAAAATATAACGTGATAGCTTTTGTTTTTAGGCTATCAATATGAAAGACTCTGATAAAAATGCTAGTCAATCTATACTTATCTAAGGGCTGATAATACCTGGTGTTGGGCTAGCAAGGATGGTTTCGGTCTGATTCTGTCGCATCTGATCCAGCTTAGTAGCAATCGTGTCATCATGCAAGGCTAAGACTTGAATCGCAAGCAGGGCAGCGTTATAAGCACCTGCGCTACCAATCGCCAATGTCCCAACAGCGACGCCTTTAGGCATCTGTACGATGGACAACAAACTGTCCCAACCGCTCAGCATAGAGGATTTTACAGGGACACCAAATACAGGTAGCGGCGTTTGGCTCGCACACATACCCGGCAGGTGAGCAGCGCCGCCTGCACCAGCAATGATCACTTGTAGACCATTATCTTTCGCGCTTTTAGCGTAATCAAACAATCTATCAGGCGTACGGTGTGCAGAGACCACTTCACAATCAAAAGCAATGTCAAAGTCTGCAAGCAATTGCGCAGCAGCACTCATAGTTGCCCAGTCAGACTGCGAACCCATGATAATGCCGACTTTTGGCTGACCAGCAGGGGAGGTGATTGGACCGTTCTGGTTAGCAGCAGTATTCGTGGTGCTCATGATTGGATATCCTCAAAAAGACCATCATACAAAAATTTTGCTACAGTCGTAAAGCCAAGTTTGACTTTTAATACTTGTATGGCGCTAATTGCAGTGATATCACGATTTTATATATGCTTTTCATCGTGATAATGCTGAACAAAGTGATTGACCGTCAATGGTAATGGTTGTTCGGTATCTAACTGGTAGCAAGTCAGATGACCGCTATCTACTGCAGCAGAGTAGTCAGTACAGGCAACTTGTGGACTGAGTGGCTTAGGGGCGCCAGTGAGCCAATAGTGCCCAACAAACACAGGTTTATGAGTTTTTAGCGCAAACTCAATATTTTCAGCCAGTGCATCAGGCGGTATTTGTGCCAATGCGGACGATGGAGCACGAGACACTTCACGCAGGGTACGTGTATTCAGCTCATCTAGCCACCAGCGTACTCGCACTCGCGTACGTTCGGTACCTTCTTTGTCTACCATCACAATGCCATCAGGCAAACCCGTTTCAACCCCTTTTAACACTCGTTCCAAAGCGTCAAAGGCTATGGTATCTTCTTTAGCAGTTTCGACTAAACCTGCTGGAGTCAGACAGTTATCGTCAGTCAGAAGGGGCTTTAGTAACGCCATGCTGTCTGTATCCCAGCAGGCATGCACAAAACAGGCGTAGTCGGTCTCAATCCACAATGGGATTTCGTATAAACGCTGCAACCAGTACTCATGTTGCTCTGAGCCAAATGGTATCTCTGCCAAAAATGCCTCGTGTTGGCGTCTATGGATATCATTGTGCGAGCGTAAATACTGGCTAGTATTATCAGGATCGCGCGTGGCATATGCCAACGCATTATATTCATGGTTGCCCATTACTGCATCGGCTACATCGGCATCTAACATCGCAAAGACAATCTCTAACGTGGCTAATTGCTGCGAACCACGATCGATCAGATCACCGATGAACAAGGCTCGATGATCAGTTGGTGGCACAAAGTGCTGACCGTTGTGCTTATACCCTAGTTGGTTTAGCAGACCAACCAGCTTATCTGCATAACCATGTATGTCACCGATAATATCTACAATCATAATAAATTACTAAGTCTCAAACGTAAGAGTAAGCAGTCAAATTAAACAATTTTCTAAAAACCAGGTGATAATAAAGCATTTATAAAATGTGGTAATACTTTGGGCTCTAAAACAATCGTAGCAATAACCCCAAACGCCCCGCCCCACATATGAGCCATATGATTGATATTTGAGCCGCCGCGTCGATCAGCATAGATACTATAAAATATATAAGCAACAGCAAACAGTATCGCAGGGATCGGAATAATGGCAAATAAGTAAATTCTTTCCCAAGGTGCCAAGAGAATAAATGCAAACAGCACCGCTGATACACCGCCTGATGCGCCCAGACTCAAATAACTGGCGTTGTTCTTGTTTTTAACGTAACTTGGAATCATGGCAACAATAATAGCTAGTACATAGAAGACCACAAAACCGTAGCCAAACAAAAACGGTTGGTATAGCCCTTCAATAGCACGACCGAAGAAATACAATGTAAACATATTAAACAACAAATGCATACTGTCAGCATGAATGAAGCCGTGTGTTACAAAACGATCCCACTGCCCATTATTTACGGCAGGCGGATAAAATATAAGCCGATTGAGTAGTTTTTTGTTTTGCCATGCCAATAAACTGACAATAACAGTGATAATGATAATAATGGTCGTATGGTTTAACAAAGGAAAATCCTTAGGTCGCGCCCGATATGTGACAATGCTTTAGATGACAAAGTTCAAAGCCTAAGCGTTAGGGCTAAGTGAAAACGAAATATGACCGATAATTAATATAGTGCTGACTCCAAATTCTTACTGATTACTCTATTACTAATAGAGTAATACTAACAGCAGTTAGAAGAGTGCAAATGTTTATTATGTGACAAAACGATGCATTTTTATGCTTTTATAGTGAGTAATGTAGCAGTGTATCATGCGAAATAATTGAAAACTTTAGAGTTAAGTTCAAGACTAGGTTATTTGTAAGTGTTTTCTAATGCAGGTAAGAAATATCTTATCTAAACACTGCAGATAAAAGGAAAAATAAATGCTGAATATTTTATATATTCCAATTATTTTATGCATTTTAATAAGGTCGAAAAAGGCAGCGATCCATGAACATCATTGACCATTTAGAACAAACCGTTACCCCAGTAATACTGGGCGCACATAATAGCGGTGACAGTGTGGCAACTATTAGTCTACTTGAGCAGTTCTATGCGATTTTAGCGTCGCGTCTAGCTGTGCCCCAGATTTATTCACAATTACTTCGCAGTGATCAAGTAATAGTAGGTGATAGCAGCGTCGAACGTTCTTTATTTGAACAGTTGTGGGAAGATAGAGGGCTGCAAAAAGTTATTATCCAACAGCTTGCAATCACACATCACATTGATGAGTTGATCACTGCTCAATTACTTGTCAATGCCGCCTCTATAGCTCATCAAGAGCTGCATTACTTAGCAAATGGGCAGTTTTTACCAGCATTTTTGCAAGAAAGACAGTCTGAATTACGCCCATATTTACCTATTTGGTCAGCAGCTGTGATTACTATTACTCAGGGTGTCAATCAGCAAGTAAAAACAAGCTTCGGTTCAGATAGTTATAATGTGTCAATGAATGACAACACAGGGGATAGACCTGATGATTCTACTCCAGAGGTTGCTATAATCACACCGACGTCAAACAATGAGGTAGAAATTATAGAGCAGATATCAACTGTTGAGCACGTAAGCACCGAAACAGTTGATGATGATACGATTGCCAGTAGTGATGCCATTCATGCTAACCCAGCTGCTTATCATTTAGCAGAAAACAGTAGCTTGAAGCATGCGCAGGTGCGTACTCGTAACCAGCGAAACGATCTACTAATACGCGTATTTTTGTTAATAGTAGCTCTTGCTGCGCTTGCATTAGCAGCATGGGCATTATTAGTGAAACCCAATAATGAAATACCAGTGGAGCCTGCTGTTACAGTGCCTAGTGAACCAACGCCAGCGCCTTTGCCTCTAGTGCCAACAACCACCCCTGTTGAGCTCATTGTCGGTGTAGATAACGGTGGCAATTTGTACACTTGTAGTGCAACCGTTGGCGATTCTGCGCTGCAAAGCACGTTGCAACAGGCGCTCAATACAAGCTTTGGAGAACAGGCAAGCATTTGCGAATTGACCATAAAGGATGGGGTGGCAAGCACAATCGCTAATATGCCTGCGGAGATATTACCCAATGTCTTGACGATGCTTAGGTCAACATCATTTGCACGTTTGCATGTGCAAAATGATCGTCTCACATTAGAAGCGCCAGACAATATGCTACTGCAAAAACTGGTCACAGAAATACGAAGCTTAGTACCAGCGATGGTAGTCGAAAGTACAGCACCATTACCGTTACCTGATAATAGCAATATTGGTGATGCTGCAAACAACAGGGCAAACGCAAATAACCAGTTTGTAGATGACGGGGCGGGAGTTAATAGTCAATACAATAATGATGGGATAATTAGCAACTCTAGCGAATACCAAGCATCAGACGATGATACTGGAGATCGTGTGATACCAGCTCCTTTACCTAATAATAATAGCTTTAACAATACGCCCAATAGTCTACCTGCTAATGGCACTAATAGTATTCCGAATAACTTCCCTTCGAATAATCGAACGACTAGACCATCAGGACCTTTCTCACCTTCAGAAGTGGATGAGATGGCAAACACGGTCATCGTTGCTGAACCAGCTCAAGTTAGGTAACTATTTATAAGGTACGCTCTTTTACATGGCATGTGTTCTAGACTACAGTTACGTGAGCCAACCGAAACATTACTTACTGTATCATTTGCACAACAACGCGGTGACTGTGAACGTAGTCTTAATGGTCTTATAATAGATAAAAATAAACGTAGCGAAACAAGAGTCTCGGTTTAGCTGGATTTGTAGCTAATGTTGAAGCTATAACTTATCACTTGCAAAGATCTTGTGAAACAAACGCTCAATAAATGAATAAAAAATAAGTAAGGAGAGGATCATATTATGGATATCATCAATCATTTGACACGTACCGTCAGTCCCGCAGTAGTAGAAGATGGTGGGAATCCTGCTAAGAAAAACTTACTAGAACAATTCTATGCGATTTTTGCTGCTCGTCTGTCAGACAGTGAGACTTTCAACCGTTTTTCGAACGAAAACATCGCTCGTGATGACAACGCTTTTTATGACCGTGTATGGACAGAAGGCACTCACCGTGATCAAATATCTCGTGAGTTGGCGAATAAGCATGGTGTGGATGCCACCGAGTCTCGTGGCTTAATTGCAATGGCGGCACCATTAGCATTTCATGAAATTAAAAGCTTGGCAGGTAGTACACCTGTACCAATATTCTTAAGTGACAACCTCAATAGCTATCAACATCACATTCCTGCTTGGGCAGCCACAGTGTTACCAGCCAGTGCTCTTGTAGCTGCTCCAGCTGGAGCGCACATATCAGATACTGTCAGTACTGCACCGTTACAGCATGAAGAAGATAAAAACGGCAGTTTTATGAAAGCTTTACTACCTATTATTGGTCTAATTATTTTAGGTGCGCTGGCTTGGGCTCTGTTAAGAGGGTGTCAAGAAAATCCTGAACCTGTTGCTACGCCAATTGCTACAACTCAAGAAGAAACGCAGAGTGACGAGCAATTAGCAGTTGCTGCTGTCGAACCTGCCTCTTTGCGTATTGCAACAGGAGAAACTAATGAGTTATACGCTTGCCGTGTAAGTGTAGGTGATGAGACATTACAAACCAATGTTATGAATGCTTTGACTGGTGTATTTGGTGATGAAGCTAATAAGTGCCGCGCTGATGTTGATGATAATTTTGCAGTAGATATGCCAGCGTCTGCTCAGTTAGCAACGATACTACCGATTATTAAAAACGTACCGAATGCGAGCATGATTATTAAAGGCGATAACATTACTGTCAATGCTCCTGACAAAGCTGTGTTAGACAAACTAGTCGCCGACTTACAAGCAGCCGCACCTGCCATGAGAGTTCAAGCTGAAGGACCGCTAGACTTACAAGGCGAGATTGATGACAGTTTGGCTGCTGCAGATGTCGCTATGAATAATCTAGGTGAAAACCCAGATCCACGTGATGTGGCTCGTGCCTTAAGTATTCAAGTGATTAATTTCCAAGTCGATAAGGCCGTTATCCCTGAGGTAAACAAAGCAGTACTTGATCGTGCAGCAAAAATCATTAATGAAGTACCTGATATGAAGCTAATGATTATTGGTCATACAGATAGTCAAGCTTCTGATTCTTATAACATGGAGTTGTCTCTCGAGCGTGCTGAATCAGTAAAAGAGTATTTGGTATCTCAGGGTGTAGACGCTAGTAAATTAGATACTAAAGGCATGGGAGAATCAGAGCCTATTGCCGACAACTCGACCGAACAAGGTCGTTTTCGTAATCGTCGTATAGAGTTTTTAGTAAATAACGAAGGTATTGGTTCAGACGATAGTGCAATGATGGATAATGAGTCGTTTGATCCGGATCTCAACCCGCTAGATAATAATAATGACGATGTTCTACCAGATGGTGATGACGCTACCCAAGGTACCGCAATAGACCCAACCAATTAATTTATATGTCCCTATTTTGCTTGTAATTAGACAAAGGTAGCCAAACGACAAAAACCGCATTTTACAAAGGTGCGGTTTTTTGTATGCTGCTCGATGAAAGTTGAACCAGCTATTATTTATACATAGTAGGATCTATGGATGCTTTGGCAGTCTGAGCATCAGCTTGCGCATCAAAAAAAGTCTGAGTAACATTTTGCTTGGCTTGCTGCCAGTACTCAAACTGCTGGCAGGTAGATTCAAGGTCGCCTTTCCATGTTGGGATGTTGCCGCGCATGGTTTTGATACGTTGCTGGTTAGGATAAGGCAGATCTTGCGCAGCTTTAGCAGCCTCATGAGCAGCCACACGATCGTTGCACACGAGAGCAATATCACAACCAGCATCAATTGCCGCTTTTACGCGAGCACTGACATCACCCGCTGCCTTTGCACCTGCCATCGATAAATCATCAGAGAAAAGTACGCCATCAAATTTAAGCTCATCTCGAATAATATCTTGTAGCCAAATTTTGGAGAATCCTGCTGGCTTGTCGTCTACTTGCGAAAATATCACGTGTGCTGGCATAAGAGCGTCCAGACTATGTAGTGTTTGAGTAAAAGGTTGCATGTCGCTATTGATGATTTCATCTAAGCTACGCGTATCAATGGCTTCTGATACGTGAGAGTCAGGGGCGATGGCACCATGACCGGGGAAGTGTTTACCAGTGGTTGCCATACCAGCTGTTTTCATTCCGCGCATGAACTGTGTTGCAAGCGCGGTGATGGCTTGCGGCTCATGATGAAAACTGCGATCACCGATGACTTGGCTAATACCATCTCTATCCAATACGGGTGCAAAGCTCAAATCGATTCCTACAGCCAGCACTTCAGCTGCCATTAGATAACCGCAATCGTAGGCGCAGCTAAGGGCCTGACTTGGGTCTTGATTGAATAACTTACCCAATCGTCCCATAGCAGGTAGAGGCGTGAAGCCTTCACGTAGCCTCGTGACTCGTCCACCTTCTTGGTCCACACCGATAAGTATATCCTGATTGTGATAACGTATATCGTCGCATAGTGCTCTGACTTGGGCAGCATCTGTGACGTTGCGACCAAACAGTATTACTCCGCCGACCTGTGCTTGTTTAATCAAGCTAACATCTTCAGCGGTCAAAGCGGTACTATCGATATCTATCATTAAAACGCCGTACATCGCGTGATCCTTATTATTTTATATATGGTTATATTATGAGGGTGACTGATGATCTATCTATGGCTGTCTTATCGCTTAGCAGTCATTGTTCAGATGTCTTATTATGACAGCTATTATTAACTGAGCATAATGTGGCAGATTATTGGGGTCAAATCAATTTGCTAATAGCTATTAGATTCAGTCATCAAATCGATGTTGGTAGCCCTCAATTGCTATGTATGATAAAAGTGATAGAAAGTTTGGTATGTACAGACGTAGCGTGTAAGATTGCTTATACAGTTTGAGACAGTTCAGTATTTATGCGCGTGATAATATTGATTGATTTTTGACTATATATCAGTATTTAATGATGCATAAAATATAAGAATAAAACACAGCATTTATAGGTCATAACAGATTCGAGCATTTCTAATTCTGATGAATTACCCAATACTATTAACTTCAAATAACTAGGTACATATGATGAAAAAACAACCAGCACAGTGGTTACTCAGTGCAGCGTCAGTGGGCATCGCCGGTATTATCCTGACCCAAAGCTACGGTACTGCAGTCGCCGAGACCAATACAGGAAGCTTCGTTCAGACCCCTGAGCAAAAGGTCACTACCCGTCAAGTAGCCGCCTTGCTGGATCGCAGTCATTATCTTAATCAGCCTTTAGATAGTAAGACTGGTAGCGAAATCCTATCAATGTATATCGATAGCCTTGACCCAAACCATACGTTATTTTTGCAATCTGATGTCGATGAGCTGAAGAAAAAACACGCTGAAGACTTTGGCGCTCGTCTAAAACAAGGTGATCTATCTGCAGGGGTAGAGGTGTTTGATCGTTATCGCAAACGCTCAAACGAGTACTTTGCGATGGCCACCAAAATGCTCAAAACAGACATTGATTTGACAGGTAATGACACAATCATTCTTGATCGTGAAAAACTCGGCCATTTTAAAACCAAAAAAGAGCAGCGCGATTACTGGGAACGTCAGTTAAAGTTTCAGTTGATGAGCATTACGCTCGGTCAAGAAGACGAAAAAGCTAAAGAGAAAGTATTTTTAAGCAACCCAGATATCACTCGTGGACAAGACTTGGTACGTAACGATGATCGTACACCAAATGAGATTTTGCAAAATCGTTTGTCGCGTCAACAAGAACAGTTTAAGCGTCTTAAAGATGATGAAATCATGGAAACGATCTTAAATACGGCGATGCTCACTTATGATCCGCACAGTAATTACTATGCACCGATTCAAGCGACTGAATTGCAAATCCAGTCCAGTCTTCAGTTGGAAGGCATAGGTGTCTCTATTCGTCCAGATCGCAAAAATCCGGATTATACCCGTATTGTGACTTTGGTCGATGGTGGTCCAGCCGCTAAGTCAGGTCAAATCAAGCCCAATGATTTGATCGTTGGTATCGCAAAAGATGGCGAAACCATGACGGACGTGGTTGGCTGGTCAACGCGTGAAATTGTCAGCTTGATTCGCGGAAAACGCGGTACATCGGTCACACTGAAACTACGTCAACCCAACACGCCAGATGCTAGCGCCCGTACGGTCACGGTAGTACGAGACATTATTCAGCAAGAAGAGTCAGGCGTCACTCAGCGAGTGGTAGAAGTGCAGCGTCCTAATATTGATAAGACACCAAAGCGCATCGGTGTTTTAGAGATACCAAGCTTTTATTTGAACTATCGTGCGCGCCGTAACGGTGAAGACTATCGTAGCGTCAGTATCGATACTGAAAAAGCGTTAAAAGAGCTGAATAAACAAAATATCGATGGCTTAGTGGTTGATTTGCGCAATAACCCTGGTGGCTCATTAGATGAAGTTGCCAAGATGTTAGGTTTCTTTATCAAGAGCGGACCACTGGTACAGATTCGTGATAATCGTGGCAACATTCAAGTATACCGTGACAACGATGGCGGCGAGCAATTGTATGATGGCAAGATGGCGGTCATTACCAACTTAGCATCGGCCTCAGCCAGTGAAATCTTTGCCGCTGCTATTCAAGACTATGGTCGCGGATTAGTGGTTGGTAGTACGACAACTGGTAAAGGCTCGGCGCAGATTCAGCTCGATAGCTTAGCTTTAGGATCTGCCACCTTAACTCAGCGTAAATTTTATCGTGTTACTGGCGGTAGTACGCAAAATAAAGGGGTCGTACCAGACGTTGAGCTAGTCAATATCTATGACGATGCGACCTTTGGCGAGCGCGCTCAGAAAAAAGCATTACCTTGGGACACTATCAGAACAGCACCGTATAAGCCTGAAGGGAAGTTTACCAGTGATACATTGGCGACGCTCAATCAGCAGTCTAAGATTCGCCAACAAAAAGACCCGCAGTTTACTTATCTGTCGACGCTAAATGATATTCGTAACATGGATGATGAAAAGAAACCTGTTCGATTAGATATCAATAGCCGCCGAGCCAAAATGCAGCTAATTGAAAAACGCTCATTAGAAGCAGAAAACAAACGCCTTATCGCAACTAGTGAGCGTCCATACTCTAACTGGAATACTTATCAAGCAGCGATGGACGCAAAATTTGAAGAACGTAGCCGTATGAAAGCCGCTGAACGTCCAGAATTACCAGAGGATGAAGCGTTTATCAATGAGGCAGCTTACCTCATGCTCAGCGCTGAACCTAAGACAATGCTTAGCCCTGAAGAGAAGCTATAATGTGAAGTTATTATAGCGTTACGTAATCTATGTAAGCATATGCTTACATAGATTGACGTTTAGACCTCTTACCAACGAAGGGTCAATCTGCGACTATAACTGTACGGCACGATTGAACGAAACGGTTCATTGATACTAGGGATTGGTATCTTAAAGGTCGCACTAGGGATAAGTAGTTTGCTGATTAAGGATGATAAGGCTGGATGCCTGTCAGTTATGAGATGCCCCGGGATTAGGTATCACGTAACGCTAACATGGATGGTTGGTAATAAAAGCCGCATGACGCTTGTCGTTATGCGGCTTTGTTACGTCTGGATATTAATAATTTTTATGGGGGACTTTTTAATTGGGTATATTCAAGTTGAATAGCCCTGTATACGGAATTAGCACTCAGCTCATAGATGAATACATTTATATTAATTCAAAACTTACCATGAGATAAGTATAAAAAAAGGCCAGTAACCTTATCGGCTACTGACCTTTTAGATTAGATGATAAATTTAATAACTTATTATCTAACTATTTTCACTACACTCTAGAAGAGATTAGTGCTCAACGCCACCTGCACCATGTACATGGCCATGGTTTAGTTCGTCTTCAGTTGCTGCACGTACTTCTTGGATTTCAACATCAAATGTCAAACGCTTGCCAGCCAATGGATGGTTTGCATCAACAGTCACTTCTTGATCGTTTACAGCAGTCACAGTAACCAACATTACTTGGCCGCCAGCTTCTGACTGGAACTGCATACCAGGCTGAATGTCATCAACGCCTTGGAAGTTGTCACGTGGTACGTGCTGTACTGCTTGCTCTTGGTATTCGCCGTAGCCATCAGCAGGTTCAACGACTGCATTAACTTTTTCGCCAGCAGACTTACCTTCTAATTGTGCTTCTAGGCCTGGGATAATGTTGCTGTGACCATGTAGATAAGCAAGTGGCTGACCTTCTGGTGACTGGTCAAGGATATTGCCTTCGTCGTCTTTTAGTGTGTAATTGAATTTGACGGCAGTGTCTTTTGCGATAGTAGTCATAAAATATCCTAAATATATCTATGTAAAAAATTAAATACGGTTGCAATAAACCTAAAAAAGCCAATCTGCAAGCCAAAAGGCCACGTCATTAGTCAATTATCATCAGTTTATTAAAGTAACTTTAGCAGTTAGCATCTTTAATTGAGATGGCCCGCATAACTTTCAAGGCAAAAAACATAAAAAATGCCAATTAATGCCACAATTTACAATAATAACTGCTATTTTCTATAGTTAATGCATAGCGATTGGCTATTCATGGTTTAGGAGTTGCTTTTTTAGAGCAGGACTTCTAGCATAATTATAAAAATAAGGATGAGAGACACGATGACTGCATTTGCTAATACCACTACTAAACAACTAGCGAGCAATGTTTCAACCAATCATCATGATACTAAGGCTAAAATGATAGCTGATATAAGCTATCAATTTGATTTCGCCCGTTTCTACGAGCATTTGGTCGATGTATCACTGAGTTTTACAGCAGTATCCGATGCGCCGCAGCTTTGGTTACCAGCGTGGATACCAGGCAGCTATTTGATGCGCGAGTTTGCTCGAAACATCACTGCGGTACATTATCAAGTACTAGAGGCTCAAATAGCGGATAGTGACAAGCAGCCAGAGACTTATCGCGCGCAAAAAATCGACAAAAATACATGGCAGCTGCCAGCGGCGCAAGCAGGGCAGAGGGTCATCGTCGAGTACGAAGTCTATTGCTATGACTTGTCTGTGCGTACAGCCTATGTCGATCAGCAACGACTTTATGGCAATTTCACTTCACTTGCGCTAGCCGTCGAAGGGCAAGAGAAAGCACCTGCCCAAGTTAGCTTAATCGTTCCTGAGACATTTTTTGCAGACAAAGAAAGTAGCAAAGTACTGTTGGCCTGTGGTTTGGACGCTACGCACCTGCAGATTGATCAGCAGCAAAAAGACAATCAGCAAGCGAACCGTCAGCACCTCTATAAGTTACAGGCAGCCAACTATCACGAGTTGATTGATTATCCATTCGAAATCGCAGAACAAGAAAAGTTTGATTTTATTATTCATGATAATGAGCATCAGACGCTACATCATAGTTTTTATCTGTCAGGCAAGCAGAATGCCAATCTAGGTCGATTACAGCAGGATATTACTCAGATTTGTCAGACCTATGTAGATTGGTTAGGCGATGCGCCATTTGACGATTATACCTTTATGACCTTTGCTAGCGGTCAGGATTATGGTGGGCTTGAGCATATCAACTCGACTAGCCTTATCACCCCGCGCAATGACTTGCCAAGTGCCAATGAGCCAAAGTTACCGAGTACAGATTATCAGCGGTTTTTAGGCTTATGTAGTCACGAGTATTTTCACTCATGGTGGGTGAAGACGGTGCGTCCTGATGTCATGATCGATGTCGATTTACGCCGTGAGGCATTTACGCCATTACTTTGGGTATTCGAAGGGTTTACGTCTTATATCGATGACTTTATGTTGCAAGCGTCAGGTGTGATTGATAAAGTCAATTATCTGCGACTGCTAGCCGAGCAAATCAATCGCTATTATCAGACCCCAGGGCGCGGTAATCAAAGCGTGGCAGAGTCGAGCTTTGATGCTTGGATTAAGCTGTATCGTACTGATGAAAACACAGGCAATGCGGGTATCAGTTACTATAATAAAGGCGCGTTGGTAGCCCTATGTCTGGACCTAATCTTACTCAAAAATAGTGATGGTCGTTATCGTTTGTTTGATGTGGTCAAAGCTTTTTATACTCAGGCCAAGCAGAATGACAGTAAGCGAATTGGCATCAGTAGTGCTGATATGGGCTCAGTCATTGAGCAGTTTATGCCGATAGCAGAATGGGAAGATTTTGAACGCCGTTACGTCAATGGGGTGGAAGAGTTGCCAATTGAAGCGTTGCTAGTGGCAAACGGCGTCAAAATACAGGAGAATACTAAAGAAACGGCTGACAAGCATGTGCCTTGGGGTATGCGATGTAATGAGTCGCCAGCTGGGCTTAAGGTAAATCGTGTGATGCGAGATAGTATTGCGGCTAGAGCTGGTATTTCAGCGCATGATGTTATTATTGCGATTGACGGCATCAAAGCAGATACGAAACAACTTACCGCCTTGGTTAATATAGCGCATCCTGTTGAGTGCTATTTGTTCCGCCGTGATGAGCTGATGTGTGTTCAGGTTCAACCCGAAACGATAACTAAAGTTAAGTCGCGAGATGAGACAACTGGCATGACTGGAGCAGTACTTCCTCATAAAGTAAGCCTACGCTTAGCAAAAGGAGATAAGACGCTAGACAATGATAATGAGCAATTAAAAGGTGAGGCAGGTTGGGAGACATGGCTCAATGTTATGAAGCGGTAGCCTCAATGCTATATAAAATACCTTTCCATACGAAAAACCCTTCCATATAAAAAACCCTCTTCCGAGCAATCATGCTTAGAAGAGGGTTTTTTAATCACTTTTAATATTGTAGATATATCCAAGCAATTTAAATGCTCGATAGGTCAGAGGTTGGCGAGAAGATATACGTTTACTGCTCTTTAGCTCTGTTATCTAGATTATCTGGGTTATCTGGGTTCTTATTATCGGTAGTTTCGGGCGCTATGTTTTCATCTACAGAGCTACTATCTTCGTTGCTACTTGCAGCCTCAAGCGCAGCAATCCAGTTTTTCATCACATCAATTTCAGTTTGCTGGGTATCAATGACGTCTTGCGCCAACTGACGCATTTCTTCATCTGTCCCATATTCGAGCTGAACTTTTGCCATATCAACAGCGGCAATATGATGCGGTAGCATGCCGCGTGCAAATGCCATATCAGGCACGGGATCAGCCACACCCAAAGTCATTTCGCCATGCATGTTTTCCATGCTTTTAGCGTATGCTTGCTGCATCGCCACAGTATTTGGCTTAGGTTTGGCAGCATCAGGGTGGCTAGCTAGCCATTTGTTTAAGACATCGATCTCAGCTTGCTGTGCCGTAATGACATCTTGAGCAAGTTGGCGCATCGCTTCGTCAGTACCGTACTTGAGCTCTATTTTTGCCATATCTACCGCGCCGCGATGATGTCCCAACATGCCTTTAGCAAAAGCGGTATCAGGATCGTTATACCCCATACCAATCATCATCTCATCATGCATTCTAGTCATCGATCTCGTATAGTCTCTTAGCATATCTGTCATCTGAGACTCATCGGTGACGCTTTCGCTGTCTGTTAATGCCTCGTCGCCAATACTGTCATGCTCGGCATGTGTCACGTCATTCACTGGAGGAGTGCTTTCTTCTACAGGCATTGATTGATTGTTCTCTGCTGCTGGCTGACACGCACTCAATAAAAGCGCAGCAGAAATACTGGTGGCCAGCAAAGCAAAACGATGAGAAGCAATCATGACATATCCCTATTACAAAATTAGATGATAAATGGACGAGACCCACTTTATATAACTAATGGCTGCACACAGCCAATTGAGTTCTGAATCTTAGCAGATAAATCTTACCCATTCGAGACGCTATGTTTAATAGCTCGTAATATATTTAATTTATATGAGAATTATATACTTGCAGCTAAGCGTTTGTCCGGTACAAACTAATTGCTAATACCTAGCTGACGACAGTGTTCGCTAGTTAGATGAACGCGTACAAACTCTCCAACAGCTAACTCACCTAGCTCAAACCCTGCAACCGACCAACGTATCAAACGCAGACAAGGCAGACCGACATGCGCTGTCATACGTCTAACTTGGCGATTTTTACCTTCATAGATAGTTAGCATTAGCCATGAGTCCGGTACACTTTTACGCTCACGTATTGGCGGATTGCGCTGCCAGAGTACCATCGGTAGCTCATCTTCACTGACGTGTTTGACCTCAGCAGGTAGCGTTTTACCATCTTTTAAAACTACGCCACGTTTGAGCTTATTGAGTTGCTCAGTAGTAGGCGTTCCTTCTACTTGTACTAAATAAGTTTTACCTTGCTTGCGCCCTGCATTGGCTTTTGGCGGATGAGTAATTGCTTTATTAACGCGACCATCATCAGTCAAAATCAGCAAGCCCTCCGAAGTAGCATCTAGCCTACCAGCAACTCGCAAGGCCTTATCGGTAAAGTATTGCGATAGGGTAGTGTGGTCGTTGTTACTATCATCTCTAAACTGACTTTGCACGCCGTAAGGCTTGTTGAATAAAATGAGACTAGAAGTAGACATAAAAAGGTGTTTCCTAGTTTTTGATGGACAATGAATCATTGTAGCGTATGTTTTCTGATGTAGAGCTAGTATTAAGAGACAAGACTAAAGGCGATATATTTAATGTGCTGTATGCTACATGACCTGCTACAAAAGTAGGACAGCGCTTATATAAATTTGCTGTTATTCTAAATCCGCATTCTAATAGTGGTATTTATATTTTTAATAGAGAGATATCTACTATCTGCAAGCGACAATCATTGTTTGGGTCTTTACTTTAATTTTTTTAGCTTAAAGCTACTTTAAACATTGTTCAAATCAATGACGCAAGTGTCGTACTCATCAAAGTTTTGCTTAGCCGATAAGCGCTCAGAGCGTTACAACTATAATAAAACGGTTAGCATAACAAAGTGTCTAGTTCGCTTGCGACGTCCAACATACAACCAAGGAGTATCATCGATGTCATATGATAAGGTTATCGTGCCAAGAGACGGCGAAAAAGTAACCGTAAACGCAGATCTCACATTAAATGTTCCTAACCATCCGATTATTCCGTTTGTGGAAGGTGATGGAATCGGTGTAGATATCACGCCTGTCATGATAAAAGTAGTCAATGCTGCGGTTGATAAAGCGTATCACGGCAAGAAGTCTATCATTTGGATGGAGACGTATCTTGGTGAAAAAGCAGCGAAAGTATATGACGGCGACTATTTGCCAAGCGAGACGCTAGAGATTCTAAAAGACTATGTCATTAGTATCAAGGGTCCATTGACCACACCAGTGGGTGGTGGCTTTAGCTCGTTAAACGTCGCGGTGCGCCAAAACCTTGACCTATACGTCTGTCAACGTCCCGTTCGCTGGTTTGAGGGCGTACCAAGCCCAGTACAGCATCCAGAGCTGACGGATATGGTTATCTTTCGTGAAAACACAGAAGATATCTACACGGGTATCGAGTGGAAAGCGGGCAGTGATGATGCCAAAAAAGTTATTAACTTCTTAAGAGATGAGATGGGTGTGACCAGTATTCGATTCCCTGAAGACTGCGGCATCGGTATCAAGCCTGTCTCAAAAGAAGGCTCACAGCGCTTAGTACGCAAAGCGATTCAGCATGCTATCGATAATGATTTGCCAAATGTGACCCTAGTGCATAAAGGCAATATCATGAAGTTCACTGAAGGCGCATTTAAGGACTGGGGTTATGAGCTAGCGGCAGAGCGTTTTGGTGCAGAGCCATTAGATGGCGGTCCATGGATGACCATGAAAAATCCAAGAACAGGTAACGATATTATTATTAAAGACGTCATCGCTGATGCGTTTTTGCAGCAGATTTTGATGCGTCCAGCAGATTATTCTGTAGTAGCAACGCTTAATCTAAACGGTGACTATATCTCTGATGCCTTGGCGGCTGAAGTAGGCGGTATTGGTATTGCACCTGGTGCAAACAAAGGTGGCGCGATTGCTGTTTATGAAGCGACGCATGGTACTGCGCCCAAGTACGCTGGTCAGAATAAAGTAAATCCAGGCTCATTGATATTGTCTGCTGAGATGATGCTTCGTGATATGGGCTGGACGGAAGCAGCTGATCTTGTTATCAGTGGTATCCAAGGGGCGATTGCCAATAAAACAGTCACCTATGATTTTGAGCGTCTGATGCCAGATGCTACCTTAATGAGTACTTCGGAGTTTGGTAAGGCGATTATTAAGCATATGGAAGCCTAAGACTACTTAAACTCTAAGCATTCTATTTTATTACTATGTATTAAAAGCCGCCTATATAAATAGGTGGCTTTTTTTATTTCACTCTTTATAGAGTTTTTAGAAAGTACAAAAAAACACCCCAACGTTCGAAGACGGTTGAGGTGTTCTTTTACTAAAGCTTAAACTTGCTTAATCGCTTCTGGGTATAAAAACCAAAAGCGATTAGGCTTAATGGTTTAAGAGCAATCGCTTAAAATTATAGCGATGCCAATGTCTCGTTAAACAAAGCGCTTGGACGCATTGCTTTCTTAGCCAATGCTTCATCAGCATAGTAGTAGCCTTTGATATCTACTGGCTTGCCTTGAGCTTGGTTAAGTTCTTTAACGATGGCTTCTTCGTTCTCTTTTAGCTTTTGCGCAAATGGTGTAAATTGCGCTTTTAGCTCGCTATCTTTATCTTGCGCTGCAAGCTCTTCTGCCCAGTACATCGCTAGATAGAAGTGGCTACCACGGTTGTCCAACTCGCCAGTTTTGCGTGATGGTGACTTATCGTTTAGTAGCAGTTTTTCTGTTGCTGTATCTAGCGTGTCCGCCAAGATTTGAGCTTTAGCATTGTTGTCGTTGTTTGCTAGATGCTCCAAAGATACCGTCAAGGCCAAGAACTCACCAAGTGAATCCCAACGTAGATGGTTTTCTTCTGTCAGCTGCTCAACGTGCTTCGGTGCAGAACCACCAGCACCAGTTTCAAACAAACCGCCGCCTTTCATTAATGGTACAACTGATAGCATCTTGGCACTGGTACCTAGCTCTAGGATAGGGAACAAGTCAGTTAGGTAATCGCGTAAGATGTTACCGGTCGCAGAGATAGTATCTAGACCACGAGCCACACGCTCTAGGGTATAACGCATCGCACGAACCTGAGACATAATCTCGATGTGTAAGCCAGTAGTATCATGATCTTTTAGATACGTTCTAACTTTTTTGATTAGCTCGTTCTCATGTGGGCGGTATGGGTCTAACCAGAAGATAACAGGCGTATCTGATTCACGAGCACGGCGTACGGCAAGTTTTACCCAGTCTTGGATAGGCTCATCTTTGACCTGACACATGCGCCAGATATCACCTTTCTCAACGCGTTTTTCGAGCAACACTTCATCAGTATCAACATCGACGATACGTGCAATACCAGTATCGCTAGACTCAAAAGTCTTGTCATGCGAGCCATATTCTTCAGCCTTTTGAGCCATTAGGCCAACGTTAGGAACGGTGCCCATCGTTTTTGGATCAAAGTTACCATGCCATTTGCAGAAGTTGATCATTTCTTGGTAAATACGGGCAAAGGTAGACTCTGGCATGACTGCTTTACAGTCATACATTTTGCCATCAGCGCCCCACATTTTACCGCCTGAACGAATCATCGCTGGCATAGAAGCATCAACGATTACATCACTTGGAGAATGGAAGTTGGTGATGCCTTTTGAAGAGTCAACCATCGCCAGACGTGGGCGATGCTCTTGACACGCATGTAAATCACGCTCAATTTCTTCACGTTTTGAAGCTGGTAGCGTTGAAATCTTGTCGTATAGATCTGCCATACCGTTGTTGACGTTAATACCTAGCTCATCAAAGAAAGCGCCATGTTTTTCAAAGGCTTCTTTGTAATAGATTCTAACTGCATGACCAAAGACGATAGGATGTGAGACCTTCATCATGGTTGCTTTTACGTGTAGTGAGAACAAGATACCAGCTTCGCGGCAATCTTCCATTTCACGCTCATAAAACTCTAACAATGCTTTTTTGCTCATGACCATCAGGTCGATGACTTCTTTATCAAGCAAAGCAATTTTAGGCTTTAATACTTTTTGAGTACCGTCATCAAGTAACAACTCCATACGTACCGTACGAGCTTTATCTAATGTCATAGATTGCTCGCCATCGTAGAAGTCGCCGCCATGCATGTGTGATACGTGCGTGCTTGACCATTGCTTCCACTCACCCATAGAGTGTGGATGCTTGCGTGCATAGTTTTTAACTGCTTTAGGAGCGCGGCGATCTGAGTTACCTTCACGCAGTACTGGGTTCACTGAACTGCCTAAGCTTTTGCCATAGCGCTTGCGTAGCTCTTTTTCTTCGTCAGTTTGTGGATCTTCTGGGAAGTTAGGGATGGCATAGCCTTTGCTCTGTAACTCTTTGATAGCGGCTTTTAACTGCTGTACAGAAGCACTGATGTTTGGCAGTTTGATGATGTTGGTATTTGGATCTTGAGTCAGACGACCTAGCTCAGCTAAGTTGTCCGGAACACGTTGTTCTTCGGTCAAGTATTCAGGGAATTCTGCCAATATACGCGCTGCAACAGAGATGTCGCTGGTTTCAACTTCAACGCCTGCTGTTTTTGTGAATGCTTCGACAATAGGTAAGAACGACAGAGTCGCCAGCGCTGGGGCTTCGTCAGTTTTTGTATAAATAATTTTTGACATTTTAGTTAGATCTTCCTTTAGGCTGTAGTTAATAATAAAGCTCAAATATAGTGTTGAATATGCGTCAATGATACTATGCAATAATCCATGATATGGTTAGAACAAGTACTTCATATGTAGCTTCTTAGAAATTTTTAAGACAAGTCAGGCATTTTCTTTTAATAATATTCATGAAAAAAGCATTTAAAGGCAACACGTTAACGGTCAGTGCAAAATTGCCTAAAAGTGAATCACTGACGCTACATTATAATCAATCCACTATAAATCCGATAGGATGTCAATCGTATACCATGAACTAAGTATACTGTTTTAGCTCGTATCCTATGGTTTCGAATTATACTAAGCTAATAACAACCTTATTCTACCAGTCATCGGCTTCGATATCATCTTTTCCATACAACTCCTGTTTTTTCATGACGTTTTATATTGATCTTACTGCCCATGAGCGCAGTCGTACAAACCACCCGCGTTATTGTTGGTGGTTTTTTATTAGGTGCGGATAAGTTTTTGCAAATTGTGACAGCAATGACGTAAAAATTTGCTAGTCTAGGTCATCAATAGATTGGTTATCGATAAATATATCGCGATTATAATAGTGACGGTGAATATGAGTTTAGAGTATGCGCTGATTAATGATACCAGCTGGCAGAGCCAAACAGAGTGGCAGACGCCAGATACCCCTTTTATGTCATTTGCTTTTTGGCAAGCGCTGACTGATACCGGAGCAATTGGTGAGCAGGCAGGGTGGCTACCGATATTTATTTTGGTACATCGTGTCACAGGCGCTACTAATAGTGCCGATAGTGAAGAGAGCACCGATACCTTAGTAGATAGCGCGGCAGAAAATACATTGCAGCCTGTGGCCGTCATGCCAGTATTTATAAAAGGTCATCATCGCGGTGAGTTTGTATTTGATCATGCATGGGCTGAAGCTTATGCACGCTATGGTGTTGATTATTATCCGCGATTGGTCACTAGCGCACCGTATACACCGATTACTGGTCAAAGGGTTTGGTTGGCAAAAGGTGAAACCTTGAATGAAGATATCCTCAGAACAGCCATCGCAGGTATCGATGATATCGCTCAACAAGTGGGCGCCTCCAGCTGGCATGGACTGTTTGTGACACCTGAGCTTGCCTCTATCGCCACCACATCTATGCCAACTGAAATTGATGTAGAGCATGCGATAGCGGCTCAAGAAAGCGGCGTAGAATCAGCTGCTATTGAGCTACCGATATTTGAGCGTCAAGGTTGCCAGTTCTTATGGCAAAACAAAGACTTGCTTAATGACAGTAAGCCATTTGCAGATTTTGATGCTTTTTTGATGACTTTAAAAGCCAAAAAGCGTAAAACCATTCGGGCTGAGCGCCGTAAAGTTGCCGAGCAAGGCATTAGCTGCCAGCGAAAGTGCGGTAATGCTATTAGCGACGCTGATTGGAAAGCTTTTTATCACTGTTATGTGATGACCTATGCAGTACGCGGGCAACAACCTTATTTGACGATAGATTTTTTTATGGCATTGGCAGCGAGCATGCCTGAGCATATAATGCTTGCGCAAGCACTCGACGCCAGTGGTGAGATTATCGCGAGTAGTTTGTTCTTGTATGACAGACCTGATAGCGACAATATTGATGGTGACAAGGCTGATAGCGATAATAATGCCACCTTATATGGTCGTTACTGGGGTGCGCTAGGTGAATATGACAGCTTGCATTTTGAGCTGTGCTATTACCAAGGTATTGAGTTTGCTATTGAGCAAGGGTTGATATCTTTTGATCCAGGGACGCAAGGCGAGCACAAGCTGGTACGTGGCTTTATTCCAACCACGACACATTCTATCCACCGTATCTATGATCCGCGTTTTGTACCAGCGATTGGCGATTTTTGTGCTAGAGATCGGATGCATATGGCGCAGTATCGTCAGCAGGCCTTTGAAGCTCTGCCTTTTAATGCAGACAATATGCCTGAATTTGATGGTAGTGACTCATAGCACTAATTCATAACAGCAATCAGCTGTGACTCACTCTGCTTCTATTTGCAAGCACCTTTTAACTGTTAAACACTCTTTAAAAAATACTAGCCATAAACTATGACCAGCAATTCTTTTAGTTCTACCAATGATCTACCTCCTACTGAACTCTTACCTTGGCTAAATGCTGAAGGTTCTCTCACTGCTATATTAGAAGAGAAGGCAGGGCAGCCGCTGCGCGTAAAACGCAGCTTTGAAGGCTATCGTTCGCTGACTTTAGGTCAAAAAAAGCAGCTGGGTGTACGAGGCATGATGCTAAATCGTCCAATGCTAGCATGGATGCGGGAAGTGCAGCTATATGGCAATGATGAAATGCCATGGGTGCAAGCACAGAGTATCTTTCCTTTAAACAGTTTAAAAGGTCAGTCGCGTCGTCTTCAGCATTTGAAGAACACACCTATTGGCTACGTTTTATTTAAGCGTCGCCGTACCTTGCCAAATGAGCGTTTTATCAGTCATACGAATGACGGTTGGCAACGACAGACGCGTTATGACTGGCATGGTCGTAAGATAATGATCAGTGAAACGTTCCTACCTGTGTTTTTAACTAGCGACCTATAAAAATATTACTAGGTTAACCTCGCTTAAGGTATTTGATATACATCTACACTCGGCTGCCTTGTACTACTTTTAAATTGAATCGATTATATCTAGCCACACTTAAAAATATTTTATGCTTGAATTAACATAAGAAGGCATATTGGCGAAAACATTCAGCGGGTAAATCCTTTATTTTATTGGCTATTTATCTGTGTTATATAGTCATTTAATTCCCTCATCCTAAGGTGAGGTTTTTTTGCGCTCACAGCACAAATTTTCATGTTACACTTAATCTTTCGCGATGATATCGATGCAAATGTACATCGATTTTATTGACGAATCAGTCAAGTTAATAACAGGTCAGTCGCCTGTATTTATTCTTATTTCAATCTTTGCTAATAGACTCCATTCACAATAATGGTCATACCATAAAACAGACTGCAGAAGAACAGCGTGCAGAGGTATTAATAGTACTTCAGCGACGTTGACGCCGTAGTTGTTTTATTGTGGGCAGGCTATAAGCTTCTTTTCAATGACGTTTTTTAATGACAGTCACTACTTAGGACATCACTATGTTTAAAGATATTTCTATCAAAGATTTTGATCCAGTACTTGCTGAAGCGATGGCCGCAGAAAGCGTTCGTCAAGAAAACCACATCGAGCTTATCGCCTCTGAAAACTACTGCTCACAAGCAGTGATGGAAGCACAAGGTACTGACCTTACCAATAAATACGCAGAAGGTTATCCTGGCAAGCGTTATTATGGTGGTTGTGAGCATGTAGATGTAGTTGAGCAATTGGCTATTGACCGCGCTAAAGAGTTGTTCGGTGCAGAGTATGTGAACGTTCAGCCGCATTCTGGTAGCCAAGCAAACTCAGCCGTATTTTTAGCATTGTTAGAGGCAAATGACACTGTACTAGGCATGAGCTTAGACGCTGGTGGTCACTTGACGCACGGCGCCCATATCAACTTCTCAGGTCTGAACTACAATGCCGTACAGTACGGATTGGTAGATGGCACTGGCCTTATTGATTATGATCAAGTAGAGAGCTTGGCGCGTGAGCATAAGCCAAAAATGATCATCGCGGGTTTCTCAGCATACTCACAAGTAGTTGATTGGCAGCGTTTCCGTGACATCGCGGACGAAGTAGGCGCGTCTCTATTGGTCGATATGGCTCACGTTGCAGGCCTAGTTGCTGGTGGTGTTTATCCAAACCCAGTACCATTCGCTGATGTAGTAACTACTACCACGCACAAAACTCTACGTGGCCCACGCTCAGGTATGATTTTGGCACGTGATGAAGTACTGGCTAAAAAGCTAAACTCAGCTGTATTCCCAGGCAACCAAGGTGGCCCGTTGATGCATGTTATCGCTGCAAAAGCGGTTTGCTTTAAAGAAGCGTTAGAAGATAACTTCAAAACGTATCAGCAGCAAGTAGTGAAAAACGCGCAAGCAATGGCAAAAGTAGTTCAAGAGCGCGGCTATGAAGTCATCTCTGGTGGTACTGAAAACCATCTAATGCTGATCAGTCTCGTTAAGCAAGAAATGACGGGTAAAGAAGCGGACAAATGGCTTGGTGAAGCACACATCACTGTCAACAAGAACGCTGTACCAAACGATCCAAAATCACCATTCGTGACTTCTGGTATTCGTATCGGTACACCAGCCATTACTACTCGCGGCTTCAACGAAGCACAAGCGGGCGAGTTGGCAGGTTGGATCTGTGACGTACTAGACAGCCGTGGTGACGAAGCGGTCGCTACTGAAGTGCGCGCTAAAGTAGAAGCTATCTGTGCAGAATTACCAGTCTATGCTAAAAATCAGTAAACTTTAGAATGGTAATAAAAAAAACCGCTAAGCTTTTGCTTAGCGGTTTTTTTGTTATTGCTCTCTATAAATATTAGAGCATTTAACGCAAACCTATGTTGATATTGCCATTTAGCCCTTTTAATTATATTTAAGTCTGTTATTTAACCTGAAAATTACTACCAACATTTTTCGATAAATGTAGTGAGCTTGATTGAGTTTCGCTATTAATTTTAAGGAGCTAAGTTGATGTTTAATTAAGAAAAATATGTAAATTTTTTTGTTTATATAAAAGTATTAGTATATAGTCAATATGGAACATTCAGTAATAATACTAATACAAATTATAATAAATAGTTACACTTTGTATTAGTATCGCTGTAATTGATTAAATAATTATATAAATGTTATTTTCACTAAAAGGATTTACATGAAAAAACAATCTTTAGTCGCAACGATGCTATTACTCAGCACGACTCTTGCGCAAGCAGCAGAACAATCAGGTTTAGCAGCATTTGGAGCAGGTCTCGATGGCTTTATGGCCAATATATTTGGCTGGTTCGTCGACCTTATTTTCTTTTCAGTACCTCTTGGGGATGTCAGCTTCCCGCTCATTGTAGGTTGGTTATTAGTTGCCACACTCATCTTCACCTTTTACTTTGGATTTATTCAGTTTCGCCAAATAGGCTTGTCTCTAGATATTGTCAGAGGCAAATATACCGATCCCAATCCCGCCAACAAAGAAGAAGGCGAGGTCAGCCATTTTCAAGCTTTAGCTACTGCTTTATCAGGTACCGTTGGTCTTGGTAATATCGCAGGCGTTGGTGCAGCACTTGCTATTGGTGGACCTGGCGCTACCTTTTGGATGATTATGGTCGGCCTATTCGGTATGGCGACTAAGTTTGTAGAATGTACGCTAGGTGTCAAATATCGTACGGTACTACCATCTGGTGTCGTATCAGGTGGCCCTATGTACTACCTAAGCCGAGGTATGGCTGAACGTGGTATGGGTGGATTAGGTAAGTTTCTGGCTGTTGGTTTTGCACTTATGTGTATATTGGCGACCTTTGGTGCTGGTAACATGTTTCAGGGTAACCAGGCCTTCGCAGTCATGAGCTCTACTTTTAGCATTCCAACGGATTACAGTGTATTCTTTGGTATTGGTTTAGCGTTTTTAGTCGGTATGGTTATCATTGGTGGCATGCCGCGCATCGCAACCGTTACCGAAAAAGTCGTACCCTTTATGGCCTTGTTGTACATTACTATGGCGGTAATCGTACTGATTGCTAACTTTAATCATATCGGCGCTGCATTTAGCGAGATTTTCACGGGTGCATTCACTGGTGCTGGTGTGGCTGGTGGTTTCATTGGCGCATTGATTCAAGGTTTGAAACGTGCAACTTTCTCTAACGAAGCCGGTGTTGGTTCAGCCGCTATTGCTCACTCAGCGGTAAAAACCAAAGAGCCTGCTACTGAAGGTCTAGTAGCGCTGTTAGAGCCTTTCATTGATACGGTTGTTATCTGTACGATGACGGCGCTTGTTATTACTATCTCTGGGGTGAACACTGCCGCAAACTTGCAAACCCAAGCGCTTACTGGTGTGGATCTAACCCGTGCGGCCTTTATGGAAACGGCGCCTATTTTCCAGTATTTCTTAGCTGTCGCGGTATTGTTGTTTGCTTTTTCAACGATGATTTCATGGTCATATTATGGTCTAAAAGCTTGGACTTACCTCTTCGGTGAAGGTAAAGGCGGCGAGATGATATACAAACTTATCTTCTTAATCTTCGTTGTTATCGGTACCATCGTACAGTTTAGCTTTGTTATCGACTTCTCAGATGCAGCTCTGTTCGCTATGGCAATCTTTAACATCATCGGTCTATACTTCTTGATGCCAGTTGTGAAAAGAGAGGTTAATTCTTTCATAGCTCGTGTGAAAAGTGGTGAAGTTAAAAAGTATAAATAATGGATGTGATTGAACATTCTATTATAACTTGATAATTAAAAAAGCCCGCCAAGATGATTCTTGGCGGGCTTTTCGATGGCTGGTATTTTCTAGATAGCTATTAAACTTTAGGTAGAAGCGATCTGTAAAGAGTTGCCTGTTTATACAAAAAAACCGCTTAGCTTTTGTTAGGTGGTTTTTTTTCGTTGGATCAAGTTTTACTCTGTGACCGCATCAGCCTACATAAACGGCAACTTGGTAAATATCTGCAAGATCGTGGCATTGACGATATCAACAAAGAACGCACCAACCATTGGCACAATCAGGAATGCTTTAGGTGAAGGTAAATAGCGATCAGTGACTGCCTGCATATTTGCAATTGCAGTCGGTGTCGCACCCATACCAAAACCACAATGCCCCGCTGATAATACAGCCGCGTCGTAGTCTTTACCCATAATTTTAAAGGTAATGAGGTAAACGTAGATAATCATAATGATGGTCTGTACAACCAATATGACTAGTACAGGGCCTGCCAAATCGGTCAATTGCCAAAGTTTTAAAGACAACAATGCCATCGCTAAAAATAGGCTTAAAGAAGCATTACCAAGTACATCAATTGAGCGGTCAAACATATCAAAATTGAAGACCATCGTTAGTACATTGCGAATGATGACGCCGCCTGCCAGTGCCCAGACGAACGTCGGCAACTCAAACCAGGTGCCTTCAGCAACTATGGCCATTACATCAGCAAAAGCCAAAGCACCTGCGAATAGTGCCAAGGTTTCGATAGTAGAGGACGCTGTGATAAAGCGCATGCTATCAGGTCTTTCAAAGATATCTTTATTACTACCTGCAGACTCTTCATCGTGTTTGGTGCTATATAACGACTGTGCACCAGCAACTTTTTCGATATCGCTAGGATCAGGGTTAGCTGGCGTTGGTTTTAGTCCAAGTCGATTAATCAAGCGACGGGCAACAGGACCGCCAACGATACCACCCGCGACCAAACCATAAGTAGCAACCGCAATACCAAGCGTCGTCGCACCGACTACACCGTAGTCTTGTTCTAACGTGATTCCCCAAGCGCCTGCTGTACCATGACCACCAGTTAGAGCGATAGACCCTGTCACTAGACCGAGCAAAGGATCAAGTCCTAACGCACTTGCCATGGCCACACCAACGACGTCCTGCAGTACAATAAACACTGAAACAACGATAGTAAAAATTAGTAATGGTGTGCCGCCTGCTTTTAGCCTACTAAAATCAGCGCTCAGACCGATGGACGCAAAGAACATCAACATAGTGGCGGTCTGTAGTCCTTGATGAAAGTTAAAACTATATCCCCAAACCATATTGAGAGCATAGACAACAATCGCCGCGACCAGACCACCAGCAACCGGTTCTGGAATATTAAAGTCTTCTAAAAACTTGACTCGTCGCACCAAAAACCGCCCAAGCAGCAGCACTAAGGTGGCCAATATCAGGGTGTAATAACCGTTTAAGGTAATCTCCATAGGTTAATCCTTTCTATAAAATAAATTAACCTGAATTCGGGATAAATATGGCTTTATCTCGAATTCAGGTTTCTATGATGACGAATAATTATCGGTGACTATCGGCGGTCAAGCTTGCAATATACAGGCTTTTAATGACTAATTTTCTAACGCATAAGCTTCATCCTCAGATGGCACGATGACCCACAATTGTGGTTTGCCAAATTCTCTAAAGGCATCCTCAATGATGCTTTTAAAGACATTGAAGTCCTCAGTGTTTATCCTTTTGACGTCTGTCAAATCTAGCCTTAAATGAACTGCTTCACTGTCTGTTAGACAATCCCATGCACTGTCCCAGTTGTGTGAAAAATAACTAGGGAAGTCACAGGCTTTGGCTAAACTCGTCAATAGCTCAGTTTTGTCGAGCGTGTCACCGACGGCTATAGTAACAGCCTGCGCAGGAATGCTAGTACCCAGTGCTGTACCGTTTTGGTTAATGTGGTCTTGATTAACATGGCTTTGACTAACATAGTGGATGGCTTGGTTCATACTTTCTCGATTCATATCGGCTTTGTCCGTATTGGCTTGTTTCATATCAGCTCGTTTCATATTAAGGCACCTGTAGTCTTTGGAAACTATCATAGTGATCGACAGTCAAGTAATAGACAGTAGGCGGGTTACCGCCTGTGACGATACGCCGTGCGCCGCGATGAGAGACACCAGGGGTGGGCACGGTATATTCACGGTAGTAGCCTTGCGACTGAGCAGGTAGTCTGCCTTCACGGTTATAAAACGTCGTGCCATCTTTATTTGGATAAGGAAACGGGCCGCCTTGCTGAATAAGCGCAATCGTGTTGTCGACCTGTGCATCACTCGTTATACCAGCATTGGCGGCTTGGTTCGTATTATTAGTGACGTCCTGCGATACCGTTGTCGACTCGATGCTATCAGCAAACAATGTCGAATTTAAATCGCCAAAAAAATAGAAAGCGACGGCGATTATAGCGATAAGGCTAAATAGCGTAGAGCCTAAGCTTCTTTTATTGGGTTTGCTATTGTGACTGCTACGATTTGAGTTACGAGTGCTGTGATGGCTATTTCTATTAGCATTAGTAGGTGTATAGCTTGGAACATCTGATGCAGTATCTTGGTCAAGGCTCAACGAAGATGAGGTCACTTCAGTGGCTCTCAATTGATTTTTGTCGTTACGGGCACTGTTAAAATAGACACTTTGTCCAATCGTTATAGGCTTCGCCAGTCTTGCTTTGCTAATATGAAAGAACACATCTTCACTTTGATTATCTACATCGATAAAGCCATAGCCTTTATCTTCATTCCAGTGCTTAATCTTGCCACTTTGCATAGTCGTACCGCTCCCTATAATTTAAATGCATTGACTAAAATATTTATGATTTAAACGAAGAAACGCCAGCATAATTGCTGACGTTTCTGATTACTCGTTTTGATAGTGAATGCTGATATGATTAAGCACGGGTTTCGCCATGACCATAAACAATCCATTTTTGCGAAGTCAGACCTTCGAGACCGACAGGGCCACGTGCATGGATTTTGTCCGTTGAGATACCAATCTCAGCACCGAGACCGTATTCAAAACCATCAGCAAAACGGCTAGAGGCGTTAATCATAACGCTGGCCGAGTCAACTTCACGGATGAAGCGTTGCGATTTGGTATAGTTGTCAGTGATGATGACATCGGTATGATGGCTGCCGTGCGTATTGATATGCTCAATCGCTTCGTCAATACCTGCGACCACTTTTACCGCTAGGATAGGAGCTAAATATTCAGTATCCCAATCCTCAGAAGTGGCAGCTGATAAATGACCTTGAAGTTTAGCATTGTCATTTAGGATAGCTTGTGATTTGTCATCAAGACGTAGTTGCATTGCATCATCAGCAGCGACGATGGCCTCAGCTATTTTAGGCAATAGCTCATCTGCGACTGTTTCATCGACCAGTAGCGTCTCCATCGTGTTACAAGTGCCGTAGCGATGTGTTTTGGCATTGACGCTAACTTTGATTGCAATCTCAGGATCTGCATCACTATCAATAAAGGTATGGCAGTTACCATCTAAATGCTTAATTACAGGTACTTTTGCATCGTTGCTGATACGCGCAATCAGACCTTTACCACCACGTGGCACGATGACATCGACATATTCAGTCATAGTAATCAGCTCACCAACAGCTGCACGATCGGTCGTCTGTAGCACTTGCACGCTATGTTCTGATAGATCAGTATGGCTAAGACCTTTGATGATGCATTTAGCAATGGCTTGGTTAGACTCAAATGCTTCAGAACCGCCGCGTAAAATAATGGCGTTGCCTGACTTGAGTGCCAGTGAGGCAGCTTCTAATGTTACATTAGGGCGCGACTCATAAATCATACCGACTACGCCAAGTGGTACTCGCATTTTTCCCAAATGTATACCCGATGGCTGATAGGTCATGTCAGTGACTTCACCGATTGGGTCAGGAAGGCCAGCGACGTCTTTAAGACCTTGTAGCATACCGTTAAATCGTGCTTCGTTTAATTCCAAGCGATCGAGGAGTGCGCTATCAAGATTGTTTTTTTGACCGTTGTCCATATCGATTTTATTAGCTGCCAAGATGTCTTGTTTGGCATTGACCAGCTCATCATGAATGGCCAAGAGTGCTGAGTTCTTATCGCCAGTATTGGCAGCAGCCAGCGCGCGAGAAGCGGCTCGTGCTTGCTTGCCGACAGACTGCATATAGGTCGTAATATCCGTAGTATTCGATTGACTCATAAATTATTTTCCTTATGTGATACAGGTTTTTTATAACTAAAAGCACCCAGTTTTATATAGGTAAAAGTACCTAAAAAGGCGAAAAATGTCGCAAAAAAAGAAGTTTTGAATGCCTACTGAAATAGCGATAGGTCATTATGCTATTTAACATAGAGCAGATTGAGACGATAGTAAAGATGATTTTGTGAACAGAATCCGCTTTGCAGCGCTCTTGTAGGGGCTTATTTAAAGTAATATTGCTGATGCTAAGCGGTATTTATTCAAGACAATCGCGTTATCAGTACTACACTATATCTTTACGTGTTTTTAACAGAATTGCGCTGTAAATACTAAGGTAGCCGCGAGATATCCTCAGTATAGTAAGCATTAAAACAGCAAGGCTATCAGTAGATAGTACTTAATCTTATTATGATGAGTGATGGAGAACGAACATGTCTACGAAAAATACAACTTATAAAAATTGGTTAACGGTTGGTTTGGTCGCAGGTGCTTTGGCACTAGGCGCTTGTAGCAAAAAAGATGACACACCGATGGAGACTGAAGCTGATACTACTGTAGACGCTCAAACCTCTGTAGAAGAAAGTGCAACAGCGAGCGACAATGACGATGTTGCCGTTGCTAGTGCCGATGATGAGGGTATGGACGTTACCAATAACGATGATGTGGCAGTGGCAACAGCAGAAGATGCAGATATGATGGACGGTACTGAAGACTCAGAGCATGTATCGACGTACTAATCGCATGCTATAGAATGTACTAGCGCCATATTAAATGTACTAAGCACATACTATAAATAGGCAGTTATCAGATAACACAACGCCTCGCATTCTAAAGTGATAAAATAAAGCCCAGAGCGATAAATGCAGTCTGGGCTTTTTTGTATTCGTAGTTTGTTAGAAGCTGATTAACCCGTTGGTTAAATACAATATTTGCCTTTTTACTGCGTAATAAGAGACAATATGGCATTTTTCTCTTTGCCTCATCAGGCATATTACGATAATGCATCTAGATGCTTGTACTATATATAGATATAGCTCTTATTTTATTCGTGTTTTCACTCATATTTATTGGAAGTCTGCTGAACCATGCTTGATACTGCAAAAAACCCGACTCGGCCTATCGCCCTAGACTTACAAGACATCCATAAAAGCTACGGCTCATTAGAGGTATTAAAAGGGGTATCCCTGACTGCCTATGATGGCGATGTTATCTCTATTTTGGGCTCATCTGGCTCAGGTAAGTCGACGTTGCTGCGTTGTATTAATCTTCTAGAAAACCCCAATCATGGCCGTATCTTGATCGGTAATGAAGAGCTGATGCTAAAACCTGCCAAATCAGGTGAGCTACAAGCAGCAGACGTGAAGCAACTAGAAAGCTTGCGCGCACGCGTGGGGTTTGTCTTTCAGAACTTTAATCTATGGCCGCATAAGACCATTCTACAAAACATCATCGAAGGGCCAACGCAGGTCTTAAAGATTAAAAAAGACCAAGCGATTAGCGATGCAGAAAAGCTGCTCGATAAAGTAGGCCTGCTCGACAAAAAAGACGCTTATCCAGCCAACTTATCTGGTGGTCAGCGTCAGCGTGTCGCAATTGCCCGTGCACTTGCTATGCAGCCACAAGTTCTATTATTTGATGAACCAACCTCTGCGCTAGATCCTGAACTGGTCAACGAAGTACTTGCGGTAATGCGCGAATTAGCAGAAGAGGGACGTACGATGCTTATCGTTACTCACGAAATGCGCTTTGCCCGTGAAGTATCAAGCAAAGTCGTCTTTTTACATCAAGGTGTGGTTGAAGAAATTGGCACACCTGAGCAGGTCTTTGACAACCCTACCTCTGAGCGTGTTAAAGACTTTATGGCGTCACACCGTCCTACTTAGTTACTAATTATTAGTTTTTTGCCTAATATCATGTCTAATACAGATGGTGGCAACGCTCTTGCCACCATTTGCCCTGCCAAACGTAAAATCACTGTAACGTAACCATTGTTGACTGTTTATTGCCCAATGATAACTATGAGTATGCAAAACGTTTGTTTTTGATATTTTACTCAGGTATTATCAAAAGGTTTATAGGCCGTCGCGTCTCGTGGCTGTCTGTTATTCTGCTATCTATATTGCTTGTCTGGCAGGGACGTCAGAGAACAAAATATCAGAACCCTAAGTCAGAAAATCCTGTCAAAAACTTATGTAAAACCCATCAGAATTTAAGGAACGTATGATGTCGAATTCTCGCCTATTGTGGTCATCAATGACCGTTACTGCTGCATTGATGTTGAGCGCTTGTAGCCAACCTGCCGATGAAACAACCGATACCAACGCTGACGCCCCTGCAGCAGAAACCACTGGTAAAACCATTCGTATTGCAACCGAAGGCGCTTACCCTCCATTCAACTATACCAATGCCGATGGTAGCTTGTCAGGCTTTGATGTCGATGTCGCAAATGCGCTATGTGATCAGATGCAAGCTGAATGTGAAATCGTCGCTCAAGATTGGGACGGTATTATCCCAGGTCTATTGGCACAAAAATATGATGCGGTTGTCGCAGGGATGTCTATCACTGCTGAACGCCAAGAAAAAGTCGATTTCACTGAGCCGTACTTTGCCAACACGATGGTATGGCTAACCAACAATGATGGCAATTTTGATCCGATGGCGATCAACAATGTCACACTAGGTGGACAGCGCTCTACCACGCCAGGGGCTTATCTACAGGATAACTACGAAGGCAAAGAAGGCAACACGGTTCAATTGTATGACAACTATGACAATGCTTACTTGGATCTAAAGTCTGGTCGTAGCGATGCGGTATTGGCCGAAAAAGTCTCTGCCAAATCATGGTTAGCAGACAATACAGAAGGCTTTGGTATTGTTGGTGATGAAATTGATAACGATGACAACATTGCGATTGCTGTGCGTAAAGGGGATGGCCTCAAAGCAGAATTTGATAAAGCATTGAGCGAAATCCGTAGTAACGGTGAGCTTGCACGCCTTGAGCAAAAGAACTTTGGTCAATAATGTTTTCCTGAATGTTTGTACTCAAAACAAGCGATGCTGATAAGTAAAAAACGGTTCAGTATTGCAGAAACAGTTGAGTATAAAGTAGTCAGTAATAAGTGATGATACGGCTGGTAAATATATTAAGGAATAAGAGATATGACAATTTCAATGAGCAAAAAAGCATTGTGGCTAGCGCCGCTTAGCGCAGCAATGCTAATGTTGGCAGGTTGTAACAATAGCGCAGCACCAGAGGAGAGCGCTGAAGCTGATACCGCTACCGAAGCACCTCTAGATATCAAGATCGCCACAGAATCAAGCTATAAGCCTTTTAGTTACACAGACGCTGATGGCAAGCTAATCGGTTATGAGATTGAACTGGTTGACGCATTGTGTGCACAGATGAAAGCTGAGTGTGAAGTGATCTCACAAGATTGGGATGGTTTGATTCCAGGATTGAACGCACAAAAATTTGATGCAGCCATCGCTGGTATGTCGATCACCCCTGAGCGTCAAGAAGTGGTTGATTTTAGTGACCCGTATTTCTATAGCGGCATCATCCTAATTGGCAAAAAAGGCGATGACCTCAGTGTCGATGCGCTAGCAGGTCAGCCAATTGCGTCACAGCGCTCAACGGTATCTTCACAGTATCTACAAGACGAACATGCAGATGCTGATATCAAGCTATATGACACGCAAGACAATGCGTACCTAGACCTAACGTCAGGCCGAGTACGCGGTATGATGTCTGACAAAGTCACTGGTACTGATTGGCTAAAAACCGAAGCCGGCAAAGATTACGAAATCAAAGGTCAAGAGATTAGCAGTGACGATGATGCGATGGGTATTGCATTCCGTAAAGGCGATCCATTGGCTGCAAAATTCAATGCGGCATTGGCTGAGCTAAGAGACAATGGCACTTATGACCAAATCACTGGCAGCTACTTTGGTACCAGCTCGACCGCTGCTGCACAATAAGTAGTCGTCACGGATGGTGCCGAAGAGGTAGTGGTCGCCGACGAGGCGGCAACTAACTAAAAGGACGTCTAGCGAGCGAATTCTTGTTCCTCAAAAGGATGTTGTTTAACTAAGAAAACCCAAGGATGATCATGAGCGACCATTGTGCCCCAGCCTGTGCCACGATTGGCAAATCTGTTATGAGTACCATAACGACCAGTCGTCTATCTGTACCGTTGTTTGCATTAGCGACTGTTTTTGCAGTCTCTGGTTGTAGCAACGGTCAAGACAATGCAGGCGATACCAATCCAGAGGCTACCGATACAGCGGCAGTCACAAAAGAGGACGTATTACGTATCGGTACTGAAGGGGCGTATGCACCTTTCAACTATACCAATGCGGATGGGACACTTGGCGGTTTTGATGTTGAGATAGCAGAGGCACTCTGTGCCGATATGCAGGTGACTTGTGAGATTGTAGCGCAAGACTGGGACGGTATTATCCCTGGTCTAAAAGCAGGCAAGTATGATGCGATTGTGGCGGCGATGTCGGTCACACCAGAGCGCGCAGAGCAGGTCAGCTTTACCGATCCGTACTTCAGTAATGCTTTGGTTTTTTTGGCCAAAAAAGACAGTAGCTTCGACCCCAGCAACCCTAGCGATATCGACTCTAATTCGATTGCCGCACAGCGCTCGACTATCTCATCACAGTGGTTTGAAGACACCTACCCACAAGCTGAGATGAAGCTTTATGATACGCTAAGCAATGCGTTTTTGGATCTTGGGTCGAACCGTGTTGATGCCATGATCTCCGATAAGCTACCAGCGATAGAGTGGCTCGGCTCACCTGCTGGTAGCAAATACGCGCTAAAAGGTGACGAGATTGATATCAATGATAACTTTGCCATAGCAGTACGCCCGGGCGATCCGCTACAGGCAAAAATCAATCAGTCTCTAGCCAATATCAAGGCTAATGGTACATACGATACAATCAATGAGAAGTACTTTGCGGTATCAGCAGCGGAGACGAGCACGGTCAGCACAGGAGCTGCTGAACAGCCAGCGGTAGCAGATGCTAGCTGATGTCTAATAGCAATAAAAATTACTGATTCAAAATTACTGTTTTGATTCGCAAAAGGATATCGCTGTCATGGCGATGTCCTTTTTTATCAATTCCTAAACGTGCTCTATACTCAGAGCATAGTCATCGTTATTCCCCATCCGTTTTACTCAAATTTAGTCAGTTTTTTTCCTGGTTATCAGTCCAAGTATCTGTTTAGGTACGGTTTAGGCACAGCTTTTACGCGTCAGTATTAACATCACGGCGAGTGAATATGATAAAATCAGCGCTCATTTCTACCGTGTCAATTATCGTAGCGCTAATCGTATTCTTCTGACGTCGTTTTTTGACGCCGACCATCCCTACTGATTTGGTATAAAATACGGTGTTTCGCCGCGTTCAGCTATTGATGCTGATTCTTTTAACTCATATTTTGCTAGGGCGTGTCTTCATTTTAAAAATGGTAATAAAAATGAGATAAATTGCAGTCAAACAAAGAAAATAGCGCAAATAATATCGAGATATTAGTCAGCTATTTGACGCCGTTTGGCAAAATTTAGCCGTTTTTAAACCATTTAGATGTCTATCGATTGAATTGAAGACATGCCCTAATTGCTAATATAAAGAGACTGAGTGGATAATCGTGTTTGACTTACAAGGATTTGGCGCGCTTTTATTAAGCGGCGCTACCGTCACCATACAGCTTGCCGTGACCAGTTTAATTATTGGTCTGGGCTTAGGCTTGCTTGGCGCAACTGCAAAGATGTCCAACATCTGGTTACTGCGTAAGCTTGCGACTGTCTATACTGCGACGATGCGCGGTATTCCTGAGCTGTTATTGGTGCTCTTTATTTATTATGGCGGCTCTATATTATTGATGAGCATCCTCAAAAAGTTCGGCTATAACGACTATGTCGAGATCAGTGCTTTTTGGGGTGGTGTCATGGCACTGTCTATTGCTTTTGGTGCCTATGCGACTGAGATTTTTCGCATGTCCATCCAAGAAATTCCGGTAGGTCAGCGCGAAGCGGCGCAAGCGATTGGTATGCGTCCTTTTCAGACGTTTTATCGCATTACATTGCCGCAGGTATGGCAGATTGCACTGCCTGGTCTGGGTAATTTGTTTTTGGTATTGCTCAAAGATACGGCATTGGTATCGGTCGTGGGTCTCAAAGACATTATGTATCAGTCTTCACGAGCAGCGCAGTCAACACAGCAGCCATTTACCTTTTATATGGCCGCCGCGATTATTTATTTGGGTCTGACCATGTTGATTACTGGCTTTATGATGTGGCTTGAATGGCGCGCCAATCCTGCGGCACGCTATGCCAAAAAGATAAGCCGTCAATCCACTCACAGTCAATCGACCATAGGATAGAGGAGAGATACTATGGATTGGAATTGGCAGGTCATTTTTGATCATATCCCTGATTTACTAGGCGGCGCGGTATTGACCGTACAGCTGGTTGTGATCTCAGGTATTATTGGGTTGCTCTTCGGCTTGGTTTTGGCATTGTTACGCCTGTCGAAAAACTGGCTCGTACAGATACTTCCGTTTTTATATATCTTTTTCTTTCGTGGTACGCCGCTGCTGGTACAGATATTCCTGATTTATTATGGTTTGGGTCAGTTCGAGGCGGTACGCGAGTCGTTTTTATGGGAGCCAGTACTTAGCCAAGCATACTGGTGTGCTATCATCGCCTTTACCCTCAATACCAGTGCCTATCTCGCTGAGATTATACGCGGTGCGATTCAGACGATTCCTATTGGAGAGCTTGAAGCTGCTGATGCACTTGGTATGTCAAAATGGCAGAAGCTTACACGGGTTACACTGCCGCGTGCGTTTGGTATCGTGATACCGGCCTACAGCAACGAAGTTATCTTTATGCTAAAAGGTAGTGCGCTGGCTTCGACCATCGCTTTGATGGATATCACGGGTGTCGCTCGTACAATTAGTGCGCGTACTTATACCTTGATGGAGCTGTTCTTTGCCGCGGGTATCGTTTATTTACTGTTGTCATGGGTGATCTTATTTAGCTTTAGATTGTTTGAAAAGCGCATGAATCGTCATACCAGCTATGTGCCACCAGATGTGGTTACCAATACGATTCCATAGTTAGCAGTTAGCAGTTAGCAGTTAGCAGTTAGCAGTTAGCAGTTAGCAGCTGATTATCGAAATCATTAGGGTGACAGTAGACAAGACAGTATGGAGTGCTGGTAAGTATTCATTATTTACAGGGAGAGTCTAATATGAGCCAATCACCACATGTGTCGTTAGCCAATGCTATCGCAGCGGGTGTCAATCAAGAGCAAAGCGTTAATAACCATAACGATAGTCTCCGCGCTACTATTGGCAAAGTGGTCTGTGTAGGTCGTAACTATGCGGCGCATGCTGCAGAATTAGGCAATGAAGTGCCGTCATCGCCAATACTATTTATGAAGCCAGCGTCTTCGGTGGTTTCTATGCGTAGCGATGTGATCCGACCCAATCCAGAGCAGTTTGGCGAGACGCATTATGAGGCTGAACTATGCATTCAGCTGTCCGCTGATTTGTCTATGGCGACGATTGAGCAAGCGCAGCACGCAATCGGCGGGGTGACATTAGGTCTGGATTTGACCTTGCGTGATTTGCAAAGCAAGTTAAAAGAAAAAGGTCATCCGTGGGAGCGTGCCAAGTGTTTTGATGGGGCATGCGTGATTGCCGATTGGCTTGATCCGCAAGCATTTGGCAATCTTCAAAACGTACAGTACCAGCTGACTATCAATGATAAATTAACTCAAGATGGTGATAGTGCTTTGATGCTGTTTCCCGTCTATGAGTTACTGGTCAATATCAGTCATGCCTTTAATTTGCAAGCAGGTGATGTGATCATGACTGGTACACCAAGTGGCGTAGGCGTCTTGCAAGCAGGCGATCAGCTTAAGCTAAAACTGGGTGCTCATGAGTGGGTATCACAAGTACAGTAAGCCTGATTGCGATAACAGATACATATTAAAAGCCCCGAGCAATTGCTTGGGGTTTTTGTTTTTAAGCCTTTATTTTTTAAATTTGCTAACTGCCAAACAATGCTACCTATCTAATTATTCTATTTTTAAATAATCATCAGTACAGTCGATTGTCATCAGTTTGTCACCTATTGTTCAGCGTGCTGTCATAAAGGTTGAGTAGACTTAAGCGGAATTCGTATTTTTGTGGTCGTAATGATAAAGCCGCGATCAACTCTCTGCCAATCTAGCCTAATAGCAAGGTGACTGATAATGACATTATTGAACAATGAGCGAACGCTTGCCCACGAAGTGGTTGAAGACTCAAATCCTACTAATAATACTGACTTTCAGACGATTATCAATCGTCGATTGAACCGCCGTAGTATCCTAAAAGGTGGCACAGGGTTGACGGCTGCTGCATTTTTTGGCGCATTACCTTTGGTCGGTTGTAGTGAAGACGACGATAGCAGTATTGTTGGTAATGACGATAATGCCGCTATCCCTGCACAAGGTGATTTGAAGCGTCCTGATACTTTAAAGTTTGAGGCAGTCGCGCATTCAACAGCGGATACGATGACCGTAGCAGCAGGCTACAAGGCAGAGATGATATTACCACTTGGTACGCCACTAAACTCTGGTATCGAGGATTGGAAAGACAATCGTGAGCAATCAGCAGAGTCATTTGAATGGCGTATGGGTGACAATCATGATGGGATGTGGTTCTTTGGTAAAAACGGTAACGCTTACGATGCTAAAGCGTCAGAAAACAGCTTGCTAGTCATGAACCATGAATACGTCAACAGCAGTGAGCTTAGTCCATTTGGCTATTACGTCACTCAAGATAACGATGCTGCGCCTATCTTTCAAAACCGCCGTCTCGCAAGCGACGTCCGCCGTGAAGTCAACTGTCATGGCGTCTCAGTGGTTGAGTTAACTCGCCGTGCAGATGGTATGGGTTATGAGATGGTACCTGATTCTAAATACAATCGCCGCATTACTAGTAGTACAACAGCGCAATTGGCTGGCCCTGTGGCAGGCTCTGCTCTGGTCAAGACCAAGTTTGACCCGACAGGCTATCAAACTCGCGGTATCAATAATAACTGCGGTGCAGGTCTGTCACCGTGGGGTACTTATCTGACTACCGAAGAGAACTTTTTGGGTGTGTTTGCCCGTGGACAAGATGCCAGTCAATTGAGCGCTGGTGATAACTATGCTCGCGAGCGCTACGGTGCGGTGGAGGACTTCCCAGGTTGGGAGTATCTATGGCATACCCCAGAGGCAAAGGATGCCAAAATAGCAGACGAGTTCTCACGCTGGGATATGACCGCAGTCGGTGCCAGTGCTGCTGAAGATTATCGCTATGGCTTCAATACTTTTGGTTATATTACTGAAATTGACCCATTTGACCAAAACTCTATACCGCAAAAACGTACCGCACTGGGCCGATTCGCTCATGAAAACTGCGCGTATGCTCCTGTTGAGCAAGGTAAGCCAGTGGTATTCTATATGGGTGATGACGCCCGAGGTGAGTACATTTATAAGTTTGTCTCCAAAGCGATGTGGTCAAAATCGGACATCGGTGGTGGACTAAAATCAGGTGACAAATATCTGAATGACGGCACGCTATACGTGGCGGTATTTAACGAAGATGGTAGCGGCGAGTGGAAAGCACTCGTCCATGGTCAAAACGGACTGGATGCTTTCAACAGCGTATTGCCGTTCAATGGACAAGATGAAGTATTGGTCTTTGCCCGTGCAGCTGCCGATGCTGCTAGTGCTACTAAAATGGATCGTCCTGAATGGGTATCGGTCAGTCCTATGACAGGCGATGTCTATGTGACATTGACCAATAATAAATATCGCGGCGTACGTGACGACCAGCCTGTCTCAGCCTCCAATCCGCGTAGCTATCAATCAAGCGGAAAAGCGCTTGGTAATGACAATGGTCACATTATTCGCTGGGCAGAAGCGGGCGGCGACCATGCTGCAACGAGCTTCGAATGGGATATTTATCTGTTTGGTGCGCCAAGTGATCTATCGGCAGAAAACCTCTCTCAGTTAAATGACAATAATGACTTTTCTTCACCTGATGGGCTATATTTTGACCCGCGCGGTGTCTTATGGATTCAGACAGATGACGGCGCTTATACCGATACCAGTAGCTGCATGTTGCTCGCGGCTCTGCCAGGCAATGTCAGTGATGGGTCGATGACGACCACATCGGCAGGGCAGTCGACCCGAGTTGGCACATCTGCTAGCAATGATAATATTAAACGATTCTTTGTCGGTCCTGAAGGATGCGAAGTAACAGGCATCACCATGGCACCAGATTTCAAAACGTTGTTTATCAACATTCAGCATCCTGGCAACACATGGGGCGCTGTCGCTGGTGGTAGTATTCCTCGCTCAGCGACTGTGATGATTACTCGCGAGGATGGTGATGTCATACTGGCAGAATCATTTGATACGGCTGACAGTACGACGTAGATAGATAAGCTATAGGCGGATAATAGAAACAACTAAAATGCTCACAACCATAAAAAACCCAAGTTAAGGCTTGGGTTTTTTTATTATTATATTGATTTAATAGTTAAAGAGACCGTCTATCAGTAATCTGGCTCTGCTAGTCGCCATCCCGCTCTAAAGTCAAACCATTCACTTCTATTTGCTGCAGTTACAGGATAATATAGACCATTACTTTTCTCGCTGAATGTGCAAATATTATGAGCAGTCCAAATGTGTTTTATAACGACGGTGTTAGTGACAGCGACGCTCAAAATGATAGCAGCTATACTCGTACTCACCATGAGCTCGATGCGCATTTTGTCCCAGATGCGAGTGTACCGCTACACAGTCATCTATATGAGCAAATTGACCAACTCGAAGCCATCGATATGGATGAGTTGGTAAAGCTACTAGCAGATTCGGATGACAGTGATGGAATCAACAAAACACCTGTGTCTTTGGCTGATTTTTTTGAAGGATTGGCTCAGCTTGCCACCATGGGTGTGGTTGAGATTACAGAAATCGTAGAAGCCATCCACCGTGAAGTTATTCTTCGTCCGCTAGGCCGATTCAATGACAAACATTTAAATAAATGGTCGCGCGGATTTACTGGACGTATCTATGGCACGATACGTCATGTCATGCAGATGGTCGGTAATAATCTGGCGTCTGTACTACGCATATACAAAAACCTAATTCTCCAAAAGTCAGTGCAGCCACTACCAGACTCACTAAAAAAACTGGTGAATGTACTCAATGGTGTCATGGGTGATCATCTGGTCAATAATCAGAATGCGCTCGCCATTCCGATGATGCTATACACTCAAGATGGCCAGCCACAAAATGAAGTACTATCAGGCCGCATCGCTATTTTGTGCCATGGTCTATGTATGAGTCATTTGAGCTGGCAAGCCCAAGCGGATAATGATTTGGGCGAGGCCATTCATATCAGCCAGCCTGATACCACGGTGCTGTATTTGGATTACAATACGGGCCGACGTATCTCACGTAGCGGCCGTAAGTTTTCTCAATTGCTACAAGCGCTGGTCGATGACAACCCAAATATTAGTCAGATAGATCTGGTTGGACATAGTATGGGCGGCTTGGTCTCTCGCAGTGCACTGTTTTATGGTGAGCAAGATCGCCTAGACTGGATAAAACGCGTGGGCAATCTCATCACGCTAGGTTCGCCGCATCATGGAGCAGTGCTTGAGCGTATCGGTAATTATGTGCAAGACATCATTGCCAAGCTGCCGTTTGCAGGCTCACTAGCCAAGCTCGGTGATATGCGCAGTGCCGGTATTATTGATCTACGTCATGGCAGTATTCGCGATGCAGATTGGAAAGCATTAGAAGGACGTAGCGTACTACCACAAGATTTTCGTCATCCTGCGCGCTTGCCAAGTGGTATCAAGACTTACTTTATTGCTAGTGCGTTGCTTGAGACGCATTATGATTCTAAGGTAACGGACCTGCTAGGAGACAGCTTGGTATCGGTAGCTTCAGCCTTAGGTGAAGATGACGCTGAGCATGCTTTGTTTGTGCCAGATGGTCATAAAGCAGTGTTTTATGGCGTTAATCATATGAACCTGATTCATAGTAGGCGAGTACGCGAACAAGTGGTTGAATGGCTACTTGATAATGGTCGAAGTGACTATGCTGGACGTCCGCGCATACATTCTTATCCTAGAAGTTTAGATGTGGCGGTGTAGCGATTTAATGATAAAAATAAAAACCCCTCAAGCATCACACTTGAGGGGTTTTTGTATTCTATAAACACTGATTTATAGCAAGCAAGAAAACTTACTCAGCAAATATTGCTGCTACGTCATTTTTGTTGAACTTATAGACTTCACCGCAGAATCCGCAATCCATCTCAAATGTACCGCCTTGCTCTTCGACGATATCTAACGCTTCCGCTTCGCCGATTTGCTCGATTGCTATTTCACACTTCTCGCGTGAGCAAGTACAACCAAATGATAGAGGCGCAGGCTCAGGTGCCACGATGTTTTCTTCGTGATACAAGCGATAGAGTATTTCGTTGGCATCCAGTGTGGTTAACTCTTCTGGTTTGACTGTGCGCGTCAATACAGACAAGCGCGTCCACAAATCATCATCGATACCTGCATCTTGATTTTGCTCAACTTCAGACGTTTCTTCAGCAGTGCGCGGTAGCATTTGTACTAAGATACCACCGGCTTGCAGGCCGTCAGATGCCAAGTTAATCAACGTTGGAATCTGTGCTGATTGCTTTTGATAATGCGCTAAGCAGTCAGCTAGATTGTCGTGGCTACGCTCAACGATACCTTGGTATGGCTCACCGCCATCAGGCTGAATATTGATAAACAATACGCCTTGTCCCATCGCACCAAGCTCAGCAAATGCTTCTTTGGCATGGATCATATTGTCCCATGCTTGTACTTGCTCATCCGTCTCGCCTTTCCAGCTAGCAAGTGCACGAATGATACCGTCTTGATCGCACTCTGCCATTGCCCAGTTTAGTAAGCTGTCACTGTCTGATGACTGCAACTGAATAGATAGGCGGCCGTTGATTTTGACCGTACTGATTAGCAAACTCGCTGCCGTCAGCATCTCACCCAATAAGCGTTTGATGGCTTCAGGGTAGGGCTTTTGTGCAATCGTGCTCGCGTAGCTACGTGATAGGCGTACCACATCACCGCGCACGGGAGAGTCTTCAACAAAGAAACGTTGGCGAATGTCGTTGCTGCCATGGTTGCCAGTAGTTTGGCTGTCCGTATTTGGGACTTGGATATCTTGAGTCATAAGTCATTTGTAGTATAGAGAAGTTGTTTGCTTTATGGGGATTACTGCCGATTTATCAATCTCACTTAGTAGACTGTCTTGACGATTATAAGCAGCAAAGGTTAATAACGAGCTTAAATAACCAAGCAGCTGTTTGTACAAAGTTCTGAGTAGGTAGCCGCTATAAGCCAACATTTTATAGCCAGAATATAAATATATTCATAAATATGTACTCTCTCAAAAAAAATTCACCCTCTACTGCAAATTTGTTGTACAGTAACATTAAGTTGCATTGTGATAAACAATAGCAACAACCGTACGGATGCGGGGCAATGAGGTCAGTCAATCAGACTCATGTCTTCAAAGCACTCATTCAATCTTGTGATAAAAGCTTGTGATAAAAGGATGTATTCCATGACCCACTTATTTTCTAAACCGTTGACTTTGGCTGCCTTTATGGCATTGAGCTTAGCTGGTTGTAACAACAGTAGCCAGACCAATACAGATGCTGCGCCAGCAGATGATGCTACCACGACAGAAACCACGACTAACGGCACGCTACAAAAAATCAAAGACTCTGGCACCATCGTTGTCGGTCACCGTGACTCATCTATTCCTTTTTCTTATATTGCTGATGATCCTAATCAGCCGATTGGCTATGCGCACGACCTAGAAATGAAAGTGGTTGAAGCAGTTAAGCAAAAGCTAAATATGCCAGATCTTAACGTTCGCTATAACCTAATCACTTCGCAGACTCGTATCCCGTTGGTACAAAACGGCACGGTAGATTTTGAGTGTGGCTCAACCACCAATAACGAAGAACGTCAAAAGCAAGTCGCTTTCTCAAACGGTTTCTTTGAAATTGGTACGCGTCTGTTGACCAAAAAAGACTCTGGTATTCAAGACTTTGAAGGTCTAAAAGGCAAGACTCTGGTAACGACAGCAGGCACGACTTCAGAGCGCTATATCCGTCAATACAACGATGACAACAAGATGGATATGAACATTATCTCAGCAAAAGACCACGGCGAAGCATTTTTGATGTTAGAAAATGGTCGTGCTGATGCCTTTATGATGGATGATGTACTCCTTGCTGGCGAAAAAGCCAAAGCAAAAAATCCTGATGAATGGGTTATCGTTGGTGAGCCACAGTCTTTTGAAATTTATGGTTGTATGATGCGTAAAGATGATCCTGAATTCAAAGCCGTCGTCAATGAAGCGTTGAATAATGTCTTTAGCTCAGGTGAGATTAATAGTATTTATGACAAATGGTTCTTGAACCCAGTCCCGCCAAAGAATGTCAATCTAAACTTTGAGATGTCAGACAACTTAAAAGCCTTGATTGCCAATCCGCATGACAGCGCTCAGCCTAAAGAAACAGTAGCGCAGTAACGCTCATTGTCCCTCAACATAGCTTGCCTATACGTTCAGATAGTCAGTAATCTTATTTGACGTATAGGCTTATCAATCGTTGCTCGGAGAGACAACCATGAATTATAGCTGGAACTGGGGTGTGCTCTTTGAGCAGACTGGTATTGGCAACGAGCTCTATATCCATTGGATGATCACTGGTCTTGGCTGGCTGTTATTAATTGGCAGTATCGCATGGGCCATCGCTATGGTTGTGGGTACCATCTTTGGTATCATGCGCACCTTGCCCAACAAGACCGCTCGTGCAATCGGTACGGCTTATGTGACATTTTTTCGCAATATTCCACTGCTTGTTCAACTGTTCTTTTGGTTTTATATCGCCCCTGGCTGGCTCACGCCGACGATACAAGAATGGTGGTATAAGGACTTGTCTCCGAATACCTCAGCCATGTTATCCGCCAGTATCGGTTTGGGCTTATTTACTGCTGCTCGTATTGTTGAACAGGTACGGACAGGTATTGAGTCATTACCGGATGGACAGATTAATGCGGCTTATGCGTTAGGGTTTAGTATTCCTCAAGTCTATAAAGAAGTGCTGCTACCGCAAGCATTCCGTATTATCTTGCCACCGCTCAGCTCTGAGCTGACCAACTGTTTTAAAAACGCCTCTGTGGCTTCGCTCGTGGGGGTAATGGAGCTGATTAGCCAAACCAAAACCATCAGCGAGTACACTCAAAATAGTATCGAGATATATACTTACGCGACGATTATTTATTTGGTTTTCAATTTATCCTTAATCGCTATTATGGGATTGATTGAACGTAAATTGCGTGTGCCTGGGCTTATTGCGGGAGGTCAGAAATGAATATGACCGAATTGGCAACAGCCTATCCTGGTTTGATGGGTGGCATGCTTACCACCTTAAAAGTATTGTTCTTGGCTATTTTGGGTGGTATCAGTTTAGGAACTGTACTGGCATTGATGCGCTTGTCAGGTATCAAAGCGCTTGAAATTCCAGCCAAACTATACGTCAATTACTTTCGCTCTGTACCTTTGCTATTGGTATTACTGTGGTTCTACTTTGCTGTACCGATGATTTATCTTTGGGTAGCGGGTAAGTACCTGCAACTCGACGCTGCGTTTGCCTCTTGTGTGGTCGCATTTATGATGTTTGAGGCGGCTTACTTCTCAGAAGTGGTGCGTGCTGGTATTCAATCGATTGGTAGCGGGCAGGTCAATGCGGCAAAAGCGCTCGGTATGACTTATGGGCAGACCATGCGTCTTGTCATCTTGCCACAAGCCTTTCGTAAGATGCTGCCATTGATTTTGCAGCAATGTATTATTTTATTCCAAGATACGACACTGGTATTTGCCATTGGTTTGACTGACTTTTTCCGCGCAGCCTACGTGCGCGGAGAGCTAATGGGATTACTCACGCCGTATATCCTAGGTGCTGGTGCTGTCTATTTTGTGATTAGCTTAAGTGCTTCTATTGGCGTGCAACAATTACAAAAGCGTTTGCGGTTTTAATTGAGCGTATTTTAATAGAGCTATCGCTTGCGCTTTTGAGTGTTGGGAGCTTGAATTGAGCATTTGATTTACCTTTTTTAAATAATGATTATCGAAAATAATGTGGTTAGGAGCCAGTGATGAGCAATGCTGATACGTACTTAAATGCCTTTGGCGGGCTGGTTACCAATAGTGGTCATGCTAGTGATGAGATGGTCATTGAGATATCTAATGTCAGTAAATGGTATGGAGATTTTCAAGTACTGACTGACTGTACGGCGCATGTACATAAAGGTGATGTCGTTGTTGTTTGTGGTCCATCGGGCAGTGGTAAATCAACTTTGATTAAGACAGTGAATGGACTTGAGCCTTTTCAAAAAGGTGACATCATGGTCAATGGTATCTCTGTCGGTGATCCGAAGACTAACTTGCCCAAGTTACGTAGCCGTGTCGGCATGGTATTTCAGCATTTTGAGTTGTTTCCACATTTGACTATTATTGATAATTTAACCGTGGCACAAATCAAAGTGTTGGGCCGTAAAGAGTCTGAGGCCAAACAAAAAGCGATGGCCTATCTAGATCGTGTTGGTCTGACGGTACAAGCGGCGAAATATCCAGCGGAGCTCTCTGGTGGTCAGCAGCAGCGCGTTGCGATTGCGCGAGCGTTGGCCATGGATCCCGTCGCAATGCTGTTTGATGAGCCAACCTCCGCGCTTGATCCTGAGATGATTCAAGAGGTGCTAGATGTGATGGTCGAGCTGACTCGTGACGGTATGACCATGATGTGCGTGACGCATGAGATGGGCTTTGCCAGTCAGGTAGCCAATCGTATTATCTTTATGGATGAAGGGCATATCGTAGAAAACTGTAGTAAGGATGAGTTTTTTGAAGGGGCAAAAAGTGACCGTGCGCAGATGTTCTTATCGAAGATTTTGAATCATTAAATACACTTTGGTTTACGATTGTTTATAGCAGTATTTCTAATATGAAGACGTGTTCTAAAGCTTACTTTTCTTTCCACTGCTAATAATCATACAAAGCGCCTTATTAAAGACAGTTAAACGCTATCTTTAATAGGGCGCTTTGTATTGAGCTTTTTTTGTATAGCTATTTGAAAAACGATTTTGAGCCTATGATGTTTACACACAAGGAGTTTGAATAAGGTAGCTTTGAGACTATAAAGCCGCTGAAAATAGAGCGAGAATTGTTGTCGGATTAGAAAGATAGCAAACGGTAAAGGCAGATGAAATGGCTCATCTGATTAATCAAACAAGTTTGGAAAGGTAGTAGTCATAATATAGATGAGTTTAATTTTATTTAACGCTATCAACTTAGTTAGGATTGAATATGACGCTAAAACGAACCGTCGGCATACTACTGTTCAATGAAGTAGAAGTACTGGATTTTGCAGGACCTTTTGAGGTGTTTTCGTTGGCTGAAAATGCTGCCAGTGCCAGTGATGATAAGCACTTTAAGGTTATAACTATTGCTGAGCATCAAGCCACTATATCCGCTAGGAATGGCCTACAAGTTATTCCTGACTATAGTTTTGCCAATCACCCAGACATTGATGTTTTAATCGTCCCTGGTGGTTACGGTGCCGAAAAAACAGAAATATATAATAAGGTGGTAATTAATTGGATTATCACTCAAGCAAGTTTGGCAGAGCTGACGCTTTCAGTGTGTACAGGAGCGTTGCTATTGGCTAAGGCAGGTTTGCTAGCTGGTAAGCCAGCAACCACGCACTGGATGGATTTGGATAATTTAGCATCCTATCCTGATATCGATGTAATCTCGCATACTCGTTTTGTAGATGCTAGTGATGATACTGGTAATATCATCACATCAGCGGGGATAAGTGCAGGCATCCATGCAAGTCTATACTGTATAGAAAAATTAATAGATAGTGAAACTATGCGTGCAACAGCGCATCGCATGGAGTTCGATATTGACTAAGTGAATTGCTAGATAGGTGAGTGAATGGCTGTTTACTGATACAATAGCGGTCAATATTTTTGATAATTAAAATAATTCATAAACCATATTGGAGTTTGTATGAGCGTAGAAAACCTATCTGTAGCATCGAATACAGTAGCAAAAAAAGGTGTCGTTATTATTGGTGCAGGACTGGCAGGCTGGCATGTCATTGATGCCATTCGTGCCAAAGACACAGAGATTCCAATTACCCTAATCACGGCTGATAGTGCCGACCGTTATCATAAGCCAATGCTGACAATGGCAATCAGCCAAAACAAACGAGCATCAGACTTGGTACGGGCATCTGGTAGCGAGGCGGCGAACACAGCAGAAGTGACGTTGCTAGCCAATACGCAAGTGACAGATATCGATCCAGTGAGCCAAACTGTACAGGTACGATCTACTGCACAGTCAGATGATGCGCTGACAACTATCGGCTATGAGAAAATGGTACTGGCGATGGGCGCGCACCCTATCTTTCCTAAAAGTCTGCCACAAGATTTGGTCTGGCATGTCAATCATATCGAGCGTTTTAGTCAGCTACAAGAAAAGCTAGCAACAGGTAGCCAGCACGTTGCGATCGTTGGTGCTGGTATGGTGGGTACAGAAATCGCAGAAGACTTGCTTAAAGCTGGTCATAAAGTAACGCTCATTGATCTAAACGATGCACCGCTTTCACAGATGTTACCAGCAAAAGCAACCGCACGTATCGCCAAAGCGATCGAGTCGCAGGGTATTCAATTCTTAGGCGGTTATCAAGTATCAGCTGTCACTCGTGTTAATGACGATGACAATAACCATGACAGCGAAGATGCCGAGAAACTACAAGTGGACTATGCATCGTTATCATCGGATGCAGACAATACTGATACTCAGCCGCTCGAACCACTGATTGTAGATCATGTGATTGCCAGTACAGGTCTGACAGTCGATGAGCAATTACCTGCGGCGGCTGGTGTGGAATTCGATCGCCGTACGGGTATCGTAGTGGATGCAGCGACGTTACGTACCAATGCAGCGAATATCTATGCCATCGGCGACTGTATGTCTATCAATGGGGTCGCTTGTCGTTACGTTGCGCCATTACGCGCGCAAGCTGCGACTATCGCTGACGATATTTTAGGTCACGAACATAGTGGCTATGACCATAAGCCGCCGATGATTCGCCTAAAAAATAAAGCCATCTCTGTGATTGTGACGGGTGTACCGCAAGCAGCAGGTAATTGGCAAGTGAAGACTGAAAGCGACGATGAGCTAATCATGGATTTACTTGATGATAACAGTGCAGTGAGTGCAACTGTGACGATAAAAGTGCCTGCCCCTGCCGTACCTAAAGCATAATGATAGGCGTGTTTTAAGAGAGCACGTTTAAAACGCAGTATTAATGATTGAGCCAGCCCTTATTTATGATGTGGCTGGCTTTTTTTTGTCAAATATTTGCCATGTTCTTATAATGATTTCTTTAAGCAAGAGTTTTATGTGACTAATTAAATGATACATTATGTATTGATATTGTTGACATGTTTTTATTTAAGGCGCTATATTGGTTAGGGTGTGATTTGACTATCATGTCTAGTAATAAAAGATATTCAAGGAAGAATATTGTGTTTACTGTAGTAGTGCACTTCTACTTTCTACGATAATAGATTGACATAAACAGTTAAATGGCAATACCAACATCAAGTATCAAAACGAAAGGACTCGTTATGAACCAGCTAACCAGTTTCGACAGTATTCTTAGTGCTGTTCCCAAAGTTGACATAGGCGCGTGCTCAGCGAATGCGCCGCTTACCCAAAGCCATGACAAAGGAATTGATGTACCGCTGATTGAGGCGACGATCGGTGATTTTTTTGATGCTATTGTTGAGAGATATCCTGAGCGTGAAGCCTTAGTTTCTCGTCATCAAAATATCCGCTGGACGTATCAACAGCTACAACAGAAAGTGAATCAGCTGGCAAGCAGTATGATTGAGATGGGGCTTGAGATTGGCGATCGTATCGCTATTTGGTCGCATAACAATGCTGAATGGCTACTGATGCAATTAGCCACGGCAAAAGTCGGTGTGATCCTTGTTAATATCAATCCTGCCTATCGTTCCTTTGAACTGCAATACGCTCTGAATAAATTGGGTTGCTCGGCATTGGTACTGATGCGTCATTTTAAAACCAGTGACTACGCCAGTTTAATCCGTGAGCTATGTCCTGAAATTTACCATAAAGACTACACTCAGCTTGATTTGGTTGAGATTCCAACGATTGAACGTATCATTTGGATTGATGAGCCAGACTCTGACGAAGACTTTAATTTTATGCAAAAGTTCTCTGCATGGATGGCAGAAGGTGATGCCAACGATCCACGTGTTGCCGAGCGTCAATCCCAGCTTCAAAATACAGACTCAATCAGTGTGCAATTTACCAGTGGGACGACAGGTACGCCAAAAGGTGCCACATTAAGCCATCGTAATATCCTAAATAATGGCTATTTCCTTGGTGAAGGTATGAAGCTAACCTGCGATGATAGGCTATGTATTCCATTACCGCTTTATCATTGCTTTGGCATGGTAGGTGGTAATCTGGCCATTTTAACCCATGGTGGTTGTGCCGTTTATCCCAATGATGGTTTTGATCCGCTGACCGTATTGCAAACGGTTGAAGAGGAGAAGTGCACCGCCTTGCTTGGTGTACCGACGATGTTTATCGCGGAGCTTGACCATCCAGATTTTGATAGTTTTGATTTGTCTAGCTTGCGTACAGGTGTGATGGGTGGCTCTAGCTGTCCAATAGAAGTCATGCGCCGTGTTATGGATAAGATGCATATGAGCGAAGTCACTATTGCGTATGGTATGACAGAGACCAGTCCTGCATCTTGTCAAACTAGCTCGCAAACGCCACTCGAAAAAAGAGTCTCTACCGTTGGGATGGTGCTTCCAGCGCTTGAGGTTAAAATCGTAGATACGGAAACGGGAGATGTCGTACCGATTGGCGAGACGGGTGAGCTACTTACTTATGGCTATGCGGTGATGAAAGGCTACTGGGGTAGCCGATTTAAAACACGCGCGGCAATTTCTGATGGCTGGATGCATACTGGTGATTTGGCAGTGATGGATGAGGATGGCTATATCACTGTAGTTGGTCGTAGTAAAGATATGATCATTCGTGGCGGCGAAAACATCTATCCTGTAGAAGTCGAAAATTATCTCTATCGTCATCCTAAGATTCGAGATGTGCAAATTGTAGGGGTACCTGATAAGCACTATGGTGAAGTACTAGCGGCTTGGATTATTGCAAAAGAACCAGACAGTTTGAGCGAAGAAGAAGTCAGACAGTTCTGTCAGGAGCATATTGCTCACTACAAAGTGCCGACCTACTTTCGATTCGTCAATGACTATCCAATGACCGTGACTGGCAAAATTCAAAAATACAAGATTGTTGAACAAATGATAGAAGAGTTGGGTTTAGAGTAATTTAAAACTATGAGCAATAACCAGTATTAAAAACAAAAGGTTTATGCATTATTGACACCATATTTTCTGTAGAAACCAGCCATAGTATAAATATTGTGGCTGGCTTTTTTATGTCAAATATTTGCCATGATTCTATGTTACCTTTTACTAAGTAGAAATACAGACTTCTTAATTAAATGATACATACCGTATTGATATTGTTGACAGGCTTTCATTGATGGCGTTATAGTAGCTGAATGCTATGTAAGGCCTGCTCAAGGAAGAAGGTTTGCTCGCAGGCTGTTAATAAGTGCGATTTATAAATAATATAAAAAGTAAAACGAAAGGACTCGCTATGATTCAAAATCCTGATTTCGATACCATTTTAAACAACATTCCTAGTATCAATATGGGCGCACGCTCAGCCAATGCACCCCTTACCAAAAGCTATGACAAAGGTCCTGATGTACCGCTGATTGAAGCGACAATCGGTGATTTTTTTGATGCTATTGTTTCCAAATATCCTGAGCGCGAAGCACTGGTCGTCCGTCAACAAAATATCCGCTGGACATATCGTGAGCTACAGCAGCAAGTGAATCAGCTAGCCAGTAGTATGATTGAGATGGGACTAGAGATTGGTGATCGTATCGGTATTTGGTCACACAACAATGCTGAATGGCTGCTCATGCAATTGGCCACGGCAAAAGTCGGCGTTATTCTCGTTAATATCAATCCTGCCTACCGTACTTTTGAATTGCAATATGCCTTAAATAAATTGGGCTGCTCAGCGCTCGTACTGATGCGCCATTTCAAAACCAGTGACTACGCCAGTTTAATTCGCGAGCTGTGTCCTGAGATTTACCACAAAGACTACACTCAGCTTGATTTGGTTGAGATTCCGACGATTGAACGTATCATTTGGATTGATGAGCCAGAGTCGGATGAGACCTTCGGTTTTATGCAGAAATTCTCTGCGTGGATGAGCGAGGGCGATGCCAACGATCCCCGTGTTGCCGAGCGCCAAGCTCAGCTTAAGAACACCGATGCTATCAATGTACAGTTTACCAGTGGCACGACAGGTACGCCAAAAGGTGCAACCTTAAGCCATCGTAACATCCTTAACAACGGCTACTTCATCGGTGAAGCCATGAACCTCACTGAAGAGGATAGGCTGTGTATTCCAGTACCTCTGTATCATTGTTTTGGCATGGTGCTTGGTAATCTAGCGATTCTCACACATGGCGGTTGTATCGTATATCCAAACGATGGCTTTGAGCCGTTAACCGTATTGCAAGCAGTCGAAGAAGAGAAATGTACAGGTCTGCACGGCGTGCCAACGATGTTTATCGCAGAGCTTGACCATCCTGAATTTGAAAACTTTGATTTGTCTACCTTGCGCACGGGCATTATGGCCGGGTCTAGCTGTCCGATTGAAGTTATGCGCCGTGTCATCGATAAGATGCACATGAGCGAAGTCACCATTGCCTATGGTATGACAGAGACCAGTCCAGTATCTTGCCAGACCAATGAGCATACGCCACTTGATAAACAAGTCTCGACGGTAGGACTGGTACAGCCTGCGCTTGAGGTGAAAGTCGTTGATACAGAAACAGGTGAAATTGTTCCGTTAGGTGAGACGGGTGAGCTGCTCACGCGTGGCTATTCAGTGATGAAAGGCTATTGGGGCAGCCGCTTTAAAACGCGTGAGGCGATTCAAGATGGTTGGATGCATACCGGTGACTTGGCCACCATGGATGAGGATGGTTATGTCAAAATCGTTGGTCGTAGTAAAGATATGGTGATTCGCGGCGGCGAAAATATTTATCCAGTAGAAATTGAAAATTATCTCTATCGTCATCCGAAGATTCGTGATGTGCAAATCGTGGGTATACCGGATAAGCGTTATGGTGAAGTGCTGGCAGCGTGGATTATTCCGAAAGAGCCTGGCTGCTTGACTGAACAGGAAGTACGCGAGTTCTGTAGTGAGCATATCGCTCATTATAAAGTGCCGACTTACTATCGCTTTGTGACTGAATATCCAATGACCATCACTGGCAAAATTCAAAAATATAAAATCATTGAGCAAATGAAAGAAGAGTTGGGTTTGTAGTAAGCTTGCTTATCTGCTCTAAAAAATAAAAGACTAACCATATTCATTTGACTATAAAAGTATTACAGCGTTAACCTCGCTTGAAGTATCACACATACATCTGCACTCGGTTGCCTTGTACTACTTTTAAATTAAATCGACTATATGTGAGCAACGCTTAAAAATAGTAGTTAGTATCATTTATATGAAAAGCTACTCACATCTACGTATCTATCTATGTATAAGAAAAAAAGGGATATCATGAGCGCTATCATAACCAGTAAACTGAGTCCAAACTCAAGCGATTTTCAGCAAAACAGTGCCGCGATGCAAGAGATAGTCGATGACTTGTATGTACACTTGCGTAAAGTTGCCCAAGGTGGCTCAGAGCGCGCACGAGCCAAGCATTTAGCGCGTGGCAAGTTGTTACCACGTGAGCGCGTCGAGCGTTTATTGGATGTAGGTACACCGTTCCTAGAAGTGGCACCAATGGCCGCACATGATATGTATGGCGAAGAGATTCCAGCGGCTGGCGTAATTGCAGGTATTGGTCGTATCAATGGCATCGAATGTATGATTGTCTGTAATGATGCCACGGTAAAAGGCGGTACGTACTACCCAATGACGGTCAAAAAACACCTGCGAGCACAAGAAATTGCGCAAGAAAACCATCTGCCATGCGTTTATCTGGTTGATTCAGGTGGTGCAAACTTACCGAACCAAGATGATGTGTTCCCTGATAAAGAGCATTTCGGTCGTATCTTCTTTAATCAAGCAAATCTGAGTGCGGTAGGCATTCCACAGATTGCTGTGGTCATGGGTAGCTGTACGGCTGGCGGTGCCTATGTGCCTGCCATGAGTGATGAATCTATTATCGTTAAAGAGCAAGGTACGATATTTTTGGGTGGTCCGCCACTGGTAAAAGCAGCGACTGGTGAAGAGGTCACGGCAGAAGATTTGGGCGGCGGCGATGTACATACCCGTCTATCAGGCGTGGTTGATCATCTAGCCCAAAACGATACCCACGCGTTATCGATTGCCCGTAATATCGTCAGTCATCTCAATCGCCCTACAAAAAATATTCCTAATCAAATCACACCGCGTCCGCCACGTTACGATGCCAAAGAGCTCTATGGTGTTATTCCAACAGACAAGCGCAAGCCATTTGATATCAGAGAAATCATCGCGCGTATCGTTGATGACAGTGCCTTTGATGAGTTTAAATCGCGCTTTGGTACGACGTTGGTTTGTGGGTTCGCTCATATCGAAGGGATGCCTGTTGGTATTATTGCCAATAACGGTATCTTATTCAGTGAATCAGCGCAAAAAGGCACGCACTTCATCGAGCTGTGCTGTAAACGCAAAATCCCATTAGTATTCCTCCAGAACATTACTGGCTTCATGGTGGGTCGTAAATACGAGAACGAAGGTATCGCTCGTCATGGTGCCAAGATGGTAATGGCGGTGGCTAATGCCAAAGTACCAAAATTCACAGTCATCGTCGGTGGCTCGTTCGGCGCTGGTAACTACGGTATGTGTGGCCGTGCTTATAGCCCGCGCTTCTTATGGATGTGGCCAAATGCCCGTATCTCTGTCATGGGCGGTGAGCAAGCAGCTTCAGTACTGGCAACGGTCAAACGTGATAATTTTGATCGTAAAGGTGAAGTGTGGAGGGATGAGGACGAAGCGGCATTTAAAGCGCCGATTCGTGAGATGTATGAAGAGCAAGGTCATCCGTATTATGCTACCGCACGTATGTGGGATGACGGCGTAATTGATCCTGCTGATACCCGTAATGTATTGGCTTTAGGATTAAGCGCAGCTTATAACGCACCAATTGAAGAGACGACATTTGGGGTTTTTAGAATGTAAGCATTCTAAGGTCTACCCATAATAAGCGACTATTGCGTTAACCTCATTTGAAGTATGGTTTGTACATCTACGCTTAGTCTTTGCACTTGGTTTCCTTGTATTAATATTATTATGGATTGACCAAGAGTTTGTTTAAATATTTATATAAAAAATATAGAGAAAGTTATGCAAAAAGACAGTGATAAAAATTATAAAAGCCTACTGGTGAAAGTGGAGCAGCATGTGGCGACAGTGACATTGAATCGTCCTGAGATACGTAATGCCTTTAACGATGAAATGATTGCTGAGCTAACCGATGCGTTCAATACACTTGGTGCTGATGATGAGGTACGTGTCATTGTGCTAGCAGCTGCTGGCAAAGCGTTCTGTGCAGGTGCTGACCTCAATTGGATGCGTGCCATGGCAGATTATAGCTATGAAGAGAATCTAGCGGACGCCGATAAATTGGCACAAATGCTTAAAACTATTTACGAGTGTTCGAAACCAACAGTCGCGGCTATTCAAGGTGATGTTTATGCTGGCGGCATGGGGCTAGTTGCTGTCTGTGATGTGGCCATCGCTGTCAAAATTGCAAACTTCTGCCTCAGTGAAGTGCGTTTAGGGTTGGCTCCTGCCACTATCAGTCCTTATGTTATCCGAGCGCTAGGTGCTAGAGCGTCGCAGCGTTATTTCTTAAGTGCTGAAGTGTTTGATGCTAAGAAGGCACGTCAGCTTGGCTTTATCCATGAACGTGTTAGCGAAGAGTGGCTGGGCGATGAGGTGGCTGCGTTCTGTAACAAGGTCGTCAAAAATAGCCCTGATGCAGTCAAAACCTGCAAGCAGCTATTACACGATGTCGCTGGTGCGCCTATTACAGATGAGCTGATTGCTGACACGGTCAAAGGTATCGCTGATATCCGCTCATCAAAGCAAGGCAAAGAGGGAGTTCAAGCGTTTTTGCAAAAGCGTAAACCTGATTGGCTAATGGCAGACTAACTAGTAGCAGAACAATGATAGGAAAATGGGCAAATAGACAAGACGTCAAATAATAACGACAAGACACAGGGATAGTTATGTTTTCTAAAATTCTAATCGCCAACCGTGGTGAAATTGCTTGCCGAGTGGCCGCGACTGCTAAGCGTCTTGGCGTCAGTACCGTTGCTGTTTATTCCGATGCGGATCGTGAGGCCAAGCATGTGGCTGTCTGTGATGAGGCTATCTATTTGGGTGGTTCGGCACCGAAAGACAGTTATCTAAAAGGCGATGCTATTATTGCTATCGCTAAGCAAACAGGCGCCCAAGCAATTCATCCAGGATATGGGTTTTTGAGCGAAAATGCAGACTTTGCACAAGCCTGCCAAGATGCTGGTTTGGTGTTTATTGGTCCATCGGCGGATGCTATCCGTGCTATGGGCGGCAAGTCTGAGTCTAAGCGCTTGATGGAATCGGCTGGCGTGCCGCTGATACCGGGCTATCATGGTGATAACCAAGATGCACAGTTTTTGCAGCAGCAGGCCGATAGCATTGGCTATCCTGTCTTGATTAAAGCGAGTGCAGGTGGCGGCGGCAAAGGTATGCGTATCGTTGAAAAAAGCAGCGATTTTATTGACCTGTTAGATTCATGCCGCCGTGAAGCGATTACCAGTTTTGGTAATGATCAAGTGTTGGTCGAAAAATACGCGCTAAAACCACGTCATATCGAAATCCAAGTATTTGGCGATACGCACGGTAATTATGTGCATCTGTTTGAGCGTGATTGTTCAGTACAGCGCCGCCATCAAAAAGTACTAGAAGAAGCGCCCGCGCCCGGTGTTGATACTGCCATGCGTGAAGCGATGGGCACAGCGGCAATCGAAGCAGCACGTGCTGTCGATTACGTTGGTGCAGGTACTGTTGAGTTCATCGTTGAGCAGCGTGAAGACTCTATGAATTTTTATTTCATGGAAATGAATACGCGCTTGCAAGTTGAGCATCCAGTCAGTGAAGCCATTACTGGTGTCGATTTGGTCGAGTGGCAGCTTTTGGTTGCTGCGGGTCAGCCATTGCCAAAATCGCAAGATGATCTGGCCATCAATGGTCATGCAATTGAGGCGCGTATCTGTGCCGAAAACCCTGATAACAATTTCTTGCCAGCGACAGGAACTTTATTCACTTATCAAAAGCCTGAGCATAGTACCTTTAACATTACCGATGTGCGTATCGATGATGGCGTACGTGAGGGGGATGTGATCAGCCCTTTTTATGACTCTATGATTGCCAAGCTTATCGTGCATGCTCCTACGCGCGAGCAAGCGTTGGCAAGACTAGATCGTGCATTGGCACAGACGCGTATCGTTGGTCTGCCAAACAACGTGGCATTTTTGCGTTATATTTTAAATACCGATTCATTTAGCAAAGCCAATCTCGATACGGCATTGATAGAGCGTGAGCAGGATAAGCTTTTTGACCAGCACCCTCTCGGATTATCGACACTTGTGGTGACTGCTATTGCGCAGCAGCTTGCGAGCGAAGCGACCACGCAGGGCTCAGATCCGTTTAGCAAGCCAACGGGTTTCCGTGCTTACAGCGATTATACTCGTTCATTTAGCTTGGTTTATGATGAGCAGGCTTATAGCGCCCGCATCAGTAATTGGCACAATGCGAGTGGTGCTGATAGCAAAAAAGGCGGCGATAATCTCAGTAGTTTTACGCTCGTCATTGGTCAAGAAATCGCGAATACGCAGGATGATAGCAATATCAATGTAGCGGCTCAGACCGAAACGGTTTATGAAGGTCAGATCAGCTATGATAGCAGTGACGCGCACAATCATACTTTATGGTTAGAGGGTGCACGTATCAGTGCCCAAAGCTGGGTAAATAACGAGACAGTCTACGTATTCACAGATAGCGGACGTGATGAAATTACGCTTATTGATATTATGGCACATGTGGGCGAAGATACAGCAGCAGTTGGCAGTTTGAAGTCGCCAATGCCAGGACAAGTGGTTGCATTCAAAGTAGCTGTTGGCGATACTGTGAAAAAAGGCGAGCCACTTGCCGTCATCGAAGCTATGAAAATTGAACACACCATTACTGCACCGACGGATGGTGTGGTAGCAGAACTATTATTTGCAGCAGGTGACTTGGTCGCTGATGGTGATGAGCTATTGCGTATCGATAGTGAGAGCGCATAGCTGACGAAGCCTAATAAGAAAGCCTCATCAAAGCGCAAATAACAAAAAGGACGACAAGTATGAGCCATTTGTATCCAAGCCATGTCACCATTGTTGATGTCAGTCCACGTGATGGACTACAAAACGAATCCATGACGGTACCGACTGAAGTTAAGCAAACGCTCATTAATGATTTAATTGCGGCGGGTGTCAAAAAATTGGAAGCGACCAGTTTTGTTTCGCCAAAGTGGGTACCACAAATGGGTGATAACAGCGAGTTGCTCGACGCACTAGCACCGACGCGGCAGACGGACGTTTGCTACTCGGTACTGGTGCCCAATATGCGTGGCTTTGAAAATGCTATCGTACATCGCCCGGATGAAATAGTCATCTTTGGCTCAGCCAGCGAAACCTTTAGTCAAAAAAATATCAATTGTAGTATCGATGAGAGTATTAAACGTTTTGCACCAGTGGCTGCGGCAGCAAAAGCACAAGGCATCAAGGTACGCGGCGTGATCTCTTGTACGGTTGGTTGTCCCTATGAAGGTGAGATTGACCCTAGCCAAGTAGCTTATGTCACCAAGCGATTGATTGAGATCGGTTCAGAGCAGATTGGCATTGCCGATACGATCGGTGTGGGCACACCGCTTAAAGTACAACGAGCGTTGCAAGCAGCACTTGAGTATGCTGATATCTCTATGCTATCGGGTCATTTTCATGATACTTATGGTCAAGCATTGAGCAATACTCTGGCTGCATTACAAATGGGTGTGAGTGAGTTTGATACCTCTGTCGCTGGCTTGGGCGGTTGTCCTTATGCTAAAGGCGCAACGGGCAATGTCGCGACTGAAGATGTGGTGTATATGCTGCATGGTATGGGTATCAGCACGGGTATCGATTTGGAAAAATTGGTCGTAGCAGGTGAGCGCATCAGTGAATTTTTAAAGCGACCAAATGGCTCAAATGTGGCACGTGCTCTAATCAATAAACGTCAGTCTTAAGTAGATAGTCAACCCACTGTGAAGGTATGACAGCGTTAACCTCGTTTGAAGTATTCGATATACATCTACACTCGGTTGCCTTGCCATACTTTCACATTGAATGGACTATGACATCAAAGATAACATTAAAAATAATATGGCTTTAAAAAATAGATTAAAATTCGAAAATTAAATATTTATACACAAGGAATGGTTATGAGTTTACCTGGATTGAATTTTCAACTTGGCGAAGATATTGACGCGCTACGTGATGTCGTACAGCAGTTTGCAGCAAATGAAATCGCTCCACGTGCTGCCGAGATTGACAGCAGCGATGAGTTTCCAATGGATTTGTGGCAAAAAATGGGCGACCTCGGTCTACATGGTATTACCGTTCCTGAAGAATACGGCGGCTCTAACATGGGCTACGTCGCCCACATGGTCGCGATGGAAGAGATTAGCCGAGCTTCGGCATCGGTAGCGCTTAGCTATGGCGCACACTCTAATCTATGTATTAACCAAATCAAACGTAACGGCTCTGAAGAACAAAAGCAGAAATATCTGCCAAAGCTAATCAGCGGCGAGTTCATCGGTGCATTGGCAATGAGTGAGACTGGTGCTGGCTCAGACGTCGTCAGTATGAAACTAAGAGCAGAAGAAAAAGACGGCAGCTATATTTTAAATGGTAGCAAAATGTGGATTACCAATGGTCCTGATGCTGACGTGATGGTGGTCTATGCCAAGACCAATCCTGAATTAGGCGGCAAAGGCATGACGGCCTTTATCGTTGAAAAAGGTATGGAAGGTTTTGGTACCGCACAAAAGCTAGACAAGCTCGGCATGCGCGGTAGCCATACTGGTGAGATGATTTTTAATAATGTAAAAGTAGCAAGCGAAAATATCTTGGGCGGTCTTAATGAAGGCGTCAAGGTACTGATGAGCGGCCTAGATTATGAGCGCGCTGTATTGGCTGCAGGTCCTATTGGTATCATGCAAGCAGTGATGGACAATGTCGTGCCTTATATCCATGATCGTAAGCAGTTTGGTCAAGCGATCGGTGAATTCCAGCTGATTCAGGGCAAAGTCGCAGACATGTATACGATATTGCAAGCGGGTCGCAGCTTCTTGTACACCGTGGGTAAAAACCTCGATATGTTGGACGCGCGCGGTGCTGGTCATAGTCGAGAAGTACGTAAAGACTGTGCCAGTGTGATTCTATGGTGTGCCGAAAAAGCCACATGGATGGCAGGCGAGGGCATTCAAATATTTGGCGGTAATGGCTATACCAATGAGTATCCACTTGGTCGCTACTGGCGCGATGCCAAGCTATATGAGATTGGCGCAGGTACCAGTGAAATTCGCCGTATGCTAGTCGGTCGCGAGCTGTTTAACGAGACCAAATAAGAAGATATGGAAGCAATAGCTAGCAATACGTTAGCTATTTTATGATAGTAAAATAAAAAAGCAGCACGTGTAAAACGTGCTGCTTTTTTCATGTCAACGTTAAACCGAATTATCTATAAGCGGTTAAGACTTATTGCGATAATCAAAGTATCTTGCCAAACCGTTCAATAGCAAATCATCACGTAAGCGCACTGGACGATTAACATGCTGGGATATAATGGCGGCATCACCACCTGTCATAATCAATTCAAAATTAGGGTGACGGTGGCTAATCTCATTGATCGCGCCAACGATAGAGAGCAAAATACCGCGATGCACCGCGTCTTGAGTGGTCAAGCCTTGACTGACGCTATCAAAAGTACCGTTCGAGATAGTGATTTGCTTAGTACCAGAGAACAGTGATTCACGTTGCAGGTAGATGCTAGGGAAAATATAACCGCCCAAATGCTCAGCATGATCAATCAAATCAATGGTTACCGCTGTGCCACAACCAATCACACACTGGCGCTTTTTCTTATCGACCGCACCGAGCATCTGTAGCCAACGATCACAGCCGAGCTGCTGATCATTGTAAGCACTTTTCATCAGCGCATGTGCTGCATCGACATGGACAAACTCAAACGGAATATTCAAACGACTGAGTGTCTCTGATACTTTGGCATTGAGATTGTCACCCAATACTGATGAGATACCAATAAAGTCAGGCGCATAACGCTCAAAGCGATCCGTCAGACCCATAAGTAGTTCGGCAGGTGCTTGCAAATGCTGCTTAGCATCATGCGCGACTATTTGTCCGATATCATCGGTTAGCCAGTATTTTAGGCGGGTATTTCCAAGATCAAGCCAGAGCATAAAAGTCCCTTTATATAGTGCTCGTTAATGATGGTGTTCATCAATATAGTTGTCTAAGCCTAATAAATAACGTCGATGCGTCCAGTAAAAAGCGTAGAAATCTTACCGCTATCTTGGCGCAATTGCAAACAGCCATGTGTGTCGACACCGCAAGCGATTCCCGTCACGACTTTTTCTTCGTTATTATAGTCTTGGGTGACGCGTAAGCGCAGACCCGATAGCGCATCCATCATCGCAAACTGCTCCAAAAAACTATCCAAGTAATAAGTATGACCCGTTGGCTGCTCTATGCCCAAATGCTCAAAGCGTGTCATCGCCGCCATCAATGCTTTGCACATCTGTTGATAGAGCATTGGTAGGTCTGGTAGGCTCGCAGATCGTGTCTCTAAAGGTAGCATCTCATTAATGCCTTGTAAGCTAATCGCTTGATAACTCATGCCCTCAGACGTTTGTGTGGTGAGCTTTGGTGCTGCCTGTACGTTTAGGCCAATACCTAGCACCACACCAACCAACCTGCCAGCTTTCGTCACTGGCTCTATCAAAATCCCAGCCAGTTTATTAAAGGGTAGGGTACGCTGATTTGCTACATTACTATTCAATGCTGAGTCTAATACTGAGTCTAATACCGAGCTGTCCGTTACAGATTGCACTTTAGATAGCTCTTCAGATTGGCTCTGAGCTTGCTGATAAAACCCCAAGTCATTTGCCCATTTCACCCCAATTGGTGTCAGTCCTTGCGCTTGCAGTTGCTCGTTCAGTGTTTGAATGATAGGCATCTTCGCCAGCTCAAGACCAATGATAAGCGATAGCAAGCCACTGATTGGCATATGCACGGGATGGTATAGCGACAGATAGACATTGCCGCGCGGTGATTGCCACGAGCGCCCGTGCTGACCACGACCTGCGCTTTGGGTTTCCGCGGTCAAAACGTGTACGGTGGCGACATCTAATGACCCGTTTTGTAAGGCTTCCATCAGCTCGCTATTGGTCGAGGCGCTACTAGCCACATGACGGTGATTGAGCTCGGATAAATAGGTAGAAAAACTAGTGAGTGGCGGCATAAGTTTAGTCGATGTGGTTAAAGGAAACTTTGATATACTGAGCGATTGTTGCGGTCAGACAGTACCGAGTAAACAGCATAAAGGTCACGCTGAGATTTGGCAAATACAATTAAGCACGCCTAAGCGCTAGTGAGTACTATAGCGCCAGTCAGTATTATAAAAGGTTCGTTCTATGATGTTATATGTGTGGTTTGTGATTGCAGGCGCGTTTGCGGGTGTCAGCGCGGGCTTGTTTGGCGTCGGCGGTGGCATGATTATCGTGCCCGCATTGGTATGGATTTTTACCGCTTATGACTTTTCGCCAGAAGTAATCACTCATCTGGCCATCGGGACGTCATTGGCGACCATCGTTGTGACCTCGATCAGCTCGCTGACTGCCCATAACAAGCGCGGCGGCGTGCGCTGGGAAGTATGGCGCAAGATGGCGCTTGGATTGGTCATCGGTAGTTTGGTCGGTGCTGGTATCGCGGATATGATTGATGGGCAAGTACTACAGGCTATCATTGGTTTCGGTGCGCTATTGGTCGCTCTAAAAATGCTGTTCTTTTCGAATAAAGAGCAGGTGGGCAAACCGTTACCATCGGCCGGTGTCCAGTTTGGTGCTGGTACGGGTATTGGTATGGCGTCCTCTATTTTTGGCATTGGTGGCGGCAGCTTGACCGTACCATTCTTGAACTGGGCAGGGCTGCCGATGAAACAATCGGTCGGCACGTCAGCAGCGTGCGGTCTACCAATTGCCTTGGCTGGAGCAGCAGGGTTTGCTTGGTTCGGTCAAGACGTGGTCAATCTACCTCAAGGCACGATAGGATTTGTCCATGTCACAGGATTCTTGTTTATTTCAGTTGCCAGCTTTGCGATGGCAAAAGTCGGTGCCAAGCTTGCCCATGTCTTACCTGCGCTGATACTTAAGCGCGCATTTGGCATATTATTGATATTTGCTGGAGGGCAGTTGTTATTGAGTGGGCTTGGAATGTTGTAAGAAACCAATTGTTTTTAATTTTGATTATTATATAGAGAGTTAAAAATGTTTGCAGTAATAGCTAGTCTGTTAGGAGTTCTCATTGGTGGACTACTTCCTTATATAACGAATAAACAAATACATAAGCATGATATTGATAAATTAAAGTTAGAACATAATAAGGAAGTGAAAGTTTTTACACGTGAAAAGTATGAGCAATTAACTGTTAAGTTGTATCGCCTAGCTTATATGGCTTACGAAGGCGTATATTATCGTTCAAAAAATGAAAACCTGAATTTTACAATGGAGACATTCATGATGTTAATGGCTGAAGTTGATACCTTAGTCATGCTTCATTTCCCTTTGTTAGAAGATGATTACGAAAAATTTTCTAAACAACTCGTTAAATTATATATCGAATTATTTTCTGGTAGTTTCGGACAGTGTGAGGTTGCTAAAGAAGCATTTGATAGAGAAGCTGATAACCTATTAAAAGTTGTTAAACGACATGCTGATGAATATACGCAGATAGTCACTTCTTAAGAGTAGCCTTATTTCCTTTACTAACTTCCATTGACTGCCTTTTAAAAGATTATAGTCTTAGAGAGTGGTGGTATCGTCTATGACAGCCATAAATACCACAATTTCAGGTAGAATAGCCGCCTGTTTTTGCTATGTTTATTGTTCCTTTATGCGTCTAAAACCTTTAAAGCTAAAAGGCTTCAAATCCTTAGATAAACTTGACATATTGTATAGTCGATTCAATTTAAAAATAGTACAAGGCAATCGAGTGTAGACGTATATGTGATACCTCAAGCGAGGTTAACGCTGTAATACTTTTACAGTGGCATGACTATAGCAATGACAAACCTTTATAAAGCTAGTATGCAAACCGTGAGACATTATTAGTATGAAAGCTGCAGAAAAATACCGCCGTGTTTTCGGCTCAATAAATCATCTAAAAGACCAGTTATCGTGGACGACGGGTCTCTCTAATATGGTAGAGTTTTTGGCATGGGAGCCGCAGCGTATTTTAGGCATCACTAAAAAGCAATACGTACGCCAAATCATTGAATGGGCGGCCCACCCAGAGTTAAAGGATAAAAATATAGAAGAGATTGAGCAATCAGTCATCAAAAAGCTCAATACGAAAATGAATGAAACTGAGCAGCTAGAGACGTATTCAACGCAAACGATGGGTATCTGTAATGCGAGAGAAGCCGTGCGCCGCGTAACGTTCTTTTCTGAAGACTATCTCAATAAAGAGTTCGATATTTTTTTGAGTTTGTGCAGCGATGTTTATCTAAACTTATTTTATCAGCAATTTATCAACTTTGAGCCAAGTGGGTCATGGTCGACACATGGTAATAGCGGTATGTTCGAAAACAGTACAGAGCTAAAAGCAATGTATATGGACAACCTCGCCTATAACCATCAGGCGAATGTGCTGATAGCCAATGAGTTAAAACTCGCTAGCCGGAAAAACCCAGACCCAATCCTAAAGTACTGCTTGATGTACGAGCATTTATTAGCAAAAGGCTTTATCGATAAAGGGGCAAAGTTTTTGCTGTTATTTATCGGTGGTGACGCACTAAAGCAAAATAAGCAAACGCTCGTAGATCGAGAGCTGTCTCTATGTTATAAACGGCCTAGGAAGTATCAGTATTTACTAAGGCCAGAGCTGTTAGAAATAGTCGATTATTTAGAAGTAGCAAATATCTCTTGGTCAGCCTTTATCGAGTTTAATAATCGCTACTTAGTAGAAAATAATGTCTGCCAAGTGGAGCAAAAACTGTTACGAGGGTTCCATCAAAGCCTTGAATCGAAATCGTTTATGCACTTAGCCGTTTAACCCTAAAAACCTACTACAATTTCAGGTAGAATAGCCGCCTGTTTTTGCTAAGTTTATTGACTCTTCATGCGTTTAAAATCTCTAAAGCTGGCAGGCTTCAAATCCTTTGCCAATCCAACCACTTTTACTTTTCGTCATGGTATCACCGCCATCGTCGGGCCGAACGGCTGTGGCAAATCCAATGTGATTGATGCTATCCGCTGGGTGCTAGGCGAGACCTCTGCCAAGCAGTTACGCGGCGGGGCGATGAGTGATGTTATCTTTGCCGGTACGCAAGATAAAACAGCCAAAAGCGTCGCCAGTGTCGAGCTAACCTTCGAGCATACCCAAGATGAGCAGACTGGTATTCGCCACGAGTTTAACTTGTACCAAGAGCTATCGGTTCGCCGTCAGGTAAATAAAGATGGCCGCTCAGATTATTTTATCAATGGTACGCGTTGCCGTCGCCGTGATGTGGTCGATGTGTTTTTAGGTACAGGGCTGGGTGCACGTAGCTATGCGGTAATTGAGCAAGGCATGATTGGGCGCATCGTTGAGTCTAGCCCCGTGCAGCTGCGTGAGTTTATCGAAGAGGCGGCAGGTGTCTCACGCTATCAGGCTCGCCGTGAAGAAACGCAAAAGAAGTTAGAGAAAACAAAGGATAATCTAGCCCGCCTGCACGATATGCAAAGCGAATTACTACGCCAACAAAAGACACTGTCTAAGCAGGCGGCTAGTGCGCAGCGCTATGAAGAGTTGGCTTTAACACTAGCTGATATCGAGCAGCAGCTCGCCATTCAGCAGCTGTATCAAGCTAAGCAAACACATCAACAGCAGAAAGTAGCGCATGAACGTAGTGCTACGGAGGTGTCGACACTTCAAGCTGACTACGACACGCTCAAAGCTCAGCAAGATAAGCTCACTGCGCGAATCAATCAAGAGCAATGGCTCAAAGACGATGCCCAAAGCGCTCACTATCAGCAGCAGCTCGGCTATCAACAAGCGGAACATAAGCTAAGTGATGCTAAGTCACAGCTGACCGCTATTGAGCAGCAACTGTTTGGCTTGGCTCAACAGCGTGCGCAATCACTCGCTGATATCGAACGCCTAAAAGCTGAACAAGCTGAGCAGAATCAAGCGCTAGAAGCGTTGCGTCCGCAGCTGACTGAGCTGACAGACAAACGCGATAACTATAAGCGCAATGAGCAGCCACTACAACGCGCGTGGCACGAAGCGCAAAACAATCTGTCACGCTTGCAAGATAAAGCCCGTTCGCTTGAACAGCAGCAAGCCATTAACGCTCAAGCACAAAAGCGTCATCAGCAAAGCTATGATAAATGGCAACGCCGCGAGCAAAGCTGGCAAAACCTGTGGCAGCAATTACAGCAGTCTATAGCGCCATCTGCATCTGACAGTACTGATGTGAGTAAGACGGATAAGGTGCAAGATCTCAGTCAGGTGCTAGAACAGCAAGTCACTGAGCTAAGCATGCAGTTGCAGCAGGTTGAGCGTCAACGTGAAGCCGTCGATGAACGCTTGTCCGAGATACAACCGCAAGCGCATAGTTTGCAGCAGAGACTAAACGCACAACAGAGCGAGCTGAGCGATGATGAAAAGCGTCATGCGCTACTGGCAGGCGAATACGATACTTTGCATCAGATATTGCATCCAAAACCTACACAACAGCAATCAGCAAAGACTCAACCTACCGCGACGGATAATGCAGATAACGATGGCATACATCATCAGCCGTTAGCCATCACAACGCTACGTGAGCAGATTGAGCTGAGTGCGAAAGGGCAGGAGCATGCAACGCTACTCGATAATATCTTGGCGTTGTGGCTAGACAGCCATGTTCTGATCTCTAATCAACAAGCTAATCAAACCAAGCAATCAGACGTTAATAACACTAATGGCATTTCTCAACAAGCGAATAGCTTATGGCAAGCGCTTGAGCATGACGTTGCAGATTTACTGACTTATCAAACGGCACAAAATACGCCTGCCAGTGCAAAAGATAAAACTCTAATAGAGACGGGTCATAGCTTATGGTTGCCCGCGGCGCAAAGTAATATTAGTGACCATAAGTTTGTCAGCGAATTGCCAGATAATTTGATTGATAAAGTATTGCCATTATCGCAGTTGGTTAAACAGCCTACATTAGCGCTTTGGCAGCAATGTTATATATATACGGCGCAGTTTGAAACCAGTGAGCAGCATGAGGTTGATACACTTACTGATGTATTAAGATCATTACCACTATACGCTATCCTACTTACCGCAGATGGTTGGCTCATCAGTCGTCATGGGACGATTAATTTAAGCAAATTCGCTGGTGCACAGGATGAGCAGAACGATAGTAATAGCCAATTCCTCACGCAGCGTTTGCAGCAGCGTACGCGTCTACAAGCGTTAGAAGACTTGCTTGATGAGTTTGAAACTAAAATACAAGAGCAGCAAAAATCTATCGCCAAAAATCAGCGCGATTATGATGCGTTGATGATTAGTTTGGAAGAAACGCGCGCGCAAGCTGAGCAGTTAACCCGCGATAAGCATAAATACCAGCAGCAATTAACCACCGAGCGAGCCAATGCCGAGCGTTTACAAGCAGATAGCCAACGCCTGAACGCTGATAAAGCAACGCTCGAGCAGGAAAAGAAAGAACTGGCGCAAGAGCAACAAACCCTTGAGCAAGAACAACAACACATTGAAAGCGAGATCGCTACTCTAACGCCGCAAATAGCAGATGCGCGAGCGACAAACCAGCAACTGCAAGCTGAGCGTAGCGAGCTAAACCGCGCGCGTCAAGCTGATGATGACGCTTGGCAAGCACTGCAGCTGCGTATCCAGCAATACGAGATGCGTTTAGAACATAGTGTTAGCAGTCTGGCTCGTGCAACTGAACAACATGATAAATCGTTAGAGAATGAGCAAAGTCTACAGACGCGTCACGATCAGCAGCAGGCCAAGTTGCCAGAGCTACAAGCAGCGCTACAGTCTGCCCAGACAACGCGCGATGAGCAGCAAGTGCTATTGAACGAGCGCGATACTGCGCTAATGGCATTAAAACAAACGTACGCTGAGCAGCAGACAGTATTTGATACATTGCAAAATACATTGCAAACGCAGCAAAGCGAGCTTGCCCGTCATGCTACTGAGTTGGCACTAAGTGCAGCGCGGTTAGAGGATGCTAGCGCACATACGCAAAGCGCTTTAGATGCCTACTATCGTGTGAGTCATAAATATAAAGCGCAAGCTGAGCAACCTCAACAAAGCATGAGCGTCTCAAACTTGCTAGCAGATTTTATCGCTCATGATCGCCGCGTCCGTCCAGACAAAATCGCTGAGCTTGAATCTGAGCGCGCCAAGTTGACCCAGCAGTTGAGCAAAATTGGGCCAGTCAATTTGGCAGCGGTCGCAGAGTTGGCCGAGGTAAACGAACGCCTGGATCCACTCGCACAGCAGACGGCAGATATCGCAGCCAGTATGCAGACATTGACCGAAGCGATTGCCTCTATTGATGAGACGACCAAGACACTGTTTATGCAGACGCTTGATGCGGTCAATAACGAACTGGCCAATTTATTTGCCAAAGTCTTTGGTGGTGGACAAGCTAGCCTGACACTGAACACTGACGAGATGCCAGCTAATACGCCAAAGTCCGAACAATGGCGGGCAGGGCTTACCTTAATGGCGCAGCCGAAGGGCAAACGCAACAGTCGCTTGGCGGTACTATCGGGCGGTGAAAAAACCCTTACTGCATTGAGTTTGATTTTTGCGATATTTAAGCAGCATCCTGCACCGTTCTGTGTCCTTGATGAGGTCGATGCACCGCTCGATGATGCCAACGTCGCGCGCTTTACCAGTCTCATCCATGAGCTAGCAGATGATTTACAGTTTATTTTTATCAGTCATAATAAATTAACGATGCAAATTGCTGATGAGCTAAAAGGTATTACCATGCCAAGTGCGGGCATTTCTACACTAGTCAGTGTGTCGCTCGATGAAGCTGCGCGTTATGTAGAGAGCTAAGCGTAAAATAGCCGACATTAAAAGTGCTATGAGAATCAGCGCGATGCAAATATAATCAATCAATTGGCATAAATGCAAATAAGCTTGACCTCAGTCCAGCATACTGGTTATAAAGTACACAATGTGGTGACGATATAGGTCAGCCATGCTAGAATATTGCCATTTATGCTCGTTTGTGTATTCCCTTTTGTTATATATACTAGGATGTATTTATCATGACCGTTATTCAGTTTATATTGATTGCCATTGCCGCGTTTATCGTGCTCGCAGGGCTGTTTATGGTCATTCGTAGCTTTAAGCGCCGCGGTGCTACCGAAGCTGCTGCGGTCAATTATGATAAAAATGGTATTCCCATCATACCGCGTCACGAGCGCAACATCGTTGATCAGCCAGACCTTGATGATACGGTCGCAGGTGAGACGAGCATCGGTCCAGATCGTAGTTACTTAGATGCTGTGGTTGAAGAAGAGCCATTGACGCAAACGCATACCAACGTTGACGCTCAACTAACGGCCGAGCGTGATCATGTAGCAGCTGACGATCATGACGTCATCGATGAAGCAGACTACGCGCGCTGGCAAGAAGAGCAACGCCGTGCCGATAGTGCTGAGTTTGTAGAAGTCGCAGATCAGATGCATATCGAGCAAGAGCCTGATGCGTTCTCTAGCCTAATGTCAGCGACCGATAGCCTGATGCCAACCATCGATACGGCAGAAGAGCCGAGCTTCGATGATAACAGCCCGATACTGGATCAGCATCTATCAGAGTCAGGTGATGACGCGCAAAACGGCCCGTTGATTAATGCCAAAGACAATATCAATATCACCATCTTGCCGCACCAATATCGTGACCGCCCAGCGGCGATTATCCGTGGTCGTGATCTGTTAGCGTTGATTGATAAATACGGTCTACGCTATGGCGCGATGAATATGTTCCATCGCTACGAGCAAAAAGACGGTACGGGTATGCTGTGGTTTAGTATGATGGGTATCACCGATAGTGGTATCGCACCGTTTGATCCGCATAGTGTCGCGACCAACACTTATAACGGTGTCGTCGTGTTCTTATCACTTCCGCATCCACAAGCCGTGCGCAGCTTCGATAGTATGATGAGCATTGCTTATATGATGGCAAGCGACCTTGATGCGATTATGCTGGATGAAGAGAACGAACCAATCACGCCTGAATACAAGCAGCAGCTACGTAATCAAGTTCGTGATTATGAGGGTTAGCAGCGCGAAGGCTAAGCTAAGAAAGTTAAAAGCTGATTAATATCAGAAATCATATAAAAGGCAAATAGCGATTAACGTTATTTGCCTTTTTTATTGGGCTATAGTTTCTGCAAAGTGCTAACCATAGATAGCAGACTGAGCGAGCCTGACATAGTATCTGATTTATATAGGATTGACTATACCGAGCTTCCTACAAACTTGTTATCATATCGACATCTTGAATTGCGAAAAAGACGCCGACTATGACTGACTCTACCTCATCAAATAATTCTAAAAATCTATCTGCTCAAGTAGAAAGCCAAGCACTTGCGACATCTAATATACCCAGTTCGACCGACAGTAGTATCAATAATAGTGCAGAGATTGTCTCAAAAATGCGTGCGCTTATTGAAGCGATTAAGACGCATAACTATGCCTATTACGTGCTCGATAATCCGATATTAGAAGACAGCGAGTACGATCAATTACGTCGCTCGTTGCTTGAGATTGAAGAAGAATATCCAGATTTGGTGCAGCCAGATAGCCCAATTAATCAAGTCGGCGATATGCCGCTATCGGCCTTTACCCAAGTCACTCACGACATTCCGATGTTGTCGTTAGGCAATGTCTTTGAATATGATGATTTGCGCGATTTTATGCGCCGCGTCAATGATCGTCTCAGCGACTCACAGCAAAACCCTGAGTATGAGATGGAACTAAAGCTTGATGGACTGGCGGTTTCACTGAAGTATGAGCACGGTAAGTTTGTCCAAGCGGTTACGCGCGGTGATGGGCAGACAGGCGAGGATATTACTCAAAATGCTAAGACCATTCGTAACTTGCCACTATGGATAGCTGATGCTGCTGATATTGAGTTGCTAGAAGTACGTGGTGAGGTATTGATGCCAAAGGCAGGATTTGAGCGTCTCAATCGATTGGCAGAAGAGAACGAGGGCAAAACCTTTGCTAATCCGCGCAATGCCGCCGCTGGTAGTTTACGTCAGCTAGATCCAGCGATAGCAGCCAGTCGTCCATTAGCTTTCTATGGCTATTCGGTCAATCAAGGTTTGCCAGATACTATCGACACTCAGTCAGGGGCGTTGGCATGGCTTACCGAGCTTGGATTTACGGTCAGCGCGGTAGAAGTAGTGGCAAATCCACGCGCCGCGCAGACCTATTATGAGTCAGTGATTGAGAGCCGTGCCAGTTTGCCTTTTGAAATCGATGGCATGGTCATCAAGGTCAATAGCCTTGCGTTACAGCAGCAGCTTGGCTACCTATCACGCGAGCCACGCTGGGCGACGGCCTATAAATTCCCTGCCGAAACGGTGATGACACGTCTAAACGATATCGAGTGGCAAGTCGGCCGTACAGGTCAAATCACACCAGTCGGCAAGCTTGAACCTGTCAAAGTTGGCGGCGTCACTGTCAGCAATGTCACCTTGCATAACTTTGGCGAGATTCAACGTTTAGACGTGCGGGCGGGCGATATGGTCAGCGTCCATCGGGCAGGCGATGTCATCCCAAAAGTCACTCGTGTCTGGCACGATCAGCGCCCAGCGGATAGCGAGCCAGTCACGCTACCATCTACTTGTCCTGTCTGCGACTCTCCTGTGGTGCTGCCAGAAGATGAAGCATTGGCACGCTGTACGGGTGGACTATTTTGCCCAGCGCAGCAGACGGAGGCGCTAATACACTTTGTCTCACGTCGTGCGATGGATATCGATGGACTTGGTGCAAGTTGGCTGATTAGCTTCTTTGAGCATGGTCTGGTCAAAACCGTCGCTGATATCTATCAGTTGCACAATCATGCGGATGAGATGGTCACCTTTGAGAAACTGGGTGAAAAATCGGTACAAAATATCATCAACGCTATCGAAGCTAGCAAGCATACGACGTTGGCTCGCTTTATCTATGCACTTGGCATCCGCGGTGTTGGTGAAGGCACAGCACAGAACTTTGCTCAGCAATTTGGTGATTTAGATAGTCTAATGTCGGCCAGTATTGAGACTTTGATAAAAACCCCAGATGTCGGGGAAATCACTGCCGAGCTGACCTATAAATTCTTTCGTGCGCCGCATAATATCGAAGTGATTAATTCATTGCTTGAAGCTGGCGTTCATTGGGATAAGGTCGAGCAGGTCGCATCAGAAGGGCTACCACTCGATGGGCAAACGTGGGTTATCACAGGCGCGCTCGATAGCATGGCGCGTGATGAAGCCAAAGCCAAACTGCAAGCACTGGGTGCAAAAGTATCAGGTAGCATCTCGGCAAAAACCACAGCGCTACTAGCAGGAGATAAGGCTGGATCTAAACTGACCAAAGCAGAAAAACTCGGCGTCAAAATTGTAGCTGAGGAAGAGTTTTTGACGATGGTTGGGGCGTAGATTATGAATATTGATGACATGGAAGGTCTGGACGAAGAAACTCGCAAAGAGATTGAAGGATTGCAGAAGGTTACTCGTGAGAAGGATGGCGGTGAAGCATTTACAGAAGCTCAATTAAAAATTTTTAGTACTAGTTATTCTAATGAAGACTATAGTTTGGGATATGAAGCTTTAAGTAAGATTAAAGAAACTGATAACAAGATAAGTTACTATCTTGCTCAAATAAATTTAGCGCTTATTGAGAAGGATATTGTAAATAGTGTTTATAAGGCTTCCGAAAGGCTCATAAAATTATATGAAAATAAGGAGTTTGAACCCATAAGTAAAGTGGTACTAAAAGGAGGTTTTCTCTCTGTAGAAGATGTTATGTTTAAGTTTGGGAGTGAGCTTATTAATAAAGAGGAATATAAGGAAGCTTTGAAATTATTTAATTCACTAGGTGCTTCTTACTCCTATGAAAACTATTGTTTGATAAAAATATGTATGCTATTTCTTGAAGAGAACACTAAAAAAATCGCTAAATATTTTCTTGACTCCTTAAGACATGTATTAATAATACAGGATAATTTAATTGTTGATTGTAGTCATGAAAATAAGTATGAAAGAAAACTTGCACATTATACTAGTACTGTAGTTGCTAACGTCTTATTAACTAATCCCGAAAATAATAAAAATTTATTTAGACTTAATACTATATATAATGTCAATGATCCTAGTGAAGGTAGTTTATTAACTAGTTACCTTAAAGAAAAAAAAGATAATTTTGAAAAAAATGTTGATTTAGATGTAGATTACCATGCTTTTTTAAGTTGCTTTACTTTTAATCATGATAGTCTTAATCAGTTTAGATTATATGGAAAAGAAAATAATAAAGAAGCTTCGGGTGTTAGCTTAGTATTTAATAAGAGTTTTTTCTTAGATAGAAATATATATAGTAAGTACAGAAAATTACTAAATGACCCAATAAATATTATTAACATAGAAAAGACGAAAGATGTTAATTTTAACTTATTAACGGATAAAACCGACGATAATAATATAGATAAGCAGAATGTATTTAGGTGTATGTATTTAAATGCTAAAAATGATTATATACATTTAGCTCAAAGAAACAAAATTACTTTTTATAATGAGTTTGAGGATAAAAATGAAGCTCAAAAGCACTGGGAAGAGTATACAAAATACGTAGATAGTAAAAAGGAGGTTGTAATAACAAGTTTAGATAAATTAAAAACGAACTTTAATTCTTTAAATGAGCAATATCGAATATTAAATATTAATTATTCAAGAATTATAGATGAGCTAAATAGCATAGCTGATGAAATTTTATTACCTCTTAAATACCTTGTTAAGCATTCAGCTTTCCAAGAAGAACAAGAATGTCGTATTGTATATATTACCTCTTTGAAAAATGAGAATATAAGAATGGAATTTGGGAAATTCTTATACGTGGAATATGAGCCAGAGGTAAAAGCGCATTTGGACAAAATATACATTGCACCAGCAGCAACGCAATACCAACCTTATTTAGCTAAGCTACTGTGCGATACTAATGTGAAAATTGAACTCTCGAACAATCCTTTCCGTTTATCTACTAGCTATTAAGAAAAAGCGTGTGCTACTCCAGTGTACGCTTTTTACTTTACCTAAATTTTGCTTGCTTCTCACTACGCAGCAAAAGTCCATCCCCACAAAACCCAATGTTACTTATCATTAAACCTAACAAAGTTAACAAGACTGATTCAGATCATCCTTACCGATGCTTATAAGATAATAGTCACAGTCATAAGAAAAACTGTTATCAAGCAGCGAATAAGCAAAACGTAAGGAGCGCGTTATGGCAGACAATACTAACAATAAATCTAATACTGACACCATAGACAACAGCCAAAGCCAACAAGTACGGCATCTCATCGATACCCTACAAGGCGAGCATATCGGCAAAGAAGGCGGGCAGTCCGCCATCATCTTTCGTATGGTGATGTCCGACCATTTATGTCCGTTTGGTCTCAAGTCATTGGATGCGCTGAAGCACGCAGGCTATGACATCATTGATCGCCATATCACGACCCAAGATGAGAATACATTGGTCAAAGATACGCTTGGGGTCAAGACCACGCCGCAGACCTTTATTGATGGCAAGCGCGTTGGCGGTAATGATGATCTGCAAGTCTTTTTGGGCAATCATGAACCCGAGACAGACGACGACACCACTTACGCACCCATCATTGCGATATTTGCTGTTACCGCGCTGATGACGCTGGCGTTATGCTGGGCCTTTGCCGTCAGCGTCTTGTCGATACAAGCGCTTATGTGGTTTGTTGCGTTGTCTATGTGTGTATTAGCGATTAAAAAGCTTGAGGATTTAGAAGGGTTTAGCACGGGATTTTTGGGTTATGATTTATTGGCACGCCGCGTAGTACGCTATGCCTATGTTTATCCGTTTTTAGAAGCGTTTGCAGGTATTGCTATGCTTGCCGATCAACCTTGGCTCAATCCGATTGCAGGTATCGTTGCTTTTAGCATTGGCTTAGTTGGCGGAGTGTCTGTTATAAAAGCGGTCTATATCGACAAGCGCGAGCTAAAATGCGCCTGCGTCGGCGGCGATAGTAATGTGCCACTGGGCGCGATCTCTTTAACCGAAAACGTCATGATGTTCGGTATGGGTGGTTATATGCTGATTCGGGCATTTATATCATAACGACTGTAATGCCATCAGCGCTATGATATGGTGCCACGTGCTAAGTGAAAAACCTGTTTATTCTGCTATCTCTCCATGCGCTTTCACATCACCTTTCTTACCATCTGGCTGTATCACGATAGGCAGCACCAGTCCTTTAGCAAAGTCATCAGACAGCACATAATCATAGCGACTGGCAGCGACATCAGGCGTGGTATGAATGATAAGCGTCATCTCATTGCCATCGGTTAGCTCGTGTGAGACATAGGTTTCGCTGAGTTGATCTAATGCTTTCGATAGCGCTTCGTTACTTGCCATGCTTACCGTCAGATTATGCTGAGCGGTCGCAGCGTCCACTTTGAAGTAATCTGCATAGTCTCGGACGTTTTGACTATCGATGGCAAACGGATATTTATAATTGGTAGGGTCAGCAGGCTTTGCATCGCTATCTACCAGTGACCAGTCGATGGTATCAGCTGCCGATGCAGTTGGATCTGCTCCTGTCTCCGCAGTTTGCTCAGTGGCATCGACAGATTCGGCGGTGTTATCGCAGCCTGTCAGCGCCCACATGCTTGCCGTTGCAATTACCATCATATTTATCAGACGCTTCGCCATCGAGTTACCCTTTTGATTGTTGGTCATGATTGATTTGCTCTACCTGCTATTTTGACAGCTTTCTTTGTGCTTCTCTAGCGAAATACATTAGATGGTAATTTTTGATATAGTCTAATCCTCTATAAAAGAATGACAACGTTAACCTCGCTTGCAGTATCACAGTTATATCTGCACTCGGCTGCCTTGTACCACTTTTAAATTGAATCAACTATATAGTCAAGTCTATATAAATCCGCTACAGCGTCATCCTCGCTAAGCATACTAATGTATAACTTGCACTCGGTTTCCTTGTATCGAAATTATGTTGAACTGACTATACAACTATCTATCTGATGCTGACTTTTATAGCCATTTCTATAAAAACATCAAACGAACAAGCATAAAAAAGCAGCCACTATATGATGACTGCTTTTGTCTATTACGACTATTTGTCTATTACGATATGAGCGTATCTCTAGCTGGTTAGATTTGGCAGTTTACTTGGTATTCTTTACCGTCAGCCCACTTCATCGCAAAGATACCTTTGTCACCTTTCATGTGCCATGCATAGACGACTTCTGGGTTTGAGTCATTTACATAGCTTGCAACTTCGCCTTTCACTTTACCATTTAGGATGATCGGCTGCTCAGCCCATTTTACTTTTGGCAAGGTGACGTTGAGCATCACTTGTTCTTTATTAATAGATTGCTTTGCCATGATTTTGCTATCATCGGTACAGGCGTATGGTGCTGGCGCCATACGATCATAGGCAGCGGTTACTTTTTCTGGAACTGGCGTATCAGTTGCATCTGGGGTAGTTGGTGCGGTAGTCGCACAAGCGCTCAATAGGGCAAGGACTGGTAGGGTAGTCGCAATTTTAGTTATCATTTTCATAGTGCTCTCCAAAGCTTTTTACTAATGTCATTTACTTGTTCTTAATGATGCGTTTAGCATATGAGGGTTATAGTAGCGAAAACGAACCATTTCAGTGTTAGAAATTGTTCGTTACCTGTTAGCTTCGTTACCCAACCGCTGTCTAATGTAACTTGCAATTTGCGACAGGGTGAAAAGTAAACAGTGTTAATTATGAAATGCACGTCTATAAAATTAGCGCGTAAAAAAGCGCCTATCAACGAGTGGCTGATAGACGCTTTTTTGTTTCACTTAACATGCGCTAGATTGAGCATGCGTTTTTATACTATGAACATTAATTGCTATGAACACTACTTGGTTTTACGTGGTGGCAGACCAGTATGCTGAGTCTGAAAATTACCTTTGCTGACTTTCTTTTTACCCGCCATGCCTTTGCCCGCTGCACCTTTAGCTGACGCATTGTTGTTTGACGAGCCATTACTGCGCTTCACTGAATCATTGCCAACACGGCTGTTCTTTTTGCGCGCTGACTGATAAGTATCTTGCGCGGCATCACGCCCTTCTAAACTGGCGTTAAATGGTGGAATCAAACAACCACGGTTTTTACCAATCAAGTCACTACGACCCATGTCTTGTAAGGCTTTACGTAGTAATACCCAGTTTTTTGGATCATGATAGCGCAAGAATGCTTTATGCAGTTTGCGCTGCTTGCCAGACTTGACGATATCCATGTCACCTTCATCACGGCTGACCTTATGTAGTGGATCTTTGTGCGTGTGATACATGGTGGTCGCGGTCGCCATTGGACTTGGATAAAACGCCTGTACTTGGTCAGCACGGTAGCCATTACTTTTGAGCCAAAGCGCAAGGTTCATCATATCTTCATCTTTGGTACCCGGATGGGCGGCGATGAAGTAAGGAATCAGATATTGCTCTTTGCCTGCTTCTTGGCTGAATTGCTCAAACATGGCTTTGAACTGATCATAGCTGCCCATGCCCGGTTTCATCATCTTCGATAGCACGCCTTCTTCAGAATGCTCAGGCGCAATCTTGAGATAACCACCGACGTGATGACTGACCAACTCTTTCACATATTCAGGATCTTTTACTGCCAAGTCATAACGTAAGCCTGAAGCAATCAGGATTTTTTTCACGCCTTTGATATCACGCGCTTTGCGATATAGCTTGGTCAAATTACTGTGATCGGTAATCAGGTTTTCACAGACGTCCGGATAGACACAAGACGGCTTACGGCAGTTCTTTTCAATCGTTTCGTCTTTACAGCTGAGGCGGTACATGTTGGCTGTTGGGCCACCAAGGTCAGATATCACACCAGTAAAGTTCGGTGCGGTATCACGAATTGCTTCTACTTCGCGCAAGATTGAATCTTCTGAACGGCTCTGGATAATACGGCCTTCATGCTCAGTGATCGAGCAGAAAGTACAACCACCAAAACAGCCACGCATGATATTGACCGAAAACTTAATCATGTCATAAGCAGGGATGCGCGCATCGCCATAGCTTGGATGCGGCAGGCGCGCATACGGCAAGTCAAACACATAATCCATCTCTTCTGTCGAGAGTGGCACTGGTGGCGGATTGAGCCAAACGTCGATAGAGGTATGCGAATTACCAGCACCGCTGCTATGACGCTGTACGAGCGCACGGGCGTTACCCGGATTGGTCTCTAAATGCAGGATACGACTTGCATGAGCATAAAGTACAGGGTCAGATTTGACATGCTCGTAGTCAGGCAGACGAATCACCGTCTTTTCACGTGGTGGCATTTTTAGCTTATGCTTACGTGCCGTCATTGGCTTATCAAAGCCGCGCATTTGCACCACTTGCGTCTCTTCATCGACTTGCTCAGCGTTGATGACTTTATTGGCAACTGGTTCAGCGACGAAGCCCTGATATTGCGATGACATAGATGAAGGCATGGCTTGGCCAACAGGCGAGTCTGATGGTTTGCTCTGCTCAATTGAACAGCTATCAACGTCCTCGGTCATTACATAAGGGTTGATAATTGGATCGACACGGCCAACGGTATCGACATCATTACTCGCAACCTCAGTCATATCTTCTTGCCAATGGCGACGAGTCGGGGTCAATAAGTAAGCCGTACCACGCAATTTGCTCATCTGCTCAAAGCTATAGCCCTTAGACAGACCATGTACCACATCGACGATCGCACGCTCAGCATTACCATATAATAAGACATCAGCACGCGCATCCAGCAAGATACTACGGCGCACTTTGTCTGACCAATAGTCATAATGAGCGATACGGCGTAGACTACCTTCGATGCCGCCCAAGATAATAGGCACATCAGGATAGGCTTCACGGCAGCGTTGGCTATAGACGATAGCCGCGCGGTCAGGGCGTTTGTTTGCCACGTTGCCTGGAGAGTAAGCATCATCGCTACGGATTTTGCGATCTGCCGTATAGCGGTTGATCATGCTGTCCATGTTGCCCGCGGTCACGCCGTACGCATAGACAGGTTTGCCCAATTCCATAAAGGCGTCTTTGCTCTTCCAATCTGGCTGAGCGATGATACCAACACGGAAACCTTGCGACTCTAATAGGCGACCGATGATGGCCATACCAAAGCTTGGATGATCAACATAGGCATCACCTGAGATGATGATAACGTCACAAGCATCCCAGCCCAAATCGTCCATTTCTTTGCGGCTCATCGGTAGATAAGGCGCCGGCTCGTAGCAGCTCGCCCAGTGTTTGTCATAATCATAAAGTGGCTTGGTGCCTTGTTTAAAGGCAGTGCGGGCGATGGTATCGGCAGACATGGGCGGACCTGTTAATTAGAAAAATGGCACTAAAAATACAGCCCTTATTACCCAATGATAATAAAGGCGAATTTAAAAGCGCTCATTTTAACATGAATCGCCTTCACTATGCGACCTATTCTATTAGGGACGATTGCCGATAAGTTATTGATAGCGTGAGATAAACTGCTCATGCAAAGTAAGCTATCCGCACAGCAAAATAATGGCAAAAACAGTCTAGACAGAACAGTCACATTATTAGTTCAATCAAACTTACTTCCAACAATGATTCTCTACCCTAGTTCAATTTATAGCCACATCCTCTCAAGCATTTTTATCAAAATACTTATTTGGCTGATACTGGTCATTTGTTTTCTTATATTTAACACTTCCTTCAATTTCTAATAATAGGTTTTGGCACAGGTTTTGCTCCACCCCTTTTAGGGCTTATTTGTGTGCATTAATGAGTAAAAATAGTGCACCGATAAAATTTGAACGGATAGATAAGTGTTTGGAGATAAAATGAGAACATCATCTGTTGGACTGGACACGATAAAGACATTATCAAAACTATTAAAATTATCGCTAAACAATAGGCTGGTGCTAAGTACATTATCGTTTGCAATGATGGGTAGCGCCCAAGCCGCTGGGACCGACACATTGACCGTGGCACAGCTGCTCGAATATCAAAATATCGCCTGGATTATCTGGGGCGGGGTATTGGTGTTCTTTATGCAGGCAGGTTTTGCACTACTGGAGAGCGGATCAGTACGAGCGAAAAATGCGGTAAACGTGATGATGAAAAACTATACCGATATGTGTATCGGTGGTCTGGCGTTCTACTTAGTTGGTTTTGGGCTAATGATGGGTACCAATAATTCAGGGTTTGTCGGCACGGATCACTTTATGCCAGTCACGTTGTCTAATATGGACTGGGCACTGATGTTCTTTCAGATGATGTTTGCAGCGACAGCGGTGACGATTGCTAGTGGTGCAATGGCAGAGCGCGTTTCCTTTATCGGTTATGCAGTGGCGGCATGTTTGATTTGTTTGTTCATTTATCCTGTGTTTGCCAGTTGGGTATGGGGTGGTTACTTCGGCGGGACGGGCTGGCTAGCTGAGCTTGGTTTTATTGATTTTGCTGGGTCTACCGTCGTGCATTCTATCGGTGGCTGGTTGGCATTGGCAGGCATCTTGGTCATTGGCCCAAGACTAGGCCGCTTTGCCCCTGATGGCACGCCAAGACTCATCGCAGGGCATAACATGACGTTACTGGCGCTTGGTGGATTTATCTTATGGTTTGGTTGGTTCGGGTTCAATGCGGGATCGACGTTATCTATCACCGGCAATATTGGTTTAATCGCAGTCAATACTTTTGTCGCTGCAGTGAGTGCGGTGGTGAGCTATATGCTTATTTCACGATCGCTTAACAAAGCCATTTTGCTGAGCGATAGTGTCAATGCCAGTTTGATTGGTCTGGTATCGATTACTGCAGGTTGTGCGACCACAACGCCTGTATTTGCCATTATTATCGGTGCGGTCGCTTCAGTGGTGTATATCTTATCATCGCAAGCATTATTAAAATTCAAAGTAGACGATGTGGTCTCGGCAGTGGCAGTACATGGCTTTGGCGGGGCATGGGGTACGCTCGCCGCAGGATTGTTTTATACAGGAGATGTATTTAACTTATCACGGCTTGGCGTACAAGCGCTGGGCGTCGGTGTAGCGTTAGGCTGGGGACTGGGACTGGGTTTGGTGATGTATAAGCTTATCGATCTAAGCTTTGGGTTAAAAGCAAGCCGTTTACATGAGCAACGCGGCCTTGATTATACCGAGCATGCAGAGCTTGGTTATCCTGAATTTCAGAAACAGATGTTTGATTCCAAGAGTTTAACTGAGCGGCATTTATAGGAGAGAGCTGATGAACATTGATACTCAATCCGTAGACCAAGCTGTGACTGCGATGGCAGAAGTACTTGCCGACTATCTACATCCTGAAGAGGTGCGACTGCTTAAATCACAGTGGCAGCGATACTCGACTGTCTCTGTAAAAATGATGCAACAGTGCGTCTTGGATGTGACAAGGCGCTATCCTGAGCTGCAAGCTTATAAGTCTGATATTAGGAAAGGCTTTTGGGCTACGTTGCAAGCGGACAGTCAGCAGACTGTCGAGTCTGATAGTCACAATAGCCATAATGGTCATAATAAAGCAATCAAAGCGCCAGTCCCTGTCTCTGAGTTGGTTCTGGCATTTTATACCGTCATAGAAGCACTGCGCAGTCAGCTATCAGAAACAGAAAGTCGCAACCTATTTCTGACCATGCACCAAACTGTTTCGCAAGAGCGCACCTTCAAAGGGCATAGTCTTAACATCAGTCAGTTTTTAGAAGGCAATCGCCCGTCTGTACCTGATAATGAGCACCTGTTAAATAATTTGATGCAGTTGGCTTATGTATGTTTATGCGATGTTGCAGGTCCTGTCGAAGCAGATGAGATGATGTTTCGAGCAGCAGAGAAAGCGAAACAAAACTATCCGAAAATACTGGTCGAAAAGTTATTCTAAAATGTTGAGTCGGCACGTTACGATTGATTGTGGAAAACCTTTCGATAACGTGCCTTATATAAAGGGGCTTTTATAACGTAGCTTTCATGGTGTACCTTGATACTAGACGATGAGCGGTCTAGTAGTTTAACGATCTAATCTAATAACTGAAGTGGGAAAGTAATTACGTCAAAGGCGAGGGCAAAGGGTAGCAATACTAGCTTTTGTGCGTCATTTGGACCGCTACGAGTGACGACATCTTGCTGAGTCTGTGTATAAAAGCTCACCGTATATGGCTTGGTCAGTGCGCGATAGTTTGACTGAATTAACCCTAAGTTACTAACTTGCGGATAGATAGCGCCTTTGACAGGAACGCTAAAACAAAAGCGCTGAGCATTGATACGTTGATCGCTCGCTGAGGTGCACTCTTTACCATTATTTTGCAAAAAGAACTGATAGTCTGAGCGCCCAAACTCATCTTTTAATTTGGCATAAGACAGTTTCATCTCACCTTGAAAGTACCCATCATTATTGGGTACATGAAAGCTCATGTCGTTATCCACTTGAATGTTTTCTTGCGTGAGATTACTCAGTAAATTCACCATTTCTGTTCCACCTTGGGTGAGAACGTAGCTGTTCTTCTCTCCTACGATAACCATTGACGCGTTTGGCATTTTTGGTAACGCCTGAGCAGGACGACCAAAGGCAACAATTTGATCTTCAGACAGTATCTGCTTTGTTGTGTTCGTGGTGACATGCCCGCTATTGTCTAACAATGAGCTGGTCGCACAGCCTGAGCTGGCTAGTACCGTAGCAAACAGAGCACCTGCTATTACCTTTTTTGAATTTAATGGGTTTAACGGTTTTAATGACGATTGCATATTCTTCTGAGTAGCATTTGTGTGGTCAGTCATGATTAGGCTTCCTTGTCTAATAAATGGGCTTACGAAATTAACTATCGAGTTTTTATTTCTTCTCGGATGTCTGGTGAATATCGTACAGTGTTTATATGTAATTTAGCTACTTATCATCCATTGTCATATGATAGGTAAGTGTAGCGGTGACTAACTAATTGTAATTAATCTAGCGTGATTTTTGTCCCACTCTTAGTAAAGTTCATCACAAACTGGCTTTTGAAATTGCGCACATTATTTTCGTAAGTCAGTAAGCTGCGCGTGAACTGATGATAGTCGCTCATATTCTTTGCATTGACCATCAGCATGAAATCAAAATCGCCCGATACTTCATAACAGCTCATGATTCGTGATTGCGCGTCCATCAGGCGCTCAAATCGATGTTGCATTGAAGTGTTAGAGCGCTCCATTTCTATCATCACTACTGCTGTCAGGCCATAGCCCACTTTGTCAGGATTGACGATGGCCACTTGTTTGGTAATCACATCACTATCTATCAGCGCCTGTATGCGCCGCTGCGCCGTCGCGATAGATACATGCACTTGCTCTGCGACAGTTTTTAGCGGTAATGTCGCATCATCTTGCAGCAAGTTCAAAATGGCTTTATCAATATTATCTAAAGTATGGCTCATATCAGGACATCCTTAATAGCAGAGTTTTCTATCTATTTTTATAAATATTATCACTAAAAATACTAATATAAGAAAATAATCATTTATATGATACATATTTGATATTTTTATTCATTAATACATCTATATAGAGATAATATATTAAAGCACCCTAGTAAAATAGACTGTACCAATCAGAGCTGCTTTAAAAAAAGAGCTAGCAATTGGTTTTCTACCATCTATTAATAGCTACGGTGCTTATCATGTCTATCTCAATGCTCTCCAATGTATTCGCTAATACGCTAGCAACGACTGCTGCACGTTTGCCACTACCTGCGATTTGGACGACAGGTAGCGCACAACAACGCACATTAATACTAGGGGTGTCTTTTGCCATATTGTCCAATGTACTGTTTGGCGTCCTCTATGCGTATAGCAGTTTCTTAGCGCCACTGTCAGGGACGCAGGTTTTTATCTGGCGCATGCTCGCGATGTGGGCAGCGTTGGTCGGATACTTAATAGTAAGTGGACGTCTGGGATTGCACATCGATAAACTAAAAGCGTTAAAAGGCGCTAAGCAGTGGGCTTGGTTGCTATTACCTACGCCGATATTTCTTAGCCAATTTTGGTTATTTATGTGGGCGCCAGTGAATGGCCAAGGTGTGCAAACCGCGATGGGATACTTCTTATTCCCATTAATGATGGTGGTGTTTGGTTGTGTCCTCTTTGGCGAAAAACTAAGCCGTTTGCAATGGTTGGCAGTAGCCTTTGCTGCATTAGGCGTGGGTAGCGAAGTTATTCGTACCCAAAGTGTCTCTTGGGCGACGCTATGGGTATGCGGTACGTATCCTGTTTATTACATTTTACGCCGACTGCAGGGAGTCGGTGCCGTGACTGGGTTATTGGTTGATTTAACGATATTTGCGCCCTTTGCGCTGGCTTACTTGTTCTTCTTTGCCCCAAGCAGTTTGGCATTGGTTAGCGGCTCTGGTTTCTTTATCATGATGCTAGTAGGTTTGGGTGTGCTTAGTGTCTTGGCGATGAAGACCAATATTGATGCCAGTCAAATGCTACCAGTCAATGTCTATGGCATGATGAGCTATCTAGAGCCAGCGTTGCTATTTATTTTGGCAGTGACCGTACTAGGTAACCCATTTGAGTCAGCGATGATCTATAGCTATGGTCTGATTTGGTTAGGTATTGGGTGTTTGATTGCTCATGGTGTTAGGCAATTACGTCAGGCTAGTAGAAAGACAGCATTGTCTCTAGAAGAGCAAATTGCATAATAGTATGGATTGCTAAATGCTTGTATGAGTTATTATTGGTAGCTAAAGCTGGGCGATAATATTTATAGATATCGTAGACAACAAAAAAGGACGGCTCAGTAAATCTTGAGCCGTCCTTTTTAACGTAGATTAAATAATGCTTAATCTAAATGCTGTTTGAAACCGCGCTGCTTATCACGTTCCCAGTCACGATCTTTTAGTGTTTTACGCTTATCATGTTGCTTTTTACCCAAGGCTAGGCCAATTTGGCATTTCACCAGTGAGTTTTTCCAGTAGCAAGACAACGGTACGCAAGCATAACCTTTCTGGTTGATTGCCCCAGATAGTTTTTCGATCTCACGACGATTTAGCAGCAGTTTACGGGTACGAATACTGTCTGGACTAACGTGCGTTGAGCTCGATAGTAATGGCTGAATGTGCGCCCCGAACAAGAAGGCTTCGTTATTGCGAAATATGACGTACGCTTCAGTAATGGTCATTTTTCCTGCGCGAATGGCTTTGACTTCCCAACCTTGTAATGCCAGTCCTGCCTCAAAGGTTTCTTCGATAAAATACTCATGACGCGCCTTTTTATTGGCGCAAATCTGATTATCTGGCTTTTTTGATTTTTTTGACATAATTTCTCCATAAGGATGACCTAAAACACAGGCTCCTTATTTAATCAGTCCCAATAATTCCTCATCCTAATCCAATAAATAGTCTCTTTTTTTATTTCGATTATGAGATGGATGAGTCGAACTGCCTATTGTATCAAAGCCTCTGATGAAAAGGTAAATCAGCTGTTAGGACAAATGTAGCAGATAAGTATTAAGTTTGAGCAAAATTTGCTAGCATATGGCCTAATATTACCGATTATATCAGCCATGCTATGAGCCACTCTATTTCTCCTAATTCCTCAAAGCTACACACCAAAATTCTATACCCTGGCACCTTTGATCCGATTACCAACGGTCATGTAGATTTGGTCACACGCGCCGTCAAGCTATTTGATGAGGTCGTTATCGCGGTTGCCTCAGGCCATCATAAAAAACCCTTGTTCAATTTTGAAGAGCGCGTTGCTTTGGTCGAAACCGTATTTGCAGACTTACCGCAGGTATCTGTGATTGGTTTTGAGGGGCTGCTTGTTGACTTTATGCGTGAAAAAAACGCTACGGCAGTTTTGCGTGGCTTGCGTGCAATGTCAGATTTTGAGTACGAGTTTCAGCTAGCCAATATGAATCGTGAGCTTGATGAAAACTTTGAGGCAGTGTTTTTGACCCCATCTCAAAATTACTCCTTTATCTCATCTACCATGATTCGCGAAATTGCTAAGCTTGGCGGTGACGTCAATAAATTCGTTCCACCCTGTGTTTTGCAAGCATTTGACAAAAAGTTAAATATTAAATAAAAGATGCTGTATTAAAGATATGCTGCTAGCACTTGCTAAAATAGCAAGGAGCAGCCATATAGGAATAGGGCATGTCCCTATTTTAAAAATAGTGATAAAAATTAGATAAATCGCAGGCAAACAAGAAAAATAGTGCAGACAATATCGAGATATTGACCAGTTATTTGACGCCGTTTGTCAAAGATTTAGCCATTTTTAGCCCATTTAGTGATAAACGTTTGAATTAGGGACAAGCCCTAATACGAGCAAAAATATAAGGAACAGTTCATGGCACTATTAATCACTGATGAGTGCATCAACTGTGATGTGTGCGAGCCTGCTTGCCCCAATGAAGCCATCTCAGAAGGGGATGATATTTATGTCATCGACCCTGATCTATGTACAGAATGTGTCGGACATTTTGACGAGCCACAATGCGTTGTGATTTGTCCAGTCGACTGTATTCCTCACGATCCCAATCATGTCGAGACTGAAAGCGACCTGCTATCTAAGTACAAACGTATTACGGGTCAATAGAGTACTTATAAGCGATTGATGACGTTTGGATTTACAACGTTTTAGGGACAACACGATGACTATGGAAAAAGTAACCACGCAAACAACAACCACGCAATCCATCCAAGTCGTAAATGACTTCGATCAGCAACATCTTTGGCACCCATATGCTAGCCTGCCACCCACTTATTCTAATATTGTAATCGATCGAGCTGAGGGTATTTATATCATCACCGAAGATGGCACGCGCTTGATCGATGGCATGTCGTCATGGTGGGCGAGCGTGCATGGCTATAATCATCCAAAACTGAATGAAGCGCTTATTAAGCAATTGGGTAAAATGGCGCATGTCATGTTTGGTGGTTTGACCCATCAGCCAGCGATAGACTTAGGCAAAAAATTGCTCGACATTGTGCCTACTGGTTTAGACGCTATTTTTTATGCAGATAGTGGCAGCATTGCGGTAGAAGTGGCACTAAAAATGGCGCTGCAATATCAAGTGGCCGCCAAGCATCCAACCAAGCAACAGTTTGCATCAACCCATTCAGGGTATTACGGAGACACGTGGCATGCCATGAGTGTCTGTGATCCGGTCAATGGCATGCATAGCCTATATGGCAAGCAATTACCGATGCAGCATTTTGTTCCTGCGCCGCCACTTGGCTTTGATCGCGCCTTGACAGTAGATGAGCGTGAATCATTAGCTCAGTTTTTTGTAGAGTATGGTGAGCAGCTGGCGGGTTTTATTATTGAGCCAATTATTCAGGGTGCAGGCGGGATGCGTTTTTATAGTCCTGAATATCTGCAATTGCTGCGTCAACTGTGCGATGAGCATGATGTACTATTGATTGCGGATGAAATCGCCACTGGGTTTGGGCGTAGTGGTAAACTGTTTGCATGTGAACATGCGGCTATTAGCCCTGATATCATGACCATTGGCAAGGCTTTGACGGGTGGCTATATGACTTTTGCCGCCACGCTATGTACCCGCAAAATTGCCGATACCATTCATAATAGTGACTATCCAGCGCTGATGCATGGCCCAACCTTTATGGGTAATCCACTGGCCTGTGCAGTTGCATGCGCATCGATTGATTTGATTACGTCTTATGATATTGAAACGCGTACCGCAAATATGCAACGCATTATGGAGCAACAGCTAGTACCAGCCGCGTTATTAGACGGTGTTGCCGAGGTACGTTGTTTGGGTGCAGTCGCCGTGGTCGAACTACATGAGGCGGTCGATATGCCCATTTTTCAATCTTTATTGATTGATAACGGTATCTGGGTCAGACCATTTGGTAAGCTGGTGTATATTATGCCACCCTACGTGATTACTGATGATGAACTGGCTATCTTATGCCAAGCGTTGCTAAAAGTAGTGCGTACGTATTTAGAAGACCGAGGTCAACCATGAGTGTTTTATTTGTTTCTGGTATCGATACCGATATCGGTAAAACTTATGCTACTGGGCTGCTTGCTAAGGCCCTTATGCAGCAAGGCTTAAATGTCATCACTCAAAAGCTAGTACAAACGGGCGTATCGATAAATCCAGATAATGGTGAGATGAATATCGCTGATGATATCATTACGCATCGTCAATTAATGGATATTCCTCTGCAGCCATGTGACCTCGATTTTACGACTTGTGCTCATCGTTATAAAAAGCCTGCGTCTCCTCATTTGGCTACTAAATTATCAGGGGAAACACTTGATCCTGATATGATTACCAATGCTACTAAGCGACTGCAATCTGAGTATGAGCTGGTACTACTAGAAGGTGCAGGTGGCTTACTTGTACCGATCACAGAGAATCTACTGATATTAGATTATATTGCCGAGCAAGGCTATCCTATTGTCTTGGTCACCTCTGGTCGATTGGGCAGCATCAATCACACTTTGCTGAGTTTAGAAGCTATAAAGTCGCGCGGATTAATAGTACATAGTGTCATTTATAATCATATTCATGATGATGCTGAGCAAACGGATACTGAAATCGCAAATAGTACTATTGAGTTTCTACGAAAATATTTGGACAATCATTATTCCGAAGCGCATTGGCTGCAGATACCGTATCTGAAGGATAAAGTGGTCGGTAATATTGAAACACTGCCAGAAAATTTTGTTTAGCCTATTTATGTTGTCCACAAAAATAAATCCGAAAGACATTCGCAGACTGTCATAAGTTTGCTATACTAGCGCGCTTGGTAGACTAGGCGATCGCCGCTGCACACTGGCAACAGATGAGCAGGGGAGGAAAGTCCGGGCTACATAGGGCAGCGTGCCAGCTAACGGCTGGGCAGGGTAACTTGACGACCAGTGCAGCAGAGAGTAGACCGCCTTTAGTATCTTAGGGTATTATCGGTAAGGGTGAAAGGGTGCGGTAAGAGCGCACCGCGTGGCTGGCAACAGTTCACGGCATGGTAAACTCCACGCGTAGCAAGACCAAATAGGCATCGGCATGGCGCGGCCCGCGTTCGATGCGGGTAGGTTGCTTGAGCGTATTAGCGATGATACGCCTAGAGGAATGATCGTCCACGACAGAACCCGGCTTATCGGTTTACCAAACCTTTTTTATTGTTTGTTATAGTAATAGTTGCAATTAATCTGAATTAAATTCGTTTTTTTGCAAAAAATGCTTATTAGGGGTTGACTGCAGTCAACAGCTTGGGCATAATGTGCAGCCTAAAACGGCGATGTAGCTCAGCTGGTTAGAGCGCATGACTCATAATCGTGAGGTCAAGAGTTCAAGTCTCTTCATCGCCACCATATATAGCAATACTAAAAAACCAATCTATCGAGATTGGTTTTTTTTTGCTTCGGATAAATGGTATGCTCAAAAATTCCTATGAATCATTGTTATCTTAAACCTCCTCTATAAGTAGCAAACTGTCTGTATTTTATCTTTAAGTCACATCTCTTCTAACAAAATCGCCTTACTTTGCAGTGGAAAACTGCTAGAATACTCTTTTATGTCTACGCAATAGTATTAGTGTGCTTAGTTATATATTTCAAACGATGGTTTGAGCCAGAGCGGTTATTTTTGATCAGCCATTTAGAACACTATAACAATACTTTATTGATTGCGATAAACGGCATCTATTTTTTAGTTTTATTATTCTATCACCTTTAATTTAGTAGGCGCTTTGTGACTGCATTAGCCAATATTCGTAACTTTTCAATCATTGCCCACATTGATCATGGCAAGTCGACCCTTGCTGATCGTTTTATTCAGATGTGCGGTGCCTTGCAAGATCGCGAGATGCAGGCGCAAGTACTTGACTCCATGGATATTGAGCGTGAGCGCGGTATCACTATTAAGGCGCAGTCCGTAACCTTATTCTACGATCACCCTAATGGCGAGCGTTATCAGCTCAATTTTATCGATACACCAGGACACGTTGATTTCTCATATGAAGTGTCGCGTTCATTAGCGGCGTGCGAAGGTGCGCTGTTGGTCGTTGATGCCGCGCAAGGCGTAGAAGCGCAATCAGTAGCCAACTGCTATACGGCAGTTGATCAAGGCCTAGAAGTCATGGCTGTACTGAATAAAATTGATTTGCCACAAGTTGAGCCTGAGCGCGTCATTCAAGAAATCGAAGATATCATCGGGATTGACGCGGTTGATGCACCGCGAGTATCAGCCAAATCTGGTCTGGGTGTCGACAAGCTATTAGAAGCGTTGGTCGAATTTATTCCTGCACCAACTGGTGATCGTGAAGCGCCACTGCAAGCACTAATTATTGACTCTTGGTTCGATAACTATTTAGGCGTAGTCTCTTTAGTACGGGTGCGTGAAGGTACTATACGTAAAGGTGACAAGTTATATATCAAATCAACTCAAGAAGCGCATCTAGTCGGCTCGATTGGTGTCTTTACGCCTAAGCCTGTAGATACGGGTGTTTTAGAAGCAGGGGAAGTTGGCTTTGTTATTGCGGGTATTAAGGATATTGCTGGAGCGCCAGTAGGCGACACTATCACTCATGCTAAGACCCCTGATGTGGATCGTATTCCAGGCTTTAAACAAGTCACACCACAAGTCTATGCTGGCATGTTCCCAGTGGAGTCTACAGATTTCGAAAAATTCCGTGAAGCTTTACAAAAACTGCAAATTAATGATGCTTCGCTATTTTTTGAGCCTGACACCTCTGATGCATTAGGCTTTGGTTTCCGCTGTGGCTTCTTAGGTATGCTGCATATGGAGATTATCCAAGAGCGCTTAGAGCGCGAATATGATTTGGATTTGATCACCACAGCGCCTTCAGTAATTTATGAAATTGAGAAAAAGAACGGTGACATTGTCTACGTAGATAACCCGTCACATTTACCTGAGCCGAACAATATTGAAGAGTTTCGTGAGCCAATAGCGCGCTGTCAGATTCTAGTACCACAAGAGTACTTGGGTAACGTCATGACCTTGTGTATTGAGCGTCGCGGTGTTCAGGTTGATATGCGCTTTATGGGTCGACAAGTACAACTGATATTTGATATTCCGATGGGCGAAGTTGTCATGGATTTCTTTGATCGCCTAAAGTCGGTCTCACGAGGTTTTGCTTCTTTAGATTATAACTTTGAGCGTTATCAAGTCGATAAGTTGGTCAGAGTAGATGTGCTAATTAACGGTGATAAAGTAGATGCATTAGCAATGATTGTGCACGAAACTCAGTCACGTTATCGTGGTAATGCATTGGTTACTAAGATGAAAGAGTTGATTCCTCGTCAGATGTTTGATGTAGCTATTCAAGCCGCTATTGGTAGCCAAATCATCGGTCGTAGCACGGTGAAAGCCATGCGTAAAGACGTACTAGCCAAATGTTATGGTGGCGATGTTTCGCGTAAGAAAAAGCTACTATCTAAACAGAAAGCTGGTAAAAAACGTATGAAGCAAGTGGGTAATGTGGAAATTCCACAAGAAGCCTTCTTAGCTGTATTACAAGTGGAGTAAGTCGTGAATAATTATTGTTAGTGTAAAACTGACAATGATTAATACAATTAATTGATAAATAGCAACCGTTAAAGCAGCAGCTCGTTAATAGGCAAACTAGTATGGATTTTGATTTCAATTTAATTTTAGTGCCGTTAACCGTAGTCTTGGGTATAGTTTGGCTATTAGACAAATTGGCGCTCAAACAGCGTAAAACTCGTGGACGTGGTCAAGAAGGCTTACTAGTACGCTGGGCTTATGACTTTTTCCCTGTATTAGCAGTGGTATTGATTGTGCGCTCATTCTTGATTGAGCCTTTCAACATTCCATCATCTTCTATGGTACCGACGCTATATACGGGCGATTTTATTGCTGTAAACAAGTATTCTTATGGCGTAAGACTACCGCTGACTTATAATAAAATATTAGATACAGGCTCTCCTGAGCATGGTGATGTCGCTGTATTTCGCTACCCTGAAAATCCTAGTATTTATTATATTAAGCGTGTCATCGGTCTGCCTGGTGATACTGTCAGCTACGATCAAGGTGTACTTGCGATTAATGATATTCCGATTGATACTCAGTCAGTAGATTTTTCGGCAAGTGCTGAGTTGACTTCACAGCTTTATCTGCCGGGACAAATTGCTCCAGGACAAGAGCTGACCGAAGAAAGTGCAGCTGCAATGGGTCAGCAAGAAGAAGGTGAGGCGCAGTACTTTGAGGAAACACCAGGTGAGAACAAGCATCTTGTTCGCTACTTGACTGGTATGAACAGTGCTCAGTACGCACCATTTCTACAGCAGCAGTCACCAGAAGTGGTTAGCTCAGAAGGGACAGAATGGCGTATTAATGTCCCAGAAGGTCATTATTTTGTCATGGGTGATAACCGTGACCGTAGTGCTGATGGTCGGTTTTGGGGCTTCGTTCCTGATGAGAATCTAGCGGGTAAAGCGGTCTATATTTGGATGCATAAACCACCTGGTCTTAACTTGCCAACCTTTGAACGCAATGGAACTATCAATTAAGCACTCAAGATTCGCTATTGATTGATTTATCGATAATGGTTCTATGCTAATATCGTTACTATTCAATAAATCGCGTTCTACTATCTAATCTATAGGTACAGAACGCTATCAAAAATAGTCATCTATCAATCGAGGATTTCCATAATGCAGCAGTTATCTGGTCTTGCCACGCAGCGCGGTGCTAGTGTGACAAACATCGTTCTCATTATTATGATGTTGGGTATCGCGGTTAAACTGATGGTGGCCATTGTACCTGCTCAAATTGGTGACTATCAACTAACTAAGCTCTTGAGTGCAGAGCTTAAAGTAGCCAATGACAATAACGAGACAGCCAAGCAATTCGTTGAACGTGTCAATAAACAGCTATCTATCAATGCTGACTATGACACCAATGCAGAAGATGTATTCACTTTTACCAATAAAAAAACGGGCCAATTGGCCATTCATAAAGAATATGCAGTAACTAATACGTTCTTTAGCAATGTCGATATCGTGAATCGTTTCGAAGGGGACGTTGATATGGTTACCGCAGAATAAATAATCATAATATGGGACAGCGCTTTAGTGTCCTCAACAAAATCCAATATATACTTTTATTAAACTAAATCTGTAAAACAGAAGGGATAACCACAAGCCACGCATGAAACCAACTTCGCAACATTCCCAAGCGGTTCTTACTCCTAAAAAAAATAGCACGTCTGTCGACACGCTTTTTGTTAGCTCAGAATTTACTCAGCGGTTAGCAGTCTTAACGCGCAAGTTAGGCTATGTGTTTAATGATTTGAGCCTTCCTAAACTTGCATTGACGCACCGCTCATTTGATAGCAAAAAAAATTATGAGCGTCTAGAGTTTTTAGGTGATGCGCTTTTGGGCATGATTGTGGGTGAAGCTTTATATCATCGTTATCCTAGTCAAAACGAAGGGCGCTTAACGCGTATGCGTGCAACACTGGTGCGCCAAGAGTCGTTGGTTATCATCGCTCAAAACCTAGAGCTTTCTAACCATCTTATATTAGGAGTAGGTGAGCGCAAAGGTGGTGGTCGCAATCGTGCTTCTATACTGGCGGATGCCGTAGAGTCTCTGATTGGTGCTATCTATTTAGACAGTCAAGATATGGATATTACTCGTAAATGTGTTCTCTCTTGGTATGGTGATTTGATTGACAACGTTAATGACCAAAAAGCGTTGAAGGATGCTAAGAGTCGGCTGCAAGAGTGGTTACAATCTAAACAGTTTGACTTGCCTAACTACGAGCTCATGGAAACGCGTGGTAATGCACCGCATCAAATTTTCGTTGTACGTTGCCATGTTAATATCAATAACTGCCCTGATATTACTGAATCTGGTGAGAGCCGCCGTATTGCTGAACAGAAAGCAGCAGAGCTTATGATTAACCAATTACATAAATTGCCAGGATCTGCCAAAAAACGTGTATAGCCGATGTCTATTAATGCATTTTTAGATGCAGAGTATTAGCTTAGATTGGTTTATAGCTTACAAAGCATACATTAAAACTACCTCACATATTATTTATTTTAAAACTTTAAATGTCTCTAGCCCTTTTTTAATGGTGACTGAATAAACTTAGTATCAAAGACAGTTGGGCTAGACACAAACCCTATAGGATTAACTTATGAGCAATCACACTGATGTGCCATCAAATAATGAAGATAGTACTCAAAATATGATTGAAAATAGAGATGTCGATACGAACGCCGATAACGTAGAAGATATCACAGTAGAAAACGATATGGCGATTGAAGAGTTTTTTGCACCGAGTGGCACTGCTCGTATGGCTGATGATTTTAGAGCAGGTTATGTCGCCATTGTTGGACGTCCAAATGTGGGCAAGTCAACTTTGATGAATCACTTATTAGGTCAAAAACTCTCTATCACCTCACGTAAACCGCAAACCACCCGTCATCGTATTCATGGCATTTTGTCAAACCATGAAATGCAAGCCGTGTTTGTCGATACACCAGGTATTCACCGTAACGAAGTACGTGCTATTAATGAGCGTATGAATAAAGCGGCGGTATCAGCGTTAGTAGATGTAGATTTAGTACTGTTTGTTGTCGATTCAGATCAATGGCGTGACGATGATTTATTGACCTTGCAAAAGCTCGGTGAGACTAATCTAACAGTCGTCTTGGTTATTAATAAGTCAGATACTCTAAAAGATAAAGGCAGTGTGTTACCACTTATCGAAACTTTTAACGACAGTTTCGATTTTGCTGATATCGTTCCTGTATCTGCACTAAAAAATCAAAACTTAGATCGTTTGCAAGAAGTGATTGCTTCGCATTTACCAGTCGCTGCTCCTATTTATGATACAGAGCAAATCACTGATCGCTCTGAGCGATTTTTGGCCAGTGAAATTATTCGCGAAAAAATCATGCGTAGTGCAGGCGATGAAGTACCCTATGATTTAACGGTACAGATTGATGAGTTTAAAGACGAACCTGCACATACTGATCCAAAAACAGGGCGTCCACGCAAAGCTTGTACTTTTATCGATGCGACTATCTATGTTGAACGTGGTGGTCAAAAAGCCATCGTTATCGGAGACAAAGGTCAGCGTATCAAACAAGTTGGTATGGATGCTCGTAAAGATATGGAACAGTTATTCGGTAAAAAAATCATGTTAACGCTGTGGGTCAAAGTGAAACGTGGTTGGTCTGATGACGAACGTGCGTTGACCAGTTTGGGCTATTGATAGCGGTTAAAAACGAACGCTTCAAAAATACTGTCTGCCTTTTAGCTATTTAGGTAATAAAAAATGCGTAATGAAGCGCTCGTCGGGTATTTATTGCATCAGCACCCTTATCAGGAAAAGCGTGCTTTATATTATCTTTTTTCCCAACAACATGGTGTGATACATGGTGTTGGGAAAAAAGGCGCGCCACTATTTATGCCGTTACAGCTTTTTGCTACTGGCAAACGCGACCTAAAAACTTTTAGTCAAATTAATATTGCCTCGCATGATACGACTCAAGCTGATAGTGTTCAAGAAGGTAGTACACCTGCTGTCTTAGACGCCGTACCTTACGCTAATATCAGCGGTCAACATCAGTATGCCGCACTATATATAAACGAGATTCTGTGGCGGCTGTTACCTACTGAAGACCCAATGCCAGTATTGTGGCAGCATTATCAAATCAGTCTACAACAACTCAAGCAGCCCTTAAGTAATAGCGAGCTTCGTCTCTGTCTACGTCAGTTTGAGCAGTATCTATTTACCGAATTAGGATTCACTTTAACGTTAACGCATGACAACGTTGAAGACCCCATCGAGTCTGATTGTACTTACCGTTTTTTACCGGATGTAGGTTTGCTTCCTGTATTGGTACATAATGAAGAGTCTGTGCATTTAGCCAGTGAGTCTGGACAGACTGTTTTTAAGGGCGCAGATATTATAGAAATGGCACGCTTAGGTATTACTGAACAGACGCTGAGCCATTGGTCAAAACTACATCGACATCTTATTGATCATTTACTTGATTATCAGCCGCTACAAAGCCGTCTGTTATGGCAGCAACAGCAGCGTTATCAATAATGATAGTCTTCAATATCATCGTAGTATCAACTATATAAGTTAGGCTTAATTGTCCAAAGGATTTTTTATGAGTATCTCTGTATCTACCTCATCTGAAAACAATTCAAAAAAACCTTTGCTAGGCGTGAATATTGATCACGTGGCGACATTGCGTCAAGCGCGTGGTGTAAGTTACCCAAGTCCTCTAGCTGCTGCATTACTGTGCGAAAAGGCAGGGGCAGATGGTATCACTATACATTTACGTGAAGATCGTCGTCATATACAAGATGCAGATGTTTATGAAATGGCAGGGCAGTTGTCGACGAGAATGAATCTAGAGATGGCGGCGACAGATGAGATGCTTGCAATTGCCTGCGAAGTTAAACCTTTTTGGGTATGTCTAGTACCTGAAAAGCGTGCAGAGTTAACGACAGAAGGTGGTCTTGATGTTGCAGGGCAAGTTACGTCTCTAAAAGAATATGTTCATAAGCTACAAGACTCTAATATTAAGGTTTCTTTGTTTATTGATCCTGATGACAAGCAGATTGCTGCTGCAATAGAATGTAGTGCAGACGCGATAGAATTGCATACTGGTGCTTATGCGGAAGCAGGCTTAGCAAATGATACTGCCGCACAGTTGGCTGAGCTTCAAAGAATCGAACATGCAGTAACTACAGCACAGAGCCTAGACGATAAATTGCTTATTAACGCAGGTCATGGTTTAACGTGTGACAATGTTAATGCCATTGCAAAGATTGATGGTATATATGAGTTGAATATTGGTCATGCACTTATTGCAGATGCGGTGTTTGTAGGATTAGAAAATGCTGTGATAATGATGAAAGAGGCAATGTACAAGTAGGTTTAAGGATACGGTATATATCAGCTATTACATTTGGTAGGATGATCTATATTTCGTTTATGCCGAACAATGCCAGACTGATTAAAGGAAATTTGATACATTGACTTGTTATAAGAAGAAGTAGGACAGTATTTTATATGACCGAAATGTCCTCGTGGCTTACCACTATCTCCCCAAAACTTAATATAGTGTCGCTTACCTCCGACCCTTAATTTTACTGTGCTATATTTCAGATTCAAAATTTGCTGAGTCAACAAATTATCGACTTGAGGATCAAAGCGATTATTACCGTTTTTATCCACAAATAGTAAGAGCATTTTGTCACTGTTTCTATGACATTGTCTCGCGTTGTTAGACAAGCAAACTAATACGTTTTTTCGGCTGATATAGCTTTCAGCTTGGGCCAATGATAGAGCATCTTCGAGTTGTTGTTTAACGCGTTTAGCTTCCATACGTGCTAACTGCGTTAAGATACTTGGCGTTGCAATAGCTACGATGATGCCTATTACCAGTATAGTCACAATAAGTTCAACGAGAGTGAAGCCCTTCAAATGTTTAACATTGAAATTATCAATGTTTTCACAAGATGCTTCGCTATACTTGAATGATTTAAATAATATGTTGAGTGAGTGTATTCTAGAAATTGGGAGACTATCGAGAGTACACTTTCTTTTCATATAAATAAATATAGAGAAAACACAAGCAGTTGCTAACTTATACCTAGATAATATCTTGTAAAATAGAATCATGAGTCGCTACATCCTATAGCTGTCAGATACTCCAGTAAAAACTCCTTCCCATCTCTATAGATCATTTACATTCTGATAAACAGACTGTCCTATATAACTTCATTTACTAATAATTGATCATATATAACAGTTGTAATACCTAACAGCTTGATTACTGGATAAATATTGAGGTTTTACAATATAAACGTAATATATAGGTATTGTCAAAAAATGTTTCAATTAGTGAATATCTCATATAACTCGTAGAGAAAAAAAATCGAATGTAATAAAATGCTTCAAGAGAATAGATGTCAATCGTCTGTCTATCTATCATAAGCTGACATATAAAAGGTAAGAAGCGTAAGGTGTGTTAGTTCTGGGTAACTTAGACTGCTGATTATGTTTTAGTTACAACATTATCGTGTAATAATGTGTAGCTCGTTAACGAAAAAAGTTGTAAACTGAATTAATAATAGCTAAGCTACTTCTTAATTGGTTTTGCTTTGTAACTTAAAACGTATAAAAGATGTCTATCTTAGTACGTCTTGAAAATCGGTTTTGCTTAATGCATCACTAAAATTATCCTTTGGAGGAAGTCCATGAAACTGAATAAAATTGCTTTAGCTTTGTTTGCCGTAACTGCTGCTCCACTAGCAGCTAACGCTGGCGTTACTATTAGCCCACTACTATTAGGTTATCATTACAGTGAAGGTGCTGATGACGATCAAGCCGAATTATTAGGAAACTATGATGGTAGTGGAGATAACTACTATAAAGAAGACGGTTTGTATACTGGAGCAGCACTAGGTATCGAATTGACTCCTTCTACTCAGTTTCAGGTAGAGTATGGTGTATCAGATACTGATGCTATTGATCAGGATGGTTCTGATAATTTTGATGCAGAACAAGAAATGATTTCTGGTAACTTCTTGATCGGTACTGAAGAGTTTACTGGCTATACTGATAATGCATTTAAGCCTTATGTATTAGTTGGTGCTGGTCAATCTAAACTTGAAATCAAAGACTCTTCAGGCGATAAAATCAGTGGTACTAAAGATACTATCGGTAACCTAGGTCTAGGTGCTATGTATCGTATCAACGATGCGCTAAGCCTACGTGGTGAAGCTCGTGCGATTCATAACTTTGATAACAACTGGTGGGAAGGCATGGCTTTGGCCGGTCTAGAAGTAGTACTAGGTGGCCATCTAGCACCTACAGTAGCAGTACCACCTATGCAAGAGCCAGTAGTTGACAATACTCCAGTAGTGGTTGTTGAAGCTGATCTTGATTCTGATGGTGATGGCGTACCTGATAGCATCGATGCATGCCCAGGCACTCCAATGAATGTAGTAGTTGATGAGCGCGGTTGTCCAGTACCAGTAGATATTACTGATGAATTGAAAATGGAACTACGTGTATTCTTTGATAACGACAAGTCAGCTATCAAAAACCAGTACAAGCCAGAAATCGCTAAAGTAGCAGAGAAGATGCGTGAGTATCCTAACTCTACCGCCCGTGTAGAAGGTCATGCTTCTAAGACTGGTCCTTCAGCGCGTTATAACCAACGTCTATCTGAAGCTCGTGCCGTTGCTGTTAAATCTATGCTAACTAACGAATTCGGTATCGCTCCAAACCGTCTATCGACTGTTGGTTATGGTTATGACAACCCAATCGCTTCAAACGACACTGAAGAAGGTCGTGCTATGAACCGTCGTGTTTATGCCATTATCACTGGTGACAAAACAATGACTGTTGAACAAACTAAAGATATGGTTGTTCAGTAAGTATTAGCAAAATAACCGTATAGTCAAATATACAGTTACAAAAAAAGCCACCCAATGGGTGGCTTTTTTTTATTTATGTATTGAGAAAAGTGAGTTATTACATAAATTTATGAATCAATAATGTTATACTAGCCACCCAAACATTCTGTAAATTAACAGTATGTACATTAGCATAGCAATCTGTATGATGAATTCGTCAGTATAGATATTTGATTGTATTGAACTTTTTTATTTGATAGCATTCTTTTTTGCGTCATCTTAGATTCAATATCTATCTGATTGATGATGAAAGTTTATTCAGCAGCGCTTACTGCTACTGCATTTTTTTAAGACGAAACGAGCATTTTATATGGCGAACGATATCAAACACCTGCGTAACATTGCAATTATTGCCCACGTTGACCACGGTAAGACAACTTTGGTTGATAAGTTATTACATCAGTCTGGTACTTTTGGCGACCGTGCAAACATTGCTGAGCGTGCAATGGACTCAGGTGATATTGAGCAAGAACGTGGTATTACCATTTTGGCTAAAAACACAGCTATCCGCTGGACAGATAAAACTTCAGAAACTGAATATCGTATCAATATTGTAGATACCCCAGGTCACGCCGATTTCGGTGGTGAAGTTGAGCGTGTAATGTCTATGGTTGATTGCGTACTTTTGGTTGTTGACGCTGTTGATGGTCCAATGCCTCAGACTCGTTTTGTGACACAAAAAGCATTCGAACAAGGTCTAAAGCCGATCGTTGTTATTAACAAAATCGATCGTCCTGGCTCACGTCCTGATTGGGTAATGGATCAAATCTTTGATTTGTTTGATAACCTAGGTGCAAACGATGAGCAGCTTGATTTCCCAGTTGTTTATGCTTCAGCATTGAACGGTATCGCAGGTCTAGAAGCAGATGATTTAGCTGACGACATGACCCCATTGTTCAAAACTATCGTTGACGTTGTTCAGCCTCCACAGGTTGATGCTGACGCTCCTTTCCGTATGCAAATCTCAAGCCTTGATTACAACAGCTTTGTTGGTGTAATCGGTATTGGCCGTATTCAGCGTGGTAAAGTTAAACTTAACACGCCAGTGACTGTCATTGATAAGCATGGCAAAACGCGTAACGGCCGTATCCTAAAAATCATGGGTTACCATGGTCTTGATCGTATTGACGTTGAAGATGCACAAGCAGGTGATATCGTTTGTATCACAGGTATCGATGCGCTAAACATCTCTGATACTATTTGTGATCCTAACAACGTTGAAGCACTACCAGCACTAACAGTAGATCAACCTACAGTATCTATGAACTTCCAAGTAAACAATTCACCATTTGCTGGTCGTGAAGGTAAGTTCGTGACTTCACGTAACATTCGTGAGCGTCTTGAGCGTGAGTTGATTCATAACGTAGCATTGCGTGTAGAAGACACAGAGTCTCCTGACAAATTCAAAGTATCAGGCCGTGGTGAGCTTCATTTATCAGTACTTATTGAAAACATGCGCCGTGAAGGTTTTGAGCTAGGTGTTTCTGGTCCAGAAGTTATCGTTAAAGAAGTTGATGGTAAGCTACAAGAGCCGTATGAAAACGTTGTCTTCGATATCGAAGAAGAGCATCAAGGTTCTATCATGGAGCAAGTTGGTCTACGCAAAGGCGAGATGACTAACATGGAGCTGGACGGTAAAGGCCGTATGCGTATTGAGGCAACCATACCAGCGCGTGGCTTAATCGGTTTCCGTTCTGAGTTCCTAACCCTGACTTCAGGTAGTGGTATCATGACCTCGAGCTTCTCACATTACGGTCCACAGAAGATCGGTGATGTTGGTGGTCGTTCTAACGGCGTATTGGTTTCTATGGCAAATGGTACTTGCCTAGGTTTTGCTCTATTTAACCTACAGAAACGTGGTAAGTTGTTTGCTGAACCACAACTTGAAGTTTATGAAGGTATGATTGTTGGTCTTAACTCTCGTAACGATGATATGACTGTTAACCCGACGACTGCTAAACAGCTAACCAACGTACGTGCTAGTGGTACTGACGAAGCATTGACGTTGACGCCAGCAGTGAAGTTCACTCTTGAGCAAGCGCTTGAATTTATTCAAGATGATGAGCTAGTCGAAGTAACGCCAAAAGCGGTACGTATTCGTAAGCGCTACTTGACTGAAAGTGAGCGTAAGCGTCACGGCCGTGGTAAGAAAGGTGCTTAATATCAATAAATGAGTTACTTAGTGATTCATAGCATTGATGTTTGACGCGAACACTTAGTGTCAGTAGTTTTTACTGGCACTAAGCGGTTAAGAAATGAGCAGTATAAGGTGAGCTATTAGTGGTTCACTTTATACTGCTTTTTTTTGTGTTGTAATCTTGGAAAAATACAGACAGAATGAATAGTGGTATTAATGTATTCAATTATTAACATGAAAGCTAGGTGTGACACTAATTATATAAATATCTATTGGTTTGTAGATAAATTTTGAGGAAAAAACAATGAGTATGGTTTCAGAGTTTAGAGAGTTCGCTGTCAAGGGCAATGTGATGGATTTGGCAGTCGGTGTCATCATTGGCGGGGCTTTTGCTACCATAACAAAATCTTTGGTAGATGATATTATTATGCCGATTGTCGCTTTTATTTTTGGCGGCGAGATTAATTTTGAAAACATGTTCTTAGTTTTAGGCGATGCACCTGACGGTATTGCTATGACTTATGATGCGCTCAAAGAAGCAGGTGTTCCTGTATTGGCTTACGGTAGTTTTATTACCGTGCTTATTAACTTTCTAATCTTAGCTTTCATCATCTTTATGATGGTTAGAGGTGTCAATAAAATGCGCCGTGCTGAAGAGGTAGAGGAAGTTATAGAAGAAGCAATAGAAGAGCCATCAGAGGAAGTGAAGTTGCTGCGTGAAATCAGTGCCAAATTAAGTAATACCAGTATTATGAAATAAATTATCAACTCGTTGACAATAAAAAAGGCTAACTTCTCGTTAGCCTTTTTGCTATGAAATAGTCACAGTCATTTTTTGTGAACTATTTGATGTGCCTACTAAAAGCAAATTGTTACGGAGTAACCACTACATAATCATTGGTATTAATCAGAATTTCTGACGGTTGATCGACCACGATACGTACTACATTATTATCAACGACTTGAGATTTGTAATAATTGTCTTCTGCAACTGTGCAGCCTAAACAACGTCCCATCGCATCCCAAGGCTCAACAAATAGCTTCTGCTGTGCTTGATCTGCATTACCACCAATAAGTGAGAAAGGTAAGCTAACGATATAAGCTGCCGTACCAGCCACAGCATTCACGAGTTGCAGTGGTTTACCGACAATCGTATCAACTACCATCGTCTCGTATGAAGGACCAAAATCAGTTTCATCAATTTCTATAGCTGCAAAAGTAGGCTGGATAGTTGCAGCTACCAATCCTAGAGTTGCCAATACAGTAAAAAATCTCTGCTTAACTGTGCGTTGAGTTTTTGCTTTAACAGTCATAACGATATCCTGAAACTCATAGTAGTATGATTAATGGCTGCTGCTATCTTCACACAGGAATCTTGCGGCAACAATAGTTAGGCTAAATATTACAGAAAAATAAACAATACGCACTATTTATGTAAGCGCTAGCACTATTAAAGCAAGATGCGCGCTAATAAGCAACAAAAATGAGAATAATCTAACTATAGCTTTGGCAGTATTTGAGACTTTTAAAAATAGATACTGTATCTAGATATTATCTTAATCTAGACACAGTACAAACAAACGGATATCAATTATTAGTTATTTTAACGGCTGACAATTTGGACAATAAACACTGGCTCTACCAGTAAGCTTGATGTTTTCTAGTGTCGTACTGCAATGTAGACAGCTTTCTCCTTGTCTACCGTACACATTTAAAGTTTGTTGAAAGTAACCAGTTTGACCACTTGCTACTGTGAAATCTCGTAGTGTCGAACCGCCCAATTTTATCGCTTTCTTTAGAATTTCTTTAATATGATTCACTAAAATGACAATCTGATCGTATGAAAGTTGATTGGCTGGTGTAGCAGGGTGAATGCCGGACAAGTACAGGCTTTCAGTTGCATAAATATTGCCAACACCGACCACGACTTCTTGTTCCATGATGACAGATTTAATCGCTCGGGAAATGGGTTTTAGTCGCTTATTCGTTTTAGTACTATCTGACAATGCCCCATTGCTATCTTGACTAGATAAATCAATACGCTGAATTAAGCTGTATAAATAGTTTGCGGTAAAATCTTTTGAAAGCGGCTCAGGACCCAGATGATCTAGTAGTTTATTGCCGTAATCCTCATGCCATAGTACTGAACCAAAACGTCTAGGATCATAGTAATGTAGCTGAGACTTTTTATCAGCATTATCATTAAAAATAACAACTAAATGATCATGTTTACGCTTATCAGTACCATAGCTGTGCTGTTGTAAGCTACCTGACATTCCTAAGTGAATAAGAAGCTGACGCGGTTCGACTTTGCTGGCTGACATGGGAGCGTTATTCTGTGCAGTTACTGGTAGAAAACTAAGAATCAGATACTTTGCTCGGCGCTCAACACTCTCTAATGTGTAATTAACCAGCTCGTTCAAGTTATCTGGCATCATCCAGCGCAGCTTTGGCTGAAATACTTTAACATCAACTACCTGTTGCCCCAACAATGGAGCAAGACTGGCTTTAGTGGTTTCTACTTCAGGTAATTCAGGCATAGTATTTTTTAACAACTCTATTATGGAATAAATAACGACTGGCTTAAGGTTTTATTTACACAACTGCACGGCGCGCGTGCAAAATACCATGTTGCTGTTCTAATTTTGCGAGCAACTTAGACAAATGCGCTAAGCCTGAGACTTCAATATGAAACTTTAAAAAAGCAATATTGTCGTCGTTACTTAGTGTTTGAACTTGGCGAATATTGACGTTTTCTTTATCAATTATCTGTGTCAAATCACGTAGCAAACCGCGTCTGTCATATGCTTCGACATGAATATCAACAGGCTGATAACGACCAGTCTGTACTTGCCAAGCGGCTTCTATCTTGCGCTCAGGGTCACGCTCGACCAGACGTAAGTACTCTGGGCAGCCTCGATTATGCACGCTAACGCCACGCGATAAAGTGATGTAACCAGCAATCGGTTCGCCATGCACAGGATGACAACAACCTGCCAAATTGATTTCGATATTATCCAAACCATCGATATGGATTTTATACGCATCGAGCTTACCTGTATCTCTGTTATCTACATGCGGTACAAAGCTCTCTGATGGAATCTCAGGCTCTAGATGTAGCTGACGAGAGATATGACTGGTCAATTGATTCAGGCCGATATCGCCTGTCACCAGACCTACAATAATGTCATCGGTCGTATTGACATGAAAATGCTGAATATAGTCGTTTAGATCAATACTATTAGGATGAACAGATAGGCGCTCAAGCTCTTTACTGAGCATTTGGCGACCTATTTCAATATTCTTATCACGGTCTTGCTTATTAAACCATTGGCGCAGTTTTGAACGGGCCCGATTGGTATGAATATAACCTAACGAGGCTACCAACCAATCACGATTGGGCTCACGTGATGCCTTAGTGATAATCTCAACTTGCTCACCTGTTTTCAACTGATAGGTCAGTGGCACATAGCGCTGATTGACGCGGGCTGCCTGCGCACGGTTGCCAACTTGAGTATGCACATAGTAGGCAAAATCAAGAACGGTCGCGCCTTTTGGTAGCTCAGTAATATCACCGTCACGACTAAAGATATAAATACGTTCTAGTTCATCAAAATCAACGAGTTGCTCTTCTTCGTCAAACTCAATATCATCTATCTCTTCGCCCGCTACCACAGCTGAGCGTGGCTGATTGCGTGTCTCATTATTGATAGATAATAATTGACGTAATGAGCTGATTCTTTGATTCAGATAATTGTCTTTCTTGTTCTTCAGACCTTCTTTGTAATTAACGTGCGCACACATGCCAAGCTCGGCCTCAAAATGCATCTCATGAGTACGAATCTGGACTTCTAGTGACTTGTTTTCCGCGATTACAGCAGTATGTAGCGAGCGATAACCATTGGACTTAGGGTTAGTAATATAGTCATCAAACTGTTCAGGAATGTAACGCCATAAGCCGTGTACTAGGCCTAAAACGTGATAACAGTCAGAAGGGCTATTGACCAAGACGCGCAAGGCACGAATGTCATAAAGTTGGTCGAACGATAAGCCTTTGAGCTTCATTTTTCGATAAATAGAGTAGATATGTTTGACGCGCCCAGATACCTCGCCTTCGATACTGGCGTCTGCTAATGATTCATTTAATTTGTCTTGTACGCGCTGAATATAGGACTCACGTTCGCTACGTTTTTCTGACAGTAGCTTAGCAATTTCTTTATACCGATCAGGCGCGAGATAACGGAAAGCTAAATCTTCAAGCTCCCATTTTAGCTGTGCAATACCTAAACGATGGGCTAATGGCGCATAAATAGTCATGACTTCACGTGCGACACGCGTTTGACGTTCTTGATTAGAAAAAGTCAATTCACGCATGGCGAAAGTACGTTCAGCCAGTTTTATCAGTACCACGCGCACATCGTTAGTAACAGAGATGAGCATACTATAAATATTTGATAGCTGATCACGTTGGTTATTGACGAAATGGTCTTCTAAGCGTTTATTGCTCTCGATAATCTCCGACAGCTTACCCATTGCAAGGGTGTCTTTAACAAGCGTCAGAATATCTGGACCAAAGTTTTTTTCAACTTCAGCGAGACTAATGATTGATTTGCGCGCACTGCGATACAGCATGGCCGCGACCAATGCGTCTTCATCTTGGTAAAGATAGGTCAAGATATCAGTCATACCAATACCGGTCACATAAGCGCCTGAACGCTCAGATTCACTGGTATTCATATGACTGCGAATAAACTCGCAAGCTGCACTTAGGTTGGGTACTGACTCTTGGCCAATACGCTTTGCCACATTATCTAGCCAAGTAGGTACGTCGATATTGGCCTGGTCTAAGTCGACCGCCTCAAGCTCTTCGTTTGATAGCGCATTGGTATCATTTAAATACTCGTCTTCAATGTGAGGGTCATGCAAATGATAAGTGTGTGCAGCTGAGCGATCAAAAGTAGTATGTAACTTGTGAGTTGCCAACTGGTATTTGATGTCGAGGGGAATTTGGGCATAGCTATTGGCTGACTGGTGAGAGCGTTGGCTCGCCACCAGTTGCGCCGCAAGTGTTGCACTATCGGCCTGCGTGGTCTGTCCATCCACCAGCGGTAATCCTTCACGAATTTTTACCATAGCCGACTCCTCTTAGCTATTTTGAATTGATTATAACCTCATCTACTATGCACACACTCTGAATTAACGATCCATAAAGTGTCAGCTATAAACCAATACAACTGCTAAAAATGTTATTTTTAGCAGCTATAAAATGCGCGTAAAATATATAAAGCTATGAGTGCAAATGCTTGCTATGTAGCGATTGGAAACATCATCAAAAACATAGGAAGATTGTTTACTATTATCTCATTTTAAAGTGACAAATCAAGCGAGCCTCTGTACGGCTGTGGTCAATTACGCTAAATAATGGCTATTTATTAGCATAAACTTATCAAAGCTTTGAGTTAACTTAGATAATTGTAATAACGCTTAATTGTCTCTTTAATCAGGTTCAACTATTAGTTGTTACTAACTATTAATCACTTTTGAAGATTAGTAATATTAAACCGCTACTTTTTCAAAGCGAGCGATAGATTCAACATGACCGGTATGGCAGAACATATCCATCACGCCAGCATGAGTCAGACGATAGCCTTGTTCTAACAATGCTTTTGTATCACGGGCAAGGGTCGCTGGATTACAAGAGACATAAACAATGCGCTCAGCATTGAATTTTGGCAAATATTGCATAATTTCCCAAGCACCAGAGCGCGGTGGATCAATCAACAGTGCGTCAAAGCCTTGGTTGGCCCATGGCTTATCAGTACAGTCTTGAGTCAAATCTTGACTATAAAACTCAGTATTGTTGATACCGTTGCGACGGGCGTTGTCAGCAGCACGTTTGGTCATGGCCTCACTGCCTTCGACACCGACTACTGAGCCTGTCTCGCCAACGAGGCGCGCTAGTGGCAAGCTAAAGTTACCTAAACCACTGAATAAATCTAGTACGCGTTCGCCTGCTTTTAAGTCCAATAAGTCACAGGCAAGCTTGGTCATCTGACGGTTTACGGATAGATTTACTTGAGTAAAGTCAGTAGGGATAAATTCAAAAGTCAGATCATACTCTGGCAATTGATAATATAAACGCCCAAATTGCTCGCTCAAATCATCAGCGTCTGTCAACGCAATACGTTGGATGCTATCAACGCCTTTCGACTGCAAATACAGCTGCCAATTACGCGCTGCAAAAAAGACTTTTAGTTTGTCTATATCAGCGTCTGACAACGGTTCTAAATTACGTACGATGAGCGCAACTGGCTGATTACCATCAGGTAGTTCTGGCAGTTGCTCACCCATTGCAAGCTCAAGCTGAGCAATCTTGTCACGGCTCTCTAAAGTGCTAATAAGCGTTTTTAGGTTTTCAATCTCGAAACCAATACGCGGATCCAAGATATGACATTCATTTAATTCTGCCAAGAAATTACTTGAACGCTCACGGAAGCCGACAAGCGCGGTTTCTTTTTTGACAACATAGCGCACGCCTAAACGTGCTTTGGTACGATAACCAAGACGATCACCGACCACAGGGGCGAGCCAATTGTCAGGTTCCGCGTTGGCTTGATGCATTAGCATTTCAGCCAGTACCGACTGCTTAAAGTTTATCTGACCATCTGGCTGCCAGTGCTGCAAGTTACAACCACCGCAAGTACCAAAATGCGGGCATGGTGGGACAGCACGTTCAGGGTTTGGGTTGGCAGTAATACTAATGGCATCGCCTTCTTCAAAGCTAGCACGGCTATTGGTTATTTTTACTAAGGCGCTTTCACCGGGTAGAGCAAAGCTAACAAATATTTTTTTGCCGTGCTTGTCTTCAGCATGGCCTTCCGCAACATCAAAACCATTACCATACACAGCAACACCGCGACCATCATGTGATAAGCCATCAATATTAAATGGAATTGGCTCTGCATCTTTTAGACGACGACGTGTCTTTGATGATGGCTTTGATTTTTTCTTACTAGGCGGAATGACAATCGTTTGGGTGTCGTTTGTTTGAGCTTCATTCGTTTGAGCGTTACTGTTTTGCGCTGCCATATCAGATGCTGTAGATGTTTTTGAATCGGTGGGTTGCATAAACCTGCCTTAATAATAAATAACTAGAAGAGGGGAATAAAAAACTACTAATAATGCGATTTCTATAATTCGGGTGCCGATGACCAGTCAGCGATAAACTCTTGATGTCGCAGACTACCATCAGCTTGGGTATACTTAGCCAGATAGTCATAGCTCTGCTGCTGCCAAGCATCAAAATCTTGTGAAGACAACTGTCCTGTTAGACGTAACCAGCGTAAATAAATAAGCCAAGTGTTCATCACATCAGACTCACAGTATATAGATAGGGTCTGCCAGTCACCGCTACTAACAAGCGCGCCAACCATGCTGCCATCTACATCAGTTTTACCGGGTAATCCGTACAGACTTGCGACGATATCCATCGCTTCACGGCGACTAGCACCGTACTGGCTAAATCGATCCATCAAGTCTAGATGACGCGTATGAAAGCGATTAACATAATTGTCAAAGCGCATGTTTTTAATACGCTCGCCTTCTTCGAACAGCCATGGTGCTGACAAATCATATTGCATGGCACGATATATCAGTACAGGTATGTCAAAGCCTGAGCCATTCCAGCTAATAAGTTGCGGCAGTGTCTCAATGTCGTTAAATGCTCTAAAGAATTTGGCTAGGATTTCTTTTTCACTAAATTTATCGGCAGTCAAAGAAAATAGCGATAACTTCCCATCCTTGATATACAGAGCTGAGATACAGACGATGCGCTGTAGTGGCAAGCGCATAAAGTCGTGCCCTGCCTCTTGTGTACGTATCGCTGTCAGCGCACTTAATGCATCCGCATCGTTAAGATCGGCCAATTGCGGATAGATACGGCGTGCTGCATCGACATCGGCGACAGTCTCGATATCAAAAACCAATATAGGGTCGGATGGTAGCGCTTGTGACATAGATAATCCTGACTATTTATGAGCTTATAGTTAATTCATTATAAAAGAATAACAGCGTTAACATTGCTTGAAGTATTACGTTTACATCTGCACTTGGTCGCTTTGCACTTTTTTAAATTAACGATACTAAATGGTATTTCTTATGCATTAATTAACTTCTGCACTGCTGTTATCTGTATTGCTATCGTCAACGTTATATAAACCCGTTGATAAATAACGATCGCCACGATCGCAGACAATAAAAGCAATAACAGCATTAGGATTTGCTTTTGCCACTTGGGTCGCTGCCCACGCAGCTGCGCCCGAAGATACTCCAGCAAAGATACCTTCAGTCTTCGCCAATTTACGCATATAGACTTCGGCAATACGCTGATCGATATCCATCATTTCATCAATCAAGTCTGCATCAAAAATACCTGGCATATAGGCAGCAGGCCAACGGCGAATGCCAGCAATAGAGGCTTCTTCGTCAGGCTGTAGGCCAATGATTTTGACGTCTGGATTTTGCTCTTTTAAATAACGTGACACACCGGTAATCGTACCTGTCGTGCCCATCGAGCTAATAAAATGCGTAATTTTACCTTCTGTCTGTGCCCATAGCTCAGGGCCTGTAGTCAGGTAATGTGCTTGGCTATTGTCAGGATTATTAAACTGATCTAATACAACCCCTTTGCCATCTGCTTGCATCTGTAATGCCAAATCACGCGCAGCTTCCATACCTTCGTCTACTTCAATCAGCGTTGCGCCATAAGCAATCATGGCATCTTTACGTTCTTGGGTAGAGTTGGTTGGCATCAGCAATGTTATTGGGTAGCCACGCATTGCAGCGACCATGGCCAATGCAATACCAGTATTGCCACTAGTGGCTTCAATCAACATGTCGCCAGGCTTAATATCACCGCGTTGTTCTGCTTGATAAATCATATTAAAAGCAGGGCGATCCTTTACAGAACCCGCTGGATTATTGCCTTCAAGCTTAGCTAGTACTGTGGCACCATTGGCAATGTGCTCTTGCTCAGGCAGGCGTTGAAGTTTCACCAATGGCGTTTGACCAACGCAATCAGCGAGGGTAGTGATTTGAGTAATGAAGTTAGCATTTGACATGGCCGTAGTGGACATAAAGTATCCTTTTCTATTTTTTAAATATGTTTTTAATGGCTTGTTTTTGATGGAAGCGCTGTTTTTATTGTTTGATCATAATTTTAGACAGTCGCTTGGGTTATAGGTTTACGGTGATAAGCGAGCTAAAAACGAAAGGCATTAGAGTGCGCTCTCATATGTTATGACTATGAGCGATATATTGTGGTAAATAAAAAGTGGCTTTATTATATCATTTTGTTTTCAGCTGCGCTTATCGCATCAAAGATTAATAGTCACTGTATCAGGTCAATGTCAATATTACGTTGAGGGTTGCAAAAGTAGAGTTGATAGCTTAAAGCCATATTCTCTTTAACACAGAGTGGTTGGCACTTTAATTATAACGTTGTTCATCCCATGGAATGCCTAACCAGAGCCTAGAGAATCCTGTTAAGATAATCTTGAGCTGTATAGTAGTTGCCTCGTCAAAATCAGTTAATTTATTAACGATTAATAGCTTCATTAAGAATAGCGTCTTACCCAGATGCTCTGATATGACGCGCTGCAAGTATCACGAATACTGACGTTATCACAAAAATTCACGGCAAGAACCTTAGTAGAGAGTAGACCTAGCATGGCATATAAAAAACGTTTCGATACCAGTAGTGCTTATGGTCAGCTGATCATACTGGTGTTTTTGCCTATCTGTGTGTTGGCAGCAGTGGGCGGCATTTTGGTATTTCACGAAACCATGCGTGCGAGCGACTCGGAGCAAGAAGTATTGGCCGAAGCGGTACTTATTCGCTATACGCCAGTCATAGCTGAACTGATTCCTGAGCTGCTAGAACAAGAGCGCCAGCAAGTAGGGAGTAGTGCAGAGAGGACCCAGCAAGCGGCAATGACGACGCTAGAAGGTATCCAAGATAAGCTTGGACGTATGCAGTCTGAGCAGCATGTACAGCGCATTGCTATTATTAATGAAGGCAATCAAATACTGGCAACAGTCGGTTATGGCTTAAATGAAGAATGGCCCTTGATCAGTGATTCCGCAAGCTTTTTGTCACAACGACCAACGCCTGTAGGTACGGCGTATGGCAGTGTATTGGGAGAGTTTGAAGGGCAGACATTGTGGTTGCTCGTCGATATGGATAATGAGCCGCTCTACATTGCACGCTACCGTATTGCGATGGCGTTAGTGATTACTGGTTTGTTTACTATCTTGATTCTACTACTGAGCCTAAATATCTATTCGAAACGTTGGATTGCCCCCATTTATGAGCTGCGTTTGCAGTTGCAGCGTACCCATGTCGATAATTTATACCAACCTGTACCCGTTGAGTCAGATGGTGAACTGAATCTATTACAGCAAGATCTAGTTAGAACATTGCGCCGCTTGCATAGAAGCTTTCAAGAGCTCAAAGACCATGCCGAGCAGACTGAGGATGATTTACGTTTGGCATTTGATGAGATGGAGATGCAAAACATCTCTATTCGAAATGCACGCGATGCAGCGATTTCAACCAGCCAAGCAAAATCTGCGTTTTTAGCCAATATCAGTCATGAACTGCGTACACCATTGAACAGTATCGATGGTTTCATTAATTTGCTGGCACGTCACGGTGAGCTGAATCCTGAGCAGGACTTGTATGTACAGACCATACGTAAGTCCTCAGCACATTTGCTCGCTTTGGTAAATGATGTCTTAGATTTTTCTAAGATTGAAGCAGGTAAGCTAGTGCTGGATCGCCATGAGTTTGACCTTTACGACACTATCTATGATGTGGTCGATATGTTATCTCCTGTCTCTGCGGAGAAAGGTTTACGCATGGCAGTACTGTTTTACAATGATGTGCCGATGCGTATCAATGGCGATGCGTTACGTCTTAAGCAAGTATTGACCAATATCGTTGGTAATGCCATTAAGTTTACCGATAGTGGTGATGTGGTGGTGCGTGTGAGCTTAGATGACCACCGTGATAATTATCTGATGATTAGCGTGCAAGATAGCGGAAAAGGTATTTCTCTGGCAGATCAAAAAATGCTGTTCCAAAGCTTTAGCCAAGGCGACCCATCAATCACACGTCAGTATGGCGGTACAGGGTTGGGTCTGGTTATCTCCAAACAGTTAACACGCTTGATGGGCGGTGATATTGGGTTTCACGATAATGCTCAAGAAAATATTGCCAACCAAGGTGCGACGTTTTGGTTTCGCATGCCAGCCCATGTCGATGTGCTAGAGGCAGCCACCGGTCAAACGATTGAATTACCAGTATTAGCGCCACTGGCGAGCGACACCGATGAGTTTAATGTACTGGTTTGGATCAATCATACTGCTTCGATACAAGTACTAAAGGCCAGCTTGCAGTATTTGCCAATTAAGCTAACTCAAGCCAACTCATTACCGGGTGTACTTGAGTCATTAAAAGAGCACGGTAACTATTGGGATTGGGTCATCGTTGATGATGACACCCAAGACGATATGATGGCGCTCCTCAAGCAAATTCGTCTGCATTATCAAGGCAAGCTTGCTGTGTTTGGCTATCAAGTGGCTGCCGATCAAGCGCTACTCAACCGCTATCATGCCAATATACTGTATGAGCCATTAGACAAAAGACAGCTATATGCAATGCTCGATACGCAAAGTCGTAGTACGCCGCAAAGCTTGCAGGAACCACGCTGGAAAGGGGTCACGGTACTGGCAGTTGATGACCATTTGCCTAATTTACTAGTGCTTGATGCTCTATTAAGCGAGCTGGGTATTCAGGTAGTCACGGCGAGCAGTGGGTTTGATGCTATTGAGATTATCAGTAAACAACAAACCAAAAACATCAAAACTGCCAAGAGCGATAAGCAAAGCCTCTCGAATAAAACGCAACTCTCTAAAGCAGAAACACGTGATGAGATAAATAAGAAAACAAATAGCGCGTTCTATCATGAGGACACGAGCGCTGATGATAAAGCGGCTACTCAAGACAAAGACAATATTGATTTGATATTTATGGATATTCAAATGCCGCGTATGTCAGGACATGAGGCGGCCAAGCAAATCCGCAATATCGAAAATGCGGATAGTCGTATCCCTATTATCGCTCTGACAGCTCATGGGTTAGCAGATGAACGTGACAAACTTATAGCCAGCGGTATCAATGACTATGTTGGTAAACCTATTAGCCAACCTCAGTTATTACAGGTGCTACAGAAATGGCTTGGTCGTAAGAGTACCACACCACAATTGACCGCATTACCTGATACAGATTTGCAGAGCTTTGGCTTACAGCATTCTGATTTGCAGGGTGATAGTTTACAAGGTGCTAATGTACAGAGTATCGACCCAACAGAAGCTGAGCTAACTGCTATTGACTCACTGCGCGGTTACTCAATCAATGATAATAATTTATCGAACGACTTACTCTCTAATAATGTAAATGGGCAAGAGACTCAAGCCAGTTCAGGTATGTCTTCAGATAATTCAACCGCTACTTATCCAATAATAAGAGGAGACGGGGTAGATCGTGATAGCACTTCTATCAGTAGCGAGCCAAAAATCACTCGTCCATTATCCTTGAAAAAAATCCGTGATGATTATCTGCGTGATAGCCAGCCTCGTGACGGCTATAGACGAGATACTGCGCGTGATATTCAACCGCGCTATGAGAGCTTACGTCTACAAAAACAAGGTCAGTCGCCACTATTACAATCACCAACAAAGTCTATCGACAGCTCTCAAGACCAAAACTCTCAAGATAGAACAGCTCATGTTAACTCGACTCTACATGAGCAAATTAATAATGACCTTAGCCACAACAATATAAGCAAAAGTGATACCTCAAACATTTTAGATTGGCAAGATGCGCTCACTCGTTCAGCGAACAAACCTGAATTGGCGGCCAAGCTTATTATCATGATGATCGATACTATCAATGATGAAAAGCAGGCACTCATTCAGGCATGGGAAGCGCATGACCGCAATATGCTGGCACAAATTGCCCATCGTATACTGGGCGGTAGTCGATATACAGGTGTACCGCAACTGCGTCAGGCTAGCCAAGATTTGGAAGATAAGTGCTTGCTGAATGTACAGCATACGACGCCTGTACAGTTTGCAATGATTGAGCCCTATTATGAGGCACTATTAACGGCGCTAGACAACTTGCAAAAGGTGGATTTATCTTCTTATCCGCAGCTTAATTATCATCGCTTGAGCGAAAATGATATGACGTGGAAAATGATATAAGTTGACGGTAAGGTAAAATAGATAAAATCATTCAGGTTCAGAGAGCGATAGGTAATCTTGTTAGATTTGCTTATCGCTATTAGCTAGGTGCTCTGTGTCTGCTATATATGAAACTGACTATAGTATCGTGGCAGTCAGTTATTACTACGGTACAACAAAGACAAGCCTGCTAATATTGTGAATATTAGAACCATATTTGTTTTATTCATTAATAAGGATTGTTATGAACGCGATTGCAAGTTACCAGTATGAGACCTTACAAGTTAGTATTACAGACAACATACTGACGGTTACCTTAAATCGTCCACATAAAAAAAATGCCATGAGCTTTCAGGTAATCAATGAGCTGATTAAGCTAGCAGGTCGCATTAGCAAAGACAGAACCATACGTGCAGTCATTCTAAATGGGGCAGAGGGAACGTTTTGTGCAGGTATTGATTTAGGAGACTTAAATCATCCAAAAAACACAGCATTTGCCCTTTGGGAGTTAATTAAGCCATGGCAAAGTGCGTTCCAACGAGTATGTTTGGTATGGCGTGATCTGCCAGTACCTGTCATAGCGGTATTGGAAGGATATTGTATCGGCGCTGGACTACAGTTGGCGTTGGCTTGTGACGTACGTATCAGTCACCCTGACTGTCAATTATCTATTATGGAAGCTAAGTGGGGTTTAGTGCCAGACATGGGACTGACCCAATCAGCATTTGGGGTTCTACGAGAAGATACTCTAAAAGAGCTCGCCATGAGCGCTCGTATCATCGATGCTAATAAAGGCAAAGAGTTAGGCTTGATTAGCCACTGTAGTGAAGCGCCTCTTGAACAAGCGCAAAAGCTTGCTGCCGAGTTTGCAGAGCGCTCTCCTGATGCGGTGCTAGCAAGTAAACGCGTGATAAATGCGATGTATGATCAACCTGCTAAGACTTTATATAAAGAAAAAGCATGGCAGCTCAAAATGATGCTTGGTCGTAATCGTAAGCTTGCCCTCAGAAAAGCAAAGCAGGCCAGCACCTTATTTGGTAAACGTCAATTCCGCTAAAGTTTTGCTAGTGTTATTTTCGTTTGACTCATTCTGATAAAAGAGATTGCCGCCTAAGAAAACCAGACATATTTTGATAATTTTTTTTGATGAGTTTTAATTGTTAGCGGTTGTTTCGCTACTATCTTATAGCCATTGAAATGCAAGCAAATAGCACGATATAGCATTGTCTGCTTGCACTGATATGGGTAAAGATGCACTATTGTTGTTAAAGGCATCTATCTTTCATACTGAATAAGCCAGTAAAATGACGAAAGCCTACCGAATAACAGGTGCAAGCCCTTAAACGTCGAAAAATAAAATATTAAAAATAATAGCCACTATATAAAACGGTCTAAATATGTCTGCTTCAAAACCCTCCCTCCCAAACAAACCTATCGCTTCTGAGCGAGTGCGCTCTGCCGATTTGCCTGTCGCATGGATTATGATGCTTGGGCTGATGGTGGCGGTAGGACCATTATCGATTGATATGTATCTGCCAGCACTTCCATCGATGGCAGATGATTTCGGTGTTTCAACGGCATTTATGGCCAACTCTGTTCCTGCATACTTTTTGGGCTTGGTATTTGGGCAGCTATTTTACGGACCCTTCAGTGACCGTGTTGGCCGTGTCAAACCTTTATATATAGGTATGACGCTGTATGTTGTCGCTTCTATTCTTTGTGCGACCACTGATAATGAGTACGTACTTTTTGCAGGCCGTACCTTACAAGCATTAGGCGCTTGTGTCGGCGCAGTAGTTACTCGTGCCGCAATTCGCGATCGCCTTACGGCCAAGCAAACGGCAAAAGCTTTTTCCATCATGATTTTAGTGATGGGCTTAGCACCCATATTAGCACCATCGCTTGGCGCGCTATTCTTACAGTTTTTTGATTGGCATTCTATATTTTGGTTTTTAGCAGCATTTGGTGCTCTAAACTTGCTACTCACCAAGTTTTTCTTTTTTGAAACCTTGGCCGAAGAAAATCGTAATGTACGTCCCGCAAGAGAAGTGCTTAGTCAATATTGGGATCTATTAAAAGACCCAACCTTTAACTATCCAGCAATTGGTGGTGGATTGTTGATGGGAGCGATGTTTGTCTATATCAGCTCAGCCTCTGAGCTGATTATGGATACTTACGGCGTCTCAGCAACGCATTTTGGTTGGCTATTTGGCATGAATGCAGCGGGTTTTGTCGGTTTGACTCAACTTAATCAATGGCTCACCAATCGCTTCCGTATATTAAGTATTTTGCGATTTGGCACGATGATGCAGGTTGTCTCTGCAGGGGTGCTGTTCCTGATTGGTCTGCTCTTAGGTACCGATGCTTGGTTACCACTGGTGCTGGCCTGTATTTTCTTTTGTATTGCCGGATTGGGTTTGACTCAGCCTAATGCTTCTGCAATTGCACTCGCTTTTCAAAAACGCCGTGCTGGTATGGCAAGTGCATTGCAAGGCTCGTTGATGTTCTCAGTCGGCATCTTCGGCGGTTTATTATTAAACCTGTTTCCAGTCAACCCAGTGCTCAAGGTCGGTATCGCGATGTTCTCACTAATGAGTCTCGGTTCCTTCTTGATTTGGAAGATTGATCGTAACCTAAACTTGGATGATGCAGAGTAAGCACCTCTATTTTAAGTTAACTATATTTTAAAAAGCACTCATATGTTCAAGACGTATGAGTGCTTTTTTTTATGCGCTTTATATATTTTTATTCAGAGCAAAACTAAATTCTACAGGTACTCTGAACAGTGGAGTTTATTGATTATAAACAAGTATATGTTGTTCAAAAATATATGCAGACTTTGCTATATATAACTAACCGTAGATAATGACCAAACATAATTATTGCAATCATAAAATTAGACAAGTATTATCTAACGTAACTTTCTGTAAGCAAATATGTATAGACATTACTTAATATTGCTAGATTGTCATTCATTAAGATGTAAACCAACGTTAGGTTTCAAGGATAGATTATGATGCAGTTATATCGAGCGTTACCGATTCTATTGAGTGTTGGCCTATTTGGCTGTGGAAACTCTTCTACTCAAGAAAGCGCAAGCGCACCAGTAAAGGAAAACACAGATAGCTTTGTGAGTAAGTTGCCTGATACAGCGCCAACTATAAAGGTGGCTACAACCGGTACGATGCCGCCGTTCTCGTTTCAAGATGATTATGGAAATATGCAAGGTATTGATATTGATTCAATTCGTGCTATCGGTGAAGAACAAGGTTTTAAAGTCGAGTTTTATAAAGAGACCTGGCAGAACATGTTTGACACGGTAGAGTCTGGTGGTCGTGATCTAGCAATATCAGGTATTTCTTATAAAGATGACCGAGCTGTCAAATATGGACTCTCTAGTCCTTATTTCTTTAACCCATCTTCAATTATGTACAAAAATGCTGACTTGAAAATCAATCGTATAGATGATTTGCAAGGCATGCATGTGGCAGCGATGGAAGGCTCGAAGCAGGAAGACCAACTTAACGCTATGGGTAAATACAGCCAACTGACGACTCGAAGCACTGCTTATTTATTGTATGAAGACTTGATGCAGGACAAAGTCGATGTCATTTTGCATGACTTACCAATCCTACAGTTCACAGCAAAAAACCATCCAGAGTATGACGTTACTATCGTCGCTTATGAGGGCGAAGACAACCCATCAGCACAGCAAGTTATTCTGATGGCAAAAGGCAATAATGAACTAATTCGTAAAGTGGATGAAGGTATTGCCAAGCTCAAACAAAAAGGAACGTTTAAAGAGATTGAGAATCGTTGGTTGGGCGCAGCAGAGTCTGCTGAAAAGAGTGATTCTGATACTAATACTAAGCAAGTGAACTAAGGAACTCTGAAGATGGCAACCGTACCTAATGTCGACAATAAGCGCTATCAAGGTCTGATTATTTCAATTGCACTATTTTTATCTCTAATCGGTGCTTTGCTTGCGTTCACGTTTTATACCTCAAACTTATTAGAAAGAAATACCGCTTTAATTGACCAAACCAACCAAGTTGCAAACAGTGCACAGGCGGTAATTAAAGATCTTTTCGACTTGGATAGCAGTTATGGTGAGGATACTAAGTCTCCACACATACAACGAGCATTGAGTCGTTTAGAGCAAAACACGACGTTGATTACCAACTCTATTGCTGCGATTGAGCAAGGTGGCACGATCACAGATGAAGAAGGTAATAGCTACGATTTACCAAAAATTGATAGCAATGCACAAACCAACATTGCTGCTGCCAATGAGCAATGGAAAGCGCTAGAACCCAAAATTCAAGCATACTTAAAAGATGCTGATAACGTTATGGTGCCTTCTGCTGATGAATTGACCCAAGCAGTTGAGCAGGCTAAAACATCAAGTTTGTTTATTAACGATTCTTTAGATAGTCTGACAAAAGATGTATTTAATAGTGCAGAGCGTCAAGCAACTACTATTCGTCTTATCCAGGTACTTGGTGTTGCCGCTATCTTTACCTACTTCCTAATCTTCGTATTCTTCTTTGTACGTCGCCTACGTGAGACGGATGCTGAAGCACTTGCCGCTCGCCAAGAAACGCAAGAGATTATGGAAACGGTAAATACGGGTCTTTTCCTACTTGATAAAGACTTGAATATTGGTCAACAGCATTCTCGTGCGCTTAACAATATCATCGGCTCTGATCGCTTGGCAGGGGAAAACTTTACCAATGTCCTGCGTGGCCGTATCTCTGATAAAGACCTCAAGACCACACAGCAGTTCATTGAACAGCTCTATAACCCTCGCGTTAAAGAAAAATTGGTAGATTCACTTAACCCGTTGAATAAGGTCATGTTGCATAACCTGTCTGAAGACAAGAGTCTTGATAATCGCTTCTTAGATTTCAAATTCTCACGTGTTTATGACAATAAAGACATTGCCCGTATCTTGGTCAACGTTAATGATGTATCAGATGCAGTCTATTTAGAACAGCGCCTAGAAAAAGAGCGTTCGCAAAACGATATGCAGATTGAGATGTTAACGACTATCTTGAATGTGAATCCAAAAATTATTAATGAGTTTATTGGTAATACCCAAGCGCATATCGAGAAGATGAATAATATCTTAAAAAATCCTGGTAGCTCGCAGTATGAGCTTGAAGGTAAATTAAAAGCTATTTATCGTGAAATGCACAGCTTAAAAGGCGAGGCATCAGCACTAAAACTACACAGCTTTACGAAGATTGCTTCTGATGCTGAAGACAAGTTACATGCATTACAAAACCAAGGTCAGTTGTCTGGTAATGACTTCTTACCATTAGCGGTACATTTGGATGATTTGCTTAGCTTATCAAATACGATTGCGACGTTGGGTGAGCGTATCAACCGCTCAGCACCGACAGCAGCTAAGTCGTCAACCGTACAAGCACCAGTCGTTACTCAAAATCCAGTAGCAGACCATGTAGCTAGCAATGCTGACTTTGATGGTGGGCTAGATATCGACTTAGACAATGAAACAGATGACGATTTATTGTCTTTCTACAATGAATTTACAAAAGAGATTGCTGCAAGACAGGGCAAGCGAGTACAGCTAAAAAGTACGACGCTGACCCAAACGAGCATTCCGGCGCATCTTGCAAAACCAATCAAAGAAATCAGTATTCAGTTGCTGCGTAATGCGGTAGTCCATGGTATCGAGTCGCCAAGTGTGCGTCATGCTACTGGCAAACCTGACGTTGGGACCATTGATTTGGAAGTACAAGACAACGGTTCAAACTTTATGTTGGTTGTGCAAGACGACGGACAAGGCATTAACTATGACAGCATCCGTAATAAACTGATTCAAGAAGGTCGTTTCGGTACGGAAGAGGCAAATCAGCTTAGCAAAGGTGACTTGCTCAAACAGCTGTTCTCTTCTGGATTCTCTACCAAAGAGCATGCAGATGAAGACGGTGGTCGCGGTGTCGGACTTGATATCATCAAAGCGAAAGTAAAAGAGTATGATGGCAAGCTTAACGTAAATAGCGAGCTGGGTCAGATGACACGGTTTGTCATTACTTTACCTAAAGCTTAATCAAAATAGTAATTATATTGTCAGGGACGACAAGCACTTCATTAAAGGTAGTAGATAAGTTATGCATAAGTTAATGATTGTTGATGATTCAAATATTATTAGAAACCGTATTCAGCGCGCATACGATTCAGGAAAGTTCATGCTGGTTGCGACAGCGACCAGTGGTGTCCAAGCCATCGAAAAGTTCAACGTCCATCGTCCTGATGTGATCACCATGGACTTAACCATGCCACAAATGGATGGGCTAGAATGTATTGAAAAAATCATCGCGATTGATCCTGAAGTACGCATTTTAGTGGTATCAGCATTATCGGACAAAGCCACAGGCATTGAAGCATTGTCACTAGGTGCTAGCGGCTTTTTGTGCAAGCCTTTTTCAGAAGAGGAGCTTGTAGAGTCTTTGTATGAGCTGATGCAAGACTAATACCATTCATCGACCAAAGTAGATGTCATTATGAAAGAGCAAAAGCTACAGATTTTTTTAAGTATTATTAGTAATTATTTTGACCAGTTTGGGGGAGAAGAGCTTATTGCTGATACTCCTTACTTACTAGAAAACAAACAGCCAAAAGTCCACGATTATACGGGCGTGATTGGTATATCTGGTGGCCAAAAAGGCGTGGTATATTTTTCGGCGACGCGTGACTTGCTGTCTTCAATCTTAGACAGCATGGGCGAAACCGATAAAAGTGAAGAGAACTATGTAGATCTGGCTGGGGAAGTGGCCAATACCATCGCAGGCAATGCACGCAAAGAGTTTGGTTCAGAGTTTCATATCTCTGTACCATTTGTGTTCAAAGGTGCGCCGCAAAGTATTGTATTGCCGAACGATGAGCGTTCTTTTATCATCCCCATCACTTGGCATTCTCAAGTAGGCGAGATTGTGGTTTGTTTGCAAGACTAATGCTGCCACGTAATACAGATGGATATTAATATATTATGGTTAAAGTAGAAAAATTGGGTGTGTTTCTAAGCTCGATCAATGCGTTTTTTGCGCAAATCGATGGCTCGGAAGTGTCAATTGATACCCCTTACTTGAACAACAACAAAAGCGCGATTGGCTTTGATTATAGCGGTGTCATTAAGATATCAGGTCCTTTAGAAGGCTGCGTCTATGTCAGTGCACCAAGCGTGATGTTGCGAGAAGTCATCAAAGTGATGGGCGAGCCTGACTCTTCAATCACCATGATGAAAGATTTGTTGGGTGAAATGGCCAATACAATCTCAGGTAACGCTCGGACAGAGTTTGGTTCAGAGTTTATTATCTCTCCGCCGCACATTGTGGAGAGTGCGCCAAGCGTGTCTTATTTGCCTAAAGACCGTCAAAGCTATATCACACCATTTACGTGGCGTGGTTACAAGGCGGTCATTGGTATTTGCATTGCATAAGTTGTAGTCAGTCCTCTATAAACGAGTGATAACTATAAAAGAGTGACAGTGTTGACCTTGCTTGAAAAACAGCTATTAAAAAGATAATCATGAAAAAAGCGATGCAAATGTGTCGCTTTTTTTTGTTTTATTATCGCCGTAGTTTGTTTTTATCTTATTGATACACTACAAACAAACTGCTGGAGATTCTGAAGCGTTATGTGATAAAATACAGCGCAGCTATTTTTTATAATTCACTTTATAGTTTAGATTTGAGCATTTGCTTCAATCTAGCGATAGCTTCTTTTTTTAAACCAACCAATGACACACACATCATGGCAAAAAATTGCTGGGTGTTTGGCGACTTGATTAATTTGTGATCTGTTAGTGCTTTACTAATGAAAACTAACCGGTAGCAGATGCGTGTCGCTAAATAGGCTGTTTTTGTGATGTGGAGGCATAACCCAACCAATAGGATATATTCTCATGGCTACAAAGAATCCAACCAAAATCGAAATGCGCGACTTACTACAAGCAGGCGCTCACTTTGGTCACCAAACACGTTTTTGGAACCCAAAAATGGGTCCATACATCTTTGGCGCACGTAACAAAATCCATATCATCAACTTAGAGCACACCGTAAAAGCGTTCAACGAAGCGTTGACTTACGTAAACGGCCTAGCTGCTAAGAAAAACAAAGTATTATTTGTTGGTACTAAACGCGCTGCAAGCGGTATCGTACGTGAGCAAGCAGCTCGCGCTGGCATGCCATACGTTGACCATCGCTGGTTAGGTGGTATGTTGACTAACTGGAAAACTCTACGTCAGTCAATCAACCGTCTAAAAGAGCTAGAAAAGCAAGCAGAAGATGGTACTTTCGCTAAGCTGACTAAGCGTGAAGCACTAGAGCGTACTCGCGATATGGAAAAACTTGAGCGTTCACTAGGTGGTATCAAAGATATGGGCGGCCTACCTGACGCTATCTTTGTAGTAGACGTAGATCACGAAGCTATCGCTATTAAAGAAGCCAAGAACTTGGGTATCCCAGTTATCGGTATCGTTGATACTAACTCTAGCCCAGACAACGTTGACTACATCATCCCAGCTAATGATGATGCTATCCGTGCTGTGACTTTGTACGTAACTTCTATGGCTGATGCTATCATCGCTGGTAAAGAATACGCACAAACTCAAGCTGGTGGTAAAGCTGAGCAAGCACCTGCTGCAACTGAAGAAGCGCCAGCTGCAGAAGAAGCTGCTGCAACTCCAGCAGAATAAGTAGCTGACTTAAAAAGTTTAACTTTGTAAGGATGCCTTGATAGTGTATCTATCAGCATCCATATAATGTTTTGAACAGCGTATAAGCTCATAATAGGCATGATGTAGTTTTACTCGTCATGCCTTGTTATTGAATAAAGCCTTATTAATAACGCCATGCATATAAGCGAGCAGCTATTGGGCGAGTATTATCGCTCCTACTGGTTATATCGCTGTACTGTATAGATGTTATTTGTTTGACATCATTTATGGCTATATTAGTAATCGTTCAAAACGAGCTGTCTGCTAGATTTTAAGTAATACTAAGATATTGAATAGAAATACAGCACTCCTATACATAACTATACTAAGGTGACTCTTATGACAGAAGTAAAAGTATCTGCCAAAATGGTAAAAGAATTGCGTGACCGTACTGGTCTTGGCATGATGGAATGTAAAAAAGCGTTAGAAGAATCAAACGGTGATGTTGAAGTTGCCATTGATAACCTACGTAAATCTGGTCAAGCTAAAGCAGCTAAAAAAGCGGGTAACATCGCAGCTGACGGCGCTATCATCATCGCTCAAGGCGAGAACAAAGCATTCTTGCTAGAAGTTAACTGCCAGACTGATTTCGTTGCAAAAGATGACAGCTTCACTGCATTTGCAGAAAAAGTTGCTAACCTTGCATTAGAAAACAACGTAACTGACGTTGCTGCTATCTCTGAATTGTCTTATGGCGAAGGTCAGACTGTTGAAGAAGCACGTGTATCGCTAGTACAGAAAATCGGTGAAAACATCCAGATTCGCCGTGTTGAAACACTTGAAGGTGCTAACATCGCTGCATACCGTCATGGTCTACGTATCGGTGTAGTTGTATCTTATGAAGGCGGCGACGCTGACACTGGTAAAAACCTTGCTATGCATATCGCTGCATTCAACCCTGTTGCTGTAGATGATGAAGATGTTGCTGCTGACGTATTGGCACGCGAAAAAGACATCATCGAAGCAAAAGCTCGTGAGTCTGGCAAGCCTGACAACATCGTTGAAAAAATGATCGAAGGTGGCCTACGTAAGTACCTAGACGAAGTAACTTTACTACGTCAGCCATACGTTATGGACAACGACAAGAAAGTTGGCGAAGTCTTAAAAGCTGAAGGCGTAAAAGTACTTGGCTTCAAACGTCTAGAAGTTGGTGAGGGCATCGAGAAGAAGCAAGAAGACTTCGCTGCTGAAGTTGCTGCAACTCAGGCTGCTAACAAGTAAGTACCAAATAGTATTGGATCAGGCTGTGAGTACTTAATTGTGGCTTACAGTTTGGCTTTATTACTCTTAATGCATCAATATATAAAGCATCCAAACATAAAAAAGCCCATTAATTCGTTAATGGGCTTTTTTATGTCTGACTTTTAGATAACTGGCTTAGCGTAAAGCCGCATAGGCCGAGTTGGCATAGCTAGCACTATTCACATTGCTGCTGGTACCGTAACTGACATTCTGTAAGCCATTACTGGTACTGGTGCTACTAGCTTGATTGTTAGCACTGATACTTGCACCAAACAGTCCTGCATCATTCTTATACAAGCTATGATAACGGCTCATTACTCTTTGAACATAGTTACGTGTTTCTTTAAACGGAGGGATGCCACCGTATTTATCGACATTGCCTTCACCCGCATTGTAGCCTGCGACAGCATGTTCGATATTATTATTGAAGCGGCGCATGAGCCACGCGATATATTTGGCTGATCCTTCGATATTATCTGCAGGGTTCCAAGGATTGCTTACATTGAAGCGGCGCGCAGTCGCTGGCATCAACTGCATCAGGCCTTGCGCGCCCACTGGTGAGCGTGCGTTTGGATTGAAAGCTGATTCAGTGTGCATCATCGCTTTCATTAGGGCAGGGTCAACACCATTGCGCTCAGCGGACGCACGAATGTAACTGTCGTAAGAGTTGCGACTTCCGCTGTTGCTAGCGGCACTGCTACCATAGCTATCGCTGCTTCCGTCATACATCTTAGAGTCTTTATAATAAGTTACTTTTACTTTTTTCGTAAACTTATCGAAATTTCCACTAGGATTGACGTTGGTCAACAGTACTTGTCCACCTTTGTCTTTGTAGATATACATGTTGCCTGCATTGGCAGCGACAGAAAAAGTCGAAAGAGCAATAGCACTTAGTAAAAGGGGAGATAAGCAGCGAGTAATCAAAGTAGCCGTATTTATCATAGTAAAATCACTTTTTATCGAATAACAGCAAATTATTTTGCCTACATATGCGTTGATTTAGGCGCTTAAGCGGTTACTGATTTTGCAGAATTATTTAGCCCACTGTAAGGACAGCAGCTGAGCAATTATCACTTTCAATAAGAAACCACTTGCAATAGATACAAAAAATAATAGTTGCTTACTATAACATATAATAACTTTTTGACGCATCAGATTGACAAACTAAGTTGTAAAATTCAATTTTCATTGTCAAATAATCTTAGATAAATCAATATACTAAATTTTCTAAGTGACTTAATGAGCCATTTGTAGTGGGTTTTTTGAGTTGATAAATTTAGACAAATAAAGTGTCTCAATTTTTTAAGAAATAATAATGACATTTGAATAGTCGAGGTGATTTTCAATCTGAAATTAACAGTAGATAAGCCTATTAATGGTTCAATTCTTAAAAATATAAGAATAGTTTAGGTAGACTTTCAGTGATGACTAGATGCCAATAGCGCTGATAAAGATAGGTACCCAAACCGCGGTAACCAACCCGTTCACTGCCAAGCCAAATGCAGCATAACGTCCGGCTGTGTGACTGATTTGCCATGCTTCTACAGTACCAAATGCGTGAGCCGCTAGTCCCAGTGCTAGACCTTTAGCACGGTCATCATTGATACCGCGGAACAAAAATCGCGCGACCGTACCACCTATCAGACCTGAGACGATGATAATTAGGTTAGCCATTGCCAATGGTGCTTTGATTAAATCTGCTACGCTCAAGCCAATCGGCGTCGTAACAGAGCGGGTAGCGAAAGCCAATAGGGTCTCATGACTGAGCGAAAATAAGTAAGCCAACGACATAGGCAGTAATGCGCCAACGATGCTAGCAATAGCAACAATTAGAGTGAGTTTTTTGACTGGTAAGCCTTTGAAATTCATCGCCGCCAATGGCACAGCCAAGAGTACCGTGACATATCCCAACAGATGGTCAAATACAGGTTTCGCCGCGCTGTAATAGTTGTTGTAATCCCACTGCAGTACAAATAGGAAAACAAGCACTAGGACAAGTGCGGTAATGACCATCGGTAGCCATGATAATTTACGTGCCAATACACGTGCAATTACGTGTGCTGCCAAAGTTAATAATATTGCGGCTAGGGTTGCCATAAATACGCTGTCAAAAGTCATAATATCTCTCCGCAGCTCACGGCTGTCCCTTTTGCTCAGTAGTAGTCGTACTATCAGTATTTGCAGCATGGTTGAGCCAACGATTGGCCAGTAATGCCAGACCCCACAATGGTATGAGCGTACTAACAATCATCGTTATCATCACACCCAATAGCTCATCTCCTAGAGCAAATAGCAACAAACCTGCACCAGCAGAAACAGGTAAAAAGGCAAAACCACTATCGACTAGTAAAGTATTACTGGCCTGTGTGAGCCAGCTTGGCAACCCCTTCAACAGTCGCCACGCTATCAGAATAACGAACATCGCAACTAAACCGACAATATTGGCTGCTTTTTCGATGCCTGCCATTTGACAGATAATAACCGCCGTTTCTCGGACAATGATAACCATGGTCAACGTTAGAACTAACGCAAGCCACAGTGGGATATGGGAGGAGTGAGCAGGCTTCATAAGCAATTCTGGCCAAGTCAGATATAAATGGATGGTGTAAAAAACAAAATGCGTGGTTGTACCAAGAACACAACGTAGAAAATGATGTTATGAGTGCTGATGGTAGCAATGATTCATTTTTGAGATATTAACGCCATCTATCAATATTTGTTGAATGTATAACAGGCGATTATATAGAGAGTGAGGCAACTAATAAAGCCTATGCACCATGACCAGTTATATTCAAAAAAAATAGACGATATCAATGGATACCGTCTATTCTATTTTACCCTACTGTATAAAAGCTTGCTGTCTAATAGTATGAATCAAACGTTCATTCAACGACTGCCACGAACAATCACTTTCAGCAGCTACTACTTTTCTGAATCAGCTGTTTGTGAGTTGAGTGCATTAAATTCGTCAAATGCTCTTTCTTCTTCTGCTGTCATTGTCAACTCTTCAACTTCATGTTCGTCATGCTGCTCAAACTCCTCAAGTACAGGCATCAGCAATGTTGCTTGTGCAAGCGGTAACACATCGGCAGGCTTGAGATTGGCTTGTCCGAGTAGTTGTCTCAGTCTATCGCTTGGCAAGCGAATGGTTAAGCACTCATGACCGCTATCATCATAGCTTTCTTCTTCAATAACACCGAGCTCGTACAAAGTGTTTTTCAACTGTCCTGCATGATAGGGCAACGTCAAATCAAAAGTGGTTAATGTGCCAGTCAGTAACTGCTGCACGGCTAATGACAACTCTTCTATGCCTAAGTTCTCTCTAGAAGACACATAGACACGGTTAGGTTGACCTTCGCTAGCATAACTAATACGTGCAGGCTCATCAGTCACATCAATCTTATTATAGACATTGAGCACAGGCACATCGTTATCAATTTCAGCAAGTACATCTTTGACGGCCTGAATCTGCTCATGCATGTCATCACTAGAAGAGTCGATGACATGTAATAATAAATCTGCCTCTAGCGTCTCTTCCAATGTTGCATGGAAAGATTCAACCAATTCATGCGGCAGATGACGGACAAAACCTACCGTATCAACCAATACTACACGCCCCACACCTTGCCAGTCTAAGCGGCGTAGCGTTGGATCGAGTGTGGCAAACAGCTTATCAGCAGCGTAGATGTTTTCATCCACCAAGCGATTAAATAAAGTGGACTTGCCCGCATTGGTATAACCAACAAGTGAGATAGTTGGTACGTCTGATTTTTGGCGACGGGCTCGACCTTGCGCACGAGTTTGTCTGACTTTCTCAATTCTACTTTTAAGTTGCATGACACGCACTTGTAGCAAGCGACGATCGGTCTCAAGCTGGGTTTCGCCTGGTCCACGCAGACCAATACCCCCTTTTTGACGCTCCAAATGCGTCCAACCACGTACCAGACGCGTTGATAAGTGGTTAAGCTGAGCCAGCTCTACTTGCAGTTTACCCTCATAAGTACGGGCACGCTGCGCAAAAATGTCTAAAATCAAACCAGTACGATCCAACACACGACACTTCACTAGCGCTTCGATATTACGCTCTTGGGATGGCGATAAGTTATGGTTGAACAGTACGATATCTGCGTCATGTTCGCGCACCAGTTCTGCGATTTCTTCTGCTTTGCCGCTACCAACGAAATATCTGGCATCGGGGCGTGCACGTGAGCCTGTGACCAATGCCAAGCGATCGGCACCTGCTGAATCTGCTAGTAGTTCAAATTCGCCTAGATCATCAGGATCTTGAATTTGGCGGATGTCTAAATGTACAATAATGGCGCGTTCGCCACCTTCATGTCTTTCAAAATAATCCAAAGAGTATCACCTATTTAATAAAGTAAATATATCGCTATTATCAGTTCAGTATACTTTGATATAGCGTTCATATGATTGTCTATATGTGGTCTTATCACTTGATATTAAAGGGTATAAGCATAATTAGCGATGGTTTTATGTTACAGCGTTTGCTGCGGATAATTTTTTATAAATCTGCTTTATTACCCCTTTGTATAAAAGTCGGTATTCACTGAGTGAACAAGCTATCACTGAGTGTACGAACTTTGTTATACTGGGCTCGTTTTTTGACTATTAAACACCCGTTATTTAATCATGAGGGCGAAGATGAGCCAAGCTAAATCAAGCTTTTCACTCAGACGACAGTTGAGCCGAGGTAGACAGGTTGCTGGTATGACCACGACCATGGTCGGCGGCATACGCGCGGCGAAACGTATCGGTGCATTTAAGCAGCCACCACGCGAAACCCTACCACGTTATATCCAGACATTCTGCCGCAAGATGGCAGGCTCTTTTGGTGTAAAAGTAGTAGAAGTGGAACCTGTAGAGCAGTTCCATGGCTTGTGGGTATCGAATCACGTGTCATGGATGGATATTCCTGTCGTTGGTACTGTGAGCCCAGCGTTCTTTTTATCCAAGGCTGAGATCGGTGAATGGCCTGTATTTGGCAAACTTGCCCATGCCGCAGGGACGCTTTTCATTGAGCGTGGTTCCGGTGATGCAAGCTCAGTATCGGCGCAGATTGCTGACTTTTTAGCCAAAGGTTTTTCGATTATTTTCTTCCCTGAGGCGACGACCACTAGTGGTAAAAAAGTAAAACGCATTCATGGAACATTACTGCAAGCAGCCATAGATGCTGATGTGCCTATCAGACCGATCATCATCGCTTATGTCAATAAAGACGGCACACTAAGCGACGCATTGCCATACTATGGTAAGCTGACGATGAAAGAAAGTATGAAAAAAGTGCTCGATAGCAAAAACGTGACCGCTTATGTATTGCCACTCGCGCCTATAGATCCAGAAGGCCGTAACAAAAGCGAGCTGACCAATTTATTGCAAGCACGCATGAATGAAGGATTGGCTGAGCTGCACTCAAGAGTCCTTAGCGCACCAGTTGAAGACTGATTACTTACAGTTGAACTAGTTAGAGTTGAGCTAGTGTAGCTAATCTCAGCCAGTTAATAAAAGGGCGCAAATCGAAACGATTTGCGCCCTTTTCTATAGGAAATTTAATAGAGCACACATAATATTATTTATTCAGCAGGCTCTATTAACATTTGCTCTCTATGAAAGACCAACTATGGTGATGGATTAGGCTGCTGTGTATGCACCGCTTCAATCGCTTCTAAGACATCTGATGTTAGCTCCACATTGACACTATCGATGTTTGATTTGAGTTGCTCAGTCGTCGTTGCCCCAACGATGTTACTGGTGACAAAGTGACGAGAGTTCACAAAAGCCAATGACATCTGCGCCATGTCCAAACCTGCATCAGCAGCTATCTTGGCATATTGCTCAGTGGCTGCTTTGGCTTGCTCATTCACATAACGACCGAAACGATCATACATCGTCAAGCGTGCGCCATCTGGACGTTTACCATCAAGGTATTTACCAGACAATACACCAAAACCAAGCGGTGAATACGCAAGTAGACCCACGTTTTCACGATGGGCAATCTCAGCCATACCAACTTCGTATAAACGGTTCAATAGGCTATATGGGTTTTGCACGGTAAGTGGTGGAATTAGGCCGTTTTTATCTGCTTCCCATAGATAGCGCATCAGTCCCCACGCGGTATCATTCGATAGACCATAAGCACGAATACGACCTTTTTTAATTTCATCGTTCAACGCTTGAATGGTCTCTAAAAATGGGGTTAAATCGTCTAATGACTGTGCCGCCATCTCTTCATCATAGCCGCGCTGACCAAAGAAATTCGCTTGGCGTTCAGGCCAATGCAGCTGATAGATATCGATATAGTCGGTTTGTAGACGTTCCAAATTACCATCGATAGCGCTGCTGATGTGATCGGCGTTAAAGCGTGTTTGTCCATCACGCAAAAAATTCATTGGCGATATTTTGCTTGCGAGAATGACTTTGTCACGCTGTTTGGTCTTGTTAAACCAAGTGCCCATAAAGCGCTCGGTATCGCCTTGTTTATCTTTATCTGGCGGTGACGGGTACATCTCGGCGGTATCCCAAAAGTTCACACCTTCACTGAGTGCCATGTCCATTTGCTCATGTGCTTGAGCTTCAGTATTTTGCTGTCCCCATGTCATCGTGCCTAGACAGATTTTAGATACTTTTTCATCGAGTTGCGGTAACGTTTGATACTGCATATAAGTCTCCCTTTTGGCTGTTTTTATCGATATTAATTTTTATCGTCGCGAGCTTTTATCTTAGTTAATGTCTAACGAGTTTTTATTAGTCTTTGAATGACTACATCAATTTGATACCTGTGACACCAGGTGGTGTGACTTTAAAGATTTTTACTTTGAATAATACGTCTTGTCCTGCCAGTGGGTGGTTAAAGTCGACTTCGACTTGGTCTTCATTGATGGCACTGATCGTACCGGGCAAGGTATTTTTACCTTTGTCTTCGAATTCAACCATCATGCCAATCTCTGGATTATCAGCGACTAGCGCAAACTGAGTACGGCTAAAATGTTGGATGTTTTCAGGATTCCACTCACCAAATGCTTGCTCTGGCTCAAGGTGTGCGGTACGAGTATCACCGGCGCGTAGATTCATCAGTACTTGCTCAAAACCAGGTAACAAGCTCTCATCACCAATGGTCAAAGACACAGGCGCATCACGATTAAAGGTTGAGTCGATGATGGTGCCGTTCTCTAGTGAAACTTCAAAGTGCAACTTCACAAGGCTACCATGAGCGATACGAGTGTCTTCGTTTGGGTTAATAAATTGAGATTGAGTCATAATAAAAAGCCATCGGTTGCTAGAATAAAAGAATAGAAAATAATGCGTTGGATTACAGTGTTTTTAATTGCCGTATTATAATGTAAGAAATAATAAGCCATCTAAGGCCAGATGTAAGCGTCAATAATGTAACGCAGATAATGTACTATAATTGGCAATTCTAAAAGATATGAGGTGTCGGTGGTGAATAAACAACAAGGCACTGTCAAAAAATGGCAGGACGATAAAGGGTTTGGCTTTATTGAAACTGAAGCAGGTGAGTCTGTTTTCTTTCATGTGAGTGAGTTTAAGGCTCAGCGCCGTCCTGATATCGGTGAGGCAGTGGTCTTTAGTATCGGACAAGACGATCAAGGGCGCAGGCAGGCCAAACAAGTACAAGAACTTGGTTTTGTGCAGCAGAAAATGGCACAAAAAAATCAGCAAATCCATCAGCGCAACCAAAGACGTAGCCATCAAGCGGAGTTTGAAGCAGGACAAAAGAAACGCTCGTTCCTTGGACTGGCTTTTTATGGAGTCTTAGTTCTATTAGCAGCGGCAGATAAATTGAGTTGGCTAGTGGTCGGCTGGTACGTTGTGCTAGGGATTATTACTTATGGCATGTATGCCAAAGACAAAACTGCTGCGCAAAGTGGCGACTGGCGTACGCCTGAGTCTAGACTGCATATACTAAGCGCGCTTGGCGGTTGGGTAGGGGCGTTGCTCGCACAAACGTATCTGCGCCACAAATCACAAAAGCCTGAGTTTCGCGTCACCTATTATTTGACCGTAGTCATTAATATGGCAGGGTTGTTGTTTTTATTGGCAGGTGGTGGGTTAGAGACTTTGACTGATTTATTATCAGAGTTGCTATAAATGAGAACTAAGACACAAATATGGATAATGTGATTATGAATACGTCAGGTTTCACTGCTGGCACTTTAGTACATACAGAAACAGGGCTAGTACCAATAGAACAACTAAAAATTGGTGATAAAGTATTATCTAAAGCTGCCGATGGCTTGGGGGATCTGATATATAAAGCAATAACTAATACTATGAGTACTGAGAATATATCGGTATGGTTGCTTGAGCTTTCTGTCGCTGTAGACTCTTCTTTACCAATTAAAGAGAGAATTAGATTAAGAGAGTTATCTGATTGCCAACCTTTGACTCGATTATTGATAACAGAGAATCATCCATTATGGATTGAAAGCTCAAAGTGGACTCAAGCGAAAAAAGTAAGGTCTCAAGATGTTTTAATTAACAAAGACTTGACTAAGTGTTCGTCTGAGTCTGGTAATAATCCCTATGACACTACATCACTAAGTAAAATTTATAAAACTGATAAGGTAAATATTGGTTTTGTACCAAAGTTTGACGAAGACAGTCCTAATCAATATGGCAGCCTGATTGATTTAACCACAGGTGCAGAGATCAAAAATGGCGTCACTTATCAAGCAGTGACAGACAAATTATATGAGTACGATAAGGAGTGGGAGCAACGTCTATTAGAGCAAACACCTAAAGATGAACGTGAACATGCTGAGTTCTTTGGTTTTCGTCAAGGTGAATGGAAAGATCCTGATACTATAGATTGGGAAGAGGGCGAAGGTTCTCTTACTATGACGGTATATAACATCGAGGTCGAAGACACGCACACTTACTTTGTCGGTGAGACTGGTATTTGGGTGCATGAATAGAAATTGTGCAGATAGGTCAAATTAGCATACATATTCAATCGTCAGAAATAGTAAATAAAAAAGGTGGATTACGACTGCGTAACCCACCTTTTTCATTTATAAATTGAACTATTATCTCTAGCTATAGACGGTTATGACCGTGGCATTTCACGCTTCTTTTCCAAAAACAGCATATCGATGACAATCAATAATACACCGATAGATATACCGATATCCGCAATATTAAAAATCGGATAATGCCAAACATCAGCATAATGCACATGGATAAAATCAATCACATGACCATGTAATAAGCGGTCGATTAAATTACCAACTGCACCGCCCAATACTAAGGCTAGGCCGAAAGATAACAGTGTGGCTTTGCGAGGTGCTTTAATCAGATAGATGATTAGAAACAACGACATGAGTAATGCCAGTCCCGAAAAGAACCACTTCTGCCAACCACCCGCGTCCGCCAAGAAGCTAAAGGCCGCGCCATAGTTATAAGCCAATGTCCAATTGAGGAATGGCTCAATTACTGGTACTGGATCGTGAAAGGTGAGCTTGGTTTCCGCCAGCCATTTGGTCCATTGATCGATGATGACGATAACCAATGCCAGAATATACCACATAAAAGCACGACTGCCATTGGCCACCAGCTTTGGTGTCCTATTTGTTGACTTGGCCAGACGACTTCTGGGCGTGGTCGAGCTACCTGTGGTTGCATGAGCAGGCTTAGGCGAATGGTCAACCTCAACCTGCGGCTGCTGGTCATTCTGGCTTTCAGGCGAATCAGTTGGGTTAGGCATAGTGACGCACCTCGCCATCGCCACTGACATTGGTCACGCAGCGCGCGCATAGCTCAGGATGTGCGCTATCTGTACCGATGTCATCACGAATGTGCCAGCAGCGTACACACTTAGTACCAGTAGCTGCGTTTACTTGGACCACTAAATCGACAGCCTCTTCGGTATTGGTGTCGGTCACATCATCTGTCTGTGTGATGCTATCAGCAGGCGCTTCGCTCATTGGCTTTAGCGCAGCGTTACTAGTAATTAGTACAAAACGAAGCTCTTCATCAAGCTTAGCTAGGCTTTCATGCATAGCACCGTCAGCGTATAGGCTCACGTCGGCAGACAAGTTGGCATTGATGATTTTTTCGCCACGTGCGGTCTCGATATGTTTGTTTACCATGTCTTTGGCGAACATAATACGCTGCCAGTCATCGTTGCTGATGGCACTTAGCTCAAACGCTGGGAACTCATACCACTCTTGAGTAAATACATAGCCGCCTTTATCCGCATCACGTTGGTTCAGCACTTCCCAAGCCTCTTGTGCCGTGAATGATAGAATTGGTGTAATCCAGCGAATCAGAGCATGAGTGATATGGTAGATAGCCGTCTGCGCAGAGCGACGAGGTTGTCCATCCGCCTGCGTGGTGTACTGGCGATCCTTGATGATATCTAGATAGAAGCTACCCAAATCTTGCGAGCAAAACGCCGTGACGTGCTGAGTGACTTGGTGGAAGTCCATCGCATCATAAGCGCTAATGATTTGTGCTTGTACGGTTTGTGCGCGCTCAATGATGAATTTATCAAGGCTAACCAATTCATTGATATCAATGCTATCAGTCGCTGGATTGAAGTCATCGGTATTGGCAAGCAAGAAACGTAAGGTGTTACGGATACGGCGATACATATCGATCGCACCTTTAAAGACCGTCTTACCTGCGCTCATCTCATAACGATAGTCACTTGAGGCAATCCACAGACGCAGCATATCCGCGCCTGTTTTATTGATCTCTTCTTGCGGGGTGATGATATTGCCAAGTGACTTACTCATCTTGCGACCGTTTTCATCGACCACGAAACCATGCGTTAATACTTGCTTAAACGGTGGACGCTCATATATCGCTTCCGACGTCAGTAGTGACGTCTGGAACCAGCCTCGATGCTGGTCAGAGCCTTCTAGATACATATCAGCTGGATTGGTCAATTCATCACGCTGATCAAGTACCGCAAAATGCGTTGTGCCTGAGTCAAACCAAACATCCAATGTGTCAGTTGCTTTGTCATAGTCAGCGGCTTCACTACCTAAGAAGTCTTCACAGCTAGCATCGAACCACGCTTCAACGCCGCCTTCATTAATTTTTTGAGCTGCAGTTTCCATTAGTTCAAGCGTGTTTGGATGCAGCTCGCCGGTTTCTTTGTGCGTAAAGAAAGTAATCGGTACGCCCCACGTACGCTGACGCGAGATACACCAATCAGGACGACCCGTCATCATTGATTCGATACGGTTCTGTCCCCACGCTGGCGTCCAACTTACTGATGGAATGTCAGCAAGCGCGCGAGCACGTAAGCCTTTGGTTTCCATGTTGATAAACCATTGAGGCGTAGCACGGAAAATAATTGGCGACTTATGACGCCAGCAATGCGGATAGCTATGCTCAATTTTGGTATGGCTGATTAGATGGCCATTTTCATGTAGGGCAGCGATGATTTTTGGATTGGCTTTATAAATGTGCTCGCCGGCAAATACAGCAGCGCTATCTAGATAGACACCCGTACCGCTTACTGGGTTTTCTACTGGTAAGTTGTATTTTAGACCAACGATATAATCGTCTAGACCGTGACCAGGTGCGGTATGTACCAGACCAGTACCACTATCAGTAGTCACATGATCGCCCAAGATGAGCGGCACTTGACGGACTTCAATTAGTGGATGCTGAGCATGTAGGCCTTCAAGCTCGCTGCCTGATACAGTTGCTAGGATGCCGTTATTTTCTAATTTTAGCTCACTCAACGCAGTTTCGACAAGATCCGCTGCGAGTAGTAAGTTGCCTTTTTCGGTAGCAACCACGCTATAGTTATGCTCAGGATGTACTGAGATAGCTTGGTTGGCAGGTAGTGTCCATGGCGTGGTGGTCCAAATAACAGCAGCGATGTTATCTGCGATATCTGCCAATGTGGTTACTTTGTCCGTACCGAGCACATCAAAACTGACATAGATCGCGTCAGAGACTTTGTCTTGATATTCTACTTCAGCTTCTGCTAGGGCAGAGCTACAGTCCAAGCACCAGTTGACCGGCTTCATACCGCGAGTCACATGACCATTGTCATAGATTTTGGCAAGCGCACGTACGATGTTGGCTTCTTGATGGAAGTTCATGGTCAGATAAGGGTTGTCCCAATCACCGAATACACCTAGACGCTTGAAGTCTGCTTTTTGCAGTTCAATCTGAGTACTCGCATACTCGCGGCATAGACCACGGAATTCGGTAGCAGACACTTTTTGACCGACTTTACCAACCTTGGCTTCGACTTTTTGTTCGATTGGCAGACCATGACAATCCCAACCAGGGACATAAGGCGCATCAAATCCTGATAAGGTTTTTGATTTTACAATAATGTCTTTTAGTACTTTATTGACTGCGTGACCCAAGTGAATTTGACCGTTGGCGTATGGAGGGCCATCGTGCAAAATATACTTGGTTGCACCAGCACGCGCCTGACGAATTTTACCGTACACGTCATCTGCTTCCCAAGCAGCTAACCAATCTGGCTCGCGTTTGGCAAGGTTTGCGCGCATCGCAAATGGCGTATCCGCAAGGTTCAGCGTGTCTTTGTAATCTTGGCTTGGTGTGTCAGTGCTTTTATCAGTCATAGAAGGTATCTTTTTAAAAGGTAGGTTTGTGTGTCGGTTCAAAACCGGATACAAGGCTTGATGTTCAATGTAGTTCAATATAGTACTGAGTGTCACGCGGTATTGATAATGCTTAATTACTAATAGTAGGTATATTGCTCATCATAGTCGGTTTATCAACCATCATGTCAATAAATACCCATTGTCGCTCATTAGTCGGTAAATAGTTACGTCAATAATAAATGGTAACGAGACGATTGCAACATAAAATATGCTAGTAAAAATAATTCAAAAAAATATTTAGATCGGCAGCTATTATATGACAAAAAGGGTAGGGTAAAAAGAGCTGTGCGAGGCTAACCCAATTTTGTCCAATATCAATCGTTTACCTGTGTCGTATATCATTAGCGAAGACGTAACCATAATCTCCTTACATAATGATTTATCGAAACATAAAGTACGGCTCAACTGCTAAAAAACAGATGCTAACCATAAGCGCAGTTTCAATGACCATAATGGCTGAATCCCTGTTAGTCCTTGTGTCATCTTACCATTCTCTAATACCACATAGGACGGTGTGACTTGTCCTTGCCAATCTGCAAAGATATTGCCTTGTTGATCATTTATGGTGGTGAAATCAAACTGATGTTGATCGAGGTAGCTGCGTAGCTCTTGGTTTGAGCCTGACTGTACGGCAACAGTGACAACGGGATAGTTATCTGCAGCTAGTTTATTGATGGTGGGCGAAGTAAAACTACAGACTGAACACCACGTACCCCAGAAATATACCAGTGTAGGCCGCTCATGACTCATCGCTGCTAGGTCGATAGTCTGTCCTTGATAATCGGTCAGTTGCAACTGAGGATTGGCAGGCATAATAGGCTGTCGCCACCAATTGACCACGCTATAGATCACGACAAACATAAGACCATATAATATTATCGTTTTAAGTATCGAAAATATCTTCGGCTTCGGCTGCTTCTTTGGCTTTACTTCTATTTGCTCAATATCAGTCGTCATGACGTCCGCTTTTTAGTTTGCAAGTTATTTTCAAATGATGGCTTATCGTCACTGCTTATCTTATCGTGATTGCCTATATGATCATTGCACAAAGAGTCGACAGTAGATAAAAATAAACGGCTGAAAATCAGCCGTGTTATTTATAAAGTCTACTATAAGCGTGCGACGTCAACCTATTATGGCTTTTGTGCTCGGTTTTGTAATGGATCACCAATCAGTACGCTACCTGAGTTTTCGCGGCGTTCTTCATCACTCAACTTGCTCGCTGGAACTTTGGCCTTGCGCTTCCATTTTAAGCTGAACAAATCATCACGGCGGTCGATTAAGTTATGTACTGAGCCTTCATGACGAACGTGAGTCAGCTTGTCTAAGTTTACATCAGAGAAGAACACCATCTCCGTGTTGGCAGTGGTCTCTGCCATAATCGCATCATGCGGGAATGCAAAGTCTGACGGTGAAAAAATCGACGATTGAGCATACTGAATATCCAAACTCTCAACTTGCGGTAAGTTACCGACTGAACCACAAATCATCACATAGCATTCGTTTTCGATAGCACGGGCTTGCGCACAGTGGCGGACACGTAGATAGCCATTTTTGGTATCGGTCCAGAAGGGCACAAACAAGATATCCATGTCATCAAGTGCCATCAGACGTGCAAGCTCAGGGAACTCAACATCATAGCAAACCAAGATACCGATACGACCCGCATCCGTGTCGAATACTTTGACTTCATCGCCACCTTCGATTACCCAAGCGCTGCGCTCATGCGGAGTAATATGAATTTTGCGTTGCTCTTCAACGGTACCGTCACGGCGGCACAGATAGCTGACGTTGTATAAGGTATCGTCTTCATCCAGTAACGGCATCGAACCGGTAATGACGTTGACGTTATAACTGACGGCTAAATGCGAGATTTCGTTTTTGAACCACTCGGTATAACCTGCCAAAAATCGAATGGCAATATTTTGATCGGTTTCTTCGCACAGACCCATCAATGGCGCATTGAAAAATTCAGGTAAGCAAGCAAAGTCTGAGTTGTAATCAGCCATGATATCAACAAAGAACTCAACTTGTTGCAGTAATTCTTCAGGTGATTCGACTTCACGCATCTGCCACTGAATACCACCAATACGAACCTCAGACTTGCGAGTATTAGGCTTATAGTCTTTAGGCTCATAATAAATATTTGCCCACTCAAGCAAGGTAGCAAAGCCCTTTGACTGCTTATCATCTGGCAGATAAGCAGTCAAAATACGTTTAACGATAAAGCCATTAGACAGCTGGAATGACAAAGCTGAATCGTGAATTTCACGGCTTTCAACGGCATCAATATATTCGCCTGGAGTCAGATCTTTATGGTTATGATAGTTAGGTATGCGTCCACCGGCTAAGATAGCGCGGAAATTTAACTGTCGGCATAGCTCCTTACGTGCATCATACAGCCGTCGACCGAGGCGGTAGCCACGATAATCAGGGTCGATGAGCGCATCTAAACCATAAATGGCATCACCTTCTGGATTGTCTCTGATGATTTCTTTTTGCCCAATCAAATCGTCATAGGTATGCGGATTTGAAAACTTGGCATAGTCAACGCGCATGGAGAGCACGATACCAATCAGTTGATCATGATCAAACAAGGCAATCTGACCTTCAGGGAAAGCGTCAATCAAAGTATGAATGGTTGTCTTTGACCACGCGCCACCCAAGTTTACATAGACACGATCCATCAATGCCTTTAATTGTGGATAATCTTTTTTCTTAATCTCAGCAATCGTGAGGTGAAAGTCATCTAGTTTTTCCATCTTACTCATAAGTTTCCTGTTTTAAATAGCTATTGGATGTAGTGTTATCAAATAATGGTGTCATAGCACATTGATGTGCCGATTTTTTTGCAAAAAAGTAATAAAAACATTCCAATAGGAAGATATTGTCGTTACAATAATTTATTGCCGTATTTACAATAGGTTATGTTGACATCTTAGGCCGTTTTGCTCACTATATTTAGTACTAATTTTGACTAACACAAAGGGTTAAAAGATAGCGACTGCCGCATTCTAAATCACTCTATATCTATTAGATTTGTGAACACCAATAAGCGCATAACTTTGCATCTGCGACTTTCTTGCTATTTATTATCTCAATATAGAATCTAAATAATATCTATCAGCACCTTTTGTTTTGCTTGTTATCATAGCAAGCTGTAACGGTAATAACAGTCTCACGTAGTAAATATTTGCTACGTTTTTGTGAGTCAATTTTTTGGTTCAACTCAGGCATAGTATTGTGTTGCTTGTTTCGTTTAGCCGTATTTCATCGGCTTCTTAGGATTATTTTATTATGCCTTTAAATCATACCAATAGAATCATGAAGTGGGATGACATAGATGACTCCGCTTTGGTTCAGTTGGTTTATGTCAGTACGCTGACTCTTGGCTCGCGTCTAAGCACCTCTATCTTTGATGAAGTAGAAGGTCACGCACGTAACTACAATCAGCAGCATAACATCACAGGCACGCTATGCTACGGCAATGGTCATTTTCTGCAATGTATTGAAGGCAAAAAGTCAGACGTATTTAATCTGCAAGAGCGTATCTTCGTCGATAGTCGTCATAAAAATGTAGAAGTGTTGCTATTACAAGTCATCAATCATCGCAGCTTTGCCGACTGGCGTATGCGCTTGCTGTTTTTAGAGCGTTGGTTATGGTCACCCGCGACCAAGAAACAGGCCGTACAATTATCTCCGTTTTTACCATTTGCGCCGCACGGCTGGTCATCTGATCGGACTGAGCAGTTTTTGCAAATTATCAAAACTTTCGATAGTCCACCCCATATTAAGGCGGCAGGTATTACTTATAATGCATTGGGTAATATGGTGCGTCATATCGCGGCACCGCATCAGGCGTTTCTGATTATTCAAGGGTTTTTGAGCATATTACTGGTCGTCGCATTGATACTGTTATATTTATAGATTGTAGTTTTTGCGAATTGTAAAGTCATAAAAAAGACGCTAGCCTTTCGGGCTAGCGTCTTTTAGGTTAAGTGTTTAGCGTGCTAATCACATATCAAAAATCTTACCACGGTTCATAATGTTGTTTGGATCGAATACTTTTTTGACTTCTCGTAAATAATCAATCTCCGTCTCACTGCGGCTATAGTGCAGGTACGGCTTCTTTGTCATACCCACCCCATGCTCAGCAGACACTGAGCCACCATATTTTTGTACCGTCTCAAACACGTATTTATTGACGACCTGACACTCTGCAAAGAAATCATCCTTATTCATATTCTCAGGTTTTAAGATATTTAGATGCAAATTACCATCGCCGATATGACCGAACCAACAGACTTCAAAGTCAGGATAGTTGCTGCTAACAATATGATCAATCTCTTCGATAAAGGTCGGTACGTGACTTATTAGCACCGAGACATCATTTTTATAAGGCGTGAATACCGAAATAGTCTCTGAGATATACTCGCGCAGCTTCCACAGCTCTGCCGCTTGTGTGAGATTTTGGCTCATGACCCCATCGACGACCCAGCCTTGCTCCATACAATGCTCAAATATGGCCATGGCTTTGTCCATAATTGGCTCGTAAGGCGCTTCAAACTCTAATAGCGTATAAAACTTGGTACGTGATTCAAAGGGCTCTTGTACTTGACCATGTGCCATTAGCTTATCAATCGCTACATCGTCAAAGAACTCAAAAGCGGTCAAATCAATCTGTGCTTGAAAGGCAGAGAGTACGTTCATGACATCGTTAAAGCTGTCCATGCCAAGCACCATGACGTTTAAGTCTTGTGGCTGACGTTCAAGTTTGATTTGCGCATGAGTGACAAGGCCAAGCGTACCTTCACTACCGATGAACAATTGGCGCAGATCATAACCCGTGGCATTCTTTACCATGCCGCGATTCAGCTGCAAGATATCACCTTTACCAGTGACAACAGTCAGACCCATGATCCATTGACGGGTCATGCCGTAGCGGATGACTTTGATACCGCCTGCATTAGTACCGATGTTGCCGCCTATCTGACTAGAGCCTGCTGAGGCAAAGTCGACAGGGTAGTATAGGTCTTTTGATTCAGCGAATTCTTGCAACTGTTGAGTGACGACACCGGCTTCGACTTCAACTATTCGATCGGCAGGATAGAACTGTCCAATTTGGTTCATTTTATCCATGCTAACCACGATTTCGCCGTTGGCTGCGACGGCACCAGCAGACAGGCCTGTACGACCACCGCTTGGGGTTAGGACGACGTTGTGCTCATTGGCCAGCAGTACGATGGACTGTACTTGCTCAGTGGTCTTTGGAAAGACGATGGCAGCAGCAGCAGGGGCAAAGTGTTTGGTCCAGTCTTTGCCCCAATGCTCTAGACTCTCAGCATCGGTTTTGATTTGGGTCGGGTCGAAACTATGGGTATCAGTGAGCGTGCTCAAGATGGTTTGCACGGCATTAGTTTCGGATGTGTTTTGAGCGGTAGTTGGCGTCATGGTCAAATCTCAATATTGGCGTAAGCACGATGCTGGGGCTGTTTATTATATAGCGAAATAACTATAAATTCAGTGATGAGTCAGCTCGTAGAGGTAATAAGTGGATGATAATTTTTACCTATAAGAAAAGGTAAGTAATAAATAATTGATTCGAGCGGTTTTAAACAGAATAATTCACTATAGCATAAAAATTTTTCAGGCTTGATAACCAATAATTCATCTAATCTGCTAACATCGACCTCAAATTTTGTGTAAGATATCGGGACTGTTTTCGTTTCATCCATCATAGATTATCCAACAGGTAATCTTATAAAACAATTATAGGACAGTTCTCATATGGCGTTATCACTACAAAAAGACAAAATCCGGTTTTTATTGCTTGAAGGTCTACATGACAATGCCCTAAAAGTATTGGAAGGAGCTGGTTACCACAACATCGAGAATATCAGTCACGCCTTAGATCAAGACGAGCTGATCGAAAAGATCAAAGATGCTCATTTTATCGGTATTCGTTCGCGCACTCAGTTGACGCGTGAAGTACTTGAGCACGCACACAAGCTTATTGGCATTGGTTGCTTTTGTATTGGTACCAACCAAGTAGATCTAGACGCCGCTCGTGATCTTGGTATCCCTGTCTTTAACGCGCCATTCTCGAACACCCGTTCGGTAGCTGAGCTAGTATTGGCCGAAGCCATTATGCTGTACCGCGGTATTCCTGAAAAAAATGCAACTGTACATCGCGGCGGCTGGGGCAAGTCTGCGACTAACTCACACGAAGTGCGCGGCAAGACTATCGGTATCGTCGGTTATGGCTCTATCGGCTCGCAGCTGTCTGTCTTGGCAGAAAGCTTCGGTATGAAAGTCATCTATCATGATGCCGTGACCAAATTGCCACTAGGCAACGCGGTACAAGTTGGTAGCCTAGAAGAGTTACTATCAACGGCTGATATTGTGACATTGCATGTACCTGATGTACCAAGCACTCGCTATATGATGAAAGCTGAGCAGTTCGCTCAAATGAAACAAGGTAGCTACTTTATCAATGCGGCTCGCGGTACGTGTGTTGAGATTGATGATCTGGCGGATGCGCTTGAGTCTGGTAAAATCTTGGGCGCGGCTATCGATGTGTTCCCAAAAGAGCCAAAGTCAGCTGACGAAGAGTTTGAGTCACCACTACGTAAGTTTGATAATGTGATTTTGACGCCGCATATCGGTGGTTCAACACAAGAAGCACAGGCCAATATCGGACTGGAAGTAGCAGATAAGTTTGTTAGATACTCTGACCAAGGTGATACGGCGACGGCTGTGAACTTCCCAGAAGTTTCTATTCCGTTCAAAGAAAACTCGCATCGTCTACTACACATTCACAAAAACGTGCCAGGCGTACTGTCTCAGATTAACCGTTTATTTGCTGAAGCTGGCATTAACATCCTAGCACAGAGCCTGATGACAGAAGGTGATGTTGGTTATCTAGTGATGGATGTTGATTACAATGATTCGACCGCTGCACTAGACCAATTAAAAGATGTAGAAGAGACTATCCGCGTACGTATCTTATTCTAATATAGTCAATCCACTATAAAGTTGGATTAACTATATCAGGGCTAATAGCTTTGATACGCATTGAAAGTTTGTCATAAAAAAAGAGAGGCTCTATTGATTAGAGCCTCTCTTTTTTATTTCACTTCTTTTTTATTGTACTAATGCTAAGTTTAATTGGCTTTAGTATTGTTTGCAGCTTCTGCCTGTAGACGCGCTTCCGTCTTAGCGGCCTTACGTTTTTCGATCACGTCCATCACGTCACTACCGATATGGGCTTCGCCACGCTTCTTGGCTAGCTGCATTTGGTGCTCACGCTCACGGAAACGGGCTTTCTGCTCGTCGGTCGCTTTGTCGATACAGTGTGGGCATGACTCGCCTTTGATATAGGCAGGGCTTTGCATCTCATCGACAGTGATCGGCATACGGCAAGCAAAACACTGCTCGTAGCTGCCTTTTTCTAAGTTGTGGTTGACGGATACACGGTTATCAAAAACAAAGCAGTCGCCTTGCCACATAGAGTCACTGGCAGGAACTTCTTCTAGGTATTTTAGGATACCGCCTTCTAAATGATAGACCTCTTCAAACCCTTGCTCGCGTAAATAGGCAGTCGACTTCTCACAGCGAATACCACCCGTACAGAACATCGCCACTTTTTTATGCTTGGTTGGATCGAGCTCTTTTGAAACGTATTCTGGAAACTCGCGGAACGTTTCAGTGTTCGGATTGACCGCATTTTGGAAGGTGCCGATTTGCACTTCATAGTCGTTACGCGTGTCGATCAAGGTGACTTCAGGATCTGAGATCAACGCATTCCACTCGCTTGGTTTTACATAGCGACCAGCGGATTCCAATGGATCGATATTCTCGACACCCATAGTGACGATTTCTTTTTTTAGCTTCACCTTAGTGCGATAAAAAGGCTGTGCGTCAGTATAGGATTCTTTAAAGGTAAACGTACCAATTGCCTCAATACTGCGCAGGTAGTCAAGTACGGTATCGATACCTTGACGCGTACCAGAAATCGTACCGTTAATGCCTTCGTTGGCAAGTAACAATGTGCCTTTTACATCGTTATCGAGCATAGTGTTTAGGATAGGCTCACGATATTGCTCAAAATCAGCAAAGCGCGTGAACTTATATAGTGCGGCAACGACGATATTATTAGTCACACTATCGTATACAGGGGCTGAATTGCTGTCAGTTATCGCAGTTTCTTTGTTGATGCTCATGTCTTTCTCCTGCTGGCTAGGTCGCAAACCTAGTGCGTTGGGGTTAAAGTATCTTTTCAGGTTAAAGCATTAACAAAATTGTGGAATTGATTAATGCGCGCGTAGTGTAGCAAATTTTGCTAGGGTTTTGAATAGCTTGTAATGTTTGGATTCTTGTTATAGAAAACAAAAAAACCCAGTAAAATACTGAGCTCTATATGAAAAATTTAGTATTTTTCAGCTTTGTTTGTAGATAAATTTTCTATGATATTGTAAATATTTCTTATGCTCAGACGAAATATTTGATAGCTTCATCTCTTTATTGATAGATAAGGCTTGAAGGTCATCGTCACTGATTTTATTTGAGATTAGTATGTGACCTAAATCATCGAAACTTATGAAACCTGCATCAAAACACACATCCAAATTTGGTGATAGAAGTAAGCCGTTGTAAAGGCTAAGACGTTCTATGTCTCCGCATTCAGACCAAGGTTTGATATGAGATGCTCTTAATAGTTTTAGTTCCTTACATCCAGTGACAGCACAAGCAGACCAATATTCGATAAGACTTTGTCTAAACTGACCTTGACCAATACGTGATTTTACAATTGAGTCTCTTTCTGTACTACTACGACTTAAATACTCACTAACATCAGCAAGCTTATCTTCTCTTTCCATTTGTGCAGAAAGCATCCAAGCAAACGAATGAGCATCTAACAAGCTAACCTCATTTTCGAGTTCTTCAATTAACATTATTTTGATAGTACTAATAAGTTGCAAATAAACAAAGTAATTTTCCCAAGAACAACGTTGACTAGTTTTGAACTCTATTCCTAATAATGAGAATGCTCTATCAAAATAAGTAGGTGCGATAGGTAAGTATTTTGAGTTATCTTTAATAAAATAAAGATAAGCTAAAAGAGAATAGTTCCTTCCAAAAATTTTAATTAACTTATCAAATATTTGTTCGTCATTTGATGAATGATAAAGGTTAAATAAAACGCTCTCAATTTCTTCTGTCTTAACGGGGTTACTAATTGCTTCAAAAAGTGGTTGATGTGGTCGATTTTGTTCGCCATAGCGATTTTGCCATGGAACTAAATTATTATCTGGAAACTCAATGGCCTCGATGGTTGCCAATATAATTTTCCCACTTCCAATATCATAATTTTTCCATGTATGAAACGAAAGCTTATTGCGAGCAACTCTATAAATCTGATACTTATATCCTTCCTGTTGATCTGTGTAAGGATGTGAAGCAAAAGACGTAAAAGGTATGTTTGACTTTTCTTCTACAAACTTTATAAAAGCATCGTACTGTTTTTCAAATAGGTATGGGTTTATTATTGGGGTAACTGTTTGCATAACATTCCTTCGACTTAGGAGGCTACAAGTTTATTAGGCGTATATGATTAAGCTGATTTCACTTTATATAAATTTTTTGCTTTCGTACACAAAAAATCCAGCTCAAAGGCTGGATTTTTACTATGTGCTAAATATCTAGTTAGAGTTTACTTACTCTGGAACCAAGTATCCGCTTTGCTACGAGCACTAGCGATATCATCACTTGATAAGTTTAATGCCAACTGACCAATTTTACCGCGTGCTTTGTTACGCACTTTTTCATCTAGCATGCCATCACGGGCAGCCAAGTCATACCATTTATAGGCATCGACCAGATTTTTTTGCTTTTCATCTAATAGCGCAAGCGTGTAGCTAGCACGGTTATCGCCACGCATTGCAGCTTTTTCTAACCACAGACGGGCTTGTTGCAAATTAGGCTGTACACCTTCGCCGCGCAAATACATGATGGCAAGATTCAACTGAGCAGGGGCAACGCCTTGCTGAGCGGCTTTGGTATACCACTGGATTGCTTGTTGAGTATTTTGAGCAATACCTTCACCTTTTTGCAAACGCTTGGCCAAATAGAACTGAGCGTGATCGTTACCTTGAGCGGCACGACTAGACAATTCGCTCACAGGCATAAGCTCAAAACGTGAGGTATCAAGCGGTACGTTTGATATTAACTCAGCATTGGCTAAACCAGCACAAGAAAATAATGCAGTAAACAACGCAGCTTTTAATAATTTCATAGCAGCTCCAAAATTAGGCAGTTAATAAGCAAAAAAAATTGTACCGCTAAACATTGTCTCGCTAAAGACAGTCAGACGGCGATAACAATTAGGTGGAATCTTGCGATATGAACTTACCTAATCATTAGCAAAAAGGGGTTGTCATCTCTAAATCAGAGATTTCACCCTAACTGATTAGACAAACGGTCGTAATAGTGGGGTGGCTGACAATATTTTGCTAGCTTAACACCCAAACTTACGAAACTCAAATACTAATTACAAGGTCTCATAGACGTTTGTACCTGATTGTCCTTAACAAAATCAGACAGTTACTAAAAAATTATATTAAGTTAACAATCTATTAAGGTTAATACCAACTTGTATGACACTGTTTAGCATTCTATAAAACATAAAGACAGCTGAGAATTTATCGGTTATTTCTTGGTCACTCGGTAGATAGCGACGTCTGCTAACAAGTTAGGGGCTTGTCTTATTAAAGCCTTCATTAGCGGTGTATGACCTTTTTCAGAATCACTAACGGCAAAACGATTAATAATATGAATATCATGCTGCGCACATAACAGTTCAAAATCTTTGAAAGTACATAGGTGAATGTTTGGTGTGTTGTACCATTCGTAAGGCAGTGCTTCAGAGACAGGCATCATACCTTTAAGCCCTAAATGAATACGGTTTTGCCAATGCGCAAAGTTAGGGAAAGTGATGACTGCTTCACGGGCAACTCTCAGCATATCAAGCAACAATTCATCAGGTGCTTTTACTGCTTGTAGGGCACGTGCCATGACGACCGTGTCAAAGCTGTTATCAGCAAAGCGCGCTAGACCATCGTTGAGATCCTGCTCGACAATTGATAAGCCATTACCAATCGCCTCATTGATTTTGTCTTCATCAATCTCTAGTCCGTAACCTGTCACGCCTAGTTTCTGCTGTAAGTGGGCAAGTAGCTCGCCATTGCCACAACCTAAGTCCAGTACATGTGCTTGCGGCGTAATCCAACGCTCTGCCAGTTGGTGATCCATTCTCATGAGCGCTCTCCTGTGGCTTGGCGGCTAGGGGTAATAAATGGCGCAGTCAAAAATCCTTTAACCGCACCCATGTAGCGAGGAATATCAAACAAGAATGAGTCATGTCCGTGCGGCGCGTCAATATTGATATAGCTGACGGGTTTGCCAGTGGCCATGAGCGCATCGACAATCTCTTGCGAGCGCTCAGGTGCAAAACGCCAGTCAGTGGTAAATGACACGACCAGATATTGGCATTGTGTATGGGCAAAGGCTGCTTTGAGCGCAGAAAGCTCTTGTTGACGATCAGACTCAATATCTTCAATCGTCGTTACTGCATCTTCTAACTCACTCTGTGCATTCGCTTTACTAGATTCGACTGACGCCGCGATTGAGTCTTCTATTTGCACTGTCGACTCTGTAGTATTTTTTGCTACGGTTGATGGGTAGTCGCGCGTCGGATCAAAGTAATCTAAGGCTTTAGTCATGAGTAGATAAGTATTGGCATCGAAGTTTTCACTAAAGCGTTCGCCTTGATAGCGTAGGTAGCTTTCGACCTGAAATTCAACATCGTAGCCATACATGAATTTACCTGATTTTAAATCACGGCCAAATTTGGCTTTCATCGCGTCATCAGTTAAATAGGTAATATGTCCAACCATACGCGCCAATATCAGTCCGCGACGAGGATAAGTGCCTTCTTGTATATAGCGTCCGTCTTTAAAGTCAGGATCGGATAATATAGATTGGCGCGCTACTTCGTTAAAGGCGATATTTTGAGCAGATAGCTTTGGCGTACTGGCAATGACCACACAGCGCTTTAATCGCTCTGGATAATCAACAGACCATTGTAGCGCTTGCATACCGCCCATTGAACCACCAACAATGGCGTGCCAAACGTCGATGCCTAAACGATCTGAGAGCATGGCTTGGGTTTTTACCCAGTCTTTGATGGTGATCAGCGGGAAATCAGGGCCATACACTTGTGGCTCATTGCTACTATTTGAATCAAGGCTGTCCGAACTAACACTATCCGAACCAACGCTATCAGGGTTAATAGTGGTAGGCCCTGTTGAACCAAAACAGCTGCCGATATTATTGACACATACTACATAGAACTGATTGGTATCAATCGCTTTATTAGGGCCAATCATATTGTCCCACCAGCCTGCTTTTTTGTCATCAGCACTATGGAAGCCAGCTGCATGATGATTGCCCGACAACGCGTGGCAAATCAGAATTGCATTTGATTTGTCGCTATTGAGCGTACCGTAAGTCTCTACCATCAAGTCAAAAGAGGGCAGGGTACGGTTGCATTCTAACGTTAAGGGCTCAGCGAAATGAAAATTCTGAGGCGTAACGACACCCACTGATCCTAAAGCACTGGCGGTATTGGCTGAGCTATTAGAGTGAGGTTGTGAATTAGGATGCTGTTCACTGGTATTATCAGAGCGTGCGTTCAAAGCTACCTCGCAAGACTACAATCATCAATAAAATAAAAGCAAAATGGCACGTTGTTAACAGGCTATTTTACCTACACGGTTTTTATAAACTGGGCCTGCCTATTGTATGGTGATGCGCGTTGGAGTACAACCGTCGAGCGCGCCTTTCGAGCGCATCGATCGTAGTTTTTATGGAACATACTTTATAAATGAATAACGAGTAAGTCGCTAGCATCAAGTAATCAAGAGTCAATAAATAGCAACTGCGTATCAAATTGTATAGGTGCGCTTTTAGCCCGCGTCATTAATGGATAAAATGCTACACTAATGAGGTGTTCATTCAACTGTGTCTTAACAGTATCGTCTCTTATTATTTTGACCTCACCCTTAATAACTTACTGCTAATAAAGTGCTGCTATGAAACCTAAATTGCCCCCACGTATTGCCGTTTTGTTAGTGAATCTTGGTACACCAGATGAGCCAACGGCACCTGCCGTACGTCGCTACCTCAAACAGTTCTTGTCAGACCCACGAGTGATTGAGATTCCCAAATTTCTATGGGCTATTATTCTGAATCTATTTGTCTTGCCCAGTCGTCCTAAACGCGTAGCAAAGGCTTACGCCAGTATCTGGGAAGGTGACTCACCGATTCGTAAGATACTAAAAAGCCAAGTTGAGCTATTAGAACCACGTTTGGCCGATAGTGTGGCACCATTTCGAGTCTCTGTGCATCCTGCGATGAGCTATGGTAATCCTGGTTTGCCTGACGTCATGGATGCGCTACGTGGTGAAGGGGTCGATCACTTTGTCATCCTGCCGTTGTTTCCGCAGTATTCGGCTTCTTCAGGCGGTGCCGTATATGATGCGCTGACGAAGTGGACGCTCAAGCAACGCAACTTGCCAAACTATACGATTGTCAAAGACTACTTTGCCCATCCACTATATATTCAAGCTTTGGCCAACTCTATTCGACGTTTTCAAGAGAAGCATGGCAAGCCTGAAAAATTAATGTTTAGTTTTCATGGTATCCCGCAGCCTTATGCCGATAAAGGCGATCCTTATCCTAAGCGTTGTAAATGTACCGCTGCGCAAGTGGCACATGAACTTGGCCTGAACGATGACGAATGGATTATCAGTTTCCAGTCACGCTTTGGTAAGCAAGAGTGGGTCAAGCCGTATACCGATGTGGTGTTGGAGAGTTGGGGTAAGTCAGGTGTGCGCTCGGTACAGGTAATTAGTCCGGCATTCTCGGCAGATTGTCTAGAGACACTAGAAGAGCTAGCCATTGAGAACCGTGATAACTTCCTCAATGCTGGCGGGCAAGAATACCATTATATTCCTGCATTAAACCTTGATGAGACACATATTGAATTGCTCGAAGCGTTGAGTTTGCCTCTAGTAAAAGGTTGGGCTGGCACGCTAGACGGCTGGGTTTAGACAGTCGAAATTCGCTGTTTTAGTAAGTTGAATAGTAGAATAAAAAAAGCACGCTTAATATAGTTAAGCGTGCTTTTTTTGTTTAGAGAGCTAGACTAACAATTGTATTAAGTGCTAAAAATCATCGTCGTTGCTACGTTCAGCCGCTTCTCTATCAACAATATCCATCGCATCTGGATAATCGCTGTCATCAAGATTGTCCTGAACCAAAATCTCATCGACACGTGACTCATCGATATTTTGACGATGCGCAGGTGTTAGTCCTTGGGTCGCATCACTACCGATTTCTGAGTTATTAAATCCTGCACTATTATCAATCACATCATCGTTATCAATGGTATGCAGCATAGGATTGTCCAAATCAACCAATTGGTTATCTTGTTCATCCTGATTGTTGTTATCTAAATTATCTGAGTTATCGACGTTGTCATTGTTGTCACGACGATTACCGTCAATATGATCCATCTCTTCTGGTAGTGGGTTTTTTGAGTTTTCCATGAATAATTCCTTATTGTAGTTATTAGATGTCGCCATCATTAGAAGTAAAATATCGTGCTGGCTTGTTAAAGCATCGCTCATTGCAATGTAGATAATATGCTTCTCAGTTTGTACGCTTATCCAACTTTTCACTAGTAGTAAGGTGTGACAGGATGTTCAAAAAATGTAAGACGATGACTAGAATGCAAAACGACTACTCAAAATGAGCAGCCGTAATTATTTATAAAATTTATGCTAATTCTTTGTACGATAGCAAAGTCGCAAAGTCGCAAAGTCGCTACATAAATAATCAAACTTATAGTGTTAATTATTGGCATGGTCGAACTTGTAATTTAACTTCTGTACTAGACATGACTCATAGTTAGTCAGTTTAAATCGCCATAAATAGGTCAAGGCAATACCATAAATTGCAGTCTCAGCCAGCTCTTCGACAATTTCACCAAATGTATGCGGGAACATAATAGCGTTCTCACCCATGTACTGAATGATAGCCAGTACAGTAACGCTAAGATAGAGCGAAACAGGCACGTTTTTTAGCACTGCCCACAGGTAATGCCTTGAGTAGACCAACAAACCAAGCGCGACGAGATAAATAACGGTAAGGACGCTATCTTCCCACCAGTCATAAGACTGACCAAGCATCGAAAAATCGCTTGGAACCAGTAAGTCTGGTAGATAGTTCAACTCTCGACGAATGACAGAGACAAATATAAGTACGGCTGCTAGCCAAAAAGCCTTAATTTGTGTGACATGACTTTTCATAACATATTGTGAAATGCGCAATAGGCATACTACCAAAAGTATAATGCCAGGGACTTCAATGATGCCATCTGAACTCAAAATAACTGGCTCCTGCGTATCAAAAAGAATGTGTTAAAAACAAAAAAGTGAGCCCAAAGGCTCACTTTAAAGCAAAAAATATCGAATAGTTAAGGTTTAATAGATGACCTATTATAAACCCCGTACCTAGATATTACTGTTATGAAATATAACTAACTGGTCATAAGTGATTGTTAATATTAACAATATATAATGATTTATTGTAGTATTAGTTATCAAAAACTCTCATATCTGCAAGGTATATAAATAATCGTACCTTGCATGCTTAATAAAATATCAGTTAGTGATTAATGCGCCTCATCCCAGTTTTGACCACTATCGGTCTCGACTAATAATGGCACTGCAAAGTCGACATTCCAGCCTTTTTCTACTGCTGTAGTCGTCAATACATCTTGCATTGCATCAGTAATCAGCTGGCTAACTTCGTCTACTTTATCGGCATTCACTTCAAACACCAGTTCATCGTGAACCTGTAGCAGCATTTTAGCTTGCTCTTTTGGCAGCACTTTATCAACGGCAATCATAGCAAGTTTGATTAGATCGGCAGCAGAGCCTTGTAGTGGGGCGTTAATCGCCGCGCGCTCAGCACCTTGCTTGACCATACGATTGCTGTGATTGATATCAGGCGTATAGAGTTTACGGCCCAATATTGTTTCGACATAGCCTTGCTCGTAGGCACTGGCACGAGTATTGATCATATAGTTTTTGACACCTGGATAGCGCTCAAAATACATATCAATATAGTCTTGTGCTTCGCCGCGGCTCATCTGTAGCTGCTTGGCAAGTCCAAAGGCACTCATCCCGTATAGCAGACCAAAGTTAATGGCTTTAGCATTACGACGCTCGGTTGAAGTGACATCTGCGACATCCTTACCAAGTACTTCGGCAGCGGTAGCCGCATGAATATCTAACCCTTCATTAAAGGCATGAGTTAGGTTTTTATCACCTGAGAAATGCGCCATTAAACGCAATTCAATTTGTGAATAATCCGCAGCCAAAATAACGCGACCTTCTGGTGCGATAAAAGCTTGACGAATTAAACGACCAGTTGCAGTACGAATGGGGATGTTTTGCAAGTTAGGATCTGTTGATGACAAACGCCCAGTGCTCGTTAACGCCTGATGGTAGCTAGTATGTACACGATCGGTTTCGCTATCTGCGACATTATCCAGCGCATCGGTATAAGTGCTTTTGAGCTTAGATAGTCCGCGATACTCTAGCGTAATATCGACCAATGGATGATCGATTTTTGATAGTATCGCTTCACCAGTCGAGTATTGACCAGACTTGGTTTTTTTACCACCAGCGACGCCTAGCTTTTCAAAAAGCATCTCACCGAGCTGCTTAGGAGAGCCTAAGTTAAATTCTTCACCTGCCACTTCATAAGCACGTTTTTCTAGAGCGATAATTTCTTCATCGAAGCGTTTTGATAGCTCGTTCAAGAAGGAGCGTTTAATCAAAATACCATGCGCTTCCATTTGGCAAAGTATCTCTGCCGTTGGAATCTCTAGCTCGTGCAGCAATTTGGCATTATTGGCATCGTTAGTCAGCTCAACGCTGAACACGTCAAATAACTGATAGGTGATATCGGCATCTTCACATGCGTAGTCGCTCGCGATATCGATGGCCACTTGGTCAAAGGTAACTTGTTTAGCGCCTTTACCTGCCACATCTTCAAAGCTGATGGTTTGCGTTTGCAGATAATGGCGTGCCAAATCATCCATACCGTGGCGAGTGGCTGCCGCATTGATAACATAGCTGGCAAGCATGGTATCCATCGCCCAGTTATTTGGCTGCTCATGTATAGCGCCGATTAGATCGATATCGTAGTGAGCGAGGATGTGTGCATCATACTTTAGATGCTGACCGATTTTACCAATACTTGGATTCTCTAAGACAGGTTTTAAGCGAGCTAATACCGTATCACGATCAAGCTGCTTGGCGATTAGCTCATCACCTTCTAGGCTATGCGTAAGCGGAATGTAATAGGCTTCATGTGCTTGCAACGCAAAGGACAAACCGACGATTTGTGCGTCACGCCAATGAACGCTAGTGGTTTCGGTATCAATGACAAAGTGCGGAGCAGCTTCTAATAGTTCGATCAAGCTATCAAACGCTGGCTGGTCGAGTACAGTGTGCCACGCTTTATCATGATTAGTACTGTCTTTGATATTGTCGCTCTTGGTTGATTGGAGAGATTTTGCCACCTGTGCCTGTGACTCAGTATCGGCTTGACTATCAGCAACACTTTTAGAGCCATTGGCAGGGTGATTTGGATGATCAAGCGATGCCAGTTCATTTCTAAACTCAAGCTCATTATATAATTCGCGCAATTCATCTATGTGTGCACAAGGGTCGGTATTGATTTTTAGATCATTCCAATCTTGACCGATGGCTAAGTTGGTGACTATGGTGGCCAGCTGTCTATTAAAAGGAATATCGTCAGCGTGTTCGATCAGACCCTTCGCCCCGCGACCTTTGATAAAGCCAATATGCTTGAGCATATTTTCGATATCACCGTACTCAACGAGTAGATCTTTAGCGGTCTTTTTGCCGATACCAGGTACGCCTTTGATACCGTCAGATGCATCACCCATTAGCGTTAGGAAATCGATCATTTGGTTTGGGTTAATACCGAACTTATCGATTACCGCTGGTGTATCCGTGACTTTACCTGTGAAGCTGTCTTCTAGTATTACGCAGTCGTTGACCAACTGTATCATGTCTTTATCACCCGTTGAGATGACCACATGATGGCCTTGCTCGACAGCACGATGGGCAAGTGTACCGATGATATCATCCGCTTCTGCACCCTCGATACGCAACAGCGGAATACCTAATGCAGTGACCAAACGATGAATATAAGGAATTTGCTCTACCAGCTCGACATCGATGGGTGGACGAGCGGCCTTGTAATCAGCAGACATATGATGGCGAAAAGTCGGTGATTTGGTATCGAAGCAAACGGCCATATGAGTAGGGTGATAGCGACGCATCAGCTTGAGTAGTGCGTTGAGTGTACCGCGTATCGCATTGGTGATTAGGCCCTGCGAGTTTTGCATGGTTTTTGGCAAGGCGTGATAAGTGCGGAACAGATAATAGGAGCCATCAACCAAAATAAAAGGCGGCTGGTCTTTGTCTACATGACCGGTATCCATCAGTGCCACGTTAGGCATGGTATCGAAGTTCGGTAATGCTTTGGGGTCAAGCGCTTGGTGAGAGTTGTGATCGTTATCGGTGGTATTGTCAGCTATGTCATCAGTCATAAAAGTCACTTATCAGCTATTAGATAAAAATATATACGCTTATTATAACGATAAAATCAGCGCGTGCCGAACTGCTTAACCGTTACGAGATGTTGTAGCGATAATCTTTTTCACCAAGATTTCAAACAAAAAAAGAACCCAGACTAACTGGGTTCTTTTATAATTAATATATTTTTCATTATTAGTTGATAATGGATCTCATAATACGTTATTTTACTTCTGAAGAGACTTCAACATCGATATTACCACGTGTGGCTTTAGAATATGGGCATACTTGATGCGCTTTTTCAACTAACTGTTGAAACTCATCCGCTGACAAGTCTGTATTTTCACCAATGACATGAATTTTGGCTGCAAGCTTATATTCGTGGCCTTCGCCTTGTAGTAAATCTACTTCTATTGAAGTAGTCGAGTCAAATTTTGCCTTTTCCATCTGTTTGACTGCACCAAGTGCACTATCAAAGCAGGCGCTGTAGCCCATGGCAAAAAGTTGTTCTGGATTATTACCTTCTTTTCCGGAGCCTGGTGGTACCATGTTGATGCTAAGATCGTTATCGTTCAAGCTGACTGAACCTGCTCGGCCGCCCACGACAGTTGCTTTGGTAGAATATAGAGTTTTCATAACACATCCTTTGTTGTGAGTTTTTATGTTTATATCTGAATGGTAAATCTCAACGTGAAACCTAGCATAACAAATCGCAGGCGCAGCTCAGTGCGTTGGGAGTAAATATATACTACTAGTTTGTAAATGAGATTTCGGGCACAGTTTTATTCGTTTCTAGATTTACAAGCTTATTGTACAGTCGTCAAAGAGGTGCAATAGCGGTAATGAGCCATATATATTATCAGTACAGATAATAGAAATCTGAATCATAAGGACATTGTTTGATGAATAGATGGATTGCGATACCTAGTGTTTGCTTTTTGACGACGCTTGCTTTGATAGGGTGCGAAGAAGAAGACGGCGCTTATGGGACGGCTAGTAGCGAGATTACATTGACAAGCTTTGCTAATAGTTACGATAGCAAAGCCAATGCTACGGCAATTGCGCGAATTGATGAAACGTATCGTACTGGTGCGCGCTAGATCAAAACAGCCAATCTCATCAACAGTTATAGCAACCAAAGCCTGAATGATTTAGACAGAACCGTGCTGGCAGATGATTTCGAGGGTCGACTTGAAAATAAAGACATCGAGGTCAGTGGTCGTACGGTCAAACGTCCCATTTATGAAAAAAACAGTAATAACAAACTAGGCTACGAAACTACCTATCAAAAATTTGACTTGTCAGGTTTAACGACTCGCAGTTATAGCGCTGGCAAGAATATCGAAGACCGCCGAGGTATTCTCACTGATTTGAGCAATTACTCTAATATTCCATCTAATGTTGCCTTTCCTGAAGGGTCAGTTTGTTATATCCCTGTGGTAACCAGTGAGCGCTCGTTTTGGGCATTTAATGAGAAAAACAAAAGCGGATACGCTACAATAGATGAATGGCTTGATGCAGCCAAACAACGCTCTAGTGACAACAGAGATCATAGAACCTCTCAGTTCGGAGTGGGCATAGGCAATCAGAAACAAGCCGCGCAAGTCATGTTTTTTGAGTATGATGATCAGCCTGCTTATGAATATAGCGGTGTTGAGTATGGAAAAGACGTCTATGAGGCAAACTATGTCGCCAAAGGTAGCACCGACCCGAACACAGACAGTCGTTTTGACGTAGTTGATTGTACAATCGTCAATGAGATAGCTGGCGACTTCTTGGCTGAGCAAATAGAACGCTACTATTGAGATGAATTGATGACTATTAGTCGTGCTAATTAAGCAGGATGATCGTAATTAAAAAGCCCAAAAACACGCTTCGTTTAAATAACGGGGCGTGTTTTTTTATACGCTAATTCTGCACCCTGATGCTAAATCCGCTACAATACGCCCATTATTTATTTTATTTATTTAGAGTCACTTCTAAATCACATAACTGTTGAAGCTGAAAATTATGAGCGTAGATCCAAAGAAATTAAACAAAGAAGTTGCTAAGCGCCGTACCTTTGCCATCATCTCGCATCCCGATGCTGGTAAGACCACCATGACCGAAAAACTCCTGTTGTGGGGTCAAGCGATTCAGGTAGTGGGCGAAGTAAAAGGCCGTAAGACAGATCGTCATGCAACCTCAGATTGGATGAGCATGGAACAAGAGCGTGGTATCTCGATTACGACGTCTGTCATGCAGTTTCCGTATAAAGACCACATGGTCAACCTACTAGATACCCCAGGTCACGCCGACTTTAGTGAAGATACGTATCGTACTTTAACCGCAGTGGATAGTGCGTTGATGATGGTAGATGGTGCAAAAGGTGTCGAAGAACGAACCATTAAGCTGATGGAAGTATGTCGTATGCGCGATACGCCTATCATCTCATTCGTCAACAAGCTAGATCGTCAGATTCGTGAGCCGCTTGAATTGCTTAGCGAAATCGAAGCCGTTCTAAAAATCAAATGTATCCCAGTGACTTGGCCTATCGGTATGGGTCAAGACTTCATCGGTGTCTATCATTTGACTGAAAATAAAACTTACTTTTATGAAAAAGGTAATGGCGGCAAGATGACGGTCTCTGAGACTCGTGAAGGCTACGATTATCCAGATATCCGTGAGCGTCTAGGACAGTTGATGTTTGACGCTTTCGAAGAGTCGCTTGAGCTGGTACAGATGGCGCTAGAAGAGTTCAGTGTTGAAGCATTTCTGGCTGGCGAGATGACGCCAGTATTGTTTGGTACAGCATTGGGTAACTTTGGGGTGAACATGGTACTTGATACCTTGGTCAAATATGCACCGCCGCCAAAAGCTCATCCAACGACTGAGCGTGAAGTATCAGCCACCGAGACAGATTTTACGGGCTTTGTCTTCAAAATTCAGGCCAATATGGATCCGCGTCACCGTGACCGTATTGCGTTCTTGCGAGTGTGCTCTGGTAAGTACGAGAAGGGCATGAAAATGAAACATGTGCGTCTGGGGAAAGACGTACGTATTGCTGATGCTCTGACCTTTTTAGCAGGTGACCGTGAGGCACTAGAAGAAGCCTATCCAGGTGATATCATTGGTTTGCATAACCATGGCACCATCTCTATCGGTGACAGTTTCACTGAAGGCGAAGAGTTAAGCTTTACAGGTATTCCGCATTTCGCCCCTGAGTTGTTCCGCCGTGTGGTACTAAAAGATCCGCTTAAATCAAAAGCGTTGCAAAAAGGCCTACAGCAGTTGAGTGAAGAGGGCGCAACACAGGTGTTTATGCCGCAGATTAATAATGATTTGGTTTTGGGTGCGGTCGGTGTCCTACAGTTTGAAGTGGTCGCGCATCGTCTAAAAGAAGAGTACAAGGTTCAATGTACCTTTGAGCCAGTCTCGATAGCTACGGTACGCTGGATTCATTGCGATGACGAAGTAGCTTTGGCGAAATTTAAGAAAAAAGCCCATGACCAATTATCATTAGATGGTGGTGGTTATTTGACTTACCTTGCACCGTCACGGGTTAATCTACAGCTGATGCAAGACCGCTATCCAGAAGTGACTTTTAGTAGCACACGCGAGCATTAAATTTATTTATACGCTTATATCGTTTACTGATTAAGACACGCCAACCGTGTCTTTTTTATTGCCTGTATCTGTGACCTAAACTGCATCGGCGACTTAAATAGTAAGAGTCAGATAATCGTTCGCTTACATTACCTCAAAAACGTGAACAGTCTTCCTACAATACATTGCAATTGTTACGATAGAATATTGAATGGCATTTTATATTTGCAAAAGAGGACATATGCATACTACGACTCAAACTGATGATAAATCTATATCGGCTGATCTATTTTTGATAAAGGTAAGCCAGAGGCGTTCAGTTGCTATGTTGACTGGCAGCCTATTGTTAATTGCCGTTAGTATGCCAGTAAATGCAGGAAGCTTTATTAGCAGCACGGAGTATCTACCGTATCAGCTACCCAGTAATATACAAGAGACGTGTGACAAGCGTGATAACTGTCCAGAGATTGAAGTTAAATATCTCAAAAGCAGTCAAAACTGGATAGATGAGATTGCCAATGCCCGTATCGATAATTTAGTCGTCAATAGTCGGTTGACAGAGACAGTACCTATCAAAGGTAAAAGTAGCGAAAAAGAGGTTATGGCGGCTCTCGATAGCTTTGTGAGTTTGCAATTTCAAGATATGCCTGATGATGTGTCATGGGGTTATAATCTGATGATAGAGCCCAACTATCTAGGTCATGTCGATGACTTTGAACTGCTTGAGATAAGCTCTTACGTCTATACTGGCGGTGCACACGGCATGCCTTATAGCGAGTACCTAGTGTTTGACCCAAGTACCAAGAAGCAAGTCACGCTTGACGACATGCTTATCTCAGGTAAAAAACCTCGTTTTGAGGCGCTTGCCTATAATGCTTATAAAACGTGGGTCAAAACGGTTGCCGAAGACGTGAGCAGTTATGAGAAAAACTGGCCATTTACGTTGAGCAATAATGTGACTTTGACAGATACAGGCGTTAGCATTCGTTATCAGCATTATTCTATCGGTCCATACGCTTACGGTATGCCTGTCCTTAATATCCCCTATAGCAAGCTCGACAAAGTTATAAAACCTCACTTTATACCAAAGTAAATACTGTATGGTGTTTGAGGAAAGTACTTAATAAACCGTGTTAGGCAAATATCATTAAAGAAATAGCGACAATACTTATCATAAATTGGCAGTAATATTTTAGAGTTATTATTTTTAGCATCATTGGATATTCAATAGAAAAATAAGGAGTTATAACATGACAAACGAGACAGAAAGTATGAATACGGCAGCAAGTACAACTTGGCAGCTGAATGCATTGACGGAAGCGCTAGGTGACCTGACACTGACAGTTAGTGATAGCTTATCTATAGGTCGTGGTAGTGATAACGACGTAGTGCTAGGTAGCAAGCAGGTTTCTCGCAATCACGCGGTGCTCAGTGTGCTAGATGGTCAGCTCTACGTAAAAGACTTAGACTCTTCTAATGGCACGTTTATCAATGAGCAACGTATCGAGGGCAATAAATCTAGTCATCTAAAAGCAGACGATACGCTTGGCTTTGCAAGTTTTAGCTTTCAAGTACAGGTACCTGCTGAGCCAGTGACGACGGAGAGTGAGGCACTAGCGCCAGTGACCACAGAGGAGCCAATAGCAGATACACATGAAAATGCTGATACAGCCAATGTGCTAGAAACTCCTGCTAGTGAGCCTGTGACCGAAGAGCAGATAGTTGAGAAAAACGCTCTGGAGGAAAGTTCGAGCAAAGAAGCTCCGATTGAACAAGAGCCGATCATAGAGCAAACAGGCAATGAGCCAGTGATCAAAGAAACTGGCATCGAAGAAATGTTACCTGCTACAGATGATACTGTACCTGTAGGTGCCGGCTCAGATATGACCGAAGAATCAGTAACCCCTACGCACGAAACCGTTGAACCAGTTGTTGAAGAACCGGCTTTTGAAGAACCAGATGTTGAAGAAGCCGTTTCTACAGAGCCAGTTGTCAAAGAAACAGGGATTGATGAAGTACTGTCTGACGCGGATGCGGCATCGCCTACGCCAGTAGAAGAAACGCCAGTTGCCACAGAAGGGGTAGATGACACATCTGTACCAACAGCAACTGAAACAGAAGCTGTGACGTCTACAGAGTCATCACATGCAGCATCTACTGATAGCGCGCCAGTGGTAGAAGAGCAGCCAGTAATGCATGAAGAGCCAGCAGTCCAAGACGAGCACGACAAAACGACAAAAACAGAGTTACAAGAAGAAGCTGACCCTGAAGTTTTAAAAGCCAAACAAGCAGCTAGTGCACAATTTTCAGGCACGGCTAATTTAGGGCAGCCGCGCGATCTTGGTACCGAAGGCAATAATGCGATGGATCAAGAAATCAGCAATCCTGCTCATGCAGATCATGTAGAGAAAAAAGCGAGCGGCGGCTGGTTTATATGGGTATTCGTGACCATTCTAATTATCGGTTTGGCATTATGGTTGTTTAATATGGGCGGTGCATAATCCAACTCTACACTAGGTCTTTGTCGTAATTTTTGACAGAAACCCTTGTTGTACTTACCATTTTTTAAACAAATGACTCATTATAGCGTCGATATTTTAGCGAATATTGGCGCTATATTTTTAGAGCAGCTTATAGTTTTATTATTGCCTATAAGGTGCTAAGAGAGCGCTATTATGATGACTTTTGAAGAATACCAAGCTTTTAGAGATAGAGGCTTTAGTCACGCACCGCTAGTAAAAAAGCGTCTGATGGATGCGCAGACTCCCGTATCTGTATTCTCCAAAGTACGTGATCTAAACGGCTCTGCCTATTTATTTGAGTCTGTGGTAGGCGGTGAGCGCTGGGCACGATACTCCATGATTGGATTGGGTAGCGATCTGATTTTGCAGTACGCTGATGGCAATATGACGACCAAACGAAACGATCATATCGATACAGAGTCAGTAGAGAATCCTTTTTATTACCTGCGTGAGCTGATGGCGCAATATCATATGCCAACCGCTGAAGATGTACCGACGATGCCTAGCTTTAGTGGCGGTCTAGTTGGTTACTTTGGATACGATATGGTACGTATTATTGAGCCAATTGTCGGCTTATCTGATGCGCCCAATCCAATGTCGATGCCAGATATGTGGCTGATGCTTTCGATGAGCGTTATTGTATTTGATAATTTAGAGAATACGCTATCAATTATTGTCTATGCTGATTGCCAGTCTGAAGATGGCTACAGTTCAGCTATCCGTGAGTTAGAGCAAATCGAGGAAAAGTTAGCTGAGCCGTCCAACTTGCGCGCACCTGTAATGCCTACGCCTAAATTTGTATCGCAAACAGGTGCCGAAAAATACTGTAGCGATGTCAATAAAATAAAGGACTATATCGCCGCAGGTGACGTCATGCAGGTAGTGCCAGCGCAGCGTTTGACCGCGGACTATACAGGCGACTCTCTAGCCGTCTATCGTGCGCTTCGCTACCTAAACCCATCACCGTATCTGTTTTTGGTGCATGGTTATACACTCGACGATCACAAACGCTTTGATATTATCGGTGCTTCTCCTGAAATCCTATCCCGTATCGAAAATGGTAAAGTGACTGTAAGGCCGCTGGCAGGGACACGGCAACGTGGCCAAGATGAGGCTGAAGACCTAGCGCTTGAGCAAGAGCTGTTAAATGATGAGAAGGAAACAGCCGAGCATTTGATGCTTATTGATTTAGGTCGCAATGATATTGGCCGCGTTTGCGAGTATGGCAGTGTTAAAGTCACAGAAAAGATGTTTATAGAGCGCTACTCGCAAGTGATGCATATCGCATCTAATGTTGAGGGTACGATACGAGCTGATAAGGATGCACTAGATGTATTTTGCGCTACCTTCCCAGCTGGAACGCTGTCGGGGGCACCTAAAATCCGCGCTATGCAAATTATCGATGAAATAGAACCAGTACGTCGAACAGTATTTGGTGGCTCAGTTGGTTATCTAGGTTGGAACGGCAATATGGACACTGCCATTGCTATCCGTACTGCGGTTATGCGCCGTGGTGAGATACATATTCAAGCCGGAGCAGGGATCGTTGCTGATTCTGTTCCAGAAAAAGAATGGGATGAAACCAATAAAAAAGCATTGGCCTTAATAAAAGCGGTAGAAATGGCCTGTAATGGCTTGCGCATTCGCTAATTAAATAGCCAGTGATATGGCAAAAATAAAGGCTACAAGCAAAAAGCCAACTTATTGGCATATTCTTATTTATAAAAAACTAGCTTAATCAGTAACTTAAGTATTTATATCAAATTAATTTAAAAAAATATGAAAAAGTGCTTGCGCATCTCAAAAAATTTGATAGAATAGCCACCACTTTAAGAGAACAAGCCGACTTAGCTCAGTTGGTAGAGCAACTGACTTGTAATCAGTAGGTCGCCAGTTCGATCCCGGCAGTCGGCACCATCTCTCTTAAAGTAGCTTTTTATAAATTTGTCTTAAATGTAAGTCATCTTTGTTCAAAGCAACCTAAGGTGGGGTTGGGGAGCGGTCAAACCCAACAGACTGTAAATCTGTCGCGAAAGCTTCGAAGGTTCGAATCCTTCTCCCACCACCATATTTTCTAAAGTTTGTCATAGCGCCAAGCATACTCTCGATTAGAGTTATCCTGAATAAGAGTAAATGCGGGTGTGGTATAATGGTAACACCTTAGCCTTCCAAGCTAATGACGCGGGTTCGATTCCCGCCACCCGCTCCATATATACACCATCGCAAAGCATAATAAATCATCACGAGAGTCAGTAATTATTGCTGCATCGTGATATTTTTTTTAGTGCAGCTCAAAGGTTTCAATATACGCTCATATAGCTCAGCGGTAGAGCACTCCCTTGGTAAGGGAGAGGTCTCGAGTTCAATTCTCGATATGAGCTCCATTTATTGTTTATACCTTTTATGCTTGTTTTGCTATTTATATAACTTTGCGTCGATATCGAAATTATAGAATATTGAAATATATAACAGTAGTGCGGTAGACAATGATTCAAAGGTGACACTGAGGTGTTGCCTTTTAGTGCTGTCAGTATATTAATAAATATTGGTTTTGATGGTCTTATATAGAGAAGACTAAAGCTAATAGGCCAGTATGCAGACATTAATACATTACTTTTTGCACTTTGGTTTCCCTCTTTTTATCGCGATTGCGTTTTTTAAAAAAGAGTGGAAAAAAGCATATCTGATTTTGCTTGCAACCATGTTGGTTGATATAGATCATCTGGTAGCAAATCCAATATTTCAGGCAAATAGATGTAGCATTAATTTTCATCCGTTACATACTTATTATGCGATGCTAGTGTATTTTGTTTTACTCTTTCTTCGTAAGCCTTTTAATATCATTGGAACTGGATTGCTGTTCCATATGTTAACGGATTTTACGGATTGTTTGATGATGTCGGTCAGCTAATATCGCGACCTTGCATATCAAGATAATTATACGGTTATAAGAAAGGTTATAATCAATCGAGCTCTATATCTACTAATTAGAGAGAAGTTGTTTTCGATTGAGAGATGTATGACTATTTAAGACAAGTCAGCGTATAATAACGGATACAAGAATTAGTTCGGAGCACTGTTTAAGCAGTGGTTCGTGCGGTTGATAGCTAGGTTTATGATGATTTAATTCTATTATGAGCCATTAAACAGCTTTTTATTGATCATTCACCAAAAAAAGAGGAAATACCCATGGCAAAGGCCAAGTTTGAACGTAACAAGCCAC
>NZ_QLKS01000020.1 GCF_003350005.1 Psychrobacter proteolyticus | reverse complement strand
GCTAAACCTTACAAGCCGCGCTCGCTTCTTTGGCTTTTTCATAGACAGATTGCGGATCTAAACCTAACGCTGCAACATCGTTTAGGTATTTTTTAGTACCTGCTTCTAATGGACCTTTCCACTGTGGGTCATTTAATGGATCAGGAATGTCTATCATAGTGTCGCCTTTTGCTTTGGCTTCTGCCATGAATTTTGCGTCTTCTGCATCAAAGACTTTACCTGCCATCGCAGCCATGGCTTTACCAGAGTTATCGTCAATGACTTTTTTAAGATCATCAGGCAAGCTCTCATACTTATCTTTATTCATGGTTACCATGATGGCAGAGCTATAAAAAGGAATATTCGTATGAGTATTGGTCAGCTCAAGCAGTCTAAAAGATCCTGTTGCATCCCACGGTAAGCTCAAACCATCCAAAACACCACGTTGAAGAGAGGTATAAAGGTCATTTGCTGGCAAACCTACCGGAGTACCACCCGCAGATTCAATGATATCTCCAGCAATTGCTGACGGGCGACGCATACGCAACCCTTTTAGGTCATCTGGTGTGCGGATGGCTTTATCAATGGTATGCATCCCACCAGGGCCCGTACCCATCATAAACAGCAGGTGAGTGTCTTCATATTCACTCGATATCACCCCATCATCATATAGGGTCTGTAGCATACAATTCATTTGAGTGGCTGAACTAGAGAGACCTGGCAATTCTGCCACTTGGGTCAACGGAAAGCGGCCATTGGTATAGCCTTGTAGCTGAGAGCCTATATCGACGGTGCCTTTGGCAGTCGCATCATAAGTAGCATCAGGTTTACTAAGCGTTGCTGAAGGGTAAATCTCAACTTTGATACGCCCTTTGGAGTCCTCTTCGACTTTTTTGGCCCAAGGCTCAAAGATTTCGGTATGCGTAGCTGCTGTAGTTGGCCATAAGTGGGAGAGGCGTAATGTGGTTACTTCTTCGGCACTTTCTGTCGTCGTGACATCGTTTGATTGCGAGCAACCAGCCAAACCAATCAAGGCAGCAAGCGTCAAGCTAGCGGGCAGTATCTTTCTCATCATAAAATCCTTTTTTGAT
>NZ_QLKS01000002.1:641519-657030 GCF_003350005.1 Psychrobacter proteolyticus | reverse complement strand
GTCCTTTGTACATACCGATAGCAAGTAGCACACAGATAGCCAATATAAGAGACAGGTGCGGTACCCAGCCAAAGCCAATCATGGTAACGCCCATGATACCGATGACGATGGCGGATATGATAAAGGCGAGCTTGGCACTGATTAATGTGAGGGATTTTGGTGGCATGACACATCCTTAAAATGCCAGTAAATACTGGCACTAGATTGGGTTTGATTTTAATTTTAATGATAGAAGTATGATTGAATTGATTTGCTAATGAGGAAACCTATTACTTACCCAGTAAGTCATCGGTCTTAGCTGCCATGACAAAATCATTGCGATGCAAACCCTTGATACTATGCGACCACCAAGTGACCGTAGCCTTACCCCACTCTACCAATATACCTGGATGATGCCCTTCTGCTTCAGCGATGTCTGCCAGTTGATTTGCAAATGCCATTGCTGAGACGAAGTTTTTAAATTTATACTGACGCTGCAATTGTTGAATACCATCCACCTCGATTAGTGACCAATTAGGAATTTGCGGTAATAGTTCTTGTGCTTCGGCTTCATCAACTTTCGGTGCGCCAATGCGGCACGCTTCGCAGCTGTTTTGTGATAGTGCTGTCATAATAAAATCCTTTTATAGTGGCTATTTTTTAATACTCGTACATCCATGTTGATATAGCTTTGCTGCTATCTCAATATTCCGCACTGAAGTGTTTGTTTTCATGTTTAATTTTAAATTGACGTTTTTAACGAGTTTTGTCTGGATAGGTCGGCTCAAATAGTCCAAGCGACATAGCTTTTTTGACCGCAACCATAATGTCACTATTGACGATATCAAATAAGGTATCTAATTCATCAATGACATAGTAAATCGGCTGTATCTGATCAATACGATAAGGCGTACGCAGCACATCAAGCAAATCAAACGCTCGATGTTCAGGTTGGCGCTCTACTTGATGTGAGCTTTCACCTTGCTGATCAGAATACTCTCTAAGCGCATAGACCGTTTCAGAAGGTGAGCTTAATATACCGCCGCCGTAAATCCTACGATTTTCTACGCGACTGCCGACCAATCCAAACTCAATAGTGAACCAATACAGTCGTGCTAAAAACCAACGCTCCTCTTTCGTTGCGCTAAGACCAAGCTTACCATACGTCTCATTAAAGGCTGCAAACGCAGGATGGGTCAATAGTGGACAATGCCCAACGATTTCATGAAAAATATCAGGCTCTTCAATATAGTCCATATCATCGAATCGACGAATAAACGTCGCCACAGGAAAAGATTTATTGGCCAGTAATTTAAAGAATTTACCAAAGCTAATTAATGCTGGTACAGCGGCGGTCTGCCAACCTGTGGTCGCTTGTAATACCTCATCGATATCGTGCAACTGCGGGATATGCGTCGTCGGTAGGTTTAGCTTAGTCAAACCCTCTAGATATGCAGTACATGCACGATTGGGTGTTTGCTCTGCTTGACGTGCCAGCAGCGCTTGCCACATCGCATGCTCATCATCAGTATAGTGAATATGACCATTGCTATCGGGCTGGTGTGAGATATACGGCTGTTTTTTATTTGTCACGTTAGAATGACTGGACGCATCGTCGCTTTGCTTAGTAGTCGCAACGCTATTGGTACCGATGGTAGTATTAAGAGAATCTTTCTGTGATAGGCGTTCCATGCCTGTGTTCCTTTTATCGCAATGAGAGCATTACCTTTGCAGTCATGCTGTTAGGTAATACACTTATTAAGGACAACACAAACTCCTTTTGTCTTGTCCATTGATTAAATGTGGGCTAAGCGTTAGGTTGGTTTATAGGGTTTCAGTCTCTGGCTGACCGACTGTACCGCGACGTACTTGGTCGCGCTCTATCGATTCAAATAACGCTTTAAAGTTACCTTCACCAAAGCCATCGGCATAATCGCCTTTACGCTGAATAAACTCAAAGAATACTGGGCTACCCAAAATAGTTTCAGAGAAAATCTGTAGTAGCAGACGCGGTGCACCGCCTTCTGTCGTACCGTCTAACAAGATACCGCGCGTTTGCAAGTCAGCGACATTTTCACCATGGTTTGGCAAACGCTCGCTCAGCATTTCATAGTAAGCAGCATTTGGTGCGGTCATAAGCGGAATACCAGCCGCTTTTAGCTTATCGATACTGGCAAACAAGTCATCACTGGCTAAAGCAATATGTTGAATACCTTCACCATTGAAATGCATTAGGTACTCTTCGATTTGACCACCGCCCTGTTTGGCTTCTTCATTCAGTGGAATACGGATTTTGCCATCAGGCGCGGTCATGGCTTTACTGGTTAGTCCCGTGTACTCACCTTTGATATCAAAGTAGCGAATCTCGCGGAAATTAAAGATACGCTCATAGAATTTTGCCCAGTATGCCATGCGTCCACGGTAGACGTTGTGCGTTAAATGATCGATGACCTCGAAGCCATAGCCGACAGGGTTTCTGTCGATATCTGCAAAGAATTCAAAGTCGACATCATAGATAGATTCACCATCTTTATAACGGTCAATCAAATAGATTAGTGAGCCGCCGATGCCTTTGATAGCTGGCAATCTAAGCTCCATTACCCCAGTTGGTACATCTACTGGCTGCGCACCCATTTCTACCGCACGCTCATACGCTTTTTTGGCATCTTTTACCCGAAAGCCCATGCTACAAGCACCAGCACCATGCTCTTCAACGAAGTAACTGGCTTGGCTTTTTGGTTCGCGGTTTAGGATAAGGTTGATATCACCTTGGCGATATAGAGCAACGTCTTTCGAGCGATGATTGGCGACATGGGCAAAACCAAGCTGCTTAAACAATGCGTCGACTGCATCAGGCTGCGGAGAAGCAAACTCGACAAAATCAAATCCATTTAGTCCCATTGGGTTGTCAAATAAATCTGCCATTGTAATTATCCTTAATTTCAATTGGTGGTAAAAAATCGGTTATTAGCGAAAATCTATAAAACGATTAATAATCAATCTTTATTGTTGACGTTGTATTTATATTAGATTAGCTTTATTTATAAGACTAATTGTTTTTTATGATTTATTTATCAGGTTTACTTATGAATATCAGCATTCGCCAATTGACCGCATTTATCAAAGTCGCTGACAACGGCAGCTTTACTCGTGCCAGCGAACAGATGTATTTGACTCAATCTGCCGTCAGTGGATTGATTAAGGAATTAGAGACTGGCCTAGGTATCGTGTTGTTTGATCGCACCACTCGCCAGTTGTCTCTGTCAGCAGTCGGACGGCACCTACTACCGCAAGCGCGGCGTATCTTGAATGAAATGCAGCTATTTGAAAATGAAGCGAGTAGCTTGACCAGCTTGGCCCAAGGTCAGGTGCGCTTGGCTGTATCACAGTTTGCGGCGTCCTCCCTACCTGCCGTCATCGCTCAATTTGCCAAAGAATATCCAAATATTGGCGTCTCACTATTGGACTGTTCAGCAGAAAATTTGCTCAAGCATATTCAAGATATCGAAGTCGATTTAGGGGTTGGTACCGAGCTCGGTTTTATAGAAACTGATGATGACATCGGGGCTGACTTGTTATATCAGCTACCATTTTGCGTGGTTATGCCAGACAATCATACACTGGCACAAAGAGACGAAATTACTTGGCAAGATTTATTAGAAACGCCACTAATTACCTTACAAGGTCCGTTCCTAGATCAAGTAACCTCAGAGCTCGATGATTCTATCTCCGCTCATGTGCAACAAGCTCGATACAAGGTAAACTTTATGTCCACCGCGCTTGAGATGACACGCCAAGGCTTTGGTATCACCTTATGCCTACCCTACATGCCTGAAGTTATTGATTGGGTCAGCGCCAATGGTCTACTGATGCGACCACTCACTCAACCAGTCAAAATGCGGCAATTCTTTATCTATCAACGTGCTTCACGGGCGCTCTCTCCGGCGACCATTGCTTTTAAGCAGTTTTTGCAAACCTATTTTGCGACTCATTATAACGACCTACATCACTCTGACTCATCGTCTAGCGAATGACGTATAGCATGTCAAATGCGCTTGATAGACGGATAAACAATCTATTTGGCTATTTATTTTATTAATTGCCTCATATAACCCACTCTCGTGTTGAGTTCAGCCTCGATTTGCTCTATGATTTTCGGCTGCTCGATTTATATTTTTATAAGGAAATGGCATGTTTGAACGTATCGATTATTACGCTGGTGATCCAATCTTAGGTCTTATGGAAAAATACTCAGCAGATAGCAATCCTAACAAGGTCAATTTAGGTATTGGTATTTATTATGATGAGAATGGCGTATTGCCTGTACTCGACTGTGTAAAAACAGCCGAAGAGCGTATTGCTGATCCTATCGCCCCGCGTCCATACCTACCAATGGCAGGTCTGCCAGGCCACCGTAAAGGCTGTCAGGAATTACTGTTTGGTAAAGACGCTCAGATTTTAAAAGACGGCTTGGTCGCTACTATCGCTACAATCGGTGGTTCTGGTGCGCTAAAAGTCGGTGCTGAATTTATTCATGACTGGTTCCCACAAGCTAAGTGCTATGTGAGCGATCCGACATGGGGCAACCATATCGCTATCTTTGAAGGCTCTGATGTAGAAGTCGGTAAATACCCGTACTACGACAAAGCCAACAGCAGCATCAAATTTGATGAAATGATTGCGTTTTTTGAGACATTGAACAAAAATGACGTCATTTTGCTACACCCATGCTGCCATAACCCAACCGGTATGGATTTGACTCAAGCGCAATGGGACACTGTACTCAACGTCGTGAAGGCGCGTGAGCTGATTCCATTCATGGACATCGCCTATCAAGGGTTTGGCGAAGACATGGACAGCGACGCTTACGCTATTCGTAAAGCGGTTGAGATGGGCTTGCCATTGTTTGTTAGCAACTCATTCTCTAAAAACTTGTCGCTATACGGTGAGCGCGTCGGCGGCCTATCAGTCGTCTGCCCAACCGTAGACGAAACCGATCGCGTATTCGGTCAGCTAAACGCAACCGTACGCCGTATCTACTCAAGCCCGCCATCACATGGTGGACGCGTGGTCGATATCGTCATGAACGATGAAGCCCTACATGAGCAGTGGGTTGGCGAAGTTTATGCGATGCGTGACCGTATCAAAGCCATGCGCCTAAAACTAAAGTCAGTGTTAGAAGCTAAAATCCCTAATCGTAACTTTGACTACATCACTCGTCAAAACGGCATGTTTAGCTTTACTGGTCTCACGCCTGAGCAAGTCGAACGCCTACAGACCGAGTTTGGTATCTATATGGTCTCTAACTCACGTATGTGCGTAGCTGGACTGAATACCAGCAACATTGACTATGTGGCCAATGCAATGGCAGACGTCCTAAAAGACTGATTAAACCACGTAAGCCATGTTACTCAATATGTAACTTTATAAAAAATAAACGTAGATAAGAAAGGCTGAGCGATTGCTCGGCCTTTTTTTGTGCCTAGCATTTAATCAAAATTATTTCGTCAGAACTATCTAGTCAGAACCGTTTAGCTAAAACACCGACAACTACTTTTCAAAGCAGCCTTTTAACAAAAGACATTGCACAAAAAACTTGCAATCCATATATCAATAAATTACATTATACGTAAGTTATTAATTATAACGTAATTCGTAATTTATATTAGCAAGGAGCAAATCATGTCAACGACTGACAGCACCCTCACCTCTTTTATCGATATCGCTACTGACTCTGACTTTTCTATTCACAACCTCCCTTATGGCATCTTTAGCGTTACCAAAGACGCTGCTAGTGATAAAAATCGCCGTGCAGGCGTTGCCATCGGTGAGCATGTACTGGATCTATCTGTACTCGAAGCCGAAGGTTTATTAAGTTTAGACGGTGGTCCGTATTTTGACCAATCCACTCTAAATGCTTTTATTGATTCTGGTCGAGACAATTGGACGCAGGCACGTACGACGATTCAGACACTGCTGTCTAGCGGCAATGACACGTTACGTGACAATGCAGACTTACAGAACAAAGCCCTGTTTAAGCAAGCGGACGTCACCATGCATTTGCCAGTGCAAGTACCGGGCTTTACCGATTTTTACTCATCGAAAGAGCACGCGACCAACGTCGGCACCATGTTCCGCGATCCAAACAACGCCCTATTGCCTAACTGGACTGAAATGCCCGTTGGTTACAACGGACGCGCCAGCACCGTTATCGTCAGTGGAACTGATATCGTGCGTCCATCAGGTCAGCTAAAGCCTAGCCCTGATGAGCGTCCTATCTTCTCAGCCTGTAAGCGCTTGGATTTTGAACTAGAGACCGCATTTGTCGTTGGTAAAGGTAATCATATCGGTCAGCCAATCGCCGTAGATGATGCCGCTGATCATATTTTTGGCATGGTGTTGCTCAATGATTGGTCAGCACGAGATATCCAAAAATGGGAATACGTGCCTTTAGGTCCATTTAATGCCAAAACTTTTGCCTCTGAGGTTTCTCCTTGGATTGTCACTATGGATGCGTTGGCTCCGTTCAAAACAGCTTGCCCAACGCAAGAACCCAAGCCACTTGCATATTTAAATGAAAAAGCGAGCGACAACAGCTTTGACATCAATCTATCGGTTGAGTTACTGCCTGAAAATGCGGAAGCAGCAACAGTCATTTGCGAGACCAATTTTAAATACATGTATTGGTCAATGGCACAGCAGCTTACCCACCACACCATCACTGGTTGCAAAGTTGAAGTCGGTGACATGATGGGCTCAGGTACGATTTCAGGGCCAACGCCTGATTCTTATGGCTCGATGCTAGAAATTGCTTGGAATGCTACCAAACCAGTCACGCTTGAAGGCGGTGAGACGCGCAGCTTTATCGAAGATGGTGACACGGTCATCATGAAAGGCTATAGCGAAAAAGACGGCATCCGTGTTGGCTTTGGTGAAGTGCGCGGCAAAGTACTACCAGCGCTTAGCTTTGATTTTGACAAGTAGCAACCGTATATAAAAAAGGCGTAAAAGTAGATTCACACTGTCAGACAACAATGACATACCGTCTATAAATACTGACAGTTTGTCTATTCATATGAAATTTACGCCCTATCAAAAGGAGTTTGATATGAGCTTTACCATTGAAAAGATTCATCATGTGGCTTATCGCTGCAAAGATGCCAAAGAAACCGTTGAATGGTATCAAAAACACCTAAATATGGATTTTATCTTAGCATTCGCAGAAGACCATGTGCCTTCAACCAAAGCCTTTGACCCTTATATGCATGTCTTCTTGAATGCTGGTAGTGGCAATGTTTTGGCTTTCTTTGAAGTACCCAACCAACCTGAAATGGGCTTTGATCCAAATACCCCAAATTGGGTGCAACACTTGGCGCTAAAGGTCAAAGACCGTGATGAGCTACTGATTGCCAAAGCGCATTTAGAACAAGGTGGCATTGACGTCATTGGCGTGACCAATCACGGCATCTTTCACTCGATTTACTTCTTTGATCCCAACGGTCATCGTCTCGAGCTGACTTATGATGATCCAACCTCAGAAGACAAAGTATCGATGATTACAGATGCCATCAAGCAAGACATGCTAGATGAGTGGTCTCGTACTAAACGCGCCCCAGCACATACACAGTTTCTGCATAGTGATGAGCTGGCTGAGGCACGCGAAGTTGCTCCTGTCGGCGAGTAACTCCCCTATCATTCTGTTTGCTACTTTTTTACATGATCAGTTAATCATCGCTTTAATCATAAAAGTGCTAATTGACGACATACCCTAGGTGTCAATAGGTAGTAAACAATACCGAACCCTATCTAACCATCATGAAAGGATTCTATGATGAAAATAAGAACCCCGCTAGGAATACTCTTAGCCGCCTCGCTTGCGATGACTGGCTGCTCCAATAACGACCAAGTAGCAGGCGCGTCTACAGATGCAGGTAAAGTGACGACATTGCGGTTCTCGCATTTTATGACTGCCACTGACAATATAAACACCGAAGCGTTAGAGCCATGGGCAAAAAAAATTGAAGCAGATTCAAAAGGCCGCTTAAAGGTTGAGATTTACCCTTCTGCAACGCTCAGCAAACCAGGTGCTACCTATGACGCTACGGCGAAAGGTAGCGTGGATATTGGTATGCAAGCACAAGGATATACAGCAGGACGATTTCCTCTAACGCAAATTGTAGAGTTGCCGGGTATCACAAATACCGCACAGCAGCAGAGCTGTATACTTCATAAGCTATATGATGACGGTATCATTAAAGATGAGTATGAAGACACGCATTTGCTCGCATTGATAAGCACTGGGCAAGGCGCGCTTCATACGGTTGATAAACCGATTCGCACGCCAGCTGATATGAAAGGTCTGCGTATTCGCCAACCTTCTGCGGTTGCGAGCCATATTATCGAAGCCACTGGTGCTGCACCTGTCGGCATGCCTGCCAGTGATACTTATACCTCTCTGCAGCGCGGTGTCATTGACGGGCTCAGCTTTACTTGGCAACCCATTCAAGCGTTTCGCCTTGATGAGCTGATCAATACGCACACCAATATTCCTTTTTATAACTCCACCTTTGTGATTAGCATGAACAAGGATAAATACAACAGTTTGCCTGACGACCTCAAAAAAGTGATTGATAACAATTCTGGCGCAGAGCTGGCAGCGCATATTTCTAAAGTATTTGACGTCAGCAATGCCAAAGCAATGGCCGCTGCCAAAGAAAAAGGCGATATTATGATTGATATCCCTGATCCACTCAACGACCCAGATTGGAGAGGCCCCTTAATGGAGGGCTCTCAGCATTACCTTGATGAAGTGAATGCGACTGGCCTAGACGCTGACAACGTATACGAAAAAGCAAAAGCGGCCAGTAGCGCCTGTATGGTTTAGAGGATGAATTGAAGGCACGCCCTAGCTTATAGCACCACATACTGGCTAGGCAATTTGATAACGCTGCGCTATCGCCAGTATTTGCTTAACCACATTATGTTGCTCGCTCATCGGTAACTGCTCTGTGGTTCCAATGATAGTAATAGCATATTCTAGCGGTAAACCTTCACCAGCAGTTTTATCACTACTCGTGGATGGTTTAGCAGCACTACTGGCAAACTGCGGCAATATGACAGGTAACGTAATGGCGTTAATACCCATGAGCATATCGCCCGTCACTGTCGCATAGCCTTGAGTACGTATTTTGGCCTGTAGCTGGGTAAAGTGCTGCCACTTCTCGGACATATCTGCGACGGTATTACTCGTATGCCACTCAGCTGTGACCAATGGCTGAATGACGGCATCAGGTTGATAACTGGCAAATAACTGCCCTGTGGCCGATGTCGTCAAGGGCATACGTGAGCCGATGCGAGTAATGATACTAATCGGACTGTCTGGCTCAACGGATTGAATAATAATAGGGCCTTCGCTAAACCATTTGGCAATTTGTACACCGCAGTTTAAGGTGTCTTTGATTTCAGTAGCCACTTGCGTGAGACGTGCCAAAAGATTGTTTTGGTTGAGTTCCGTATGTCCTAGTGATGCCAATGCATTGACTCTATCGCCAAGCCCATAGCGACCATCATCAAGCTTACGCGCATAGTTTTTGCGGATGAGACTGACCAAGTAACGATGGGATTTTGCTGGGTGCATTTGCATGGCTTCAGCGATATCTTTTAGCATCATAGGCTCATTACGGTCGATCAGCACATCGAGTATCGACAGCCCAATCTCAAGCGACTGGACGCCACTTTGGTTTTTACTGGTGATAGAACTGTCTACAAGGATTTTGTCTGCTGGCATGATTTGCTCGATTCTGGTGTGCTTGGTTATTTTTAAATTTTGCTTGTTAGTGGTTTGTTCAATAAGGGTTTGTTCAATAATGGCTTGCCCGATCAAATATCGATGAGATACAGACCCTACTTCATAATATTTATCTTTATAAAAACACATCTACATAAGGACATGAATCATGATGACACTTTATGGCTACTTTCGTAGTAGCACGTCTTACCGTACTCGTATCGCTATGAATCTAAAAGGCTTAGATTACGATGATATCACGATCAATCTGGCACAGGATGAACAGTTAGAATCTGCCTTTAAAGCAATTAATCCACAAGGATTGGTGCCTGTCCTACAGACTGACGATTTATTATTATACCAAAGTCCAGCTATCTTGGAGTGGTTAGAAGAGGTCTACCCCGAGCATCCATTATTGCCTAACGATACTGCTGGGCGTATGCAGGTACGCGCGCTGAGCGCCATGATTGGTTGCGACATTCACCCAATTAATAATCGCCGCATTTTACAGTACCTGCGTAATGAGCTATCGGTAGACGAGAAAGATGTGATTGCATGGTGCAATCGCTGGATCAGTGAAGGTTTTGCCGCTTTAGAGACACGTTTGGCGGCGGATAACAATCGCGGACAATTCTGCTATGGGGACAGTCCTACTCTCGCAGATTGTTATTTGATTCCGCAAGTCTCTTCTGCTCGCCGCTTCAAAGTAGATTTGAGCGCTTATCCCAATATCGTCGCTATTGATACACATTGCCGTACACTAAAAGCATTTGCAAATGCGGATCCTATGATGCAGCCTGATGCACCGAAACGTGATGCCTAATTTGAGATAGTTTTTATAGGATACCTATCTTTATAGGATATTTATTTTCTCGGCCAAATATTAAGTGACTTAGAATTAACACTTAGTATTTGGTCGAGCTTTATTCTTCGCTATTCTTTACCCCTACCTATTTCTACAGCTTAATTCCTAGCTTAATCGCTAAATCTTGCTTCACTGATTACTATTTATTCAATTTTTACAATATAATTTTTAATATATTCATATTAATGGTTGTATAGTGGCAGCTGTTGGTTATTCTTTATATAAACATTTGTCATATCTAAAATTCGTACTTTATCTCCTTAAAATCCATTCTCAAGCCGTAAAAAAGCAAGACATTCGATGTCTTGCTTTTTATATTTGATTGACAATCATAATTGAACGACCTCTTTAGTCAAAATGGAAGCCTGCACCCACTGCACCGCCTACGTTACCTTGAGTATCTGCCGTACCATTTACCTTGATGACCCAGCGACCGTCATTAGATAATTTAGAGAAACCAATTGCTACAGCACTTTCTCCATTATAGGTACCGACACCGCCACCGATCAATGACTTACCTGCGATATAAGCCTGAGGCATTGCCGACATTGCCATTGCAGCTGAGATACCTGCATTTGCATCGTCTTCTACTTCGTCGATTTTGTAGCCAAGATCGCTCATGTTACTGTTGAGTCGACTATCAAGCGCGCTAAGCTGACTATAATTGACGGCGTCTGTTGCTTCGACCCCATCGGCGACCCCAGTTATGCGTTGGTTACCAGCATATAGACCTTGAGACGTCATACTTGGTCCATCTTGCATGCTAATGCCCTCATTATTGATAACTGTTGTCCCAACTGTGACGCTATCAACGCTGATATTACCGTTTAGATCAAATTTAATACTACTGCCCTCTGCCGCGGTGGTGATGTTATTGCCACCAGTGAAGCTTAGGATACTATCATCGCCAATTGGTTTATTGATACTAGCACCACTGTCTGCGCCAAAATTGAGTCCAGCATCTAGCTTATCCGTATTGGTTTTGATATTCGTGGTATTGGTCGTGATATTGCTAGTGTTTGTAGCAATATTTGTCGTATTGTTCGCGATATTGGTTGTGTTAGTGGTGATACTCTCTGTATTAACTTGCACATTTTCATTGATTTCAATCGTGCCTTGTCTGATAGAGGCAATCGCACCATCGATATTGCTTTCACCCGTTCCACCAATATCACTGTTGGTAAAAGTACCACTCTCGGCATTATAAACAGTGTCACCACCGATGATGCTACTGATACCAGTTCCTTGGGCATAAAGCTGACCACCATTTATGGCGTCCTGACTTGTCGCCGAAACTTCTCCATTTTGAACGTTGGTAATTTTGGTATTAGCAGCATCAATACCACTTTTCGTGATGCTTGGGCCACCTGCAATGGTCAGTCCATTGTCATTCATAACCGTATCACCAGTGGTTACGCTATTCAAAGTAATATCTGGGTTCAGATCAAAGCTAATATCATTAGCATTGGTAGGTATTGCTGCAGCTTGTAGTGATGGACTACCGTCGAGAGCAACGACATCACCCACTAACTTCCTAGATACCTTAATATTACCGTCTTTACTACTAAGGTCGACAGCACCTCCTTGTTTTACCATGGTAGCGATATCACCTTGAGCCGTGATGCCCCAACCTTGATCCAAGGCAATGGCTACTTCTTTTAATTGCCCGACATTGACAGCATCCGTATTTAGCACACCTTCCCCAATGTTGCGAATAGTGTTACCTCCATTGTCTAGACCACGACTACTCAATGAGACCTGCGAAACCATTCTATTCAAGCCATTACCAACGAAGGTAAAGCCTGCATCACTCATGATGCTATTGCCTATCTGTATACTGCCATCATCTCCAAGGTCTAACTGGTTATTCAGTTTTACTTGGACGCCAGTCGCAGAAGCAACAGTAGTCAGATTGCTATCTCCTGTGATATTGATGGTATCACCTAGCGCAAATTGCTGATCATTGGCACTATTGCCGTCACCAATTTTGATACCTTTGGCAATTTCGTTATTGGTCGTTGTGAGCTGTGCAAAGTTTACAGCATCAGTTGGTGCAATCCCTTCGCCAACTTTGATAATTCTATTATTACCATTATCAAGACCTTCGTTGCTTAACGTAATGGTCTGATTAGGACCATCAGTGATAGTGACGCCTGCATTATTAAGCACCGTGCTTTCCATTCTCACGCTACCGTTTTTACCAAGCATTACATCTTCAGCCAATCTAACATTTAGATTGCCATCTTCATCGGCAACAACACCAATATTATTTTCAGTTAACTCCGTCGCACCTCCTTGGAGTGTCAAAGTTTGACTTAACTTGCGATTGACGACAACGGCTGTATCATCCCCTGTAAAGTTCAGTCCTAGGTCCACCGTATTGTTAGTTGCATTTAATTGTCTAACATTGACAGCATCTGTATCTCCCTGACCATCATCTACATTGATAATCCTATTACCACCATTATCAAGACCTTCACTACTCAAACGAACTGTACTATCAGCGAAGCTGACACTAGTGAAAGTGACATCCTCTGCTGTCGCAATTTTGATACCACCATCCTCAGCACTAAGAACGATGTTGTCTCCTGTTAGGAAGTTAGCAGTATTGTCAGTTTGATTGAGCGTTTTAACGTCAGCGCCATCTATTTGAGCAACGATGGCCTGCATGGCACTGTCCGCTTTTACCAAGCTGGCTTTGCTAGTTTCACTTAAGTCAACGGCATAATCGGTTGTATTGGTCACCTCATCTTTATCACTTGCAGTAACTGTGACAGCTGTAGACCCTGCTGAAGCGGTCACACCATCCGCATTAACGGTATAGACATCTTGACCGTTACCACCCGTCGACTTTACAACACTAGCCACGTTAGTACCTGCAGCGACCTCTGTTTTAGCAGCGGCAGAGGCAATGTTGAGCTGACTGACATTGACAGCGTCTTTAGCCTGTATGCCGTCATCAACATTAACAATTCTTTTATTACCTCCATTGACTCCAGCTGTCGTCACGCTTGGACCACCAAAAATATTGAGGCCATTACCAGTTAATACGGTAGTAGAGAATGGGTTTGATACTGCAACACCCAAACTACTAACGGTTGTATTAACTACGCTATTACCTGTTCTAACACCCGAACCATCTACAGTTGTACTAAAGTATGAATTGCCTGTTGTTAGACCAGAACGATCAAGTGTCGTTGTATCACCAAGACCGAATGGAGAGCTCGAACCCATTTCTACACTACCGTTATTTCCTAAATCCAGGTTGTTGCTAAGTTCAAATGAGACGTCATTGCTGGTGGTGTCTTTGGAAACAGTGATGTTGCTATTTTTACTGTTGAAGTCAACTGAGTCACCAGGTCCTACAGTGCTTGCAGTAGTGCTATTGCCTTGCGCGCTTATATCCCAGCCTCTATTGGCAGTTTCTGTCACAACATTTAGCTGCCTGACATTGACAGCATCTGTATCTCCCTGACCATCGTTTACATTTGTGATCTGGGTGCTGTTGGCATCAATGCCTGTTGATGAGAGGGTGATACCACCAATGTTGGCACTATCCAAACCAGTAAGGTCTTTTGCCAGTTTGACGGTTAAGGTGTTACTGCCATCAGCAACCACCCCTATGTTGTTGTTCGATAATGCGGTGGTTGCACCACCTTTGATGTTGAGTGCCTGACCAAGTGCACGATTAACGGTAGTACCTGTATCACCGTCAAAGTTGAGGCCTAAACCAATGGCTGTGCTGTTATTCGTCACTTCTGTGTTTGTGGCATGCAATTGACTGCCATTCACCGCATCGGTGCTCGTTGCATTCACTGCACCACCAGCGACGTGTTTGATCTGACGCTCAGCACCTGCTGAACCCACAGAGATCTGATCACCAGCTCGCATCGCAGGACCTGCAATGTTATGTGTGACCCCACCAACGGTCATGGTCGATTCGGTGGTTGCACTCGTGGCAGTGGTCGACCCTGCACCTAACGCCACTGAACCATTTAAGCTTGCTGATGATCCCATGCCAAAGGCTGAGGATGCGACACCTGCTGAGGAAGACTGTACGCCGATAGCCGTAGACAGGGCTCCTTTAGACAGGGCTTTTGCACCCATGGCGATGGAGGCGGCTCCACCCGATTCTGTGTTCACCATATAAGGCGGGCTCTCGACAAGATCCCGACCCGTGTAAGAGAAGAAGGTTGCATTGACATCGCCACCATTGATACCAGAGGCTGAGGTACCATCGATGTTGGCTTTAGAGGCGGCATCTAGATCATCACCGCCAATGGCGATAGAGGATGCCCCTTTCGATACGGTGTTTGCACCAATGGCGATAGATTGCTCCCCACTCGCGGTGGTATGTTGTCCACTGCCGCCGCTACCAATGGCAATGCCTTGTCCGCCAGTCGCACTGGCGTTTCGTCCCATGGCCATCGCGTTGACACCCGTGGCACCTAGGTTGTCATCGTTGCTGCCACCTGTTGAGTTCACGCTGTAGTACTTGGTTTTGTTGGCCGCAACGGCTGTGTTTAGATCGCCGATGTTGGCAGCGTTGTTATTATTACCAACGCCACTGGCCACATTTGTGATCTGGGTGCTGTTGGCATCAATGCCTGTTGATGAGAGGGTGATACCACCAATGTTGGCACTATCCAAACCAGTAAGGTCTTTTGCCAGTTTGACGGTTAAGGTGTTACTGCCATCAGCAACCACCCCTATGTTGTTGTTCGATAATGCGGTGGTTACACCACCTTTGATGTTGAGTTTGTCGCCGTGATTACGTGTAATAACACCACCTGTGTCACCAGAAAATTTTAAACCAGGCAAATGATTATTTCCGTTATTTCCGTTATTTCCGTTATTTCCGTTATTTCCGTTATTTCCGT
>NZ_QLKS01000002.1:0-641509 GCF_003350005.1 Psychrobacter proteolyticus | reverse complement strand
TTATTTCCGTTATTTCCGTTATTTCCGTTATTTCCGTTATTTCCGTTATTTCCGTTATTCCCGTTATTCCCGTTATTCCCGTTATGACCATAGCCATTGCCGTTTCCATGGCTATCATGTCCAACTCCATTGCCATTCCCATGACTATTATGACCATTACCTATCGCCTGATAGCTGGTGTAGTAAACGTTATTAGAATAGCTAAGTTCTGCATTCGCCTGCATGCCAAAGCCAGCAGCTAATAGCCCAAGTGCTATTGTGCTGAGGCGTAATGTATGGATAGCGGACAGGTTAGACGTTGTACTGATGGAAGCGTTAGAGCTAACGCTAGATTTGGAAGACTTGCCACGTCCCTTCGCATATTCACTAACAGCGGTAAAACAACGTAAGGCTTCATTCCAGATAACTTTATAGATGCGGTTCATGATGTGTACTCCCTTACAGACTTGTCAGATTTAAAAAATCAGAGATAAGATCTATTTTCAGAGAGACGATGTGACAAAATAAAACGGGTTATAAGCTTATAATGATGAGACCTTGTTTAGATAGCAGTTGTGTTAGTCCTTAAGGAATAAGACGTTTTGTTTTGTATAACCTTTATCACCCTCTGCATATATTAGTATTACCGAATATATGCAGAGTGACAATACCGTTAATCAGCATTTTAATACCTTTCGTCTATTATATTCATATAAACGAATATATAATTTCATTTTTACCTATTTATAATAAATTACGTCGTTTTTAGAAAAAGTTAGCTTTTGTCTATTACTCAATAACTTCTCTTTTTTTATCTGTTGGGTAGCACTATTTGAACCACCAACCCTTGAATACCGTCTTGGCGGTTATGAGCATTAATATATCCTTTATGCGCCATGACTACAGCATGAACAATAGCCAATCCAAGACCATAGCCGCCAGTATCACGATGCCGAGCAGTATCAAGCCGCACAAAGGGATGGAAAATACGTTCTAAGTCTTTGTCTGCGACACCGCCGCCTTCGTCTGTTATATTAATTTGAACGGCTGGTGCCTCATTGTCCATCTTGATTGCTTTGATTTCCGCAATCACTGTCGAACCCGCTGCTGTGTGCATAAAGGCATTGCGAATAACATTTTCAAGTGCACTATACAACTGTTCTGCATTACCTTGGACTGTCCAAAATCCTGCCAAATCATCTAGCGCTGAGGCTACAGGCGGTTGCCATTGCCAATGCACGTCTTTATGTTGAAATTCAAAGCAGACATCCTCTCCGATATTACTAATGGTGTCGGATATATCGACTGCCTCACTCTCCAAATTATCGACGGTATATTGCTGCATTTGTAGAGACTGAATATGAATGATTTGCTCAATTAGCTCATTCATTCGTGTAGATTCTTTATCAATACGGTCCAGATAACGATTGGCATTGGGCGCAAAGTCTCGAGTAAGCTCAGTCGCTACATCCAGACGAGCAAGTGGCGAACGCAGCTCATGTGAGATATCACTGAGCATTTGCTTACGTGCCAGCTCACTGTCAACCAGTCTGGTCGAGAGATGGGCGACGTCTTTGGCAAGTAGCCCCAACTCATCATCGCCCATCTTGGACAGTTCTGGATTGGCTTGATAATTACCATCAATCATACGGTGTACGGTATTTTGTACACGGCCAATCCTCTGGGTTAGCGTACGACTGAGCCATATGCAGACCAGTACGCTAAAGATAACGATCAATAGCAAACGTATTGGGAAATTACCGTGCTGTATCTCTACCACGTCTGAAAAACGTAGGTGCGGACGCAACTGTATGATGATTGACTGACCATCAGGTAACTCAACAGACATGTCGGCCAGTTCAGGACGAGTATCGATATCAGCTACTGCGGCACTACTTGCCGTTCTTGGCTTTAGGAATTTTTGCCAAAAAGACGGCTCATCTTTTGGTATCTCATTGTCGTGTTCACGCAGTCTATTGTCAGCATTGCGGCCTTCTACACCATAAACGTTATTCTCTAATCTAGGTGGTCTAGGCGACACTGGTCGCACCGGTTGTATCGCACGATCCATTATTTGCCGACCACTTTGCAGTTGTCCTTGCGCCCGATCGTCTTTGTCACGGTAACGCGGGAATATAATAGCGCCATGCTCATCATAAACTCTGATTTGATTCATCAGCTGGCGGTCTTGACGATACATCTGCCTGACAGAGTCTACATCACCAGCCCGTAGCGCCGCGACCATCTCTTCACGCTTTATCAATAGACTATCGATTTGTACATCCATACGAGAGGTCAGCTCTTTTTCAGCCAGCCAGCGCTCTACCACGATAGACAATACAGAGGTGATTAAAATCGTCAGTAATAAGCTCAGAAACATACGCCAAAACAAGGTAATGCGCACCTTAAACTTAGGTGCTTTTTTGAGGGTCTGCTCAGAAGCTTTCATCGATATGTCCGTCATTACAGCACCAGTTGATAACCTTTACCACGCACCGCTTTTATTGGTTCATCGTGGAAAGGTTGAAGTTTTTTGCGTAAGCGAGATACATGCACATCAAGGCTACGGTCAAATGGCTGCAACTCACGCTGCAAGACATTTTCTGACAGCCATGCTTTACTCACCACTTCCCCTTTTTGTTTGAGTAAGGCAACAAGTAGATCAAACTCTGTACCAGTGACTTGTAGCGTTACCCCATCTATCTGACAGGCGCGTTGGTTTTGATCGAGATGCAAACGACTCTCTGGCAACGGAGTATGCTCTGATGCGGTCGTATTGGTACGTTTAATCACTGCATTGATACGCGCTAGCAGCTCTCGAGGGTTACAAGGTTTGGTGATATAGTCATCGGCCCCAAGCTCTAGACCAATAATACGATCAATCTCCTCCCCTTTCGCCGTCAACATAATGACAGGAATATCAATAATATTTGGTAATTGACGCAGCACACTTAATCCATCCAGTTTTGGCATCATAATATCGAGTACGAGTAAATCATAGACCGTATCTTCGTGTGCTACTGCCTTGAGTCTTTGTATGACTGCTGCACCATCATGTACGCAGTCACAGCGAATGCCGTGATTGTCCAAGTACTCTTGCAATAACTGAGTTAACTCTTCGTCGTCATCACCTATCAGGATGTTTGGCATACTTCTCTCCTTTAATTTTTATTTATCTCTATTCAATCCAATCACTCTATAATAATCATGGCGCAAATAAGTCCGCATACAAGTGTCATTTTGATATGGTTAGCAAGATTGTCGCTGTGGCATTTTTATTGTCGGTAGACTGTAGTTAACCATATTATCAGGCAAGCACTTACCAATTCACCAGAAACGTTACCTTTCTTAATACTTCATAAATGTTCGTAACCTTTAACTGTCGTAATATACTCCTATCAACAGCAAGTATTGCATTTCTAAGATGGCTGACCATAACGAGCGATAACGTTCAACAGATGCTACTTGCGAGATAAAAATTTAGTGTTTATCAAATCAAACTCAATGTAATCAAGGATATTATGATGAAAAAATTACTATTAGGTTCAGTATTAGCAGCGTCTAGCATATTTACCGTGACCGCTTGCACCAGCGTTAACGCGACTACTGATACAACGCCAACTGCACAAATGCAGAAGAACCACAAAGATGGCATGAAAAAAGGTGAGATGAGAGGCCCAATGTCAAAGCTGGATCTAACAGCGACACAGCAAGCGCAAATCAAAGCCATCATGCAAAACAAACGTGGCGATCGCACTGCTGACCGTGCAGAGCATCAAGCAGAACGCGCGCAAATGGATCAGCAAATACAAGCGTTGACCAATGCCAGCACTTTGAATACTACTGCTTTAAACCGTCTGGCTGATCAACAAGCAGCAAAAGAAAAGCAACGCTTTATCGAACGTGTACAAACCCAACATGCCATCGCTCAAGTGTTGACTGCTGAGCAACGTGCAAAGATGGAACAGATGAAATCAGAGAGACAAGAAAAAGGTCGCAAGCATTCAAAAGACCTTAAAGGCCATGACAAACAGCATCAAGGTATGTAATAAGCCACTCCGGAAAAGTGTTATTTTACCTAGCTGTATACGTATAAAATGAAAAAGCGCGCCGTTAATAGGTGCGCTTTTTTAATGCAAAATTATCTTGTTCAAAAACTAATAATGTTTTCTATTTACTCATTAACACTCTAATCAGTTACTCAACCGAACCAAAACGCTCTCTGACCATCGGCAACATGTTAAATACCATTTTACCTACTGCCGTGCCATTACCATCTTGGTAATATTGCAGCAGCTCTGGAGCATACTTTCGTAAATCAATGCTATTGCTAGCGTTTGGCGTCTGCACATTGCTTGGTAGGTTAGGAAACGCTAAGTCCTTAGTACTAATAGCGGAATACTGCTGCAACACATCTATCCTCATACCTTTGTCATTATTCGCTTCGCTAGTATTATCTAACTGACGACGTAAGTGCTCCCATTTGAGTTGACCACGTTTATCAAACCCGTACAGTTCCTGTACTTCTGTATTGGCAACGACCTCACCTGTAGCTGCTTCCTCATTCATTTGATCTTTTATCATAGCCAGTATTTTTTGTACAATAGATTTACTGGTAAATGCCTTTGGATTTTGAATCGACTCAAACGCTGTCATCGGTTCGGGTTCTTGTACCAGCTCTGGGTATTTTTCACTGATCCGATTGTAGAAAATTTGCATATATTTCTGTTGCGACGCTTGATAATCCTCAAAGCGTTGTACTCGGCGAATGATTTGATCACTTGGTAACATAGCCGATAACTGGTGCGCGGGCAGCTTTGGAGACAGTGATGCAAGTGAGTTAGGGGCAACATAATTAAATTGGCTGACAGGAGCCGCGTCATAAGTCGCATCTAACGCCGCAAAGTGGCTTTTTATCACTTCACCACCAAATCCTTTAGGCAATGTACCATCATCAATGGCTATTTTTAACCACTTGTTTTGCCATTTTGTACCGAGTTTATCGTCTAATAATTCTGAGTTTAGAATCGCAAAATTATCTGCCCATAGGTAAATATCACCGTTTTTAAAATCCATATAAATAGGCTGATTGATACTGCTGTGATGATTACGTGCTTGATATTGCGCACTAGCGAGCATCGTAGCCTTGCCTGCCATCGGTTGATAGATCCCTTGAGAGTCGATAGAAAGCGGCTTTAGTAGATACTCATCTAATAACTGTGCTTTCTTCCTATCTAACGGTCTTTGTTTGTCCTCATAATTATCAAATAGCGCTTGATAATCTGGTGCTACTTTTACATCGCTATCGTATTGATGGTCATTCCATGCATGATAGGCATCTACGCACTCAAAATACGACTGCCTTATGCTGTCACGCTTAGTATCGTAATCCATCGCTAAGATATCTTTGTTTTGCTGCTCTGCTTGCAGGATTAGAGCGGCGTACGCTTGGTCATGCGCCTCTTCGCAATGTTCATCTACATAGTCTGATGCCGCCATTTTCTTAGTACTAGTATCAGTATCTGTAAATTGTTGGTTATTGCCAACCTCAAGATTGCTATGGTAGCTAAATGACTGACGACGCTGTTTTTGTAGTGCTGTTTCTAGTGTTTTTTTGGCAACGCTAGGCGCTTGTTTTACAGCCACCGTATTGGACTGGCCCAAACTGGTAGACTGGCAACCTGTTAACAACAGCGCCCCTGTCAAAAATGCGCTGGTGACTAACAGATTGTTTTTAGTCTTACATGGCAGACGTTGTGCAATGGTGTGAGGTACTTTTTTCATTTTTTATCCTTAATAGATATGAGCGTAAATGCAATAAGATAATGTCATTTGACTTCTATTTTTCATTCATATCATCTTGAGCATCGTCAACTCGGCTCTCATCGACAGCGTCTGCGCCATTGTCATTATCGTTATCGTTACCATACTCATCACTGCTATAAGCACCCTCGACACCGTTATCTTGATAGTCGTAGCGTGCATAGCGGGCCGTTTGTAATCTGTCTTTTTTCGCGCGCTGCGTAGCTATCCATGCATTGCCATCGATAGGAGGCTTAGCGTCTGGACCAAAAGACTCAGCAAGCAGTGGTGTCAAAGCATGACGGTTGAAACTGGCTTTATCGTAACGTACTTGGTTTAGCATGGTTGTGGTCGACCCCATAAAATCACTACCGATATTGACACGTTGCTGCTTGGCTAGCAGTCGATCTGAGCTGTCTAAGTAATAGTAGTTGATTTGATTGAACGAGATAGGACCGATAGCTTCAATCAGCTGCAATAGCGAACCGACATCCGCGCTTTGATAGCCTTTATTGTATAACTGCACTTTAGCAAGTGCTGTCTTTAGTGCGGCACCATCAGGATATTTATTTGGATTGGCATCTACGTATTCTTGCAGTGATTTCGTCACATATTTGAGCGTCTTACCAATCATTTCACCGCTTTGCTGGCTACCAAAATAGACTTTTACGGCGCGAGTCGCACCGACTTCTTGGGCAAACGCGTCAACACTGATATCTACTGCGCTAAAATGCTCGGGCGCGAGCTCAGCCATGCTGCTCTGTATCGCATTGAGCACCGCATCGTAGAGCACCGCTGGTGGCAACTGTGCCGTGACACTTTCAGGCAAACCAAAGCGCACCGTATGCGAGGTCATCTGTGATGGTAATGGCGTATTCTCAGGGTTAACAAGTGCAACAATCGGCATGATGGCCGATGGATCTACTACGACACTGCTATTATTAAAATCAAATGCTAACGGTATCTGTATCGATGAGCTAATCGTTGGTGTGGCGTAGTCGTAGCTATAGATGCTTTGTAGTTGGCGCTGCTTGGGACGGTATTGACTGACACTATTGAACGTTAGATGCTCATACTGATAAGCATTGGATGCAGCTATTTGCTCAGGAGTGCGGTGGAATATATCAAGTATGTTGCCAATCATACCTGTAGATGACATTAGTAGGCTGCCACGATTTACCGTCTCTGTCTTAGCTTGCTGTTTTGCCATTTGCATGGCTTCATACTTTGCAGCCATTGATTTGGGACTTAACCCTGACATCCCTGAGAGCATACTTTCACCACCGCTACTGTATTCATCATAATTATCATAGTCGTCACTACTGTAATTATCGCTGCTATAGTCATCTGCTGTATCGTAAGCATACTCGTTCTCGCTGTTGGTATCACTGCTCGTCGGCTCATTCTCCCCCGCTTCAGCCAATATAGCTGCAATAGCTCTTCTTTCTGCTTCAGCTTCTGCTCTAGACTTATCGTAATCACTAGGATAGTCGGACTCTATCGAATCTTTTGCGTCATCATAATCGTTATAGTCATCATTGTATGGCTCATCATCACTTTCGCTATATGCACCTTCAGGCTGATACACATAGGTTTCTATGATCGTTCTGAGCAAGCTACTCGATCCTGCGTCGATACTATCTGGGTCAATGAATGGTGCTGAGCGATAATTGGCTGTGGCGACTGCGACATGCTCGGTCGCCAAGTGTTGACGAATGGCTGCAAGCAAGTGTGATTTGGCTTGGTTTTCGGTATTTGGATACTTCTCTTGATCAAACAGCTGCTCATAACGCGCGGCCTGAGCATTTTGACTGGCAGTAAAGGCTTGACCCTGACGTTGGCTCTGCGCGGCATCTGCAACACTAAAGTCCATCATGGTACTAGAGACGCTGCTATTCGACGGCAGATTGGAAGATGAGCTAGCTGGAGTTGATTGGCAACCTGCGAGTACAAGTGAAGCACTACCAACTATCAAGGCGATAGAAGTCAATTTACCGGTTGGATATAGATGACTGTTATTGTTTTTACCATTATATTTTTTATGATCAGTGTTAGATGAATAAGCAGGCGCAGTCTCAGAGTAGCGCTGTCGATTGCGGTTATTAATATGGTGTGATGACATAGTAATCTCTTTGTATAAATAGACAGTCGATAATGAGTGTACAGTGGTACCGTTATTTATATCACAAGACGTTACAACTTAGTAATATTAGCGAATATTTTTAAAGGATTTCTTCATTCATAAATAATTTTCTCTATATAACGGCTGTCTTATCAGTAGCTTCATTTACTTGAAAATTAGCCTCGTTTATTTGAAATGTAGCTGATACAGCCAAGCGCTATAAAAGCGTACACCACAAAAGATAATAAACAACTTTCTACTATTTCATATTTTCGTTACTATTTAGGCTTATCTATTTCTTAGCTCTATTCTCTCCACTCGCGTAAAAAGGACTTTGCGATGTCACAGTTATTATCTCGCCACCATCGAACCGCTCAGCAGCGTAAACCAAAAATTAATACCTTACTCAAATCTAGCGTCGTGCTCATTACCAGTACGCTACTACTATCTATATCCGCACAGGCTGTAGAGCCAACGACCTCAACAAGTAACGCCACGGTCAACAATACATCAATCAACACCAGTGCCATAAACTTGGCCATCATGGCTGATAGTCCAACGGTATTATCTGAAACCAAGCGCATCACGCGAGCGAAGACCAATACCCTTAACACCACATATAGTAAAGCCAATAGCGACCAAGCTATTTACTCTGAAGACGCCATTCATCATCCAGTTTGGGCGAAAAACGGCATGGTCGCTACCCAAGAAGCGCTTGCTTCTGACATTGGTCTACAGATTCTAAAAGATGGCGGTAATGCAGTAGATGCTGGCGTTGCAGTGGGTTTTGCCCTAGCAGTAACCTTGCCGCGTGCGGGTAATATCGGTGGTGGCGGTTTTATGATGATTTATGATGCCAAGCAAGGCAAAACGGTGGCGCTTGATTACCGTGAAAAAGCACCAAGTAGCGCCTCACGCGATATGTACCTCGATGAAGCAGGCAATGCGGTCAGCGACTTATCTCGCTATCATGGCTTGGCAGTTGGCGTACCAGGGACAGTAGCAGGACTACTAAAAGCATTAGAAGAGCATGGTACGATGAGCCGCGAGCAAGTTATGGCACCAGCGATAGCACTGGCTGAAGACGGCATAGAAGTCACCGCTGGCTTGTCAGAGTCACTCACGGCGTTGAGTGATCGCTTACAGAAATGGCCAAGTACCAAAAAAGTGTTTTTTAAGCCTGATGGCAGCGCTTATCAGCCGGGTGAGCGGTTAAAGCAGCCTGAGCTTGCTCGTTCGCTAAAGCGGATTGCGGTACAGGGTACCGATGGGTTTTATAAGGGTGAGACCGCTCAAAAACTGGTCAAAGCGGTTAATGAAGCAGGCGGTAGCATGAGCATGCAGGATTTGAGCGATTATGAAGCCATCGCGCGCGAGCCTGTCAAAGGCGACTACCGTGGCTATGAGATTGTCTCAATGCCGCCGCCCTCCTCTGGTGGTATTCACATCGTGCAGATTTTAAATATCTTAGAAGGCTATCCGCTCAAAGACTACGGACAAAACAGCGCACAGACTATTCACTTAATGGCCGAAGCGATGCAGTTGGCTTATGCAGATCGAGCTGAGTATCTGGGAGATGCTGACTTTATTGACGTCCCTGCCAGTGGCTTAACGTCACAAGCCTACGCAGATAAACTGCGTACGTTGATTGATCCCAATAAAGCCACGCCAGCAGCCACTATCAAAGCAAACAATCCTCTGCCGTACGAGAGTGATCAGACTACGCATTTCTCTATCGTTGATAAAGATGGCAATGCGATAGCCAACACCTATACGTTGAACTTCTCTTATGGTACTGGTCTCGTTGCGGATGGCACAGGCATTTTGCTCAACAATGAAATGGATGATTTCTCTGCCAAACCGGGCGTACCAAATGGCTACGGCTTACTTGGTGGCGACGCCAATGCGGTGGAGGCCAATAAGCGTCCACTGTCTTCTATGAGTCCGACGCTCGTGTTCAAAGACAGCAAACCTTATATCGTTACTGGTAGCCCAGGTGGTAGCCGTATCATCACGACTGTCACTCAGATTATCTCCAACGTCATCGACCATGATATGAATATCGCTGAGGCAACACATGCGCCGCGTATCCACGATCAATGGCTACCTGATGAGATTCGAGTGGAAAAAGCACTGAATAGTGATACCGTGAAAAAGCTCGAATCAATGGGTCATACCGTCAGTCCAAAATCCGCGATGGGATCTACGCAATCGATCATGCTCACACCAAACGGCGTTTATGGATCGTCTGATCCACGCATTGTCGATGCGGCGGTGGTTGGTTATTAAATTATGAATACCTGTCTCTAGTCATTATAAAGAAGCTCTACGTGTTGCTATAACTCATAGAGCTTTTCTTGTATAAATAAGTAAATACTGACCTGTTTTAATATAGCTTAATTCTTTCAAAAAAATCATTATCTAATAATAATTTTGGTCTGGCATTCACCTCTTTTAAACCGACTTTATGTTGCATCATTAACTCGATCAAGTTCATTTGATCAATGAGAATAAGACTGTGCGAATCAGTCGAATTAGCATAGTCTTGAGCAGGCTTAGTAAAGCTTGTGGTAGTAATAAAGATGCCATGATGATTGGTTTTTTGTGGAGGATATGCACCTATGAAATTTCTCAAGTCGCCATTAGATATATTATTGCCATTACTATAGAGCTTGGCCTGTATATAATAATTGTGCACCTCACCATCTGGAAAGTCCTGAATAATTAGTCCATCAATACCATTATCGTTAGACCGCCCTGTATGACGAGATGTTAGATTACTTTCAGGACTTTCTATCTCCAAGGATCTCTCAATTAATTTCAAACAAAACCATTCAAACTGTAAAGGTGATAAGCTTTCAAGTTGAGCCATGATCATATCAGGCGTCACTTTGACAAAATCATTACCAACAGCAGCATCTGCATAATTATTCATAAATATAGAGGTTCGACGTTTAGTTTCGTCAATCAAATGACTAATAAGTGCGTCACCATTTTTGCCATAAGCAGCAATATTAACTTTTTGCAAATCAGCAAAAGATTTGCTATCGAAGCGTTTAAAGTTAGCAATATAATCACCATTTGGTATTCCTTCACCAATATATTGATTAAAATTATTACCCGCTAGCCAAAAATAAACTTTACCGAAAGGGTCTAAACGTATGATATTTTTAGGCGTTACTTTCTCATCGAAAGTAATAAAATTGGCAAAGTTCTGATTTAGATTAGGAATCAAACTAAATTTATCTTCTTTAACCAAGCCCATTGCAGATAAGCATACTAAGATCAAATCAATAATTTCGTCGTAGCAAGGCGAACCATCATGACATTCATGGCGTATATCGTAATTACTCATATAGTTGATTTCTTTATGATCATTTACGATTTGCGCTAATTTCTCAAACTCTCTGTAAAATACAGTGCGCCCAATAGTATTTCGCGTACTTAAATTTTTTATAGTTTGTATTCCAGCATTTAACATGTCGCCAAATGCAGGCAGCTTAGTAATATTACTCATAGTATTATCGTCTTTTTTGATTGCGTGAATAATATAGTGAAATCGGCATAGCATTACAATTATTTAAAAACAAATGTTTATGCTAACAACTATTGAGAGAAAGCGCAGCAAAATTTCATATTAATAAGTAAGAAAAACAAATCCTCTCACGCAGATTAAACCCTTTGAACCTGTGGCTGTCTGCGGCAAATAATGCTATTATTGACGACCCCATTTAAAACGTATCAATATGGCTATCGAGGTCTTATTCGCCTCTAGATAACAGCATAATTGATTGATAATAATCAATTATTTTATCGCTAGCTTATTTCTTTGATCGTACCAGTAAGAGTCTTCTATGGCATTTGTACACCTTGGCATTCACAGCGAATATTCCATCACCGATTCTATCGTGCGTATCAAGCCGCTGGTAAAAGCTGCTGCGGCTGATAATCAGCGTGCGTTGGCATTGACCGATTTGTCCAATTTATATGCCACGGTGAAGTTTTATCGTGCCTGTTTAGGTGCTGGTATCAAGCCTATCATTGGCAGTGAAGTCATCATGGATAATGAAGACACACGGCTCACCCTACTTGCGATGAATAACGAAGGGTATCAAAATATTACCCGTATCGTATCGCTCGGGTTTACCGAAGGTCGCGCTGATCCTGTCAATCATGGCACGCCAGTTATCAAGCGCAGTCATATCTTAGAGCATGCAGCAGGTGTGATTGTACTGCTCACAGAAAAGTCAGACGTGGGTCAAGCATTGGTCGGCTCGATGCCAGAAAAGGCCGATGAACTACTTACTGAATGGCAGTCAAAATTTGATGATCGTTTGTACTTTGCGATCAAGCGTACCAATCGTTCAGGCGAAGATGCTTTTATTAGAGCAGCCATCCATTCAGGTGCCAAACACAACATCCCTATCATTGCGCATAATGACGTGCGTTTCTTAGAGCAAGATGATTTTGATGCTCATGAAGCCCGCGTTTGTATTGCAGGCTCTTATGTCCTTGCTGATCCAAACCGTCCGCAGACTTACTCGGATGAGCAGTATCTAAAAACCCAAGCTCAGATGGAGCAATTATTTGCTGATATTCCGCAGGTCATTGACAATACCTTGCGCCTCGCTACACGCTGCAACGTTACCCTAACGCTTGGTATTAACGTCCTACCTGATTTTCCTGTGCCTGAAGGCGAGACGATTGAATCGTTTTTCCGTGCCGAGTCAATGCGAGGTCTTAACAATCGATTAGACAAACTGTTTCCGGTTGAGGAACGCAGCGATAACTGGAGCGACTTTCGCCAAAAATATGATGAGCGCTTAGAATACGAGCTAGAAGTTATCTTATCTATGGGATTCCCAGGTTACTTCCTAATCGTCATGGACTTTATCCGCTGGGCAAAAGCCAATGGCGTGCCAGTAGGCCCTGGACGTGGTTCTGGTGCAGGTTCATTGGTCGCATACGCATTAAACATTACCGATCTTGACCCGATTCATTACGATCTATTATTCGAGCGCTTCTTGAACCCTGAGCGGGTATCGATGCCCGATTTCGATATCGACTTTTGTATCGAAGGTCGTGACCGCGTCATTGATTATGTCGCGCAAACCTATGGTCGTGATGCCGTATCGCAGATTATTACCTTTGGTACTATGGCCGCAAAAGCGGTTGTGCGTGATGTGGCACGCGTACAAAGCAAATCGTACTTTTTGGCTAATAAAATATCCAAGCTGATTCCAAAAACGCCTGGCATCACACTGAGCCAAGCGCTTGAGCAAGAACCACAGCTCAAAGACTTGATCTCTAATCCTGATAATATGGATTATGAAGATGCCATTGAGATTTGGGAGATGGCGATTAAGCTGGAAGGTGTCTGTCGAAACGTCGGTAAACATGCCGGTGGTGTATTGATTGCTCCGCACAAGATTACTGACTTTAGTGCCATTTACTGTGATGATGAAGGTCACCGCGTCAGCCAGTTCGATAAAGACGATGTAGAAGCTGTCGGTTTGGTGAAGTTTGACTTTTTGGGTCTACGCAACTTAACCGTCATCAACGCAGCGGTTGAAAATATCAATTTGCGCCGTGCAAAAGAAAACGTACCTGCCTTAGTTTTAGAAGATTTGCCGCTAGATGACAGCAAAGCCTATAAGCTGCTACAAGATGCCAAAACCACGGCGGTCTTTCAGCTAGAAAGTATGGGCATGAAGAAGTATCTTGCTAAACTGCAACCGACCAACATCGAAGATGTTATCGCCATGTGTGCGCTGTATCGTCCCGGCCCACTCGATGCAGGCATGGTAGAGATGTATATCGACCGTAAGCATGGTCGCGAAGAAGTCATTTATGACCATCCCAATCTTGAGCCGATTTTAGAGAACACCAATGGCGTTATTGTCTATCAAGAACAGGTCATGCAAATCTCACAGGTGATGGCAGGCTATAGTTTGGGCGGTGCAGATATGCTACGCCGTGCGATGGGTAAAAAGAAACCTGAAGAGATGGCAAAGCAGCGCGATATTTTTGTCACTGGTGCCACCTTACAAGGCATTGATGAAGTCACGTCAGGCGGTGTGTTTGACTTGATGGAAAAGTTCGCAGGTTACGGTTTTAACCGCTCGCATTCTGCGGCTTATGGCGTATTGGCTTATCAAACGGCCTACTTAAAGCAATACTACCCTGCTGAATTTATGGCAGCGGTCTTAACTTCAGATATGAACAACACCGACAACGTCGTGTTCTTTATCAATGACTGCCGTGAAAACTTTGGGTTAACCGTAGTCAATCCTTCGGTCAATCGTAGTGAATGGCATTTCGTTGCCGATACTCCGACCAATATCATCTATGGTCTTGGTGCAATTAAAGGCGTGGGTGAAGGTGCGGTAGAGTCTATCGTAGATGCACGCCGCCGCGAAGGTCCTTTTAAGGACTTGTATGACTTCTGCCGCCGTGTTGACATCAAAAAAGTCAATAAGCGCACCCTTGAAGCGTTGGTCAGTGCTGGCTGTTTTGATGACTTTGCTGCCACGCTACGACCTGACTTGCCAGCCGATGAAGCTTACGAGATTCGTGGTGCTTTAATGAGTCAATTGCCAAGCGCCGTACAAGCCGCTGAGCAAGATCGTCAAAACCGCGAAATCGGTATGATGGATTTGTTTGGTGAAATGGACGGTGTGGTCGCAGCGCCGCCGTTAGTCATGACGCCAGAACTGATTTGGGGTGACAAACACCGCCTAAAAGCTGAAAAGAACACCTTGGGACTGTACTTAACGGGACATCCAATCAATGAGTATTTGGATGAGCTCAAACGCTATACCTCTGGTGCACGTCTCGATAAGTTAACCGATACTGGTTATAACGGCAGCTGCTATTTCTCGGGGCTTATCATAGATATGGCCAACTTTGGTAATCGCAACGTGATTACTTTAGATGACGGTACATCGAGACTCGAAGTCAGCTGCTACGCTGAGCGTTTTAATCGTGTCAAAGAGCAGTTGAAAATCGATGAAGTTGTCATCATCAAAGGCAGCATCCGTGAGCGTGATGGACGTTTGTTCGCACGTCTTGATAGTGCCATGAGCATGGTAGATGCCAGACTACGTTGGCTCAAAAAAATCAGTATCAAAGTCCATGGTAGCGATATTGACCTACTTACACGCTTGCAACCATTACTCAAATCCGCACAGGCTGGCATTATTCCCGAGCCGCGTCTGGCTTATAACCAAGAGCAAGACGAGCAAGGTAGCAGCAGTAGTAATGTCTACGACCCTGCGATGGGTGGCAGCTTGTATGATGAAAACGGCAATGATTTATTGGCATTAGAGAGCGACATTAACCATGACGTGGCCAATCAAAACGGTATGTCAGCCAGTTATGCCAATAATGCCCTAAGTAATACTGACGCTTCTATCAATGATAACTGTCTGCCACTTGGGCTAAGCATTTATGAGGTCTATGGCATCGCCAATGTTGGACTGTCTGAGCACTGGCGCGTTTACCCAAATGACGACAACCTTCAGACATTGAAGACTTTGGTCAGTGAAGAGAACTTACATTTCCATTACAGCTAAGACGTACATTACGTTTTAAAAATTCATTATAGTAATCTTATTGCTTTAACTTTTATAAATTGGACAACCACCATGGATGACACTACAAATAATAATATGCTAGGACAAACCGATGAAGAAATTATCAATCATGAACAGTTCGAGGACATGCGTGACCTGCTCGAAGAAGACTTTGTTGGTTTGATACAAGTATATTTTACTGATAGTCAGCAAAGAGTTGCAGCACTGCGTATTGCCCATCAAAAAGACGATAATGCCAATGGCTTTGAAACTGCTCATGCTCTAAAAGGTGCCAGCGCCAATTTAGGTACGACTCAATTAGTCCGCCTTAGCAGTCAGTTACAAGAGTACTGCCGTGAGCGCCGTATCAATGAACAAGCCGTTCTTGTCGAAGAGATTGCCATTGCATTACACCGTGCTGAACAAGAAATCAATCAGAGACTGGGACAATAATGAGTAACGACGCTTCATTAGCCGTATCATCACACACAGTAAGCGACTACCTTGCTTGCCTACAAGTAGTCATGGTCAATACCACTTTACCTGCCAATATTGGTTCGGCTTCCCGTGCGATGCATACCATGGGTTTATCTCGCTTAACGGTTGTCGATCCTAAACTACCGATTGATGAAACCAGTGTGTCTCATGCAGCAGGTGGCAGTGACCTATTATCTTCAGCTTTGATTGCACCAACTTTAGAGTCTGCTATCTCAAACTGTCAGTTGGTGTTTGCCGCTAGTAGCCGTAGCCGTCATATGCCACGCCCTGTCGTGACACCTACGCAAGCCGCTAAGATTATGTTTGACTTTATCGATGCACAGGCAGCTTTAAGTGCAGACGATAGTAATGTTGATACCTCATCTGCTACTACTTCTAGCAAACCAAATATTGCTATTTTATTTGGACGTGAAGACCGTGGATTGACCAATGAAGAATTGGCTTATGCCGATTATCACATTCAAATCGATGCCAATCCTGCTTACCCTGTGTTAAATGTTGCATCAGCGGTGCAAGTCATCGCCAGCTTTATTTTTGCTTATGCTCAAACGCATACTCAGACATTAGATAATTTAGATTCGGATACAAGCACAGACGCTCAATCGACAATCAACGTGAATTTGCGTCAGCATTGGGATGAGCCTGCTATTAATCAACAGCAGCTGCAACAGCTCACTCAGCGCACCACTGACCTTATGGTGCAGCGTGGCCTAGCAAATAGCGAACATCTAAAATCATTACCATCACGCTTGTCTAGACTTGGATCACGCCTACAGCTTGATCAAAAAGAATATCAGCTATTAAGCGCTTTGATTGCAAAACTATCAAAAGACTAAAGCAAGCCATAGTTTATGAGCTTGCGTTTATTTGACAGCTTTTTACTATATTTTGCGGTATAAAGCTGTTATAACTTGCAGAAGCTTAGCGAAAATATATATTCCTGATTATCCGAACTTTATAACCACAGATTAGAGGCATCGCTGTTTTCGCAACGACACTCTACCGACGAATAGATAGGACGCTTTATGTCATTGCCATCCAAATTATTCAAATCGCTTATTACTATCAAAAACGATTTGAAAGAAGATATTGATGCAGTATTCACCCGAGATCCTGCGGCGCGTAATAGTCTGGAAGTGATCCTAACTTATCCGGGCATACATGCGCTTGTTTTGCATCGCGGTGCACACTGCCTTTGGAACAATGAACAAAAACTAGCGGCACGCGTGATCTCCTACGGCTCGCGCATCATGACAGGTATCGAAATTCACCCTGCTGCTAAGATTGGTAGACGCTTTTTTATCGATCATGGTGTTGGCGTCGTCATCGGTGAGACTGCTGAGATTGGCAACGATGTGACGCTATACCATGGTGTTACTCTAGGCGGTGTGTCTTGGAATAATGGCAAGCGTCACCCAACGCTAGAAGACGGTGTAACCGTTGGTGCTGGTGCAAAAGTCTTAGGGCCATTTACGGTTGGTAAAAATGCTAAAATCGGCTCAAATGCAGTGGTAGTCAAACCAGTACCAGCAGGCGCTACGATGGTTGGCAGTGCTGCACGTATGATCTCAGATCATCACGATGAAAAAGGCAATCCAATCGCGACAAAAGTACAAGACGCCAAGCAACAAGAGAAGGTCGCGCAAGCTGGTGAGAGCAACGATCAAACTAAAGACACTACCCCTACTGCCAAACGCACCAATACCTTCCGTGCTTATGGTATCGATCCCTATTCACAAGACCCTGTTGCAGAAGCTTTTGCTAAAATGCTTGAGCACATTCAGCAATCAGAGAACCGTCTAGATCAATTGCAGTCAGCGATGTGTGATATTGATCCCAATTTTTGCAAAAAAGAATATGACAAGCTTTGTTTAGAAGATTTAGATGTGATTGGTCGTGCTGATGTTAATGACGTAGATAACGAGCAGAAGTAACTACTAACATTTCAGTAAAAGAAATAAAACTAAGGGGCGTACAATATACTGTACGCCCCTTAGTTTTATCTACTGCAAAAATATTAGATGTAGTCAGTGTCATTTGAAATAAATTACTTTATCACCTACCAACTTATCATCGACTTTTTCTTAAAACGCTCTTTAAACGTTTAATCAGTAGATACGGTTAATTCCCTGACTCCCGCTTCCTCATGGGCTTTAAATGGATAACGATTGGCCATCACAATCCAATCAGATATTGATTTAAATATCAAATTTTTGCTTAGGCTATTTTCTATATTAGCCAATTTAATCATCAAAATATCAATATCCATTGTCACTCGACGTACTTGATTTGGCTTAGTCTGTCGACATCTATTACAATCGCCTTCAAGGTTTTTAAAAATTTGCTGTAGTTGCTGCAGGCTTATCGGTGTGGTCAATGTTAGATGGACACATTGATTGGTATAGTCAGGCTTTGGTAATTGGGTAGTCGCGGTAAAATCAGGATTTTGAAAAGCCGTAGATAATCGCACCTCACCTAGCGCTGCTAATCGCTGCCGAGCAAGCGGTAGATACTTGTCAGCTTGATAGTTACTACCTAGCGCTAACACTACCTCTACCACAGGCTGTGCTTGCACAGTCTCAGGTGCACAATGTGTGAACGTTGCCACATTCAAATCCACTGACTTTTTATGCATCATCGACTTGGCTATCATTAACTTCTTTGGTAACGTCTTTAGTAGCTGGCTCATTGGTTAGCGCTGGCGCATAACGTGTTATTTGTACCCCTACCGCATCTGCTTGGGCAATAGCAGTCGGTTTGGCAATACTTAACGTGATCTTTTGACAGTGATACTTTGCAAATATCTTATCAGAGATCTGACCAGCTAAATGCTCAAGCAGCTTTGCTTGAATCTGTTTGCACCACTCGCTCACATCATCGCAGACTTCTTTATAACTCAGGGCATCGCTGACATCATCTGACACAGCAGCACGGCTAATGTCAGTCTCAAGCGCGATATCAATGAGTAACGGCTGAGTGATAGCACGCTCCCAGTCAAAAACGCCAATTACCGCTTCAACTTCTAGACCTTTTATAAATACAACATCAGACTGAGTATGAAACATCCTTTCATCCTTGTTTGCTAATTTTTTTCGTGTTTTTAATATTTACTTAGCCGATTTTAGCGCTTCTTCACGTAGGCGCGCCGCTTTTAACACTTTACTTGGACGATGGCGCCACAGGTCGATGCTGAATAATAGCAGACCTAACCAAATCAAACCAAAGACTGCTAAACGATGTAAATCGAATGGTTCTTTATAATAGAACACTGCCAAAAAGAAAATGAAGGTCGGCGTCAGATAATTCATAAAGCTCAGAATACTGTATGCCACGAGCTTGGTAGATTTATTGAATAATAAAAGCGGTATTAGCGTAATCGGGCCTGCAATCATCAGTAGCCAAATGTTTGAGCTAAACCAAAAGCTCAGTTGATGACTTGCCACATCAGACTGCCAAAACCACCAAAGACATAAAGGTACCAACATTGCGGTCTCGACAAACATGGCATCAACAGCAGTCAATGGCGTTTGTCGTTGAATAGTCCCGTAAGTACTGAAACTAAATGCCAAAATCAACGATATCCACGGCAGACTACCAAGCATCACCACTTGAATGACCACAGACAATAATGCAAAGCCAATGGCTACCCATTGTAGCGTGCGCAGGCGCTCTTTGAATAAAATCATGGATAGCGCAACGCCAACCAACGGCCCGATAAAGTAACCCAAACTGGCCTCAAGGATACGATCATGATTGACCGCCCATACATAGGTCAGCCAGTTGGTTGCGATGATTAACCCAGAGACGAGTGATAGCGCAATCCATCTTGGGTTTTGCTTGAGCGTTTCTACCCACCCCCAGCGTTTGGTAGCCACTAACACAATCAGTAGGCAACAAAACGTCCAAACGATACGGTGACCAATGATCTCCGTTGCATCATAATCAGATAACTGTTTGAAGTATAGCGGAAATCCACCCCAAATAAAGAACGCGATAAGCGCAGTAATAATGCCGCGTCTGGTTGTGATGATTGGGGCAACGGGTTTTTTGATGACATTTTGGGTAGTCATAATATAGGACAACTTTTTAGAGCAAAGCGCGCTCTCACCTAATTCTAATTATTATTGTCAATCGAATAGTGAGAGTGCAGGGTTACTACAGTGAGATTATAAGATAAAAAGCAATGTACTCATGCCAATAGTGACATGAGTACATTGCTAACGATGTTAGATTAAATCTTTAAGAGTTAATGGTAGTTTAGCGACTTACTCAGCACCAGTATCCACTTGGATAGACATACCGATTTGGTTGGCAAGTTCAGCAAATCCTGGGAAGCTAGTATTAACAGTCTCAACTCCTTCAATGGTGATTTGCTGGGATGCACGCAGACTGGCTACAGAGAAGCTCATTGCAATACGATGATCATGATGCGAGACAATATGACCACCACCAAAGACAGGTTGGCTATTGTTTACTTCACCGTTTTCGGTAGCTACGCCTTTGCCTTCGATAATCAGACCATCATCAGTTACAGTACAATCAATACCGAGCGTGTGCAATCCTTCTGCCATCACAGCGATACGATCTGATTCTTTGACACGCAGCTCTTTAGCACCAGTCAATACTGTACGACCTTGTGCACAGCTAGCCGCAATAAATAGCACAGGGAACTCATCAATCGCTAGTGGTACGAGATGCTCCGGTATCTCAATACCGACCAAGTTTGAGCTGCGAATCGTAATATCAGCAACTGGCTCGCCGCCCACATGTGTCTCATTGCTTAGGCTAATATCTGCATTCATTAATTTAAGAATATCAATGACGCCAGTACGCGTAGGGTTGATACCTACTTGGGTCAAGGTCAGCTCACTGTTTTGACTGATGGCCGCTGCCACCATAAAAAACGCTGCAGATGAGATATCAGCAGGAACCGCGATATCGCCGCCTGTTAGTGTGCCGCCACCGGTGACACTGATGCGATTGCCTTCTACGGTTACCGGGTAACCAAAGGCCGATAGCATACGCTCAGTGTGGTCACGGCTGATCTCAGGCTGTGTGACTGTTGTCGTACCCTCTGCCCATAGACCTGCTAGTAGCAAGCAAGATTTTACCTGAGCTGAAGCGACTGGCATATCATACTCAGTGCCTTGTAATGGCTTACCCACCGTGTCACGACCAGTGATGCTGAGTGGTGCAGTACCACTATGACCAGTGCTCTGAATCACAGCTCCCATAGACCGTAGCGGTGCAGCCACGCGCTCCATTGGGCGTTTATTCAAGCTAGTATCACCTGTCAATACACTATCAAATGATTGCGCCGCCAAGATACCAGATAGCAGACGCATACTGGTGCCAGAGTTACCCATGTACAGTGGGGTTTTGCTAGGTTTTAAACCATTCATACCGACGCCATGAATGGTCAAATTGCCATTATCAGGGCCTTCGATCGTCACACCCATATCACGGAATGCTTGTAGCGTTGCTAGCGCATCTTCCCCTTCCAAAAACCCAGTCACATTTGTCACGCCTGTGGCAAGACTGCCGAGCATAATGCTGCGATGCGAGATAGATTTGTCACCAGGAATCGCAATGGTGCCAGAAACAGTATTGCTAGGGGTAATATTATAAGAAGCTGACATAGCAGAAGTATCCGTATAAGGGGTGCTGGCTAACATATGGCCGAAATGTCGCCGTGCGGCTTGCGCGCGGCCCAAAAGTCCCATCAGGGCGGTTGAATCTTGATCAATGATAAGCTGGCGCATCGTCTGTAAATAGACACCATACTCATCAAGGGCGCTGACAATCGCGCTTTGGTTGGCAAAAAATATATCATGCCACATTTTAGGGTCACTGGCGGCGATACGGGTAAAATCGCGGAACCCACCAGCAGCATAACGAAACATATCTAAATTATCATCATGGCTTGCCAATTGCTCAACCAAATTAAATGCAAGTAAATGTGGCAAATGGCTAGTGTGCGCTAATATGCGATCATGGTGCTCAGCATCCATTGACATGACATTTGCGCCTACTGATTCCCATAATAGTCGCAACTTTGCAATAGCGGTTACACTGGTTGTCGGCAGCTCGCAAATAATGACGCTATGATTGACGAATAAACTGGCGCGGCGCGCATGATACCCTGAATTTTCAGCCCCAGCAATTGGGTGCGCTGGCACTAATCCTATCGGCAGCGAACCGAACACTGCTTTAGCCGCATCAATGATATTGACTTTAGTACTACAGACATCCGTCATGATGCAATCACTGGCAAGCTGTCCGTTATCCATCGCTTGTTTGATATCAACGAACACTGCTTGAACTGCCTGTACTGGCACTGCAATGATGATTAAATCACTGCCAGCGATGACGTCTTGTAGGTTTGCACTACCAGCATCAAGTAGACCATGCTCGATGGCTTCTGTGATACTTGGTGCATGCCTATCGACTGCTACCAAACGCTCGCTCAAGCCATTATCTTTAATAGCTTGAGCAAAACTGGCACCAATCAGCCCAAGTCCAATCACACAAACTTGTTCAAATATAGGTTGATGCATATTTAAAGAGGGCTGAAGATTATTTTTTTTCTGACTACTCACGGCTTTTCTCGTTGGACACACTAAGACATAGATAGGGCCAGTCTTAGTGTTATAAATTTTAATGGCTAATTAAGAACAGTTTTTAAATTACAAAGCACTTATAGATGCGCTTAGTCTTCAGTCAAAATAGAACGCAGAGTATCAATCAAACGCAAATTGTCTTCAGCCACACCTACTGTGATACGTAGCCAGTTAGGCAATCCATAAGCATCCAACGGACGGACGATAACGCCTTGTTCAAGTAACGCTTGGTGGATAGAAGCAGCGGTTATATCTTCCATCTCAACCTGCACTTCGACCATAATAAAATTGGCATGCGACTTCACAAAACCCAATCCTAGCGCGTCAAACTGCTTTTCTAGCCAGCGCATTTGCTCATCGTTTATCAGACGAGTTTTTTCGATAAAATCTTGATCGGCAAGTGCAGCAGCAGCGGCAGCTAAACCAACACGGCTGACGTTAAATGGCTGACGAATTCGGTTTAGTAAATCCGCCACTGCCACCGAGCTTAGAGCATAACCGACGCGTAAACCTGCCAGCCCATAAGCTTTAGAAAAAGTACGCACAATAATGACATTATCGAACTCATCTAATAGTGCGCGGTTGTTGCTCTCAGGACTATACTCGATATAAGCTTCATCTAGTACCACCAAGACTGAACTTGGTACACTGGTAACGAACTGATACAGCTCTTTTTGCTCTAGCTGCGTACCCGTTGGATTGTTCGGATTGGCAATAAAAACGATTTTGGTATTCGGATTATCTTGTACCGCTTGGCTCATGGCTTTTAGATTATGGCCAAAGCGTTGAGCAGGCACTTCAATGCCCGTGGCACCTTGCATCTTCGCTAGCATAGGATAAACCACAAAAGCATACTGGCTATAGACGATGGCATCATCAGCACCCACAAAGCTGCGTGCTAAAATATCGAGCAAATCATCAGAGCCATTACCCAAGGTAATTTGATTGGCATTGACATCGTTAAAGTCAGCTAGCGCTTGCTTTAGATAGTAACCGTTGCCATCAGGATAGCGCGACAACTGCCCTAGCTGCTCAGTCACTGCTAGCGTCACTCGTGGTGAGCATCCCATTGGATTCTCATTGCTAGCCAGCTTGACCACGTCTGAGACACCATACTCACGTGTCAGCTCTTCAATTGGCTTACCGGTTTGATAAGGTGCCAATGCCAAAATACTGTCGTAAGCTGGCGTTAACGGCGATAGATCTGACGCGGTCAATTGAGTAGTCTGCATGGTTTATCCTTAGATGGTATCTGTAAATGCTTTTTTAATGCTATCTGCAAAAGCTAAGACCCATCTATTATGTATGAATACCAGTGAATAAGCCTATAGTTATCTATAAGTAGTTGCCTATAGGACAGCTTTTGGATATGAGCCTAATATGCGCAAATCTTTGACCAATGGACGAATATCATTGATGGCGGCGCTAACGTTTGGATCATTAACATGACCATTCATATCGATAAAGAATACGTATGCCCACTTGTTAGGACGCTCAGGACGCGTCTCAATACTGGTCATCGATACACCATGATATGACAAAGGTTTCAAGATTTCGATCAGTGCGCCTGCTTTATCGTGAGCGGAGACGACGATAGAGGTTTTGTCTTGACCAGATGGTGCAATCGCTTCATGACCGATAATAAGGAAGCGTGTGGTGTTGCTTGGATTGTCTTCGATATTTGAGTACAGCTTATGCAAACCATACTCTGCAACAGCGACGTCACCTGCAATCGCAGCTGAATGCCATTCGTTTTTAAGGCGGCGAGCGGCTTCACCATTACTTGATACAGCAACGCGTTCGACATTAGGGAAGTTTACATCTAGCCAATGACGGCACTGAGCAAGCGACTGCTGATGCGAATAAATACGGCTCAAGCCATCAATCTTGGTATGCTCAGCAACCAAGAAGTTTTGATGAATGGGCAATTCAACTTCGCCTATGATCTTCAAGGTAGAAGACAAGAAACCATCTAGAGTATGGTTGACTACGCCTTCTGAAGAGTTTTCGACAGGGACCACGCCATACATCGCTGTCCCCGCTTCGACTTCGCGGAACACATCAGTAATGGTTGTCATCGGTACGGTATCCGCTGCTTTACCAAAATGCTTGAGCGCAGCGGCATGCGTGAAGGTACCGACAGGGCCCAAGAAAGCAATACGCTGCGGCGCTTCTAAGTCCAAACATACTGACATGATTTCACGGAATAAACGCGCCATTTTCTCATCAGCGATGGGACCCGTATTACGCTCCATGACAGCTTTTAGCACCTGTGCCTCACGCTCAGGACGGTAAAAAATAGGATTGCTATTATCATCAGCGGCGGTATGATTTTTCTTTACCATGGCTACTTGCTGAGCCAACTTTGCACGGTTATTGATTAACGTTTGGATCTCACAGTCTACTGCGTCAATATTTTGGCGAATATTGTCTAAAAACTCTTTTTCAGTTGCGGTATCGCTAGCGCCTGTAGTGGTTTGATTTAGATTATCCATTGTTTGCTCTGGTGACTGCTCGCTCATTACCGCCCATCCTTTTTAGATTTTATCGCTGTTAGATATTACTATTATTTAAATTCTGCTATTACATTGCTATTACTTAGGTAGCACTATTGCCAAATCTGACTGTTTTCTGTTTTTAATTAAAGACTAAGGCTGCTGATAGAAACTATCTTCAAAATCAACCTCAAAACAGTCTATCAAAAACACCTTATATTGCTAGTGCCATTTGGCGTTAATGCTATATTTACTGCCAAATACAGCAGCTTGATACATAGCCGGCTCTACTATAGCAAAAACTAAGGTCAGTGCCCATGCGTAAATGCGTATAAATATACCAACTGTTATTAATATTAGCACAGCTGAGCCAGATAACAGCGACGCATAGCATAACTATGAGGCAACACCTGCCCAAAACTGTGTTACAGTTCCAGTTCAGCTCCCTACCCTGCTATATATAAGAGGAGCATCATGTGATTAATAAGAAAAAGGATACCTGATGAGCGCATTACAACAGCTACGCACTATGACCACGATTGTTGCTGATACTGGTGACCTTGCCGCTATTGCCCGTTTAAAACCTATCGATGCAACCACCAACCCAAGCCTTATTACCAAGGCTCTGATTCATCCTGATAACCAAGGTATGCTGTCAGAGACCATGAGTCGTCACAATGGTGACGTGGATGCCGTAATCGATGCGCTGACCATTCAGGTTGGCTGCGATATTTTAGAGCTGATCGAAGGCCGAGTCTCTACTGAAGTGGACGCTCGCTTATCTTATGATACTCAAGCGACGATAGATAAGGCTCTGGCCTTTATGGATGCTTACCAAAAAGCGGGCGTCGATTCAGAGCGAGTATTGATAAAAATGGCAGCAACTTGGCAAGGTATCGAGGCGGCGCGCTATCTTGAGACTCAAAATATCCACTGCAACCTGACCCTACTTTTTGGACAACACCAAGCGATTGCCTGTGCAGATGCTGGCGTGACCCTGATATCACCTTTCGTTGGCCGTATTCTAGATTGGCAAAAACGCCAACAAAGCCGTCAAAACGTACCAGCTTCTGATGACATGGGCGTACAGTCAGTCAAGCTCATTTATCAGTATTACAAACAGCACGGTTACGAGACGCAAGTAATGGGTGCCAGTTTCCGCTCTACCGAGCAGATTTTGGCATTGGCAGGTTGTGACTTACTGACGATAGCTCCCAATCTCATTGATGAGCTGGCAGCCATGGATACCGAGGTAACTCGCCAACTGTCTCCGAGTATGTCGATGGATATGAAGGCGATGACTCAAGTAAGCTTAACGCACGAAGAGTTTAGTGCTGCGTATCAGCAAGACAAGGTTACACAGGACTTGTTACCTAAAGGTATTGACGGTTTTATCGGGGCGCGTGACGAGCTGGCTAAGACATTAGCAGCCATTCGCGGACAATAATAGCCACACGACAGAGGACGACTGATACTGGGCTGGCACAAAAGATATTTGCCTACTAATAGTAAGTTGGCTATCATTACCTACTTCAAATGACAAGAAGCAAGGCTTATATGAAACGGCTATCAATATTATTGGCAGGCAGTGCTTTAGCGATCAGCGCCCAGGCAGTCAACTGGGTAAAGGTGTCCGAGAGCGGCTCTGGATCAGTTTTTAGTATAGATTTGGATTCTATTGAAAGCTCTGATATCAGTATCATAGATGAAAAAGACGTCGAAAATATCACGGTATCTATCCTTAGAACCTATCCTAAAGACAAAGACACCAAATCCGATGACTCGAAGGAAGAAAAAAGCAATATTGACCATAGTGAGCAACAACTACTCATTTCATGTAAAGACGCCAGTTACTATAGACGAGCCTTTGTTAACTACGATGCTGAAGGCAAAGTAACCAAATCATGGCAGTCAGAAAAACCAATATTGACCACAAAAGACTTTAAAGTCACCACACCAAAGACAGTCGGTCGTACAGTGATAGAGCAGTCTTGTAAAGACTACGAACAAGACGAAGAGCAATAAATACAGCCTACTTAACACAGTACTAAAAAACATTAGTACAGTATCAAAAAAAGCGCCCTGACATAGTATCAGGGCGCTTTTTTATTTGGAGAATCGTTTAGCTATATCGACAATACGACGTGTCTAGTAGTCAAAAACATAGCAATTCATTTTAGGCTTTTAGTACCGTATAAACAGGTACTGGGAACTCGCCATGCAAGTCGACCAAGTCCAATAACACTAACGCACCGACCACAGTATGGTCAGCTGATTGACACAGCTCGTAGGCAGTGGTCAACGTACCACCAGTCGCCAAGATGTCATCGACCAATAGTACGCGCTCAGGCGGTAGATTGTTTTGCATCTCAAGCGTGTCTTTACCATATTCCAGTGCATAGGCTTTGTTGGCAACAGGCGGCGGCAGCTTACCTGGTTTACGTAGCAAGATCATGCCTTTGCCCAGACGGCCTGCTAGCATACTGGCAAATACAAAGCCGCGCGCTTCCACTGCACCCAGACAATCTACCTCGTCCATAAGCCCTTCTGGCAAAGCGGCAAGTAGCGCGTCAATGACAGCGTCAATATGACTGCGCAGTAACGGGGTAATGTCATAAAAATCAATGCCAGCTTTTGGAAAGTCTGGTACTGTGCGAATAATCTGCCAAAACGGATGGTCAGTATTGAGCATATGTGACGTCTCATTGTTGGTGGCGGATGTGGCGGCGGCATTGGTACTCATGATGACCCTTAGCTTATGTATTTAGATGGTTTAGTTAGTTTAGATAAGACAACAACTGGATGATATATCAGCGATAAATGCTAAGCATTACTGTGAATTTAGCGGCGATTATTATAGCATAATTGGTTTTCGTATGGCGGGCTGGCGTCCAGTCTTGTTATTAAGCGCTAACAAGGTAACGTATGTGATTGACTTGATAAAAGAAAAGTCATCTCAATATACAAGTGTAAACTTAACTATGAAAATTGCGGTTATATGCTAAACTACGTGCGTTTTTGCAGTCTAATATAATAGCTGTAATATTAAAAATGAGCGTTTATAGCACGCTGTAACTGTAATACTGGTAATGATCGATAGGACTATTTATGAAACGTTATGAATGTATTGTCTGCGGCTGGATATATGATGAGGCGCTTGGCTGCCCAGAAGAAGGTATCGCACCTGGTACTAAGTGGGAAGACATCCCTGATGACTGGACTTGCCCTGAGTGCGGTGTCGGCAAGCTTGATTTTGAGATGCTTGAGCTGTAGTAGATGACCCTCTAATTAGGACACTTCATGACAAAATCAAATGACATCAATAGTGCCAAATTGCCTGAAACGCTAGATAACAATCTAGAAGATCATCTGAATAACTACCCTACTCCTGAGTGGCGCAAATTTGGGGAGCATCAATGGCGCGACTCTGACTTGAGTAAGCACCTTCGTCAAGCAATGATTGACATCGGTGATGGTATTGAGTTGTGTGTCGAAGCTGGCGGTAATCCTAATAATCCGCCGCTGCTGATGATCATGGGGCTAGGCTCACAAATGATATTTTGGCCAGACAATTTTATTAAGCGCTTTATCGATGCTGGTTTTTTTGTGATTCGTTTTGATAATCGTGATATCGGCTTGTCTTCTAAAGTACAGATAGAAGGCTTGCCGCGTATTAGCCAGCTCAAAATGATGGTACGTCTACAGACAGGGCTGTCTAACAAAAGCACGCAGGTTGCTTATAACTTGACGGACATGGCTGAAGACACCGCACGTCTAATTAAAGCACTAAAGCTCGGTAAGACACATCTGCTTGGGGCTTCAATGGGCGGTATGATTGCACAAATCGTGGCGGCACGTTATCCAAGCTTAGTACAACGAATGGCACTTATGTTCACCACGACCAATCGTGCGTTTTTAAAGCCGCCCAAGCCCAAACAGCTATATACCCTTATCAACCGTCCAGAGAGCCACTCTGAGCGTGATATCGTGCGTCACAGCGTTTGGTTTATGAAGACCGTTGGTACACCAGGTCATGTGAATGTGCGTATGGTGCGTGAAATCGCTAAGATTCGCTATCAGCGTAATTTTCATCCGCTTGGTACGGTACAACAGCTCAATGCTATCTTAGCATCAGGCTCTATCAGCCGATTTAGTAAGCAAGTTAAAGCACCGACGATTGTATTGCATGGTAGCGCCGATGGACTCCTGCCTGCCTCACAGGGCCGAGTCGTTGCTAAGACCATTCCTAATGCTACGTTCCATCTCATCGAAGGTATGGCGCATGACATTCCAGAGTATTATCAGCCTTATATGGTTGACTTAATCAGCAATCATTTATCGAGAAAATAGCTTTAGAAGACTAGGCCTTGTCTTCGATTCAATCGATAGTTATCCAAAGTCATCTAAGTGAGCTAAAAACATCAGTTTCAAAAAAAAGAGTGTAAAACCTAGCGAAAAATCACAGGTTTTACACTCTTTTTTATTGTCTATTTAATCCTAGGGCGTGTCCTCAATTCAATCGATAGTTATCTAAATGGGTTAAAAATGAGGACACGCCCTAGTAATTGCATCAATCACAAGCAACGCCAGCGCCTTCCTTATCAATGCACATTTTATTTCCATTCTTTAGGTTACCAATCCACGCCTTACCACCTGTAAATACAAAGGATGGTTTGCCCTGATAGCTATCGTTAGCGTTCACACTATTATCAGCAAAGCGAAAAGGAATCACTAGCTCACCGCCTAAATTGACAAAGCCCCACTCTTCACCGATACGCACGCCAGCATATTCCTCAGAAAATGGACGCACTTCATCAAATGAGTACGTAATCATAGTGACATTATTGTCATCGACGAAACCCCATTTACCATCTTGCTGACGCGATTGAAGCGTCGTAAAGCGCGCCGGTGCAGACTGTGATGCTGTGCTAGATTTTTCGTTAGAAGAAGTAGGTTTGTTCACTGCCTGAGTGTCATTCTGGGCATTTGGATCATTCGCTGCATTACCGTTTTTATCCACCCAACTGATTGCACGGCCTTTGCGTACACGCGCTACTCCATTACGATAATTATCGATATCATCAATCGCTGCAGAAAACGAGACAACGGTACTATTGGCTGTGTTAATCACACCATAGTTACCCTCTTTTTTTACCACGATACGCCCATCCGATACAGGCCGCGCCCATCCTTGACTCTCTGTCAATATATCGTACATGGCAGGCACGACCTCACGGCCCTGCATATTGAGATAACCGACGCGACTGTTACGCAGTACAGGCAACAGACCGCCTGACAGTTTATCGGCATCGACTTTTTGATAACGTGATAAATCAACGACTCGTTTGCCTTTTTTATCAATTAAAGCCACTGGCGCACCAAAGTCTTTTATCGCTAAAAAGTAACTACTACTGGCCGTGCAGGAGACGTTTTTATAATAACTTTTTGGGATTTTACAGCTGGCGGCATGTGCGCTAGGCATCAAAAACAATGCGCTAGATAGCATCGTCACGACGAAACTGTATTGCGATATTTTTGGTAGCAAGCCAGATGATATATGTGACTGTTTTTTTGATAGTAATCGTTGAAGCATAAATAAACCTAGACAAATAATATAGATTGTTTGGTATAACCAATCAGACGTTAAGTACATTATATCGTCAATCTACTATACATATGTTCCAGCATTAATTTCGTTTAACGTGCTACACACATATCCTCCGTGCAGAAGTATCACTTGTATACATTATGCGCTTTCATACTCCTACGAATCGTCGCCCTGATACAAATATTTTGATATAAGTACTATTACCCAACTGTTATAAGTCTATTGCGAAAAACGCAGCTATATCAGATATTTTGGTTATTTATTTGCGTTTAACGTGCCCAATAATTTTCCGCATAGCGATAGTAGTTGTATTCAGCATAATAAATTATGGTTTTGCCATTTCATTTTGCGTTTAAAACCACGACAATATGGCTTTATGTCAACATAAGTTCTGACATGATGCAATGATAATAAGAGTGCTGTTATTCAAAATGCTGTTATTCAAATACTGTTATAAGGACAAATTATGGCTATTGCTTCAACGCGATCTGCACCTATTGGCTTAGTCATTGGTTGTATCATTTTTGGATTGGGCAGCTTAATTGTCGCTCACGTCGATATTGGTGGTTGGGCCATGTCATTTTGGCGATTGGCTGTTTCTGGTATTGTATTTGCGGTATTGGCTAAGATAATGGGCCAACGTATGCCCAAATCAAAACGCGCTATTTTTTATGCGCTATTATCAGGGGCATTTTTAGGATTAGATTTGGCGCTGTGGCATGAGAGTATTTATGCGGTTGGGCCTGGTATTTCGACGCTGCTTAATAGTCTGCAAATATTTTTCTTGGCCGCTATTGGTTTTATGTATTTTAATGAGCGTCAGTCTATCGTACAGCTTATTAGTTTGTTTTTAGCCATGATAGGCGTGGCAATGATAGGTAGCCCTGAATTCGCACACAACACCGCTGCGACTTGGGGTTTTGTCACTGGTATTGTCTCGGGTGCCATGCTGGCGGCATCAATGACATTTATCCGCAAAACGCACGACACTGAACCGACGCCTATATTTATGCTAATGCAGCTGATCAGTATCGGCGGCGTCTTAGCCATGATTATACCGATGTTTGTATTTGACACAGGTAATATCCTGCCCAATACATGGTCTGAGATTGGCTGGGTGCTTATCTATGGTACGGTAATGCAGTGCTTGGCATGGGGATTGATTGCCTACTCTATTCCTAAGCTATCTCTGGCACTGACTGGACTGCTATTGTTGACTGAACCTATTGCAGCCCTTGTCATTGACTATAGCTGGCTAGACAAACCGATTAATACTTTGCAGTGGAGTGGCGCACTATTAACGATGTTTGCTATTTACTTAGGCTCATTGAAACCAAAACCACGCGCCCTTCGCCGCTATCGGTTTTTTTCAAGATTTTATAAACGGGACTATAAGTAATATTGATTTTTTCAATACTTTTGCTCAACACTGCTATACAAAAAAGCGCCCATGCTATCGATAGTATGGGCGCTTTTTATTACAGGAGATATGCTTTAGCCATCTTTATTTGACAGACTCAAACTTCAATCTCATCAGTATTACTTATTTCGCTTCAGAACTTTGGTTAAACAGAGCATTTAACACGATAGCGGCTAAAGTAGCAGTACCGATACCGCCTAAATCAAAGCCACCTAAATGCAAGCTAAAGTTACCAGTACCCATAATGACCGTCACTGCCGCGATGATTAGATTGCTGTTTTTACTAAAATCAATATGGCTATCGATCCAGATCTTTATCCCAGCAACCGTGATAAGGCCGAAGACAACAATAGAAGCACCGCCCAATAGAGCCGCTGGTATGGTCTGAATGATCGCACCAAACTTTGGTGACAGTCCCAATATGATAGCAACCAAGCCTGCTACGACAAATATCGTCGTGCTATACACTTTGGTAACCGCCATGACACCGATATTTTCAGCGTAAGTAGTAACACCTGTACCACCAAATCCTGCCGAAAAAGTTGTGGCTAAACCATCCGCCAAAAATGCTCGGCCCATATAAGGAGTCACACGAGCCTTGGTCATGCCCTCTACTGCCTTAAAGTGCCCTAGGTTTTCAGCCACCAAAATAAAAGCCACAGGTGCAATTAGGATAATAGCGCTCATCTCAAAGCGCGGCGTATGAATGCTTGGTAGTCCAAACCATGAAGCGGCAGCTACTGTACTAAAATCAATCGCTGTACCAAAGCCTAAAATATTGGTCATGACAAAATAAGCAACGTACGACAGCACCAGACCGACGAGTAACAACAGACGTCGCAACATACCGCGAGTAAATACTGCCACACCACTAATGAGCAGTACGGTCAAGGTGGCCATCCAAGCATCAAACTGATTGGCAGACACGCCTTGAATGGTCACTGGCGCCAAGTTAAGACCGATAATCATGACAATCGCACCCGTCACGATAGGCGGCATCAAGCGCTCAATCCAACCTGTACCCGTCTTCATCACTAGCAGACCAATCAATGCATAAATGATACCGCAGGCCATAATACCGCCTAGCGCAACATTTAGATTGTCATTGAACCCTGCGCCTGCATAAGCGGTCACCGCGATGACTGGACCAATAAAAGCAAAGCTTGATCCCAAGTAGCTCGGCATACGCCCACCGGTAATCATAAAGAACATTACCGTACAGATACCGGACATTAAGATAGCTAAGTTAGGATCAAACCCCATCAATAAAGGCGCAAGCACAGTTGCACCAAACATCGCAAATGTATGCTGTATACCGAGCAATACGCTTTTTGACGGAGGTAGATAGTCGTTGATACCGACTGGATCACGATCCAAGTCGCCCTTATAAGGACGCCATGTCGGAAACCAACGGCCATTTTCAAAATCTGGATTGTGCGGATAATTGATAGCGGCTGAATCAATGCCTGCAGATTCCAAGGCATTTTGAGTCGATAGATCTTGAGCGCTATTGTCTGACGCTGATGAAGGGTCTTTTTGAGATGGCATGCGCGCTTGTCCTATGTGAGCTAAGCTAAAGTAATAGGCTGGGGCGTGTTGAATATTCGACCATGGCACTGACAGAGACTATTTGTGAATGTTCAATACGCCCTTGAATAACTGATAAAATAAGAATATTAATAAATGGACATATTTCTAAGGGCTTGTATAAATAGCAGAACGTTAAGTCCTTCTATCTATAATATGTCATCCCAATTCATTCATTTATGTTGTAATATGACAAACCAAAAGTATTATTTGGTATGATAACCATATCTTACTAAATGTATTGATACGGATGTGTCTGACTGAAAATTTTAGTCTTTTTTAATCCGTCTTATTTTACGATGATAACCAACTTACAGGATGTTACATAGTTGTTGACTGCGAGCATGATAACGGAGTTTCAAAATAAATAAAAGTTATTATTCAACTGCCCTCAGTGCTCATTTACCTTATAACCTTCATAAATAGTGTCTCGCGCCCACCTGCCAACGGTGACTAGGAGCGATGGCTGTCTATTATATTTTTCACAAAAGCGCTCAATGCCATAGATAAAATAGGCTAAAGCGCTTAAATTTTTTGGTGACTTATTATGATCAGTGTTTTTGATTTATTTAAAATCGGCATCGGCCCATCCAGTTCGCATACAGTCGGACCGATGGTCGCTGCAAACTTATTTTTGACCTCGCTAACTGAGCAGATGGAACTGACTGCGGTTAAGACCATTGAGATTGAGCTGTATGGTTCTTTGGCGGCGACCGGAAAAGGCCATGCAACAGATACCGCTATTTTACTAGGCCTACTTGGGCACACGCCTAGTACGATAGACACACGCATGACCAGTAGCTACCTATCTCCTATCTTCTCTGACAAAATTCTCAGTGTATCAGGCACGCATACGATTGCTTTTGATACAGAGCAAGACATCTATTGGTATGATGATACTGTGCTACCTTATCACCCTAATGCATTGACGCTACGCGCTATCTCAACTGAAGGTGTTCGCTATCAGCAAACTTACTATTCAGTCGGTGGCGGTTTTGTCATCAATGAAGAAGATGCAACTAACCCAGACGAAGATCATGCCAGCCCGACCATCGATAGAGTTCCCTACCCGTTCAATAACGCAGCAGAGCTACTAGAGCAATGTCGTGAGCATGACTTAAGCATCAGTGAATTGGTACTGGCAAACGAATGTCACTTCCATGCCAAAGAAGAAGTATTTGCTTATCTAGATAGCATTTGGGAAGTGATGCAAGACTGCGTCAAACAAGGCTGTGAAAATGGCGGCATCTTGCCGGGCGGATTAGATGTAAAACGCCGTGCCCAAGATTTGCATACGCAGCTGTGTGCTGAAAAAGACCAACCTATCACCAAAACTGATAAGTTAGCCGCCATGGACTGGGTCGATTTGTACGCGCTCGCCGTTAACGAAGAAAACGCAAATGGCGGCAAAGTAGTCACTGCTCCAACCAATGGCGCAGCAGGTATCATTCCTGCCGTACTGCACTACTATCGTGACTTTTTGCCTAACTACAACCAAGATGGCGTTCGTAAGTTTTTGCTAAATGCTACTGCTATTGGCAGCCTTATCAAACAAAATGCCTCAATCTCTGGTGCTGAGGTCGGTTGCCAAGGTGAGGTTGGTTCTGCGTGTGCAATGGCAGGCTCTGCACTGGCAGAAATAATGAATGGCACGCCAGCCAAATGCCTAAATGCAGCAGAGATTGGCATTGAGCATAATCTAGGCCTTACCTGTGATCCTATTGGCGGACTGGTACAAGTGCCTTGTATCGAGCGTAATGCGATGGGTGCAGTCAAGGCAATCAATGCAGCACGCTTAGCCTGTAGAGGCAATGGTCAGCACTTCGTCTCTTTAGATAAAGCGATAGAGACGATGAAGCAAACAGGAGCTGATATGTCTGATAAATATAAAGAAACAGCACGAGGTGGCCTGGCGATCTATGCTGACAATAGAATCCCTACGGCAACGCGCGGTGTCAGTGTTAATTATAGTCAGTGCTAGGTTAACTTCTCGAGAAACAATTTACTGACAACAAAAAGGCCTCTAACGAATTAGAGGCTTTTTTTGTCATGTATAACTGGTTTATCGTCTATGTATTGATATCAATATTATTCAGCAGTTTTTGATACCACTTCATTTAGAATCCAAACTGGCTGTACTACGTTAGAGCCTTCTGCGGTTACTGCTTCTTGGCGTACATCTAGCACATAACGATAGTTCGGCTCATAGGTAAAGCCTTGAATATTGCCATTTAGCGTGGTGTAGTTTTTCTGATAGGTCTGACGATACTGCAAGCACTGTGATTCAACCATACTACCATCAGTAGCAGTCAAGTCACATACTGCTTTACGCGGTGCAATTTCCACTTCAAAACTTGGGATATTTACTACTTTTACATTCATAGGTTGTCCTTCAACAACCATCGTGCGCTCATCATCCATACTCATCGTAGAGCAACCAGAAAGGGCAAAAGTTGTCATCAATGCTGCAAGTGCTAATTTCTTCATTATTCAATCCTCAGATAATTGTTATTAATTCTTTATTAATAGTTTAGTTACTGGCTTAACTACTAACTTATGGTTGCTTAGATAAAATTATTATTTTGAACACCTTATCTTGCTTTGCTACAAGCTAATAAGGTTGTTTGCTTCTTACTGAAACCAGTATAGGTCGCTAGTCGTCTTACCCTCTATGACTACTTTGTAAATTAACGTCAGCTTTTGCAACTGATGTTAATGAAGCGTATTGAATAGCAGAGTTATTTGCTACTGAGCAGAAGTTTGACATTAAAAAGCCAGAACAAATATTGTTCTGGCTTTGATGCAACTACGCAAATTCTGTTTTATGGAGAAGTACTAGCTACGATAATCAGCGTTTATTTTGACGTAATCGTATGACAAATCGCAGGTATATACGGTATCGCTAGCATCGCCACGTGCAAGGTCGATATGAATGGTAATCTCAGGTCGGCTCATGACTGTTTTGCCCGCCTCTTCTGTATAGTCAGGTGCAACACCGCCATTTTGGCAAATCATTACCTCGTCTAGATACACATCGACTTGCTCTGTGTCTAGATCTTCGATACCAGCATAGCCCACTGCTGCTAATATGCGACCCCAGTTAGCATCACTAGCAAAGAATGCCGTTTTTACTAAGGGTGAATGTGCGACTGCATAAGCCACATCGCAGCATTCTTGCGTGGTTTGACCACCAGTCACTTTGACTGTCATAAATTTGGTAGCGCCTTCGCCATCACGCACAATCAGTTGTGCCAGACGGACAAACACATCAGCCAATGCATCGAATACAGGCTGATAATGTGGATGCTCTGTGCTATCAATCACCTCTGAGCTAGCAGCACCTGTTGCGATTAACACACAACAGTCATTGGTTGAGGTATCGCCATCGACAGTAATGCGGTTGAAAGACTGCTCGTTGATAGCGCTTAGCATCTCTTGTAATAAGTCAGCAGCGATGTCGGCATCTGTCGCCACATAGCCCAGCATAGTCGCCATATTTGGGCGTATCATTCCTGAGCCTTTAGACATACCAGTGACATGATAGCTAGTACCTGCTACATCAATTTTTTGGCTGGCCAATTTAGGAATGGTATCTGTTGTACGAATGCCATTAGCAGCGGCTAGCCAGCTATCAGGTGCTAGATTAGCCAATGCATTATCCAGACCTGCGATGACTGCATCACTATTTAACGGCTCACCGATAACACCAGTAGAGAATGGCAATACCGTATTGGTATCTACACCGGCCTTTTCAGCCAATGCTGTACAAATATCAATGGCGCGGCGCTTGCCATCAGCGCCCGTACCTGCATTTGCGTTACCCGTATTGGTGACTAAATAGCGCGGACTAACCTTAGCAAAGTGCTCACGCAATACTCGCACTGGCGCTGCACAAAAGGTGTTTTTAGTGGTCACAACCGCAGTAGTGGCTTTGTCAGATATTTCGATAACTACTAGATCATCGCGGTCTTTATAACGAACGCCTGCCGCTGTGGCACTGAGCTTGATGCCGTCGATGGGATAGATAACGTCAGGTACTGATACATTTCCAACAGCCATAATAAAATCCTTATTTTTCAATTTTTATCGTTATTTATGGAATACGAAGTGATAAATATATAGTCAGTTCAAGATTATTCAGATACAAGGAGAGCTAGCTACAGTGCTACAACCAGCAGACTGAGCAAGCTAATCATCGTATCTAATTGACATGAGATTGACATGAGATTGACTATATATAGGTATCACGGTATATAAGTATTACGGTCTCTTTAGGTCAAATGCTGACCAAATCGGTGCATGGTCAGACGGTTTTTCCATAGCACGTAGCTCATAACTGATACCAGCATCGATACATTTATCGATTAGATCTGAGGTACATAGAATATGATCAATACGTAAACCGCGCTTAGGTTCATCATTGAAGCCGCGACTGCGATAATCAAACCAACTGTATAACTCGGTGCTCTCTGGATAATGCAGACGGTAAGTATCTGTCAGCTCACGTGACATCAATGCTGAATACCATTCGCGCTCTTCTGGCAGAAATGAGGTTTTTCTATTTTTCAACCAACGCTTAGCATTGACTTCACCAATACCAATATCGATATCTTCTGGTGCGATATTCATATCACCCATGACGATAATCGAACGACCTTCCGCTTTTAGCGTATCAATATAAGCCATCAAATTGGCATAATAAGCGCGCTTCATAGGAAATTTGGTTGGGTGATCTTGGCTCTCTCCTTGCGGAAAGTAACCATTGAGCACATCCACTTCACGACCTTCAAACTCATAACGTGCATGGATAAAGCGCTTTTGGGCTTCTTCATCTTCGCCAGGAAAGCCTTTTTGTACAAATACAGGTGCAGCTTTGGATAGGAGTGCAACGCCATAATGCCCTTTTTGTCCAAAATACTCGACGTGGTAGCCAAGCCCTTCGATATCGCTAAGCGGAAATTGATCATCATGAACCTTGGTTTCTTGTAGGCCCATGACATCAGGATCGATTACCTCGCGCACCGCCTCGAGCTGATGCTGACGTGCACGGATACCATTGATGTTAAAACTGACAAAACGGGTCATAAACTGTCCTATACTGATTGGTTAGAATATAGCGCTCTATAAATGAGGGAAATATAAACGGCTATGATAACAAATGTAAGCGTTTCTAGCGGTTGCATGGCCTGATATCTTGAGCTAGAGTAGCTCTATTATAAGCACTATCTATTATTGGTCTATCTGAAACACTTTTATTCAACAATACTTATTAAAAATATCGAGCATCACTATGACAACAATTAAGCAAAAAAATACGACATCAGCCATGAATGATGACATCAAACCATTATTTGCTAAAGATTATAACGTCTATATTAACCATACTGATGCTGGCGGTATAGTCTATCACGCCAATCATTTGGTGTTTTTTGAAAACTGCCGACGCGACTGGTTTACTGAGCTGGGCTTAAATGGGTATTTTTTGCAAACTGACAGTGGTGAAATACAGCATTTTGTCGTGAGTCAGGCGGATTTGCAATACAAAAGAGCCATTCTATTAGATGAGGTAATTAGCGTACGTATTGATAAAGTGGAGCTAAAACCTGCCAGCATCATATTTTATCAAAGTATATATCGCAACCTACCGAATCATGGTACTACCGAAACAGATAATATCCAGCTACTAAGCAGCACCAAAATCGTCATTGCCTGCGTACAAAACCTCGTCAAACCAGAGCCAATGAGTAATGACGAAATAGGCAGCGATAAACCAGATACTTCAGCGACAACCCCACCAATGCGTCCTATACGTGTACCAAAAAAACTCCGCGTTACGATCCAAAAAGCTATTGACGAGCAAGTAAATGGTCAGCAGTAGAACTGCTATGAACATAGATACGGATAGAGTACTACTTGAATTTGATAATCTATGGGTGCATAGCCAACGGACGATACGTACTCATAGCGTTAAAAATAGCAAAGAAGCTTCGAATAAAATCTCTATGCCGTCTAGCATTTATCAAAAGTGGACAAGCAAGCTAACCGCAGACGCTTCACTGAATAAAGAGCTATCAACTCATGATCGAACGCTAATAAGCGGTGCGAGCGGTATGCTATTGTCAAGGCAAGTCACTGTTTTGACAGGAGCGTCTAGTAGCGGTAAATCAGTACTGCTGCGAGTATTGGCAGGATTACTGCCCATGAGCAGCGGTACTGTTCGTTTGAGCAATGACACGTCAAGTGATGTTTATCACGATATTCATGAGACTTCACCTATACGATGGCGCAAGCAAGTTGCCCTACTCGCTCAGCACCCACAGTTGTTAGACGGCAGTGTCCTTGAAAACTTACAAATGCCTTATCAATTGCATGCTCACCAGTCGCAGACTTTTGACACAGACTGGCATGTTGCTCAGCTTGAACATTTGGATAGAAGTGCAGATTTTTTGCAACAGGACGCCAAGCATTTATCTGGTGGCGAGCGCCAACTGATCAATACATTGCGTCTATTGCAGCTTAGTCCAAAAGTTCTATTGCTAGATGAACCAACTGCTGCTTTGGACATGGACACTTCAGCACAGCTAGTCAACTTACTTATCAACTGGTTGCACACAGATGCACAGCGCACACTCCTATGGATAACTCACGACACAAAAGATATCATGCCTTTGGCAAATAGACACTGGCATATGCAAGCCGGTGTGCTCACCGTAGACTCTTGAAGAACTTTTATACAAGAATATTTAATCAAGTGATTAAGTCGTCGCTTAGTTGCTCAGACAATTTAGCACGTTAATAACTTCAACCCTCACCGTGTATTATTACTACTGTAATTACTTCCTAAATAAGCTCATATGAGTGGTACGAATGATATGAAAATTTTTCTCACTTATAGTGATATCGCTCTTGCTAGCAGCCTAATTATCATTGTATTACTCATCTCTTGGCGCTTACGTTTAAAGCTAAGCAAGACCCTTTTGATAGCGGCACTTCGTACGATCATACAGCTTAGCTTTATTGGGCTGATACTGGCGTGGATTTTTGCACGTGAACAATGGTATGAAGTGCTACTTATCTTAACGGTCATGACTCTAATTGCAGGAAGTGCCGCCAAAAATCGCGTTAAACGCAGCTATAAAGGGTTATTGACAGATACGTTATTGGCAGTCGGCATCTCAGCAATATTAGTAACGGCGATTGCGATTATAGCGATTTTGAATGTGCAGCCTTGGTATACACCGCAATTCATTATTCCTATATTGGGTCTGATATTAGGGAACTCTCTGACTGCTATTTCGTTGACGAGCAATCAATTGATTGAATCCTTTCATGAGCAATCAGGGCGTATCGAGATGATGCTCAGTCTATCTGCTAAGCCATTCGAAGCCGTCCATGAGCAGATAAAAGCAGCTATCACTAATGGCATGACCCCAACCCTGAACTCTATGCTAGTCGTCGGTATTGTTAGCTTGCCAGGCATGATGACGGGTCAAATCCTAGCGGGCGTCGATCCCACTCAAGCCGTACGCTATCAAATAATCACTATGTTCCTGATATGTGTCAGCAGCACGCTTGGTTGCACTATCAGTGCCTTACTTATCTATCGACGGTTCTTTAATAAGCATAAACAGTTCATTTTACCGCAATAATTTTGGCATCTATATTCGTTTGTATTTCGTCAGCTGACCAATGCTAGTCACATAGTAATCCCTTTATGCGGCAACAAAGCCAATATATTCTTTTAAGTTAATATATGTACTGCTCAGTATCGCTTACTAGTATTGCTTTGAGTCCTATTCGTGCTAATGTATTGCTTAAATGTATTGTTTTATTAATAATTTGGTTGCGAATAGTAGACTATTATTTTAGAACGAACATTATTTCGTTGCTATACTTTCTACTCAATTGTTTTACTTAGCTTTCATATTAAGAATCATTAAGTAAAACACTATACTGACCAAAAAATGGGTAATAGTTAGTCAATAGCCAAGGATGCTATTAAATACAGTACATACTACTTAGATAAGTATTGGTTTGTACTACTAATAGATTGATGAATGCTCTCTTTTACAACTTCAACTTATATTAAATTGCAAGGATGCTAACCATGATGCCGAACAAACCCTGGCTTTCTCAATATCCCGCAGGTGTACCAAAAACTGTTGACCCGGATAGGTATAGTAGCATCATGGAACTGTACGAAGAGTGTTTCGATCGTTTCCGTGGTCATCCGATGAGTATTTGTATGGGAGTGACCCATACTTACAACGACATTGACAAAACCTCATTGGCGGTCGCTGCTTGGCTGCAAAATCAAGACCTACCTAAAGGCAGTGTAGTGGCTCTTATGATGCCAAATGTTCCGCAATACCTACCAACCATGATTGGGATTTTGCGTGCAGGCTACGTTTGTACCCCTGTTAACCCACTATATACTGGGCGGGAATTACGCCATCAGCTTAACGATTCTGGTGCCCAAGCAATTTTTGTGGTCGACAACTTCGCCCAAGCGCTTGAGCAAGTCATTGAAGAAACGTCTATTAAACGTATTGTCCTGTCTAAAATGGGCGATATGATGGGATTAAAAGGTATTTTGGTCAATACGATTATTCGTCAGGTCAAACGCTTAGTACCTAAGTACAACCTCAACGACCCCAAATACCATGTCACTAAGTTCCCTGATGTGCTGAAAAAAGGTAAAAGCTTACCTTTTCAACAACCAACCATGTCTTTGGACCAAAAAGCATTTTTGCAATATACAGGTGGCACCACAGGACTATCAAAAGGCGCTATTTTGTCACAGCGTAATATTGTGGCCGCAGCGATGCAATCAGAAGCATGGACACGGCCTATCACGTCAGAAATTAACGAAGTGTATATTAATATGGTGATGGCGCTACCGTTATATCATATTTTTGCATTCATGCTTAGCCTACTTGGTATGCGTTCAGGCTATACTTTTATACTAGTACCCAATCCTCGTGATATTCCTGGATTTGTCAAAACCCTATCAAAGCAACCATTCCATATTTTCCCTGCAGTCAATACTCTCTTTAAAGGGTTACTTGATAACCCAAACTTCAAAGATTTAGACTTTAGTTCATTGCGTATCACACAGGCGGGCGGTATGGCGGCCACTGAACAAACTGCCAAACGCTGGTTAGATGTGACTGGTTGCGCAATGATCGAAGGTTGGGGTATGACAGAAGGCGTTGCAGTTGGCACCGCCAACGTTATTACCAATCGTGAGTTTAATGGTACTATCGGAGTGCCCGCTCCTGGCGTAGATGTCATTATCATTGATGAAGAAGGTAAACATGTAGGATTAAACGAAGGGGGTGAGCTATGTATTAAAGGCCCTAACGTAACTTCTGGGTATCTTAACAGAGATAGTAGTGATGATTTTACTAGCGATGGTTATTTCCGTACTGGTGATATCGTTAGTATGGATGACAAGGGCTACATCAAACTGCTAGATCGTAAAAAAGATATGATTTTGGTCTCAGGCTTTAACGTTTTTCCAAACGAAATTGAGTCTGTGATGCTTGACTGTGATGGTATCCTAGACTGTGCAGTGATTGGTATCCCTGACGACCATCAAGGTGAAGCGGTCAAGATATATGTGGTACCTGAAGATAATAATGTGACTAAAGAAGTTATTACAGATTTTGCGTTAGATAATTTGACTGGTTATAAATGTCCACGCCATATCGAGTTTGTTAGTGACTTACCAAAAAGTAATGTCGGTAAAGTACTGCGTCAAAAGTTACGTGAAAAACATCAAGCAGATCATCCTCAAAGATAAATCAATATTAACTTTAAAAAATCAAGAAAAAAATTATCAGGTTTTATTATTTTTTGTTGAAAAGCACCTTATATTTAATGTTAGGTGCTTTTTTCGCATGTTAAAAATTTTCTCCTTGTATATAAATACACCCACTAACATTTTATACTTATTTATGTAAGGCTTTTCAAGTGAAAATAATCGTTGTTCAATCAAACAGATTATTAATCTTTTTAATCAAGCTTTATAGTGCTCAACATATATTTTCCTATTTAGCAAACTTAATCCTAAACTATTAAGTTCTTGTATAAGAATAACAAATATGGTTGTAATTATGTTAGTTTATTGCCAAAATATGTTACTAAAATTTCTGTCGTTACATTTTATAGTAATTAAATTATTTAATTACTAATATTTCAGAATGACAGTTTTTATCAAAAGCAATAACCAGTTCGAACCTTTTTAGATTCTTGCACTTTGCGGTTAACTCAAACTTTATAACGGCCCCGTATTTTAGCAGTATGTGATAATTATAGGATAACACTCAACAGTTTATTGCTCAGGGAGCAGTAATGTAAATTGTTGACATGGATGTAACTACTTTTTTATAGAGCCTTAACTTATTTCGATATTTAAGGACGCTCATCATGGCAGTAGATAAACCTTGGCTTGCTCAATATCCAGACAACGTACCCAAGACGATTAATCCTGATCAATATGAAAGTCTCATAGAGTTGTATGAAGAATGTTTTAACCGCTTTCGTATGCATCCAATGACTATCTGTATGGGTGTGACCCATACTTATGGTGATGTAGATAATGCTTCACTTGCAGTCGCAGCATGGTTACAAGCACAAGGCTTACCCAAAGGCAGCGTGGTGGCTATTATGATGCCAAACGTCCCACAATACCTCCCAACGATGATCGGTATTTTACGTGCAGGCTACGTTTGTACGCCTATTAATCCGCTATATACAGGCCGCGAACTTCGTCATCAGCTAAACGATTCAGGTGCTCAAGTTATATTTGTCGTTGATAACTTTGCGCAAGCTTTAGAACAAGTTATTGAAGAGACAAATATTAAGCGTATAGTCTTATCAAAAATGGGCGATATGATGGGATTAAAGGGTGTTTTGGTCAATACCGTTATTCGTCAAGTCAAACGTTTGGTGCCTAAATACAACCTAAATGATCCTAAATATAACGTCACTAAATTTCCTGATGTTCTAAAAAAAGGCAAGAATTTATCGTTTCAAGCATCAAAGACCACCATGCAACAAAAGGCTATTTTGCAGTACACAGGTGGCACCACAGGTCTATCTAAAGGGGCCGTTTTAACGCAACGTAATGTTGTTTCCGCTGCTATGCAATCAGAAGCATGGTATCGTCCAGTCACCTCAGGTATCAATGAGGTATATATCAATATGGTGATGGCATTGCCGCTGTATCATATTTTCGCATTTATGCTGAGTCTACTTGGTATGCGTTCAGGTTATACTTTCGTGTTGATACCCAACCCGCGCGATATGTCAGGGTTTATTAAGACTTTATCGAAACAGCCTTTCCATATTTTCCCTGCCGTTAATACTTTATTTAAAGGTCTGCTTGACCAACCAAATTTTAAAGACTTGGATTTTAGCTCATTACGTATCACTCAGGCCGGCGGTATGGCTGCAACCGAACAAACAGCAGCGCGTTGGTTAGAAGTGACGGGCTGTCCTATGGTTGAAGGCTGGGGCATGACTGAAGGGGTGGCTGGTGGTACTGCCAATGTAATCACTGATCGTAAGTTCAACGGTACTATTGGCATCCCAGTTCCTAGCGTTGATATTATCGTGATCAACGAAAACGGCGAACGTGTTGGCATGCATCAATCAGGTGAGATGTGCATCAAAGGTCCGAACGTTATGTCAGGCTATTTCAATACAGACAATACAAATGATTTTACTCACGATGGTTATTTCCGTACTGGTGATATCGTTAGTATGGATGAAAAAGGCTACTTTACCCTACTGGATCGCAAGAAAGACATGATATTGGTGTCAGGCTTTAATGTGTTTCCGAATGAAATCGAATCTGTCATGCTCGATTGTGATGGTATCGTCGATTGCGCAGTAATTGGTATTCCTGATGAAAACCAAGGTGAAGCAGTTAAAATCTATATCGTACCTGCAGATAACAATGTCACCAAAGAAGTTATCAAAGAATTCGCGCTTGATAATTTGACTGGTTATAAATGTCCGCGTCATATTGAGTTTGTTAGTGAACTACCAAAAAGTAACGTTGGTAAGGTACTACGCCAAAAACTGCGTGAGCAGCATATGTCAGATAACCCTCAAACATTGTAATAATCGCATTACAAATTTAAAGTAAACAAAAAAGCAGAAGCCCACTAGATTGTAGTGGGCTTCCTGCTATCTAGCCTTTACACAGCCAATCTTATTAGCTTATACGATTCATTACCTGTAATGGCAAGTGCTTCATTGCATGACTGATTATTGACCAAGGCAGACTTGGCACACACGCTTCAGCCACCCCTGCCTCAATCGCCGCCACAATCGCTTTGGTTCCAGTATCTGCATCGACCTCAAACGGCAACGGCTTAGAGCCTTCATTAATCTCTGTACGAATATAACCAGGATAGATGGTAGAAACCTTAATAGGAAGGTTAGTCAAAAGCATATCAGCTCGAATGCCTTCTGCTAAGTGAGCCAAGCCCGCTTTACTTGCCCCATAGGTGGTCAAGTGTCTAGGCAATCCACGCATGGCTGACATACTCGATATCACTACCAAATGCCCGCTATTTTGAGCACGGAAGATATTCATGGCCGCTTCACACTGTGCTAGTGCGGCTACGAAATTGACATCAGCAGTGCGACGATTGGTTTCAAAATGCCCTTTACCAATGCGGCGGCTATCGCCAATGCCGGCATTAACCACTACTCGCTCAATGCTGCCGAAATCATCTGCAAAACCATCAAATACTTGAAAAACTGAATCATAGTCACTCACATCTAATGCTTGGTATACGACTCGAATATCAGGATACTTGTCCATCATCTCCGATTTTAGATGCTCTAAACGATCAGTACGGCGCGCACATATGGCCAAATTGTAGCCGAGGCTAGCAAACAGTCTTGCCATACCTTCGCCTAGACCTGAACTGGCACCTGTGATAAGTACCGTTTTACCGTTGCCTACTTGCTGCTTACTCAAGTCTTTTAAATAACTCGAAGGTCGAACCGCACCCACTATCTGGTTTTTACTATGGCGCGCACTTTTAGCTACCAATGTTGTTAATTTATTTTGCATGTACAGTCCTTTGTATATCGACATTTAACAGAGCTACTTTATATAGCTTTGCGACAATTTTTTGTTAGTATAAACATGAACGATATTGGCAGCAAAAAGAAGACCTCGCTATAGCATACACATGTCTATCGCCATGTCACGAAGCGCTTACCTTCAGAAAAAAGATGACTATGCTCATTCAAAGACAACAATCGAGTACTCTTATCTTTTAAAGTAACAGAGGTCACACCAGTATTAACCAAACTTTTATTCAGCTGATAAGCTGTCTCACTGCCTTGTCGTAGTAACTGTGCAGTGATTGCAGCAATGATGCCACCTGAAGTAAATACCAGCACCGTGCTATCCTGATCCAAGCTCATACTTGATACCTTTGTACGCACTTGTTCAAGGGCTTGCTGTGCACGGTCATTAAACTGTGGCCAACTTTCAAGATAATCTTGATCATTATCACCAGCGTGCCAGCGCTGCATTGATTGATCAAATAGCTCAGCCAGTCGCGTGGCTGGCGATTCTGCTTTGGCGATTTCAGCCGTTATATCAGCTAGATTACCCGAGGCAGTAGCTGATTTTATAAAGACATCTTTATGGTTAAACTCATCAAATTGGGGCAAAATGTAGCTATTGGGATGATCAAAATCAATTGCAGGCAAACTAGGTACGTCACCTCTATTACCAGTATACAAAGATGAATAGTAAGAGTCCCAAAAATGGCGAGCTGAATCCTGTTGTCTGACTAAATTACCTGTAAATATTACATCTATACGGCGCTGTGTGGCTGCGTAGTGCTGACCCAGCATTTTTGCTTGAATACTGCCCAGCTCTGAGAGTTGATCATAGTTTTCTTGACCGAAAGAGGCCTGACCATGACGTGCTAAAAGTATGGTTGTCATAAAATATTGCCTTCAATTATATTTCTCGAAATACTATTTTTTAACCGCTTACACTTCTTTTTAATTGCTTACACTTCAGTGGAGCGAGAAGTCTAAGTAAAATAGCCTTTTGGCAAAATGCTTTTAACTACTTTTTGAACAGGGCTTGGCAGTTGCTCAATCGTTTCAGCATCAATACCCATTTCTGCTAAATGTGGCTGTACGTAATTATTAAACAATCCTTCGCCTTCATACTGCGCAATCAACTTAAGACACTTAGCATGCAATACATGCACTATTAGCCAAAAATTTTTAAAAGCTGGATTTGTGGTTTGTTTATTATAATAACGATAGTAAATTTGCTGAACAATGCCTGATAGGCGGAACAACCCAAACACTTCATAAAAGGTCCAATTATTTATCTCTAAACCTGATTGTTTTAGATAGTATTCAACCACTTCATCACGTGTCATCATGCCTTCTAAATGTGTCGGCTGACGGCGTGACTGTTGCATGATGATGTTATCATTTTCTTCAATCCAGTATGCCAATGCGCTACCCAAATCCATTAGTGGATCGCCAAGGGTTGCCATCTCCCAGTCAAGCACGCCAATAACTTTGGTCGGCTCATCTGCGTCAAGTATGACGTTATCAAAACGCCAATCATTATGAATAATACAGGTTTTACTATCAGCAGGCGTGTGCTTAGCCAGCCATTGTCTGACCAATGCAAAGCTCGGTACGTTAGGTGTTTTTGCTTTGACATAACGTTTGTCCCAGCCACTAATTTGACGTTCACAGTAGCCTTCACCGCGGCCCAAATTAACCAAATCAGAGTGTTCTGTGTAGTCTATCTGATGCAACTTCACCAAAGCGTCTAATACATTGGTACAAAGCAGACGTGTTTGCTCAGGATCTAGATCGATACCTTCTGGTAATTCTGCGCGAGGGATAACACCTTCCATCCGCTCCATTACATAAAAATCAGCGCCGATAACAGCTTCATCCGTGCATAGCGCAATCATCTCAGGTACGTAAGGATAAACATCTTTTAATGCTTTTTGAACCGTATACTCACGAACCATATCATGTGCAGATTTTGCCTTGGTGCCTTTTGGTGGACGGCGTAATATGAGGTCTTGGTTTTTATCTTCACCCTCATACTGCAGTCGATACGTCCAGTTTGATGCGCCGCCCGAGAACTGAGTGACTGTAGGCTCGCCTACTACATCGACACCTTGTCTGCGAAGCCATTCACTAACTGCTGTGGCATCAAGCTCTTCGCCTTCGCGCACGGCACCGCCTTTGTCTAGTACTTTATTATCAGTTGCCATGGGATATTCCTTATCATGGGGTCATTTATTTTTATAACAGATGTGAGTGATAGATGAAAAATTCACTACTAAATCGTTAATAGTGAATTTTCAATTAGCATTTTAATTGGCTTATTCTGGATAACAGTTGCGCGAGCAAATCAACATTGGCTCACACAACCGTTTGTTAAGATTAAGCTTTGTCAGACTTAGCAGAACGACTAAAACCCTGACGTTTTAGTTCTAGTTTAGCAATCATAGTTTTATGTACTTCATCAGGACCGTCCGCTAGGCGTAGTACACGAGCTTGGGCATAGAACCCTGGCAGCATTGTGTCTTGACATACACCCATTCCACCATGAATCTGAATCGCCATGTCGACTACTTCTTGTAGCACAGTTGGCGCGACTACTTTAATAGCAGAGATTTCAGTCAATGCTTTTTTCGTGCCTTGAGCATCCATTTTTTGTGCTGCGTACAATGTGAGCAAGCGTGCTTGGTCGATTTTGATACGGGCCTCGCTGATACGCTCAAAGTTACCACCTAATTGTAGTAATGGCTTACCAAAGGCAGTACGTGACATACCACGCTTGACCGCTAATTCAAGAGATTTTTCGGCAGCACCGATACAGCGCATGCAATGATGAATACGGCCTGGCCCTAGACGACCCTGTGCAATCTCAAAGCCCTTACCAGGTCCACCAATAAAGTGGCTGACTGGCACACGTACGTTCTCAAAGCTGATTTCACCATGCCCGTGCGGTGCATCATAATCACCAAATACTTTAAGCATACGTTTGATGTTCACACCCGGAGTATTGACTGGCACAAGCACCATCGAATGCTGATGATGACGGTCTGCGCTTTCATCCGCGGTATATGCCATCACAATCAAAACATCAACCGCAGGATCACCAAGACCGGATGACCACCATTTACTACCGTTTATGACAATTTCATCACCATCGACCATGGCGGTCGCTTGCATATTGGTGGCATCGCTTGAGGCCACATCAGGCTCAGTCATACAAAAGACAGAACGCGTCTCACCTTCTAACAACGGGGTAAGCCATTTGTCTTGTTGTTCTTGAGTACCGTAACGCCACAATAGCTCCATATTACCGCTATCAGGGGCATTACAGTTGAATACATGCGGTGCTAGTAAACTACGACCAGTTAGCTCTGCAATAGGCGCATAATCAGTGACTGAAAGTCCTGCACCTAATGTGTCATCCGGCAGGAATAAATTCCACAAGCCTTCTTCACGTGCTTGCTTGCGCAGGTTTTCGTAGGCTTCTGGCCACTCCCAGTTTTCCCAATTACCATCAGGATTTTTTTTGTGACATTCTTCCCAGAATTGGGCTTCGATGGGTTCAATATGCGTCTCAATGAACGCTTTGACTTTGGCGTGCATGGATTGACCATGTTCTGTTGCGGTAAACATTAAATTGTCGTTAGACATAAATGACTTCCTTTTCTTTATTGATTGTCTGAATCAAATGTTGATAAAAAGCTCTACTAGAGCTTTAGTGCACGCACGTATACTGTTTTCCGTGAGCTACATTTATAACACAGCATTTATGATTAAACAGCAAAAAGGCGCGACCAGCTAGGCCACGCCTTTTACAAAATATAAACAATGTATCTAAAAATTTCTGAGCACTAAAGCACCCTTACTTAACTACCATAATGATAACTAAAATTATTTTAGAATGTTTAGACGACTATTCAAATCAAAACGTGCGAGCGTATCTGGCAGTTTATCCACGGCCATACTCAGTGTTGCCTCTGCTGCTTGAGCCAATCCTAGCTTTTCTGCCAACGTCGGCTTTTGACGTGAATACAATGCGTATACTTCGTTATCTTCCATACGCTCCAAAATATAACTGTCTGAAGTCTGTAGACTATCAATTAAGTTAAGCTTCAACGCATCTTCGCCATACCAATGCTCTCCAGTGGCCACTTTTGCCACATCTAATGTTGGACGGTAGTTATTAACGAAATGCTTGAATAGCTCATGTGTCTGCTCTAGCTCTTCTTGGTATTTGGCACGGTCTTCGGCATCATTCTCACCAAATACAGTTACCGTACGCTTGTAGTCACCAGCGGTAAACATCTCATAATCGACGTCATGGTTTTTTAGCCATTTATGGAAATTTGGCAGCTGCGACACCACACCGATTGAACCAATGATAGCGAATGGTGCGGCTATTACTTTGTCTGCAACACAAGCCATCATATAACCGCCGCTTGCCGCCACTTTATCAACACAGACCGTCAGTTTTAAACCAGCATCTTTTAGGCGAACCAATTGCGCTGCGGCCAAACCATAACCGTGTACCAGACCACCGCCTGATTCGAGACGGACGATAACTTCATCACCTTTATTTGCGGTACTAATTAGAGTACTGATTTCTTCACGCAAATGTTTGACCGCAGTTGCTTTGATATCACCATCAAAATCGAGCACAAAAACTTGTGCCTTATCCTCAGTATGTTTTTTCTTATTTTTAGTTTTTGCTTTCAATGCTTGTTTGGCTTTTTTGGCCATGACTTTTTTGAACTGTTTGAGGGCAGCTTTGCCTTGGGTGGCTTCCATCAAATCTTCACGGCGCTGCTTTTGAGCATCATTTAAGTGGCGTATTTTAAGCTCAACAGGGTTTTTAGGGGGATGAAATAGCATGGTTACAAATCCTCAAGTCAGTAAATATATTGATATGGCTGTTTTTATTAACGTGCGGTTGATATGTGCACACTAAGTGGTGTTTTCAAGCATGATGACAATATTTAACCCAACATAAATATTACTGAATAAATACGTTAGATACTTGCAGACTCCCGTTCTTTGATTGAACTCAGCTGGTTGTATAACAAAGGCAGATTAGGCATAATATGCGTTTATATCAAATTTTCTGCAGCCAACGTGATGACCATATGTCTTAATCGCGTTGTTTGTGTGTTTTTTTTGCAAATAGCTTGAAACGCACGACAATGGCTGCATTATTGTACTTCGAATTGGGCTGATAACTGGATAACCATATTATGACGCAAAGCACTATGACGCATAGCGAATACCGAGACGAGTATTGCGGAGCCGTAACCGAGAGCTTGCTTGAGCAAACCATTAGTATCGTAGGCTGGGTACATCGTCGTCGCGATCACGGTGGCGTGATTTTTTTAGACATGCGTGACCGCGCGGGTATCTTACAGGTCGTGGTCGACCCTGATACCCCAGAAGCTTTCGCAGCAGCTGATGCTGTACGTCCTGAATACGTGCTAAAGATAACTGGCCGTGTACGTCGCCGTTATGAAGGTACTGAAAATAATAATATGACCAGTGGCCAGATTGAGCTATTGGGCAAAGAAATTGAAGTACTGGCTAAGTCTGAAACACCGCCATTCCCATTGAATGACGAAAAAACGACTGTATCTGAAGACTTGCGTCTGAAGTATCGTTATCTTGATATGCGTCGTCCGCAAATGCAAGAGCGTATGGTATTCCGTGCCAAGGCAACTTCAGCGATTCGTCGTTATCTAGATGATCATGGTTTCTTGGATGTTGAGACGCCTATCTTGACTCGTGCAACGCCTGAAGGTGCGCGTGATTATCTTGTACCATCACGTACTCGTCCAGGTAACTTCTTTGCCCTGCCGCAGTCACCACAGCTATTTAAGCAATTATTGATGGTGTCAGGTTTTGACCGTTATTATCAAATTGCTAAATGCTTCCGTGATGAAGATCTACGTGCCGATCGTCAGCCTGAATTTACTCAAGTGGATATCGAGACTTCTTTCTTGAATGAAGAAGAAATCATGAACATCAATGAAGGTCTTATCAAGCATTTGTTTAAGACAATGATGGACGTTGAGTTCGAGCAGTTCCCACGCATGACTTACGCTGAAGCAATGCGCGACTATGCATCAGACAAGCCTGACTTACGTATTCCTCTAAAGTTGGTTGACGTTGCAGATTTGATGAAAGACGTTGACTTTAAGGTATTTGCAGGCCCTGCTAACGATCCTAAAGGTCGTGTGGCTGCCCTACGCATCCCTGGTGGCGCATCATTAAGCCGTAAGCAAATCGATGCTTATACCAAGTTTGTTGGTATTTATGGCGCACGCGGTTTGGCTTATATCAAAGTCAATGACGCTAGCAGCATCAACAACGGTGTGGATCAAGAATCTGGCCTACAGTCTCCAATCATCAAAAACATGACTGATGATGTACTTGTGAGCTTGATCGAGCGTACTGCTGCAGAAGATGGCGACATTATCTTCTTTGGAGCGGATAAAGCCAGTGTTGTGAATGATGCAATTGGTGCATTACGTCAAAAAATTGGTCTAGATCTTGAAATGACGACTTGTGAATGGGCCCCACTTTGGGTGACCGACTTCCCAATGTTTGAAGAGACTGACGATGGACGTTGGACGTCAATGCATCATCCGTTCACTAAGCCTAAAGGCTCAGTTGAAGAGTTGAAAAACAATCCAGAATCTGCCCTTTCTATCGCTTATGACATGGTATTGAACGGTACAGAAGTTGGCGGTGGTAGCTTACGTATCAATACTTACGATATGCAACAAGCTGTACTTGAAGCGTTGGGTATTGGTGAGCAAGAAGCTGAAGACAAGTTTGGCTTCTTACTTGATGCCCTAAAATTCGGTGCACCACCGCATGGCGGCCTAGCATTTGGTTTGGATCGTTTGATTATGCTCATGGTAGGTGCTGACTCTATCCGTGATGTAATTGCTTTCCCAAAAACCAAAACTGCGGAGTGTCCATTAACCCAAGCACCTGCTGGCGTTGATAGCAAACAACTACGTGAGCTTGGTATCCGTGTGCGTGAAAAAGCACAGGCTGATGCCAACAACAAGCCTACTGAATAAATCGCTTGATGATGCGCGATTGCTGTCTACAGTGCTTGTTACGTGATTCATTACCATGTGAGTGGTCATGAATCCGTATAATATTTTCAAAGTCGTGCCATTGTCTGTACTGCAGATGTTGGCACGTTTTGTTGCGTGGGTTATCATTAAGATACCCAGTCTAAGTATCATGCGTACCATTCAGATCAATATGGCGCTGATTACTCATACATTGTCTGAGCAGCAAAAGCGAGCGTTGACCAAAGACATTATTTATCATCAATGTCTGACCAGTATTGAATCTATAAAAAGCTGGGCGATGCCTCCTGAGTGGAGTATCGCTCAGATTCGTGATGTCCATAATAAAGACATTTTTTTAGAGGGTCTTGCCAATCCAAATGGCATGCTTGCTATCGTACCGCATCTCGGCACTTGGGAGATGATGAATGCTTGGCTCAACCAGTTTGGTGCGCCAACCATTATGTATAAGCCAGTTGACGGCAAATTCGCTAACGATTTTATCCTTCAGGGTCGAGCGAGACTCAATGCTACTTTGGTACCTACTGATGGTAGCGGAGTCAAAGCTGTGTTTAAAACGCTCAAGCAAGGTGGTTTTAGTATTGTACTGCCAGACCATGTTCCAGAGCCATCAGGCGGCGTTGTCGTTCCGTTCTTTGGTATCAAAACATTGACCAGTACCCTTGCCTCTAAACTGGCAAGCAAAACCAAATGTGCGCTGGTTGGCTTATCTTGTATTCGCCGTACCGATGGACGCGGTTTTGATATTTACTGCTACAGACTCGATAATCCTGCTTTATACGACCGTAATGCTGAAGTGGCGACTCATGCTCTCAATCAAGCTATGGAGCGTATGATTACAGACAACTACAGTCATTATATGTGGGGCTATCGACGTTTTAAGCGTATACCAAACTTAGGCAATCCTTACCGAAAAGATAAAGAGACTTTAGCAGCTTTTATCCAATCTCACCATTCTAGCGTTTCTAGTCATTCTGATAGCGATATCAACGATAGCGTTCGAAATAACAACGTTAAAACCGACAATGTTAAAAACGATAGTAATGTTAAAAATGATAACACTAAGCTCGACAATCATTAGTCATCACCAACCTAACGTTGCCTATTTAGACATACCATCAGTTTAGACGTACCATCAGTCATAGCTATGCTAATATTGGCTGAACTCTATATTCCTTTACTTTTATTAGTCCTTCATTTATCTGACTATTATCTCAATACGAGTGCATTATGACATCTGACGTAACTAAGACCTCATCTATAGACCCTGATCAAACGAGCACAAATGCTGCTGAACAGCGTTATATCATCTGTATGAAATGGGGCGACAAATATGGTCCTGAATACGTCAATCGTCTCTACAACATGGTTAGTCGCCATCTAACCTTAGATTTCCAAATGGTTTGCTTGACCGATGACAGCACAGGTATTGACCCTGCGATTGCCTGTTATCCGATACCTGACATGGATTTGCCAGCAGGTCCTGAACGTGGTTGGAAAAAACTGACTACCTTTAAGCCTGAGCTGTATGATTTAAAAGGTGTGGCCCTATTTTTAGACATTGATATCGTCATTGTCGATAATATCGATGCGTTTTTTACTTATCAAGCTGAGCATGAGGACAGCGTCGTCATCATCCGTGACTGGAAAAAGCCTTGGCGCATGATTGGTAACAGCTCTGTCTATCGCTTTAATATTGGCATGAATACCTATCCTGATTTGCTGTCTAATTTTGAGCGGAACTTTGAAACCATTCGCACCCAAGTACGTCACGAGCAGGCTTACCTCTCTAACTATTTGCGTGAGCATCACCACTTAGAGTATTGGGATAAGACGTGGTGTGTCAGTTTTAAATACCAATGTATTGCGCCGATTCCTTTTAACTTTGTACGCACACCTACTCTGCCGGATGATGCAAAAATCGTTATTTTCCACGGTGAGATTAACCCGCCCGATGCGATTGCTGGTAGTGGCGGTAAATGGTATCGACATGTGAAGCCAAGCCCATGGTTAAAAGACCATTGGCAATAGATGCTTAGCAATTAACCATATGTAGACAATTTATAATTAGCGTAAAGGCAGTGTATTAAGATATAAGATAGGTGAAATAAACGACTGGAACATAGTATGGCGCTATATTTAAGATTACCTGCTACTGCTGGGTTCAATATTGATAATGAGCTCATCATTATCAATGCTTTTAATGCTAATGAACCTGAACAAAGTCTGCATGGAAAAGACGTCAATATTATCGCCTCAGGGCCATCTATACAGCAGCTGCCGTTATCAGAGCTACTAGATACGCCTACTATTTTTGTCAATGGCAGTATCAGCCTGATTGGGCAGCATCAGTTTACCGATATTGCTGGTTACGTCATTAGTGATGCGCGCTTCATCAATCATCAGCCTGAGATTTTACAGCAGTACTATACAGGTCAACCTCTATATGCAACGTTAGCTGTCTTTGAAGCGATGGCCACCACGCACCCTGATATTATGCAAACGTACCATCATGCCATGCGAGTGTTGTATCCCGTAGATAGGCCATGGGGAGTCAAGTCAAACAAGCTATCTTTTAATAAGCTTATCTTTAAGAAAAAATTACTCAATAAAAAAATGCCGCTATCGTACTTTATCAATAATCCAAACTTTATCATTGATAGCGATCATAAAGCGGCTGACATCGGCGTCTCTCTTAACATTACTCATGGATTTGTGGAAGCAGGTACTGTCGCTTATGTAGCGGCGCAGTTGGCTTTTTCGCGTCAAGCAGCGAGCATTCATCTGTATGGTATTGACCTACTTAACTGTAAGCAACCACGGTTTTATGAAAATAAAAATAATATTGCGCCAAGTATGCTCAGCAAAGTCATGCACGAGCGCATTGTACCTTCATTTAACTTGCTCGGCAGAATCTATCAGTCGCATGGTGTTCCTGTCGTCAATCACTCTCCTATCTCTAAATCGCTATTCGACACTTTCTAGTTGATGACTCGCAATTAGTAACCTCTACTTGATTGCGTTTAATTAAGAACCACTACACGTTATAAACCCTCATTTTTATCTGAATCTAAAACAGAACCAAACGCTAAGTACTGTCTTGCAATATGTTCAGGAAGTAACTGCTGGTTTAGCGGAACGATATAATCTGTAAGGTTATCTATGGCTTGATCGATGAGCATGGCCAAGCCATCAATATCACCTACCGCAATCAAGTTTTGCTCAGGTAATAATTCTCTTGGCCCAAAAGGACAATCCGTACTGATTACTGGTACGCCCAGTGCTTGCGCCTCTACAATGACATAGCCAAAGCCTTCAAACTTAGAGGTGAGTACCATCAGTGCAGCTGTTCTAATTAATGGATAAGGGTTGGTCTGAAAGCCTAAAAACTTAATACTATCGCTAATCCCAAGTTCGGTCGCAAGCTGCTTAATCTCTTCTTCAAGCTTACCTTTACCTACTAGTACTAACGGCAGCTTTCGTTCTGTTTTGGCATACGCCTGTAGCAAGTCTCGATGACCTTTCATGCTATCAAAAGAGGCAACATGTATAATGTACTCTTTATCTACTAAGCCGAAATGTTCAAGATGGCTAGATGCTGCTGCTTTGGTATTTATAGCAATAGCATCACAAGGATTATAGATTGTTGTGGTTTTGGTGATATCTCCTATAATATCAATCAAATCTTGGCGTGCACCCTTACTTACACAGCTGCAAAGATGAGCGCCATAGACCATTTTCAAATGATTTATAGTCTGTACTGGCGCCTCTAATAATTGGTTTTGGAACTGCTTTGATAGCGCTGTATGCAGTACATTTACGATGTTTGGCAACTGGCTATATGCCATAATCCAGTTTATTTTATAGATATTAGCCAGTATTAAATCTGGCTTCCCTATTTGGCTAAGCACGTAAGTATCAATACGTTTAGCAACTGATTCGTAGGCTTGTGCTTGCGTAGATTCTGGGTCGAGATTCTGCTCAGAAAACACCTCATCATATGGCACGATATGATATTGAACACGAGCGTCTAGTAGCATATCTTGCGTCGCTTCCAAACATAAGATATGAGTACGATAGCCCATATCTGCATAAGCGCTTGCCAAAGTCGTAACCATACGCTCAGCACCGCGACCTTCAAGCGCTTTTAAAATAAATAGAATAATAGGTGGCATTAGTGTCTCAGCTTGATTTTTTAACGGTATAGGCATGATAGTTTAGCCAAATGAATGCAACTATGGTCATAATTATTGCAGCGTTCTGACTTTATATGCTAGTCTCACCTACCGCTGGTGCTCGGCATTTACTCAGTAAAGTACGAGCAGGATTTAACGGTATCTCTATAAAAATTATAATGAGTCTAACTATCTAAATCGATTAAACCTTGTTAATAATTGCATCAGCAAATATCATAGCTGATCTAATATAGCTACTAAAATAGATGCATATCCGAAAAGAGCAGGATCAGTTATGAAGCAGCCTGATGAGAGAACCTTAGACATCGTCATTGCTTGGGTAGATGGCGCAGACCCTATATTCAAACAAAAGCGAGAACAGTACAAGCCAAGTAAAGAAGTGGCATCTGACGCAATAACTGACACGCGTTTCGCTAGCGACGATGAGATATATTATAATATTGCTTCTATCATCAAATATGTGCCTTTTTGTCGTCATATATATATTGTCACAGATCAACAAAAGCCAGCGTTCATCGATGAATTTGCTAAGCAAGGTATTTGCTCAGCAGATAAAATACGCATCGTTGATCATAAGGACATATTTTCGGGTTATGAGCAGTTTTTGCCTACGTTTAATACCCGATCGATTGAGTCGATGATATGGAATATTGAGGGGTTATCTGATTACTTCATCTATATGAATGATGATTTCTTTTTTAACCAACCAGTAAAAATAGATGACTTTTTGGATGGCGAAAAGCTGAATATTCACGGCCACTGGCGTAAAAGTGCGGCATTAAATGCTAAGCTTAATTTCCGAAAATCGCGCTTTAAACTATTTCGCACACCGATTCAACCAAGGCATACTATCGCCCAAATGCTAAGCGCCAAAATAATCGGTATGGATCAATTCTTTGAAATTCATCACTATCCTCATATCGTCGATAGGAACATACTGAAAGATTATTTGCTAAATCATCCTCAGCTACTGACAGAGCAGATTAGATATAAATTTAGAGACGTGGCTCAGGTGAATCCGATAACCCTGATGAATCATCTAAAAATTCAAAAAGATGAAGCAAATCTAAAACCCGATACCTCTGTCAACTATCTAAAAAATGAAAGTAGTGTCGATGACTTTATTACTGCTTTAGAAGATAAATCTATCAAGTACGGTTGTATTCAAAGCCTAGACCTTCTTGAGACGGATTCGCACAAGAAAATCAGCCAAGCTATGAAGCATAAATTTTTAGCGCATCTTCCCGCTTCTGTGACGGGAATACCAGCTCTCTGAGCTAAGGTGATCTGACACGGTATTGTAATTTTGAATCTTATTTAGCATAAACCAATTTTGGATTAGATCCATCAAAGCGTAAACATTACTTGGATATATTATGAAAATAGCAGTAGTAGGTACAGGTTACGTAGGCCTATCAAATGCAATGCTATTGGCACAGCACAACGAAGTCGTCGCTGTCGACATTGTTCCTGAAAAAATCGACTTATTGAATACTCAGCAGTCCCCTATTGAAGATGAAGATATTGAGGATTTTTTATCAAATAAAAATCTCAACTTTTCTGCGACACTTGATGCGGCGGCAGCCTATGAAGGCGCTGATTTTATTATTGTGGCGACACCAACTGATTATGATGCCAAGACCAATTACTTCAATACATCAACGGTAGAAGCAGTGATTGAGCAAGTACTTTTGGTCAATCAACAAGCAATCATTATTATAAAGTCTACCGTACCAGTGGGATATACGGCGAGTGTTAGAGAACGTTATGCAACTGACCGTATTATCTTTTCACCCGAGTTTTTGCGAGAAGGTAAAGCGCTGCATGACAACCTTTACCCTTCTCGAATCATCGTAGGTGAACAGTCAGAACGAGCTCAATTATTCGCTAACTTACTCCTTAAAGGCGCGATCAAAAAGGACGTACCGCTACTATTTGTAAAGCCCACTGAAGCTGAGGCAATCAAGTTATTTTCTAATACTTATTTAGCAATGCGCGTGGCCTACTTTAATGAGCTTGATACTTATGCTCAAACATTTGGGCTCGAAACCAAACAGATCATAGAAGGTATTGGGTTAGACCCGCGTATTGGTGATCATTATAACAACCCATCATTTGGCTATGGTGGCTACTGCTTGCCTAAAGATACCAAACAGCTATTGGCAAATTATGATGAAGTGCCAAGTAACCTAATAAAAGCCATTGTCGACTCCAACAGAACTCGTAAAGACTTTATCGCTGATAAAGTTATTGAACGAAAACCAAAAATTGTAGGTATACACCGATTAGTTATGAAAAGCGGATCAGACAATTTTAGAGCTTCTGCCATACAAGGCATCATGAAACGTATTAAGGCAAAAGGTATCGAAGTCATTGTTTACGAACCAGTATTGAAAGAAAGTACCTTTTTCAACTCACAAGTTATTCAAGACCTAGAAGCGTTTAAATCAATGAGTGATGTCATTGTGGCAAACCGTTTATCTGCTGAAATCGAAGATGTGGCGGACAAAGTCTTTACCAGAGATTTATTCGGGAGCGACTGATGAATATATTAGTCACTGGTGCGGCAGGTTTTATTGGTTTTCATTTAATCAAAGCCCTATTACAAATACAGCTGCCTAATAGCAATAACTGCATCGTTGGTATTGATAACATCAACGACTATTATGAGGTGAGCTTAAAAGAAGATCGATTAAAACTACTAAATGAAATATCAGAACCAGAATACTTTACGTTCATTAAGCTAGACCTTGCTGATCGCGAAGCTATGTCTGATCTTTTTTCTACCTATCAATTCGATATTGTCATTAATTTAGGTGCACAAGCAGGTGTCCGCTACTCTATCGAAAATCCGAATGCTTACATTGATTCAAATGTGGTTGGCTTTGTTAATATACTTGAGGGCTGCCGCCATCATGATATCAAGCATTTAATCTATGCCAGCTCCAGCTCAGTCTATGGTATGAATATAAAGCAGCCATTTACCACTGCTGATTGTGTTGATTTTCCTATCAGTTTATATGCAGCCACGAAAAAATCAAACGAGCTCATGGCACATAGCTACAGCCATTTATATAACATTCCTACGACAGGATTAAGGTTTTTTACCGTTTACGGTCCTTATGGTCGACCTGATATGGCCTATTTTTCTTTCACCAAAAAAATTCTAGCTGGTGAGCCAATCAATGTCTTCAATAATGGTGATATGCAGCGTGACTTTACCTACATTGATGATATTGTAAAAGGTATTATTCGAATAATGGATAAAGCCCCCTCTCCTCAATATTCTAGTATCACTACAGCGATTGCCCCTTATAAAATATATAACATTGGCAATAACCAACCAGTAACTTTACGTCGTTTTATCACTGCCATCGAAAGCGCTTGTGACAAAAAAGCGCAAGAGAATTTATTGCCGATGCAAGCAGGTGATGTGCCTATTACTTATGCAGATATAGACGAGCTAGTAGATGATATTGATTTCAAACCTGATACCAGTATCGAAGATGGAATCACAAAGTTTGTCGAATGGTACAAGCAATACTATTCAGTTTAAGCAGTAATATTTCATAAATTATTTTGGTATCAATTTTTTCGACAGACGTTTAAGCTCTAATTGCATCATACTTGTTCAAAGGATTTTAGTGACATGACTACACCTTCAAACTGGCAAAGCAAACTGCTATTGATATTTCTAAGTGAAAAAAGATTGAACGCAGGTAAGATTGTCAAAAATTATGATGGTAAAAGCTTTGATGAGATGAAAACGACAATAATCACTGAGTCATTGTGTGATATTGAAGCACTGACAGATGAGCGTAAAAGTACAGACTTAGAAATCCACTTAAATAACTTAAAGTATCAATCTTTAGGAGAGTCTGAGCTCTGCTTTTATCACAATACGCTTATCATATTGATGCGCCGCAAATACAAAATAGATAAAACTTTTTCTGAATTTGAAAGGCTTTGGGAGTCAGAAAGCGACTATTTATTAGAGCATCTGTCGCTGCGCTGGATTGTCTCAGCCTGCGATACTTTCATTGATCACTCAAATAACAGTCTTAGAGCTGCTATTTTAATGAACGTTATCACTCTAATGAATACCTTAAGAGTTCATGAGACCAAAAACTTTTTACAACTAAGCGCTAATGCTGAACCTATGCCGTTATTAGACGAAAAAACCGACATACTGTATGCCGGCGATTTGCCTCTATACGATGGACTTACTTATTTCCGTATTGGTACCGATGATAGCTTAAGGAATATGCGTAAACGCTACAACAAATTTCAGAAAGTCGATAAGTTAGCTACAGCTATACTGCTTGCTGTATTCGAAAAACTACAGAACAACCAGAGTGCTTTCGCTACTCTACGGCAATTACATAGAGATGATTGGTCCAAATGGTGGCTAGATTAAGACCTTTTATCTGTATTCTTAACATTCGATGCAAATTCGATATATTTCTTGGCTATTGTGACAGGAAGGAGTGCTTCGCTAAACTCAGAGTGAAATTGCTCTGGATCCTTCATGGCTAGGCTCAATTTAGCTGCAATAGCATCTATGTCTCTCATAGGCATTAGGTTTTTTTGAGGTAACAACTCACTTGGCCCAGATTGGCAGTCAGTACTGATAACTGGCGTTCCCAAAACTAAAGACTCTGCAATCACCAAAGCAAAGCCTTCCCAGTCTGAAGTTAATATCTTAAATTTTGCATGCTTTATATAAGGAAAAGGATTTTCTAAAAAACCTAAGAAAACCACCTTGTCCTCCAAATTAAGTTCTACTACCAATTGCTCTATATCGTTTTTGAGCTTACCTTTACCTAAAAGCAATAAAGGTAGAGACTGATCTGTTTTAGCATAAGCTCTTAGCAGCATATCATGACGTTTTGCCTCTTTGAAGCTACCCACATGAATAATATAATTCTGATGTTCAGGAACGAATGCATTAGCTAGCTCTAAGATACAATCTCTGTCTATTGGATTATGAATGGTTGCAGTTGGTGTTATATCGCCAAAAATTTCTATAAAGTCTTTTTGAACACCCTCACTAACACATACGCAGCTATTCTTTGAGTAAATGTCAGAAAAAGCTAGTTTTTTCTGCTCATCATCTAAATTTTTGAACTTGTATGATAATGATAGCGTAGTGTGAATCACATAGATAATATTAAGCATTTTGCTGTGGCTAAGAATACTGTCCGCACGATCAAGGTTTGATAGGATAATATCCGGCTGACCAATTTTCTTTGAGACATATCTGTCAACCACACCTGAAACAAATTTGTCACGACGCTCTAGTTTTGGTATGAGTTTATATTTCTTAAAGTTAATTAAATGATAATTGAGGTTCGGATTAAGGTCATACTCTACCCGAGACTTGAATCTTAAAACATGTACTTCATATCCCAACTCATAAAAGCCCTGCCCTAATGTAAGTACAACACGCTCAGCGCCACCACCTTGTAGGCAGTTGATGACTAAAAGTATTTTTTTCTTATTTTCTCTGGGTAAATTATTGCTCATGGCATTGTTAGTCATTTTAAACTTTCTTAGAAGTGAGTGTTTTGAGTATAAAGAGGGTTTGATATTATCACTTTGTGACATTTAGTCTTTGAGAAAATTCTAGATATTTCTCAGCTATTTTGACTGGAAGAAGTGACTCATCAAACGGGGCATGAAACTGTTGTGGGTTGCTCATTGCCTGACGCATTTTTTCAGCAATGGCTTCAACATCTCCCATCGGCATCAAGTTGCTTTCAGGTAGCAGCTCACTTGGACCTGACGGACAGTTGGTGCTTATAACTGGCGTACCTAGCACTAAAGCTTCAGCAATAACTAAAGCAAAACCCTCCCAGTCAGAAGTCAGCACTTTAAATTGTGCATGTTTGATATAAGAAAAAGGGTTTTCGTGAAAGCCTAAAAACATCACTTTATTTTCTAGCTTCAAATCTGTAACTAAATTCTCTATCTCACTTTTATGCTTGCCTTGGCCTAACAGTAACAATGGCATAGATTGATCAGTTTTTGCGTAGGCTTTTACCAATACATCATGACGCTTCGCATCTTTGAAGCTTCCCACATGAATTATATAGTTCTGATATTCAGGAACAAAAGCATCGGCCTGCTTTTGAATACTGTCTCTATCGATCGGATTGTGAATGGCCGTCGTTGGTGTGATATCGCCAAAGCTTTTGACAAAATCCTTTTCAGCACCCTCACTCACACAAACACAAGGATGTTTAGAATAAATTTCAACCATTTTCCTTTTCAATTGCTCAGCATCTTGATTTTTATTGAATTTGTAGAGAAGTGATACGGTGTTATGAATAATATAGGTGATATTCGGTAGCTTACTATTACTCAAGATACTGTCCGCACGATCTAGATTAGAAAGTATCATGTCAGGCTGACCGATATTTTGCGAAACATACTTATCGACAGAACGTGCAAAAACCTTATCACGTCTTTCAGATCCTGGTATGAGCTTGTAGGGTTTAAATTTTAGTACATGGTAATGAAGGTCTGGGCTCAACTCATACTCTACCAATGGTTTGAATCTTAGAACATGTACTTCGTAGCCCAATTCATAAAACCCTTGACCTAACGTTAATACCACACGCTCCGCACCGCCGCCTTGTAAGCAATTAATAACAAGTAACACTATTTTTTTGTGCTGTTTCATAAACTACGACCTATCGAGTGATATCTTTGTCCACTTAAAGAAACTTATAATTATTTGATCGAAAAATCAGCGCTTAAAGAGCCTAGAAAACAGTGATTTAGAAACACTCGGGCGAGTGACTTTATTACCATTGTAGCCTTGTTGAGATTTTTTTGGAAAATTACCGAATGGCTCAATTCGATAACTTTCTAGATCATATCCAGCAGTAAGCGCTTCATTATAGTAGGTATCGAAAAGATCGACCAAATCCTGTCTTGGATGTGGTAACACCTCACCGTCAAACCAATGCTCAATTCCTTCCTCATTCACTCTAGGTAAGGAGTACTTATGACTGAATTGCGTTCCCATATCCGAATAATGCAAAATTTTGATTTCTTCTATTGCTAAGTCTTCACCATCGATACAGTTATAGCTATCTTGATAAGGCTCAATCAGTTGCGTGTTTTTCTTAAACAAAGCCATCATCTCTTTGTGACTTTTGGGATCTTTTTTAAGTTTCTCGATAGGCAAAACCACATTTTTTGCAGCATCACAATCCCACACACAGGTGCATAGACGAGTCATATCAGCATTTGCTTTGGCGGCTACTATAGACTGCCCTTGGATAGGATGCTGCCATAGCTTTGCTAGATCGTCTAAAATGACAACATCAGCGTCCATATAGATCGCACGTCCAGAGTAATTGCAATACTCTGGAATCGCCCATCTAAAACCAGAAAAAGGCGTTGACCACTTAGTAGTATCCCAACCCTTACCAGTCTCAGGATTTGAACACCAGTAGCTATCCGGATCGCGCGATAACTGCATCCATACTATTTCTACTGGCATACTAGTATGTTTATGAATACTATAATCTAGAACCATCATCTGCTCTAAATCACAGTTATTTGGGTCACAGCCAACAAAGACTCTGATGGTATCATTTGTTTTCATAATTCTATCCATTCACTGGGTAATGCTTCTATCTTCACGAATATAAAGATAGAACACATCAATACTAACGTTTGCTGATATGACAATACTTAACTAGAGAATAAAATCTACTCTTTCCAGTACTTCTCAATCCACCCTACTGGCAAGATAAAATGACGCAAATGGCGCAATGGGCGTTTCAAGTTTTTAGGCTCAGTAAGTCTTTTTAAATGGTCTTTAGCATTATTGGCGGCGTTTTTATTGTATCTACCTTCGATAGCGTGCGTAGGATACAAATCACCTGGGAAAATGACAATACGAGCGCCTTTAGGAATCTTCGGTTCTTTGAGGTAGTTAAGCGGAAATGGTTGGCGACATTTACGTCTAAAGTGTGCGACCCAAGCTTTTGGAAATAGTTTTACACCACCTGGTGCATTGCGGGTGACAAAGCGCTGCTCAAAACGATATTCATCAGCGATACCTTGTGGATCAGCTTTGAACTTCTCTTGAAGTGAAACAAGTGACCCTATCTGAAATCTAAAGCAAGATGTCTGCCCTAAGCGCTCTAATGGATTACTCGGGTTGTAAGACAAGATAACATCATCTGGTTCGCCATATTCAAAGAAAGGATCGAGGCTATCGACGATGATCACATCCAAATCTACGAATAATACTGTCCCTGTTAAATCACCGAGCTTTTCACCCCACAAACGAGATTTCGGCCACTTTCCTAACGTATTGGTTGGCATAGTGACATCTAATGGTGGCAATTCTTGACATTCGATTTCTGGACGTACATCAGTCGTATCATCCGTAAAACAGACAAAGCGAAACGGTGGTGTAATATTACGAGATACCATACCATATAGTTTATTTGCGTAATCAGCACCGTACTTTGTACCCCATTTAATACAAATAATTTGTTTGATATTTTTATTATCGACTGTACTAGAATCTATTGGCATTGACTGCTCACTTTAATCGTATGAATAAATATGATGGCTATATTAGCATAAAAAAAAGACTGAACAATTATGTTGAGCCTTTTTGGTCTTTAAAGTAACGGCATTATCAATCAATAAAGCTTAACCAGTCCATATATTTCTCATTACGACCATGAACCACATCAAAGTATAAGGTCTGTAGTTTTTCAGTCAACTCACCGCGACCACCATTACCGATGATACGATCGTCATATTCACGAATAGGCGTGACTTCTGCAGCGGTACCTGTCATAAATATCTCGTCAGCTAAGTAAAACTCATCACGAGTGATGCGGCGCTCGATGACATTGATACCTAGGTCAGCTGCGAACTGCAAGATAGTACGACGAGTAATACCGTCTAATGCACCACCTGATAGGTCTGGCGTATGTAGCTCACCATTTTTTACTAAAAATAAGTTCTCGCCTGCGCCCTGACATACAAATCCTTGTGGATCCATCAAGATAGCTTCGTCATAGCCATTGCGCGTCACTTCTTGGTTGGCCATGATAGACACAGGATAGTTACTAGAGGCTTTAGCCTTACACATAGTCACGTTTGGCATGTGATGCGTATATGATGACGTTTTTACACGGATACCATTTTTGATGCCTTCTTCACCAAGATAAGCACCCCAATGCCAAGCAGCAACCATTGCATTGATGCTGTTGTCACGTGAAGACAGGCCAAGTTTTTCTGCACCTACCCAAATGAGCGGACGAATATAAGCTTCTGCTAAGTTGTTTTGCTTGACCACATCCTTATGTGCTTGCTCTAGAGTGGCAGCATCAAAAGGTACGTCCATTTGAAAAATTTTGGCTGAGCCAAGTAGACGCTCGGTATGTTCTTTTAGGCGGAAAATAGCAGTACGATTATCCGCTGTTTGGTAAGCGCGTACGCCTTCAAACACAGCCATACCGTAATGCAAGCTATGTGTAAGCACATGAACTTTAGCATCTGGCTGTTCGATCATTGTGCCATTCATCCAAAGCTTACCATCTTGTGTTGCCATATTCATTTTATTGTCCTTATGCTAGCACTGACGTCTAACTTTTTTTAGGTAGGTTTTATTTAACAGTATTGATCAACATCGTATGATAACACCGCAGCGTCAATTTTTATTGCCTAAACAACAGCTTCATTATGACAAACGACTGACAGTATTATGATGATGTGTGACCGATTATATCACTGGCCGTCTTGGCAAATGAAATCTTTTGGTTTGGCACTATATGGTTTTTAATTATATCGTTCCTAGCTACCGATTCTATCCATAGTTTTCGTTTATAGCTTTTATTGATAGTTTTTATTCATAGTTTCTATTTATCATAACGCATTACAGTTTAAGCGTCTCTTGGACTATCGGCAAGGCCTTAATCATACGAGTTACGATATTACTCGTCGTCTGTCTCTACGCCCATGAGATGCTGCCACTGTGACTGTACTAACGCTCGCGTCTCCTGCCATAATGACTCATCAACGAGCAAAGACTGCTCTGATAGTGCTAACTGATGCGTAGCAGCACGTATCCTTAGATAGGCATCAGTCAAATCCTGACAGACTTGGTCATCCCAAATACTAAGCAAAGCAACTTCTGCAAAAATTCGCACATTATCGCTCCATTTAGTCAAACTTGGATATTCATGCGAGTAAGCCAATACAGCAAACTGTGCTAAGAACTCAATATCTACAATCCCGCCTGCATCTTGCTTAAGATGAAACTTACCCGCTTCCTGCTGCCATTGACTCGTGCCTAGATGCTTTTGCATTTTGATACGCATGCTGGTGACTTCACTACGTACTTGATCCAGTGTCCGTGGCAATGACAATACGTCGCGGCGAATATCACAGAAGCGTGCAGTGACTCGTCTATCTCCGCAAATCGCACGAGCACGTACCAACGCTTGATGCTCCCATGACCATGCTTTATCCATTTGATAGGTTTCAAACGCATGACAAGACACTACCATCATGCCAGCATTTCCTGAAGGCCGCAGACGCATATCAATCTCATAAGCACGGCCATCACGTGTTTGAGTATTGAGATAATTCATCAGCTTTTGTACAAGACGCGCGGCAAACTTCATACCGCTGACTGATTTTTCACCAGTAGTCATACCTTGCTCTTTTATCTTGTGTAAAAATACCAAGTCCAAATCTGAAGAATACGACAGCTCTAAACCTCCAAGCTTGCCATAACCGATAATCGCAAAGCCGCAGTCCGCTTCAGTGACCGGATCGCCATCTTGGCCAATAGGATACCCATAACGATTAACAATTTCTGCAAAAGCGCGCTCCAATGCGGCTTCTAATACGACCTCAGCGATGTAAGTCAATGAATCTGACACTTTCATAATCGGGCGTTCAGCCAATACATCACTAGCAGCGACCGCCAACACTTGATTCTTTTTAAACAGACGTAGGACGCTCAACAGCTCTTCTTCATCGTTTGGCTCGACGCGTAGCAACTGTTGACGCAAGATATCACGCAGCTCACGTTTATCTGGTAGATGGCGATAACGCTGCTGCAAAAATGTATCCAATAATACAGGATACTGAGCCAACTCTTTTGCGATCCACGGGCTGGCAGATAACATTGGAATCAGCTCAATCGTTGCATTGGGGTTTTCAGCAATCATGACCAAGTAGATAGAACGGCGGCAAATCGCTTCAAGCAGTGAGATCAATCTTGGTAAAGCAGTATTGGCAAGTTGCTGATGTTCTTGATGCGCTAACAACGCATGGACAATGACAGGATATGCGTCGTCTAAACGCTCTCTGGCCTCATCACTTAAGTTAGCTACCATTTTTGATTGCCAAAAGTTCTGTAATAACTCGCGATTTTCTTCTGTCAGCACTTCATTTAAACGGGCAATTTGCTCATCTAAGTGCTCTGGTTCTAGGTCGGTATCTTCGTTATCAGGTACTTGGCGCTCAGTGACCATACGCTCAAACGGCACATTGACACTTTCGCGATGACGATTAAGCTGATCTAATAAGGCATTCCAGTTTTCAAAATTTAGCGTCACTGCTAGATTATGCTGCCACTGCTCATCGTGTGGTAAGCGCTGGGTCTGCTGATCATTAATCGCTTGAATAGCATGCTCAAGCCGGCGTAAGAACCGATACGCGGCCTGTAGCTGCTCATAAGTTGAATGTTCCAGATAGCCAAGCTCACATAATACTTGCATCGCTTGCAAGCAAGGTTTGATTTGCAGCTGTGGATGCCGGCCACCATAGATAAGCTGAAAGGCCTGTACGATAAACTCAATATCTCTAATGCCGCCCGCACCAAGCTTGATATTGTCCAAGTCTTCACGCTGTGCAACTTGATTTTGAATAAGAGATTTCATTTCTCTCAATGCTGAAAACGCACTGTAGTCCACGTAATAACGAAAGACAAATGGCTTAATCAGCGATTGTATCTCTTCATAAAATGGTTGGTCTATTTGTCCGACTACGCGTGCTTTTAACCAAGCAAAACGCTCCCATGCACGCCCATGCATCGTAAAATATTTTTGTAATGCGGACAGATGAATGGCCAAGTCACTTCCATCGCCCCATGGACGTAAGCGCATATCTACTCGAAAGACAAAACCGTCAGCGGTCTTGTTATCAAGCAGTTTAATAATGCCTTGACCCAATCTGGTCATAAAGCGTTTGTTGTCTATGCTACGTGTGCCTTTTGCCTTATTGCCATTGGTCTCGCCGCGTGCTTGATGTACAAAGATAAGGTCAATATCACTTGATAAATTCAGCTCTTGCGCACCAAGCTTACCCATGGCCATAATCGCCATATCATCAATCTGTATATTGCCTTGTTCATTGATAAAGGTCGGCTCGCCATATTTAGCAACCAAATGCTGATAAGTATAATCTTTAGCAAAAGAGATACAGCCATCTGCAAACTCAGACAACTCATCGGTCAGCTGCTCCAGACTGATCGTTTGCAAGGCATCTTGCCAAATCCAGCGCATCATTAGTAGCGTGCGCAAGTGACGCAGACCACTCATGACCTTGATTTCATCAGCGAGTTGATAGTTCTCATCTAACGTATAATCTTGTATCAGATCATCGATTTGCTGACGGGTCAGCGTACTATTCAATGGATAGCTACGCAAAAACGTCTGACATGAAACGGTCCGACTCTCCCAAATCTGATAAGCAAATTCGCTCGCTGTCTGCAGGACTTGCAGTTGTTCTACGGTAGGCTGATAATCTGTACCATTGTTCACACGTGAGGGCATAGCAGGTAACATAGTGACAAAAACTCCTTACATAGAATGGTAAGACTACGTGAACCTAGCTCATAAGTTTATTGTTTTTTCTTACGAGGCAGTCACAGCATCAAATAATAATACTCAATGTGCCTACACTTGAGATAAAACCACGTTAAATAACAGTGACTCTACTTGGTTTGCGGCGCTTTATGTTAGCATAAACATCTTTGATAGAGACGACGCACCTCTCTTTTATGACATAACGCTATTTGATGTGACAGTATGATCCGCTGTATGTCGCATTATCAGTATAAATTCTGTTTTCTGTCACGCAAATTTGCACACAAGCACTATAATAATAACGACCAAATTACTTTATACAAAGCACTTATAGCAACTCGGCCATAATTTTTAAACTCTAATTTATAATATGTGATACCGCACCTTATGACGACCACTTCCCCGTTACTACTGATTACTGCTGACCCTAGTCACCCATTGGCACACTTGGCGTTACGCTACGCACGTGCTTATCTGAAGGGCGCAGCGAATAGTCATGATATTGATAACAATGACACTAATAGTACAGGTACAGGCAGCAGCGATAATGCTGCCTCTGAACAACCTCTGCTCAATGTCTTCTTTTATGGCGACTCGGCTCACATAGCCAATCGCTTGCGTTGGCAGTCAGCCGATCAATTAGACTTGACCAAAGAATGGCAGTCTTTGGCTGAGCAGTATCAATTACCCCTGCCTGTCTGTGTCAGTACAGCACTCAGCCGCGGTGTGAGTGATGTAGACAACAGCTCACGTCACCAGCTTGACGGTGCCAATCTTGCGACAGGGTTTACCTTAGTGGGACTCAGTGAGCTTGCGATGATGATGCAGGATAACTGTCGTTTGATACAGTTTTGATAGCGTGTCGTTTGATGGTTTGTCTATTAACATCACTGGTAGCGGTAACTATTTTTAGGAATACATAATGAGATTATTAATTCAGCTGCACACGCCCACTGAAGCAGCAAGCTACGAAGGTTGTGCGCTTGCGCTAACTTTAGCGACATTTGGTCATGAGGTGCAATTGTTCTTAGATGCGCCGGTCTTTGGCTTATTGATGCAATCTGACTCGCGGCTGCATGGCATGATTCAGTCACTTGAGCTTTATGACATGCCTGCAGCTTGGCTACCTGATGATGTCTTTAGTGGCTGGGTCACCGGTATGTTGCCGACAGATCTGGCATCACAGCTCACACTTGTGCCAGAGGTCATCAACTCACAAGACTTTGAGCAGATACTTACCTTTTAAATCGCTATATTACTTAGATTTATAAAATAATAAAGCACGTAATCGGACACTTTTATGGCAACTTTATATCAATTGCATAGCACGATGGCTACCCTTAGACGCAGCACCGAAGAGATGTCTCGCACTTGGCGCACGGGTGACAGCATCCTTCTGCTTGGCAGCACCCCTGCTTTTATCGACTGGCTCAATGCTTATTTAAATGATAGCGATATAGATGGTATTGCTGGTATTTACGCATTAGCAGATGACATCGCCCAGCTAACAGCAAATACAAATGGCAAACTTAATTTAGAGACTAAGTTGACTGCTATTTTAACCGACGCAGAATGGGTGAATCTGACTCAGAGCAGTCAGTTTGACAAAATGGTGACAATTGCCTTATGAGTAATGACATGACCACTCACAACGCTGCATTATCAGCAGCTGATATCGAATTAGATCAAGACGGCCATCTATGTGACCATACGATTTGGACACCTGTTATCGCGCAGCAATTGGCAGACACACTAGAGGTCAATCTGAGCGATGAGCATTTAGAAGTTTTGCAACAAGTGCGAGCGTTTTTTGACAAATTTAATCACGCGCCAGCAACCCGTCCATTAATCAAATGGCTACAAAAGACTTTGCCAGAGCTCGATATTAGCAATCAAAAGCTACAGCAATTGTTTAATACAGGTTTGGTCGCGCGTCATGTCAATCGCTTGGCAGGATTACCCAAACCACCAAATTGTTTATAAGTACTTTATAAGTACTTTATAAGTGCTTTATAAGTGCTTTATAAACGATAAGATATGCTCGATGTCGCACTAGAAACTCATCATATGCTTTGAGCAGTGTATAACTGCTCATTAAGTACGCAAACTAAGTCTATAGTTATTGCTTTGTAGAATCGCTATTTTGGGTCGTAGACTGTCAATGTCTCATAACCAACGCTACGACCTTCATCACCTGCAAATCCTTGCTGGCGCCATATCTCGTACAAACAAATGGCTACGCTATTTGATAAGTTCAAACTGCGCGAGTCAGCTAGCATGGGTAATCTTAACCAGTTATCAGCACCGATATCTTCACGTATATCATCTGCCAGACCTGCCGTTTCAGAACCAAAGACTAGCGCAATATTTGGCATAGCAGCCTTATTAGATGCTTCAGAGTCCGAGGGTTTACCAAAGTCATAATCGTAGAACGGTTTGCTCAGTTTGGTTGTCAATGCCGTAACCACATGGCAATCAGCGGCTTGTAGAGCTTGTCTCGCAGCTGTCCAATCGTCATGCACTTGCAAATGAGCATATTCATGATAATCAAGACCTGCGCGGCGCAGCTTTTTGTCATCAAGCTCAAACCCTAATGGTCTGACTAAATGTAGCTGTGCGCCGCTATTGGCACACAGTCGAATAATATTGCCAGTGTTACTCGGCATTTTTGGTGCTACTAACACGATATGAATGGTCATTCTTACTCCACAAATATTCAACGCTCTATTATTTAAATTTATGAGCAGTAGGTAATCGAAAGTTACAGTTTACTGCTAATAATTACATTTTGATACTGTGCAGCGTTTTTAACTTTCACTATGATGTCTGTAATGGATAACGCGATAGCATTTATGTGTGACTGTCTCATCCAATACCCCTTCAGTGAAGCTTGAGCACGATGCTTAGCGTCACTGTTGTGATTTATAACCATTCATTTATCTTTGAGGATACTATTATGAAAAAAGTAATCATCGCATCTTTAACTGCTATGTTCGTTCTAACTGGTTGCAACACGTTCAAAGGCTTTGGCCAAGACGTATCAAGCGCTGGTGATGCTGTAACTGGCGGCGCACAAGAAGTACAAAACAAAATCTAAGGTCTGCTTTTTTTAGATTTTAAAAGGGCTTATCATTTATTTGATAAGCCTTTTTTGTGTTCTTACTTCGTTGCTGTTAAACATTCACTCAAGCACGATTTTATAAAAACGCGCGTAATATCTGATTGAGATAACGCTGCCCTAATATAGTCGGTTGCAACTGCGTATCACTATCTACCAACAGCCCTTGTTTGACCAAACTGTTTACTTGTTCAGCAATACTATCAAGCGTTAATCCAGTTCTCTTTTCGAACATAGACCAAGCGACACCGCCATGTAAGCGCAGTGCGTTTAGCATAAACTCGCTCACTAACTCATCTTGATCAATCGCTTGCCAGCCAACCATTTTTGGTGTGATTTGGCGTATCTCAGACATCTCCATGACATCTGGATTCATTACTACATAATCTTTTGGCAAACGTGATTTGCTAAAGCGGTAGATACCTGACGCTACTAACAAGTCATCTTCCATTTTATCTTTTACGTCTGATGAATGACCACCATTGCTATCGTTACAACCAATCGTTACTTTGCCATGAGCTCCAGCGCCGATGGCTAAATAGTCGCCAAACTGCCAATAGTTGATATTATGACGACATGGTTTGTCTGACGCACCTGCCCATGCTGATACCTCATAATTGCTATAACCTAATTGCTGTAATAACGCTTGCCCTGCTTGTTCGATATCTGCCAAATTGTCTTCATCGGGTAAAATAGGCTGGCTACGGTAAAACACGGTATTTGGCTCAATAGTCAGTTGATACCAAGAGATATGCGTTGCACCAGCATCATGCGCCATTTGGATATCTTCTAGCGCTTCATTCATGGTTTGCTGCGGTAGACCGTGCATCAGGTCGACGTTGACCCGTGCAAATCCAGCCGCTTTGGCAGCGCGAATTGCTGATAATGCTTGTACAGGATCATGAATACGCCCAAGTACTTTAAGCTTGTCAGCAGCGAAGCTCTGTACGCCGATAGACAGACGATTGATACCAACCTTTAGATACTGCGCAAATGGTGCATGCTCAAGCGTGCCAGGATTGGCCTCCATCGTGACTTCGATGTCTTCTGAAAATTCAAAACATGTACGTAAACCAGTAAACAGTCGCTGATACTGAGAAATGGGTAGCAAAGACGGCGTACCACCACCGATAAATATCGAACCAATTTTTCGGTTCTGAGTTAAAGGTCGCTGCATCGCGGCGTCTAACAATAATGCATCGACGTATTTCTCATACATGGATAGCTCACTGTCTATCGGTAGCTCATGCGAATTAAAATCGCAATAAGGACATTTCTTCACACACCACGGGATGTGAATGTAAAGAGACAATGGAATGTCTGTCACATCTACCGCGATAGTATCCGTCGTTGTTTCAGTAAGACTTAACGTATTCAGGTCATTTGGCATACTGTCTGTATTCACTTTGGGCATAAATAAACTTATTTTGTAGTGAGCAATAATGATCGATATCAAAAGTAACGCTAGGATAGCGACTAGATGAGATAAAGAAAAGCCTATCTATCATAAAATTATTAACAAAAACACGTATAAACGCCCTATTCACCATAGCAACTTATGGGCAATATATAGAGAATCTGTTAAAAACAGCCTCTACTAAGAACAGAAACTATTAAAAACGGGTTTGAGAGTGAGTCAATAGAAACTAACTCTGATAATTTTAAGCACAAATTGAAAAATAAACAAAAAATCGAAGGACAAATATATGGCGTATTGGTTAATGAAATCCAACCCTAAATTTTTTGGTATTGAAGATTTGCAGCGCTTGGGCACCGACGGTTGGGACGGCGTTCGCAACTACCGTGCGCGTAACTTTATGCGTGATGATATGAAAGTTGGTGACAAGGTATTCTTTTATCACTCTAGCGCCAAGCCGTCTGGAGTCGCTGGTATCATGACAGTCACTACAGCAGGGTATCCCGATCCTACTCAGTTTCACCCTGAACACCGTCACTATGATCCTATTGCGACTGAAGATGCACCTCGCTGGTATATGGTCGATCTTACTTTTGAGCAAGCTTTTACAGAGGTATTGCCACTATCAGAGCTAAAGTTTTTGCCAGCTTTGGAAGATTCTTTATTACTAAGGAAAGGCTGTCAGCAATTAACAGTGATTCCATTAGAGCCCAAGCATTGGCGGGCGATTATGGATATGGCGGAGACACTTGAGTTGTTGCCGGAGTAAACTTATTAAATCATCTCTGAGCTATTGGCTATTGGCTATTGGCTATTGGCTATTGGCTATTGGCTATTGGCTATTGGCTATGAAATAGAGTACAAAAAACCTAAGATTAATGCCTGCATAGCGGCGCTAAAGCGTTGACATCATAGTGTGGCTTCTTTACCATCTTACTATGTATATGACCTGTCAATCCACTACTTGGATCGACGGGTTATTTTTATTTTAGTGTCTTTACTTTTATTTTCATACTCTGCCTATCTACTTATGCAACATTATAAGCTTGCTCATATTATTTATCGGAGTATTATCGTCGGCACTACACTCTCCTTGCTGTGTCAATCTTAGTCGATTGATAGCAGTGTTTGTTTATTAATAATAAATACCTTAATAACAATTACCGCAAAGAATAAAAAGTTGCTTACCATGGTTTTTCCATTGTCTTTCAAAGATTTTAAAAGCTACAGCTTACGTTTAGGCGTACTTGCCCTCCCTATTTTGATTACTCAGTTTTGTCAGGCCGCACTTGGCGTGGTCGATGCCATCATGGCAGGTCAAGTCTCGGCGCTTGATTTGGCTGCGGTAGCCGTTGGGTCTGGTATTTGGCTACCATTGTTTTTATTGGCCACAGGTGTGCTTATCGCCACCACGCCGCTTATTGGTGAAGCAATTGGTCAAGACCAGCACGGCCAAGTACCTCATATCACGCAGCAGTCCTTATGGACCGCAGGTGTCATTGGCATTATCGGTTTTATCATTGTCAATTTGGCTCCCAATGTTCTTGGCATTATGGGTGTCCCAGAAAACATTCAGCCGATAGCGACGCAGTATTTACATGGTGTCTCATTTGGTTTCCCAGCGCTCGCTGTATATGCCGTTCTACGCAGTTATTGCGAGGCATTGGGTCGTCCTGAGCCTGTTACTGTCATTAGTATCATTGGCCTACTTGCAGATATTCCTTTGAACTATATTTTTATTCATGGGTTATTTGGCATGCCAGAAATGGGCGGTGCAGGCTGCGGGGTGGCGACAGCAATGGTGTTATGGATAAATGTCCTATTGCTTGCGGCCTATACTAGCTTCACGAAACGTCGCGAATTTGTGAGCACGCGATTTTTTTATGGCTTTTCTAGCCCTAATCGTACACAGATCAAAAAGCTGTTAAAACTTGGTATTCCTATTGGTATCTCCATCTTCTTTGAAGCCAGTTTATTTAGCTTAGGCGCACTCGTTATCAGTCCATTGGGTGAGCTGGCAACCGCATCGCATCAAGTGGCGCTGTCAGTGACCTCACAGCTATTTATGATACCGATATCTGTCGCCATGGCGCTCACTATCATGGTCTCCAATCGGTTTGGTCAAAAAAACCTATTAGCACTTCGCCAAGTGCAAGCTACTGGACTGGTATGGACCGTATTGATCGCTTTGACTTGTATGCTTGGGATATGGCTATTCAGACCAGAACTGGCAGCAGCATTCACTGATAACCCAGAGGTTAGAGCCCAGTCTATGCATTTGCTTATCTTTGCACTCGCCTATCAGTTATTTGATGGCTGGCAAGTTAACGTCGCTGGTATATTGCGCGGTATGCAAGACACCACCATACCGATGTGGGTAACACTATTTTGCTATTGGTTAGTTGCCCTACCACTTGGCGTCTATCTAGTGCGTTTCACTGACGTTGGTGCACAAGGGTTTTGGATGGCGTTGATTACAGGTTTATTCTTATCATCTATCTTACTTACGTTGCGTCTACGCTATCAGCAAAAACGCTTAACTGTGCTATGGGGTTAAATTATTTGCTTATGAATTAAATTTTATGATTATCATAAGCGTCATTTGATCATACAGACTATGAAAAATCGTAGATATTTTCTTGCTAAAAAGATGGCTTACGTCAAAATATGTAAAAATTCTCAGTTAACAACTGTACATTGATTGCTCATTGCCCTGAATCTAGGTATCATTAGCAATTAATTAGACAATATTTAGTTACACTATTTCTCGAATTTAGTACAAGGCCAGATAAAAACTATGGATATTGAAAAAATACGCACCCTCATCGCCCTTATGGAAGAAAGTGAACTGGTTAATTTAGAAATCAGTTCTGACGACGAGCATATTAGCTTAACTCGTCACTATGACGCGCCTGCGCCAACTATGATGGCTGCCCCAGCTGCGAGCGCTGCTCCTGCTGCCGCTGTCGAAGGCAAACCTGCAGAAAAAGCGGGTAGCGTTGAATCTTCACCAATGGTTGGTGTTTTCTATTCAGCACCAAGTCCTAATGACCCACCATTTGTGAAAGTCGGTCAAAAGGTTCAGGCAGGTGATACTTTAGGTATTATCGAAGCTATGAAAATCATGAACCCGCTTGAAGCGACTCAAAGTGGTATTGTTGACGAAATCTTGGTAGATAACTCTGAAGTCGTACAGTTCGGTCAACCTGTCATACGCTACAAAGCGTAACGATATTTGCCATACTTTATTTCATTATGGCTGACTTTTGGTATATATACCGCGTCAATGCTAAATAACATGATGCTATGTATCGAAACTCAGTCAATGACTGACGCTTCGACAAGGATGAACCCATGATAAAAAAATTGCTCATTGCCAACAGAGGTGAAATTGCCCTGCGCATCGTCCGCGCCTGTAAAGCGCTAGGTATCGAAACGGTAGGTGTCTACTCTACTGCAGATGCCAACTTGATGCACTTGCGCTTTGTTGATGAGGCAATTTGTATTGGCAAGCCTAATGCTAACCAAAGCTACCTTGATATCAATACCATCTTAACCGCTGCTGAAATCACTGGTGCAGATGCTATCCATCCCGGTTATGGCTTTTTGTCTGAGAATGCTGAATTTGCTGAACAAGTAGAAGAAGCAGGATTGACCTTCGTTGGTCCTAATGCTGATCATATTCGCCTTATGGGCAACAAAGTTTCTGCCATCAACGCCATGAAAAAAGCTGGCGTACCAACTGTACCTGGTTCAGTTGGCGCTGTGACCCTACATAATGCTGAAGAGCAAGCCCGCAATATCGGCTTCCCACTATTGATTAAAGCGGCTTCTGGCGGCGGTGGACGCGGTATGCGTGTGGTTGAACGCTTTGACGAACTAATTGGTCAAGTACAAGCGGCCAAACAAGAAGCTGAGCTCTGGTTCGGTGACGACACTGTCTATATGGAGCGCTATCTACAGAATCCGCGCCACGTAGAAGTACAGGTGTTGGGTGATGGTAATGGTAATGCTATCCATCTATATGACCGTGATTGCTCATTACAGCGTCGCCATCAAAAAGTACTAGAAGAAGCTCCTGCGCCTGACATCCCAGATGATGTACGTGAACCGATCTTAAAAGCTTGCGTAAAAGCGTGTGAGCTTGTTAAGTATCGCGGTGCCGGCACATTTGAGTTCTTGTTTGAAAATAACGAATTTTTCTTTATTGAAATGAACACTCGTGTACAGGTTGAGCATCCAGTGACTGAGATGATTACTGGTATCGATGTTGTGGTCGAACAGCTCAAAATTGCTGCCGGTTACGGCCTGTCTTATCGTCAAAGTGAGATTGAGATCCAAGGTCATGCGATCGAATGTCGTATCAATGCCGAAGATGCAGCGACTTTCGTACCTTGCCCAGGCACTATCAGTCAATTGTTCACGCCAAGTGGTTCTGGCATTCGTTTTGACTCTCATCTATACCCTGGCTATGAGATACCGACCTATTATGATTCATTGATTGGTAAGCTTATCTGTCACGGTCAAACTCGTCAGCAAGCTATTGCTAAGACAGTACATGCCCTTGATGAGCTGATTATCGAAGGCATCAAAACCAATATACCTTTGCATCGTGATGTAATTTTGGCGGATGATAACTTTACTCGTGAAGCGCAAAACATTCACTATCTCGAAAGAGAGCTGCTGACTGCGAATAAAGCTAAAAAAGACTCGTAGGCTAAAATACTTATAAAGTTCGCTAAGCTTATTAAATAATTTAGTCGTAACTTTAATTAAAACAGCACATAAAAAAACCGCTATTAATATAGCGGCTTTTTTATGTCATCAATAAGCTGTCAATTATACGTAAAGTACAATGGACAATCCTGATTACGGCAACACTCTATTGAAGTTCATAAAGCATTCGTTACCATCAGGGTCAGCGCACCATTGCATCTGATTACCATCATGATTGATAAATGCAATCAACGCTTCATCAGTCTGGTCGATCTGGTTACCTGAGCAATCTACTTCATTATTATCATAAACGGTCTTAATCGCAATCACTGGCAGCCCTTCTTCACGGTGGGTGACCAGATAGCGGCCGTATGTCCACTCTTTGCCACTGACAGACCACATCTCATTATCCGCACTAAAGTTATATAGCTCGCGGCACTGGTTAGACTGACCAACTGACGCAAGTAAGTTCTTACTAGTAGCTGGTTGAATGTTTAGGACCCGCTTTTCACTTTGAGTCAGTACGCCGCCGTCCATGCCCGTCATCACCTTAGGCTCTACACTGCTTGCTTGTTGCGCACTATTTGATACTGACTGGTTAACTTCCGTTTCCTTGGTCATCATGGCGTGAGTAGAATGAGCGCTGCTGTCCAAGTCTATTTCCCACTGTCCGGCAATGGCTGGACTAATATGAGTGGTGATGGTCGGCTTGGTAATAGCCTCACCGTTCGCAGGCAACGAAGCCAAAATAGATGCTAGCGTGAATGAAGCAAATGAGATAGGTTCCATAATTAACCTTTTATTTATAATATTTTAATATATACATTAGCGTAAGTCTTAGACACCAAAAACACAAGTAACATTATGCTATTGCTCATAAACCTGTAGTCGGAATGTCATAGGTATTTATGGCAAAAAATAACGCCATCGCTTTACTTGCTAGAGACAAGGAGCGATGGCGTTATTAGCATACAGAATTTTGCGTGATATCAATGACTACTTAACACTAAGCAGCTTCTGTATTTAGCGCTTGAGCAAAAGCTGATAACGCCCCTTTTAGCATGGCTGATACTGTACTGCTACAAGTACCGATGCCAGAGTATACCTCGCCATCGACATTAAGCTGTATATAAGCGGCAGCATTGGCATTGGTTTTGTTATCACTATTGGTATCATCATCGATACCATTGCCACTGTTATGATGCGGATTAATCGCATGCTCTGCATAGTTAATAATATGCAAGGATTTGCCAGTATGCTGCGCAAGTCCGTCAATAAACGATGATAATGGGCCGTTACCCGTGCCATCAATATCAATAGTATCGCTATTCATCTGTACTTGACCACTAAAGTAAACTGCGCCGCCTTTATTGTTGACGCTATAGTCTAGCAGTTCAAACTTGCCCTGCTGTAAGTAAGTATCTTCAAAGGTCTGCAAGATTTCATCATTCTGCAGCTCGCGTGCAGCCGCTTCAGCTTGCTTTTGTACCACACGGCTAAAGTCAATCTGCATCCAACGTGGTAAGTTGAAACCGTAATTACGCTGCAAGATATATGCGACGCCGCCTTTACCCGATTGGCTATTGATACGTACCACGTCTTGGTAGCTACGGCCAATATGCGCAGGATCGATGGGTAGATAAGCCACGTCCCAGACATTATCCGTTTCGCTCTGATTGCTTTCATTGTAATCAAGAGATTTTTTGATAGCATCTTGATGTGAGCCACTAAATGCCGTGAAGACCAACTCGCCTACATAAGGATGACGTGGGTGCAATGGTAAGTTATTGCATTCGCTCACAACCTGTACGATTTCGCTCATATTGCTAAAATCAAGCTCAGGATCGATACCTTGGCTAAACAAGTTCATGGCCATGACCATGATATCCATATTCCCTGTACGCTCACCGTTACCAAGCAATGTGCCTTCGATACGATCCGCACCTGCAAGTACGCCCAATTCAGCTGCCGCTACCGCACAGCCACGGTCATTATGAGTATGCAAGCTTACAATCACGTGCTCACGCTGGGCTAAATTACGGCAGAAGTACTCTACTTGATCAGCAAAGACATTGGGCATAGAAGCCTCGACCGTCGCTGGCAAGTTAAAAATAACTTCCTGACCTTGCTGTGGTTGCCACACATCACACACTGCATCGCAAACCTCTACTGCATATTCAGTTTCTGTCTGGCTAAAGCTCTCTGGCGAGTACTGAAATACCCAATCTGTCTCAGGATACTTTGCTGCATATTCTTGTAATAGCTTGGCGCCTGTAATCGCAATCTCTTTGATTTCAGCTTTATCTTTGCCATAGACTTTTTCGCGTTGTACACGGCTGGTTGAGTTATAGACATGGACAACCGCACGTTTCGCACCTTTTAATGATTCAAAAGTACGGGCAATCAAATGCTCGCGCGCTTGTACCAATACTTGTAGCGTTACATCTTCAGGTACGTGGTTTTCTTCGATAAGCTTACGCGCAAAGTCAAACTCTACCTGCGCCGCTGACGGGAAACCAATCTCAATCTCTTTAAAACCAACATCTACTAAGGTCTTAAAGAAGCGCATTTTTTGTTCAATGGTCATCGGATCAATCAGTGCTTGGTTACCATCACGCAGATCCACACTTGCCCATATCGGTGACTTCTCAATCGTCTTGCTTGGCCAAGTACGATCTGGCAGCGATGGCGCAAATGCAAATGGACGGTATTTACGGAAGTCAAAATCGGCACTTTTTGATGTGATCTTTGCAGTCCCTGTGGCTACAGTGTGCGTGGCTTGGTCAGACATAATCAATCCTTAGATGATATGGTTATTTATATATTTAGCTAGGCGATTAGCTGTTGATTAGATCAGTATTTATCATACGAGATAACTAGTGTTCATACCATAATAATATCAAAGTTTAACAGAGAGAAACCTGCTTTCTTTTACTTTATTTTCTGTTATTTTAGTGGAAAAACACAATTTAGACATTATAATCGAATAAATTCACTATTAAGGCTTAAGAAATGCCAGATAATCATATTGATAGTACAGGGACTGCAGATATAGACGAGATAGATAGACAGTTGCTACGCTTATTGCAAACACAGGCGCGTATGAGCATTACTGAACTCGCTGAACGCGTCAACCTGTCTGCCACCCCTTGCGCACGTCGTATCAAACGCTTAGAAGATGCAAACATTATCACTGGCTACCATACCAAAACCGATGCGCAAAAACTTGGCTATCCGCTAGCCGTGTTTATTGCTATTAGCATGGATCGTCATACAGCAGAACGTTTTGAGCAATTTGAACGCAAAGTTCAGAGCTTTGAGGAAGTCATTAGCTGTAGTATTGTCACAGGTCGCACCGAAGACTATCTGATTAAGGTTAGAGTACGTGATATGACACATTATGAAGAGTTTTTATTACATCGCCTCAATCGTATCGAAGGCGTGGCCCAAGTTCATACCAGTTTTGAATTACGAGAAGTATTTAGCCGTAGCGTGGTTTAGACGATCTTAGCTGTCTTTGGCGACTGTCGACGAAACCATACCAATAGTACAAATCCGATCATTAATCCGATAGCAGCGACAAGCAACCCTGCATTGAAATTGCCATCCTTCCCTGCCAGTGCCACTGTCACCAAAGGTCCCAAAAACTGCCCCAATGCATAAGCCAACGTTGCCAAAGCAATCAGTAAATTAGAATAGGCAGGGTTGATGTTTTTAAATAAAGTCAGTGTCATCGATACCATACCGACAAAGGTCAATCCCAAAATCGCAGCATTGCCATATAATCCAAGTGCACCATCAAACCATATCGGCAAGCACATGCCAAATGCTTGCAATACTGTTAGCCCCATTAAGGTTTTTATCTCACCGATACGTTTAGCAAGCGCGCCCCATAGAGGGTTTGACAACATCGCAAAAATACCAACGACCAACCAAATCATCAATCCAGCATACGTCTGTGTCGTTAGACGCTGCGCTGCCATGACTGGTAAAAAAGTCGCTGAGCTAATATAACCAAACCCTGCCAGTACGTAGCTGACGAAAAGTAAAGTAAGCGCTTTATGATGTCCAGAGATGGCCTCATATAAGGAGCGTTTAAAGTTCAAATAGGCCTGGTGCACTGACACTTGCTGTTTAACATCAATCTGTTGCGAATCAACAGTCTCTACCTGTCTCGGTTTTACTGCATACAGTAGCCATATCAGCGGTAAACTGGTGACGCCTGCTACTAGCCAAATTACATCGAAGTGATAGCCTAATTTTAATAGACACCATGTCACTATGGCAGAAGCGCTAATACCAACGCCAATACCTGCATAGTGGACTGCTGATAATACAGAACGGCGCTCAGGGCTAAGGGTTTGAATCACAAAAGATGAGCTTAGAATCATCGCCACACCACTTGCAATGCCTGCAATTAAGCGAATGATATACCATAGCGTGAGCGACATATTTGGTATGACGAGTAACATCGTGGTGACAACACTGATAATCGCCCACAGCGTCATCGCCTGCCATGTCGAGCGCTGAGGTACAAACATGGCGATAAGAGCGCCAATAAAGTAACCGATATAATTGATTGATGCCAGCCAGCCAGCAATCGTCGTTGATAGCGACAATTGCACCATAATATCAGGTAAGGTGGCGGTAAAAAGAAAGCGGCCATAACCCATGACGACTGCCATGCAGTACATACCGATACAGGCAATGGCAGCTTCGTTAGTAATCGTCGGGACCATACGGCTTTTAAAAGCAGTCATCATGACAGAGCCATTTTTGCGGCAATTAGCACACAATCCTTTGTGTTAGACAGTCAAAAGCAGTAATAAATAAACGCAGAAATAGAGAAGTTATCAGATGTATTAGGCCAGCATAAAGTTATTATAGAAAACTATAATACGTCTAACGTTGGCGTATCTACCGTATCCTGTCCTAGCATTTGTACCCGCTGATCGCTAAACATATCCATATCTGGAGCTAGCGTACGCATAAACCGATCAAAATACAACATCTGTTTGGTTAATAGAGCAAAGTCGCGTGGGAAATGGATGCCATGACGTTTACCAACCTCAACAATCTCAAGCATCATTTTATTCAGCTCATCGGCTTGTTCTTTACTATTAAACGGTACACCACTGGTAAAGGTCTTATCTTCTGCCATGATGGTTGTCATCATTCGTTGCAAGTCATTCCCCAGTGCAGCCACATCGACTTTATTGCCACCATGCGTCATCTCCATATCAATCATATGGCGAGCCATGGCTTGATAGTCACTGTCTTGCATGGCTTGCATCATGCCCATACATGCACGCCAGCTCTCAGCTTTGAGCTTACCGACGATACCAAAATCCAAAAATCCAATACGGCCATCAGTCAATAGCATTAGATTACCAGCATGTAGATCCGCATGGAAACTATTGCATAACATGAGACTGGCAAACCATGTGTTTAGAGTGTCTGCCATGACTTGCGCAGGATCTGCACAGTATTGGCGCATGAGTGACTCATCGACCATAGAGACGCCATATAGACGGCTCATTGTTAGGACACGCTTGGTAGTCAGCTTTTCATAGACAGTTGGTGCAACGACACGAGTATTACCTGATACCGCTAAGAACTGCTGAAAATCGCGGATGTTCTGGGCTTCAGCGATAAAGTCAGTCTCGGCAAGCATACGCATGCGAATCTCATCAATAATCGGCGCAATACTCGCAAACTTCATCGATGGCATCAGTATTTCAAGTAGCTTAGTTACGCCATGCAATACGCCTAAATCAGTCTGCATGATAGTCTCGACGCCAGGTTTTTGTACCTTTAGCACCACTTCATCGCCATTGTGCAGACGTGCCGCATGAACTTGAGCGATAGAAGCTGATGCTAGTGGCTCTGAGTCAATATGCGCAAACGTATCATCAAGTGTCATGCCGTCAGTCGCTAGCTCTTCTTTTAGCACTTGCTCGATATAAGCATAAGACAATGGCGTGGTTTGATCCAAGCAGCTCTGGAAAGCCTTGACATAATCACGTGGAAACAATGACGGCGTACTGGCGATAAATTGACCGATTTTGATATAAGTCGTACCTAACTGCTCAAAGGTTTCTTTGAGTAGCATCGCGTCAGGTTTCTCACCTTTTGCCACTCTTAGCGCAGACAGACCTGCTACGCTCGCTGTTTGGCGAACACGGTTCATGACATTAAAAGTATGCTTTAATAAATGTGGACGATGAATTTTCATAAAAAACAACTATGGTAATAAGAAGGATGTTTGAAGATAGGCAGTACAATATAAAAATGCGTTAAAATCAGATTACTCAGTTATAGTCTGTTTAATATAATTTGGATACAAGGAAGGCAAGTGAAAGTACTACCAGTCGTAGACTAAGCAAGCCTGACACCGTATCCAATTTATAGAGAGCTCACTATAGGACTGCTACAGACAGGACACTGTGGGTCTTTTCGATACCCCATCAGTCTCTGCTGCATTTGGCTACCATCCCATATGAGCAGCTTGTTTGTCAGTGGATTTTTGGTTAATCCTAAATATTGTAATGCGGCATTGGCTTGCAGATTCCCCATGACGGCAGTGGTACTGGCAAGCACTCCTGAATTGGCACACGTACGTTCGTCAGCGGCTTCGTCGAGCACTACGGAGCCAAACACGCAATGATAGCAACCAGTGTCGAGCTGAGGTTCGAACAGTGCTAGCTGCCCTTGCATCGCAATTGCTGAGGCAGATAATAGAGGGATCTGGTAGCGTACACTAATACGATTGATGATGTCGCGCGTGGCAAAATTATCCGTACAGTCTAAGAGTAAGTCAGGCTTGCAGGCTGCTATATCGAGCAATTCATAAGCGTTGTCTTCATCTAATCGTGCGACTGTGCCGTAAGTCTTTATCAAAGGATTGATGCGCGCTAACATATGCGCTGCGGTCAGTGCTTTAGACTGACCAATATCTTCTGGCAAAAACAGCGTCTGCCGTTGTAAGTTGCTCGCCTCAATTTCGTCATCATCAATCAGGTGGACGTGCCCCACTCCAGCACGTACCAATGTCTCAGACGCAGGGCAACCTAGCCCGCCTGCCCCTATTATGACCATACGTGCTGTCTTTAATCGCAGCTGAGCATCCATATCCCAACCGTCTAATAAAACTTGTCGAGCATAACGCAGCAGCTCATCATCAGATAGCTGTACCATCTCCTCTACCATATTCATCTACAACCTATAATCAAAGAAATCTACTATCAAGAAACTATCTATTGGATTTGCCCTAGCGTGACGCGATCATTATCACCGTAATCTTTTACGGTATGCACTGACTCAAAACCACTATTCAAAAACAACTTGCGAACAGCATCCCCTTGATCATAGCCATGTTCAATAGCTAATAATCCACCTGTACATAGATAGGTTGTTGCCTGCTGGACGATATGATCGATATCAGCCAAACCCTGATTGGGCGCACTCAACGCGCTTATCGGCTCAGCTGTTAGACCTGCCAAATGCTCGTCTGTCTCGTCAATATAAGGAGGGTTAGAGACAATGATATCAAACTGGGGCTCATCATTAGTAGGTAGCGCTTGATACCAACTGCTTTGGATAAACTCAATATTGGCAACATTATTGCTCACGGCATTGTGCTGAGCAACTTTGAGCGCCTCTGACGATAAATCAACCGCCACGACTTGCCAATTAGCGTGTTTTAATTCATGGGCAAGACTGATAGCGATACAACCTGACCCTGTTCCCAAATCTAGCAATCGTTTGTTACCAAGTTGCGCTGGCTGAGCGTTTATCCAATTCAATACTTGCTCGACCAGTACTTCGGTATCAGGCCTAGGAATCAAGGTATGCTCGTTGACACTGAAGCTCATCGACCAAAACTCCTGCTGTCCGGTTAGATACGCAAGCGGCATGCCTTGCTGCATTTTTACCACACCGTCATTGAACCGTGCGACTTCACTATCAGTTAGCTGATAATCTTCATCCGTCATTAACGCTATCGCAGGCTTATCAATGACATGCAATAACCAATCAGTGAACCAAAATGACGGCGGCTGATTATCTGACTCACCATTCGTTAGTTGTTGAATCTGCTGCTTGATTTGACGAATGGTCGATATGGTCATAGATAGCTCTTAAATAACAGTGAATGAATAAAGGTAAAATACTGTTTAGCCTACTCTGATGCGCGTGGTGGCTCTTTGGTATCGGTCAGGTTAGGATTGGTTTTGCTTAGCTTGTCACCTATTCCATTACCCCCGCTACCATCATTATTGTCATCGCCATAAATATCATCGTTATCACCAATGACAATATGTCTATCGACAAAGTAGATCAGTGCCAGAATTGGAATACCAATAGCAAAGGTAAAGATAAAGAAAAATGGATAACCCATATTATCGACGATAGCACCTGAGTACCCACCCATCACTTTTGGTATCAGGGTCATCAATGAGGAAAAAATCGCATACTGTACAGCAGTAAAACGAATCGATGTCAGTGCTGATAAGAAAGCGATGAATACAGCGCTAGCAAGGCCCGCAGCCAAGTTATCAAATATCACTGCCATATACATGATCGGCAGGCTACCTGGGTTATATGTCAATACCACAAACAACAGGTTGGTCGCACACGCTAAAATCGCACCAATCATCATGGCATGCATGATACGGAAACGTTGAGCCAAAATCCCGCCCAAGAAGCCACCTGCAATTGCCATAATTACACCGACCAGTTTTACGGCATTGGCGATATCTGTTTTGCTAAAGCCCATATCTTGATAAAAGACGTTGGAGATCACGCCTGCGACGATATCTGAGATACGGTATAGTCCAATCAAGGCTAATAGCAGCAGGGCTTTTTTGCCATAACGTCGGAAAAAGTCTAAGACAGGCTCAATCCAGGTTGCCATGGCCACTTCTTTTTTTACCAGTCCTACTTGTACCAAGGCATAACCTGCTGCCATCGCCGCGCCTAGGCTTACTAATAAGTGCAAGGTTTCTACAAAGAAGCTAGAAAACGCGCCTTCGAACTCTGGCAGGACTTGCCCCATCAATATATAAGCAGCGATAAAGGCAATCACTGAAAATACAAACAACGCTACTAGTCTGACGTAGTCTTCACGAGTTTCAGCGACCAACGGGGCTTTGTTAATGATTTTTGGTTGATTGATAATAAAGTACAGCAATAATAATGGCGCGCACGCGACCAATGCTAAAAAGTAAAATTTAATCGCTGGCATTACCATTAGCGGTATCAAGGCCACTGTGCTATCAAATACTGTATTGATCAAAATATTAATCAGGTAAATAACACCAAACAGCAGGCCTGGGATAAGCAGTAACGCTGAATAAATCAGGAATACTTTTAAGTTACCCTTTTGCTTTTTACTTTGCAGGGTCTCAGCAGTTGGCTCATAACTGGCAAACGTCGTTAATACCCCTAACGTCATAACCCCTGCCATGATGTAATAGGTGTTGCGCCACGCTTCATAACTATAAAACGTCTCATTTGAACCGAAATAATCAGCTAAATATAACGCCCCTGCCCCTGCGACAATCATACCGATACGATAGCCTGACACATAGATAGAGGACAGAATAGACTGCATAGACGGCGGCGCAAGCTCAATACGATACGCATCAATCACGATATCTTGCGTCGCAGAAGAGAACCCAAGCAGCACGGCCGCGCCTGCCATATAAACCAAGACGTCTTCGCTAACAGGATTTACCCTTGCCATCAAAAAAATAGCCAACACGATAAGCAGCTGTGATACCACCATCCAGCTACGACGACGCCCTAGCCATTTGGTCAAAAACGGCACAGGAAGCGCATCAATCAATGGCGCCCAAATAAATTTGAACGAATACCCTAGGGCTGCCCAGCTGAACATAGTGACCACACTACGATCAATACCTGCTTCTCTCAGCCATAGCGACAGACTTGAGAAAATCAGCAGAATGGGTATACCCGCTGAGAATCCCAAAAATAGCATAATAATGACACGAGGATCGAGATAAGCTTTTGTGGCCTCGCCCCATGACTTTTTGGCAATTGGTTGATTGGGCGGTACAGATTTCACAGCAGACATAATAACTCACCAACAATTCAGACAAATAACACAACCATGCACAATTTTTATCAATCTTTAGAATCAGTTACCGACAAAAGGATCGATAAAAATTGCTCTACGTTGCACCAATATTATGATTACAACAAAATCCAGTTATGGTACTTGAGAACCTTTATCTTGACTAGGTGTTTTTGCATTAACTTAGCGATTGCAGGCCATGTGCAATCGCTTATATTTCTTAATCGTAACGCAAAAAACTGCAGTGTCTTATCAAGGTTATCTTAGCTCTCTTTTTTATTGCTAATTTCTATTTTGAAAGATATCTGACAATGACATTATTTATAGGTAATATAAAGATAGTAGTAAAATTGACGCAGGCTTTATTGGTTGAGTGCAATCTATTGCTTTACTCTTAACTGGCGATAATAAGCAAGGGCGTTAATAAAGATTTAGATAAACAAAACATCAAGCTTTTTATGATTGGTAATTTAAAACTTATAATTCTTATATATTAGTTTTATAAATATACTCAGCTTAGCTATGCTTTGTACATAAACAACGATTACCAAGATTAACGGTTTGTTCTTTCTATTATCATAGCCTAGGAGTTACAACATGTCCGACTCAACCAATAACATTGCCCCAGATGCTGCGCGTTGTCCTGTAGATCACGAAAGCAATAATAATGCATCAACCAATACCACCTATGATCAGGGTGATGGTCAAGGCCCAACGATCCATAGCGAAAACGTTGATAACTCGCACGAGCCTCAGCGTCCTAGCATGGGCGGCTGCCCTGTTATGCATCAGGCACATACCACCACTGCTTCTGCTGCGACAGATTGGTGGCCAAATGCACTGAACTTAGACATATTGCATCAGCAAGACAAAAAGACTGACCCAATGGGTGAAGGCTTTGACTATGCTGAAGCCTTTAAACAGCTAGATCTAGAAGCGGTCAAAACTGACCTAAAAAACCTAATGACTGAGTCACAAGAATGGTGGCCAGCGGATTGGGGTCATTATGGCGGACTGATGATTCGCATGGCCTGGCATTCAGCTGGTACGTATCGCGGTGCTGATGGTCGCGGTGGCTCTAATACTGGCAACCAACGCTTTGCACCATTGAACAGCTGGCCTGACAACGTCAACCTTGACAAAGCCCGTCGTCTATTGTGGCCAATCAAGAAAAAATACGGCAATAAATTATCATGGGCCGATTTGATGATTTTGGCAGGTAACATGGCTTATGAATCTATGGGTTTCAAAACTCTAGGATTTGCTGGTGGCCGTGCTGATATCTGGCATCCAGAAAAAGACATCTATTGGGGTTCTGAGCGCGAATGGTTAGCCGCTACTAAAAACCGTTATGACAGCGACGAAGACCGCGCGTCGCTAGAAAACCCACTAGCAGCCGTACAAATGGGCTTGATCTATGTCAATCCTGAAGGTGTCGATGGCAACCCTGATCCGCTCAAAACAGCGCAAGATATGCGTACTACCTTTGCTCGTATGTCAATGAACGATGAAGAGACTGTCGCTCTAACCGCTGGTGGACATACCGTTGGTAAATGTCACGGTAATGGTGATGCGACGATACTAGAAGACGAGCCAGAAGCCGCTGACGTCAAAGAGCAAGGTCTAGGCTGGCGCAATCCTAAAGGTCGTGGTAATGCAGGTGATACCGTTTCAAGTGGTATCGAAGGCGCATGGACCACCAACCCTACCCAGTGGGACCACGGTTATTTCGAGCTACTATTGAACCATGAATGGGCACTGACCAAAAGTCCAGCGGGCGCATGGCAGTGGGAACCAACTGACATCAAAGAAGAAGATCGTCCACTAGATGCTCATGATCCAAGTGTACGTCGTAACCCCATCATGACTGACGCAGATATGGCGTTGAGCAAAGATCCTATCTATCGTGAGATTTCAGAGAAGTTCCATAACAACCCAGAGTACTTTGATGAAGTATTCGCTAGAGCGTGGTTCAAACTGACTCACCGCGATTTGGGACCAAAATCTCGTTACTTAGGTGCCGATGTACCAAGCGAAGACTTTGTATGGCAAGACCCTATTCCTACAGGTAATGCGGACTTGACTACTGATGATATTGCAACGCTAAAGTCGCAAATATTAAACAGTGACATTAGTCGTCGTGAATTGATTATCACAGCATGGGACAGCGCTCGTACCTTCCGCGCTTCGGACTACCGCGGCGGTGCAAATGGTGCACGCATCCGTTTAGCCCCACAAAAAGACTGGGCAGGCAACGAGCCAGAACAGCTACAACGTGTACTTGAGACATTGACCAGCATTCAGTCTGGCTTTGATAAAGACGTTAGCTTAGCAGACCTTATTGTATTGGCTGGTAACGCCGCTATTGAACAAGCAGCAAACGATGCAGGCGTAGATATTACTGTACCGTTTAATCCAGGTCGCGGCGATGCTGACGCTGAAATGACTGACGCCGAATCTTTCGCTGATTTAGAGCCGCTACATGATGGTTATCGTAACTGGATTCAGGGCGACTATGCGGTATCACCAGAAGAGATGCTACTTGATCGCACGCAGCTAATGGGATTGACAGCACCTGAGATGGTCGTATTGCTTGGTGGTATGCGAGTGCTTGATACCAACCACGGTCAGAGCCAACATGGCGTCTTTACTGAACGTGCTGGCGTGCTTACCAATGACTTCTTTGTCAATTTAACAGACATGAACTACACATGGCACCCTGTAAAAGCAGCCGACAATACTGCTAATAGCTACGAAGTACGTGAGCGTGGTACAGGAAACGTCAAATGGAAAGCAAGCCGTGTAGACTTGGTATTTGGCTCTAACTCTATATTACGTGCTTATGCTGAGCTATACGCGCAAGATGATAACTTAGAGAAATTCGTTCGTGACTTCGTCCGCGCTTGGAACAAGGTTATGAATGCAGATCGCTTTGATATTGCAAAATAAACCAAGCTTGAAGTTGGTCAGTATCAACTAATTATCAGTAGTAAATAATTTTATAACTAACGAACAGCTATCTTTTAGAAGGTAGCTGTTTTTTTATGCTTAGTTTTTTATGCTTAATGATGACCGTTCTTTATGAGTTGTTAAGTCAAATGGTTTCACTGACTAAGCAGCATTTACTGAACGAATAATTTTTTAGCATTGCAAAATACAAATTCTATATTCATAATTATCATAAATTGATAGCTATTTATTATATACAAGAATAATAGCTTTGTTTTACACTACTTTATTACTGTATGTTCAGACATTTTTACTTTCATATACAGACGAGGTTTGTATATTTATACAATAGGATTAAGTTATGGCAATCGACGTAGTGGTCAACCAACGGCATTTGCAGATTCAGCTCAAACAGCTAGAAACAGTATGGCATACGGTGATTAACGGTTATAACTTAAGCCAAGCGGCGACCGTGCTACATACCAGTCAATCAAGCTTATCAAAGCATATTGCTGCGCTAGAAAACCAGTTAAAAACGGAAGTGTTTGTGCGTCAAGGCAAACGCCTGACGGGACTGACCACCATGGGCACAGCGCTCATGCCTCATATCGAGTCTATCTTTGCTGAAATCCGTACCATTGAAAACCTCAGTTTAGATTTTAATAATCCAAACATCGGTACGTTGACGATTGCCACCACTCACACACAAGCGCGTTATGTACTGCCGCAAGTGGTTAAAGAGTTCAAAGATCGCTTTCCTAAAGTAAATTTGATTTTGCAACAGGCAGATCCTGAGACCATCGCTCAGATGGTCATACGTGGTCAAGCCGATATCGGTATCGCCACTGAGTCTTTGCTACATAATAACTATCTTAGATGCTACCGTTACTATGACTGGACGCATCGGGTCATCGTACCGAGTGATCACGAACTGGCTAGCCAAGAGTCTATTGACCTGCCCACACTTGCCAGCTATCCGATTGTGACTTATCACGGTGGTTTTACAGGACGCGGCGCGATTGACAAGACGTTTGATGAAGCAGGGTTAGAGCCAGATATCGTATTAGCGGCACTTGATGCCGATGTAATCAGCACCTATGTCGGTCTGGGCCTAGGTATTGGTATCATCGCAGAAATGGCATTTGAGCCAAGTCATTACCAAAACCTGACTGCCATACCCGTCGATCATTTTGGTCGCTTTACCAGTTGGATGGCGGTACGCGATGATGCAGAAATCCGCCAATATGGACGTGCGTTCATGGAGCTGTGTCAGAAACAATTCGACAACTAAAACTAAGCCACTAAGGAGTGGGTCTTACCTTACTCCACCTTTACTGAGCTTAAGCATAAGTGATAAAATAATGTCTAGAACGTTATTCAACGTTTTATTTTTCATTTATGCATGTATTGCTGGACGCCTAGCTAATAACCACTGGGTGTCGATCACTGCATGTCCATTTGCTCTTATATAAACAGGTGGTACCGCTCATGGAAAAACTCATAGCGATCATTATGGCAGTATTTGCCGCCCCCTTGCTTATTGGCGGCGCTTATTTGCTCTCTCTAGGCGGTAGTCCTTACTATCTTTTTGCTGGCGTTATTATGCTGACGACAGCTTTTTTATTGTTTAAAAAACACTGGAGTGCTTACGGACTCTACGCAATCTTTATCGTAGTAACTGTGGTTTGGGCACTTTGGGAATCCGGATTTTATTGGTGGGGGCTAGCGCCTCGAGTTGGTTTCCCGCTCATATTTGGTTTGCTCATGCTATTGCCATGGGTATCTAAAAAAATGCATGGGTCTAGAGCTCAGTTAACAACGAGCGCTGACCGTACTGCCGCATCAACTGCAGACACTGCTAAGAAAAATCCGCTGTACTATTGGGGATTGCTCGCTAGCGTGGTTGTGGGTGCACTGCTCTCTTTTGGCAGCTTAGCAAACAACGCCACTGATAAATTAGGCGAGCTTGATTTGACTGGTGCAAACGATGATGAGCAAAACGTCAGTTCAGATGAGACGTCTGCTAACCTTGGTGATCCACTATCAAATGGTCAGCAGACTCCAGATGGCGAATGGAGCGCGTATGGTCGTACTGATTATGGACAACGCTATTCTCCTTTATCTCAAATCAATACTGATAATGTCAAAGATCTAGAGCTGGCTTGGCAAATCCAAACAGGTGATGTTAAAGGCCCTAATGATGTTGGTGAGACCACTTATCAAGCAACGCCACTAAAGACTGGCAACGCTTTATATATGTGTACCCCTCACAACTGGGTAATGGCATTGGATGCAGACTCTGGTGAGACACTATGGAAATTTGATCCAAAAGTAGAGAAAAACCTACAACGTCAACATCAAACATGTCGCGGCGTCTCTTATTATGCGGGTCAAGCGACCAGTCCTGTGCAAGTACAAAAAATTGCTGGTAATACCTTTGAAAACGCATCTAAGCAATGCGATGCCAAGATATTTATCCCAACTTCTGATGCGAAACTATATGCACTCGATCCAAATACTGGGCAACGCTGCCAGGATTTTGGTGATGATGGTGCATTAGACTTGATGCATAACATGCCATTCAATCAAGCAGGTTACTATTATTCTACGTCACCACCAGTTATCGCGGGTGATACCATCATCGTAGCTGGTGCTGTCAATGATAACTATGATGTTAACTCGCCTTCTGGTGTGATACGTGCGTATGATGTCAATACCGGTGAGCTTCTTTGGAACTGGGACTCAGGTGATCCTGACAATACAGCACCTTTCGATGTTAATGATCCGACTCAAACATACAAAACTAGCTCACCAAATTCATGGTCAACTGCCAGTGCTGATGAAGAGCTTGGATTAGCATACTTCCCAATGGGTAACCGTACGCCCGATCAGCTAGGCAGCTATCGTAACGCTGCTGAAGAAAAATATGCAACATCTGTGGTGGCATTAGATATCAAGACAGGAGAAGCGCGCTGGGTACAGCAGTTTGTCCATCATGATCTATGGGATATGGATACGCCAGCTCAGCCAACATTATTAGATTTAGATACAGCTGATGGTGTTCAACCTGCTTTGGTTGTACCGACTAAACAAGGTGATGTCTATGTCTTGAACCGTGCTACAGGTGAGCCAATTGTACCCATCAAAGAGCGTGATGCACCGCAAGGCTACCTCATTGCAGGTGAACATGCGGCCCCTACTCAGCCATATTCTGGTTTGAGCTTTGAGCCTGAAAAACTGACTGAAAAAGACATGTGGGGTGCCAGCCTCATCGATCAGATGATGTGCCGTATTGAGTTCAACCAACTCAATTATGACGGTCGCTACACGCCACCATCAACCAATGGTAGCTTGGTCTATCCTGGTAACTTTGGTACCTTTAACTGGGGCGGTATCGCTGTCGATCCTGAAAATGGCGTGATGTTCGGTATGCCAACTTACCTTGCCTTTACCTCAAAGCTCATTCCCAAAGAAACACTTGGAGATGTCGAAACCAATAAAGGTGAGCAAGGTGTAAATTCCAATGAAGGCGCGGATTACGCAGTAGAAATGGGACCGTTTTTATCACCGCTTGGTGTACCTTGTCAGCAGCCACCATGGGGCACAATCGCTGCTGCCAACTTAGCTACAGGCGAGATTGCTTATCAGCGCAAAAACGGTACGGTACAAGACCTGTCTCCTATTCCAATTAAATTGGAGCTGGGTGTGCCAGGTATCGGTGGACCTATCGTCACTAAAGGTGGACTAGCCTTCTTATCAGCAGCGACAGAAAATAATTTCCGAGCCTATGATCTGAAAAATGGCGATGTGCTATGGAATGTTCGTATTCCAGCAGGCGGTCAAGCAACGCCAATGACTTACTTGAACTCTAAAGGTGAGCAGATGGTAGTCCTAGTCGCAGGTGGTCATGGTTCAGTTGGAACCACTATTGGTGATTATATCGTAGCCTACAAACTGAGTGATAAAGATAAATAGTGCTTTATTTAGCTATGAAAATAGCAATGATTTGACTTATTGTTTTTTGATAAAAGATTCACTAAAAAAGCAGGTAACCTAGGTTGCCTGCTTTTTTTAATGCCATAACATAATGCCGCGAAGTTCTCTTATCACCTTACTTATGGTTTATCTATCGCTTATTTTTACCAACGACAACCTTTATAAATACACCTTAATAATTGTTAAGTGAGCTTAAAAACAGAGTTAGCCTACTTTGTTATGATTCATTAACAGTGACTAGCGGCACTTGAAACTACCACTCTCTATAAGCATATCAATAGAAAATAATTTACACTCTACTGGAACATTTATGAATAACAAAATTCCTTTATCTTTCTTAGATCTCGCGCCTGTCCCTCAAGGCAAAACCATCGCTGAAGGCATCGCTCAAACGGTCGAAACCGCGCAGCAAGCAGAAAAATCAGGTTTAAACCGCTACTGGATGGCAGAGCATCACAATATGCCGGGCATCGCCAGTGCAGCCACTTCAGTACTACTATCGCATATCGGTAGTCAAACTGACCGTATCCGTATTGGTGCTGGCGGCGTCATGCTACCGAACCATGCCCCTCTCGTGATTGCTGAGCAGTTTGGTACTTTGCAGGCATTATATGGCGACCGTGTAGACTTAGGTCTAGGCCGTGCACCTGGTACTGATGGCGCGACGTTTCAGGCACTACGTCGACAAATGAAAGATGCAGAACGCTTCCCACAAGATGTCCAAGAGTTGATGTATTTCCTAGGTAATGATACAGATGGCAGTCCTGTACAGGCATTTCCTGGTGCAAAATCAGGTGTGCCTATCTGGATATTAGGCTCTTCTCTTTTTGGAGCGACCTTGGCTGCACATTTAGGGCTACCTTATGTGTTTGCCTCTCACTTTGCCCCTCAAATGCTTGGGCAAGCAATTGAGGCTTACCGTGAGCAGTTTAAACCATCTGTCTATCTAGATAAGCCTTATGTAATGCTGGCTGCAAACTTACTATTGGCAGATGATGATGCAACCGCTCAGTATCACTTTACTTCAGCACAGCAGAGCTTTGTACGTTTGCGCCGTGGGGAAACAGGTCAGATGCCCAAGCCTACTCACGATATGGACAGTATCTGGAGTCAAGCAGAAAAAATGATGGTAGATAATGCATTGTCAGTATCATTCATTGGCTCTGTCGAAACGGTCAAGCCGAAACTGGCTGCGTTTTTGGCCACATATCAGCCCGATGAGTTGATCGTAACGGCTAATATCTATGACCAAGCCACCCGTGTCCGCTCACTTGAACTTACACCGGAGCTAAACTTATTTACTTTACAATGAAATGAGACACTTGCATAATTATTGATGAACCTTAGCTGGATTTTTGACATGGAAGCAACTCCTATTATCAGTGCGTCGCTCATGATTGGCTCGTCAATATTTATGTATATTATCGCCTTTCTTGCGGTCATGGCTGTCGGTGGTTATTTGACCTACCGTACTAGTCCAAAGCGCAAGCAGCGCCGTGAAGAAAAGCGTAATAGTGAACGCTAAGTTAATACCAAAAGCCCTCTTTTCTTATTTGAAAAGAGGGCTTTTTTAATGCTGTCAAAGTTAGGTAAAGCGAAAGTACTTACTTATTTAAAAATAGTATAAAATCTGCATTACATTAACCCCAGCGCACGTAACGTCGCTGCTCCAATAGCCATGCCAAACATGCCGACAACGGTAGTAAAGGCAAGTATATTGGCAGCGAGTACATCATTGCCACCCATTGCTTTTGCCATGACATAGCTGGCTGCAGCCGTTGGTGATGCGACCATCAAAAACAACACCCCCATATGCACGCCTGATAGCCCGAACCCAAGTCCAACAGCGATCGCGATTAATGGTGCGATGACAATTCGACCAATACTCGCCTGCATGGATAAGCCCGAAGGATGCAACATAGACTTTAGATTAATACTAGCACCTGCACAGATCAGTGCTAGCGGCAGAGCCACCGCTGCCAGTAAATCACCAGTCGTATGAATCACACCAGTGAGTGGCGGTAGTGGCAGTGCCTTATAGACGAATGCCCCAACCAATGCCAAAATCAGAGGATTGGTCAGTAATTTTTTCACAATCATCGTACCGCGACTAACCCATGTGTCATCCACACTTTTGGATACGCGACTCAAGGTAATGACTGCCAAGATATTAAACAGTATTGTCACTACGCCCATATAGACAGCACCGATACTTAATCCTTGCGCGCCATAAGCGTTGGCCACGGTTGCAAGGCCAATGATGGCCATGTTGCTACGGAATACGCCTTGTACAAACACGCCTTGGTCTTCAGGACGCTTGACGAAGCGTTTGGCATAAAACTCTGCGCCAATAAATAATATAAACGTCACCAAGATACCAACAAGGATAAGCGTAATTTGCTTACCATAATCGACGTCGCTATCGACCACGCTAAAAAACAATAAACACGGCAAGCAATAATTAAAGACAAAACTTGATGCCTGATCGATAAAAGTTTGGCTTGCCTCACCACGTCGTTGCATAAAAAAACCCAACCACATTAAGGCAAGGTTGGGTAAAACAATGGTAATAGCAAAAACAATAGCATCAATCATAAGTAGACTCAGTTCGGTGACAAGCCCATCAATATATGGACATCAGCGAGACAAATTAACAAGTAGTAAGAAAATTTACTGACCTAGTATAGAGACAAAGTAGTAAGTAGGACAAGGTTACATGTGACTTTCTTTCAAAATCGACTGTTTTTTTGACAAACAAAAGCCCGTAACGAAATGTCGTTACGGGCTTTTTATACTATAAGTACTTTATTATAAAAGGCTTTATTACATAGCTGTTATGAGTCCAATGCAGCTTTTGCTTTTTTATGCTTTTTAACCGTCATTGCCAATAACTGAATGGCAGCAGGGGTTACACCGCTTACACGTCCCGCCTGAGCTAGCGTCGCAGGACGAACTTGCGTGAGTTTCTGTACAATCTCGTTCGATAGACCTGACACGATACTATAATCAAAGTCTAAAGGTAGCGCCGTGTTTTCTAGTCGCTTCATTTGATCGATATCTTCTTGTTGACGGTCGATATAGCCTGCGTATTTGACAGAAATCTCTATCTGCTCACCCACTTGTGTATCGACCTGCGAATCAGTAATAGCAGCGATATCAGCAAAATGTATCTGCGGACGCTTGAGCAAATCAAAGGCTGTCGCTTCTTTGCTAAGCATCTCTCCTGTTTGCTCTGTCACTTTTTTGCCTAGCGCATTAGCAGGGGTTGCCCACATATCTTTTAGGCGTGAAGTCTCTGTCGTGATCGCTTCCATTTTTTCTTGATAAGCCTGCCAGCGCACATCGTCTACTAGACCTAGCTTACGACCAGTCTCTGTCAAACGCTGATCTGCATTGTCTTCACGTAGCAATAAACGATACTCTGCGCGGCTCGTAAACATACGATACGGCTCGGTAGTACCATGGGTAATCAAATCGTCAACCAACACGCCAAGATACGCTTCATCACGGCGCGGTGTCCACACGTCAAACTCGCTGTTATTAGTGGTGACCAATGCTGCGTTTGTACCTGCCAATAAACCCTGCACGCCCGCTTCTTCATAGCCCGTCGTACCATTGATCTGGCCAGCAAAATACAGACGATCAATAGACTTAGTTTCTAGCGTTGGCTTTAGGTTTTGTGGATCAAAATAATCATACTCAATGGCATAACCTGGACGAGTAATATGGGCATTTTCTAACCCTTTCATACTATGAATAAAGTCTAACTGCACATCAAACGGCAAACTGGTTGAGATACCATTTGGATATAACTCATGCGTGGTCAGACCTTCTGGCTCGATGAAAATCTGATGGCTGTCCTTGTCTGCAAAACGGTGAATTTTGTCTTCAATCGATGGGCAATAACGTGGGCCCACGCCTTCGATTTTTCCAGAGAACATTGGTGAACGGTCAAGGTTTTCACGAATGATGTCATGAGTACGCGCATTAGTATGCGTAATATAACAATTGACCTGTTCAGGGTGCATAGAGACGTCACCCATATAGCTCATCACTGGCAATGGCGTATCACCCGGCTGTACCGTCATTACACTGAAGTCAACACTACGCGCATCGATACGTGCCGGCGTACCCGTTTTTAGACGACCAACTGGCAGCTTAAGCTCACGTAAACGATCTGCTAATTTGATAGACGGCTGATCCCCTGCACGCCCACCATTGGAGTTTTCTAGACCAATATGGATAACGCCGCCCAAGAAAGTCCCTGAGGTCAGTACCACTGTTTCGGTCTTAAAGATAATACCTGTAGAAGTCACGACTGCCGTCGCACGGCCGTTTTCGACCAAGATATCATCAGCGGCTTGCTGGAATATATCTAGGTTTGGCTGGTTTTCTAACGTATGGCGGATAGCCGCTTTATACAAGATACGGTCTGCTTGCGCACGCGTGGCACGAACGGCAGCGCCTTTGCGACTATTTAGTACACGAAACTGGATACCTGCTTTGTCCGTGGCCAATGCCATTGCACCGCCTAGCGCATCAATCTCACGTACTAGATGCGATTTACCGATACCGCCAATCGCAGGGTTACAGCTCATCTGCCCGAGCGTCTCAATATTATGCGTCAACAATAAGGTCTGTGCGCCCATACGTGCAGCCGCCAGAGCAGCTTCTGTACCAGCATGACCACCGCCGATCACTATCACGTCGTAATGTTTTGGGTATTGCATATGTGCCTCACTTGACTCATAACGCTGCTAATTGCCATATCCTATGTTCAAATAAGAAAACAGGCAGCAAATAAACGTCAGTCGAATTTATAAGAAGATAACGACTCAGATAAGTCGTTCATAATTGGTTAGGGCGTGTTCTTATTTTGAAAATGGTGATAAAAATGAGGTAAATTGCAGTCAAACAAGGAAAGTAGCGCAGATAATATCAGGATATTAACCAGCTATTTGACATAGTTTGGCAATATTTAACCATTTTTAGCCCATTCAGATGCTTTTGTTCAGATTAAGGACACGCCCTGAATAACCCATAATTATAACAATTTTTTGATACTTAAAAAATGTTAGAACAAAAACTATTAAAATTAAGCGAAAAGTTCTCTACTCTAGTTACTGTCTTGCTAGTTGTCGCCTTACTAGTTACTGTTTTGATTATTATTTTGGTTATTATTGCCAAGACTAAGCGGTACGATCTGATCTGATTGCCCACTAGACAGCATATGATGACTACCATACCCTTCTGGATTGATTTGTAGATAGGCGTTCATTTGACCAATCGCTTCACCATCATCACTGGCTAAAATCTGCTCTTTGATGAGATCAACTGGCGGTAACGGTAAGTTTTTAAGCAATGCCAAGCGCTGATGGTTATCACCCTTGTTGACTACCAACTCGATAAGCTGACGGGCATCGATTGGCAAATCAGGTGTGTTTTGTGCTAAAAGTGCCAAATGATAAGCACCTGCAGGATCTTGGTCTACAACGATACGCTGCTCGATAGCCACATATGTCGCTTCAGTTGCACCACCTGCCACACTAAGCTGATGAATACATTTAAGTGCTGAGTATGATTCATTGTTGGCAATCTCAATAATGCGTGTCGATTCATTTTTCAAACGTTCACGGCGCTTTTCAATCGCCGCCTGCTCAGCCGCTTCTCTTTGCTCATTTAACTGTTCGCTGGTTTGGTTATTCATAAAGTTCTCTTACTCATCTGATAATTATTATTTATATCGCTGGTATCTTGGACACTATATGGGGGTAAATCCTATAAAAACAACGAAACCTAATGACATACGCGAGTGGCAATACTAATGGGGACAATAATAAATACGGTACTAACGTTACTAATAGCGACAATAAAAAAACCCAAACAGCCATTAAATGACTATCTGGGTTTACTGTGCTTGTAACTTGCAAAGGCTAATTGGACATTAAAGACATCCAATTCGCACTTTCAAGTATTAAGCAGCAGGGCTGTTTGCTTCAACCAATGGCTTTAGCTCGCCTGATTGATACATTTGCAAGATGATGTCTGATCCACCCATCAGCTCACCATCAATCCATAACTGCGGGAACGTTGGCCAATTCGCGATTTTTGGCAACGTTGCACGGATTTCTGGGTTTTCTAAAATGTTTACAAACGCAAATGGACGACCAATCTGAGTCAACACTTCGATAGAGCGCGCAGAAAAACCACACTGTGGAAATTGCGGTGTGCCTTTCATGTAGATAATAACTTTATTGTCACGGATTTGATCACGGATCAATTGTTCAACGTCGTTTGCAGCAGTGTTTGGGGTTTGCTCACTCATAAAAGCTCCTATTGATAAAGCGGTTCATTAAAATGATTATTTATATAAAATAATTGTGTAAAGATGTGGCTGATACATGGGGCGACTGCCGCTGTATTACAAGCACGAATTTCTATCTATATAGGTTCGATAGCATTAGGGACTAATAATACCACGGCATTGGCCATGATGCCCTCTTGACGACCCGTAAATCCCAATTTTTCAGTCGTGGTCGCTTTCACGCTGATATTGCTAATATCTGTTTGCAGGTCACTGGCGATATTAGCTCGCATTGCTGGATTATGCGGCGCTAACTTTGGACGCTCGCACATCACCGTAATATCAGCGTTGCCTAGGCTATAACCAGCCTCTTGCACTTTACTATAGACATAACGCAGCAGTACTCGTGAATCCAATCCAGCATGTGCCGCATCGGTATCGGGAAAATGCTGCCCAATATCGCCAAGCGCCAATGCACCAAGTAGCGCATCAGCAAGTGCGTGCAAGACCACATCCCCATCAGAGTGTGCGAGCAAACTGTGAGTATGCTCAATAGGCACGCCCGCTAGTATGACATATTGTTGCTGCTGACCATTATTATGGAAAGCATGAACGTCGATACCTTGACCAATTTTTATCATTATTATTCCAAGATGAGTTAAAGGTGATTAAAATAATTCAAAACCACTATCTGAATTTTCAAAGTGGTTTTACTAGTAGCCAGACACCATCGGTCGCCACCAGTTTCAATTAACTGGTATAATATGACGTTTATTTTATCATAATACCAGATCCAAAAGACAAGCTGACGTTGTTATGCTGAGACTACGTCTTGTAGTGATTACATAACACTTATCGTCAATATGTACTTTGGATAACGTATAAATAGTTGAGCCGTTTTATGTCAGCCATACAAAATACCTCAAGCACAACCGTTTCTGAGTCTTTTAATGCTCATCGCCCTTTAACACTTGCTGATGTCGAAAATCCTAGCACCAAGCATGTAATCGTCGGTATGTCAGGCGGGGTCGATTCTTCTGTATCAGCCGTGTTACTTCAGCAGGCAGGCTTCAAGGTCGAAGGCTTGTTTATGAAGAACTGGGAAGAAGATGACGGCACCGAATACTGTACGGCGATGGATGATCTAGCAGACGCGCAAGCCGTATGTGACAAAATCGGTATGAAGCTGCATACGGCTAACTTTGCTATGGAATACTGGGATCGCGTATTCGAGCACTTTTTGGCGGAATATAAAGCAGGCCGCACTCCAAACCCTGATATTTTGTGCAATAAAGAAATTAAGTTTAAGGCGTTTTTGGACTATGCGTTGACCCTTGGGGCAGATTATATCGCTACTGGTCACTATACGCGCCGCAGTGTGAACTATACCAATGCCGAAGGTGACGAGGTTGCACAGTTATTGCGCGGACTTGATAATAATAAAGACCAAAGCTATTTCTTGCATGCGGTTGGCGGTGACAAAATCGCCAAAACGCTATTCCCAGTCGGCGAGCTTGAAAAGCCAGTGGTACGTCAGATTGCTGAAGAGCATGACCTAGCGACGGCTAAAAAGAAAGACTCTACAGGTATTTGCTTTATTGGTGAGCGCCGTTTTAAAGACTTTTTACAGCAATATCTGCCTGCACAAAAAGGCGAGATACTTACTGATGATAATAAAGTCATCGGTACTCATGATGGCCTCATGTATTACACATTGGGTCAACGCGGCGGCATCGGCATTGGTGGCGTTAAAGACCGTCCTGAAGAACCATGGTTTGTATTGGCAAAAGACTTAGAGAAAAACAGGTTAATCGTCGGTCAAGGGCATGAACATCCCATGCTAATGAGCAACGAGCTAAAAGCCTATAAGCTCGATTGGATCGACGGTTTACCACCTGCGGATGTGTTTAGCGACGAAGGTCTAGCCTGTATGGAAAAGTCTCGCTATCGCCAGCCAGACCAAGCGTGTCGCGTATTTGCGATCAATGCTGATGGCAGCAAAGTGCGTGTGGTATTTGATGAGCCACAGCGCGCCGTCACTCCTGGTCAGTCAGCGGTATTTTATATTGATGAAGTATGTCTGGGTGGCGGCGTGATTGAATCTATCGATGCACCTTGCGGATTTTAATTGATTCCTAAGACCCAACTTAAAGCACAGATGTGGATGCAGTGAATAGATTGATTTTAACGAGCGTCAACATCGCTTTATTTGCATAGACCGCTTTTTTAATATCATATTTCTGCTATATTACGCGCAACGATTTCTACGTCGTTTATTATATGGTAATTTTTTATCTAGACTCTTGCAGTTTTTTATTTCATAACTACTGAGGCATAACCATGACCCCACTTACCGCTCTCTCTCCAATTGATGGCCGTTACGCATCAAAGGCTGACAGCTTACGTCCTTATTTGTCTGAATTTGGTTTGATTAAAGCTCGTGTGACCGTTGAAGTTCGCTGGTTACAGTCATTGGCTGACAATGACGCGATTGGTGAGCTTGCAGCATTTGATAAAGATACCAATGCGTTTTTGGATAGCATCGTTGATGACTTTAGTGAAGCCGATGCCCAAGCTATCAAGGACATCGAAGCGACGACCAATCATGATGTAAAAGCGGTTGAATACTTCATCAAAAACAAATTCCGTGGTCAGGACGCACTCATTGATTCGCTAGAGTTCATTCACTTTGCTTGTACCAGTGAAGATATCAACAACTTGTCATATGCCTTGATGCTCAAAGACAGCCGCGAGATTGTGGTTGCTAAAATGCAGCAAGTGACCGATAGTATCGTTGATTTGGCCATTACTCACGCCGAGCAGCCTATGTTATCACGCACACATGGTCAGACAGCCAGCCCAACGACCCTTGGTAAAGAAATGGCAAACGTGGCCTATCGTCTCGCCCGCCAAATCAAACAAATCGGTCAGGTTGAGCTATTGGGTAAAATTAATGGCGCGGTTGGTAACTATAACGCTCATTTTTCAGCCTATCCTGATGTAGACTGGCAATCACATGCTGAAACCTTCATCGGTGAGCGTCTTGAGCTAACCTTTAACCCTTACACCACTCAGATTGAGCCACATGATTATATCGCTGAGTTGTTTGATGCTGTTAAGCGCTTCAACACAATCTTGATCGATTTTAACCGTGATATTTGGCAATATATCAGCTTAGGCTATTTCAAACAGCGTCTAAAAGACGGCGAAGTGGGTTCTTCTACCATGCCGCATAAAGTCAACCCGATTGACTTTGAAAACTCAGAAGGTAACTTGGGCGTTGCAAATGCGATGTTGGCACATTTGGGCGAAAAACTGCCTATCTCACGTATGCAGCGTGATTTGTCAGATTCTACCGTATTGCGTAATATCGGTGTTGGTCTGGCACAAAGCATGATCGCTTTTGATGCTTGTTTAAAAGGCGTTGGTAAACTTGAATTGAATGCACAGCGTTTGAATGACGACTTAAACAATGCACAAGAAGTATTGGCTGAGCCAATTCAGACCGTAATGCGTCGCTACCGTGTGGAAAACCCATATGAAAAGCTTAAAGCATTGACCCGTGGTAACGCCATGACTCGCGAAGCCATGCTAACGTTTGTCGAAAGTGATGAGTTGTCTGCCGTGAGCGACGCTGATAAAGCACGTCTACGTGACATGACACCGGCCACTTATATTGGTAATGCCACTGAGCAAGCACGCGCTATTAAAGAATGGATTGCCAAGCTTTAATAACTAATAAGAGCATACTGATAATAAGATCGGACTAGAAAGGTAGGAGCGCCTAGTATTATTTACTCGCTCCTATCTTGATAGCTATTGTCTAAATAAACAGTAACCTTACTTTGAATACTATGACTGGTTTTGATTCGATTGCTTTTGATTCAAAACCCATAGTCGATAAGTAAGGTTTTATTTTTTATCATCATCGTCATCACTGTCGCCCGGTATGATAGCTTTACCCACAGCAACGGTTCCTTTGACCACGCCTTTGGTAGTTTTATAAGCGATTTTTGCGGGTACTGTGACAATTTTATGGACACAGGCCTGTAGCAAAAATACGCTAGCGATGATGACAACAAAATGCAGCTTTTTCATAACGTTCCTACGATTGAGTGGGTGCTCTGCTAACAGCTATTATTTTGATAATCGTTATTGCTTATATGTACTATATAAACGTCACCAAAATAATAGACATCAAATAGATGACAATCTTAAACTATTAAAACCTTCCTATAAAGCATCCCTTATTATTAATCTTGTACACCGCCAAAATATGGATTTATCAATGACTTCTATCCCTCTTTGTTTACCCGACTCTATCACGCCTGAGCAATTCCTGACTGAATATTGGCAAAAGAAGCCACTGCTTATTAAGCAAGGGTTGCCGCAGCTAGTTGATATGTTTGAGCCAGATGACATGATTGGTCTTGCACTTGAAGAAGATGCTAGTGCAAGACTGCTGACACAAGCAGCCAGTAAAAAAGAAGGTCAGGCACAGTGGCAACTCAAAAAAAGCCCACTGAGTGAGACTGATTTTGAAAACCTACCAGAGCAATGGACCGTATTGGTACAAAATCTTGAACAATGGTCACCAGAACTTGGTCAGTTGTGGCAAGTATTTGACTTTATTCCGCAATGGCAGCGTGACGATATCATGGTATCTTACGCACCAGCAGGTGGTTCGGTTGGTAAGCATTATGACGACTACGATGTATTTTTGGCACAAGGCTATGGCTCTAGACGTTGGCAGTTGGGCAAGTTTTGTGATGACCAGACAGAGTTTGTTTCTGATGAGCCTTTACGCTTGTTCGACGACATGGGTGAGCTTATTTTTGATGAGATACTAGAAGCGGGTGATGTGCTTTATGTACCGCCTAAATTATCACATTTCGGTGTAGCACAAGATGACTGTCTGACTTTTTCATTTGGTTGCCGCCGTCCAAACCTGATGCAAATCATCGATAGTGTGGCCGATATTGCGACTAACGACAGCAAGCTGTTTATCCCGATGCTACTACCGCAAGCACTACAAGCGTCAGGTGAATTGCAAGCAGATAGTATTGCCGCTATCAAGGCGCAATTGCTAGAAATGCTACAATCTGATCGCGGTGATGATATGATTCGCCAAGCAGTTTCTGAAGTGGTTAGTAAACGCCAATATGATGCGTTGATGCCAGAAGAGACGTTAGATACCGATGAGCTAATACAGGCCCTATCAGAAGGGGCCACATTGCAGGCGGACTATAGCAACCGCCTACTCTATAGCCAGACCACTGATGGCACCGTGCTGTATGCCAATGGTCAACGCATCGATGGGCTTGATGAATCGGCGATAGCAGTACTAGTACGCTTGGCCAATGGTGAAGCATTACAACATAGCGACGTCACCGATGTTGATGCAGATGATTTGAGCGAATGGCTAGAAAACGGTTGGGTATGGGTTGATATTGCTAAATAACATCCTGTCATCAGGCTTCAGTTAAACAGCATAAATAAAAAAACCGCTATCTGATAATTACTCAGATAGCGGTTTTTTCTTATACATCTTATGCAATCACTGGTTTGGTAGTTATAGCGCTACCAAACACCGCTTAGCCTTTATAAAAGTTGATATAAAAACTAAGCGGATTCGTAATTACTGCATTGACTCTACTCTGTACCAAGCTCAAGCAAGCTCGCGTTACCACCGATTGCTGTGGTATTGATAGTCTTGACTCGCTCAGTGACAAAACGATGTAGGTAATCAGGCGTTAGCATTTCTGACAAGCCTTCCATATCAGTAACACTAATAACCTGCGTCAAAATACCGTCAGTATTGGCAAGCTCTTGACTGATGGCTTGCACTTCGCTGCGGCTACCAGAGACAGCCACTTGTGCTAGACGATCGATATATAAAAGCGTGACTGTTTGCGAATCGTTAGCCACACTCAATACATCTTCGCTGATACCTGTGTCGTGCAGTATCTTAGCAGCTTCATTACACATCTCATCTTGGCTTGGGCAGTGCAATATAACTTCATTACCTGTTAGGAGTGCCGCGATAAGCTGACCTAATACTGCCATGGCTCTAGCAGTTTCGCCACCGATGACCATCGTCTTACCACGACCAGTCACATACAAGTCATTGGACTCGCCTGTTGCCCCTGTCATACGATGCATCTCATCCAAGCTAGGCGCAGCGCTCAACAAATGGTTGAATAAACGCTTTGCTTTATTGGCATCACCAGTAAGCAATGCCAGTTTTGGAATGGCTGCTTGTAGATACGTTGCGCGATTCACTGCGCCGAGTAATCGCCAAGATTCACAAACCTGGGCATGATTTTTTTTGAATTCAGTCGCCATGTTGCTACTCCTTATGCGAGTTCTGTTTGAGTGGTAGTTTGGGTTTCGGTCGCTGTCATATGAGCAGCTGACTGTTCAGCGTTGACTGTTTCTGAGCTAAGTTGCATGAGACGTGCGACATAGTGCGGGCCACCAGCTTTAGGACCAGTACCTGATAGACCACAACCACCGAATGGCTGTACGTTTACGACCGCGCCGATTTGGTTACGGTTGATGTAAGTGTTGCCGACAAAGGCACGGCGCTCAATGTGCTCAACAGTATTTTCGATACGGCTATGAATACCTAACGTCAAACCAAAGCCTGTGTTGTTAATGGCATCAATCAGCTTATTCAAATCACGTGCTTGATAGCGCAGTACGTGTAGAATTGGGCCAAAGTGCTCACCACCGATCACATCGATGCTTTTCACTTCGATTGCGGTTGGCAATACAAAAGTAGACTTCTCTTGACTGACGACTGAGCTTGAGCTCATCGGCGTCTGTGCCAAAATAGTAGCAGTCGGCTCAGCACCCATACGTTCGATATGCGCCTCTAAACCATGCTTAGCATCCGCATCAATTACTGGACCTACATCTGTGGCAGCATATAGAGGATTACCTACAGACAGCTCAGCCATATTACCTTGCAATAGCTCGATTAAGTCATCCGCCATTTCTTCCTGTACACACAATATGCGACAAGCTGAACAACGCTGACCTGCTGAACCAAATGCTGATAGTACCGCATCTCTAACGACTTGCTCTGGCAATGCTGTTGAGTCAACGATCATTGCGTTTTGACCGCCAGTCTCAGCGATAAAGACAGGCAATTCGCCACTGGTTTGTGCATGGTCATTTAAGCTTTGGTTGATACGTTGGGCTGTTTGAGTCGAACCTGTAAATATCACACCTGCGATATTATCAGCAGCCGTCAAAGCACCACCTACGTCGCCTGCACCAATGACCAATTGCAATGCTTCGGCTGGTATACCCGCTTGATACATCAACTGGGCACCAAAATGAGCTACCAAACTGGTTTGTTCAGCAGGTTTCGCTACTACGGTGTTACCTGCAGCAAGTGCAGCTACAATCTGTCCCGTATAGATAGCCAATGGGAAGTTCCATGGACTGATACAGACAAAAGTACCGCGTGCTTTATACACTTGACGAGACTGCTTACCAGCCAAGTCTGTAAATTCATGCACGACATCATCTAGGCGCTCTGCTTCGTCAGCATAGAAACGACAGAAATCAACGGCTTCTTTGATTTCATCGATGCCATCTTGCATGGTTTTGCCCGCTTCAACTTGGCATAGTGCCATTAGCTCAGCGTAGTTTTCTTCGTATAGCTCAGCAATCTTACGTAATATCTCAGCACGCTTAGCAGCTGGTACATTTTTCCATACCTCTTGACCAGCAACAGCAACGTCAATCGCTTGGCGAGCCACTTCAGCGTTGGCATAAGTTACTTTACCAGCACTAACTTCGTGGTTCCAAGGCGCAAGTACAGTCTGCGTATCAAGTTGATTCGTTTGACCATCTACTTCATAGGTATCAACAGCTTTACCATTAATGATAGAGGTTGCTGACCATGTTTTGTGTAGATGGCTATCAATAGCTGATTTGAACGGCAACCATTGTGACTCTACAAAGATATTAGGGCCAAAACTTGCACGACGCTCACCGTAAATCTCTAACGGTAACGGGATGTCTGGATTGTGCAATGTTGCATTACCAAGCAGCTTGTCGTATGGATGGACCGTTAGCTTTTCGATTGGGTAAGACTTGTCTAGCAACTGATGAACAAACGAGCTGTTGGCACCGTTCTCAAGCAAGCGGCGTACCAAGTACGGTAGCAAGTCTTTATGTGCACCTACTGGCGCATAGATACGTACAGGAATCTCATAAGCTTGCAAAATATGATCGTAAAGCGCATCGCCCATGCCGTGCAGACGTTGGAACTCAAACTCTCTATGTGCACTCATGGTCATGATTGATGACAGTGTATGCGCATTATGCGTCGCAAACTGTGGCCAGATTAGCCCGCGCAGATGGTCTGACAATAAGAAGCGCGCACAAGCAAGATATGCAGTATCCGTACCTTCTTTACGTGTCCAAACTGGATAGCCTGATAGACCTTTTTGCTGAGCAAGTTTGATCTCAGTATCCCAGTAAGCGCCTTTTACTAGACGTACTGGAATACGATCACCGACTTCAGTAGACAAACGAGCAAGCCAGGCTAATACAGCGATAGCGCGTTTAGAGTACCCTTGTACAACGATACCTAAACCATCCCAGTCCGCCGTTAAATTATCACGGTACAAAGACTCAAACAGTTTGAGAGAAATCTCCAGACGATCTGCTTCTTCAGCATCAATACTGATATCGACATTGACTTCACGTGCCGCTTCAATCAATAGCAGGCAGCGCTGACGCAATAAGCCCATTACTTGTGCTTCTTGCGTGGCTTCATAGCGAGGATGCAGTGCTGATAATTTGATAGACACTGACGGCTTTGGCATGCCTTCTTTGACTTTTACGTTAGCAGTGGCTCTAATCGCATGTAGATAGTCATTGAAGTATTTTTCCGCATCTTTATGCGTGATGGCCGCTTCACCTAACATATCAAATGAATAGGTATAGCCTCTATTACGATATGGCTGGCTGTTTTTATTGGCGTCTTCGATGGTCTCGCCCAATACAAACTGATGGCCCATGATACGCATGGCTTTTTGCATCGCACTACGAATGACAGGCTCACCCATCTTCTTAGTCATGCGATCCAAGAAACCTGATGCAGTGGTGCTGCTGTCAATACTGACAACGCGACCAGTCATCATCATGCCCCAAGTAGAGGCATTGACCATAAAGCCATTGTCATTTTTAATGTGCTTTTTCCAGTCAGCCACACTCATTTTGTCATGAATCAACGCATCAGCCGTATAGTTGTCTGGTACACGAATCAAGGCTTCTGCTAAGCTCATTAGCAAGATACCTTCTTGGGTATCAAGGCTATACTCGAGCAATAATGAGTCAACCATCTTGACGGCTTTACCATCATTACGCACGTGCTCGACCAGTTTGCGCGTTTGCTCAGCAGCAGCATCGCGTTCTTCTATACTGGGTTTGGCAAGTGGCAATAACTCAGACAACCAACGTTCTTCATCGGCGCTATATAGCGGTGAGATACGCTTATTTAGCTCTTCTGCTGACTGGGCGAGATACTCAGGCGACAGCATATCAACAGGATTAAACAAGATCGGCTCTTGCGGGGTAAACTGGTCTACTGGGTTCATAATAACTCCATAACTATCGTTTAAAAACCATAATAAATGGTGCTTTAGGAAGTCTGATCGTCCTGTATAACTGCTCATAACCGCTATCAAAAAATAGTGGTTATTGACGGATATTCACAGCAATAATCAAAAGACCAAACGGCGCCATCACAAAACTAAAAATCCAGCATAGGCTGGAGACGGTTAAGTAGGTCGTTCGACTGTTAAACGGGCTACGTTAACAATACAAAGGCAACAACGAAAAGCTAAGCGGCATTAGTGCCTTCTTCTTGTTAGTAGTGAAAGGAGTGTGATGACCAAATATCGCCTTATTGAACCGAAAAATCGCTCTAATAATTACAAATCTGTCATCTTTGATGATGCTAATTCACTGTAAGAAAAACCTCTACGGCGTTGATTGAGGTGATGCGCTTAACTCGGCTATAATATCACGATTTTTTTTTTCAAACTAACGAAATTAATCATTTTCAAATAATTAATTTCTATCTAAATAACAATAACTTACAAGCAATTTACTGACTATGACTCTTTGGTTACGTTTTTTTGTTTGCTATTGCCTATAGTTTGTCATCACGCTGCTTAACACTAGTAACAAAAATACCAAACATTAGCATCGAGCATACAGGGCTTAGATCAAGACGATAGGCTTATTTACTGACAAAGAAAAACCCTCCTTATCATCAAATGATAAGGAGGGTTTCTTGTTTAAGACACTATCTAATGTCTTATAACGCCTTGCATTGCATTATAAGAAAATAATCTTGAACAACAATATAGCAGTCAAAATCCAGACAGCGATACTGATATCTGCAAACTTGCCCGCAATTGCTTTTACAGCCGTAAAGGTAATAAAACCAAGCGCGATACCGTCAGCGATAGAGTATGTAAGCGGTGTGAATAGCAATACGACGACCACTGGTGCTGCTTCTGTTAAGTCGCTCCAGTTAATGTCCTTTAGAGTACCCATCATGAGTACGGCTACATAAAAGATAGCGCCAGCGGTTGCATAAGCTGGAATCATACCTGCTAGCGGCGAGAAGAAAATACTGAACAGGAATAACACACCTACCGTAACAGCCATCAGGCCCGTACGGCCACCTGAGGCGATACCAGAGATACTCTCGATATAACTGGTCGTCGATGAAGTACCCAGTAAAGAACCAGCTACTGTCGCTGTTGAATCAGCGAGTAGTGCTTTACCCATGTTCGGGATATTGCCATCTTTGTCCGTTAGCTTTGCTTGGCTAGTGGTAGCAATCAAAGTACCAGCGGTATCAAACAAATCGACAAATAAGAAAGCAAAAATCACACTGATCATGCCCACATCAAATGCACCAGCAATGTCTAACTGCATAAGTGTCGGTGCAATAGAAGGCGGTGAAGAAAGGATACCTGTAAACTGTGTATAACCCATTAATAAGCTAATCAACGCAACCAATAAAATACCAATGGTTACCGCACCTGGGACTCTCTTATAAGACAGGCCAATGATAACAACAAAACCTAGTGAAGCCATGACAGGACCAAATGATGTCATGTCCCCAAGACCAACTAAGGTTGCATCATGATTAACGATGATGCCTGCGCTTTGCAATGCAATAAACGCCAAAAACGCACCAATACCAGCGACTACGCCGTTTTTGAGAGACGTTGGAATGGCATTAATAATTGCTTCACGAATCTTAAATAGACTCAGTAGTACAAAGATACAACCAGACAAGAATACCGCACCTAGCGCAGTCTGCCATGCGTAGCCCATACCCAGAACCACACCATAGGTAAAGAAAGCATTAAGCCCCATACCTGGTGCGAGCGCGACGGGTAATCGGGCATAGATACCCATGATGAAACAACCTACCGCTGCTGCTATACAGGTTGCTACAAATACGGCCCCTTTATCCATACCGGCATCGGCTAAGACGTTAGGGTTAACAAAGATAATATAGGCCATCGTCAAGAACGTGGTTATACCAGCGATGATTTCTGTTTTGATCGTGGTATTTTCACCATTAATCCCAAAATAGCGTTCAATTGCATTCATAAGTGTCGCCCCCGACTGGCTAATAAAAAGTCATCATTACCTAAAATTAAACATGACCTCAGCGAAAAAATAACGATGCCACAATAAGAATAATGTAGTAACAAAGCGTAACATATTAGACCAGTTATCTTACAAACTCAATCGTTGATAATGTCTATCTCGTACAAAATGCGATTTTGAAAGACTTCAAGACTATTGGTCAGAAAAGCCATATGAAAAGCCACATACAGTCATGTTGCCCTACGCTATTTGAAAAACGACTTTCTATTCGTTATTAAGGTAATATTCGATTTGAGTCATGAGTTTTAGGTGATAAGTGTTTGCTATGTCATTATTCATGTTATCCAACTAACTAATGACTTAATCAGTAGCAGCCTAACTAAATAGTCGTTTAACACATTAATAATGACCTTTCTCTCATTTAGAAGTAAACTAGGGGGTTATTATACCGATACCTAAATCGCGATACTTACTGTTGCAGCATTTTTCTAAGCACAGTTACAAATTTTAGTGAAGAAACCTTGCTGCGTATTAAATAATAAAAAGTAAATAGTGTTTGTTTAGGGGTTGTCTGGTTCGGATATCACTATTCCAGCCAGCTGTTATCAATTATTCGTGAGTCCATTACATGCCTGAATCATTAAATATTGTCGATCTTATTACCCAAGCCAGTCTATTGGTGCAGATTGTGATGGCACTATTGTTATTAGCCTCTTTACTCAGCTGGGTTATTATCTTTCGCATGAGTGCGCGACTTGGTACAGCCAAAAACTTTGATCAACAATTTGAGACTTGGTTTTGGTCAGGCGAAGACTTGGCCAAGTTATATCAAGGTATTCAGGGTTCTCCTGACCGTCAAGGGCTTGAGCAGATTTTTTATGTTGGCTTTTCAGAATACCTGAGAATGCACAAAAAACGTCAACCTAAAGATGACATTATCGATGGTGTTGAACGCAAATTGCGCGTCGGCCTAGGCCGTCAACAGCAATTGCTAGAGTCAGGACTGACGACGCTAGCCAGCATTGGCTCCGTTGCTCCGTACATCGGATTGTTCGGTACAGTGTGGGGTATCATGAATGCCTTTTTGGGATTGTCTCAAACTGAGCAAGCTACCCTCGCTTCTGTCGCTCCTGGTATCGCCGAAGCACTAATTGCCACAGCCATGGGTTTGTTTGCTGCTATCCCTGCAGTATTGGCATACAATCACTTCACAGCAAAATCGAGCCGATTATATGACTCGCGTGCCTTATTTTGTGATGAAATGACAGGCATGCTACAGCGTGAGACCAGCGTACAAAGCCCTGTTATGAGAGAAACCCAAGTAAGTGCCAATACCACTCAGGTGAAAGGGCTATGAAACCAAACCCCTACGGCCGTGAAAAAAAAGCCCTTAATGCAGAAATGAACGTCGTTCCTTACATTGATGTCATGCTGGTGCTACTGGTGATATTTATGGTGACAGCGCCGATGCTAATTACAGGCGTCGATGTTGATTTGCCAAAAGAGCAAACCAATACCATGAGTCAAAGCCAATTACCGGTGATTGTCTCATTGACTGACAAGGGTGATATTTTTATTAGCTATGAAAGCAATGTCGACGTACCTGTAAGTGAGCCTGAGCTGATTAATACATTATCTAACCTACAGTCTCAGAGCGATAATAGTAACGCTGAGCCAGTACAGGTAATGATCAATGCTGATCAAAACAATCAGTACGGTGCCATTATGACGCTCATGGCAACCTTGCAGCAAGCAGGTATCGAAAAAGTTGGATTACTGACCGGTGCACCTCTACCTACGCCTTCTTTATAGCGATAAATGATTCTTAGTAAATGTCTCATATCATAATAGCCAATCCTAGTAATCAATCTGACAAACCACGTTCATGAGTATCCTTACCATGCATAATGCTCCTGCCGTCTATGTACCTACCGAACCAGAAAGCAACGGACTAACTCTGCCGACGTTGCTAAGCTTGCTGGCGCATGGCCTTATCATTGGCATACTGGTCTATAACTATCAAACCACTGAGGTTGAGACTGCTGGTAGCATCGAAACGGTCATGGTATCTCCTGAGCAACTTGCTGAAATGCAAGGACAAATATTGGCCAACCGTGCAGCAGCCAGTGCGATGCAGATGGATAGTAGCACTAGCGATTCGTCCAGTAGTGCCCAGGCAGAAGTGTCTGGCAGTAGCGTTAGTGCTCAAAATCCAAGCCAACCAAAATCCCAGCATGTCCCTGTATTTACGCGATCTGAAGAGCCTGCCAGTCAGCCTATGCTCATGAGTGAAGAACAGCATCAACGCCTACGAGAGCAAAACCAAGAGTATGAGCGCAAAATGGCTGAATGGGCGTCTGAATTAGACGATTCCGCGATGGAAGAGCTGGATCAAATTGAACAAGAAAAAAGAGAGCAAAGAATTGAAGAGCAAAAGAGGCTTGGAGAATTTCGTCAAAAGCAAAACAACCCACCCAAGATAAAACGTCCTACTGCTACTGATCGCAATATAGAAATTGATACCAATGGCTCTGGCAATGCAGGTAGAACCTTTAGTCTGTCAGACGGACAGTCAACGATTTCTGGAGATACGTCAACTACTAGCACATCCAAAGGCAGCAGTCGCTCTGCATCTAGTGGCAGTCGAGGTGCTAGCAACAGTGAAATCATCAATTTAATCAAACGCAACTATACACCGCCTACCGCCGCGCGAGGTTCTACCCAACGTGCAACCCTGACCATCACTGTCAATGCAAATGGCGATGTGGTCAATGTGACCGCCTCTGGACCTGATAACACGGTCAACGAAGCGGCGAGACAAGCAGTACTCAATACAGGCAGTCTCCCAATTGATGCTGACGACCCTAAATACCCGACTTTTACCATACAGTTTAAAGGCAGCAATTAATCAGTTGCTAGGTCCTTATAATATTGGTAACGTGACGTTAAGCGGCTTGTCTCGCATAGGTTGCTGCCTCATCTAGATGCTTGTCTCATTAAATAAAAAATGAATATCATACTAATTTTAGGAGCTCCATTTACTCATGCGTACCCAAAAAAAATTACTAGTCTCATTACTCGCCAGTACCTCAGCATTGCTGATATCGCAAAGCGTGCTCGCTGCACCTGTTGTACTAGAATTGGACTATGAAATTCCTGTTCAGCAAAACCAAGTCGCGTTTGTATCGTTTGCAGGCGACTCTGTCTTATCTCCAATTATATTAAATGATTTGAGTAAAACCGAGCTAAAAGTAACCAATCAAGATCTACCGCAGCAGCCGCACAGTAGTAAAGAGCTGACAGGTACATTACCTGTTTGGCAAAGCATGGGCATACCGTATCTGGTTGTCGGCAGTACGCGTACCAATCGTGGCAAAATAATCACCGATTATGAAGTCATCGATGTCAAATCTGGTCGCGTGATAGAAGGCAAGCAAAGCCTAACCGCTGACAACAATAGAGAAAGTATGCGTTATGCCGGTCATGTCATTGCAGACAAAGTATACGAGCTGATCACTGGTATTCCAGGAGACTTCTCAGGGCGCATTGCTTATATTGAAGAAACAGGGACTGGCAAGCAAAAGATCTCTCGTCTCAAAGTGATGGATGCGGATGGCGAAAATGCTAAAACCATTACTCAAGTGGCGGGCTCTATCTTCTCACCAGCATGGTCGCCTGATGGCAATCGTATCGCCTACTCAGTACAGCGTGAAAAATCATATCCTATCATCTACGTACAAAACGTCAGTGGCGGCAGCGCAACTACCCTGACGCCTTTTTCAGGTAGCAACCTAAGCCCTTCATTCTCCCCTGATGGCAGCAAGATATTATTCTCTAGTAGCTTTGAAGGTAGCGCTGATATCTATGAAATGAGCGCCAGCGGCGGTACACCTAGAAGACTCACTAATTTACCAAGCAGTGAAGTACAGCCAAGCTATGCACCAGACGGCAAATCTTTCGTTTTTGTCAGTGATAAAACTGGCTTTAACAAGCCGCAAGTTTATCGCTACGAGTTTGCCACAGGACAAACGACTAAAGTGTCAAACGGTGGTTATGCAACCAGTCCGCAGTTTAGCAGTGACGGTACACAAATTGCCTTTTTGAGTGGGCGCTCAGCGGCTATTATGAATAGTAATGGTGCTATCACTACCAATCTTGGCAATACAGGTATTGATGAAGCTCCAAGCTTCTCACCAAACGGCAAACGCGTGGTCTACGCATCGACCCAAGGCGGCAAAGGCGTACTGACCATCAAATCTCTCAACGGTGGCGAAGCGTTTGGTAAATCAGGACAAGGTGTTATCCGCTCACCCGTATGGTCATCAAGCCCAAAATAATTGGTCGTACACCAAAGTAGCAATTTTGGTTATAGTGGAATAAATATCAACTGTTAAGCAAACTGGTAAAAGCCCCAATCATAGTCGTTATGGTTGGGGCTTTTTTTGATTAAAAAACAGGAATAGAAATAACGATAAATCTTAGTACTTATATATTCTAAATGGTCAGCACCCCTCGTCTTTAATCTACTTTCCAATGTTACCTAACCCTACCTCCTTCGTAACAAACCTGTAAACGCACTAGTACCAAAAAAAACATTGCAATGACTTGTATTTTACCTATACCCTAAATAGACCTGACTAATTGGTCAGGTTGTTCAAATATTAGCCGATATATGTTAGTTAATTTTATTACTTATCTTACAGACGGATGCGTACCCCTATTGTGTACATCGATAAAAAACAAGTCAAAGACTGGGTTAAAACTTTGATCTCGTGATCTACCACATTGTCTGATATCTACAGTTAAGCGGGTGCTAAGCAGTTATTTTAGGAGGAAACCACCATGAGTGAAAACGTTCCAGCAAATACCGATTTACTGTATAGACTGCATGACCGTCCCACCCCCATTAAAGCATTTTTAGGTGCTATACAGCACGTACTTGCAGCGTTTGTAGGTATCATCACACCCTCTCTTATCATAGGTGGCACATTAGGTTTAGGAGAGCATATCCCCTACCTTCTTAGTATGTCATTGATAGTATCTGGCGTCGCAACCTTTATTCAGACCCGTAAAGTAGGTCCTGTTGGCTCTGGTCTCATGGCGTTACAAGGCACCAGCTTTGGATTTTTGGCAGCGGTACTGACAGCAGGATTTGTGGTAAAAAACCGCGGCGGTGGTCCAGAAGAGATATTATCCGTTATTTTTGGCGTTTCATTTCTCGGTGCATTTGTTGAGATATTTTTGAGTCAATTTATCACCAAACTCAAATCTTTTATGAGCCCTATTGTTACAGGCTGCGTGATTGTCACGATTGGTTTGTCATTAACCAAGGTAGGTCTGACCGACTTAGCGGGCGGGTTTGGTGCTGAAGATTTTGGTAGTATTCCGAACTTGCTTTTGGGCGGTGGTGTGCTGGCAAGTGTCGTACTGATTAGCATCATCAATAATAAAGTCATTCGCTCAAGCGCCATCTTTATCGGTTTGATGCTCGGCCTTATCGCGGCCGTATTTATGGGACGTATCGATTTCTCACTGGTTTCTGAAGCGGCTTTTTTTACGGTGCCAATCCCTTTTAAATATGGCTTTGGTTTTGATTGGCAGGCTTTTATTCCTATCGCCTTTATGTACATCATTACCAGTATTGAGACTTCAGGCGATTTGACGGCTACCTCAATGATATCAGGTGAACCGATCAAAGGTCCTCTCTATGAGAAACGCATCAAAGGCGGCGTACTAGGAGATGGTGTTAACTCTCTGATTGCGGCAGTATTCAATACCTTCCCCGTGACGACCTTTAGCCAAAACAACGGTGTGATCCAGATGACGGGTATTGCCAGTCGCTATGTGGGTTTCTATGTGGGCGGCATTCTATGCCTGATGGGGCTATTCCCCGTCCTTGGTGCTATTTTTACCCAATTACCGAAGCCTGTCGTTGGCGGTGTCACGCTACTGATGTTTGCGACGGTGGCGACTGCTGGCATTCGCATCTTATCTACCGTGCAATTTACGCATCGTAATGTCTTAATCATTGCCACCTCACTGGGTCTGGCAACGGGTATCGCCTTTGTCCCTGACGTACTGTCACAAACGCCGCAGTTCTTTCAGAATATCTTTGGCTCAGCGGTAACGATGGCAGGGATTGTGGCCATCACCCTTGATATGATTTTACCCAAAAACTATGGCATCGAGTTTGATACTAAAGCACAGCATGCTGACGACGGTTTAGAACCAACGCAAGAAGTCGCTTAAGGCTAAACACAAGCTAAGGCTGAACATATCGAAGTGTTTCGCCGTAAACGAGGTGCACAGAAAAATAGAAACAATCTGTGCACTTCGCTGATTAAGCACCTGACTTATTAAATAGGCACCCTGTCAAATAGGTACCTTGTCATTATTCAAGGCCACAGCCTTTTAAAATAAAAGGCACCAGAAAGTCTGCCGCACGCGCTTCATCTGCTGCGTCATAAGCGGTCTTATCCATCAATCCAACGATTTCAATTTCAAATTCAGCATAACGTTGGGTAGTCGCCCAAATCAAAATCAGTAGTTGTAAAGGATCAGTAATCCCAATTTTGCCTTGCTTGTGCCACTCTTTCATTACCTGTGCTTTATCGTGTACCCACTCCTTCATCGTGGTGGACATAAATTCATGCAAATGCGGTGCACCGCCGATGACTTCAATTGCAAACAGTTTATGACGACTTGGATTGATAAAGGCTTGATGTAGCTTGGTACGGACGAATTTTTCGATGACTATTTTTGGGTCGCTATCTACTGTCATGGTTACCAAGCCTTCATTCCATTCTTGAATGATCGAGCGCAGCACTGCCATGTAGAGATTCTTTTTATTTTTAAAGTAGTAGTGAACATTGGCTTTAGGTAAGCCTGCTCTATCGGCAATACCCTGCATCGTAGCGCCGCGATAGCTTTGGAGCACAAACTCTTCTTCAGCTGCCGCTAAGATAAGCGCTTGATTCTGTGCGCGAATGGCTTGTTGGCTACGGTGCGAGGGCGTATCAGTCACTGAGGTTTCTTCCTTTTGATTGTTTTGAGTCATAGCAGTGGTATCTCACTCTAAGAGACAGGTTCGACAAAATAGTCGCTATATTTTGCTGTGTATTCTTATATAAACACATAGATTTGATCAGCATAACCTGTTAAATAAAAATATTTCGCATAAAACAGTTGACCAATTAGTCAGGTTTTAGCAAAATGGGAACTGTAAATCAATCACGCCGTCATTAATTACCTCTTGCCAGACGTTTTGGACGGCTAAAATATCAGTGTTTCCTTAGCAAATCTGTTTCATATTGTCAGTTCACTATAACTTGAAATTACGCAAAGCGTATATAAGCGCCAAAGCTCTGACTACAAACACATCGATTATCGTCTTTTGATTTTAAGCAAATTAGTAGCGACTAGCTTAATCAAATCATCCATAAAGCTGAAGCAACCGCTACTTATCAAGATTACTGCTTATACCTATAAGTTTATGCAAATAACCATACGGTATAAACCTCTATCAAACATTTATCGCCCGATACAGATAGCGGGCTACCCTATTAGAAAAGGATGTCATCGTGAGCTTAACCTTAGCGCAATTCAACGATCTATCACAAGAAGTCGCCATCGCCCAACTATTAACTTGCTGCACCAGTAGAAGTTGGGCCTATAAGCTTGCAGACGCCCGCCCTTTTGCAGACGTTGACGCACTGCTAACAAGTAGCGACGCTATCTGGAACAAAGTACAAAATGATGAGGCTAACTTATTAGAAGCGTTTGATGGGCATCCACAAATCGGCAATGTGGCATCTCTAAAAGAGAAATACCGCAACACACAAAGTAGCGCTGCACACGAACAATCAGGCGCTAACGATGCAGCAGATGAGGTGCTCGAAGCACTTGCCAAAGGCAATCGCGACTATCTCGATAAATTTGGCTTTATTTTTATTGTCTTTGCAACGGGTAAAAGCGCGCAGCAAATGCTAGATCTGCTATTAGCGCGCTTGCCTAACGATCGTGCTACTGAACTAGCTAACGCAGCCGCTGAACAGAATAAAATTACGCGTCTACGTTTAACTAAATTGCTAGGTAATGCTTCGACAAGCAAATAGTAGTCGCAGAGTTAGACTAGCATTTTCACCCTATTTATATTTCTCATAAATTTAAAGGAAGCATCATGTCTGCCACCCTATCATCACATATCTTAGACACTCATCTTGGCAAACCTGCGGCTGATGTCGCCGTTACCTTACACCGCATACGAGACAACGGTGCCGCCACATTACTAGCGCATGGTACAACCAATAGTGATGGCCGTGTCACACCAGACGCTTGGCAATTTGATACAGCCATCGATAGTACTGAACGTCAGCTAGATACCGGACGCTATACCGTAACGTTCGATACTCAGTCTTATTTTGATGCTCAGCAGCTGACAGCATTTTACCCGCAAGTGGTTATCGACTTTGTGGTAAACGATACCAGTCATTATCACGTGCCGCTTCTGCTTAGTGCGCACGGTTATAGCACTTATCGCGGATCGTAGCTTTGGTGTTGTTTAGCTCTCTGCTTTGTTTTTAATTTTCAAGAAATACTATCAAAAGAAATTACCAAGACATTTTATAAGACACTGTCATATTAAAGGACATTTATTACATGGGCGCCTATCTTCTCGAATGGTTGAGTTTATTTTTCCGCTGGTTTCATGTTATCGCTGGGGTAGCATGGATTGGTGCATCGTTTTATTTTGTGTGGCTAGATCTAAGCCTACGCAAACCACCACAGTGGAAAACAGACAAAGGCATTTCGGGTGATCTTTGGGCCGTCCATGGCGGCGGGTTTTATGAAATTGCCAAATACAAACTCGAACCCGAAGAGATGCCAAAGACGCTACATTGGTTTAAATGGGAAGCTTATACCACTTGGCTAACAGGTGCGGCGATGATGTCTATCGTCTATTATGCCAATGCAACTGCCTACCTAATTGACCCAAGTAAAGTGCCTTTTACTAGTATCGGTGCCATTGCCACCAGCTTGCTTTTCTTGTTTGGCAGTTACTTCATTTATGAAGTTATCGTGCGCAGTCATTTGGGTAAAAACGCGTTTATCTTTAGTACCCTGATTTTTATTTTACTGGTCATCGCGAGTTGGGGTTCTTACCAGCTGTTTAGTGATCGCGCTTCATTTATACATATCGGTGCTATCTTGGGCACGGTGATGGTAGGTAACGTATTCTTCGGTATTATGCCGGCTCAGCGCGCACTCGTTGACTGTGTGCGGCGCGGTGAAAAACCAGGTAAAGAAGTGGCTGAATTAGCATTACAAGCCAAAAATCGCTCACTGATGAATAACTATTTTACCCTACCGCTGATTTTTACCATGATCAGCAACCATTACCCAATGATGTATGCTCATGAGAAAGGTTGGTTGGTATTGGTCTTCGTCGGTATCATTACCGCGACTGCCCGTCATTACTTTAACCAAAAGCACTTAGGTCATAAAAAACCACGCTACTTGGTCATTCCAGCCGTATTAACCGTATTGTTGATTATTTGGATGCGACCTGAGCCGATTGAGCCATTGCCTGCAATGCCTGCTACTGCCTCAGTAGCACCTACGACAACTGATAGCACCCCCACAGCTACAAGCACGACTACTGACTCAAGCACTGATACCGTTACTAGCGCTAATAACAGTGCTAATAGCAATGCTAATAACAGTGCTAATAACAGTGCTAATAACAATATTAGTAATGATGCAGCTACTGCTGAAGCCGTACCCGTGAGCGCGTCAGCAGATGACGCTATGATGAATGTCGTGCATACGCGCTGTAGCACCTGTCATGCGGTGCAGCCAACACAGCAAGGCTTCGCCGCACCCCCAGCAGGAATCATTTTGCAGACACCAGAAGACTTAAAAATTCATAAAGCGAAAATCGTCACTGCGGTACAGACTGGCTACATGCCGCTTGGTAATATTACTCAGTTGACGGATGCCGAGCGCCAACAGCTCGTAGCCTATGCATCATCACTTTAATTTGTGATAAAAAATAACTGTCCTTTACGAGCAATATTTTAATAAATATCTAAGGCTCTAAGAGATATAGGAATATAGATAATGAGTAAAAAAATTACCAGTGACTTTGATATCAGTACGTATCCCCGCGACCTAAAAGGCTACGCTGGCAATCCACCAAAAGCGAACTGGCCAGGCGGCGCAAAAATCGCCGTACAATTTGTATTAAACATCGAAGAAGGTGCAGAAAACAGCGTCATCCATGGCGATGGACAATCAGAGCGTTTTTTGTCTGATATTTTAGGCACACCAGAATTTAACAACCGTCACCAGTCTATTGAATCTGCATTCGAATACGGTAGCCGTGTCGGTGTATGGCGTGTGCTAGATGTCTTTAAAGATTATGGTATTCCTATCACCACGTTTACCTGTGCCGCCGCTGCTGAAAAAACACCGCATATTATCGAGCGTGTATTAGAAGACGGTCATGAGATTGCCAGTCATGGTCTACGCTGGATCACTTATCAGGATATGTACCGTGAGACGGAGCGCGAACACATTCGCTGTGCCACCCAAATATTTAAACGTATGCTCGGTGGTCAACCTCTCGGTTGGTATACAGGACGTGATAGTCCAAATACTCGTGAACTGGTTGCCGAGCAAGACGGCTATATCTATGACTCTGACTCGTACGGTGATGAGTTACCATATTGGCTCAATGTAAAGGTCCAAGACGGCAATATGATTACGCGTAAACCGCACTTGGTCATACCTTATAGCCTAGAGACCAATGACATGCGTTTTTCTTCTAGCCCGGGGTTCACCCATGCTGAGCCATTTTATCAATACCTAAAAGACAGCTTTGATACCTTATACGAAGAAGGTGCACACACCCCTAAAATGCTGACCATCGGCTTGCATTGCCGCATTATTGGACGTGCAGGACGTATCAAAGCGCTAAAGCAATTTTTGCAATATATCACCAGTAAACCTGATGTATGGATATGCCGCCGTGATGATATCGCTAAACACTGGTACGAAAATCATCCTGCCACGCCGGACAACACGGCTAACTGGATGTAAGCTTATTAGGCTATCGTCCTAGTACTCGTTCTACCTAGCTAAGCGAGTACGAATTATCATAGATGAATAAATAAGATAGCACCCACATTATTAACACACACTATTATTAAAAAAGGAATCATTGTGAGTCAAAATACTTCAGAAGTTGGACAAATTATCTCCGCAAACAATCTACCTGATACCCTGCCAGCATTTACCAAAAAATCAAACGTCGCCGACAGTCGCTTGGGCGCAAAATCCCTATTTGCAACCGATGATTTCTTTGCGGATAAAAGCCGTATTCTAAATCCTGATGCGCCTATCTTTGTGGTTGGTAAGTTCGATGACAACGGTAAGTGGATGGACGGCTGGGAAACTCGTCGCAAGCGCCATTTGGGTTATGACTATTTAGTTATCCAGCTTGCTCGCCCAACCAAAATAGCTGGTTTAGACATTGATACCAGTCACTTTACAGGTAACTTCCCATCTTCGGCCAGTGTCGATGCCTTGTACGCGCCAGAGCTGCTACAGCAAGATGAATCTGAACTCGCCAGTCTAAGCAAAGAAGACTGGGATAGTAAAAACTGGCAGGCCCTAGTAGGTATGACCCCATTGCAAGGTCACAATCATGAGCTTGTCGAGATTGATAATGGGCAAACGGTAACCCATATTCGTTTAAACATTTATCCAGATGGTGGCATTGCCCGACTACGTGTCTATGGTGATATTCAACTTGATGCCAGCCTAAATACACAAGGCGAGATGCTTGACTTGGCAGGCGCATTAAATGGTGGTCGTGCGATTGCTAGTAACGATGCTCATTTTGGTGCGGCTAGTAACTTACTACTACCAACTAAAGCGCCTAACATGGGTGATGGTTGGGAGACTCGTCGTCGCCGTGAGCCAGGCAATGACTGGTGCATCATTGCGCTAGGTCAAGCAGGTATCGTTGATTCCATCGAGATAGATACTGCCCATTTTAAAGGCAATTACCCTGATAAAGTCTCGATCCAAGCCGTCTACTCACCGAATACACCAGAGCAAACTTTAGTGACTCAGAGTATGTTTTGGGAAACCCTGCTTGAACCACAAAAAACCAATGCTGACGACGTTCATACTTTTAGTAAAGATCAGCTTCAACTTGATAAACCCATTACCCATATTCGGGTTAATATTTTCCCAGATGGTGGTATCAGCCGTGTACGCGTGTATGGCAAAATTTCTGAGGCTGATACTGGTGCTGATACTGACAGTAAAGAGGCAAAATAATGAGTGTCACTCTAACGGCTAAGCCTTTAACCAAAGCAAATTTTGCCCCCTATGGCTCGGTCATCGAGCGCTATAATATTGATGAGCAAACCGCTGACAATACTTATGAGATCAACAATGGCTATGCGGTTCGTCATCATGCACTTGCCGAAAGTAAGCTAGACGGTGGCTCAGTTGGTATGAGTATCTTTCGGGCCAAAAAACGTGAGAACCCGATTGCGCTCTCGGTCATGGAATACCATCCACTTGGGACACAGGCGTTTGTATCTATGGAAGGCCAAGACTATATCGTCGTGGTTGCTAAAGCTGGCGTGCCGCCGCAGTCAGCTAATGATCTAGCCGTGTTTTATGCAAAATCTAATCAAGGCGTACAGTATGATGCCAATGTCTGGCATCACCCTCTACTCGCGCTTGGACGTGACAGTGATTTCTTAGTTATTGATCGTATCAATGGCGAGGGTGATAACTGTCATGAGATTGATATCACGGATTGGCATGTGTTTATTGAGTTAGAAAACGAATGCAGCTAGTCTATCGTTAAGCACAAATCAAACTGATAAAAGCCCCGTTCATGATAAATATAAACGGGGTTTTTTCGTTATTCATATTTTTCGCTAGTTTATCAAGACATAGATTTGTGATATCGACTCACGCCTGCGATTACGGTCTCCTCAATTACTCTATCATCGCCTAGCATCATTAGTACAAACAACTGTTCTTCCAGTGTCTTGGTCTGCGCCATACGCCGCTCAAGCAATGCCGTTGCACCCATATCGATGACCACAAAATCTGCTTCTTTATTGGGCATAAAGTTACCAATTTTATTATCCAATACTAGAGACTGTGCATTGCCCAAGGTAATTTGATATAGCCCTTGATGAGCGGATAGTTGATTACTTTGTAGTTGTTGGATTTTATACGCTTCTGACAGAGTGGTCAGCATCGATAGACTCGTCCCTGCCCCAACATCAGTGGCTATACTCACGCCAGTATAATTTAACGTCTTGGGTAAATCGAATAGTCCACTACCCAAAAACAGATTGGACGTCGGACAGTGTGATATTTGCGTACCAGTCGCGCGCAGACGCTCATACTCCGATTTTTCAAGATGAATACCATGTGCCAAAGTGGTGCGGCGACCCAGTAATCCCATCGTATCATAGACGTCGAGATAGCCTTTATGATTGGGATACAGTTGTTTCACAAAGGCTATCTCATCATGATTCTCTGCAAGATGCGTCTGCAGATAAACACTCTCGTAACTGGCATACAGCTCACCTGCCATTTGTAGTTGCTTGGGTGTCGAAGTAATAGCAAATCTTGGCGTAATAGCCACATGTTGGCGGCCACGCTCATGCCAATTATCAATGATGTTTTGGGTATCTCGAATGCCCTGCTCAGCAGGCACACACAAATTATCAGGCGCATTTTGATCCATCAAGACATTGCCTGTGATCATACGAGTATTGAGCTTGTGACTTTCCGTAAAAAATGCGTTCACTGATTCAGGGTGGCTGGTAGAAAACACCATGGCGCTCGTTGTACCATTAGCAAGCAATTGGTTTAAGAAGAACTGCGCCGTGTCATGTGCTACTTTTGGATCGCTAAAAGTGGCCTCAGTAACGAAAGTATAATTGTTAAGCCAGTCAAGTAATTGCTCACCATAAGCAGCAATCATATCTATTTGCGGATAATGTACATGAGTATCGATAAAGCCTGGCATGATAAGTTTGTCGCGATAGTCATGTACTTTGACTACTAACTGGCCTACTTGCTCAGAGATATTATTATATTTCGCTAATATTGTCTCGTTATGCCCATACTCTACAATGCACCCTGTCACAGCATCTACGACAAGCGCACCATCAGCGATATATTCAGGATAAACCTGTACACTTTCAATCACTGGTAGTAACGTAATGTCTCGTTCCACAGCTAATGTCTGTGAATGATCAGAGGTTGCACGCTCAGTACGATCGCTTTCGGTCAAATAGTGTAGCAGTCGAGCTTGATAGATATGTAGGGTCATTCGTAGATCTCACAATGGCTTGATGTTACTGAGCGTTTCGATAAATAGTACTGAGTGCTTTAATAATTTAATAACAAGTATAAAAATTATATGGAGTGAACCGTTCAAGAAATAGCTTGATGATACTGCTGTAAGAGCTGCGCCACGATAGAAACTGCCACTGCCATCGGCTCTTTTCCGCCAATTTGCAATCCAATCGGCATGACTAACTGATTGACCAGTTGCTCACTGTAGCCACGCTGCATCAAACGATCTCTAAAACGCTTGGCTTTGGTTGCCGAGGCAATGCAACCTATGTAAGGTATCAAAGTATCTGAACATTGATCGTCAGATGAGCTAGTGTCAGAAATAGTATCTAATGCCGCCCGTACTAACTCAAAATCAACACTATGGTCATGAGTCATAACCAGAATAAAACGCTGACCACCCTGCTCGATAAATGGGCGCACAAAATCTACAGGCTCATCATCGATATGCGGACGGATATGCGCTGGTAAGTTATAAAGTTTGGATTGATTAGTAGTAGATTCATCAACTAAGTAACGCTTAAACATCTCTGGGCGACTTTCCACCCAATCTACCTGACAAGGTAGCTCAGCGAGGATGGTCATTAGCGCTGATGCTACATGCCCTGCACCAAACACTAGTACTGACATCGGCGGCGTTACATTGAAGCATTCGAACATAACGGTGACGCTACCGCCGCAACACTGTGCCAACTTTGCACCTAGCGGATAATGCTTAGTGTAGACAGCATCACGGCGCACTGCTTTAGAAGGGATTAACGTGCTTTCACCGTCAGTTTCAGCGACTTTTGGTTTTACTTCTTTTGTTACCGTTGCCGCTATTTCACCATTTAATAGCTGCCGTGCCGTGTTGATAACATCGTGCTCTAGACCGCCGCCGCCCAGCGTATCCACGATATTGTCTTGCGTGATGATCATCTTCGCCTGTAGCGCTCGAGGAGCAGATCCGTTCACAGCTACGACCGTCGCTAACACATGAGCGATGCCGCGCTGCTGATATCGCGCTAGACCTTCATACCAAACGACTGGCGGTGCTAACGACTCATTCACTGTGCGCAGGACCTCTTGCCCCTGCTACATTTGGATGCTCTATCGCATTAGGCTGGTCATCGGTTTGTTTGCCTTCGACTTCTTTTGGATCGATGTCTTTAGCATGACGTACGTCTTGCGGCATTACTTTATCGTTGTAAAGGTCACTGTTCTCTTCTGCGCCTTTGACCAAACTATCAATCGTATCTGTATCGGCTTCAGTTGTTAAATCCCACGTCGTACCTTGCATGCGCATCACTGCTTTTAATACCGCTTCTGGCGTCGCAGGCATGGTCAGCTCTGGATTCTTTTTATAATCACCAAGGCTCGCGACTGCATTATTGAGGGCACACCAAACACTGGCTGCCAACATAAACGGCGGCTCGCCAACGGCTTTAGAGTTATAAATCGTTTGTTCTTCGTTTTTGCGATCGTACAATTTGACATTCCACTGCTTAGGTAAGTCATGGGCAGTTGGGATTTTATAATTAGCAGGACTATCAGATGCCAGCTTTCCTTTGTCATTCCAGATCAACTCTTCTGCCGTGAGCCAACCCATACCTTGCACAAAGCCCCCTTCAATCTGCCCAATATCAATGGCAGGGTTGATCGATTGTCCTGCATCATGCAGCACATCACAGCGCAGTACTTTGTACTCACCTGTCAATGTATCAATCTCAACCTCAGCACAGGCAGCACCCAAGGCAAAGTAGAAGAACGGACGTCCCCATGCTTTAGAGCGATCATAAAATATCTTAGGCGTTTTATAGTAGCCAGTAGACGACAGACTGATGCGGTTCTGGTACGACAGTTGAATCATTTCGGCAAAAGTAAGCGTTTCTTTATCACCGATATAGACATGGTTCTTTTCAAAACGTATGTCTTCTTGCGCTACGTCGAAATGCTCAGCAGCAAATTCAAGTATGCGCGCTTTGATACTTAGACAAGCGTTCTGTGCCGCCTTACCATTGATATCTGTACCTGATGACGCAGCTGTTGGTGAGGTATTAGGTACTTTGTCGGTACGCGTCGCTGATACTTTGACTGTATCCAGATCAACGTCAAATTCATTGGCAACAATTTGGGCGATTTTAATATATAGCCCTTGCCCCATCTCCGTACCGCCGTGATTGAGGTGGATACTGCCATCAGTATAAATATGTACCAATGCACCTGCCTGATTAAGCGTCTGCACCGTAAATGAAATACCGAATTTTACTGGCGTTAGAGCAAGACCCAAGCGTTTGTCACTGCCTTCAGCGGCAGCTTTTTGATTGGCTTCTAGGATTTGCTGACGGCGATTGTCATAATCGCAATCGTCTGCCAACTTAGTCATGATGGTCGCTAAATCAAAATGCTCAATAGTCTGACCGTAATGCGTACTTTGACCATTTTGATATAAGTTTGCCAGGCGTACTTGCAACGGATCTTGCCCCAGCGTATAGGCAATATGATCCATCATATATTCAGCAGTCATCAAACCTTGTGGACCACCAAACCCTCGATAGGCAGTATTGGATACGGTATGCGTTTTGCAGCGATGACCCGCAACATGAGCAGCTGGATAATAGTAGGCATTATCACAATGGAACATTGCTCTATCGACGATGGCATCAGACAAATCTGGCGCATAGCCACATAAACCAGCCAATTGCATATCGACGCCCAATATACGACCAAACTCGTCTAAACCAACTTCATAACGGTTGGCAAACTCATGACGCTTACCCGTCACCACCATGTCATCTTGACGATCTAGACGCATACTGACAGGAACGTTATGACGTTTGGCGATAATACCACACAGACATGCCCATGCAGCGGCTTGCGTTTCCTTACCACCAAACCCGCCACCCATACGGCGCACAACTGTATTTACCGCATGAAATGGCAGATCTGTCACTTCGGCGACCAGCTGTTGTACTTCGCTTGGATGCTGTGACGACGTGTACACTTCTAGCCCGCCATCGTCACAAGGCACGACATAAGATACTTGGCCTTCGAGATAAAAGTGCTCTTGTCCGCGCATATGAATATGACCTTCAATGCGAATCGGTGCGTTCTCAAGTGCAGTCGCCGCGTCACCACGCTTCATAAAATGACTCGGACGCACAAACAACTCTTGCTCTAACGCTTTATCAATACTAAGTACTGCTGGCAATGGCTCATACTCCACCACTGCCTTGGTAGCCGCTTTTTTGGCAGCGCGATGACTGCTCGCTACTACTACAAATAACGTCTGACCCACATACTCTGTGATGTCATCCACCATCAGTGGCTCACCGTCGAACACCGCACCGATATCCGTCTGCGCAGGCAAATCTTTAAAATTTAAGACATCTACCACCCCATCCGCATCTCTAACAGCGCTCAAATCCATACTTAATACACGTGCGTGAGCATGGCTGCTTTTACCTACTGCTAGATGTAGCGTACCTTTTGGTTTTGCAATATCATCCACATAAGTTGCCGTTCCCATGACATGGCTGATCGCACTATCATGCTTAGCCGAGGTGCCAATTTTACTTTTTGGTGGACGCACGCGGCGGATACTATAACTGTCAAATAAGGACGAATGATGGCTCATGGCGGATCTCTTTTATTAGGACGCTTTTATTAATGCTCTTTTATTCTTGGCAAATATAACGATAAGGCGGTATTAGCAATTTACAACTCTGCTAATTAAGCAGTCTCAGTCTGTCTACCTGCTACCAACTGCTTACCGCACTTCACCAGTAGACGCTGTACCACATGTGAGCGATATTCACGGCTGGCTCTGACATCAGTCATAGGTGTAACGTCTGCAGACAAGACTTGTGCTGCTTGCTCAAAACTTGCAATTTCAGCAGCTTGTCCAATAAGCGCTTGCTGACAGGTTGTGGCTAATAACGGTATGGCAGCCATGCCACCAAGTCCAAGCTTTGCATTCTCTATCGTCATGCCATCTGCTGATACATCGATTCGCGCAGCCAATAGACACGCTGAAATATCATCCTCATAACGTTTGCTAATTTTATGAATAAATAAGTGCTGATTGTCATGCATCAGAGGAATATGGATAGCAACTACATAACTGCCTGCTTGTAGCTTAGTCTTTTTATAATCTAGGAAAAATTCTGATAAAGGTATGATCTCATCCGTATAAATATCATTGCTATTATCTGATTCTTCACGATTAGGCGCGCAATGACGCAGATGAATTGACGCATCTAACGCCAATAAAATCGGTGGTAAATCACCAATTGGAGAAGCGTTGGCTATATTGCCGCCGATGGTACCCATATTACGAATTTGCGGAGAAGCAATGCGCTCAAATACTTGCGCAAAGCTTGGAAGATATTGCTCAAGCACAGGCAACATCTGCTGATAGCTCATGCCAGCACCAAGTACTAGTTTTTGGCTAGGAGCTTGCTCGTTATCTGACCCTTCATTGCTTGAGTCAGACTTTGTGTCAAGTAATGACCATGACTTTAACGCCTCGACAGCTGAAAGCTGGATAATGACCTCGTGATCAACCAAATGCTGGGTTACACTCAATCCCAAATCCGTACCGCCTGCCCAAATCGTAGCCTGCGGATAGGCCGCTAATACTTGATTAAGCTCATCTAGTGACTTGGGCATATATAACTGTCGCCCAGCATCACTGATTGCAGGGGCAATAGCTTTCGACTCTGCATTATTTAATTTAGTTTCAGCTGGCACATGTTCAGAGACTATCGACTCTTTTGTACTTGCCATAGCATCTGTTGCGAGACTGATCGTCAAGTCTTTCACCGCTGACTGCTCCGCCTCTCTCTGCTGACCGATATCGCTCATCAGTAGACCAGCTTCGATAATTGGCCTGTACCCTGTGCAGCGGCATAGGTTGCCAGATATTGATGCAACCACTTCATCATAGCTCAGCTGCTTGGCATCGCTTTGACTTGCTATCTCTTGATTTGTCTGCATACGATTGTTTTCGTAAACGCAAGCAAGCGACATTACAAACCCAGGCGTACAAAAACCGCACTGTGATCCGTGACATTCAACCATCGCTTGCTGCGCCGGATGCAGTAGAGCACGTTGTGGGTGATGTTCTGGATTGTCAGCCAAATAAGAAGCCGTCATCAGATGATGACCATCCATGAGCGACACTAGCGTAATGCAGGAGTTGACTGTATAGAACGGTGGCGTCACATTTTTTTCGTCGCCATTTTCATCATTAAGCGCTGGCTGGCTAGCGTTAGGCAGGCGCTGAACCATTACGGTACAGGCACCGCAATCACCACTACCACAGCCTTCCTTCGTATCCGTTTGGCCTTCATGCAATCGTAGATACTCAAGCACCGTCGTATTAGGGTTAATCTGGGTTAGCTCGTGGCGTTTCCCATTTAAGTAAAAACTAATCATAGCAAGACTCGGCTAAAATAAAATAATGAAGATAAGCATAAGGCTTAAGGAGTTTGACGGCTTAAATGCTGAACGTAAGCACTTGGTTTACATCATGCTGCAACCGTTTAAGTACGGTTATTCTGTTTTATAACTTTTAAAGTATTCGCTGTTTTGTTTGCTAATACATTCTTAAGAGATAAAAAAAATCAGCACAACGCACTTTTTTATATCAAGTAAACTGGTTGCAAATATGAGCATTCATCGAACAAATTTGTTAGAAAACTCGTACTATAGGATACTTGACTATTTGGTCAGCTTTCAACATATTATCACTATTCTTATTTATAACACAACCCGTTAAAATGCCTATAGATACTATCGAATAGTTGGCAAATAATTGATAAATACCTTAAATCTAATTAAATACCTACACGTTTTGTAAACTTTATTCATATCAAAGCGACTCAATACCAGACGTTATTTTTATAAATAGCTTTAATCTTATATATGATAAATCAAACGAGGCGTTAGATAAGCCGTACTATAAACAGCGAGATAGCTTGCTTGAAAACAGTACTGAATACATATATCGCCTTTAAACTGCTATGACCCACCGATTTTTATATATAATGTCTGCAAATAAGCCTGACTCTACACTACTATTATTACTAATGATGATTAGTCGTAAGATATCGTTGGGCGAGAATCGTTTTTGAGATATTACTATGAAGTCATTTGCATTTACCTATTTGCTAATAGCAACGATGTTGTTAGGAGGTTGTCAATCATTTCAATTCGTTGACAGTCCTATCCCCGTGAAGCCCGCCCCTACTAAGCTTGTGGCTCCATAAAAAGCCTAGCACTTAATAGAACTTATCGCTCGATAAAAATTGGCACAAAAAAAGCAGACATCAATAATGTCTGCTTTTTTATTTGATTGCTCTGTCGGTTCTAGCTTTTTCTAGAGCTTAGCATCAGCTGGTTGATGCTTAATAATCGTTTTGGCCAGATGATCTCCAAACCAAATAGCAGTATCAATATCCCCTGAACCTGGTGTCTCTTCAGGTGGCCCATCGAGCGATTGAGTCATTAGACCCAAGAAGCTAGACAGACGGTTTAAGTCATGAGCCTCATGACCTGTCGGCATCAATGGCAGACCAATCCAATTCATACCATGTTGCATTGCATATAGAGAAATCTGCTGCAATACAGCAAGTTTATCACCGCTCAGACCGCCCGAATTGGCAAACGCTGCTGCCCACTTGCCTTCCCATTTACGATGATACCAACGCTTGGATGTCTCATCCATAAAGGTCTTAAACTCCGCCGTCACGCTACCCATATACACTGCACTGCCGAAAACCAGCAAATCTGCCTGATCTAAATAATCCCAATCAACATCATACACATCGACAGCCTTGGCTTGCGCTTCTGGCAATTGCTGATGCGCACCTTGTACTATCGCCTCAGCGACACGCTTGGTATGACCATAATTACTATGGAAGATAACAGCGATTGAGACATTAGGCGCGTTATCAGTAGGTGTAGAGGTGTCAGACGATTTAGCAGGTGTATTCATACGTACTCTAATAATAAATAATTGGTTGAATATAAACTTATAAAATATTGATATTTAGCCACAGTCGATAGCTAGTGGCTTTATCGTCACTGATAAGTACTTATCGATAGCTCAAACTTTCGAACTATCAGGCAATACAATAGAATCAAGCAACGCTTCTTTGAGTCAATTTAACTGGCAGAAATATCAATAATGGTAGAGCAATCGCATAGTCTTTAATTGCACTGTCTTTAGTTACATAGTCTCTATACGGCAGCATATACATACCAGTATATATGCGATGAACTTCATTGAATTCAAGGCCATTGTATCAGACGTATTTTTGTTTTTAAGTTATTTATTAAAGTCTGACTAATCAGATCATATATACTTTTAATATATTTTGTATAAATAAGTCAGTCACATTAACTGATAATATGACACAAACAACTTCCCGATACCTAATAAACCTATAATTATCAGCACTATAGACAACTATTAATATCAGCTCATATACACAACGGTTTATTTATTCCATATCATCATATACTAATTCTATTTCTTCTAATCTCTCCGTATTTACATTAATGACAATAGGATTATGATGTACCGCTTCTTACTGCTTAACCAAATCAATCGAATTAACAGAAATACAGTTTCCAATTCTGCAAACCTGCGTAACTATACTCATATAAATTCTTATAAAAATAATATCTGATAACATCATCGGATAAGGAAGCTATTACCTTGACTACTCTCGTTCAACCTGTAAACGATACGAAAGATCCTATCATTAGAGATGATCTGGCCTTAAATGCACCGCAAAAACCCTTGATTATGGGTGGTGGCATCGTAGGATTAATGGTGCTTGCGTATCTATTAGCCACTCAACATATCTCTCAATCATTGCTACTTGGCATAGGTCTTTTGTTAGGCTATACCCTTTTTCATGCCCGCTTTGGCTTTACCTCTGCTTTTAGACGTATGATGGCAGTGGGCAACGGTCAGGCGATGCGCTCACACATGCTAATGTTGGCAGTTGCTGTTACGCTATTTGCGCCAATCCTTGCTTATGGCACGACGCTATTTGGCGGTCCTGTCGCAGGTTATGTCGCGCCATTAGGGGTCAGTCTAGTTGTAGGCGCATTTGTATTTGGTATCGGCATGCAACTTGGCGGTGGCTGCGCCTCTGGTACGCTCTATGCGGTAGGCGGTGGACGCTCTGTTATGTTCATCACCTTTATTTTCTTCATAGTGGGTGCCACGATTGGGGCTTATCATTTACCATTCTGGACAGAAGAAATGCCTGCTTATGCGCCTTTCTCTTTGGCAACCTCTACAGGTCTTGGTTATACAGGTGCATGGCTACTGTCGCTTGCGATATTTGGTATTATCGCATGGGTGACATTGGTTATTGAAAAAAAGAGAAACGCACCTAAGATGGCGCCAGTCCCTTCTGAGTCTGGTTGGAAACGAATCTTTCGTGGTTCTTGGCCGCTATTTGCTGCCGCCATTGTCTTAGCTTTACTCAACGGTCTGACATTGCTTACACGTGGTCAACCGTGGGGTATTACGTCAGCATTCACATTGTGGGGCTCTAAAATTGCAAACGGCTTTGGCATGGATGTGGCTAGCTGGGGCTATTGGCAAGGGGCTAATGCAGCGGCTCTTGAAGCTTCTATCTTTGCAGATTCGACCACTGTATTGAATATCGGCATTATCATTGGCGCGTTTATCGCCTCTGCTGCAGGTGGTTTGTTTAAGTTTACTAAGATTACTGCAGGTAACTTTGCAGCATCGGTTATCGGTGGACTGATGATGGGGTATGGCGCCCGTCTAGCATTTGGCTGTAATATCGGCGCTTACTTCGGTGGTATTGCTTCTTTTAGCCTACATGGTTATATCTGGGGCATACTGGCAATGGCAGGTACGTTCTTGGCACTGTATTTACGTCCTCTATTTGGCTTATCAGTACCAAAATCTAGCGACTCCGTTTGTTAATACAAATGTAGCACTTAAATAAAAAAACAGCAGAATAATCTGCTGTTTTTTTATTGTTTGCCATTTTGTTTCCACTACCCATTATTATATAGTCAAATAAATCTAAAACAGCTACAAGGCAGCCGACCGTAGATTGTACATATAGTACATATAGTACATCTAGGAAGGGTAACACCGTAGCGGTTTAGTAGTTCGCTGACTATAAAGCTGCTAACGACGGACGATGACCAGTGCCATCCGACCCGTTGCAGGTTGCTGCATATGAGTCTGGCGGCGATACGAGTAATAGTGAGTATTTGCGTAGCTACAGTCAACAGGCAAGTCATTCACAACCGTAGCACCAGCAGCTTCTAACTGCATAGCAGCAAGCTTCGGTAAATCCAACTTTATTTTGTCATCATAATACGATATAGAAAACAGCGAAACAAAGTCATCGATATGCTTCTTTGACAACGTCTGATTGGCTATACACCCAGCCAATAGCTTATCGCGAACGTCTGTATTTACTTCATAGTTTCCCTGACTGATACAAACGCCTATCCAAGCTTGTATAGAACCTGAATCGGTAAAGCGGTTGACAGTCTCTTGTATCACACCACAGGCCAATCCTTGCCAGCCTGCATGAATCGCTGCGATTTTGTCACTGGTAGGGTGATATAACACGATAGGCACACAGTCCGCCGTCATGATTGCCAGACCGCGACCACTTTGTTGACTGACCATCGCATCAGCAGACATCGGCGCCATATTCAACGTAGTAGCATCGACATCATGAATATGTTTGCCATGAACCTGACTGACCCAATGTAAGCGATTAATAGCCGCATGCTGCTCGTTCTGTGCAGACTTATCGATCAGCTGCTCATTGATAGCAGCCAATAGATTCATGCGGTTATCTAATACTTGCAGTGCATTATCATTGACATGCAGACCTAGATTCAGATCGCCGTAATTTGACTGGCCTTCATAACCTGTACGCTGGTTTTTAGCAGCAGAGTCATCAATATTATCAAATGCAAAAGCAGCCGTCTGAAAAACAGCCACATTATCAATTTGCGCAATCATTGTCATCGGGAACGTCTTCGTCATGGCTGCTCGCTCTCACCTCTTATCAAGTAAACGTTAGCGTTTACTCTTCATAATAACCGTCGCTCAGTACTGCCATGAGTTTTTGCATGTCTTCAGGTAGTGGCGTCGTTACTTCAATGTCCTCACCTGTCGTCGGATGCACGAATCCTAACGTATAGGCATGCAATGCTTGGCGTGGGAAGTTATTAATAGCTTGGCGCTGAGCTTCTGTTAATCCAGAGCGCAACTGACGACGGCCACCATAGACACGGTCACCGACTAGTGGATAAGTAATGTGACTTAGATGCACACGAATTTGATGCGTACGTCCAGTCTCAAGTCCAACATCTAGCAGACAGTAGTTTTCGTTCAATGGTGTGACATTTAATAAATGCGTTACCGCTTCGCGACCAGCAGTCATCACCGTCATCTTAGTACGCTGGTTGCGATGTCGGCCAATCGGTGCATCGATACGACGATGACGAGATAAGCTTGCTTGGTCCCCTGCTACGACACACTTATAGTGACGATAAACAGATTTGTCTTTTAGCTGTTCCATCAGTGCCATCTGAGCAGGTTTGGTTTTGCCAATCAATAGCAACCCAGAGGTGTCTTTATCAATTCGGTGTACAAGACCTGCACGCGGTAAATGATGCTGCTGAGGATAATGATATAGCAATGCATTGACCAAAGTGCCGTTTTGATTACCAGCGCCAGGATGAACCACCATACCGACATGTTTGTTGATTACCAATACGTCATCATCTTCATAGACAACATCGATATCTATGTTTTCTGGTTGGTCTTCGCCATGCTGCTGCAACGTCGTTGATAGATGCAATACATCATCAGCTTTGACACGGACTTTCGGTTTTTGGACACTGCCGTTATAGAGCAGACTGCCGTCAGTAATCCAGTTCTGGAGTTGCACACGCGAAAAGTCTGAAAACGCTTGTGAGGCGACCTTGTCAATACGCAGACCAGCTTGATCTTCTGTGACCACATGCGTCATATCTACAATCACTGGTACAGCTTGACCCGCTACTGGGGCTTCATCGTCGTCACCGTCCATGTCGCTGTCATCAATATCATTATCATCAATGTCGCTATCGTTCAGATCATTACCATCATCGATGAGCAACTCTTCATTATCAAGCGCATCATCATGCACTTGCTCACTCATCATTGGTTGATTATCAGGTAGCTCATTATTGTTCAAAACATCATTTGGCATTGGTGACTCTTGTGCTGATGAATCAGTATCTAGCGATTGATTCGGTGATAAATTGGTAGTCATGGCATCATTATTCATAGCGGATTGATACATTGATACGTGGCAAAGTCCCTAACAGTGTTTTGTGAGGTGACTTCGAAGATAGTATTATAAATAGCAGTATAAAAAATTGTCGTTTTTTGATTATTGTTTTTTGCCTATAAACAGCAGATAACAACCTTCAAGGTACAAAAAAGCGAAGACAATACCGCTCTAGTGTATCATGTCGCACGCATAAGCCCTATAGAAGCTGCATGCTATCTGTTAATTTTTGAGCATATCTTTGGGCTGTAAGATGCATCGCTTAACTCTCTAGAACATGACATTGCTGTAATTTACTGTATATTTACTCATGCTAGCGACATTCGATATCGCTCGTGACAGCCGCTCATGTTAAACTGCCTATACAATATAGATGGCGAAAAAATAGACGTAGCAAATGTTATTCTATAAAGTATAGCCATGTTTTGCTGTATGCTATGGCACTGTATGCGAATGCCGTACTTAGATACAGTTTGAAAATGGCATTGGGTTTTGTTGACCGTGTTTGCCATTTAAACCGTTTGATTATAGTTAAATGCATGTGGTCTATGACTGACTTACTATACAAGCGCTATGTATCGGATCCAATCTATCAGTACAATACGTCATAACAAAAACTGCATTCGATAAAAAATTTTTGCTGGTGGATCGCTGACTATTTAGCGTCGTTTTTTATCACTAACCTTTTATATAGCATGATAGCGCCGCTGCTATTATGCGTCTTGTGTCGGAGAAGAAGTATGCAAGCTGTTGGCAATACGTTTATCAAACTGTCCTCAATAACCCTACTGGCGCTTAGCGTCAATCTAGTGGGTTGCCAGACTTTCAAAAATCTAACTGGCGCCAAAGATGGTGAGGCAGTAGAAACAGCTGAAAAATCAGAGCAAGGGTATTATAACGAGGCCGTCAATCAGATTGACAAAGGTCACTATATCCAAGGCATCGAAGAGCTGACCAATCTGCGTACATTCTACCCAACCGGACAGTACGCTGAACAAGCCTTGCTTGATATGATGTATGCACAATACGAAGGCGATAAGTATGAGATGGCGGCGGCAAGTGCTGAGCAGTTTATCCGTCTGTATCCGTCTAACCCCCAAGTCAGCTACGCCTACTATGTGCGCGGCGTTGCCAATATGGAAGGTTCATCTGAAAGCCTAAAGTTATTTAAACTGAACCAAGCTGAGCGTGATACCGCTTATTTGCGTATTGCCTTTGCCAATTTCCAAGAGCTTATCAATAAATATCCAAACAGCCCATATGCGCCAGATGCCGCTCAGCGTATGACGTTCATCTATAACCAGTTTGCTGAGAGCGAAATGAGCGCGGCCAATTGGTATATCGAGCGTGAAGCTTATGTAGCAGCGGTTAACCGTGCCAAATGGGTATTCCAGTACTACCCGCTAAGTGAGTCAACGCCAGATGCTCTTGCGGTACTAGCCTATAGCCATGAAAAACTTGGTCTAACCGATTTGGCCAATGAGTACAAAACGCTGTTGCAGATCAACTACCCAGAAATGCTAACCAGCAACGGTAGTGTGAAATTAAGCACCAAACGTGACCGTACTTGGCTCAACAAGATCACCTTTGGCAAGCTTGGTCGTTCGAACACGACTGACAAATCAGTCGCATCTGGTGAGTATAACGGCGCAACCAAGACACAAATGATTCGTAATGCGGCCCAGTTGAGATTAGCAGGGACAAATACGACGCCTGCTAATACTCCAATCGCCAATAATGCTGCTGCACGTAATGGTATTAGTGTGGGCTTAGGTCTGCCTGAAGCGTCAGCTGAGCGCGTAACCAGTCAATCAAGTACTGGCTCAACTGCAAGAGAAGCCAACGTCGATCCACTAAACACCAATCCAACACGTCGCACTACGCTAAATGACGACAGTGTGAGTGATATGGATAATAATTGATTACGTGAATTCTTTTAGCCTAGCTAACACAGTCTGTATTCATTGATAATAAGGTCAACATTATGTTGGCCTTATTTTTCTAGCAGTACCTTATTACCTCTGCCCCAACATAATCGACCTATGGTAAACTGTTTTTTGTATGAGCATTCCTAACCATATTCTTGAACAACTAAATAGCCAAGCTGACCTGATCAGCATCATTGGCAAACACACCACGCTTAAACGCGCTGGTAGTGAATATAAAGGCTGCTGCCCTTTTCACGGTGAAAAATCGCCTTCCTTTTATGTCAATCCACAAAAAAACATCTATCACTGCTTTGGCTGTAGCGTCGGTGGCAATGCCATCAGTTTTTTGCGTGATTATGAGAATTTGACATTCATTGAAGCGGTCAATGAACTATCAAAACAAACAGGCATCGAAGTACCCAAAGAAGAACAGCAAAACGTTAGTTATCAACGTCGCGCACCCAAACCTATTGCACCGCCGCCTGTGCACAATGTGCCTAGCCCAACCGTAGAACATAGCAAAGTAGGTCAAGACGGTACGAATAAAGACAGTCATCAAAACAATGTCGCCCACAGCGACCAAAACTACATCGACCAGCCCATTTATGATGACAATCAGGGCTACGAGAATTTCCCGCCGTTAGAGGCGTATGATTCAGCGTCCTATTCGATGGACTCGTATTCCTCAGAGCCGTATTCACCAAACCATGCAGATGATAGTGGCTATCCGCCAGCATGGTTGACAGATACGGATACTGGCGCTGGTATGCAGGACGCTCATGGCATTGAGCAAAGCGAGGATAAAGATGGCAATCTATATGAGCTACTAGAGCAAATCCAGCAGTTCTATCAGCACAATCTGACCACGCATCCCCATGCCAAGCATTACTTTTTATCACGCGGTATCACCGAAGACATCTTTGAGACCTTTGGTCTTGGCTATGCGCCATTTGGTTGGCAGCATCTTGAGCATCAATTTCCGCAGGATATTGAGGGTCTAAAAGCCTTAGGATTGGTACGTCAGTCAGAGTCTGGCCGCGACTACGATCTATTGCGCGACCGAGTCATCTTCCCAATTCGTGATAACCAAGGCCGTACTATTGGTTTTGGCGGTCGAGCGCTCGATGACGAAGTAAAGCCTAAATATATCAACTCCTCAGACTCACCTGTCTTCCATAAGCAGCATGTACTATACGGCTATTATGAGTCACGTCAGCAGCGCGCAGACAGCTGGCTGGTGGTCGAAGGCTATATGGATGTGATCGCCCTTTACCAAGCGGGTATCTATGGCGCAATCGCCTCGATGGGCACAGCGATTAATGAAAGCCAAATATCGCGTCTACTGACACTCAATCCAACGCTTACCTTGAGCTTTGATGGAGATAGCGCAGGACAAAAAGCCGCTTGGCGTACACTTGAAGTTGCCCTGCCTGTACTGGCCGATGACAAAGAACTGCGGTTTTTAACCCTGCCTAACAATCATGATCCTGATACTTTTATTAAGAGTCAGGGCAGCGATGCCATGCGTGAGCAAATTGCTAATGCCATGCCGCTATCACAGTATATTTTTGCCTATTTGAGTGAGCGTTATGACATGAGTCTGGCTGAAGGCAAGGCCAAGCTCATGTCCCAAGTACGCTCGTTGACGACTGCCTTGCCCAAAGGCAGTAGCTTTCGCTATTTGCTTAACAATGACGTTTATCAAAAGCTTGGCGGTAAACGCAGTCAGAATGTCGAGGCCAAAGATGCGCTGCTAGACTTTGATGGTGATATGACCATCAGTCAGCAATTGCAGCTTTGCTTTTTGTTTCAGCCACGCGCGTTAATCGACGACCCTATTGAGTCGATTTGGCAACAGTCAGGGATTAATGGCTTACACCTACCTGCCCATATCAAACAAAAAGCATCACCTGATACCTTGCGTCCTCTTGCGTGGGAAGACTTGCAAGATGCTGCCCTGCTAGACATCGTAAGCACTATTAAGCGCTGTCTTAATTACCTACCAAAAGACGTCAATGCAGCGGCGCATTTTATTTTATCAAACGTAAAACCTGCGACTCAAGATATGCTCAGCCGTAATTGGGGCGGCTTCTATAAAGCGCTAACCGCACGTAATATTTTGGGGCTTGATGGCCTAATCGAAGAGCTAGTCAGTCAGCTGCTTGAGCGCAACATGAAGAAAAAAATACAAGAGCTGATACAGAACCCTGATCATATTAAGCTTGCGATTGTCCGCAAACAAACCCAGTTATTGAATGATTGGCTACGCGCACAGCAGGCAGAACAATCGGCACAGATGGTTACTGTGCAGTCTTAATGTTTAATTTCAAATGTTGACCCTTTAAAAGTCTAGCAGCTGCCCCCACTACTAATGATTATGCCCAGTAGCATGAGCCGCTCCAAAATCATTTAGCTGATGGCAAATAATCAGTAAAAAATGGTCGGTAGCTATCACTAGCTCGTGCTTGACGACTGTGGACTGTGTTAAACTGTGTCGCTGTATATTGACAGCACTGCTTGGTGAATGATTGTGAGCATGCATCGTTAAGCACAAATTTTAGGTATTATTTTTACGTATCCGCTTTTAGATACTATTTTTTAAGTACTGTATTTTTTTAAGTACCATATTGAAGTCTTTTTAGCTTTTCTAATTTTTAGCTGTTTATCAGCATTGTTATTGTAGTGTTTTGAGCCTTTATTCATATCAACTCATTTTTGATATTATTGACAACCTCTACGCCATATTTTGATCAATCGATTGATAAGATCAACGCAAAGAGCGAGCGATAGCGAGTCACAATATAAAAATGTCCGATGCAAGTAAGCGAGTATTTATGAACGATAAGTCAGTTTCTAAGTCCACATCTCAACTGGCCACCTTAATCCAAATGGGCAAAGAGCAAGGGTATCTTACCTACGCTGAGGTGAATGACCAGCTGCCCGACTCTATTACCGAAAGCGATCAGATCGAAGACATTGTGCAAATGCTGACCGATGTCGGTATCAAAATCTTTGAATCAGCTCCTGATGCCGATGACATCTTGATGAACGATGATTCAAGTGATGATGATATGGCAGCAGATGAGGCAGCGGCAGTACTCGCCTCTGTTGAGACTGAGCCTGGTCGTACCACTGATCCTGTCCGTATGTATATGCGTGAAATGGGTACGGTTGACCTACTGACTCGCGAAGGTGAGATTGCCATTGCTAAACGTATCGAAGAAGGTATTCGTGATGTGCAGCATGCCATGTCTTACTGGCCTGGTACCGTACAGTTTGTCCTTGACGAGTATCAAAAAGTACAGGACGGCGAAAAAAAGCTATCTGACGTCATCACTGGTTTCTTAGATCCTGAAACCGAAGAAGACAAAATCGCTGCCCAAGAAGCAAAAGAAGCGGCGAAAGAAGAGCGTGAACGCATCAAAGAAGAAAAAGAGAACCCACCGGTTGTCAAAGCCAAGGTCAATGCGAAAGCAGCTGCTCTTGATGAGGAAGACGAAGACGAAGACGACGTTGAAGAAGAAGCTGAAGAAGAAACCAGCGGCCTTGATCCAGAAGAAGTTCGTTTACGTCTAGAAGAGATCGAGCATCTATTTATCAAAGCCAAGCAAGCCTTGCTTGATTACGGTCGTGGTAGCGTACAGGCTGATACAGCGTATGCCCTACTTGCTGAACGTTTTATGATGCTGAAGCTAAACAATCGCTTGTCAGACCAAGTTATGGCTATCATGCATGACGTCTATGACGACGTGCGTAAGCAAGAGCGTCAAATTATGCGTTTGGTGATTCGCCGTGGTCGTATGCCGCGTGAAGAGTTCCGTAAAACCTTCCCTAGCAATGAAACCAATGTGGATTGGTTGATTGAACGTATCAAAGGTAAGCCTGCGTTTGCTGGTACGCTAGAAAAAGTCACTGATGACGTAATTTTATTACAACGTCGTATCCGTGATTATGAGCAGCAGCTCGACATGAAAATTCACGACATGAAAGATGTGGCACGTCGTATGGCAGTTGGTGAAGCGAAAGCTCGCCGTGCGAAAAAAGAAATGGTTGAAGCTAACTTACGTTTAGTTATCTCTATCGCGAAAAAATATACCAACCGTGGCCTACAGTTCTTGGATCTTATCCAAGAGGGTAACATCGGTCTGATGAAAGCCGTTGATAAGTTTGAATATCGCCGTGGTTATAAGTTCTCGACCTATGCTACTTGGTGGATTCGTCAGGCGATTACTCGCTCTATCGCTGACCAAGCGCGCACCATCCGTATTCCTGTGCATATGATTGAGACGATCAACAAGATAAACCGTGTCTCACGTCAGTTGCTACAGGAAATGGGTCGCGAGCCAACGCCTGAGGAATTAGGCGAACGCTTAGAGATGGACGAAGTTAAAGTCCGTAAAGTGCTTAAGATTGCCAAAGAACCTATCTCTATGGAAACCCCAATCGGTGATGATGAAGATTCACACCTAGGTGATTTCATCGAAGATGGTACAATCTCAAGTCCTGTGGATGATGCGACGGCTGCTGGTCTACAAGAAGCGACGCGTGATGTACTGGGTAACCTGACTGAGCGTGAAGCACGTGTCTTAAAAATGCGTTTCGGTATCGATATGCCAACGGATCATACTTTGGAAGAAGTTGGTAAGCAGTTTGATGTGACGCGTGAACGTATTCGTCAGATCGAGGCAAAAGCACTACGTAAATTGCGTCATCCATCACGCTCTGAGCACCTACGTTCTTTCCTTGAAAATGACTAAATCCTCGGAGAAGTACTGAGCTTAGATAATAGGTTTTCGATAGTTGCTAAAAATAAAAAAGCTGAGCATGTCTCAGCTTTTTTTGTGCCTGTAATTTCAGTATATATGACTATAATTTTTTAAATGAACATGTCACTACAGTTCTTTCTCTAACGTTGATACGGCACATAAGCTTCTACTTCGTTTTTACGACTCTCTCTAACCTGCTATTTAGACCGACTGTTCAACCCATATCAACACTGATTTGATTCGGTCCTTTTCTCTCACCAATCATATGTTTATAATATCCAACAATATTCTGTTTAATAAGCAGTAGAGCGAACCCAAATGCACCAGTTTTGGATGTATACTCTACTATCGTACAAACATATATTTAGGGAACAAAAGCTTAGAATAATTACATATTAGACAGTTATTGACTATTAACTAGGTATCGATATCACACATTTTATGAATACAGAAAACATAATATCTGCACTTAACAATCCAATGCGCCGCCAAATAATCAAATGGTTGAAAGATAGATCAAACTTTCCAGCATCATTACCAGAGCATGCCAATTTGGATGGTGTATGTGTCAGCTACATTCAAGAAAAAGCTGGGTTGTCACAGTCAACGATCTCAAACTATATGAGCGTGCTAAAGAAAGCTGGATTAGTGACGTCTGAACGCCACGGTCAGTGGACACTTTATCAACGTCATGAAGCAAACATCGAAGCATTTCTCGAAGAAGTAGAAAAAGAGCTTTTAAAGCTTTAAAAATTCTTATTATTCTTGAAAATATATTACACTGAGATTCAACATCTAGATATTTCAATATAACGATAGATTGTTTTAATAGACGCCTTTCCTATCTTTACCTCTCAAAAGCTTTGACTATAATAGACTATAAAACGTACTAGACTACTTGATACCCTGTCACGTATGGTAATTTGCGATACCAACCTCAGCACGTAATAGACGTTATTTCACAAAATTTTTCATTACAAGTTCTCATCTGAGTAGTCATTCTCGATAAATAAATTTCAATAAGTTTGTCATCTTTTGGGCTTTACAGATCTCGATTCTATATTAGAATCACACAGGACGTTTAATAGTATCTCCGTATACCCCTTCACTAGGAAACTGACATGATTGTCCGGCAAACCCCTAATGCTCTTAAGATATTTTTTGCCCTGCGTGGATCAATCATTCCAAAAATCTACCCGCAAATCCTGCTAGTCACTATCCTTAGTACGTTTATAACGATTATTCAGCACTGGCTTCCTAACTCTTTTCCCTATTATGGTATGGCGACATTTACCTTGCTCGGAATCGCGTTATCGTTGTTTCTTGGGTTTCGAAACAATGCCAGTTATCAACGTTGGTGGGAGGCACGCGGGCTGTGGGGTCAGCTGGTATACGACTCTCGCAGCTTAACGCGTCAAGTACTGTCCTTTATAGATGAAGACAATGCGACTGCCATAGAGGATGGCGAGGATGAGAATGCAACTGCACGCGATACTCAGCGAACGATGATATATTTGACCATTGCTTTTGCCCATGCTGTACGTCATCGATTGCGTGGTACGCCACCTTGGGCGGACATCGAGCCTTTTGTCGCAGCGATACATCATGACAGTATGCGTCAAGCGAAAAACGTACCTGACTATATAATGCGCCTAATGGGTAAGCAGCTTGGCTATATTCGGCGTCAGGGATTGGTGTCGGAGCAAGTCATACAAAATATGGATGAGCGCCTGACCTCTATGACAATTGTACTGGCAGCGTGCGAGCGCATTCACAATACACCGCTGCCGTTTGCTTATATGCTGCTGGTACATCGTACAACCTACCTGTATTGTATTATGTTGCCCTTTGGCTTGGTAGCCTCCCTCGGTTGGGTAACCCCATTGATTTGTGCGGTGATTGCTTATACCTTTTTTGGTTTGGACGCGCTTAGTGAGGAGTTAGAAGAGCCTTTTGGCTTGGCGGCTAATCAACTACCTTTGACTGCCCTATCACGCACTATCGAGATTAACCTACGAGAAGCATTGGGAGAGACGGATATTCCACCTGATGTCACTCCTATCAATGGCTATTTGCAGTAGCTTTTAACAAAAGCTAATTCACTTACTATTTCGTGACAGAACGGACTAAATACAGACTTCACTTGAATAATCGCTTATAGACCACTATAAACAGGGCATATATTCTCTGCCTAACATAGCCATTCCACTATAAAAGTATGACAGCGTTAACCTCGCTTGAAGTATCACATGTACATCTACACTCGGTTGCCTTGTACTACTTTTAAATTGAATCGACTATAGCTTGACTGATTTAAATGCCACTTGCGACCATACTGAGCAAGTCTCAGGTTATAGTTTTGGCATTATTCAAGCGTATGCTTTACTGATTGAATGTCTATAGCAGCGATTTCTTAATTATTTACCTATTTTTTTATTTAACTATATAAGCGAGGCTCATATCATGAGTGATGATTCAAAAGACAACAAAGATAACGTCAACAACAGCGCAAATAACCCAACCAGCAATCAGCCATCAGTTAAAGTCACTGACTTGACGCCAAACAAAGGCGCATTGGTAGGCAAAAAGACCGATATTCAAAACCCAGAGCTTTGGGAGTTCCCAATGAACTATCCACTGAGCATTATCGGTCATGAAGGCGAGCGTGAGAGTTTGCTTAATGAAGTGAAGCTAATCTTGGGTAGCCAGTTCCCTGATTTTGATTTGGCGTCTATCGAAGTTAAGCCGTCTAAAACAGGTCGCTTTCACTCAGCACGGGTTAATTTGTACCTAACGGCTGCTGAGCAAGTGAATGCGCTTTATGCCTCACTTGATAATGCAAAAACGGTTCGTATTGTTTTATAAGTAGCATAAAAAACTTTCACGCCTTTTTAGTCCAAATCGTCACTCGCTAGTAATAAGATATGGGTGGCGATTTTTTGTGGTTTGATGTACAATCTGCGCCCGCATTATTGCCGCCATGACTCCCATTATCAGTCGACAATAACCGAGAGAATGAAAAGTAAATCTCACGATATTTTTACAAAAATTTTATTATTGACCGCATTTGCGTCTAACCCTTATCCCATCGTCCTTTGCCAAAATTTGGACTGCCTACAACCTTGTAGCAACATAGTTTTATTCTAAAATCAATATAGTATTTTCAAAATTTTCCCGCTATATTGTGCCTACCAATTAACAAAAACGCTATATGTAGTACTCAGTGATTTTAACCGTCACTACGAGTAGTGGTAGCTTTTTGCCCAAAAAAACAGCTAGCACAACCCCGCATAATAGCGTTATAAAGAATGTCTGCCGCTGCTTTGGCGCGCAGCATCACAATAAGCAATCAAAATAGAGGCCAGCATGACACATATTGACAAAATCCAAGTAACCAAACGTGATGGACGTTTAGAGCCTATTGATTTAGACAAAATTCACAAGGTAATCGCGTGGGCGGCTGATGGTTTAGAAAATGTGTCAGTATCGCAAGTTGAGCTAAAATCGCACATCCAGTTTTATGAAGGTATCAAAACTCGTGACATTCACGAAACCATCATCAAGTCTGCCGCCGACCTAATCTCTGAAACCACGCCTGACTATCAATATCTGGCTGCGCGTTTGGCTATCTTCCACTTACGTAAGATTGCTTATAACAAATTCACCCCGCCGCATCTGTATGACCATGTCAAAACTTTGACTGACGCTGGTAAATACGATCAGCACATCCTAGCTGACTACAGCCGTGCTGAATTTGATGAGTTAGAAGAGTATCTTGATCACTGGCGCGATATGAACCTTGCTTATGCTGCTGTTGAGCAAATGGCTGGTAAGTACTTGGTACAAGATCGTGTGAGCAAAACTGTTTATGAGAGCCCGCAGTTCTTATACATGCTCGTCGGTATGTGTCTGTTTAGCCAATACGACAAGTCAGATCGTCTTGATTTCGTAAAACGCTTCTATGATGCGACCTCAGAATTCAAAATCTCACTACCAACGCCAATCATGTCAGGTGTACGTACGCCATCGCGCCAGTTTAGCTCGTGCGTATTGATCGAATGTGGTGATAGCCTAGACTCTATCAACGCCACCACTAGCGCCATCGTACGCTATGTATCACAGCGTGCTGGTATCGGCATCAACGCAGGTCGCATTCGTGCCCTTGGTAGCCCGATCCGTGGCGGCGAAGCGCAGCATACTGGCTGTATCCCATTCTACAAACTGTTCCAAACGGCAGTGAAATGCTGCTCACAAGGCGGCGTACGTGGTGGTGCTGCGACGTTGTTCTACCCACTATGGCATTTAGAAGTTGAGTCATTACTGGTACTCAAAAACAACCGTGGCGTCGAAGACAACCGTGTCCGTCATATGGACTACGGCGTACAGTTAAACAAGACAATGTACACGCGCTTGATCAAAGGCCAAGACATCTCGCTATTCTCACCAGGCGATACGCCAGGCCTGTATGATGCATTCTTTGAAGATCAAGACAAATTCGAAGAGCTATATACCAAGTACGAAAATGATCCTAACGTTCGTAGCCGTCAAATCCCAGCTGCTGATTTGTTCAGCCTAATGATGCAAGAGCGTGCCAGTACGGGTCGTATCTATATCCAAAACGTCGATCATTGCAACACGCATAGCCCGTTTGACGCGACGGTTGCCCCTATTCGCCAGTCAAACCTATGTATGGAAATCGCGCTACCGACCAAGCCACTGGATAACATCAATGATGAAGAAGGCGAAATCGCCCTTTGTACGCTATCAGCGGTCAACTTGGGTAAAGTCGAAAACGTCAGCGACATCGAAGAGCCAGCTGAGCTAATCGTCCGTGCGCTTGATGCCCTGCTCGACTATCAAGACTATCCTGTCAAAGCGGCTCAAAACGGCAGCATGCGTCGCCGTACGCTAGGTGTGGGCGTAATCAACTATGCGTATTACTTAGCTAAGAATGGCGCACGCTATTCAGATGACAGCGCGCTTGGTCTAACCCATCAAACGTTTGAAGCGTTGCAATTCTATCTTTTGAAAGCGTCAAACAAATTGGCAAAAGAGCAAGGCGCGTGCCCTGCGTTCAATGAGACCACGTACTCACAAGGTATCTTGCCGATTGATACGTACAAAGCCGACTTGGACAAAATCTGCCAAGAGCCGCTACATCTCGATTGGGAAACGCTACGCGGCGAGATCACTGAGCACGGTCTACGCAACTCTACCCTAACCGCCTTGATGCCGTCTGAGACCTCTAGTCAGATTGCCAACGCGACCAACGGTATCGAGCCACCACGTGGTCTGGTCTCTATCAAAGCGTCAAAAGACGGCATCTTAAAGCAAGTCGTGCCTGAGATCGATAAGCTAAAAGATCAGTACGAGCTACTATGGCAAATGCCAAATAATGACGGTTACCTAAAGCTGGTCGCTATCATGCAGAAGTTCGTCGATCAAAGTATCTCTGCCAATACCAATTACGACCCAGTTCGTTATGCTGGTGGCCGTGTACCGATGAAGATATTGCTAAAAGACTTGCTAAACGCTTATAAGATGGGTGTAAAAACGTTGTACTACCATAACACTCGTGATGGTGCGAACGATGCCCAAGCGGATATGGAAGATGATTGTGCTGGCGGTGCTTGTAAGATTTAAGGTTCGCAAGAGAAACTCTTTAAATAGAATTTCTGATAGATGGCGGGTTTGGCTTTTGGGTTAAGCTCGCTACTTAGTATGGCAAGGTTAAGTATGGGATTTCTTATAAATAGTTATATTTTTTTATTTCTTTTCAAAATGTGCCCTATTTCCACTGGAATTGATTTTTTGATATAAAAAATACCTTTACGGAGAAACAATCTTTGTCAAATCAAATAGTTCGAATAGAAAATGGTGATAAAGAAATTTCTTTACCCTTTAATACTGAGCATTTAGGAGACTTTATATCAGGACTTTTAGGTCAGCCCCAATCAATTGAGAAAGTTTTCACAACCCCCTTTATAGCCGAAAATGAGTATTTTACTCACTTAATCAGCTTGATTCAGCAGAGATTAGAACAACAAAATGTCCATGAATTTGTATCTTTCCAAGCTATGGTTGGTTATAAAGATAAAACCAGAAGAAAATTCACTAGTATAGAGTCATTCGTTTCTTATTCAGAAAGCTTAAATTTGATTAGTACTGAAGTTAATTTTAAATTTGGAATACTTGTACATTTCCCCAAAAAGGACATACCAGAGAAACAAGAAATAGATATAGATTTTTCTACTACAGAGAATGAGTTACATGGCTATCCCAGAAGTATATTTAATTTAGTATTAGGTAGAAAAAAAGTTTCAGGTGTAGTTGTGGTTGAAGTAAATCATACTGAACGTACTTGGGCAGATGAAATTTTAAAATTAGTCGAGAACTCATTAGATAATATTATTATCAAAGAACCAGCTAGTAAGAAATTTGTTAGATCTATATTAGCTCCATTGAATGTTGATAATATATTTTTTGCACTCTTCCTATTAGTTCCAGTGTATGCGTTCGTAATTTCACAAACTAGAGCGAAAGATAGCAACAGCATGTCTGAATATCTTGCTATTACAGAAAAAGGCTCTATAAGTGTTCAAGCTCTCCACCAGAAGCTAGATATCATATCTACGCATTTGCTTACACGTAATACTGGTGATACAAACTCTATGACGCAGACTCTTATAATTTATCTAGGGTCTTTATTGTTTTTCGGTATCTTTATATACATCGTAAATCTATTTATAAAAACTCCAGACTCATTTATAGTTTTAACTAACGCAACTACACAGTATAAAAAAGAAATCTTACAAAAGTATAAAAATAAATTATGGATTGCCTCTATTCTCGGAACTGTCTTACTAGGGCTGATTATTAACTATATCTTTAATTTCTTACAATCATTTCACCTATTATGAATAATTTTATTTTAAATTGTAGGGTGCGCCTAATCAGCAGAGTCATTAAGAAGAAAGAAAGATGCCCTAACAAGGATTTTTAGCCCCGACTATAGTGGTATCCTGCTGACGACGATGGCGATGCGGTCTGTGTCTGGAAGTGGTCGCTCGAACGTTGGAACACTACCAGACACGATAGACTGCACGCCAGCGGCAAGGCAGATACAAGCGGTAGGCGGGATTGGCTACTGTTATAATTAAAACCTACAGATAGAACTAAAACGACGGAGGTCATGTGCAATATACCGCAATCATCAAAGACGGTGGTTTGTTTATCCCAAACGTATTTTCAGACCTAAACGATGGTGGCTCGCATATCGTACAAGTCGAGGTTGATATTGCAGAGGTGCGTCAGCAGTTAGGCATGAATGAAGCACCAAAGACAACTGTCGCCAAAAAAAGCGTGGCAAAAGCAGCCAAAAAACCAGTATCGAGAGCGGCTAAAAAAGACTTAAAAGTAGCAGCAGAAGAGCCTGATGTGAGCACCCTACGCAAAAGCGCACTTGATGAATTAGAAGCGCTCGATGATAGTGAACTGAGCGAGATTTTCAAAGCCTATATGAACGGTGGACAAGAGTCGTCACAGATATCACTAGAGAACCTTTAAGCTAAAACGCTATAATCCAAAAACGTGTCATAACATCAAATTAAAACCAGTCAAACCCATACAAATTAATAACCGTATCAATTATAAAGGCAGTCCCATGACTTACTCGATTTTTTCTCAAACGCCAAACAATGCGCTAAAAGAGCCGATGTTCTTTGGTCAGCCCGTCAACGTGGCGCGCTATGACCAACAAAAACACCCTATCTTTGAGCAATTGATTGAAAAGCAGCTATCGTTCTTTTGGCGTCCAGAAGAAGTCGATGTATCACGCGATCGTATCGACTTTAGTAATCTGTCCTCGCATGAGCAGCATATATTTTTGAGCAATCTCAAGTACCAGACCCTACTCGACTCTATCCAAGGTCGTAGTCCAAACGTGGTGCTACTGCCGCTAGTGTCTATCCCTGAGCTTGAGACGTGGATTGAGACATGGTCGTTCTCTGAGACCATTCACTCACGCAGCTATACGCATATCATTCGTAATATCGTCAATGACCCAAATATTATCTTTGATGACATTATGCAAAACGAGCACATCTTAGGCCGCGCCTCTGATATCGCCCAGTATTATGATGAGCTGTATCGCAACTCACAGCTATATAGCTTGTATGGTCCAGGTACGCACAACATCAATGGCGAGCAAGTAACCGTTGATTTGAGATCACTGAAAAAGCAGATGTACCTATGCATTATGGCGGTCAACGTCCTAGAAGCCATTCGTTTCTATGTCTCATTTGCCTGCTCGTTTGCCTTTGCTGAGCGTAAATTGATGGAAGGTAATGCCAAAATCATCAAGCTAATCGCTCGTGATGAAGCGCTGCATTTGACTGGTACGCAGCACATGCTGAATCTGATGCGCAACGGTCGTGACGATCCTGAGATGGTCGAGATTGCCGCAGAATGTTATGAAGAAAGTATTGAGATCTTCCGCAAGGCTGCTGAGCAAGAAAAAGAATGGGCAGGCTATTTGTTCAAAGACGGCTCGATGATTGGACTAAACAAAGACATTCTTTGCCAATATATCGAATACATCACTAACTTGCGTATGGAAACCGTCGGCTTGCCAGCGGCGTTCCCGAACTCAAAATCAAACCCAATCCCGTGGATCAACACGTGGTTGTCGTCTGACAATGTGCAAGTAGCACCGCAAGAGACTGAGATTAGCTCGTACTTGGTTGGTCAGATTGACTCTGATTTATCAGACAGTGATTTTGATGACTTTGAATTATAAGAGCTTTGAGCCAGAAAGACTTTGAATAATAAAGGCTTGAGCGGTAAAGATTTTAAATTATAAAATTTTTACCGCTGTAATCGTCTTATGGGTTAATAGTAGGGATAGCAATAACACAGACATATCCCAATAGGATTCACGATGACTTGGGTAATGACCAGTAAAAAGCAGTTCTATCTACACGATGACGAGAGTCTGCTAGATGGACTGCTACGCACTGGACATGAGGTCAATTATCAATGCCGCGAGGGTTACTGTGGCAGCTGCCGAGTCAAGCGTATTGCCAGCTCGCATACGGTCGATTATCCATTTGATCCGCTTGCGATGATTGAAGAAGATGAAATCCTGCCCTGCTGTTGCCGTGTGCGAGGCGTCATCTACATCAATCATGACCCGACTGAAAAGCCTTAGCGGAGTGATAAGCAGTGACGAACACTGCAAGCTACCCTAAAAACCAGCTCTAATAAATTCACTCCAACAAAAAGCGCGCTCCCTCATATAAGGAGCGCGCTTTTTTAATCTATTATCTAAATGAAAATGCTAATTTATAGTACTTTCTTACCAAGACCCACTATTGAGTGGCGGTGTCTTGCTCAAACAACTTCATCAGCTCTTCGCGCATACGATCACGCTCTGCTTTTGACATCATAGGTGCCTCTTCATCACTTTGGATGCTTGGATCTTCCATGCCGCCGATACTCTCACCTTGCAGCACCACAGGGCGCTCGACAGGCTCTTGTACTGGACGTTCTTCTAGCATTATTTTTACTTGTGCATTTTTGCCTTGACGCAATATTTGGGCATCCAGCTCAGTATTTGGCGGCTTACGGGCGACATACTGAATCAACGTATTGGCATCGGTCATCTCCACACCGTCGATGGTCAGGATGATATCACCAACGCGTAGACCACTCTTGGCAGCAGGACCGCCTTCAATGACATTTAGTACTTCTACACCAGTTGAGCTTTCAAGCTGGGTTGGGTCACGTAACTGTGATTGGATCTCGATACCTAGCCAGCCACGACTGACGCGACCATCTTTGATCAAAGCGTTCATCACTTGCTCAACCAATGCCGTTGGAATGGCAAAACCAATACCCATCGAGCCACCAGAGCGTGAGAATATAACGGTATTAATACCTACTAACTCACCGCGAGCATCGACCAGTGCGCCACCTGAGTTGCCTGGATTGATCGCGGCATCAGTCTGGATAAAGTCTTCAAATTTATTGACACCCAATCCAGTACGTCCAGTCGCTGAGATAATACCTTGGGTCACTGTCTGACCAACACCAAACGGGTTACCAATCGCTAGAGCCAAATCACCCACACGAATCGGATCTTCACGGAAGCCAAGTGGCGTCAATCCAGTCATATCGACTTTAATCACAGCTAGGTCACTATCAGGATCTGTACCGATGATTCTGGCACGGCTCTTACGACCGTCATTAAATGCGACTGTGATTTCATCGGCTTTTTCGATCACGTGAGCATTAGTCACGATATAGCCGTCTTCTGATACGATGACCCCTGAGCCTAAGTTGGTCGAGCCTTGATCTTGTGACGGCCCACTATGATCTTCAAAGAATCGACGCAGGACAGGATCATCCATATACGGATGTTCTGCCATCGTTTGGGTCGTATATATATTGACCACAGATTGCGATGCGCGTGCAACCGCATTATGATAAGAGGAAATAGGTGCTGGCGTGTCCGACACTGGCTCTGACGCTTGTTGCTCTGCAGGCGGGGTTCTCGGCGGCTCCCACGTGGCCTCCGACGTCGACTTCATACTCGTGAACAACCAGATAAACGCTGCCAACACTAGCAGCAATAAGACCCAAGGTAACCATTTTAATAAAGACGCCTTGTCATTGGTGTTCCGGGATGACGACATATAAAACCTCTATAAATTTAGTGCAAACAAACAGTGAAAAACAAAGTGAGAGAAGCGCAACTGATCAAATATCATTGATGTGGTTATGCAATTGATGGCCAGTCAGGCAGACTCACGTGTATAAATTATAACCGCAATACCAGTAAATAGTAACGTATCGTGTACCGTTTCAGTTATCCAGCTTGTCTGGTTGCTTACAGCAGCGTGTTAAAATAACTTTCATAAAGCTCAACACTTGATCATCAAGCCAGAAGCTGAAAACCGAACACTACCAAGCGCGACAGATAATACATAATTTTTGCTTAGTTAATCTACAGCACCTTACGACCTATATTTTATCGATGACAGGAAAACATAATGACTGCAAATTACACGACAGCTGACTCTACCAATCAAAGCATCAGCGCCCAGATATTGACACAGTTCTGTGACGACTATTTATCCGCCAGCGCATTTAAAGACTACGCGCCTAATGGTCTGCAGGTCGATGGTGGACGTCCGATTCAACGTATCGTCACTGGTGTCACAGCGTGCGAAGCCTTGATAGATGCAGCCATCGCTGACAATGCCGATGCGATTATGGTACATCATGGTTATTTTTGGAAAGGTGAACCTGCTACGCTTACTGGGATGAAAGGTCGTCGCATTCGCAAATTGATGCAACACGGTATCTCTATGATTGGCTATCATCTACCGCTCGATGCACACCCCATCTCTGGCAATAACGCAAAACTGGCTGACATGCTCTGCATGACGATTACTGGTGCGCTCTATCCTACCGAGTCACACCCTGTGGGTAATATCGCTACTTGTACACCGCAAAGTGCTGACGATCTCATTGCCACCATTACTCAAGCATTAGGACGCGCGCCATTACATATCTCAGCTGAGTATCATACAGACGCCTCTGCTCAGACAAGCGATAGGCTAATAGAACGCATCGGTATCTGTACAGGCGGCGCGCAAGATATGATTGAACAGGCTGCCATTATGGGCTGTGATGCATTCATCTCTGGTGAGATATCTGAGCGTACCACGCATATCGCTCGTGAGCTTGGTATTGATTATTTTGCCTGTGGTCATCACGCGACAGAACGTGGTGGTATTCAAGCGTTAGGAGAGATGGTTACCCAAGAGTTTGGCCTGCCTGTTACGTTCATTGATATTGAAAATCCAGCCTAATATAGTCATTGTATAACTAATAGTAGAGTGTCAGTAAGACAGCTTAAATAGTCTTAATTGATAGCGGCTATAAGCTCTGTTTCGACGATTGTTTGAATATTCATTGATAAGTTTGTTATCAATATCAGCATAACGCGGCTAAATTTAACCGTTTATATCGCTATTGTTAAGTTTTATCGCTTTTTTCTTAACTCCACTTGAATAATGCAAGCAGTAACCGCATATTACTACTTGTAAGAAAGAACGTTTTGTCATGAAACTTCCCATTATTACAGCTTCCGGTTATGGCACTAGAATAATGCTAACAGCTACCTAAAACCTTATTACGCTTTATAAACAATGAGATTTTAGAACGCTGACCATTGAAATGCTTTGTTTGCACAATATAATTTGGCAACACAGTGTTTTTTAATTTTAGTGTCGCGATGACGATCTTGCACAGTCTCTTTGATAGCGAAATTTTATAAACTATCAAATCTTGTTATTGTGCTCACCCTCATTGCTGGACAGAAAACTTTAGTAGCTAGTCACCTTATTACTAATAACTCAAGGTGTAGCAAGTTATCAAAGTTAGCATAGCAAAAGCAGATGGCTATATTTGCCTCAATGGTAAAATATTGCATTACTGCTTTTTCCATGTTCTTGTCTCAATAACTTACTCATGACCTTACCTATGTTTGATATATAGTTGTTTGGCCATTAGCCATATTGAATTATCGATGAAGGAATCATCTGATTTATATCCTTCGTGTAGTCGTGCGTCCAGATTTTGAGACGATTGTTTTATGCTTTTATTTTAAGTATTTAAACGACACACCGATAGCTGGCTAATCCACAATCCACATCGCTAACTCTTAGAGAGAGCATGCTAGTGGCGCTATAATCAAGCAAGATGATACGTACTTATTCTATTCAAAAGTGCTATGTCATCTAAAATACCGGATTAATATATGCCAAATTATATGCATGTATTTTTACGCGTTTTTACGGTAAGAAGGATGGCTAAAATCAGGAGACATCCATGCAACGTATTACTTATCGTGTAAAAGTATCTGCGCAAGGGGCTAAACGCCGTATTTCTCATTTGCTGAGTCCATCTAAACGCCTACTTAACACCAAAAGTAACATCGTTTCATCCGTTACCCCTACTGCGTCGGGGCGTTTTTCCAGAACCAAGAAGCTGGCACAAGTATCCAGTATAGCCCTACTCTCTCTGCCTGCGCAGAGTCTAACGACAATGGGCACACCAGTACCAGCTTATGCTAATGTCATGCTAGAAAATACCTTGACCATCGCAGCTGTACCAGGTGACAGCACCTATTTTGCCACTGATGGCTTCCAACATGGTTTTGGTTTTGATCTGGTACGCACTTATGCGGACGAGCTTGGTGTCGATATTGACCTAAAAGCCTATGCCAATGAAGAAGCTGCGCTAAAAGCCTTAAGATCAGGTGAAGCTGATATGGCATTGACCACTGCCAGCACCAAACTAAAAAGCCAGCTAAATCTATCCTCTATTAATGTCAGCTGTGGTTATGATTCTAGTCTAACTAAAAATGGTCTACATCCTAAGGTAAGTTGGACATTTAGCTCATCCAATGATCCACTATCAAGAAAGGCCAGTTACTTCTTGTGCGATAGCATCAAGCTACAAAACACACAGAAACTTGCCGCGTTCTACAATCAAAATTTGCTAAAAGATGCCTATAGTCAGGATCATTTCCAGAGAACGTTGACGGAAAAGTTACCGGACTATCAGTCTTCGTTTGAAGAGCAAGCACGCAATTACAATCACGACTGGGAACTATTGGTCGCGATGGGCTATCAAGAGTCACACCTTGATGCCAACGCTGTGTCGCCGACTGGCGTACGCGGATTGATGATGTTGACCAACAACACTGCAAAAGCAATGGGCGTCTCAGACCGCGTTGATCCTTACCAAAGCATTGGTGGCGGTGCACGCTATCTAGAGCAAGTAAAAGCGGACTTCTCTGACGTGCCAAAAACTGACCGTATCTGGTTTGCCCTTGCAGGTTATAACATGGGTCCCAATGCGGTAAAAAGAATCCAACGCGAACTACGAGCTCAAGGTATCGATGATAAGAGCTGGGCGAATGTCTATGCTTATTTAGCAGACAATAGAGCGTCGAACAGCCGCTATGGTCAAGCCATGCACTATGTCAGTAATATCAGAAGCTATCTTGAGACTATCAAAACTCAGACGGTCTAATTTGTAGATATTACTAGGCGGTTTGCAAGCTAAATTTTCACAGTTATTGATTCACGTTACATAAAAAAGCTGCTCTTATAAAGAGCAACTTTTTTTGTGCGTTACGATTCATAACTAATATTAATGACGTCTCGTTTAAACCGCATTCGTTAATATCTTACTCATTAGCGATTTGGAACAGTCAGACGCTGACCACGCTGCAACATCGTATCAGCAGCGATATTGTTCATATCAGCCAGCTCTTGTGTTGAGACACCATATTTACGTGCTAGACCAATCAAGCTATCACCCGAGCCAACCGTGTAGCTTACTGTCGCTTTTGGTACTTTAAGCGTTTGGCCGCGTTGTAGCTGAGCATTGGTCGCTAGATCATTGGTCGCTGCCAAGTCCTCTACAGAGATACCGAACTGACGTGCCAAAGCAATCAGACCATCACCAGATTTAACTTTATAGCTTTCAGTGTTGCTCAGTTTTGTTCCACTACTTGCTGAGCTACTACTGCTACTAGTAGAACTACTACTAGTAGAACTGCTGCTTTGGCTGTTACTAGATGCACTTGTCACACCGCCGCTAGCAGGGATAGTGATAGTACGGCCCAGTATCAGATTCGAGTTGGTATTCAAATTATTTGCTGATGCCAAATCACTTAGTCCAATATTGTAGCGTTTGGCGACACCCGTTAAGGTATCTCCTGATTTTACTTTGTAGCTGACCGCTTTGTCATTCAACTGACGGTCGACCAACTCTTTAGAAGCAGGAACTTTAATCGTTTGACCACGTTGCAAGCGAGCCTTTGCATCAAAACTGCTGTTTACCGCAGCAAGTTCCGTTGCACTAACTCCGATGCTGTTAGCAATGCCAATCAGCGTATCACCTGATTTTACTTTGTAATTGGTGGTCGCGACCGAGCTTGAGCTGTTACTACTGCTAGCGCCCGTAGTGCTTGCAGCATCAAAATCAACGCTGGCTGGCACTTTAAGTGTCTGACCAACATATAGCGAACTGGTGCTGTTGATACCATTGAGACTGGCTAAAGTATCTGTCGACACATTGAATTGACGTGCCAATGCAATTAAGCCGTCTCCTGCTTTTACTTTATAGTTCTTGGTCGCAGTGCTTGATTTACTCGGCTTGGTAGAAGGTGCTGCAGGTGTTGTCGCAGGGGCAGTCACTTTACCCGGTATGAGCCATAACTTCTGACCTCTGAGCAGATCAGCACGGCTGCTCAGATTATTGTAGCTGGCTAGTTGGGTAACCGATAAACCAAAACGATTGGCCGTACCGATAAGCGTATCACCACCTTGTACGATGTAACTGTCAGGCTGACTAGCAGCTGCACTGCTAGCAGTGCTCAACGGCTCGATAGTTTTGGCATCATATAGATACAACGTGCTGCCAGACAGCAGATTGGCACTGGCATCTATTTGGTTCCATTCTGCGATATCACGCCAGCTAACCCCTGCTCGACTCGCAATGTTCGAAAGCGTATCGCCACGTTTTACCGTATAAGTGGTACGTGTGCCTTGCGGTTTTGGCTTACTTACCGAAGTTTTAGCAAAGCTAAGTTTTTTCTCTGCACCACTTGCTTCTAGAATAGACTGCTGTGTCTGTACGGCTGATAGATTAATGTTGCCATCAGCATTGATAACATTGGTCTCAGAAGTATTTCTACGGATCTGATTGGCAATAAAATCACGCTCTTCTTTACTAAGCGGCGGCTCTTGGACAATCGTATTATTTTGAGTGATCTGGGCTGAGGTAGTCGGTAGACTATTACTGCTCTTTAGCTCGGCATTAATTTTTTTGGTTTCCGCACTGCTCAATGGAGGCTCAGTACGAACTGAGGCGCTACCACTATAAACAGAGCTGCTAGTTGTCTGTGCTGACGGCGAGATGTAGCTAGTCGTTTGCTGAGGTACGCTAGCGCTAGCAGCATAATCAGCCAATGCGCTGCTGTTAGATGGTAGTGACGACGAAGTATATGGTTTGTTATTATAGCTTGGCGCAGTCGCTGTCGTGCTGGAGCTACCTGCGTTATTTGAGGCGAGGACATTACCTGTACCGTTACCTCTGAGCCCGCTTAATTTGGCATCAGCATTGAGACTGACATCGTTAGGAATGATGATGCGCTGCGGACCTGAAGAGTCAACACGGCCTGATGTCAGTGCGGTATTTAGACGTTCTAGCTCATCGTAGCTAACGCCAGTCAACTGCGACACTTCCGCCAAGCTCACACCATAATTGACAGGTACACTACGGAAATGCTGACGGTTAGCGATAGCTGGTAGATACACACCATACTGCTCAGGCTTGGCAACGATTTCAGCTACGGCTAAGAAACGCGGCACATAGTTCATCGTTTCAGTCGGCAGTTGAAGTGACCAATAGTCTGTTGGTAGCCCGCGCGCTGCATTGGCATCAATTGCCTTTTGGATACGACCAGGTCCAGCGTTGTAAGCAGCCAATGCTAGCTCCCAACTACCGAACTGGTTGTGCAGTGCCGTCAAGAAGTCGTAAGCAGCACGTGTCGATTCAATCACATCGCGGCGACCATCATAAGTGCTACTTTGGTTCAAACCATAAATACGGCCCGTACTCGGGATAAACTGCCATAAGCCCGCCGCTGCCGCACTACTCGTACCACTTGGATCGTAAGAGCTTTCGATAACTGGTAACAAGGCAAGCTCTGTTGGAATATTGCGACGCTCTGCTTCCCGTACCGTATGATAGATATAGCGGCTGGCACGTGCAGTTAGACGATTTAGATAATCCTGTCTACTGGTAAACCAGCTTTTTTGACCTTCAATACGCTGATTATAGATTGGCTTACCACCATTCATGCGGTAGCCTGCGCGTAGACGATTCCACAAATCACCATATTGCTGAATAGCAAGCTGGTTACCTTCTACCATTGTCATATCAGTGGCTTCTAACAAGTCAGCCAATTCATCCAAGCTCTCTGCATCTAAAAATGCAGTTGAGTAGTCTGCACTACCCGTATTGGCCCCTTGATTGGAAGGATTTTTGGTGATGACAGATGAGCTATTGGTTGCCCCTTTGTTTTTTACCGCTGATGTATTGCTACACGCACTAATCAGTAGAGTGGATACCGCAAGCGTCAATGGCAACGCAATAAATGAGCGAGAGTGTGATAGCACAGTAGACATGATATTGGAAGTTTCCTAACGACAGAAATTAATAAGACAAAATTGATGGATAGTATAGTATGCAATGTAAAGCAAAGACCAGCCTAATATAAAAGATAATAATAGACGCTTAAATAGCCTGTAACACTAAGTAATGACTGCTTAGCCAACTAAAATTTTTTATAAGTCAAAATTGCAGCTAGCTCGACCAACTAGTGTTTATATAACCTATTGTATTTTTGAGTCTTGCTTGGTCAATGACGACTTAATTAATAGCTACCTGTGATACTGCGCGCAAGAGCACTGCATTACCAGTAGACAAGGTTAAGGTCACACGAGATGTGGTGACAAACGATACTTGCTGACCGTTTTTTACCCAGCTCTCATTGGTTGTTACATTAGCTTTAGCTTGTGAACCAGTAATCACCACATTATCTACAGAAATATCATAGCGATAATTAGACGTATCATTCCAGCTGTTTTGGAGCAGCTTTAAATAGGCATCTTTGTCCAGACTGGTAGACTTACCCCTTCTAGATAAAGAAATAAGCGCGTCATCTGACACAAGGCTCGATACTTGACTGATGCTCTGGCTATTCGCTGATGCTTTCATTGCGGCGGCATAGTTCTGTACCAAATTTTCGGTCATAGTAGCCGCTTGTGCATTGATACTGATGGTGCTGGCTACTGCTACGATTGCAGTGATGCTGGCACCTTTCACCAATAGAGCTAATAGCCTATTTCCCAATAATTTTTTCATGATAATCCTTAGCGATATTTTTTTCGTTAGTGTCATATAGTGACGATTAACGCCCTTTTATCATTTGTTTTGGCAGTGCATCTGTATAGGTATATCTATATAAGTATACTCATATCATATGCCGAGCCTATCATCGAATTCTCACAGCCATGTGACACCCTGTGTAATTATTGCGAATAAAAACACAGGCTATCAAATAAAATATTTATAAGATTTTATGCTACAAATCCAAGCTCAAACAGTTAAAGTCTCTGTAGCTCAGCTTTATAGCCAACCCCATAATGAATTGACTATTTTTAAACCGTCAATCCTTAGAACCGTTAATACTTATTAAGCTACCTAGGTTAGAGTCTGGCTTAATTAAGGCTTAAGCTCGTTGTTACTGTCTTCATACTGTTCATCATCACTGAGCTTCATACCCAAACGCTCTACCCGTCTATCCATCATCTGACGTGCTAACGCTTGCATATCTTCGACACGGTCTATCTCATCAACAATTTCAAGACCTAACAATGTCTCAAATACGTCTTCTAAGGTGACTAGACCTTTAACTTCACCATACTCACCAACCGTAATGGCGATATGAATACGATTTTTTAGCATTAACTCTAACAAGTCAAACAGCTTCATTTTAGAGAAAACAAAAGTGATGTCGCGCTGAAACTGCGTCAATGGCTTATGCATAGCATGATTGACTTTAGCCAGTAGCATGTCAGTTTTTAGGACAAAGCCTGTAATGTTATCCAAATCACCATCATAGATTGGCAAGCGAGAAAACGTCAACTTTGGACGATCAACCAATAGCTCAGCGACGGTTTTATTCTCTTCGAATGCGAGCATCACTGAGCGCGGTGTCATGATGTCTTCGACTTTAATCGCGCCAAATGCGAGCAAGTTCCGAATGATACGTGACTCTAGTGGATCAATTTGACCCGACTCTTCACCAATACTAGCAAGAGCAGCAAACTCACGGCGACTAAATGTTTGCGGCTCTTTACCGCGTACCAATAGTTTCGTCAGACGCTCTGAGAACCAAATTAACGGGTATAGCAGCATGATGATGCCACGAACGAAATAAGCAACCAAACCACTTAGCTGACGCCAGTAAACTGTACCCAAAGTTTTTGGGATAATCTCAGACAAGAATAAGATAGCAAGCGTCATGAGGGCAGAAAACAGACCAAACCACGCACTACCAAAGACGATTGTGGCCTGTGCACCAGCACCGATAGAGCCGAGTGTATGAGCAACGGTATTTAACGTTAAAATAGCGGCTAGTGACTGGTCGATATTGTCCACTTTGAGGCTTTTAAGCATTTCTGCTTTTTTTGGACTGGTTTCTTGCACATCCGCAATAAACGATGGCGTCATGCTCAGCAAAACAGACTCTGCTAATGAACAGACGAAAGAGACACCAATAGCGAGTAAGACAAAAAATATCAATAAAGAAACGCTAAGCGCAGTTGGTGCTGCGGCCTCGCTGGACGTTGATACAGCACCAGCTGCCCACACTGCCTGCGGTATCAGAAGAATTACCAATGCAGATAGTGCCGAAAAAGAAGTATAACCAAATCGAGAACTAGTAGTCATTCTCGGGGGAGGCTCTGCAGATGCGTCTTTACGATTAGCACGCGGACGACATAAACGAGGTACAAACATAAAAGTGGTGAACAAGTTAGGTAACCTAAAAAGAGAAAAAGGAAGATAATGTCATGAGCAATTTATATCGATTTTCAGATTACTATTAATGAAGTAATAAAAGACCTCTGTCTATCGTATAAATAGTTACTCAAAGCTGATTTAGCTGATTTAATCGCTATTTCAAAGCCATACTATGCTTCAATAAGCCGTATTATGGTTCAATATTTAGCATACTAAATGCAGGCAATCATTGCCATTTGATAGTAGCATTGATGATACCATTTCACAATAAGTCGCCATTTTTAAGTTTTTGTTTTTTGATGACTTTTATTACCTTACTATTAACGGCTGTATAATTACATCTTTACTACGCAATTCATGACAGTTATTTAGCCTGGGGCTTTATATGGATTATCTGAATGTAGTAAAAACATTGTTGTCCTACCCGTTGGCTGATAGTATGCCTTACGCTAAGAAAAACACGCTCAGCCTATGATTAACAGTTACTAAGTCTGGGATTTTTTGTTACTATGCGTCTAATTTTATTATTGTCTATGACTTACTGAGAGATATTATGAGCTTATTTATTCAAGCTGCCCATGCTGCACCAGATACTGCAGGTGCTGCAGGTCTATTCGGCCAGATTTTACTGCCTGTTGCGTTTTTTGCGATTTTTTACTTCTTGGTCATTCGCCCGCAGTCTAAGCGTACCAAAGAACACCGTGCCATGGTTAACGCATTGACCGTTGGCAGTGAAATCATTTTCGCTGGTGGCTTAATGGGCCGTATCAAAGCAATCGAAGGCGATTACGCTGTTGTGAGCCTAAACAACAATACTGACGTGAAAGTACAACGTGCTTCTGTTATTTCAGTATTGCCTGCTGGCACAATCGAAAGCGTCTAATTAGAATGTTCACTGGTTTTTATTAGTGAATACTCAATAGTCGTCACATTAATGAATGTAATGACTAAAAAATGACCGTATATGATTTACGGTCATTTTTCGCTATTAACACAGTAAGGTAAAATTGCTATATAAATTAGGCTTACTGTTTAGATGTCTTATCTTTATCCAATCTAGCCATATGATTTTTGGTGACCGGATAAACAGACATCTGTATTATTTGCTTTACTGTTTTATGCGTTACTATCATCGCGGATGATCGCAATGGTGCATGATGACGGCTGCTGAACATAGCACTCGACCGTTGCTATCGCTAACTTCCCATCTGCTAACTTGTGGCCTACGTCGCCAGTCGTTTATCAACTTAAAGAAGTGATTATGCAATATCCCGCTTGGAAATACTTACTAATTGCCGTCGTGCTAGTCGTTGCCGGTCTATATGCTGCCCCCAACCTTTACCCTGACGAACCTGCTGTGCAGATTACGAGCGCAGCCGCAGGAACTCAGCTATCTGAAGGCATTTTAACCGAGTCTCAAAGCTTACTCGAAGAGGCAGGTCTAGATAACCACGATGGCACGTTTGAGGGCAACAGCGCGCTGGTACGCCTCAACAACCCAGTCGATCAGCTAAAGGCGCAAGAAGTGCTACGTCAAAACTTGGGCGAAGACTATGTCGTTGCCCTTAACCTAGCACAAACTACTCCGCAGTGGCTACGTGATATCGGTGCAAGACCGATGAAGCTTGGTCTTGATTTGCGTGGTGGTGTACGCTTTGTTCTCGAAGTCGATATGGACAAGGCGCTTGAACAGCGTTTGACCAGTGCCAGTCGCGATATGCGACGTGAGCTACGTGCTGAGCGAGTAGCAATCAAAGGTATCAAAACCGAAGATCGCGGCGTGGTATTGCACTTTGCTGATACTGATACTCGTAACCGTGCACAGAACGTATTACAAGGCTCAATGAGCAATACGTTTAACTTGCAGTCTTCTATTGATGATCAAGGTCCTGCATTGGTCTTATCGTATAACGATGCGACACTTGATGAAATCAATAGCTACGCGGTCAACCAGAACTTAACGACTCTACGCAATCGTATTGCTGAGCTGGGTGTGACCGAAGCTTTGGTACAGTCGCAAGGCGCTAGCCGTATCGTCGTTGAGCTACCTGGTGTACAAGATACTGCTGAAGCAAAACGTGTACTTGGTCGTACTGCAAACCTTGAGTTCCGTATGGTAGCAGAAGATGCCGATACCTATACTGGCGGCATACCTCCAGCAGGTACAGAGGCATTCCCATTCGAAACACTGGATGGCCCACCTGTATTGTTAGATCGTCAAGCGATCGTCACCGGGGACAAAGTAACCAACGCGCAAACTGGCTTGGATGAAAGCGGTCTACCTGAAGTAAGTATTACCTTGGACAGTGCTGGCGGCAAGCTCATGCAGAACGCCACTCGTACAGCTGTTGGTCAACAGATGGCTGTATTGTTCATTGAAAACAAACAAAGAATCACTTACGAAGAAGATCCAGCCACTGGTGAAACGACTGAAGTACGCACACCTTACGCTGAAACCAAAGTCATCAACCGCGCCAACATTCAAGCAGTACTGGGTTCATCGTTCCGTATTACTGGTTTAGACAGTAGTGCTGAAGCCGCTGAGCTTGCGCTATTGCTACGTTCAGGCGCACTTGCTGCACCGATGTACTTCGTAGAAGAGCGCACTATTGGTCCATCACTCGGTCAAGAAAACATTGATAAAGGATTGTTCTCTACGCAGGTTGGCTATCTATTAGTCTTCGCGTTTATGATTATCTTCTATCGCCTGTTTGGTGTAATTGCCAACGTTGCGCTAGCCGTTAACGTTATTATTATCATTGCGATTATGTCAATTTTGGGTTCATCACTTACCCTACCGGGTATCGCAGGTATCGTTTTAACCATCGGTATGGCAGTTGATGCCAACGTACTGATTTTTGAGCGAATACGAGAAGAGATTGCCAATGGTGTCCGGCCAAAATCAGCCATTGTGGCAGGTTTCGATCGCGCATTTAGCAGTATTTTTGATGCCAACATTACAACCTTATTGGTCGCGTTTATCCTATTTGCGATTGGTACTGGTCCGATTAAAGGCTTTGCGATTACGCTAGCTATTGGTATTGTCAGCTCGCTATTCACTGCAATTTTGGTGACACGTGCACTGGTACAAATTGCTTATGGTAAGCGTAAATCCATCAAAAGTCTGAGCATCGGTTAGGAGAACATTATGGCGATCGATAATAACAACCCTTTAGAACAGCAGAATAATCCTGATCGAAATGGCTCAAACGGTGAGACGACTAATGCAAGTACGCGTCGCCGTAACAAACCGCGTCGTGATGGTAAAGGTAGCAATACTAAAACCAATAACCCTACTACCGCAAAGTCAGGCAAAAGCCCTAGTCGTCGCGGTGGTAAAGGTCAAAATGCCAAAGACAGTCAAGCGCTGTCTACCGCTATTGATTCTGACGTAATATCAGGTGACGCCGCTGATGATGCCGCAGCTGTCGCTGAAGGTGGCATCAAAGCAGTTGGTAACCAGCGTATCATTCCATTTATGAAGATAGAAAAGCCGATGGCATTACTATCTTTATTTATGGTGATCGGTAGTATCATTGCTATCGCGGTAAACGGACTGAACTTAGGTCTTGATTTTACTGGTGGTGTCTCTGCTGATGTGCGTTATGAGCAGCCTGTTGAGCAAGTTGCTGTTGTACAAGCACTGGCAGACAATGGTTTCGATGATGCGGTTGTACAGTATCTAGGTACTCGTGAAGAGCTACTCGTACGTCTACCGCCTCAGTCTGATAACGTCGATGGGCTAAGTGCAAATCTGACGCAAGCATTGGCCCTACCTAGCAACACCGCTACAATTAGCAACGTGAATATCATCGGTAGCCAAGTTGGTAATGAGGTTTATTTAAACTCAGTCATGGCATTGGTGTTAGCACTGGTATGTATGCTTGGCTATGTTGCCCTACGCTTCCAGTTCAAATTGTCTCTAGGTGCCGTACTATCACTATTCCATGATGCTGTCGTAACCATCGGTGTATTTGCACTATTCGGCTTTCCGTTTGATTTGACGGTATTGGCTGCGGTATTGGCATTGATTGGTTATTCATTGAACGATACCATCGTTGTCTATGACCGTATTCGTGAAAACTTCCGCCGTGTTCGCGGAATTACGCCTGAACAGACGATTGATTTATCGTTGACCGAGACGCTACGCCGTACGATTATGACCATTTCAACTGTTTTGTTGGTCGTACTAGCCATGCTCTTCTTGGGCGGTGATGGACTATACTGGTTCTCAGTAGCTCTGTTTATTGGTTTACTTGCGGGTACTTACTCATCGACTTATATCGCCAGCTCAATTCCGCTGCGCATGGGTCTGTCGCGTGATGACTTTATCGTAAAAGTAAAACCAGAGTTTGAAGAAGAAATCGTTACTTTCAACGATCCCAAAATGTTTGAGCAAGACAACGTTTAGTAAGGTATATTAGATGGTTTGATACGCTGAAATAGCGTGTTATCACATTCTATATAATTACTGATTGCACAGATACAACGTTTAAATAAGAGCACCTGACTCATGAATAATGAGTCTAGGTGCTTTTGTCTTTATAGCTATTTTGTCTCTTACATTAAATGTACTGCCTTACAATTTTATTATTATTTAACGAATATACCTCTTTATCGTTCACGTATAAACGAGTCACCCATGTCAGCTAAATCCGCACCTTCTCACGCGATGCCACCTATTGACACAAGCTATAAACGTATTGTCGCGATTGCACTGCCTGTACTGCTAGCCAATTTGGCCATGCCATTGCAAAGCGTGATTGATACGGCCATTGTAGGCAATATGAATGACACGGCGAAACTTGCTGGTATGGGTCTAGCCATACAGTTGCTGTCGCTATTGCTTGTTAGCTTTAACTTTTTGCAGTATGCGTCATCTGGGCTTGCTGCGCAGGCATTGGGACAACTGGCGAATAATACTAGCAATACATCAGCTGTATCAGTGCCCACGCCTTTACTGTCTATCTTGCAACGCGCGTTACTATTGGCGTTTGTTATCGGAGCAATATTACTACTGGCAAAGCCATGGCTGATTGATTTTGGCTTACAAGCACTATCAGCAAATCCTGAAAGTGGACGCGCGGCGAAAACCTATTTAGACGTACGCTTTTGGGGCGTGATCGCGGAGCTGATGAACTTTGCATTTATTGGTTGGTTTGCAGGACAAGGTAAGACCCGTTATATGCTGTATCAGCAGGGTTTTATTGCCGTACTTAATATCGTACTGACTCTGTTTTTTGTATTTGCAATGCAGATGGGATTGGCTGGTGTCGCACTAGGAACGACTATTGCATTTTGGTTTGGAATACTGATGGCACTGTGGTTGAGCCGCAAACATTTAAAAATATCGTGGTCTGTATTATTCAAAGCGGATCGACAGTATTTTACGAAAGAAAAGATGCTTAGGCTATTTTCTTTAAACAAAGATATCTTTGTACGGACGCTTATCTTAACGCTAAGCTTTGCTTGGATTACTCGCCTATCTGCCCAAAGCGGTGATGTCATACTGGCTGCCAATGCTATTTTATTGCAAGTATTAAGTATATCTGCCTTCGCTCTTGATGGCGTCGCTGTCTCTGCTGAAACGCTGAGTGGACAAGCTGCAGGACGTCGCGATTGGCCACGTTTTCGTATTATCATAAAGCGTACAGGCGTGGTTAGTTATGGCCTTGCTATCATGTTGAGCGCCATTTGGTGGCTTGCAATGCCTACGTATTTAGGATTTATGACCAATATTGAGTCAGTGTTTGCTCTCGCCTATGATTACCATTTATACGCTGTACTATTGCCTCTGGTCGGTGTTGGTGCCTATTGGCTGGATGGGATATTTTTCGGTTTGACGGCTGGTAGTGTGATTCGTAATGCGGCGCTGATACTGGCTGCTATTTTCTTCCCTTTGAGCTGGGTGCTCTATCAGCAATGGGATATGACTGGTATTTGGCTTAGCGTGTGGTGTCTATTATTATTGAGACTAGTCATTCTAGGCGGGTTTTTGTACCGTGCCAATCAGACTGGCAGCTATGAAAAACTACAACCTGAAGCTTAGTTAATTTTATACTATGTTTGCTCTATCAATTTTCGATAAATCATTTTTATTAAGCTCGTTTTTAATTTTGCAGCAATACAGTTTGAATTAATAATTTTTATATCGATAGATTTATAAAAATATCATAAGAAAAATTTAGGATGTCGTGTGAATACTCATTCAAATGAATTAAGCCATCAACATGAAAACCGCTACCACTGGGCTGAGGGCTTTAAGAAAAGCTTGCCAGTTGCTATGGGATATCTGCCTGCCGGTATTGCCTTTGGTGTACTCGCACAGGTAGCAGGTATCCCGATATGGGCAACGATTATGCTCAGTATCGTTCTCTATGCTGGTGCAGCTCAGTATGCTTGTCTGCCAATGCTAAGCGCTGGCCTACCGATTGGCAATATCGCCACCAATATTGCCGCGATTAATCTACGTCATGTATTCTATGGTATGCCGTTATTACAGTATCTACCAAAAAATAAGCTGGCCAAGACATATTGTCTGTTTGCTTTGACCGATGAGACTTTTTCGATCATGACAAGCTTACCAAATGAGTCACGACGAGCCTTGATACTTCCTATTAGCTTATTTAACCAAAGTTGGTGGGTACTCGCGAGTACGGTTGGCGTAATGATTGGTAGTACGCTCAGTGATTTGGTGCCAAATTTAGATTTTGCGTTGGTTTGTCTGTTTGCAATTCTCGCTTATGAGCAATTTCAAAGTATCAAACGCTACTTCCCAATTGGTATTGCCGTGCTTGGCTTAATCATTGCTTCGCTATTTACCAGTGATTGGTTGCTACTAGTAGCCATTACTATCTGTATGTTTATGATCTTGGTACGTGGGTTTTGGATAGAGCGTCAAAAGACGGGAGACTCTTATGACCAGTAGTTATCTTATTTTTGCCACGCTTGCCATGGCAGCAGTGACCTTTATCACTCGTGCATTGCCAGCACTGATACCTAGAAAGCTGCTCGATACACCTTGGCTACATCGGTTAAATGAGAGTTTGCCATTATCAGTGATGGTGCTGCTAATTTTGACTAGCCTGTCCTATCAAGACGTATCGACGACTGTTACTTTGAATGACACCGAGTTGCATCTATTAATGGCTCAAATCGGCGCACTTATTTTGGTATTGTTTATCTATCATATCAGCCGTCAGCTTTTGGTCAGTATGGTTGTCGGTATTGCGGCAATCAATGGTCTATTTTGGTTATTTAGCAGTTTTCTAGGCTAAAACTGTTTCGCCCATTTATATAAACGCCAGTACCCTTAGCGATATTTTAAACATAAAAAAGCTAGATTCTATTTAGAATCTAGCTTTTTTTAGCTAAAAACAATGGCTTTAGTTTAGCTTAAAGCTCTTCTACACCCATCATATCAACTGGAGTATCAGCCACTATTTGTACGCCTTTTTTACCAGTTTTTGCAGTATCATTACGCTGCTCTTGCAGGTGATCAAGATACGCTTCATTGATTTGGCCAGTGATGTAGCAGCCGTTAAATACCGCACAATCAAAACCTTCCACTCGGCTATGTTTGGTATCTTTTACTGCATCAATTAAATCATCCAAATCTTGGAAAATCAAACGATCGGCGCCGATGATATCACGTACTTCTTCAACACTATTACCTGAGGCAATAAGCTCACTACGTACGGGCATATCAATGCCGTATACGTTTGGAAATTTCACTGGGGGCGCAGCACTGGCAAAAAACACCTTGTTAGCACCAGCATCTCGTGCCATTTGAATGATTTCATGACAAGTCGTACCACGAACGATAGAATCATCAACCAATAGGACGTTTTTGCCTTTGAATTCTAGTGGCACAGCGCTCAGCTTTTGGCGAACTGATTTTTTACGCTGCTGCTGACCTGGCATAATAAACGTACGACCGATGTAGCGGTTTTTCATAAACCCTTCACGGTACTTGACGTTCATTTTTAGCGCCAGCTCCATTGCTGAAGTACGCGACGTATCTGGAATTGGAATGACCACGTCGATATCATGATCCTCACCCCATTCAGCAAGGATTTTATCTGCCAGTTTTTCACCCATGCGTAGGCGTGATTTGTAAACTGAGATATTGTCCATAATCGAATCTGGACGAGCAAAGTAAACATATTCAAAGATACAAGGCGTGTATTCTTTTTGCTCGACGCACTGATGCGTATGCAGTTTATGGTTCAAATCAATGAAAATTGCTTCGCCTGGTTTTACATCACGAACGATAGTAAAGCCAGAACCTGTCAATGCAACTGATTCAGAAGCAACCATATACTCAGTGCCGCCATTCGGTGCCATACGCTTACCAAAGATAAGTGGACGGATACCGTTTGGATCGCGGAATGCAAGTAAGCCATGACCCGTGATCAGAGCGACAACGCCATAAGCACCTTCACAGCGCTTATAGACAGCTTTTACTGCTTCAAAGATATCATCAGCCGTTGGATGTGTTTTGCCTAGATTCTGCATCTCATGTGCCAGTACGTTTAACAGTACTTCAGAATCTGAGTCAGTATTAAGGTGGCGACGATCTTCGATGTACAAAGATTTGGCCAAACTCTCAGCATTAGTCAAGTTACCATTGTGCGCAAGGGTAATACCATAAGGTGAGTTAACATAAAATGGCTGCGCTTCGGCGCTGCTAGAAGTGCCAGCTGTCGGGTAACGAACGTGACCGATACCGAACTTACCAACCAGTTTCATCATATGACGATTCATAAATACGTCACGTACCATGCCATTTTCTTTACGTAGATAGAGTCGCCCATCTTGCAAAGTGACAATACCTGCTGCATCTTGCCCGCGATGCTGTAGCATCGTCAAACCGTCATAAAGAATCTGATTGACTGGTTCGTGAGCTGCAACTCCAATGACTCCACACATAATAGCTATATCCTATTTTGACTCATACATTAGTACGACAATAACGGCAAAATTAACGACAGTATATTGCTAAAATCATTCACTGTCGCACGCCGCTAACCTGATGATATTGTAAGAAACTTAACGAGATTTTTCGATAATCTGTTTTTGATTATCAGTGACACGTGCAAACATTTAGAAGTATAAAAAGAAGTAAAATAATGGACAGTTAGATAAAATAATAGGCAATTAAACCATTATGACTGATTGACCTGATCCCAAGCCATGCCTAATACGTCCGATACTAACGCCTTACCCATCGGTGCATATGGCATTAGCTCTGGCGCTAGTACGGAGGTTTGCCACTGCGGCATCTGTACTAGCAATGGCGCACTGACGCTCAGTACAACCAAGACCATTAGTACGTTTTTGGCAGCACCCAGTACGCCGCCTGCCATTTTATCCAAGACGCCCAAACGTAAGGTTTTGAGCACGCCTGAGAATACAAACGCCATCAGATGCATGATTGCCAAGATCGCAATTACTACCAATAAAAAAGCCATTGCCATCTGTAGTACAGGATTTTGTACGATACCCGTCAATTGGGGCGACACTACTCCTGCCAGCCTAGTAGCAGCGATAAGGGCGATAAACCAACCTACCAAGCCTATTGCTGTTTTAATCAGTCCTACTTGAAAGCCGCGCCATAAGCCAATCAAGACAACAATAGCAATCACAATATCTAAACCACTCATGCTCTACGCCTTATTACCTTATTTATTGGACTAGCTTTCCATGGCATCGTAATAGCCACCGATTGCCTGAATGCAAGACTGCACCAGCCCAGGACCACGATAAATAAGCCCCGTATAGAGCTGTACCATGTCTGCGCCTGCTTCGATTTTTTTGACGGCTTTAGCACCACTATCGATACCGCCCACGCCTATCAAAGCGACTTTACCATCTAATTGATCAGAGAACTGTTGCAAAATCTGAGTACTAATATGACTCACAGGACGACCGGACAGACCACCCATTTGGTCGCCATCACGCAAGTCTTCGACACCTACGCGGCTTAGTGTGGTATTGGTGGCAATCAAACCATCAATTTCAAAGTCTATTAATTGCTGCGAGATATAATCAACTTGCAATGGCTCTAAATCTGGAGCAACTTTAAGCACTAATGGAACATAAAAACCATATTCAGTAGCTAACTGACTGTGACGATTTTTAATTGTATCCATCAGCTGAGTCAGTGCTTCACCACTTTGCAAATCACGTAGGTTTTTGGTGTTTGGCGATGAGATGTTGACCGTGATGTATGAGGCATGCGGATACACACGCTCTAAGCAATACACATAATCATCGGCGGCTTGCTCTACTGGCGTATCGGCATTTTTGCCAATATTGATACCGATATTGCCTTTATATTTACAGCGTTTGACATTGTCGATTAGATAATCAACGCCTTCATTGTTAAAGCCCATACGATTGATAATCGCGTCTGCTTGCTTGATTCTAAACAGTCTTGGCTTGTCGTTGCCTACTTGCGGTCTTGGCGTGACGGTTCCTACTTCTATAAAACCAAATCCTAGCTCAGCCAGCGCATCAATGTAATCGCCGTTTTTGTCCATGCCTGCTGCCAGACCAACTGGGTTAGAAAACTGCAAACCCATACAGTCTGTTGGTTGCATTGACTGACCATACGCCAAGCCTAAAACACGCGCTTTATGCGCTTTATCCAATAAAGATAGCGTCATCTCATGGGCGTGTTCGGGATCCATATTAAACAAAAAAGGACGAAGTAAGGCATAAGACATAGTGATGGCAGACCCTGCTTGGAAGAAATAGTGAATAAAAAATGCGAATGAAATCGGGCGCAGCGATTATATCAGCTTAACAGAAATAAGAGCAAAGTTTCAGTCGCTAAATTTCTACATTTAAGCGGTAACCAGTGCTGATGAAGCTCTGCTACGTAACGATAACCTGCCGTTTTCTAAGCTAAAAACATAGTACAAAGGTACTCTTAAAAATCTACGGTACTGGACGCCCATCAGTCAACGCAATCCAACCACGTATAATACGATATAAATGCCAAATAAAGGTAAAGGTCATAATCAGTAAACCAAGCCCGGCCAATAATATTGAGCCAATAGCAATATTGCCACTATCCGCCAATACGCTAACGCCAAAGCCGCCTAATGCAAAGGTAATCAAAATAATGCCAATGACGAACCAAACGATACTGTACCAAAAGGTCTTGATTTGCCAGTCAAAATGCGTGGCTAACCATGAACCATTAGCATCATGGCGCTTGGCATAGTTCATGACAATCGGCACAACCCACAACAGACCTGCAGTAAAGTAGCTGATCACATATAAGAAATAAGTGATATGGTTATAAGTAATTAACGAACGGCGCTTATCGTTGCTCATACTGTCCCGCATTATGTGAGGTTTTCCTTACTGGTAATATTGTTATTCAATAGTTATATGATTAACTATTTAATGGAGCCGGATAAATGGCTTTTCAATGATACCAACGATAAAGCATTATTTTGCTGTCGAGGATTGAGTGTCGAGTACTAGACACACAGTGTTGTAAGTATCTAAAATTTCTATCACAGTCTGACGCGTTTTAAGAAGTGACCGTTGCTTGTACCTGAATAGATTTATTGGTCAGGTCTTGCTGCATAGATAGCTGTGTAAATTGCCAACCTTGCTGTTCAAGCTTACCCAGTGCAGTGCTGACAACCGCTTGACTAGGATGCGTAAAGCTCAGTTGCACTGCATCACCAGTCGCAACCACCTGAGCACCTGCTATACCTGAGTTATTGAGCAGCGCATTGATACGACCAGCAGGCGGCATATCAGCCTCTCCAGTAGAGTTATTCCCAGTATTCAATGCACTACTATCAATATTACCTGCTTGAGCACGCAACCAAAAATAATCCGCCACTTGCTCCTGATAGTCACTCTTACTATCGCTCGCTGCTTGATGAACGCTATAGCCACCATAGCCGCCAATAAACAACAGTAAAAATATAGACAATATAGCTAGCGCTAGTTGATCACGGGGAGGTAATGCTTGCCAGCGCGTTGTTAGTACATTTTGATAATTGTTCATACGCTCTGAGAATACATGAGCCTTAGTACTGGTTGCAGAGACCGCTGCATTACGTCTGGTACGGCGTTGTAATTGTTTCATGTTTTGACCTTTATTACCAATACCTTGATGAGTTACGACGCTGCCGCATTATTTGCCATAGCACTGTTTTCTGCAAGATTGTTTTCCACCACATTGACAGTGACTTGACCACTAAACTGACCTTGCTCATTACTATTCACTTGCGCAAGTTTGGCATTTAAGCCTTGTGCTACCAGCGTGCTTGTAAATTTATCAAGACTACCGCGATCTGGGGCAATCAAGGTAAAGCTGAGCGCTGATGGCTGCATTACCAGCGACTGTGCATGCAATGAGGACTGTTTAATTAATGGTGATATGCGTGACAGTGCGGCCATATGCGATGCAGGCGCTTGGCTATCGCTACGCAGTTTTGGTTGCAGCTGTACTTGCAGTTTGGTGCGCGTACTCAGTGGCTCATCGGCGAACCAAGACTGATACTGTGCCGCAATTGTAGTCTTGGTTGCTGCGGTCGCTTCATTATACTTGTACCACTGCACACCATCGGTTGCCATTTGCAGCACTAACGCTGATAGCGCAACCATCATGGCCACTCGCAAATATGGTGATAATTGTGAGTCAGTAGATTTCATAAAGAAATTAAGCGCGTGACGTTCGGGACTGTCAATTGGCTTAGGTACTGTAGGCAGAGTCGTCAGTAGCAGCTGATGATCGGCGATCAACGCTTTAGTTTGCGCTATTAAATCCATGGGCGATGAGGAATCTAGTGAGTCAAGCGATGCGTCAATAGGTGCCTCAATAGACGATAGCACCATTACTTCACTCAAATGCGGGAAACGCTCAAACATTAGCGGTAAATAGCTGACGGCCATACCCTGACGCAATGATTGGCGCAGCAGCATAGTCTGCGAATCTTGATAAAGGGTCACTTGTTGACCTGCGCCCTCTTCTGGCGGTGGCAACAATAAAAAGTCTGGCAGTAACGCTACTATATTCATACCGGCTAGCTGCGCGCTTTGTTGCCATGACTCAATGTCGTTTTGTGCCAGTGCGTACAGTTGCGTCGTATCAGCATGGCTCAATTGGCGGATGTTTAATTGCTCAATAGGCGTTAATGAAGTTTCTTCAAATAAATATTGCTTGCCGCTATTACCAAGCTGTTTGAGCTGAGCAGCATTGAGCGCTGTGTCCACGTGCAATGCATGACTTGAGGGAAAATATAGACAAAGCGCCTTTTGGCTATTGGACTTATAGTTACCATAGATTGTTTGCAGCTGTTGCCAACCGTCAACCATTTGCCATTGCTGTACATCTTCGTGCCAGACAGCTAGCGGGCTATGCTGCGCTCGTAACCAAACATGTAACACTAAACGTGTCCTCAATTATTGCTGCGGTTATCAAAATATTGTTAATGATTGATGGGGTTTTTGAAAGAGCTGGACGATTTTATGTGATTGATAAAGGGCTGAACTTTGTACCAATACCATTTTAAATCCGTCATATCTAATCAATTCTGCTCTAGAAAATCGTTTCTAAGCAAAATATTAGAAGTCTAGTCTAATAAGGCTGATCAGGAACAAAACGATCAACTTCCGTTGCCATGCCAGTCATCACAAACTCCATATCAAACACTCTGGCTTCCGCTAAAGAGAACGATTCAGGATAATCGCCTGTAAGCAATCCCGCGATATAGGCGACGATAGACATATGACAAACAACGACCAAACACTCAGCTTCAATATTGGCAATATCTATCAGAGCTTGGCGCGCATCATCCGAGGGCGTGATATTGTCCTGCACAGATGAGGCTACTTGCGGTGCTCGCGACTGGAACGAAGATAAAGTTTGCTGCGCTCTAATATAAGGGCTAACCACAAAACGATCTGGGCTATAGTGAGTGGTCACATACTCTGCCGTTTGTGCTGCCTGCTGCTGACCAAAGTCCGTCAGCTGACGCGCGCTATCTGGACGTGTTTCGTCTTCTGCTTGACCATGACGTACTAATATAATTTTCATAACCTTCCTTGGAGCGCTAAGCTCGACTTTCTTAATACTGCCTTCTAATAATATATCTTACTTATCAGCATCGCTGTCTTTACTTTTGGTATTGCTACCAGAGGTTTTCATATGAGCGGTAAGCGCAGCATTGCTATGATCATGCGCCATGACAAACTCAACATCGCTACGGAATCCTGCTTCCATTAAATGTAGCGCAACGCCTAGAGCAGCCTTGTCTTCATAAATGACTGCATAGAGTGCATGGGTAATTGGCATATAGATACCCGCTTTGGTCGCTTTTTCATGTACTTGCTGAATAGTATTTACCCCTTCAGCAGTCTGTCCAAGCTTTTTGACCGCGGCATCAATGCTCATACCACGACCGAGCATATTACCGATACGATAGTTACGACTTAGCTCTGAGCTACAGGTGGCGTATAAGTCGCCCACCCCTGACAAGCCCAAGAAAGTGAGCGGATTGGCGCCTTCTTCAACACCAAAACGACTCATTTCTGCCAAAGCACGAGTAAGGATCATCGCTTTAGTATTCTCACCTACTTCATAAGCTGCTGCCATACCCATGGCAATTGCGTAGATGTTTTTTAGCGCGCCGCCAAGCTCGACGCCGCGTATATCATCACTAGCAAATACTCTAAAGAAGGCACTGTGTAATGCTGCTTGCACGGCATGACGCAACGGTTCCGACTCACTTGCGATAACCGTAGCAGACGGCATATTTTTCATGATTTCGATAGCGAGGTTCGGCCCTGACATGACGCCAAAATTCACTTCTGGCAGCACTTCTTTAATAATATCACTCATCATCGCAAAGGTGTCTTTTTCCATACCTTTGGTCAACGATACAATAGACTGACCACTGATAAAAGGTGCGATGTTTTTTAGCGTTTCGCGAAAGGCCAAACCTGGTACAGCAATAAAAACAATGTCTTTGTCTTTGACGCTTGCCGCCAAATCATGGCTGTATTTCAGTCGATCATCAAGCTTATAGCCTGGTAGATACTTTTTATTGGTCTGTGTTTTGGCCATCGCTTTTACGGTACGTTTGTTACGTACCCATAGCGTGGTATCACAGCCATTACGTGCGGCTAAATTTGCCATTGCCGTACCGAAGCTACCACCACCTAAAAATGCCAAACGCAGCTTGGTTGGATTGCTATGAATGTCGGCCATATCCTTTGCCACAGCGGATTCAACAGGACTAGGATTTGACTTTTTACGGCCGAGACCTGACTTGGTTGCCCGCTCAAAAATACCTGCAAGCATACCGTTCTGCTTTTCAGACGACTCTTTATCCGTTTCATTACTAGCACTGGTGTTGTTTTTATTGCTATTGTTAGGGCTTGTCATGTTCTTTTATCCGTGTTGACTGACGTATTATCAATAGAATCTATCGTGCTCAGCTACTGCCTTATTATCTTTCAATTACAACTTTGTGCAATTATAATCTTATTAATAGACAGCACTGAGCTACATTACGACTCGAAGCGAACTAGCGGTTCGATATCAATAGGTTTGCGTTTGGACTCATCCTTGGGACTTGTGCCAGTATAAACAAAAGCGGTCACATAATCATCTGGGCCTACGCCAAAATACGCTTTTACCGCAGGCTCATTACATAGCAGCCCAGTGCGCCAAACGGTACTAAACCCTTGAGCTTTTAATGCCAAGATTAGATTTTGCACAGCAGCGCCTGCACTGAGCATCTGCTCAAAAGGTGGCACTTTTTTGTGTTCTTGCATTTGAGTCACAGCCGTTATGATCAGCGGCGCTCGCAGCGGCATATTTTGAGTTTTAATGATAGTCTTCTCAGACAACTCTTCGCCATCTTGTAGCGCTTTTGCTTGGCCAGCTTCGAGCAAGGCACGGCCTAATTCATGGCGCGCCTCACCTTGCGTCACGATGAACCGCCAAGGACGCAATTTTTTATGATCTGGCGCAGTTGCCGCACATTCGATGGCAGATTCAATCTGCGCACGCGTCGGTGCTGGCTCATCTAGATTGCCCATACTGCGTCTTGAATTGATCCAACCTATCAGCTCGTCACTGGTAGATGAAATATCATTCGCTGCTACGTTCTTCACAGACAGTTTTTTGTCTTCTATTTCTTGGCTTTCATTATCAGCATTGTCAGCTGTAGTCATTGTTTTATCCTTAATTTATTATTATCTATCACTACTTATTATTTATAATATCATTTTCTTATTTTTTAACAGTTATAGAGCAGTTGAGAGCTACACACAGGCAGTCTCAACTCAGCAATAAACTACGCAACATCTTCGACTCGGTGGTCCATGCGTAGGTAGTCTTCTGACTGCATCTCAAGCAGACGTGAACGAGTACGTTCAATCTCAAACGCCAATTTTTCTCCTTGATACAAGTCTAGAATCGGCTGCTCTGCACGTACCAATAATTTCACACGGCGATCATAAAATTCATCGACGAGATAAATGAAACGTCGCGTTGGATCACGCAAGTCATCATCCAGTGCTGGCACGGAGTCAACTAAAACGGTGCTAAAGCGTTTGGCAAGCTCAATAAAATCAGCGGCTGATCGCGGCGCCATACAGAGATGACGGAAGTCACAGAATAAGATATCTTCGGTACAAGCGTTGATTTTCACGTCTCGTCCATTGATAGTAATGGGCTCTTTACTGATTTTCTGATTATTCGATAAGCTCGCAAAACGGTTAGCTAACCAATGGTAGTTCGCCTTAGTAAGCGGCGCTTCGTATAGCTCAGCTTGCTGCAATACGCGCAGACGATAATCAATCCCAGAGTCGATATTCATTACCGTCGTATGACGCTCAACTTCCGCAATGGCAGGCATAAAACGGTCACGATGTAAGCCATCTTTATACAGTCCAGCTGGCTCAATGTTTGAGGTCGCAACCAAAGTAATACCGCGATTGAACAGCATAGTGAACAAATCGCCCAATATCATGGCATCAGAGACGTTAGAAACAAAAAACTCATCAAAACAGATGATAACCGCTTCTTTATAAATAATATCAGCGACTTTTTCGAGTGGATCGCTCTCACCTTGTAGTTTGTTAAGCTCTCTATGAACACGCTGCATAAAATGATGAAAATGCAGACGCATCTTGCGCTCGATGGTCAACGAGTCATAAAACATATCCATCATCCACGTTTTACCGCGGCCGACACCGCCCCACATATAAAGGCCTGTTGGCGCGACTGGCTTAGATTTTAAAAAGCCAAAAAAACCTTTCTTTTGCGGAGCGCTATTGATGAGCTGATGGTATATCTCATCAAGATAGCTCATGGCCTGAAATTGCTGCTCATCCCGAGTAAACTCATCTGTACTGACGGCTTTCTCGTAACGTTGCAATGGAGATAAACTCATAATACGACTCATCGTTGGATTAAATAAATATCAAAATAGTAGGATAATTTAGCACGGTGCTGGTGCTACCAAGCAAGCCATGCTAAACCATATCAAAGCAGAAGCTATCAAGCTGAGTTAGCTATGAATAAACTTAGCTGTCTTGCCCAAAGCTATGCTTGTCTAATAAGCCTTTGAGCTCTGACAAGCGACCATGGAAGAAATGACCTGCGCCATCAACCACGCTGACTTCAATGCCTAATCGGTCTGCAAATGCCTGCATATTGTCAGGTTCAATCACTTCGTCCGCATTACCATAAATCTCAAAAGTTCTATCCGCAGGCAAACTAATATCAGTACTGTCGTTTTTTTCGACTGATGGTGCGATAAGGGCAATTTTCGTCACTTCAAAGTCACCCAGCCCCCATATATGTGCGGCCTCAAGCACTTGTTCAGCCACGCGTGCTGTGACATAGCCACCAAAAGAAAAACCACCTAGCCATAGCTTTCGAGCATTGGTTTGTTCAGCAATCCATTGTAGCACGGTCATTGCATCGACCACTTCACCTTCCGCGTAATCATGCTCGCCTGTCGATTGACCAACGCCGCGAAAGTTAAAGCGCACCACATGCATACCGTTGTCACGGGCAAAGCGATACATAGTGGTGACCACTTTGTTATTCATCGTACCATCAAACAACGGATTAGGATGGCACAGCAGCGCCACCGTGTCTGTATTTGGATCATTAGGATTGTCATTTTGCCACAGTGCGTCAACCTCGAGCACGCCAGCAGGAGCAGGAATTAATTGCATAGTATTACTTATTAATAAAAAATGAATGGCTCAATTATCCTAGATACAATTTATATTTCAAGTGATTTGCTGTGTACGGATGCGACTTGTTTTATTTTTGGTCAATAACGGTTGTCTGTAGTTTTGCAATATTGCTGTTCTTGAGGTTGCAAATTGATTTATATTCAGTGCAAGGTTCATCGGCAATATACCCGTAATACAGCACACAATAACTGTCTAGACAGGTAATATCTAGATAAGCTACATTCATAAAGCTTTGCCTATAGCTAAGACGTTCTGTTTATATAAATCAGGAATTATTTATGAATACTTTTAATAAAACTGCCAGTTTGACGGCAACGTTAGTGGCTGCACTTGCTTTGAGCGCCTGTCAAAGTACACCTTCTTCACCCGTGATTCAGCGTGCCAATTCTATCTATGAGACAACAAGTATCGCTGACACCAAAGTCAAGGCACAACAAAATGCGATCGATAGTGCTCAAAAAACCTGTCGAAGCAAGCAAGTGATTATCGTTGATGATAATGTAAAATATAATGGCATCTTAAACGAGCGTACTGGCCGTATGGTTGGTCAAGTAGGTGCTGTTGTTGGCTCGATATTTGGCACGGGTACACCAGATTTGTCACGCAGCGATGATTACGAATACACCATTAACTTCCGTTGCCAATAAATATCGTCAATACCATATAAATCAGATACAGTGTCAGGCTCACTCAGTCTATTATTTGTAGCACTTTCACTTGCCTTCCTTGTATCTGAATTATCTTGAACCGACTATATCTAGCTAAAAATATCTATCTACTTTTCTCTACACGACAATCTCTTTTAGACGCAAACAGGTTTACGATCTAACCGCTAACATTAAGTGACATACAATCCTTCTCTGATTGAACAGCCAACAAACTGCGATATAGATAATATATCAATCAAAGCTTGTTGGCTTCGCTTTTTGTACTCTCTTTTTTAAGTTAAACTATCCGCTACGTATTCAGCACATCCTCGTCAGTCTTTATATTTTCATTATCTTTGGTCTAATATTATGCGCAAACCCAATCTTTCAAATATTAAACAGGCCAAAGTATTAGCACCTGCCAAAGATTTGGCCACTCTAGAGGCGGAACTCGCTGAGCAGGAAGACCATCTAGAGGATACGGTCCTACGCCTAAGTGATTACTTGTCAGCGGTTGAAATGGTCATCAAACAAACTTTTGACCACCGTGTCTGGGTAAAAGCTGAAATCCGTAATCTGTCGAGTAAAGGTGGTCATTACTACTTTGAACTGGCAGAAAAAGATGACGATGGCAAAGTAGTCGCCAGCTGCCGTGGCAATCTATGGCGCTTTAAAGCTGCGCGTGTATTAGCTAAGTTTGAACGTGCGACTGGTATGCCGCTTGAGCGTGATTTGACCGTACTCCTTAAAGTATCGGCAGGCTTCCATGCCCAGTACGGCTTTTCAATCACGATTGAAGATATCGATCCCAGCTATACGCTAGGCGACTTGGCACGGCAGTATGCAGAAATGGTTGACCGCTTAACAGGTGAAGGGCTATTACATCTTAATCAACAGCTACCTGCTCCTTTTGATATCGAGCATGTGCTGGTCATCGCGCCTGAAAAGGCAGCCGGACTGGGTGATTTTCAAGCAGATGCGGATCGCTTAGCCAGTACAGGTGCGTGTCAGTTCCACTACCATAATGCGACTTTTCAGGGCAATCATGCGCCCGCTGAAATCCGTCAAGCCATCGTTAATGCCCAGCAGCAGTTTTACGATACTTATCAGCGTCTACCAGACTTGTTGGTCATTATTCGCGGCGGCGGTGCGGTTGGTGATTTGGCTTATCTCAATGATTATGAGTTGGCCGCTCTGGTTGCTGAGCAGCCTGTCCCTGTCTGGGTGGGCATCGGTCATGAGCGTGACAAAGTCATCTTAGATGAAGTGGCACATACCAGTTTTGATACACCTTCAAAAGTAATTGCTGCTATCCATAGCCACTTGGCCCAGCTCGTCACTCAGACGCTACAATATCAAGCGCAAATCAAGCAAGCGGCTCAGCGTCAATTGAATACTGCTGAGCAACAAACCGCACGCCAGTTAAGCCAAATGCAGTCGCAAACGATTGGCCAACTCACTGCTCTACGAAAAGACAGTGACTATGCATGGCGCAGTATTCAACAAAGCGCCCAGCGCCAAGTAAAGCAAGCAGTCAGACTGACGGTTGAGCGATATACACAAACGCAAACCTTAGCGTATCAACAGCTCGCAAAAGCCGCTATTAATAGCAGAAGTTATCAAGAGTCAATCATGCAGAACGCGCAGCAGAAAATTGTGCAAGCACAGCGCGATAGCGAACATCTACGTGATATTGTGCTATTACATCGCCCGTCTCGCGTACTCAAGCAAGGCTACACCATGCTCACGGATGCTCAAAACAAGCAGACGCTCACTAGTAGTACCCAACTGTATCCTGAGCAAACCGTCAATATCATTTTAAAAGATGGCAACGCAAAAGCTCAGATTATCGATATCACTATAGATAAGAAAGCGACAGAAACCTCAGGCGCTCCAACTTAACCACATAGTAATATCTAACGATTACTCATCAACTTACCTTTAAAAATTAGGAAATTTTATGACAACCCCTACTCGCAGACGCAAAAAAGCCGCCCCAAAAACCTTTAAGGCGGCTTACGATATCTTAAAAACCAATGCGGCTGAATTACAGCAACAGGATGACCCTGATATTGATAATCTAATGACAACGGTTGAAGAATCTATTGCCGCTTATCGCGTTTGCGAGACTCGTATCAATGCTGTACAGCAAGCATTGGATGCAGCCTTTGCCGAAGAAAAATCTACCAGCAGTGTTGAGAGTTAAAAAAACAGCCACTAGGTAGCAGCTGTTTGGCCAAACCAAGCGCATCAATCTCATTTGGCACATTTGGCAACGCAACAGTTTGATATTCGGTTTACTCTGGTTCATCAACCTCAAAGACTTGGCGCAGATAGGCAAGATACGTGTCGTTATTGATCATAGTCTTGCCTGGGCTATCAGAAAGCTTGGCGACTGGCTGACCATTACACTCTACCAATTTAAGCACGATATTAATCGGCGTAATGCCCATATCATTGGTCAAATTGGTACCAATACCAAAGCTGGTTCTAATGCGACCTTTGAAATATTGATGCAGCTCCCACGCCTTCTCTAAATTTAACCCATCGCTAAAAGTTAGAATCTTGGTTTTTGGATCTATTTTTAGCTTCTCATAATGGGCAATCGCCTTATCACCCCAGATGTAAGGGTCACCGCTATCATGACGCAGACCGTCGAATAGCTTAGCAAAATACAAATCAAAGTCACGTAAGAAGGCATCCATTCCGACCACATCTGTCAATGCAATACCTAAGTCGCCACGATACTCATGCACCCATGCTTCAAGCGCAGCCTTTTGTGAGTCACGCAGACGCACATCTAATGCCTGAAACGCCTGCATAAACTCATGCGCCATGGTGCCTATTGGCGTCATTCCTAACTGCTTGGCCAAATACACGTTTGATGTACCGCCGACTATCTTTGGCTCAGCTTTATGTAGTGTCTCTACAACATGTGCTTGCCAGCGTCGACTAAAGCGTCTACGCGTGCCAAAATCAGCGACGATAAATGGCGGTGTATCCTGATCGTACTGGGTTTGCTCTTCGGCATACTGATGTAATAGCGCTACTTTTGCATCGAGGCGACGTTGTCCTTCTTCAATCACGCTGTCATTAGATAGCGCATTAAAATACAGCTCATTGACAATGGCTAGTACAAATACTTCAAAGAACATCGCTTGAATCATTGGCCCTTCGATATCGATAAACAGGCGACCTTTATCGTCTGTACTTACCGTAATAAAACGACGTTTTAGCTTAAATAATTCTAGATAATCAACGAAATCTGAGCGAATAAAGCGTAGGCTACGTAAGTACTCTAGCTCATCTGGCAAAAAGCGCAATTCGCATAAGCTGTCTAGTTGCTGCTCTAGATCTTTTTGGATATCAGCCAACGGATAGGCTGCATCTTTGTTATTACGGCAGCGAAAGCGATAAACACCATGGGTTTGCGGGAACTGATGCAGCATGGCTTGTAACATCGTAAATTTGTACAAATCATTATCAAGCAGTGAGGTAATAATGGGTGAATAGGTAGCAGTCATGCTATGGCCTTAAAAGTGCAGAAATGAGAAACAAGTGTCACCGAAACGACCAAGCGACCTTATGTCTGAATAATAAATGATATCTGGATAATAAATAATAGACACTCATAGAGTGTGCATCACCAATAAACCATCAAGTATAGCGAAGTTTGGGGTTTATTTCAGAATTCGCGTTAGATTGCAGCAAAATTCGTACAACTACCGAAAATGACAATCAAATATCTAATAGTACATGGCACAAAAAAGACGCTAAGATTGAACTTGGCGTCTTTTTTATTTATTCAAAGGTGGCAATAAAACGACTATGATTTAACCAGTTTTACCAATGGTGCATAGCCTGATTGCGGCATCACACTAACTGGGATGAACTGTAGCGCCCCGCCATTGATACAATAACGCAGCCCGCCACGGTCTTTTGGACCATCAGGAAATACATGACCCAGATGTGAGTCAGCCACGCGGGAACGAACTTCAGTACGTACCATATTAAAGGCATTATCCTGATGCTGAGTAATCACTTGCATATCAATAGGCTTGGTAAAGCTGGGCCAGCCGCATCCTGACTGATATTTATCAGTCGACAAAAACAACGGCTCACCACTGACCACGTCAACATAAATACCAGGCGCAAATAAATCGTCATATTCATGACTAAAGGCACGCTCCGTCCCAGCCTCTTGCGTGATATTGTATTGCGCTTTGGTCAATGTGTTCTTTAGCGCATCTTTATCAAACTTAGCATAGCGCTTGGGATCTAACGTCTCAGCGACCGTATTAGCTGGCGCAAGTTTGGTACGAGCTGCCCCTTCAGGCTTATCATCAGCAAGACTCAAATCAATATGACAATAGCCGTTTGGATTTTTTGCTAGATAATCTTGATGGTACATCTCAGCCAAATAGAAATTATCTAAAGGCTCATTTTCGACCACGACTTTTTGCTCGTACTTGCTTTGTACACGCTTGAGCGCAGCATCAATCACCGCTTTATCTTCTTTGTCGGTGTAATACACACCTGAGCGATACTGGACGCCCCGATCATTGCCTTGTTTATTTAAGCTCGTTGGATCAACCACTCGGAAATAGTATTTTAAGATGGTATCGAGGTCTGTTTTGTCGGCATCATAGGTAACTTTTACGGTTTCTGCATGCCCTGAACCACGAATGACTTGCTCATAGCTTGGGTTGGCTGTATCGCCATTGGCGTAACCTGATACGGCATCAATAACGCTGTCGACACGCTCCATATAAGCTTCAACACCCCAAAAACAGCCCCCTGCAAGGTAGATTGAGCGGGTGTTGATTGGTTTGCCTGTCTCATTGTAATACACGCCATCTTTTTGCTTGATGGTTTCGATTTTATTGTTGTCTGATGCTTGTGCATTGGCAGGTTTAGCGTTACCTGCTTTGAGCTCAGCGAAGCCATTATCTGCATTTTCGGCAAGTGCGTAAGCCTGCTCTGCTGATATATTACCTTTTACCAAGTGTACCAGATTGCCATTTTTATCGAGGATAGCCCAGCTCGGATAAACTTGCACGCCAAGCTTATTGATAAGTTCACCTGAAGGATCAGTCAAGACAGGCAAGTTTGGGTAGTCAGCTTGTACGCCCGCATACCAAGTACTAAATTCACCATCAGCTTTTTCATTGAGATGACCGGGGCTTGCGACTGTCACCACGTTTAAGCCTGAAAACTTAGGATCAGTGCGCCACGTCTCAGTCTCCTCTAATGTACCCAAACATAACGGGCACCAGCTTGCCCAGAATTTTACCAAGGTCGGCTTATTAGGATCAATCACTGCCGCACCTGTGTCGCCTAAGCCCTTTGTTAGCTGCGGCAATGCTTGCATTTGTTTGAGCATATCAGAGGGCAACATGTCACGCGAGCTGGTGACGCCAGTATTTTGACTACCTGATTTGGTACTACTGCTTGCGCTACTTTCTGCATTACTCATCTGGCCACAGGCGACTAATATGCCTGCACTTAGCACTGTTGTCATGCTAAAGGCGCTAACGTTTTTTAGCCAGCTTGATGAGCGAGGTTTCTTAATTTCTTCATGATTACTATTTTTTTGATTGTTTTTATATGACATGACATGTCCTTGTTACGAATGGTACGAGTTTTGGCAACCATGAGCGATAAATAGCTCAAAATTCTATTGTGAGGGAACTCAAGTTAAAGAGATAAGACTTTGAAAAATGGTGGAGAGACAGTGATTCTGATTGTTGAAACGCATTAGTTTGTCTTAATAGTATACAACGCTATTGGAGCCTACTTTAATAGTAAGCTGTCGATAGCTACACTTATTTAACAGGATAGTAAGAGTCCTGATATAGAGGGCGCTTCAATACAATAATCAGTGCATATCAAGCCTTTGCACTCATAAATTGCTCAACATAGTCATCGGCAGGATTCTGCCGTAAGTCGCTTGGCGTTCCTGTCTGTATTAAGCGTCCACCATTTAGAATACTGATGCGCTGACCGACTTTGACTGCCTCATCAATATCATGGGTGATAAAAACAATGGTTTTATTGAGTCGATCTTGCAATGCAAGCAGTTGATCCTGCAACTGGGCACGAATGAGGGGATCAAGCGCAGAGAACGCCTCATCCATCAACAAGATGGGATTGTCCGTTGCTAAGGCTCGAGCCAGACCAACTCGCTGCTGCATCCCGCCAGATAGCTCATCAGGGTAGCTGTTTTCCAAATTGGATAGACCTACTTCATTAAGCCAATGTCGAGCCGTTTCATGTCGCTCGTTTAAGCTCATTTTTCGGACACGCAGACCATAAGCGACATTTTGTATGACCGTCATATGCGGCACTAAGCCGAAATGCTGAAAAACCATACTGACGGTCTGCTGACGATAATGCTGCAACTGCTTATCGTTGAGCGCTAAAATATTAATAGCCGCAGCAGAGCTTTCTTCTACTACCGTACTCATATTATCTATCACTGATTGCCTATCAGCTGTTGTATGAGTTGTATGATCTCTATTCAAAGCAGTATCTACCCATATCTCGCCACTGGTTGGATCGATCAAACGGTTAATATGGCGTATCAGCGTTGACTTGCCCGAGCCTGACAGTCCCATGATGCAATGCAACTCGCCGGCCTTGATATCTAGATTGATATCATAAAGACCAACTGAATAGCCCGTTTGCTCTTTTACCTTGATGCTATCCATACCCTCAGCCAGCAATGCCAATGCAGACTGTGCTTGCGTACTACTGGCATTATAAATCTTACTGATATTTTTTAATTGGATATGATTCATCGGTGCTCTCACTATTCACGTGGTTTTTATTATTAGGGCTTCGGTCGATTACCATGGATTCAGTCATATACCACTAGATAATTTTTTATCCAATCGGACGTCTGCCAGCTTCGATGGTTTTTTGACGGGTACGCTTACCTTGACCAAATGCTTGCGTAATACGGTCAATGATAATAGCAACGATAACGATGGCCGTACCTGCTTGTAGGCCCTGACCGATATTGAGCGTTTGGATAGACTGCAATACATCTTCACCAAGCCCAGGAGCACCAATCATTGAGGCCAATACCACCATGGCAAGTGACATCATCACAGCCTGATTGATACCTGCCATAATACTGGGCAATGCTTGTGGCAATTTAATCCAGAGAAGTAGCTGTAAATGCGTACTACCAAAAGAGCGTCCCGCCTCAACCATTTCATGATTGACTTGTGTAATCCCTAATGTCGTCAGACGAATCAAGGGTGGCAGTGCATAAATCACGGTCGCAAATAACGCAGGCACTTTACCAATACCAAACAGCATCAGCACTGGTATAAGATATACAAAACTCGGCATGGTCTGCATGATATCTAGCACTGGCGTCACAATCTTGCGTAGTAGTTTGCTACCTGACATAGCGATACCGATAGGAATACCAATCACCACCGTGACCAGTACCGATACGATAAGCAGCGCTAAAGTATCGATCAGTGCGTCCCATAAACCAAAAGCGCCAATCAAAAACAGCCCTGCACCACATGCCAGCGCAAACCAAATCTTGCGAACACCAAACCAGCCAAGCACAGTCACAAATGCAATAATCAGCCAAGGTGGGATAACCGTTAATAATCGTTCAATAGGTAGTAGCAAATAAGTAAGGGCCATCGTGCTAATAGTACGAAATACATCACCATAGTTTTGAACGACGTTTGCTAAAGCATTATTGAGTGGGGTCTCAAGCGACCATGAGGGAAAGCTTGAGGCGAGCGCTGACGCATTGATACTAGATGTAGTTGTACCGGTAGAGGTAGCACCCGTTGAGCTAAGGCCTAACTTGGTAGCGAGATTGGTAGCAGCCTCATCGGATAACCATGATTGCCAAACCTCTGGGTTGCCACGCAAAAACACAATGGCCTGCTCATCGCCAGTACGTTTACTTTCGCTCATCTCCAAGATAGCACCGTTTAGCTCATCAGAGGTAAATTGCACCTTTTCAAAGACAGCTGCTAGTTCAGGATTGGATTCGACAAACGGGGTAGAAACGGCAATACCTAACGGTGATACTGGGAATCCTGACACGCAATCCATCTTACCATCAGCGAGCAGCAGATTTTGCCAACAAGCATCCTCATAAGCTGGAAACTCTAATGGCGCAAGGTCATATTTTGCCATTAGTCCAGTGGGCTGCCAGTAGTAAAATAACAGTGGCTTATGCTGTTCAAAAGCGGAGGCAATTTCGGCATCGAGAGCAGCACCCGTACCAGGGTGTGCGTTGTTAAAAAGACTGTCTAGGCCGGTGGTTTTTAGCAAACGTGTGTTAAAAATCTCACACGTCCAACCAGAGGGGCAGTTCATAAAGCGAGATCTGCCAGGGTCTTCAGGGTCTTTAAATAGCTCAGTATATTTGGGTAAATCTTGATAGCTGCGAAGTCCTGGATTCTCTTCCAAGACGTATCGCGGGACATACCAGCCTTGAGTTGCACCACCTTTTAGCGTATCGCCGATGATGGCCACTTTATTTTGCTCAATGGCTTTTTCCATGATTGGCGAACGGCCGACCCACTGTTCCCCGATGACCTGAATATCGTTCTGTGATAGCGCTGTATCAAGTGCAGGCCCTGCCCCTGGTACTTCCTCTACTGTGCAGCCGTATCCATCTTCTACGATATGTCTGAGTACGCCGGAGGTAAACTGCCCACTCTCCCATGTCAGTGCCCCAAATTTAATCGGTGAGTTGCAAGCTGCAGACGCCGATACAGACAATAGTATCGCGCTCATCCACAGTAAGCTTAATGCAATCCATTGGCGCATGCTCTTTCCTATTATTATGTTGTATCGGCATGAAATCACTATTAAAACAATAGAACTAAAAAACAGCTGAAAGGTCTATATCATGTTTACTAATGAATGCTAGCCATAGACCATTCAGCTACTATCCACTGTTGTTTAGACTTACTACAAAGTGTAGCGATTTATAGAAGTGATGACAAACACTTATTTGTCGATTAACGCATTAGATAAATTTACGATAATTTTGATAAAGCTCTTATGACAAGTCGCTCTTAATTTTAAAAATCTATATTTGAGAAGTCATATTTTAGACAAAAAAATAGCACCTATCTGGATAGGTGCTATTGGTTATGGTATCGATTAAAAAAGGTTACTATTAATTCCTATAGCTACTATAAAATGTCTAACTAAAGAATTGTTATTTCAAAAACAGCGCCATCGCCTTTTTAAACAATCCACCGTAAGGCGGCAATAATAAATTCAAGCCATTGAGCTTGGTTTGGACAAAAACCGGCTTCATATGGCTGAGGCGTTCAAAGCCAGCCTTACCATGGTACGCACCAGTACCAGAATCACCCACGCCACCAAACGGCAAATCGTGCTGGGCAACATGCATAATCACCTCATTAATACACAGACCACCCGAGACCGTGTTATTACGCACGTTTTCGATACTGCTGTAGTTATCACTGAACACATATAGTGCCAATGGCCGTGGACGCGAGTTTACAAAATAAATGGCATCATCAAGCGTCTCATAATGCATCAGCGGCAAGATCGGGGCAAAAATCTCGTTTTGCATAAGGTCGCTGTCAGGCGCAGGTTCACTGACGATGACTGGTGGCATAAGACGGGTTTCTATATTAGGCTCAACGGCAGTTAGCGAATGCACCTCGCCACCTGTTAGCGTATCTAAATAGCCTTTTACCCGTTTGAACTGCTCACCATTAATAATGCGAGAGTAATCTGGGTTTTCTTCGATATCAGGATAATGCTTGGTCATCCACTCTTTTGCGAGTTGGATAAACTGGTCATGGTATTGACGTTGAATCAAGACATAATCTGGCGCAATACACGTCTGTCCAGCATTTAATGTCTTACCCATCATCACTCGATTGACAACAGACTCTAGATTGGCATCATCTAGTACGATCACTGGTGATTTACCACCAAGCTCAAGCGTCACTGGTGTTAGATTAGGTGCTGCTGCTGCCATGACTTTTTTGCCCACCGCAGTCGATCCAGTATATAGCAGATGATCAAATGGTAGCTCACTAAAGGCAGCGGCAATCTCAACTTCACCGAGTACCACACAGATCATATCTGGCGAAAAATAACGAGCAATGGCATCAGCAAACGTCTGAGCAAATTGCGGTGCAGCCTCACTCATCTTGACCATAATGCGGTTGCCTGCGGTGATTGCATCAATCATCGGGCCAATTGCTAAAAATAACGGATAGTTCCAAGGCACCATGATACCGACCACACCCAATGGCTGCGGCTGAATTTCATTGTGGGCTGGCATATATAGCGCTGAAATAGGCGCACGATGTGCTTTCATCCATTTTTTGCCGTGTTTTTTGGCGTGGCTGATACCGGTAAAGCTAGGAAATAACTCAGCAAACTGCGTCTCTGACTGGCTACGATAGCCAAAATCTGCACTAATCGCCTTTGCAAAACTCTCTTGGTTATCGCTAAGCATCACTTCTAGATTGTCTAGCTGCATCGTACGAGTGCCCCAATCATTGATTGGCTGGGTACGGCTTAACATTTGCAAGCGTGAAAATTGCACTTTCATCTCATCGATAGTCGTCGCCGTACTTAGGGCTTCAGGCACACGTTGCAGTGCAAAACCTGACTCGGTCACTGCCTGCTCATGGGCGCTTTGGTTGCTATCTGTCATTTGTCTTCCTTGTCATAATCATAGTAATAGTCATAAGGTTTGTAATCACTACATTATATTGGGTTAGAGGCTCTATCTTTCTAGTCAGGTGCACTCTTTGATAACCTACTCTGACTATAAATTTCATCAGATTCCATTCATCACACTTTAATGTAGCGCATCGACTGAGCAATGAACAGCACCTTTGGTTGACTACTGCGTCTGTACTAGCAGTACCGCTATGAACCACTTGCCACTGTTCTATACCTATTATTTCGTCATCAATTGCTAGCTGTTTATTATTAGCATTTATGCCACTTACAGACATTACGACAGTATATATCTTTGGGCGATAGTCACCAAAACTGCTACACTACCGATGAGCATTATTTATTTTAAACTTGATAATAATAAGACAGATACTCTCATGCAAAATGACACACAACTCCTTAATGATACGCTTGTCAGCAAATCTCTCTCAGCGGCCGATTATGTCCCTACTCTCGATGCGATGCTAGCACGCACCCTTGAACGTATCGATCTAAAGAAACAACAAGGGCTGCGTACGCCTGATGAATTATGGATTGTCGATCATAACGATGTCTACACGCTTGGACAGGCAGGCAAAGAAGAACACATATTACAGCGTACTGATACGCCTATCATCAAGACCGATCGCGGTGGTCAGGTGACATGGCATGGTCATGGGCAGTTGGTTATCTATTGGTTGTTGGACTTGGACAGTCTCAAATGGAGTGTGCGTAATCTCGTCTCCCATGCTGAGCAAGCGATAGAAGACGTCATCAATGACTGTTTGCGTAGCTCACCATCTGATAGCGACAATATCAGTGCTCATGCGCGCCGTGATGCCCCTGGTGTCTACTTATATGCAGATACTGCTGCAACAGATGACAGTACCTCTACAGAAGACAGTTCTCTTGATAATAAGATTATGCTTGGAAAAATGGCTTCGCTAGGCTTTAAAATTAAGCATGGCTTTAGCTACCATGGTATTGCGATTAATTTAAATTGTGACCTGTCCTCATTTAACGCCATTAATCCTTGTGGCTATGCCGGCATGCAAATGTTGCGACTGTCTGATTTTGTTAATATGCAGACAGAGACAGATGCGCAAACCGAGCAACAAATGAGCGATTCATTCAGCTATGAGACAGTCACTCAAAAACTTATTGATAACATCGCCAAGCGTCATGCTGGGCTGATTGAGTTGCGAGCTATCGCGCCCAAGTAAATGTTGAGTCCGTTTTTGCATAATCTTTTTTTGCATAATATCTTGCACGCTTAGACTTAAGCATTAAGAGAAAATTCAGTACAAACTTGCTATAATCGCATGCAGTACAAATCGGACGCAGCAACTATCCTTGCTGGATCCCTAGCTCAGCCCCTTATTCAAACATTTAAAACAAAAGCAAATTGGAGCATCTTATGGCAGATTTTAACAAAATTTTGGACGCAGGCGACGTAGACGGCGGCATCATCAACGTAGTAGTAGAGATCCCAGCTGGTAGCAGCCATAAAATTGAGTGGAATCGCGAATTAGCAGTATTTGAGCTTGACCGTATTGACCCACAGATTTTTGCCAAACCTTGTAACTATGGTTTCATCCCGCAAACACTTGACGAAGACGGTGATGAGCTTGACGTATTGCTACTGACTGAGCAGCCATTACCGACTGGTATTTTCTTAAAAGCCAAAGTTATCGGTGTGATGAAGTTTGTTGATGATGGCGAAGTAGATGATAAAATCGTTGTGGTCCCTGCTGACGATCGTGACACGGGCAATGCTTACAACAGCTTAGAAGACCTACCAAAGCAGTTGATCAACCAATTAGAGTTCCATTTCAGCCATTACAAAGACCTGAAAAAAGCTGGTACGACGGTTGTTGAATCTTGGGGTGATGTGAGCGAGGCCAAAGTAGTTATCAAAGAGTCTATCCAACGTTGGAAAGATCTATAATTATCGAATATGGGCAAAAATGCCGATAACGATAAATAATAAAATACCGCAGTCACCATAGTGGCCGCGGTATTTTTTTGCTTGAACATTGCTTATCTAACATGGTTATAATGAGCGTATTACTCATTCACACTTATACGCCGCAATAAGGACAGTCATGTTTAACCCCGACCCTAGCGCAAAACCGGTCAATACCAAGTTGCCAAGAGACGTCATTATGATGGTCGAGAAAAACAACCTAGTAATGGCTATTAAAACTTTGGCGGCAGACGAAAACATCAGTATAGATGAAGCCAAAAGTAGAATTGATGCTTATGAGACCCAGCTAAAAGTAAAGCAACAACAGAAGCTCAATACCATCGCTAGTAAACAAGGCATTCCTAATCAGGCCATTAGCTTTGATAGAGAGCAAGAAATCGAAGACAATCCTGAACCACTGGTAAAAAACCGCGTAAAAGCCGCTAGTCAGAAACAAGACTTTAAAAGCCTACAAACTGGTATGGATAGTAAATTAAACGACTTGGGATACAAGAAACCTCTACTGCCCTATTGGCTAAAACGATTGCTCATGATCGCTATATTGATGATAGGGTTGTTTTGGATATTGTGGCGTGTGTTTGGTTAAAAAAAAATACTAGAACATCATGCTTCCTATAGCATGATATTTCGATGAGTGACAGTATTTATACATAACTATCCAAATAACTGATTACCAAAAATCCTGACAAAGTCTACTATTTTTAATGGTCTTTTATAGTTGTTTCCTTTTTGACAGTTTGCGGTAAGTAGCCTATTAACTGTGTTCATCGCTTGATTGGCTGGTCCCGCTGTGGTATACCTCAAAAATCAAACGGAAAATAGACGTTATTTTTCAAATAGCGTTATGGTATAGATTTGCTAAAAATAAGTTGATGCATACCAAGTGTATGCATCATTACCTAATTCAATAAATCATCTTTCCAGTAACATTAAGAAGTTTATTTTTTGATACTGCTGTACTCACCACTGGTACGCAAGACAATCTGAACATCTGACTGTCCTCGGTTGCGCCAGAACCAACCATGATTGCCTGTAAATGCAGCTTCTAAAACGCCTTCATCAGAAGCAACCCCGCGACCTTTTTCATAGCTAATGGCTTTACCCAAGGCATCACCGTGAGTGTCAAAGTTAACCTCACCGCCAGTGACTACCCAAGAGTATTTTGCTTTGTCACCTGAATCCATTTTCATTTTAATTTCTATTCCTTCACCTGGAGTCAGGATGAAGGGAATTTCATCTCGCCACTGTCCATCAGCGACAGTAGTATCAGTAGGCGTGGTATCCATTGTTTGTTCTATCACATTGTCGATGTCTGGGGTTTCGGTTGCTAGTAAACCAGCAGCATCAGCGGCGGCTTCTTCTGCTAATTGCTGCTTAACCTGTCCCATTTCCGTCAAACGAAGCAGTTTACCAACCCCAGTTGGGTCAATACCATATTCAGCTGGGAGTACCACCGTAAATAAAAGAACTATGGCTGCAATTACAGCCAGGATAGTAGATTTCATAAGCTGCTTTGAGGAGGGAAGTTCAGCCTGCAAGGGGGTATCACTGTTATACATATTAGAAATCCTTAGATTATTGAGACATTAAATAGCCAGTGAGCTGCATGCCCACTAAAATAAATCCTGCGCTCATCATGGCAACGTTGGCGGTATAGGCGTTACGGATGAAACTTGACGTGCGTCGCCAGTAGCTCATACCAATCAATATGATCGCTAGAGCCAGTAGTTGCCCAACTTCCACACCCACGTTAAATGCGAGCAGGTTAGGAAGTAGACCGTCAGGTGACATCTCATATTCAAGAATTTTAGTTGATAACCCAAAGCCATGGAAAAAGCCAAATATAAGCACTGCTATTTTGGTGTTTGGTTGATACCCAAACCATCGCTGAAAAGCCCCAATGTTATCTAAAGCTTTGTAAACGACAGAGAGACCAATAATGGCATCAATCAGATAACTGTTCATACCGATGTTGAAGTACACGCCTAAAATCATCGTAGTGGAGTGACCTAATGCAAATAGGCTCACATAGATACCAATGTGCTTCATGCGGTAAAGAAAAAAGATGACCCCGAAGAGAAACAGTATGTGGTCATACCCCGTTATCATGTGCTTAGCGCCCAAGTACATAAAGGGCAAAATATTAACTCCTGAAATCTCCTGGATATACCCTTTATCCCCTGCGGTTACAGCATGAGCAAGTGCTTCATTGCTGCCAGTAAGAAGGTAAATAAGAAGTACTGAGAACACTAACAAACGAGTCTGCCAAGTCGCCCATGGCGAGCTTAAAAGCCCATTTAAAAAATGGCTATACATTAAGAATCCTATGGTCTAAAAATAATGAATGCGTGGTGTGATGCAATGCGATAAGAACAGGGAATCTTAACCAATAGAGTAATTATGATTTATGTTACTAAGCATTTGCTTACAGACTGCTAAGTACAATCGTGAATTTTTTGAATGCAAACCGAGCGATTATGGAGTAAGATACTATCCCCTAGGGGGGGATGATGTCAACCATAAAAGCTCAAGTCTTATAGGGTATAATTGGGCTCTTTAGAGGAAGGACACTGTCATTATGAAAAAACCACATATACACGCTTCTCATCCAGCCGTTATCACACGACTTAAAAAAGCGAATGGTCATCTAAGCAGTACGATAGAGATGCTGGTTGAGGGTCGAACCTGCCTTGATGTAGCCCAACAGTTACAAGCGGTAGAGAATGCGATTCACCAAGCCAAGAAAATTTTAATCCAAGACCATTTAGATCATTGCCTTGAAGATTTGTTAGGGACTGTTGATAAAGATCAGCAGAATTCTATCGAGGAATTCAAGGAGATAACCCGTTACCTATAAGATCAATCGACTGATCTAAAGAGCCACTCTCATGCTTAGTATCTTTGCAAACCGAACTTATCGCCATTTATTTGCCGCGCAAGTGATTGCTCTGATTGGCACAGGTTTAGCTACTGTAGCGCTTGGGCTACTAGCTTTTGAGTTGGCTGGTAATAATGCTGGGGTCGTTATGGGAACCGCATTGGCCATCAAGATGGTTGCTTATGTTGGTATTGCACCAATTGCAGCAGCCTTTGCCGAACGGCTGCCCAAACGCACGATGCTGGTAACGCTGGATCTGATACGAGCAGGGGTAGCCCTGCTTTTACCATTTGTCTCCCAGATTTGGGAGGTTTACGTGCTGATCTTTGTATTGCAATCTGCCTCAGCAGCATTCACGCCGACCTTTCAAGCAACTATTCCTGATGTTCTACCTGACGAGCAGGATTACACCAAAGCCTTATCGCTTTCACGCCTTGCGTACGATATGGAAAGTCTGGTCAGTCCTATGTTAGCAGCAGCATTGCTAACAGTAATGAGCTTTCACAATCTGTTTACAGGGACGGTGCTGGGATTTTTGGCGTCTGCCTTATTGGTCGTATCGGTCACGCTACCAGCGCATGCCATGCCAGAGCGTCGTAGCATTTATGATAGAACCACACGCGGTATTCGAATATATTTAGCCACACCACGATTGCGCGGATTACTCGCTGTCAATGTTGCTGTCTCTGCCGCTGCATCTATGGTTTTTGTGAATACAGTGGTGATTATTCAGGGTGGCATGGGACTAACTCAGAGTGCAGTCGCATTAGCATTAGCGAGCTTTGGTGCAGGCTCTATGATTGCTGCATTGGCTTTGCCAAGCCTACTAAGTAAGCTGACAGACCGTAGTGTCATGTTGAGCGGCGTGGGGTTGTTAGTAGTGGGCATGTTTGCTGGTACATTGATGATAGGACAAAACTCGCTCATGGCCTTATGGTTCGTGTTAGGGTTGGGCTATTCTGCTGCTCAGACACCTTCGGGGCGCTTGCTATGGCGATCTTCACATCAGGAAGATCGTCCTGCATTGTTTGCTGCTCAGTTTGCCTTATCTCATGTCAGCTGGTTGGCGTTTTATCCTTTGGCTGGTTGGTTAGGTGCGCGCTACAGTATGACGGTAGCTTTTGTAGTACTAGGTTGTGCGGCTGCATTAGCGGTATGGGCTGCTTTTAGAGTCTGGCCGTCTATTGATTTAAAAGAGATTGAACACGAGCATGCCAATCTACCAGAGGGTCATGCCCATGCCACTGGATCTCTTACACCTAATGGAATACGCCACTCGCATCCTTTCGTAGTCGATGACTATCATCCGCGTTGGCCGAGCTCAGGTCGTTAATTTTTAATCTCTACCTGAAGGAGCGGCATTTCATATTGAAAGTACGCTACTATGTACACTGACATGCTATAAATAACTAAAATCATTGATAAAAAACCCTTAAACTGGGGTGTTCAAGTCCTCACTAGGGACTTGAATGTTCAGTACTTTCTAACCAAGAAAATTCTTCTAAGATGCGCATCCATTGATCATCGAACCCCGCTGTTAACAATAATGGCTCACCAGTAACGGGATGGCTGAAGGCTAAAGTCTGAGCATGCAGTAGCATGCGCGTACAGTCGTAGTGATTACGAAAAAATCGTGTGTGCCGTATATCACCGTGGCTAGTATCACCTACGATATGATGGAATATATGTCTCATATGGCGACGCAGCTGATGTTTGCGTCCTGTCTCGGGTGTCAAGCGAACAAGACTATATCGGCTGGTGGGGTGTTTTTTTGACACTGCAAATGGCAGCTCAATTTTCGCCAAACTCTGCCAGTGAGTGACCGCTTCTTGAGCAGGTTTATCCAGATTGGCAAATTTATCAGCAATGGCATCAGGCTTAAAACTTAACGCATAATCAACGGTGCCCTGCTCAGACACAAAGCCGCGCACCACAGCTAAATACTGTTTGGTTACTTTGCGTTCAGTAAACGCTTCGGTAAGGCTGCGTGCCACGGCTGAACTCTTGGCAAATAACAACACGCCTGAGGTAGGCTTGTCTAACCTATGTACAGGAAACACATGGCAGCCGACCGCATCACGGGTAAGTTGCATGGCAAAACGCGTCTCGCCTTTATCAAGCCAACTACGATGCACCAATAGACCAGCTTCTTTATTAATCGCCACCAAAAATTCATCTTCATAGATAATTTCTATTTGGTCAGTGGTACCACTTTCGATATCCATTTTTTCAGTGCACATACTTTATTTACCACACTTATATATTGTTTTTAGTATCCCCATAGGGGTATAAAAAATTTGACCTGTGTTTGTATGATGTATACATATGAGAGATGTTTATAATCAACCCTATACAATTGAATTCTGTAATTGCAAATACATTCCTATAGACTGCTTTTTTCCATAAAAAAAACGATGGTAAATAGTGACTAATAGGTATTGAACGCGATAAGCAGTTGGGGGCAAAACACTACTATACCCCCTACGCACTTATATGAATGCCAGCAATTTTTAAAGCACTAAAAAAGGATACCGTAGTATCCTCTCTCATCCTATTTGAGGCTGATAACAAATCGATTCTAGTGATGCTCACCAGGTAGAATTTTGGCAAAGGCGCGCTGAGCGAGGTTAGGTTTGCTATCTGTTGTTTGCGCTGCAGTCGAACTTGGAAAAATACGATAACCAATGGACTGAACGCCAACATTGAAGGCTGGTACCAGTGAGTAAGTCGCCGATGCAAATTTGCCCATATTGCTAGCAATACTATTTGGCTTATGAACGATGGCTTTTGCGACCATCATCGCTGCTTCGTCAGGCATCAGTGCTGGCATATAACGGTATAGCTTGGTTGGCGCAATCATTGGAGTACGCACAAGTGGCATAAAGATATTGGTTACTTTAATATTATCTCCTTTGACTTCAGCAGCCAAACAGCGACTAAATGCATCTAAGGCCGCCTTTGACGCGACATATGCTGAAAAACGAGGGCTATTTGCCAATACCCCAATTGAAGAGATATTCACGATTTGACCGGTTTGGCGACCAATCATCGTTGGCAAGAAACCCAGAATGATTTTGACCGCGCCAAAATAATTAATCTCCATGGTACGTTCAAAATCATGAAAACGATTAACCGACTCATGCACTGAACGGCGAATCGAACGACCTGCATTGTTGACTAGTACATCAACATGCTTAAAGTCAGCCAAAATCTTTTCACTGGTTTTTTCAATCTCATCCATATTGGTAAGGTCGCATGGATAGTAACTGGCCGCGCCGCCAAGCGTTTCAATGTTTTCTTTGACCATTTTTAGCTTATCTTCAGTACGGGCCAGCAAAATAACATGCGCGCCACATTCACTGAGCAAAAAAGCCGTACGCTCACCGATACCACTTGAAGCGCCTGTAATGATAATATTCTTGCCTTTGACGGCTTTGGTAATTGCTTTTTTCGAAAGATTGGCCATAAAAAGTCCTTTTCATTTATTCTATAGTTATTGGTATTCGGTTATAGCATAGCAAAAAAATGTCGTATGGAGTGAACAAAACCATAGTGGGCTTTAGCTAACGGGACCTTTACAAAACTCATCGTCGACATAAATATTTATAAATACATTTTTAGCTTGTTGCTAAGTACTATGCTTTTTTCTAATCAATTATGAGGAGTATCTGCTTTGATAAACACACTAGCTCACTATATCGACTTAATTGCCAAAATGATCGAAGTCATTGGCGTCCTCATTATGTTTTTTGGGCTATTTCTTGCTTTATATAGGGCTTTTCGAGCATCGAATCATTTTAATAACGACACTTATGTCGAGATCAGACAGACCGTAGGCAAGTCTATATTGTTGGGGTTAGAAGTACTGATTGCCGCTGATATCGTGGCTACTGTCGTCACCGAGCCATCGCTGCGCAGTGTACTAGTGCTAGGTTTTATCGTACTGATTCGAACCTTTTTAAGCTTATCGCTACAGGTTGAACTAGAAGGTCGATTCCCTTGGCAAAATAGAAAACCTGCGCCTGACAAACAGTCTGATACTGATACTGATACTGTGCCAATTGATAAAGCATAGCTGTCTGACAAAAATACCATCAAGAAACGATGTATAGAAATGATTAGCACTGGCTTATAAAATAAGACTCAAGCGTTTGCTATTCATGCGCCTGCAAAAAATTTTCGACTACTTTAAATTGCCCAGCGGTACTTTCTTCGCCATACATCGCTTGTCTAAAGGCATTAGAGTTTGGAATACCTGTCGTATACCATGCAATATGTTTGCGAGCGATGCGGCAGCCTGAATACTCCCCATAGAAACCATAAAGCTCTTGCAAATGGGCCAGCACGATCTCTTTTATCTCACTGACGCTCGGTGCCTCTAAACACTCGCCAGTACGCAAAAAGTGCTCAATATCGCGAAATATCCACGGCTGCCCTTGTGCAGCACGCCCAATCATCACCGCGTCACAGCCTGTCATTTCATAGACGTGTTGGGCTTTTTGTGCGCTATCGATATCACCATTGGCTATAACAGGAATACTGATACTTTCTTTGACTTCGCGTATCAGCTCATAACGCGCATTGCCTGTATACATGTCCTCACGCGTACGTCCATGAATAGCAATCGCCGCAATGCCTGCCTGCTCAGCACGCTTGGCGACTCGCAAGATATTTTCACGACCATTTTCAAAACCTAGACGTGTCTTTAGCGTGACAGGCGCGTCCACTGCGTTGACCGTTGCATCTAGCAAACGCGCGACCAAATCTTCGTCTTGCAACAATGCAGAGCCTGCCAGCTTACGACAGACCTTTTTGGCCGGACAGCCCATGTTGATATCGATAATCTGTGCGCCATTATCAATTTGATAACGGGCCGCTTCAGCCAATTTGTCCGGCTCAGCACCTGCTATCTGCGCTGAAATAGGCGCAATCTCATTGTCAAAATTGGCACGGTACAGGGATTTTTTGCGCGCATAAAGTGCGGTATCAGCGATGATCATTTCACTGACCGCATGCCCCGCACCAAATGACTTACACAATCGGCGAAAGGGATTGTCTGTCACGCCTGCCATCGGAGCGACCATGAGACGGTTTTCAATCTTCAGGCCACCGACATTTAGTGGCTGCAATAGCGGATGGTCGGACACTGGTACAGACGTGGATACAACAGAAGAATCATTAGACATAAAAATAACGGCTTGATTTGTAAGGAAAACAAGCCGTTATTCTAAGGAATCCTGCATTTATTGCAAGCGATTAACGTGAATAGCTTGCATTAGCCATTCTCATTTCAATCCATTATTTATCAAGCACACTATCCTGCTCTAGCGTGATGTCATCATCATGCTCTTGCATGCGCCACGGTAGACTATCAGGCGATACATTAAGGAAGTGTAAGTACTTCTCGAACTGATCGATGATGTCATTAATCACTGATTCAGATTTGTAACCATATAAATCATATGTCTGACCTCCACGGCGTAGATACACCTCAGCACGATGATGATGCTCTTGCGGCAAGGTATCTACGCTGTCTTCAGTATAATAATCGGGCGCATCATGCTCAGATAAGCGCACTTCATACCAAAACTCGACATCGTCACCCCGTTGCAACTCAAGCACAGCACGGTTGTTGACCGCGTCATAATTGACCTCAGTCGTCCAGCCAGTTTCTGCAAATTTAGACGATACCTCCATCATCGATGGCATAACCACTTCTTTGATGTAATTCAACACCTTTTCACGTGTCGGCTTGTCAGCCATATAATCGATACGCTCCCGCCATGCTGACGGTTTGAGCAGATGCGGCGGTAGTTTGTTGTTTTGATCAAGGCTCTGATTACGATGTCCTTCGATACGCAGCGCACGCCACATGCCAAACATTGAAATAAGAATAATAATGGCAAAAGGTAGCGCACTGACAATAGCCGCCGTTTGGAGCGCCGTTAGACCACCTGCAATCAATAGGACCGCGGCTACAGCCCCTTCGGTCACTACCCAAAAACTGCGCTGCCACCACGGCGTATCACTGCGACCACCAGCTGCTAGCGAGTCGATTACCAATGAGCCAGAATCAGATGACGTCACAAAAAAAGTAATAATCAATAAAATGGTCAACGACGACACAAATTCAGTAAATGGTAAGTTCTCTAATAGTTTAAACAGAGCAATCGCTTGATTGTTTTGCACCTCACTGATTAATGAGGTATAACCATCGACCATAATCATATGTAGCGCAGTATCACCAAACACCGAAAACCAAAAGAACGTAAAGAAAGTTGGTACGAGCATCACACCCAATACGAACTCACGGATGGTACGACCACGGCTAATCTTGGCGATAAACAAACCCACAAAAGGCGCCCATGCAATCGTCCATGCAAAAATAAACAAGGTCCAGCTACCGATCCAATCGCTATTTTCGTACGCTTGTAAGCTAAAGGTACGCTCAACAATATTACCCAAATAGCTACCTGTATTTTCCATAAAGGCATTCAAGATAAAAATCGTCGGACCGACAACGAATACGAACAGCATCAGCGCCGTTGCCAATAGCATATTTAAAATAGATAAGCGTTTTACGCCCTTATCCATACCTGCCAATACCGATACCAATGCGGCGGCTGTCACCAATGCAATGGCAATCACCTGTACAGTCGTATTCACTGGAATAATATCTGGCAGTAAATAATTCAACCCCGCATTGATTTGCGACACTGACAAACCAAGACTGGTAGCAATACCGAACATCGTGCCCAGTATCGCAAACACATCGACAGTATGCCCAATAGGGCCATAGATTCTATCACCAATAAGCGGGTACAGCGTCGAACGTATCGATAACGGTAGACCATGCCGAAACGCAAAATACGCCAGTGACAACCCTACTACCCCATAGATCGCCCAAATATGAAAACCCCAGTGGAAATATGCAATTTGCATTGCCTCTTTTGCTGCGGCAATAGTCTGCGGGTCCGACATTGGCGGACTGGAAAAATGCATGACTGGTTCCGCTACTCCATAAAATAGTAGCGCAATTCCGTAGCCTGCCGAAAATAACATGGCAAACCATTCGAGGAACTTATACTCTGCCTCGGCATGATCAGGGCCCAGCTTAATACTGCCATAAGACGAAAATGCCAGTACAATAATAAACATCAAAAACAACGCCACGGCCAGCATATAAAACCAGCCGAACGTCTCGGTTGTGAAGGCAAGTACATCATTGAATAGCGCACCAGCTGCTTCAGGATTAATTGCAGTACCGATGACCAAGAGCAACATAATAATGGCTGATGGCACAAAAACGGGTAATAAAATAGTCGAACGAGGTAACTTACTCATGAAAAATAATATCCTCAAGATTTAACAATGCCTTTTTATAGAAAAGTTTTAATTAAGGCAAAGATTAGAAAATGTGTGTGAATGGTCATAATAATTATCACACTCTTTTCCAAAACCCTAGGAAAGCATCCAACTCGTAACATGACTTTAACGAATGTTACATGACTATTACCAAGAAAATAAAAAAGGCAGCTTGCTAGCTGCCTTTTGATTGTATATGTATTTTTTTAGTGATTTTTAACCTGTAAATATTTGACGACGTGAAGATACCCATGTTTTTCACTTATGTTAAAAGCATGCCGCTTTCTAACTAAGCATCAATCACTGCTAACAGTTTCTGCGCAATATCTGCCAAATCACTATTATCGGCTTGGGTCACCGCATGACGACCCAATTCATGAATACTTGATGGAATGAGATGTACATGATAATGAAAGACCGTTTGACCTGCTTGTGAACCATTTAACTGCATTTGGATAACGCCTTCACGCTCAAACACTTGACGTTGGGCTTGCATGACCTTTTTAGAGGTCATTAATACCGCAGCGGCGTACTCTGGCTCAAGATCTGCCAAATCTACCGCTTTTTGCTTCGGTATCACTAATACATGACCTTCTGCTTGCGGCATGATATCCATAAAGGCGAGCGTTTTATCATCTTCATATACTTTGTGATATGGAATATCACCGTCTAGCATTTTGGCGAAAATATTGTTGTCATCATAAGTAGTCTGTTGATTCAATTCAGTCATTATTTTTCCTTTGATTACATGATTATTAGATACTTCATTATATTTATAATGGTGCTGATCACTTTTTATATAGTGGACGAAATCCAAACTGAGTACAAGCCAACAATGTGAGATCAAGATTATTAAATCAATTATAACTGGCTTTGTTAACGAGCTTTAAAAAAATACTTTTCCAAAAAACAAACCAGCCATAAAAAAACCGGATACCAAAAACGATAAATATATATAAACCGTTGATATATAAATTCTCGAACCATGCTTCTTGATCTATCAGACCTAATGTGAACCAGTTTGCATTGGTTAAAAAACCTAACGTGCCAATAGTCATAAAAAATCCAAAGATAAGTGACCAAGCACAACTACGTAAAAAAGACATGACGCTATGAATATTTCTGGGATCAATCTGCTGCATACCCATAAACTTTAGTGGCTTCCACAATACGATCGACAATGCCGCTAAGATAGGAACAAACATGACCACTCGAATAAAGTGGTAAAACATTTCGACATCACCAAATGGAGAAGCCAAAAATGCCCATTCATCTCCAAAATATTCTTTCAGTATCTTTTCTTGTCCATTGTAATCACCAAATGACAAACTAAAGAGCTTCCTATTTTCGTTAAGTGGTGGTAGCGTCAAGTTATTATGTATCCAACCAATGCAGGCATTGACCCAGTCAGGCTGCCACACTAGGCTCAGACCCCTTATCCAGCAGCGGGTATACAATATATCGAATAGTATGAATGCAAATAAAAATGCCAGTGATAGCGTTTCTAGTCGGTTAGGTGGCAACTTGCCATTGCTAGTAATCTGCTTATGTACCTGCTCTCTTTGTTCAACATCTTCTATGCGGCCTAGCGTTTCATACACTTTGGCAGTGGCTTGAAACAGGTACGCATTTTTGCCTTTTATCATCCGATACCAAAACTTAGGAACACTTAAGGCCACACATAAGAGCAAAAACCATACTGAATTGAGGATTAGGTTTTGAATATCATTGAATACTGGTATGCGTATACCAATAGAAAACAAACCAACGAAAAACCAAAATAGGCATATGAGTAAGTAGTAGAAGAGATACTCTTCATAGAGACGATTTGATGTTATCCATTCTTGGATAGATTCATTATCAGAGAACTTTTTCATTAATTCCTTTGCTTATATTTCCATCCAAATTATCGACTATATTTTAGATTATTTTAATAGACAAAAGACTATTAATTTATAATAAGTTATTCAACTAAAGATATTATCTTATACGTATAAACTACCATCTTATCCCACCAATTTATTGGCGAGTCATGCCCTTAAAATGTTATATTATCCCTCTATTTTAATAACGTTATGTTTATGGATTTGCCTACTTTGCCAACTCAAAAAAATATGGATAACACTGCTGTAACCCTTGATAATCAGGAAGGATACTCTGATATTGAGAGTGAAAGCAGTACTCAAACCATTGATCCGAACGCTATCATATTAGCAGAAGCATTGACTGATAAAGCCATCAGCTGGCAGATACACAATTGTAAAATTATAAAGAAGACTGTTACACAAGATTTGCCACTGCCTTTTCTGTATCACTATGACAGTTTAGATGATGCGATCAAACAGACGCACCCGCTTACTCCTGAGCTACTGCTTCAATTCAATACACCCATGTCGGCTCATGAAGCTGCCAAATTAATTGGCATTGACGAAGAACTATTGACCAGTCCTTGGCATGTAAAAATTATCGGCTCGTTGGTAGTATTTAGTGAGGCATTGCAATTGGCCGTACGACTACACTGGACCAATACGGGTAAAGAGACGCAGCAGGTATATACTAAGGATGCCGCCGACGCTATTATTACCGCTTTTAAAGACTGGCAGTTTTTTGGTCGTGTAGACGTCCTTTATAAAAACAATAAGCAAATATTAATTAGTATTGACGAGCTAAACCCTAACACGCAAGCACTACCTGCCGAGTCACTGTTGACGATTGAAGCTAGCGGCGATTATCAACAGCTACTGGCTACTCATGCGCTTGCAGCCATTGTGAAATTAGAAGCAGACAAAGCTGATCTTCCTTGGTTTGACAAAGCCATATTAGAACGTATCGAATAGCTATTTTGAATAACTGTTTTTTTGCTCATCGCTTTTGATTATTAATTCGTTATTATTAATTCACTGTTATTAGCATAATGTTTTTAGTTATTCATATCTAATGGTATGGTAACGAATTAGTATTATTCACTAGTACTCACTCTCTATAAAAAGCACACTATCCCTATTAAAACTGAGGGTGCACATTTTAACAACCCCGCCTATTTGTAAGGAATATCACATGGATTATCGCTCAAAAACTTCTACCGGCGGTCGTAATATGGCAGGCGCGCGCGCATTATGGCGTGCAACCGGCATGACTGACGGCGACTTTGGCAAGCCAATCATTGCGATTGCTAACTCTTTTACCCAGTTTGTACCCGGCCATGTGCATCTAAAAGACCTTGGACAACTGGTCGCCCGTGAGATTGAGCAAGCAGGCGGCGTTGCAAAAGAGTTCAATACCATTGCGGTCGATGATGGTATTGCGATGGGCCATAGCGGTATGTTGTACTCGCTACCAAGTCGTGATTTGATCGCTGATTCTGTCGAGTATATGGTCAATGCCCACTGTGCAGATGCGCTAGTGTGTATTTCCAACTGCGACAAAATCACTCCGGGTATGTTGATGGCCGCCATGCGCCTTAACATACCAGTGGTGTTTATCTCAGGTGGCCCAATGGAAGCGGGCAAAATCTTAGCCAGTACCGTTGGTAAGAGCCACAATACCGATAGTAGTGACAGCAGTGCTGTTCGCAAGCTTGACCTTGTCGATGCGATGATGGATGCTGCTGATGATAGTATTAGCGATGAAGACGTCGCTGCTATCGAAGCTTCAGCCTGCCCTACTTGTGGCTCATGCTCTGGTATGTTTACCGCAAACTCGATGAACTGCTTGACCGAAGCTTTAGGCTTAGCTTTACCAGGTAACGGCTCACTACTAGCTACTCATTCATTGCGCCGCGAGCTATTTTTAGAAGCGGGTCGTACCATCGTGTCGCTTGCCAAGCGTCGCTACGAGCAAGATGATGACTCTGTGCTACCACGCTCTATCGCTACCAAAGCTGCTTTTGAAAATGCCATGAGCTTAGATATTGCCATGGGCGGCTCAACCAATACCATCTTGCATCTACTTGCTGCGGCCAATGAAGCAGAAATCGACTTTAAGATGGCTGATATTGACCGTTTAAGTCGCGGTGTGCCTTGCCTTGCAAAAGTAGCCCCTGCCTCACAGAAATACCATATGGAAGACGTGCATCGTGCTGGCGGTGTCTTTGCATTACTCGCTGAGCTTGATCGCGCCGAGTTACTAAAAACTGATGTGCCAACTATCCATAGCGCAACGATGAAAGAAGCGATCGATAAGTGGGACATCATGAACCCTGACAACCATGAAGCTCGCGCACGCTTCCTTGCAGCACCTGGTGGCGTACGTACCACGGAAGCATTCTCACAATCAAAAGAGTGGTCAAACCTCGACGTCAACCGTGAGTCAGGCTGTATCCGTAGTGCCAAACATGCCTACTCTACAGATGGCGGCTTAGCCGTACTATATGGCAATATCGCTGAGCGCGGCTGTGTGGTCAAAACCGCAGGCGTTGACGAAAGCATCTTGACCTTTACTGGTCGCGCGCGTCTATTTGAATCACAAGAAGATGCGGTTGCTGCGGTATTGGCTGACGAAATCGTTGCAGGCGATGTCGTCATCATTCGCTACGAAGGCCCTAAAGGTGGCCCTGGTATGCAAGAGATGCTATACCCAACGACTTATCTGAAGTCAAAAGGATTGGGTAAAGAATGCGCCCTACTGACTGATGGTCGTTTCTCGGGTGGTACATCAGGTCTATCAATTGGTCATGCTAGCCCAGAAGCTGCTGAAGGCGGGGCGATTGGTTTGGTCAAAGAAGGCGATAGTATTCATATCGATATCCCAAACCGTACCATCAACATGCAAGTAAGCGATGCAGAATTAGCTGCTCGCCGAGAAGCTATGGAAGCGCGTGGTCGTGATGCATGGAAGCCTGTTAACCGTGATCGTCATGTCTCGCCGGCATTACGTGCTTATGCTGCTATGACTACCAGTGCTGATACTGGTGCCGTACGTGATGTGAGTCAAGTCGAGCGTTAATCCATAAACTATTGATACTTCAAACATACTGATAAAGATATATTAAGCCTGCGCAATGCAGGCTTTTTTTTCACCAAAAAACAACGTAGCTGTCGTTTTGATAACTATTTTTTGCGGTAATTATTTTATTTTGACGTCATGATAAAGAGTATCCGTGACTGACTATCAACCATTGCTGTGAATTGTCATCAATACCTAAAACTACCCTCTTAAAATTGACCCTTAAAACATAACGACGTGCGTAAACCTTATGATTGAAAAATACAACTTATTCTTATTAATCTGCGGGATTGCCTTTTTACTCGGGGCCTTGTTTCCTGTTATTTTTAAGCGCACCTCTATATCATTACCGATGCTCCAAGTCAGCTTCGGTCTGATGATGGGCTACTGGTGGACGTCTTTATCCTTTTTAGACCCACTTGATAACGGTTTACTCATCGAAAAGCTGACTGAAATTGTTGTATTGGTCTCATTGGTTGGTGCTGGTATTAAAATCGATACAGAGTTGTCTTGGCGCTTGTGGCGCCCAACAGTAAGACTGCTACTCATCACCATGCCTATTGGTATTTTTGCGATGGCAGTCTTGGGGTATTACGCGTTTGGTTTGAGCCTTGGTGCAGCTATTTTATTAGGTGCAGTGTTAGCGCCTACTGATCCCGTGTTAGCTTCGAGCATTCAGGTGGGTCCTCCCAATACAGGAGGAGAAGACACACCGCGCTTTACCTTAACGTCAGAGGCAGGATTGAACGATGGCCTGGCTTTTCCGTTTGTGTATCTAGCGATTAAAATTGCGGAAGCATTCAGTGAAGGCAAAACCTTTACTTACGAGATGCTATGGTCGTGGTTTACTCATGACGTCTTGTGGAAGATTGGTGCAGGCGTAGTGGTGGGTGTATTGGTTGGTAAAATATTGGCCAAAGTCGTGTTTTCTAAACACACTCGCGAGACGACCATTTCGCAAGGCTATGTGGTTATTGCGTTGACGCTACTAGCCTATGGACTTGCCGAGTATGTACACAGTTATGGCTTTATCGCTGTATTCGTGGCTGCATTTGCGTTTCGTCGCTCAGAACGTGAGCATACCTATCACCAAAAATTACATGATTTCGCTGAGCAGTCAGAAGGCTTACTGATGTCATTAGTGCTAGTTATCTTCGGTATGTTCCTTGGTCAAGGGTTACAAGCAGGTGTCGAGCTGACATGGCGCGTCTATATCGTCAGCTTTACCTTCCTACTACTTATACGACCGATTGGTGGGTTTATTGCCTTATCAGGATTGAACCTACCACATACCGAGAAATACGCAATATCGGCTTTGGGTATACGTGGTATCGGTACCCTATATTATCTGTCCTATGCGCTCAATCAAGGGTTCTTCGCAGATGAAGATGCGCTTAAACTGTGGATTGTTTGTTCGATTGTCATTTTGACTTCTATCTTTATCCATGGTCTTAGTGCATCAAGATTGCTTAAAATGACACCAAACAAGCAGCATTAAAATTAATGCTGCTTATATTTAAAACAAAATCAATTCGCGGTTGAAGTTGGCACTATTAAAGTATCTCTTCTACCCAGCTCAAGACGGCTTCTGTCAGTGCAAACTGACGAACGTCATTGAGCATGGTGGTATCAAAATTATGAATAAAAGCAAATGACAATTGGCGCCCAGGGTCGCACCAAGCAACCGATCCGTTATATCCCATATGCCCAAATCCTGATAATGCAGGACTCATTCTCTTATCCGTATCATCGTTGTTAGCATACAAGCTGAATAATCTATGGTAGCCCAATCGCCAATTCATGGCCGCTGGCATAACCGCATCTAAACCCTCGACCTGCGGAGTAGATAACTGCTTAAAAGTAGCACTATCAATCAGCGTTTTTCCTTGCCATACACCGCCATTAGCAAGCATTGCATAAATCGTTGCCAGTGCTTTAGCGGAAGCGACACCATTTGCCGCTGGAATGACTGCCTGTAATGTTTGACGGTTATGATAATTAAGGGCATGTTTGCCAGCAGGTATCAGCGCGGCCTTATAGTTTTTTAGATTAAGCTGACTGGTATTGAAATATAAGCTATTGATACGCGCCGTATTCAATACAGGTTGTACGCTATCAGTATCAGAGCTATTCAAACTATCATCAAGGCTGTTATCAAGGCTGTTATCAAGGCTACTTTGCGTCTCAGCTGCACACTTGTCACTTAGCATTTTCTGTTGCCAGTAATGATAACTAGGTAAGCTTGCATAAGTACGTAAAGTCTCTTGAGAGTCTACTTTTAAGGTTGGTTTTTGGCGTCTCGATTTTAATTGGGAACTCGTAGCCTCTGTTTCTTCAAAATCTTTGGCCAATTTTGCCACCTGATCTACTTTGCTATCCGGCACACCAAAATAGCAGCTGTCGGCAATGCCCAGAGGCTCTGTTAGATACTGGCGCAGTGCTTCAGCTAGCGACAAATGAGTAACCGCCTCTACTACGCCGCCCAATACCCAACCGTAGACCAATGCACTATAAGCGCTGTCATATTTGGTCACATCTTCGGGAGAGATAATGGGCATCGCTGCAATGTGGTGCAGCATCGTATCCCAATCGAGTACTGTCTCGCTATCGACATCGATACTTTGAATCGAAAACAAATCAGCCTGATGTGACATGGCTTGTCGCAACGTAATTTGGTCTTTGCCTTTTGCAGCAAATTCTGGCCAGTAATGAGCAATAGGTTTGTCATAGTCAAGCAGCTGCTGCGAAACCAGCACATGAACCAACGTTGCCAATACCCCTTTACCGGTAGAAAAATTAATGGCTAACGTATCAGGCTGCCACGGCATATCAGGACGCGCCATACCTGTACTGGCTTGTGCAATACACTGACCTGCTTGATACACGGCCACAGCCCCGCCAGCAGGTGCATCATCAAGCTGCAAATCTGTCAGTAATTGCTGTAATTTGTTTTGAAAGTCAGCGTTTATGGGTGTATTAGAATTTTCTGCATTATGATTCATTATTATTACCTTGCTCCAGTGATATGAATTATTCTATTTTTAAGATGATAGTAATACACAAGCTATATAAAATATTCGAACCAGTATAAATGAATTGTGAGCCAATAAAAAAGGCCACCTATTGGTCGCCTTTTTTATTATTTATTTTAATGATATTTTTAAATTTTGCTCACGTCTAAGACAGCACTAATATTCAATGCCACAAATCTGGTTAGCGCGGTACTAACAAACGGTTATGAACTTCTTGTTCAAGCTTAGTCAGGCCATGACTGCGACCACGTTCCATCGCTGTATCCATCTTACGTCCACGTAACCATCCTGCCCGCAGCGCAATTGCGGCTCCTACTCTATTACCCGATCCACAGTGCATAGCGACTTTTTTGCCATGATGTTGACGTAGCACATTATCAAACGCCAATATTTTAAGCTGCTTTAGCTCTTTAGCGCCGCTGATAGGCAGCTGTTCATAATACATACCTGCCTGCTCAACTGCCGATGCCTCATCAAAGCTTAATTCGTCATCAGGCTGCAGGTTGATGACGAGCTCGACGCCCGCTTTCGCTAAAGCCGCAACTTTTTCGTCATCTAATGCACCGCACACAATAGTGTTTGCATCTGGACGAAAATAAGGCTCAAAGATATCGGCCAAATCAATGCCATTATCGGCACTAACATGAATGTTAGCGCCGCTATCGTTAGCAGCGACCGTATCAGTCGCGACCAAGCTATCTGTTTGATCTACGTCTATCGCGTTTTCTTCTGAAGGCATGTTTTGTGAAGTCATAATAATAAATATGTACGTTAAATATGGCTGTTAAAATAGAAGCTTTATGATGTTTATATTACTTGCTGTCGCTCTTTAAGGTCACAACACCCGCCAAATGCGGTTTATTGTTTTTAGAGCTATATAATCCAAACTCACAAGTATCATCTACGTTTTTGAGCTGGGCTACTGGCTCAGCAATCAGCTCTACTTCAGCTGGCAAAAAGATAGGCAGCTTAAATGAGACGTCAATTGTGTAAGCATCAGGCAAATCACCCATTAGAGCAAGACACTTAGCTTTTGACCACATACCGTGCGCAATCGCTTTAGGGAAACCAAACGCACGTGCTGATAGCGGATGCAAATGAATCAAGTTAAAGTCGCCTGAGACAAAGGCATAACGACGACCGATATCTTCCGGCACTTCAAAAATGCTATGAACACCTGCTTCGTTTACTTCAGGCTTGACAATTACTGGACGCGGCGCGCTCTTCTTATCTTTACTGCTAGGTTTCTTGCTACGTGATAAATAAGTCGACGTACCTTCCCAGATGACTTCATCTTCTGACTTTACGATAGTCACGAAGTCAAACTGCTGACCTTGGGCATGATCGCGCAGGTTATCAAAAGTGACCGACATTGCTACCGTTTCACGCTCTCCAATCGGGCGATACTGGGTGACGCTATTATCAACGTGAACAAGACCTAACATGGCAAATGGGAACGGCTCTTTGACCATCATGTTCATCTGCAGCGTCTGTGACAATACCGAGAAGTAAGTCGCTGGCACTTTACCATCATCAGCAAAACCGCAAATTTTGCGATAATCATCTAGGTTTTCTTGATCGATATGCAAGTCATCTACATAGTAAGTAGATTGTGGCAACTGGTCTCTACTGACCTTGCCACCATTACCGATAGGCAATAAGCTTTTGACAATATTGGCATAAGTGGTGTGCGCTTTTGGCAACGCATCATAATGTTTGTCTGACATAAGTACATCCTAAGTGTGGCTTGAACAAGTTCTTTAACGTATATAAAGACAATCTGCAGTCATTGACTAAAGCCTACTATTAAATCATCTAATAAGCATTAAATTTAATCAACCTCATGAGTATCTTTAATAGCAAAAAATAGTTTGGCTATTGGTTCTTGTGTTTTTATCATAAAAAAGCCACCCTTGGGCAGCTTTATTACACTTTATCAGAGATTATTTCGTAAGCATATGTGATACAAACGAGAAATAATAGGCCATATGATACAACTACTGTCTCTATCTGTACCTTATTTCTCACATATACCTATTAATTACTCAACATTATGCACCAAGTAAGCTTTGACCACAGACGCGAACCGTGTTGCCATTTAGACCGCCAGACGCAGGTGACGCGAACCATGCGATAGTCTCAGCCACATCTACTGGCAAGCCGCCTTGGCTCATTGAGTTCATGCGGCGACCAGCTTCACGAATAGCAAATGGAATGGCTTCTGTCATTTGGGTTTCGATGAAACCAGGAGCGACTGCATTGATCGTCATGCCTTTAGCATTGTCTTCTAATTGCTTGGCAGTTGCGTTAACCAAACCAATCACCCCAGCTTTAGAAGTGGCATAGTTAGTCTGACCCATGTTGCCAGCGATACCTGAAATTGATGATACACATACGATGCGTGCATTTTCTTTCAGTACGTCATTGTCCAACAAGTAGCGATTCAATCTAGCGATACTGCCCAAGTTGATATCGATGACCATGTTCCATTTTTTCTCATCCATCTTAGCCAACGTCTTATCACGAGTCACGCCAGCATTATGGATGATTGAATCTAGACCACCACGTTTTTGAGCAGCGTCAGCGATTTCTGCACCAGCGTCTTCACTAGTGATATCTACTGTCAAAGCAGAGCCGCTGATTTCGCTAGCAACTTTTTGTAGGTCAGCTTGCTGCTGCGGTACATCTAGACAGATAACATGCGCCCCTTCACGAGCCAATACACGAGCGATAGCTTCGCCAATACCACGACTTGCGCCAGTCACTAGCATAGTTTTACCGCCCAAAGGCTGGTTCCAGTCAACATCGACTGAGCTGCCTTTACTGACACGTACTACTTGTCCTGATACGTAAGCTGAACGAGCTGAGGTAAAAAAGCGTAAGGTTGAATCTAGGTTTTGCTCTGCGCCTTCTTCAACATAAATCAGCTGCGCTGTGATACCGCGCTTAAACTCTTTACCCACTGATTTCACAAAACCTTCAAGCGAGCGTTGAGCCATTGCAAATTCAATATCAGTGATGTTCTCTGGCGTACGGCCAACCACAACCACACGGCCTGATTTTTCTACGCGGCGTGCAACTGTATGGAAAAACTCGTAAAGCTCTTTTAGCTGTTCAGCATTGCTGATATTACTGGCATCAAAAAGCAGTACTTTGAATTGATCATCGCTACCCGTGTTGGCTTTTGCCTCAACGCCTGCATCAGCAAGTGCGTCTTTGATGTCATCACTGCTGTTTACATATACTTCGGCATGGACGTCTGACAGGATACGGGCAACAGATTCACTGACGCTCTTGTTATCACCAGTAGCACGGCCAACCAATACGCTACCACGCACCAAACGCTCACCGCTTTCGAAACGATCAAGCGTCGTTGGCATCGGCAAACCTAAGTTTTTTGCTACTTTTTTGCCAATAGAAGATTGAACAAAATCACCATAACGGTCTGACATAATATAATCCTTATAATTAATGATTCGTATAATAATAAAAAATGCAATGAATCTATTATATAGAGACATTGACATCGTCATTATTTAAATTTAGTAAATCGCCTCAAAACTAGCCTAACTATACACTTCCCTTATAAACAAGTCCAAAAACAGATAATGTCTACAACAATCTGTAAACAAGTCAGTATACAAGCCAGTCGTTTTTAGCAGCATTAAGCGCCACTATAACATGTTAAAATCTGACCTATAGGTTATGGCATACTTAACTATTGATAACAATATATTATCAAACGTACTGTTATGCAATGCTAATATTTCTTACTAGCCAGTCTATTACAGCGATGCGTCATGGTCATGAATCTACTACCGACCTCATACAAGCGTCACATAGTTTGCTAAAGAGATACATTAAGTGAATAAAAACGCCTTATGCTAAACAGCTGTATTGCGTAATAAATGATAATATTTGCTTGTATAAAACAACTTAACTATTTTTTATTATTACCTATCACTTTTTACTTCTACCCATACTTTTTAAGGATAATATTATGAGTAATAAAAACAATCATCCAGATAGCCCTGTAGTTGAAAGTACAGTTGTTAAAGCAACGGATACAAAATCAGATACAGCAAAAAAAGAAACCGCTGCAAAAAACACCACGACTAAAGACACCAGCACTAAAGAAACTGCTAGCAAAAAAGCGGTCGATGAAAAAGTAGAAACCACTGCTGCCAAAAAACCTGCTCCAGCTAAAAAAGCCAGCGCGACCAAACCAGCTTCAAACCTTAACCGTGTTGCGATCTTAGGTGGTAACCGTATTCCATTCGCACGTTCAAATGGATCATACGCTGATGTTAGCAACACAGACATGCTAACCGCTGCATTGGACGGCTTGGTTGAGCGTTATAACCTACAAGGCGAAACAGTAGGCGAAGTGGTATCTGGTGCAGTCATGAAACTTAGCCGTGATATCAACCTTACTCGTGAAGCGACATTAAATACCGCGCTAAACCCACATACGCCAACTTATGATATCTCACAAGCTTGCGGTACTGGCTTACAAGCAACCTTTGCTTCTGCTAACAAGATTGCACTTGGTCTGATCGATTCGGCAATCACTGGCGGTGTAGATACTACTTCTGATGCTCCTATTGCTGTCGGCGATGGCTTACGTAAAGTACTGATCAAACTTGGTGCGGCAAAAGACAACAAACAACGTCTAAAAGCGCTAATGGGTCTCAATCCAAAAGATTTAATCGATTCACCACAAAATGGTGAGCCACGTACTGGCCTATCAATGGGTGATCATCAGGCAATTACCACGCTTGAGTGGAATATCAGCCGTGAAGCGCAGGATGAGCTTGCGTTTAACAGCCATCAAAACCTAGCACGCGCTTATGACGAAGGTTTCTTTGATGACTTGATCACACCATACAAAGGCCTAACTCGCGATAACAACTTGCGTCCAGATACTACATTAGAAAAACTGGGTAAATTAAAGCCAGTATTTGGCAGAAAAAATGCCAATCCAACGATGACAGCTGCCAACTCTACGCCGCTTACTGATGGTGCTTCTTGTGTGCTATTGGGTACTGATGAGTGGGCAAAAGAGCATGGCCTAAAACCACTTGCTTATATCGTCCATCAAGAAACGGCAGCGGTAGACTTCATCGGTAAATCTGGTACTACAGAAGGCTTACTAATGGCACCAGCTTATGCGGTACCACGTATGCTTGAACGCGCTGGTCTGACTCTACAAGACTTTGACTTTTATGAGATTCATGAAGCCTTCGCTTCACAAGTACTATCAACCTTAGCTGCTTGGGAAGATGAGAAATTCTGTGAAGAGCGCTTAGGCTTAGATGCCCCACTAGGGTCCATTGATCGTAGCAAGCTAAACGTAAACGGTTCATCATTAGCCGCAGGTCATCCATTTGCGGCAACTGGTGGTCGTATTTTAGCTACTGCTGCTAAATTATTGGATCAAAAAGGTTCAGGCCGTGCACTTATTTCTATCTGCGCAGCAGGTGGTCAAGGCGTGACTTGTATCCTAGAAAAATAAGCTTGGTCACTTTTAAGTGAAAAAGATACGCTGACTTATTATTTTAATCAGTACATATCTATCAATAAAAAAATGCCCTTTAATTTATTTAAAGGGCATTTTTTATTGTCTGTACTTTGCTATGATAGAAACGACCTAGATAGTAGCCTCTTAAAAAAGCCGATACGCAAAACAAAGGTAATATTTATGGGTAAGACAAAAATTTTATTAAAAAAAATGAGGCAAGTTATTTTTGGCTCTGAAAAACTGGTGATGACAGAACCGCTTACAACCGCTGATTTTCAATCTCTAACGACTGAAGAGGATTTAGATCGGTACCATCAGGAACAAGCCATTCTTACTGAACGCATCGAAAAAGACATTCTTGATGATGATTTACGTCGAAAAATGCACCAAGACTTAATTGATACCTATGATGAAGAACTAGAAAATGAAATAGATGACTATGCACGTGACTTTCGTTTTAACGGACGTGAAATGAGCGAGCAAGAAAAACTGGATCGACGCACCTACTTTCAAGAGTTGGTACGACTACAGCGAGAACTGATAAAACTACAAGATTGGGTCGTTGATCGCGGTGAGCGTATTGTCGTTATCTTTGAAGGGCGAGATTCTGCTGGTAAAGGTGGCGCCATTAAACGCATTACCCAACGATTAAACCCACGCGTTTGCAGGGTAGCTGCCCTGCCAGCTCCCACTGAGCGCGAGCAAACGCAGTGGTACTTTCAACGTTACGTGGCCCACTTACCTGCAGCAGGCGAAATCGTATTGTTTGACCGTAGTTGGTACAACCGCGGAGGCGTTGAGCGTGTCATGGGGTTTTGTACTGACGCGCAATATGAGGAATTTTTTCAATCAGTACCAGAGTTTGAGCGTATGCTCGTACGCTCAGGCATTCGCTTAGTAAAATACTGGTTTTCTATCACCGATGATGAGCAACATGCACGATTTATGAGCCGAATATATGATCCGCTTAAGCAGTGGAAACTCTCACCGATGGACCTACAGTCGCGCCGACGCTGGGAAGATTACACCAAAGCAAAAGAAACCATGTTTGAGCGAACTCATATTCCTGAAGCACCCTGGTGGGTTGTCGAAGGCAATAATAAAAAACGTGCTAGGCTGAACTGTATTGCCCATTTGCTCGACCAAATCCCTTACAAAGAAGTGCCTCGTGACGAAATTGAGTTACCCAATCGCAAACGCGATGATGAATATTACCGCGAACCTATTCCCGATGATATGTATGTACCGCCTCGTTATTAAGCGACTAGCACCTACTACTATAAAAAATTAAATACACTTGATCTAAAAAAGCAGCCTTACTAAATAATAAGGCTGCTTTTTTTATATTAATAAGTTCAAAACCACAGCCAAACTTATTAAAGATACAGGTGTGATTTCTAGAGACTACCTAGTTATTACCTAGATACTACATAGTATAAGTCGATTGCAAGCTATCGATTTTTCCCGCTAGTAGGCGCTCAACCTCATTCTTGATTCTTTGACCAGAGACATCACTACCAATTTGCACAGCAAACCCTGCTGGGCGACTGCCTTGACTCTTAGAGTTAATCCAAACCACCTTACCATTCATTGGTAGACGTTCACTAGAGTTGGGTAGCGTGATAGCAATAAACACTTCATCACCCAATTGCTGAGATTTATCAGATGGTACAAATAAAGCACCATTACTGACAAATGATAAATAGCTGGCATATAACATCTCGATACTTTCATAATGACAGGTTAAAATCCCGCCACGTCCTGGCATTGCCATAGTCAGCTTCCTTTATCAACTGGGTTTAATATATTTATATAAATAATTGATAGTATATAGTTAAGAACAATTGCAAATTTTCGAACAATAATTAAGCGCTCAAGCATGGCTCTATAAGCTTGCCAACTCTTGCATTAGCTTATCATAGGCAAATTTTTCTTGCACATTTTGTTGCAGTGCGATTTTGGTCTGCTGCACGCTGTTGGCAAATGCCTCTAACCCGCTATCAGTAGGCTGATAAGTCGCCAATATCGTTGATAGATTGACATCCTTTTGTAGTTCACTCAGCCCCAAACAGACACGGCGTATATCAAGGAACATCAGCTCAGACAGCTGTATAAACTCTTTAATATTAAGCTGACCTTGCCAATAATCACTTGCCGCCACACCACTACGTTTACCACTACGTAATGCCTGCCACGTGGTCAGCCATAGGCTGCGCTTGCTATACCATGGTGCTTGTGCCAAAGCTATAGCAGCTAAAGGCGCACCATTGGCCAGTTGTATCAACTGCTCAATCGCAGCGCTACCGACGGCTTCGCGGTTAATCGTGTGACCTAATGCATGCGTCACGTAATCGACAGCAACAGTCGGCTCAATTGTCTGTAGTGCTAACTGTTGAACACGACTCTTAATCGTTGGCAATAGCTGAGCAGGCGTATCACTAATCAAAAACAGATGCACCTGCGCTTGCGGTTCTTCCAATGTTTTAAGCAGCGCATTGGCAGCGGCCACCGTCATTTTTTCAGCGTGATCTAATACACAGATGCGCATCCCTTGCCCGCCTTGATAAATAAAAGGCTGCAAAGCACGAATATCATCTACTTTGATCTTAAGTGCGCTGTTGCTAGTAGCTTTAGCGCCTTTTTTATCTTTTGTGCTACTTGATTTTTCTTGAAGCGCATCGCTCTCGGCACTGATAGGCATACTAACGAGTGGTAATACTTGTAGGCTCGGATGAGTTCCCGACTTGAGCCATTGACAGCTCTCACACACTTCACAAGCACCTAGTGGGTGTGCGCCACGCTCACGGCATAATAGCCAAGCGACCAATCGCCATACAAAGGCGCGTTTGCCCATACCTTGCATACCAGCAGCGAGCAATGCATGCGGCAAAGACTGCTGCTTAAGTACGCGCTTGGTCAACTGTAACCACAGTACTTTTTGCCATGGCAATAGTGGCGCAAAATATATACGGTCTGTGTTATCTAATGCGTCCATATTTCCTGTCAAATTATTCATGGTTATGGCTCTATCACATTGATTAGGTATTTCAGGTATAGCCACGACAACGATACTTTAGCGTTGTAGAAAACTTAGAATCGCACGCAACTTTGCTCAGACTATTACTTATGAGAGTTATGAAAGTTATCTAAGCTCATCGCATTTAGACGGTCTAAATCTTCTTGTGTGTCGACGCCAGCTGGTAGCTGACAGGCAGCTTCTGCGATAGCGATATGCTGACCATTTTCTAAAACACGTAACTGCTCTAAGCTTTCAAGTATCTCAAGTGGCGTTTGTGGCCAGTTTACGAACTGCTGTAATAGACTGACACGATAAGCGTATAAACCCAAATGGCGATAGGCGCTCTTTGGTGGTTGCGTCTGATTATTATCAGCTAATACGACGTCACGGTCACAAGGAATCGGTGCGCGGCTAAAGTAAAGCGCACGCTGTAAGTTATTAGCAAATTGGCTGACTACTTTTACTACCGATGGTCTTTGGAACGTATCATAGTCATCGATAGGCTCACAGAGTGTGGCCATCACGCTATCCTCATCCGCTACCAAAAGCGCCTGTACTTGCTCCAAAAGCAATGGCGGTACAAGGGGTTCATCGCCTTGCATATTCACCACAATATCGTGGTCAGCCCAACCTTTGATAGCTGCTACTTCTGCCAAACGATCCGTACCTGAAGCATGCTCACTACTGGTCATAACAACATCAAAGCCTGCATCGGTGCAAACTTTTGCGATTTGCTCATCATCAGTCGCTATACACATGTCATCAGCAAAACTTGCTGTCTGCGCTTTTTCTGCTACCCAAAGTATCATCGGCTTACCATGAATAGCTAGCAATGGCTTACCAGGTAAGCGCGTACTCTTGAAACGTGCAGGAATCACGATATGGGTTTTGGCAGGTGTGGTGGCGAACGACATGGCGTATTCCTATAAAAGTGGTACGGAGATTTAAAACATTAACTGATATTTATAATGAGGCTGACGTGTTCATATCATGGTCGATACGAACCCCTAGTGCCTTTAGTTGCTCATCTAGATTATGATAACTATTCTCTGATAATACAGCCGTCACTGGCAACACCCATAGTCTACTGACAAGTTCTAAATACTCATCATTGAGTGCTTGTGTCGCTGTATAGTCCGCCAATAATGCGCTGATTTTTACCGCATCTTTACTGGTTACGATAATAGGATAGTCATTATATTGTAAAAGCTCAGCCAAACTAAAATCATAATGGTCAGGATAAGGATGCCCTATGACCTCAAAGCCAATAGATTCCAAGGTATCAAAAAACCGCTGCGGATAGCCGATACCACTAACAGCATGAACACGACTATTATTAGTAGGCATCACACTATTAAGTTGTGCTGCGCTCGATGTAGGATTCCATAGACGTTGTAACTCATCAGCTTGCAAATGCATGGTCAAACGGTCAGTAGACTGTATCTTATTACCATTTCTAGAAGTCCGAGTTAAATCTGTACTTGGTTTTTCATGATAGATAACATTTGCACCCTCTAATCGTGACATCGGCTCACGCAAAAAACCTGTTGGTAATAGCTGCTTGTTACCAAACCCACGGGCAGCATCTACCACAATCCATTCGATATCACGCTGTAGTGCATAATGCTGCAAACCATCATCTGCAATAATCAATTGCAAATTAGGTTCTGCCTTTAACAGAGTAGCAATCGCTTGTTGGCGATTGGGGCAGACTGCCATAGCAGCGCCTGTCATATGAGCAATCAAACACGGCTCATCCCCTACTACATGGGGTAAGCTGGTAGCACTAACCAATTCTGGCATTTGACTCGTATCACCGCCATATCCGCGACTGATTACCCCTACTTTTATGCCTTTTTTTTGTAAGTAGCCGACCAAAGCAATAATCAGCGGCGTCTTACCACTACCGCCCACACTGATATTACCAATGACCATAACGGGAATAGGTGCTCGATAGCTTGATAATAGGCCGGCCTTATAAGCTTGACGACGCAGAAAAGTGATGAAACCGTATAACCAACTGATAGGCAGCAACAACCACAACCAAACAGCTTGACGTTGCCATGCGCGGGTGACTGTCGTCTCAATACTCATCAATAAATATCGCTTATCTTATTGGTTCATGGCTGCGTGAAAATTGGCTAAAAGCTTCTAAACTGGCTACTCAAAATCTCGAGCATACATTTGCGCATAGTGGCCTTGCAGCTGCATCAGCTCATTGTGCGTTCCTAACTCAACAATCTGGCCGCCATCCATCACAGCAATACGATCCGCTGATTCGATAGTCGTCAGTCGATGGGCAATGACCAATGTAGTACGGTCTTTCATCACATTATCTAGCGCTTGTTGGATATAATATTCAGACTCATTATCAAGCGCGCTAGTGGCTTCATCTAAAATTAGAATCGGCGCATCCTTTAATAATGCACGAGCAATAGATAATCGCTGACGCTGACCGCCTGATAGTTGCAACCCTTCGGCACCAATTTCGCTCTGATAGCCATTTGGCATTTTTATAATAAAGTCATGAGCGAAGGCATCTTTTGCGGCTTGTTCAACCTCAGCTTGAGTCTTGTCAGCTAGGCTGCCGTAAGCAATATTATTGAATACAGTGGTATTAAACAATACTACTTGTTGGTTCACCATTGCAATCTGGGCACGCAAACTCTCTAACTTAATGTCTTCAATAGGCATACCGTCTAATGTGATTTGCCCTGAAGACGTCTCTAGAGTACGTGTTAATAAATTGACTAGTGAGGACTTGCCCGCACCACTTCGCCCTACTAATGCAACTGTCTCGCCTGCTTTAATATTCAAGGTAAAGTCACGTAGAGCCACCGTCGAATCTGGATATACCAAGCTGATATTATCTAACGACATTTGCCCTGATAGCGCTTTGCTGATTGTGCCCGTGTCCTCTTCTTCTGGCTCATCAAGTAGCGCAAAAATCGACTCACCGGCAGCCAGACCTTTTTGCAGCTTCTGATTAATATCAGTCAGTGAACGTACTGGCTTACTCAATAAACCTGCGGCTGCAATGTAAGAGATGAACTCACCTGCTGAAATATCGTCTATTACTGCAGGTCGCAGCGCAAGCCAGACGACAACGGCCATCGCAATCGCCATCAACAGCTGTACGGCTGGCGTATTAATACTATTGGTAACAACAACCTTCATACCTTGGCGTAAGTTTTTCTTGGATGTTTTGTCAAAACGTGCTGACTCGTATGATTGACCGCCGTAGTTTTTGACCACTTGATAGCCGCCGATGACTTCATTGGTAATGTGACTGACATTACCCATTGTCTCTTGGATACCTTTTGAGAGCTTAAGATAGCGCTTTGATGCAATGCGCACCAGCCATAGTATTGGTGGCAAGACAACAAACAAAATAAGCGTTAGACGCCAATTACTATAGAACAAAAAGCCGATCAATGCGACAACGGTCAAACCATCACGCAGCAAAGTCTTCATTGAGTCTGTACTGGCGGCCGTGACCTGTTCAACATCAAATATCAATTTCGATGAAATCGTACCGGCTGGATTGGCCAAATAAAACGAACTAGGCAAGCGCAGTAATTTATTAAAAACTTCTACACGTAGCTCATAGACTAAGTTGCGTGAGACCAATGCAGAGTAATAGTTACCCAAAAAACTACCAACCCCGCGCACAAAGAATAGCAATATAATCAATAGCGGAAATAAGGCTTGTTTGCTTCGATCATTCTGATTGATAGCATCAGTAATATATTGCAGAAGCTTGGCGGTCCAAATCTCTGTCCCTGCATTAATTGCAAAACCTAACGCTGTCAATAGCAATGCCCACCAATAAGGCTTTAAATACCTTAATAAGCGTAATAAGGTCTTACTCTTAGGAGTAACGGGCGATACTGCCGATGCATTTTTAGCAGAAGATTTTTTAGAGTCAGGTAAATAAGCTTGGCTCATAAAAGCCTCAATTTGGGTATCATGGTATGAATGGGCTGTGTGTTACACAGTTTTATGATGATAAGACTATATCTGTTATTGCGGCAGCGTTTGGCCAAGTGGTACCACTGTACTGATGTTTAAATTCAAAAATCCGAGCTTTCCAGCGATATCCATCACTCGTACCACAGACTGATGAGTCGCATTGGCATCCGCTGCAATGACAAATAACATATCGCGATTGCTGCCCGCCTCTTGCTGCAACATACTGGTCAGTTCAGCCTCATTGCTACTAGCAAGTGTAATGCCGTTGACCAAATAGCTACCATCTTCTTGCACAGCTACTTCGATACTGTTGTTTTGTTCTGTCAGTGCGACACCTTCCGCTTCAGGAAGGATAATATTTAAACGACTAAAGTGATTAAATGAGGTAGCAAGTAATAAAAACACAATCAAAAACAGTAAACAATCAATCATCGGTGTTAGATTAATTTCAAGTGGTTCAACCGTTGGTTTTCTAAAACGCATATCAATCTCTTTAATTCAGCTACCATTTATAGGCTTAAGATTTCTATTCTTTAAAACCGTATTTACTACACTGCTGCTATACTGGTTTTATCCGAGTCCAACGCACCGAATGAACGTTCTTGCACAATGCTATCATCTATTGACTTATGGCTAGAAGATGTAGATGCCTGCGTACTAGCAAGCAAATGATAATCATACAGCTCTTGAATCATAAGCCCTGCTTGAGTCTCAAACTGAGCGTTAATATCAATGATACGGCGCTGAAAATAACGATAAGCAACCAACGCAGGGATAGCAACAATCATACCAGCAGCGGTAGTGATTAGTGCCTGTGATACGCCAGCGGCTAGCATCGTTGGATCTTGCATGGCACCATCGGTAATCGCTAAGAATGAAGAGATAATTCCTAGTACCGTACCTAGTAGACCAAGTAACGGAGCTATCGCACCGATAGTGCCTAACATATTGATGTTTTTTTCCAACTGATGAACTTGGACGCTGGCACGATTTTGCATGTGCATCGTCATCGACTCTAGCCCATACTGACGATATAGCAACCCCGTTGCCAAGATATCGCCAAGCGCCGTCTTTTCTTTTACATTCATCAGTTGTATACGGCCAATATCGCCATTTTCACGTAAACGAGTTATCAACTGGTCGCGCAGCCTGCTAGGAGCGACTTTGTTAAACTGCAGCGTATGACTACGCTCAATGATAATAACCAAAGCCAATACAGAGCAAACAACAATAGGTGTCATTAGCCAGCCACCTGCTTTTACCAATTCCCACATACTCACTCTCTTCCATATTTTTGCAAAAATAATTATTACAGAGGCGATTTAGCATTTGGATAGATACGGCTAACTCGCAAACGTTATTAAGCCTGAGCTTCTATATGTTTAATCAGCGCAGCTAATTGATCTTGATTGTGGAAAAATATCTCAACACTACCTTGACCATCTTTTTTATGCTTTAGTTTGACTTCAGCACCAAGCATGTCTGTCAATCTTTGTGTCAAACGCTCTACATCACGAGATTGTGCTTGTTCAGCACGATTGATTTTGGGCGCTGGCTGCAAGATTGATTTGACCAATTTTTCAGCTTCTCGCACGGTCATACCACCATCGATAATCTTTTGCGCGATGATAGGTTGCTGTTCAGAGGACAATGCTAAAAGCGTACGAGCATGACCCATATCTAGCGCACTGTTGGCTAAATGGTCTTTAACTGTATCATGCAGCTGATTTAAACGAAGTAGATTCGATACTGTCGTACGCGCCTTGCCAACGACTTCAGCAATCATGGCATGACTCATACCAAACTCCGTATGAAATCGCTGCAATGCTGCCGCCTGCTCAATCACTGACAAGTCTTCGCGCTGAATATTTTCAATCAGTGCTAATGCAATTGCCAACTCATCAGATAAGGCGCGCTCAATCGCAGGGATAACTGCTTTTCCTGCCATTTTTGCTGCGCGCCAGCGGCGTTCACCAGCGATAATTTCGTGAGTGACGAATGCTTCACTCTTATCCTCATTTGCCAATAGCGGGCGGATAACGATAGGCTGCATCACGCCATGCTGCTCGATAGAAGATGCCAATTCTGCAAGTGCTGTCTCACTCATATCACGACGAGGCTGGTACTTACCTGCTTGCAAACGTGTGACATCAATCTGCACAAGGCTAATCTGGTCTTCGGTTGCGCTCGTATCTGCACTATTGCCACGTGATTTGTTGAGCGACGCCTTACTAGTAGCACGAGATGAACGTGGCGCGCGAGTACTACTCTCACTAGCAGCATCGTTAGTAGTCTTCGCAGATAATTTTTTACTGGCTTTTTTTGGAGTGATATCAGGCGCTATATCTGTGGACACAGTATTTACAGGCGCATTAGTATCTACAGGCACATTAATATCTGGCGCAGCATTTTCACGCGCCACCATGTCGTCTTGCAAGGCAGAGGCGGTAATTTGCTTTTCTTTTTTGATTGACCCTAATAAGGCATCTAAGCCCCGATTAGCAGCCAACCCTCTTTTCTTCGCCATGATTACCTATCCTCTAACGCTAAAATAAAAGCCAATTGATTAATGATGCGGCTTACTAAATACAATGTTAAGTGTTCTATACTTATGCTATTCATTTACTGTCTTGATCAATGACGCTTTTTATCTAAAACCCTTTGTAAGAGACTTTAGATAAAAACTAGCTACTTTGTTTCATCACTTCAGCGGCCAGCTTTTGATACGCGCGCGCGCCTTTTGACCATCTCTCATACGCAATAACTGGTAAGCCATGCGCAGGGGCTTCTGCCAAGCGAATATTTCTCGGAATATGGGTTTTATACATAATATCGCCAAAGTGCGCTTCTAGCTCAGTAGATACATCACGGGCAAGCGTGTTACGCGCATCAAATAGCGTTCTGACCACACCGCGAATGTACAGCTTAGGGTTCAACTCTGTAAGGCGTTCAATCGTTTGCGATAAGTCAGCCAATCCTTCTAGTGCATAGTACTCACACTGCATAGGGATAATCACACTATCTGTAGCCACCAGCGCATTAATCGTCAGTAGATTCAAACTAGGCGCACAATCGATAATCACATAATCGTATGGCTGGTTTTGTTTGGATACCTGATCGTTAACCAATTCAGCCATCGCAGTTTTGAACAGCTCATGACTATCGGTCTTGCTCATTAAGGTAATGTCCATGCCAGCCAAATCTCGATTGGCACCGATGACATCGAATCCAGCAGGACTAGTAACAATTGCTTCAGACAACGCGACACCATCTAGCAAAACGTCCGCTATGGTAAGATCCAACTCGTTTTTGTCAACGCCTGTACCACTGGTCGCATTACCTTGTGGGTCTAAGTCAATCAGCAGTACATGCTTGCGTTTAGCAGCCAAGCTGGCGGTCAAATTTACTGCCGTTGTGGTTTTACCCACACCGCCTTTTTGATTCGCAATGGCTATGATTTCCATACACTCACTCAATTTTATTAGGGTCTATTACTTTTGACTCGGTTGGTACGATTATTTTTGTTCAATCTTGTACAGCGACACTCGCTCAATATTTAAAAATAAGCAATTTATGGTCTAAAATGCTCAGTTTGCGGTCGAGCATTTTAAATGCTTTTAAATACTATGTCATTTAGATACAGACGTAAACTGTGTTTCACAAAAAACAGTGCCTGTTTCATGACTGCGAAGTGTTTATGGTTCAACTATCTTTAGCAGACATTTCAATTAAATGACGACTGTCGTGCAAACGTGGCACCGTCAGTTTAATAGTTTTGATATGCCAATCGCTATCGAGTGCTTGTAGCTCTTCCTCACTCGGAACTTTGCCTTTCATAGCACATAAGAAGCCGCCATTTGCTAATCTTGGCTGCGCTACTTCTACAAAATCTATCAAACTGGCAAACGCTCGTGATGTCACCACTGCATAGCTTGCTTCATGCGCTTCAATACGCGATGCAATCGGCTGCATATTACTCAAACCGAGCTCGCTGCTGATTTGCTTAATAAAGCGAATTTTCTTCTGATTGCTATCAAGCGCCGTACACTGGCGCTCAGGCTGACAAATGGCAATAATCACTGCTGGTAACCCTGCTCCCGTGCCAATATCTAGCAACGATCCAGCAGGTAAATGCGTTATAATAGACAGACAATCTATCACATGCTTGATCAGCGCTTCTTCTGGATCAGTGATCGCGGTCAGATTATACGCTTTATTCCATAGTAAAAGCTGGTCTAAGTACAATAATAACGTGCGCTGCTGCGTTTCACTTAACGGCAGACCCAGCTCATTTATCGCTTGCGCCAAGATATTAGCCAGCTTTGGCAGTTGCGCACCAAGCTTTACGAAACCAGCCGGATCAATATTGATATTACCCATACTAGCAGACGATGAAGAGTTTTTAGCGGAAGCTGACATACAACGAGTTATCCAGTTTTGACTTGTGAACCGTTTATTTTATCATGCAGTCTGCCCATTGAATAGTTGCAGATTGCGCCAATGTGGGACATCTTATACTATCTACGCTTGTCATGAGGCGTTATTCTGCTTTGATTGTCTCCAATTCGTTGATTAAGTCATTCGTTTTTTACTGTTTACGCTCAAGCATTTGTCTAAATATGATACAAAACTGCGCTTAATGACTTCGCTAATAGGTGACTATATCTTGTAAGATGTCATGATTGATTATAAAAAACTCAGAATACGCATGACTAGATAAAACCAATCACTTCTCATATTCCTTTAATACTTTTTAAGATGATTTTTCAAACGCCTATGACAGAACAACCCTACACCCCTATATCGCAAGTATCAAAAGACGCTAACAATATGGTAGTACCTGCTACCGATACAAAAAATACTAAGCAAACAGCACCTGATACCCCAAACCCTATCTTCATAGAAGTTCAGCAAAATTGTCGCATTTCCGCTGAGCAATTAAAACGCTATAGCGACCCTGATGAGTTACCTACAGATACACGTACTGCGCCTGACTTAGATGTTGGTTTCGGCCAACAACGCGCGCTTAAAGCATTGCATACAGCGCTGGATATTAAAGCCAGTGGTTACCATGTGTTTGCCGCTGGTGAAAACGGTTTGGGCAAACGTACTGTGATTAGTCGTCTTTTGACGCGTATTGCCGCCGACGCACCAACGCCAGATGATTGGGTATATGTGCATAATTTCACCGATCCACGCACACCATTGGCGCTGCGTCTACCAGCTGGTCAAGCCTCGCTATTACAGCAGCAAGTTAATAACTTATGGCAGCAAGCAAAAAAGCGTTTAAGCCAACGCTTTCGTAGTGATCAATACCAGAGCAAAATCGAAGCCATCAAAAACAGTACTCATCAAAAAGAAAGTCATGCCTATGACGCGCTTAATGCTGAAGGCAAACAATATGACCTAGCATTGACGTTTCGCTCGTTCGATAATAAGGCCGTATTTGTTCATCCTAGTCAATTACCTACAGAAAGCAACAGCGATAATGACAAGCAAATAAAAATACCCAGCAATCATAAAAATTCAGAAAGGCTCGATGATAGCGAAAAAGTTAATATCTTGAGCGATAAAGCTAACGAGAGTAAAGAAAACCAAGACTCTACATATAGCAATAATGAGTATGAAGCTGAGCTGAATAACTTCGTGCAAAAGAACCATATGCAAAAGCGCCTAAGTCAATTAACCATCGCTTTAGAGCAATTAGAAGACGAAGCCAACGATGAGATCGAGTCGCTACATCGTAGTATTGCCCAACGTGCTCTACAGCCATTATTTACCCCTATCTACGAGCAGTTTGCGACTCATCCACTTGTCGTGGCATATCTCAAGGCTGTATTTGATGACATGGTCACTCACGTAGAGCGTATCGTCAATGGCGATGATGAGGAGTTTGTGACGGCAGTGTTGGCTACGACGCCCAGTCGTTATGCGGTCAATGTTATTGTCAGTCACACACCTGACAGTGGCGCACCCGTGGTTTTTGAAGATTTGCCAACCCATCTCAATTTATTGGGGCATGTCGAGCAAATCACCCAATTAGGCACAGTAACCACTGACGTGAGTATGATTCGTGCAGGTGCTCTACACCGTGCTAATGGCGGCTATTTATTGTTAGAAGCCAGCCACGTACTTGAGCACCCTTATGCGTGGCAAGGCTTAAAGCGCGCATTACAGTCACGAAAAATCAAACTATCGAGTCTAGAGCAAATGCTGACGCTAACCGGTAGCTTGTCTCTCTCACCAGCGCCTATTGATTTAGATATCAAAGTTATTTTGTTAGGTGAAGCAGATTTATATTACGAACTACTAGAGCTTGAGCCTGAATTTGATGCAGTATTCAAAGTCCGAGCTGACTTTCATGACGATGTACCTCGTACCACTGAGCATGAATTGGCATTGGTCGCAAAAATGGCCGATATCATCGACTATGCCAACCTTTATCCGTTTGATAGTAGTGCACAGGCCACGCTACTTGAGCATTTAAGCTTGCAAGCTGAAGAACAAGATCGCTTAAGCCTACACAGTGACTTATTGATTAAACTATTGCATGAGTCAAACCGTCACGCTCGATTAAACAATGAGACTATGGTAACGGCAGATCATGTCATTCAAGCAATTGATGATATGGATGAGCGTTCAGGATATTTACGTGATCTGTACTGGGACGAGCTTAAAAATGGCCAGCAGCTGATCCAAACGCAAGGCAATGCTATCGGACAAGTTAATGCTTTAACCGTAGTCAGTTATGCCGATAGTGAGTTTGGCATGCCAGCACGGCTTACTGCAGTCATTCAGCCCAATATTGGCACAGGTGAAATTCTTGATATTGAGCGTGATGTAGACTTGGGCGGTAGTTTGCACGCCAAGGGCATGCTGATTATGACCAGTTATTTGCGAGCGCTGTTTAGTCAACATCATGCACTGAACTTTAGTGCTTCACTGGCATTCGAGCAAAGCTACGCGCAAATCGATGGCGATAGTGCTACCGTTAGCGAAGGCTGTGCATTACTATCCGCATTAGCAAACGTCCCCATCAATCAGTCTCTCGCGATTACTGGATCTATGAACCAGCTAGGCGAAGTACAAGCGGTTGGTGGCATCAATGCTAAAATCGCAGGTTTCTTCGACGCTTGCCGTGAGCAAGAGCTAACAGGCGATCAAGGCGTCGTCATTCCGATGGCTAATGTCAAACAACTGATGCTACGTGACGATATTATCGATGCAGTAAATAGAGGCAAATTTCATATCTATGGCGTTTATACTCTAAGTGAGGCCCTGACGCTGATGACTGGCTTGCCCATCGACACCATGAATAAAAAAGGCCGTTATCGTAAAGATACTTTATTTGGCAAAGTATTAAGTCGTCTGATGCTATGGGATGAAAATCAAGACAGCACGGACGACATCGATGATGAAAAGTCCAAAAAGAAAGCGAAGAAAAAGCGTAAAGAAAAACGTCAAAAGAAAGAAGATAAGAGAATAAAAGAAAAGCGAAAAGGTGAGAGAAGTGATAAGAAAGGTAGCGAGGAAAGTAACAAGCAAAGCGATGCTAAGCCTATTGATGACACCCTAAACGATAGCGAGACAACAGCTGTCGATGAGGATGGCAATTAAAATTTAAACGGTACTACCGATACGCACGCACATTGCTGTTCGACTAGATTCATTGTTATGTCTATGGCTAGATCGAGCAGCAACCATCGAATAGCAACTATTAAATAAACATACGCATGCATGAACGTCGCTAGACGCTACGCTGCTTTTCTGCGATGATTAACGGTTCCTGATCGAGTAATATCGTGCCAGAAACCGACTTGTAACTTCATAAAGGGTATCTCTTAATGACTGTACATCCTACTGATGCTGATAACATCCAAGCTCAGTCCAATCCTAGTGAGCAGGCAGGTGCGCTTGCAGCTGTAGATACTGGTACCTCAAAAGAGGTCAATGTCGCCAATATTAGTGACAATCGACATGGTGCGGCAACGACTGCTCGGCAATGGCAGGTACTATCACAGCTACAGCGCAATCGCTGGGTAGGCACCACACATATTTATGAGCAGCTGATGATGGCAGGCTTTGATATCAGCCTACGTACTGTCCAACGTGATTTGAACGCCCTTGCCAAACGCTTCCCTATCGAAAAAAATAATGCTAATCCTCAAGGATGGCGCTGGAAAGAAGACGCACCGTTACAAAGTTTGCCGCATATGAACTTATCACAAGCGGTTGCTTTTAATATGGTCGAGGCCAATCTGACCCAGTTACTGCCACCTGTTATTTTAGATGAATTATTTCCTTGGTTTGACTTAGCACGGCGACAGCTCAAAAACAGCAAAGTGACCCACTCTTGGATAGACAGAGTGCGTATTGAGCCTGCCACCCAGCCGCTTATCGCACCAGATATAGATTTGGACAGTAAAGACAATATTTACCACGCGCTATTTTATCAACTGCAGATTCATGCTTGTTATACTCGTAGCAACAAATTACAAGCCAGCGAATATATCCTAAATCCAATCGCAATTATTCAGCGCGGCGTGATTATCTATCTACTTGCAACTCGTACTGACGATCCAGAAGCCACCATTCGCACCTTTGCCTTACATCGTTTTGATAGTGTTGAGATTCTCGAAACCGCTGCAAAAACGCCAGAGAACTTTCAACTCGATACGTATTTGGATGAAGGCAGTATGGGCTTTAGTCATCCACTGTTTGGCGAATTGGACGAGCGTGGCAAGAATACCGCTGTTGAGCTTAAGTTCACTAGGCAAGCAGGTAAGAGTCTGACTGAAAGTAAGCTTAATGACGATCAAACCGTTACGTTAAATGAGGATAACACCCTTACTGTAAAAGCCACTGTTAACTTAACCTCACAGCTGGTCTGGTGGCTACGTGGATTTGGTAGTGGGTTATTAGATGCTAAGCCTGAGCTGCTCTATCAAGCGGTATTAGATAAGTCTTCGACAGCAATCAGCGAGTGACATCACTGACCTGAGATAGGCTAACCTCAGCACGCCTTAAGTAAGCAAACATCAAATCTAGATAACGGTTAGAAACTAAGAATAAAAAAGGAAAGTTATGTCGACCACTGCCCCATCACCACTGTTGTCAGATAGTTTACGAGGACTGGGACTAGACGCAGGAACTTTATTCTTTGCGCTCAATTATGAATTTACCAAAATTGAGCCAAAAGGCATGTTTAAGCGCTTCAAAAAAAATCAAAGCGCGATGGATATTGATTTGGCTTGCGTATTATATGATGATAATTGTGTCATCAGTGACATCGTTTGGTTTAAGCAATTACGAGATAAAGCTGAGTCGGTCAAGCATCAAGGAGACAGCTTAAATGGTAAGGATCGCGGCGAGCAAGCCATGTATCTTGCCCCGCTTGATCAAGAGCAGATCAGACTGGAGCTTGAGAAAATACCCACTCATATTACTCATATTGGTTTAATTGCCAACTCATACCATGGCCATTCGTTTTCTAGAGTCAAGAAAGGCGAAATTCATCTGAGTGACGATGAAGGAAACCGTTGTTTTGAAGTCAACCTTAAGCAGCTGCCACGCGACTGCACCACGCTATGGGTAGCGCATCTGCGTCGATCTGTTGATGACTGGCACTTAACATTGCAAAACTTACCACTCACTGCAGAAGATTTGGCAGATGCAGCACAAGAAGTGGCTCATGAGTTAGCACGTGCACTGCCCGTTCCTCAGGGAATATAAGAACAATTAGTCATCGAATATAAAAGAGGTCTTGTGCCATGCAAACACAAGACCTCTTTTTATGGGTAAATTATTGGCTGTAATTAATTGCTAAAAGCCTATCTGTTATAAATCATTTAATACTTGCCTATAAAACTTCACCGCAATGCGGACAGAAGTTCTTTTGGCGCGTTTCAACTTCTGTTTCACGCCGTTCAAGCTCTTGCTCTCGAAGTACCTGTAAGACGATATTTTGCGCCTGCTCTTTATCTAAACCTAGCTCTCGACGAATTTTATCAATCATCATCTGATTCTGTACCAGATCAAAATCGCTATCAATTAACTGCTCACGAAAATGCTGTTCAAGCTCTTCACGGCGCTGAGCCAATTCATTTGCCAATCCTGTCGCTAGAATACCAGCCGGCAGTGCGGCAAGACCCACACCCAATATCGTAATGACAGCACCCAGTATTTTGCCCGCATTAGTAATTGGCGTGACATCTCCGTATCCTACCGTTGTCAGTGTCACCACAGCCCACCACATCGCTTTAGGTATGGACTCAAACTCATCTGGCTGTGCGTGATTCTCCACTAGGTAAATACCGCTAGAGGCAGTCACAATCATAATAATGAGAATAAAGATAACAGCCTGAAATGAGCCTCGCTCCTTGCTAATCACGACTAGCAAAATACGCATGGAAGCAAAATAACGAGTCAGTTTTAGGATTCGAAACAAGCGTAAAATGCGTAAGAAACGCAAGTCAATATTGACAAAGAAATTCAAAAATGCTGGCACGATCGCTACTAAATCAATCAACGCTGATGGGCTTCTAATCCAATCCCAACGCTGTTTCCACGTAGTATTGTCAGGCTTGGCTTCAGCGACACTCCACAAACGCAATAAGTACTCAACAGAAAAAACAACGATAGAAAAGTTTTCAAATAAGGTGAAGTAATCTTGATAAGGGTAATACCATTGATCGACAGACTCCGCTATCACAGCGGCTACGTTAGTCATGATCAAAAATATGAGAAAGTAATCGACGTAACGGCTAAATAACGTGTCATGTTCTTCATTTTGTAAAATATCATAAACAAAATGACGCAAGCGCCGTATAGATTGGAATAACATGCCAGCCCTATATAGTGGTATACCGATTTAGTATTAATAAAATTAAGCAACTATCATAAACTACTTGCAAGGCTTATTCACAATAATCCGCATTCTCACTTAATAGATTTTCTGATAAACACTGGTGTGTTGGGTATTGATACTATCAGCTGACTAAACAAAATATAAATAATAAATATAGATTGATACCAACAGTATAAACACAATCAATAGCATAGAGAACCTCAAGAATTGCTCGTAACTACGAAGCTGCTGACTTATATCTTGAGCTGGTATTAAATGTAAGTGACATTTCGGACAACAAGAATCCACTTGGTTCAATAACTTTGTATTGCGCGCATTTTGACAGCGTAGAGGCGAATTACTGCAATAACCAAGCATTATATATTGCACCTCTTGTCAGATCATAAATAAGAGATACTAACTCACGTCAATACATCTTACTTAGATAGTCGTTTTACTTCGTTTAAACATCAACTTTAGTAAATTATGACGGATACCAATGTAACTTATTGCAGGAGCATTGCTACTTTATTATTAAAACCTTACCAATAATAATGAGTTTCGTACTATAATAGAGACTAAATGTTACAGATTAAACATTAATCAGGACATTGTGTGTCAGTAGCTAATGCCATCCCTCATTAGAAAACTGCTGATAACTTTCTATTACGTTAAGGAATTAAATGATGAAACTACAATCCCTAGTTTTAGCAACTGCTGCTGCACTTACAATGACAACTGCTTTCGCTGTCCCAGCTGGTACTTGGTCTGTTGCTGCTGGTGCACACTATGTTGATCCTAAAAGTGACAATGGTACTCTAGATAACGGTTTATCTGTTGATGTTGATGGTGATGTACGTCCTACTATCAGTGGTGAGTATTTTATCGCTAACAACGTTGGTGTCGAACTACTAGCGGCGCTTCCATTCCATCATGATTTTGATTTAAATAGTGCTGATGGTACAAAAGTTTTAACAGGTAAAACACAGCATTTACCACCTACTCTTTCTGTACAGTATCACTTCGATAACGGCAGTATGCCAATGAATATCAAGCCTTTCATTGGCGTTGGTGTGAACTACACAACCTTTTTCAAAGAAAGAATTTCTACTGGTGGTGACTTAGACCTTGATGATAGCGTTGGTGTGGCTGGTCATGTTGGTCTTGATATTCCTTTTGCTCCTACCGAAGCTTTCCGTATCGATGCTCGTTATATGGACATCAAAACGGACGCTACTTTAGATGGTACAAACCTTGGCGAAATTGACATTAGTCCTTGGGTATATGGCGTAGCATTCGTTAAACAGTTCTAAATTAGTCAAAATATTATGTGTAATAAAAGCCAGCTACCAGGCTGGCTTTTTTGTGCCCATTAATGATGGCTATTACTAGTTACTCTAGCTACTAAGCAATTATTTGCAAAAACGGCTAAGATCCTATAATGACAAACAATCTCCATAAAAAAAGACCACCCGTGGGCAGTCTTTTTTAATTGCTAGCTAGCTTTAGATTAAAATACGACGTGGGTCCGCTAGTAGCGTTGCGATATAACGAGTAAATACAGCAGCGTCTGCGCCATTGATCACACGGTGGTCATAAGACAAAGACAGTGGCAGCATCAAACGTGGCTCAAAGCTTTGTTTTTTAGCATCCCAACGTGGCTGCATACTTGCTTCAGAGACACCTAAAATACCAACTTGTGGCCAGTTAACTAATGGCGTAAATGCCGTACCACCCAAGTTACCTTGGCTCGATATAGTAAAGCTCGCCCCTTGCAAATCTTTAGTGCTGAGCTTCTTATCACGAGCTTTTACTGCAAGCTCGCCGATCTCAATCGCAATTTGCTTCAGACCTTTATCTTGTACGTTTTTGATAACCGGTACGATAAGACCATCATCTGTTGCCACAGCAATACCCATATTGACGCTTTTGCGCAATATAACCTGAGTATTATCATCGCTCAAATGACTGTTGAATCGTGGATGCTGGGTCAACGCGTAAGCAGTAGCTTTAACCACAAATGCCAAGATAGTAAAGCCAACACCTTCAGCTTTCATCCCACCTTTTAGCTCACCGCGTAGTTTCTCGGTCTCAGTGATATCAGACAGATCGAACTGCGTTACTTGCGGTAGCAAAGTATTGTAGTTGAGCTGTGGTATCGAGACTTTCTGTAAGCGGCTGAGGTCTTGTGTTTCTGTCTCACCCCAGATCTCAGCGTTACTCATGTCAGGCAGTTTCGGTAGACCTGAGCTAACAGGATTACTGCTCACAGGTGCCGCTTTCTGCTTGGTTAGACTGTTTTTAACATGTGCAAACAAGTCTTCTTTTAGAATGCGATCGTTTAGAGCTGAACCATTCACTTGTGTGATATCAACGCCTAACTGACGCGCTAGTTTACGGACGGCAGGACCTGCATACACATCAACCAATTTTTCATTGACCTGTGCTTCAGTTAACTTACCCTCTGTTTTGCTAGCAGCTGTATCAGTATTGGTCGGTTTGGCAGCTTGTTTTGGCTCGCCAGTAGTTTTAGCAGCTGGTTTATCTTCTGTTTTGGCTGGTGCTGACTCTTGTGGCTTAGGCGCTTCAGATTCACTATCACTAGCATCATCTGTACTACTTTCCATAATAACGATAAAGTCCTGACCATTAGCAACCATATCACCTGCTTCAACTAAGATTTTCTCAATCTTACCGGCAACTGGCGCTGGTACTTCAACCGATGCTTTATCTGATTCGATTAGCAAAATCGACTGCTCAGCGCTAACAGTATCACCAACGCTCACCATGATTTCAGAAATTTGTGCCTCGTCAACACCTAAGTCAGGTAATGCATGAGTAGTTGCTTTACCAGCATTAGCGGCTGGCTTGGCAGCAGACTCTGATTGCTTTGACTCAGTTGTAGCAGGTTCAGGTTTTGATTCTGGTTTAACATCGTCTGTGCTGTTCGCTTCTTGCTCTTCAGCAGCAGCACTGTCATCGTTGCTTTCTGCGCTATCCTCTGCGCTTTCAAGCTCAATTAGCACCATACCTTCGCTAACTTGCTCACCGATAGCAACACTAATCTTAGTCACTTTACCAGCAGCAGAGCTTGGTACTTCAACCGATGCTTTGTCAGATTCTAATAATACGATGTTGTCGTCTTTTGCGATGACATCACCAACTTCTACCATAATCTCGCTGACTTCGGCGCTGTCCACACCTAAATCGGGGGCTTTAATGTCCATGATTTATTTCCTCGTCTTATGGTTATTATTATTTGACATCTTTATCATCGAGCAAATTTGCATCTGCTTGATCTTCAGCACGACCTTCATTACTGATTTCGTCATCGTCTTCAGCGATAAATTCAGGTACAGGATTTGGATTTACGTTACCTGGTGCTGGTGCATCTGGAGACTGGTCATAGTAAGACTGCTGTTGCCATGCAGGTGGATGATCCACATCGATACCTAAGCTTGAAATCGCGTCTTTAACCAAACGCATTTCAACTTCGCCTTCATCCGCTAGGCGTTTAAGCGTTGCTACAACGATATGAGCAGCATCAACATTGAAGAAACTGCGTAGGTTTTCGCGCGTATCAGAACGGCCATAACCATCGGTACCCAGAGTCGTGTAAGGACGGTTATCTGGTAACCAAGCACGGATTTGCTCTGAGTAGTTACGCATATAGTCTGTCGCTGCAACCACGATACCTTCGTGCGGTGCTAACTGCTCAGTAATCCAAGGCACTTTCTCTTCATCCATTGGATGTAGACGATTGTAGTCATCACAAACCATACCATCGCGAGTCAGCTCATTAAAGCTGGTTACGCTCCAGACGTTGGACGTAATATTGAACTCGTCTTTTAGTATCTGTGACGCTTTTTGTACTTCGCGTAAGATTACACCAGAACCTAGTAGCTGTACTTGTGTTGAGCCATTGTCCTCTAACAAGTACATACCACGTTTGATACCTTCCTCGGCACCTTCTGGCATTTCAGGTTGCTCGTAGTTTTCGTTCATCAACGTCAAGTAATAGTAAACGCGCTCGCCTTCACCATACATACGGCGTAGACCGTCATGCATGACAACGGCTAGCTCATAACCAAAGCAAGGATCATAACTGACACAGTTTGGCACGACATTGAATAGAATCTGCGAATGACCATCTTGATGCTGTAAGCCTTCGCCATTAAGTGTCGTACGACCAGCGGTTGCGCCTAACAAGAAGCCCTGTGCTTGACAATCACCTGCCGCCCAAGCCAAATCGCCCACACGCTGGAAACCAAACATTGAATAATAGATATACATCGGAATCATCGGTAGCGCGTTCACAGAATAACTGGTTGCTAATGCAATCCAAGTACTCATTGCGCCTGCTTCGTTGATACCTTCTTCCAACATGTGACCATCGATAGCTTCTTTATAGCCCATCAACGCTTCACTGTCTTCTGGCGTATATTTTTGACCAACAGCCGAGTAAATACCCAATTGACGGAACATACCTTCTAGACCAAACGTACGCGCTTCGTCAGGTACAATTGGTACGACGCGATCTTGGATGTCTTTGTTTTTAAGCATCGCAGATAGTAAGCGTACAAATACCATCGTCGTAGACTGCTCTTTACCATTGCTGCCTTTTAATACCCGATCAAACATTGATAGTTCAGGGATATTCAGTGGGATATGACCACTACGACGGTTTGGCAGATGACCACCTAACGACTCACGACGACCTTTGAGATACTTCATCTCCGCCGAACCCTCTTCAGGGCGGTAGAATGGTAGAGTCTCTAACTGCTCATCAGTAAATGGCAAATCAAAACGATCACGGAAATACATCAACGCTTCTTGATCAAGCTTCTTAACCTGATGCGATTTGTTGACTGCTTGCGTTTGAGCAGATAAGCCATAACCTTTAACGGTCTTAACCAAAATAACCGTCGGTTGGCCTTTGGTTTTCATAGCTTCGCTAAAGGCAGCATAAACTTTAACTGGATCATGACCACCACGGTTCAGACGTGAGATTTCTTCGTCAGTCAACGCATCTGCCATCTCTTCTAACTCTGGATATTTACCAAAGAACTCTTTGCGGGTAAATTCAGGCGTACGCGCTTCATATAGCTGATACTCACCATCCACCACTTCTTCCATACGTTGTTTAAGGACACCCGTATGATCTTTACCAAGTAATGAATCCCAGTTACCGCCCCAAATGACTTTGATGACTCGCCAGCCTGCGCCGCGGAATACCGACTCTAGTTCCTGAATGATTTTACCGTTACCACGGACTGGACCATCAAGACGCTGCAAGTTACAGTTAACTACCCATATTAGATTGTCCAACTTCTCACGGCCAGCGAGAGAAATTGCACCTAAGCTTTCTGGCTCATCAGTCTCACCATCACCTAAGAATGTCCAAATCTTACGACCTTCTTTTTCTAGCAAGCCACGGTTTTCCATATAACGATGTACATGGGCGTGATAGATGGACATGATTGGACCAAGTCCCATTGATACGGTTGGGAACTGCCAGTAATCCGGCATGAGATATGGATGCGGATAGCTTGATAGACCTTTGCCGCCTACTTCACGGCGGAAGTTATCGAGCTGATCTTCGGTCAAACGACCTTCTAGATAAGAACGTGCATAGATACCTGGAGCTGAGTGACCTTGATAATAAATCATGTCGCCACCGAAGTGATCGCTAGCTGCGCGGAAGAAATGGTTAAAACCCGTTTCATAAAGTGTTGCACTAGAGGCGAATGTCGCTAAGTGACCACCTAGATCATCGTCGTTTTTATTAGCACGCATGACCATGGCAAGTGCGTTATAACGAATTAGCGCACGTATCTTACGCTCCATGCCTAGATCGCCTGGGTACATTGGCTCGTCTTCAACAGCGATACTATTGACGTACGCAGTGTCTAGTCTGTTGAACGGCAGTCCTTCTTGAACCGCCATATTGTATAAGGCTTTTAGGAGAAACTGAGCACGGTCCTTGTCTGCGTGTTTAACCACAGACTCAAAGGCTGCCAGCCATTCCTGAGTTTCGGTGCTATCAGCATCCTTATAATAATTCATTCTTGTTAATCCTTTTATATCAGTCATACCTACCTAATGGCAGGTCTTCATTGAAAAATGCATGATGAGAGATTGGTTTACTTATGACATCCTTGCTACGTCCAAGCATTCCATTGTTTTATGCGGTGACATATTGCTCGATTATAAAAATAGTACTACTCGTATCAACGAATGCATCAAATCAACACATCCGTCAAACCGTAATAATACTGTAACCATTCATTTAATCGTTAATTGACTATGACATTCCATTATAAGCGTTTACGCGCTAGTTGTTTATGGCTGTAGAGAAATGATGAAATAACAAGTATTTTTTAAATAAATAATGATTAGTTTTTTTAAAAATGACTATATTAAGCTCTCACACTGTTCCGAGTATTTCTTCTATTAGAAAGGCTTACAGTTGCATAGTACCTGCTAGTGTACTAGTCAACATAATAAGAATCCGTCTTATAAAAAGTGAACCAACTGTGTGGAATTACTCAGGAGACAGTACTACAGATAGCCAAGAGATCACGCTCACAAATTACGGCTGTAACTACAATAACTCGGATTTCGGTGATATCGCAGCAAATAATATCGCCTTAATATTCATATAATGACAATATATTTATGAGCATGACGACAACTTAGCTTGTCCAAATATTAGCAACCATAGCGTTGACATACCACAGGTTTTAAGGGTGAAGGTCATTCTAATAAGTACAGTTTGTTGTCTGTCGTTATAAGTGGTACACAGCCAAACTCAGCAGGACTATATTTCAATACTAAATATACTTCACCGCAATAAAGCTTATCTTTAGAGAACGGTGATTTACTATTCTTATCTCATTTCATATATGTATAAATACTTCTAGTTCAACTTGCAAATTATTTGCATTTCGTCATACTATAACTACCTTTCGTAACATATAGTTAGTCTTTATTAACTATTGTATTTAAGATTACTCATTGAAATACTCTTAAATACAATGTTTGATTTTTTGTTAATTGAAAGCATAAACTAGAAGGCGCAATAGTATGTTCTATAAAAATCAAAATCATTTGTATTCATACTTGAGTAGTGTCTTTGCTTATCAACTAATTATCCTAACTGCTGTCTCATTAGGCTTCTTAAGTAATAATGCCAGTGCCAGCTTTGAATCAACAGAAAGTTCCAATACTGGGATGTGTCCTGCCAACCATAAAATGTACTACATTGGTGCGAATGCGCCTACATCAACTACTAACGCGCCTGTAGTCAGCACTTCTTTAAGTTGGACAACGGGAAACCTATCAAATACTTTTACGTTTAATGAAGCATCAGGAAATAAAATATTCAGAATAAATTTTTCTTCAGTAATAGACTTGAATAGTAACTATGGTGGTACGCCACCTTTTTACGGAACATTAAATGGAGTCACAACTTCAGCCTTAAACCTAGTACACAACTCTCCAGTATCATCTACCTCTAGAACCAATCATGTTGTGGATGTGAGTGTCAATCGTCCAACTAGCAAGATGGGGTATAAAATACAGGATCTGGACTCAGTGACTAACGGCTCTTTGACACCATATATAGAACAGATTGACGTATCTGCCAATAGTGGACAATTAACACATAACAGTTCGTTTCACACTATTAACACGAATAGAAATATAGTAACTGGTAGAAAAGGCCTAAACTGTGGTACAGGTGAATGTACGATTGACGCGAACTGGAATTATACACTTGCTGATATTGCACTTAATTTAAAACATAACAATACGGTAAGTGAAACAAATAGTCCTCATGGGGTAGGTTACTCTGATTTTTACTTTTGTCTCGCGCCGCCCAAAATCATAGTGAAGAAAGCATTAAGTGGTGCACGTATTAATAGCAATGATCAATTTGAGATTGTAGTTAGTGGCGGTTCAGTGGCTACAAATAGTTTTACTACTACTGGAACAGGCTCAACAATTACTAATGGTACTAGCGCTACACTTACCTTGACAGAAAGTACAACTTATACCATTACTGAACGCGTGATGAATGGTACCACCTTGGGCGATATAGCAAGCTATAACGCTACTTATAAATGTAGTAACGCTACTACAGGTAGTACCACCGTCATGCCTAGTTCTGCAATGAGCTATAACTCCACGACCAAAACTCGTTCATTTACGCTCAGTAATACGACTTACGGTGATGAAATTACGTGTACAATTACTAACACTCCTGCTAGTTATACTTTCTCAGGTTTTGTATTTAATGACAATGGTAATGTTTTAAGTCCATCTAAGGATGATATATCTAGCAAATACCTAAGTAATAGTTTTTATTTCAATGGCAAATACGATTCACCGACTGAATCTGGTATTCCCTTTACTACGGGTCATACCGTTACTCTAAATAAATGTACAACTGATAGTGGTACGTTCTCACCTCAGACGGTAAACATTGGTAATGATGGAACCTATAGTTTTAGCTTGACGGCAGCACAAGTAGGTAGTTATACAAGGCTTTGCGTTACTCAAAATGAGCCTAGCAATTATACATATTCTGTAGATACTACGAGCAATGTCCTACAAATAGACATTACTAACAGTAAATACAACTACCCTAGCAATAATTTCGGTGATGTTGTTCAAGAAAATTCTGCGTTGGTATTAATCAAAAGTCAGTATGTCCATGACTGTAGCCTAAACAACCTTGCCACAATTGGTGTTAATTATGACGGTAGTGCTAGTAGTGCGTATAGTACAAAACCAATATCTGACATTATCCCTGGACAATGTATCGCTTATAGAATTGAAGCGATAAATCGTGGTAACGTTTCCCTAGCAGATATTATTATCAAAGATACACTACAGAGTAAAAATGACTCTAATAATTCGTCGATTACCTCTACCTTAGTCAATCCAACACCTATTGGTGAGAATAGTGGCACTCCATCATTTGCAACAAATTCGGTATCTATTGGCAACAACGGTACAGTTACCACCAATACTTTTTCTTTAGGTGCTACCACCGCCACTCGCCGTCAGGCTATTCGTTTTAATACTAAATATGGTACTACCATTAGCAACTAAACACCTGTTTATCAAATCACTGAGCACTTAATCAAGCCCTGTCTAGCCAGACAAGGCTTTTACCGTTTGTATGCTCCAAAATGCCAGTTATCATTCTTGTTATGATTAATTGTATTAATTATGTGAAAATAGAAAAAAGGGAGATAGATGCCTTTTAAATGACGAATGATATTAGATTACTAGTTTCTCTACCATAATATACGACGTTCGCTTTTTACTGATAGTCATGTTCTAAGAAAGGATTTTATATGAAACGTTTTAACTTCTTACATAATGTCATGCTAGCAACCTTTGCCTCCACTTGTTTGCTAGGTACTGCTCATGCTGACGACGCTCTAAAAATGGAACTGACTGCTAATCAGGTCATTAAGAATGCGGACGGCAAAACAGTATATTCACCAGTACGTACAGCACCAGCTGGTACTGTCATTCAATACAAAGCAACTTATACCAATACCATCAATAAAGACATTAATGATCTGATGGTGACATTGCCTATCCCTGCAAACATGACATTTACTGGTGAGGCAAATCCTGCCAGCGCACAAGCCAGCACTGATGGTAAGAACTATGCTGATATGCCGCTAATGCGCAAAGTCGATGGCAAAATGGTTAAAATTCCGTATTCTGAATACCGTACCTTACGCTGGAATATCAAGTTGTTGCCAGCTAAAAAATCAGCTGCTGTGGCTTTAAACACTACTGTTAACTAATCAACAGAAGATTAAACCTTTATTTTTCACCCTTCCATTATTAATTCGGCCTTTTACCATCCATTTTGGAGTACTACATGAAATCAAATACTTTTAACTATAGCTTGCTTGCTGTCGGTATTGCCGCAGTAATGGGTATCTCTGGTGGTGCTAATGCAGCTACTCCTAATACTACTGGTGGTGTTAGTGCAGGTGCTGCTGCCATCAATAACGTTGCAACCGCAAACTACAGTGTTGCTGGTATCGCTCAGCCAAACGTGACGTCAAACATCGTGACTGTCAATGTTAGCGAAACGGCTAACTTTGCACTCACGTCGACTGTTGATGATGGCAGCATTGGTGACGATATTGCTATCAATCAGACTGCTACGCCAGGTGGTACGACTACCTTTACTCATAATTTAACCAACACGGGTAACGTGACGGATACTTATACCATTAATACCACAGGTAATGACTCAGCACTAGTAACGGCTAATCCAGACTATGCTTTAGGTACTGCGCCTGTTACGTTTACTATTGTACAAGCAGATGGTACTCCTTTAACTTCTACTCAAGTAGCCGCTTTGAATGGTCAGGCACAGACAGGTACCCTAACCAATGGTGGTACTATTAGACTACAGCCAGGTACTAGAGCTAACTTAAGCTACGAAGCAACTACGCCAGACGCTCGTAATGGTAATGACAAAGGTGTAGGTACATTAACAGCAACCAGTACTTTCTTTACTGCTAATCTTCCAGCAAATGCGACATTGGTGAATGAAAACCAAACTATCGTGAGATTGCCTACCTTCAAAATTGTAAAAACAGCGACGAGTACTGTCGATTTGACAGTAGCTAATCCGCAGATCAACTATAGTATCGTAGTGACTAACGCTACTACTGACTATAGTGCTGCTGCGACTGATATTGTCATCAGGGATGTCCTTCCTGCAGGTTTAAGTTTGCCTAATGGCGCAGCATCAGACGTGACCGTAACTGGTGCTGGTACCGCTACGATTTCCACTGTCGGTACTCGACAAGCTATTAATGTTGCCGTAGCAAACTTAGCTGTTGGCGCAAGTCGCACGATTACTTTCACGGTTAACGTCGATAGAGATCAGTATACAGCTGCTAATAGTTCAGTAACTAACAACGCAGAAGTCTACGATAAGTTCGTCGGTCCGGTTAGCCCGTTAATTGCTGCTCCTGTACTTGGTACTGACTATGATATTTTTGATAGTACAGATGGCACTATAGGTGTTACTAGAATACCTGATGATGCGGGTGAAGGTAACGGCGCTGGTATAGATACTGCTGGTGTGACTAACTTTACCAGACGAGCGGTTATAGTGAGCAATCCAACGACTAGAGAAATTGCCCCTGCCTCAGGTACTGATGGTCAAGTCACACAGAAGACTACTATTATTAACAGCGGTCAGGATGCTGAAGGTACTAATACCAATCCATTGACTTTCACTATTGCTGATGGTGGCAATAATGCGGCTGTCAGACCGGTTACTGATCCTATCAGTGTTACTTATACACCGCCTAATGGTGGAGCTCCAGTTACTATAACGCTACAACCTACCGTTGCTGGTGGTAATACGTACACTCTTAATAGCACTACACTACCAACCGCTCAATTTCCAAATGGTATTGCACCTGGTGGCACATTAGCAATCAACTATAATGTCTCTTCAGGTAATGTCACTACTCCTGCAACTGCTGCTGATGCGGCGGCTGTTGGTAGCACTGAAACGACTATCGTAACTTTGACCCCAGCTGGTGTTGGTGCGCCTGCTGCTACTTCAGTGACTGATACGACTAATGTCAGAGGCTTATCTTTAGTGAAGTCTCAATCACTAGATACTGCTTGTGAAGCTACCGTTGCTGCAAGTACCTTTGTTCAAACTGTGCTCAATGCAACCCCTGATCAGTGTGTTATCTATCGTATTCAGGCGACTAACACTTCTTCAGCAGCATTAGGTTTTAATCTTACTGGTGTAACGATTTCGGATTTGCTGTCTAACTTTTCAGCTGGTGCGGATTTAGTAGCTAACTCACCTGCTACTTCTGCTACTACGTCATCTACTGCAGGCACAGCTAGCACTTCGGCTACTGCGGTTCTTGGTAGTAACTACACTATAGTTCCTGGCGGCGTTGGCACCTTGACCTTTAAGATCAAAATCAAAAACGCTCGTTAATTTATATTTAATATTTCAAAGTCTATAAGCTTCACGAGACGCTTATAGACTAATGCTCCAGCTTGACCTAATCGATTTTGATTAGCCAAGCTGGAGAGTTACTACTCTACCCCTTTATATTTTATTGGATAAGCGACATATGACTAAATCTTTAATGACACTGTCTAATCGTGCTACGTTGCCTACAGCGAAGATCTCTGCGCTGTCATTTGCAATGTTGCTTATGCAATCAAATACCGCATCTGCTGCAACTGATACATTGGTACAGCTGATCAGCAATACTGCTCAAGCCAGCTACAACGTTGACAGTGAGACCAGCACGACTATCAGTACTGACTCAAACCAAGTACAAGTAAAAGCCTCAAATTTACCTGAATATGGTATCAGTTTGACTCAGCATGCTTTACGTACAGTCATGCCTAATACACAGGTAAGTTGGGTCAACGTACTGAGTAACACCAGCTATAGTGATCAGACTGTTGAATTGACACTTGCTATATCACCAACTGTTTCTAATTTAAAGGTCTATCAAGATCTTAATAATAACGGAGAAGTCGATTCAGAAGATCGACAAATCATGCTCGATAACCTGAGCGCTCAGATCAAACTTGGTCAGAGTGAGAGTATTCAGCTTATCGTACAGGCTCTATCAGATGCTGACGGTGAAGATGGCGATACCGCTGATGTGAAGATTGGCGCTATCATATTAGAAGATCCATCCATCGCGGCTGTTGAAGCAATTGACAGACTGGTTATTGTTGAACCTAAAATCAACTTTACCACCCCTCAATTTGACGGTACTAAAACCACCTCGCAAATCGGGGACAACGTTTATATTGATGCCAGTTACGCGCAGTGTAACGTGCAATCTGATAAACCTGATCAAGTATGGATTACTGTTAAGTCGCCAATGACTGGTGATACCTACTCTCTTAAAGGAATTGAAACTGGTAATAATACAGGCAAATATCACTTATCTGCACCAACACAGAATAATGCCAATGCTATTGACGATAAACTGATTCAGACATTGGTCGACGATACGTTGACTGCTGAGTTAACAGCTTGTATTGCTCCTTCTGTTGGCACAGGTGCTGATCAGCTACCAAATGATAGCGATTTTACTGTACGTATCGATGATCTGAGCTCTCAAGTAAACATCATCGATAATAATGCAAGCCTAGTCGTCACTAAAGAAAGCGATGTCAAAACTGCAGAGCTTGGTGATTATGTCAGCTATACCATCGATATTACCAATAACGGCAAATCGACTGCTTACGATGTACAACTAAAAGACGCTTTACCACGTGGTTTTGACTACGTTGAGAACAGTGTACGTGTTAGTCCAACGACTAATCTTGATATCAATCAAGCACAGACTACCGAGTTTAAAGCTGATGGTAAATATCAGGTATTGAACTTAGGAAACATGGCAGTTGGCGAAAGTAAAAAAATTACTTATCGTGTGCTCATCGGTGCGTCATCACTAGGCGGCGATGGTATCAATCGCGCGACTGCATACGGTCGTGATGACAGCAACAATACATTGACATCAAGAGAAGCGCAGTGGCCTGTCGAAGTAAGCCGCGGCGTGATGAATACCGATGGTATTATCGTAGGTAAGGTCTATCACGATATCAACCGCGATGGTATTCAGCAAAAAGAAGATGGCGAGCTGGGTGTCGCTGGTGTACGTATCTATATGGAGAACGGCAACTTCATCGTGACTGATCCTGAAGGTAAATATAACTTCTATGGTATCAGTGCAAAAACACACGTACTAAAGGTCGATCGTACTACCATTCCTAGAGAAACTGAACTGGTCACTCAAAGCAATCGCAATGCTGGTGATGCCGGTAGTCGTTTTGTTGATTTGAAATACGGTGAACTGCATCGTGCAGATTTTGCAATCGTTGGTGGCATGGCAGATAGCACTGAGCGCTTAAACGCTGAGCTAATTGCTCGTAGCAAATTAGTAGAAGCTAAAAATGACACGTTAGAGCAAGCGGTAAAAACCGAACTGACTTTGGATCCTGACTATGATACCGATACTACCGATAATGTAGATGCTAGTGGTTGTAACATTAATGGTGACTTAGACCTTGGTAATAGTTGTGATTCGGCTATCGTTAATGACATGGTCAATCCAGTAGATAGCCGTGTTGACATGACGGTAACCACTGTTGCTCCACCAGTAGAAAAAGAGCTCGAAGAATACTTAAAAGAAGTGGCGAGTAACGATGTTGCCTTCATTAACCTAAACGAAGGTCAGCAGCTTAGCACTTATAAACAAATGGTACAGGTTCAGGCACCGCTTGGGTCTGTGTTCACACTATATGCCAACGGCAAAGCTGTATCAGAACAAAAAATAGGTAAAACTGCTGAGCAAGAAAAACAGAATGTAACGGCTTTCGATTACTATGCTGTTGATTTACAGCGCGGCAAGAACACCTTACGCGGTGTTGCGACTGATATAAATGGTCAGATCATCTCTGAGCAGACGATTAAAGTACTAACTCCTGACAGCCTACAAGCTATCGACTACCGTACTCAAGCACAGTTAGTTCCAGCTGACGGTATTAGTGAATACCAAGTCGTCATCAGCCTAAAAGATCGCGATAATCGCCCTTATATTGGTACTACTTCTCTTACGCTTGATACTAATATCGGTCGTATCAATTTGGAAGACAGCAGCAAAGATCAAGCTGGCACCCAAGTGACTGTATCAGGTGGTGAGCTGTTAATACCCGTAACTGCACCTAGCGTACCAGGTAAGGGCGAGCTAGTAATTGACACTGGTAGCAGCAAACAAATCATTCCGTTACAGTTTACAGCTCAACTACGTCCACTACTTTCTGTTGGTATTATAGAAGGTGCTATTTCACTAAAAGACTTTGACGGTAGCAGCATTACCGATGCTCAAGGTGCATTTGAGCAAGAGCTAAATGACTTTGCTGGTGGTGATGATTACACAGCTTCTGGTCGTGCCGCAATGTTCCTAAAAGGAAAAGTGCGCGGCGACTACCTGCTAACGCTTGCTTATGATAGTGATAAAAAAGGCGAGCGTTTGTTCCGTGATATCGAGCCGGGTGAATACTATCCTGTCTATGGCGACTCATCAGCTAAAGGCTTCGATGCTCAGTCTACTAGCAAGCTTTACGTGCGCCTTGATAAAGGTCGTTCGTTCGCTATGTATGGTGATTTGAAAACTCAGATTGATGACGACGAAGGCATCAAGCTTGGTCAATACAACCGCACATTAACTGGTCTAAAAGCTCAATTTGAAGATAGCAATACTCGCGTTACTGCCTTTTTAGCAGAAACCAGTACTAGCCAACGGGTAAATGAGACTCGTGGTTTGGGCATTTCAGGCCCATATCCATTGGCTGAGAACTTCGATGCGGTATTAGAAAACTCTGAAACGGTTGAAGTTATTACTCGTGACGCCAACAACCCTGGGTTGATTATCAATCGTGAGGCGCTTACTCGCTTTGCTGATTATGAGATTGACCCTATCAGCCGTAGCTTATTCTTGACGGCACCGATTGCTAGTCAAGATATCGAAGGCAATCCTATCTATATCCGTGTCACTGTCGAAGTTGATGAAGGCGGTGAAGATTACTTCGTCGGTGGTATTGCAGCGAAGCAGCAACTAACGAACAAAGTCGCCATCGGTGGTAGCTATGTGAATAGCGATGACCCAATGAACAAAGAAGAGTTGGCTAGTGTTAACAGTGTTGTTAAATTCAATGATAAGCTGAAGCTAGTCGCTGAATATGCGATGAACAAAGCTGAGAACCCAAATTTTCAGCCAAGTAATCAGATCAATACCACAGAATTAGACGATAACAATGTTGAGGGCAATGCCTTACGTGTCGAGCTTGACTTTGATAATAAGAAAGACACGCGTGCCAAGGCTTATTACAATGATGCAGATAAAGGTTTTGTCACTGGTGCATCACCGCTTACTGCTGGACGTACGGAGTCTGGCGTAGAAGTCATCCATACATTCAACGACAAAAAAACAGCGCTGAAATTAGAAGGCATACGCACAGAAGAGCATACTACTGACGCTAGCCGCGAAGGCGTGCAAGCAAGCGTTGAGCATCGTTTAAGTGAAAACATCGTTGGTGAAATTGGGGTTCGTTATTACAAACAAGACGCGACTGCTGCCTCACGTAATACTCAAGCCGCGACAGACGTTGTAGATATTACAGACGACACTTTGTTTAATGATGACATCATCAATCAGTCAGCGTTGAGCAGCGTTAGTAACGCTGAAGAAGATATTGAAGGTACGACTGTTCGTGCTCGTATTACCTCTCGTCTACCTAAGTTGAATAACAGCTTGGTATTTGCAGAGTATGAGCAAGATATCGAAAATAGCTCACGTAATGCAACTTCTATCGGTGGTGAGACAGCGCTTGGGGACTTGGGTCGTCTATACGCTCGTCATGATTTGATCAACAGCCTATCTGGCACTTATGGTCTTGATGATACAGATGAGCGTCAACGTACCACTGTTGGTTTTGACGCGACTTACATGAAAGATGGTAAGGTTTATAGCGAATACCGCATGCGCGATGCCATTAGTGCACGTGAGGCAGAAGCAGCTATTGGTCTAAAAAACAAGTGGTATGTTCAAGAAGGGCTAACTTTAAATACTTTATTTGAGCGTGTCGAATCTCTCGAAGGTGAAGAAAGTAACACTGCAACAGCGGCAGGTATCGGTGTTGAATATCTTGCTAAAGAGAATTATAAAGCATCAGGACGTTTTGAAAAACGTTGGGGTGAAACAAGTGATACGCTACTTGGTAGTGCTGGTATCGCCTATCGCTATACTGATGAGGTTACCTTCTTAGCCAAAGATATCTACTCACGTACTGACTATAGTGATGGCGATCGCACTATCAATCGTTTTCAGCTAGGTGCTGCGTATCGTGACTACGATAGCAATCAGTTAGATATGCTTGCAAAATTCGAATATCGTTTGGATGATAATAATACTGGCGATGATGTTTATCAAAAAGATACCATGATTTGGTCATGGAATGGTAATTACCATCCTACGCGTCCGTTGACGTTGTCTGGACGTTATGCTGGTAAGTATACAGAATACGAAGCAGACAGCTTAACCAGCAATAACACGGCTCACGCTGTTTATGGCCGCGGTCTTTATGATATTAGTGAGCGCTGGGATATTGGATTGCAAGCAGGTACTTACTGGAATGATCAGGCAAATGACTTAGCTTATATGCTTGGTGCAGAAGTGGGTTATAGCCCTATGACCAACCTTTGGTTATCACTTGGTTATAACTTCATGGGCTTTGAAGATGAAGATATTGCTTATGACGACAGTACTCAGCAAGGTGCTTACTTCAGATTGCGCTTTAAGTTCGATGAAGACTTATTTAAACGTGAAGACCCTCGTAAGAACCAGCGTCTAAGCAGCAATTCTGCATTTTAATTGATGATACTGTCGTAAGTACAACCTTATAACAGTATCATGATTGTCTTATGATGAATTATTTTGTCATTCAATAAACAATTAGGTCAGCCCTAGTAATGGTAAGTAATACCAACGTTTATTACCTTAACATAAGGTTTACACCATGTTTGATTCAGTCATCAAAGCAGCACCTTTCAAGCGCTCAGTATGCGTTACACTATCAGCTTTATTTTCATTAACCTTTATGCAGCCTGCTTTAGCTGAGAGTGAGCCTGTCCAAGTGGCCAACTCAACTAGCATGGTTGAATATTGCCGCGATGATAGTCAGACTCAAGCACACTCTTATAGATATCAAAGCGAACAACAGCGCCTTTTAAACTGTATGGTAGCGCAATTACAACCCTATCAACAAAAAGACAAGACAGCAGCTCAGCAGTATTTCGCTTATAAAGCGCAAGCCTGGTTGAATTATGCCATTCATCAAGACAGTATGAATAGCCGCTCATCTGTTGGTCAAGTTGCGTTAGAAATGGCAGAGCCTATATTGCAAGCGCTAGATAATGACACGGTACAAGCCTTGGATTTGCATCAAGACATTCCATCTACCTTAATGCGTTCTGATCTATGGGCAACTTTAAGCGCACTCAAAGACGGTGATGGCATAGCGTCAGCACCACGTGAAATGGCATTTAGTGAAGTCGCTTTGATTTGGGCTGCGACCAATCAATGCGCACGAGGCTGGCGCGAATCTGGTATGCATTTTCGCATGGCAGACCGTTGGCTTGAGCAGGCCCGCGAAGCTTATGTCAATGCCAATGACTCACAGACCAATGTAACGCTAGAGAAGTCAATAGTCAGTTATCATAAACAGTACTCGCCTTTAGACGCGAGCAATGATACTTGCCATGGACAAGATTTGACATCTAACCGTTAGAATAATCGCTGTTTTATTAGAAATATCACTCTCTATTACTTTCAATCTTATGCTAAAAATTAGACGCGAAAAAGCCGACATATTTGTCGGCTTTTTCGCGTCTAATTCGAGTTCAATTAGCGGTTTTTACGTGGTAATTTTTCTGGTAGGTAGCAACGTAAATAGGCGATAAATGCAGTATTTGCTTCTTGAATGTAGTCCTCAGTAATACTCTGATGACGACGATAAGACAAGGTAAATATAGCATTAACAATACTATAAGCAATCAATAACGTGTTTTGGATATCATCAAAGTTTGGCATCTCATAACGCTCTGACAAACGCTTATAGACCAGATCAACGATTTGATGATCCATATCCTCACCGAAGCTATCACCTTCAAAATCAGGTGTGTTGGTATCATAGATAAGTTTGGCTTTTGTCTTGTCATTATGAAATATAGTGACACAGCGATCAATGAGTGCTGTTAAGTAACCCTGCCATCTATCATAGTTACCAATATCAACAGTTTCTACTATCTCTAATATTTCAATTGCATTTAAAAAACGCAATGCTAAAAATATTGCTTCGATATTAGGGAAAAAGTGGTAAGCAGAAGCTCTCGGTATGCCAGCTTCCTCACACACAGCTGCTAACGTAATATCGTTAATAGCATGTGTTTCGCTCAGTTTTTTGGCACCTGCCAATAGCTTTTGTCGACGTGCACGACCTTGCTGGCTAGTAAACTTAAACTTATTAGGTACAAGCTTTTTTGCCAATTCTGAATCTACCAACACATCTTCAATCTTTTCGTCTTTGTTATCACTCATTATAAATCTCTTAATGTTACGCCCTATTTTATAAAAACAATCTTCATCGAATGATAGTTATTCTTAAATAGAAGGTGAATCATCATTGGCTAAAATGTAAAGCCAATATTATCACTACTATATTCAATGAAGAGGCATAATAAACGCTTGCACACTATCAAGCAAGGGCATGAATAGGTTAAAAAATAATACGACAATCAGTAATTTAATAGAGGCAACCGTCTAAATTTATGAAGTTAATCATTGAGTTTTATTTTCGCCCTTATAATACCATGATCAGTGACTCTATCGGCATAGTCCCACTTCAAATGATCATTAAAATAATCTACCCGTTCGACATATCCAAGCGAAAACTTGCTATTGGGTAAGAACTCTTCTGAGACAAACAGTTGGTCGATAACTTCTGGCATGCCTTGATATATATGGGTATAGGCAACGTCCTTCATCCATCCGTATCGTGCTTGAATACGAGCGGCATCAAAAAGTGCGACATCACGCATACTTTTATCGTAATTGACTTCCCCAGTTTCTGTCATCAACTGAGTAGTCACGCTACCTGTAACATCATTCATATCGCCCAATAGGATCAGTGGTTCACGAGTATGCTTTAATCGCTCTATGATAGACATACGGATAGAGGCCGCTTCTGCCGCGCGCATACATAAACTACGAAGCTTGGCGCGAACTCGAATATTTGGATCTTCCATGTCTTCTAATAGGTCACCATTGTCGTCACGTAAGAAAAAAGCACGTTTGCTTTTTAGATGCGCTGTAATAATAGTAATGGGCTGCCCGTATGCGTCAACACGTAATACCAATGGAGGACGGTTGAAGCGTTGATAAGGACCGATATCAGGTACATCAATAGTGGCTTTTGGTGCTATATCTTCTAGCAAACTGGTTTCTAACTGCTCAAATCGGCTGATAATACCGACAGCAGGTGTATTCTGTGCACCCATGCCTTTGGTATATATACTAGCGTTATCATTACTTGCAAGTGGAATGACTGCATGCTCGGGCTTGAAACCTAGTGAAACAGCCAACGCTTTTAATGCATCACTATCCCAAACCTCTTGGACTGCGATAATATCAGCATGCGCTTTAGCCAACAGATCTGTAAGACCTCGTAGCTTATGCTTATAGGCTTTATCGTTATAAGCTGGGGCATTCTCATAGTAAGTTCGATTAGGGTTCGCAAAGTTCAGCAAGTTTGCCGTTGCGATATAAAACTGTTTATTACCTTCAGTATTATTACTCATATATTCCCCATCGCTCTCATTATTATAGTACATAATATTCACGTATATGTATACATTGCAAATTTCATGCCTAAAAAAACTCCCAAAGTTAAACCTTGGAAGTTTTAAAATAGCATAAATATCGATAAGCAAGCTCACTAATAGAACTTAGCATACAATCGCTCTATCTTATGTAAGGATATAGCAATCCCTGATACTAGCTAATCAACAGGGGCACTGTTTGTCAACAGGGCACTGTTTGCCAAAGTATTTAACTGGCAGTTCTATTGGTTGTTTCATCTTTCTTATGATACGCGGTTCCATGCATCACGTGATGCCTGACGCGCTTCGTTCCATTCCATACGAGACTCACCTTTTACTTCGTGCCATGAACGCTCTAAGTCTGCTTCATGATCTTCAAAACGAGCATCTACTGGATAACGAGCGCGGTTCGCATAACCGACTGCATATGCTGGATGCAAATCGCGGTCAAAGTCGTATTCTTCTCTATGGTAATCGGCGTTTGCATACTCTGCACGCCAGTACGCTTCTTCGTGAGTTGGGTCAATGGCTTCAGCTGCTGCATGACCTGCACCGCCACCAACGATAGCACCAATAGCACCACCAATTAGTGTACCTAACGGACCTGCCATCGTACCGATAGCTGCACCTGCTGCTGCACCGCCTACACCGCCGATACCTGTACCTACTGGATGTGAACCTGGCTCACCGGTGATGATGTCTGCATTTAAATCTTCTTTTGTCTCTTTTGACATATGTTTTACTTCACTGCGATCGATAGCATCATGGTTACTCATAGTATTGTCCTTGAATTATTTATTATTTGTTGAATTATTTATTTGCTAATCATTAGCGGTCTTACTAAATCCAATTGAAGTATAGAAATTTATAGGTAAGGACAGATAGGCCGATTATGTAAACTGTGTCCGTATTGCGATTATCTTGCGTTACAGCCTGTATCTTTATCACGTTTGTGTACGGCAGCTTCATACTTTGAGTAATTATAAATGTACAGCCATGATTAATTTACTAAGTAACCAATCTTATAACGGCATCAAAGACCTTTTAATAGCTTGTTGCCATTTAGCAAGATGTCGCTCACGAGCATCAGCCGACATGCTTGGTTCAAACACGCGATCTACTTGCCATGAAGCTTTCATTGTCGATTCGTCATATAGCCCTGTCTTTAAACCTGCGAGGAGTGCTGCGCCCTTCGCCGTAATCTCTGTATCTCTAGGACGTAATACCGGAACACCTAGCAAATCTGCTTGGAACTGCATGAGTAAATCATTATTTGCAGCGCCACCATCTACTCTCAGCTCAGTCAAAGGATGAGGGCTGTCCTTTTGCATAGCGATAAGCACATCATAGGTTTGGTAAGCAACGGCCTCCAATGCAGCGCGAGCAATATGTGCCTTAGTAGTGCCGCGGCTCATACCAGTGATGCTAGCGCTGATATCCGAACGCCAATAAGGTGCACCCAATCCAGTAAATGCAGGTAATAGAACGACATCTTCGCTACTGTCTACTTGACGAGCTAAGTCTTCGACATCACTACTCTGTTGAATCATACCCAAATTATCACGCAGCCATTGAACGATAGCCCCTGCCATAAAGACACTGCCTTCTAAGGCATAAGTGACTTCCTTTTTGGGTGGCTGTAGCATGCGTTTGCCTGACTGTACGATTTGGTCAAATGATAAATTGTCCGGACGAATTGCTGAGGTTTTGCGTTGCCACGCGATGGTGGTTAGCAGCTTATGCTCACTCAACTTTGGCTGCTGCCCAATATTCATTAGCATAAAGCAGCCTGTACCGTAAGTGTTTTTGGCCATACCTGCATCAAGGCAACCTTGTCCAAAAAGCGCTGCTTGCTGATCACCCAATACTGCTTGAATGGGTATTTGCTTTGCAAACAGGCCTTTTTTAGTTTTGCCAAAATCGCCGTCGGACGGTAGCACTTTAGGCAATATATTCATAGGTATGGCGAAGCGGTCACAGAGTGTCTCTGACCATTCCAGCTTATGGATATCGAATAACAATGTGCGAGAAGCATTGGTCACATCAATGACATGCTCCCCACCTGTGAGCTTATAAATCAGCCAACTATCAATCGTGCCGACCGCTATCTCACCTCTGCTGGCTCGTACACTCAGCTTCGGGTTGTTTTCGAGTAACCAAGCAATCTTACTGGCACTAAAATACGGATCTAAACGCAGACCTGTAATACGCTGTACTTCATGTGCCATATTGACACTATCAACGCCTTGATGCACAGGGTCATTCATGCTATTGGTAGCGCTTTCAGCAGCAAGCGTCTTACAGTAATTTGCGGTACGCCTATCCTGCCAAATGATGGCGGGAGCCAGTGGCTTACCAGTTTGCTTATCCCACATCACAATCGACTCACGCTGATTGGTAATCGCGATACTGGTAACGTCAGTGGCAAGCAGCCCTGCCCGATTAATAACATCGTGTGCACAGCTAATCTGAGTTTGCCAAATCTGCTGTGCATCTTGTTCAACGAACCCAGCTCTTGGTGTTTGCAGCGTCGTTGGCTGTTGTACCATTTTGATAGGACGCGCATGATCATCGTACAATATTGCTCGACTCGATGTGGTCCCTTGATCCAACGCTAAAATATACCCTGCCATGACACACCCTCTGCTAATATTATTTATTCTGTTTGATAGCCATTTAGTGACTATTCATTGACTGCTACTTATTAATTGCTACTTATTGACTGATGCTTATTGAGCGCTTTCTACTCGTTAATTACTGCCTAAATGCTTTAACAATAAAATTAAAAACAAAATCTATTTAAAAATAAATCGCTTGTATCTAAAACGTCTTATTACCTATGTTATTACTTATAAACAGATATTTAAAAATTAAATCAATCCTCTATCATACCGCTACTGGTCGCACAATAGAAAACGGCAAAATACTGAGCATTGACCCGTCACCATTGTGGCTCTACAGTGTACCTCTTATGACGAATGACCGCTTGTTAGCACTTTTAATATAGACGTATTTTTATATTAGAATAAGAATGATTTATTTAAGCATCATTTTTTCGCTAGCTGGCAAATAGTCTATAATAGTTCAGCGACTTTATATCCTGAGCAATGAAACCTATCGGTGCTGTTCCTTATTTTATAATACCTTACATTCTAATTAATGGCTTATGTGACTTATGAAATTCATTTTATCAGCGCTACCGACTGCTATGATGACAGTTGCAGTCATGAGCGTGCCTGTCATGACTTACGCGAGCACTGACACTGACAGTATAGAAGTGTCAGATGATGTTACACCAGTGGCTGTGACACAAATCATAGATGCTGATAGTCCAACTGATAATAATAAACCAGCTGTAGCGCCTTTTCATACAGTACCAAGCCCTCAAAACGCTGAGTCGCAGGCATTGTCTACGCTTGTTGACCCTATTACACATAAAACAGTTGATAACAGCTACGCACTAGACGTCTCAAGCTTTTTGAGTTTAGAGCAAGCGCAGAAGCTGCTGGTACAAGTATCACCTAAAATCGCTGCCAATCAAGCAGCGATTGCCGCTAGCGAATACCAAACTGACGCGCTAAGAACTATCGACAATCCGCTCGTATTTGCTCGAGTATCTGCCAGTGCCTATCATTTAGATGAGGATATAGATTTATCTTCTCTTAGGAGCGGTATCGTCAACGAAGTAAACAATGGGGTAGATAATATAGTCCCTCCTACAGCAGACTTACCAGATTTTGGTGAGCTGGTTGGTGAGCGTATTCCCGACTCCTACAACCTCAAGCGCTCAGGCTCTACATCAGGCGCAGGTCTTGGAGTCGTTTGGCCTATTTATACTGCTGGACGTACAGACGCATTGACTGGCGCCTCGGATGCACGTACACAAGAAGCGATGGCTGATAGCGTACTGGATAAAAATGAGCTTTATAATACGTTAATTGAGCGTTATTTTAAGGCACAGCTAGCGATTATCGCTGCTTACTTACGAGAAGACGCTTACGATACATTGCAGCAAACCGATCATATGGCCGAGCGTCTGTTTGAAGAAGGTTTTATCTCACGTGTCGATAGACTAGAAGCACAGTCGGCGCTTGCGGATGCCAAGAGTGAATCCGTCAATGCCAATAATGACGCGCGCCTAGCTATGATTGCGCTACAGCGTCTACTACGTACCGACTACCGTATCAAACCGACCACGCCTTTGTTTGTCTCTAGTCGCCCTCTACCAGATGTGAGCTACTTTCAGGACTTGGCACTAAACAACCATCCCGGACTGCAAAAAGTTGCAGCCAAGCGGGCTCAGGCTCAGCAGTTACATGCGCTATCAGATACGGGCTACAAGCCTACGGTGTTGCTATACGGTTATGGTCAGGTAGAGAAAGATCCAAGCTGGGTCGCTGGTATCTCTGCCAGTTGGAAACTATGGGGCGGACTCGATAAAGCCGCATCACTAGCATCTAGTAGTGCCAAAATACGTCAGGCCGATCTCTCTGAGATTGAAGTCAGTGACAATTTATTGCTACTGGTAGAAAAAAACTGGCACGATGTCAATAATGCCCAATCACGCTATCAGGCATTGCAAAGTAATGTTGATTTGGCAGCAGAAGTATTGCGACTACGACGTTTAGGATTACAAGAAGGTGTAAATACTACCGTTGACGTGGTGCAAGCACAAACTCAATCACTTAAGGCACGTACCGAGCAAGCACAGGCTGCTAATGACTATGTACAGTCACTGGCTGCCCTTATGCAAAGCTGTGGTACGCCACTTGCTTTTAATGCTTATCTCAATGCCGCTGACATTCAATTGCCTACTTTATATACTGAACAATGATGTGATGTGAGAAACCATAAGTCGTGCTGATAAACGCTTTGTATTACTATAAAGCCGACATCGAAATTACTATTACCAACCCTATTACGAACAGCTGCTTTTATGAAAAAATTGACCTCTAAATCGATAAAAAACTGGCTACAGACGTTACTAGAAACGTGGCGTATTGCCAATAACTCTAATGTTTGGGCGCATTGCGCAAGTGTAGGTTTCTTTGGATTCTTATCAATTTTTCCAGTGATGGCTGTATTCGTCCTGCTTTATGGTCTCGCGTTTTCTCCTGCCGAAATGCAAGAGCAAATCTCGCTTTTGAGTCAATTTATACCTGATACAGTATATGAAGTGCTCAACTCCCGTCTGAGCGAGTTGGTTTCTACGACTACGTCTGCTCTGACTTTCAGCCTGCTTATATCGTCCTTGCTCGCACTTTATGCGGGTTCTAAAGGTATTAAGTCTTTAATTATTCTTATTAATCTTGCGTTTCATATCACTCAAGAGCGTAGCTTTGTACAAAGCACGATCCGCGCAGTTGGTTTGACCTTTGCAGCAGTAGTCGTATTGATTATCGCGGTCTCCTCTATCGCGATTATTCCTTTGGGAGCCGCCTACTTTCCTTTCCCTCAGATAGCAAAGACAATTGCGCTTTGGAGCAGGTGGCCCATATTGACAGGTATCATATTCTTAAGCTTTTTAGGCCTTTATCGCCTAGCCCCAAATCGTGATGCCGTCGCCCTCAAAAAACTAATGCCGGGCGCTGCGCTGGCAACGGTTTTATGGATTATATTGTCCATCTTATTTTCAATTTATGTGCAAAATTTTAATAACTATAGTGCTGAGTTTGGCGCGCTTTCAGCTGCTGTGGTCATTATGCTATGGCTCTATTATTCAGCATTTATCGTCGCCCTTGGTGCTATTTTTAATTCTGAAACTATAGACAACGCCAAGCCTTATGCGTTTCGAGTGTACTAGTAATAAACCCTTTATTTTCAACTTTGTTGCTTTAGGAATCTCATTGTCATGACAGAATTACCACGCGAATCAGACGACTCAAATAAATCAGCTGATGCAACCGAGTCAGTGACTTCTCAAGATACACAAAATTCAGTCGACCCTGTAGAAGACGTGTCTGATATTGAACCAGAGCAACCGACACCTACTTATAGTCGTGGCGCCTCTAAAACTGACAAATCTGCGCGTATGAAAAAAGGATTACTTGCACTATTCATACTGATTGTCCTTGGTACGATTGCGTACGGCTTATACAAAAGTAATGCGCATAGCGAGCCAGAAGTTATTACGCTGCAGGGTCAAATGCAAATGCAGCAAACGTCGATCGCTGCAAAAGTACCAGGGCGTATTGCCCAAATTATGGTAACAGAGGGTGATACGGTAACAGCAGGTCAGCAATTGGTTGAGATGGATTCGCCTGAGATTAATGCCAAGATTAATCAAGCACGTGCTGGTAAACAAATCGCGCAAAGCCAATTAGACAAAGCAGAAAATGGTGCGCGCCCGCAAGAAATCGCCCAAGCAAAAGCCGCTTGGCAAGCCAATAAAGCCGCGTCTGACTTGGCAGAAAATACCTATCAGCGTGTCAATCGCCTTTACGAAGAAGGACTGATGGCGCGACAAAAGCGCGATGAGGCGTATGCGCAATATCTCGCTACTCAAGACCAAACCGAAGCAGCCCGCTTGCAGTATGATCTGGCGCTAGAAGGCGCACGTACTGAAGATAAGTCAGCGGCCACTGCACAAGTCGCACAGGTCGATGCAAAACTTGATGAGGCGTTAGTAGCAAAAGAGGAAGCGAACCTAAGAAGTCCTATCGCTGGTATCGTTGATAATGTCATCGTGAGTGCTGGAGAAGTCATCGGTCAAGGGGTTCCGCTCCTGACGTTGGTGGATACCAATGACCAATGGGTGGTACTTAACGTCACTGAGTCTTACTTAAATCAATTTGCTATTGGTCAGACATTTACGGGTACTATCCCAGCACTGTCATCAGCGGATAAACCTTATACAAAACAATTTACCGTCTATGCGACATCGACTCTATCAGACTTTGCCACTTGGCGTCCGACCAACAACGATGATGGTTTTGATGTGCGTACTTTTGAGGTAAAGGCACGACCCTCTAAGCCCGATGCCCGTATCCGCTCAGGTATGAGTGTGGTCGTACGTATCAATCCTACTCCTGTCAATCAGAACCAAGAGTAAGCCATGCACTTGACTAAGTTAAGTGAGGCTTTTTTACGCAGTGCAGCCTACGAGCGCCGTTTTTTGGCAAAAAATCATTGGGACTTTAGCATGGTGGTATGGATACCACTGGCAACGGTGCTGCTAATATGGTGGATATTTTCACAGACTCAAATTACCGATTTGCCTATCGGAGTCATCGATCAAGACAACAGCGCTGTTGCCAATACTGCCGTCCGTTACTTAGAGGCCAGTCCTACTTTGACGGTCAGACAGCTGTATTACTCCCAAGCGGATGCAGAGGCTGCCATTTTACAGCGCGATATTTACGCTGTCGTCATTATCCCAGAGGACTTTTCTCGTAATATCTTATCGAGCCAGCCTGCTCCGTTGACTCTACAAGTTAATGCACAGTACGGTACGCACTCTGGTATTATTCAGGCAGGTGTCCAAGCGGTCGCTAGTACATTATCCGCAGGTGTAGAGATCAAGCGATTGGTCAAACAAGGCGTAGCGCCATCACAAGCGATGACGGCTTATGCGCCTATCAGTGTGCAGCGTATTAGCTTATTCAATGCTGCGACCAATTATCAGCAGTTTTTGGCTTCGACCGTCATACCTGCCTTATTACATATATTGGCAATGGTCATTGGCGCAACCACGATTGGCCGCGAGTTACGTGATAAGAATATCGGTCGCTGGTACCGTTTTATTGATACAGGAAAGCCTAATCTAACGTTATCCAGAGCCTCAGAAACATCATCTTCGCTATCAACCAAACAAAATAGCAGCTATAACAAAGCATCATCGAATGCAAAAATGCCCAATTCGGTCAGCCTATCAGTTTTAGTATTTGGTCTATTGGGTAAATACTTTTGGCCAATACTGGCATATAGCTTGTGGTCAGCGTTGATATTGTGGCTGGCAACGTCCAATCAGAATATAAATATTATGTCTCTTTTGGCAGTCTATGCTGGGTTTTTGTGCCTGATGGTCCTTTCGTTTTGGTTAGGTGCTATTTTTACTTTAAATTCTTTTTCATTACGTATGGGTCTATCGACTACTGGATTTATTTCAGCGCCTTCTTATGCCTTTGCCGGTGTTACTTTTCCTTATATTGCGATTAGTGATAGCGCGCAATATTGGTCAAATGCCCTGCCGCTAACGCATTATCTCAAACTCCATATTGCACAGTTACAAATGCAAGCACCGATCGCCATCTCGCTACCTATCGTCTATGGCCTTATGCTTGCGGCCATAATAGCGCTAGTACTTGCAGCACTATTAACCAAACGCGCATTGGCGCATCCTGAACGTTGGGGAGCACGCTAATGTCTGCACAATCAAATAATACACACTCAAAAGCTACATCAACCGACACTCCGGCATCACACAGTTTTTGGAGCAGCTTTATTCAAACTTTCAAAGACGTCTTTGGCGATAAAGGCGTACTTTTGATGTTGATTATTGCCCCTATTATCTATGGGTTTTTCTATCCTTGGCCTTACTCGTCTGAGGTGGTCAATCATGTGCCAGTAGGTATCATTGATCATGATAACAGTAACTTATCGCGTACTCTCGTACGCTATGCGAGTGCTAGCCCATACCTAGACACTGAACGATTTATCAATGAGCAGGCTGCCAAAGAAGCCATATGGTCAGATCAAATTGCAGGCTATATGGTGATTCCAACTGGTCTTGAAGAACAAGTTCAGTCCGGAGAGCAAGCACACGTTAGCGTACTGGGTAATGGCGGTTATTTTATTTTAAATAAAAACGTCCAACTGGGTTTCTCTCAAGCGGTAGGTACGGTATCCGCCGGCATAAAGGTAAAGAAAAGCATTGCGAAAGGCGCTTATGCACCTACCGCAGCACAGAATACGCAAGCTGTACCGCTACGGATTATGCCACTGTATAACCAAACTGAGGGCTATGGTGCTTATGTCGTACCTGCTGTCTCTGTTATTATCTTACAGCAGACACTTTTGATGGCGACAGCAATGCTGATTGGCACATGGTATGAGCAGCGCCGTCATAGTACCAGTATACGTGGCTGGCTAGGACGTATTGGGGCTTTGAGCTCGCTTAGCTTTATCGTTGGCTGCTTTTACTACGGGTGGGCGTTTGAGCTACATCATTATCCACGCGGACAAAACATGCTTGGTACGCTGCTGTTTTTGGCACTATTTTGTCCGACAGTCGCAACGCTCGGCTGCGTGCTCGGATTATGGTTCCGGCAGCGTGAGCGCAGTATGCAGATCTTAATTTTTATCTCCTTACCGATATTCTTCTTGAGCGGCTACCCTTGGCCAGCAGACCAATTGCCTCAAGTATTACAAGTAATACGTTGGCTAGTACCGACTACGCCTGCAATTAACACCTCTGTGCAGCTTAACCAAATGGGTGCCAGTGTCTCTCAAGTCGCTATAGGATTTTATGCGTTGGCTGGCTTGTGGTTGCTCTATTTTGTTTTATTGCTATTTTTACGCAAGCGTATTCCGCAACGAAAAGCCTACTTGTAAACCTTCAAATGAATTAAACCTATGAGCATAAAAAAAGCGCCTGCACTATTAATAATATAGTAGTAGGCGCTTTTTTTATTTATACGATATTAATAGCGGTAGTTTAAAACACTCGGTTCAAACCATTCAATGCTGCCACACGGTATGCTTCTGCCATCGTGGGATAGTTGAAAGTCGTATTTACAAAGTATTCAAGCGTATTGTTACTCTTGCACTTCATCACTGCTTGACCGATGTGGATAATCTCTGAAGCGTGGTTACCGTAGCAATGGATACCTAGAATCTCTAACGTATCACGATGGAACAATATCTTTAATACGCCCGAACGTTCACCAATGATTTGTGCACGTGCCAGATGTTTAAAGAACGCCTGACCCACTTCATATGGGACTTTTTCATCCGTAAGCTCTTGCTCTGTCTTACCAATACAAGAGATTTCAGGAATCGTATAGATACCAGTCGGCACACTAGATACTGGCTCGGCATCACTATCACCAACCATAAAGGCAGCAGCACAGCGACCTTGGTCATAGGCAGCAGAAGCTAGTGATGGCCAACCGATTACGTCGCCCGCCGCATAGATATTGTCGACGTCCGTACAGTAAGTGTCATCTACTTTTAACTGACCACGGCCGTTTGCTTTTAGCCCAATGGCTTCTAAGTTCAAGCCTTCAGTATTACCTGAGCGACCATTTGACCAAAGGATGGCATCAGATTTGATGCGCTTACCACTCTTTAGGTGCAAGACTACATAATCATCATGAGTCTCAAGATGATCAATCTCTTCGTTACTACGGATAAGTACACCGAACTGTCTAAAGTCATGCGCGATGGCATCACTGATTTCGCTGTCTAAGTAATTAAGCAATTGATCTTGGTTATTGATTAGATCAACTTTGTAGCCAAGACCAGTAAAGATAGACGCGTACTCACAACCAATTACCCCTGCACCATAAATAATGATTTTTTTGACCACATAATCCATTTGCAAGATTTTGTCAGAGTCAAAAACGCGTGGATGGTTAAAGTCTAAAATCTCAGGACGGTAAGGACGACTACCGACAGTAATGATGGCTTTATTGAAAGTGATGGTTTCGTACACATTTTCATCGACTTCAATACGTAGCGTGTGGGCGTCAATGAAACTTGCCCAACCTTGGATGACTTCAATACGGTTGCGCTCATAAAAACGTGTGTGGGTACTGACTTGACGACGAATAACTTGACGCGCTTTGGCGAGTACTTCATTTAGCGGTACTTGCTTATATTCCATCGCCTTGGTAAACATCGGATCGCGGCGGAAGTTAATCAAGTTAAATACAGATTGGCGCAATGCTTTACTTGGAATCGTACCAACGTGAGTAGAGTTACCCCCTACTTGATCACGCGGATCGACGACCACGACTCTTTTACCAGACTTGGTCAGCTTCATGGCAGCGGCTTCACCGGCAGGGCCCGCCCCTAAAACAACGGCATCATACTCATACTCATGATCGTCACTTTTTAGACGACGAGAGTCTTTGGTAAAACCAGATTTAATATCGATTCGTGTGTCATCGAGCGGATTCACTAAGTCAGGATGATGCATGACATCATCAGTCACTTGCTCGTGAGTCTGCTCTATCTTTTCTTTTTTGTTCTTACCTTCGGTATGTTCAGGGCTTGGCACGTGTCCGCTAGATTTATTTGATACTTCGGTATAAATATCTTTACCAGTATCGTTGGTCTCGTCGCTTGCACTTTTACTTACCATGATGTCCTCTTTATTTGTCGATTCTATTTATATATTTATGTACGAGTTAATATTCTTAAATTTGGGCAAGTTATTGGAATTGAGCCCACCATAAGCTATGAGTGTAGTTTTTACAATATTGACATAGAGTAACTACTACAAAAGCCTCTAATTAACCAATACGGCGTTTGAGACCTGTCATCTGCAAAATACGCGTGGCAATCTCTTCAACAGACATCTCTGATACATCTAAGCTTGGAATGCCATGCGTGATATAAATACCCTGAATCGCGCGCTGCTCTTGCTGACATTGCTGATAGCTAGAATAACGACTGCCTGCACGGCGCTCTTGACGGATTTTTACCAAGCGATCCGTATCGATGAGCAAACCAAACAATTTGTCTTTGTGCTCACGTAATGCTTTCGGCAACTGATTGTCGTACAAATCATCTTCAGTCAAAGGATAGTTAGCCGCTCGAATACCGAATTGTAATGCTAAGTATAAAGAAGTCGGCGTCTTACCAGAGCGCGATACACCCACCAAAATAATATCGGCTGCATTATAGTGACGAGTACGCGCACCATCATCATTGTCTAAGGCAAAATGCACTGCATCAATACGCTCTTTATAGGTTTCAGAGTCGACATCGTCATGTGCATGCCCTGAATGACCATCTGGCTCCACGCCAGTTTCTTCTGCAACACGGCCGATCAGACCTTCATACATATCCAAATTACAGCTGTGTGCCGAGTTAATTTTTTCACGAATCTCTGGATTGACGATCGTATCAAACACCAATGGCAACGAACCATCGCGCTGATACGCCATATTGATTTGTTCAACCGCATCTTCTGCACGCTCTAAGCTATCGACATATGGCAATACTCTTGTCTCAAAAGGAACTGAGGCAAACTGACTCAAAATAGCGCGTCCAAGTGTCTCAGCCGTAATCGCTGTACCATCTGAGATAAAAAACGCCGTTCTAATGGCTTGTGAGCTGTCCAAGTTTAGCGCATGGCGATTTTGGATAGTGGACTTAACTTGTTCAGATGGATTACTTGAGTACATATCGTTGACACCTCGGTTGAAAACTCAATAGTGACCTTCATTTAGTTTTTGGTATAGATCTTAGTAATAATTCGGACTTGGTAAGCATTTATCTTTTACTAACTATTAATAGCATTACTTTGACTATCATTAATAGTGTGGCTTTTACTTAGATTTTTATAGTTACCTTTATAACTCGTATAACTAAGTTTTATAACTGCCTTCTTAAAACGAGCCTTTTTTAGCACCTATACCGCACATTTATCATGCAATGTGCATCAACTATCTATGCGCTACATTATACGCATATTAGCCTCTTAATAGAAATCAATGTTACAGGCGTACACTTAGCACCAACATTGTTTTTCATCTTGTTGTCATAGTTAGTTCACCTCTCATTAAGGCGTTTTTTATGGCATCTTCTATATAGGAACATAGAATTGAAACATAAATTATAGAAATACTCTAAATATGGCTCATTTGAATACGTCTATTTTATGCAGTAATAGGCTTTTGAAACCGTATAACATCGTCACTAGCAATGAGATTTTTTATCTGAGTAAATACGAAACTTGATTAGACTGGCCCTGATTTATGTAGCAAACCCCACAATTTGTATATTTTTAACAAGTTTTTTGGTGAAAACCCTCGAAATTGTCCTAATATGGCGGTATAATTCACCGTTATAATCTTTACTAAATAACCTTATTTTCTGGAGTTATCATGGCCGCGCAATCTACAGCACTTGTAATCAATCTTGATCAGCTAGGAAAAGACGACATCGAAATGGTTGGTGGTAAGAACGCTTCGCTTGGCGAAATGATCAGCCATCTTTCTGATTTAGGCGTTAGTGTTCCAGGCGGCTTTGCCACCACTTCAAATGCATTCAACCGCTTTTTGACTGAAACGGGCTTGCTTGACAAAATCAACAGCGAGCTAAAAACACTAGACGTAAATGATGTTAATAAGCTTGCGGCTACTGGTAAAAAGATTCGTACTTGGATTATTGAACAAGAACTGCCAAAAGATCTTGAGCAAGAAGTACGTCAATCATTTGAAACCATGAGCGGCGGCGAAGACATCGCTGTTGCTGTCCGTTCTTCTGCCACTGCTGAAGATTTGCCAGATGCGTCATTTGCCGGTCAACAAGAAACCTTCTTGAACATTCGCGGTATTGATAACGTCCTAATTGCTATTAAAGAAGTATTTGCCTCTCTATATAACGACCGTGCAATCTCTTACCGTGTACACAAAGGTTTTGAGCACGAAGGCGTTGCACTATCTGCTGCCGTACAACGTATGGTACGTTCAGAGACTGGTGCTGCTGGTGTTATGTTCACGCTAGATACCGAAAGTGGCTTTGATCAAGTGGTATTCATCACCTCAAGCTATGGCCTAGGTGAAATGGTTGTACAGGGTGCGGTTAACCCAGATGAATTCTACATCTCTAAGAAATTGCTAGCCAATGGTAAGCCGTCAGTTATTCGTCGTAACCTAGGTAGCAAGCATAAGAAAATGGTTTATGGTGATGAAGGCAGCACAGCTAAATCAGTTAAAACCGTTGATGTTGAAAAACAAGATCGTATGCAATTCTCTTTATCTACTGAAGAGCTAACCTCACTTGCCAAACAGGCGGTAACGATTGAACAGCATTATGGCCAAGCGATGGATATCGAGTGGGCAAAAGATGGCGATACTAACGAAATCTTTATCGTTCAAGCACGTCCTGAGACTGTTAAGAGCCGTCAAGACAGCAACGTAATGGAGCGTTATGTCATCGACACGACTGGCGCAAAAGTATTGTGTGAAGGTCGTTCAATCGGTCAACGTATCGGTTCAGGTAAAGTGCGTATCGTTAGCAACCTAAACGAGATGGACAAAGTAGAAGAAGGCGACGTATTAGTATCAGACATGACTGATCCGGATTGGGAACCAGTTATGAAGCGCGCTTCTGCTATCATCACCAACCGTGGTGGTCGTACCTGTCACGCTGCGATTATCGCGCGTGAGCTAGGTGTGCCAGCTATCGTTGGTTGTGGTAACGCAACTGAGCTATTGGTTGATGGTCAAGACGTAACTGCTTCTTGTGCTGAAGGTGATACTGGTTTCATTTATGAAAGCCAGATTGATTTTGAAGTACAGACTAACTCTGTTGAATCTATGCCAGAGCTAGCATTCAAAGTGATGATGAACGTTGGTAACCCAGATCGCGCATTCTCATTTACCCAAATGCCAAACGAAGGTATTGGTCTTGCACGTTTAGAGTTCATCATCAACCGTATGATTGGTGTGCATCCAAAAGCTTTGCTAAACATGAACAGCTTGCCACGTGAAATTGCGCAGGCAATCCAAGAGCGTATCGCAGGCTATGCGTCACCTGTTGACTTCTATGTTGATAAATTGGTTGAAGGTATCTCAACCCTAGCTGTTGCCTTTATGGATCAGCCAGTGATCGTTCGTATGTCAGATTTCAAATCAAACGAATACGCTAACCTGCTTGGTGGTAAGTTATACGAGCCATCAGAAGAGAATCCAATGCTTGGTTTCCGCGGTGCTAGCCGTTATGTGTCTGATAATTTCCGTGACTGTTTTGAGCTTGAGTGTAAAGCACTAAAACGTGTACGTGATGACATGGGCTTGACCAATGTTGAGATCATGATTCCATTCGTACGTACTGTTGGCGAAGCCAAAGAAGTCATCGAGTTACTTGAGAAAAACGGTCTAAAACGTGGCGAAAATGGTCTACGCGTTATCATGATGTGTGAGCTACCAACCAACGCCCTATTAGCAGAAGAATTCCTAGAGCATTTCGATGGTTTCTCAATCGGTTCTAACGATTTGACTCAGTTAACGCTTGGTCTTGACCGTGATTCAGGTATCGTCTCACATCTATTTGATGAGCGTGATCCTGCTGTTAAGAAACTATTGTCTATGGCTATCGAAGCTTGCCGTAAGCAAAACAAATACGTCGGCATCTGTGGTCAAGGTCCATCAGACCATCCAGATCTAGCGTTTTGGTTAATGGAGCAAGGTATCAGCTCAGTGTCATTGAACCCTGACTCAGTACTAGATACTTGGTTCTTCTTAGCTGGTGAAGAAGCGAAGTAAACCGCTACGTTCAGTCACAGCGGTCATTCACACAGTCATTAAAGATACCACTATTAGGGTCTATTTGATTTTTTCAAATAGACCCTAATATAATGTCCTAAGACATGACTAACTATGCAGGCAATTATGCAGATTTTCCTTGCTCGAAATAACGTACAAGCTGGCCCATATCAGTTGGAGCAGCTGAATATCATGCTGGCATCTGGTGAAGTATTGCTTGATGATCTGATGTGGCATGAAGGCTTAGCTCAGTGGCAGCGCGTAGGTGATCTTACCAATAACCAAACGGTTTATCGCCCGACCAGTGCTAACACGCCTGAAGTAAATGACTCTATCATCAATAACGTGACCGTCTTCCCTGAAGATACCAATAAGGCGAAAGATGATAAGTCAGTATCGTTAGATAGACTATATGGCAAGCCTGAACGTCCTAAAAACGTAAAAGCAGACATGATGACCAATCGTCATCAAACGCCGCACAACAATGTCTCATTAAACAAGTCTATTCTCAAAAAGGCTGTTGCAGACAATGACAAAGTCGTCGGCAACGTGGTACTTGCGCCGATTATGTCACGCATATTGGCGACTGCATTGAATGGCCTACTTTATATATTGGCCATACTGCCGCTAGTAATGGCACTGACTAAGATGGATGTGGATTACACCAAGTTCCAAAACATTCAAGATATGGGCGCCGCCTATCAATATTCCATGACGCTCATGGAAAGCCTTCCTAGTAGCACATTGATGATGTCACAGGTGATGGTCTTTGGTCTATTTGCCTTACAATTGGTATTTATTACCATGCGCGGTCAATCACTAGGCAAGCTGATCACTGGTATTCGTGTTGTGGATCAAACCACGCATCGCCTACCTTCATTTATTAAATTGATTGGTACACGTACGTTATTGTTATTTATTATCTATAACTTACTATTTTCGTTTACCAGCTTTTTAGGCTTTGTGATTATTGCTATCCATTATTACATGGCATCTAAAAGCCCTGAAAACATTGGTTGGCATGACAAACTTGCCAAAACATTAGTGGTAAAAGCAGACAGTAGCCAATTGGTAAAAAAATCAAAACCTGAATAGCAGTATTTTGATTTGGCTATTGGTTTTATAGCTCCTTATACTTAAAAAAGCTGCGTACTATCGCGGCTTTTTTATTTAGCAAAGCCTATTTAGCCTTTATTTATATTTTATTGGCAGTAGCTTAGTGATTAACCTTTGTGTTAGTTGCCGAGTACTGTTATAATACGGCGCTTTATAAACTAAGCTTATTCTTGATTGTTTTTTATAAAATATGATTAGAATTGGGCTTACCTTATAAATCTCCTTGCTATTAACATAGGGTTAATAGCTACTAATCCGTAAGGAGTCATAATGCGACATTACGAACTGGTGTTACTTGTACACCCAGACCAAAGCGACCAAGTGGTCGGCATGGTTGAGCGCTACATCAAGTTAGTTCAAGACAACAACGGTGTTATCCATCGTCTAGAAGATTGGGGCCGTCGTCAACTGGCTTATCCAATCAACAAGATTCACAAAGCTCATTACGTTCTTTTCAACATTGAAACTGACGGTGAAACTTTAGCTGAACTTGAAGAATTATTCCGTTATAACGACGCGATCATTCGTAGTCTAGTTATGCGCCGTGACGAAGCTGTCACTGAAGAGTCGCAGTTAGCCAAGAATGCCGATGAAAAACGCGCACGCAAAGCAACTACTCGTCGTCCAGACAATCGTGAAAACGATAATGACGACAACGACAACAGTGAAGACTAATTAAAGGAGAATACTCATGGCACGTTTCTATCGCCGTCGCAAATTCTGCCGTTTCACTGCTGAAGGCATTACTCACATCGACTATAAAGATGTTGAATTGCTAAAACAGTACATTAGTGATAATGGTAAAATCGTACCAAGCCGTATTACTGGTACATCTACTAAATATCAGCGTCAATTAGCGACTGCTATCAAGCAAGCTCGTTACTTATCGCTACTTCCATACACTGATAACCATCAAGGTTAACCGCTAACTAGGAATGACTCATGCAAATTATTTTGTTACAGCGTATCGTCAACCTTGGTAAACTCGGTGAAACTGTCGATGTAAAACCAGGTTACGGACGTAACTTTCTTATCCCTCAGGGCAAAGCACTACCTGCTACTAAAGCTAACATCGAAAAGTTCGAAGCACGTCGTGCTGAACTTGAAGCTGAAGAAGCAAAAGAGATCGCTGTTGCTCAAGAGCGTGCTGATGCATTAACTGATGTTAATGTTATCATGCGTGCTAAATCAGGTGACGAAGGCAAGCTATTCGGCTCTATCGGTACTCGCGATATCGCTGAAGCATTGACTAACTCAGGTCTAGAAGTAGACCGTGCTGAAATCAAGCTACCTGAAGGCACTCTACGTCAAGTTGGCGAATACAATGTTGATATTCAGCTACACCATGACGTTACTGCTAGCATCTTAGTTACTATTCTTTCTGAAGATGGTAACAACGAAGATTCAGCTGACGAAGAAGCGGCTGACGAAGACTATTCTGAAGAGTAATCTTCTATATAGTTAGACTCAGTCTACGAAAAAGCCAGTAACCTTAGGTTGCTGGCTTTTTTTTGGCTTAGAGTTATGTATCTAAGCTACCTCTATATTAACCTCGGCAGTTTCTAATCGATAAGTTAGGATTTTATATAACCCTAAAAAGCTCAAGATTATCAGAAAATGTATTGCTATAGTACCAATGTTATTTATGCAATGTTGCAGTAACTAATTGCAACAACTACATTAAAAATACTATACCTAACAATAAGATAGTGCCTATATAATCATCTTTATTATCATTAGCAGAGATTCATAATCTACTGCTATCTTATATACTGATAGGGCGCAAAAAATGACAGACAACAATAATATTCATACTGAAGATAAACTCATTTGTACCAAAGGCAATGACTACTACGCCGAAGGAGAAATATATACTGTCGGTAGAATAGTTAATGACAAATATTTTCAGCTGTTGACGAGTGGCAACGATGATCATTGGTATGCCACACTGGATGACCAAGGGATTTACGTCAGCTTTGATACTTCTACAGTTACCAATAACAAAGCTTTCTTTGCTAAGATTGCTTAATCTGTAGATCAGGGCATTTTCTGAAAGTATTTATCTTAAAAATAATTATTATTCAGGTAGGTAAACACTCCTTAAAAAAGAACTGGTCATTAGAGATGGCCAGTTCTTTTGGTTAAAAGCGTTAGCAATTGCTGGCCATATAAATATTTGCACATATATTTCTTACATCTTCCTGCAATCAAGAACTTCTCAATTTTTTATCAATAGCGCCAACTATTTAACGAATCTATTTCCTAGCAGCGTCTATTTACTATAAAATATCTCCCTTGAAAATTTCGTATCGTTATTGATGCAAATAATTGGTTTGATATCGTTTGAATGTAGACATGGTAAAAGCGCGTGAAAGTACTATACATAGTAGACTGAGCGAGCTAGACACCATATTTAACCTCGATACAATTGACTATATTTGTATTGGTAATCAATTAAGATATAAACCATATTGAGACAGTGATGATTGTATTTTGGCTTGTGCTGACTATTCTTTTTATTATTTTCGCTACCGCAAAATTAAAGTGGCATCCCTTTTTAGTGTTGATTTTATCCGCTTTCTTGGTCGCACTATTTTATCAAGTACCGCTTAATACTGTCGCAAAAACGATCTCAGATGGTTTCGGCGGTATTTTAGGCTATATCGGACTTGTGATTGTATTTGGTACCATTATTGGCTTAATCCTCGAAAAAACCGGGGCTGCTATCGTAATGGCAGAGTCAGTCATCAAAGTATTGGGGCCACGCTTCCCTACTTTGACCATGTCTATCGTCGGTGCAGTCGTTTCGATACCTGTATTTTGTGACTCTGGCTATATTATCTTAAACTCTCTAAAAGAGTCTTTAGCTGAGCGCTTACATGTATCAAGTGTCGCGATGAGTATTGCGTTGGCCACTGGTCTATATGCTACCCATACCTTTGTACCACCGACGCCAGGCCCAATCGCGGCAGCAGGTAACTTAGGTCTAGAATCAAACCTAGGTTTGGTCATTATGGTCGGTGTGGTGGTGACAGCAGTTGCTGTACTGGCGGGCTGGTGGTGGTCTAATCGCTTTCTTAACGCCACTCCTGACAATATCAATGCGGCAGACGCTCCTACAGCCGCAATGCCTGAAGGAATGAAAACTCGTGATGATTACAGCCACTTGCCTTCAGCAACAATCGCGTTTTTACCTATTATCGTGCCTATCGTATTGATCTGCTTATCCTCTGTTGCTAATTTCCCAAGCGCACCATTTGGCAGTAGCATAGTAGCGGAGATTTTGATATTCATTGGTAACCCGCTTACTGCACTACTTATCGGTTTGTTCTTATCGTTTTTCTTGATTAAATCAAGCCAAAAAACGCAAGAAATCAGCGACAGTATCTCGCAAGGCTTGGTAGTAGCAGCCCCTATCCTATTGATTACTGGTGCTGGTGGTGCATTTGGTGCCATGCTAAAAGTTACGCCGATTGGCGATTACCTAGGTTCGACGCTATCTGCTTTGGGTTTAGGTATCTTCATGCCATTTATCGTCTCTGCTGCGCTAAAAACAGCACAAGGCTCAACCACAGTCGCATTGGTGACGACTTCTGCTATGGTTGCCCCACTATTGAGCCAGATTGGTCTAGACAGTGAACTTGGACGCGTGTTCTGCGTGATGGCAATCGGTGCTGGTGCCATGACCATCTCACATGCCAATGACAGCTTCTTTTGGATTGTTAGCCAGTTTAGTCGCATGAGCGTCGCACAAGCGTACAAGGCTCATTCAATGGCCACTGGTATCCAAGGTGTGACTAGCATCGTATTTATCTGGTTGTTGACCCTAGTGTTTATCTAGTTCATAAAATTGGGTATTTCTACATACGTTTATTTGATGATTGCTAAGTAAACGTTTTAAAACATGACACTATCGCAATGATCGTGTCATTAAGATATTCAAAGAGAGCCGTATGAAAATTTTGATCGCCCCTGACTCGTTTAAAGAAAGTTTAGAAGCACTTGATGTTTGCCACGCCATTCAATCTGGCTTTAGTCAAGTGTTTCCAGATGCTGACTACAAGCTACTGCCAATGGCCGATGGTGGTGAAGGTACTTCAGCGGTATTGTCTTATGTATTGGGCGGGCGCTGGAAAGAAGTCAGAGTACATGACCCGTTGATGAGGCCGATTACGGCAAAGTATCTGTTACTACCTGACGCGACCGCTGTTATCGAAGTGGCGCAAGCGTGCGGATTGCATCTACTGACAGCTGATGAGCGTAATCCTGTTATTGCGAGCAGTTATGGGGTTGGGGAGCTGATCGATGATGCATTAGCAGAAGGTGCTAAGCGTATCATTATCGGTCTGGGTGGTAGCGCAACCAATGATGCAGGCCTTGGCATGCTAATGGCGCTAGGCATAACATTTCATGACATCAATGATAGCCTACTCACTCATGGTGGTGGCGCACTTGCCAGCTTACATAAGCTCGATAATACTAGCCTTCACGCAAAGATATCAGACACGGTATTTGAAGTTGCTTGTGATGTGACCAATCCATTATGCGGTCTGCTGGGAGCAAGCGCGGTGTTTGGCCCACAAAAAGGCGCCTGTCCAGAGCAAGTCAATACCTTGGACAAGGCACTCAGTCACTTTGCTACCATATGTGGACAGCATGGCTATGAAGACTGTCAATACGTTGAAGGTGCTGGCGCTGCTGGCGGTCTTGGCTATGCGATGATGACTTTCTTTCAAGCTCAGTTGAAGTCAGGCTTTGATACGGTTGCCGAAGTGGCTCACCTGTCACAGCATATCGCAGAAGCAGACCTTGTCATCACTGGCGAAGGTAAGCTTGATGCACAAACAGCCATGGGTAAAGTGGCAGGCGGTATCAGCCAAATCGCTAAGTCCAGCCGTACACCTGTTATCGCTATCTGCGGCAGCGTCGATGGGCTAAAACCTGCCCAGACCAGTCAGTTCGATGTTGTTATGCCGAGTATCCAAAAAGTAGACACGATTGATAACGTGTTAGGCTCAGCTTACAACAATATTGAGACTACTGCTGCTAATATCGCTGCAAGTATCAAACTTGGGCAGACTTTAAGATAGACGCAATCTTTCATAGTCACAATTTATCAATAGCATCCTCCACTAAATGCACAGCTATCGAGCCTTTTATTAACTCTTTGTTAGCTGTGCATTTATCATTCTCAACATATCTATAGCCATTTTTTTACTTCGTCAATGACCGTATGCATTCTATTAGAGAGTACCTGCTGTCGTCTGACAGCCAAATATAGCGTTTCGCTAACAGCAACTGGCAGATAATGACTGTTAATCAGCTCAGGCTTCGGATAAGCGGCCACGGCATGGGCTGGCAAAACAGTAAATCCTATTCCTCTGCTGACGGGCTCTAAAATTAACCCTATCTGATTAGAAAATCCTTTTTTCTCAAAATCATTGATATGCTGAAATTGCTCATAATTGGCAGTCAGTAGCATGCCTGCATGATGGGCGCCATCCGGATGATCGATAAATCCAAGCTCGATAAGCTGCTCCCAGCTAGGCTCTACTGTAGCCGCAGGGGTTACTAGTATCAATGTCTCTTGCGCCATAGGCTTGCAACTAACCGTTTCATCATCTGAGATATCCGTCATAAAGCCAATATCAATCTCGTGATTTGCCAGTGCCCGCTCAATATCAGAATTGGGTGCAAAACGGTAATCAATCACTAGTTTTGGATACTGCTGCTGTAATGTCAAAAGCTGCGGATATAGCTTTAGTCCCACACTACCCGGTGACATCAATCGCACCAATCCTTCATAAGGTGGATCTTCACCGATACGCTGTTCTAAATTTGATAATCGCTGCAATATCTCGCCTGCTTCTTTATAGAGCTGCTCACCTGCATTGGTCAATGAGAACTGCTTTCCTTGTCGAATCAACAAGTCTGTATCTAGTTGCTCCTCTAACTTACTTATGTGTTGGCTCACACCGGACTGCGTCATATATAGACGTTCAGCCGTACGAGTAAAGTGCCCAACTTCGGCAAGCGTACAGAAAGTTCGTAACCATGTGATATTTATCATTACGTTTCATACTTATTTATATAATATTTGATAATTTTACATAATGAATATGCGTTTGTATACTGGCCTCACGTTAAACAAGAGTACAGCAAACAGGAGCACAAATTATGAACAATGTTTATCCAAGAAGCTTTTCGCACATCGGTCTGTCAGTCCCTGACCTAGATGCAGCCGTAAAATTTTATACCGAAGTGATGGGTTGGTACACCATCATGGAACCAACTGAGATTGTCGAAGATGACAGTGCCATTGGTGAGATGTGTACCGAAGTATTTGGTGCTGGTTGGGGCAGCTTTCGTATCGCTCACCTGTCCACTGGTGACCGTATCGGCGTCGAGATTTTTGAATTCAAAAATCAAGAAGACCCTGAAAATAACTTTGAATACTGGAAAACGGGTATCTTCCACTTCTGTGTTCAAGATCCAAATGTTGAAGAGTTGGCTGAGCGTATGGTTGCAGCAGGCGGTAAAAAACGTATGGAAAAACCACGCTACTACTACCCTGGCGAAAAACCTTACCGCATGATCTATATGGAAGACCCGTTCGGCAACATCGTTGAAATCTATAGCCACAGCTACGAGCTTATCTATAGCGAAGGCGCGTACTAGGTTCAGTATAAATACAGCTTAGTATAAATTTAAGTTAGTATAGATTTAACTTATATCTGACTGAAAAACCAATAGCGTACTCATCACCTGAGTGCGCTATTTTTTTAAGCGCTCTATATTAATAAACTATTGTATAGAATATGAGCCATGCTACTATTTAAAACGCTTTATATAACTTTATAAATAATAATATTTTCCAAACCAAACAACCCATTATCAAGGATGATAAATGACTCAATCTGGCATTACTCTAGACCTAGACGACCCTCTGGTTATTAGAGAAGACAATAAAGAAAGTGGCGTCGTCACGCTCACCTTAAACCAACCCAAACAATTCAATGCCCTGTCCGTTGAAGTACTGTCTACCATGCAAGCAGAACTGGATAATATCACTCAAGACGATACGATCAGAGTCGTGGTTATTCAAGCGACAGGCAAGGCATTCTGTGCTGGTCATAATCTAAAACAAATGCGCGTACACTCAGATGCAGCATTTCACCGTGCCCTATTCCAGCAATGTAGTAAAATGATGCTTACCATCAACCGTATGCCACAAGTCGTTATCGCAAAAGTACAAGGTATTGCCACCGCTGCAGGGTGTCAGCTAGTCGCAGCTTGTGATTTGGCCGTTGCCGCTGATGATGCAAAGTTTGCTACCTCTGGGATAAATGTGGGACTGTTCTGCTCTACACCTGCTGTAGCCGTCAGCCGTAATCTACCTCGTAAGCAAGCATTTGAGATGCTGATTACAGGTGAATTTATCGACGCGCATACTGCCTTGCAATATGGATTAATCAATCGAGTTGCGCCAGTAGAGCAACTTGATCAGACACTACAGTCACTGATAACAGTAATCACTGCCAAGTCTCCGGTAGCGGTGAGAACTGGCAAAGATATGTTTTATAAACAACTGGATATGAACGTTGAAGATGCATATGACTATGCCAGTGAAGTAATGACGGGCAATATGATAGCAGACGATGTGGATGAAGGTATTGATGCTTTTATTGAGAAACGCCAAGCGGTATGGAAAGGGTGCTAATTCCTATAATAATCATTGTATTGCTTAGCTGACGTCACATAGCGTAAGCTTTATCTAGAAAGCTAGTACGCTGTTTTGCAGTAATTAAACTTGCTTATTGCCAAGTACAAAAAAGGCCACGATATCGCTATCATGGCCTTTTTTATTTCTATTTGATACAGATACTACAGATACTGCGAGCCGTTTATTACTCAGCAGCGATGGCGATCATCTCAACCAATAGCTCAGGACGTGCTAAAGCTGACTCACCACAAGCGCGAGCTGGTGGCTGAATACCTTCAAACCACTGGTCATAGACTTCATTCATGGCAGCAAAGTCAGCCATGTCTTTGATCCACACCGTGACTGATAGTAGCTTTGATTTGTCGCTACCAACTTCTTCTAGCAACGTTTGAATTTTTTCTAAACAAGTCAATGTTTGCGCTTTGATATCGTCTTCTGCGTTACCTACCTGACCACACAAATAGATAGTTTGGTTATGGATTACGGTTTTGCTCATACGTTGATTGCTGTGTAGCTTCTTAATCATGTCTATACCTTTCATTTATTAATTTAAGTCTGTGCTAAATCTAACAGATATGCGCTTATTTTGAAAAACGCTGAGCACTAAATGGTGCAAGGTTTACTAATGATGGCTTTTCATGGATCATCTCTTCAACCAGACGCCCTGTCATTGGCCCTAAGGTAAAGCCTTGGTGGCTGTGACCAAATGCGAACCATAGTTTGTCATGCTTGTCAGCAGGACCGATTACTGGCTTCATATCAGGCATACAAGGACGTGACCCTGCCCATGCTTCACTCTCAACCGCATCTTCTAGTGGCAAGATTTTTTTAGCCAGCTTCAATACAGTTTTTAACTGACCAAAGTTCTTTGGCGCATTCATCGTGGTCATCTCAGCACCAGTGGTGATACGGATACCCTGCTGCATTGGCCCCATCACAAAGCCTTTGTCCATATCAAACATACTGTGATTGATAGTGTTCTTTTCTGTCACTTTGAAATGCTGATGATAACCACGCATTGGGAACAATGGCAAGTTATAGCCAAGTGGTCTGATCAAGTCATTAGACCATGGGCCTGCTGCGATAACCAATTTGTCACTATAGTAGGTATCATTATCAGTGATAACTTTCCAGCCTTCGCCGTCTTGAACGATTTCTTTTACATCACTTTCTTTGATCGTACCCTGCATATCTTGGAAGTTTTTTGCATAAGCTTTCACGAGCGAGCTTGGGTTTGATACTTGCCAAGAGTTTTTCCAATGAATCGCGCCAACGAAACCTTCGAAATTGGCACTAGGTTCCATTGCTTTTAGCGCTTCAAGGTTTAGTACGTTATGCTCAACACCTTGGTTACGTGCATCAATGGCTGCCACTTGCGCTTCTTTGAAAGTTTCTTCCGAGCGATGCAGTTGTAACCAGCCGTCACGCGTGATTAGCTCATCAGCACCAGATGCTTCAATCATCGTTTGATGCTCACTGGTACAATGCTCAATCAACGTCTGCCACTCTGATTCGATTTTTTTGACTGAAGCTGGCGTAGAGTATTTCCAGTACTGAAGCAGTGCTTGGTGATAACGCAAAATGGCCGGAATACGATAGCGAATGTCAGTCCCTTGGTTTGGCAACACTCTAATCATTTCTGTCAGCTGACGAGGAAAAGGATGTGTATGAATGGCTTCGCGCTGAATCAATCCTGCATTGCCGTATGAGGTCTCTGACCCTGGCAATTTTTTGTCTAACAATAATACATTTGAGTTATTTTTTTGTAGATGCCACGCGATTGACGTGCCAACCATACCTGCACCGATAACGATAACTTCGTAGCGCATAACCTATCCTTTTCTTAGGGTGTTAATACAGAGTATCAAATATAAGGGTCTAACCAAATTAGGTGGTAATAGTAACGCATTAGGATAAATTTGAAACCCTTATCTGAGAAATATTTTCGAGTCACATACTTTTGGTTATGGGGTTTCTGAGAAGGTATTTTTGATAGGAATAATAATAGCCTTAAGCAATAATCTAGCAACAATTTTAGTGAAAATAACGATAAGTTATCTAATGTTTTTGGTTATAAAAAGTTCAAGTATTCGAAAGCTCACTTATCTATATTACTGAACGGTTTTATTAGCTTATGTTTAATTGATTGGATAATCAACTAAACATGGGTATTACCACCAAATGGGATCATCGTCTTCTATCATGGTTCGCCTTGTCGTCTCAACCGATACCTCGTTCGCAGATAGTTCAGCGATAAACCGTGACGGCTTATCAAAATATCCAGAATAACTAGAAAAGTAGTTTGGTGCTGTCAGATATAACTGCGTTTTGGCACGACTACAGGCAACATAAAACAGCTTACGCTCTTCTTCTAATGCTTCAAAGTCATCTAAAGAACGATGATGCGGCGTGATTCCATCTACTAATGAGTTAACAAACACTACTGGCCACTCAAGCCCCTTAGCACTATGAATGGTCGAGATAGTGACTTTGTCATTGCTACTGTCTTGTCCATTATCCAGATTACCCATGACAGCAACCGAATCATTAGGTGGGTCCAAAGCGAGATTTTCTAAAAAGCTATCAAGGCTTGTGTGCTCTGTCGCTAAATTCTTTAATACCCGAAAATCTTCGGTACGCTCACGCCAATTTTCTTCAATCAGCTTTAACACTGGAATATAAAACTCAAGAATATGTTCAATAGCTGTCTCGACCGACTCAGCTTGCTGTGCCTTGGTAAGCGCATGATATAGAGGTTCTAGCTGATCACTTTTTTTCGCAAAGGGCGCGGCCAGTAAGGATTCAAATGCATTATTGTCAGCAGTAATGGCTTGGGTTAAGCGCGTCGCCGTTACTGCACCCACCCCTTTAAACAAAGTTAAAATACGATGCCAAGCAATCGTATCATTTGGGTTATAGAGTATTTTAACAAAGGCCAACACATCTTTGATATGACGTCTTTCAATGAATTTGATACCGCCCACGACGATAAAAGGAATATTGCGCGCCATAAACTCTAGCTGTACGTAATTGGACTGAAAAGACGTACGGCATAATACCGCAAAGTCGTTGTAGTCATACTCTGGCTTTAGCGCGACGATCTTATCAGTGATATAGCCCGCTTCTTTTGGCTCATCACTGAGTCGTCGAAATACTGGTTTGTGTCCTTCTATCGGCGCATCAGAATACAGCTGCTTTTGATAGCCCAAGGTAATTTGCTCTGACAAAGCATTGATATAATTTAAAACGGACGGCGAGCTGCGATAATTTTGCTCAAGTTTAATAAGTTTGGCATGAGGATAGGTCTCACCAAATAGCAGAATGTTTTCATAATTGGCACCGCGAAAGGCATAGATGCTTTGATTGTCGTCACCGACTACCATCAGTGATACCGACTCAGGCTCACATATTAAGTCGATTAGCTGCTTTTGAGGAATGTTGGTATCTTGATACTCATCAACCATAATATAACGATATTGGCTTTGCAGCAGCTGTCGAAAGGTATCATTGGTTTTTAAATGACGTACGACTTGGCTGATGATGTCATCAAAATCATATAAGTGATTGGTGCGCTTGTACTCATGGAAATCAACTGCCAGCTGCTCGATGATAGGAATATGCACGACAATATCTGGGTAGTTACTTTCGATTAGGTCGCGAATTTGTATACGTCTATTTCTAGACGTCGATATGATATTTTGCAGCGTTTTTTTGCGTGGAAAGGCTTGTGACTTGGTCTGATTAGGATAGTTTTTTTCTTTATGCACCAAGTCGATAGCATCCTCACTATCACCCGTATCCAAAATCGTAAACCTTGGATTGATACCGAGTAGTCCTGAATACTGACGCAGTAACATATTGCAAAACGAGTGAAAAGTACCACTAGTGATGCTATTTAATGCTTTATCAGTTGGCAGCTTATCCTCAGCCAGCTCATCTGATAGCTCTTGATTTGAAAGACTGCTTGCTAGCAAGGACTTAGCTCGATCTTTTATTTCATTCGCGGCTTTACGCGTAAAAGTCAGGAGCAAAATCTCTTTAGGCGACACCCCATTTTCCAATAGATAACTGGTCCGATAGGTCAAGGTTTTGGTCTTACCTGAGCCAGCTCCAGCAATGACCAATACTTTGCCGTCGATCGTAGTCGCGGCCATTAGCTGATCGGGATTTAACTCACTGGCATAATCGACCTTTAACCCCAATCCACTATCTAGCCTCTGCTTTAACAACTTAAGGTTTGTCGGCTCAGCCGTATCAATTAAATTTGCCTCTAGTTTTTTAATAGCCTGCTCAAGTCGAGTCAGTTTAGGCTTCATCTCAAGGAAGTTTTGCGGGTATTTATAGTGGCGTGTGTCAAAAATCGAAGTTGTCATTGTCTAAAATTGCCTTACATTTTATTTTGGCGATATTATCAGCTTATATCTGACTATCTATAGCTTTAGAATAAGTATGATTTGCTAAAATTGGCAGAATATATGTGCTGAATTTTTGTGAAATTTAGGCCCTTATCGATGTGTGATAGTTTAGCATATTAAAAAATAGGGTTTATTAGCCCACATAAGCTATGTGTCACTCATACTAGTTAGCCTTGTTCATTTTCAAGCTCCAAATATGACCTGCTTTTATCATAAAGCCGTGTATTATCATCAGGTAAAAACCTGGGCATATACCGTAACAACCTCACCCCTATTCAGGTAAATTTGCTACAATGTGCCCAATTTTGATTTATCATTTAACCAAACTTTATACCAACTGATTTTATTAATACATTGAGAGAATGTTATGGGTTTTAATTGCGGCATCGTCGGCCTACCAAACGTGGGTAAATCCACCTTGTTTAATGCATTGACCAAAGCGGGTATCGCCGCTGAAAACTTTCCATTTTGTACCAAAGATCCCAACACGGGTATCGTACCAGTACCAGACCCACGCCTAAAACAACTGGCTGACATCGTCAATCCTGAGCGCGTATTACCAACGACGATGGAGTTTGTCGATATCGCAGGTTTGGTCGCAGGCGCGTCAAAAGGCGAAGGCATGGGTAACCAGTTCCTAGCCAACATCCGTGAGACTGATGCGATTGCTCACGTTGTACGCTGTTTTGATGACGACAATGTCGTACACGTTGATGGCCGCGTTAGCCCGATTGATGATATCGAAACCATCAACACTGAGCTCGCATTGGCAGATTTAGAAGCTGTTGAACGCGCGGTATTTAACTTGACCAAAAAAGCAAAAGGCGGCGATAAAGATGCTGGCGCCATGCTTGATGTGTTCAAAAAGATTGAGCCATTACTAGCAGAAGGCAAAGCGGCTCGTGCTGCTAACCTAGATGCTGATGAGAAAAAACTGATCAGAAGCTATGGTCTAATCACGCTAAAGCCAACCATGTATATCGCTAACGTTTCTGAAGATGGTTTTGAAAATAACCCATATCTTGACGCTGTTCGTGACTATGCCACTGGTGAAGACTCTATCGTTATCGCACTATGCAACCAGATCGAATCTGAAATTGCCCAGCTTGATGAAGACGATAAAAAAGACTTCCTAGCTGAAATGGATATGGAAGAAGCTGGTCTTGATCAAGTCATTCGCGGTGGCTATGACTTACTTGATATGCAGACTTACTTTACCGCTGGCGTAAAAGAAGTACGTGCTTGGACTGTCGCTATTGGTGCGACAGCGCCGCAAGCAGCTGGCGTGATTCATACTGATTTTGAGCGTGGTTTTATTCGTGCTGAGGTCATTGCGTATGACGACTTTATCGAATATAACGGTGAAAAAGGCGCTGCTGCTGCTGGTAAATCGCGTTTAGAAGGTAAGACTTACATTGTGCAAGATGGCGACGTGATGCACTTTAGATTTAACGTATAACTTTAAATAGTATAGCTTGTTTAAAGTTAATTAGCCGATGTTGGATATTCTCCATCATCGGCTTTATTTTATATATTAGATGTTATATTATAACATATCTTTATTTTGCTTATTTAAGGACTTATATTATGGCGGCTTATCTTTCTAAACTTGCAGGTATTACTATACTAGGTAGTGTGATGGCAGGCTCTTTACTGGGCTGTCAGCCGAAAAACGATTCCGATGCAGCGGTATCTGAAGAAGCGCCAGTAGATAATCACGCCGAGCATGAACAAGGTCATGAAATGCATGACAATAAAGAGCATGAAGATCACGGCCACGAAGAACATAGTGATATAGAACACGATCATGAAGGGCCTAATCATGAAGATCACAGTCATGAAAGTCATAGCCACGAAGAGCATACGCATGCAGGTCACGATCATGCAGTACACGCCAGCAACAGCACTCCTTTCTCTTGTGAGCCTACTGCTACTATCGGCGTTTCTTATCATAGCGACAGTACACCACAGACAGCGCATTTGCTCATCGATGGTATTGAGTACGATTTAACAGCTACTGCTAATAGTGAAACTGATGCTGATAAGGGCATCTATACTAGCGATATTGGATTAGACGATACCCACGGCATCATATGGCAAGTAAATGGAGACAAAGCGACATTGCTTAATAAGACACTGGACAGCGATGTAGCTATCAACGAGGAAGACGTACTTTTTAACTGTCAAAAGTCTTAATATAGTTGATTCAATATAATTTGGATACAAGCAAGGCGAGTGAAATTACTACCAGTAGTAGGCTAAGCAAAATTGGCACCGTATCCAATTTATAGGGCATTAACTCTAGTCAAAGAAGTCTAAAATGGGTACAAGGCAGCCGACTACAGATTGTACAAATAGCACCTCTAAAGAGGTAACACCGTAGCCACTTAGTAGTTCTCTGACTATATAGCTGTACCAAGGGCGCTATTTTGCTATGCTAGAGGCTCCCTTGGTTCCGGATGTTTAATATGCTAAGTACACCAACCTCTTTGCCGTCCCCTACCACACAATGGTCACATCTTCTTAATTCACAGCGTCTTGGTGCTTCCAAAAAATTTAACGCCAATACCAGTACTCGCTCTCAGTTTCATAAAGACTATGACAGACTGGTATTTTCTCACTCTTTTCGCCAGTTAAATCAGAAAACCCAAGTCCATCCACTGACCAATCAGCTCGGTATTCATACGCGCCTGACTCACTCGCTAGAAGTTTCTTCTATTGGTCGCTCTTTGGGAATGATGGCCGCCGAAAAAATTCATGATGCACTAAGTAGCGGCCTACCAGCAGGAGTTTCACCAGCAGACGTCGGTGTGATCGTACAAGCAGCTTGTCTCGCTCATGACATTGGTAATCCACCTTTTGGCCACGCTGGAGAGTATGCGATTCGTGATTGGTTTAGACAGCCTGAACCGCAAGCGATTTTGCAAAATTTAAGCAGCAATGAGCGATTAGACTTACTGGCATACGAGGGTAATGCTCAAGGATTTCGCCTATTAGCACGTAATGAGCATCATCCTGACAAGGGTGGCATGCGGCTTACCTGTGCCACGCTAGGCGCCTTTATGAAGTATCCATGGTTGGCAACTCACAGCAACGATGTCAATGACAACCATTATAATGTGCAAAAATTTGGCTGCTTTTATAGCGAAGCGTCTCAACTAGAAGAGTTAGCTGCGTGTTTGCACTTACCGCGCTCAGAGCAACACGATGGCTTTGTGCGCCATCCATTGGCTTACCTGCTAGAAGCAGCAGATGACATCTGTTATGCGCTAATCGATTTAGAAGATGGCATCAATCTGAATATGCTAACCTATAGCGAAGTTGCCACGATATTTTATGAGCTGATTGGTGAACGTCCAAGTAGCGTAAACTTGCCAGCGCATATGTCTGTCAGACAAAGCCTCGCTTCTCTGCGGGCACGAGCCATGATGCGGTTGGTCAATACCGTCACCGATGCTTTTGTAGCCAACAGTGATGCATTACTAGCTGGCACACTGCAAGGCAGCCTATTTGCCCATTGCGATACCAGCGTACAAAATGGTATCAATCAAGCTAAGCAACTGGCACGCGAAAAAATATTCAATCATCCGAGCAAAGTAAGAATGGAGCTGATGGCCAATCAATGCTTGCATAGCCTATTGAATGCCGTTATGCCGCTCGCTTGGACTGGCTCTGAATCTGCTACTACGCAACCGCCGATGTCTTTTGAGCAGCAACGTCTGTTAAGATTGCTACAGCCTCATCTTGACGAACATCGCCGCATATTGTCTGACGATATCTACCATAATGTCCTAAATATTTTGGATTTTATTACAGGTATGAATGACCATGAAGCTTATCGACTGGCGCAAGAACTGCAGGGTCATTGGGGCACAGTGGTTTAAAAGACCAGTGCAGGTTTAGTAAATTAACACGAATGGCGTATTTCAGTCGTATTTATGCGTTGAAATGAGTATGATAAACACCTACCGGACAATTTTGAAATATTATGAGCAGTCGCGAACAAAAGAAACTTCAAACTCGGCACGCCTTTTTTAATGCTGTGCTCGATTTATGTATGACAGGGCAATCTTTTAGCTCTATCAGTCTCAGACAAGTAACACGTGAGGTTGGCGTTGTGCCGACTGCGTTTTATCGCCATTTTGATGATATGGAGTCACTCGGGCGCGCTTTGGTCATTGAGGAATTGGGCGGTACGTTAGCCACGTTAAGTGATAGCCTGCAGATTGGCCGTAAACGTAGCTTTGATCGTCAAATCGCAAAAAGCATTCAGCTATTCTTGTACATGGTCAGCGATCAGCCTTATTACTGGCAGTTCTTGGTCAGTGAGCGTTATGGTGGGTCAGAAGCAGTACGCAAAGCAATTAATGAGTTGATTAAGATACACGCTCAAGGTTTGGCAGACGACTTAGCGTTGCAGCCAGCGTTTACCCATATCAATGCTTATGACCGTCGTCTATTGGCTGAAGCTGGTGTGAATATGTTTTTCTCTTGGATTATTGATTGGCTAGAGCTGACCTATACGGAAGATCATGATGATGAAATTGATCTAAACGAAATCGAAGAAAACAAGCAGCTGATGCTGCATAACTGTACTCGTCAAGCACAGATGCTTTTTTACGGGGCTTATAACTGGAAGTCTAGCGAAGAAACACGCCTAAAAGACTAAACGTCGATCCCAATACCATCTGCTAAAAGCTCGGACGAAATGCCCATAGTCGCTGTGTCACTACTTTGACTTCCTTGGGCATTTTACTGTCTACCTCACTACTATTACTCGCCTGATTATTATCAACGACAGTTTTAATAATCAAGACTGTGGCAAAACGCTCTCTTGCCTGACCAACAGTTGCATTATCAGTCGCTGTGATAAGCGCCATAAATGCTTGGCTATCAACGGCGAGCATTGGCGTTAATGCTTTTCGTTGCTTATCATTTACACTGCCAAATATCGGTAATTGCCATACTGTATCAATAGACGTCAGCGCCTGCTGTGCGCGCATATCTACCAGTGATTGCATCTGTTGGCTGTTAGCACCATCAATTAGTGCGGCTAACAATACAGGACTGGCAGTATTGATATTAATAGGCACATAATAAGGCACTGCGGTAAGATAAGGCCGTAATACTGCTAATGTCTCAGCGCTTACCCCTTTCACTTCTAGTAGCTGATCGATACTGACAAAAGGCTGATTTGGCAAAGCATCTGTTGCTACAGCGTTTGACTGCTGCGCATATACCGTGCTTTCATCTCCGCCATCTTGATATACCTCGCCGTCTGCATCTTGCCAATCAAGTATAGCAATAGCGATATCAGGCTCTAGATTTAGTTGCGTGAGTAGTCGTTGGAATACTGCTAAAGCAGTGGTGTTGGCCGTCCCATCTTGATACAAGTTATTAATGTTAAAACGACCAGACTCATCGCGTAGCTCAATGCTGACACTGTGACTAGCCAATGTATAAGGTGGTATTGGCTGCGCCCAGATATCTTGCGCACTATCCGTATCATTGAGGTTGCTATCAGCAAGAATCATCGTCACTGCCAACTGTTGACCTGCATCGATGTCTTGCAGCAACTGATTTTGATCGAATAACAGACCACTACGCCTAATTGCAATTTTTTGGCTAGCAAGCATCGACCCTGCAACCACAGTAATACTTACTACTAATAATAAGATAGTCAGCAGTGCAACACCGCGTTGAGAGTTCGCAGTCATCGACATACATAGCCTTTGTTATTGAGCAATTGATGCATTTTAACTACTACCTTCTCAATTATTCGTTCCTAAATTGCTATTATCCGCACTACTATTATTGTCACTACCATTACTACCGCTGTTGTCATTATTAGCATTATCATTGCTGCTACTATCTGTGTTATTGACTGTACTTTGACTATTGCTATGCGATATCGGTTGCGGGGCGAGTGCCCATTGCCAAGTGATTGGCATATCTTGGTATGTAAAGCTGACCGCGATTCCTTTCGGTAATAAAACAGCTGTTGGCTTAGGACTCGCTGTATTCGCTGATTGTCTCACCGCTGTATTTGTACTACTGCCACTGTTAGCGTCATCGCTCGGAAACTTGGTACTTAGCTCTGGTAGATAAGCTTGCCAGCGTCCTGCTGTGACACCTTCGAGCAATACGCTGTCTAGGCTGACGCTGTCACGCCCGCCTTCCATACTAGTATACTGACGACGTATCAAACGCTCATCTGCAAAAATATATTCGATACGTTGGATACTATTACTATTCTGATATCGTGGATCAGGATCGGCAAAGCGTACAAAGCTGATATGCTCGCCATCTAAGCTCATAAAGGGCTCAGGCGCTATCTCGTTTATTTGCTCGCTTGATTGGGAGCTAGTGTCCGCGTTAGTACTATCGCTTGGACTGTTATTCACCGCACTGACACTTTGAGTAGTCGATGCTTGATAAGGGATAATTTGACCCATGTCTTGCTGTAACTGTAAATAAGCGTACTGCAGGACAGCCAGATTGTCAGCATGGAATTGTGCGCGCTCACGAGCACGGTTGACCCCATCAAACACTTGCCAGCCTGCAACGGCTAGCATCGCAAATATTGCCATCGCAACCATTAGCTCAAGCAGTGTAAAACCACGCTGATGCTTCATAGACCGCCCCCGGCCTGCTCGCTATTACCTGCTATGCTTAGACCACTTAAATCCAAACTGTTCGTATCTTGCTCAGCATTACTTAGCATCACAGTGATATCAGTGACCGATGTGCGTGTCTGTCCATCTATAATAGGCGAAACTGCGATATTTACTTCTTTTAAGGCAGGTGTGATGGCGTCACCGACTGTCATTTCTATTTGCCAATTGCGCCCTTGTGCATTAACGGTTTGGGTGCGGTTGGCTGTCAGCCACGTCTCTTTAATACGTAAATCAGCGGCGGCATTTTGGGCAACGAAGTGAGCAAGCGTACGAGTACGCAATATATCAACCGAACTCAGATACGCACTACTGGCACGGCTCGCCGCGACTGCTACCACTGCCAAAATAGCCAGAGCAACCATCACTTCGATAAGGGTAAAGCCGCTCTCGCGCCCACACTTGAGTGATATGGATTTTGATGACATAGGCTGGCTTGTCATAGGAGGTTTATATAATTTAGTCACTATACCCCCTGTCCGATTCGCATACTGCCATCTGGCATTATAGTAATCACCTCGCCCACTAAACGCGAATCATGAAGCACTTCAATGGTGACAGGCGTTGCTTGTCCCGTACCAAACCACAAGACTTGTGGTACGTTTTGGTCGCTAAACCAAGGCTGTAACGTTTGGGTTCGTCCCATATTTTGTAAACTACTAGAATCTAAACTTTGAACTCTAATACTTACGCCAGTAGGCGGTTCAGGCAAATTGATGCCCGACTCAACCTCCCAACTTGGCGTTGGTTTTTTCTCATTAGTAGAGCCTGATAGACCAGCCACCTCTGCCGACAGCTCCATAGCATTTTTAGGCTGACTGTCGGTGCTATCTGACATCATCTCCGTTGTCTGGTATGCGACATATGGATTTGATAGGGTAACAATGACTGGCTCTTCTTGACCTTGCTTATCTGCCTGCATACGCAAACCCATCGGCTGCATACGTTCAGCCGACAATAGGCGAACGTAGCTCAACGAATCGGTAAGATGCTCATAAAAAGCGCGGTTTTTGCGGGATTCACTGCTACCGACAGACAAACTCATTATGCCAGCAAATATAGACAAGATAACCACTACCACCACGATTTCCACCAATGTAAAACCAGCCTGTGTCCGACTGTTTATTGATGAGAATGATGATAAGTGATAAGCATTTCTTGATATGGAGACGCAGCTTCGACAATAGTCTGTAGGTCTTGTATCTAAGCAGCTTGACTGAGACGTTTGATTAATTAGAGTAAAAGAGCAAGTAGCCGCTGAACTGGACTGAGTCTTGACAGTGACCGGCATATTGCACCTATAAGCCCAATTTTAATTATCGCAGAATGAGAAAGGGTTTTTGAAGAATATTAGAAGATATATGAATTCGTGCTGCAATAGTAAGCATTGCAACACGATTTATTAAAGCCAGGAACGGTTCACAACCCAAAAATTACTTGCTACTTTATTACTTGCTACTTTAGTAATTGGTATTACGGTGCTCTTCTGATTCAGTATCGATTTGCTCTACCAGTTCTTGCATATCCTCATCCATGACCTCTTCATCATCAGCAGGATAATGGCTTGGCAACTCTAGCACTTGCTGAACAAAAGCATAACGTAGCGTATCACGGCGACCTAAATAGCGTTGGTAAAAGCTTGAGTTTAGTAGTCCTGCACCGCCCTGACCAATCGCCCAAATAGACGATAGATAATCACGAGTACTTAAATTACTATGCTCATCTTTTAGGTATGCGCTAATAATATCAATCAAACGCTTCATGCGCTGGCGACGGATATCATATAACTCACCAAACAAACGATTGAGCCCAGTCACTGATGCTGCCAGACGCTCTTCAATTTGGTTCAATAGCATGGCTTTTTGCGGGTTGAATAACTGCTGAAAAATCATACGGGCAACGCCTGCTGAGGGGCAGTCATCAATACGGTTAATCTCAAACAATTGCTCTTCGTAACGAATAATAATACGCAGATAAAGCTCATCTTTACTGGAGAAATGCTTGTACAGGGTGCCTTTAGCCAAATCGAGCTGATCTGCCAAACTGTCTAAAGTGATATCACCATCGCCTGACTCAAGTAGCAATTGTTCTGCCATCGCTAAGATGTTCTCTTCTCGTGCCTTGAACTGGTGCTGACGACTCATAATCTCTCCTAAAACATGACAAGATTAAGCATATGACCATCAATTATGTGCGTACATTTGGCAATGAGCGTATAAAACTATACAAGAACTGCTGAAATACCATAAAAGGGATATGCTTATATTTACAAATATTCATTGATAATCATATAGTTACATTTAGTAAATCAAATACTAAAGGGGATTAAACTATGAGACCATCACATAAATGACTGACTGGTCATAGCATAACCATTTTAGCGATACTGTGCCAGTAAATTTTCAAAGTTTTTTGCGGTTAATGCTCCAATCTCGTTACTATCACACCCGTACATATCTGCGATAAAGCTTGCGACGTAGGGTACGTAGGCAGGCTCATTGGGACGACCACGCTTAGGCACAGGCGCCAAATATGGACTGTCGGTCTCAATCAAGATTCTGTCTCTAGGCATGTGCCTTGCAGCGTCTTGGATATTTTGGGCACTTTTAAAGCTAACAATACCTGAGAAAGAGATATAAAATCCTAAATCTAAAGCACGTTTCGCAGTCTCCCAATCTTCAGTGAAGCAATGAATAATACCATGCTCAGCACCTTCGCTCTTTAGGATATCGATCGTATCTTCTTTTGCATCACGCATATGTATGACAAGCGGTTTTTTTAGTTGCTGACTGGCATGGATATGACGTGCAAGACTGGCTTGTTGCTCTTTTTTATTTTCTGTAGACCAGTAGTAATCTAGCCCTGTCTCGCCTATTGCCCATACATTGTCTTTATCAGCAGTCTCTATTAGACGCTCAACCGTCGCTGATTTCAGTACCTCGATATCTTCACAGGGATGAATCCCTACACTCATCCCTAGATTTAGTGTCTCGTCGCCGTAGGTGCTCACAATATTGGCAATCTCGTCATACTCCGCAAAATCACACATGATTGCCATTGCACGGGTAACATTAGCAGTTTTCATGGCGTCAATCGCACCAGATAATTTACCATCGTATTTCGTCAAATCTAAACGGTTGAGGTGACAATGAGTATCTGTAAACATAAATAATCTCGTTGTTGAAACTTTCTCAATTAAAAGTCTGGGAATTAAAAATTTGAATCTTGTTTGCATTGATTGCTGTGAAGGAAGCTGTTTTCAAGTAGCATCGTATTTCCTACTCTTAAAATACTATTCACCAATCCATGTCCTAATATATGAGACTAATTAAGAGGCACGACTCGCATTACCTCTTCTATGGTTGTCACACCTTCACTAATACGTTTTGCCCCTGATAAACGTAACGGCTGTAGACCTTCACGATAGGCTTGTTGTTTGAGCACATCTAAGTTTGTATCGGCTGCGACCAGTTTTTTTAATTCGTTAGACAACGGCATGATCTCATATAAGCCGACTCGTCCCTGATAACCAGTGTGTCGACAATGCTCGCAGCCTTGAGCCATATAAATTTGTGCTGGGGCAGGCGCACGCCAAGGTTGTACCAACTCCTGCCATTGAATGGAAATCTCACTGTCTGGCACAACGTCTACCGCTTTTTTGCAATGCGGGCATAGCGTACGTAACAAGCGCTGTGCCATTACGCCTAAGATAGTCGCTGATGTTAAAAATGGCTGAATCCCCAAATCATGCAAGCGAGTGATTGAACTTGGCGCATCGTTAGTATGTAGTGTCGAGAGCACCAAATGCCCTGTCAATGAGGCTTGTACTGCCATATTGGCTGTTTCAGCATCACGAATCTCCCCCACCATAATGATGTCAGGATCTTGACGCATCAATGAGCGAATACCGTCAGCAAAGTTTAAATCGACACCTGGATTCACTTGCATTTGGTTAAATGCAGGTTCAATCATTTCAATAGGATCTTCAATGGTACAGACATTGACTTGTTCAGTTGCTAACTGCTTGAGGGTACTATATAAGGTCGTGGTCTTACCCGAACCTGTAGGCCCAGTGACCAAAATAATGCCGTTTGGATGAGCAGTCAATTCATGCCATGTTTCAAGCTGCTTGCCGGATAGACCAAGCTGAGCGAAGGAACGCACCAGTACTTCAGGATCGAATACCCGCATGACCAACTTTTCACCAAAAGCGGTTGGCATCGTCGATAAACGAAGCTCTGTCTCTAGTCCCTTCGGCGTTCGCGTCTTTAAACGACCATCTTGCGGTTTACGCTTTTCTGCAACATTTAGCCGTCCTAGAATTTTGATACGTGCGGTTACCGCGACGATGATTGCCAATGGCATCTCATACACCGTATGGAGCACACCATCGATACGGAAGCGCACCTTACCTGTTTCACGGCGTGGCTCTAAATGGATATCACTAGCTCGTTGCTCAAAGGCATATTGCAACAGCCAATCAACGACTCTAACAATATGTTGGTCATTGGCATCGGGATTAGTATTGTCGCCCAACTGCAATAATGCTTCGACATTGGTCACGTCGGCAGCTGCACGCTTATGGACACTATTTGCGCCTGCAATCGCTTGGGTAACTTGATAGAACTCTTGCCGGAAGCGTTTGATCTGCTCAGGATTGATATAGACTGTGCGATAGCTTTTTGACTTGATCAATTTTTCAATACTTGAATGCCAATCAGTATAAAAAGGTTGATCTGTTCCGATAACCACTTCGTCTACAGCGACCTCAATCGGTAAAATATGCTGTGAACGTGCATATTCAAATGACATCAATTGCGTCACTGCAGGGACATCGACTTTTAGAGGGTCAATACGAACGAGAGTCATATCTGCTTTAGCCGCCAACCACTGGTTGAGCCAAGCCAATGTTAACTTGTTTTCAGTGCTATTGTCCGTCGCATGGCCATTAGGCAAGCCGAATTCACTAATCGTTAGTAGAGGGTGCTGCGCTTTGTCACGACGGCTAGTAATGACTAGGTTATAGCCGCGTTGGTCAATCACTTTATCTGCCAATAGCTCATCTAGACACCAACGCAAATCAATCACTATCGAGTACTGTTGAGCAGACATATCTCTCTTCTTCTATTATTTTAAAATGTGTTGTCAAAAACGATACCAATGCAAGCCAGCTACACCGTAACCACAGCGATTATCTGTAGCTGTCCTGATTCTATCAACTGAAAACTCACATCAATGGATTTATAACGCATAACAAATGGCGTGGCTATCTCTGTCCGTCGATAAGCTGGACGAGGGTCTTGGGCAATTAGCTCTTTAATAATGCTCATATCTGAGGCTATCAATTGATTTTGTATACGATGAATCGTAGACGCAACTGTCGCACTATTCAATCCAGTGTTTGCGTCTTTGATACTTGTATCATTGTTGCTTGTATCATTATTAGCATTACTAGGCTTGCCTGCGCTTACTAGCATCATAAACTGTTCGTTAGCAGCATCGGTCACGGTCACAGTTAATGACTCTGGAGCAGTTGGTGCAAAACCATTTTCCGTCTGTGTCAGCGCATCACTATAGGCTACATATGGCTTTATATCGATGATTGGCGTGCTATCTATCATATCAGCACCTTTGATAATCAATAATACACGGCCTTGTATTATTTTGACCTGTTCGAGCTTGACGACAGACAAACCTAGTCCTGAAGGACGATACATACTGCGACTGGCAAACACCCCTATTTTTTGATTACCACCCAATCTTGGTGGACGTACTTGAGCGCGAAAACTAGTACTGGTTTCATTGTTATTTTTATATCGATAATTATGATGAAACTGCCAACTCACCCATATATGACTAAACTTATCCAAACCATCAAATGCAGCTGGCGTATCATATGGCGCTAACATCTCAATGACACTAGTCAGGGCAACCAGGTTTGGCTGGCGCGGCGCACCGAATTTTTGTGAAAGCGGCGCACGGTGATAGCCAATAACAGGAGCTTGATGGTAGTTATCTAACAGGGAATTCTCATCAAGCATAGACCAACTCCAGTAATACAAAACTGCCCTGATAAGGCAGTTTTGCCAAATGATACAAAATTACTCACTAACGATATTCCATTTTATCATGCTAGACAATCACTACTAGACGGATTTTTATTTTAAAGTTTGGTATTATGAGCAAGAAATTTGATGAGAGTCATTTACATTTGGGCGATATGACCGGTAATGCTGTCATCGTTGACGCAAATTTACTATGTCTAATGACGTAATAGCTGGCTATATATAAGCTGATAAACCAGCTGTATTACGCTTACTCATCATTTACTCGTTCATAAAAATAGCAGTTTCGACAACGATTAAAAAACTGATACGTTTTTATAATGTTCAATTTAACATTGAAAATTCTGATTTAATACTTATTCAAACTTAACACACAAATAACAACTTATTAACGAGGACTTTATGTCAAAACTTCGCACCGAAACGGTCACAGAGGTTCATCACTGGAATGACTCTCTATTTAGTATCAAAACCACTCGTGACGATGGCTTACGCTTTCGTAATGGCGAATTTGCGATGATTGGACTTGTTGTTGATGGCAAGCCACTACTACGCGCTTATTCAATTGCCAGCCCTAACTATGAAGATCATTTAGAATTCTTCTCTATCAAAGTTCAAGATGGTCCATTAACCTCGCGCTTGCAACACATTAAAGTAGGCGACGAGCTGTTAGTCAGTAAAAAACCAACGGGCACATTAGTATTGGACGATCTGCTACCAGGTAAGAATCTTTACATGCTCTCTACAGGTACTGGCCTTGCTCCCTTCTTGTCACTAGCACGTGATCCTGAAGTGTATGAGCGTTTTGACAAAATCATCTTAGTACATGGCGTACGTCATGTTCATGATTTGGCTTATCGTGAAATGTTTGAAAATGAGCTGCCTAATGATGAAATCTTTGGTGAATGGTATCGCGAAAAATTCATCTATTATCCAACTGTTACGCGTGAAGAGTTTAGAAACCAAGGACGTGTCACTGATTTGATGAAATCAGGTAAATTGTTCGAAGATATTGGTTTACCGCCAATGAATAAAGACGACGACCGTGTCATGCTTTGTGGCAGCATGCCGTTTAATGCTGAGGTTTCTGCTATTTTAGATGACTTCGGCCTGACTGTTTCACCACGTATGGGCGTGCAAGCAGATTACGCAGTTGAGCGTGCCTTTGTCGGCTAGAATGATGCTAAATAGCATCATTAGAATAAATAAAAAATTGTATAAAATAATACTTGACGCAATTAAATAGGCTGCTATAATACGCAGCCTATACAGTCAACACTGTAGCCCAATTAGATAATATTTAGTCAATAATTATTATCACCTAACATGCCAGTGTGATGGAATTGGTAGACATGACGGATTCAAAATCCGTTGCCTTTAAAAGCGTGTCGGTTCGAGTCCGACCACTGGTACCAATACTTAATACAAATTAGCCTCCTTTATCGGAGGTTTTTTTGTGCTTATTATATTTGCTTTAATAAACTACTAACTCGTTTATATCGATACTTCAAATGACATAATGGCACTTATCTTGATTGGTACCGCATAACTCCATGGCATACCAGCACTACAATAAAAATATCCTTCATTAAATGACACAATATAAGCGGTAAAATCATTACCACACTGATCCATCATCGCTTGTTCATCGCTTTCATCACAAACCGCACACCATATTTTTTTATCACCGCGCGCTAGCATTGCTCGTGTCAAATCACTCCCTTTTAACTCATTACTCATTATCAGCTCCTTAATTACCTTGAACTTTCTAGTCAATACGTTTTTAGAAAGTTAATTTACCAGTACTCAATTCACAAGTTTGGTATGAGCTATAAACAATGTTTTATTAGGAAATAAAACGCCTATAAAAGATCATTTATTACTTTCATAACTATTTATTATCGTGGTTAATATATTGTAAAACGATAGCATCAGAACTGTAACATATAGCTTTAAAATTTATGACAGAACGACAAACCATCAAGACAGACGGTATAGAAAATATAAGACGGCTAGTATATGCGCAAAAATACATATAAATTAGTGAATATATGTTAACTAAAATTAATTTATTCAAGTTATATGCTGCTATCTTCCTGACTATTAACCTTACACTATATTTAATTATTGATATATATTTTATTTACATATTGCTATATAAAGGTTGTTTATATAAGAACATCTTTTTTAACATTTAAAAATTTCTACTAAAATAAAAGTGCTGATTCCTGTAAAATATCAATTATGATGACTAATAAAAGTGTCAATTTTCGTAAGATTATTCATGTAGATATGGATGCGTTTTACGCCAGTGTAGAACAACGTGACTTTCCTGAACTACGCGGTAAGCCACTAGTGGTTGGTGGTGATCCAAATGGTCGCGGCGTTGTAGCAGCGGCTAGCTATGAAGTACGTAAGTTTGGAGTGCGCTCAGCCATGTCTTGCTATGAGGCGCGCAAACGTTGTCCAGAGGTAGTATTTGTAAGACCACGTTTTGAGGTTTATCGAGCTGTCAGTAATGATATCCGCCGCATCATGCATGGGTTAACGCCCCATGTGGAGCCGTTATCGTTAGATGAGGCATATCTTGATGTTACTGGACTCACCATACATAAAGGCTCAGCGACATTAATGGCCAATTGGTTAAGAGCAGAAATATTGCAACATACAGGATTGACTGCTTCTGCTGGTGTATCCTTTAACAAGATGTTGGCCAAGATTGCCTCTGATATCAATAAGCCTAACGGCACTGCTATTATCACACCAAAAGACGCTGATGCTTTTATTAGTACACTGCCTATTGAACGATTTCATGGGATAGGTAAAGCAACGGCAAAGCGTTTGCACAGCATGGGTGTAAACAATGGCGCAGATCTTCGGCATATACCAGCTGCCACGCTAGTTCAGGAGTTTGGCAAACGCGGTCAGTTTTATCACGATATCGCTCATGGTCGCGATGAACGTCCGGTTAAATCTGAGCGTACATATAAATCCGTTGGTTCAGAGACCACATTCAGAGACAACTTGACTGACGATGACGAACTGCGTCTGCAAATCTATGAGCAAAACGCCGATGCCTTTAAACAGATGCACCAAAAGCAGTTAGTTGCTCATACCATCACCCTTAAAATCAAATATTCAGACTTTACTCAAATCACCCGCTCACATACTCTCTCTACAACATTTGATAGCGCTGAATCGGCACATTACTGGCTAGACAAGCTGTTTTCAGATATTCCACGTCAACTCTCTATTCGGCTGGTTGGCGTTACTTTTTCTTCGTTAGCACCTGCCGCTCAGTTACTACCCCAACTAAATCTATTTGAGTAATTTAATCAACGATTGATAAAAATGTTCGGTGTTAGTAAGCTTGGTTGTTACTTAGGCTATTTATAGGCTTAAAGGATACCTTATATATGATTACTATCGAGTAAAATATCCTTTCACAAAAGCATTTCTGCTACAATTATGCCAAAATCCCTATCAATTCAAAGACTGATTATGACTGAACTTCACATTGCATCTTCTGATACCAATGCTCCCATTGATACCAATAAAAATAATGACGTCTTAGATTATCTAAGCGTAGAAGATTACGACTATGACCTACCAGATTGTTTGATTGCGCGATATCCATTGGCACAGCGTTCTGCTTCAAAACTTTTGTACTTGCCTGCTCACACTGACACGAATGCTACGCCTGTAAAGGACTGTTTGTTTTCTGAGTTGCCTGAATTATTAGACGCTGGAGACCTGATCGTCTTTAATGATACAAAGGTGATGAAGGCACGCCTATTCGGTCAAAAAGATACTGGCGGTAAACTTGAGGTTTTGATTGAGCGATTGGTTACTGTCTCAGACTTAGATATAACGACACTGCATTTAGAAGATTCAAATAATGAATCAGTCAACCAAGAACATATTGCCCTGTGCCATGTAAAAGCCAGCAAAGCACTGAAACTTAGTCAACGTTTTCAACTTGCTGATGGTCATATGAGTGGCGCGATGATTGGTCGTCAGGACAACTTGTTTATTTTAGCCTTTGATGCGCCAATTTTGCCTGATTTAGAACTTTACGGCGAGTTACCTATCCCACCCTACTTTGAACGTCATGCTGATGACACTGATAATACCCGTTATCAAACGGTATTTCATGATCCCGCTAAGCTTGCAAGTGTCGCTGCCCCGACAGCAAGTTTGCATTTCGATGACTTGGTGCTTAATAAGTTGGCAGAAAAAGGCATTAATACTGCTTTTGTGACATTACATGTTGGCGCTGGTACTTTTGCTCCTGTCAAAACAGACAACCTGCTCAATCATACTATGCATAGTGAATATGCACATCTGCCACAAGCAACTGCTGAGCTGATTAATCAGACGCATGCAAATGGTAATAAGGTTATCGCGATTGGTACCACGGTGACTCGCGTCCTTGAAACGGCTTATCAAAAAACAACTATTAATGGGCAAGCACTCTCTAGCTGGTCAGGGGACACGGACATCTTTATTTATCCAGGGTTTAAATTCGGTGTCATTGATCGGTTGCTTACCAACTTTCATTTACCCAAATCGACGTTGCTAATGTTGGTATCAGCTTTTTCTGGCAAAGCATCGATTGAACACGCTTATCAACATGCTATTGAAAAACAGTATCGATTCTTTAGTTATGGCGATGCCATGCTGCTAGATAGAAAAGCTGACTGAACACTACATAGACATTTTGTGCATTGGACACAACAGTTGTGAAATAAACTGGTAAACTAAACGGTATTTTGATATAACAGCAAAGACAACTTATTTATCCTAAAGGGCCGCTCATGTCTTGTCATCTATCTCGTCGCTTGACTACTGTACATCGCGCGGTATCAATGGCACTACTTTGTTCTGTAGGCTACGCCGTACTAGTGCCAAGCGTACAAGCGGCAACCATTGGTAAAACTGTAGTCACTTCAGCCCAGCATGAGCCTTTAGTAGCAAGCATCGTCGTCAGTAATATTCGAGCAGCTGATTTTTCCGCCAGTTTGGCAAACTCGACCATTTACCAGCAAATGGGTTTGACGCCAACTGACTCTATGACCGTACGCTTTCAGCCTACCTCAGCGACTAGTGGTCAAGTTTTTATTACCACCTCACAGCCTGTATCTAAGCCTTTTGCTGATATCGTATTGGCAATAAATGATGATGGCCAGCGTAATATGGTGCCAAAAACATTATTAATGCCATTAAAAGATAGTGTACCTATCAATACTGGCAAAGATATCGCCACAGGTGCCAAGAAGCCAAATTTGCCTAGCGTTTCTGCAAGTAATGCCATGCCTTTGACGGTCAGAAAAGGCGCGCCGCCGCCACTGATGTCTACCCCTGCTATCTCCTCACCTAAGTTATCAAAGCCAAATAAAACAGCGACTGAATTGTTGGCTTCTAAACTGCCAGCACCTAATATTCAAACGCCAACAGTGACAGCTACCTCACGGGTCCATAGTCTTGCTTATGGAAATAGCCGCTTGAATAATGGGGATTTGAATAGCGGTTCTAACAATAATACTAGTCATTCAACTGTTATTGGTGAAAGCCAGCACTCTGTGAGACCTTTAGATAACAGTTTGCTAAGTGTAGAGAGTAGCAATAGCGGCGCAATGACAGCTGATGGTAACCATACCAATGTGCGCTCTGATAAAAATGCAATAGATACAGTTACGGTAGATAAGCCAAGTACTAACAATCAGCTTGATACCCTGAACATAAAGGTGACACGCCAAATACAGCTAAGTAGTAAAACAGAGACAGACCTTGTGGCTAGCTCCCCTCTTGCACCAACACCAACCAATAAAGCGAGAGATGACTCAAAAAGTGAGATCGACTTAGATAGCACTGTTATCGAAACAGCTCAAGGCAGCAATACACCTATTGATACAGTATTACCTGCACCATCCAAGACTGCTGCTAATCCAATGGAAGCTAGCAATAAAGTAACTCGTAATACTATTACTCAATATCAGGTGCAACGCAACGATAGCTTATGGGCGATCGCGGAGCAGATCGCGCGCGAGAACAATCTAGCTACGCCAGCAGTGATGAAACAGATTCAGTCACAGAACCCTGACGCTTTTATCAATAAAGATGCGGATCAATTAAAAGCCGATGCGAAGCTTAGTCTACCTAGCTACGATGTCATACCATCGCAGAAAAATTTAGAAGCTGCTATTAGTGCTCAAAGACAATACAGTCGTAGAGCGAACACACCTGTAGTAAAAAAACCAGCACAACCATCATCCAAAAAGTCGTCTGAGATAGCGCAAGCAGCCAACGTGTCGAAGAAATCAACAACCACTAGAACACAGAAACTGCCACAAGCGCAGTTTTCTGTCCTTGCCCCTAGTCGTGGTGGTGATGCAGATGGCACACAGGCGAAATCAGCTGGAGACAAAGGAAACGGTCTGAGCACCGACATATTAGCAGCGCTAAAATCATCGAGACAAGAGGCTGCTTCACAAGCTCAGCGCTTGTCAAAGACCAGCAGTGCGCTGGAAAACTATACTAAAAAGCTCCAATTACAAAATCAAAAACTGGCTGAGCTACAAGCTCGTCTCAAAAAACTACGCAATCAATAATTGCCTAACTGATCAATGCAAGATGCTGTGATCTTAGGATAGGAGTAACTATGGACAATATGCTTTATATCATCGCCGGATTGGTGCTTATCCTGTTAATCGCTGGTTTTTTATTACGCAAAAATAAAGCTCACAAGCAAAGTACGCAACCGCCTGTAAGCTCAGTAAGAAATGACACTGCTCCAGCACCAAAAATGGATTATGGCACTCCTGCCCAAAGCAATCAAAATGATAGCAACAAGTTCGATCATATTACGATTGCACAACGTTTTGTCGATCAACAACGCTATGATAAAGCTATTGAAGCGATCAATCGCGGACTGAACGAAAAGCCTAACGACAGTCAATTATCTATCAAGCTACTTAGTATATACGCTACATTAGATCAGCCAGAAAACTTTAATAATGTCTATGACACCATTAAAATACATAACGGCGCAAAAACGCTTACACTTGCTAATGAATTAAAAGATTTATACGTGGGAGAGCAAAGTCCAACGGCCGTACAAGAGCTAGTAACAGAAGATAACCAAGCTAGTTTTGATGCTTTAGATTTTGACCTATCTACTACTGATCAAGTCGATGATGCAGCTGAAATAGCTGAACATCCTGTGGTTGAAGATAGTCACGATGCTGTAATAGATAAACCTATCGATAGCCCAGTATTTTCAAACGAGATTGATGACATTAATCCTAATACTGAAAATGCAGAAGATAGCTTTGATTTGACGCTCAGTGAATTAGAAGAAGACTTCAATGAGCCCGATGCTGATAATGAAGCTCATGTCACACCATTGTCCATTACAGATAATGATAACCTTCATACCTCTACAAGTGACAGTGCCGATACTATTAAAAATGATAATGTCATTGAAGACCATGATCTTAGTGATTTTGAGTTCGATTTTGACGCACCTACAGAGACCACTTCAATTGAAACATCTGACGTACCAGATGTCCGAGATAGTACTAACGAAACGTTAGCGTTAGAAGACGACTTCATCCTAGACTTCGATGATCTATCAGCCGATGCAGATAAAGATATAGTGGTAACTAATGACGGAGATACTAATACACAAGAATACTCTATAGATGCTACCCAAAGCAGCGAAGATGACTTTGCTTTATCTCTAGAGAGCTTAGATACATCAGATAATATAAACACTACCTCAAATGACGTACTACCTGCTACTGAAAACAATGATAATATCGATAATTTCATTTTTGAAGACATTGACTTTGCAGACAATACCTCCGAGAATCTCAGCCTTAAAGATGATATCTTTGCAGATATTAATCTTGAGGAACCATTACTCAAGGATGAGACAGAGATTACTGATGTCGAAGAATCGAATATCGCACCTGATGAACCATTGGTCTTCGACGATAGTAAACTAATAGACGATAATTTTGATATTGATGATACCCGCTCTCTATTTGACTCTCCATCGGACACTGAGCCAGTGTCTACTGCCGCACCAGTTGAGGCCGAAACCCCTGTCCTACCTCAAGATACTGAGTCAGCCGAAGAATTCTCATCACGTTTCGCAGCAGATTTTGATTTTGTAAAGTCATTAGATAGTAATCAAGTCACGTTAGATTTGGCAGGGCAATATCTACAACTGGGTGAATACGACAGTGCAAAACGTTTACTCAATGAGGTGATAGCTCAAGGTAATAGTGAGCAGAAACAGCAAGCAAAACTACTACTTGAACGTACTGCGTAGTTAATAGCCTAGTCTCTCATCAGCAAGTACTTCCTAATCACAGGATGCTTGCTGTTTTTTTTGCATTTAACTCTAATACTATCTATTATTAAACCCTTTAGCTATCGTTGCTCAATTCTTTAGCACCTCTTTTCTTCCATACTTGTTTACTGTGTTGATACTATGCCATCTTCTGTTATGCTCAAAAATCTATCCGATCCTCTTCAACTGATTTATGCTGGCGGTACCTTTGGTAGCTACGGCAGGCCCTTAGCGCCATTATCCGCAGAAGTGTTTTTGCCTACTTTACAGCAGCTATTGTCTGAAAAAGACAGTACGAACAGTTTACCAACAGTCTCATGGTTAGAAAACACCCTGATCAAAGACAGCAGCCAACTTACCCCTAGTGATTTTACGCATTTCTATCAACTACTACTGAATGCTTATACGAAAGGTGATAGACGCTTTGTACTCATCACTGGCACGGATACGTTGAGTTACTTAGGCGCATTTTTAGCAGAAGCTTTTGCAGGTAGTGATATTTGTATTGTTCTGACCGCAAGTATGCGTCCATTATTAGACAGTGAAATATTGCATTGTTATAACATTGATGAACATAGCGATGCTTGGGGCAATCTCAACGACTCATTAAAGTTAGCCGCTGCTGGTGAATCAGGCGTGAAGGTTAGTTTTGGCGGCGAATCATGGCCTGCCCAAACGGTACAGAAAATTCACAGTCATGATCTGATGGCATTTACTGGTCATTCTCGCGCCGCTTATCCAGCCAATAGCTATATAAAAAATCTACCTGACACTTGTAGGCAGCATTGGCTTGATGACCAACAAGACTTGCTGTCCAGTATTAAAACACGCGCTGAAAACGCGAGTGTTCATGCTCTATACTGCCTACCTAACGATGTTTCGATGATAAACAACCAGCTACAAGCTTTATTGTCGCAGCCACCATGTGGCATTATTCTACTAGGATTTGGCTCCGGTAATATCTCTTACTCAGCTGCACTAGCAGAGACACTTAACCTTGCTCATGAGCGTGGACATATGGTGATATCGGCCAGTCAATGTCCGTTTGGCGGCGTCAGCGACAGCTATGCGGCGGGCAGTTGGCAGTACGAGCATCATGTCATTGCTGGTGGGCGTTTGACCATACCTGCTATTTATGCCCGATTACTATGGTTGTTACTTCGCTATGATAGTCCAGCCAGACGCAGACAGCGTTGGTTAAATAACGTCAATCAAACTGGCACTAGCATCAAAAAGCGATAAGCACCTTTTAATTAATTCCCATTTTATAAGTTTAGAAACCCTAATGTCTGAGACTGAAATTGTTGAAATTGAAATAACCTACACTTTAGCGATTGCTATTGAGTTCTTAGGAACTCATTATCATGGCTGGCAACGACAACGAGAGGTTTTGGGCGTACAAGAAGCCTTAGAAACAGCTATCGGCAAAGTGGCTAACGAGCCTGTAGAAGTCATCGCAGCTGGGCGTACTGATGCCAGTGTACATGCTAGCAATATGATTGCCCATTTTACAACTCATGCGTATCGTCCTACTCATAATTGGTTGCGTGGTGTAAACAGCTTACTTCCCGATGATATTGCTCTACGCTGGGTACAACCCATGCCAGCTGATTTTCATGCGCGTTTTGGTGCTATTGCTCGTCGCTATCGTTATATTACGCTCAATCAAGCACAGCGCCCTGCCATACTAAATCATCAAGTAACTCATATCTATGATCCGCTTGATTTAGAAGCCATGCAGCAAGCAGCAGCCGATATCGTCGGTACACATGATTTTAGCAGTTACCGTGCTGCGGCCTGTCAATCCAATCAACCGGTGCGTACGATTAGCCATGCCAACCTTTTTGCTCATGGCCAATTTATCGTTTTTGATATACAAGCAGATGGATTTTTACATCATATGGTTCGCAATTTGATGGGTACATTATATGCCATTGGTAGACATGAGCTAGAACCAGCAGATTTTTTGAATATTTTGCACAAAAAGGATAGAACGATTGCACCACCTACCGCTTCAGGTGATGGACTATATTTTATCAATGCCTATTATCCTGAACGTTTTCAAAGCTTATTACCAGATGCACCCCTAACGCCTCTTTGGTTAAACCTACCTGAATAAATCGATGTAATTTGACATACATATCACTCACATGCTGTCAAGTAAAAAGCAGGTTCGTATTGCTTTAATCCGCTAACTTACGTATAATATGGGCTTATTTTTTAATTGATTGATACAAATTATGGCAAAAGACGATATTATTGAATTTGAAGGCGAAGTCATTGATACCCTTCCTAATACTTTGTTCAAAGTTCGTTTAGAAAACGGGCACGAAATCATTGCGCATATTTCTGGTAAGATGCGTAAGCATTATATTCGTATTTTGACAGGTGATAAGGTTAAAGTTGAAATGACACCTTATGACCTATCTAAAGGCCGCATTACCTACCGTGGTAAAAACTAAATACTTACTAATCAATATGGTTGTGAAAGTATTGACGCTGGTAAAAAGGCAGTCAACAATCAAATGGCTACGTTATCGCTGATAGCTGATATAGACGCTTGAGTGGTTTAACTGATAATAATAATGAAAACGCTAATCTGCTCATTATTGCCTATCACTGTTTTAGTCATTTAGTATGGACTGTTTGTTTTTACCATAAAAAATACCGCTAAATTCAGCGGTATTTTTTTGTTTCGCCTTTATGAATTACTTGAACTCAACAGTGGCACCTTTCTTTATAACACCGAGTAGGCTAAGCGCGTCCCAATTGGTGAGGCGAACACAGCCTGCTGATGCCTGACGGCTAATACGTTCAGGATCTGGTGAGCCATGAATGCCATACGAGGGTTTACTCAGACCGATCCATACCAAGCCAACAGGATTATTAGGACCTGTAGGGATAATAGATTTTTCGCCATTATCGCCAGTGTAAGTGTAATTAGGCTCATGAATTTTGACTTTTACCTGATGCGTACCCGTTGGTGAAGGCGTGGCTGTGCTACCTACTGTAGTCGGATAACTGGCAACTAGGTTATTACTGTCGTCGTATGCATAGAGGGTTTGCGTGCTTTTATCAGCGACCACGCGGCTCACTGGTGTAGTGTTAGGATTGCCTGGATTGTATACCGTGATAGTCTCACCAGCCGTAAAATTGGCAGTAGGATTAAGCGATTTGAGATAGTCACGACTGATATGAAACTTCTCTCCCAAGGCTTCAAGGACGCTTTCATAATACATACCCTCTAGCTTGGCTTTGGCTTCAGCACTAGCAGGAATTTGGGTAGTTTTGACATTCACATCAGCATCTGTCAGCTGATAACTGACTAATACAGGCTGTGAAGTAAGCGTGGAATTCTTATTCAATGCTTGCCACGTTTCTTCATTGACCGCTTCGGTTACTGGTAATCCTTGAGCCTTTTGAAAAGCTTGCATGGCTTTACGCGTGTTTTTCCCCCAGTACCCATCAACTGCACCAACGCCACTATGATTCCAGTTCAGTAGCGCTTGCAGTTTAGTCCCGACATTGCGATCAATTTTAGTGTCAGCTGTCCATGTCGCTTGATTCACTTTTTTAGCGGTATCTGACAGCTCTTTTGTACTGTATGTAATCTTAGGTAGTAATTCATTGAGCGAATCTGCTGCTTTGCTATTGCCATCTATTTGCTGACTAACACCGTTGGTTACTGGACTGATGTCGTTACTATCAGTCATCCTGCTGTCCATCGTATCAGCATCGATACTGTTACTAGTAGATTGATTGCTACTAGTATTCATCTCTGCTTCGGTGCCTGCATTGTTATTATGATCTGTCATGCCACTATTGGACGACTTGCTCTCATTAGTCGTTTGTACGCTATTTTCAGCATTATTAGCATTGCTGCTACAACCCACTAATAATGCAGACGTTGTACCCATCACTATAACAAGGCTGCCAACCTTAAGTAGTTGAGACATAAAAAAACTCCCTAAATAATTACCATGTATCGAAAAATATCGAAAAATATCGAAAAATTTATCATAGAAATATATTGCCATAGCCCTACCACTATTCCCTAACAGCTTTATGTTAATAACTGACTCTTCCTACTGTGCATTTGTTAATAGGGTGAACAAAAACACTGATCCGTTTACAATAAGGCACGACTCAGTCCCCTATAACATAAAAAACCCATAAATTGCTCAGCAACTTATGGGTATAAAATGAACGAGATTAAACTGTAAAAACTACATAAAAATGGTCTGCATTAGATTAGCTGACTCATACCAGTTTAGCCAATACCGCTTGCCCCATCTCTTGGCAGCCCACTTGCTTAAGTCCAGCTTCACTGCTATCCAAGATATCAAGCGTACGTAGACCATCATCAAGCACATCACTAACTGCCTGCTCGATTGCTTGTGCCGCTTCTTCTTGTTTGAAGGTATAACGCAGCATCATAGCAACAGATAAGATAGTCGCTAATGGGTTGGCTTTATCTTGTCCTGCGATGTCAGGCGCAGAACCATGACACGGCTCATACATGCCCTTACCTGACTCATCTAAGCTTGCCGATGGCAACATACCGATAGAGCCTGTCAACATCGCGGCTTCATCAGATAGGATATCGCCAAACATGTTACCCGTTACCATAACATCGAATTGCTTAGGATCTTTAATTAACTGCATGCAAGCGTTGTCAGCATACATATGTGACAGTGCCACATCGCTATAGTCAGTTTTTTGCATCTCGATCATCGTCTGTTTCCACAGCTCGGTGACTTCTAATACATTGGCTTTATCAACTGAACATACCTTAGCTGCTGTACCTGCTGCTTGCGCACGCGTTTTTGCCAATTCAAAGGCAACTTTACCAATGCGCTGAATCTCACTTGTGCTATACACCATCGTGTTATAGCCCTGCTGCTCACCGTTTTCTAGTGTGCGGATACCACGAGGCTCACCAAAATAGATACCGCCTGTCAGCTCACGAACGATCAATAGATCTAGACCTGAGATAATTTCAGGTTTGATACTTGAGGCATTAGCCAACTGTGGATATAGCTTGGCTACGCGTAGGTTGGCAAATAAACCAAGCTCACCGCGAATCTTAAGCAAACCACGCTCAGGGCGTTTACTACGCTCAATTGCATCCCATTTAGGCCCACCGACCGCACCTAGCAACACAGCATCTGCAGCACGAGCACGCGCCAATGTTGCATCTGGTAAGGGCTCACCAGTTGCATCAATAGCCACACCGCCAATCAATCCAGACTCAAGCGTTAAATCCAACGCAAATTTATTATTGACCGCGTTCAGTACATCAATAGCTTGAGTCATGATCTCAGGTCCGATACCATCACCCGCTAATGTTAAAATCGTTGCCATACTGATCCTTTTGGAAATATTTCTATTGGTTGGTTATATTTTTGAGCGCTTAACACTCATGGCTTATGCTACAATTTTTTTGGCTTTGGATGCTAATGAAACCGTTTTCGCCATACCAGTCTCTATAAACTCTCCTTGATGCTCAGCATCTAGTTTTTTACAAAATCGGCGCTGCACTTTACTACCTTGCCATAGCTCAATACACAAGGGTTCAGGTGATGCTGTGTCCAATAGACTACCTGATTTTCCACTGCTTTTCTTTTGATAAGCACGTAACTGATAGGTACCTGCTTCAGTGAAATCATGGATCATCGCAAAGCGCTCAACATAACCCATGTTATTTTCTGGATAGAAATTAACATGTACCTCACGTTTTGCAGGCATGACCCGTGCATAGTAGTTGGTCAAGCCTGGCATACTCGAAGCTGCTAACGGCACAACTTTAATGGCATTTTTGTTAATGAGAGGTGTCATATCCATGTTGATTGGTATTTCTACTGTACCTTTTCGACTTGGTAAAGCTGTCGCAATCTGAGGATTGATTGGCTCATGACTATCAGGCGCAATAATGAGTGTTTTATCTATCTGCACAATTTCGCAATGATATGTACCCAGACATGCAATATTTACTTCACCAGCAATAGGTTTAATTTTACCAATCCATGCTTCGGCACTTTCTGCCTCATCTATTTTTTGATAGCCTGTCAACAGTTGACAGCCTGATAATAATAAGCTTCCAGCAACAATTGTACTTGTCCATAAAGCATAACGTTTCGTATTCATAATGACGGCTACTATTCAAGAGAGATAATAAAATGTAGTGAAAAACTATCTTTCATTTTAGACAGTTCACTGCCATAACTCAACGCTGCGTTGCGACTACATCAAATTTTTTTGAACCATAGAGTATAGAGTTACTCTCTACGCTCGTACGTCGTTAAATATCCACGGTGTTTTTTGCATCATTTTTTGCTCATAATCTTTGATAGCATCACTTTGCTGTAAAGTTAAGCCAATGTCATCAAGTCCGTTTAACAAGCAGTGTTTGCGAAAAGCATCTACTTCAAAAGCATACTCTTCACCCATTGGTGTGATAACGACCTGACGCTCAAGATCTGCGGTCAACTCATAACCTTCATTATCAAAAGTTGCCTTCATTAACGTATCTACAATCGCTTCATCCAACACAATCGGTAACATGCCATTTTTGAAACAGTTATTGTAGAAGATATCTGCAAAACTAGGCGCAATTACCGTACGGAAACCATACTCTGATAACGCCCAAGGTGCATGCTCACGACTAGAGCCACAACCAAAGTTTCTGCGTGCTAGCAAAATAGTAGCGCCTTGATAACGTGGTTTATTCAACACAAAATCTGGATTGATGACTCGTGTGCTGTTGTCTTGACCAGGATAGCCTTCGTCAAGATAGCGCCAATCGTCAAATAGATTTACGCCAAAACCTGTACGTTTAATAGACTTCAAAAACTGTTTTGCGATAATTTGGTCGGTATCGATGTTTGCGCGATCAAGAGGGCAAACGATACCTGTTTGGGTGTTATAAGCTTGCATAAAATTTCCTATCAATTATATTTTTGCTGGCTGATGATCTTGATAAGCATATTAAATAGTAAATAGTAAATAAGTTTTTACCATCTTTGACATCATGCTCATATATTTATCGTTAATACGAGCATGATGTCAGCTACTTACTATCAGACTTAAAACGTGCGTACATCCACAAAATGACCAGCCAATGCTGCTGCCGCTGCCATCGCTGGGCTAACCAAATGCGTACGACCACCATTACCCTGACGACCTTCAAAATTACGGTTAGACGTCGAGGCGCAGTGCTCTTGTGGCTCAAGTTTATCGGCATTCATGGCAAGACACATCGAACAACCCGGCTCACGCCATTCGAATCCAGCTTCGGTAAATAACGTATCTAAGCCTTCTGCCTCTGCTTGCAGCTTCACTTGTCCAGAACCTGCAACAACGATCGCTTCTTTTACGTTATTAGCCACTTTACGCCCTTTGATTACCGCTGCCGCATCACGTAAATCTTCGATACGTGAATTGGTACACGAACCGATGAATATACGGTCAAGTTGGATATCCGTAATTTTCTGACCTGCCTCTAGCCCCATATAAGTATAAGCACGTAACCAGCCCTCTTCTTGAGCTTCATCAATGGCTTGATCTGGTGTCGGTACAGATTGCGTGATATCAACTACCATCTCAGGCGATGTCCCCCAAGATACCTGCGGTGCGATCTGGCTACCATCGATTTCTACCACAGTATCAAATACCGCGTCATCGTCTGAATACAATGTACGCCAGTAAGCTTCAGCTTGTTCCCATTGTGCTTCGCTTGGCGCATAGGGACGACCTTTGACATAGTCAATCGTTATGTCATCGACCGCAACCATACCGACACGCGCGCCTGCCTCAATCGCCATGTTACAGACGGTCATACGACCTTCCATACTCATGTCTTCGAACACTTGACCTGCAAATTCAATCGCGTGTCCTGTTCCACCTGCTGTACCAATTTTTGCAATAATAGCTAATACTACGTCTTTTGAAGTGACGCCAGCACCAAGTTGGCCAGTGACACGGATCTGCATATTTTTTGATTTCTTTTGGATCAAACACTGCGTTGCTAATACATGCTCAACTTCGGAGGTTCCGATACCGTGAGCCAAGCAGCCAAGTGCCCCATGAGTCGCTGTATGCGAGTCACCGCAAACAACCGTCATACCCGGTAAGACCAAACCTTGCTCTGGACCGACCACGTGCAAAATTCCTTGACGCGCATCATTGATAGTAAATTCAGCAATATCAAACTTGGTGCAGTTATCGTCCAACGTGACAACCTGCAAGCGTGATACCTTGTCTTTAATCCCAGGCACCCCTTCTAGGCGCTCTTTTGTGACGGTCGGCACATTATGATCCGGACTGGCAATGTTGGCCGATAAACGCCATGGCGCTCTGTTTGCTAATTCCAACCCTTCAAATGCTTGCGGACTCGTCACTTCGTGCAACAGGTGGCGGTCGATATAAATCAGGCTCGAACCATCGTCGCGCTTAGTGACTTCGTGAGCGTTCCAAAGTTTGTCATATAACGTTTGACCAGCCATGTTGCTATCCTTTATAGGTTACTAATTACTTAATTTTTACTTACTTGCACATTGCCAAGCAAAGATTCTATGTAAATGCTATGTCTATCTATAATGTTTGATAATTACTGTCATATCTAAGATTTAAATATTATTTCTTTACGAGACTCAACATATGACTAAAATTAACGCTTAAAATACGTTTTAAGTGGCAAATAGCCAGTTTTTTAGGATAAATATGTCACAATACGCCTCGATGTCTTGTGATTATAGCAGGCAAATCCTATAATAATAATTGATGATTTTTAACCAGACGCAAACTTTTTTTTCTAATACGTTGTGATTGGGTCAGCCAACTTTTATTTATAGCTCCTAGAGTAGCTAAGGACATTCGTTTGAACACCACAAACTTGACGACATTCGTTACCGTTATGCACACTGGCAGTATCTCAGGTGCCGCAGAAAAGCTGTTTATCACTCAGCCTGCTGTCAGTAAACGTATCAAAAACTTAGAAGACGAGTTTAATATTACCTTGTTTGATACGGTAGGACGTGGAATTGTACCTACTCAAGCTGCTAGTGAAATGCTACCTCATGCCAAGCGTTGGCTAGAAGATTATGAGAATTTTAAAATCAACTTGCAGCATTCTCAGCATATCGTCTCTGGCAAATTAGTCATTGGTACTAGCCATCATATTGGCCTACATCATTTAGCACCTGTCCTTAAACACTTCATTCAAGCTTATCCAGCTGTTCAGTTAGAAGTACACTTCGTAGATTCTGAAAAAGCTCATAAAGCAGTACTAGATGGTGATTTGTCTTTGGCCTTTGTAACTCTACCTCCTGTATATGATAAGCGCTTAACTTATCACACGCTCTGGTCAGACCCTCTTTATTTTATGACGGGTACGCTATCACCTTTGGCTACTAAATCTAATGTGACGTTGGAGCAGTTAGCGCGCTATCCTGCCATTTTGCCTTCTGCCAATACCTTTACCAGTCAAATTACCTTGGCTGAGTTTGCCAAGCACAATCTGAAGCCTTATGCCACGATGAGCACCAACCCTCTTGAGTCTATCCGTATGCTGGTATCTGTTGGTCTTGGTTGGTCAGTACTACCACAAACGATGGTCAGTCAAGATTTGGAACGTATCGATATGGCTGACAATATTGAATTACAACGCTATTTAGGTGTGGTCATCAATCCAAAATTAACTCAATCTAGCAGCGTGACCGCCCTACTAGACTTACTTGCGCCTATTGAATAAAAAGAGCTCACTATAACAGTCTAAGAATTAAGCTATTCGCATTTGTGACTCTCATGCGTTATAATACGCTTGACGTTGCTTTTATAACAAAAATTTACCACAAGGACACTGATAGTCATATATTGAATACTTCTAGTAAGATATGATGGTTAACAGTAGGTTTAATGGTTTAGATTGATGATGTAGGTTGCTAATACTCATATATAAATAGCAGATGCGAGCAATAACAATAGATAAGTGGAATGCGATGTTCCCGTTGTTCTCTATCTCTATATGAGTGCTAGCCATAGAACAACATCAATCATATAAAACTACAGAAGATACTGAAAAAAGCCATTATGTCTCAATTAATGGCTTTTTTTGTCTTTAAATATTGTTTTGAACATCGCCTTGCAGGACAAAACTTTTATAGTTAAAAATAATTACAGCCAACGATGTTGGTTAAGGACAATTTATATGAACGGAGTTTCTAGTGGTGTGCTGATATCACTCGGCGCCTATTTCTTAGTGATGATTGGGATTGGTGTTTACGCTTATTTTAAGCAAGCCAATGATACTGAAGGCTATATGTTAGGGGGCCGTAACTTAGGCCCAGCAGTAACGGCACTTTCTGCAGGTGCATCAGATATGTCAGGTTGGTTACTACTTGGCTTACCTGGTTATATGTTTGCCGATGGTGTGGTCAGTATTTGGATCGCGCTAGGTTTGACATTAGGTGCATTATTAAACTATCTCATCGTAGCACCTCGCCTTCGTGTTTATACCGAAGTGGCTGACAACGCTATCACCCTGCCCGATTATTTTGCTAACCGCTTTGAAGACAAGTCGCACATGCTACGCGTCATCTCAGCCGTGGTCATCATTCTATTCTTTACCGTCTATACCGCTGCAAGTCTTGTAGGTGGTGGTAAACTCTTCGAAAGCTCACTTAACCTCTCATATAGCACGGGCCTATGGGTTACTGCTGGTGTGGTTGTTGCTTATACGCTATTCGGTGGTTTCCTAGCGGTATCTATGACCGATTTCGTACAGGGCGTCATCATGCTATTTGCCATGGTAATCGTACCTGTCGTTGCCTTTACTGATCTTGGTGGTATTTCAGCCACGACAGAAGCGGTGAGAAATATCGATCCGACCCTTTTAGACGTTACTAGCGGTATGAGTGTCATCGGTATTATTTCATTAATGGCATGGGGTTTAGGCTACTTTGGCCAGCCGCATATTATTGTACGTTTCATGGCGATTCGTTCAGTTAGAGATGTACCGACCGCACGTAACATCGGTATGAGCTGGATGGTTGTGAGTCTTGTTGGTTCACTAATGACTGGTTTTGCTGGTCGTGCTTATGTACAAAAAACAGCAATGACGTTAGACGATCCTGAGACTATCTTCTTAGTATTTACTCAGTTCTTGTTCCATCCATTGGTTTCAGGCTTCTTACTGGCAGCTATTTTAGCGGCAATTATGAGTACTATCTCATCACAGCTATTGGTTGTATCAAGCTCTCTAACCAAAGATGTATATAAGCTGTTCTTTGATAAAGATGCACCAGAAGCTCGTCAGGTATTGGTTGGTCGCGTTTCTGTCGTAGCGGTTGCTTTAGTATCTATTATGCTTGCTTCTAATCCAGATAGCTCAGTATTGAACCTAGTTTCTAATGCGTGGGCAGGGTTTGGCGCAGCATTTGGTCCGCTAGTTATCTTCAGCCTTACATGGCGCGGTATGAACCGTAATGGTGCTGTTGCTGGTATGGTTGTTGGTGCGTTGACTGTTATCCTATGGATTTATGGCCCTTTCCAAGTAGATGGTATGGCACTAAATAGCTGGTTATATGCTATCGTTCCAGGCTTTATCTTAAGTACTATCGCTATCTTTGCCGTTAGTATCATGACTGGTGGCCCAAGACCTTCAGTTTCTGCGAAATACAAAGAGATGGAGCTGAACTTACATAAGTAAGTTTACCTAAAGTCTTAAGCTTATTGTTATAAAAAAACCTCGTCACTATTGGCGAGGTTTTTTTATAAATAACAATTTAATATACTTAACCTACCACAATATCGAGCCAAGATAACTTATGACAAATGAGATAGTAGTATCTAATAGCTCTATGATGGATGTACCAAGCTAGATTGTTCTAGCCTATTTAGCAATTCAACCGCTCCCCATTGTTACGAAGTAGGCCTTCATTAATACAACTACTTCTCTTTAGCGTTGTATTTGGTTATCTACTTATACAACTTTGTATACCTCAAATATGCTACGTTCTTAAAAGCTAATTGGGTAAGGTATGAGTAATCATCAACCTTTGATCCGTAAAATACTCGCTATATATAGACACGAAGCTAAATCAGGCAAATAAAATGTAGACATGCTATATAAGTTAGTAATGTGAAAATAATCTTTGCTGTTCTACCTGCAGCTAAATATTAACAATCAAATACTTATTAATAATCCCATAAAAAAGCGACCTATCATAGGTCGCTTTTTATTCTTTTACAGTTATACCAAGAGATTATCTTGCTTGATAAGAAAGCTTCACACCAGCAACATAACCATCATTGTCTTGGAAATCACCAACGATTTTGCCTGTTGGTAATTGACCTTGTGCATCACCGAACCATAAGTATTTGCCACCGGCTGATACCGCCCAGTTTTCAGTCACATTGTATTTGGCCCCCAGACCCACACTATAGTATCCATCGACAGGACCTAATGATGTCGTTGGATCACCGGCTCCACTATCCCAACCAACCGTACCACTGATCGCAAGTGCTGGTGCGATACGCTTAGCTAGACCTAGCTCTACTTGCCACTGATCATCATCATATTCAACCAAATTTAATCCATCATCACCATAACGACCACTGGCTTGGCTAGCTTCATTATATAAAGGCGGAGTCAAGACAAAATCACTCCATGGTACCCAGCGTACTTTTGCAGTGGCTAGTGTCGTCGGGTTAATACCTGTTTGGAAGTCGAAATTGACTGATTTAGGTGTTGTCACTTCAATTTTTCCAGTTTGACTAGCCGGTATAGCACGCGGAGGTGTAGCAGCTCCACCAATAACTTGTGCTAAAGGATAAGACTCAAATGTATCAGCATTATGATCGATCTCAGAGCGATATGTTAATGCTGCCTTTAACGCAATCTCAGGCTTACTAAAAGACATACCTGCAATATAGCCATAATCCATATCAGGGCTCATATGCGAAGTGTAACCAGTAGCCAGGCCGTAAGCAAGACCTCGTAATGCTGTGTCAGCTTGAATACGCTGAGCTACTGGACCACCATAAACTTGGAAGTTCTTATTAGCACCAAACTTCATACCTAAAATAGCCGTCACACTTTCACTACGAACTTCAACTTTAGTCGTTTCGCCAGAAGTACCGTTTTCAGCACCGATTATAAATGGTTCTAGTGCTGCTGTCGTAGCACCATCTACAGGATTGTTAGGTGCAGGATCATTTGCGAACTCTCCTGCTGAATCAACTGGATTAGTGTTTGCAACAAAATTGTTATCACCTTTATATTCAGCAGAAGCACCAAAAGGCTCATCATATAAGATACCAATACTAAAAGTATCATTGATATCAGTTTTTACACCATAACGGAAAAAGTCATAAGATTCGGCAATGTCGCCTGTCTTATTGCCACGTACGTAGTTATTATTGAAAGGATCGTTGTTAGAACTATCGTAACCACTTACATCAGCATCGATATAAGTATAAACGGCTTCAGCGTAAGTGCCATCTTGCAAGAAGGCGGTAATATCCTGACCTGAGCGGTCAAGACCAGCAGCATTAGTCATGCTAGCGACAGAAAGAGTAGCGATTGCTACTGCAAGAGTTCTCAAATGAAAGGTAGTGCGCATTGTATATCTCCAACGGTCCTTGTTGTATTACTACTTTGATAATCAATGAATAGCATTGCTACGCTTAACATTGAAGTTATCAAAGTCGTGTCCTAAGTTGAATACTAATGCCTTTTTGACACTAAAACAACAATTAAAGTGCTTTATTTCTCAATTATGACTGAACAGTACAAATAAGATATATACAGAAAGTTGACGTTTACTTCTCGTCTTGATTATGATTTTTAATATGTTATATATTAATAGCAAGTAATTATTTACTTTCGCTTAAAATTCTCTAAATACATTTTCATTAAGAAAGCACCTACAAAAAAGCGACCCATAAAGGATCGCTTTTTTCGTTATTAAACGACAAATATCATTATATAGCTAATTTATAGTCTATTGTGCTTGGTAAGAGACTTTTACACCAAGTACAAAACCGTCATTACTTTCAAAGTCACTAACAATCGTTTTACTTGGGATTTGACCCTTAGCATCACCGAACCATAAGTATTTGCCACCAGCAGATATAGCCCAGTTTTCAGTAACATTATATTTTGCACCAAGACCAGCACTATAATAACCTTCGATAGGACCTAGTGAAGATACTGGGTTGCCGGCACCACTATCCCAACCAACAGTACCACTGATCGCAAGTGCTGGTGCGAGACGCTTAGCTAACCCTAGCTCTACTTGCCACTGATCATCGTCATAACTGACAAGCGCGAGGCCATCAGGTCCATAAGCAGAGTTAAGTTTGCTAACATCATTATATAATGATGGTACGATTGCAAAGTCGCTCCATGGTACCCAGCGTACTTTTGCAGTCGCTAAAGTCGTAGGATTAATTCCGGTCTGGAAATCGAAGTTTACTGACTCAGGCGTTGTAATTTCAATGTTATCGCTTCTGTTTGATACCAAACCTAGCCCAGCTGGTAAATAATCAACAAAAGGATAGACTTCAGAAGCTTGTGTATTGTGTTCAATTTCAGAACGATACGTTAGTGCCGCTTTTAGCGCAATTTCGGGCTTGCTATAAGCCACACCAGCTAACCAACCATAATCTTGGTCAGCACTGGTGTGTAGAGTATAGCCATCTGCTCGTTCATATGCCTTTCCACGTAACTTTACATCAGCTTTGACGCGTTGGGCAACTGGACCACCATATACTTGAAAGTTTTTGTTTTCACCAATTTTTGCTCCCACGATACCTGTGATACTTTCAGTACGTACTTCTACATTAGTACTTTCACCGTTTGGCGGTGTAAGAGGTAAACTAGGGTTTTGCTCATTAGAAACAAAATCGTTCTTACCACTATAGTCAGCTGCGGCGCCAAAAGGCTCGTCATATAAAACACCAATGCTGAAAGTATCATTGATATCTGTTTTTACACCGTAACGGAAAAAGTCATAAGATTCTGCAATATCATCAATCTTGTTGCCTGAAGAGTCTTTACCAGTCACATCGGCATCGATATACGTATAGGCAGCTTCTGCATAAGTGCCATCTTGTAGGAATGCGGTGATATCTTGACCTGAACGATCAAGGCCAGCAGCACTAGCAACGCTAGCAACAGAAAGAGCAGCAACAGCTACTGAAAGAGTTTTTAAATGAAAGGGGTGACGCATTTTATATCTCCAAACATCCGCATTGTTTTACTGTTCTACCTAGCTTTAATAGGTAGTCAGCATCCGAGGTGGAAGATAGTAAAGATTTTTTAACACTAAAACAACTACAAAAACACATTATTTCTATGTTATGACCACATAGTCATTGGACAGTATCTATATATAAAAATACGTATATATCTTATACCATTGAAAGCTTTTCTTTCTAACTTCCACTTATTAATAATGTGGCGGTCTATCTGCCATTACATCGAATGGTGCAATACCACTTTCTGTATCCTGACCCTCAATCTGTGTATAAATAAGCTGTAGTTGACGTTGTAGTGTATGAATATCCTTATCTTGTCGCGTAATTACGTCATCCAGTCGTTCGACGGTTACTTCGAGGTGCGCTAGGTTCATTTGCAGATCGATTACTTGGGCTTGCAAATCATCTTGCACTGTAGAATTATTGTCTGTAGTTTTAGATTGATTCATATTTTTCTCTAAATTATAGTAAGTATTAAATTGAAAGGATGAATTATTAAGGGGTTTGAAGAGTACTGTAGATTAGCGATGAATCTACAAACATAGTCATTGAATAGCAGCAGTTAGTAAAAGCAATAAATAGTACTGATAAAACTATTTACTCGCACTACAGTAACGCGGTGGCATGTTATACTGCAGGCAATTTTGCAACAACCCCTACCTCACTATTATATAAGCTTAAGATACTCTATGGCACTGATTCATTTAAAAGACATTCACTTAGCCTTTGGCGTTGCGCCTGTTCTTGATGGTATTGATTTTTCTATCAATACAGGCGAGCGTGTGTGCTTGATTGGCCGCAATGGCGAAGGTAAATCCACCTTATTCAAACTGATTAATGGCTCATTACAGCCTGACAGTGGTGAGATTATTACTAACAGTAGCATGCGTGTGGCGATGCTAGAGCAAGACGTCCCTGAAACCAGTGGTCGCATATTAGACATCGTCATGGGTGGTAGTCGCCGCACTGCTGATTTGCTCATTAATTACAATAAGCAAGTGGATATGTGCGCCAATGGTGATATGGACGCGTGTGAGCATATGGCGACACTGCAGCATGATATCGATGCGGTACATGGCTGGGACCTAGAACGTGATGCCATGCGTCTGATCACAACGATGGGACTTGATCCAGAAGATGACTTATCATCACTATCTGGTGGTCGTAAACGCCGTGTGCTACTTGCTCGTGCGCTAGTGACCAAGCCTGATGTGCTTTTACTCGATGAGCCAACCAACCATTTGGATGTTGAAAGTATTGAATGGCTAGAGCGCTTTTTACTCGATTGGCAAGGCCTAACATTGTTGTTCGTGACCCATGATAGAGCATTCGTAAATAAACTATCGACTCGCATTATTGAGCTTGACCGTGGCCAGTTGACCAGCTATGACGTAACACAAGGTGAAGGTGGTTACGCGCGCTATCAAGAGCTAAAAGAGCTACAGTTGCAGGCTGAAGAAAAGAACAATGCCAACTTTGATAAAAAACTGGCACAAGAAGAAGTTTGGATTCGCCAAGGTATCAAAGCCCGTCGCACCCGTAATGAGGGCCGTGTCCGTGAACTAAAAGCCTTACGTGAAGAGCGTAGCGATCGCCGTGAGCAAGTGGGCAATGTAAACATCACAATGGGTCAAGGCGAGAAAAGCGGTAAGCTTGTCTGTAAAGTTAAAAACTTACATCTTGAATATGACGGCCACGTCTTAGTAGATGATTTTACGACCACTATTATGCGTGGCGATAAGATTGGTATTGTCGGCCCTAACGGTGCCGGCAAAACTACGCTTATTAAAGCCCTACTCGACATGTCTGATGACGAAGTCACTAAGTCTGGTAGTGTCGAATTAGGAACCAATCTGAAAATCGCATTCTTCGATCAGCTGCGTGATCAATTGGATCTTGAGGCGAGCGTGGCACAAAACGTTTCGGAAGGTTCTGACTTTGTCGAAGTTGGCGGCCGTAAGACGCACATCATGAGCTACTTGCAAGATTTCTTATTTGCGCCAGAGCGCGCACGTACACCTGTCAAAGCACTGTCTGGTGGTGAGCGTAACCGAGTACTACTGGCCAAACAGTTATTGAAACCTGCCAATATTTTGGTACTCGATGAGCCGACCAACGATTTGGATATGGCAACACTTGAGCTATTAGAAGAGTCAGTCGCCAGCTTTGGTGGTACGATTTTGCTAATCAGTCATGATCGCTCATTCATGGACAATGTTGTTACCTCTACGTGGGTGTTTGGCGAAGATGAAGATGGCAAAGGAGTGGTCAGTGAGTATGTAGGTGGTTATCAAGAATACCTCATACAAAAAAACCGTGAAGAAGCATCCCGTGCTGCCAAAGCACCTGCCAACAATGCAGCTAGTAATAAAGCGACAAACAAGTCTGGTACAGCAGCGAAACCAAATAAGGCAGCCAAGAAGCTAAATTATAATGATCAACGCGAACTGGATAACTTGCCAAAAGAAATCGCTGCACTCGAAGCCGAACAGGCTCAATTGCAAGAAAAGCTGGCCGATGGCTCTTGGTTCAATACTGACTTTGATGCGGCGACGGCTGCTAGTGAGCGTCTCTTAACCATCGAAGATGAGATGATGCACAAGCTTGAACGTTGGAGTGAGCTTGAAGGCTAGTATTGGCAACTCTCTAGCTGAGTTTATTGGAATATCGCATATGTACTTTGCATTGCGTATTTCGATAAACTAGTTTCTGATCGCCTGACAAAACATTATTAATTATTATGAAAACATCACTACTTTATTGTATAGAGTGGTGATATTTGTTTTACAGCAACTTACAAAGTAGTTAGATGGTGAAAGTTAGTGAACATTACCTTAATTTCAAGTATCATTCGCTATTGCTGAAAATCCTTATTATTTATAAGGTCATCACATCATAATCCTTGTTAAAGCAAAGTTAGCGTTAAACGTTGATAATCCAACTGTTTTGGTTTGATTGTCATATTCAACCTTCTAATATGTCCTATTAAGGTTGCTTTATTTTTAACGCAATAATTTATTTTATCACCGAAATAGCTTAGAATAGCAACAATTAGCAAAATTAGGCACAGCTAAAGTGGCTTGATATTGTATATTTTCTAAGCCACAGACCCAGTGTGGGATAATCCCATTTCATTCACCTGGAGGAAGTATTAATGAGCCAAGCCGAAGGCGTTAATGTACAACGCCGTAGAGTTCTTATTGCCTCAACTGCCGCGATTGGTGCAGCTGGGGTAGCTGCCGTGGCGACACCTTTTGTCCGTTCTTGGTACCCAAGCGCTAAAGCTGAGGCTGCAGGGGCTGCAGTAACCCAAGATATCGGTGCTATCGAAAATGGTCAAATGATCGTCGTCAAATATCGTGGCAAACCTATTTATGTGGTTAAGCGTACTGAAGATATGATCGCAGGATTAGAATCAGTCAAACCATTATTGTCTGACCCTGACTCTAGTGCATCAGTGCAACCTGAATATTGTACCAATCCTACTCGCTCTCTTGACCCAACCGTATTGGTGGTTGAGGGCGTTTGTACACATTTAGGCTGTGCGCCAAACTATCGTCCTGATGTTGGCGCAGCTGACTTGGGCGGCAATGACTGGTATGGCGGGTTTTTCTGTCCGTGCCACGGGTCAAAATATGACTTAGCGGGTCGCGTCTTTAATGGCGTTCCTGCACCGCTGAATCTACCCATCCCAGAATATGGTATGGATGGTACCATCTTGACGGTTGGGGAGGCTTAATATGAGTATGGGTAAAAAGTTAATGCATTGGGTAGACGCGCGTTTTCCAGCGACTGAAACCTATGAATACCATATGTCAAAGTACTACGCACCAAAGAACTTTAACTTTTGGTATTTCTTTGGCGTGCTATCAATGATTGTATTGGTCAACCAATTGGTGACTGGTATATGGCTTACGATGATGTACAACCCAAGTGCCGAAGGGGCATTTGCGTCTGTTGAATACATCATGCGTGACGTAAAAGGTGGTTGGCTCATTCGCTATATGCACTCAACTGGGGCATCTGCGTTTTTCGTCGTTGTATACCTGCATATGTTTAGAGCCTTGCTATATGGTTCATACCAAAAACCTCGTGAGCTTATTTGGCTCATCGGTATGGGTATTTACCTAGCACTTATGGCAGAAGGTTTCTTTGGATATCTACTACCTTGGGGCAACATGTCATTCTGGGGTGCTCAGGTTATCCTGAACTTACCTGCGGCGCTACCTGTTATTGGTGATGGTCTTGCTGAATGGGTACGTGGTGACTATATCATCTCTGGTATTACCCTAAACCGTTTCTTTGCTCTACACGTTGTTGCTATTCCATTAGTGCTTGTAGGCCTAGTATTTATGCATATTGTGGCATTGCACCATGTGGGTTCAAACAACCCTGATGGCATCGACATTAAGAAACTAAAAGATAAAAATGGTGTGCCATTAGACGGTATCGAATTCCATCCTTACTACACTGTGCATGACATGGTAGGTATCGTTGTATTCTTTATCTGCTTTTTTGCAGTGGTATTCTTCTTCCCTGAAGGCGGCGGTTTCTTCCTTGAGCCACCAAACTTTGAGACAGCGAACTCACTGAAAACACCAGCACATATTGCACCAGTCTGGTACTACACACCGTTCTACGCTATCTTACGTGCGGTTCCTGATAAGCTTGGCGGTGTCGTCGCGATGGGTGCTGCAATTGCCGTACTATTCTTGATACCATGGCTGGATAGGTCACCAGTACGTTCTATACGCTATAAAGGTATATTGTCTAAGATTGCTTTAACAGTATTTGCGATTAGCTTTGTCGTACTAGGCTACTTGGGTGCAACCCCAACGACTCCAACAGCGACCTTGATGGCTCGTATATTTACGATTCTATATTTCTTGTTCTTCTTGCTGATGCCATTCTACACTGCCATTGAGAAGTGCAAACAGCCACCAGAACGCGTTACCGGAGGTCACTAATGAACACGCTAATTAAATCCCTAGTTGGTCTAGGCTTAGGCGCGGCATTGACGTTGACTGCTGGTACAGCAATGGCTGAAGGCAGTGGTTGCGGCACGTTTACTAATGCTGAAGGTGTTGAAGAGCATTTGGCTTGTAGTACTGCTCCTGTTGATTTTACCAATAAGGGCTCACTACAAAATGGCGCCAAAATCTTTATGAACTACTGCGCTGGGTGTCACTCAGCCAAATATGTTCGTCATTCTCGTATTGCACAAGATTTAGAGATACCGCCTGAGTTAGTCGAAAAGTACCTAATGGTTACTACCGATCAAATCGGTGACCACATCACTGCTGAGATCGATCCTGAGATCCAAGCGTCTTGGTTTGGCGCAGCGCCTCCGGATTTATCACTTGAGACAAGACTGCGTGGCGATGACTGGGTATACACTTATCTACTATCGTTTTACGAAGATCCAAACCGTCCTTGGGGCGCCAACAATCTAGTGCTCAAAAACGCTGCTATGCCTCATGTCTTGCATAATATGCAAGAAGAGCTAAGTGCAGAAGAGTTCCAGAGTGAAGTTGGTGACTTAGTAAACTTTATGGCGTGGATGGGTGAGCCTGCTCGCCATGATCGTCAAGTGATTGGTTTCTTCGTCATTCTATTCTTATTGGTATTACTCATCCCAGTGTACTTGTTGAACAAAGAATTCTGGAAAGATGTCAAATAAGTTATAGTCAGCAGCCAATTCTTAGAAATAAAAAAGGCACTACTTCGGTAGTGCTTTTTTATGCTTTGATCTTAGGGCGTGTTGAACAATCACAAATAGGTACTGCTGACTGCTAAAATTGTTCTAGACAAGGTATAAAACAATGATAATGACTTAATTAGGTTCACAACAGCATTGCTTATATAAACCTAGAGAACAACTTTAGTATCAGCGCGCAGGGATCAGACTCTTTCTTACCATTTCATGGTTAAAAATAGAGGATTAAAACCACTAAACTTACTATTCTTAAAGTCAAAGCATCTAAGAAACAGTCTCTGTCAGTGCCATGGTCGAATATCTAACACGTCCTAAGCTTAAGTAATAGATGAGCCAGAGAATAAGTTGCTCAGCGCTAATGTTTACGTACTCTACCTTGATAAACGTTGCGAGTTTGTTTACGATGACAGCCTTCACTCTTAACATTAGGTTTTCATGATTGACGCAAATGATATTCCAAGTAGTCAGCTGATTTTGTACGCTGACGACGGTTACGACAGTCATGTGGTACGCCTATTACTTGAAGAAAAAAAACTTGATTATTATTTGTCACGTTTGCACTCTGAGCGTCCTGAAGATCTGACTGAGCTGAACCCCTATCACACCTTACCTGTATTACAGCAGCGTGAGATTGCACTTTATGAGATTAATGTCATTTTTGAATATCTTGAAGAGCGTTATCACACAAACAAATTGCTCCCTGAGACACCGCAGGAACGTGCACAGTTTCGTCAATTAGCTTGGCGCATACAACGTGATTGGCTTTCGCTCGGTAAGCGCCTGCTTATCCATCCAGACAGCTTTAACAAAGCACAGGCAGCGTTGGCCAAAAAACAGCTCAGTGATTCGTTAATTACCTTATCTCCGCTGTTCGCCCACAAGCCTTATTTTATGGCTGATGAATTTGGTTGGTGTGATATATTATTAGCACCATTATTATGGCGATTAGATGAGATGGGTATTGAGCTGCCACGTGCCATTAGCCGTCCATTGTTTGAATACCAAACGAGAGTGTTTGAGCGCAGTAGCTTCCAAAAAAGCGTGCGTTGATTAGACAAGTATCAAAAGCTGTCCTAAAATAAAGTATAAATAAGACAGACGTTAATTAGCATTTGTTATCTGATAAATTGCTGAACGAGATATTTTTCAATTATTAAAAATTACTAGTATAGGAAATCATTAGATGAGCGAAACTACCTCTATTACCCCAACTCGTCCTTACATGGTGCGGGCGCTATATGAATGGATAGAAGATAACGCCTTGACACCTTATCTGATGGTCGATGCTACTGCCGATAACGTACAGATACCGACAGAGCATGTGCAAGACGGTCGTATTGTACTTAATATTGCTAGTCGTGCTACTGGTAATATGAGCATGGAAAATGAGTACATACATTTCAGCGCGCGTTTTGGTGGCGTCTCACAAGAGATTTGGGTACCGCTTACTGCTGTAATGGGTATCTATGCTAAAGAGAACTCACAAGGAATGTTCTTTGATCCAAAAGAGTATGATAATTATGTACCAGAAGACGACTCAGCGCAAATTTCTAACAATAGCCCTGCTAAAGCGCCTAAACCAAAGCGCGATAATAAAGCGGGTCTAAAAGTCTTAAAATAAAAACTATTGAAATAAATAGAACCTTAGACCAGTTCTATTTAACACAATGAAAAAGCTAGCCATATTAAATATGACTAGCTTTTTTATTAGGTATTTGAAGACTCATCGGCTTTGTATAGTTAATGAGTTTTTGAACAGACGCTTACTGATTAGGTTCTTGGCAGTGTCACGCCACGTTGACCTTGGTATTTACCACCGCGATCTTTATAGCTGGTCTCACAGACATCATCAGCATCACTTTGAAAGAACAGCATTTGCGCAACGCCTTCGCCAGCATAGATACGGGCTGGCAGATTGGTGGTATTACTAAACTCTAAAGTGACGTGCCCTTCCCACTCAGGCTCAAGCGGCGTTACGTTGACAATAATACCGCAGCGCGCATACGTTGATTTACCTAGGCAAATAGTCAATACATCACGCGGAATACGGAAATACTCCATAGTACGAGCTAAAGCAAACGAATTAGGTGGAATGATACACTCGTCACCAACGATATCGATAAAGCTTTTATCATCGAAGTTTTTAGGATCAACGACCACTGAATGTACGTTGGTAAAAACCTTAAATTCAGGAGCACAGCGCACATCATAACCGTAGCTTGAGGTGCCGTAGCTAACCAAACGCTCGCCTGCATCATTAAAGCGTACTTGACCTGGCTCGTATGGCTCAATCATGCCGTGCTCTTCGGCCATTTTACGAATCCAGCGGTCAGACTTAATAGACATTGTTGTTCCTTAGCAAATATTTAATAGCGACGATTATACGGAATTGACGGCTGAATTTATAGAGGAGCGGCTACTTAAAACTGAATACAGCCAATAATCTCATTTATCCCCATCTTATATTTTAGAAGCTACCATTTGGCAAAATGATCTTCTGCGAGCCCCATGACATTATCAAGCCTAATAACTTCATCTCTTATTCGAATTTCACCACTATAAAAACCTATCCACTGCTCAAAGGTACTGGCTATCACACCAAAATTATCGGTCTTTTTATAGACGGTAATCGGTGTAAAGCTTAAATCAATATCGACATTGCTCCACCCGAGATTTTGATGATAGATACGCCATGGCTTTGAGATGCTAGCATCACTTTCTATACTTGGCTCAAGACTGTCTAGCTGACTTGATCGAATATTTGAATCCTCACGAGCAAACATAACGGGTGGTAAATAAAATATCTGCCCATCAAGCCAGCAAGCATTTTCACTGGCTCCTGTCTCATTGACACCCATAGACAGATTGAGCAAAAAGCGACGGCCATCTGACAAATAGCTAGTGATACAGCTCCAAAACCAATTGGTCTCATGACGCATATAGCCGAGCGTCCAATCTAGATTGGCAATAGTGGCATCGGTGAAAGTTATTTTTTGAGGTTGAGCGTCAGGAGCATCAGTATGAAACTTTGACTTGGTTTTAATAAGTAAATGCCCAGATAGTGCGGTCAACGGCTCTTTTTGCGTAAACGTCCAGCCACGCCTACCAGTCGGCGTACATATGGCTAACGGTTGTGCGCTTCGTGCTAACGCTGCCGTGATTGCAACATACTGACTGTCGAGCGCAATAGTCATCTGAGCAGGACTAAAATCCAAGGTGACGCTGAGCTTTGTATGTGTAAATGCCATCTGCCCTTGATAACCATCACCGTCTAAGTGCGTATGATGCGTCAAAGGCTGTAGCGCCTCACAAACTTCCAGCTGCTTAGTATCCTCATTATAAATGTAAACGAAAGCACTAGTCGCAAGCTTAATCGTTGCGAGCGCGAGGCACACTCGATAAGGGGGATGGAGTATCTGAATGAAGCAGAATTGGTTGGCTTTTAGTTCTTTACGCCAGTTAGGTAAGGATTTTTGTGAAATGAGATGACTATGATAGTCTAAGTAATTGATACTTTTGACTTGGGAGAAAACACCAAAGGTAGGCTGACCATTTTGGATAAGATATTCGAGATTTTCCAGTTTTAAGTTGGCGGCAGTATACAGTTTGTCGTGGCTTTTATTCATGATATCGGCATCCTAGCCAAATTTTTCTAAAGGTACTATCTGTCCTTGATAGCTCACGGTGCTATGTGAAATTCTTCTTTTTGCCTGTACAGCACCCACAAAAAACGCTTCAGTTATCACCTTAACTTCAATATTGGTTAATCCATCTGCTAGTGTTTCTGTAACATTGATTGATGCAAGCGCACTCATCCATAAAAAGTGTCTTGGAAACTTTTTTAACAGCTCAGCGAGAGCCTTTGCGAATTTGTTAAAATCGGTAATTACCATTCGGCGATTGCTAAAGTCAGCATTAATCTGATAGCGTTTGCTACTGCCATCTTTATAGTAGCAAACGGCAATCAACTGATTGTTTGAGAGTTCAATGATGTATATCGGTGGGCGAAATAATCGTAAGACTCTATACTGCTTGGGAGTATTGTCTAAATGGCTTTGATAAATAGATAAGTTCAAGATATCCTCTTTTTAGACAATACATTCACTTTAAAAGTCGCCAGCTTAGGCTACTTCTCCATCATCAAAAAATCCGCTTATCATCGACAGGCTTTGCGAATTTATTGATATTGGTTTCGATATTTTTGGCAATGCTCAAATAATAGGTCGCAAACTCATCATCAGCTAAGACGCTTGGTACGCCTTTATCAACTTGTGCACGAATGCCACTGGCAAGTGGTAGCTGACCCAATAGCGGTACCTGATACTGCTCAGCGATAAATTCACCGCCACCCGTACCAAAGATTGCTTCGGTGTGGTTGCAGTTGCTACAAGTATGTAGCGCCATGTTTTCAACCACGCCAAGCACAGGAATGTTGGTTTTATTAAACATCTCAACGCCTTTTTGCGCATCGAGTAAGGCAACATGCTGCGGTGTCGTGACAATGACAGCACCTGTGACTGGAATACGCTGCGCCAATGTCAACTGTATATCACCCGTACCAGGCGGCATATCAATCACTAGATAGTCTAGCTGCGGCCAGTTGGTTTGATTATATAGCTGCATCAATGCACCCGTGGCTTTTGGTCCACGCCATGCAACCGGAGTATTATCTCCATCAAGCAAACTACCGATAGAAAGCATTGCCATGCCATGCGCATCAACTGGCACGAACTGCTCGTTTTCTAGTTGCGGCTTCACATCAGCGACGCCCAACATCGTTGGCATACTAGGACCATAGATATCGGCATCTAGCACACCAACACGATTGCCAAGCTTCTGTAGTGCTAAGGCAATGTTGACCGTGGTGGTTGATTTACCAACACCGCCTTTACCTGATGCCACAACAATAATATGACGGATACGAGGATGCGCGGCCAATGAAGCTTGGGTAGGTGCAGCTTTTGTAATCGGTGGCTCAGCGTTAGTGCTACTAGTATTGTTATTAGCGCCAGATGAAGGCTGGGATTCCATCGCATTGGTTGTCTTTGGCATCTGCTTTGGTAAGCTCGAGCCTGAACCCTTTTCTGGCGCAGGCAGACGCACGTTCATATGAATCGTGGTAATACCATGCGGGTGTAGCAACTGCCCAAGCTCCTGCTGGATAACTTCAGGATTGCTATCTTTTGGCAAACGCAGGTCTAACGTAAGTGCTTCGCCATCACGCTCAAGCCCTGTGACCATCGTGGCAATACTGACAGCACCTATCTCATATCCAAGTAGGACTTTGTCGACGGCACTATCACGCTCTGCCTGCTGCTGAGGCGTTTCGGTTTTTGTGGTTTTTTTCTTCATAAAGTTAAACATAGCTACTATTATGGCCTATACAAGTGGGTAGATCTGGCAAATTGCTCAAGCCGTCTCGTTGCGCATATTACAACCGATAACGTTAATGAGTATATTAGCCAAACCTTCTATCGTGACAGTGTAGCTGAATTGGAGGCATAAAAAAACCACAACGCCAGTAGGTCTGACGTTGTGGTATATGCAAATTGTATATATATTAATTCATGAACCAACCATGACTGGCAACGATAGATTGTCCAGTGAATACATTGGTTGGGAAAGCCGCTAAAAATAGCGCCAATTGGGCAATATCTTCTACTGTCGTAAATTCTTTATCTACGGTATTGACCAGCATAATATCATTAATAACCGACTCTTCACTGATGCCTTTCTCAGCCGCCTGCTCTGGAATTTGTTTTTCGACCAATGGCGTTTTGACAAACCCTGGGCAAATCACATGCGAGCGTACTTTATGCGCTGCACCCTCTTTGGCTAACACACGACACAGTCCTAGTAGTCCATGCTTCGCGGTCACGTACGGGGCTTTATATAATGAGGCCTCATGCGAGTGAGCGGAGCCCATATAAATAACTGTGCCGCCCTTATCGCCTTTATACATGTGCTTAATCGCAGCTTTGGTAGTCAAAAAAGCACCGTCTAAGTGGATATTGAGCATTTTTTTCCAATCGCTAAACGCCATTTTATCGATAGGATCAATGATCTGAATACCAGCATTAGAAACCAAAATATCAATACCGCCAAAGGTATCAACCAGCTGCTGCACACCGTCATTTACGGCATCTTCTGAGGTAACATCCATGGCAATCGCCAGAGCACGTCCACCAGCCGCTTCAATAGCATCGACGGTTTTTTGTGCCGCTTCAAGGTTGATATCAGCAATACCAACCGCTGCGCCTGCTTTTGCATAAGTTTCAGCGATGTCACGCCCGATACCACTTGCAGAGCCAGTGACCAATGCTACTTTGCCTGTCAAATCTTGTTCTAATTGGGTCGCCATACATATTCCTTATCATGGTCTAAAATATTATTAGTTTTTATAAAATTGAACTGAACAAATACGCCACTATGATTATAGTGGCGTATTTATTTGCGGGATAAAACATATTAATCTTACGACAGTCACCTTACTGTACAAAGTTTACTGAATAATACTTACTGGTGTTTTTTCTTGTAGCTCGTCAAAGCTCACACCATCTGCTAATTCAACCAGCTTCAGACCCTTATCAGTAACATCTAATACAGCAAGCTCAGTGATGATACGATCAACCACGCCTTTACCCGTCAATGGTAGTTCACAGTTTGCCAAGATTTTTGGTTCGCCATGTTTATTGACCTGCTCCATCAATACAATCACACGCTGCACGCCTGCGACCAAATCCATCGCCCCGCCCATGCCTTTGACCATCTTTTTAGGAATCATCCAGTTGGCAAGGTCGCCTTTTTCTGAGACTTCCATTGCACCCAATATCGCCAAGTTGACATGACCGCCACGAATCATAGAAAAAGACTCTGAGCTACTAAAATAACTAGCCCCAGCTTCTGCAGTCACCGTTTGCTTGCCCGCGTTAATCAAGTCCGCATCTACGTTTTCTGTGGTAGGGAACTCACCAATACCTAGCAAGCCATTCTCTGATTGTAGCCATACGTCTACGCCTTCAGGAATGTAGTTGGCGACCAACGTTGGGAGACCGATGCCTAGGTTCACATAGTAGCCATCTTGTAGCTCTTTTGCAGCGCGTTGCGCCATTTGCTCTCTTGTCCATGCCATGCTGATTTCCTTATTTTTTGCGATATTCTATTTTTATTCATTTAGACAGCCAGTTATTTAATCAATTGGCTGTCTAAACTATTATCCATCTAAAATTAACTGTTGATTTCACGTACGATTAAGCTCCGACCACGTTTTTATTTACGCGCCTTCTACAGCTTTAGTCGTGGTTTTTTCGATACGTTTTTCAGGGCTAGCATTCAATACGATACGCTGAACAAAAATACCTGGTAGATGCACATCATCTGGATCAAATGTACCCGTTTCAACGATTTCTTCGACTTCGACGATCGTGATTTTACCGGCCATCGCGCAGTCTGGGTTAAAGTTACGAGCAGTTTTATTAAAGATTAGGTTGCCCGCTTTGTCTGCCTTTTGCGCTTTGATTAAGGCGACATCAGCACGTAACGAATGCTCTAGCACATAAGTACGCCCATCAAAATCACGAGTCTCTTTGCCTTCAGCGACTAATGTACCTACGCCTGTTGCAGTATAAAACGCAGGGATACCAGCACCGCCTGAGCGCAGTTTTTCAGCCAAGGTCCCTTGTGGCGTCAACTCAACTTCTAACTCGCCTGCTAAGTATTGGCGCTCAAACTCTTTATTTTCGCCCACATATGACGAAATCATTTTTTTGATCTGGCGTGTCTGTAGTAGTAGACCAAGACCGAAGTCATCGACACCAGCGTTATTACTGATACAAGTCAGCTCTTTAACTTTGCTGTCACGCAGCGCTTCGATTAATGCTTCTGGAATACCGCATAGTCCGAAGCCACCGATCGCGAGCGTTTGCCCATCACTGACGACGCCTTTTAGCGCTTCTTCGGCACTGTTATATACTTTTGACTGACTCATGCTTGTCTCCTATGACTGTTATTTATATTTTTAATGCTTGCATATACTAGGACATGTCCTAATGCTGAATTAATTGTCTCAACTATCCGTTTGATTGTTACGAAAATTAAGAACTAAAAGCGAAAATGAACCACGCTAATTTTCTATTGAACCTTATACCACTAGCCAGAACACGCCCATAATAATGGCACCAGAGACTGCCAGTACTATCAGGCAGTAGCCCATGATAGCGCGCGCATCCAAACCTGCGATACCCAATAATGGCAAAGCCCAGAACGGCTGAATCATATTAGTCCATGCGTCACCCCATGCAATTGCCATCGCAGTAATAGCTGGACTAACACCTAGCTCAATACCAGCAGGAATCATAACAGGACCCTGTACGGCAAACTGCCCACCACCTGACGGTACAAAGACATTGACCAGACCTGCACTTAAAAATGCAAAAATCGGGAAACTGTCTGCGGAAGCGGAATTGACAAAAAACTCGGTCACTTGCGTACTGATAGAGATACCATCCGCATTTGCTCCCGTCATGATGCCCATGATGCCGCCGTAGAACGGGAACAATAACACAATACCTGTGATGCCACCGATACCTGAGTGTACAGCACGATAATAACGCTCTAACGTGCCATGCGATAGCAAACCTATGAATAAGAATAGCCCAATGACGATGTTTAGCCCTAGGTTAAAACCGTTACTACCAAACTCGCTGATATAGTACATCAATGCCAAGGCCAATAAGATGACAGCAATAATACGGCTATCATCTAGCTTTTGTGCAGGCGTGTCTCTTTGGGGCGCGACGTAGATCTCTTCTTTGATCAGCTTAGCATCAATAACCGTAGGGTTCTTTGGGTGCATAAAACGATTGACAAGGGGCAAAATAACGATAAGCAAACCTACTAGCAGCATGTTGTAGCCTGCAAATACCGTTTGAGATAAAGGCACCGCTTCTGTCATAGTATTGCCTGACAACGTCAGTAACGTATCACCACCAGAGCTGAGTGTCAGAGGTATCGAACCTGAAAAACCGCCATGCCAAATTACAAAGCCTGAGTAAGCAGCAGCGACCAATAGTGGATAATCGACATTAGCCACTTTTCTAGCCAGTGCCTTTGCAAAGATTGCCCCGATGATTAAACCAAAGCCCCAGTTTATCCATGAACCAACCAGTCCAACCAAGGTTGATACGATAATGGCGGTCGTAGGAGAGTGAACTCTACTAGCGAGATTGTCCAATAAGCGTTGAATAAATGGGGCGCTAGCAAATGCATAACCGGTCACTAGGACCAACGCCATTTGCATGGCAAAGCTATGCAATGACCACAGTCCGTTGCCCCAGTGCCCTGCCATAGCAATCATGTTTTGGCCAGTAGTAGTCAGTCCTACAGCAAACGCGATAAGGGTCAAAACGATCGAAAATACGAATGGGGATGGTAGATAGCGATTGACTAGCTGCACGCTCATATTAGTGATGGCACTAAACATATTCACATTCCTTGTAAATTTGATGTTTGGTTTTGAGAGTTGTTATTAGCGCTTTGTTGAATGTTTATCAGATTTGAGTGCGGTTATCGCGACTACACCTGATAAATGGCAAGCATTATATTTTACATTGGCACCCATAACAATACATTCTATCTCGCTATATCATGCGTGAAACACTTGTGCTAACTTAACATATTATTTTCGTAGCGACTAGAAAATAACTATCAGCGCATGTGAGTCACCGCTGTGCAGGAGTTAAATTGTCGAGATGTTAATTCATTATCAGTGTATAAGTCTAGATTTATGTTTGATAAAACAGACGAAATAGGCTTATTTTGATTAATTTTATTGACCTATATTGACAAGCACGGCATACTCGCTGCCTTATTTTTTTTGCCAAGGAGGGCCGTCATGTTTAGTACACTTGCTATTGTCATTACCCTATTATTGCTCATGTTTTTTGCTTATCGCGGTTATTCTGTGCTGATTCTAGCACCGATTATGGCAACATTAGCAGTCTTACTGTCAGGTGACTTCTTAAGCACCATTCCCGCTTATACCGATGTCTTTATGGGCGCGTTAAGTGGATTCTTACTCAAATTCTTCCCGATATTCTTGCTAGGCGCACTATTTGGCCGCCTAATGGCAGACTCTGGCGCAGCAACCGCCATTGCCAATACGGTCGTCGAAAAGCTCGGTGCTAGCAAAGCCATCCTTGCGGTGATTTTGGTCTGTGCTATTTTGACCTATGGCGGCGTATCATTGTTCGTTGTGGCTTTTGCTATCTATCCAATCGCCAAAGACTTATTTAGAGCGGCAGATATTCCAAAGCGTTTGATTCCAGCAGCGATTGCTCTAGGGTCATTTACGTTTACGATGACCGCATTGCCAGGCACGCCAGCTATTCAAAACGCTATTCCAATTCCTTACTACAATACCAACGTATTTGCCGCGCCTATCTTGGGTATCATCGGTGGTACGATCATGTTTGTTTGTGGTTGGATGTGGCTTCAGTCACGCGCCAGAAAAGCCAATGCAGCGGGCGAAGGTTATGGTCAGCATGACGAAGAAGATGTAGGCGGTGTTGGCGCAACGGCAAAAGAAGCTGAGGTATTAAACACTCACCATACTTCTTTTACCATTGCGATGATTCCACTTGTATTGGTCATTGGCTTAAACGCTATATTGACCTATGTGGTATTCCCATCGATAGACTTTAGTAGTCTACAAACTCAATTCCCAGACTTGAATATCGCAGGCTCGCTTGGGTTATGGTCAATTATTATCTCGTTGGTGGTGGCTTGTGTGGTGTTAATTCTGCTCCGTATCGGACATTGGAATAATCTACAAAAAACCATTAACCGTGGTACTTATGATTCTATGTTGCCGATTTTTAATACGGCATCAGAAGTAGGTTACGGTGCAGTTATCGCGTCGCTCGCAGGCTTCCTTATCATTCGTGATAGCATCCTAAACCTAAACCCTGACAACCCTCTGATCTCAGAAGCGGTCGCTATGACTACGCTTGCTGGTATCACAGGTTCATCGTCTGGCGGCTTGAGTATTGCGCTATCTACATTGGGTGAAGATTATTTAAGAATGGCGGTCAATGCCGGTATCGACCCTGAGCTAATGCACCGCGTAGCCGTCATGGCGGCAGGTGGTCTCGATACGCTTCCGCACAGTGGCGCTGTCATCACCTTGCTAGCGATTTGTGGTCTGACCCACAAGCAGTCTTATTTGAACTTAGCAATGGTTACGATGGTCATTCCATTGGTCGCTGTGGTCGCTGTGATTATCTTAGGTACGATGTTCGGTTCATTCTAAGTTAGCTTAGTCATTTAATCATTTAGTCACTTAGCCATTTATTATGACTAACTACTGATATCTAAGCGAATAATGGATAAATAAAAAACCCACTTGGCATACTGCTCAGTGGGTTTTTTATGGCCAGCTGATAACTACTAAATTCGATGCAAGGCTATTGTTTATGGATAATAAATGCCTGCCAAATGAGAAGTAATTACCAAGGAATATCACAAATTTATTTGATTTACGGTATCATAGGCACACTTTTTGAACTTTTACTATTTTTAGAAGTTTTTAGCATTAACGATGTCGCATCGATGAGTGATGAACCGCTTAAGATGTTCGATAACTAACCCGTTTATATAAAAATATAGGTGATTTTGTGCGTGAGATTCTAGTAACCAGTGCGCTGCCCTACGCCAATGGCTATATCCATTTGGGGCATCTTGTAGAATATATTCAGACTGACATTTGGGTACGTGCGATGAAAGCGCAAGGCCATCAGGTCACCTATGTCTGCGCGGATGATGCACACGGTACGGCAATCATGCTCAAAGCAGAAGCCAACGGCGTAACACCAGAAGAGCAAATTGCCTCAGTTAAAGCCTCACATGAAGCGGATTTTTCAAAGTTTCTTATCAACTTTGATAATTACCACAGCACTCATTCAGAAGAAAACAAACAGTTCTCTGAGCTGATTTATCGTCGTCTAAATGATGCTGGTCATATCAGCACAAAGGATGTCGAGCAGTTATTTGATCCTGAAAAGCAATTATTTCTAGCCGATCGCTTCGTTAAAGGTACTTGTCCAGAATGTGATTCACCAGACCAGTACGGTGATAACTGCGAAGTATGTGGTACTACGTACGATGCAACGGATCTAAAAGACCCGCATTCGACACTGTCTAATGCAACGCCTGTGCTCAAAACCTCTAAGCATTATTTCTTTGATTTGCCAGAGTTTGAACAGTTCCTAAAAGACTGGACGCGCAGTGACAACCGTTTGCAAACGTCAGTGGCTAACAAACTTCAAGAATGGTTTGAGGCAGGACTTGCCAGCTGGGATATCTCGCGTGATGCACCCTACTTCGGTTTCCAAATTCCAGACACCCCAAGCGATGAGCCAGACAAATACTTTTATGTGTGGCTAGATGCGCCAGTTGGCTACATGGCAAGTTTTAAAAACCTATGTGACAAGCGCGCAGGCACCGACCAAGCGCTTGATTTTGACCGTTACTGGGCACAAGAAAACGAGCACAAAACCGAGGTCTATCATTTCATTGGTAAAGACATCGTTTACTTCCATGCCTTGTTTTGGCCAGCGATGCTGGCGGGTAGCGAATTGCGTACACCAACTGGTGTCTTTGCCCATGGCTTCTTGATGGTCAATGGCGAAAAAATGAGTAAGTCACGTGGTACTTTTATCAAGGCCGAGACGTATGCTGAGCACTTACATCCTGAATACCTGCGTTATTATTTCGCCAGTAAACTATCCGACAAAGTTGAAGACATCAATTTAGATTTAGAAGACTTTATGCAAAAGGTCAACTCTGACTTGGTTGGTAAAGTCGTCAATATCGCCAGTCGTAGTGCAGGGTTCTTGGTTAAGAAGTACGACGGCATGTTGTCAGAAGTTTGCGTCGAGTCAGAGCTGTTAGAAGACATTACTAAAACGGGCGATGAGATTGCAGCTGCTTATGAGAATCGTGAATTCTCGCGTGCTATGCGTTTAATTATGCAATGTGCGGACAAGGCCAACGAATATATCGATGCCAAGAAGCCATGGTCATTAGCGAAATTAGAGGGTACTGAGCAAGAGGTTCAAGACGTCTGCTCGGTCGCTATCAATATCTTCCGCCAATTAATGGTCTATCTTGCGCCAGTATTACCTGAGCTGACTAATAATGCCAAAGAGTTTTTGAACCTTGAGGATTTAAGTTTTGCCAGTCGTAATGAGTGGTTACTAGGTCATAAAATCAATAAGTTCAAACCACTGATGCAACGTATCGAAGAAAAAGATATTGAAGCGATGGTAGAAGATTCTAAAGCATCCTTAACTCAAGCAGACACTCCTGCTGCGACTGAAAGTAGCAAGCCTGCCGCAAAAGATAAAACACCTGCAACAGACGCTAATACTGATGCCGAGCAAATTGACTATATTGGTATCGAAGACTTTGCCAAAGTTGAGATGAAAGTCGCACACGTTGTAGAGTGTAACCATGTAGAAGGTGCTGATAAGCTACTACAGTTCACGCTCGATGTTGGTGAAGACAAACCACGTAACGTGTTTAGCGGTATTCGCAAGTTTTATGAGCCTGAGCAATTGATTAATAAGAAAGTTATTTGCGTGACCAACCTTGCTCCGCGTAAAATGAAATTTGGCGTATCAGAAGGTATGGTATTGTCAACTGGCGAGCCAAAAACGGGCTTAACAGTCGTTACCTTGCCAGATGCTTGTGTTGTTGGTGATGTATTGGCTTAGCTGTTATTTTTAACATTAAAAAATAAAAAAAGATGCCACTAGGGCATCTTTTTTTATGGTTGATTTAGCAAATGACTAAAAACCAAGCCTTATATTTATCTGCTCAAAATACTTATCTACTCAAAATATCGATAATCTGCAATGTATCATTGATCACCGTCACAATATTATTCTCTGGCGTACGAATACGAACGTAACGGTCATCATAACGGTCTAAAACGACAGAACGGTCATAATCCCTTCTATCAATCTTGCCGACTACTCTATAACCGTATCTATCAAGATCACGCTTGAACGAAGCATTCGGGCTGGCATTGCGATAAGCGTTAATACTTGGGTGGGCGTTGCCATTATGCTTATAGTTTTTACTGACATGGGCAGAGTTACCTTTGCTATTACCATGTCCATTACCGTGCCCGTTTCCATGACCATCTTTTGCCATAGCAGGCAATCCAATCAAAGAAGTTGCTGTGATACCAGCGATGGTTAATAATTTAAGATTAGCAGTGTTCATAATATTATCCTTAAAATAGTCATTCGAAAAATTTAGATAAATAAAAAAATTAGATAAATAATAGCGTCTATTTCACATCCATTATGGCAGCACAATGTCACCAAAATGACTGGATTATCCTTAGACCCATCATGTTTCTCGTATGAAAATTAGCTTACGTTAATTATGAAGTGAGTACGTAATAGATGCGTTGCTAGGATGTAAGCCTTTTGCATATGGTTTGAGCAAACAAAAGTACCCTAGTGGCATTCTTTATATTTAGATATACATAAGAGCTTCAATGCATCACGCGTCTTGATAAGATAAAAAGAAGTGATGATTTTTTTATTATCCATCACCATGACCGCTACACATTAATTTCTTATTGCGATAACTTACATTACTGTCATAATATGAACATAATAATCGATGGAACGATTACTGTATTTAATTGTTAGCCTGCTATCTCAGCATCAACATAGCATTGACTTGGCTAATCTGCATTCTTCAATATCATGGCAAAAAACCAAAGTACACCAAACAGATGAGCAAAATTACTACTATATAAATTAGTAGGCTCAGTCAGTCTGGCGGTATCCATTTGGTTTTTGCAATTGATATAACCTATGAGTTAACCTAATAATGACTATCGCTTCTACTCTACGCTTAAGCCTATATGGCGTTGCTCTTAGTGCCATTAGCACACTTGGACTAATCGGCTGCTCAAACTCCTCTACCGAGAACGCAGCGACTGCTGAAAATAGCACGGCTACAGACAAACCTGCCAAATCTATTGCCATTACTCAAATCGTTGAGCATCCATCATTAGATGATATGCGCCGTGGTATTATTGATGAGTTGGCAGATAACGGCTATGTCGAAGGTCAAAACCTAACTGTTAACTTTCAAAGTGCGCAAGGAAACACAGCGACTGCAGGACAGATTGCCAAGCAATTTGCAGGAGACAATCCTGATGCGATCGTAGCAATCTCAACGCCTTCTGCGCAGTCAGTGGTAGCCGCCACCACCACTATCCCTATTATCTACACTGCTGTGTCAGATCCGCTAGGTGCCAAACTCATCACGGCAGATGGCAAGCCTTTTCAAAGCAACTTGACGGGATTATCGAGTCAGCTACCGCTAGAGCCGCAGTTGGATTTGTTACAGCAGATAAAACCCGACTTAAAGACCATTGGTTATGTCTATAGCCCAGGTGAGGCAAACTCAGTATCATTACGTGAAAATCTAAAACAAGCTCTGCCAGCACGAGGTCTGTCACTATTAGACATTCCTGCCAATCGTCCAACGGATATCGGTATGGCGACGCGCAGCTTGCAAGGACGCGCAGATATAATCTATACCTCATTTGACAACAATGTTGCTTCTGCCTTTGAGGCCATGACTCAAGCAGCAAATGAGCTAAAGTTACCGATTATCGCGTCTGATGAGTTCAGTGTAAAACGCGGCGCGACTGCTGCGCTTGGTGTTAATGACTATGACTTTGGTCGTACTACTGGCAAAATGGTATATCGCGTGTTAAATGGCGAAGCGGTCAATACTATCAAACCTGAAGTCATGAATGATCTGACCTTATATGTCAGTCCTAAGCACGCCAAAACACAAGGTGTCAGCTTGCCAGCAGAGTTACTAAAAAACGCTATCAATGTTGATATTGATGCCGAAACCAAATAAAAAGTAGTAAGCTATCTATTAGCTCGTCAATTATTTATATAGTGTACGGACACACTATTATTTTAGGAGTAAGACCCATGTTGTCTCAAAATCGTTTTGGTCGTTTTAATTTCGGTAAGGCTTTATTATTAGGCGGTGTATGTACGGCTATCTTGACTGGTTGTAACCAATCAGCGCAAGATGATGGCTCCACTGATGCTGCCGCTACTGGTGATGCAGCGACAGCTATGAAGACCGTTGCTATTACCGCTATCGTCGAACATCCGGCGCTTGATGATGTACGTAAAGGCGTCATCGACGAGCTAAACGAAGCAGGCTTCAAGGACGGTGAAAACTTAACCGTTAACTTCCAAAGCGCGCAAGGAAACACTGCTACTGCTGGTCAGATTGCCAAGCAATTTGTCGCTGATGCGCCAGATGTTATCGTCGCTATCGCAACACCGTCTGCGCAGTCTGTTGCCGCTTCTACTAGCAGCATTCCATTGGTATTCTCAGCAGTTACTGATCCAGTAGCCGCAAAACTGGTACCTAAGCTAGATGGCTCAGGCACCAACGTTACAGGCGCATCAGATGCCCTACCGTATGAACCACAAATTGATTTGATGCGTCAAATCATTCCATCATTAAAGAACGTCGGTTATGTCTATAGCCCAGGTGAAGTCAACTCAACGATTATCTTAAAAAATCTAAAAGAGAAGCTAACGCCGCTCGGTATCAATGTACTTGAAGCACCTGCACAGCGTAGTAATGACATTGCAATGGCAGCGCGTAGTCTCGAAGGTAAGGTCGATATGATCTATACTTCAACTGACAACAACGTAGTATCAGCATACGAGTCACTTTATCAAATCGCTAAACAAAGTAAGATTCCTTTAATTGCCTCAGACACCAGCTCAGTTGAGCGCGGTGCCGTTGCTGCTCTAGGCGTGAACTACTATGAGCTTGGCCGTGAAACTGGTAAAATTGTCGTACGTATCTTAAACGGTGAAAAAGCAGGTGCTATCCCTGTTTACACTCCACAAGCGCTTGATCTATACGTCAGTCCAAAACACGCTAAAGAAGAAGGCATCACCTTGCCACAAGCGGTTATCGATAAAGCTAAAGAAGTGGTAGAATAACGCACCTTTGTATTTGGCTCACAATAGCAGGTATAAATAGGAAAGCGACACTACTTAATACTGTGTTGCATACCTTAAATATACGGCTAATGATTGAATAAGAAACCCAGCTATGAGTCATTAGGCTGGGCTTCTTGTCTAAACAGAGTCTTTTTTGCAAGTGTGTTTAATAGTGCTGTATTTGTCTGCCAATTTATCTGATACTTGTTAAGTAGAGGATAGGTCTATTGATTGCATTGCAGTGCCTTGAACCATCGCTTCAAACCAAGGTAGCTTATGATCGCTGTTAATCGTGATATGTTTTGGTTTACCCTAACCGCAGATTGCTTAATCTGTTAAATTCACCGCTTAGCTGTTTAGCAGGTAGATGATTTTGGCAATTGCCATTTACTTATCTTGGTACCATACGCTAGACACTTGGTTATGACTTACTGATCTCTTATGTCTTTAATTGCTTTTTTTGGTGCGCTTGAAAGTGGTCTGATTTATGGCCTAGTAGCACTCGGTGTGCTTATCTCATTTCGTACGCTCGACTTCCCTGATTTGACCGCTGACGGTAGTTTTCCGTTAGGTGGCGCAGTCGCTGGTATTTCTATCATCGCTGGTATCAACCCATGGTTGGCCTGTGCTTTTGGGATGTTAGCAGGTTCAGTCGCTGGTATCGTCACGGCATGGTTGCATGTCAAACTTGGCATCTTGCAACTGCTTGCCAGTATCTTGGTCATGGTTGCCTTATATTCTGTCAACCTACGTATTATGGGCGCGCCAAACCTACCCCTGCTTGGTGAAACCACAGTGTTTAGCACCTTGGTGACCGATGGTAATGGTTATTGGATGCGCTGCCTGATTATTGGTGTCGTTGTCGCAGCTGCCATGTTATTTTTGAACTGGTTCTATAGCACTGAGACAGGTCTGTCGATGCGTGCTACTGGCTCAAACCTAAGAATGGCACAGGCGCAAGGTATCAATACTTCGTGGATGACCATCATCGGTATGGCGATTTCTAACGGTTTGATTGCCCTAGCAGGTGCGCTGTTTGTTCAGACTCAGGGTGGCGCAGATATCTCAATTGGTATCGGTACGATCGTCATTGGTCTAGCAGCAGTCATCATCGGTGAGACAATCATTCCTGCCAAGCGTATTTGGCTGATTACCTTTGCCGTTGTTGTCGGCGCGGTATTGTACAAACTGTTTATTCAGGTTGCACTATCAAGCGATACGCTACGTAGTATCGGCTTTGGTCCACAGGATTTGAACTTGATTACCGCATTGCTCGTGGTACTAGCCTTGGTATTGCCAAAAGCGAAAACTAAGTTTTTATCACGCAAGGTTCGCGCCTAATGACAGTCAAAGCAGGTATTTTTAATACTTGCGACGCTTGAAGAGACAATAAGGAATAACGATTATGATGCAAGCCACTGATTTACGGTTGACCTTTAACCCAGGCACGCCTATCGAAAACCCTGCCCTACGTGGTATCAGCTTAAACATTGCTGATGGTGAATTTGTCACTGTCATCGGTACCAATGGCGCAGGTAAATCTACTTTTTTGAACGCAGTAAGCGGTACGACGCGCATCGATAGTGGCTCAATCTTGCTAAATGGCATTGATGTGACCAAAAAGTCTGCTCATCAACGTGCGCATTGGGTTGCTCGTGTCTTTCAGGATCCGATGGCGGGCACTTGTGAAGCGCTAACGATTGAAGAAAATATGGCTTTGGCCTACAAACGTGGCGGTAATCGCGGTCTGAAATTTGCATTGAACCAGAACAACCGCGATTTGTTTCGAGAAAAACTATCCGTTTTAAAATTAGGTTTAGAAAATCGTCTAACCGATCGTATGGGTTTACTCTCTGGTGGTCAACGCCAAGCAGTAAGTTTGCTAATGGCATCATTGCAGCCCTCTAAAATCTTGCTACTTGATGAGCATACTGCAGCTCTCGATCCTAAGACTGCGGCGTTTGTCTTAGAATTGACTGATAAGATTGTCACGGATAATAAACTGACCACGATGATGGTCACCCACTCAATGCAACAAGCATTGGCACATGGCACACGCACCGTTATGCTGCACCAAGGTCAAGTCGTGTTGGATGTGGCTGGTGACATTCGTAAAGGTATGACCGTACATGATCTACTCGATATGTTCGAGCAAACACGTGGCGAAAAAGTTGAAGATGACAGTTTGATTTTGAGCTAAGTTTTTCTGAGCTGATAAAGTAGTATTTGTCAGATAGAACCATCTTTGATAACTTCTAAGACCTTCAAGAGAATTGATTTTTCTTGGAGGTTTTTTGTTATCTATAGTTAATGATCATATGAACTTTTCACTGACCATTATATAGTTGTCGTCTATCAAAGCTTCGCTATTGTCATCTATCTATGAGGTCTGTCATGCGCAAAATTCCTATTTACTCCCACCCTGCTGCTGGTTGGCCTGCGCTGATCTCATCTACCCAAAAGCTAATGGACTATAAGACATTTTTGCGCGGCGGTATAAGTGTATTTAAAAGCAATCAGCCGCAAGGCGGATTTGACTGCCCAGGCTGTGCTTGGCCTGATCATAAGTCACACAAAGCCATCGATGTCTGCGAGAACGGCATTAAAGTCATTGCCAGTGAGACTATGACCCATAAAGCAGATGCCGAGTTTTTTGCAAGACATACCGTTACTGAGCTACAGGGATGGACTGGTTACGAGCTTGAACATAGTGGCCGTTTATCAGAGCCGATGTATTACGATGCGGCGCAAGATCGCTATGTTCCTATTCCTTGGGAAGCTGCTTATAGCATAATCGCTGAACAGTTAGGACAGCTAAATTCACCTGATGAGGCGCTATTTTATACGTCAGGCCGCGTGACCAATGAGCCTGCCTTTTTATTTCAGTTATTTGTACGCTGCTTTGGTACCAATAATTTGCCTGATTGCTCAAATATGTGTCACGAGCCAACCTCAGTAATGCTAAGCAGACAGCTAGGTATTGGTAAAGCGACAGTGATGCTAGAAGATTTCGAGCAGGCCAAGCTGATATTGATGTTTGGGCAAAACCCAGCGACTAACCATCCACGTATGTTAGAGATGCTCGCCCATGCGCATGAGCAAGGCTGTCGAATCATCTCAATTAACCCGATGCGTGAGCAAGGCCTGAGTAAATTTAGGAATCCACAAAAACCAACGCACATGGCAGCTGGTCAAAGTGCTGACATGGTCGATGATGTTATTCAAATTCAAATCGGCGGTGATGCAGCGCTATTGACGGGCATTGCCAAGTGGTTAATTGAAAACGATAAAATAAATCATGATTTTATTACCACTCATACTTCAGGCTTTGAACCTCTAAAACAGTGGCTAACAGAGCAATCATGGACAGATATCACACTTGGCTGCGGTATTTCTCAGACAGATATTATTAATCTCGCTGAGCTCGTGGCTGATAGTCCAGCAACGATTTGCACTTGGGGCATGGGCATTACTCAGCACGTACAGGGTGATGATAATGTCGCGATGATTACCAACTTGCTCCTGCTGATGGGCATGATCGGTATTGATGGCGCTGGTGCCTCTCCAGTACGTGGGCACTCCAACGTACAGGGCGATCGCACCATGGGTATCCATGAGCGTCCTAACAAAAGCTTACTAGACAGTTTAGAGCACGTGTTTGAGCACCCTATGCCGCAAGAGCATGGCTACGATGTCGTCACAGGTGCCAAGGCTCTTATCGCAGGTAAATTGAAAGTCTTTATGGGCATGGGTGGTAACTATGCAGTGGCTGCCCCTGATACCAGTGCTATTGAGCAAGCTTTAACCACTACTCAGCTTAATATATTTGTCGGTACTAAGCTCAATGAGACCATGCTATACCCCGGTGCAAACAATTTGATCCTACCTTGCTTAGGCCGTACCGAACGTATTGTCACAACAAAGGGTGAGCAGTTTGCCACTATCGAAGACTCTATGTGTCAGATTGTACCCACTCAAGGCAAGCTAAAACCTGTTAGTGATACTTTAAAATCTGAAGCGCAAATCGTGGCAGATATAGCGACTTATGTACTCGATGCCGGCTCGTCTATTCCTTGGCTTGCGATGAGTGAAGATTTCGATATTATTCGAGACTATATCGCTCAAGCGATTAATGGATTTGAAGACTTTAATCAGCGTATACGTACCTCTGAGCGTGGCTTTCATTTGTATCATGCGGCGCGTCATCGTGTATGGAATACCGAAAGCGGCAAAGCTCAGTTTGAAGTGCCACAATATCCGATTACTTTTGTCGCTGCACAAATGGCAGCTGCAAACGATACCGATAACCATGCGGATACAGCACAAAAGGTTTGGCAATTGACCAGTGTCCGTAGCCACGATCAATTCAACACTATGATTTTTGGGTTTAAAGACCGCTATCGTCAAACGGATCGCCGTGATGTGCTATTCATGCATCCAGATGAGATAAGCCGTTTAGGTTGGCAAAAAGGTGACCGTGTTATGGTCACTCGCCAGCGTGCCAAAGATAGTCTAGAACAGCCACGCATATTAGGCCCATTGGTATTGAGCGAGATGGATATTGCCTCTAACGCTGTTGCCGCTTACTATCCTGAATGCAATGACCTCTTTGATTTGGAGACACATGCGCCAGACTCTCATATCCCAGCGTACAAATCGACGACCGTCGTTTTAGAGCGCGTAGAGGCAAATGCGTCGATCGCGACGCCTGCGTAAATCATACTTCGAAGGGTAAATGAGAATGACATTTTCATTTGCCCTCCCTCTAGATGACCATAAGCACACTCATAATTTTAGGCCATGATAAATCGTGATAACCATTGAAGATAACGCTGAGCAAAGTGAGGCTTTTATTGACCCTACTATGATAGATAATTCAACTAGCACTAAGATAGTTACACCTGAGCTTTCTAACGATGATAGGTTGTCAGAGACACCACTTGCTCGTAGTCACTTAGCACAAAAACATCATTACCCGTCAATTAGTAGTGATCCTAATCATGACTCTCATCTTCAAATTGAATCTCAGACCACCAGCTTAGCAGTCGAAGCTGCGGTCTCTATCATTATTAATGGAATTCATTATGCTGTGTTGATGGCCAGTCCACATCAGCTAGAGTATTTAGCGGTTGGGTTTTTATTTAGCGAAGGATTAATTCAATACAGTCACGAGCTACTCGACTGGGAAGTGACTCACCTTGCAGATCTAGCTAGCTATCAGCAGTTTGCGCAAGATTCGAATGACGAAGATCTTGATTCAGTATCAATTGAGCAAAGCTTAGAACAATTTCAAGATTACGATATCTATGTCGTGGAACTAGTATTAAGCCAACGCTGCCATCAACGTATCCAAGCACAAAAACGTCAGCTAGCAGGGCGTACGGGCTGCGGTATGTGCGGTATTACTGGATTAACACAAGCTTTGCCTGATCTAAGCGCTTACTCACCAGACCATTTACACCATGAACATAACCGACAGACAGGTATAACTGGCATTCAAACGGTCGCACCAAGTCTTGACTCCCTATTGGCGCTGCGTCAACAAGTGGATGCCACGCAGCATACACATCAGCTGACAGGTGCGGTACATGCCGCAGCGACGATACATAATCAGCAGCTATATTTATTTGAGGATGTAGGCCGCCATAATGCACTTGATAAACTCATCGGCTGGCAATTACGCCAAAAAGCAGACGTTAGCTGTGTGCTTATGACTTCGCGTCTGTCTATTGAACTGGTTCAAAAGTCTATTCGAAGTCAAATCCCATGGCTAGTTGGCATGTCAGCACCTACCAGTACAGCCGTGCGCGTGGCTGAGCGTTATGGTCTTGGATTGGCTGGATTCTTACGTAATAACCGAGTCACTTACTATACCAAACAAGATAATATATAAAAATTCACTTCTACTTGTTCATTGAGAGCAACCATCTATCGCTCATTATCTATTTCTTTTTAATGAAAGTTTCAGTTACTTACTCATAGTTATAATTTAGCTCATAGCGATATATCACTCGATACCGCTCATAATAAAGCCCTATCTTTCAATGCTTTATTAAACATCTTATTAAATCTCTTTAAATAAATACTTATATGTCATCTTCGGTCATTATCTGGTAAATATCGGATAATGTTTGAGGTTAGTGACGTAATAGGTTACTCTTACCGCGCAAATATGTTACAGGTACTTAACAAATATGTAGTTTTATTTATTAATGCTGCTTAGTAATACATCAATCGCAATAGATAAGTAGAGACTTCCTACCTATTGCTTATTACAGCTGACAAGGCTGTCTAAATCGAGTTCGGGTCATGTAATCATGGCTTAGTGCTTATTCGTAATTCCGCTATAGACACTCATCACATGAGTTTTCTTTAGCACGTAGCTACCTTTGTGTATGCCTATTAATAGCGTGATGGTTTACCCATTAACTGACGCCTATTGAGAGTAGTCCCTGTCTTTTTGATTTGACACTATTTGTCTCATTAAGATTTGGGCGTGACACTTAGCATTTGCTTACCACTACAGTTGGTATTTTCGCTATTTATATTAGCCACATACGTTCGGTATGAGGGCTGTGTAGGCTGTGCTGTATTCCTAATGGTTTGGTATCTTTCATTTTTACTGAACTTTATTCATCAACTAACAATTGCGAGGTCTGAATTTGAAAACTGAGTCATTGTTCCAATTTTCATCATTGACGATTATTTTATTATTATTAGCATTTTATGGCGGCACCTATTTACTGTCCTTATTAATCAAAAAAGATAAAGAGACAACTTCTGGGTTTATGGTCGCAGGTCACGGTGTTGGCTTTGGTATGGGTGCAGCCAGCATGACCGCCACTTGGATTTGGGCGGCCTCATTTTACGCTGCTGCTACCTCTGGCTATAAATACGGCGTATCAGGGCCGATACACTATGGATTTTGGGGTGCATTGATGATTTTGTTCATCTACCCTTTCGGTATGCGCTTTCGTGAATTGGCGCCAGACGGCCATACGCTAGGTGAACTGATTCATGCCCGCCACGGTTCATCAAGCCAATTAATCTTAGCCATATCCAATATTATGGGCAGTTTAATTAGCTTGATGGTCAACTTTACCGCTGCTGGAGCATTGGTGTCAGTTTTATCACCATTATCGTTCCAAACAGGGGTAATGATCGCAGGTATCGGTGTACTAAGTTACACATTGACATCAGGGTTTCGAGCGTCCGTTTTTACCGATTTTGCCCAATTGGTCGCTCTAATGGCCATTGGTATTGTCATTATTCCCGCCGTGTTATTTGCCATGGGTGGCCCTGAAGTTATGGTCAGCGGCCTATCAAACCTGACATTAGAGCAGCAGGATTTCTTCTCATCTGAGGCATTCTTTCAACAAGGTGCGCCCTACTTCGTCGCTGTATTAGCATATGCTATCGGTAATCAAACCATCACTCAGCGCCTATTTGCGATCGATAAAACTAAGATTAAAGCGACGTTTATCACTGCTACAGTAGGCTACGCTGGTATCGTGATTGGTCTTGGGATGATTGGACTAATGGCGGTGACTATTGGCGTCGAGCCACTTGATGGCAATATGAATAACCTCATTCCTCAAATGGTCAGTACTTATCTGCATCCCGTCTTTATCGCCTTATTCTTTATTTTAGTGATTGGGTCATTGTCCTCGACCGCTGACTCAGATTTATCAGCGCTATCAACCATTATGATGGCGGATGTCTACGGTAAAAACATTGCCAAAAAAGGCCATGTTAAACCTAAAACGATGATGCTAATTGGTCGTGGCACGATGATTGTTGCGACGGCAGCTGGACTAATCTTTGCAAGCTTTAAGCTTGATATTCTCGTCATGCTAGTATTTGTTGGTGCACTATGGGGCGCTATCGTCTTTCCTGTTATTGCCAGTGTGTTTTGGAATCGCGTCACCAATACTGCCTTTACCTCAGCAGTTATCGTCGGACTACTCTTATTTTGCGTTGCCCGTTTCGAATTACTTCCAATCACTGGTGTCACCGCCCTATTCTTTGAAATACTGGCCAGTGTCGGTGCAGCAGTCGTTATTGGTCTAATGGTCTTTGGGTTCTTAGGTCGTAAGATTGGCATGGTCGCCGCAGCTATTACGCTTGTGTTGATGCTTATCTTCGCTACTGGCTTCTTACGTCAATATATGGTCCTGCTAGCCTCTCTAACAGCTTACGGCGCTAGTACCGTCGTCTGTGTGATTATCAGCCTGATGGGAGACGAACACTTCGACTTCGACTTAATTAAGCAGCGTGTGGGCAATTACGATAAAAAGTCGGAAATCCCATCGTCACTTAAATCTTAAACCAAAGTCACTTTATCCGAGTAGTGATTGGTCAGCAGTACTTGGCTAATCGTTACTTACTTAGCAATACTATAAGGAGATATCATGGACAACGTTTTTATCTACGGCTTATATATCTTAATTTGGCCTGCCATTACTCTTGGCGTACTCGTATTAATTTGCACGGCCACTTATCGTGATGTGAAAAGTGCCAAACGTGACAATAGAGATATTGTTTAGCGCATTATATTTTAAACGATCATTATTAAACGCTGGATTACTGATGGTTTGAAAAAGCCTATTAATAGTATAAATGTCCTGAAATTGGGGCTAAATATAGACAAGATAATAAATAAGCTGTTTTTAACGAAAAAAGGACTTGTAATTTACTATATTTTTGCTAATATAGGCGACCTTGATTGGCTGGATGGCAGAGTGGTCATGCAGCGGACTGCAACTCCGTTAACGCCGGTTCGATTCCGACTCCAGCCTCCAATTATTTATTAACTTTACGTTAATTTTGGCTTGCATTATTATCACAACCGATTATAATAGCGACCACTTATCTAGTAACTAGATGGTCTATCAGCTAGTTTACATTTTAGATAAAACAAGTTTTGCCCGGGTGGTGAAATTGGTAGACACAAGGGATTTAAAATCCCTCGCTAGCAATAGCGTGCCGGTTCAAGTCCGGCTCCGGGTACCATTATATAGTCCTATACTATCTTATAGAACAGCTAAAGCCCCTGATATCAGGGGCTTTGTTGTATCTGGCGTTTTGTCTGATTTACCATAATTATCTACTTTCATTATCGTAAAAATGTGGACTATAGAAATTCATAGTTTCCCCTAAGCTATCAACATGCATGAGTCTAAAAGACTATTGCCCTCCTTTTAAAAACCGTTCCATACTCTTCTTAAACGAGAACTGCATTCGTACAAGTTCAGAATGCTTTTGCATTTAGATTGTATCTCCTGAATCATATTATTCGTAAAATACTAATGACTAGTTTGTAACTGATCCCATACCATTTTTTTATATACCATTCGAGGAATAGTAGAAGATACTAAGGTTACATCTTAAAAAACATAAATATATCACTTCTTTTGCTCTACTCCTATCACCTATCATAAGTACCTCTCTTATAAACTATAAAATCTCTTAGCTTTACCTACTTTATAAATAGACAATATTAATCAAACATTAATCGTGCAATTTTGTAACGACTGTATTACAATGCACCAACAAAAGTGACAAACGGTTTATATTGGCGATAAAAGGTTTACATTTTATGTGTAAACTTATAGGTAACTGTAGCTTATACCTTCTATCCGTATATTAGCGATTTTATAGAACGTCATTAAATGATTTATACTCAATGGAGATTTACCATGCAATTCAACAAAACGCTGCTTGCCGCTACACTACTTACTGCTGGTGGATTTGCCGCTATCTCTAGTGCGAATGCTGCTGATACTAGTGATTTTAAAGTCACAACGACAATTGACGCTAGTTGTACAGTAGACGCTAGTGGTGCAAATATTGTTTTTGGAACCATCGCAGCTAACACTCTAGCAGAGGCTACTACGATTTCAAATAAAGCATCTGCTGAGGGTATTTTAGTAACTTGCTCTAAGGGTGCTCCCTATGTTATTAAACTGGCGTCAGCTGGCATAACTAGCACTACTGGTGAAGGTAAAATGATTGGAACTGGAGTTAATGATAATACGATCACCTATCAGTTAAACTCTACTGATACGGGTACAGCTTGGGGCAATCTTGAAAGTAATGATGTGACTGGTACTGGGCTAGGCTTATCTACTGCTGTTCCTCATCTCGTATACGCAACAATAACAGGTAGCACCGACGTCAAAGAAGATACGTATACAGATACTATTACTGCTTCTATCACTTACTAATAATTATGTTAAATTTTTGGTTACACTGCGTTGCCCGACCTATAATTATCTCAGCCTTGCTACTGTCGCCTAGTTTGGCAGTAGCAAGCGGATTGCAGGTCTCTCCCATCTCTTTGAGCTTAGAAGCCCGGGAGACTGCCAGTGGTCTGACGCTCAGTAATTCTGGTAGCAATATAGTACACGCACAAGTGCGGGTGTATCAGTGGTTGCAGAATGAAAAGGGTGATCAGCTCATCCCCTCGCGAGGACTATTGGCCAGTCCACCCATGATTGAGCTAAAACCGGGTGAAAAACAACTCATCCGGATCATTCGCGCGAAGGCACCGCCGCAAGGTTCTGACGCGGTAGAAGATGCTTATCGAATATTCGTCAATGAGATACCAAATAAATCTGGCAGCCAAACCACAGGTTTGCAATTTGCGCTCAGCTATTCACTCCCCGTCTTTGTACAGCCTGTTGGGGTGACTAAGACCAGTCCACAGTTGCAGTGGAGTACGCATCTGCAACCAGATGGTAAAGAGGTAATACTCCGCGTCAGCAATAGTGGCAATGGTCGTGCTCAATTGGCCAGTCTGAGCTTTATAGATACAGCAGGTAATAGTACGGTGATTAATCCGGGGCTGCTAGGGTATATCTTACCCGATGCAACTATGAACTGGACACTGAAAATACCGCCCTCTGCCCTGGCGGCAGGCGGTAAATTCAAGGTTATGATGAATGGCACTCAGACGACACCAGATGTCACGATGGACTCATCCATTCGCTAAAGCAGTTTTCCTGCAGTGCGTGGCAGTATCAGCCAGTCACGCCGTAGAACTCAATGATGTTGCTACAGACATTGACGCCACTGAGCTTGCCCAGCTCAATTTAGATAGCTACAACCCTGACGACGATGAAGCTGGGTTAGATCTGTATCTAGACGTAACCCTAAACGGCGCTAGTGCGGGTTTAACCCATTTTTACTATCGTGACGATCAACTGTGGGCAAGTACTAATATCCTGCAGCAGCTTGGTTTTGTCGTACCTGCTAATAACGCTGAAGCCATATTACTAAATAGCTTACCTGATCTTAATATCGATTATGACGCTCGACAACAAACACTAAGTCTTATCGCACCTCTAGATATGCTCAATCTAGATACTACTGTCCGTAGCACTCGTACTAACAAACGACCCCAAGCTACATCATCTTCTGGCATGTTGCTCAATTACAATATCTATGGCACTCAAACTCAAGACAGCACGAAAAGCTTAAGCGCTTACACCGAGCTGCGCGCATTCAATAAGCTAGGTGTACTTAGCTCTACCGCCTTAACCAGTGCAAATAGTGGAACTGATAATAACAGTGATTGGGATAGGCGTAGCGTGCGTTTGGATACTAGTTGGAGTCAGTCATTTCCAGATAAACTCATAACAGTTCGTGCAGGCGATATCTTGACGAGCGCACTATCATGGACTCGCTCCACGCGATTGGGGGGCCTACAAATTGGCACTAATTTTTCTCTCCAACCTTATAAGTCAACCACACCATTACCGTCGTTTTTTGGTACAGCCACGCTACCCTCAGCGGTAGAGCTTTATGTCAATGGTCTCAAACAATATAACGGTGACGTACCGGCAGGACCATTTGAGCTTAATACAGCACCTAGTTTCAGTGGGGCAGGTACTGCTCAGCTGATAGTGACCGATGCTTTAGGACAAAGCACCACACTTAATTTCTCTCTATACGATGCCCACCGTTTATTACAGTCAGGTCTTTCTGACTGGTCCGTAGAGCTTGGGACGGTGCGAAAAAGCTACGGCATTCATTCTTTTGACTACGGTAGCGATATTGCTGCCAGTGGAACATGGCGTTATGGGGTTAGCGATCGCTTTACTGCAGAGACACATGCTGAAGTGACTAACGATCTCAGCAACGGGGGTATAGGAGGGACATGGTTACTAGGTAAGTCAGGCGGCATATTATTTGTATCATTAGCAGGTAGCGAGAGCCAAGGTCAGAAAGGTATGCAGTACAGCGCAAACTACTCATGGAACAATAGCCGCTTCAACTTTGGCCTCAGTGCTTTGGGCGCTTATGGCGATTATCGCGATGTCGGAACCCAATACGGCTCTGCTCCTGCTCGTCGAAGTGAGCAGATATCAACTGGTTATAGTACAGAGTCTATGGGTCGTTTTGGTATAAGCTATAATCAAGTGTCACAATCAGAACGAGAGAAGGCACAGTTTGCTAGCGCTTATTGGTCGAAATCCTTTGGTCGTAAATTGAGCCTGAGCGCCAATTACAATCACGATATCAACAGCGCTGAGAATAACAGCCTGTATGTTAGTGCCTCTTTATCATTGGATCGTGGCATGTCGCTAAGTAATAGTGTACAGCATACCGATAACGATACTCTGTTTGCAACTGACCTCTCAAAGCCAGCATCGAACACTGGAGGTATTGGCTGGCGAGCACAAGCAAGACACCGCCTAAATACTGGCAAAAACAACAAGGATAGCACTAGTGGCGTTGCTGAGCTGAACTACCGTGGCCACTATGGTCAAATACAAGCAGGTATTGCAGGCAACAGTGGTGACTATTCAAGCTATGCAAGTGCTACAGGCGCCGTGGTTACGATGGGTGGTGGCTTGTTTGCTGCTCGACAGATAAATAGTGGCTTTGCCGTAGTTTCTACGAGTGGCATCGCTGATATACCTGTGTCTTTACAAAACAGCGCCATCGGCACGACCAATAGTCACGGTCTATTGTTGGTAACACCACTGAATGCTTATCAAGAAAATAAGATTGGCATTGATCCTATGAAACTGCCCGCAGACCTGCGTATTGATAAAGTAAACATAAATGCGACGCCGACCGAGCGCGCCGGTATTTTTGTCAATTTTGATATCATGCCAGTACGCTCAGCCTCTGTCATATTAGTAGATAGCAGTGACCAACCGCTACCGCTTGGCAGTCAAGTACGTCAGCTTAGCAATGAAGAAGTACCAGCAACCGTCATTGGTTTTGACGGAGAAGTATATCTCGACACCCTTGATAAACATAATGTACTAGAGATAACCACCCCTTCTAATGATATCTGCACTGTTAGTTTCGATTATTCCAAACAAGGTGATGAGATACCTCTTATTGGTCCTTTTGTCTGTCACAAGGTACAACCATGATAAAAGCAATTCAATGGCCTTACGGATTACTATTGCTCACCCTTACAGTATGGTTCTCAATCAATAGTGCGCATGCTGACCTCATTTGTACAGCGAGCATGAGTAGCAATACTATCAACATTAGCAATACTGTTACACCTGCTACTGCTAACAATGCGAAAATCACTGGAACTTTAAGCTACAGCTGTACCAATAACACGGAATCAGATAGATACGTTTCCGTTTGCCTTGGCGCTGACGGTGGCAACTATGATAGCGCTACTCTTAACCCACGTTATATGACTGACTCGAATGGCTCTAAACTGGCATTCACTATGACACTACCGGACGGAACACTCTGGGGGAATGATAATAGCTCTTTTTACCAACCTGACTCGTTTCTCATTCCTAAAGACAAAACCGTCAATGGCAACGTAGTTATCAATGTTTCGTTATTACCAAATTTTAACAACGCCTATGCTACCAAGGGGCTCTATAGTAGCAGTTTTGAAGATAGTCATACGACACTGGTATACCAATCTTACTTTTCCAAGCCAGCTTCATATGACTGTCAGACAGGTGTTTATGAACGTAATTCCTTCCCGTTTAAAGTGCAAGCGACTGTCGTTAACGATTGCAAAGTAAATACGACATCTGACATTGTCTTAGGCCGTCAACCTGCAAGTACCACTAGCTTTATAGGCAGTAACAACGAAGCTATTAACATGGTCTGTACCAATGGCACTCTTTACAATATTGGTTTGTCCCCATCTAACGATGATAAAAACGGTGCAGGTGTTATGATAAGTACGGATAACGAAACCTATAGACTCCCTTATCAACTGCTTTCGAACCCTTCAGGAATGGTATGGGGCAACAATGGTAACACTTATGACACGTTAACCAACGGTGTCACTGGACAAGGTAAGGGCACCGCACAATTACATACCGTGTATGTTAAAGTGCCAAACTCTGATGTTAAACCTGCCAAATATGTCGACACAGTAACAATTTATGTAAACTATTAGCAGCTGTTTATACAAAGCTGGCCCCCTTATCCTCTATTCTCGAAACAGCTTCACTCACTCATGCTAAGCACCTTCTCTTACGCATACGATTAGACGAAAAACATCTGTCGCACTCTTATCTACTACAGTGATGTTTGTATAAACCTCAATTGGCCTTGATGGAATTCAAAAAGAAACCTATAAAGACTTATTAGCGCTAATTGCTACGATCCCCCTTCCATAATTTTTATAATTACTCATTCCTTGTAAGCATTATAGACAACCAATCGAAAAAAATTTTAAAAGCTTATTCTCTAGTTATTTAAAAATTAATCTCACCAAGTACTTTTATCTTTGTAAAACACTGCTTAATCAATATCTTTTAATTTTCACAATATTTAATCAATTACATAAACCATAATAAATTACTTATTATTACTACCAGAACGCCATTAATTTTATGGCAATCTTATTACGATTTATAGACTTTAGTTTATTTTATAAAAATTTTTTTATAATGCAGTAAAGCAGAAATACTATATAAAAAACAATACTTTTTTAAATATCATACAAGTATGGGCTACTTTTAATATGAGTAAACGACCTATATACATTCGACCGAACAATTTTGCTGACTATCTAAGCCATCGGCAAGATTACTATTTATTTTTAGATATAGATGGCACACTTTCAAATTTCACCATAAATCCTAATGACAGTATTATTCCCCGCACTACCTTAGATCTTTTACAGGCGTTGCAAGACCATGGCATGAATATCGCTGTAGTAACTGGTCGTAGCCTTACAGAAGCCAAAAAAATGCTGTCGCCCTTATCGTTACCAATTGCAGCAACTCACGGTCTAGAAATAGCATTGGATAGTAGTTTGAATCAAGATGAAGATCTGAATGATGTAAATACGCTTTCTATTGATACCTTAGAGCTAGATAAAATAAAGCAAGATATCCTCCGCTCTTGTACTGTCTATGACGACTTCTTCATAGAAAGTAAACCTTATTCCGTCGCTTTACACTTCAGAAAAAATCCAGTTTTGGCTGATGAGGCTCATGCCATTATGAAAAAAGTGTTAAAAAATCATCCTGCCTGGGTATTGACGCCCGGCAAGTATGTTTGGGAAGCGACACCAAAAGGTATAAATAAAGGAACTGCTATTCTATATCTATTAGACAAAATAATAGACAAGGCTAGTAACAATGCTTGTGCCATTTTTATTGGTGATGATATTACTGATGAAGCGGGTTTTAAAGCCATACAAGGTTTAGACAAGCTAGCTAAGGGCTTAGACCAACCACTAAAAGGGCTAGGTATTAAAGTGGGAGGGGAATCAACCTGTGCTCATTATTATGTCAATGATATTAATGAAGTAACAGATTTACTCCGTAATCTGCTAAGTTTTTGCCGGAAACGCGGTGTGTCGCCATCTGGACCAACAAACGTTAATTCTCACTATTGAGAAAAAATTAAGGTCAATGCTATGAGTCGCTTAATTGTATTATCAAATCGAGTTAAGCTCCCTGATAATAAACCGATGGCTGGCGGTCTCGCAGTAGCACTACAAAATGTCTTAATAGGGAGTTCAGTGGTTTGGATGGGGTGGAATGGCAAGGTCGTTGAAAACCATAGTCATGATAGCGGTCCTACTAATTCATTTAGCAACAAGCAAACCGATTTGACAGGTAAAGACACTTGTATTACTTATATGACCACCGCTCTTACCAGTGAACAATATAATCAATTTTACTGTGGTTTCGCTAACAATGTTTTGTGGCCGTTACTACACGAACGAACCGACCTAATCAGTCAGAAACCCCAAGATTACGCAGGCTATCAAGCGGTAAACCATCTGTTCGCTAAACAACTAGAAAGGATTATTGAGCCTGATGATGTAATTTGGGTACATGATTATCATTTTTTAAGCGTGGCATATCATTGTAGACAGTTAGGCATCTTTAATCGTATCGGATTTTTCTTACATATCCCCTTTGCCTCATTACAATTTTGGAAAACGCTCAAACAAAGCCGTGAGATTGTGCATCATTTGGCTCATTATGATCTAGTAGGTACGCAAACTCAGCGAGATAGAAATAATTGCTTGAATGTCTTGCAGTATTATTTGAAAGATCATTTTATACACGACCAGCTTGTAGCAAGCGCGCCGATAAATGTGTTAGATATGAAGCAAAATTTTGCTCCGCCCTATACCTGTACTAGAGCAAAAATGACGCTCAATTTAGCGCTGAAATCTCAGCACTCTTTAATAGTGGGTGCTTATCCAATAGGTATCAATGTGGCACAAATTCAAAAACAAGTTAGCCACTTACCTTTAGAGTCTTCGTTGGGTTCTACCAACTCTAATCAAAATACAGAGCATACCTTCCAACAGATCATTGCAGTAGATAGGATAGATTATTCAAAAGGACTGTTAAAACGCTTTGCAGCATATGGCGATTTTCTGGCGCAACATCCATCATATCAAAACCGTTTGCAGTTATTACAAGTCGCCTGTCCTAGTCGCTTAGATTTGCCGACATATCAAAGTCTCTATAATGATGTCAAAAAGAAGGTTCATAAAATTAATCAGCAATACTCATCTGAGAAGAACGCTTGGCAAGCCATTAATTATAGCGAAACCGTATTGAGCCATGAGAAATTAATGACGATGTTTTGGCAAAGTGATGTCGGTTGGGTGAACTCACTTAAAGATGGCATGAACTTAGTTGCTAAAGAGTATGTTGCTGCCCAAAATCCTGATAATCCTGGTGTGTTATTACTCTCGCGTTATGCTGGAGCAGCTGAGCAAATGCAAGACGCTGTCATTATAGATCCTAATAACTCAGACAGTATGCTAACAGGCTTGCGAACGGCCCTCAAGATGCCATTGGAAGAGCGTCAGTCTCGTTACCGGTCGTTACTGCAAGGGCTACAAAAAGATAGTTTGCAGATTTGGCAGCAGAGTTTTTTGGATGATTTATACAACGAAAGCAGCAGTCAAATAAGTAGCATGGAGCCCGTCAATATTCACATGTCTGACTCATAACGATAACTAGGAGACTCTCATGCGATCGACAAATATAAAAAATGACTTATTGAAAGATATTAAAGTCGCTGTCGATAGAATAATAGCTACTGACAACCAAGCGATGAGTACGCTTAGTCTAAGCGATACGTTACGCTACGAAATTTTAAAAACATTGGTGAGTTATAGCGAAAATATCCCTCATCCAGCAAGCGGTATGGCTGAGCATAGTAGGCTTTCAAATACTTTAATCCGTTGGCAAGTTTTGGCATATGCTGCAAGTATTGATCTAACGATTGCTAAATGGTTCGAGTCGCATTTAGATGCTTTAAGTATTCTGCATGAAATTGGATATAGTAAAGTAGTCAAAGGTTTATGGGCCGTTTGGGCAGCAGAAGGCCATCCCGACCCGCTACGTTATGAACAAGGAAAAGCCATTGGTCACAAAGCATGGTGTTCAGGAGCTAGCATGGTAGATTATGCCCTCGTTACTTATCTTAATAGCAACAATCAATCACAACTAGCAATTATAGACATGCATCAGGCAGGTATTGAAATTAATAGTAGTGAGTGGCAGGCAGTAGGTATGCAAGCCACAGATACAGCTACTGTGAAGTTTTGTGGTGTATCAGCAAGTTTAGTTGGAAAAGAGAATGCCTATCTAGAACGTGCAGGGTTTTGGCACGGGGCTGCAGGGGTTGCTGCGTGTTGGTATGGCGCAGCAGCTTGCCTAGCAAGCTATTTGACCACTGCTTATCAGCAAAAGCCGAATGACTATAAAGCAATGTATTTAGGTGAAGTTAGCACTGCATTAGCAGTTACTCAACAATATCTTTATTACGTCGCCGATCTAATAGACACAGAGCCATCGCTTTGCCATGAGCTTACTATACGTCAATTGAGAGCTCAAATTGAAAAAGTCGCGCGCTACACAGTAGAGGTAGTGGGTCAAGCATTAGGAGCCGCACCATTTTGCCATAATGCTCATTTTGCACAATTGTCCGCAGATCTTCCTGTGTTTATTCGTCAGAGTCATGGTGCTTTCGACTTACAAAAAATTGGTGAGTTGACCAACTTTTTACACAGTCATTCGACTCATGGGCAGGCAAACGTATGGCAACTATAACATCAGATCAGAGTACAAAGCTTATCCCCAAAGATAGTAACGTCAAGTCTACTACCCTTCTTCGTCACGCTCATCCGATCGTAGGGGACCGTATTATTGAAGGTGCTGGTACCAGCTCAGACACATGGCAAAACTGGACGGGATTACAAAAATTGCCTCCATTGAATATTCAGACCAGCTTCGGCTCACATCAACGCGTCTGTATCTTTGCACCGCATCCTGATGATGAGATATTAGGCTGTGGCGGATTATTACAGCAATTAGCAGATAATGGTAACCCTATAGTCCTCATCCACGTGACTAATGGTACCCAAAGTCATCCAAACTCGAAGATTTACTCTCCAGAACAGCTGAACATTATCCGTCCAAAAGAAAGTGTTGAAGCTCTAAAAGCATTGAGCGTGAACCACCAGGTTACGACACTTGCTTTAAACTTAACAGATGGCGATGTATTCGCGCAACAAGCTCTCTTTTATCAGAAATTAGCAAGCATCCTCCAACCTGATGACATTTTAGTCACGACTTTCACACATGATGGGCATCCTGACCATGAAGCTACAGGGCAAGTGGTCACCTCATTTGCCAAGCACCACTACCTGCTCTGTTATCAAGTACTGATCTGGGCGTGGCATTGGGCAAAACCTGATGACAGTCGAATCCCTTGGCACCATACTGTGAGAGTGGACTTAACGCCTGAGCAATTAGAGAAAAAAATCCAAGCTATCCACTGCTTTAAAAGCCAAACCACTGAAGATGTAAGTACAGGCAACTCGCCTATTCTAACTAAGCAAACGATTACTCGAATCAGCCAACCTTGGGAAGTTTATATATATGAACCATACCTCTAAAGACAGCTTGGCTAATTCAAGTCAGTACAGCGCCTATTCGGATTCATATTTTGACAAATTATATAATGACAATACTGACCCATGGCAATATCAAACTCGTTGGTACGAAGAACGAAAACGTAATACTTGCTTGGCTCTACTACCCCAACCACACTATGAACGTGCGATTGAATTGGGCTGCGGTAATGGCGTACTAAGCGAGTTATTGGCGCATCGTTGTCAGGATTTAATCAGTATCGATGGCAACCATCAAGCAGTGAAACTTGCTAAAGAGCGTTTAGCAGCACTACCTCATGCTAAAGTCATACAGGGCATTGTTCCCGAGAAACTATTTTCTTTAAAGGAACTAGTGGGACAGAAAAGTTTGTCATCAGAAGATAATTCTATCAATCAACCGCCCTTTGATTTAATCGTTATTAGTGAGATTTTATACTATTTATCATCCAAAGATGTCGATGCAGTCATCAATTGGGTACTACACAATCTTACTCTAAATGGCACTCTGCTGTGCTGCCACTGGCGATATGCTATTGATGGTTTTGCAATGACAGGTGAGGTTGTACATCAACGTTTGCATCAAGCCTTTAGCGTTGCAAACGAAAAAAATCATCACGCTTTCAATCATCAGAGCCAAATGATAGATAGCGATTTTTTATTAGATATTTGGCAACGTTCTTCCACGTCAGTTGCTATGCAAGAAAACCTAATATAGAAAACCAGAAAGAATCGTAAATTATATCGGGATTGGTAGATATTATGAAAATTAGTATTGTAATTCCTGCTCATAATGAAGCAGAGACTATCGCCCAGTGCCTGGCGTCTGTACAGATTGCAATCGATCAGTTACCTTCAACTTTCACTGCTTCTGTACTGGTGGTACTAGATAGCTGTACTGATGACACATTGAGAATTGTCCAAGCGGCAGGGGTCGATTATTTATGCTGTTATTATCAGTGCGTGGGACAAGTCAGGGATCTGGGCATCCGCCACGCGATTGTAAATGGTGCAACATGGCTCGCTTGTACCGATGCGGATTCTTCAGTTTCTGCAGATTGGTTATTACAGCAAATTGAACATATCCGCCATCAAAAAACTGATATGATTTGCGGCGTAGTAACTGTTGATAATTGGTCACATTTATCCCTATACACAAAGAAAGCTTATATGGCTCACTATCAAGATAAGATGGGGCATCGTCATGTTCATGGGGCAAATTTAAGTTTTAGCAAAGAGGCATACCTAGCTAGTGGAGGTTTTGCGGCACTAGCTTGTCATGAAGACGTAGACCTTGTAAATAGATTTGAAGCTCAATGCTATGCGATTACTTGGAGCAATCGCGTCCGTGTACTGACCAGTAGTCGATTGCAAGCTCGAGCAAAAGAAGGTTTTGGTGCATTTTTAGCAAACCTTGAGACAGTCAGCTAGTAAGCATCATATTAAATCTGTTACAGCTCAAGTCTATGAAAAATTGGGATTAAAAGACGTCACCTTTACTAGGTTTATCTATATTCTCGGGCACAGACACCATCTTATAAGTCTCATCACTTCCCTCTTCTATAATCGTTGCTTTGATGATTTTTTCTTTTTTTGTCTCAATTCCTTTAAGTCCCAAAGCCGCTACAAAATATATTTGTCAGAAACCTCAATGTGCTCATCAATTCTTAACCTAGTATCGTCTGTAAGCCTCCCATCATTTAAAAGTACAAAATTAGCGTGTTGAATACCTTTTGTACTAGATGTATCAATTAAAAAATATAAAAAGACTGGCATAAGCAACAGGGCTATCATTATTCTTTTAGTAAGTGATTCAGCAGGATAGTATCTTCATGTATATAATGGCGCTAATAACATTACGACGCATATGCTTAATAAAATGGTGAACAAATAATGGGTAGGCGAGTAAAATATAGTAATCAACATAGTCGGAATTTAGTCCTGACAGCGCGTTTTATAAAAATAATCTTAATAATGAATAGAAATATTCTTTTACATATTTATCTAAAAATCAGATTTTAATATAATAGTTACAAACTCTCTATTAATATACCATCCATGACCAACCTTCATTTTTATAAAAAACTGATAATTTTTTATATCACTTTTCCCTCTCGAGTACTAAAAATAACAATGGGTAATTATGTACATATAATAAAAAATTAACTATATTCCTCCCTTTATTTATATATTATTTTAATAAATCACATTACTCTATTTTATTATATTTATTAAAATTTAAGTAGCTGCTTTATATTTACTCTAAACTATAGAGCTAGAAGTTTTCATTACTACCACTACAAACGGTTAAAGAATAATAATAGGAGAATAAAATGAACTGGTTAAGTATCTTTATTTACGATACGACATGGTCTTTTGCAGCAGAAATAGCCATACGTACCGTTATCATGTTCAGTTTGGTTATTTTATTCCTAAGATTTACAGGTAAGCGCGGTGTTCGGCAACTGACTATTTTTGAATTGACCATTATCTTATCACTCGGCTCTATCGCTGGTGACCCCATGTTTACTGAAGACTTACCCGTAATCCAAGCGGTACTTATCATGAGTATCGTACTGTTGCTTTATAGATTATGTACTTGGCTTGCCTCCAAACATAAAGCCTTTGAGTTACTACTAGAAGGCAAACCTACTTACATTGTCGAAAACGGTTTATTGGTGTTGGAGGATGTCAAAAAAGGCAGGATGTCTCATGATGAGTTCTTTACTGAAATGCGCAAACAAGGTATACGTCACTTAGGGCAAGTGCACATGGGATTACTAGAAACCGATGGGGAATTTAGCGTGTTGTTATTTCCAGATGATGAGACTCAATACGGTTTGCCAGTTTTTCCTAAAGAGTTTCAGCCAGCACAATTTATAGAGTTTGGGCATAGGTATGCCTGTATGCACTGCGGTTACGTTGATCGTATCTCAGACCTAAACAGTCCATGTAAGCGTTGTCATCATAATACTGTAGGCTGGGCAAGAGCCCTCAATAATAAGATCGTAAACTAACGCTTAATAATTACTCACCACATCAATAACACTTTTACAAACTAGGCTATAGATGCTACGCAATTTTTGTTGGGATGGTCCATTACATAAGCTGCGGAAACTGTGCACCTTGCCCTTATAGCCAATACAATAAAAAAACGTTCCGACTGGTTTATCTTTAGTCTCAGATCCTCCATGCTTTAACAGCCCTGTACATGCCACATGCAAATCTGCCTCAAATTTTACTTGAGATTGCTTGACGAGCTCTTGAGTAACCTCCAAGGATTCAGGCGTATATTCATCAATTAGCTGGCTCGATATGTTCAATACATTCTGTTTTATCACCGCGTCATAACATACCAATCCGCCTATCAGTACATCGCCTGAATAAGGACTGACAGAAAAACGATGGGCAAGATAGCCTGCGGTCGCGCTTTCAATAAACATGACCGTTAAATTTTTATCTGCTAAAAGTTTCACACAGCTATCTGACATGGCCTTCTCCTCCCATAGTTAAAACATCCTCACATAACTAAAATAGCAGTCACATAGAAATCACTCTGTATTTTTATCTCTTTTCTCGTAACTTCTTTTTGCTTAAAACTCTGTCATGATAAAAATAAAAAGAGGCCACATACACAGTATATGACCCCTTTGTGGCTTGGGCATTAGCCACTAGTTAAATGCCAACTAATACGGTGTTTAGTATTGGTTTTCGCGACGCCAATTATCCACATCACGCTCTGCATCTTCTCTCGAATGGCCATAACGCTCTTGGACACGGCCGACCAGTCTGTCACGATCACCTTCGATATGGGTAAGATCATCATCGGTTAATTCAGCCCACTTTTGCTTTACTGTCCCTTTGAGCTGATTCCACTCACCTTTTAGCGTCTGATTATCTATATCTTTGTTTTTAATGTCTTGATTGTTCATATTTTCACCTTCCATTTTTTGGTTGTTTTTATATTGTGTGTCCATGCTTTGCTCATTAGTATTCGGAGTATCCATTACAGCTATCCTTTTATTAGAGACTTTGTATCAGCCATAACCAAACCCGACTGATAAAAATAATATAATACATTTCACCCGATATTTTCTGTATATAGAGTGTTTTCGTTTATATGGCATTATTAATAATTTAACAACATTATGTCTTATGTTTAATTATTTTTAGCAAGTTAGTGTTTATTATAATTATCGCTATTACCATTAAATTATAACCATTATTTATTGATTATTTTAAATAATACATTGAATTTATTGAAACATATTAAATTCATCTTTACTAAATTAATTATACTTTTGTTTTTAGTTACGCTATATTTTATCGTGAGAATAACTTTAAATACTCTTTGAGCCGCCATTATGTTTAACTTTGACATTAATCTAAAAATTTTTATATACCATGCTTTGCAGTTGGGTATTGCCTTTATATTGTCGTTACCAATTGCTCTTAACCGTGAGCTTGAGGACAATGGCGCTGGTCTCAGAACCTTTCCTTTAGTAACCATTGCATCATGTGCCTTTATGCTAGTAGGCATGGATATATACCCAGAGCCTGATGCTGAGGCTAGAATTATGTATGGGATAATTACTGGTATGGGTTTTATAGGTGGAGGAGCTATTTTTAAAAATGAGGATGGTGCCAAAGGCACTGCCACCGCTGCGGGATTATGGAATACAGCAGCGATTGGTATTTCAGTTGCCTATAGCCGTTACGAAATTGCCATTATATTATCCATAGTTGGTTTTTTAATCCTACAGTTTTCTAAGCCTTTTAAACCAAAAGCCTAATATCAAAAATAATTTTGATACTAGGCTTTTGGATAGCATTATTAAGGATTCTTAAAATACATTATTAAGTAGCTAACAATACGTTGCCATAGTCATCACGCAGATCTTTTTTCACCATTTTTCCAGCACCATTCAGCACAATGTTATCTACAAATATGACTTTATCTGGTATTTGCCAGCTGGCGATTTTACCTTCGTAAAAGCTCAGTACTTGCGACTCATCAATTTCTGAATCTGGCTCCTTAACCACAATCAGTACTGGACGTTCGCTCCATTTTTTATGCTTTGCAGCAATAGCGGCCGCCATTCTTATCTGTGGATGTGCGACTGCGATGTTCTCTAGCTCTACTGATGATATCCACTCCCCACCAGATTTAATCAAATCTTTTGAGCGATCTCGGATATTCATATAGCCATCGGCATCAATGGTTGCAATATCACCTGTGTCGAACCAACCATCTTCAGTTATCGCATCAGGATTCTCTGTGTAATAATCATTGATGATCCAGTGCCCTTTAATCTGTAGACGACCTTGAGACATACCATCTTCTTCGACTCGCTGTAGCGGCGCGTCAGTATCTATGAGGCGTAGCTGAACGCCATAAGGTGGGCGACCTTGAGAGTTGCGTAATTCGTTAATCTCATCTTTACTCAGTGATTTATGCTTGGCTTTTATTTGATTCATCGTGCCAAGTGGACTGGTTTCTGTCATACCCCATCCATGTATTGCGTCGCAATTAAAATCTTCTCTGAAGGTTTTGATTACCGATGGTGGGCAAGCTGCTCCACCCACGATGGTACGGGTCATACTATCAAGCTTGCTACCTCTGGCTTTGGCAGCGGTCAATAGACTTTGCCAAATCGTTGGAACGCCTAAAGCAACCGTGACATGACAATCATCGATGAGAGATACTAAGCTATCACCATCGAGATTTGGACCAGGAAGTATGAGAGAGCAACCAGTCAAAGCAGCTGCGTAAGGTGTGCCCCACGCATTGACATGGAACATCGGCACTACGGGTAACAAAACATCTTGTGCAGACAGAGCAGAGACATCAGGCATGCATAAAGCCATTGCATGTAGCACAGAAGAGCGATGAGTATATAAAATCCCTTTAGGGTTACCAGTAGTTCCTGATGTGTAGCATAAAGAGCTGGCTGTCGCTTCATCGAATTGAGGCCAGTCAAAGTCAGTAGAATTTTCTGCTAATAGCTCATCAAAGAACAGTACATTAGGCAGTTTTTCTACGATACTATCATCTCGACCACTTAAACAAATGAAGTGTTCAACACCTTTGATATGCTCTTTGATTGCCATAATTAGCGGTAGGAAAGTAGTATCAAAAAATAGTACACGATCATCAGCGTCGTTAATAATGTAGCTAAGCTGCTCGGGGAACAAACGTGGATTGATAGTATGGCAAACCATACCACTGCCTGAAATCGCATACCAAGCTTCTAAATGACGTCGATTATTCCAAGCCAAAGTCGCTATGCGTTCTGATGATTTAAGTCCTAGTGTAGCCAACGCATTGGCCAATCGTTTTGAGTTATCTGAGACAGTACGCCAGTCGGTATGTGTCATCTGTCCGTCGACTTCTTTGGACAAAACTGCCGTATCGCCATGGTAACGGGCAGCGTGTTCGATCAGACCACTGATTAGCAATGGCTGATACATCATTTTTCCTAACATAATACATTCCCTGTAGTTATTTGAAAGTCCGCTTATTCTTGCTACTGCATCGTCTAATGCGAAGAATAAGCCTCAACTAAGAATAATCAGAATTATTCTTTAAGACAAGTTAATATTATGCTCCCTATAGACAACAAAAAACTGTGATTCAACTCAAAAGATTTAACTATATTAGCTTTTATTTAATTAACGGACCTTTATATCTGTATTTCCCATTAATAGCACCTTATAAGTGGCTTATCATGGCATGAACTATTCGTGCTCGCATAAATGCTGTTTTATGGCTTTAAATCGTACAGTTATTTATTTTCATTGGTTGGGATAATTTACTCTTATGAAACATGTACACATATAAATTCCTATATAGTACAGCATATCTACACGCCTGCTACATTTGACGCGTGTCCTAAATAGTAATAGCTACTACCATTATTTCCTCATTTTTGTAGTTATAATTAAAAATCCCAATTTTGGTAGTAATATTTAATAATCAAACAAAATAACCTTTTATTAGATGGAGTAAAATATGGAGCTAAATCCAACCGAGCTTCGAGAGAAAAATAATTTAGACATGCATCAAGGCGAACATATAATTCTGCGTTTAACTTATGTTAGCCGCTATAACACTGAAAATGCAAATGTCGAAGTAGCACGCATTCTTGAACAAGCGCAAAGGAACAATGAACGCAAAGGTATTACTGGAGCGTTAGTGATTAATGAAAACTATTTCATCCAAGTTATTGAAGGCGCAAGACCTGTAATTAATGACCTATTAAGCAAGTTGATTAACGACAAACGACATTTCAATTTGGATATTATTGAGTGTCGCGAGGTAGACGAGCGACGTTGGAATACATGGTCAATGAAATATTTAACGATCAGCGACCAGAATCAAGAATATGTTCTGAAGTACTCAGCTACGAATGAGTTTAAACCGTACCTAATGACTGCTTCTCAAATTATGATGTTTATTGAAAAATTATCAGAAATATAAGGACTACGAGAGAGACGTGAATTTGATATTAAAATACACTAATTTTTAACTAGATAGTTAACATAAGCTCAAATTGATCTTTGTGGGAATAGCTCACTGCGACATTTTGAGTGTTTTTACTTTTTATATCCTAAGATAAATAAACTTTGAGGCTTAACTATATCTTATATGGTTCGCCATACCCCTACGAGGTAGTGAAAACCCAAAAAACGCCCAAAATAAAGGGCTAACAGTCTATGACGGTCAGCCCTTTATCAGTGTTTGGTGGAGATGGCGGAAACTAAACTATACTTATAAATAATTGATAATAAAAGTTATTAATATTTTCAAAATAGACGATACCAACCATAATACCAACAATAGATTTTAGTTTTAGCTGTTGTTGAATACTGACTATTTTACTTATATATTATTTGTAACTTATTGCGCTGATGTGCTGTTACTTGACGTCACGCTTAATTTCGCTCGATATATTTAACTTCGCTCACCATGTCGTTAAAAGTTAAGCGTTTATCGCGCATTTTTTGTGCGTGTTGCCTGTATAACCCTGTAACGTCCATATTACGGTATATTTCTTCGCTCAATAAGTATCAAGGCGCGCGCGAGAACGAGCGAAATATGATCCCCTATGTAATTTGAACTGAACAATATGTGCGCTTTTATGCGCACAAACACACGTTTTCACACTCATAAAAGCGCACATTTCGCGTATTTCTAACTGTGATTACCTTGCGTTTTTGATGAGTTTACCGCGCAAGTAACTCACCTTGTAGTTATTGAAGTATAGCCAAGTCATAATTGCATCAGCTGTACGTGCTGGATTCAGTCAGGGCGGACAGTTTGGTAGTGCAATCATACTTGCCAGCCACAAAAAAAGGCAAACGCTTAACCCTGATTACTTTATCTTAACGTAATTTTATCGTTAGACCGATTTAACCCACCACGTTGATATTATCAATCTGTTGCACCAGCTCATTTGTTAGGCTAAGTGACGCGATGATATTCAGATAATGCTTAATATCATGATGGTCTAGCGTACGCTCACGGCGGTCTTTTAGCCATTTTTGCGCGGGCTGATAACCACCGATATAGAATTCCCATGCGACTCGTGGCACATTGGTAAAATACTGAGTATCGTTAAGCCAAACTTTACCAATGCTGCTATCTACTTCGTCAGGCTCAAAACCAACGCTAGCCTTGATCATCTTACGCGTAACACTATTATCCCCTGATATTGGATAGCCAAGACTTAGCGCCTTAATCTGTGTGGCAAGCTTTGGTGATTCTAACAAGTGAATTTGACGTAGCTCGCCACCTAGCGACACTAGCTGCCAAAAAGTAACGGCATCGCTAGGATATGGCACGCGTGGGAAGTCAATTTTAAGAAACTCTTTATAAGTCTCACGGTATGTCGGGCTGTGCAATACAGCATAGATATAGTCAAGAATATCTATCGGGGCAAACGTGCCAGCGGTATCTTCCTTTTCATTAGTAAATCTTAAGCCAATTGCTTTGGCAATGTCTGCCACGATTTTAGGGTCAAGGTTTGGTATTCGGGTTGAGCTGCCTTCTTCTGGATATAGGTATAGTGGAAGGTTCATAGCATTTGAACCACTCTTAGAAGATAAGTATATCGCTTCTGATATTTTATTGGTTATAAATGAATGTGCAAAGCTACTATCTCTATGCGCTTTAGTAACTAAAAGCGATAGGTTGTCTTTATTTATAATCTGAGACATTACCTCGTAACGCCATCTCCATAGAAGCTTGTTATCAAATACAGTAAATCTATTATCAAAAGGTCTAAAGCTTATAACAGTTGCTTTCTTTTCAATTTTGCTTATTTCAGCCTTATTATCATTAATCCACTTAGGATAATTTTTCCCTAAGCCATACTTATTTTTTAGTTGCACATCAGTGTATTCGTTATTTAAAAAATCAGAAATTCGATTTATTAGCTTTTCTTCTTTTTCATCAATTATGAAGTTATCCCCCATAGTAACAATGCCACTAGAAACCTGTGGAAATAGCTCATCTAGCTTAAAATATAATTCGTACTCATATCTTCCTTTTTCATCTTTAGGATTAAAGAAAAAATTAGGTTTACTATAAGAGATTGACTTAAAAGAGATTTCACTTAAGGAGTGTTCTTCTAAGAAGGTGTATTTTGTATCTCTCTTACCATATAGGTCATAGTGATAAATTTCCCCTAGTTCTTTATCTGATTTTTTTCCACTTTTAACAAATATAGTGATTGCTACACCTTGCATAATATCAAAAACATTTTCGTCTATACTCCCGTCTGGACAAACTTCATGTCTATTACTGTTGCCATGCAAATCAATGGTGTAGATTTTATCGAATGTTTTTAACAAATTCCAACGCATACCGCGGAAAGTTGGATTATCCAAAAACCCATGTGGATTGATAAAAGCTAAAATACCTTCACCATTCTTCTCAACAAAACGCTGACCATAGCGTATAAATTTTACGTAATCATCGTTTAGCCAATGCTTACGTTCATTAAAATGCTTACCGTCTATATATTTATACTCTTCGATTAAATTTGAAATCCATTTACCGTTATTTTGAGATACACCACTATAAGGCGGATTACCCATCACTACCATCACCGGTGCATCACGCTTGATAGCACTGGCTTCGTTCGCCTCAGCAGACAGCCAGCCAGCAAATATTGTCCCTGTATCGGGGTTATGTTCCTCTAATGAGTTGGTCAGATAGACTTGCAGACGCTTGGGCTTAACCGGTTGATACCCTGTCTCAGTCAATAGCATATCTAGCTTGAGATGCGCGATTGCGTAGCTCGCCATAAGCAACTCAAAGCCATGTAAGCGAGGCAATAGATCTTGTTCAGCATAACTGCTCCACATACCACCCATGTTCTCAAACTTACTGTGGAATATATAATGAATAATAGTGGCTAAAAATGTCCCTGTACCAGTCGCTGGATCAATGATTTGTACTTTATGCACTAGCTCTTTTACGGTCTTATAGCCTGATTTGGTACGACTATCGGGTGTTTGCGTTTCTTTGTCTATCTCAATCTTACTGGTATCAGCAATACCTTCGGGCAAATCAAACTCAGACTTCAATATATCGTCCACGGCACGCACGATAAACTGCACTACTGGTTTAGGCGTGTAATAAACACCTGCACCTTTACGTAGTTCAGGATCGTATTTTTTTAAAAAAGTCTCATAAAAGTGAATAATCGGGTCTTGTGTTTGAGTGGTCTTACCGAAGTTTTGAAGAATAGCCGCGACATCAGTTGCTCTAAATACATCAGCTAAGTTATCTACAGTTAGCTTGATACGGTCATCAATATCGACGCCAGCGACGTGAGAGAATAGTTTTCGTAAGAATGGATTGGTCTTAGGTATCAGCTCCGCCGCTTCTTGGCGGCTAAAAGTGTCTAAGGTGTCGTCATTCAAACGTGCAGCAAACATACCGTAAGCAAGTGTCTGCGCGTAAATATCAGCAAATGCTTTTGGCGTTAGATCATGAATAAGCACGTTCTTAAAAGTATTGAACTGATCACGTAAATCTGAATTATCGTCTGAATCCTCATCGCTCGTTAATGCTTGGTGCAGTATGTTTTCAAGTAGTCTCGCTTTACCTGCCATCATAATCGCAAGGCGTTGAGCTGATTTAATGGTTTGACCTTTATAACCACAGAACTTTTTTAGTGCTTCAATAAAGGAACTATAATTTTCTTCACAATACTCATTACCTACTAAAGAATTCTGATAGTTTTCATCGGCTTCTGTGATATAAGCCAAGCGAACAGTATTTATTAGCTCTCCATACTCGTAAAATTCAAATACTGTGTAATCAGTAATGATTAAATTATCAAGTGCTGCCTTATAGCGATCAAACTGTTCTATATACAGTTTAGAACCTAAATCTTTGCCAACGTCTTTAGCCTCAATGAAGCCAATAGGGATACTTTCTTTACTAACTAAATAGTCAGGGTTACCGCATTCCGTTGCTTGTTTTGGCTCATTGGTCACTACTACATCAGGTACTAAAGCATTAATTAAAACTTCTAAGTGTGTGCGGAAGGTATGCTCTGAGGCACCCCCCTGCTTGACCCTTGATGCTACTTTATTGAGGTAATCGCTAATGTGATGGTGATTGCTATCTGACATAGATATCCCTAAGTTTTACTGATAAATAGATGGGTTGGATTATGAAATTTTAAATAAGATCGAAAAGTTGTGAGGGTTAACCTATAGAGTCAGAGTACTATATCAATATGACATCACTGTTTGGCATCTTAGCGATAATACTCACCTCGCCACCTAACGCTCTGACATAGTTTTGCAAAGTCGATAGCTGAATATCCTTACCGCTTTCTACCTTTGATATACTGGCTTGTGACACACCCATAATGACGGCAAGCTCGGTCTGTTTTAACTGTTTGGCTTTGCGTAGTTTGGCAAGCTCAATAGACTGGATTAATATCTTAGATTTATTATTGATCGCTTGTTGGCTATCGGCTGGCAAGTCTGCTACATAATGATTCAGTGCGCTAAAATGCGTCATAGATTAGACCCCTGTTCTTATATGTCATCATAATACAACAATACAGTTATATTTTGTCGAGTTTTGGGCTATGGGTTTCAGTCCATTATAATAATGATAGGAGTATCAGTTATACAAAAAGGCAGACAATGTAAGTGTACCTAAATGATAAAGACTATGTACGAAATAGTAGGTCTAGGGGTGACGAAAAATGACGAAAAATTGACTATGATTGGTTATCTCTACTATATGTATGTCTCTAATATTTGTTTCCATCTATGCAAAAAATATGAAGAGTAATATTTACTGCTCTTCATATTGGCAAGCTGTCAATGATAGTAAGATCATAAAGATTAACTTATTCATCTATCCACCTATATTTATCCACTTTATGAACCATACCTTAGGATGATTAATAAAAGTCATGCTTTAACTTTTTAACATGGCATTAACCTACTCATAGTGTCTGTAAGTCACGCGCTTACGTTACTTGTCGCGAAAGTCTTTTTAACTTCTGTTTGAAACGGTTTTTTTCTTGTGCGTGTGAATGGTGGCGGTGTTCATTGGTCTGCCTGTTCAATCTCGATTTACAGCTCACTCTCTAACGTGTCCGAAAACTAGCACCCTCTGTCAGGAGTGCGAGCATCAACCATATTTATTATGGTCAAATTCCAATGATAGTTCTTTGACTAGATCTGAAATTAGAACAAAATCTAAAGCTTATTATTACCTGTTGTGCATATAATACTGCAATCTACAGTGTGTTGTAGCTTATAGTTGCTTGCCGATATTGCTCAAAGCTTACTAATCGGTTAAAGTTGACTAATATTTAGCTGTTTGCTAACAACGATTAGCATGTGGTTTATCAAACTATGAGTAATACAAGTAAGAAAGGTGGTGACTTGGATGAGGCTAGAGAGATAGGCTGAAGGTATGTGTAACCTGAGGCCTTTGGATTGAGACTAATATAAGGACGTGATTATGCTGTTAGATAGAGAAATGCAGTTGACTATTTTGACTGAATTAAGTGAAACCTACCCCTCATCAGTGAACGTTAGTGAAAAATATGATTACGGAAGTGATGATTACTATAAGTTCATCGCCAACTTGGCTTACCTAAAAGATCATAAACTCATTTCTGAAAAGAGCCTGCTTGTATCGCCGTCTATGCAAGGTGAATCTTTCCAACCCCATTTGGCTTCTATCACTCATATAGGCATGGACTTTCTTGCAGATGATGGCGGGCTATCAGCCATCTTAGGTGTAGTGACTATTAAGTTTGAAGCCGAACAGTTTAGGACAATCCTAGAGTCTATGATTCTGTCCTCTAATCTACCAACTGAACGTAAACAGACAATGATTGACGCGCTTCGAGAGCTGCCCGCTGAGAGTATAAAACACCTGACAACAAGAATTGTGGATGCGGGCTGGGATAATTTAGACTCTCTAATGACAATAATTCAAAACAGTCTTCTTTAAGAGCATAAGAAAAAGTTGAGATGATCAACTAATCATAGGATGTTGTTATGAAAAGAATACTAAAGCTTGTTATGCCGTGCGATATAGAACGTATTATTCAAACTAAAAAAAATGACCCTATTAGCAACGTATTAATGGGTAGCTTACTTCTAAACAATCAGCCTCATTCTGTGTATTTTAAATTTTATTCGCTAAAGGAAGGCAATCGTGGTTTGCTCAATGAGATTCTTGGTTATTTATATGGCACAATTTCAAATATACCTCAGCCAGAATTTGCAGGAGTTGCATTAGTACCAACTAAAATGCTGCGTCCTTTTTATCAGTTGCTTACCAAAGAGATGCGGGAATATGTTGATCAAGAAGAAACATTACCTGCTTTTTTTACCACGGCTGCTACTAGCACACACTACGAGTTTCATACCTTAAATGACTGGCTGCGCAATCAAATACTTAAATGGAAAGACTTTAATAAGGCTGTTGTGTTTGATGAGGTAATAGCGAATACTGACCGTTATCCGCGCAACCTTATTCATACGGGAGATAATCTTTTTTGCTTGATCGACAATGGGTTTCTAGCGACTGAGGATAACAATAATCCAAACTGGAATTACAGCTCCCTCCAGCCTCAACTCAATTACTCAAACCAGCTTGCTTCAATTAATCAAAATGAGATAGAGTCTGATGTCAGGAAAGGTAACCGCTTCATATCTGTTGCTGAAGATTATTTCTTGTCACATCAACACTTATTACCTGAGATGAAGTTCTGGATAGATCACTTTGCCACTGATAATAAAAAAGATTGGCAATCTTTCTTGAGTTTCTTACAATGGCGAACGGATAATGTGAACGAATTAATAAGCAATCGTTATGGTTTACTGGGGTAGTTAGTGATGAGCTGGAAGAGTTTACTAGAAAATACCGAACAGCATAGGGTAGCTGGCCATTACCAAGTAATTAAATTTACTCCAAACTTAATTGCTCAGGAAACTTTTAATATTGGCATCGTATTTCACGACAGTGAAGATAATCGTCATGTTCGTATGTTGAAAAATGCGAAGGCCTTTGAATGCTTATACGGCAAAGAAGGCGCAGCCCAAGTTCAGAACATGCTTAACTATGCAAAAGATATTGCTGAGAAATTGGGCGATACTGTTATTGCTTCACCTCATTTGAGTTATTCCGCACCCTTATTTACTCAAGGCTTAACTATTGACCAAATACTATCTAGCTTGTATGGACAGTATATTAATTTGATTTGCGATCATATGGAGATTCAATCAACCCAACGTCAATCAATAAATACCGACTCTTTACGTAAAAAATTATTCAAAGATTTACGCAAAGCCAACCCAGAAGGCTTCAAGGATATCTTGCGTGAAGATCCTTTTATTATTGGCGGTGATAGCAAAGTTGAGATAAATATGCCTATTTGGAAACATGGGGATATTTTCAAAAACAACTTTTTTGGTACGTTGGTATCAGCAGACTTCATTCCAGAAGCTTATTTAGGATATAACCTAGATACGCTTGGCGCCATGAACCTACAAACAGCATGTGAGATATCGGGAGGAAAAAGCAGAGCCGGATTCTTTATCTATTGCCCCACACCTGATAATAGTGACATTAGCGAAGAGAATTACACAAACATAATCAAGCACATAAATAAAACATCAAATAATGTTAAATATATGGCAGACCGTACTAACATACCTTTAAAGTTTGTTCAGTCTGATGACCTAAAGAAACTATACGAAGATATATTAAATTTTACTTACGCATAACCAAAAATTTGTTACTAGTAATAAGGCTTTTAATTACTTGCGAATAACTACTCAAGCTTCTCTCTAACCGCCCCAGTGGCGATTTTTACTATTTACTCATCGCCCACCTTGCGTTAAGCGCGCTCTTTTAATCAATTAAAAAGTCGCTATAGTTGCTAAAGTTGGTCATAAGCCTTTGTTGTCAAGTCTTGTAGGTTAGCTCACTACCTGCTAATGGTCGCTAAAGTTGCTATAGTTCGTCTGTTTTGGCTAAGTTTAGCGATAGATTAGCAAATTTAGCTATACTTAGCAGCACATCACCTAAAATTAAGCCCTTGACTGGTAAGGGCTAGATAAAGTTTAGCAAATTTAGCAGCTTTTTAGGGGTAGCTAAGGTTAGCTATTCATTAATTAGTTTAGGATTAATGCACACTAAACGCCTGCGCCCCTCACTTTCTAACCTAACATGCCCCATGCTTTCTAGATCATCAAGTAAGCCGTTCAGCTTCTTACCTCTAATAGAGTTAGGTGCATTTTGTGACACAAACGACTTATTCAAGATAGGTGGATTTTTACCCCTCACTTTATCCACTAGCCAGCTGCTTAGCTTCTCACTGTCGTTCTGCTCACCTGTAGGCGTTGCATCAAGGTAGCGTAAGCGTTCACTGGTAGAGTATTCTACAAGCATAAACGCCCGTTTAATATCATCAGTAGTGATCGTATTGCGTCCATCAAAGAAAGCCATTAATGACGCGATACGGCTCGCGTTCTCCGCCATACGTGACGCATATGCTTTTAGATACTCCAACGGCTGCCCCTGTGCTTGCCTATCCTCTATCGCCTGTTTGAAGTCACTAAAGACTTGCCTAGTCTGTTTATCTGCCCATTGCATTTTAATGCGCTTCGGTGCGCCTATGCTGTCACTGGGTAGGTTGGCTGGTAATGGATCAAGTAAGCTTTGACAGCGTGACCAGTATTCTATTAAGTAAGGGTTGTCATACGGGCTGTCATTATTGCGCTGCTCATCGTTCCATACTCTTTGACCGCGCAAATCTTCAGGACAGGCAATTAAGGCACGGGCTAAAAACCCCTGTCCATTCATCACGGGGTCGGCTAGTGCTGGTTCTAAGATAACGCGCTGTCCTTGTAGTAATAGCGTCATACGCACGTTGTAAGCGTCTGTGTGCGGTGTTGCATAGGCAGACTTTTGCGAGCGCAAACGGGACACTTCACCATCACTGTATAGCGTTGTTAATGATGATAAAGCATTGCCTGCGGTATCACCTTTCATGGTATGACCATTAAAGAACTGGGCTGCTTCGTCTGTCGTCCATGACGCATTACTGATACTACCATCAATAAATTTATCGAGTATCGGCTCGATGGTCGCTTCTTTAAACATGGTCTTAGGGTTTTGGGGCTTTGGGTTGGACTCTAAGAAGTCGGCTAGCTCTTTACCTTTTAGACTTGTCTTATCATTCTCCCATGATGACAGTTCAATAAGATAATCAGCATATAACTGCTTTTCATACTCACGTATTTTGAAGTGAGTTAAGCCCATAGCCTGTGACTTACCGCTACCACTTTCGCCCTCTGTGATTAATATTAAACTGGTCGGCATGTGCCCGTGTCCCATCGGTGCATCAATAAACCGTTGCCCCATGTGTGCCAACGCCCCTAAAACGCACTGACCTGCAATAGCTGTCGGTGCTTGCGTGTAGTGTGCGACTGCCTTAACAACGTGCTGTAGTAAGCCTGTGAACGCATCTATAGGGTATGGCGTGGGCTTGTTTGGGCTATTGGCTAATGGTTCAGGCTCGCCCCATATCTCAGCCTGTAGATCTAGTATGGCTGTATCATCAAGGGCTAGTATGTCTCTATAGCTTAGATTGCCGTATTCTAAATGCTCTAAGACGTTTCTATCACTGGTAACAATGGCTTTAACGTTCTCACCTTTGAACGGCTTACAAACTTTGTCTTTCTGATCTAAGGTAGTAAAGATAGTCACGGGATAAACTTCGGCAAAGTGACTAACCATGCTATTGAATAGCAGCTTATCAAGGCTTACCAGTAGCGTAACGTTATCGGCTATGAAGTAGTGAGCAAGCTTTATAACATCCTCTAGTGGGTTATCAATCGCTATGACCTCATTACCACTGTCTAACGTGCCAATGATTAAAGCAGACGGCTGCATACGGTCAATTATTAACGGCTTTTGATTGCTGTTAGGTGTGACGCTGGCAAGGGTTACGGGGTCATCTTGGTTGCTGCTCAACACTAGCCCTATTGTGCCAGCCGTGGGCGCTATAGTTCCTGTATCAAAGCCTGTGGTTATGGTAATATTATCATCAATGCACAATAACTTATCTTGTATGCCTAATTGCTCACATAGGTTATATAAATTTAATAGTGCATTGTCATCTGCTAGCCCTTGCCGTGTGGCTGCATCAAATCTACTTATCATTTCAAAGCCTGCGCTAAATGTGTGGGCTTTTTCATGGGTGTTTGTTGATGTGGTGGTCATTCAGCCCCCCTTACCTGTGTTTGGTTAGGCTGGCGCATGGCTCTATACTTGTTAAATTTACGCTGTTTACTTTGAACAACAGACAAACCCTCATCATGCGCACCGTTAATGGCTTGATTGGCTAGTGTGATATTGGTAGTGGTTTGAGAGTTTGAGGTCGTGCTAATTGAGTTAGCCATGACAGCTACCTCCTAGTGATTTATGAGTTAATGCCACGCTATACAGTAAAAGTATAGGGTGACGGGTCTTACTCTCGGCATCACTAGAAGCCGCCCCGCATATTCGCCTTGCGGCTATTGTATTTTGCAGCGTCAACCCGTCATAGTCGGTTAGCAAGTGATTTGCTATAAATATGAGGGAATATCCCCTTGTCACGCTTAAATGCGTATTTGGGGCAGTGCTTGATGGCATAGTGACAGCTTGAGAGGCTGGGCTATTATCAGGCACAAAAAAAGCCAATAAATAACGGCTGGCTTGTCCGCTAGTGATTTTTGAGAGGTATATATAGTAACGGCTGTTATCGTCACTTGCAATCTGTTTTGTAATGACGGGCTGGCATGTGACAAACAGTAGTAGTAAGCCAATACACACTACCCATGCCATAAAGATGGTAAATCTAAGTAGTAATCCGCGTTTGGCAGTATATGCTCCGTGGTGAGACTTTAGATCAAGTTTAACCTTATGATTGTTGCTCATAACTGTTCACCTCCGCTTATGGCATTGGGTAGCTGCTCTATCCAGTAGCGTTTAAAGCGTTTGCCGTTATTCTTCACCCATTCATCTTGAATAGCTATGCCTTGATCTCTTAGCTCACTGACACGCTGTAAAAAGCACGTTATGTTATAGAGGTCGTAAGCTTCATAAGTGGATAGGCTTTTACCTGCCAGCATGTGATTAAGAATGATCTGCTTATATTTCTGCTTTGTTTGCCGTGTATTCATGGATTACACCTCGCTAGTGTTTGAGGTGTGACTGTTAAGCCAGTTGTGAACGTCTGCATAGCTCCATGCTGTCATCGTTGGTGATAACTTTCTGCCAGCTGGGAAACGCCCATCTTTTGACCATTCAAACAAGGTAGTTTTGCTAAAAGGTAGAAACGGCAAAATGTCCTTAGCTCTGCCCATGCCAGTAGTGGGCAGTTGCATAGCTGAACTGTTTACGGTGGTTGGTTCGGTATCGTTCGAGGTGTTATCAGTAAAAGCAATTACTGGCGTGTTTTGGGTTGGGTGTGTCATGTTTATATCTCCATGTCAGCTGTAACGGTGTGCTACGGCTTTCAACATGGTTCTATGATATGTGGTGGGGCTTTACGGAGGTTCTACAGTAGATAGCAAGTTATCTATAGTAGATTACTTACTATCTACATTCATAAAAAGAACCGCCTGTTAAGACGGTTGCTATTATTAGATATTAAGTTTCAATCATTGAGCTGTTTATGCAGTTGAAGCATACTTTTTAAGCTATCAATACTATCAGGATATTTCTTAGCAAATTCCATAACAGCATCGTTATCATTTAAATTAAGACTGCTCATTTCCTGCATTGCTTTCTCATGCTGTTTTCTAGCTTTTCGAGCGTCCCATGCTTTTCTTATATCCTGACCTTCTTTGAAACTCTTACTCCAATCACTAGTATCAATTACTGCATCAGTTGCCCTTGGTGGTGCATCGTTATGCCGTTGCCATGATTGGTCATGAACATAAACGTCGTAGCGTTGGGCATGAGACAATATAGCCAGACTACATCCTAAAGTAATTACAATTAGTTTTTTCATCAAACAATCCTTGTCCTTTGTCTAAATCGTAGATAGCAAGTTATCTACTATAGATTACTTTAGTGGTTTTATATCGTTAATGCGTGACAGCCATTTACCTACTGCTTGGTACTCAAGCGTTAATCCGTCATTTTGCAATATGGTAGTGATACTAGCATTCAATGATGGGTTATTTTGGCTATATGGTTCTGTATTATCTAGATTAGACAGTTGAGCCATTGCATACATTACTCTATCTACAGTTCTGTATGATTGATGAGGCACTTTATTTAAGTCATCGGCCGGCTTGTTTTCTAGTTCGGCTTTAGCTTTTTCTAACTGGCTATCGAGGTCTGCTATTTTGATGTTAGCGGTTATCAGTTCTTGGCTTAACTGTTCAAACGTTTTAGGATCAACTTGCGTAACTGGGGACGTTCCCATCGAGAGACTACCAGTAGCTTTTACATTTGCTGCTTCTTTTTCAAATTCTACTACGCGTTTTTGTAGTTCTTCGTTTTGCACTGATTGCTCTATTGTTAAATCAGCATTAAAATTTTTATAAGTAAAACCACATTTGGCTAGCCATACTTTAACTTGCTCAGCCTTGATCTTCTCTTCCTCATCGATCGGTGTTAATTCGTTGGCATCTATTGCATTACTTACCATGTCCCAATATACCTGATACTTTTCATCGCGATTGATACGAGTTGGATCATCATTGGTCATTAGGCATATTATTTGCTCAGGGCTATAGCTTACAAGGTTTATCAGTTCTCTCTGATAGATGCCTAAATTTATATAATCTTTTATGGCTTGCTGACTACTTTTCGGTAATTCGTAGTATTCGCTATCTCTTCTGTTTATCATATTACTGTACATGGAATATAGAGCGTTACTATCACTCCAAACTACTAGACTGGTATGTTTAGCTATCTCCTCTATTTTTAACAAGTCAAACCTTGACCATAAATTTTTCTTCAAACAACGTTGTAATGTAATATATTCATCAAAATTGTTATCTTCATGAATAAATTGTCGTGAAGCCTTTCTATAATCTCTAACTTTCTGCTTTAATTCATAACTATTGGATATGGGTTTGTAAATAGGGTTATAAGCGTCTAAGCTATTTAATTCATATACTGTCAAAGAAAACAGACCTAAACTATCCATTATATGGATAACGAATTCTGTATCATCGCTACCTATAATGTCTATAACATCGAAAACTGATAAATACTTCTCTCGTTCTGCATTGTCTTTTAATGTAATCGCTTCAGCTAACCCCACAATACACACCCCTACACCCTTTAATCAAAATAGGTGCAAGGCAATGACAGCATAAGGGTGTGTAAATAGCTGTCGTTCGGGTAATTAGTCCTAGCCTTGCATAGTTAGCGCTAAGTGTTAGCCTAGCTTTTGTTTGTGTTGTTTGAAGTCTGCACGGATCACGTTGTCTAGTTTGCCAGCGTAAGCATCGTCAATGAAGTTTGCCCATTCATTCATCATGTCTATTCTGTATGGTAGGTGCTGCGCTCCGTTGTATGCTGCGCTTATCTTGTTTTCTCTGTCATGTGCTAGCTGTAGCTCTATTGCTTCGTGCATAAACTCTTTTTCATGTAGCGTGGTACTGGCAAGTCCACGGAAGCCGTGACCTGTCATTTTACCTTTATAACCCATATTCCATAGGGCATTAATAAATGCGCTTTGACTGTATGGCTTACGAGTTGAGGTATTAAAGAAAACGTACTGATCCGAAAAACCTAGCTCTTTTATCTGCTCCAGTATCGCCATTGCTTGCGGTGCTAACGGTACAATGTGTAAACGCTTGGCTTTCATCTTATCAGCTGGTATGCGCCATAAGCCATGTTTGTAGTCAATCTCTGACCATTCCATAAAGCGTAATTCATTGGTACGCACAAACGTATAGCATAAAAACCATAAGCCTAGCTTCACCAGTACATCACCTTGATAAGCATTGATGTCTGTTAGTAGCTTTGGCAGTTGCTGGCTAGTAATGCGGTGATGGTTGATAGTTTTGTGTGGTTTGATTGCTTCGGCTAGGTCGGTGGCTGGGTTATGCGTGGCTAGTCCATTGCGTATGGCATGTTTGAATATCTGCCCTACTTCTCTAATGGTACGCTTTGCCATTTCATTAGCTCCGCGGCTTTCTACTGCTTTACCAATAGCCAATATATCAGGCGCGGTTATGTCGTTGATGTTCTTTTGACCAATAGAGGGCTGAACATCGCGCATATAGGCGGAATAGTTACGGGTAAAGGTGCTTTCTGCTAGGTAGGTTTTGCGCTCGCTATACCATGACTGGGCTATGTTATCGAAAATATTTAAACCGTCTTGGCTGGCTTGCTGCTCTTTTTTATGGTCTTTAGGGTTCACACCATCAGCTATTAAGCGTTTGATCTCAATATTGCGCTGCCTTGCGTTCTGTAAGCTCATAACTGGATAAGTGCCAATAGTGAGGGTTTGCTGCTTACCTTGCCAGCGGTATGCGCTGATCCATGACTTAACGCCCGTATAACGCACCCATAATTGCAGCCCGTTACCGTCACTATGCTTGTCAGGTCGCTTTGTATCAATCGAGGTGCTACTAGGTTGTAGCTTATTGATGACGGTATGAGTTAAGGGCATTAGGCTATCCTTTGTTGGTATTGAGAGTGTGTATAAACTCTAATACCAACAATAATACCAACATTCTATATAGTTCGCCATACCCCTACGAGGTAGTGAAAACCCAAAAAACGCCCAAAATAAAGGGCTGACAGTCTATGACGGTCAGCCCTTTATCGTTGTTTGGTGGAGATGGCGGGAGTTGAACCCGCGTCCGCCAGCATTACGCTCATGAATCTACATGTTTAGTTTCTGTCTTTAGTTTTAATCCGCACCGATCCGACAGTCAGGATGGATTGGACGATTCTCTACTTTTGAACCCAAGCAATTGAGACAATCACTTGTGGCGAGCCTACATGCGGACGCTTCAACTTAGTTAACCAACTGTAGGTGACCAGCAACTAAGTAAGCAGGGTTTAAGCTGCTAGAGCGTAAGTTTCGTCGTTTGCGACTATAACAATATATGTTTGATTAACGAGAGGACATACACTCTCGACATGCATCATTGAGTTTCATCACCAGCGTCGAAGCCAGAACATCCCCAATAAGGTCGCTTATTATATAGGAGATACCGGTTAGGTTTCAACCTATAAGTAGCCTGCATTACATTACGTTACAGCTTAATAGGTTAGGCCAAGACAGTGTTTAACCATTTGCCGATATTTTGAATCTGCGGCATACAGACTTGATGTGCCATCGGATAGGTATTGTAAGAGACATTATAATTCTTTTCTGATAATAACTGCTGTGCTTGCTCACCTAGGACGACAGGAACAACTGGATCATGAGAACCATGTTCAATCAAAATCGGCATGTCTTTGTTGGCAGCACTATACGCAATATTGTCGTTGGTTGCTAAGTAGGTAGAGAGCGTCATCAAGCCAGCCAAACGTTTTGGATAGCCAAGTGCCACATGATACGCAACTGCCCCGCCCTGCGAAAACCCTGCGATGACGATATGCTCTGGTAACACACCGCGCTCTATCTCACGACTGATCAAATCTTGTATCTGCTGAGCAGACTCTTCAATCTGAGCCACATCTACTTTACGCTCCAGACTCATCTCTATGATGTCGTACCATGCTGGCATCACCATACCGCCATTTACCGTGACTGGGCGTTTAGGGGCATGTGGGAAGATAAAACGTACTGCCATATCATCCGCCAGTCCAAGCTGCGGTACAACTGGCTCAAAATCATGACCGCTAGCACCTAGACCGTGCAGCCAAATCACTGCGCGATCTATCTTTTTTTGAGAGGGATTGTGCTCAACGACGACTGCATCTAAATAATTACTCATAGTTATCCTTAATAATGTAGTGAGATATGCCCTAAGCATTTCTATATTTTTTGCCAAAATAACGTGTGTGTCATTATATGGTCAATATCATCTGTTAGTTTGAGAGTATGGTCAATAGTGAGGTGCTAAACGGACAATAGCAAAAATGTGAAAAGACATGTATGACTTTATGACGAATAGTTTCAATACTATCAAGCTCAAATACTGTCAGCTGTCTATTTAGTACATGTGCCTACAATTGTATCCGTATCAAGGCTAAGTTCTTACAAGACTAAGCTCTTATAAGAATACACGACCTTTAGTTTCTTTTAGCAAACATCAACCAATAGTCAAACGTTAATCTTTTAATTCCTATCCCTACGTCTGATGGGATTTTTTTATAATTTTGCAGGAACATTTTACATGACAATTTCTAATAAATCAGCGCTTGAGCTGAGTAAGCACACGCTGGCCAAGGTTAATAAGATTAATATCGCCTTACCTTTAACGCTGATCAGCTCATTATTGATAGTAGGCTGCACTACCGATAGCCGCTCAACGCTCACATCAAAAGCCCCTTTATCGACAGTGCAATCACAGACACAATCGCCCACACCTGTCGCATATACCTATGGAGTGCGTCCGTTTTATTTGATAAATGATATGGATGAAGGACCACTAAAAGAAGAGCTACAGGCATGCAGAGGGCAGCTGCCAAGTAAGACAGACTTCTCTATTGCGCATCGAGGTGCGCCATTACAGCTGCCTGAACATACTTATGATAGCTACGTGGCGTCAGCACAAATGGGTGCTGGCATCTTGGAATGTGATGTCGCTTTTACCAATGACGGTGAGCTTGTCTGTCGTCATGCCCAAAACGATTTGCACACCACTACCAATATTCTAACCACGCCGCTCGCCAAGCAATGTACTGTGCCGCCTATATTGGATGCTAAAGGCAAACTTACTAATGCCGATAGTATCGAATGCCGTACCTCAGATATTAGCGGTACTGAGTTTAAAACACTGACGGGTAAGATGGATGCTGCCAATAAAAAAGCAACCAGTATTAGCGAATATATGAATGCAACTGCGCCTTGGCGAACGGACTTATACTCGCAAAATGGCAAAGTATTAACCTTAAAAGAGCATATCGCATTGGCTCGTAAGCTAGGTATGAAGCACACGCCTGAGCTAAAAGCACCTGTAGTGACTATGCCGTTTAACGGCTATCGTTTGGACGATTACCGTCAACAGCTGATAGATACTTATAAGGCAGCGAATGTACCTGCAAGCGATGTATTTGCTCAGTCATTCAATATAGAAGATCTTGATTACTGGATCAAAAACGAGCCAGCTTATGGTGCTAATGCCGTCTATCTTATTGATGACAGCAATGAGACCGCTAAGGATAAAACATTTGATAAAGATGACGCAACCACTTGGAAGCATTCATTGGCTGATATCAAAGCACGCGGCATCAACACCATTGCTCCAGCACTTTGGTTGTTAGTCACTACTGATGGTAAGGGAAATATGCAACCATCAGAATACGCAAAACAGGCCAAAGCCAATGGTCTAAAAATCATTACTTGGTCGATAGAGCGTTCAGGACCATTAACCGATGGTGGCGATTGGTACTATAGCGGTCTTAGTGATGCTATCAACAATGATGGTGATATGATGAATTATATTGACGTACTAGCGCAGGACGTCGGTGTCCAAGGCATTTTTTCAGATTGGCCCACTACGGTGAGCTACTATGCCAACTGCAAAGGTCTTAAATAGATTTTCGCTCAGTCTATTAATAGATAATCACGCTTAATCTTCGTTACCAAGGCCAGCTTATTTATTGAGCTGGCCTTTTTGTTGAATGTATTGAAATTATTACATCGCAAACTGTCTACTGAGCACCCTACTTTTCCATTAACTTTTCACACCATTTAACTCGTGGCAGCAAGAGCAACCTGCTGTTTTGTGCTACGATAATTTACTAAGCTTGTAAAACGATGTAGAGACTATGACCCATATTTTACTGGTAGAAGATGATCCTGCGATCGCGATGTCGCTTAAGGTTACCTGCAAGCGCGAAGGCTGGCAGATAACTTGGCTGGATAACGCCAGTAGCGTGCTACCCATGCTGCATAGTCATGAAGCACAAAATCTATCGGCGATCATTATGGATGTCGGTCTGCCAGATGGTGACGGCTTGAGCCTATGTCAACAAATACGTCATACACCTGATATCGACGCCTTAAAAGATTTGCCTATCGTGTTTTTAACTGCACGTAGCGATGAGGTCGATCGTATTTTGGGGTTGGAGATGGGCGGTGATGATTATTGCGCCAAACCCTTTAGTCCACGTGAGTTGGTCGCTCGTTTAAAAGCCATTTGGCGACGTGAACAGCTGATTCAACAGTCAAGCTCTCATACCATAAACTCAGATGACAGTACTGATACTACTCCCTCGAATAACCTATCAGGACAAGCATTAACGTTTGAGAACCAATCTGGCGTTTGGCATTATCAACCGCTGAACTATTCATTAACATGGCAAGAGCAAAAGCTTGAGCTTAGCAATACAGAACGCAAAATTTTGCTGACACTATTGCAAGCACCGCAGCAAGTCTTTAGCCGTGAGCAATTGCTTAGCGCAGTAAGCGACTATCCTGACCACCGTTTGGCACGCACTATAGACAGTCATATCAAGTCAATTCGTAAACAGCTCGCTATGGTAGATGCTAATGTCGATGTCATCCATACGCATCGCGGACTGGGTTACGCACTATGTCCCGCTTAACGGTGGCTGCTAGTTTATGAATAAAAAAACCAATCCTGCTGAAAATGATATTCATAATGACCAAAGCAATTGGTATGCCAAACTGCACCCTATTGGTACTGCTCAGCAAGCTCCTAAACGTAAACGACTGCTCAATTTAAGTATATTTTTTAGAATTTGGCTAGCCGTTGCGTTAGTGCTCGTCATATGCGGCGTAGTTGTGTTTACTCAATTGTTTGGCTACGTTAAGCCAACAGCGCAGCAGGTTATTGAAGACACGCTCCTAGACACCAGTAAATTACTCGCGGCCAGTCTACAGGTGCCGTTATCTACAGGACAGTTATATGACGAGGAATATCAAGCGCAACTTGATGCTGCATTTGTGGGCATGCCAGCGATGGGCGAAATACTCAGTCCTGTCGATCAAACCAAAAGCTATAGCAGCTTTCGAGTATACGTAACGGATAGCAGCGGCGTGGTCATTTACGACTCGCTACCTACACCTGACAATAGTGAAGGGCAAAATTATGGACGCTGGAATGATGTCTACCTCACTCTAAAAGGACAGTACGGCGCGCGAAGTACACTGCGAGACTATCAGCGGCGTGATGGTTCGGTCATGTATGTGGCTCAGCCCATCAAAAATCCGTCTGGAGATATCATCGGTGTGGTCAGTGTCGGTAAGCCTGTTGCTAGCGTATTGCCTTATTTAGATGACACGCGTAACCGCATGCTTATCACCGCACTACTTATCAGCATCGCCGCCCTTATACTGGCAGGTCTAGTAGCATGGTGGCTTAAGCAAAGTATTACCTTAGTGACTCAATATACCAGTGCATTGGCAGAAGACACTAAAAAGCCCTATTTTTATCTAGGGCATGAATTAAATAGCCTGACAGATACCATCGAGACCATGAAGCATCGACTCGAAAACCGTGCTTACGTCACTGATTATGTCCATACTTTGACCCATGAGCTAAAAAGCCCTTTAACCGCCATACGTGCCAGTAGCGAGCTGTTAGAGGACGATGGATTAGATGGCAATAAACTGGATAATGAAGATCGGCAGATGCTCATTGAAACGGTTGGTGAGCAAAGCGTAAAAATGCAACAGCTTATCGACCGACTTCTGTTGCTCGCTAAAGTAGAACAGCCTACCTTTAAGCTTAACCGACAACTGACTCCCCTATTACCACTTTTGCAAAGTTTGATCAAAGATAATACGGCCAAGCAGCAACAGCAGAATCTATACCCTATCGATATACATATTAATAATAAGAATGTGACCAACATTGCAAACTTGCCAGTAGAAGTACTGGCATCGACCAGCGTGTATGCTGACCAATTTTGGTTAATACAGGTACTGCAAAATGTGCTTGATAATGCAATACACTTTGCAAATCGTACCGTTGAGATTTCATTGCATAGCACTGCTCGAACCGTCACTATCGATATATTCAATGATGGTAAGCTGCTACCCGAATATGCTGTCGCAAAAGCTTTTGAGCGTTACTTTAGCTTGTCTCATCAAAGCCAATCATCATCTCAAACAACGAATCGCACAGACAGCAATGATCTATATACAGAGTCGGCAGATCCGACGACTGAGCCGAGGCAGACTGACCATAATAGTAATACGCTTAAAAAAGGCACGGGCCTTGGACTCACCTTAGTAAAGCAAGTGATTGAACATCATGATGGTCAGGTAGCCATCAATAATGTCTATGCCAACGATAATAAAATTAGCCCTGATAACACTGATACTGGTAAAAAGCAGCGTTCTGGTGTGATGGTTAGTATCACCCTACCACTAGCTTGAGAATAATAACTTATAGTCGATTCAATTTAAGAGTAGTACAAGGCAACCGAGTGCAGATGTATATGTAATACTTCAAGCGAGGTTAACGCTGTAATACTTTTATAGTGGAATGACTATATATGGATTCATCAATTTTCCATCATGACTGCACAGGATTTCTACTTCTTTATTTTACGATAGCACTAAGATCTATTGAACCATCAAATTCGTAAAGCAGATTAGAAGGAGAACATTTATGTCACGTCAATTAACTGATGACCCTATCATCAAGCACCTGATCGGCCTCAGCCGTCATCACTGCGTACAAACTTTATTGAGCCAAGGTGTCGGTAGTATTGAGTTTGGACATTGGTTAGCGATTCCTAGTCAGCGGTTATTGTTGGTGTTTCGGCATCAGCAATGTGTAGCTATTGATGAATATCAACTGGCAGCCTAATACCTTGCTAGCTCAACATGTTGATTATACTTAAATATAATTTACATTATAACAAGCTATAAAAAAGCCCTTTATCATTTCTAGTATCAAACTACTGGAAACAACAAAGGGCTGATTACGTTAAAAAATACTAAGTAATCGATTGTACTGGCGGCTTCACATCCGCGTTCTGACCACGATGACGCAGATAATGATCAAGCACTACAATCGCTAGCATCGCTTCGGCAATAGGCGTGGCACGCACACCGACGCAAGGATCATGACGGCCTTTGGTTAGCATATCGACTGCTTCACCTTGGGTGTTGATACTTTTACCAGCGGTGGTAATACTAGATGTTGGCTTAAGCGCAATACTCACACGGATATCTTGCCCTGATGAGATGCCGCCCAAGACACCGCCCGCATGGTTGGCTGCAAACCCATCTGGGGTCAGCTCATCACGAGCGCTATGCCCGAACTGACCTGCTACCGCCATTCCATCGCCAATCTCGACGCCTTTGACCGCATTGATACTCATCATCGCATGAGCGATATCGGCATCTAAACGATCAAATACTGGCTCACCAAGACCTACAGGTACACCGCTCGCAATGATATCAAGGCGTGCACCGCAACTGGTGCCTTCACGGCGCAAGTTGTCAATCAAGGTCTCAAAACGGCCAATCGCTTCTTTGTCTGCGCAGAAGAACGGATTACTATTTACAAATTCCCAATCGATCTGGTTCGGGTCTAGTACATTGCTATGCTCATTGCCGATTTGGGTAACGTGACCACGAATTTGTACGCCCAGCCGTTCTTGTAAGTACTTCTTGGCGATAGCACCGGCTGCCACTCGCATAGCCGTCTCACGCGCTGACGAACGACCACCACCGCGATAGTCACGGAAGCCATATTTCATACTATAAGTATAGTCAGCGTGTCCAGGACGGAAAGTATCTTTGATATCGCTATAGTCTTTTGATTTTTGATTGGTATTGCGAATCAATAGACCGATAGACGTACCTGTGGTTTTGCCTTCAAATACGCCAGAGATAATCTCAACTTCATCAGACTCACGGCGCTGGGTTGAATACTTAGACGTACCCGGTTTGCGACGATCTAAATCTACTTGTAGGTCGTCTGCAGATAATGCTAAACCTGGTGGTACGCCATCAACGATGGCCATAAGGCCTGCCCCATGCGACTCACCGCAAGTGGTAACCGTAAAAACCTGCCCAATACTATTGCCTGCCATAACTGTCCTTAAACAAGTAAACGCTACTGATGACTATTTGACCAATCACTCATGGTTATTGCTTGTCATGAGTGATTGTATTGTTATTTATAGTTTCGGCTAGTGTAGCCGATGCCTATCCGACCTAATATTTGTCTACTGAAGGCTATCTAATAGCTGAACATAAGAGGCAAACAATTGACGGTTTGAAACTAGCTCATCATAGGTAATCGCAAAGACACCATGCCCGCCATGTGCAAACTTCAACCAATCAAATTGAATCTCAGGATAGGCTTGTTTTAATGCCCATTCGCTGTCGCCCACTTCACAGACCAGCAAACCATCTGGGCTAAGGTAATCTGGCGCTTCAAATAAGATACGATGTACCAAATCCAAGCCGTCTTGGCCCGCGGCTAGTGCATGCTCAGGCTCGTATAAGAATTCAGGCGGCAAATCTGCCATGATAGCCGCATCGACATACGGCGGATTGGTGACAATAAGCTCATACTGGTTCTCAGCAGGTATCTTGGCAAACAAATCAGACTCGATTACATTTACTTGATGGCCAAGGTCATGATGATCGACATTGACCATTGCCACGTCCAGCGCGCCTTTATCGATATCAACAGCATCAACCAATGCATCAACGAAACGGGTAGCAAGCGCGATAGCGATACAACCAGAGCCAGTGCACAAGTCTAAGATACGCTCAGGCTGCGATAACTGCTTCACATCCAAGCCATGATCATAGAATACCGCTGACTTTTCATTCGGGCTAACACCCAGTGGTTTGGCGAGCTCAGTCACATCAAAGTACGGATGGAACTGCTGACGAATCAACTCTGCGATTGGCGAGCGCGGGATAAGCACGCGTTCATCCACATAAAAAGGCAAATCACAGAAGTATGACAAGTTAATCAAATAACTCAGCGGCTTACGTTCAGCAATACGCTCTTCTAACAGTCCCAGCACTGCCTGCTTCTCTGACGTGGTCAAACGGCAGTCTAAAATTTGCTCATTGGCTGACCAATCTAAAGACAACGAATGCAATACAATGGCTGACGCTTCCGCAAACTCATCAGTCGTGCCTTGTGCGACAACCACATCATAGTTACGTAATTGTGTGACGGAAAAACGAATAAAGTCGCGAATACTCACCAGCTGCTCGCGTGCTTCATTCAGCTCTGCTTGCAGGTTAGCAAATTCATCGTGCTCACCAAGAAGTCCAGTCTCTAAATCATACTCCATCTCACCGTCTAAGCCCTTAGACTCATCATCGTTGAAGTATTGGTTTTGAAACTCTTCTGCACTCATCGTTTGGTCTTCTGACATATCGCACCTTATGGATTAACTATTAGCGGGTTAAATGGCTTTTTGCTAAAAATCGATCTATTAATGAAAAAATTAATCATACATTATAGACGTAAACACCAAATAGCGCCAATCACTGTCGTTTTTACTGAAACAAAAAATAGTGAAAATAATGAGGAGTTTGCGTAAGAATCTAGCATGGCGCCATACACACCTTAGCTAAATTATTACCCAACTGTAGCGAATACGTCAGCAGTTGACGTTTAGCCAGCTCTAAATGCAAAAAGATATACCAAAAGTTTGCGAAGCAACCGAATTATGCGCATAATAGCCGCATTAGTAGCAACCACAAGTGATTCAATATGATGAAAATAAAGCCTATTATTACTGCTATATCTATCGCTGCCATGAGTGCCAGCGTTGGCGCACTTGCCGCCACCGCTGATAATGCTCGCACATTGCCAGTGCGTACATCGAACGCTATGCCAGGCCTTGCCCAAAAGGTTAGCCTCAATGTGCAAGAAAACCGTAGTCGCTCAGATGGTGCTGCTACTGTGCAGTTAAATACAGAGAACACAAAACCCGTTGATAGCATGAACCAGCTGATCAACACCAAACAAGAAGCTAGGCAAAACGCGCCAGCGCCAGCTGCTGACAATATGAGCGCAGCAGAACTGACGCGTAAAGATGAGCAGTCAGATAGCACTGATGATATCAGCGAAGGTCAAGCCGTTGCCGCGCCTAGCGATGTCTCATCTATTGACTCATCTGATCCGCTCGCCTTTGAGCTACCGGAGAGTGAAAAGCGTCAAGACTTCAGTGATGATCCGACTATCAAGAATATCGAAGATAAAGATGGTAAGAGATATACCACATTAAACTTGTCAAATTACGCACAACAAGTCAATAACGCTGTCTGGTCGCCTAACATGAAAGTCAACTCAGCGATGACGATCAAAATGCAAGCGTTGCTCGATTGGAACCATGCCTCTCCTGGTCCTATCGACGGTGGCTGGGGTATGAACAGCAAAAAAGCCCTTATTAATTTCCAAGCGATGAAAGGCTTGCCAACCACAGGCAAAATGGATCAAAAAACGTGGGATGCCTTGGTTAAGAACATTCCTGCAACCAAACCTGTACTCGTCACTTATACGTTGACTGATGATGATATCAATACCAACTTTGCCACCACGCCTGCTGGTGCAGAAGCCAAGTCAAAAATGAAAGGACTGTATTATCAAGACATCAAAGAGATGCTTGGTGAACGCTTTCATATGGACGTACGCTATTTAGATAAGTTAAATAAAAACAAAGAGTACAAAGCGGGTGAAACCATTACAGTGCTCAATACTCGTGGTGCGCTAAATAAGCGAATCAACCGCGTGGTCGCTAATAAAGCTGATAAGACATTATATGCTTATGATGGTAACCAGCTGGTAGCGACCTACCCAACGACCGTTGGTAGTGATGATACTCCGTCACCACATGGTACTTATAAGATTGTCAATAAAGTCAAAATGCCGTGGTATAAAGCCACAGTCGGTGAAGGCGCTCAGAAAAAAGTGCATATGTTACCACCAGGACCAAACAATCCAGTCGGCGTGGTATGGATGGGCTTATCTAAGCCTTCGTATGGTCTACACGGCTCACCAAAACCTGAAGGCATCAGTCGCCAAGCGTCACACGGTTGTATCCGTCTGACCAACTGGGATGTGCTTGAGGTTTATGCCAATATCGAAAACGGCGCAACGGTTGAACTCAAATAGTTATTTATCATAATCAGTCATCTACGATGGCTAAAAAAAAGATCTCAATATTGAGATCTTTTTTTGTTTGCTGATAGGCAGCTCCACTCCATATCGATACCGCAGTTCGCCTTTATGTTTTATAGCCTTCTTCACTCCCAGTAATACTACCAATCTTTTTGGTAAAGAACAGCCCTGCAGGTATCGAAGCTAAAATACCCAGTCCAACTGCTATTTGAATATGAAATATCTCATCAAACCCTGTAATTAGAGCACCAATCATAAAAAGTCCGATAGTCACGGTGGCTGTCATTGAGTAGATGACAGAAAATAATGGCCAGTTCATAAGTTATTCCTTATCTTTATTGTGGATATAATATATTTAACCTTAATTCCACAAAAAAAGTAAGTATTTACCGTGAACCCTTGTAGCATCTATATTGAATGACTTCAGAATAAAAACCATGCTATTATTAAGGTTTTAGACTTAATCATAAGGAACATCAGTTCCTACTCCCATCTTCTCTCAACTCTTTTTTATATTTTCAAGAATCTCCTATATCTTTATCTATTTATCATTACAATAATGACTTTCTTTATCTACTAAGAACGCTATCTGCTATGTCCTCATCTGAAAAAAATACTACGCCTAACTCAGTGGATCAAAACGATTCATCAGTCACTACTGACGCTTCTAACAATCAAGACGCGACAATTGACCCAGTAGTTGATGATGCCGCTGTAAACAATGATAAAAGCGAAGACAATCAACACAAGCAATCGACTGATACAGATGGCGAAATAGACTCCGAAGTAGACACTGAATGTGCGCAGCCACCTGACGCCGAAATAACGATGGAAACCATCAGTGACGATGTGGTCGTAGCAACATTGGAATCGACAGAACCTGAGTCACAGTCAAATACTGAAGCATCAGAGAGTGCAGAGTCAGAATCTATAGAAGCAAAAGAAAAGTCCGATTTCTTCCAGTCGGATACGGCAGAGACAACAGAAAAAAATGCTCAAGATGATAGTGATGCTGAAGTAACGGTAGAAGCAGAAGACGACTATGCTGATGACCAAACTATCGCAGTACAGTCATCAGATAATAAAGCAGCCAATCAACAAAAGATCAGAAATGCATCTAGTCGCGATGACGACCATCAAAATAATGACTCAGAAGATAAAAGCCAAAATAAAGACACCGATGTAGAAGATAGCGATGTAGAAAACGAGAGTGACGAAGACGAGGTTCAAGAAGAAAAAGAAGCCAAACTTGAGTCTTATAAGCAATTTGTTGCTGAGCAATTCAGCAATCAAAAAGTAGATTACCCAGAGGTACGGGTTAGAATTGAGGCGAACGCCCTGCCTAGCAAGATGTACTTCATCATGAATATTTTGTCTGCCATCATTGCCAGTTATGGCCTAGTGACCAATTCAGCAGCCGTGGTCATCGGAGCGATGCTGGTTGCGATGATGCTAGGCCCTATCACGGGTATAGCACTAGCAATTATCGATCACCGTATGCCATTGCTACGTAAGTCGCTTTTTACCGTCATCATCGGTGTCTCATTGGTGGTATTGGTCGGCTTTATCGTTGGTTGGCTACATAAAGACCAACCGCTAACGGCAGAAATCCTATCTCGTACCCAGCCTACTTCCATGGATTTAATGATTGCCTTAGCTGGCGGTACGGCTGGCGCGTACGCGATGGTATCCCCGCATCTCTCGGTTGCCGTTGTCGGCGTTGCGGTTGCCACAGCCTTGGTACCACCACTGGCTGCTAGCGGTATCTTGCTCGCTAATGGCGAGATGCAGCTTGGGCTTGGTGCGCTTCTGTTGGCAGCGACCAACATTCTTGCTATCCAGTTTACCAATGCGCTTGTCTTATGGGTCTTAGGGTTTCGTCGTTTGGTCGATGACGACTATAAATCAAATACCTATCTGACTTTTTTGCAGCGTAACGCGGTGACTTTATTACTACTTGGCGGCTTAGGTGCCTACTTAACCATCAACCTACAGACCAATGCTAAGCAGCAAGTATTCGAGAGTAGTGTCAAAGAAGCCATCAACAACTACTTTATCGATCAAGGCAATGTATTGACCAATACGCAGTTTGATACCTCAGAAGAAAACCAAGTGGTGCGAGCAATCGTGCGTGGAGAGACATTACCGAGCTCATATGACGTACGCCAGATTGAGACACTCATTACTAATGATATGGCAGAGAATTTCCCAGAGTACTTGCCAATCAAGCTTCAACTACGTTATTTGCCTGTGCAAGTAATCGAGTCCAATCCAACCACACAAGACAAATTGGATGAAACGGATGCGGCAATTTTGACCAACTAGTCTGCATACGCTACAAATTAGGCGATGACTAGCACACGTATAATAACCTAGTAGTTATAACTCTTGTACCAAGAGCTTGGGCGTTTGTGCTAAAATCGCTTGCAAAATTATTTTATGTCATTTACTCAATTCTATCCGTCAGTAAGGAGCCGCTGTGAGCCAGCCATTTCGCTCAGCCGATATTCGCCAAGCCTTTATCGATTTTTTCATAAGCAAGCAGCACACCCAAGTTTCATCGTCTAGCTTGATTCCACACAATGATCCGACATTGCTATTTACCAATGCCGGTATGAATCAGTTTAAAGAGACCTTTTTGGGTATGGAACCACGTGACTATACACGTGCAGTAACCTCTCAAAAGTGCGTACGTGCTGGCGGCAAACACAATGATTTGGATAATGTCGGCTATACCGCACGTCATCATACTTTCTTTGAAATGCTTGGTAATTTCTCATTTGGTGATTATTTCAAGCAAGCAGGCATCGAGTATATCTGGGAGTTTCTAACCTCAGATAAGTGGTTAGCGATTGATAAAGATCGTCTCTATGTCACGATCTATGAGACTGATGACGAAGCTTTTGAGATTTGGAATAAAAACATCGGCATTCCGAGTGAGCGCATCATTCGTATTGGTGATAACAAAGGTGCTCCTTACGCTTCTGATAACTTTTGGACAATGGGTGACACTGGTCCTTGTGGTCCTTGTACCGAAGTCTTTTATGACCATGGCGCCGATATCGAAGGCGGCTTGCCAGGTACGCCAGAAGAAGACGGCGATCGCTATATTGAGATTTGGAACTGCGTATTCATGCAGTTCAATCGCCAAAAGGACGGCACGTTATTACCACTCCCTGCACCTAGCGTCGATACCGGCATGGGGCTAGAGCGTATTAGTGCCATCATGCAAGGCGTTCATGGCAACTACGAGATCGATTTATTTGTCCATTTGATGGATGCAGCAGCTGACATCTTAGAGATCAATAATGAGCAACAATCATCACTAAAAGTCATCGCCGACCATATTCGTGCTGTGGCGTTTTTGATTGCTGATGGTGTCACGCCAAGTAATGAAGGTCGCGGCTATGTATTGCGCCGTGTCATTCGTCGCGCAGTACGTCATGGCAACAAGCTTGGCGCTGATAGCGAGTTCTTCTATAAAATGGTTGCGCCGCTTGTGGCTGAAATGGGCAGTGCCTATCCTGAGCTACAAGACAAACAAAGCGTCATAGAAAATGCTATTCAAAAAGAAGAAGCACAGTTTGCTAAAACATTGGCCCAAGGCTTACGTTTACTTGCCAGCGAACTTGAAGGCTTACAAGATGGCGATACGCTATCTGGTGAAGCGGCGTTTAAGCTCTATGATACCTACGGTTTCCCACTTGATTTGACCGCCGATATCACTCGTGAGCGTGGTATTGCTATTGATGAAGCCGAATTTGATGAGCATATGCAGGCACAACGTGAGCGTGCACGTGATGCTGGCAAGTTTGACGTCGATTACAGCAGCGTTATCCAAGTAGAAACGCCAACGACATTTATCGGTTATGAACAGCTTGAAGAAGACGGCGTGACTATTGACGCGCTTTATCAAGACGGTAACCCGGCAGACAGCTTAACAGAAGGCATGGAAGGCGTTGTAGTCTTGGATCGCACCCCATTTTATGCTGAAGGCGGTGGTCAAGTCGGTGAGCTTGGTGAAATCCGTACAGCATCTGGCGTCTTTGAAGTGCAAGATACCAAAAAATCTGGTCAGGCGATTATCCATTATGGTGTCGTGACCATGGGTGATATCAGCACCAAGCAAACCGCTGAATCGCAAGTACTGTCTAGCATTCGTGCAGCCAGTGCCAAAAACCACTCGGCAACTCACCTATTGCACGCAGCACTAAGAGAAGTGCTAGGCGATGCGGTCACGCAAAAGGGCTCACTAGTCTCAAGCGAAGTGTTACGTTTTGACTTTGCTTATGACAAACCTGTCAGCGCTGCTGAAATTATGCGTGTCGAACGTCTCGTTAATGAGCAAATTCAAGCCAACACCCCTGCCCGTATCGAGCACATGTCGATTGACGAAGCGATGAACCAAGGCGCTATGGCACTGTTTGGCGAAAAGTACGGCAGTGACGTTCGAGTCCTAACCATGGGTACAGACCGTATCGTTGATGGTCAGCGCAAGCCTTTCTCTATCGAGCTATGCGGTGGCTTGCACGTACAGCGTACGGGCGATATCGGTGTGCTAAAAATCACCAGTGAGTCTGGTATTGCGGCTGGCATCCGCCGAGTTGAAGCCGTCACTGGCATGAACGCGGTCAAAAACATCCAGCAAAGCGAGCAACAGCTAAGTGAATTGGCAAGTCAGCTAAAAGTAAAACGTCCTGAAGTAGCGCAGCGTGTCCGTACGATGGCTGATAAGCAACGCGACCTAGAAAAACAACTAGAGCGCTTGCAGCAAAAAATCGCCAGTGCTCAAGCAGCCAATTTGCTTGATGATGTACAAACGATCGCAGGTACGCCAGTTCTTATCAGCACCTTAAGTGGTATCGATGGTAAATCCATCCGTACACTGATGGACGATATCAAATCAAAACTGCCTGATAGCGTGATTGTATTGATTGGTGATAAAGATGACCAATTAGCACTCGCAGCAAGCGTCGCAAAATCTGTCACTGCCAAAGTGAAGGCTGGTGATATTATTCGTCATTTGGCAGGTGAGCTTGGTGGTAAAGGTGGCGGTAAGCCTGACTACGCGCAAGGCGGTGCACCGAAGTCTAGTAACAGTGCAGCGGTTATCAGCGCTCTACCTGCTTGGATTGAAACCCAGCTTAGCTAAGCTAGTGAATATTAAACTCGCGAATATATTGGTATAGCGCATCACAAAGTACTTTATATTTATCGCATAGCTTTACTCTACTACGCATAGAATACATGATTGGTTATAACTACTATAACCAATCGCCATACATCTAAGCGCTCCTGAGACTTAAAGTTATGCGGTAGATATGGTATAAAGGTCAACGTTTGGGCATATTGTTCATTCCATAAGGTTGATAGATACCATTAGAAGAATGAAAGACCTAAAGGCATAACTCTTATCATCTGGCTTTATCTATACAAGCATTGACGAGCATCACATTGACTCTCCTCAATGACAATAAAAAGTCATTATTGAATAAATAGGTAGATTTTTATGGCGTTAATAGTACAGAAATACGGCGGCACCTCGATGGGCAGTATCGACCGCATCAAAAACGTCGCCAAACGAGTCAAACGCTGGCATGACAATGGTCATCAAGTCGTCGTCGTGGTCTCAGCCATGAGCGGCGAAACCAACCGTTTGATTGATCTAGCTCGCCAAATTAGCACGCAGCCTGATCCTCGCGAATACGATCAGATGGTCTCAACAGGTGAGCAGGTTTCTATCTCACTACTCGCTATGGCCATCAAAGAGCTTGGTATTGGTGCCCGTTCAATGACTGGTCGCCAAGTAGCAATTAAAACCGACAACGCCCATAACAAAGCCCGTATCGAAAGCATCGATGATAAAAACATACGTGAACAATTAGATGCTGGCAATATCGTTATTGTGGCAGGTTTCCAAGGTATTGATGAAGAAGGCAACGCGACCACATTAGGACGCGGCGGTTCTGACACCACAGGTGTGGCGATTGCTGCGGCCTTAGGCGCTGACGAATGTCAAATTTATACCGATGTCGATGGCGTCTATACCACTGACCCTCGTGTGACCTCAAAAGCCAAAAAACTTGAAAAAATTACGTTTGAAGAAATGCTTGAAATGGCAAGTCTTGGCTCTAAGATTCTACAGATTCGCTCAGTAGAATTCGCTGGTAAATATGGCGTGCCGCTGCGTGTACTTTCTAGCTTTGATGAAAACACAGACGGTAGCTTTGACCAAGAATTTCAAGACAACGTGGGTACCCTAATTACGATAGACGAAGGAGACAATATGGAACAGGCAATCATCTCAGGTATCGCGTTCAACAGAGACGAAGCAAAAATCTTAGTACGCGGCGTGCCTGACCATCCTGGTATCGCCTCTGCTATCTTAAGCCCAATTGGTCGTGCCAATATCGAAATCGATATGATTGTACAAAACCTTTCAGATAACGGTACTACTGACTTTACTTTCACGGTTAACCGCACTGATTTAGATAAGACGCTAAAAGTGCTTAACGAAGAAGTGAAAGATGAAATTGGTGCCAAAGAAATATTAGGTAACAGTGAAGTTGTTAAAGTTTCATTGGTTGGTGTTGGCATGCGCTCACACGCAGGTGTTGCTAGTCTTATGTTCCAAACACTGGCTGAAAACAACATCAATATCCAAATGATTTCAACCAGCGAAATCAAAGTGTCGGTTCTGATTCAAGATCAACACTTAGAAAAAGCCGTTAAGTCATTGCACACGGCATTTGGCCTAGATCGTGAAGACGGTGAAAGCAAAATCGCTGGGCTATAAGACATAAAAACTGTTAAAATATAGTCTTAACATTGATGGTTATCTATTAACCGCTATTAATGACTTTATATAGTATGTATATAAACAGCATTTAAATTAGTAGCGTTTGAATTAATAGCATCTAAATAAAAACAGTACTTAAATAAAATAGGATCTTTTTAGGTCCTATTTTTATTTTTTAGCATAGTTGAAATGAGCATTTACCTAATAGTTTTGTGAAAAACCGTGACAGTATCTGTTATGCCGCCTATAATGGGGCTTTCATTTGGGCTAAATGAATCTACCTATCATTACCGCTATTGGCACGATATTTAGCATCGTGATAATGGTTATATTGCATGTTTGGTGCTGCGGTGATGTTCTGCAATTGAGAAGTAATCTGATGAGTAATAATTTGTTGATGCGACATAAGGAGTGTGACGCATGTTAATTTTGACACGCCGCGTGGGCGAAACGCTAATGATTGGCGACGAAGTAAGTGTGACGGTTCTAGGCGTCAAAGGCAATCAAGTACGTATCGGTGTAAACGCACCTAAAGATATTGCAGTACACCGCGAAGAGATTTATCAACGTATTCAGCATGAGCGTTCTGTACAGTCGCAAATGCAGCATCTTGAGCAAGGCAACTTTTCGCCTTCGTTTGATGACGAAGACTACTTTAATCGCTAAGCTAGCTAAATTATAATGCTGAACGCTCAACGGCTACTATCATCATTGAGCACACATAAATATTATATTGTTTTTTTAATCTGCTCTGAGGTCATTTATTTATGAGTATCCGCCAATCAGATGTATCGGCATTACTTAATGGTTTGAACAAAAAAGCCATTGGATTCAATGATGTCATCAGCTTTATCGATGATTTTTATCGCTATGCGCCTGCCCCTTTTGTAAATGGGATGGTACATAATGCAGCCGGTGAGAACGAAGGTAGCGCAAAGATTTTTGGTTTTGCTAAGCACCATGGCCTGAACCAATTGGACACGCTTAAATTATTTGGCGAACATTATGCCAAGGTTCAAGCAACGCCTAACGGTACCGATCATGCCAATATCCGTAATTTTTTACATTGGGGCTGGCAAGGATTTTTGATGCAGAAGAACCCGCTAACGGTTCGTCCTAGTGTCGATACGACTGCTATTTAATCATCTATGATGATTAAGCTATTTCTGATAATTCAATTATTGGTAAAGTAAAAAAAGCCACGCTATATAGCGTGGCTTTTTTATGATGAGTGTTTTTATCACAACTATTATAGACTTCTTATAGACCTATTTATCACGAAACTTAACAGGCTGTACCGCACCTTTAGGATTCGGCATATTAGGATAGTGATGCTCGTGCTCGACATCACATTCAGCACCAACGACAGAACCATCATCTTTTACAGGTTTATGAATATAACCTGTACGCTCAGCTGGCGGTAGGTGCTCGTGCTCCCATACCATCACTGCTTGCATACAAGTCTCGCGCTGCTCAGCGGTAATCTTACGACCGTCAGGCCATTTACCTAGCTCAATCGCCATACGAAATTTATCAACCACTTCGGGCGTTAGACTTGCTAGTATTGTTTGTTTATCCATCTTACCTACTCTCCACTACCATTTTTTGTATCATATTTGGGTCTAATAGATACGCTTATTCATCGTCTATAATATCATCATCGACATCAAGACTGAATTCTTCGGCATGTACGTTCCAGTGCAGCTTTGTACGGCAGGCCTCATAAAAGTCAAACCCAGGTGGGTGCAACAAGGTAAGCTTATCAGGATGCTTACGAATATGTAGGCGCTGTTCTTGCTCAAGTGGCACACTCGGCTTACCGTCTGCACTCACCATTGGCTGAGTACGATTGTCTTCGTGGATACGAATACAGACCTCACTATTACCGCTGACCACAATCGGTCTGCTAGATAATGTATGGGGATGCATTGGCACCAGACAAATAGCGTCCATACTCGGATGAATGATTGGACCGCCACCTGATAAAGCATAAGCAGTAGAGCCAGTCGGTGTTGCTGCTATCAAGCCATCACTATGCTGTCTATAAACGTCATGTCCATCAATTTTCATCTGAAAATCAATCATATGTACGGATTTACCGGCGTGCAGTACGATGTCGTTCAGCGCCATATCTTCATGGATAATTTTGCGACCTTCTCGTATCTCCATCGTCAATAAAAACCGATGATCCAGTTGATAGTCTCCCATCAATACTTGGCGTAACTTAAACGCAGCTTCATCAGGTTTTACATCTGCTAAGAATCCTAGACGACCACGGTTAACCCCTAATACAGGTACACGGTAGCGTGCTAGCGCTTCAGCAGCATGTAATATCGAACCATCACCGCCAACCACGATGACTAAATCACAAATTTCACCAATCAAACCACGTTTGACGATTTTGACTCTTTCTATGTCTGTGAGGTCAAGCGTTGGCAAATTGGCAGTTTGTACATCCATTATCAAGGTCAAATTCATGTCATTGACGGTTTGGGCAATCTGTACCAAGCTTTGAGTGACACTACGTTTACCAGCACGGCCCATTAGACCAATACGCCTAAAGGCAGGGTTTTTAATAGCGTGGAATAGCTCTGATTCATGTAAGTGTGGCAATCTTGCTGACTGCGCTGAGTTTTCCATAAAACGACTCGGTATAACGGTGAAGTACAAGGTAATGATAGCGATAAATGCGCGCTTAGACTAGCATGTTTATGAATTATCGTTGTTAACTGTCGTAACTGACCCCATATAAAAGCTATCGAATGTTTTACTTAGCCGAATCTGTCCAGTTGTCAAATTAGCGTATTGGACGATACAGTAGCTCGATGCGCTAGCCAATGAGCAGCCTAAGGTCGAGCCATAGCGGTTGTCACGCAAACACAGTTGACAATAATGGCGGTTTTGCTAAAGTAACTAACATCACTATTTTTATATTTTATTATTAAGGACTTATGTATGGCCAATCCTATTGTCAGTCGCGCAGAACTTGCGATCGGCGGTAATCCAATGACGGTCAAGGGCGTAATTCAAAAGACCAGCTTGTTACTTGGTTTATCAGCTATTACTGGTGTGGGCTTTTTCTTTTATGCGCTTATGGCAGGTTTATCGCAAGGTTTTATTACGATGGCAGCCTTTGGTAGCATGATTGCTGCGTTTGTTCTGGCGCTTTTTATTACCTTCAAGCCGCAAAAAGCCAAAACCTTGGCTGTGCCTTACGCCTTACTAGAAGGTATCTTTTTGGGCGGTATCTCATTATTTTTCATGAGAATGTATCCAACAGTACCAGTCACGGCAATGTGTGCAACTTTCGTCACAGCTGCGGTTATGCTTGGTCTATATCGTTCAGGTTTAGTTAAGGTTACTGAAAAGTTCCGTTCTATCGTGACTTCAGCTGTTATTGCTATCATGCTTGTCTATGTAGCACAGTGGGTACTGTCTCTAGCGTTTGGTTCATCATTGCCATTCCTATTTGAAGGTGGCGCTATCGCTATTGGCTTTAGCTTATTTGTCATCGTTATCGCTTCTTTCACCCTACTATTAGATTTCGATAATATTGATCGCGGTGTTGCGATGGGTGTGTCTGAAGATTACGAGTGGTTGTTCAGTATTGGTATTCTGGCGACCCTAGTCTGGATGTATATCGAGTTTATGCGTCTGCTAAGCTATCTACAAGACTAATTGAAAATAGCTACCTAACAGTATCTCTGTATAGAAAAGACCGCCTTCCATTTGATGGAAGGCGGTCTTTTTATGGGCAAACTTTACAGACTTGTTTAAATTAAGCACTTCTAAAGAGGCTAAGCACGTTTTAAGCGCAATGCATTTAATACGACAAATAGCGAACTTAGCGACATACCAATCGCAGCAAGCCACGGTGGTACATAGCCTAAAGCCGCTGGTATCAGGACGATACTGTTGTAAGCGAGCGCCCAGCGAAAGTTTTGCTTGATAATACGTTCCGTCTTATCAGAGATGCGTTTAGCCGCAGTGATAGCTTCGATTTGTCCGTTTAAGATAATACTATCACTGGATACTTGTGCTAAGTCTGCCGCACCTGCAATCGAGGTCGAGACATTTGCCGCTGCTAACACTGGTGCATCGTTAATGCCGTCACCTACCATCAGTACCACGGCACCGTTAGCTTGCAACTGCTGAATATGATTGACTTTATCAGTCGGTGATAGTCCGTTGTATGCAGCTTGCATACCTAAACTCTCAGCCATGACTAGCGCTTGCGGGCTTGGATCACCTGTCAACATAACAGACTCGATACCTAGCTCTTTGAGCGTATCGAGCATCGACTGCGCACTATCACGTACCTTGTCATTGAAATAAAAACATGCCAGCGCTTGCCATCCGTTATCATCAGTGTTCTGACAAGATAACACCACTGCTGAGCTGGCTCGTTGCGCTACTAGATCGATGGTTAAATCGTTACTCTCAGAGACATTATTGACACCGTCATTTATTTTGTCTAACGCAAAGTCCTTGTGACCGATTCGATATACAGTGCCATCAATCATCGCTTCTACACCGCCCGCTGGATAATGCTGTACGGCTTGCGTCGATGGTAGATGTAACTGATAGGCCGCCGTCAGTAACGCATGGGCAATTGGATGACGACTCCCTACTTCTAATGCAGCTGCAATTGCCAAAAGCATATCTTTTTGCGCTGTTAATGATAAATCGTCAATTTCGGTCTGGCTTTTTGGTGTGATTAACTCAATATTTAATAAATTCGGCTTACCATAAGTCAGCGTGCCCGTCTTATCAAAAGCAACATGCGTGATTTCAGCAAGCGTTTGTAAGGTATGTCCACGCGTCGTCAAAAAACCATAGCTTGCCAGACGGTTGGTTGAGACGGTCAAGGCAATCGGCGTCGCCAATGACAGTGCACAAGGACAAGTAGCCACTAAGACTGCCACCGTCGCCCAAATGGCTTGGCTTGGATCAACGATATACCAGCCGACAAATACTAAGACTGACAGCACCAAAATGCGCGCCACAAACCAACGTGCTAGCTTATCTGCTTGCTGAGCCAATTTGGGTTTTTCGCTCATGGCACGATTCATCAATCGATCAATTAAACCTATCTGGCTGTCTTTTGGCAAGGCAGTGACTAGCATCTCAAAAGGCTGGCTATCGTTTTGTGCACCACCAACAATATAATCACCTTGAGATTTGATGATTAAATCACCTTCGCCAGTCAGGAGACTTTGTGACACCGTTGCAGTAGAACTTAGCAAGATACCATCACTAATAATCTCAGAGCCCGCTTCAACCAAAATGATGTCGCCCACTTGTAAACTGTGAGCGGTGACCATTTGCTTTGACTCTATATCGTCTTCGGGTTGTGATTGTGCATTCTGCTGGTTGCGTGACTGCTGCCAATCTTGAGCGATACGCGATGTGAGCTGATAAACATTGGCGTCCATACGCTGCATAAAATCAGGCATCGGCTCTACTGTAGCCGACTCACCTTTAGTAGTTTCATTTTCAGTAAGCTCACTTTTAATAAGCTCATCTTGTTGATATTCATTCTCTTTTAGCAGTTGTAATATACACTCGGCAGCTGCTTTGTCTTCAGCAATTTTTTGTACCAATACTGGCTCAACCACCACCAAATCATTAGCCATAGTCGCGGCTTTTAGACGTGCGTTGTGCTCGATATAACGCCCTGCCAGCAAAAAGAAAATAAACATACTAACCGAGTCATAGTATGTCTCCCCTTGCCCAGTGATGGTAGCGTAGAGACTCGCAAAGAAAGTAATAATCAACGCAAGACTGACGGGCACATCCATATTGACTTGGCGCGCACGAATTGCTGACCATGCAGAGGTAAAAAAAGGAATACCAGCATAGAAAAATACAGGCGTACTCACAAATAAAGACACCCAACGCAAAAAGTCACGCTGAAATATCAACATGTCGCTATACTCGCCAAAATAAAGCGCAACGGCATACATCATCGCTTGCATCGAACCTAGTGCAGCGATGCCGAGACGCAATAGCATTTGATTATTATGACGTGCCAACATGGCTTCGTGAGTATCTTGGCGATAAGGCTTGGCTTCATAGCCGATTTCATTGATGACCGCTAGAATACGACTGATAGGTAACTTATCTTCATCCCAAATAACCCGCATACGTTGGTTGGTCAAATTTACCTGACATTTACCAATACCCTCTAGCTCATCGAGGCGCGACTCAATCAGCCAAGTACAGGCAGCACACCGTAAGTTGTTAACAGACAGCTCTGCTACTGACATACCATCTTGCGCGTAAACGAACTGTGATTTTATCTCGTCATGATCGTAGACCTCGAGACGCGTCAGCTGAGTTGGCAAACTTGCCGTACGATTAATCTCTGAACGGTCAAGATAATATTGCTCAAGACCAGCCTCTACAATGCTTTGGGCAGCTAACTGACAGCCCATACAACACATCTCTCGTGACTGACCTAATATCTCAGCATGAAACGGTGGCTGAGGTACGGGGTCGCCGCAGTGAAAACAGTGGTCAGCCAGCGGGAGCACTAAGCCTTCGATGATAGAAGTGTCTTCATAAGAATGATTGGTAGCAGATGATACTGATGATGGGATACTAGACATAGTCGCGCTTACTTCCTTTGACAGGCTTGCTCAAAATGCATTCATTTAAAGCAAACTTGCTCGTATTGACTGTACTGTACGTCATGCAATAGAGCCGTTTTTAATCACTTAAATATCACTACCGCTAGTAGCATAGTATTAATAACAAACGGCTAATAGCAAACAATGAGCAACAGCGAATTCATACAAAATACATCGTGAGGACAATCGTAAATTGTTATCTTATATGGCGTTTATCTACCAGATTGAAAGTGACTGACGCTTTATTACAAGTATCGGTATTTTAATAGGGATTATACTATAAGCTATCGCTATGAGCAGTATCATCGCTCATGGTCTACGTCCAATAAATGCCTGCGTTGACGATGATAGATTGAAAAATTTGTCAATTTGCGTCATTATGAGGCAGTTTTTTATCCAAAAATGGTGCGACATCCGTGCAAAAACCTAATTACAAGTTACCAAATACCAAGTTATCAGCGTCATCTAAGTCTGCTATGCACACGCTACCCTCGCAGCAGCGCGGCTTGGTCTTTAGTAGTCTGCTATTAATTATTATCATCGCAGGCATGGTGCTGTTGGCGCTGTATTTGATCAAACTTGATCGCACCATTACTCATAAGTTTGAGGGTAAGCGCTGGGACATTCCAGCCAAAGTGTATTCGCAGCCGCTTGAGCTGTATCAAGGCGCTAATGTCGATAGAGATACGATGAAGACATGGCTAGAGTTGCTTAATTATCAAAGCAACAAAGCTTATGATCGTACAGGTACTTATCATCGAACAGGCAATACTTACTTTATTCACACGCGCGGCTTTACGTATAGCGCCAATGATAAAGATGCCGAGCAAGTCATCAAAATGACGATTTCTGGCAATAAAGTAGAATCTATCCAGAGTACCCTACCTGCCAAAAGCGGCATCATTCGTCTAGAGCCTGTCAATATCGGTGGGATCTATCCTGACAGCAATGAAGATCGGATGGTTGTGTCTTTGGACGAAGTGCCTCAGCCGTTAATTGATGCCCTTATCGCTACCGAAGATCGCGCGTTTTATGAGCATAAAGGGGTATCGGTACGTGGTATCGCCCGTGCCGTAATCAATAACTTTACTGGTGGTGCCAGACAAGGTGGCTCGACCATCACCCAGCAGCTGATTAAAAACTTTTACCTCAATTCAGATCGCACTATCAAACGCAAAGCCAATGAAGCATTGATGGCCGTGCTACTTGAGCTGCACTACAGCAAAGATGAAATTTTACAGACCTATTTGAATGAGATTTATCTGGGTCAAAATGGCAATCGCTCTATCAATGGTTTTGGTCTGGCATCACAGTTTTATTTTGACAAACCTCTTAATGAGCTGCGCTTAGATCAGCAAGCGATGCTGGTTGGTATGGCAAAAGGCCCAAGTATCTACAACCCACGTCGTAATCCAAACGACTCAAAAGCACGCCGTGACGTAGTGCTTAACAACATGCTAACAATGGGCACATTGAGCCAAGAAGACTACGACAAAGCCTTGAAACAACCACTTGGTATCGTGGATAAGCCTGCTGAAGGCAAAAGCCAGTTCCCTGACTTCTTAGATATTGTCAAACGTGAGCTAAATACCGTCTATTATTCTGATGACCTCAAGAACGAAGGTCTAATTATTATCAGTACTCTAGACCCTATCGCTCAATTGGCCGCAGATAAAGCCGTTGATAGAAAACTTGGTGAACTGCGCCGTAACAGTAGCAAAACTAAGGACTTGCAAGGTGCATTAGTAAGTGCCAATCCTGAGACTGGCGAGCTCGTGTCTGTTGTAGGTAGTGGTAGTGAATTTACAGGGTTTAACCGTGCGGTCGATGCTAAACGTCAAGTCGGCTCGTTGCTGAAGCCTATCATTTATATGACTGCGCTTGAGAGCGGTCGTTATAACTTGGCCAGTTCAGTAGATGACTCACCTATTACGGTCAATCTAAACGATGGTACTGACTGGAACCCTAAAAACTACGACAACCGTGATCATGGCTATGTACCATTTACCACGGCACTGTCTCAATCCTATAACCAAGCGGCAGTACGCTTAGGTATGGAGTTCGGCGTTAATACCTTTGCCAAGCAATTACAGCGCATGGGTATCAAAGAAAAAATCCCACCTTACCCATCAGCGTTACTAGGCTCAGTTAATTTGAGCCCGATGGATATGCTTGGTATTTACCAAGTATTTGCCACTGGTGGCTTCCGCACTCCTATTCATAGTATTCGTACGGTCATTGATGATCGCGGCCGTATCTTACAGCGTACTGGGCTTAACACTCAGCGCAGTATTCCACCTGAAACCAACTTTTTGACCAACTATGCATTACAGCAAGTCGTCTCAAATGGTACGGCTAGACGTGCACAATCGCTAGGTAGTAATTTAAACCTAGCAGGAAAAACGGGTACGACAAATGATTACCGTGATGCTTGGTTTGCAGGCTATAGTGGCAACTATGTAAGTGTCGTTTGGGTTGGCCGTGATGATAACAAACCGATTGGTTTGAGTGGTGGGACTGGCGCCTTGCCAGTTTGGGTAGATTATATGAAACGTCTAAAACTGACTCCGGTTGCTCTACCAGAGCCAGAAGGTATCGAGTGGCTATGGCTAGAGAACAATTCAGGCAAACTGTCTAATGAGCGCTGTGCTAACGCTCGCTACCTACCAGTAATGTCAGCTCACCTACCAGAAGAAGCCAGCAGTTGTGCGCTGAGCCTGTATCAGCAAGATCGCGCTCGTGAACAGACACAGTTTCAGAACCAGCAAGGTGATATCAATCAACAACGTCGCCGCGAAGGTTTAGAGATTCCAAATGGCGAAGCTGTTGAATCTGAGGGTGCAGAAGGTAGCAGCGAGCAAAGTGAAGGTGATGAAGACCGTGCTGATACTTGGTATGACCGCGCTGTTGAATGGTTCTAGCTATTGAGTGATGCTAGCTGTTGAATGGCTCTAATAGTGTTTTTGATATTTAGCTTTCAATGTTTAAAAAGGTTTTAACATGATGGTGTCATCTTTACGGACAACTACTTCAGTAAAACAAGTAATGATGCTATGGCGTAATAAAATCACGTCAAGCAATACCTTACTTGCAGGCAGCGCGATCGTTGGCATGTTAAGCCTAAGTGCTTGTCAGACGGCACCTAGCACGTCGACTACAGTGCAAACGGTCCCGTCAGCGCAATCAACGACGACTGCCCAAACGCCTATCACTGAAGCAGATGATGAAAGCTATAATCCAGCTGAGCCTTACGATGCAGTTGAACAGCCTGAAACGCCAAATCCATTAACGCAAGAGACACCTATATTTACGCCTCCTGCTCCAGAAGTAACACAGCCTGATCCTGTTATCATTGCGCCTTCTCGTAACGACTATATAATCTCTGAACCATCAGTACCGTCACATAATGAGCTACTGGAGCGCGCTAGAAGAAACTCGCAGCAACGTACTCAACAATCTGCCAGCAACAATAGTAATCTGCCTGCGTTTCGCAATTTGATGCAAGTAGGTATCAGTCAGTTGAAAGCGGGCAATCTAACCAATGCAGAGAACAGCTTTACCCGTGCACAGCGTCTAGCGCCCAAGTCATCAGCGGTATATTTTTATTTGGCACAAGTAGCATTAAAAAAGAACCAGCCTCGTAAGGCAGAAGCGATGGCACGTCGTGGTCTTAGCGTCTCTCAAGACAGTAATCGTAGACGAGCACTATGGCAGGTTATATTACAATCAGGACAAGCTCAGGGTAACTCACGCGTGGTCAATGAAGCAAAAAAAGCATTGCGCTAATAACTGATATTTGCACATTTTAGATTCATTAGTTAAAACATCTATATACATCATGCATTTCATTGTATGTAGATTTATCTAGGGCAACCCCTAACACCTATACTTATTTTTATTTCCGCTTAAGGTTATCTTTATGGCATGGCAACAACTTCATTTACAATGTGAAAAATCAAACGTCGACTTGGCTGAAGCGCTTCTATTAGAAGCAGGCGCATTATCAATAGCTTTGGACGATGCTGGCGATCAACCTTTGTTTGAGCCACTTCCAGGTGAATCACCGCTGTGGGATGAGGTGATACTAACAGGGCTATTTGATGCGACGACTGATGCTGGTAGTCGTCAAGCGGTTGAGCAATTAAGTCATGAAATTGCTGCACAAGTACACGCTACCCGTATTTGGCTAACTGCTGTTGATGATAAGGACTGGGAGCGCGAGTGGATGAGCAACTATCATCCTATCGAATGTGCTAATGACTTATGGATTGTACCTGACTGGCTAACGCCGCCTAACCCTGAGGCTACCAATATCATTATGGATCCAGGCTTAGCATTTGGTACTGGCTATCATGCTACGACTCGCCTATGTCTAGACTGGCTAACAGAGCAAGACCTAACAGACAAAGTGGTTATCGATTATGGTTGTGGCTCAGGCATTCTAGGGATTGCTGCTTTGCTATTGGGTGCACGTCAGGTATATGCAGTCGACATTGACCCGCAGGCGGTACTCGCTACCAACCAGAATGCGGTACGCAACAATGTAGGCGCGCGTTTGCAGGCATTCTTGCCAGAAGAATTCACAGAGTATTGCTCACAAAATGATGTGTTGCCTGTAGAAGTGATCGTTGCCAATATCTTAGCGAAGCCACTTATTGGGTTAGCACCTTACTTTGCAACACTGATAGCGTCAAAAGGTCGTATCGTACTGGCAGGTTTGATTGAGTCGCAAACCGAGCAAGTAACTGAAGCTTATCAGCCATATTTTGCACTGGATCCAAAGCATGCTTTTACTGCGCAAGAAGACCAACACTGGCAGCGTTTATCAGGTACATTTACTAGCTAGCAACATTTAATTACATCTGTTACGATAGAGGGCAGTCAAATGTTATGTATTTGACGCCACTCTGTCTTTGCCCATAATTCATCGAAATCATTTAAGTATAATGCGTATTATAGATAGCTTTTCGTGATTGGCTAAGCGGTATTGATAACCATAACTACTTGGATTCATCTCTATGATCACGCCAATCAGAGCCCAATGCCCTCACTGCCAAGCTGATTTTACAATTCAAAAATCTCAACTAAATAAAGTCGACGCCACTATTCGTTGTAACCAGTGCAAGCAAGAATTTTTAGTGAACAAGCACCTCATAGTAACTCAAGATGTTAGTGATCACTCCCTTACTCAAGCTACTGAAACAACATATCCTAAAGCTAAATCTCCAATTAATAAAAAATGCTCGGCTGATAACGTAGTTTATGATGACTTAATATATGATGACATGGAGGTCGATGAGTCAGACGACATTATTTTGGAGTACGACTCATTAGAGAGTATGGATACCTGGTTGACTCAAGCAAGTACCGCAAACCTTAGTACAACAGGAATCACGGATGTCTTGCGAAAAAAACCCTACAAAAATATTGATGATAGTCATGAACGACTATCAACGCCCTCTACCACTCACACAGCAATAAATTCTTCGCCAATAGTGCAGGGAGCATTAAGCTCAACCGCTGCTAACGATATTCATGCAAGTATTGACAACACCTCTGACAATTCATGGCTTGAAGCACTTCTTAAAGAACAAAATCCGCATCAGGAGCTGCCAGTAGAGGATACCGATCTATCACAGTTACTTATAGAGATGGGGATATCTAAAAAAGATGAAGATAGTTTTGTTAAACAGCATGTCAGAAAGGCGCCGTTACAAACAGGAACAATGTCAGCCGCCCATTCTATTGCCTCTATGCTTTGGATCGTTGGATGTTTAGTATTGGCACTCTTACTTGCTGCACAGTACGTAATGTTTAACTTAGAGACATTAATCAAAAATCCTAACAATGCTCAGCACCTTCAAAAATTATGTGTAGTGGCAGCTTGTAGCCTACCAAATGCCGATTTAAAAGCTCTTACTGTTACTAATCTTAGTCATAGGTCCAGTCAAGTTCAAACGTCAGGTATATTTAGCGATATAGGCGCCACTTTAAGTAATGAAAGCACGCAGGCACAACTATACCCAAATATAAAAATAAGCGTTTATGGTAAAGATGAGCTTATTGGAGAGTTCATTGCAGATCCAAACGATTATTTATTAGGAAAGCAAAGTCAGTTAGCTGCCAATACAGAGAGACAGCTATTGTTTACTATCCCTGTTGCTAATGCGCAGATTCGCGACATCACTATGACCGCTCTTTATTAAATTAGGGTGTCATATATAGATAAGCATGAGTAGAAAACATATTGTAAATTCATTTTCAATTAGACCGTGATAGCCAAGATAACGATGAATCTATCAGCGCTAGGCGATATTAATTTGATATACTATGGTTCTGACCCCTTACAATCAGAATTTTTCTTCATCTCAAGGATATTATTTTATGGCACCTCATGCACAGCATAATGCCAATCATTTTGCTAAAAGCTCTGAGCACCCTGCCGATTATAATAAAGACGAATACCAACCACCTACGCACGGCTTTGATTTTGCTAGTCAAAACTATACAAGTAGTGCGCAGCAACCTCTACGAGTTCATGTAGAGCGTGTGGTGCGTCAGTACTTTGCGATGCTAGGAGATGAGATGCCCACTGATTTATATGAGCTGATTTTAAAGCAAGTCGAAGAGCCTCTCTTATCTGTCGCTCTAGAAAAAACAAGAGGCAACCAAACCAAATGTGCTCAGATATTAGGCCTAAATCGAGGCACCTTGCGCAAAAAAATGAAAACCTATGATTTAATGTAGCATTGTTATATGAGCTTACCCATCATCATTGACTATCATTATGTATGGCAATTAAATGTTTCTCGCTTTATCTATCATGATACGGCATACCGTTGTCATCATCACCTTGCCAGACGTTTACGTCAGGCTTTTTTTATGGAAAATTTCTTATGAGTACAACCCCACTTGCCCTACTATCGGTTTCCGATAAGTCTAATATCGTCGAGTTTGCTCAAGGCCTTCTCAAAGCAGGTTTTGGTTTATTATCTACTGGCGGTACTTATCGCCTGCTCACAGAAAACAATGTCGACGTGACTGAAGTATCAGATTACACAGGCTTTCCTGAAATGATGGATGGCCGTGTTAAAACGCTGCATCCTAAGATTCATGGTGGCATCCTAGGACGCCGTGGTACAGATGATGCAGTAATGAGTGATCATGCGATCGAACGTATCGACTTGGTCGTCGTGAATTTATATCCATTTGCTGAAACGATTGCACGTGCTGACGTGACTATGAACGACGCTATCGAAAACATCGATATTGGTGGCCCTACCATGGTACGTTCAGCAGCGAAAAACCACGCACATGTAGGTATCGTCACTGATCCAGCTGATTATGACCGTGTACTTAATGCGTTAGACGGTGGCACTAAACTGACGACTGCTTTACGTTATGATTTGGCAGTAAAGGCGTTTGAGCATACTGCACAGTACGACGGTATGATTGCAAACTTCTTAGGTAGCCGTGTCAACGCAACTCAAGAACCAGAAAACTTCCCACGTACATTCAATGTACAGCTTGAAAAAGCACAAGACCTACGCTACGGTGAAAACCCGCATCAAAGCGCGGCTTTCTATACTGAAAACCAGCCTTTAAAAAGCAAACAAGCCTCAATCGCAACAGCTAAACAGTTACAAGGCAAAGCATTGTCTTATAACAACATCGCTGATACCGATGCTGCGCTTGAGTGCGTTAAAGCTTTCAGCGCTCCTGCTTGCGTTATCGTTAAGCATGCCAACCCTTGCGGTGTTGCGGTTGATAATGACCAAGTAGCGGCTTATCGTACTGCTTTTAGCACCGATCCTGAATCATCTTTTGGTGGTATTATCGCATTCAACCGTCCGTTGACGCTTGCTGCTGCAAAAGCCATTATCGACAATCAGTTCGTAGAAGTAATCATTGCACCTAGTATCGAAGACGGTGTACTTGAAGCGACAGCTACCAAGAAAAACGTACGTGTATTGGTATGCGGCGAGCTACCAGCACCAGATCAGCGCGATATCCAACTTGACTATAAGCGCGTTAACGGTGGCCTACTGGTACAAGAGCAAGATCTAGGCTTAATCACTGCTAACGACCTAAAAATCGTCACTGATGTACAACCAACTGAAGCGCAAGTGGCAGATCTACTATTCAGCTGGAACGTGGCAAAATACGTCAAATCTAATGCCATTGTCTACGCAAAAGGCCAACGTACTATCGGTGTTGGCGCAGGCCAAATGAGCCGTGTTAACTCAGCACGTATTGCTGCTATCAAGGCAGAACATGCTGGACTAGCAACTGAAGGCGCTGTTATGGCATCAGATGCGTTCTTCCCTTTCCGTGATGGCATCGACAATGCTGCTGAAGTAGGTATCTCTGCTATCATTCAGCCAGGTGGCTCTATGCGTGATGATGAAACTATTGCTGCTGCTAATGAGCATGGTATCGCGATGGTATTCACGGGCATGCGCCATTTCCGCCATTAAATAGTCACCTATTAGTTTAAAACTGGAATTAGTTGTAGCAACTGTATTTGTTACTGCAACTAATCCCAGTCTATATAGTATTTGTGATAATTATCGTTAAAGCATCATCCATAAAAAAGCCACCGTATCAATTGATACAGTGGCTTTTTTAGTATCTAAGAATAACGAACTAGCAAATACTTAGCGTCCTTGCGCGTTTGCTATGTTACTTTCATTAATCTCAACCGTATATACCATACGTAGATAGTCCAAATAGTCTTGCAACTGGTCTTGGCCTAAATTGTCACGAATGATACTGGCTGTTTGCGCTCTTTGCATATCAGACAGCGGTGACTGCTGCTCAGTTTTAATACGGTCTCCAACCAACAGCGTTGCACCCATCTCAGTCTCACTAGCAATCGCGACGACACCATTATCAGCGGCTTGCTGGCTAAATGCCAATCCACGCTCTTTGTCTGTTAGCTGTGTTGTTTGACGGTTAATCTCACCCAGTGCTTGGAAACTTACCGACTGCTTACTGATATCAGCTGACGTTTTGATACCAGCAGCCAATGCTTTAGCATCTTTTAAAGCTAATGCTGTAGCTTTCTGCTGACGTAGTATTTGAATGATTCTTAGCGTTGCATTTGCCAAAGCAAGCGTCTTAGTAGGGCGATAATTGCTTGGCTGTAACCATACGGTACCGTTGCCAACTTCTACGCCTGCCGTTACCGCTTGATCCTGAATAGTAAATTCATCAAAGGCCTGTTTAACGACTGCTGGTTGCGGCAGTGCAGACTTGTTGTTCACTTTACGATAATCTTTGATACGCTTGAGGCTGACGTTTTCTTGCTGCGCAATATCTTCAATACTGAAACCATCTGCCGCCAAATCATTGATTGAAGTCACTTTATCAGCATAGATTTCCTGACGTTTATACTCTTTTGCTTTTGCAGTCAGCTCTTCACGCATACTGTCTAGGCTTGGAATTTTTTTGCCATTGTCTTCAGTAACCGTAAATATCTGATAACCAAAACTGGTTTTGATAGGCGCAGTCACATCACCAACGCTCAAACCTTCTAGTGCCTCTTGCACAGTATCTGCATCACTGCCAAACACTGACGGATTAAAACGTCCGATATCACCACCTGTTTCACCTGATGGATCGTCCGACTCTGCTTTAGCAAGCGCAGCAAACGCTTCACCTTTATTCAGACGTGCTTTCACTTTATCGGCTCGTGTCTTAGCATCTTTACCAGTAAACAGAATCTGACTGACTTTACGCTCATCAGTAGCCGCGATGCTTTGTTTATAAGCTTCGTACTGTTGCTGCAATTCTTCTGAGGTTACTTCATCAACCTTAATAGTTTGCGGGCTAAGCTGGATATACGCCAAGTCAACCATCGCTGCACTTTTCAGTGTGTCTTTGTTAGCATCATAATATGATTGAATGTCGGCTTTGCTAAGCTTAACCTTGTCAGCATAGTCTTGCCAATTAAAGCGATGCACCCAAACGTTGCGCGATTCAAGTTGCAAATCAATTAATTGACTGACTGCTTGCATAGGATAGACAGCCGTACCAACGATACTGGCGTTTAATTGATCCAAGCTTAACTGATTGCGAAATTCTGCAAATAGCTGGTTTTTGGTCATGCCGCGCTGACGCAAGAAGTTTGAGAACTGATCGTTTGAAAAGTTACCCTCTGCATCTTGGAATATTTCTTCTTGACGCAGCAGACGATTGATCGTATCGTCAGAGACTGTCATACCAAGCTTACCTGCTTGCTGCTCTAACAACGTACGGTCGATTAGACCCTTTAATACTTGCTCATGAAGCACATCTTCATTCAACAAGCTGGCATCTTCGACTTGCTCTAGCACTTCAGAACGACGGCTATTGACAGCAGTTTGATACTCGGACAGTCCTACGCTTGCCTCACCTACCTGCGCAATCTGGTTGGGATCGACGTTGCCGCCAAAATAGCTTTCGACACCCAAGAGAGCGAGCGGCGATAGGCATAAAATCAATAAAATGCGACCTGGCCAGCTTTTTAAGAAATCGCGCAATTTATCCATAGTTATCTCTGCTTTATTAACCTATATTGATGAAAAACCATTGTAATACTGTTAGGAGCTGTTGAGTGCAACCTGCCAATATCAGTGCTATCTAAGCTCGCAATGGTAAGAGTAAGAGCGTATGCATTTTATAGTAAAAAACAAAATTTACTAAAGAAATCTGACTTAAATGACACACCTATCGCGCGCCCTATGATACGTGATTTTTCATGCAGACTCAAAATATTCACGACGCATGATACAAACTATAGCGATAAAAAAAGCACCTAAATATTAGGTGCTCTCTTCGATGGTTAGCTCATTACTTCAGCTATAGACCACCGACTATCATTTTATGCTTAAAAAATCGGCTTAGTTCAAGCGCTCTTTTAAGTTTTTACCAGCTTTGAAGCTTGGTACTTTGCTTGCTGGAATGCTTAGCTCTTCGCCAGTCTTAGGATTGCGACCAGTGCGTGCTTTGCGATCTTTTACACTGAAAGTACCAAAGCCAACTAATGAAATGCTATCGCCAGCTTCTAGCGCTTCGCCAACACTTTCCATAACAGCGTTTAATGCATCACCAGCTTGGGTTTTATTTAGACCACTTTTGTCTGCGATGCTATCAATTAATTCTGACTTATTCATAAAATTTCCTTCAAGTTTAAGGGGGTAATAAATGCTCACGCCAAGTATTGTAACGCTCTCATGGTGCTTACGCAATAAAAACTACCTAACTGGCGCATTAACAGGTTCTTCTTTGTTATCGTCTTTATATCAAGGCAGCATAAGGAGCGCAAGCGATTTTACATATTTTTGTGCTCTACACTACGTATTTGACACCTAATGTTACGCAAAGCGTTAGGAATTTATATATAAGTGGCTCTGCATAACTGAGACGATTGGCTTTCCTATTTTCTACGCTTTGACAGATTTGTCAATTGCCGTCTGTGCATTGCTATACATTAAGTTTGTATATTACTGGTCATAAATAAGAGTGTCTTTATTGACTGCTAAATTGTAATGTAATAGTTTAGCCACTACAGAAACTAGCGTTACTTTTTATTATAAAGACGTTACTATAAGCAAAATATCACTGCAAGCCTTGCGCAAATACAGACTTCTGTTTGCTCAATATCTAAAACTTGCTAAATAAAAAACGGATTACTTACATGAAGCGTTCTACGTTGTCTCACTCTTTTCTTAATATCATTTTAGTATTTATCGAGTCGGCGCTGACATTACTGTTACGTTTGGATCCTGAACTGCGTAAGGCCGCTTATCCGCTCGCCAAGCAAGGCACCGTGGTGGCGCTTCGCCTGTATTTACCGCATGTAGAAGTATTTGCCACCTTTAGTACCAAAGGCGTGTTACTAGATGCTCAGCTGCCGATTGGTCGTAGTGAGCCTGACGTGGTTATCAATGCCTATAGCATTCAAGTTATCAACGCCATCACCACTCATGATAGCGAAACCACTGAAAAGCTACAGATGCGCGGTGAGTCGATTCAAGTACAACTGGTCAAACAGTTTATTATGCAACTTGGGCTTGGCAGCTTGATTCAGGGTCTGATCAAAAAGATAAAGGGTGGCAAGACTAAAACCAAACCTACAGAAGCTGATTTGGAAGAAAAAAAGAATAACTATAAACTTCGTATTAAAGAACAGCAAACACAGATTAACACCTTAACCATTAAAAACCGTGAACTTGAAACAACCGTGAGAGAGCTTCAGAGCAAGCAAAAGACGTTGATGATTGTCACTGTTGTCGCCCTCGTCATTATGATCGGCTCAGTCATCGCATTATTGATGAATTAGTTTTAGTTCGCTGAATTACCTATAAATAAGCGTTCAATGTCTTCTATAGATATTGAACGCTTATTTTTTACTTCGTCAAACGTATCTGTAGCAGACAAATTAAGCTACTTATGTCTCACTCATATATCTATTCTAAACATCATTGTTTTTATCAATTACAGCAATAAGCTTGATTAACCATTGAACCACACTTTAATCTTGACTAAATTACTCGGGATTAAGTATAATTACCTCAATCGTTGCACACATCGGGTTAATCATCTGTTGTTCAATAACGATAAGACAAAACTTAGCTGACGTATTATTGGTTGCTCTCTTTATCTTATGAGCGCTGATTCAAACCTTTGCTAAGATCGTTGTTAAACATAAATGACATCAAGTTTGGAGATAACACATGCGTTTGACTACTCGGGGCAGATACGCTGTTACCGCATTATTAGATTTGGCATTACAGACCAGCCAACAAGACAGTGCTGTATCATTATCCGATATCGCCAAACGGCAATCGATTTCAATCTCGTATCTTGAACAGTTATTTTCTAAACTTCGTAAACGCGGTCTTGTCACGAGTATTCGCGGTGCTGCAGGTGGTTATCACCTAGCTAAGCCATTGAATGAGATAGATGTGATGAGCATCATATCTGCGGTTGATGAGTCAGTAAACGCGATGCAGTGTGAAGGACGCGGTGACTGTCAAGGTGGTACAATGTGCCTAACTCACGATCTGTGGTGTGCACTGTCGAATCATATCGAACAGTACTTGAAAAATATAACATTAGCGCAATTATTAGATATGGAAAACGTGCAGTCAGTCTCAGAGCGTCAGCACACCTCTACAAAAGATATTTCCATAAAAGACATTAATACTATTACTCTATCGAACAGCGAGGCAAACCCAGCATGAGCCAACATAACAACCTTATATACTTAGATTATGCCGCCACTACCCCAGTTGCTAAATCAGTAGCTGCCAAGATGAGCGAGTATTTGACTGTAGATGGTGTCTTTGGTAACCCAGCTTCACGCTCACATGGTTACGGCTGGCAAGCGGAAGAAGCAGTAGAAACTGCTCGCGGTCAAGTTGCTGAAGTTATCAACGCTGATCCACGCGAAATCGTCTTTACTTCTGGCGCGACTGAGTCTGATAACCTAGCCATTAAAGGTGCAGCACATTTTTATCAGTCTCGTGGCAAACATATCATTACCAGTAAAATTGAGCACAAAGCTGTATTAGATACCTGCCGCGAGCTTGAGCAAGAAGGTTTTGAAATTACGTATCTTGAGCCACAGCCAAGCACAGGTCTTATCCTACCAGAGCAAGTAAAAGAAGCACTACGTGATGATACGATTTTAGTATCACTTATGATGGTGAACAATGAGCTGGGTACTATTACTGATGTTGCAGCGATTGGTGAAATCACTCGCGAAGCTGGCGTGGTTTTCCATGTTGATGGCGCACAGTCTGTTGGTAAAGTAAAAATCAATCTTGAAGAAATGAAAATTGATTTGATGAGCTTCTCAGGTCATAAAGCATACGGCCCTAAAGGTATCGGCGCATTATTTGTTCGTCGTAAGCCACGTATTCGTTTGAAAGCTGAGCAACACGGCGGTGGTCATGAGCGCGGTATGCGTTCAGGTACACTACCAACGCATCAGATTGTTGGCCTAGGCGCAGCATTTGCTTTAGCTAACGAAAGCTATGAAGCCGACCATGCACATGCAGCCAAATTACGTCAGAAACTTTGGGATGGCCTACAAGACATCGAAGAGATTTACTTAAACGGTGATCTTGAGAACAGCGTACCAAACATTGTAAACATCAGCTTTAACTTCGTTGAAGGCGAGTCATTGATGATGTCACTTAAAGACTTAGCGGTATCATCAGGTTCAGCCTGTACGTCAGCGACGCTTGAGCCATCATATGTACTACGTGCAATCGGTCGTCCAGATGAATTGGCACATAGCTCAATCCGTTTCAGCTTCGGCCGTTATACTACTGACGAAGACATCGATACTGTTATCAAACAGATGCATGAAGCCGTTGATAAATTACGTGCCCTATCACCACTTTGGGATATGTACCAAGAAGGTGTTGATCTAAACTCAGTCGAGTGGGCTGAGCATTAATTTCTAATATAGCTTTTTAGTATAGCTAGCAATATATATATATTTATTAAACAATTGATCAGACAATTAAATTAAGCGTTTGACCCCAATTATCGATGAGTAGTTAGACATTTAAAGTTGATAAACGACTACTCATCATCTAACTAGGAGAAAACCCCATGGCCTATAGTGACCAAGTTATTGATCATTACGAAAACCCACGCAACGTTGGTAATCTTGACAAAAACGCCAAAAACGTTGGTACCGGCATGGTCGGTGCCCCAGCATGTGGCGATGTAATGCGTCTACAAATCCAAGTCGACGATAATGGTATTATCGAAGATGCACGTTTCAAGACTTATGGCTGCGGTTCAGCGATTGCTTCAAGCTCGCTTGTTACTGAGTGGCTAAAAGGCAAGAGCTTGGATCAAGCTGGCGAAATCAAAAACAACGATATCGCTCAAGAGCTCGCATTACCACCAGTAAAAGTGCATTGCTCTGTACTTGCAGAAGACGCCATTAAAGCTGCTATTAGCGACTATAAAGGAAAGCATGGCGTAGCGGCTTCAGCAGAAGAAGCTGCGATCTAAGCTAGGCTAAACCTGCTAACGTATGCGCTACGTTGTACTAGCAACGCTAAAGTAGCAATGTATAATCGCTACTGACGCTAAAGAGGTGACAATGACACTTATGTAATTGTCACCTTTTGTTTTCTAATAGTCGTAAGCCTACACTTTTGGCAATCTTGTAATTCTGATTGTCAATTTATCTAGATTTTTTTATTGATATTTATGATTAATAGTCAATGGGAGTTGGCATGATTGAAATGACAGAACGCGCCGCTCAGCATGTTCGAGACTTTTTGGACAATCGCGGCAAAGGCGAAGGCATTCGAGTTGGTATCCGTACGGCGGGTTGCTCGGGCTTGGCTTACGTTTTAGAGTTTGTAGATACCCCTGATGAAAATGACACGTGTTATGAAAGTCGCGGCGTTAGCATCTTTATTGATCCTAAAAGCCTAGTATATTTAGACGGCTTGTTGATGGATTACGAAAAAGAAGGTCTAAACGAAGGCTTTAAATTCACCAACCCTAACCAGAAAGGTGAATGTGGTTGCGGTGAGTCCTTTACAGTTTAATTGTTCAATGGCTGAAAACTGATAGACTTATGCTTCAATAAGCTTTCATAAGAATAGTGCAGTATTTCTGCTATCGCTATGAAGAAAGGTTAATGTAGTTGAGTAGCCAAGCGATTCAGTATTCTTAGCTAGGTCATGACTTCAAAAACAAATAAAAAAGCAAGGCATCGGATTATGACAGATATTACTTCAGAACCACAGTTTGATAACTTCTTTGCCCTATTTGAGCAGCCTGTACAATTTGAAATCAACCAAAGCAATCTAGAACAACGTTTGCGATTGCTGCAGAAACGCTATCATCCTGATAATGTTGCCAAAAATCAGACCGATATGGTTCAAGCACAGTTGCAGTCTGAAAAAGCGTCCGCTTTAATCAATCAAGCGTATCAAACACTAAGCGCTCCTGATAGTCGTGCTGGTTATTTATTAGACATGGCAGATCAAGCACAAAACATAGAGCACTCAATCGCAGATTTGGACTTTTTGGAAGATGCGATGCAGATGCGTATGGATCTAGATGATGCTATCGAGGACAAAGATCTTGCAGCCTTGCAGCAATTACATCCTCAAATTACAGAGCGCTTAGCAAATCAATCTGAACGCTTTAATAATGCTTATCAAAATCAAGATTGGCAAACAGCGATTGATGCGACACAGAAACTGAAATTTTTAGTTAAGCTAAATGCTGATGTGACGACTGGGCTTGATGATGTTGCAAATTCATCGCATTCAGATGACGATGACTTATACGTCTAAATATCTGTGGTTATGGCTCTCACTAACAAGCTAAATTCTATATATTTGGTTAAAATAGCGACCGTGATACCGTATAATCTTTGAGTCTAAGCGCATTAAACTGTCAGAATCTATCCTCTTTATGGAATGAGATTACCGACGTTAAGCTCTTTTACTGCATATGCTATATTTGCTCCATTTCACTTATTCATTTTATCTCTGAGTTATCCTTATGTCTTTAATGCAAATTGCTGAACCCAATCAAAGCGCTCAACCTCACCAACATAAATTTGGCTTGGGAATCGACCTCGGTACTACACGCTCGTTGGTTGCTGTGGTGCGTTCAGGTAAGGCACAAGTCTTAGAGGCAGGCGCAGCGACAGATACATTATTACCGTCTGTTGTCTATTATCCAGCTACTGGTACGCCATTGGTTGGCTATGACGCCCTAACGCATTTAGCGGATGATCCAAAAAATACGATCGTCTCGGCTAAGCGTTTTATGGGTCGTAGTCAAGCTGATATCAAATTCTCTCATCCTTATGAGTTATCTGGTAATAAAGATGATATGCCCGCCTTTGTAACGGCTCAAGGTGAGGTTTCTCCTGTTGCAGTATCAGCACGTATATTAGCGGCTCTTGAGGAACGTGCAGCAAGCGCCTTACCTGCAGATAGTATTGAGGGTGCCGTGATTACGGTTCCCGCTTATTTTGATGAAGCACAGCGTCAAGCAACTAAAGATGCTGCTCAAGCAGCGGGTATCAACGTACTTCGCTTGTTGAATGAACCAACGGCGGCGGCAGTCGCTTATGGTCTTGACCAATCGTCAGAAGACAGTAAAAAAGAAAGCTATTACTTAATCTATGATTTGGGCGGTGGTACTTTTGACGTCTCTATCTTAAAGCTGACCGACGGTGTCTTTGAAGTATTGGCAACTGGTGGTAATAGCGCACTAGGCGGCGATGATATCGATCGTCTTATTGCCAATTGGATTATTAAACTATTAAATATCGATCCAAAAGATGTAAGCCTGCATGACAAATCAATACTAGCTCAACAAGCCAAAGCTTATAAACAAGCATTGACTGATGCTGAACAAGTAGATATCAGTGTTAGTGTCAATGGTCAGTCTTATCAAGGCGTATTAAGCCGTACAGATATACTAAATATCGTAGAGCCTGTTAGCCGCCGTACGCTAAGCGTGTGTGAACAAGTCCTACGCGATGCCAAGCTGTCTACTACAGATCTAGATGAAGTTATATTAGTGGGCGGTTCAACTCGTATGCCTGCCGTACAGAAAGTTGTGACTGAATTTTTTGCTAAGCAGCCACTTTGCCGCCTGAATCCAGATGAGGTGGTTGCTTTAGGTGCTGCCCAAACTGCTCATCAATTGGTTAATGGTGATAGTGACAACAATTTATTATTATTGGACGTAACGCCATTATCATTAGGTCTTGAGACCATGGGCGGTTTGGTTGAAGTACTCATCCCACGCAACACGCCTATCCCTGTGAAGAAACGTCAAGTGTTTACCACTTATCAAGATGGTCAAACAGGTATGGTGATTCACGTGGTGCAAGGTGAGCGCGAAACGGTAGAAAACTGTCGCTCGCTTGGACGTTTTGAGCTGTATGGTATCCCGCCAATGAAAGCTGGGTTTGCTCGTATTGAAGTCACCTTTAGTATTGATGCTAACGGTCAGCTTACTGTCAGTGCCCAAGAGACGACGACCAAAACAGAAAGCAAAATCGAGATTGTGCCTTCTTATGGTCTATCAGATGAGCAAAAAGAACAGTTGCTGATTGCAGGGTTTAAACACGCAGAAGAAGACAAAAATGCGCGTTCTTTAATTGAGACAAAAGTAGAAGCGGAACGTGAAGTACTTGCCCTAGAGTCGGCACTTAACGAATTTACAGCGTTGCTTTCTGCTGAAGAACAACAGTCACTAGCAGAGCATATACAAGCGCTACGTAACTCTCTTAGCACTAATGATTTAGCGCTTATCGAAGCACAACAAGCGCAGCTCAAGCCACATAGTGATGCCTTTGCTGCACGTATTATGAATCAGAGCGTCAAGACCAGTATGGCAGGTACTAGTGCCAAAGACTGGTAATAAATACATCGACATATATCGCTTAACTGACACGTTAAGCTAACTTCTAATATTTTTTAAATTGATTAGCATCGGACAGATAATTTATGCCAAAAGTTACCGTACTACCCCATCACGAAATTTGCCCTGAAGGCGCAGAAGTTGAGCTACAGGCTGGTGAAAACTTATGCAAAGCACTATTAGAAAAAGGCATTAAAATCGAGCATGCTTGTGAGATGTCAAAAGCTTGTACCACATGTCATGTCGTAGTGCGCAAGGGTTTTAATAGTTTAGATGAGATGGATGATATCGAAGCTGATCTGCTTGATCGTGCTTGGGGACTAGAGCCTGACTCACGTTTATCTTGTCAGGTCATGCTTGATGATGAAGACTTGACCATCGAAGTTCCAAAATATACCCTCAATCATGCTAAAGAAAATCATTAAACAATAATAACACTTTCTAGTTATGATTAAAAAAGGCCAGCTATCACATAGCTGGCCTTTTTCTATATATGATTATGAGATATTGAACTTGAAGCGCTTACTTGTGATTGGTGTCATTATGCTTATTTTCTGCAGCCATACTCGTGACTACTTTTTCTTCTTCTTGCTCGACGCGTTCAAGTGCAAAATTTAAGCGAGCTCTAATATCTTGATAATCATTGTCTTTCATATCTTTAAAATTCAAATGCAAATTGAAACCAGGCAATGTGTGGTCGACCCATTTAGACAGGTGACCTGTATTAGCACTAGGATCAAATACTTGCCATGCGTTGACCTTTTCATCAAAGCCTTTTAAGTGAAACGCTGCAACGTGTTCGCATTCATAGTTATGGCATATATAATCGTAAGTACTTTCGCTGACCAATATCTGATCTTTACCCGCACAGGACTCAAGCCTAGAAGCTAAATTGGCTTCTTTACCGATGATTGTATAGCTTAATCGGTTATTGCTACCAAAATTGCCAACGTGACAATAGCCGGTTGTGATGCCAACACGTATATATAAGCCTTCAAACCCCATCAGCCGCCATTTCTGCCGTAACGTGCGCATTTCACGGCGCATATCTATTGCCATAGCCACACAATCAAGCGCATCTTGACGCGAGCCTTGACTATCAGGTTCACCAAAGAAGCATACCATCCCATCACCAATGAACTTATCAAGCACTGCGCCATGTTTATCAGCGATTAAGGTCATGCAATGCATGTAAGTATTGAGAATATCCGCCAAATTGTCAGAGCTTAGACTATCAGACAGCTTAGTGAAGCCGACAATGTCTGAGAACATGATAGTCAATTTGGCACGTTTGTTGGACACATTAACCGTGCTATTAGCTCTAACAATGGGTTCCCAAATTTGAGGCGGTACAAAACGGGTTAGCTTATTGATTACCGATACCATAGTATTCAATCGGCCGCCAGCCTGATGGGCACGTGCTTTAAAAGTCGTATGTTGCTGATAGATACGCCAGAACTGATACAAAATAACGCCCATACTTGCCACCATTACTATCAATGGTAATAAGCCTTCCTGAAAGTCCATACGATCTGTATCTAAAATCGTGCTGACATAGTAAAACACAATGGTTGTTACGAAAGATACAGATAGCAGTCTGAGGTGATTCTCGGGTCGGCTAAGAATGATACGTATACCAATCAAAGCAGCCAAGCTGACTGATATGATCGTACAACATTGTAGAGAACCGATGACAACCGATAATAGAATAATAACTATATTAGACGTCCAAAAGCTGGTCTGACGTCGGTAGTTGTATATCAAGATCATAAGACTTGGCAAGGTAATAATAACCAATAATGCCATTGAGATAGGACGGAAGTCGTAATATATAGCACGTAAAATAACTGTCAGTATTAAAACGAACACTTCTGGATAGTCGAAATGACAAGTCCCCGTATCCTTTAACGGCGTAACTAGTTTGAATGTCTCTGAGAGGGGCATACATGATTTCACTTAAATGGGACGAGCTATTCGAGATATAAAATGTGTAACCCTAGCACATGCTTATGAAACGCCCTTATGACAACTCGTCATAAGATATATCTAATAATATATTATACTTTTGAAATAAGTTAAAACAAGGTTAGTGATGACCAAAAGGCGACCTTTTGTCTAGTTTATCCATATTTGAGGTAAAAGAAGAGGCCAGATATCTTTAGGCATCTGGCCTCTTCTTTTACCAATACGGCTACGGTTCAATCTATTCTTATTAAAAGCAAGATAGAACGATTATTACATTTGCCAATCAAACGGCATTTGGTGATGACCACGTAGCGCCATCATCAATGTTTGCTGCATTTGCGCTAGTACTTCTTTAGTGTATGGAACAGCAGGCACGCCCCATACAGGGTTTGGCCATTGCATGTCGTTTTGATAACGAACAATATGATGAAAATGAAGTTGTGGCACTTGATTGCCCAGAGCGGCTACATTCATTTTATCAGCTTGGAAGGTTTTAGCTAACTGACTCGACAGCCAGCTCGACTCTCGCAAAAACTGTGTTTGGTCTGCTTCAGACAGCTCATATAACTCTTTGATACCTGAGACTCGTGGCACTAATATAAGCCAAGGAAATTGGCAGTCATTGATTAAACGACAAGTGGATAATGGAAAATCCCCCACTAAAAAACTATCAGCAGCAAGTTTATGATGAAGTTGGAACATAATGACGGTTCTCTTGTTGTTTAATGCAAATAAAAATACAGAAGGTTAAAAAGTTAGTTTGGCTATTTTATCAGTTATCTGGTTGATAAAATAGCACCATGATTTATTGCCTTAGACTAACTATCTAGCCTATTTGATATCCAGCTATGTACTAAGCAGGCTCTGTCACCATATGCTCGCTAAAATAGCGCAACAGTTCTTGTATGACCGTCACTCGCTGTTGCGGTGTAGCCAGTTTATCGCTATTTTGATAACGAATACCAGATGCGCCATTCATACGGTAATGCTGACCATTTGATTGGATCAACTTGATAATCGCTAATGCATCGACTGGGGTATCTGGCGCAAACTCCAGCGTCATACTACTACTATTGGCATCGATTTTATTAATTTTCAACGGCTCTGCTTGTAAGCGTAATCCATGAATGGCGAATAATTGCTTGGTTTGATCTGGCAGTGCACCGAAGCGGTCTATCATTTCCGTCCGAATATCCGTCAATGCCTCTTTATCATCGGTATTGCTAATACGCTTGTAAAACAATAAGCGCTGATGCACGTCATGTAGATACTCTTCGGGAATAAGAGCAGAACTATGTAAGTTAATTTCACTAGTCAATGACAATGGTGTATTTAAATCAGGCTCTTTGCCAGCTTTGATGGCTTTAGTCGCACGCTCAAGCATATCCATATATAAGCTAAAACCAATCGCCTGCATATTACCACTTTGCTGCTTACCCAATATCTCACCTGCGCCGCGAATCTCTAAATCTTCACTTGCCAGCATAAAACCTGCACCCAAAGTATTGGCGCGTTCAATCGCATGCAAACGGCGCTTGGCATCGCCTTTGAGTCCTTTCAGAGAAGGCACTAGTAAGTAACAATACGCTTGATGATGACTACGTCCTACTCGGCCACGCAGCTGATGTAATTGCGCAAGACCAAACTTATCTGCACGCTCAATGATGATCGTATTGGCATTGGGCACATCAATGCCCGTCTCGATAATAGTAGAGCAAACCAACACATTGAATTTTTTATGATAAAACTGCTGCATGATCTGCTCAAGTTGGCGCTCTTGCATTTGCCCATGAGCTACTCCTACTCGTGCTTCTGGCACTAGGTCACGAATGGTCTCTGCCATACGCTCAATACTAGCAACATCATTGTGTAGTAGATAGACCTGCCCACCACGTAATAACTCACGCAATATGGCCTCTTTCATCAAGGCTTCTGTCTTTTGCATTACAAAGGTTTTGATGGCAAGACGACGGGCAGGCGGTGTGGCGATAATCGACATATCGCGCATACCTGAGAGCGCCATATTAAGCGTTCTAGGGATCGGAGTCGCCGTCATAGACATGCTATCCACATCTGTTTGAATGGCCTTGATACGCTCTTTATGACGCACTCCAAAGCGATGCTCTTCATCAACAATCATCAGGCCAAGGTTGGCAAATTTCACATCCGGTTGTAGCAGTTTATGAGTACCAATAACAATGTCCACTTTACCAGCGGCCAAATCAGCCAATACCATTTCTTGATGTTTTTTGCCGCCAAAGCGCGATAAGCTCTCGATACGGACTGGCCAATCTGCAAAACGATCGCGGAAGTTGTCTTCATGCTGACCGGCAAGCAACGTAGTAGGCACTAGTACGGCAACCTGATAACCAGCACTAACGGCAATAAACGCCGCTCGCATCGCGACTTCTGTTTTACCAAAACCAACATCGCCGCAAATAAGACGATCCATCGGCTGGTTTTGTCTCATGTCTTCCATTACCGCATGAATGGCATTGGCTTGGTCAGCGGTTTCTTCAAAGGCAAATTGACTGGCGAATAGCTCGTACTGTGATGGGTCTATCTTAAAATGAATACCTACTTTGGCCTCACGTCTTGCCTGCATATTGAGCAATTCAGCAGCGACGTCATGAATTTGCTCTAATGCTTTTTGCTTGGCTCGGTCCCATTTACCACTACCAATCTTATGTAGCGGTGCTAAGGCAGGATCGCCGCCACTATAGCGACTAATCATTTGCAGATTGGCCACTGGCACATAGATACTAGCGTCATCAGAATATTTTAAATGGATAAATTCTTGCTCACCATCGCCCACATCTAAGGTAATCAAGCCATTATAACGACCGATACCATGCTCAATATGCACTACTGGACTGCCATCTGTTATCTCAGTGACGCTTTTAACCAAGAACTCTTCTGATACCCCGCTTTGGCGACGTCGGCGCGTCTGTAAGACTTGACGACCAAACAGCTGTGTCTCGCTAATCAACACCAAGCGTTCAGGCACATAGACACCGCGCTCAATTGGCGCTACGGTCAGACCGACATGCGGTAGATGACTGTTATTAATAGCGCTGGTTTTATCTGCGGCTAAAAAGGCTTCAAAGCTATCGTACGCCTTGATATCAATCTTGCCCTTAAACAGTTCAATGAGAATCTCGCGACGGCCTGCGGTTTCTGCAACGATTAGTACGGGTGTTGAAGTCTTTGATTGCGTATCCAAGAAGTCGAGCAATTCAGATAATGGTTCAGACTTTTGATGATTGACTGCTAACTGTGGCGGTTCTTGAGCACTTAATGTCACCAGTCCTTGTTGTTTAGTGACACTCGATGGCAATGGTATTTGTGAGGCATCTATACTTTCTGACACTGCCACATCATTCATCGTAGCCAGTTCATCACGAGCACTTAATATTACTCTTGGATACTGATTGAGCTGTTCGTTAAGCGCGTTAGATAGTAGATACAGCATTGCTGGCTCTACGATAGGCTTATCAATATCATGTCGACGTTCTTCGTAGCGGCGCTGGATTTGTGACCAGTAATCAGCTTGTTTTTCATTGATTAACTCATCGGTGATAAACAATGCATCACTTGGTAAATAGGAAAATAAACTACTCTCCGCCTCCCAGTCTTTTAAGTCAAAAAATAGCGGCTGATAATACTCTAATCCGCTACTAGCAATCCCTGCCATTACGTCTTTATGCAGCTCAGACTTTCGGCTACTTGTATTGGGGAACATCGCGGCAAAGTTTGTGCGGAACGTCTCACGCCCTTCATCGAGCGGAAACTCTTTTGCAGGCAAGATTTGAAATTGGTCGATAGGTTTAGAGATATCTGGCATTTTATGCAGTAGTGACAATGACTCCTTCGCCATACTGGTATCGTTGCCCGTCAACATCACCTTCAAATCATCGGCAGTCAATGTACGCTGCGTTTGAGGATGGAAAAAGCGAATCGTTTCGATTTCATCATCGAACAAGTCCAAACGTAGCGGAAAAGGCTGACCCATGGCGAAAATATCAATGATACTGCCACGTACTGCAAACTCACCTGGCTCAAAGACATTTTCAACCGCGCGATAACCAGCCTTAGCCAACAGCCCGCGTTGGGTATTGATATCAAATCGATCGCCGACACTCAAATCAAAATGCTGTCCAATCAACCAGCTTGGTGGTGCGACGCGATGCATGAGGGCTTGTATCGAAATAAGTAGCACGCCCGTTTTCGGCATATCCGTCAACAGATTGATGCGTTCGCTAACGATGTCTTGATGTGGAGATAGCTCATCATAGGTTAGCGTTTCCCAGTCAGGGAATACGTAAGCATCGACTCCGCAAAATGCCAGCTCAGTCTCTATTTGATTGAGTTGGTTCTGGTCACGTGCCACCACAACTTTTAGGCGCTCGGCAACATTCCACATAGGTGTTTGAACCAAGCTTGCCAGCCATAAACTGCTGACCGCACCATGGACAGGCGCTAGCCAACGCCGCTCGGCATTTTGGATAGGAAACAACTGCTGGTTAATAGGGTCAAACGCGTCAGTCAGAGCAGTAATAGGCATAAAGAGTAGAATCAAAGTTAAGGAGTCAGAAAGCTATTATACGAATATTTGAGCAATTACCAAAACTTATGCCGTAACGGTTTGTCACTTAAGAGTTTACTCATTAATGATTGAGGGTTAACAACGATTATTGCGCTTTAACTGTCATTACACAATAAAAAACCCCAACTTATCAGCTGAGGTTTTCGTTTTTGCTAATCAAGCCAAGCCTAAAACTTCAGCTGATAAGTGGTTTATCGCTAGCGATGATGCCATTGTTATCAGTATAAACAAACATGCCCGAATTCAACGTTAAATCACCGAAGCTGATTTCCACATCTGTTTGACCTTCATCTCGGCGGGTTGATTTGCGCGGGATACAACCAAGCGCCATCACGCCAAGATCCATCGCTGCCATGTCATCAACATCGCGGACACAGCCATATACAATAACCCCAGCCCAGCCGTTGTCGATAGCTGATTGTGCAATCATATCGCCTAGTAATGCACAGCGCATAGAGCCGCCGCCATCAACGACCAATACCTTACCATTGCCTTCTTTGTCTTTACCATCGCTATTCAATAGAGATTTAACACGGCTATTGTCTTCAAAGCACTTAACCGTCACGATTTCACCGCAGAATTTGTCTTTCGCACCAAACTGACGGAATGACTTGCCTTCGATATTTGGTAAGCATACTTGCGACTCAGGATTGGCATCCAATAGATCACAAGTGACAAAATTTCCTCTATCCATTTGTATCGATTCTGACATTGCTCCTGCTCCTTGTTTTTAGTGATTCAACTGACTGGTATTCAAATACTTATTGATGCTTTGATAATAGTTATTGTATTTTTTACTCTTGTACTATGGTTTTGATGCAAACTTGTTCTGACACAATTAAAAATCGATATCTATAGATTTCCGGTTTTGAGACTGAGTCTGTCACTAGAAAACATGTACTTTATTTTTTGACACGAGTCATCGCTAGCATCTGCTTATTTTCGATAATGTCGATATGCTTGATTTGAGGTTCAGTACGGTATTTACTGCGATGGTATATACCATGAGCACTCATGGCCATGGCGCTGGCAACGCGTTTAGCAGAAATAGGATGTAACGATAGCGACTCTGACACGAGCGGCGAGATGAGTTTAAAGGCTTTTTGACCAATGCTCTCAAGCGGACGACCTTTATGCTTACCAAGTAATAATGACGGACGGAAGACGACCAATTGGCCAAAATCTAATGCCATAACAGCCTGTTCTGTCTCAGCCTTGACTCGATTGTATAAAAAACGACTGTCAATATCCGCATTCATTGAGGAGAGTAAAAAGAAATTCTCTACCCCTTTGTCACGACATAATTTGGCAAAGTTTACATTATAGTCTCGATCTACCTTGCGAAAAGCCTCGTCACTACCAGCCTGCTTTTTTGTCGTACCCAAACAACTAAAAGCATCCGTAGTTCGGTCTGCGCCAACGCTTGCAAACACTTCAGAGAGATTATCAAAATCATTGATTTGATAAAAACGCATGCTGGCATTAATGTAGCGTGGCGGGCGGCGGGCAATCACAATCAATGTGTCATAAAGCTCACTCAGTTGCTTTACCAAATGCTGCCCTACTAACCCTGTTGCGCCAATCACAATTGCTTTTCGCTGCATACCCTATCCACTTATATAACATTAGATGAACTATATTGATGAGAAAATACCTATATCAAGGCATATCGTTAGAATATCATACCTAAATTCTTCAATAACTGACGCTATTATATAGGATATATTGTAAGAGATTTTATCAACCCTCTACGTCTATCAACGCTTACTATTGATTTAGTTACTAGAATGACCCAAATTCGATGATATTACGTAACTTCTTTAAGCATTAATCATCAAATATATTGTCCTTAGTTCAATAATTTGCTAAGATAATCGGCTTTACACGTCAACGCTGTTTAATTATTCCAAACAGCTCTGACGCTTACGATGATCTATTCATATTAGATACTTTAATATCAGACATCGACATCATATTTGACGAGACGGCTGCTCGTCACCGATGATTGTTAAACCCATTATTGCAATCAACATTCATATTTTTATCTATCTTTATCAAGGAGATACGCGTGGCTAATACTGCACAAGCTCGTAAACGCGCCCGTCAAAACACCAAACGTCGTCAGAACTCTGCGTCACAACGCTCTATGGTTCGTACTTACTTAAAACGTGTTGATGCGGCTATCGCAGCTAAAGATTATGACGCGGCTACCGAAGCTTACAAAAAAGCGGTACCAGTTCTTGATCGTATGGCTGACAAAGGTATTATTCATAAGAATAAAGCTGCTCGTCGTAAGAGCCGCCTAAACAAAACAATCAAAGGCCTACAAGCTTAAGATTTGTATTGATTAGACCGCATTTCGCTTTTATAGCGTAATGACTAAAACCTTGTTACTGGTTCTAATACCGTAGCAAGGTTTTTTTATGCCTGTTTAAAATGTATTCAAAGAATATCAACTCATTTTAATGTTTGAATAAAACATCAATTCCACTGCACTTCTGGCGGCAATAGCAACTTGCTAGGATGGTAACCAGCTGCACGATAGCCATCTAATAGTGAACTAATCGGCCGAGTATATACTTGACCTCGCCAGATGAAATGGGCGCTCGCTTGATCAAATGGCTTATCATCAAACCATAAGAATACGCCCTCCATCATCTTTGGCCAATCATTCCAATCAATCTCTACCACATCAAACATGACGGCTAAGAACGCAGATAGCAATGTGTCATGACTCACAGCGAGCATCAGATGGCCATGTTGCGGCTGATTCTGGTAAAAAAGCGACAGAATATCCAAACCGCCTTGATAGGTATTTTTAGTCCCTTCGAGATTGCCTTGCAAAAAACGATTGATAAAGTTCAACACGCCAATTTCTTTGAACACAGGGTTGGCTATTTCAGGCTCGGTGACGAGGCTACCAGGCTCAACTAACAATGATTGATGCGTAATGTCACGCCGTAGTCCTGCCCCCTCTTGCATCAGCTGCGCGGTATCGATACAACGCCCAATGGGGCTAGAGATACTATCGACATCGAGCGAATATGGTAGATGACCTGATAACCAACGACCCCAAGACTTTGCCAGTATGCGTCCTTTAGGAGTCAACGGTAACTGATAGCTGGCAAAACCATTACCATCAGAACGCTCGCGTAAAGAGTGCCTAGTAAATAGAATCAGTCGCTTATTTTCAGGCAATAGGCTGACAGAGGAAATCATACTATCTGGTAGGTGCGAAGGTGCAGGCGCGCTTGGTGTATGACTCGCAAGCTTGTCAGCAGATATTTTGGACAGGGTGTTATTCAGATATTTACTCATGACAGCAAGCCTAGCAGATTTCTTATCAGGAATGAACCACAGACAAATCTAGTTGCAATATATCTTATAAATACTCTGCACTCTTTCAAAAAGACGCTTTATTCAAAAGAGTCTATACCTAGAATAAATGGAGATTTGCAGGATATTTACACACGGTCCTAGCCAATATCAATGACTTTGTCCCATGCAAACTCTAATGCCGTACTACTGACCTCATTAGGATAGGCTCGTGGATTGACAATCACTCGCGTATTACCAATTTTATAATCAAATGCTTCATGAGTATGTCCATGTACCCATAACATCGGTGACCAATCCTCGTGCATCCATCCTGATAAATCACTAACGAAAGCCGCATTACTCGGTAGATTGGCATATTTTCCAGACACCGATAATGCACTGACACTATGATGACTCATGACTACTGTTTTTTTACCAAGTTTATGAGACTCAATCAAAGCTTGCTGTAGCCAATGACGATGCTCAGCATGAATCTGCATAGATACTTCAGGTGAAAACAATTCATTGCCTGCATAGATTTGCTTGTAATCACGCATAAAATGACGAGCAGCGGCCATGGTATCTTCATTAGCATGATACTGATAGTCGGTCCAAAGCGTACAACCTAGAAGGCGTATATCACCGATATCGATATGCTGACATTGTAATACGCGAACGCCTTTATTAGACGTAGCATCATAGTTATTCCAAGTTGCCAGTTTACGGTCAAAGCTCAATACGTCTTCATCAAAGTATTCATGATTACCAGCGATAGTAATTAGTGGAACTTCTAAGCGCGCCGCTTGTTCTTGCAGCCACGGCATGCCTTTGTCACTATTAGCAGTATCTCCTGCTACTAATACTAAATCTGCATCAGTTTTAGGAATATGTCCAACGGGGTGCGATTGACGTGCATAACTATCAATATGTAAGTCACTCAATATCTGTAATTTCATATTATCCAACATCATTTAGTGGCGTTATTATTAAAAATCCAATTAGCGATAAACGCTCATAGCAGTACTACTGATATCTAGCTACATGAGCGTTTTTAATATAGTTATTATATTTTAGAAAGGTTGTAAGAATAAATTTAAGTAGTGTAGCAGCTTTTTCTATACCATCAAAAAGTAAAAAGACAGCCATTTAGGCTGTCTCTTTTTCTTAACGTCTATTCAAACTTAAATACTTTGAAGTATTGTCTGTAGTTTAGTAGCAGGGTCTGAGGCTTGAGTGATCGAACGACCAATGACTAAATAATCAGAACCGTCTATTAGCGCCTGACTTGGTGTACAGATACGTTTTTGATCATCTGCATTATCTTCAGCTAAGCGAATACCAGGCGTTACCAATTTAAAATCCTGACCACATAATGCTTTAAGTGCCTTTGCTTCTTGAGCCGAGCATACCACACCATCAAGACCAGCTTGCTTGGTCAATTGTGCTAGTCGGCTCACTTGGGTATCTAAGCTATCAGTGATGCCTGTTTGCATCAACGCTTCACTATCCATAGAGGTTAATACAGTAACTGCGATAAGCAAGGTATCAAGATCTCTATCTAGCAAGCGCTGTTTTGCCAACGACATGGCCTCTAGACCTGCGCTAGCATGGACATTCACCATCCAGATACCAAGTTCAGCGGCAGCCAATACTGCTTGAGCAGTGGTATTCGGAATATCATGAAATTTTAAGTCTAAGAACACTTCAAAATCACGTTGATGCAGTGCCTTGATGATATCAGGACCACAACGCGTAAACAGCTCTTTACCGACTTTCAATCGACATTTAGATGGATCTAACTGGTCAGCTAGCGCTAAAGACGCCTCTACCGTCATATTGTCTAGAGCGACGACAACTGGAGAGTTAATTACATTATTCATGGTTTTACCATATATTTTGAGTTATCAAAGTATTGTATTTGAGGTCAGTACTGCGTTCGTTGAACTATCAACTAGCAGATTACCTAAAAGGTTACCTAACAACTTAATCTCGTCTACGCTTAGACAGAGTAGAGCCTTCAGTTAGGCTAGTTGCGTCACTACTTTGCACATTAGCAGCAGAAGCACCATAAACAGCTTCATCTACTGTTGGCGCGCTTGCTTGACGATCGATAACTGTATTGGCTTGAGTCAATTGCTCTTGTAGATTTGCATTTGCTTTTTGCAGACGTGAGATTTCCCACTTATTCTGTAGCACACGAAAGATAAGCAATGCCAGTAAAATACCAATAACAATACCTAGCATTAAACACAAAATAAGTAGCAACCCTAGATTCATCGTAGGTGCTTGTGAAAACAGTAGGTTGACTCCGACCTCAGTATTATTTGCCAATACCAAACCAAGTGAATAGGCAAAGCTCAAGAACAGCAATACAAATAGTAGAAAGCGCATGAGACAGTTACCTCTGTTTGGAATGATAAATTTTGACGGTTAGATAGTAAGTGCTGGTTTAACTAACCGTTTGCTACCGTATCGTTTACTGCTTCACGTAAAGCCTTGCCTGGCTTAAAATGCGGAATTGCTTTAGCCGGTACAGGTACACTTTCACCTGTCTTAGGATTGCGTCCCATACGGGCACGGCGGTGATGTAAACAAAAACTACCGAATCCGCGAACTTCGACTCGGCCATCATTGGCTAAAGTATGGGTCATCAAGTTTAAGATTTCACGCACTGCGTCATCAACCACGGTATCTGCCATGTTGTCACAGTTTGCACTCAAATTACTAATAAATTCGGATTTGTTAATCGCTTGCTGCATTATTACGCTTGCCTTGTTGATTGATGGATAAGCTGATGATAAGTCAACGCTCTATAGCATGAAATGCGTTTGGATAATTGAATTATAAAGACTGAATCTTTTAAAAAAATCTTCAGAATCACATTATGACTATAAAAAGCTTATAACTATCATCTCGTTACTCAATGGTGCAAATGATAGCGGATATTAGCGTAAATGGGAATAAGAGTTTGCCCATTTGGCCAAAAACCTCGATTACTAACTGTGTTAATAAAATCTAATCATAAAAAAAAGCGACCGAAGTCGCTTTTTTTATATTACTTTTATATCAATAGTTTGCAGCTTACTGCATTTGCTCTTTGATCAAATCACCAATAGTTTTTGGCTGTGCATCAGAACCTGGAGCAGCAGTAGTGTTCGTGCTACCAAGATCTTTAATCGCTTGACGCTCTTCAGCTTCGTCTTTCGCTTTGATAGACAAGTTGATGTTGCGTGTTTTACGATCAACACTGATGATTTTCGCTTCAACGTCATCACCAACAGCCAGATGCTTAGTTGCATCTTCAACGCGGTCACGTTGGATTTCAGAAGCACGTAGATAAGCTTCAACTTCATCAGCAAGTTCGATAGTAGCGCCTTTAGCGTCTACTTCTTTTACTTTACCATTAACGATAGCACCACGGTCATTGTTGACTAGGTATTCGTTAAATGGATCAGAGCTTAACTGCTTAACGCCTAGGCTGATACGGTTAGCTTCTGCATCTACAGACAATACCATTGCTTCAACGGTGTCGCCTTTGTTGTAGTTACGGATAGCATCTTCGCCAGTTTCGTTCCAAGAGATATCAGATAGATGAACAAGACCATCAATACCACCGTCTAGACCGATAAAGATACCGAAGTCAGTGATTGATTTGATAGTACCAGTGATTTTATCACCGCGCTCATGTTTCTTATCAAACTCATCCCATGGGTTAGCTAGAGTTTGTTTGATACCTAGGCTGATACGACGACGTTCTTCATCGATATCAAGAATCATCACTTCAACTTCATCGCCCACTTGAACCACTTTAGATGGGTGGATGTTTTTGTTGGTATGATCCATTTCTGATACGTGTACTAGACCTTCGATACCTTCAGAAATCTCAGCGAAACAACCATAGTCAGTCAAGTTGGTTACGCGAGCTTTTACAACACTACCTACTGGGTAAGTGCCGCCAACGTTATCCCAAGGATCAGTACCAAGTTGTTTTAGACCTAGGCTAACGCGGTTGCGTTCACGGTCAAACTTCAATACTTTAACTTTTAGGTCTTGGCCAACTTCAACAACTTCAGATGGATGCTTGATACGGCGCCATGCCATGTCAGTGATGTGCAATAGACCATCGATACCACCTAGATCAACGAACGCGCCGTAATCAGTAAGGTTCTTAACGATACCTTCGATCTCGATGCCTTCTTCAAGCTTGTTCAATAGCTCTTCGCGCTCAGCTGAGTTTTCAGCTTCCATAACTGCACGACGGCTAACAACAACGTTATTGCGCTTCTGGTCAAGTTTGATGACTTTGAATTCTAGCTCTTTGCCTTCAAGATGCGTTGTATCACGGATAGGACGTACATCTACCAATGAACCTGGTAAGAACGCGCGTACTGAACCGATATCTACAGTGAAACCGCCTTTAACTTTGCTTGAGATAATACCTTTAACGATTTCATCGTTATCAGCGATTTTTTCAAGGAAGTTCCAAGTTTCAACACGTTTAGCTTTCTCACGTGACAGCAAGGTTTGACCCATGCCGTTATCAACCGCTTCAACTACGACATCAACGCTATCGCCAACTTCAACTTCAAGTTCGCCTTCTTCGCTTAAAAACTCTTCACGAGCGACGATACCTTCAGATTTAAGACCAGTATCTACTGTGATCCAATCGCTATCGATGGCCACAACAGCACCTGTAATAACCGAGCCACGCTCGATATCTAGGCCCTGCTCTTCAATGCTCGCTTCAAATAGTTCAGCAAATGATTCCATTATGTCTACCTTTGTATAGCCGTATCCTGTCCAGCACAGTACGGATCAAATTTATGATTGTATAGAACGAAATACTGGTTTTATATCCCATGCAATCATATAAAAAAACGTTTGTTGATAGCGAGCTCATCGTAATTAAAACTGACTAACAACAACTGTCTTATATCGAATGCAATATCTTGAATAAACTAAGTTTTTCTTACTGCTTTAATAAAATTTAACTTAACCGTATTATTTTATACTAAAACAATGATTAATAGGAAACTTTTTAGTACTTAATATGTTGTTTTTACTAGCTATTAAATGACTAGCTAGTGAAAAACACACCTTTATCTTGGCAATGCTTTTTGACCTGCTCATATACTGCATCAGCATTAAGCGCTGAACTATCAAGTAATAAAGCATCTGCCGCAGGCTTCGACGGCGCTGTACTACGATTTTCATCACGGTCATCACGCTCTTTTATCGTCGCTAAAATTGCCTCAAAATCTGCTGTTTGACCAGCGTTCAACAACTGAGTCACACGGCGCTCTGCACGCGCTTCAGCACTGGCCGTCAAAAACACCTTAACATCAGCATCTGGGAAAACAACCGTACCCATATCGCGACCATCAGCAACCAAACCTGAACGAGTGGCCATATCTTGTTGTAACTTGAGCAACGCTTGGCGAACCTGTGGAAAGACAGCTATCTGTGATGCATAGCCTCCAACCGTTTCATTGCGTACTTGCTCACCTACTGCTTGTCCATTAACAATGATGTCTACACGCCCTGAGTCATTATTTGGTACAAACGCTATCTCCAAGCTTTCAGTCAATGCTAATACAGCATCTTCGTCAATTGATTGGCTAGCATCTGCGCTGATTAAGCCCGCTTCAAAGGCTTTTAGACCAACAATTCTATAAAGCGCACCAGAGTCTAATAACTGATAGCCTAACACTTGTGCTAGACGCCATGTGACAGTGCCTTTACCAGCGCCACTAGGACCATCGATACAAATAATAGGGTAACGCAATGATGAGGTATGGCTATCCTCTGTATTGAGTAAAACATTATCAGGTGTAAAACTAGTCATAATACTTACTCAATAATATGCGTTACTTATATCGCTTATCGTATGTCATTAATAAAACGACATTTATTCGTATGTTAAGTCTTTAATAGCCTATTAAGATGGGTGCTATCAAATAGGGCAATATTATAGCAAAAAATCATCGTGACCACTAGCACCAAGACTGATATCTTATTTATTAGTATTTCTAGTTTACATAGTGGCCTTATTCTTTTTTGTCGCTTGCCTACGCTCACGAAAAAATGTCTTGAGTATTTGACTACTATGCTCGCTGCATAATCCATTATAGGCTTGAATACTGTGGTTATAGAAAGGTTGTAACGATAAGTCCATTTGACTACCAACCATACCAGCACGCGGTTCACTTGCTGCGTACACCAACTTGTTTACACGCGCATGGATTAAAGCACCGATACACATCGTACAAGGCTCCAGAGTGACATATAGAGTAGTCTGTAGCGGCAGTCGATAGTTTTTTAAACGTGTACAAGCGTCTCTCAATGCAACTATCTCTGCATGAGCAGTAGCATCATGGCTACTAATAGGTTGATTAAACCCTTGGCCGATAATCTGCTGATCATGTACCAATACCGCACCTACCGGCACCTCTCCTCGTTCAGCACCTTGCTTAGCAAGTTGGATTGCTTGTTGCATCCATTTAATATCTTCAGCTAACCAAAAGGTGCTGGCCTGAATATTTAAAGATTGGTACGGCATTAAGCTTATATTCTGTATATTTTGCATTTATTGTGGTAATTGCCAGTCAATTGGAGTTTGGCCATACTGCGCCAAATAGTCATTTGTTTTAGAAAAAGGTTTAGTGCCAAAGAAGCCGCCACGATTTGCTGCAAGTGGTGATGGATGTACCGCTGTCAGAATCAAATGCTTATCCGTATCGATATACTTACCTTTTTTCTGGGCTTTACTACCCCACAAAATAAACACGGTATGCTTTGTCTGTTCATTCACTGCATCGATGACGGCATCAGTAAACTGTTCCCAGCCCTTATTCTGATGACTGTTTGGCTCGCCTTCTCGGACAGTTAGTGAGCTATTAAGCAGGAGAACGCCTTGCTGCGCCCAGTACGTCAAATCGCCATGCGCTGAAGGGCGAATGCCAATGTCATCTGCCATTTCTTTAAGCAAATTATTCAATGATGGTGGCTTTGGAATGGCTTTAGGAACAGAAAATGATAACCCCATAGCCTGACCTGGACGATGATAAGGATCTTGGCCCAAGATTACCACTTTGACTTGTGATAACGGCGTAAGATTAAGCGCATTGAACATTAATGGTGCAGGTGGATAGATACTATCATCCGACTGATACGCCTCTTTTAAGAACGCACGTAGATTGTCCATATTCTCAGACGTTAATTCATCTGCTAATGCCGTTTTCCAATCTTCTGGTAAGCGGACATTGTCTAAAATCGCTTGCTTTTGTTCTGGAGTCTTTGTTGTCGGTTCATCAAATAGTTCCATAGTGTGTCCTTTTTATACTTGTTATAAGTTCCATAGCTTTATTAAAGCCAGCTTACTGTAAATAATCATACTAACAAAAAATGGTGTGTGCTTTATTGATGAATTATAGCAATAAAAAAACGGCTACCGCAGTAATACGGTAGCCGTTTTTGTGACATCAATATTAAACAACTTAGCTAGCAAGAGACTCAGAATCAGGATGTGGTTCGTGAGTTTCAACGACTGTCAGAATAATACGACTATCAGCTGAGCCTTTGTCTGATACCTTATCAAGCTTCATCGTATCATTCTCTTGAGAATCATCGACTTTAGGCTCTAAGGTCAGATGCACGACACCGCCATTGATCAAATCACCAAACAAAATCATACTTGCCAATGGTTTTTTGATTTCATCCTGAATCAGACGTTGCATCGGACGTGCACCCATTAGACGATCATAGCCTTTGTCCGCCAAGTAGTCACGTACATCATCATCAATCTCTAATGTCACTTGCTTATCATCAAGCTGTACTTGCAGCTCAACTAAGAACTTATCGACAACTGATACAACAACTGACGTATCTAGAGGGTTGAACTGAATAATGGCGTCTAAGCGATTACGGAACTCTGGCGTAAAGACACGTTTCAATGATTCTGTGTTATCACGGCTATGGTCTTGTTGAGTGAAGCCCATTGACGAGCGACTGATACTATCAGCACCAACGTTCGTTGTCATAATAACGATGACTTGCTTAAAGATTGCCACACGACCATTGTTATCAGTTAACGTACCATGATCCATTACTTGTAGTAACAAGTTGAAGACATCTGGATGCGCCTTTTCAATCTCATCAAGCAACAACACACAATGTGGATGCTGATTGATTTTTTCAGTAAGCAAGCCACCTTGATCATAGCCAACATAACCTGGAGGCGCACCGATCAAGCGTGATGCCGTGTGCGCTTCCATATACTCTGACATATCAAAGCGTACCAATTCTACGCCTAGCAGGTTCGCTAGCTGACGCGACACTTCTGTTTTACCCACACCAGTTGGACCTGCAAACATAAATGAACCGATTGGTTTATCAGGTGCTTTTAATCCTGCACGTGATAGCTTGATAGCATCAGCCAACGTAGTAATCGCCTCATCTTGACCAAACACCAAGTGCTTCAGATCTCGATCTAAATGCTCAAGGATACTCTTGTCATCACTCGATACAGATTTGGGTGGAATACGTGCCAGTTTAGCAATAATAGCCTCGATATCAGCAACATCGATTTTCATCGGTGGCTTTTGACCTTTTGACAATTTCACACCATCTGCTGATTTAGCACTATCGCTTGCTTTCGCAGTCGCTGCTTCATCTTGCATTTCATTATCTGTATCGCCATCGATACCTTCGATATCAGCATCAATCTGCGCATCAAAATCTTGCTCTAAATCAGCAATGAAACTTTCTTCCGCTTCGATATCATCGACATCAGGCACCACGCCTAAGCGCTTGTATGCACCTGCTTCGTCAATTACATCAATGGCTTTGTCAGGTAAAAAACGCTCATGAATATGCTTGGCTGATAACTGTACCGCTGTGACCAACGCTTCATCCGTATACTCAACATTATGGAATTCTTCATAACGAGGTTTTAGGCCGCGTAGGATATCGATAGTGTCATCCACACTTGGTTCTTTAACATCGATTTTTTGGAAACGACGTGACAATGCATGGTCTTTTTCGAATACTTGGCGATACTCAGTAAAGGTTGTTGAACCGATACAACGTAGCTCACCGTTAGCAAGTGCAGGCTTAATCAAATTAGACACATCCATATTGCTGCTCATAGATGAACCAGCACCAATAATCATATGAATTTCATCAATAAAAAGAATAGCATTTGGTTTTTTCTTCAGCGCATCAAGCAATGACTTCATGCGTTTTTCAAAGTCACCGCGATACTTAGTTCCCGCAATCAGTGAACCAATATCAAGGCTATAAATCACGCAACCGTTAAGGGGCTTTGGTGCTTTATCGTTAATGATTAACCATGCTAAACCTTCAGCGATAGAGGTTTTACCTACGCCAGGCTCACCTACTAGCAATGGGTTATTTTTACGACGACGGCACAGTACTTGGGCAGCACGTTCAATCTCAGAGGCACGACCAATCAAAGGATCTGTTTTACCTTCGGCAGCTCGCTGGTTTAGATTGGTCGCAAATTCAACTAAGGGATCTTTGCTGGTTTTTTCAGAGGCACTACGGCGTTCAGTGCCTGCAGAACCACGTGATTCAGATGGCTCCTCTTTATCTTGGCCGTGTGATAAATACTGTGTTAGTTCAAGGCGACTGATACCTTGTTTTTTAAGCAGGTAAACAGCATAAGTATCATGCTCTGAAAACATAGAGACCAAAATATCAGAGCCTTCTACCAAACGACCACCACCAATCGACTGCACGTGAAAAATAGCACGTTGCAAGATACGATCAAAGCTTTGAGTCGGCTGCGGTGACTGTTCTGTATCAGCATCGATAGTTGGCGTGTGTTTATTAATATAAATCTCAAGCTCAGTACGCAGCGCCGAGACATTAGCATTACAAGCAGTCAACGTATTGGCAGCATGAGTGTTTTCTAATAAGGCCAAAAGCAGGTGTTCAACAGTGAGATACTCATGCGATTTTTGGCGCGCAAGCGTCATTGCTAAACGTAGAGAAACTTCAAGATGACGACTTAACATAACAACTTCCTACGGTTATATCTATCTTTATAATTGATAGTTTTATGAATGAGTTAGTAAGTAAATCAGGGCGGTAGATGAATTGTTCAAGGGCTATATTCGTATTATTAGAAGTCATGAATAAATGAGGTGAGCGGTAGACTATTGATTAAATACTATAATCTCGCTATCAGCCAACAGTAATCACAACTATCAATGGCCGCTTTTCTTTATATCAACACGATACTTCGACGGAGTCAATCTATTAACACAGACTAAAATGTATCAAAGCGTGCTACAAGTTAGTAGCGACAACCTTAATAACAAATATTAAATATTGAAAACTGATTAGATAGAAAGAGAGAGATTGATAGTTGAGAGTCTAGTGATGACGTAGTTTTAGCAAATTCAACGGAGATACTTAGTCTAAGACTATTGAATAGGACTCTCTAATAGATAGGGTTATTTGCTATAAAAATCAAGACTCTATGGATAATAAAACTATTTTAAGAAGCAAAGTTCATATATAAGAGGGGTGACTGAAAAGTCGGAAAAGCTCACTATAAAAGTGAGCTTTGATATGGATTGCTTAGGAATAGAGAACAGTAGGTAAAGCTTTAATAGAGCCATATATCAGTATAAAAAATTAATAAACTGCTCTACTCGCCTTGATGTGGTTCGATTTGGGTCAATAACGGATAACCTTCACGATGCGCCAGACTATTTACTTTTTTGGCCTTAGTCTCGGCGATATCTTTGGGATAAATGCCAGCAATGCCTTTACTGCTATTATGAATAGTTAGCATAATCTCGACCGCAGAATCCATACTATGACGAAATTCTGACTGTAATATGTATACAACAAACTCCATCGGCGTGTAGTTGTCATTATACATAACGACCGCATACATAGGCGGTTTGGCTACTTCAGGCTCTGCGACCAATACATCTGCTTGCGGTGACGTTTCACCATCGGTATCACCGTCTTGTGCACGATGAGCAGGCATATTGGGAAAGTGCCAATCAGCAACCGTTGGCGTGGCTTGTGATATCATTTTTTTCATCATAATCAAAATATAATTATAAGGTAAGTTTAAGATAAAAGAGGTTGTTAATGCAGGCGATAAGGCATGGTATAAAGCACAACCACTAATTAAGGTCATTGTGCTTTGATTTCAACCACAGCATCGTCACTGAGTATTTTATTAAGACATGAGGTAATTAAGGTACGATAGGACTTTCATCAACTTCTGGTAAATCTAGGAGCGATGGTAGCATGTTATCCACACTATCACCGAGCTTCCAGTCATACAACTGCTCTACTTTTTGACCACCAGCTTGCAAAGTCAGTTTGGCTTGCAATGGTCTAAAGCCTGATGGCATTACAAAGCGACCACGTATCCGAACGATACCTTCGATCATATGGTATGCAGGGTCAAGTGGCACCTCTACAAGGTCATCATTATTAAGTAGCGTCAATACAGGCCTTAAGCGTTTGGCTTGACCATCGTTACTGAGCATCCCAATATCAAAACCATACTCAAAAGCATTTTCAGGTAATGGCGAAATCTTTGCACCTAATACCTGTAAAGGCATACCACCTTTCTTACGGATGACATCTGAATATAGCTCATTGAGCTGTGATACTTGCTTATTTTCTACTGTTAATTCTTGCTGGCTTTCACGCAGCTCTTTTAAGTTAGCCAAACTGATAGCCAGTTCTTGTTTGGCAGTTGCCGCTTGGTTAGTAGCTATCTTATTGCTAAGGCGCAAGTCTTCTAGTGCTTGTGTCGCTTCAGTGCTATCGATGATTGCTTGCTTGGCTTCTGTTTCCATCGAATGAAGGCCACGTTGGTAGCCAAGCTTATGACCGAATGCCAGCCCAACTACTGCTGTCACTAATACGACCACTACAAACAGTGCCAATACCAATGTAGAAGCCCCGCGTTGTGAGCTAGCAATACCACTTATCGGGACATTATTATTTCTAAAGGAATGCTGTTTGCGCTCCAAGCTAGGTATAACCGAGTCTTTGCACGATAGACGTGCTGGCTGTGAGCAAAAGCGTAGTACGAGCTGAAAACGCATTTAGACAGTATCTCTTAAGGGTAAGGGCAAGTCATTATAGCCGAATTTATAATCAATACCTAGCACCGTAAATGTGAATGATTGGAATATGAAGTCGTTGATATTAAGGCACAATCGGTGCAAAGTTAAGCCCCATTGACTCATCAAAACCGAACATCACATTCATGTTTTGCACAGCCTGCCCAGCAGCACCTTTGACTAAGTTATCTTGAACGACGATAACCGTTAGCTCGGCACGCTCATTATCCTGATGTACCGCAATGCGTAGACGGTTACTAGCGCGAACACTGCGCGTATCGGGATAAAGACCTTTTGGCATGACATCAACAAACAACTCTGACGCATAGCTATTTTCAAACGCTTGCTGCCAATCAATAGCAGCACCAGCATCGGTCAGTTCCATATGAATAGAGCTTAGCATGCCACGAATCATCGGTACTAAATGCGGCAAAAAGCGAATACGGTGTGTAAACTGACTGTCTAATAACTGTGCAACACCCTGTTCAATTTCAGGTAAATGGCGATGACCTTCGACGCTATAAGCCTTGAAGCTATCCGTTGTCTCAGCATAGTTAAGTGCAAGTGATGCTTGACGACCAGCACCAGACACACCAGATTTTGCATCGATAACAATACGAGACTCAATCAAACGCTCTGCTTGCTTATTCTGGGCTGCGATAATTGGTTTTAGACCCAAAATCGCAGTAGTTGGATAACAGCCTGGGTTGCCTACTAGTAACGCATTCGCAAGCTTGTCACGATTGATTTCTGGTAGGCCGTAGACTGCTGTTTTCAACAACTCAGGACAAGCGTGCGACTGCTTGTACCAGTGCTCAAAGTCAGTCAGTGACTGCAAACGAAAATCAGCAGCCAAATCGATGACCTTAACGCCAGCTTGGGTAAGCGCCTCGGCTTGTTTCATTGCTACACCATGCGGAGTCGCAAAAAACACAACATCGCATTTTTGCAATGCAGCAAGCGTATTATCACCTAAGTCACTAAAAACGATGTCAGACACACCGCGTAAGCTCGGGAAAATTTCATCAGCACGAGTGCCAGCTTCGCTACGAGAAGTTAATAAATCAATAGAAACCTCAGGATGGGCAGATAATAAGCGAATGAGCTCAATACCCGTATAGCCTGTACCACCGACGATCGCTGCTGAAATCATAAAACACCCTTTTCTTGGTAAATACTAAATATGCACTGATAGGTTCTATATTTGCTTATAACTCATGCAGCTCTATAAATTATACAGTTCCACAAATGCGAACAAATACAGAATCAGTCTCTAAATATTCTGACTCTTAAATTTTATAGTCGTGTACTGCATCCACAAACACTTTGGCATTGTCAGGATTAACCCACTGGGTGATACCGTGACCTAAGTTTGCTATGTAACCAGTCTTTTCACCATCAGCGTAAGCACGGTCAAGCATCGCATTAACTTCAGAACGAATTGTCGCAGGCGAACCATATAACGTCGCTGGATCTAAATTGCCTTGGATAGCTTTGCTGCTTTGCAATTTCTTATGCTTTTTGGTCAACTGACGCTGACTCTCGGTCAATACTTGACGCGCACGATCAATCGGCATCGTCCAGTCTAGACCTAACACGTCCGCTTCGCTGTCAGCCTGGATATCAAGCCATAACCCACCACCTTTAGTGAATAGCACTACAGGTACTTGTGGATGACGTTCCTTTAGTTCGGCGACAATACGCTTATTATAAATGTGTGAAAACTCGATAAATTGACGATGACCTAACGCCCCGCCCCAACTATCAAATATCTGTACAATTTGAGCACCAGCGACGATTTGGGCATCTAAATAGTCAATAACTGACGTCGCAAGCTTGTCTAATAACTGATGTAGAAAATCAGGGTTACTATACAAAAAGCCTTTAGTATAACGATAATCCTTCGAGCTACCGCCTTCTATCATATAAGTAGCCAACGTCCACGGACTACCAGAGAATCCAAACAATGGCACTTGACCATTTAGCGCTTTGCGAATACTGGTTACAGCACGCATTACATAGTCAAGAGAATCATTAGGCTCAAGCACTGGCAATCTATCAAGATCAGCCTGCTCACGGATAGGATGTTTAAACTTAGGGCCTTCACCTGTTTCGAAATATAGGCCCAATCCCATCGCATCAGGGATAGTTAGAATATCACTAAACAAAATAGCAGCATCTAAATCATAACGGCGCAATGGCTGTAGAGTCACTTCAGTAGCGCGGTCTGTATCTTTGCACAGACTCATAAAGTCACCCGCTTCAGCACGAGTGGCCTTATATTCTGGCAAATAGCGACCAGCTTGGCGCATCATCCATACCGGTGTGGTATCGATGGGCTCAAAACGTAATGCACGTAGCAACCTATCATTTTTTAAAGGTGCAAACTGTTGCTGAACCGAGTTACTACTGTCTGAAGCACTCATGTACAAATCTCCAAAACAGCACAATATCCATATTTATAAATGGATATTGTGCTGGATAAAATAAGTTGAATAAAAAAGGTTATATAAAAGCGCTATACAGTTAATGCAAGATTGTCGCGGTGTACCATGACGACACGTTCTTCGCTACTGCCAAAGATCTTATCGAACTGTTCGGTACGCTCACGAGCAACGCGACGCGCATCATTCGATGAGAAGTTTACCTGCCCAACGGCAATACGCTCACCTGTATCTTGATGAATAATTTCTACCACATCACCTTCATCAAAACCGCCCTGCACTTCTACAACACCCACTGGCAATAAACTTCTATTGTGCTCAGTCAATGCTCTTGCAGCACCTGCATCGACGACCAAGCTACCTGACATACGTAGATGCGCAGCTAGCCACTGTTTACGCGCGATAATTTTATCTTCGTCATTAGTCGTTAGTAACGTACCTACAGCTTCGCCTGATACCACACGAGTGATAACGTCATCGATAGCACCGCTGACAATAACGGTAGGACAGCCACCCATTGCCGCAAGGCGTCCAGCACGGATTTTGGTCAACATACCACCACGTCCAAGCTTACCGCCGTCTCCTGCAATATCAAATAAGTAATCCGCCATTGCACGTTCTTGACGAATCATCTTGGCATCAGGATTATCACGTGGGTTATCAGTAAAGACGCCTTCTTGATCGGTTAAGATAATGTACAAATCCGCATTAACCATTGCGGCTGCCATCGCACCCAAGGTATCGTTATCACCGAATTTAATCTCATCAATCGTGATGGTATCATTCTCGTTGATAACAGGTAGTACGCGCCATTCTAATAACTGTGTCAGCGCACCTGTCGTATTAAGATAACGACTACGATTAGACAAGTCATCATGAGTTAGCAGTAGCTGCGAGCTTTGAATGCCATGCTGAATCAAAGCTGACCACCATGTTTCAATCAATCCCATTTGACCAATAGAAGCACAGGCTTGTAGTGCTGCTAGTTTTTTGGGACGTTCCTCAAGGTTCATACGTACCACACCTTCAGCAACAGCACCTGATGATACCAACAGTACCTCAACGCCTTTTTTGTGTAGCTTAGCAATTTGCTTTGCCCACTCATATATGGCAGTACGATCCAGCCCTCGACCGTTATTGGTTAATAGTGATGAACCAATTTTGACAATAACGCGCTGAATATCAAAGTTGCGAGTTTGCTTAACAAATCTTGCTTCTTCCATCGTGTTTGCTATGTCATCTGCCATATAAACTCCTTTTTTTCATATCAATTGATTGTAGGGATTAAATTCACAATTCAAGTATAACTGCTCAAGCATACTAGCTTAAGGAACGTACATTACCTCAACGCCATCGTCATCATCGTCGTCAAAATCAGACGTATCCAAGCCTTCACGCGCCGCTTTACGAGCTGCACGATAGGCTTCACGCTGTGCTTCAGTGTTCAGACGTACTTCAGCTTCTAGACGCTCAAAACGTTCTTTTTGTGCTTCAGCGAAGATAGGATCTTCTATTTCACGCTCACGCTCAAGTTCGATATCATTCATCAAATGATATTTGACCGCATCAACGCCTTCACCAGTTAGCGTTGCTGTGCGGAAGACCATACCAGTCCAACCAAGCTCTGCGACGATATGAGTACAAAGCGCATTCAAATCTTCATCGTTGACCTGATCGATTTTGTTTAATACCAAAATCTGCGGCAAGTTGGCCAATTCAGGAGAAAAACGCTCAAGCTCGTTTAAAATAACACGGGCATTCTCGACTGGGTCGCTGCCATCAACAGGCTTAACATCAACTAAGTGTAGCAGACGACGCGTACGCGCAACATGTTTTAAGAAGCGAATACCAAGTCCGGCGCCTTCTGATGCACCTTCAATAAGACCAGGAATATCTGCCATTACAAATGAGCGATGACGACCAATATCGACCACACCCAAGTTTGGTACTAGGGTGGTGAAAGGATAATCAGCCACTTTCGGTCTAGCAGCAGAGACTTGACGGATAAAGGTCGATTTACCAGCATTAGGCAAACCAATCAAACCAACATCAGCCACTACTTTTAGCTCAAACTTAAGAACTTTCAGCTCACCTTCGAAACCTGACGTCGCTTTACGCGGTGCTTGGTTGGTTGAGCTTTTGAAATGGGTATTACCTAGACCACCGTCGCCACCTTTTGCAATCAGTAGTGTCTGGCCAATCTCAATCAAATCGCCCAATACTTCGTCTGTCTCGGTATCAACTACCGTCGTACCGACTGGTACTGGTAAATAAAGATCATCAGACCCTTTACCTGAGCAGTTTCTACTATGGCCGTTCTCAGCACGCATGGCGTCATGACGACGCGTATAACGATAGTCAACTAGGGTGTTGGTGTTGTCTTCTGCAATGACGTACACATCTCCGCCCTTGCCGCCATCACCACCATCAGGTCCACCACGTGGGACATACTTTTCTCGGCGAAAACTGGCGATTCCGTTACCACCGTCACCTGCTTTTACCGTTACGACGGCTTCATCAATAAATCGCATCTTACGTTCCTTAATTCACAATCCAGTCTATAAACTGGTTACAACCAACGGTTGTATTTTGGGGTTTTGCTATGTTGTTGCGTCAAAATACACACTGTATAAAGTCTACTTTTACTTAGTGCCCATTATGACAATAACACCCGATAATCAATCGGACTATCGGGTGTTTAAGTATGACAGTTAAAATCCTACCAAGCTATTTAAAGTAGCATCTGCTACAGCGCCATTCTTATGACACGATAGCGCTACTATACTTGGTATGACGTTATTGCTCTACTGTACTTAGTAATCTATGCTGGAATCTGAGCGTAGCTGATTCCGGCCATCTGCGTCGCCAAACGCAATACCTGAGTACTATAACCTACTTCGTTGTCATACCAAACATATACGATAGCTTGGTTATCAGTCAAAATAGTAGCTTGAGCATCGATAATACCAACATGAGTCGTACCAACGAAATCCGTTGATACCGCTTCTGTAGAATCTGTATAAGCAATCTGCGACTGCCAAGTGCTGCTGTTAGCCATTTTGCGCAAGAACTCATTCAACGCATCAGCGCTTGCTGGAGCAGTTTTCAGATTCACGTTCAAAATCGCTAGGCTGACGTTTGGTGTTGGTACACGAATAGCGTTACCCGTTAGCTTACCGTTTAGTTCTGGCAATGCTTTACCAACGGCTTTTGCAGCACCAGTACTAGTGATAACCATGTTCATCACAGCACTACGACCACGGCGGTCTGCTTTATGATAGTTATCAACCAAGTTCTGATCATTGGTAAATGAGTGAATAGTCTCTACATGACCATTTACAATACCGTACTCATCATTCAATACATTCAGCGTTGGTGTAATCGCATTGGTCGTACAGCTAGCAGCACTAACGATCGTATCATCACCAACAGTGTCATTGTTCACACCATAAACGACGTTTTTGATATCACCGCCAGCAGGTGCTGTTAGTAGTACTTTTTTCACGCCAGTAGACTGTAAGTGCTTGCCAAGACCCGCTTCGTCTTTCCAGATACCCGTGTTATCGATAACAAGAGCATTGTCGATACCATAAGCAGTATAGTCGATTTCGCTTGGGTCTTTGGCATAGATAACTTGTACAAAACGACCATTAACGATCATGCCGTTATTATCATCATCAATGCTGATGCCGCCTAAGAATCTACCATGGATTGAGTCACGCTCAAGCAATGAGATACGCTTAGCTAAGTCACCAGCAGCGGCTGGACGTACAACGATCGCTTTTAGTTGTAGACCTTTCGCACTTGACGCTTGTGACAATAGCAGACGAGTCAAGATACGACCGATACGGCCAAAACCGTACAGTACAACATCTGTCGCACCGTTTACAGCACCAGCGTTGTTGATAGACTGTAGAGCGGTTTGTAAATCAGTATCGTTAGCAATCAATTGACCAACATCGATACGAGTGGCTTGGATATCAGTGTTTTCTGAGATAACTTTTACCATCGCTAGAGTATCAGCGATATCGATAGCTTTGGCGCCATGGTCGCGTAGTGCTACTTTTTGATGCAAAGCAAGTATTTGACCAACTGAGGTAGAGTCTAGCGTTTCGCCAAACAAAGTCACTTGTACGTCTTGCTTGTTATAGAGCTTATTTAGTAGCCCCATAAGCTCAATCGCTTGTTGCTCTTGATTGTTGTAGTTGTTCAAGTGGTCTTGATGTAATTGGCGTAAGGTATCAGCGTTGCTCACGAGAAACATCCTTATGGTCAGTAATGTATGATCAATAAAATATGAAGAAGTGTAAAATAGATAGGTCGTGTATGCTCTAAATGGCGACTCTAATATGATAATCAACCACTATCAATATGGGTTATTGACGCTAGAGTATTTGAATCGCCTAGATTTTAGCCTAAAACGCCTCATTTTGCCAGTAGTAACCGATTAGCTAGCGTGCATAATAGGTTTCATTCTCTTATATAGTTCTTATATATAACTAGTAATAAAAACAAAGGCAGCTATATATGCTGCCTTATTCGAGACGTAATGAAATAATAATCGCTATAGGGCTTAATTAGTTAGAGCAGTAGATTTAGTTATAACGCTTATGGTGCTAGACTTACCGTTTGGTTGCTCTGCGACGTCAATGTAAACTCTTTTAAGTCATAACCTTGCTGCTGAGCAATTTGACGATATTTAGTATACGTTTCCTGACTGATATTTGGCGAACGTGCTAGTAGCCATAAGTATTTTTTGTCAGGCGTTCCTACTAGCGCAGTTTTATACTCCGCATCACGTGCCAGTACCCAATAGTCAGCACGGCCGACTGGAATCCAACGAATCCACTTCGGTAAGAACGTCACTTTTAGTTTGCTGCCACTCTCATCGACTGGCTTAGCCAAACCCTCTGCCACAATACCCGAACCGTCCTCGCTCACACACTTATTAGTAACCGTGATTCCTGAGCCATCATGTTTTTGAGCATAGTTGGCGGTGACATCACCAGCACACTTACGCTGAAAATACATCGGCAAGCGGCCAATCTCATACCAAGTACCTGCATAGGTATTAAGATCTACGCTATCTACGGTAGTTGGCGTGCTTGCAGATTTATGAATAATATCACTTGGCTGAACCGATAGCATATCGGTCGTGGTCTTCTCACTCATCGCATCATCAGACATGCCATTATTTGCTACGTTGTTAGTTGCCGAGTTCATTGGCGGCGTGGCCGCATAGGCTGAGAACGCTGCTAACGGTATTATAATCGCTAAGGCAATGCCTGTATGTTTGATCAGTCCATTCATAAATATGCGCTCCGGTATTTCTTTGTAGGATGAATTATTTGTTGATGCATCACTCATTTGCTCAGCGTCAATGGCGTGTTCAGAACTACTGTTTAGATTATCTATTTGATCCTCTAACAGTCCTGACATTAATGGCTCATCTTCATTTAGTTTTTGTGGTTGCTTATTTTGCGCTGACTTATAGCCAGATGATTTATAGCCACCAGCCACGTCATGATTGTCCTCATTGCTATTTTTTAGATCTTTGCTTATCTCATTGTTACTCATAGCTGACTCTTTTGCCCTAGGGCTTTTGTCGGCGCTTTTGTATCCAAAATAGCTGTCTTGCGAAGACGTGTCTTTTGCCAGATGGTGCGAATATTCGCCATTCGAGCTGTCGTGATTATAGCTAGCATCGTTACTAGCTTGGTTTGTCTGTTGCGTGTCGTCGCCATATTCATTGTCATTGAGCGATTGCTTAGGCTGCTGAAGTTGAGAACCAGCTGCCTGTGAATCAGTCCATGCTGACTCAGGTAACTTATTGGTTTTCATAGGAGTACCATTCTTAAATAGTGATTGTTAAAAACGCTTTATGTACGGCATCTATTTGGTCTCGTTTTCTAAAAGCCATTTGCTTTGGTATAAATTATTTGTGCAAAACTTGACTCTACAAAAGCTTTTTTATTATTGTATTTTGAACATCACTTTTGAACAGTCACTCGTCTATAGAAATAAGATCAACGTATCGTAGATATGCAATATATATTAAGGACAACTGGACTATTAAAACAGTAGTGCAATGTAGGAAAACGCAACGGTTTGTAAGTAACTATGGGGTTTGAGTGTTGTTTGAACACATCATAACCACACAGTTACTTGCTGGATAACTAAGTTAAAAATCAGTTATTTGAACTTACTAAGCTTAATACGCACGTCTAATACGAGTCACATTCAGGCACATGACACCGTAGATTCCCTGTAGCTTTCTTGAGTCATGCGGATTATATGAACTGACGAATACCTGCCACACTGATACCGCCATACTGCAATGCTTGATCGAGCATTGCAGGCTCCAAACCACCTAACCCAATGACAGGCATATCAACTAACTCTGCTAATGCTGACCATGCTTCCCAGCCAAGCGGTGTGTCATCAGGATGCGTTTGGGTGGCGAGCACAGGCGATACGAAAGCACCAATCACTGGTGGCAGCCCCTGTTGTATCCTCATGCTGGCAAGTTTGTTGGCGACTGTTATGCTCGCGATGTCATGACAGCTGACGATGAGCGGACGGTCTTTAGATAGCGACTGTGTGAGAGCTGTAGGATTGCCATCTTCATCAAAGCATTGCATCAGTGTCGAGTGTGTCAAATGCTTGGCAACTATTCGCTGACCAATCTTTGTCTCATTAGCGGTTAATAACTCTTCATCGTCCAAAGATTGCTCATTATCATTAGGTAAAATCGCTAAGATATCTGGACGTGCCGTTATCAATTGGCAAGCAAGATGCTTAAAATTTGTTTCCTTCAGGCGGATATATACCCATGATTCTGATGTTAGATTTTCTTGGTAATATTGTAGCCATGCCTCCGCTGCATCAGTATGTGTGCCAAAATGTGCCAAAGGATAAGTAATCGCTATCTTCGATGGGAGCTTCAACCATTCAAGGATTGTCTTATTAGCAGCAGGCAGATGATACTCTCCTGCCAAAAGTTGTGATTTGGCCACCCAAGTCAGTGCCTGCCCTTCTAAACCCTGATTACGGTGTTTATGCTGCTCGTACTGCTCTGCTGTCAGCTCAATCTTATAAACCTGTAAGCTGACCTGCTTATCGCCATAATCATGATGCAAACGCCCAAGTTTAACGATAGTATTATCATCAAGCAGGATACCCGTCTCTTCAGCCACTTCTCTTATTAACGCCTGCGCTGCTGACTCATTTGCTTCTATCTTTCCGCCAACGAACTCGTAACGATTCCCCTGATGCTGAGTAGCATCTCGAAACCCAAGCAAATACTGATCTTTATAATGAATGACAGCCACTGCAACATTTACGATATTTACGATGCTGGGTTTGTTAGTTTTCGTCTTACTGTCTTTCTTGTTTCCTGACTGTTGATATAGCCCATTCGACATACTTATATCCTTTATTTCGGTATTTACTCTGATTATTTCTGATAATTTAATAGTTTTTACAGGCTAGATTATTCAGTTAAATTTATTACCTAACCTACTAATTTATATAGATAAAATTTTTATTCTAGATAGTTTATGACAGCGAAATTAGATAAGTTTACATAATAACTGCATTTTATTTTATCAATTGCCTTGCAAATTTATCAAATCTAAATGATAATTATTATCGTTAAAAACAATTACGCTATGGTTAGCCAATTTTTAAGCCACTTCTTCTCAAAAGGAATTTACTATGAGCATGGTCATCTCTCGTTATTTAAACTGTCGTGAAAACCGTCTCCCTACTCTGCAATCACAACATCTATTTGCACTGACTAAAGAGGTACGTATCGAGCATGAAGGCGAAGAGTATCGACTACGCCTAACTCGTAACAATCGCTTGATTCTAACCAAGTAACGTCTATTTCGATAATATCTGTTTCAATGCTTCTATAAAAAAACGCCTCATAATGAAGGCGTTTTTTTATAGGCTATCTAACTTAAAAGTAATTTCAAAAGCTCTTTCAGTTAACATCAACTAGAAAACAGTCATCCTCTGAATGAACAATTTAGAACTGCCAACTATAGACCACATCCACTGCATTCTCGGCGGCTGAACTGGCTTCCACATAGATACGGCGTGTCAATTGATAACGAACAGAGAGACTGTTTTGCGCATTGAAAACACCCACACCATAGCGAATATATAAGTCAGGCGTTACGTAACCTGTGACGTTGACATTGGTGTCCTCGCTACTACCTGAGGCATCGACTGTCAGACTTTGTAAGCCAAACGCTTGCCCGATTTGATTGGTTAGGCTACGAGTGCCACTAAGACCAAAGCTCAGTCCAGCGGCGGCCAGATTATTGGTCACTTGGGACTTAAACCCTTGCTCACTAATTTGCGTCGCGCTCTTATTATCGATGCGGCCTGTCACCAGTGCGTTCATTGCTTGCTGCTGGGTCAAACCTGCATTGTTGAAGACAATAATATTGGGGCTTTCGGCCGTCCCTTTGACACGCAGACCTACTGTTTTGCCATTAATCGTTTTGGCCGCTTCAATACTCAAGCTTGGCTTCATCACGTCGCCATTGAAACGAACTTGACCATAGTTAAGTTCTAAGTTTTGACCCAAAGCATTGATGTTGGTACGTCGTGAGACCTGCACAACACCTCTAGCACGCATGATACCTATGCCATTCTGAGTAATATTAATCGCACCTGCCAATGGAATGACTGCGCCAAAACCACGGAAGTTGATATCATCGCCCAAATCGACACCGATATCAGCATTGATTGACCAAGGTTTTGAGATAGCCAGTACTTCATCGATATTACCAATCAAACGGCGATCTAGTACAACTGCATCCTCAGTCTGAGTGATGATATCTTCGCTGGCTTCAGGTGGACGAATGGTCGCAGACGGTACACTGATCGCCCCTTTTATATCGACATAACGATCGCCTGGACGCACGATAATATCGATATCAGGATCAATTTCAGCAACCAGTAGTGGCGGTTGAGTGATAACTAGGCCTTCACCGACAATACTCAACTTGGCCTGCAGTTTTTGCTGCCAATTGACTGTTCCTGTCAATGCGCCTTTACCTGTACCACTATTGAATGTACCGTCAATGGTCGCTTGCGTACCGCGTATTTTTGCAGCAGCATTTACTTTGGACAGATTCACGGGCAAATCAAGCATAGCTATACGGCCGTCAGAGAGTTTTACGTCGCCATAGAACTGCGGTTTGGTTAAGGTGCCACCTAACCCACCCGCCATTGTGACGTTACCTCTTAGGACGCGCATACCAGGGAAGAAAGGCTTAAATATCGCAAGATCAAGCTCGTTCAGTACCAATGCACCAGAGATTGGTTTAGGGTCTTTGTAAGGATCAACGATCACTTCAGCATATCCACGCGCACCGCGTCCAGTATTGATATCAGTACGCAGCTTAATACCCTCAGGCACAGACAGAGCAATGAGAGAGACACGCTTGTATGGCAAGGTCATTGATGTGCTCTCGCCATCTTGAACGAGGCCAATCTTGCCGTTGTCTGAGTATAGCGTGGTATTAATGGTTGGCGGACGACCACGTTGCCATCCCACGACTGCTTTACCATTAATCTTGCCATTCCAGTCAATATCTTCTGGTAAGAACACTGAGAATAACGACGTATCTAAATTCTGCAACGCTACATTGACTTCACCTTGGTCTGGCGATGCCACTAGTTTTTCACGTAGACAGAGCTTGCCAGTTTGATCCGTGGCCTGCCAGCAGTGGGCGGCAAGCTGTACTTTTAGATCACGGTTCTCACCACCCTGATTGTAAGGTAAATTCACAATCAGCTGTGCAGGTTGCAATTGATTCAAAGTCGCATATTTAGATTTAATGCGGCCTTTTCCAATGACACCTGACCAGCTTAGCCTGTCTCGATCAAAACCACCTTTTAGCCTAGCGCCGACATCGAGTTGCTTATTGGCCACATTTAGATCGACCACATGAGATTTTTCGGTACCATTAAAAGACGCTTTAACGCTATCGAAACTTTGACCAGCAGCATCTAGACCTTCAGCCGTCACGATTAACTGGCTTGGGCTATTGGCTAAGTTGACCAGCTTGCCGCGTACACGGCCTTGACGCAATATAAAGCCAGGTAGCGCGAGTCGCTCACCGACCAAGTCAATATAAATAGTAGGCAGTGCTTGACCAGCTGGTTGAGATAGCGTGGCACCGCCCGTGACTTTTCCAGCCAATTGACTAGACAGTTGATCTAGACTGGTGATGTTAATTTTGGTTTGTAGCTGTTTGGCATTACCGTTAGCCGTGACGTAATTATCACCCCAACGCAGCACAAGGTTATTAGCGTTTAAGCTATCAATCAAAGCATTTACTTGCTTGTATTGTGCTTGGGAATCTTGGGTCTGAAGTTGTTTAAAGTAACTTGCTAAATCTTTAGGCAAACGCATTTTCGCTGATAGGCTACCTTTGGCACTCAGTTGCTGCCCCTTTAGCATGCCATTCAGATTGACTTGTTTAATATTGACGATCTGCTGCGTGTCACTCCAGCGGCCATCTGTATCAATCGTACCAGTGATAAGGCTTGGGGTATCTTTTAGGAAGTAGCCAATGTTAAAACGATCCATGACCGCGTTGATATCCCATGCAACGCCTTGACGCACATCAACGGTTCCGCTGGCATCGATACTACCTGCCGCACCCACATGACGGAAACGGTTGATACGTATCAGCTGACTGTCACCACTGGCTTCTATATTCAGCTTACCTGCTGGCAATTGCTCGGCATCCAATATGCCGTTGAAATTTACGGCAAAGCGCTGCAATGTCCCTGCGGTGTTTTTGCTGTTTTTTGGCGCATTTTGCCACTCGCCACTGGTTTTTAGATCGCCTGTGATTATCGCTGGATTATTGGGTAAAAAATAACCCAAGTTGAACTGATCAAAACGACCATCTATGTTCCAGCCGATATTTTTACGTAAGTCGATAACCCCTTTCGCATCAACTGCGCCCGCTTCACCCTTATAGTTCAGCTTACGAATACTAATCAGCTTTGGTGTACCCGCAGCATCGATAAACAGACGGCCTTGTGGTACATCTGCTGTATCAATCCGACCATCAAAACGCGCATCAAATACTGACAGCTCACCACCTACTATATCGACACTGGCATCACCAGCACCTGTGATACCGACAGCACGATCTGCTTGCGTCGCATCGAGCTGCGCTTGCATATCGGTATCGTTTACAGTAATCACGTGACGTTGACCGCTGACACCATTTTTGGTGATGTTTAGCAATCGACCACGCGCACTTATACTACCTGTTAGGCGCTCAAGCGGTAAATCGCTACGATATTTCTTAGGGAGTAAACCTTTGGTACTAGCGTCAATCTGCCATGTCAGTGGACGCTGTTTGTTCGCTAACTGAATCTGCCCTGTGCCGGATAAATCTCCTACGATGCCGTTATAATTAAGACGATTGATATCTATGACATCACCAGCCTTACGTATACGTAGATCGTAGTTGCCCTTGGGTGCAGCATTTAGCTCATTGATAACGGCATTGGCATCGACTGATAGGGTCGAACCTCGAACGATGACGTCCGCCTGCCCACTAGGACTGTCGATATTGCCAATATTGGGTACGTTACGGCGGGTTAAATTTTTCCAGTTAGCATCAATATACCAAGGCGCGACTTGCTTGGACTTGGCAGAAGTTTTACCACGAACCATATTGGCATTGATGTGCTCACCATCGCGCTGACGCAAATCTGCATCAATCTGCGTATTACCAGTAGGATTCTGCTGCTGATAACGCAATGACAGCCTACCGTTAAGGGTTTGCGGCGCATAAGCTTTGAAGTCGGTATACTCAACCGGAATAGCTTGGCGAATATTAAAGTTGCTACCCGTCGCACGCACTGTAGCCTCAAAGCTGTCTTTCCAATCTAAAATACCTTGTAATGCCAAACGGCCCGCTGGCACGTCAGCATCTAGGCGATCTATACGTAGCTGACTGTTGGCAATAACGGCACGGCCTTGGTAATGACCTGATGGAATGTCTTTGGCCGTCAATTCAGTATTGATACGCAGCCGTATCTCAGAGATGACACCAGAAGCTGTGGCTGTACCGCTTTGTAGACGAATGTTTTGGCTATCAGCGTAAGGGATAAGAATATCATCCCACTGTAGTTTTGCATCAAACGGTGCACCCGCATCTAACCCTTGTACTACAAAGTCGCCTTTCACATCGCTATCGTTATAACGACTGCGTACTTTACCGACAGTACGTTTGAGCGATCCCGTTGCAGAGATATTCAATGGGTCGATATAGGCTTTTTCAAGGGCGCTGACTTCCGCAATTGCACTCAAATCTAGTGGATAGTCGCCCTGTAGGTCGATCTCTCCTTGTAAGGCACTGACTTTTACGATATCAGCGTACTGCAGGTCACCACGACCAACGGTTACCGTACTACCTACCCACGTCAGGTCACGTGCCGTAATGTCTTGAATAATGATAGGGTCTTTGGTTACTTGCTTATAGGTGATTTTCTTAATTTTTGCTTGGTCAAAACGCAAGTTTACTGGCAAGTTTAAAGTTTTATAATCGAACGGTTCACCAGTAGGTGGTTTTTTATTGATAATTTCTATGGTCTGGATGTCTGCATCGCTTAAATGTACTTCTTTTGCAAATACTGCACGCCAACCTATTTTGACGTAGGCCTTATCTACCAATATCTCAAGATCTTCAGTCGCTTCAATATCGATATCAGTGACCCAAATACCATCGCGCAAGTTACCGCGTCCGTATTTGAAATCAATACCGGTTTCAACACTGATTTTTTCTAATATAAACTTCGTACCAGCGTCCGTCCCTGCCGCATAAAAGAATATGGCAAACATGATCGCCAGTACGATAAGCACCAATACCAGTAGTTTGAGCAGAAATGACAACGGATACCAACGCCTAACGGCACGGGCATCACGCTGTGCTGGATCTTCATCTGGAGCATTATTAGGCGGGGTATTTTCTGTCAGCATGACACTCAACTACGTTAAAAAATGAAGACCAGCAATCGGTACGATAAGTAATAATTAGAACATTTGGAGCTACTAAACATTTGGAATTACTACATTGAGCGATTATAACGGTGAACCAATAAAGAAGTGTAGTCGTACTGGAATGCTTTCCTCGGTCACACCAGCAGCCACATCGACACGTACCATTCCTACAGGCGATGCCCAGCGGATACCGACACCGACGCCGACTTTTGTCTCAGTGTCAAAATCTTTGTCGTAGGCATTACCGACATCAGTAAAGAATGCGCCACGGAAACCTGGTTTAAATTCATAGTTATACTCAGCACTACCGACCGCTAGCACCTGCCCGCCCGTTAGATAGCCTTTATCTAATGGTGACAAGCTCTCATAGTCATAACCGCGGATACTCTGATCGCCCCCTGCAAAGAAGCGCAATTTATAAGGTACGTCATAAAAATCATCCGCCCAGATATAACCGGCATTGGCACTACCTAACACTTGATGCTTTTTGTCTTCACCAAAGCTATAGATACCACTAATACCTGCACGAACGATTGCCAGGTCCGTATCACTCAAAGCTTTATCCGCACCTGCTTCGATCGAGTAATATTGACGCATACCGCGAGTTGGATTGGTTACACTATCTGTATCGGTTTTATTCATACCATAGCCAAACAGCAGTGCTTGCTGCTTTGGGCTTGAAGAAGTAAAGCGAATAGGAAGGTCATCTAGCTTCGCGCCGTCAACCCCTGTCTCAAGCTCATCTAAACGGTAGCGCACAGAGTAGCTACGGTTCCAGCCAGTGTCACTACGGATATTACGTGCCAAGGCAGCCTTTAGTGTTCTGGTCGACAGATCAAAATTGCCTTTTCCTTGGTCAATCACTTCTTCCTCATAAGTTAGGCGTGCGTCTAGCTTATCATTGAGCGGATGTTTCCACGGGCGGCTGGCATACACAGCCACGTTTTTGCTGATTCTCGACACTTCTGTCTCCACACCTGCTTGATAGCCTTGACGGTTGAGCAAATTATAGTCTATTTTTGCGGTTGCACGAACACCAGTATCTGTTCCATAACCCAGACCAACTTGAGCATCACGTGGTTTATCTGCGTATACAAAAACGTACAGCGGTACTTTCTTGCTCTCCGCAACGTCTTGAGGCGTTTTACGTCCTGCTAATGTTGGAGGTACAAAGTTCTCATCATTAATCAAAATCTTTTCATCAGGGAATATTTTTTGAGCAACATTACTGATTGAGTCACTGATTTTTCCCAGTAGACTATCAGCTTCCTGATCTTTTTCGTCTAATACCCGATCATTTGGCAAGCGGCTTAGGCGTTCTGCTTTTTGTCTAATAGCTTGCAGCTTATCCAAGGTTGCTTCATCAGCCTCAAACTCAATGGCAGCGATATCCGCTTCATTGACCGTTTCACCACTGTTAGCAATCAGAGTATTACTGCTTTCTCCACCACTATCGCTAATCGTATCTACTCTGACAGCAAACCCGTTAGAAGCACCTAGTCCCGCATCACTATTCAAATCGGTAATGCCGTCATTGTTGATATCATCATCTAATGCCCCGTTACTATCGGTAGGGGCATTATCGAACGCTAAGGTACTGGCTTCGCTACTATCGTTGGGCGGTAATATCGACTCGACGTTGACCGTATTAAAATAACGAGTTGCTGACAAATCATTGCTAAATTTTGTGACTGCTGGACGATAAAATGGATCGCCCGGCGTAAAGCCATAGAGCTGCTGTAATAGTGAAAGCTCTACTGGTAACTTGTCAGGATCTTGGGTCAGCGTGTTAGTTTCTTTGTCATACGTAAAGAACACCACATCATCAAATTCGTAACGATCACCCGTGTTATAAACCAACGAGACATCTGCCTTGTTATCCGGCAAGATGATATCGACAGATTTGTTCAGCCAATACTGGTCAAAATAGCCGTAGGTATTGCTCAAAGACTCTAAAGCCGCCTTACTACTCTTGTAGACACGGTGATTAAAAATATCGCCTTCTTGTGGCGGCAAATCTGTCTCAAGCGTTGCAAACTCTTCCTGCTCACTGCCCTCACCGCGAATCTCAATTATACGGCTATCTACCAATACAGGCTCGCCTAGCTCTTCAATCACAACATTGACTGTGTCACGATCAGGTTGGGTCAAACGCAGCTCAACCTCATAGTAACCAACCGCTTTAGCAGCATTCTGTGCCGTCTCACGCAAACGTGGCAATGCCGCAGTAAAGTCTATAACCGACTGAACGGAAGTATCATCAAGTGCTGCTTTGATATTTTTCATCGGCTGAATATCATTATCAGCCTCAATCAGCTGAGCCTTACCATCGGGAGCATTTTCAGCCGATACTTGCTCTAGATAAATAGCGGTTTCTACATTTGGTAGGGCCGCCACACCACCATTAAACAAGCGATTATAGAGGCGCGTAACGATATTACCTCTATTTCGCGCGCGTGGCCGTGGTCTATTGGCTTGTTCAATACTTTGATCGACGGCCTGAGTGTCATTCTGATAATCAGGTAGATAGTCATTAGGATTGATAATATCTGTTGTCGTACCTTCTACATTGGCAGGCCCATTCGTACCAGCTATCACCTCATCACTACTATCATCAGTCGTCAGGCCATTTTCATTCTTAACAGTAGCTTCACTGCTAACGACATCTTCATTGCTAACAGCGCCACTCACCTCAATCGGACGTGACATCCCTTCAGCTGTGCTCGCCTGTTCTTCCGTTGTTTCATTTCTACCCAACGTATCAAGATTGTTCGGAGCTGGCAAGTTTGTCGCATCTAGCTCTACATCGAGACCAATTGGCGATGTTGTATCATCTAACGTAGCGATTGGCGCATCAAAATCACTGTCGTTATTACTAATATTGATACTGTCAATATCTTGAGCTTTCTGCGCATCCATCGCAGCTAGCTCACGATCGATCTGCTCAGGCGTCATCATTTGATAACCCTGCTGCTGGATCGCAGTTGCTTGTTGCAACAGATCATCATTAGCATAGTTTGACTGAGCATTATTTGGATTATATGAATTGCTTGGACTATCAGTGAAAGTCTCTAGATCTTGAGAGTTATTGTTTTGAGAAGATAAGTTTTGAGCATTGGGATTTTGCTTCGTCGAGTTTTTAGATCCTAACTTTGTCGAGTTAGGTTTTTTAATTCCTAAGCTTTGTTCGCTATATTCGTCCAATACTGACTGATCAATGATGCCTTGTTCTACTGCTTTTTTTAGACGTAGCGCATCTAGAGCCATATCTAGCTGAGTATCGCCATCGGACAATGTAGCTGACTGCTTGATAGCCGCTTGATCATTAGCAGCTTGACTATTGTTATTCTGCTTACTAAGCGTTCGATTACTATCAGTTTGGTCAGCAGCAGATGAGTTGGTGATAGCGGTATTATTTACACTATTGGTAGTGTCTGCCATTGCCGCAGGTGCCATACCGAACAAACTGGTCGCAAGCGCAGTGCACAGTGCCGAACGTCTGAAATTTTTACGCGGCGCTACTGGGTAAGTACTCAAATTATTACTATCATTTTGGATTATGGCTGTGTCACGCTGCATCATTAGACCCTTGCATGCTCGAGTTGAAGGCTGCTTTATCATCTTTACGTCCTATCAGCTCACGCGGCACAATCTTATCAACGATAACAATCGTCAAGTCTGACCGGTGAATAAACTTATAGCAGTTATCTGGAATTAATGGTTTACTACTTTAATTTTATGACTGGTTATCTATAGTGTCGGCTTTAGCACTGTGTGTCTACTAGCTTATAGACAGTGTTGATGGGTAGTAGCAGCCTTTGTTTTCACTACTATTTATACCCTAAAACGCAATCACATAAAATTTATAAATCATAACTTAGTTAAATATCGAATCATAGCATTGACTGCATGTATTTTCACCGAAGCCTTGCTATTATACGGCTTAATATTGATAAAACCTATGCTATATCTTGATATAGTTTTTAATAAAATTGACGATTATTATCATAAAAAAATTGTCGTTCAGCGCCGATATTTTCTCTATCAGTCGCGATTTATCTGTAGGAATGTCCATGTCCAACCAGTTTCAGTTATTCAAGCGTCGTCGTTTTAGCGCTATGTTCTTCACCCAGTTTTTGGGCGCATTCAATGACAATATTTTTAAGCAGGCGCTCATACTGGTGCTGACTTATACTGCCGCCAGTAAATTAGGCGTAGAGGTCAGCATCCTTAATAACTTGGCCGCCATGTTATTCATCCTGCCCTACTTTTTGTTTTCTGCTTTGGCAGGACAGATTGCTGATAAGTATGAAAAATCAAAGCTTACGCAGTTTATTAAACTCCTTGAGCTGGTCATTATGGCGGTTGCTGCGGTAGGCTTTGTCTTTGAATGGTATGCACTGCTGTTTGTCGCGTTGTTTTTGATGGGTACACATTCGACCTTCTTTGGACCGATTAAATACGCTTATCTGCCGCAAGCAATGAAAGAAGATGAGCTGGTCGGCGCCAATGGCCTTTTTCAGATGGGTACTTCGCTGGCTATTTTGGTCGGTATGATTGTCGCTGGTATTTTGACTCAACTATCACAATCCCTGTATTGGATTAGTGCCACGGTGTTGGTTGTTGCTGTTTTAGGATATTTAGCTGCACGCTATATTCCTACTATGCCAGCGATGCAGCCTGACTTGAAGATTAACTGGAATATTATTACGACCAGCTTAGCCACGGTTCGTTACTTATACTCTCTGCCTTTTTTGTTCTTTATCATTCTTGGCAACAGCTGGTTTTGGTTTTATGGGGCTACGTTTTTGACCCAAGTGCCAGAGTTCAGCAAGGTGATTTTGCTTGGTGATGAGTCAGTCGTTATTTTCTTACTCACATTGTTTTCTGTTGGTGTGTCAATCGGTTCAGTGCTTTGTAAAACATTGACCAAAAACAAAGTCAGCTTGCGTCTATTACCATTCGGTATTGCTGGATTAAGTATCTTTGCTATTGATTTGTATTTTTCACTTTCAGGTTTAGATATAAATGTGAATAATGACACATTACTTGGCATCGGTGATTTGTTTAACATAAGTGGTAGCTGGCGGGTATTCGCGGATTTATTCTTATTAGGGTTCAGCGGTGGTTTGTATATCGTACCGCTATATGCTTCTATGCAAGCCTACGCACCTAAGAGTCATCGAGCACGTATTGTCGGCGCGAATAACATCTTTAACGCGATATTTATGGTTACCTCAGCAATCTTTGCGATTGTTATCTTAAACGTTTTAGGGTTTACGCTACCACAGCTATTCTTGGTGACAGGACTATTGAATATCGTGTTTGGTGCATTTTTATACATCAAACTCAATAAACATATTAAGCATGCCGTTATCCAAACTAACGATGGTATAGCACCGTAAATATGGTTAACGCCGTAAATAAGTTTGACTCCATAAATACAGTCTAATGTTGCGCTGATGGTTTCTTAGTTATGATAGCTATAGTAGTTTGCCCACTATCTATAGATTATTTATGGGCTACCTAGACAGTAATATTCGAGCCGATAATTTGGATTGTTTGCTATAGTAATACGCATCATGCCGTTGCTTTTGGACGGTAACATACTTTATTTTATTGACAGTTTTTAACACCATCAGGAGTGAGTTATGACCCTGCGTCCTTTATCTAAAATTGACCAGTTGTTACTTGGGGTCGATAAGGCATTACGAGCTGTCGTGCCCCATTCCAATCCAAGCACGCGTCCGTTGCCCGTCAGTAGCGATGAGATTCCTGAACTGACCATCACAGAGGCGCGGCACGTCTCAGGTCTTATGCGTATCAATCATACAGGTGAAGTATGTGCGCAGGGTCTATACCATGGCCAAGCGTTTGCCGCAAAAGATAGTGGTGTCAAACAAGCCATGCAACAATCGGCCGAAGAAGAAGTCGATCATTTGGTCTGGTGCGAGACTCGCTTAAGCGAACTTGGTAGCCATGCTAGCGTATTTACGCCGCTTTGGTACGGTATGTCTTTTGGACTCGGTGCAGTCGCAGGTGCGATCTCAAATGAGTTTAGTCTAGGGTTTGTAGCGGAGACAGAAGCGCAGGTCAGCGAGCATCTACAAGATCATATCAAGCAGCTACCTGAACATGATCAGCGCTCAAAAGAAATACTGGCACAAATGGATAAAGAGGAGCTGCATCATCGTGAGCTAGCACTTGCAAGTGGCGGCGCTGCTTTATCTCCGCCAGTACGTCGAATCATGCGATGGATGGCAAATCGTATGAAAGATACCGCTTATCACTTATAGCTTATGGTTACAGGTACTGTGGTTAGTTGCTGTTGTCAATTTTCTTACTAATTAATGGCTGCACAGATTTACGTAGGTTTGCTTAATTCTAGCGATTAACAATCCTACCACAGATAGCGTAAAGCTTAATTTGCTACGGTATTAAAAATTTGTACGATTTTGCAGCAATGCGCTATTTATATTACCGTCCAATCAATGAATAACAACCAGATAAATTAAACAAGGTAACGATTTTTATGAAAGCGATCCTCTCTAGTAGCCACTCTATTAAGTCACCAAAGTTTGCGACATTGACCGCCATGGCTGCAACCTGTGCCATGCTGTTATCTGCACCTGTGAACGCTGCAGAAACTGATGCCGCTGCAACAGCTGTACCTAGTGCGATGGACTCAAGCAAACGTGTGATTCGTCTTGCTCGTCCAAATGCAACTATCAGTCCTGCTCAAGCCAACACTGCTCAAACAAGCTTGCCAGCAACACCTGCGAGCAACAGCCAGCCGACTAATGCGCAAACAACTAACATGCAACTAAGCGGCACTCTGCAAAACAATGCATCTGTTAGTACTGCTCAGCCTCAAACACCGCAAATGATGTCGCCTGCTGCTGCACCTGTCATGAACGGCACTACTCGCGTTTACGAGCCTGGTCCAATGACAGCTACCGGTATCGACTTGCGTAGCGGACAACTTCCGAATATTCCTACACCGCAAGTACAGCTCTCAGACATGAGCTTTGTCAAAACTGTACTGATTCCGCAACAAAAAGGGCTAGGTACCGATAAACTTGATGTTAGCTTACTAGACGATTTCATCGCGGACGTATCCCCTAACGCGCGTCACTATCCACCAAACTTTCCTAACCGCTCGCAGCGTCATTACACGCGTGAAAAAATCAAAGTATTAGCGGATTGGATCGAACCTTATGCTAAGTCGCCAAATGCTTCTTATGATGTGTTGCTTCGTGCTGCTAAGCTGAACGGTATGGGTCGTAACCTAGACTTGGGTTCAGACTACACGGTACGTGGTGGTCAGTATGTCGATCGCGCTATCAAGCTGCAGCCTGATAGTGGTGAGGCTAACTTCTTATACGGTATGATGCTATCAGAAGGTGGCGGCTTCAAAGAAGGTCAAAAGTATCTAGACCGAGCTGTCGCTTTAGGGTACACCGAAGCAGAACAAAGCTTAGCACAGTCAGATCTACTTAGTGACCGCCGCGCTAATGCGTTAGAACGCCTACGTCGTCTTGAAGGGCAATACCCTAACAACACTGTTATTCCTCAACAAATCAAGCTCGTTGAAGAAGGTAAGTTCTATATTTGGGATATCCCTGCCCCTGACATCAGTGTAAAACCAGGTGCCTAGAAACGCTATACTTGTTGAGACTAGCTGCTATTGAAGATTTGATTCATAAGATATTTGTTTCATAAGACCTTCACTAGGTCAAATCTCTAATAAATAATCTAAGCTTTAAATACCAAGCGCTTTTGTTTTATCTCTATAAGACAAAAGCGCTTTTTTTCGATTATCAGAAACCCATTCGTTTTAAAACACATCTTTGTAGAACTGCAAATGAATAGTCTAACGCCAAAAGTTGCGCTACACTCATTATCAATTGCTACTTTCATTATTAATACTCTCATAACCACCGTTTATTGGACTGACTTATGACTTTCGCTGGCTTTAGCAAACAGACAGTAATGCATATGAATAAAAAAACCCTGCCCATTACGTCATTTATGCTTTTGGCGGCAACAGTATTGCTACCAGCGTGTAGTACGGTGACGGTAGATAAACAAGCCTCGGCCAAGACCATCTCAGCGCAGCGTGGCAATATCGTCACTGACAATGCGCTAAGTAGCGATACAGCATCTGCTTTGTTATCAGCAGGACTGAATGAGCAAGCCTGTATGCAGCAATTTGACTTATGCTTGACTCAGCTCTCTGACAGTATGCTTAACAGGAACTATCGCCCTGCTTTGGCTATTTTTGCAGAACTGCACTATGCAAAAGCGCGTCAACTATCTGATTCAAAAAACTGTCGTAATGCACTGGCACGCCCGCCACTTGATCCGTATTACGCCAATGCGCCTTTAAGTGATGATGACGCCAAAACGCAGCAAAAAGAAACCGACCTGTGTTTAACCGATTATCAAGCAAGGTTGTTTGATGCCGTCAAATACAGCTACACCTATCTGTTTTATGACAGTTTGACCCATGACTTTGAAGGTGCAGAGCAAAATAGCAATAGCCATCGTGCGCAAAACCGTATTCCGAATGACAATGACATCCAAACCCAGGACATTTATAACGCTGCCAGTAACGACGTTATTACTCAAATCTATCAATCGACTGAAAATGCCAATAAATTGATGGGTGATACGACAGTAGAATATCTGCCAATAACCTCTACCAAGCGTGACAACACGGATGAAGCAGCGATTGCCAATCGACCACCGCTAAAGGGCAAAGCAACAGACCAAGTTAAAGTCATGAAAGTTACCGTAGATGACTACAATCTTGATATTTACTTGCCAAACGAAAACAACTATCTGCAAAACGCTCATAAACAGACTTCCGCTTTGGCAGACTTATCATCCACTTATGAGCTGCGACTCTCAGGTCTCAATTCCGTGAGCAAACGCCCCGGTTTAGGCATCAGCTTGGTGGCGTCATTGGATGATCGCTACACCACCACGATCCGTCAGTTACTGGTCGCCTCCTTATCTGGTCGACTAACAAATGAGAATAAAAACACGGACGACAGCGAGCCAAGCTCACGTATTTTTCCCACTGGACACCTGTTATTAACGGGTCTGATTAAGCCAGATGGCAATAGCGTATTAGATGCGCTTAGCAGTCGTAAGCTTGATATTCATTTATATAACCCGTACCAAACCGAATCCGTTAATATTCTCAATGATGACTACCCACTGGCAGCCAACTTTTCGGCGGGATATGGCTTATGGTTATCAGAGAACCAGTTAGATGGTGTGGGTTATTTAAACTTGATTACGCGCCAGCCAGATGCTCAGCTACCCAAACTCTTTATGCTCGAGCCTTATGATCCTGATAAACGCGTGTTGATTATGTTGCACGGGCTAGCCTCTAGTCCGGCCACATGGGTCAATCTGACCAACGATATTCTTAATGATGACAAGCTGCGTGATAGTTACCAAGTTTGGCAGATATTCTATCCAACCAACCTGCCTATTTTAGAAAATCGCTACCAGATTCAGCAGTTAATCAACAGCACCTACCAGCAGACCGATCCCAATGGACAGAATCGTGCCAGTCGAAATAGTGTGATTATCAGTCATAGTATGGGTGCCATTATCGCTCGCATGATGCTGTCTGATGAAAATTTAGTCGATGATTTAGATAAGCTCAATGATAAAGACATACTCTCTAGTAATGAAAAGCAGCAAATCCGTAACGCGCTCAAAACGTCTTTTGGCGAAGATGAGTTAAAGGAACGATTTGAGCTACAGGCCCTGCCACAAGTAGACACTGCTGTTTTCCTATCTGCACCTTTTCGTGGTACAGATTATGCAGATCGTTGGTTTACCCGTGCGCTACGCCGCATCGTTTACTTACCTGTAGGTCTGGTCAAAACATTCACTGATAACTTGGCGACCATCGCCACACAAGGCGACTTGGCACAAAACCCACTGGGCGCGTTATATTTGCAAAATGGCGCTAGCCAGTTAAGTGATAAGTCGTCTTTTATAGAGTTAACCAAAGACATCACTATTAATGAGCGAATCACTTACCATTCGATCATTGCCAATAACGATGCCGATATCACTAAAGGACTGGCACAAACGCAACCAAACGGTGCCAAGATTGATTTGTCTCAAGCGGTAGAAGACAACTCTGGAAATGAAACGGCGAGCGTTGATGTGAGTAATAATACTGAGACATCACAGCTACCACCCGAGCCGCTTGTTGCCGCTGTGACAGTCAATGATGATATCAGTCAGGCACTGACCGAGCGTTTGTCAGATGGTATTGTTCCTTATAATAGTGCCCATCTCGATGGCGCCGCGTCTGAAACAATTATTAATGGCGGTCATAGTATTCAGACCAATCCGCAGACCATTTTGACATTGCGAAGAATTTTGCATAAGCAGCTACAAGAATGATGTAGATTTTTGTTATTTCACGAGGTTTTTGACGTATCAATCGTAACCTTTAAACATCAGTCATAGCTTTCAGATATGCAGTATGTTCACGCATACTGCTTTGTTTTTAATAATATTAATTTTATTTTTCAATGTTTGAATTATGTTATTTTGGTGACTCTGAGGTCTGTAACAGACAGACTAGGTTGCTTGCGTGTGTATCTAGGTGAGCGCATAATATATCTATAGCACATGACAGTAATATGTAAATTTATAAGGACATAAATTATTCAATTCAGCTAAACAGTGAATCGCAAACTTAGCCACAATTTATGTCTAATGGTGCTAAGCCCACGTCACTGAGCTATTGCCCGTAATGCTTGCCACTTTGATCGATGGATAGTTACGGACAGTTACTTGAGCGTTGTATGGAAGTCAGCGCTATTCAGCTAACAGATGAGAGTAACCGTTTATGTTCGCTACATTTATGATTGACCAGCTCGATGCGCTGATGCTTGCGCGTATCCAATTCGCTTTTGTTATCTCGTTCCATATCGTCTTTCCTGCCTTCTCTATCGGACTTGCCAGCTGGCTTGCGGTGCTTGAATTCCGCTGGTTGAGAACTGGTGAACCTATCTATGCTGAAGTCTACAAGCATTGGGTCAAAATATTTGCTGTTGTCTTTGGTTTAGGCGTGGTATCGGGCGTGGTAATGTCCTACCAGTTCGGTACTAACTGGGCCGTCTTCTCTGATAAGGCTGGTAACGTTCTAGGCCCATTACTTGCCTATGAAGTATTGACAGCGTTCTTCTTAGAAGCGTCCTTCTTGGGTATTATGCTATTTGGTTGGGGCCGCGTGAGCAAACGCATGCATTTTGCTGCAACCGCCATCGTTGCTATCGGTACATTGATTTCAGGTTTTTGGATATTAGCCGCTAACAGCTTCATGCAGACCCCTCAGGGTTTTATGATGGGTGCAGATGGCCTGCTCTATCCAACCAACTGGCTTGAAATTATTTTCAACCCCTCATTCCCTTACCGTTACGCTCATATGATGACAGCAGCCTTTCTGACGACTGCTTTTGTCGTCGGTGGTATCGGCGCATATTATATTCAATCCAAAAAGCATGTCGAGCACCGCGCGCATGGTCGTGTGATGCTAGGTATGGCGATGATTATGGCCATCTTTGTTGCGCCGGCGCAAGTGTTGATTGGTGATGAGCATGGTCTCAACACCCTTGAGCATCAACCTGCTAAAGTAGCTGCGATGGAAGGACTCTGGGAGGATGAGCGCGGTGCCGCATTGCGCTTATTTGCGATTCCTGATCAAGAAAACCAAACCAATAAGTACGAAGTAAAAATTCCTTATGTGACAGGTTTAATCTTAACCCATTCGTTAGATGGTGAAGTTAAAGGGCTCAAAAACTGGGCACCTGAAGATCAACCACCCGTCATTATCGTGTTTTGGGCGTTTCGTATTATGGTTGGTATCGGCATGCTTATGGTGCTGGTCGGCCTATTCAGTCTATACAAATACTTCAAAAAACAGCAGTTCAATACTGAAAGTGTGTGGTTCCACCGTGCTTGGATGATGATGACACCGCTTGGCTTTATCGCCTTATTATCGGGTTGGTTCGTAACTGAGACAGGACGCCAGCCTTATACTGTTTATGGTGTCATTCGTACCGCTGAAAGCATGTCTCCTCTCGCAGCACAGCAGGTAGCCACCACGTTGGTTGGCTTTATCGTACTGTACATATTTGTCTTTGGTGCAGGCAGTTTTTATATTTTGCGCTTGATTGCTCAAGGACCTAAGACTTATACAGATCCGGCAGAAGATAACTTTTACGAGCATTCAGTAACAGAGAGTCAAGGCCGCGCGTTAAGTGGTGATAGTAATCCTGATATAAGTACTGAAGAAGGTTTAGATGAGCCTGCAAATGATATCGATGATGGAGGATTACGCTAATGTTTAACTTCGGTGATGTATTAGATTTACCTCTCATTTGGGGCGGTTTGATTGCTTTGTCTGTCTTTGTCTATGTACTGCTTGATGGCTTTGATTTAGGCTGCGGTATTTTGTTCCCGTTTGCAGGCTCAGATAAAAACCGTAGCCGCATGATGAACTCTATCGCGCCATTTTGGGATGGTAACGAGACATGGCTAGTACTAGGCGGTGGTGGTCTATTCGCAGCATTCCCTGTTGCTTATGGCATCATCATGACAGGTCTTTATTTACCCGTGACTGCCATGTTGTTCGGTCTTATCATGCGCGGCGTGGCGTTTGAATTTCGCTTTAAATCGTCTTCGCGCCGGCATGTATGGGATACCTTTTTCTTTGTCGGCTCAGTTGTTGCCACTTTCTCTCAAGGCATTATGCTTGGGGCGTTAGTACAAGGGTTAGAAGCCAGTAATCGTCTCTATACTGGTGGCCCATTTGATTGGCTCACACCCTTCTCGATTGTGTGTGGATTTGCCATGATTATCGGCTATGCTTTGCTTGGTTCAACGTGGCTTATCATAAAAACAGAGCACACATTACAAGTATGGGCGCGCCAAGTTTCTAAATGGATGCTTACTGCGTTACTAGTAGCAATGGTTGTAGTCACAGCATTTATGTATTTCTCAGACATCGATGCATTAGAAGGATGGTTTAGTTTCCCAGATTTGTTATACCTTGCTCCTATGCCTATCATTGTCATGCTTTTATTCTTTATCATGCGTAAAGACTTAAAAACTGAGCGTGAATATCGTCCATTTTTACTAACAGTTGCCTTATTTTTAATGGGTTACATCGGCGTTTGTTTTGCCCTATTTCCTTATATCGTACCGTATCAAATGACGATTTATGAGGCTGCTGCTGCTGATACTTCTTTATCATTCATGTTGATTGGCGCATGTATCATGTTACCGATTATCTTGAGCTATACAGCATTTGCTTACTATACCTTCAAAGGTAAATCTGATCACAATCCGATGTACTAGTCGCTAATCACGGCGGACAACGGATCAGCTAAAAAGGATGGCTATCATCGTTTATAGATGGTAGTCACGCTTCAAACGCTAATCAGGAGATCTCTATGAAAAAGTTCAGTAAAAAACAATCGCAATGGGCATGGTTTGTAGGTCTATATTTGGCAGGGTTTTTAGTGGTGTTTACCATTGCTCAGATAATCAAGCTGGCCATGGGTGTTTAGCGTAATTGCCTAATCATACGATTGAGTGCTAGTTAGCTAATAAATAGCTTGCTAGATGTTAAATTTGCATTTCTGTCTTGCCAATATACCTTTTAGACATTTCGTAAAAAATAACTCTATATGCATAAAAAAAGCAGCGTTGAATAATCGACGCTGCTTTTTATTTATCTTAAATTTATCAGTTTGGTTTACCTGCATGCTTGATATCATGCTGTTCGATAAACTCATTAACCTGTGTTAGACGCTCAGGTGTCCCCACGTCTATCCAATTATCTGTCGTCACTTCAGCAGTAACCTGAAACTTTATCATTGCTTGCTTTAGTAGCGGTGCCAATGCAGCAGGCTGTCCTGATACCAGCCCCTCTACCAATTTGGGTGACATTACGCTAATACCAGCGAAGGTATACTTATCTGCATCGCCCACCGGTTGTTCACTAGCAAGACCGTTATTGATAGCGAAATCGCCGCCATTATTGTGCTCTGGATTATCAATCAGTAACAAATGCGCGCGCTGATCCGCTCCCAATGTATAATCTGTTAATTGAGAGAAGTCATAGGTAGTCCAGACATCAGAATTGACCAGAATAAACGGCTCATCTTTTAGTTTACCTGACTGTAATGCCTGAAAAATGCCGCCTGCGGTCTCAAGTGGTTCATCACCTTCTACTGACCAATGCAGCTTTACGCCATACTGTGAACCGTCACCTAAGGCGTCCATTAGCTTATCTGCCAACCATGATGCATTGACCGTGATATCGGTAATGCCTGCTGCTTGTAGTGCTCTAATATGCCAAACAATAAGCGGTTGACCTGCGACTTCAACCAAAGGCTTGGGCGTCTCAAGCGTTAATGGACGTAGGCGTGTGCCCTTGCCCGCTGCCAAAATCATGGCTTGTGTAATCGTAGAGGTAGACATCTGCGCTCCTATCTTTATTATTTAAATTAATTTAGCTGAGCGTCATCTACGCTGAAGCAAACTTCTCTTTATAAGCAGGTAGCACTGCCTCTTGTAGCCATTGATTAAACGGTGTAATTGATTGCTTTAGTTCATCGTTGCCATGTTCGGCAAGCCAGTTTAATTCAATAATCAAATCACGCATGACTTTAGGAATATCCGCCAAATAGCGATCTTTGCCATCACGCTCAGACAAACGAATAAAAATCCCTAATACCTTTAAGTGACGTTGTACGCCTATGACATTCACATCGTTTTCAAACTGCACCGCGCTATCAGCAGTGGTTAGTGATTTTTGTTTTTGTAGCTGCCAAAAGTCCTCAATCCATGCAGCTATTTGGTTCTCTGACCACTCAACATAAGCATCGCGGACTAACGACACTAAATCATAAGCATACGAGCCAATGACGGCATCTTGAAAATCAATCACGCCCAACTTTGATTTATCTGCTTGATCTTGCATGAGGTTGCGGCTGTGATAATCACGATGGACCACCACTTGTGGCTGTTGCAAAATCTCATTCATTAACGCTGTTTTTAGGTTTCCCCAAACCTGCTCATCTAGCGCGACACCAATATAAGGCATAAACCATTCGCTAAATAAATCCATCTCGCGGTCTAATAGTGCTATATCATAATCTGGCAATTGGTGTTGCGACTTTGCCGTTTCTACTGGTACCGTTTGTAGCGCCACTAATGTCTGCATTGCTAGTTGATAGTAGTCATTGATTTGGTCTGCGGTGGCATCGACAAGCAAATGAGCAAATTCTACTGTGCCAAAATCTTGTAATACCAAAAATCCTTTTTCTACATTTTGTGCAGTCAGAGTCGGCACGTTGACAGCAGGTGCCATCAGCTTAGCGACATTGATGAATTGCAGCATCGCATCTTGCTCGTCAGCGGAGTCCATGACGATATAATGCTTATTGGTACTATTGTCTGTCTCTGATAGTTCGATACGATGATATCGGCGGGCACTAGCGTCACCAGGTAAGCTGTCTAGACTAAATGTTTGATCTAAAAATACTTGCTGTAACCATTGTTCTAATTGCTGTTGGCGGTTGTTATTTTCATCGATCATATCAGTCTCTAAAGTCGTTTTGTCAGTCATATTGGGCATCGCTGGTTAAATATAAGTCATAAATAATTAAAGTAGTGATAAGTCGGACAAATACTTGCTAAAATAGCGATATGCGGCGGTGCTATATAAGCTGCCACAGACGTATTGCTATATCATTCAATACTTGATGTCGGATAGAATCGCTATCGCTACTTAAAAATCAGCATGGCTATATTATAAATTTTGGTAAATAGTGTAGCTGATTTGGTTTTTTTTGACTATGATTAGTCGTCATTATATATAAAACATCCAAATTTTTGAGAATACATTAGTCATATTTTAGTCGCTCGTTCACTGCTTTATGTCGTTCGGTGATACCGCTACTAAACTCAGTCATGCAATCCAATAAGCTCTGCAATCATAGGTGTGCCCTTGTTATATTCTCCGCTTTACCAAAGCATCCGCTTGATCTTATTTGGTGCCTTAGGCTTGTCTAGCCTAACTGTCAGTGCTGCCATTGGTGATGCCAATACGCAAAAAACTGAACCACTCACTACGGATAGTACAGGCAGCTATGCTTCTAATAGTGTGGCGACTGATGTCGATAATATTAGTCGTACTCAAAGTAATGATGGCTATCAAGACACAGACATTCTAAATTACAGCTATCAAGACAATGCTAGTTCTGCTAATACGAACAACACTACTTTCTCAAATGATACTACGTTAGATAGCAGGTTCTCTGAGAACAATGACCTAGATATTACAGATATTAATGAAGCTGCTGACCCTGAAGCTTTTAACAATGAAGTTTCTAATGCTGCTAATCTAAATACAGAAACTAGCAACCAACCAAGCAGTAATACACTAGATAGCAGTGCTTTTGTCCCTAAAGCGATAACAACTGACAATGGCAAGCTAAATCTTAATGACGAGAGTATTCAAGCCAGCCTAATGCGCTTAGCAGAGTTTTATGAGCTAACTCCAGATACCGATGCTTCGACATTAAACAAGGACGTTATCAGTACTGAAGCGAACAATGCTCATGATAATGCGATGCCTGCCGCACAGACGATTCCAAAGGTCGGTAGAGATTTACGTCTACTGCCAAATGCCGTGGACAGTGCCCAGCGCTGTGAAGGTCAATGGGTATCTCCGCAGAGTAATCCCAATTATCAACGCGCTGTGAATGAGGCTGGTACGGCAAACGGACAACCAGCACCAAATGTAGCTAGCGTTCCGAACAATCAAGCCCCTTTATTTACCGAGTCTGATTACGGTTATTACAATAACGTGAACTACGCTGAGCTATCAGGCAATGTAAAAATCGACCAAGGCACTCAGCATATTGAAGCAGAAAAAGTCATGATTGACTTGAGCAATGGCGTTGCGGCTGCTCAAGGCAAAGTCATGTTTACAGATAATGCGACTGGACAGCGTACAAGCAATAGCTCTACAAACAATGCCGCTACAAACAATGCCGCTACAAATAACGGCCAAGCTAGCTTTAATGATAGAGCGGCACAAGGTGGCCTAATTGGCGTTGCAGATAGCTTGAATTACAATACTGAGACTGGTCAATCAACGGCCAATGATGTGGCGTTTGCCAGTGTCGGTCTACAAGCGCACGGCTATGCCAAACGCTTAAACAAACCGAATGAGAGTGAATACGAGCTGGATCAGGTTATGTTTAGTACCTGTCCACCTACCAACCGCAAATGGCAGTTTGAAGCCAAAAGTATCGATCTAAATACCGATACAGGGCGCGGCGAAGCGTATAACACCACTTTCCGTGTGGCTGACATACCCGTATTTTATCTCCCCTACTTTAACTTCCCGATAGACAGTCGCCGTAGTAGTGGGTTTTTATTACCAAGTGCTAGCGTCAGTAGTGAAAGTGGTCTTGAAGTTGATATTCCTTATTATTTCAACTTAGCGCCTAACTATGATGCTACTCTTAACACGCATATTTATACTGACCGTAACCCTATGCTATCAGGCGAGTTCCGTTATCTGACTGAAAGCTATGGAGAAGGTATTTTAAACGGTTCATACTTACCAAATGATAAAGAGTATGACGACGAAGATCGTACCAGCTTGTTTTATGACCATACTTGGTCGTCGAAAAGCATTCCACGATTAAGCGCTGACGCCGAATATAACTATGTATCAGATGCCGACTACCTTAATGATTTTGATACGTTGGGATTATCAGACAGCACGATAAACTTGCCACGTCGTGCCCGCGTCAATTATTACAATGATTATGTCGATGGGGAATTAAAAATAGAAACTTTCCAGACTCTAGATGCTTTCACTGATAGCGGTGAGGCGTTAGAAGACAAAGACAAGCCATACTCACGTTTGCCACAGCTCAAATTAAATTATCGCCTGCCTTGGGCTGAGCGCTTCGATATCACTGGTATTAATGATTCTGCATACTTCAAAAAGTCTATCGATGATGGTTCTGAAAACGAAAAAAGTGGCGCACGCATTTATAATAAACTGAGCGCCGCCTATCCGATGGAAACCTCTTGGGGTTATATCAAACCTAAGCTTAGCTTGCAGCATCTATATACGTCATATGATGAAGATAGCTTAGCAGATAATCAGCTTAGTGAAGAAGATGGCAGTCAATCTGTATTTGTCCCGCAAGCCAGTATCGATGCTGGTCTAAATTTTTACCAAGCGGGCTCACCATTTGGTGCGTTTGACGATACGATGGGCGGCTATCGTTTACTTAGCCCACGCGTAAAATATACGTATTCACCGTATAAGAACCAAAACGACATTCCTAACTTTAATACGCGTATTGCCTCTATTAACTATGAACAGCTATTTTCAGACAGTTGGTTCTTAGGTCATGATCGTTTGCAGGATTTGCATTCTATTACGCCTGGTGTCAATTATCGTTACATCGATGCAACGGGTGTGACACGTTTTGATGGTAGCATTGCAGAACAGTTCTATCTAGATGATGGACGTGTAACACTTGATGACGATCAGCCCGTATTTACCTCGTCGTCTTCAGGTATGGTATGGGATACCAGCACTCAACCCTATAATAATTTTTGGGTTGATGTTAGCGGTGCCTTAACCAGTAATTATGATTTGAACTACATTACGACTGAACTGCGCTATCAGCCGTCAGACAATAGCTTATTTAATGTGGGTTATGTTAAGCGTCAGCGTGATGACAATACCGATCAGTTGCCGTTATCTGCGTTTACCGCCTCCGCTGTTTTCCCTATCAATAACAGCTGGCGCATATTGGCTCAAGGTCAATACGATTATAATCGTAACAAGATGCTTGATTCACTCATCGGTGTTGATTACGAAGATTGCTGTTTCGGCTTTGCTGTTTATGGTCGCCGCTATTACAATGACCTAAACGTAAAAGACGAGCCAACACAAGCTATTATGGCAGAAGTTAGATTAAATGGTCTTGGCAGCGGTAGTAGCCGTTTGACACGATTGCTTGCTGATAAGATTTTGGGCTTTGAACCTGTACAGACGGCATGGAAAGACTAACCAGTTTTTTGCTAGATTAGAGTTATTTACGTAAATATCTATAAGACACTATTTGAACCCCTATTATGGGAAACGCTGTCGAATATTTTATTATTAAGGGTATCGGATAGAGTTGATCAACTACCATCCGATGCAATGACATTGATGAGGAGCATCATGAGATTTTTTTCTTTACGTCAGACTAGCAGAGCAGTATTGCTATCTATGGCAGGCCTTACGCTTACGTTAAGTGCCAACGCTGCTACTGTCAAACCTGCAGCGGCTCAAGCTTCTACTTCTGCTACGCAAAGCTCAGTCAATCGCTTGACGCCAGCCAACAGTACAGACGGTATTATTGCCCTAGTTAATGAAAATGCTATCTTAAAAAGCGAATTGGTTGATGCTATTGAGCAAACTCAAGCACGTGCCAAAGCTGCTGGTGAGCCTATCGCAAACTCAGCACAACTACAGTCTGAAGTGTTAAACGCGCTTATTTTGCGTGAACTACAACTGTCTATGGTCAAACGCGCGGGACTGTCTGCCGATGAAGCAGAGATCAATCAACGTCTTGGTCAAATCGCTCAAGCTGAAGGCCTTAATAGCATTGCAGTATTGCAACAACGTCTAGATGCCGCAAAGCCTGGTAGTTATGCCAATCTACGCGCCAAACTGATCGAAGAGGCTTCTATCCAAGCGCTACAGCAGCGTCAAATTACTCGCCGAGTACGTATTAGCGAGCAAGACATTGATGCATTTTTGGCCTCACCTGAAGCCAAACGTCTGAATCAAAGCGAATATCAAACCATTCACGTACGTGTGCCTTATATAGATAACTATAGTCGCCTATCGGCCGCTCAACGTGAAGAAGCATTAAAAGTGGCGCAGGCATTACGTACGCGTTTGCTTGAGCCAAATGTCAACGTCGCTGAAGCCGTTGCTGCTAGCCAAGGTAGCTATCCGATTCCATTGCAAGGTGGAGATATGGGCTTTCATAAGGCAGCTTCTTTACCAACAGAGCTGTCTAGCAAAATTACCAAATTAGACGTTGGTACCGTAAGCGAGCCATTATTGACTCCTGAAGGTATTGATATCATCAAACTTGCTGATAAAAAAGCCAGTGACACGATGCTGATACCACAGTGGCATACTCGCCATATCTTAGTCAAAGTCGATGATCTACAAACTGACGCGCTTGCTGAACAAAAAATCAATGATCTATACGAGCAACTTCGTGGCGGCGCTGACTTTGCTAGCCTAGCCTCAACATATTCAGACGATCCAGGTTCTGCGGGACGTGGCGGTGATCTTGATTGGGTTAGCGAAGAAGATATGGTTGGTCCATTTGAAGCTACCATGAAAAATACAGCGGTTGGTGACTACTCTGCACCATTTAAGACAAAATTTGGTTGGCATATCCTAAAAGTCGACGGTAAGCGTGAGCAGGATATTAGCGAGCAATATCGTCGCAACATGGCACGTCAAGCATTGTATCAACGCCTAGCACCGCAAGCTCAAGAAGACTGGCTACAAGAGCTACGTGCTGGCGCTTATATTCAGATACTTGGCTAATATGTTATAATAAGCTAATAGTATTAAATTAGCTAGAATATTGAATCGATTTAAATAAAGAAGGGTATATGCCATTGCATATACCCTTCTTTTGTTTGCGCAGTTAGATATTTAACTGGAAGCTTTGATGAGAAAATTCCAAAGTTAAGTAGTTTAAATCTTGATAAACTAAAATCCATATAAAGAAAAACCCCGAACCTAGGGCGATTGGTTCAGGGTTTCAATACTTCGTATTATTGTTATTATCTCTCTTCCGTGCTGACTCATCCTAAGTCATTTAACAGTATTATATAAGACAGCGGGCTGACCTGTGCTTTTATTGATACTGTCTCAACACTACATCCATGCGTATCCTTGTGTTGATGGATGTATTATAGGCCAATGGATTTGGTGCCGATAGAAGCTAAAGACTCTATTTTGCGTAAGCATATGCTTACATTATCTCTATGTATTACAGCTAATAAACAGCCTATTTTATTAACCAAAGCTGCGCTGCTCTTGTCTGTGCTCTTCTGACACTTTTTCGCCTTCTTTCTTGCCTTCTTCGATTTTGTTGTCAGTCTCTTGGATATCTTCTGCTTGTGCAGTAGGCGCATTGCCTTCTTGCTTGCTTGCCTCTTCTGGCTCGTATTGCAAGGTAGTCATCACAGGAAAATGATCAGATCCTACGGATGGCATACGCTGAATATCAACTACTGTAAAGCAGGCACTATGAAAGATATGGTCTAAAGCCCAACGAAGAAACGGATATTTAACATGGAAGGTATTAATAAAATGTCGACCAATACGAGGGTCTAACAGGCCAGAGATACGTTGGAAACGTCGTGTGGTTTTTGACCATGCGACATCATTGAGATCACCTGCCAGTATCGCCGTTTGATCGTTTTCTTTTATATGTTTACCAACCATGAGCAGCTCAGCATCACGCGTGGTGGACTTATCAGCTTCAGTTGGGCTAGGCGGCATAGGATGCAAGCAATATAACCAAATGACGCGGCCTCCTTGCAAACGCAATTGAGTATGGATAGAAGGTATATCATCTATCATCAAATACTTAACTTCAGGATCGATAAGCTCAAGCTTAGAATACAAGTGCATACCATATAAATTATCTAGTGGCACTTTTACGGTATATGGATAATCAGACTCAACTTGGTGTAAGGCTTGCTCCCATTTCTTGTCACTCTCTAATGTAATTAAGATATCAGGCTGCTTTTGCTTAACTAAATCGACCAGCTTTTGCGTTTCGTCATTGGGCGTCAATACGTTTGATACCATGATTTTTATTTGATGCGCTTGCCCTTCTGGCTTGTCTTTTGCCTTTTGAACTTCTTTTTTCCACAGCTTAGTATATGGCAGTACCATTCTCAGCTGAAATGCTAACGTACCGCTCAGTACAACAAACAATATCCACTGCCCTAATTCCCACTCTGAGAAAAACACTATCATGCCAACCCAAGCGATAATACCAAGCACCATTATTTGAATGCGTGGAAACTCAACACCGCGCACCCACCAGTCATCCAGTGGCAACCAGCCCCAGATTGTGACAAAGGCGATGAATCCTGCTAGACCTTGTAAGGCGTAATATAATAGTGAAAGATCCATAAGTAGGTACTAACCGTTGATTAAAGTGTCGATAGAGCTGATGATGTATATTGGTTAAGCTTTCGTTTGATAAGAAATATCGTGGTTGTAAATCACCTGACATCAAATAACTAACGTCGAGTAATTGTGTTTGAGACTTACTTTAGCATTTCAGAAGATTCTCGCCTACTGGTGAGTCTCAATTATGCGACAACTATCATAAAACGTTACAATATTGGCTCATTCAATATAATGAGTGCTTTATTAAACACCATATTTTTGAGGTCGTCAGATAGCCAAGTATCTCTTTAATAGTAATAACTTAAAGTTATAGCCGACATAGTTAATAGTGTATGGAAAACGACCAAATAATAGCCAAAACGCCTTGCTTTTTCGCGCCATTCACGGCATTGTTATCGGTTGACGATGCAACAAATAATTGTAAATAGGATTGAACTTCATGAGTGATTTAACAGTAGGTTTGGTAGGCTGGCGCGGTATGGTAGGGTCAGTATTGATACAACGTATGCAGGAAGAAAATGACTTCAACGGTATTACACCCGTGTTTTTTTCTACCAGTAATGCTGGTGGCGATGCACCACAATTCGATGGTATTGAAACCGGCCAACTAAAAGATGCTCATGATATTGAAGCACTTGCTGCTTGTGATGTCGTTATTACTTGCCAAGGTGGTGACTATACGTCAAAAGTCCATCAACCATTGCGTGATAGCGGTTGGAACGGCTATTGGGTTGATGCAGCAAGTACTTTACGAATGAAAGATGACAGCATCATCATTCTTGATCCAGTCAACCGTAATGTCATTGATAGTGCCCTAGCCAACGGCAAAAAAGACTTTATCGGTGGTAACTGTACCGTATCATTGATGCTGATGGCTATCGGTGAGCTGTTTAATAAAGGCTGGGTCGAATGGGTCAGCGCGATGACATATCAGGCCGCTAGTGGCTCTGGCGCAAACAACATGCGTGAGCTCATCAATGGCATGGGCGTATTACATGATGCCGTCCAAGACGAATTGGCTGACCCTGCTAGTGCTATTCTTGAGATTGATAAAAAAATCGCTCAGACTCAGCGCTCAGCAGACTTTCCTACACAATACTTCGGTGTACCATTGGCTGGTAGCTTGATTCCTTATATTGATGCGCAGCTAGAAAACAAACAGTCGAAAGAGGAATGGAAAGGCGGCGTCGAGACCAATAAGATCTTGGGTAACGATGAAGCTAGTACGATTCCTATCGATGGTATGTGTGTACGCGTCGGTGCTATGCGTTGTCATGCGCAAGGCCTAACGATCAAACTGAAAAAAGACATTCCGCTAGAAGAAATCGAAGCTGCACTCAGAAACAGTGGCAACGAGTGGTTGGACTTGGTCGAAGATGATAAAGAAGCTACCATGAATCGCCTAACTCCAGTGGCAGTGACTGGCACCTTAACTGTTGCGCTAGGTCGCTTGCGTAAGTTGAATATGGGCCCTGAGTATCTAGGCGCATTTACCGTTGGCGATCAGTTGTTGTGGGGCGCAGCAGAACCATTACGTCGTATGCTTAATATCATCCGTGAGCAAAACGTCTAACTCAGATACCTTAAATTAAGCACAAAAAAGACAGCGATTGCTGTCTTTTTTTATGGATCGATTACTATTTAGATTGATACGCAATCATCACCTCATTACGACGTAAAAATGGTAGCGTCCAAGGCGGATTATAACGGGCCAATTCAGGCTCGCCTGTAGGTGTCAAATTCTGGCCTTGCATCCATGTTTGCAGCGCTTCGGTTTTTTCCGCTACTTTATCTTCTCCTGCGAGCCAAGAGAACTTAATCACACCGTAAGTTTGTGAGGGTACTTCTATAATCTCAACGTTTGGATTGTTCGGCTTAGGCAGTGTTTGCAGCGTATATTTACTAGGCATCGTAAATTGCACGCGCCACTTACCATCGTCTTGTTGCATACTGACTGGTGCTGTCATGGCAATTTTCTGTGACTTATTATCACTTTCTTTAATATCAGCTTGCATCGTGACAGGTGCCGTCATACTGATTTTACTACTGTCTCCACTTGGTGCTGTGTTATTACCAAAAATATAGTCCGCTAAAACCTTAAATCCTTCACGACTTGCTGAGTCTTGATCACCACTCACCCACGTTTGCGCCAATAGCTGCTCATCATAGCGACGCAGCTCAAAGTCATCTACTTGCGTCAATACTGTGTATTTCGGCTCTTCGGTAGCCATAGCCCCTCCTGATATCAATAATGAACCACTCAATAATAAATAAGCTGTCTTTTTCATATTATGTCTCCAGCATCTAAAAGCATGATGTGGCAATGATTATTACCTCACCTGTATAACTTCTACTGTATCAACAGACCTTTAGCATTGTCTGTGTCTTTTGGCGTGCTATCTGTGTTTTTTAGTTATGGTAAAGTGGTATTGACCAAAGTGTATATTGAGCATATATCGATGACATCTAGTATCTATAGTTAAAAAACGCTAAAACGGGTACAAGGCAGCTAACTAAAAATTTTACAAGTAGTATATTTAGGGAGAGTAACGCCGTAGTAGTTCAGTGATTCTCTGACTATATGTCCAAACAACCGCTAACAATGCTATAATTAGCGCCATTTTCATAGCTTAAATAGCGGTTATCATATGCAATTTGTCTTACATAAAACGGCCAGCGGTGCAACGCGTGCACGCCGTGGTACGGTTCATCTCAATCATGGCGACGTGCAAACGCCTGCTTTTATGCCTGTTGGTACTTATGGTACGGTCAAAGGCATGCTGCCACGTGATATTGAAGCCATTGGTGCTGATATTATTCTAGGCAATACCTTTCATCTATGGTTACGTCCGGGTACCGAAGTTATTGATAAATTTGGTGGCCTGCATAAGTTTATGCATTGGAACAAGCCTATCTTGACCGATTCGGGCGGTTTCCAAGTATTTAGCCTTGGTGCGATGCGTAAAATTACCGAAGAAGGCGTCAATTTTAAATCTCCTATCGATGGCGCTAAGGTATTTCTCTCACCAGAAAAATCTATGCAGATTCAGTACAGCTTGAACTCAGACATCGTCATGCAGTTCGATGAATGTACGCCGTATCCAGCCACTCATGATGAAGCGAAAAAGTCGTTAGAGCTATCGCTACGTTGGGGACAGCGCTGTATCGATGAGCACAACAGACTGGGCAGTACCAACGCATTATTCGGTATCGTACAAGGCAGCATGTATCCTGATTTGCGTCAGCAATCACTCGAAGGCCTGTTAGAGATTGGCTTCGATGGTTATGCTATTGGCGGTCTATCAGTTGGCGAACCTAAAGAAGAGATGATAGACGTCCTAGACTATCTGCCTGATGATATGCCAGCAGATAAGCCGCGCTATCTTATGGGTGTTGGTAAGCCCGAGGATTTAGTTGAAGGCGTACGCCGCGGTGTAGATATGTTCGACTGTGTGATGCCAACGCGTAACGCGCGTAACGGCCATTACTTTGTGACGGGCGATGCAGACAATGCTGGTGTGGTACGTATCCGTAATAGCCAATATCGCAATGATGAAGGCCCATTAGATCCTGAATGTGACTGCTATACTTGCCAAAACTTTAGCCGTGCTTATCTGTACCATCTTAATAAGTGTAAAGAGATGCTAGGTGCTCAGTTAGCGACTATTCATAATTTACGCTATTACCAACGTTTGATGCAAGGTATCAGAGATGCTATCGAACAAGATAAATTTGATGAGTTTGTAAACGAGTTTTATGCCAAACGCGGTCAAACGGTTCCTGAGTTAAACTTGCGTTAATCCTGTTTAATATTCACGAACGTATAACGATATCTGTTGAAATAAAAAAGGGCTTAAGAATAATCTTAAGCCCTTTTTCTGTGCTGCTTTTATCACTAATGATTTAAATAGAGTCTGTTTTGACTACTATCCCATCAATGACGTCACAAATACTACAATAACAGCGATTGGTGCGATGAATTTTGCAACAATTTGCCACAGCTGCCATGTACCATTAGATAAACCAAGCTCTTGCTGAATGTCACGTTGATCCATTTTCCAACCAACAAATACGATTGCAGCCAGACCTGTTAGAGGCAGTAGGAACTTACTAGTAAGCTTATCTAATGCATCAAAGATACCGTTACCCATGATAGTAAAGTCAGACCATAGATTGAACGATAGCAATGCTGCAATACCTAACAACCAGATTACTGTACTTGCCACGATAGTCGATACAGTACGACTCATCGACGTGCGCTCTTCTAACAACTCAACGGTTGGCTCAAGTAACGAGATAGATGAAGTGATAGCGGCAAAGGTAATAAGCAAGAAGAACAATGCACCAATGATAGTACCTGCACCCATGCTACCAAAAGCAATTGGTAAGCTTACAAAGATAAGACCAGGACCTGATGCCGGATCTAAACCATTGCTAAAGATAATTGGGAAGATGGCAAGACCAGCAGCCAACGCAATAACCGTATCCAAAATAACAACGGTACGTGCTGTTTTTAGCAAGTTCACTTCACGGCCCAAATACGAACCATAAGCAACCATGATACCCATACCAATTGATAGAGTGAAGAATGCATGACCTAATGCTGCAAGCATAACATCAGCCGTTAGTTTGCTAAGATCTGGGGTAAATAAGTAAGCAACTGCTTCACCAAATCCACCGTTCATCACGTTATAACCAACGATAACGAACAGAATTACACCCAATAATGGCATTAAAATCTTAGCTGTTTTTTCGATACCACTTGTCACACCAATACCAACGATGACAGCGGTTAAAATCATAAATACCGTATGCCAAATCGTCAATGTACCAGCTGATGCAAGCATAGCATCAAAGGTTGCAGCAACAGAATCACTGTCTTGACCAGCAAAGCTACCTGTTGCAACTTTAGTGATATAGTTAAGCGCCCAACCACCGATCACACTATAGAACGATAGAATTAAAAAGCCACCTAAAATACCAGTAGCACCAACGATACCCCAACTACGCGACTTACCTTCAGTCGCTGCCACGTCTGAAAAAGTATTAACTGGGTTTTTTTGACCACGTCGACCAATTAACCATTCAGCAACTAATATCGGAAAACCGACCAGCGCGATACAGAACAAATAAGCAATAACGAAAGCTGAACCACCGCTTTCGCCAACCATGTATGGAAATTTCCATATGTTTCCTAAACCCACTGCTGAGCCTACTGCTGCCAATACGAAGCCAAAGCTTGAGCTCCATTGGGCATGTTCTTGTTTATTGATAGCCATTTTTTCCGTCCTCGTGCTTCAATTAACGTTACTGATAATCTTCCTTGATCAACATAAATAGTCGGCCTTACCGTTGAACTATTTAGTAAACGCTTCGATGTGAAGCGCCCAGCAACATTAAGAAAGAATTGATTACAATATCGTAAACGCTCAGTTTCTGCTAAGCGACCAAAAAAGTCAAGTGCTCATAAATATAAAAAGCCATAACAAATAGTTATGGCTTTCATCTAATTCGCCTTCATTCCATAAGAATTTAGCTGATTAAAAGTATCAAACTCATCATTAATCGAGTTGTATTTTTTTAGCGGACAACACCGCGGCTGCTATTTTGTAATGAATCAATAAGTAGCTGAATTTTTGGCTCTTTAGCCAACAGCTCATTATGTAAGACTTCCAACGCTTGTGCAGTAGTCAAACCTGATCTGAAAATCGTACGATACGCTTGACGTAATACATTAATGGTTTCTTTTGACCAACCTTTACGGCGCATACCTTCGATATTGAGTCCATGAGCCTTTGCTGGATTGCCAGATACCATCGTAAATGCAGCCACATCTTTTAGAATGAGGCTGGCTCCGCCAATCAAGCTATAGTCATCTACTGTACAAAACTGATGTATGCCTGAGTTGCCACCGATGATGGTATGGTCGCCGATAGTCACATGCCCTGCCACACCAACATTGTTAGCCAGTACGTTATGATCGCCAATGACACAATCGTGTGCGACATGGGTGTTTACCATCAGTAGATTATGACTGCCGATTTTAGTCAGCTCGCCATCTTGCGCTGTACCGCGATGTAAGCTACAGGCTTCACGAATCGTATTATGATCGCCGATTTCAAGCCAAGTACGCTCACCTGCATATTTCAAATCTTGAGGATCTTCACCAATACTAGAAAATTGATAAAACTCATTGTGTTGGCCAATACGAGTTAGCTTAGTCACTACGACATGTCTATGCAAAACCGTATGCGCACCAATTGATACTTCATCACCAACGATACAATAGGGCCCGATGATAGCAGTCTCGTCAATCTGCGCGGACGGTGAGATGAGTGCTGTAGGATGAATCTGACTCATAAGATGGGCCCTTGTATCATTTGATGCGAGTAAATAATAAAAAAAGTATCGCTATTTCAGTGTTACTAACGAAGCTAATACCAGTTGCGTTGTTGAGTTTGCATATAGCTGTTTATTGCAAATTATACTGAGCGAATTAATATCGCTCTTCGTACAGCATGGCTTCTTAAAAACTTAAGCACCCTTCGTATTAGCAGGTTTTTGCTGCTCTTGACGTGCAATCATAATTTGCGCACTAGCAGCCAGTTCATCTTCGACATGAACAGTACAATCAAATTTATAGATACCATGTCTTTGCATCACAGTTTTTGCACGAATAATAAGCTGATCACCAGGAATCACACGACGTTTAAAACGGACTTTATCCACACCTGCAAACAGGTAAAGGTAACCGTCTTCTGCTGTCAGTCCTGCACTGATAAAACCGAGAACCCCTGACACCTGCGCCATTGACTCTACCATCAATACACCTGGCATAATCGGCTCATCAGGAAAATGACCGTTAAAAAACTCTTCATTAATAGTCACGTTTTTGATACCAGTAATACACTCACCTGGCGTACAAGCTACAATACGATCTACCAGCATAAAAGGATAACGATGCGGTAAATAATGCTTAATCGTATGATACGTCAATGGTAGCGTAAGACCTTGCTCAGCCAAGCTTTTAACGTCTTCATCAGTTGGGATATCTATATTGTTATTGCTCATAATGACGCTTCCTTGCTGTGTTTTGAATATCTATTATTTGTTTGTGTTTGCATTAGTTATTGCCTAGCTGACGAAAACGTACAGCAGCACGTCGCCAATTAGCAGTCGGCATTGCAGCAGTACCAGATGAATATGAACCAGCAGTTTTAATGGATTTGGTTACCATGGTCATGCCAGACAAAATAACATCGTCTGTAATCTCGATATGCCCTGTGATACCGACAGCGCCGCCTATTATACAGCGCTTACCTATCGTAGTACTACCCGCAATGGCCGTTTGAGCAGCGATAGCAGTACCATCACCGATACGGACGTTATGAGCAACTTGTACCAAATTATCAATAATAACGTGATTACCAATAACGGTATCATCGATAGCGCCACGATCGATACACGTCTGGCTACCAACTCGTACATGATCACCAATAATGACACGGCCTAACTGGGCAATGCGCTCCCAACCTGTGTTACTAGGATCTTTAGTAGGCGCAAACCCGAACCCTTCAGATCCGATACTGACCCCTGCATGCAATCTAACGTGATTGCCAATAACACAATCAGGCCCGACAACGACTTGCGACTTAATCACACAATCGGTGCCAATACTGGTATTGGCCTCAACCACGACATGAGCATCAAGTGAGCTACGCGACCCTATTTGTACATTGTCACCAATCACGCAAAAAGGGCCGATATTGACTTGCTCGCCAATAACAGCACTGTCTGCAATCACAGCACTAGGATGAATCCCGTTAGATAAAGAATGACGTGCAAACAGCTGACTGGCACTGGCATAAGCCAAATATGGATTTGAGACGACTAGCGCTATCGCTGAGGTAGGCACTTGGTCACGATATGCTTCCGTCACCAACACCGCGCCTGCGTCACTGCTAGCCAAGCTAGAGATATAGTGAGGATCTGCCAAAAAGCTTAACTGCTGCTGACTGGCCGTCGTCAAACTACCGACGCTACTGAATGGTTGACACAATTGCTCAGTATCAATCTCAGCCTTATTAATAATGGGCTGACGCTGCTCAATTTGAGTGATGAGTTGCTCAATCGTTATCATAATGATTATTAATAAAATATGGTTATAAATGAAACGGTCGCCAAAATGACAATGCGTTTTGACGACCTACTAAGTTCTAATGATATTTCCGTCTATTTGGAACAATCTTCGAAACTGCTCAAATAGATGAGAATAATGTCACTAATTTAGAATGTATTACCAATCTGGAACTGGACTTTTTCAGTCTCATCACCTTCTTTGTCACCAAATGGTATCGCGTAACTGAGTGAAATTGGACCAATCGGAGTATACCAAGTGACCCCCGCACCCGCACTGTACCGGAAGGCATTATCTTGAGTCAGTAGGGGCACGCCTGTATCATTTCCATTACTAGGATTGATAAAAGTACGATCCTCTTTATCAGAAGTATCAAAAACCTGACCACCTTCAGCAAATAAAACTGGACGTACTTGGTCTGCCCAATCGCCCTTGAAAGGCATCGGTAAGATCAGTTCAGCGCCAACCGTTGCTAGTGCATTACCGCCGACTTCCTCGTCCAAATTCTCAGTATTACCATTAATAGCATTATAGTAACTTTCTGACTTAGGTCCTAGTGTAGAAGATTCATAGCCACGTACTGAGCCATAACCACCAGCATAGAAGTTTTCATAAAATGGTAAGTCGTTACCATATCCAAGTTTGGTATAACCACGTGCTATCCAGTCTTTATAAAGCGGATAGTATATATTACCGCGATACACAAGTTTTTGGTAATTATTATCACCAAGTCCAATAGTCGCGTCAACTGTATGGCTCATACCTTTAGTCGGAAAAACTGGGCGATCTAAAGTGCTGTAGTCCCAACCAAATAACAAATTATAAGTCTGATAGTCGTTTTTAAAACCTGTACGACCTTCAAAATCTCCAGTAAAGTCTTCAACTGTCCCACCATCATCAATTATTTCTTGAACATTTGATATGCCAAGGAAGCGACCACCACGAACAGACGTTTTATCAACATTTAGACCGGCACTAATTCGTTTCGTTTCATCTACAGGATAACTATAGTTCAGTGTCGCACCATATGCATCAGTCACATAGTTGCTAACGTTTCTATCATCATATTTAGTTTCACGATAATAACCACTGATACCTTGTGAGACACCATTTTCTGTGAAATATGGATCAGTATAACCTAAACTGTATGAGTCACGAGTCTCTGAACGTGAAAGCGCAGCTTTAACACGGTTACCTGTTCCCATAAAGTTATTTTGAGTCAGATCCAACTGAAAGGTTACACCGCCGCTCTGTGAGTAACCAGCTGCAATCGTTGAGCTACCAGAAGGCTGCTCTTCAACCACATAGTTTACATCAACTTGGTCTGGCTGATTAGGAACTGGTTTTACGTCGACAGTGACATTTTTAAAGAAGCCAGTACGCATCAAACGCGTGCGTGACAGCTGAATTTTGTCATTAGAAGACAGCGTACCTTCCAACTGACGCATTTCACGACGTAATACTTCGTCTTGCGTTTTGATATTACCTGTAAAGTTTATACGGCGAACGTAGATAGGACGTGCAGGGTCGATATAGTAATCGACATCGACCATTTTCGTATCGTCATTGATACGTGGTACTGGTCTGATTTGTGCTAGATAATAGCCTTCATTACCATAACGTCTTTTAAGAGAAGCAGTGGTTTCGTCTAGTTTTGCTTGCGAGTATTTCTCATTAGATGCAAAGCTAACCAGCTCTTTTAGCTCACTATTTTCAAAGGTAGGTTTACCTAAAAAGTTCACTTCGCCAAACTGGTATTGCTCGCCTTCGCTTAGGCTAACTTCGATAAACACGCTGCTCTTGTCTTCACTGATGTTTAGTACGGCATTATCGACTGAAAAACGCACATAACCATCGTTCTGATATAGCGCCTTTAAACTCTCTAAACTGGCGGCCAGTTTTTCTTGAGCGTAACGATCAGACTTAGATAACAGACGCGTCCATGAAGATTCTTTTACCGCGAAAACGTCTTTGATCTCTTCATCACTAAAGTGTTTGTTACCAATAATGTTGATATCGACAACTTTAGCAGGCTTGCCTTCTACGAAGCGCACGTCAAGTTTCACACGGTTACCATCAAGGACTGTTTGATCTACTTCGATATTGCTATTGTAGTAACCTTGGCTAATATATTGCTGTTGTAGCTCATTGGCCACGCCTTGCAAAGTAGACTGCTTGAGCACGTCACCAGCAGACAGTCCAGCATTCTTCAATCCCTGCTCAAGCCCTTCTTTTGGAATAAGCTTGTTACCTTCAAAGGTAACTTCAGCGATCGTTGGACGCTCAATGACGTCAAACCTTAGCTTGCCACCTTCGACACGGCTTTGAATATCAGCAAAGTTCTCAGTTGCATATAGCGCCTTAATACTGGCAGCTAAGCTACTATCATTCACCGTATCGCCTACCGTAACAGGTAAGACCGGATAGAGGCTATCAGGGGTTAGGCGTTGTAAGCCATTAAAACCGATGTCAGTTACTACAAATTCTGCAGCCTGTACTGGCATACTCATCATCGCTACAACTAACGGCAACCCAGCCGCGCTCATAATTAAAGGCGTACGCATAAACACTATCCGTCAATAAAAAAATTGCTTAAGTTAAGTTAAAAGGCACGTATTGTCTAACCCATTCACGCAAGGTTATAAACCCATGCAAGGGTAACTCAGAACACTTTATATAAATTGCATCACAAAATAAACTAAAAATTACGATTAGTACAGAGGCTAAGACACAGAGTAGCATGCCTATCATAACAATAATCAGCCTATAATAGGCGTAAAACCATTAGTATATCGTGCTTTATCAGCCATATTGCTTATCAGCCGATCAAAATAGCCGGCTGATGTCATTACCAATTGCTAACACCATGAAACCTGCCAGCAAGAGTAAACCGATATTTAGACCGACCATTTGCACACCTTCAGACAGTGGCTTACCGCGAATCAGCTCGATAAAATGATAGACAATATGACCACCGTCTAATACTGGAATCGGCAAAAGGTTTAAGACGGCAAGACTCAGGCTAATAAGCGCCGCTGTCGACAATACCATCTGCCAACTGATATCAAAGCTTTGCTTGGCGACTTTGGCAATGGTAATTGGCCCTGATAAATTGTCTAAGCCAATCATACCTGACAACATTTTTCCCATCGAGCTTACGGTCATTACCGCGAGCTGCTCAGTCTTTTCAAACGACTTAACTAACGACTCACTAGGACCGTAGACCACGGTAGTCTTGTAATCATCAGGAATCACAATCTCAGTCCGATCCACCATCGCACCAATCTGTCCGTAATCATTACCCAAGTTGTCTTTTTTGCCTTGGGGCATAATTTGCAACTGTACAGACTTATCATCACGCAACACCGTAAAGTTCAATAGCGTCTCAGGATTATCACGAATGATACGTGTAGCAGTAATCCAATCTTCGATTGCTGTATCATCAATAGCAGTAATACGGTCGCCAACCTTCAGACCTTGGCGGCTAGCGGCACCTTCGGGAGCCAAACCGCCTACAATCGGCGCAATCTGCGGCTGCCACGGCAACATACCAAAGCTGGTCAATGCGTCTTTGCCTTGAGCCTCACCTTGCATAAACTGTGTGACGGGTGCTTGATAGGCTTTAGTCGACTGATTGGTTTGGGCGTTTGACTGCAAGGTAATGCTAACATTATCTGTCTCACCCATACGTCCTGCAAGGCGATAGTTAATACCTTCCCATGTCTGCACATCATGTCCATCAATCGCAACGATTTTGTCACCGACTGGCAGCTGTGCCATCGCAGCAGGCGTATCTGGTAGTACCTGTCCAATCTTAGTCGCCAACTGCTCAGATGGGGTCATAAACAGTACCCAAAATAGCGCGATAGCGATAACAAAATTCATGATAGGGCCAGCTGCAACGATAGCAATTTTCTTGAGCGGATGCTGTCGATTAAACGCAAGGTGCTGCTCATCTTTTGCGACATTACCTTCACGCTCATCCAGCATTTTTACATAGCCACCAAGTGGCAACGCTGAGATACGATAATCGATACCGCTCTTTTTGCTGGTCCAACCAAAAACTTTAGGACCAAAACCGATAGAGTACGTTAGTACTTTGACACCGCAAAGCCGCGCCACAATATAATGCCCCCACTCGTGTAAGGCAATAAGCGGACCTAAGACAAATATGGCGGCAAGAAGTGTTAGTAAAAACGTCATGATTTTCTCTCAGTATTGTCACTCAGCATTTTTATTAACATCTTCGCTAATATCGTTTATCAATGTCATATATCAGCTAAGAGACGCTTGCTACGATTATGTCAGCTTTGCTACCAACTTATCGGTCAGATGGCGTGCAATCTTATCGATCGCCAAGATATCTTCTATGTCAGCAGTTTCGTTCAATGGTGGCAGCTGTATGTCATTTAAGGCTTGTTCGTTAATATTAGCAATGTCCGTCAAACGAATCTTCCCATCTAGGAACGCTGCTACTGCAATTTCGTTTGACGCATTAAGCACAATCGTGGCTTGTGTTCCGGCTTGCATTGCTTGGCGAGCCAAACGCAGGCAGGCAAATTTTTGCAAGTCAGGCTCAATAAACTCCAAACCACTAAGCGCAAATAAGTCTAACGGCTGCGAGCCACTATCCATCCGATCAGGGTAGCTCAGCGCGTGCGCAATGGGCGTTTTCATGTCTGGACTACCCAACTGTGCTAAAAAGCTGCCATCGCTATACTCTACCATTGAGTGAATGATACTTTGTGGATGAATAACCACATTTATCTTATCTTCAGGCAAATCAAATAAGTGACAGGCTTCTATCAGCTCAAGTCCCTTATTCATCATCGTGGCCGAATCGACAGATATTTTTTGACCCATTGACCAATTAGGGTGTTTGACCGCTTCTGCGACGCTTGCTTGCTGCATTTGCTCGAACGATTGCTGCAAAAATGGCCCACCAGAGGCTGTCAACCATAGTTTGCGGACACCATGATTTGGCTGATGGATTTGCGTATTATCTTGCTGAATAGCGAGTGGCAAGCATTGGAAAATGGCATTGTGTTCAGAGTCGAGTGGCAGCAAAGTAGCTTTGTGCGTCTTCACCGCATCGATCATGACTTTACCTGCCATGACTAAGGCTTCTTTGTTGGCCAACAAGATACGTTTGCCTGCACGTGCTGCTGCCAACGTGGATGGCAACCCTGCCGCCCCTACAATCGCCGCTACCACCGTATCAGTCTGTGAGTCAGTGGCAATATCTACCAATCCTGCCTCGCCCCCTACGACATCACTATCAATCCCTGCTGCTTTAAGCCTGTTAGCAAAATCATCTACGGCTGACGTCGGCACACTGACGCGTTTCGGCAAAAACTGCTGGCAAAGCGCAAATAGCTTGTCTAAGCGATGATAGCCTGATAACGCATAGACTTCATAAGTGTGCGGTTGCGCCGCCAATATTGCTAAGGTGCTATCGCCAATCGAGCCTGTCGCGCCTAGTACGGCGATGCGTTGCGTCATAACCATCAATGCCCATGATACTTAAAAATAATAAAATAGAATATTGTCTGTTAACTATAAAATTGTCATGCTTATCATACTAATGTATCGCTCACACTCAGCTCACTTATACCAATATTATTGTGGACTAGCTACAGAACAGGTTCAAATAGAAAAATGCTGCTATATAACCTTATACCACTATCAAACCAAACTGCTGTAACGCCCAAAAACCAAGGGCAAATATCGGTGTTGCAGACAATAGTGAATCGATACGGTCAAGGATACCACCGTGACCTGGCAAGATAGTGCCTGAATCTTTGACATCCGCACGGCGTTTGAGCATCGACTCAAACAAATCTCCAAGTACAGAAACAAGAATAGTGATGGCCGATAACGCTACAAATGCGATTAACGGTATACCGGTCAGCTGTAATTTGAAGACGCTGATAGCTATCACAACTAACAGCCCTGTGACGAGGCCACCAGCCAACCCTTCCATGCTCTTATTGGGTGAGACATTGGGTGCCATTTTTCGGCGACCAAGCTTGCGTCCAACGAAATATGCGCCACTATCTGCACACCATACTAATAAAAACACATACAGCAGCCACCATGCGGATAGCTGCCAGAGATAGAACATCGCCGTAATAGATGCCGTCAAAATAACCGCGCCCATCATTGCCAATTGGTTGCCGTACCATCTTGTTTGTGTTGGGAAGACTCGAACCCAAGACAGCGCCATCAGCCATATAACGAGTGACGCCACCCACCAAAACAACCAAGTCACTTTAAACATCAGTGAGAATATAGTGAGCGCTAAAATCAATAGAACAAATACAGCAGGTTGGCGCCACTTAGGCATCAATTTGGCCCACTCATGAGCGGCAATGATGACCCCAATGACCAATAGTGGTGCAAATAAAATAGGCGTTTGGCTCGCAAACATTGCAATACCAACGATAATAACGAGAATAATTGCCGTTTTAATTCGTTGCCACATACTTATCGAGCCTTATAATAATAAAGAACAGATGGTCAAAAAATGCATTATAGCAGCTAACTAACGATGGCCTAGTGATAGTACTAATCCAACGGTTTATCATTGCATAAACCAGCAGGATTGACCAGTTATACAATACTAACTGAACTGAACCGACTGAACTTACCTATCCACTAGCTGCTCATTGATCTTGCTGCTCTGTTACTATCTGCTCGCTGGTTTTGCCAAAGCGGCGTTGACGTTTAGCAAACTCTGCGACCATCATTGCCAGCTCTTCTGCCGTAAAATCCGGCCATAGTGTCGGAGTGAAAAACAGCTCAGCATAGGCAGATTGCCACAATAAGAAATTAGAAATACGATACTCGCCGCCCGTACGCACTAGCATATCCACTGCTGGCGTGTCGGCAAGTTGTACATAATTACCTAGTAGCTCTTTGTTGATATCTTCAGCTTTTAACTTACCAGCTTGCACTTGCTGAGCCAGATGCTTTGCTGCATTTGCAATATCCCACTGTCCACCGTAGCTAATCGCAATCACCAGCGTCATCGCCTCAAACTCTGCTGTCTTTTCTTCTGCATCAGCCATTAGTGTTTGCAAGGAATCACTGAGTTGACTGCGATCACCAATAAAACGCAAGCGAATGCGATACTCATTCATGCGCGGCATTTGCTCGTGAATCGTCGACGTGAGTAGCTGCATCAATAATGCTACCTCACTAGGCGGTCTCTGCCAATTTTCGCTAGAAAATGCAAAGACTGTCAGCACCTTAATGCCTGTATTGACACAGTAGTCAACGAGGGGATCTAGCGCATTTTTACCCGCTACATGACCTTGGCCTTGGCCTAAATTATTGGCCTTACCGTAGCGATTGTTACCATCCATAATAATGGCAATATGACGAGGAAGAATAGCGGACGCCAAAACGGCTGAAGTGGACATAGGCGGACTTGCTTATTGTTAAGGTAAAATAATAATAACGTGTGCAACGGCGAATAAAAAGTGCCATTTATATAATTCACTAACTTATCATAATTATATTGTGAATTTTTAATGCTCAGAATGCGATGAACAAAGTCTAATCAATCATATCTTTGGCATGTTCTAGATATGGCTGCATATAGTTGATTCAGTTTAAAAGAGAGACCAGGCACCCGAGTTCAGATGTATATGCGATACTTCAATCGAGGTTAACGCTGCGACTCTTTTATAGAGGATTAACTATATCAGTCTACACAATAATAAACAGCCAATAGCTACAAAGTATTGGCTGCTCAATTACAGATAGTCTACCGAACTGATTCTTGCTATAAATGACAAGTATATTAGTCTTAAACTTCCATCAAATCGCTTTCTTTTTTACTCAAGCGAGCATCGATCGTTTCGATATATTTGTCAGTGATTTTTTGAATGTCATCACTCGCGCGGCGCTCATCATCTTCTGAGATTTCTTTTTCTTTTGCCAAGTCTTTGATATCATTCATCATGTCACGGCGAATATTACGGATAGACACTCGGCTGCTCTCAGCTTCACCACGTGCAAGCTTTTGCATATCGCGACGAGTATCTTCTGTTAATGCTGGCATCGGCACACGAATCACATCAGCAGACATTGGGTTTAGACCCAAATCTGCTTCACGAATGGCCTTGTCTACTGCTTGTACCATCGTACGGTCAAACGGTTGAACCAGTAAGGTACGCGAGTCCTCAACGTTTACGCTTGCCACTTGGTTCAATGGTGTATCAGAACCGTAGTAGCTGACCATCACACCTGACAACATACCTGGATGCGCACGGCCAGTACGAACTTTACTGAAAGTGCTTTCAAGCGCTTCCAATGTTTTTTGCATGCGTGCTTCGCCGTCTTGCTTAATCTCTTTAATCATTGTGTATCCTTATTTGTCGTTACCGACAAATCTTTTATTTGCTATTGGGATATTAAATATTCGTTGCTAATCGTTAGCTGTTTACTGATATTATTTACTAATACCGCATCAATTAATGGAAAACTCGTGTGCCTTCATTTTCACCCATGATGACATTCAATAATGCATTAGGTTTTGTCATATCAAACACTTGTAGCGGTACGTTATGCTCACGGCATAATGCGATAGCGGTTAAATCCATGACGCCTAGTTTTTGCTCTAGCACTTCGTCAAAAGTCAGACCGTCATATTTGACTGCATCGTCGTGTAGACTTGGATCTTTGTCATAGACGCCATCGACCTTAGTCGCTTTTAAAATTAAACCAGCTTCGATTTCGATACCGCGCAAACAAGCAGCGGTGTCAGTGGTGAAGAATGGGTTACCCGTACCTGCCACAAAGATACAAACTTCGCCATTTTTAAGGTAACGAATGGCATTACGACTGCTATAGCTTTCGGTGACTTCACCAATCGGTAACGCTGACATCAAACGCGTTTTGATATTGCGGCGCTCAAGCGCATCACGCATTGCCAGTCCGTTCATAACGGTCGCTAGCATGCCCATCTGATCACCAGTGACACGGCCAACGAGACCTTCTTTTTGTAACTGTGCACCGCGATATAAGTTACCACCGCCAACTACGATACCAACTTGGACACCAAGTCCACGCAAGTGAGCAATAGACAAGCTCATTTTATCAAGCACTTCGGTATCAATACCCATGTCTTTACTACCAGCTAAGGCTTCACCGGAGAGTTTCAGCAAGATACGAGCGTAACGCGGGTTTTTGTCAGACATGAGGTCACCTTGTTATCATGAAATTATAAAGAAAATTATCGGTAAAATACAAATCGAGTTTGCCCACAACGCTACACTTACAGCTAAGCGTATTAAAAAGGCTAAATTGCGCTAATTGTAGCAAAAACTGCCCGCCATTGGGCAATTTTCACTCGCATATCTTATTGGATATCTAGCCTTGATAACTGGCGAACAGATCATATTCGCTAGCATCATCGATAGTCACTGTTAAGAACTGCCCTACTTTAACTTGAGTGTTGATGTCATCAACATAGACATGACCATCAATTTCAGGTGCATCAGCATAGCTACGGCAAATAGCAATATTTTCATCGCTATCAATTTCATCGACTAATACCGTTAAGGTCTTGCCTACTTTTTCCTGTAGCTTTTGCGCTGAAATATCTTGCTGTAGCGCCATTAAACGCTCATAACGAGACTGCTTGATGTCTTCAGGGACATGGTCAGGCAAGTCGTTGGCCACTGCGCCTTCTACTTCTGAATAAGTGAATGCGCCCACGCGATCAAGACGTGCTTCAACCAGCCAATCAAGCAAGCACTGAAAATCTTCTTCGGTCTCGCCAGGGAAGCCAACCACAAAGGTCGAGCGAATCACGATATCAGGACAGATATCACGCCACGCTTTGATACGAGCCAAGGTGTTTTCGCTATGCGCAGGACGTTTCATCGCCTTTAGAATGCGATGGCTAGCATGCTGGAACGGAATGTCCAGATAAGGCAGCAGTTTCTTCTCACCCATTAGCTCAACAACTTTGTCTACGTGTGGATACGGATAGACATAATGCAGGCGTACCCAAATGCCTAAATCGTTCAATGCTTGGCATAAGTCATAAAACTTAGACTTGAGCGGCATGCCATTCCAAAAGCTGGTCTTGTACTTTAGGTCAAGACCATATGCCGAGGTATCTTGCGAGATGATAAGTAATTCTTTCACGCCAGCTTTTTTGAGTGCCAGTGCTTCGTTCATTACATTATCAATCGGGCGCGATACCAAATCACCGCGCAAGCTTGGGATAATGCAGAACGTACAACGGTGATTACAGCCTTCTGATATTTTTAGATAAGCATAATGGCTTGGGGTCAGTTTGATACCCGCTTCATTAATCAAATCTATTTTTGGATCATAGTTGGCGTCCTGACTGCGATTTGGCTTAGGCACATGCTGCGCCACTGCCGTAATCACTTCGTCATAGGCATGCGCGCCCGTCACTGCTAATACAGCTGGATGCATCTCACGGATTTTGTCTGCTTCTTTGCCCAAACAGCCAGTGACAATCACTTTACCGTTTTTGCTAATGGCCTCGCCGATCGCATCGAGCGACTCTTGTACCGCTGATTCAATAAAGCCGCAAGTGTTTACCACGACCAAGTCAGCACCGTCGTAATCACTGGCCACTTGGTAGCCATCACGGCTTAGCTCAGTGATAATACGCTCACTATCTACCAATGCTTTTGGACAACCTAGTGACACAAAACCAATCTTTGGCGCTGCACTAACTGGCATCGTAGCAGTCGCATTGGCAGTCGTAACATCACTGCTTTGGGCTACACTACGGTTCTGGTTGTGGTTGGCTTTATGATGGTACGGTTGTTTGGTATCTGTTTGACTGACATCTGCCTGACTCTGCGCTTGTACTATGGTAGGCGCGGCAGGATTGAAGATAGTGGCAGTGTCTTTTACGGCAGATAGAGGAGCTGTTGCTGTCGTATTCACTGACTCGGTAGAAGTTTTGGACATGGCTGACCTTGCTAGAGATAAATTGGCTGAGCGCATTGTACGTTTTTTTTGCAAAAATCACCAGTTTTGCCGCTCTATAGTCTTGATTTGTGGTTAAATATTATCTCAAGCATCTGACTTTTTTTGGGCACTACTGATGAACGCTGATTTTATAACCGCCAAAACAACCCCTGACCTCGCATTTATATCTCAGCATTTATTCACCGCTATTTTATGGGTCAACGATGAGCTATCAATCACACGGTTGAATGCTCAAGCCGAGCAGCTACTCGCCATTAGTAGCGGCAGATTAATCAATCAATCCATTTTAACCCTGCTCGCACCTGATGAATTGAAGACCAAAGATACTCCATCTATAGCTAATGATAGTAATGATACAAATGAAAATGAGCCTTCGAGCGAGCCAGCATACTCTTTGACCGAGCGCTTTGTGCAAGCGCAAAACTATCAGCAGCCTTTTATCGATCATGACCACATTATAAAAACACCGCTAAATGGTAGTTTATCATTGTCAGTCGACTATAGCGTCACGCCAGTCATCTATGAACAGCAGCCTTATTTTATTATCGAGATGTGGGGTAAAGATCGTCAAAGTCGTATCTCTGAGGAGCAGCGTCAACAGCAGCAATATACAGTTGCCCGTCATATGCTACGCTCGGTGGCACACGAAATAAAAAACCCTCTTGCTGGTATTCGCGGGGCAGCCCAGCTGTTGCAACGGCAGTTTATTAAATTCAGCGACGCATCTACTACTAGCGCCTCTAGTGTTGATAATGCTTTGACAACTACCAACGCTGACACGCAGCATGATTTGCAAAAAATGAATCAAAAACTGCGTAACTATACGGACATTATTATTTCAGAAACTGATCGATTGACCCATCTTATTGGGCAGCTTCTGGGTTCCAATCAACTGCCAAACTGGCAAACGCTTAATATCCATGAGCCTCTAGAGCATGTCTTAACCTTAGTGACCAATCAGTATCCACAGGTAGTGTTACAGCGTGATTATGATTTATCATTGCCAGAGTTGTGTGCAGATAAGGATCAGCTGATTCAAGTGTTTTTAAACCTTATTAATAATGCTTGTGAGTCGATGACTGAGTTCGAACAAACACTACAACAGAATAAAATCTCAGAGTCTCAAGAATCACCACAAGCTGCCATACAAACTGAGAGCAGTTCTGACTATCAACCGACATTGCATATCCAAACACGGGTTGCCTTTCAGCATACGATCGTCGGACAGCAGCACAAGCAAGTGATGCAAATTACTATTACTGATAACGGATCAGGTATTGATCCAGCATTGATCGGTCAGATATTTTTCCCAATGGTCACTAGCCGTGCGGCCGGTACAGGTCTTGGATTATCCATCGTCCAAGATATTATTAGTCATCATCATGGTATGATTGATGTGAGCTCAACAAAAGAGCAAGAGTATAAGCAAACCCGATTTACGCTATATCTACCATTTACTCAACCCATCACTGAGACATAAAACAAATTATGAATTAAAGGCTGCTAAGTTTCCTAACGCCAACTCCCAATCCCCAACTTACCATCAATAATTGCTGATTAGGCCCAATACATGACTGAATATAGCGACGACCTCCAACCTAAAAGCGATGATCAATCACCACAATCACAAATAGTAACTGTGAATAATGCACCCAGCGACCACCCTGCAACATTGTGGTTAATCGATGACGATGCAGCCCTACGTATGGTGTTGGCCGACACGTTTGAAGATGCTGGATTGACCGTTATCAGTTTTACTCAAGCACAAGCAGCATGGACTCGCCTTAATGATGTGTTAAAGCAGCAAGAATCAGTTGAGCAACTACCAGACGTCATATTGACCGATATTCGTATGCCAATGATGGATGGATTGTCTTTTAGCGACTGGGTCCATCGGCATTTCCCCAAAATGCCAATCGTAATTATGACGGCACATTCAGACCTGACCTCTGCTATCAATAGCTATCAGACTGGTGCTTTTGAATACCTACCCAAGCCTTTTGACTTAGATGATGCAGTTGCAACGATTTATAAAGCCATCAATTATCAGCCTAATTTAGAAACAACTTCTGTCCCCCTTTCAGATGAATCCAATACCAATACAACATCTGACATTTCCACTGAAAGCTTGATAAAACCTAAAGTAGCACCTATCAGTAAGACAACTAAAGAAAATAAGAACAAAGGTGCCAGCGTAACCAAAGATAACGGGAACCCTAGCGGCATCATTGGACAATCTCCAGCCATGCAAACGGTGTTTCGTGCTATTGGCAGACTGGCTCAATCCCCCATTTCCGTCTTAATCACTGGTGAGTCTGGAACAGGTAAAGAGTTGGTAGCCAGTGCTCTACATCAGCACTCCCCGCGTAAGCAACAACCATTTATTGCGCTTAATATGGCAGCCATACCGCATGACTTGATCGAGTCTGAGCTATTCGGTCACGAAAAAGGCGCGTTCACTGGTGCAACAACGATGCGTCAAGGCCGTTTTGAGCAGGCAGACGGTGGCACTCTATTTTTAGATGAAATCGGTGACATGCCTTTTAGCACTCAGACACGGCTGTTACGCGTATTGGCCAATGGTGAGTTTTATCGTGTTGGTGGTCAACAGCCAATAAAGGTCGATGTACGTATCATCGCAGCCACTCACCAAAACTTAGAAGAGCTGGTAAAACAAAGCCGATTCCGCGAAGATTTGTTTTATCGCCTCAATGTCATTCGATTACCCCTACCACCACTACGTACACGACCTGAAGACATTCCTGCATTGGCCCTCTACTTTATGCAGTCTGCCGCAGAACAAATGAATACCACTCCGAAGCATCTACATCCTGCCGCATTGCAAATTATGCAGACGTTTGACTGGCGTGGTAACGTGCGTCAATTAGAAAACGTCTGTTTATGGCTCACGGTTATGGCCACTGGTGATACGGTGATGGCGACAGATCTGCCACCAGAGCTACTTGAAAATATCTCACCTAATACGGTGCTTTATGAAGAGCACGGCGCAGCAGAAGAAGAGGCTCAAAAGCATTTGGTACAAAATGGCGATGTGTTAAATGGCAGTTCATTAAACAGTCATCAAAATGATAGAAGTAGCCCGTTGCCTAAAAGCCAAAGTTGGCAACAAGCATTGGCTGATTGGGCTGAGCAGTCGTTAAGCACGGGTGAAACTGATATTTTGCAAACAGCAACCCCTGAGTTTGAGCGCGTTTTATTAACAGCAGCACTCAATCATAGTGGCGGTAAAAAGATAGAAGCCGCGAGCTTACTTGGTTGGGGACGCAATACTCTGACACGAAAATTACAGCAGTTGGATATCTCTGCCCCAAGAGTACCAACGAAAGAATAAATAAACGCATAAAACACGATAATAAATTATTATTAATATCAATTACTTAAAGTAAATATCGAAAATTAATGATAAATAATTAAAAATAGGGGTTGCCAAACAATTAAAACTCTATATAATAGCCAACCACTGAGACGCACTACCGAATCAGTTAACTATCTAGATAGCGTTTGAGTTTAATCGCTTTTGATGATAGAGTAACGAAAATGGGGCTGTGGCGGAATTGGTAGACGCACCAGATTTAGGTTCTGGCGCCGCAAGGTGTGAGAGTTCGAGTCTCTCCAGCCCCACCATTTTCGGATAGTACATCTTAGACCAAATATCAAAACCTGCTTTTTAGCAGGTTTTTTTGTGTCTGGAATTTGGTGTTAGAACTATAGAATGAATCATCAAAAGTATTAATCTGTTTTTTTAACCTTTCTAAATCCTTTAACACCTCTTCCGTACTCTAATAGCTCCTCTCTACCTGCTTTGCCAATGCTTGCATATACCTGCCATAGGCATAATTAATTAATAGAAAGATTTCCCTCACTATCATTGAATAATGCACTACGTTGATTTTTACGGATGTTTTCACGTTGAATAATATTTCTTGCATCGACTTTTTCTAAAGGCAATCTTGTTTCGCGAGAAAGATCGCCATCTGCTATTAAGGATAAATAACGAGAACAACAAACTCTTAAAAAAGAGGTGAAATTGCCAATATCATGATCAGCATCGAGAGATTCAAGGTATAGCTTAGTGATCAGTTGATTAACCGTCATTTGATCACGAAATGACAACTCTTCTAATATATCCAAAAAAAAACTTCTAAACGAATTGAGGTGACAACTCCCTGAATTCGAAGTGATTTGGTTTTAGAGCTCCATAAGCTGTCGTCAGCACTAATAAAAAGTTGGCACATATATATATTCTCTCTCGATACTGGGGTCTATTGAACGTTCAACAGACCCGAATTAATACTTATAGCAAAGCAACAAACTGCTTTAGCATCGCTGGGTGGGCAGGCCATGCAGGTGCTGTTACCAGTTGACCATCTGTAATAGCGCCATCCATAGGTAACGTGACATACTCAGCGCCAGCCATTTCTATTTCTGGCTGACACGCAGGATAAGCAGATACTTTTTTACCCTTCAATACGCCAGCAGCCGTCAGCATTTGTGGCCCATGGCAAACTGAGGCAATCGGTTTATCAGTATTTGCGAAATGCTGAATCATTGCAATGACCTTAGCATTCAAGCGCAAGTATTCTGGCGCACGTCCACCCGGCAAATACAAAGCATCGTACTCTTCTACATTGATATCAGCAAAAGACGCATTAAGGACAAAATTATGGCCGCGTTTTTCGGTATAAGTTTGATCACCTTCAAAATCATGTATTGAGGTAGCGATGCTATCGCCTGCCACTTTATCTGGGCATACCGCATCAACCTCATGCCCCATTGCTAGTAGTGCTTGGAACGGAACCATGTTTTCATAATCTTCAACAAAATCACCGGTAATGATAAGTACTTTAGCCATGATATTCTCACTGTATTGTAATGAAACATTGTAATGAAATATGGTAACCCAAATTAGTTTATAGCGACTGAACTTAAAATGAGCCTGAATATCCATTCAAACATAAAAAACAACGACTAGGTAATATGTGAATACTACAAACAATCACTTTTTAAAATAAATAATAAATTCAGCTATTTTCTAATAACTTTAAATCTATCAATATCTTATCCATGTCCTGATACCGTCTCTCTTCCCGCTTCGCCAATGCTTTATCGACAATACATTGATAATGACTGTATTCTGCTGACAACGTTGGAATGAGTTGTTGGCAATGCTGAATCGCCCACGCTTTTGATTTATCATGGCTGTCGGCATTTATCTGAAACGGGCGTTTTCCTGTTAGTATCTCAACCATCATTGCACCAAACGCGTAGATATCACTTTGTATAGTTGCCTTCTGTCCTTGCCAGCGCTCAGGTGCGAGATAGGCGGGTGTGCCAGCAGGATTTGGTTGGCTATTAGCCATCGTCATACATTGTGCTAAAGCAAAATCAGTGAGTAACAATCTAGGGGTCAGACTATTACTCATGGTATCTGCTGGCCATTCATCGTCAGAACCCTCAAGCATAATATTGCTGGGCTTGATATCATTGTGTAGCCAGCCAGCCTGATGCAAATTGGCTATCAAGTATGCGGATTGTACTAAGAAATGATGCTTTTGTTGCACCGTCAATGAATGCTGATTTCGATCACTCAACTGTCCTGCCAAGCTAGCATTAGGATAATAAGGCATAACTACTATCACGAGCTTTTGAGGCTGCTCTAGTTTTTGAACGTTTACACAATGATGAGCCAATAGTGGAGGTGCGATAGCGTTATTTTTGATTTTCGATGAAGCATTTACAGCAGCTAAAATATCCGCTTCGTGAGTTAAATCGGAAGCAATAGGATAAGCGCCATCACTCAACTGCCATTTAATCATCACGCTACCAAATTGCGGATGCTGGGCACGTGTTAGTCCTTGGAAGTAAGTCTTGTCGATATCTTGTGTTTTAACAACTTGCGCATGCTCATCTTGCGTTTGTTCTGTGCTTTGCTGAGCAATACGTTGATGCACTATCTCACTAAAATGCTGTACGTCCAGTTCTTGGGTAATAATGGACAATAGCTGCACCGCCTGCGCTTGCAAAGCTTGCGTAATAGATGGATTACTGGCACTATTTTCCATGGTATTGTTTCTCATAATATAGTGAGATTATTGCCTTCCCATTCGTATCATTTCCAAAGATAATAATAGCGCGAATAATGGTTACAAGTACTACGCTTAGTAGGCACTAAGATTGTAGGTACTGAAATTTTAGCAACGTTAATTGTGTTTTTGGGTATGGTATTAAAGACAACCTTAATTGCTAGAGCCACTATGTCACAACCAACTATCCAGACCATGCCATCTGATCAACCTACTTATGCCCTACCCGCACCTTTGTTAGACTTACTCAGTCAGTACTTACAAGAGCGGGTTACACCAACTATTGAAATCGATCCGAGCCAGCTTGCTTATCGCTGGGTTGGTGGACGCACTGGTCATCTGCAAGCTTTATCGGTCAATTTGTTTTTGAGCTTAGATGACTTGCATGGTATCGATACGCAAAAATCGAAACTGGTACAGAATACCCGTCAGTTTATTAAAGGTTACCCTGCCAATCACGTATTAATGTCAGGCACACGCGGTGCCGGTAAGTCATCATTGATTCGCGCTTTGCTACAAGCTCATTATAGTGAAGGCTTGCGTATTATTGAGGTTGCGCGCGATGATCTGCAAGTATTGGATAAGATTCGTGCTGCTATTAATGTCCTACCAGCAGATTGTCATTGCCGCTATATCGTATACTGTGACGACCTCGCTTTTAATGGTCAAGACGAGAGCTATCGTGCGCTAAAGAGCGTGCTCGATGGCTCGCTAGACTCTGAGCAAGACAAACTACTGGTCTACGCCACCAGTAATCGCCGTCGCTTGCTACCGCAGATGATGAAAGACAATGTCGATATTTATAATGGGCAGACGGATGAAGTCAATCCCTATGAGGCCATTGATGAGACCGTGTCATTATCAGATCGGTTCGGTTTGTCCCTCACCTTCCATCCTATGGATCAGCAGACTTATCTGCATATCGTTCAGCATTATCTGAATTTAGAGCAGCAAAAAATCTCAGCTGATATAGATAATGATGCTAAGGACATTTTAGCAAGTCAGTCTATGCCTGATAAGATCAGAAAGGATGCGCTACGTTGGGCCTCTGAACGTGGTGGTCGCTCAGGACGAGTTGCTTACCAGTTCAGCCGCTTTTGGAGTGGTGAAACACAATTGGCTATCGAAGACAGTAAGCGCTAGGTCATATTTAACGCTAAATCACATCTAAGCTTAGCCATGTCTAATCACTGCGTGCAGAGCCTATATATTGCACGCGATTCTCTTCTTGACTGCCCTCTTGATTATCTGCCAATTCAACTGCACCATCGACCATATATTGGTCAAAATCTACTGCTAACCAAAGATTACCTTTGTAGACGCTCTCAGCATCTAAACGAATATATGCCATGTTTGGTGTCTTGCTATTAGGATTATCAAAACCCTGATAACGCGCGCTAAAGTGGGTTAAAATTAGATTTTTGAGTCCAGCCGCTTGCGCAAATTCGCCAAGCAATTGGGCGCTACTATGCATCGGATCATAGTCTGGGTTTTTGGCTCGAATCTTAGTGAGCACCTCGTGCGTATAAGTAGCTTCATGCACCAATAAATCCGCATTGATAACGGCTTTGCTTAACAAACTTGGCGCATCATTGTCTCCTGCCACCACCACTCGCGTCCGCTGTATCTCATTGTCAACATAATCTACTGAGCGCAATTGTCTATTACCCTCAGTCGTGACATCTTCGCCTTGCTGTAACTTGCCCCATAGTGCACTGGCTAGAATACTATCTGCCACAAGCTTATCTGTATTAAGGATGCGGCGGCTAATAGTCTGAGTAATACCAAAGGCATGAGAAGCAACTCGATGTGATAGCCGCGTGATATCAATATCAAGCTGATGTTGGTCGCTTAAGCTAATGTTAACCTTGTTCGTATCACCTTGCTCAGCCAACACCTCTTCAATCGCTATAAAGTCGAGAGCGAAAGGTAGATACAGCTCTGTAGTGGCGGTAATCGCTTCAAGCAAAGTAGCAATCGCTTTTGGGGCAATCAAAGTTAATGGTTCACGGCGTCCTGACATAGCAGCGCTTGCTAGCAACCCTGGTAGACCATAGCAATGATCACCATGCACATGAGTAATGCAGATAGCAGCTAATTGATGTAGGGAGAGCTTAGTATGTAGCAACTGCTGCTGCGTGCCTTCACCGCAATCAATCAGCACCCATGGACGCGATTTCTTACTCTGATTGTTCTGTTGACGACTCCCTTGCTGTACGCCAGAGCTATGCGGATTCAGACACTCTATTGCCAGTGCAGTCACATTACGCTGTTTGGTCGGTACACCTGCAGAGGTACCCAAAAAGGTTAGCTTTAGCATAGTGATGCCTTTTATTTATCAGGAGTACTAGCTCAGACTTACGAGAGTACCTCTTCATTCTAAAACGATAACAGAAATGAGATAAACAAAGAATATGCCTAGCTATGACAATTGGCATATCATGGTTTTTTGACCTTCAATCATTTGCCCACCATTGGCAGTACACTCATTGACCATATTTGATTCGTAAGATTTCCAGCCACCATAAAAGCTCGCTGCACACAGAATTACCACCAGAATTTTCTGTGACCACGACTTGATAGAGACTTGTTGGCTATTAATCTGTTGTCTATTATTTTCTTGCATACTGGTATCTTGCTTATTAAGTGATGTTTGAGTTGCTGACTGATTATTATCTTTGTCTAGACTATCTTGCTTCAGATTACCTTTATTCGAAGTATTTAGATCTGTCATAGTATTATCCTAAAAAAGGCTTTGTTTATTCATAAACAAAGCCTTTGGTCTACATGGCTACTTAAGCGTTGAGAGAGGATTATACCAGTATCCTCTAAAAATTCAGACGGCCACCCTTTTTTTCTGCTCGCTTAAAGGCATCTCGTTCTTCGCAGCGTTTGAGCCAGTTCAAAAGATTGGTATATTTACTCTGATCTAAACCTGCACCAGCATTGGCACCCAAGACTGCAAGATGCATTTGAATATCAGCGGCGCTAAATTCACTACCTGCAAACCAGTGGTTTTCATGTAGATGACGCTCCATCATATCTAGCATTTTCTCCAAACCGCTACTGATCATGTTTTTTTCAATCTGACCTTGGATTTTTTTGCTGATAGGTTTGATTAGCATTGGCGACTGAGACACTACTTTTGTGAATACCAAACGCATCACCAACAGCGGCATCAATGAAGCTTCTGCAAAGTGTAGCCAAAACGTATAGGCTTCCCATGCTGCTTCGTTATTATCATCAGGTTTGAACTGCTTTTCTTTGTCATAGTGCTTAATCAAATACTCAATGATAAACCCTGACTCAATTAGCACACGATCGTCCGCTTCTAGTATCGGTGCATTACCAATCGGATGCACTTGTTTGAGGCTATCAGGAGCACGGTATGCCTTGTTGCGCTCATAGCAAGTCAGTTTATAATCGGCGCCGAGCTCTTCCAACAGCCAGATAATACGAAACGAGCGCGAGTTTGCTAAATGATGAAGATGTAACATAAACCGTCCTAGTTATATATTGTAGTAAATCAGCCATAATATCTCAGATATAGCGCCATACGTTTGCTCGATCGTGGCCCTACTGCTCTCGATAATAGCGTAATTTGTACTTCTTTAATACTGCGAGTTGGCAGACATACTGGAAAACAATGTCTACCAAGTCAGTTCAGTTTAATTTTCATCTCAACCTACGCCTAAGACACTGTACTCTTTGACATCAATCTAAATGTAATGCTTCAATCTTACGCGTCATTTTATCTATCTTTTGCTGATATTTTTTGATCTGACGGAATCGATGCGCGATTAGCACGCCTTTGATACGGCGATTTTTCAGGCGACGACGTGGTGGAAAACTGCCCACTTGTGGCTCATTGTAGCCATGTAAGCGGTCTTCACGTTTACGCGCCATATAACCCAATGCGCTATCAGCAATCATAATCAGCAATGCGATAAAAATCATGCTGTACATCAGCATGGAACCACCATCATGTAAGTTACGATCTAAAATTGCGATTGAGAATATGAACAAGAATATTGGCTCAAGGTAGCACAAAGTCCCAAACAGTGAGACAGGCAACTTCTGACTGGCTACCATCGTCAATGACATTGCAGCGGTACTGATAATGCCTAATAATGGCAGCAAATACCAAAGCTTGTGGTTGGTTATTGCTACTTCAAAACCGCCATTCATATACAGTGCAACCAGTACCACTGGTAACAACAATACAAGGTCTGAAATCAGACCAGTAATAGGCGGCACTGCCAACTTGCGACGTAGTAGATAGTAAGGAGGATAACCCAAGCAAACAAACAAAGTCGCCCAAGAGATCGCACCATACTCAAAAATATCGTAAGCGATACCAAGACCTGCACATACGATAGCAGCCCACTGAAGTAAGCTCATGTCTTCGTTATAAAAGAACCTGCCGACAACAATCATAATCATCGGATATAGGAAATAACCCAACGTTACCTCAAGTCCCAAGCCATTGACTGGCGCCCACATAAATATCCAAATTTGCGCGCCCAAAATCGGTGTGGGTAATATAAATAAAAACCACTCTTTTGCGTTCTTTAGTGTTTTTAGATAATCAAAAATGTGCTGCCACTGCTTTAGTACACTGACTAGCAGTACTAGACTAAAAAACATCGTCAGCACGCGCCACGAAGCGACTTGCGTACCTGATAATGGTTGCAGCAGTAGACCAAATAAGAACAGCAATGAGTATAAAAAATTTGCAGCGACAGCGGTGATTGTACCTTGCGAGGTTTGGTTAGTAGTCAGCATCACAACAGCCTTTAAAGATTGGGGCACATCCATGGCAATTTTTAAAAAAAACAAAAGCCTCAGACGAGAACGTCTGAGGCTTTTGCATATAAGGTCGTCGCGCAATCTAAGTTGAACGCTTTTGATGTGTTAGGCTTACATCATGGTCGGCATTATGTCAAAGTCAGAATGAATAAGCAATGCCACTTTTCATCTAGTGTCTAAACTTCTGAATTGAGTAAATTTAATGCAGGTAAGTGCTTATTTTGCATCAAGTTGTTCTATTTTTTTCTGTATCTTATCCATCTTCTTTTGGTAACGACGAATCTTACGAAAACGATGGGCTTTTAGCACGCCATCGATACGCTGATTGATAAAATGACGACGCGGTGGGAAGCCGCCAATTTGAAGCTCTCTATAACCATGCAAGCGATCATTACGCTGACGAACGAGATAGCCTTTTATGCTATCAGCCATCATAACCAGTAGCGCAAGCGTAATCATGCCATACATAAAGAGCGAACCACCTTCTTCAAGGCTTTGACTCAGAACTGTGATAGACAATACGAATAACAGCATTGGCTCGATATAACTTAACGCTCCAAACAGTGAAACAGGCAGCTTGCTACTGGCAATCATCGTCAGCGACATCGCAAGCGCACTAAAAGCACCAAGCAGCGGTAACAGATACCAGAACTTCATGTCTTGCGCCGCAACATCAAAACCGCCTGTCATGTAGAGCACGATGAGCACAACTGGTGTCAACAGCGTCAAATCAAACAGTAACCCTGTAATGGGCGGTACAGAAAGGGTGCGCCGTAGCAGATAATACGGTGGATAACCCAAGCATACAAACAGTGTCACCCAAGATACTGATCCATACTGAACAATATCGTAGCCGATGCCGAGCGCTGCAAATATTGCGGCAGCCCACTGCAAGATGCTCATATACTCATGGTAAAAGAATCGACCAAGCACAATCATCACTAGCGGCAGTAAAAAATAGCCCAACGTAACATCGAGACCAAACCCATTGACCGGCGCCCACATAAACAACCAAATCTGTCCACCTAGGATTGGTGCAGGTAGTATAAATATTAGCCACTCCTTCGGTGTCTTTAGCGTCGTTATATAATCAAAAACACGTTGCCACTGCTTAGTCAAACTGACCAATATCACCAAACTGAGCAACATCATGAGCACACGCCATGATGCCACCTGCGTCCCCGTTAAGGGCAGCATAAACAGTCCAAACAAAAACATCATCGAGAATAAAAAGCTCGATAATACCGAAGCAACCGTTCCCTGAAAAGTTTGATTGGTCGTAAGCATAACAACAGCCTTAAAAAATAGAACCTTATTTACAGTATTGAAAAAATGAGAATTAAAAAAACAAAAGCCTCCGACGATAACGTCAGAGGCTTTTTTCTAGAAAAATGCTAAGAGACTAGACTCAAAAGCTAATTACCAAGACTATTACTCGTCATCGTCTTATGCATAGTTAGTCTATTATAGATTGTCACTTGGTTTATGGTCGTTTGCAATATCAATCGCATCATCGACGTCAGTAGTTGCGGTATTGTCAGTTGTCGCATCAATATCTATCTGCTCTTGACCTTCTACCTCAAACGTACCATCTTCTCTCATGGCATCAATAAGCTCGTCATCGCTCTCTTCGTGCTCAACACGCGCCATGGCAACCAGTTTTTCATCTTTTGACAGACGAATCAATGTTACGCCTTGCGTATTACGACCAGAGCTAGCAACATGCTCAACTGGGGTACGAACCAATGTGCCTTTATCAGAGATTAGAATAATATCATCAGTAGAGTCAACCTTGGTCGCTCGTACTAACGCACCATTACGCTCGCTAGTCTTGATAGCGATCACACCGCCGCCACCACGATTTTGCGTATTGAACTCATCGATGAAGGTACGTTTACCAAAGCCGTTTTCACAAGCAATCAAGATTTCACGTACATCATCTTCGATAACGACCAATGATTTGATAAATTCATCAGTAGCCAGACGCATACCGCGGACGCCTTTAGCCGTACGGCCCATCGCACGCGCATCATTCTCATCAAAACGAATGGCTTTACCACTTGAAGCAAACAACATCACTTCTTGGCTACCGTTAGTGATACGAGCGCTGACCAATTTATCACCGTCTTCTAGTCCAACCGCAATCAAACCGTTCGAGCGAATATTGGCAAACTGCTTCAGCTCTACCCGCTTCACTGTACCGTTGGCCGTGGCAAAGAATACAAAAGGCGGCTCTGCTTGGTTGCTATCTTCTACCGAATCGTCATCATTGCTTACTTCTGATACTTCACTTACTACTGATGTATCTTCCACAACTTTTGGAATTGGTAGTATGGTTGTAACGGTTTCGTCGCTATTTAGGCCAATTAGATTGACCAATGGACGACCACGAGCACCGCGACTGGCAATCGGCACTTCAAAACCACGTAGACTAAAGACACGTCCACTATCAGTGAAACACAGTACCGTAGAATGCGTTGATGTCACGACTAAATGATCGATTACATCGTCTTCTTTCATTGCTGTAGCAGACTTACCTTTACCGCCGCGCTTTTGTGCGACATAGTCATCAATCGGCTGAGTCTTAGCATAGCCAGTACGCGACACCGTCATAACGACCGTTTGCTCAGGGATAAGGTCTTCGCGACTAAAGTCCATACGTGAATCGATGATATCAGTACGGCGCTCATCACCAAAGTTATCGCGAATCTCAATCATCTCATTAGAGATAATCGCCATTAACTTGTCAAAATCGCCAAGAATAGACTCTAAGTGTGCGATTTCACGCAGTAAGTCTTGGTATTCTTCGGTCAATTTATCTTGCTCAAGACCCGTCAAACGATGCAATTGCATATCTAAAATCGCATTGACCTGCTCAAGTGACAAGCGATAGCGCTCTTCGCCTTCGATCAGACCAAACGGCGCTTTAGGATCTTCGCCATCGATAAACTCAGGACGCACTGACTGACTACCAGCAGCTGTAAGCATCGCAACGACGCTACCTGAACCCCATGTATTATTTAATAGACTTTCACGAGCCAATCCACGGTTTGCTGACGCTTTAATCGTCGCAATAATCTCATCGATATTGGCTAGAGCGACCGTTAGACCTTCTAACAAATGCCCACGAACACGGGCTTTGTTCAATTCATAAATCGTACGACGTGTTACCACTTCTTGACGATGACGAACAAATGCAGCGATAAGCTGACGCAAGGTCAATAGTTTTGGCTGACCATTATCGAGTGCCACCATATTGATACTAAAGCTAGACTCTAGTGGCGTTTGTAGAAATAGGTTATTAACAATAACTTCAGCCGTCTCACCGCGACGCAAATCAATAGCGATACGCATACCGTCTTTATCAGACTCATCACGAATTTCGCTAATGCCTTCGATTTTTTTATCACGAACAAGCTCTGCGATACGCTCAATCAGTTTGGCTTTGTTGGCCTGATAAGGTACTTCGGTAAATACGATGCGTTCACGATCGCGGTTAACGCCAGCATTGCTCATCGGCTCGATATGATAGCGACCACGGATATGCAAACGGCCTTTACCCGTACGATAAGCATCTAAAATGCCCGCGCGACCATAGATAATACCGCCCGTAGGGAAGTCAGGACCTGAAATATGTGACATCAACTCTTCAGCTGAAACTTGTGGATTTTCAGCATAGGCCAAACAAGCATTGATCACTTCAGTCAGGTTATGCGGGGCCATATTGGTCGCCATACCAACGGCAATACCCGTCGCACCATTGACCAATAGGTTAGGAATACGCGCTGGCATCACGCTTGGCATGCGCTCAGAGCCGTCGTAGTTGTCTTCCCAATCGACCGTGTCTTTGTCCAAATCAGCGAGCATCTGGTGGGTCAGTTTGGTCATACGTACTTCGGTATAACGCATCGCTGCCGGAGGATCATCATCGATCGAGCCAAAGTTACCTTGACCATCAACCATTGGATAGCGCAAGCTAAAATCCTGCGCCATACGGACGATGGCATCATAGACGGCACTATCGCCATGTGGATGGTACTTACCGATAACATCACCGACCACACGTGCTGATTTTTTGTACGGTTTGTTATAATCGTTTGATAGCACGTGCATGGCATACATCACGCGGCGGTGTACAGGTTTGAACCCATCACGCACATCAGGCAGCGCACGCGAGACGATCACGCTCATCGCATAATCCAAATACGACTGCTTTAGTTCATCTACGATGCCAATAGGACTGACCGATTCGCTCATATACACTCCTTCACTCACATTTTTTTCTAACGTTGACACATCGCTTATGGCACCCATAGATCATATAAAAATACTGCCACATAAATGGGCAGTCATGACCAAAATAGACACCATAAAAAAACACTGCTACACGTGCAAAACAATAGGAAAATAGTGATACGGTTTTTGTTAAAAACAATGTTTAATAAAAGAAGCTATTTTAGCACAAATTTGCTGATTTAGGGGGCTTTGACTGCCATTAAAATCAAGCTAGACGGTTCATTCACAGTGATATTTTGAATTATTGACACACACTAAAATAATTCTAATGACAGGTTTTTTTTGATTGGCTGATTTTGCCATTTTCACAGACGAACTTACCATCTGCTGAGCAATGAGACACCCCGCCCATTTTACCTGAACAAGGCGTATTTCGAGCTTGGGCTTGGCTCATAGATGTGAAGGCAAATACTAGGGCGAGTAGCGCTGTGCTGATTGATTTCATTGTTTATTCTCCGTATCTGATGGATATTAAATAGAAAAATACTATACTCATTAGCTACAGATCGACAAGATTTATTTTGACTAACTGAGTGGATACTTATATTTCTATCTACAATTCAACATGACATTTAATTTAACGCTAAAATCTTGAGCATAGGGCTCATACGTGGTTTGCATATAAGTTGTATTGGCCAAACAACTAAGATGCTTAGAATATTTAGCCAATACAACAAAACCTACAACTGTCTCTGACGTGAACTGATTGTTTTCATGAGCATGCTTTTTTTACAATCATAATTCTTTAATAAGCATACTGTTTTCAAAGTCATATTATTCTCATGAACACATTGTGATTTAAACCACTTTGATGCGATTATTTTTTAGTGATACTGGACAAAAAAATTCTAAACGCTACACTACCTCATCTTTTATAGCACTTACATAACGACCTAACAGGCTACTTTTATTATGGATATCATTCTTGCAATTGTTTGGATTTTAGCAATGGTGCTATACAGCTTTTCGAGCGATTATGTTGCTAGCTTTCCTAACCATAACAATCGCGCTGTCCCTTATGTCCGTTGGGGAGCACTTTTAGCCGCTATGGCTTTGTCAGCATACTTGTCAAAAGCCTACCAAGAAAACCTACAAGGCAATGGTATGTGGGTGTTTGTTATCGTCGTATTTGTGGTTATTGTTTTAGCGAAGGTCGTTTTTAAATGGGTAATTAACAGAGGTTTGAAACGCTAGGCTATATTGGATATTTTTATTGCTCTCAATCTCTCATCTATTGATCTGAACGCCTTATGACAACTGAACATCAAGACAGACAACCTGACTTAAACCGCTCTATATTACCAGAAGTCGATCGAGAAGATCGTAGCTTCGATGCCATTGCCGATCATTTCGAGAAAAAGGTCTATGGCGGTTTAAAAGGCGAGATTCGATTGGCCGTGCTACGCCGTGATATTTTTGAATATAGTGCACAGATGAGTGAGGCGCTTGGGCGACCTTTACGTATCTTGGATGTGGGTGCAGGGCTTGCGCAAATTGCGATAGAACTTGCTACTCAAGGTCATAGCGTAGTCATCAATGATATATCAGCAAATATGCTTGAGAAGGCGAAAGCGAGCGCAGAAAAAATTGATAAAAAGCTAGACATCACATGGTATGTTTGCCCTTATCAAGCGCTTGAAGAAAAACTGGCTCAGACAGAGACAGAGACAGAGACAGAGACAGAAAAATTTGATTTGATTATGTCGCACGCGCTACTTGAATGGTTGGCAGAACCAGCGGCAGTCATGGACTTTTTTGATCAATATCTAACAGATGATGGCGCGCTATCTTTGTGCTTTTATAATCCTGCAAGCTTTGATTATCGTAACCTTATCATGGGAAATTTTAATCTACTCGATAATACAGACTATAAGGCAGACAACAAGAAAAGTCTGACACCCAATCATCCCGTGGCCAAAGAAGAAGTCGAGTCGTGGCTCAAAGCGCATGATTATCAGACGGTACGTAGCAGTGGTTTACGGGTGTTTCATGACTATGCACCGCTCAAACGTGGCGGTCATAACGACCCAGATGCAGTGATCAGAATGGAGTTACGCTACTCACAATTAGAGCCGTACAAATGGCTTGGTCGTTACTTACACATTTTGGCTAAACGGTAAATTTAGACGATTGCCTATGAATGATGAATACTACTAAACCTCTTCATCCATTCTCAATGACCTATCGTATTCTGACCAAGTAGTGGCATTGATGTCTTTTTCATCAAAGACTACGACATGCTCTAGCAAAGGCAAAATGCCAATATGCGAGCCGATTGCATGATTATGATGGCTCGCAACCAAGGATAAGACAGTCTGTCCGTCATCTAACTGCAGACGGTACAAGTAGTTGGCACCGCGAAATACACGTCCAATAACTAAAGCTGTCTGTGTACTGTCGTCATCATGAATGATGTCATCAGGGCGCACGAGTACTTTGATCGGTGTGCCATTTGGATAATCATATTCGCAGTACTGTGGCTGGCCTGATTCGTCATAGACTTCCATGCGACGATAGATATTACCTAGCGCCGTCTCAACATGACCTTCTTTGATAATGCCGTCTATCATCGCGCCTTCGCCTACGAATTCAGCGACAAAAGGACTGATAGGCTCATGATACAGCTCACTTGGTCGCGCCCACTGAACCAATCGTCCTTTATCCATTACCCCTACTTTATCCGCTAGCGCAAACGCTTCATTTTGATCATGAGTGACCAAAATCGCTGTAGTATTGGTACGTTTGAGGATATCACGGACATTCATTGCCAATGATTCACGCAGTACCACATCTAGATTAGAGAACGGCTCATCAAGTAATAGTAGTTTTGGTTTAGGTGCTAGCGCTCTTGCGAGAGCCACGCGTTGCTGCTGACCACCAGAGAGCTCATTGGGACGTTTATCCGCATGCTCAGCCAATTCGACTAAGCTTAGCATCTCAGCCACTCGAGCTTTTTTGTCAGCAGCTGACCATTTATTCAGACCAAAGGCGATGTTCTTTGCCACGCTTAGATGACCAAACAGAGCATAGTCTTGAAACACCATACCCATGCCACGCTTGGCTGGCGCCACTGCAAATGATTGGCGAGCAGTTTTCTCTGTTAAGCGTTGATTATTTAGATAAATAGTGCCGCCGCGACTTTGCTCCAGTCCCGCGATTGCTCGTAGCGCTGTTGTCTTCCCGCAGCCGCTATAACCCAAGAAGCAACCAATCTCTCCTTGCTCCAGCATCAACGATAGACCGTTGACGACCATAGTATCGTCATAGCCTACGATGAGGTTTTGTACACTAAAGTAAGGATCTGTCGCGATATGTTTCTCAGTATTTTGTTGTGAGGTATTGCTCTGCTCTACAGTTTTATTCGGCTGAACTGGATTGATTCTATTTTGTGACAGTGGTGATTTTGCTACAGGCATGTGATTAGCCCGAGCCTTTTCTGACTTAGAATTTGTTGAGTCGTTCATTGAATCAGTGTACATAGACGGTACCAGTTCGCTATTAGTAAGTAAAACCATCGATAAAACAGAGCAAATTATAATATAGCTGACACTACGCGTGTGCTGTTAAACTTATGTCAAATTATTTCTATTAGCTTTGCTGTTACTAGCTGTGTTTGTCGCTTTGACGCAGTAATATCCAAACAGGGAGCAAACCAACCAGCACAATTAGTAAGCTCGGTAATGCGGCTCGTCCCCACATGCCTTCGCTCGTCATTTCAAACACCCGTACTGCAAGCGTATCCCAGCCTTGACGCCGTGTCATCAGCGTAATGGGCATCTCTTTCATCACTTCGACAAAGCCCATCAATAATGCGGTTAATACACCGGGGCTAAGTACAGGCAGCATCACATGACGCCAGCGCTGATAAGGACTGTCGCTAAGTAATTTTGCAGCCGCCTCTTGATTGACTGTCAATCGCTGCAATTGTCTGTCAACTGGTTGAAAACTCACCGTCATAAAACGTGTCGATAGCGCCAGTAGCATAACAATGACACTGCCAGAGAGCACTTGCTGTGATGTGATACCAAACGCAATCATTTGATTATCAAGCCACGCAATAGGTATAAATATCCCTACCGCCAACACAGTTCCAGGTACGACATAGCCTAGATTGGCTAAAGTGGTCATTAGCTTAGTCGATTTATCAGGATACTGCCGTTTGATCCACGCAATGATAATGGCCAAAAAGGCAATAAACAGCGTGGTCATACTAGCAATCATGAGGCTGTTGGTGACAAAATCAATGTAACGTGCATCAAAATCTTGGCGAAAATTCAGTGCTGTCCAATAGATAAGCTGTAAGAAAGGAATTAAGAAGGCGATTAAAAAAATGAGCGTACACAGCAGTGTCATGGCCAGTTTGGCAGGTTTACTAGCGTCAAAGCGTTGGCTGCTACCTTGGGTAAGTGAGCTACCACGCTTAGCTTGCCAATACTGCTCAAACAATACCACGATAAAGATCACACCAATGAGCAAGGCTGCTAGCTGAGCTGCTGTGGTCAAACTGAAAAAACCAAACCACGCTTTATAAATGGCGGTAGTAAAAGTATCGACATTAAATACCGATACTGCACCGAAATCCGCTAAGGTTTCCATACTAGCGAGCAACAAGCCGCCAATGATCCAAGGCAGTGCCTGCGGTAATGCCAATCGGAAAAATACACGGCTACGACTCAAACCTAGCATCTGCCCCGCTTCTATCGCTCGTCTGCCTTGTGATAAAAATGCCTGACGCGCTAGCAGATATACATAAGGGTAAAACGCTAGCGACAATACCAAGCCTGCGCCCCATACATTCCTTATCGACGGTATGGCAGTACTAATACCGGAATCGCGCAGAGCTGTCTGTAACGGCCCACTGAAATCAACAATGCCGATAGTGACAAATGCCAATACATAAGCAGGGATGGCAAGTGGCAACATCAACGCCCACGAAAAGAAACGCTGACCGGGGAAGCGATACATACTAGTGACCCAAGCCAAAGCAGTACCAATAGTGCCTGAAACGACAGTCACCATAAGCAATAAAATTGCCGTGTTTTTAAGCACTTGCGGCAGGACATAGTCTGCCATATGTGTCCAAATCTCTGCCACTGGTTGAGTCCACGACAGCAACACGATCCAAATCGGTACTAGCATAAACAACGAAATCAGCCCTAAGACTGATTTCGAGATAATACGTTTACGAAGGGCGTGGTCTTGGCTGACAGCCTGCTGGTCATTAACACCGTCATTGACAGTATCGTTCTGACTAACAGACGCATCTGGCGTTGTGATCATATTATCATTACCGTGTCATACGTATAGAGACCTTGTAAGCTTGTACCAAACTCAAAATCGTCATTACTTGAATAACTCATCTGTAACGACTAACCTTTGAACCTATTCTTTAAAAGCTGTGGTTTAAAAGCTACTGTTTTGAGAACTACTGTCTAAAAGTTATGATTTTGAGATTGGTATCAGTATTACTGGCGATCCCTTATTTATAACCCGCTTTATCCATCATTTGGATAGCTTGAGTTTGTAGTTCACCGAATTTTTGTACATTGATATCGTCTTTTTTGAACTCGCCCCATGATCTGAGCATGTCTGACTCATCGATACCTACTTTTACTGGGAATTCTTTGTCAGAGCTGGCATAGAGACCTTGTGCCTCATCAGATGACAACCACTCTATCAGTTTAAGCGTACCATCTGGATTGTCTGAACCTGCAACCACACCAGCGCCTGAGATGTTTACATGCGTACCAGTCGTATCTTGGTTTGCCCAGAATATCTTCACAGGGAAGTTTGGTTTTTCGTCCAATAGACGACCATAGTAGTAGCTATTGGCGATACCCACTTCACACTGACCAGCAGCGATAGCTTCTAGCATCGCAACGTCATCACTGAACACATCAGTCGCTAGGTTATCAACCCACCCTTTGATAACTGCTTCGGTTTTTTCTTCACCCAAATGCTCCATCATGCTGGCTACAAGCGATTGGTTATAAACCTTTTTAGAGGTACGTAAGCATAGTTTGCCTTTCCATTTTGGATCGGCCAAATCTGCATAAGTAGACAACTGGTCGGCAGTGACTTTGTTTGGATCATAAAAGATAGTACGTGCACGTAGTGACAGACCAGTCCACTGACCTTTTGGATCACGGTATTTTGCAGGGACGTTGGCTTCTAACACAGTAGAAGATATTGGCTGTAATAGACCTTGCTCTGCAGCCTGCCATAAGTTACCAGCGTCAACGGTCAATAGCATATCAGCAGGAGTATTCTGACCTTCCGCTTGCAAACGTGCCATCAAAGGACCTGTTTTGTCCGTGACCAACTCAACTTTTACACCTGTTTGCTCAGTATAGCGATCTAACAATGGCTTAATAAGCTGCTCATTACGTGATGAGTAGATAGTAATCGTCTGACCATCAGCAGTCGTAGCTTCGTCAGTTGCTGCTTGCTGCTCAGCACCTGTTTCTGTTGACTCTACTTCTACGCTCTCTTCTGTGGTTGAAGAATTACTACAACCTGCTAGACCCAACATCATGCCAAACACGGCTGCAGGTAAGATAAGCTTCGTAGAGGTTAGATTAGCGCTGATAGCGTTCAATGACATGGTTTTCCCCATAGTAATGCTATAAAAAAGTAAGATGTATAGTGAGACAAAATAACAGTGATTATAACGATGACTTGCTAAGCGTTAACAGTAATCAGGCCATAATATATCAAAGCAACATACTAATCGAAGTGAGATTAATTATCAATACATTTGTTTAACTAGCAAATATACTTGCGATAAGTCTTTAGCATTGGTTTTTAAGAACTATTTTTTACCAGCTCTTTCAATAGTTTGGTCTAGCGACGCGTTTTACTATCCATCTAAAGCAACCATTGCCCTAAGATCGCATTGACCGCAGCTTCTGTTCGCAAGATACGAGAGCCTATATGTACAGGCGTGCAGCCTTGTGCTGACAGCAGCTCTATCTCATAGTTAATCCAGCCACCTTCAGCGCCTATGCAGACTATACTCGGTAGCTCTCGTGATGGTTGCTGTTGTAAAAATTCAGAAAAGGACTGCTGACTATAAGGATGCGCGACAATCGCTTGACTGCTCATTAAGCTTGCAAGTGTGTCTTCAATAAATGGCTTAAAACGTTTTTGCAGCGTAATACTAGGAACAATCGTATCGATGCTTTGCTGCAGACCTTCTAATACAAACTCGTCTATCCGCTCAAGCATGGGACTTTGCCAATAGCTTTTTTGGGTACGGTAGCTATTGATAAGAATGATATCGCGTACACCAAGCGCCGTCATATCCATGATTAAACGTCGTAGCACTTTAGGACGCGGTAACGCTAAAATGACAGTCAGATCCAATTTGGCTGGCGGTGCAGTATTCAGCTGGACGTTACCTAGCTGAATGCTGTCAGAGGTAATACTTTCAATGATAGCAGTACCAAGGTTGCCGCCGATCTGTCCAATTTTAAGCGTATCACCGATTTTTGCACCCAGCACTTTAGTCACATGGCTGACTTGAGACAAGGCATCGATTTTTGCTGCGTCTGCTAAGAAGTTTTCAGCGGGCAATAATATACAGTTCATAAATTATCTTGGTTAGAAGACATCTCGATAGCGTCTTCAATCATCGTAAATTGGCGGGTCAATACTGCTTGCTGCTGTATCGTCATTTGCTCGCCAGCTTGTCCTGCCTGCGCGGCCAATGGCAAATTGCGTAGCCAAGTCGCCAGCTGCGTATAAATACTCACAGCGTCTTCACGGTTATAAGCTGCTTTCTTACGAGAGGATTTTTTATTCGCCTTTAATTGATCATCACTGACTATCTGTGCATCCGAACTACTTGAGTTATTTGACTCGATTGGACGATAGAAGTCATTACTTGGCTGATATACAGCGCCTACGCTAGCCAATTTGTCTATCACGCTTTGGCACGACTGAGTATAACGCCCCATCAGTACAGGCGTGGCCACACTTGCAGGCTCCACTGGATTATGCCCGCCAATATCTACCAGCGAGCCGCCCACAAGTGCTACATTTGCCAATGTATACCAAGTCATCATCTCACCCATGCTATCTGCTAGATAGACTTGCGTATCTGCACCAATCATATCTCCATCACTGCGCCGAGCCATATTTAACCCAGTTTTCTGAATGAGATCTGCTACTGCGTCAAAACGCTCAGGATGTCTAGGGACAATAACAAGCAACGTATCTGCTAATGTCGCTTGAGACAGTAGTTGCTGCTGCAATGACAGCGCTGCTGCCTCTTCGCCATCATGAGTACTCGCAGCTACCCATATAGGACGATCTGCTATACCAAACTCTGCGCGCAGATCAACTTTCTTATTATAAATAAGGTTACCTTCTATCGCCTTGTCATCAGTTTTGGACGCATTGATTACCCACTTTAATGAGCCTGCTACGCGAATTTGGGCGCTACTAGCCCCTAACTGCCGAAAGCGTTTAGCAGAGTCACTGTCTTGCGCAATGATTAAAGAAAGATTTTTCATCATACTGGTGCTGACTGCACCAATTTTTTGATAACTCTGAAAAGAAGAAGCAGATAATCGGCCATTGACTAGAATACTTGGAATACGGTGCTGAGATAATTTGGTCAAGATATTTGCCCACAGTTCTGTTTCTACAAACAACGCAGCGATAGGCTGTACATGCGTTAAGAAAGTCTCGATAACAGCAGGACTGTCGACTGGCACATAGCTGTGACTCATCTGACCTTGAGCTATCTTTTCTGCAAAACGACTGGCGCCACGAGCAAAACCTGTCTGAGTCGTATTGGTCAACCATATCTGATAGCCATTAGCCAATAACATATCTAACAAAGGCGCGACCGTATTGGTCTCACCTAATGAGACTGCGTGGCACCAAATAACCCCTTTATCGATATCAGCATTTACCACTGGACGCGGTGGATACTGCTTACCAAAACGCTGATCGATTTCCTGCTGATAGTTGTCGTTCTTATGAGATCGACGCCATACTTGCAGACGATATAGTGGCTTTAGCAGCCCAATAAGAGACTGATAATATAAAGGTGTCTCATATACCGCTAGACTAGGCAATGATACAGGGTCAATTGGATTTGCAGAGTGGTCAGACGGGGTATTAGATGATGGCATGGAACAGCCCAGATTAGTTATGAATCAAACAATAAAAGGGTAAAGGTAAAGCGCGCCAATTCTACCTGAATTTAAGCTGTAACAATAAGCTTTTAAAAAGTTACTGAGTAAATATTTATTAGATAACGATTTTTAGATAATGACTATTATCAATAAAGCGACTGCGATGATTGCGCCAATTAACAGCTGATAACGCTTGGTGCTATGCTGCTCTTGCTTCTGTGTGGTCAGCAGCATTTCTGCTTGCTGCCATTGCTTGACCAGATTGGCCGCTTCTGCATGACCATTATCCGCTGCCTGCTCTAACCAGTATTTACCGCTATCTATATCTTGGGATACCCCTACTCCTTGGTAATACATTTTACTGAGTATACGCTGAGCACGGCTGTCGTTTTTGCTGGCGGCTTGATTGACCCAATCTACGCCAGATTTTTTTTGATTGTCACTGTCCGCTGTCAAACCTTCCCCTAACAACTCATACATGGCCAAACGTAACATAGCAGCTGTATTACCATCTTCAGCAGCCGCTTGTAGTATTAGAAGCGCTTTGTTTTTTGCTGCGATATGATCATCTGAAAATATAACTTGGCGACGAGGTTTGTTCTGCTTGGCAATATGCTGCTCGAACTGATCCAGTACTTTGCGCGCTTGCTGATATTGCATATCACCAGTTGGTTGTGGCACCGCTATCTCATCTAACTCTACCAGCAGTTGCGTAAACATCTCTGGCGTTGATGTATTTTTTACAGGTGACGTAGGCTTGGCTATTGGCTTCGTTACTTTAGTCAGCTCAGGATTTATTAGGCTCTCAGGCTCAACAGATACTACACTTGCCTGTAATTCAGTTACGGCATCAGGTACAGTAGACTGAATTGCGCGATTCTCACTGTCAGTTACAACTATATTAGCTTGGCTAAGCTCAGCTCCTATCGACACTTCCTCTAGCTTTTCAAGAAGCTCACTCGATTGGCTAGTACTGATATGCATATTTAAATCTGCGCTCGGAACGATGCTTTCAGTGACTTGATGAGTGGTTGCTTTGTGTGTTGTTACTTTGTTTGTTGCTACTTTATCCGCTGTTAATTCAGGCACTGAATGAACGTCGTTACTTAAAGTAGTTGGTAGTCTAAGGCTAACCGCTTGATATAGTCCACTCTCTACTTGCCCGCCTTGTACTGCGTCAAACTGCCGATCAATATGACCAAACAGACGTAACCCTATTGGCTCTAGCGCAAAAAATAAACTTTTTTTAACCCCGCTATCATCATAACCGACTGCCATATGCTGATAAAAATCATCGGTGATCAATGTTAGCTCAGGATAACGTTTACGCAGCTCAAATTGACCATACCAATGTGGCTTGCTTTGCCACTGCTGCGCTAATACACGACCTGCATAAAACGCCAAAAACACCATGAAATTACGATAGCGTTCATCGACCAGCAGCGTCATCTCATCCCATATACCGCTCTTAATCATATCTCGGCGCACTTGGGACAATAATGTATCGATACGCTGTAAACTCTCAAGCGACTTGTCTAGTGTACAAGCGCGCAGCTCAGTTTCGTAGGCGATACCGCCCGCAATAGGACGCCCAGCTAAGAAATCTTGCCAGTAGCCTTCTGCAATATAGTCCAGTGGCGTTAAAGGTGATGCAGACATAGACGGGAGTGACCTCTTTGCAGATAGATAAACCAAAAAAGTATAAGGTATAAAAGTGCTACGACTAAGATGATAGAAAAATACTAGTAGATTACCTTACCCTAAAAATCCGAGTGCTACAATAAAGGACTGAACAAGCGCACGACATTATCAAACAAGCGTTTTGAGCCATGACGCTGTTGCCACTCATCACTATCCAAGATTCGACAGTTTTCTAAATAGACTTCCTGACAGTCCGCTACTTGGGCAACCATTTCTGGCGTATAAATCGCCAAACTGACTTCCATATTTAAGTAAAAGCTGCGCATATCAATATTGACGGTGCCAAATAGACAGTAGTCATCATCGATAACTACTGTTTTTGCGTGTAGCAAACCACCTCTAAACAATGCAATCGTTACCCCAGCGTCCAACAACTCTTGATAATAAGCCTGAGAAGCATGCTGTACCAGAAATGAATCTACTTTTTCAGGAACAATAATCGTTACATCAACACCGCGCTTAGCCGCTATCGTCAGCGCGCCCGATAGGGACTCATCCGGTACAAAGTAAGGTGTGGTAATGCGGATGCGCTTATTGGCACGATGAATCACGGTAACTAATGTATTGTAAATCACATGAGCCGTTAGCTGCGGTGCTGAAGGTATTAGCTGCGCCAAGACTTTGTCCACGACAGGCATCTTTGGTACGACAATCGAGGTGGCACCTATATCTGGCTGCTCATGATCATCAATCGTATCCGCCAATACCTTCACACGGCTATTTAGATCATTGATGGTCGGATGCATCACATATAATTTACGGGTGTAGTTATTAACCCGCTGATGCAGTTCAGCAAGATTGTCATTACTTTCAGCACCGATGTCGGTAACAATCACCTTAGCCATCGCTGTATTAATACTAATCGAGTGCTGGCTAGTCGTTCGTAGCGCCACATCAATCCATTGACCGACATTTTTATTTTGCTTAAAAAACCTTGGATCAACCAGATTGAAGCTGCCGATATAGCCAATATGTTCATCGATAACCACCATTTTACGATGATTGCGCAAATCAGAGCGTTTAAATAGTGTCTTAAACAACCCTACTGGCAATGACTGATGGACATAAACCCCTGCTTTTTCTAATTTACGATGCACGCTACTATTAATAAAGCTAAAACTACCCACACTATCAGCCAATATATGACACTCTACGCCGCGCTGAGCCGCTACGGATAGCGCTTCTATGACTTCTAACACCTGTCCTTTTGGATAGACAATATAAAACTCCATAAGGACAATACGCTGGGCGGCATGAATATCTTCAATCAAACGCTGAAAAATAGAAGCAGGATCGGTCAATAGCTGCATTTGATGATTGGGAAATACACCAAATCCGGTCCAGCGCGTTCCTATTTGGCTAACACCGCGGTAGTTGGCTGGTACTAAGTCCTGCCCTTTGTCAAAAATCAGATGCTCACGCCTTGCCATATCGTTCATCAAGATACTGGCTTGATCAACACGTTCACGATAGCGCCGCCCAATCATCGGCTCACCGAGCAGGATATAAGCAATAAAACCAAATACTGGCAACGTGTAAAGCACCGCCACCCACGCAATAGACACGCCAATATTGCGCTGCACCGAAACCACTCGCAGCGTCATTACTATCATAAGTACAATATGCAGCACCAGACCTAGACCCGCTAAGTCTCCCCAGGTCCAGCTAGTAAAAGTATCTTTAATAGTAAAAGTGTTTATATTGGCCTCCATCAACCGTGTTCAACGAATAAAGCATCCATAACGAGCAAAGCATCCATAGTATAGTAGCTTTTCACCGCCAAACAACAAATAATGATAATAAGTGTATTGTTAGAAATGCTATATAATACATGGCTTTGAGTGCTATTTTTGATAGATTACAAGTCCGATTTATAATTATTTTCTAAAAACATTAAAATAATATTTGACACCCAACTGTAAATCTATATAATACACACCCACAGCAACGGAGCTTAGTGACAAACTTAAGAGCTCAGTTGATGTTGAATAAATTGCCTAGCAATTGTTCGAAGGGTGATTAGCTCAGTTGGTAGAGCGTCTGCCTTACACGCAGAATGTCGGCGGTTCGAATCCGTCATCACCCACCACTTCTTAGCAAGTGGCTAAACAAGCTAAGAGACCTAAGCAGCGGTAGTTCAGTTGGTTAGAATACCGGCCTGTCACGCCGGGGGTCGCGGGTTCGAGTCCCGTCCGCTGCGCCATATTTAAAACGAATTTAAACCTTTGGGTTTAAGCAAGTTTCGCCTCAAGCATTAGATTGCTTGAGGTTTTTTTGTGTCTGCGTATTTTTCTTAGACATTGTTCATACAGCTACTGTGATATCTAACACTTCTCAACTCGCATACAAATGTTCCAGTGCTATGGACGTTGACTTATTCGGCTTACGCTAGCGATTAACGCTACCATCATTACACCCATAATAATCAGAATACCAGACATGATATGCGCCGCCTCATAGTTGAGCGCCTCTACTTGCTCATATATCGCAATCGATACCACTTTGGTTTCGCCTGAGATGCTGCCGCCTATCATCAGTACAACACCAAACTCACCAATGGTATGAGCAAAACTCACCAAACCACCCAAAATGATACCTACGCGCACTTGCGGTAAGGCTACTTTCATAAACCGTCGCATACGACTTGGTTCTAAGAGATGAGCAACTTCTGTGACACTTTGTGGAATACGCAAAAACTGTGCATAGACAGGCTGTATATAAAAAGGTAATGAGTAAATAATGGAACCAATGACCAAACCTTCAAAGGTAAAAATCAACGGGCTAATATTATGTTCGCTCAACCATTTACCGATACCCACACTAGGACTGAGCAGTAACAGTAGATAAAAACCAATCACGGTAGGTGGTAGCACCAGGGGCATCGCAATGATGCCCATGAGCAGTACCTTAAGACGCCCAATTGCTTTTATACGACTCGGCTTAGCCAACCAATAAGCTATAGGCGTTGCAAATAGCAGTAAGCATAAGGTAGTCACGCAAGCGAGCTTGATGCTCACCCAAAATGGACTGAGCATATCTGACATAAGAGACTGGTCGATCATATAATGTCACTGCTCGTTCTATGATGAGAGGGGTTAGTCTAACGTATTACTGGACGGCCAGATAGCCTGCTTGCAAGAAGTGCTGCTGCCCTGCTTTTGAGCGCAGGTAGTCGGTGAAGTCTGCTGCTTGGTCAATGTTATTAACGATTATCCCATCTTGTAAGATAGCTGGATAAGACGCTGGCAATAAGGTAATAAACTGCTCAGGCTTGGCTTTAATCGCAACAAGCTGAGACTGTGCCACAAACCCATAGTCTACGCTACCTGTATGAGCGTATTGGAACGCCTGACCGATATTCTCTGACTGTATCAAACTTTTTTGAGCATTTAACTTATCGTACATGTATTGTGATTGCAGATAGGCTTTTGCAGAGGCACCATAAGGCGCAAGGTCAGGGTTCGCAATAGCTACCTTGCTGTCCTGAGTAAAGTCAGCACTGGTAAACACATCACCTAGCGACGTTGGCGTAAAATCGTTTAAAGGTTTGGTGACACTATAGAGCGCTAATTGACCTCTGGTATACGTAAAAGGCTTGGTTAGCTTATTATCTTCGTTAATAACACTAGCTGAATTTTCATCAGCCAATTTAGCAGGGAAATCCTGATTGGCAGACAAGAATATATCATAAGGTGCCCCTGCTTTGATTTGCGCATATAACTTACCAGAAGAGGCATAAGTAACTTCAATATCTGAGATACTTGAAACATTTTGGGCAGATGAGCTGTTATCAGCCTGATAGCTATCAATAATATGAGGTAGTACATCAGATAAGTTAGCAGCCGCAGCGATACGCAATGTTTGAGCTGGTTCAACTTTGTCAGAAGCAAGCGCCATATTGGCGTCTTTGTCTTGCGTACAAGCATTTAGTGACAATAGCAGACAAGCAGATACACAGGCAGTAACTAATGACTTAACCATTATTGCTGAGCCATTTAGACGAGTCGTCTTCGTAGTACTCTTGCTTCCACACAGGAATGTCCGCTTTGATAGTATCTAATATCCAGCGACAAGCATCAAATGCTGGATAACGGTGCGCTGATACTACCCCAACCCACACAGCTACATCGCCAATTTCTAGCGCACCGATACGATGTATCGCGATGGCATGGGTAATTTCAAAACGCTTTTTGGCTTCTTCTATAATGGCGCGGCCTTGATTGATGGCCAAATCCTCATAACCATAATAGGTAAGACGATCAACGCTCGTGGCGTTATTATGGTTGCGCACTCGCCCTTCAAAACAAACAAACGCGCCGCAGCTGTCATTATCTAACGTACTTTTTAGCCTATCTTCATCAATCGCAATATCTAGTAGTGCAAAACCATCACGCTCAGCGATAAGGTAAGCGTCGTCAGCACTACGTTTGATGCTCATTGAATGATCGTGGACGTTGTCGGTCATTTTTTTTCTCTATTTATTATTTTTTCTTTGTAACCACTGAATAGCCACTGAAAAAATGGACACTAGTAAATGCTTGTCTAACCACCAGCGACTGGCGTAATGAAAACCACGCTATCACCATCATTTATCTGGTCAGTCCATTTAGCAAAGTAGTCATTTACTGCAACACGTAGCTCCGACTGCGAACGGCCAAAACGATGCTTTTGACTAAGCTGTTCGTATAGTTCAGTCAATGACGTATCCTGCTGTACGCTTACTGTCTCTTGCTGACAATGGGCCTCGTCAGCCAAACTGGCAAAATACATGACATTAATATTCATCGTTGATTCGATATTAGTTGTCATATCGATAGCACTCATAAATCTCTCCATCTTATGCAAGCTTCCTTGCTTGGCATTTAGCATATCTTTATTGATTAATTGGTTGATTAATTGATGACGTACTCTGCAATTTCGTCATTTTAAGCATGACTGTAATCTGACTTACCACCTGTCTTTTTAACCAAATGAATATCGTCTATAACGATATCATGCGATAGTGCTTTGGTCATATCATAGATAGTTAAGCAGGCAACACTAACTGCTGTTAGCGCTTCCATCTCAACCCCTGTTTTGTGCGTGACCTTGACTACGGCACTGACCGTGATGCTGCTGAGCGCGTCGTTGTACTCAAAGCTCAAACCTATCTTGTCTAGCGGTAGTGGATGACAAAGCGGTATAAGATCATGAGTGCGTTTGGCCGCCATGATACCAGCGATGTGTGCCGTTTGCGTGATACTACCTTTTTTGGTCATTCCATCAGCCGCTTTAATCTGCGCATAAATCTCACTGGGAAAGCGTACTTGTCCAGTGGCATTGGCTTCTCGCGTTGTTGCTGTCTTACCACTGACATCGACCATGGTAATATCACCATCACTGTCTAAGTGAGATAAAGTAGATTGCTGATTTATCTGAACGCTGTCACTCATTTATATAACCTTTCTTATTTGATATTTTTATTATTTTGATAGAGCAGCACATGCCCGCTTAAAATCTTCAGGCGTATTAAAGTTGGTCAAATTCTGCCACTCTTTGCTAAATGGTACGGCTTGCACCAATGGCTGAATAAACTGCATCACTCTACGCTGTCCGTTATCTATATAGGCCTTCAAATCAGGCTCGATGCTCAACTGATAAAACCCTAACAATGGATATAAATGACCGTCATCTTTTAAGCAAATTACTTTTTTATCGGCAGCAAGTCTTATTTCACATTGTAATTTCTGCCACAAGTCAGTTGCTGGTATTAAGCTATCACAGCTAATAACCAGTAACCATAATGCTTGTACGTTTTTTGATATGCCTAAATCATTCAAATCGTTCAAATCGCTCAATGTTTGTAAGGCTGATTCGATAGCGACCAAAGCGCCGCCAGTTTTAATCTGCTCATCATGCTCACTAGAGTCAACATCAGTACCATAATCAGCAATGTGAATAACAGGCGCATTAGGTTCTTCTGAATGGATATCTAAACCCGTTTGAAAGTCGCGACCATTATCTGCAATCAATATAGGAACTTGTAACTTGTTCGCATGACGAACATGATAGTTTAACAGCTGCTCACCTGACGGTAGCGTCAATATAGCCTTAGCCGTTCCCATACGTCTAGATGCCCCGCCTGCCAAGATAACCACACCTGCCAAACCATCCAGATTATTTGAGCAATCTGTTACTATGCTATTACCTGTCAGGCTTGATTGTATATCACTCATAGCTCAATTATTTATATCTCAATTATGGCTAGGATTTTGTGCCAAAAAATGCGGCACAAAATTGCACGGACGAGTACGACTATCAAACTGATCTTTTAAGATATTTTCCCAACCAGTACGGCAAGCACCAGAAGAACCTGGTAGACAGAATATACCCGTACCATTGGCCATGCCAGCAACTGCTCGCGATTGTACGGTAGACATACCGATTTCGTCTTTTGAGATTAAACGGAACATTTCACCAAAGCCATCGATTGATTTGTCAAACAGTACACTCACAGCTTCTGGCATGCTATCTCTAATAAAGAACCCTGTACCGCCAGTTGTAATAACCGCATGGACGTCTGGACTAGCAATCCAACCACTGATAACTGCGCGAATCTGGTAGATATCGTCGGTAATTAGTTGACGATCTGCTAAATGATGCCCTGCTTCAGTCAAGCTATCTACTAAGTACTGGCCTGACGTATCTTCTGCCAGCGTACGGCTATCAGAAACAGTCAATACAGCAATATTAAGCGGTGTAAATTGTGCAGCAGGCTTACTCATAAATAATCCTTTATAGATTTCATTTTATAATTGTATTAAAGATCTGTTGTATCGAAAAAAGCTATATTGAAAAACGATTGCGTTGGAAAACAATCTCTATCAGCGTCATGATTGCAGACTCAAAATGTTTTATCCGCCGATTATCGATAGATTGTGCATGATGCCACTGTTAGAGTTATGGAGATGATGATGCTCAGGCTTGATTGGCATAAAGCTATGTAAAGTGTTCACCAGTCCTTGGATATCGTCTTGCTGTAAGTATGGACGGATATCGTAGTTGCCTTGGTCAAACAGACACAAATGCACCTTGCCTTGGCTGCTTACGCGCAAGCGGTTACAGGTATCACAGAAGTGCGCCGCATATGGGGCAATCATACCGATACGACCGACATATTCAGGGTGGCTATACTCTACTGCGGGACCATCGGCACTACCGCGCTCGTGCGGCTGCCAGCCATTTTCTAACAAGTAATCAGTGATAATATCAGACTGAGCATGCTGCGCAAAAAACAAATCGCTATTATCACTGGTCTGCATAAATTCAATAAAGCGATAGGTCACTTGTCTGTCTCTGACATAGTCGATCGCCGTGATTAAGTTCTCAAAAGCAGTCTCTGCCATCAAGACACTATTTATTTTGAGTTTGATATCAGTCGTTTCTAATAATGTATCCATGTCAGCCAATATCTGCGGCAAGGTATCAAAGCCTGTCATTTTATGAAAGGTAGCTGCATCAAAACTGTCCATACTGATATTGAGCTGATCAAGTCCAGCAGCTTGCCAGTTGGCTATATGTTTACCCAATTTATAGCCGTTACTGGTCATCGCGACCGTCTCAATACCGTCAGTCTGCTTAATCGTTTCGATAATTTCGACAACATCACGACGAATAGAAGGCTCACCACCTGTAATTCTAACTTTTTTGGTACCTACTTGAGCAAAGCCGCGCACCAAGGTGGCAATTTCAGAGATACTCAGCTCATCATCAGGGCGCTTACCTTGATAACCATTTGGCAGGCAATACTCACAGCGAAAATTACAAAAGTCAGTAATAGATAGACGCAGATATGTCAGACGCCGTGCAAACCCATCGGTTAGCGGCTGGTGATAGTCACTCATCTGTTCAGCGGGCACGACCAAGGAAGGCTCTATGTAGCCATCAGATAATGCCGGTGCCAAGCTCGGCGAATAGAGTTGCGGGCTGTCTATTTTGTGTTTGTCATCTATGTTGTCATCAATCATATGTTACTGCCATCAGTACTGCTTACTATAAGCACTACTTTATTATTCGTGTTTAGCATACCAATGTAAGGTTACTCTCTAGCATTGTATGAGCACCTTACAATAAATTGGCAAACGATGAATTAGCGATGTAGCCAAGAAAACGGTTGTACAACGACGTCATTACCAGCTGCTACGTTCCCACTGTCTTTGTCCAATACAATAAAGCAATTGGCGCGGCTCAGCTGTTTGATTCTATGTGACTGCTGTCTTGAGAAGCACTCAACTTGATAATTACCCGTATCGTCTCGTGACAATACGCCACGCTGAAAGTCTTTGCGGCCGGGAGATTTTCTGATATCACTGATGAGTTTGGCTTTAATAGCTAGCGGCATAGGCTGCTCTGACACACTAGCACCTGACATTTGCCACAATGCAGGTATCACAAACTGTAGCGTACCCACAACAGTAGAGAGCGGATTGCCCGGTAGGCCAAAATACAGTACTGGCTTATCGAGATTTTTATTCAATTCACCAAATACAAAAGGCTTACCAGGTTTCATCGCCACTTTGTAATGGTTAATCTGACCTAGTGTTTCAATCACCGTGGTCAAAAAATCATAGTCACCAACTGAGACACCTGCCGTCGATATCAGTACATCACAGTCCTGCATGGCATCATTGACTGCGATAGTTGTCTGCTCTAGGCTATCAGGGATAATGCCATAATCACGAATAGTGATAGGCAGATCTGATAGCAAGCTTTTGAGCGTTGGGGTATTAGAGTTATATATTTGGGCTAGACTTTGTAGCTCATTGCCAATAGCCACTAGCTCATCACCTGTTGCCAACACGCCTACAACGAGCGGCTGGAACACGTTCACTTGGCTAATACCAAGGTTGGCCAGTAAGCTAATATCTGCAGGATTTAGTCGTTTACCGATTTTTAAAACGGCTTCCCCAGACTCAATCTCTTCGCCTTGTGAGCGGATATTATCGTCAACTTTGGCGGTTTGCGTGAGCGTGATGTCGTAAGGTCGAGATTTATCAACGGTCGCTTTGATAGCTGCAAAATTTGTATTCTCTTGCATAATGACCGTATCACAGCAATCTGGCACGACTGCACCCGTAAAAATCCGCACCCCTTGCCCTGCAGCTGTTTCACCAGTATAAGCACTACCAGCTTGCGACTCACCAACGATTTCGATAGTACTGTTTTCTGATAATTCACTACCTTTGGCAATCGCATAGCCATCCATTGCAGATAGGTTTTGTCGCGGTACATCAAAAGGCGAAGCAATATCTTGAGCCAGTATATGGTTTAGGCTGCCCAGCAACTCTAGAGTGTTAACGGCTCTTTTTTGTAGCGGAAAGTCAGTAATATGATAATTATCTATCCGTTGCTGTATCGCAGCTTGTAATTCTTCCATGGTAATCATAAGGTCACGCTCTTTCTGTCGTTCTAATTATTTATAATCGAAACTGTTATTAAAAATGGTCGTTAAAGACTGTCACTAAAAACTATGAGTAAAAGCCATCGTTAGAAAACACATTATCTAGAGTCTATCATTCAAAGTATCAACTTTCTTGTATTAACCTTGTCCTGATAAGTTTTGAATAAAGCCAGATTACACTGGTCTTAATATTTGATACTTATTGCATTGTCCATTGTGTTAAAGATGTCAGCAAAATCAGACATAGATTGAGACAAAAAAAGCACCTTGGCAAGGTGCTTTTTGTAGAACAAAGTAAATTATCGTTTGATGACTAGTGGCTAATTAATAATGGCTAAGTATGATTAAAAAGAGCCACTTTTATACAGTGCATAAATACCGTCAGCCTACCTCACCATCCAGCCAATGAAGACGCACTGTTTTGAGTGATAAATCCATCTGGCGTTTGGCCATTATCTGCTTGCCAGCGCTGGAATGCCATACGAGTATTGGTACCCACGATACCATCAGCGCCTTTGGTATCGTAACCCATACTAGTCAAACGACGTTGTAGGTTAGTCACTTGCGTAGTCGATAACGGACGCTCATAACGAGGCCAAGATTTTTGCAAACCGCTTTGTCCATCAATCGTTTTGCCTAGCAGACTAACCCCCAACGCATAGCTTGATGAGTTGTTATAGACTTTGATTACATCAAAATTTGGGCTTAACAGTAACACTGGACCGTCTTTACCGGCAGGTAACCATAGCTCCATCTGAGTATTGGCATCTAGGTAAACGTCCGCTATCGTATCGACACCCATCGCAGCCCATCTAGCAGCAGGTTGTTTGCTACCAACCACTGAGTAATCAAACGAGGCTGGCACCGTTGCTTCATAAAATGGCGCTAAGCCACGAACCCAACCTGAGTTACTAAGATAGTTGGCCGTCGAGGCTAGTGCATCACCAGTCGCCCAAGGATTGCGATGTCCATTGCCATCACCATCGACCCCTTGTTTGAGCCAAGTCTCAGGGATAAACTGTGTTTGTCCCATACCGCCTGCCCAAGAGCCATCTAACTGTGACCATGATACGTCACCACGTTGTAGCAAGGTCGCTAACGATAGCAACTGCGTTTCAGCGAACTCTTGACGACGACCATCATAAGCAAGGCTGGCAAGCGAACTTGGCAAATCACTATTGCCCGTCACAGCGCCATACGATGACTCCATACCCCATATCGCAGCGATAATCTCTGCACTAACCCCATACTGAGACTCTAGCTGAGACAAGTAAGCACGCTGCTCAGAAAATTTACGTTTACCCACACTGACGCGTCCACTTGATACCGCAGAATCTACGTATTCCCACGGCATCTTAGAAAACTCGGGCTGACCTGAATCTAATGAGATGACTTGCTGATTTAGATAAGCAGAATCGAGCAATCGACCAATAACTTGGGCATCATAGCCTGACGATATGGCCCGCATAGAAAAGTCTGACTTCCAATCAGAAAAGCTACTGTAGCTAGGCTTTGGCGCAGGCTGCGGTTTGACTACTGGCGTAGGTGTTGGTTTGACCTGAACGGTTTGGGTTTGAGTAATTTCAACGCCGCCTTGACGAACAGGCTTATTTTGCATTGCCTGCTGGCTTGTACACCCGACCATCACTAATGCTGGCATAAGGGTGAGGTATTGCTTTTTTAATCTCATAAAAAATCTCAAACATGAATAAATAAAATGGCTCACAGTGGCCAAGCTATCCGTAGCTATTATTTAAGTCTAACGCCCAAGTACGCTACGTGGATCAATAGGATTACCGTTTAAGCGAACTTGAAACTCTAAGCCTACCTCATTGGTCTGACCACTGCTGCCCATACTGGCAATGCGTTGACCTCGCTGTACTGTGTCGCCTTCTTGCACCAATAATTGGCTATTGTGCGCGTAGGCTGTGATGTAGTTATCACTATGACGAATCATAATTAGATTGCCATACTCTGGCAGACCGTTGCCTGAGTAAAGCACAGTTCCTGATTGGCTAGCAAGTACTGGATCACCAACTTTGCCCGCAAACCACATTCCCATATTGCCTGAAGCAGGGTCAATATTACGAGTCACTGGATTGCGCGTAGGATAATCATAACCAGAGGTCGAGTTGGCAGTGACTTCATAGGCTGGGGTTTGAGATTGGGTGACAGGTGGCGTATAAGTTGGCTGTGATTGGATTGGGGCACTATAGCTACTGTTACTCGCAGTAGTTGCCGCATTGCCTTGCCATAGTTTGAGCCATTGACCACTATAGATGGTGTATTTACTATCTAGATTGTTCATCGCCCCGATTTGGCGATAGTTCAGACGATAACGCGCTGCAATCTGGCTGACCGTGTCACCGCGTTGTACACGGTGATAGTTAGGGATGCCTTGCGCGTTAGTAATAATCTTAGGACCTGCTTGGTTTGCCGATTGATAGGTAGGCTTCGTTGCACAGCCGACGACAGATAGAGTAGCGACTGCCATAGTACCAATCAACGCAGCTTTAACAAGGTGCGATCCAGCTATGATTTTTTTCATACAAGGTTCCTGTTCTTTGTGTTGCTCATTCATTGTTTAATCATTCAAAAGCGCTTGATATTACACAAGAGTCTTCTGATATTCTCATAACACGTCAGTGTTTAATAAGCCGATATGGATTATATCTTATAGAATTTATAGCGCGAGTGTTGATAATCTATCTAGCGCTGCCGTTGGTGTATGATGCAGGCGTACTGGTGATAAACTGACATACCCTGCCGCTACAGCCTGATAGTCTGTTATCGCATCCTGCTTAGCTTGTATCGCATCGATTGACGGCTCTAATGGTCTCTCATTTTTACCTTTTCGTAGAGACAACCAATACGCGTCTCGACCGCGTGGGTCTATCATATGGCACACTGGCTGAGCAGCCTGCTTATGTCCTAACGAAGTTATTTTTCGACCTTTGATATCGTCAGCATGCTGCACATCAGGAATATTAACGTTTAATACATGATAGGGCAAACTTTTGAGCATCTCTAAAATCGAAGTCTCGGTAAGCAGTTTGACGATTTCATGTGCGGCCACTTGATAATCACTGGCTGATTCTTGCCCGCCATTTTTGACACCCCCGCCTACTAAAGACGTTGCTATAGCAGGGATACCAGATAGTTGCGCAGTCAATGCAGCACCGAACGTACCAGAGAACATCACATCTTGTCCCAAGTTAGCCCCTGAGTTAATGCCTGTAATCACGCAGTCAAAGTCAGTATCACGATACAACTCATGGATTGCTAGATAAACACAATCAGCTGGTGAACCATTTACTGCTACGAATCCAGAAGGCAGCTGATGCGTATGCAGTGGTCTTGAGACACTCAGCGCACTGGCATAGCCGCTTTGTTCATCGTTCGGGCCGACGACCACCACTTCACCAATAGTCGATAATGCCTGAGATAGTGCCAATAATCCTGGCGCATACACACCATCATCGTTACTAATTAAAAATCTCATTTCTACTCAGTATATGGTTAATATTTTATTAGCTGTCTTTCTACATCTCTACTTGATAATTCTGCTATCGCGCCATGTCTGTTCAAAATATGGCATAAAAATACGATACCCATATTTAAAATGAAAACATGATACTCTAATTCTCCAACGACATGACGTCTCAGTCCAGCGAAAAATAATCATTTTGATAGCGTGGGCGATTATAACTGAATAATATACAGACACGAACCCTGTCTTTAGCAAAGTATCATTCTCATCTTATACTAATGATTATATGCTAAGAATGACGCGACAAACATGTGTATCAAACGGATGACAACTAGTAGATTAAGCATCACGTTACAATACGCAACACCCCACAACAATACAAACTGATGTACTGATACTGAGGTAACGTCATTAGGGTATGCTACTGATATGTTGCTAAAAAACGGTTTTGACTCACAAGATATCTACACATAAATCAATATTTTATGTGACTTTTGTTTTTTTACCGATTAACATATGACCATTAAATAAAGACAAGCGAGTGTAATACTGAATGAATAAACAATCGATATTATCTATAGCTTCTGTGATAGCAAATACTGCTTCAAAAGTTGGGATTGCAGGACTGATAACGTCTGTTGCTATGCTGTCTCAAGCTTCTAATGCTGCGAATAACTCTGGCACTACCATTCCGCTAGACATGTCTGGCATCAATATCACTAAGCACGAAATTGCGGTGATGCAGGTACTATCAGAGATATGCCCACCAATGCTAAATGGTAAGCAAAAACAGCGGTTCTATAAGTCGTATACTGTACAGCTGCATGAGCTAATGCCTTCTCTAGAAGATCCAAAAGCAGCTATTCAATACCTATCCACACAGCAAGACTATCGCCAGATATTGCAAGGTATTCGTAGTTGGACAATGGGTTTCTCAAAGCAAGAAAATAAAGCACTATGTGAAGATTTGGCAAACGCAGAATACTAAAAAATTAGTTAGCTAGACTCAACTATTAGTGTCGTCTGCTTAACTTATTAATAATAGTATTGCTATTAATGATAATAAAATAAAAGCTCTGTACTCTTTATAACATCGGTTAAGCAAAGTTTATCAGCTGATTGTCTAGGTATCTGTAGCATCAAAGCTTGCTGTCACTTTACTTGTTATTCACAAGCAGTGCAGCAGGCTTTTTTGTGAGCGTTGAATCTTCTATTATAAAGACAGTCAGATTGTAGTCACAACAGATACATGATAGGTCTTCATTTTTCTTTTCAAACTTGCCTTATTTTTACATTTATCGATTCCCCATCGGTGGTCATTTTGCTAAGATAAGGCGTTAATTTTATGTCTATTGTGTAGGCGTTACTATTTTCGTTGATACATTATTTTAAACACTGCATTTAAGACATGCTGCTTAAAATAATGTATGGAAATAGGTACAACACATAAACGATAGATACATTTGGTTCCATGATGCGGTGTAATGATATATGACAGTAAAGCGTGTAAAAAATCAGCTGGTACAGTTGGTAGTTGGTGTAAGTATCTCGATGAGTGCAGTAATGGCAAACGCAGCCATACAACCACCTGAAATGGACAATACTGCCTATGTGTTGATGGACTATAACACTGGCGAAATTTTGGCTCAAAAAAACGCTAATGAGGCGCTGCCGCCTGCATCTCTGACTAAGATGATGACCAGTTATATCATTGAGCAACGCTTAACATCAGGTGACCTGAAAGAAGATGAACAGGTATTGATGAGTCCAAACGCATGGTGCCGTGGTAGTAGCAGCCAATCTTGTATGTATGTGCCCGTGAACAAAACCGCCAGCGTCATTGACATGCTACGCGGTATTATCATTCAATCAGGTAATGATGCATCAAAAGCCATGGCTGAACATATTGCTGGCAGCGAAGACTCGTTTGCAATCTTGATGAACGAACAAGCGCAAAAAATTGGCATGGAGAACTCTAATTTTGTCAATGCTACCGGTATGCCTGATGAAGGTCATTTAGCATCTGCTTTGGATTTGTCTAAACTCGCTCGCGCTATTATCAAGAACAGCGGCGATTACTATAGTATCTACGCAGAAAAAGAGTTCACTTATAATGGTATTACCCAAGGTAACCGTAATGCTTTGCTCATTACTGACCCAACCGTTGATGGCTTAAAAACGGGCCACACTGATGCAGCAGGTTACTGCTTAGTGGCATCAAGTAACCGTGAAGGCATGCGTTTAATCTCTGTCATTATGGGTACCAAGAGCCAACAAGCTCGCGCTGATCAGTCACGCGAATTACTTAACTGGGGCTTCGGTCATTTTACAACGGTTACTAAAGCACCTACTGGGCAATTCGTCAGCAAACTTCCAGTATGGTTTGGAGAAGCCGATGAAGTGGAGCTAGCAACTGGTGACAACTTGCAAATTCTGACCAGCAAAACACAGAAAAATAAAATCACCACAGTAGTCGATATCCCTGAAAGCTTAGAAGCACCGATCAAGAAAGGTCAGGAAGTTGGTAAAATGATGGCTGTCATTGATGGTAAAGCGGTAGCCTCAGTTCCCATTATCGCAACTAATGATATCGAGCAGTCAGGCTTTATGAGCCGTACTTGGGAACATATCGTACGCTGGGCAAAGAATCTTTTCTAAGAGAGACTTTAAAAGTAATTCTAGCTAAAACTGTTTAAAAAAAAGACGCCTTAAAATGGGCGTCTTTTTCTTTTTATGCCTGCTTTAATATATAACTTTCTTGATATTAAAAAGCAGAAAAGTAATATCCAGTAGAATAAATAAGCCTAACTAGGAAAACCAAGCTTCATAAAAACAGCATTATATCCAAACTAACCATTGCTTCAATAGGTCAGTCAATGCCCTTTCTTTATGTGTAGCCACATGACAATAGTCAACACCAGCCGCTTTTAATCCATATTCAAAATTATCTATATAACGTGCACGATGCTGCGGATACCAATATATTAGTAGTGCTCGATGCTCACTCTTGTTGCCTTCTTCACTTTCGTACTGACGAATACGTTTGGCTATCAACTCGGCTTTATTAGGAAACACATCTTCAGCAAACATTACTATATCGACTTTATTGTTTTTCATTTCATCTATGATTAGTTGCATATCCTGACGACAAATAATCGTAGCACCTAGATACTCCAATTCATCTAATAAGGAGCCTGTCTCATGATAGTAATAATAAATAATCGTTAGGCCAGACAATAAGCGCTGCTGTTTTGATTGCTGTTGGTTGGGCATTGCTATGGTCAGCGTAAACTGTGTACCTACGCCAAGCACACTATCAACATCAATCGTAGCACCCATAAGCTGCGCCATTTGCCTAACGATTGGCAAGCCAACCCCCGAGCCTTCGTACTGGCGAGTTTGCGAAGAATCCACCTGAAAGAACGGATTAAATATATCGTCTAGGTGCTCATTATCGATACCAATACCTGTATCTTTCACGCTAATCTGCCACCTATTACTCTTGTTAAAATGTGTTAGTTGCGACGTAATAGTAACTTTCCCGACAGGCGTGAACTTAATCGCATTATTGAGCAGTATCGATAGTATCTGATGTATTTTCTCTGAGTCACCGTAGAGACTATGGTCTATATGATGAATATTACTAATCAGCTCTAACCCTTTTTGAGTAGCTATATTTTCAAACTTGGCTAATAGATCAGCGATTAACTGTAATGGATTAAACTCATTTTTATGAATTCTTATCTGACCTTTTTGGATCTGGTTCAACTGTATAATATGATCTAAAGACAATACCAATTTATCACTGCCACTACTGATAATCTCTACTGCGTCTTTTTGCTCTCTGCTGAGAGTCTCATAATCTAACAGTTGTAAACCGCCTACAATTGCATTCAATGACGTTTTTAACTCGTGAGAAATCATGCTTTGAAAATTGTGCAACTGCACATCTAACGACACATCTTTATTATGTAATTGCTGTTCAAAAGCCGCAAGGGTTTCATAACCTTGCCTTGCTTCTTGTAATCGATTGAATAACACAATTAATGCTTTCTTGATCTGGGTCAGTTCTTGGAAATTGAATTGTTGCGGAATAACTGGCAACTGCTCTACATTAGAGTTACTTATAACAATGTCACAAACATCGGTCAATGCTTCGATATCTTTAACTGGCCAATTAAGTTTTCGGAAAATGTAAAAAGCAAAAATAATAATCAGCACAACTGTTGTTAGCCATAACCATAGGATATTTTGGAACCAATATAAACGAATCAACTTTACATCTATCGTAATATTAATATAACCAATTAGTATACTATTTTTAGTGGTCTTACCAGCCGACTCATCTGGCGCTGATGACTCGCTCATAACATTCGATAGAACCATTGCCAACTGTTGATTGGTATCAGACTTATTAGATGTGACACTACCGGCATCAATACCCTTACTAACTACTGGATAGTTAAAACTGACAGTATGCGCAAACAAAGCGTTTTTCCAATCATCAAGCGACTGATCTATATCTTCAATCGGCTCAGAGGTTGAGTAAAATACAATACTCTGAATAGTGGGCTCATTCTCTAACAAGATATTAACTTGCTTAGCCACAACCTGTGCCCCATCTGCAGTGGATGCACTAGTCGTTAGTAATGCTGCCAGTTGTTGGATATGGTGGTTTTTCTCTTGATAGTAATGTACTAAGCCATAAATAAAAGGCAACAAAAAGCCTGCCAGCACTGCCAATATGACAGCTTGTATGACAGAACGCCAGATAAGCATATGGATGGTTTGAGACGAACGCTTGTTCATATCACTCTACTAAGTCGCGGGTAGCTTTCGTTTATAGTACAAGTGTTTTGAAGATGTGATAAGTAAAACATTTGAGTATTTTTTGAAGTACTAAGCAAGATAGATACCTATGAGCTCAACCTATAGAGTATTAATAGAAAAATGTCATCACACTATCAAGCGGATGACATTAACTATAAGCCAATAGACACTAAAATTAACGAGGCTTTTTATCTTTGGTAGTAAATTTCTGTGATCTATTACGCTCACGTTGACGCAATTGCTGAGCTTTAGCTTTAGTCGGCGTGTCGCTCTTATTCGCATATGGGTTATCATTTTGCTTCAAGATAACGTTGAGCGGTGTGCCTTCTAACTTAAATACTTGACGGAACTGATTCTCTAGATAACGCTGATAGCTCTTAGGAAGCGCACTGGTTTGGTTACCATGAATAACAATAACGGGTGGATTGTGACCACCAATATGCGCATAACGCAACTTGATACGACGACCAGCAACAGTTGGTGGCGGATTGGCCGTCACCGCATCTTGCAAAATCTGGGTCAAACGGTTGGTCGATACTTCGAACATCGAAGATTTGTACGCACGTAAGATAGACGGATATAAATTACCAACGCCTGTACCATGCAGTGCTGAAATCAAATGTATTTTTACATAAGGAATAAAGCTAAAGCGGCGATCCATTTCAAGCTTGATATAGTCTCTTTGATCTTGTGTTAGACCATCCCACTTATTGATCGCAACGACCAACGCTCGTCCAGCGTCAAGCGCATAACCAATCATATGCAAATCTTGATCCACGATACCTTCGTGAGCATCAATAACAATCACGGTTACGTTAGAATCTTCAATCGCTTGCAAGGTCTTGATGACAGAGAACTTTTCTACTTTTTCATCGATTTTACCACGGCGACGTACACCAGCAGTGTCGATCAAAACATAGTCGCGACCTTCACGCTGATAAGGAATATAAATACTATCGCGCGTCGTGCCTGGCATATCGAATACCACTACTCGGTCTTCGCCAAGCAGGCGGTTGACGAGCGTTGATTTACCCACGTTTGGGCGACCGATAATGGCAAGCTTCAAGCCTCTTGGCTCTACTATGTTTTCTTGCTCAGGCATATCAGCTGTTAGCACTTCAAGCAAGTTACCCACACCGCGACCATGACTGGCTGCCATCGGATACGGCTCGCCCAATCCTAGTGCATAAAACTCAGCAGGTGCTGCATCATGTACACCGTCAACTTTATTGGCAACAACATAGACAGGCTTGCCTAACGTATGCAAGAATTTACCAATTTCAGCATCAGCGCCAATCATACCGGCACGAGCGTCAACGACGAATACAATAATATCTGCTTCATGGATCGCTGTATGCGACTGCTCAGACATATAGTCATCGATATTACCGCTACCGTCGTCAGCTTCACCGATACCACCCGTATCTACAACGATAAAGGATTTATCTTCATAAGTTGCATCACCGTACTGACGGTCACGAGTCAATCCTGAAAGGTCAGCGACCAATGCCTGCCGACTTTTTGTGAACTGATTAAATAAGGTGGATTTACCGACGTTTGGACGACCAATTAAGGCGACCACAGGCTTGATACTCATGGGTTACTCTCAGTGAAAGGCACAATGACGGGCAGTACAGTTATTCTTATAACCAGTGACATAACAATAGTAATAGATATGCTGCAATTGACCGTGAATTAAAATGAATGATAGAACAATAGCAAAAATAATAGATGGCTATTTTACGATTAAAAATAGTATATAGGATGGCTTCATTATACATATTATACATAAATAAGTAGTATATATGGATAGCACATCGGTCGCATAGAGTACGCGAAAGCCTGTGTTTAAACAAGCAATTTACACAAGGCACTAAACGCTGACTAAGCAGCGTTTGTGTTTCATAAATGACAATCAAGAATAGGCTTAAAGGCTATATTAAAATTTGTTAATCACCGATAAGCACCTATCCGTATAGTTATTAGCGTACTAACTGCCAGATAGCAACTTGTCCTGACGTACTTTGAGTCATTAAACGGCTACCTTGTACTTGCAAGTTGGTCAACGCACCTTTTGTCTCTACACGACTAACGATGCTACCCGTAGCAGGGTCAAACAAATGCACTACGCCATCGAAATCACCAATGGCGATATAGTTGCCAAGCATCACAGGATTGGTGAGATCACGATAAGCCAATTCGTCACTTTCCCATAGCGTCTCGCCACTGTTGCGATCATAAGCAACTACTTTGCCATCTAGACTAGTAGCGATAACTTGCTGAGTATTTACCGCCAGTGATCTGAGGCTCGCAATTTCATTGACGAACATCACCTGACGCGAAGCCAAATCAATCCCTAATAGCTGACCACTATAGCTGATCGCAAACAACTGATTTTTATCTACGATAGGTTTACCATCGACATCGCTCATGCGCTCAACTTCACTACTACCAGCACCTACGCCAACACGTCTTGACCATAGTGGAAGACCGTTATCAACAGTAATTGCATGCAGACGACCATCAGCTGTCGCCAAAAGTGCCGTCTCATTGTCTAATAAAGTCGGCGCAGCACTACCGCGAACGCTGATAGCAGGTACTTGAGTTGCGAACTGCCATACTGACTGTCCAGTTTGCAGCGACAGACCATGTAAGAAACCATCATTCGCTGATAATACCACACGATTATTGGTAATCAGTGCTGGCGTCAAAACCGAGCCTGATAACTGCTGCTGCCAACGCTTTGCACCAGTCGTGCTATCAAACGCCATGACCTTGCCACTACGAGTACTAACGATAGCTGTCTGGCTCAATGCATCTACTGCAACACCGCCGGTGATTTGGTCATCAACATTGATTGACCATATGCGCTCGCCTGCGCTATTAAAGCCTGACAGTTCACCACCGCGTGATGCAGTAACGATTTGACCATTGGCATAGCCAACTTGCAAATCTAGCGGATCTTTTTTGCTGGCTTTTTTGTTGCCAACATCTGTACTAAAAACAGGCTGTAGTACGCTAATCGGCTGAGCGACTTGTACCAATTTTACCGGATCATTCACGACCGGCTTAATACCGCGATTACATCCAATCACTGCCGTGCTCATTACTGCCAGTACGGCCACATGCATGACTGTCTTTTTGATAGTCTTGGTGTTTAATATTTTGCTAGAGCGAATAGATTGAGTCATTGTATGTTCTCACTACAGATAAATTATTATTAATTGGTAAATTGGCCAACAGCAAATTAGTAATCACTAGGTTATATTAAAAAAGAGCTTTGGATGATTACCAACTCTCAATACTATACTACTGACTTAATATCTAGCCTACTGACTTACTGCCCTGCTTCGGCAGCGACTTCATTCGAGGTATCCATCACTAGCGACGGCTCTTGAATAAGACTGGTTTGCTCAGCAATCGGCTCAGCAGTGATACCTAAGCTTTCCATCTTTAATGCCAATACTGCACGCGTTTCTTGACGGCTACGTAATAGCTCCCACGCATTGTTATAAGATTTAATCGCTGAATCTTTATTATCTTGCGCTAAGTAAATATCTCCTAGTAGCTCCTGCTGACTTGCTTCAAACGAGCTTGGCATGTCATTGTTTGCTTCTGACAGGGCAGCATCTGTATCGCCTGCGGCCAACAGCGTTTTTGCATAGCGTAAACGAGTAATTGCTTCTAAACCAGCATCACCCAAATCGATGGCCAATGCTTTTTTGAATGTCTCAGTCGCTGCTGCAAAGTCATCATTGTCTACTTGTTGACGTGCTTTTATCATCAGCGCTTGCCATGCATAAACCGACTCACCGTGCGTACTGACCAAAGTATCAATATCTTTGTCTAGCTGGCTACGACTCTGGGTCAGCGCTTCTTGAGCTTCTGCTTCTAAATCTGGGTTTTGCGAGGACAGTTTGACCTCTTCGTTTAGCTGCTGAATATCAGCATATTGATCGGCAGCGACGGTATCTACTCGCGCATGGTTGTTTTGCCAGTATGTCCAGCCAAAGTAGGCGGCCAATGCTAACAAAATCGCAGTAACGATATAACTACCATATTGCTTTAGCGCTTGCATGGAGTTATCTGCATTTGGCGAATTAGGTGTCAGAGCCATATATATTTACCTGATAAAATTTACATTAAATTGCTAGTGCGACAAACAAAGCTGATTAGTCAAAGTCAATTAGCGACGAGAAAAGTTATCTGTATTTGATAACCAATCTTGGGCGACCGTCTTTTGCTCACCTGTCTGCATGTCTTTAATGCTAATCGTATTATCATCCAGCTCTTGCTGTGCGATGATGACTGTCAATGCCGCGCCTGACTTGTCTGCCTTCTTCATTTGCGCTTTTAGACTAGTGGCACTGGCCATCTTTACTCGTACATCTGGACGACTGTGACGTAAGTTCTGTGCATAGCTTATGCCAGCACCATATACATCAGGATGGGCCACGACGAATACATCACAAGCAGGTATGTCAGCAATCGGTGCAACCGCTTCTATCAGTAGTAATAAACGCTCAAGCCCCATTGCAAAACCAACACCAGGCTCAGATTTGACTGGTTTGCTACCATCTGTACCGATTGATTTTAATTGCCCTACTAGCCCGTCATAACGACCACCCGCACAAACGGTAGCTTGGCTTCCAAGCTTATCCGTTACCCACTCAAATACTGTTTTATTGTAATAATCAAGGCCACGTACTAAGTGCGGATTGATTTCAAAATCGATATTAAGCACAGTCAGATAGGCTTTGACCTGCTCAAAATGCGCCACACTCTCTTCACCCAAGAAGTCAGCAAGCTTTGGCGCATTTGCCAATACTGCTTGCGTGCTCGCTTCTTTGCTATCCAAGATACGTAAAGGGTTAGTCGTTAGACGACGTTTGCTGTCTTCGTCTAGCTGCTCTTTTTTATCAGTCAAATAAGTAACCAATGCTTCGCGATAAGCATAGCGCTCATCAAGCTCACCCAAACTGTTTAGTTGCAAACGCATCTCATTATTGAGACCTAACTCTTGCCACATCAGATGAGTCATCGCAATCAGCTCAGCATCAGCATCTGGTAGTGCACTACCGAAGCTCTCGACACCTAACTGATGAAACTGGCGATAGCGGCCTTTTTGCGGGCGCTCGTAGCGGAACATTGGACCGATGTACCAAAGCTTGGGCGTGTCACCGCGTAGCAAGTTATGCTCGATAACTGCGCGTACTGCTCCAGCTGTGCCTTCAGGACGCAACGCTAACGGCGTTGGCGGCTCAGATTTATCAGTAAAGCTGTACATCTCTTTTTCGACGATGTCAGTCGCGCCGCCAATAGCACGCGCAAATAGATCCGTTTGTTCAACAATAGGCAAGCGAATATGCTCGTAACCGTACCTACCAAGTACATCAGCCAATATCGCTTCTAAATGCAGCCACTTTGCTGATTGGTCAGGCAAAATATCATTAAAACCTTTGATAGCTTTGATCATGGTACGGTCGTATCCTTAAATGTTTAACAGGTATTCTATTATTGTTTTCTATATATTCAAATAAGCGTCATATCTAATTAATACTGTGACGATATAGCCTAACGTATTAATCTATTCTATGGCTTATTTTACGCGAATGATTTCATTCTCACGTTTTTTTGCCAAGTCTTCTGCATGGGCGCGAACCATACCTTCTATTTCATCGACCAGATTACCTGTATCGATAAGGTGGCTTTTTTCACCCATACGATAGACCAATGATCTAGGGGCAGCACCAACGATACCGATATCGGCCTCTTTTGCTTCTCCTGGACCATTCACCTTGCAGCCGATCACAGATAGATTCATCGGTTCACGAATATCTTCTAAGCGAGACTCTAACGCTGTCATTACTTTAATCACGTCAAACTCTTGACGCGAGCAGCTTGGACAGGCGATAAAGTTTACGCCGTTCGAACGAATATTAAGCGATTTTAAGATATCAAAACCAATCTTAATCTCTTCTTCAGGCTCCGCCGCTAATGAGATACGAATGGTATCGCCAATACCGTCTAGCAATAACCCACCTAGCGCGATAGCAGATTTGACAGCGCCCGTACGATAGACACCCGCTTCCGTCACGCCCAAATGTAATGGATTATCAATTTCCGCTGATATTAAGCGATAGGCATCTAATGTTAGAAACACGTTACTGGCTTTAACAGATACTTTGTACTGGTCAAAGTTAAGACGCTCTAAAATATCGATATGGCGCATTGCCGACTCTAGCATTGCCTCACCAGTTGGCTCAGTATACTTTCGCTGTATGTCTTTTTCTAAAGAACCAGCGTTGACGCCAATACGAATAGGAATATTATGATACTTGGCGCAAGCGACCACTTCACGTACTTTGGCATCGCTACCAATGTTACCCGGATTGATACGTAAACAATCAGCGCCCGCTTCAGCAACGGCCAAAGCGATTTTATGATCAAAATGCACATCAGCGATCAAAGGCACGCTTACCAGTTTGCGAATTTCACCAAAGGCTTTGACCGTATCCATCGTTGGCGTTGATACGCGCATCAAATCTGCACCAGCTTCGACACAACGCTCGATTTGAGCGACAGTCGCTGCTACATCACAGGTATCAGTATTGGTCATGCTCTGTACGCTAATTGGTGCATCACCACCAACCGCGACATCACCGACATAGATTTTTTTGGTCAGACGACGATTAATAGGCGATGGCATTGACATACATAAATCCTTAAATCAAAAATAGAAAAGCCCTAGGACTTTGCACATATAATATAAATTAGCTAAATCAATATACGCATGAGTGCTTTATTCACATGTGGCACTTATACGACTGACTACGGTGCTAATTCAAAAGTGGCTTGCTTATCCGTTGCATAAGTATCTAACGCAACGGCTTGTTGATTGAGCATCAAGCTAACACTGTCGATATTATCAATTTGCACGTTAAACGGTGGCATACCTGACAATTCATAGTTACCCGCAGACTGAGAACCGCTTATTAAACTGTTTCCAGAAGCATCTGTTATGCTAACCACAGCGTCACTTGTCAATACAAGGTTGAGGTTAGCAGTTGTTGCAGCATCACCTAGATTCAATGCAGAGCCAGAGGCACCAACGCCACTCACATCACTGTTGATGGCAGCGCCTTGAGCTTGCTCTATTGCTGACATATCTTCCACAGCAGATACAGGTTCTTGGTTGCTTTCCTTGCTAGCGTTACTCACCATGCGGAATAGGAACACCGCCAAGACAATCAATCCGATAACACCTATGATCAATAAGGGGTTGAAACGGATGCGGTTGTGAGTATCACGCTGCAAAGTTCCCATTGGGCGCAGCGGTGTATCGATATTGCTAGCTGATTTGGCCTTTAACTCATTAGGATAAGCGGCATCGAAGCTACTAGCGATTTTTGCTGAATCTAAACCCAAATATTTGGCATAGTTAATCGCAAAACCACGAGCAAACGCAGCCTGTGGTAGCTCAGCGAAGTTTTCACTTTCTAGCGCCTCTAGATGACGCTTTAGAATAAACAGCTCGGCTGCCGCAGCTTCTAAAGTTACTTGCTTATTTTTGCGGGCTTGCTGCAACACGGCACCAAATGATCCCTGAGCGTTAGATTGAGTGTTAGATGATGGGGTGATCATTTCCATGGTGCCTCTGGATTGTTAAGCCAAGTCTTAAGTTGTTTTGCTTCATCACTTAGCGGGTAAGCGGATAAAAGCTGCTGTGCCAATTGCTGGCGCGTCGTTATATTATTTTGTGCTGCTGCAAGCTTGATACCTTGTAAGAGCAAGCGCGGGCTAATACCCTGCCCCTGCACCAATATCAGCGTCTCATCATACAGTCTCTGTGCCTGCGGTACACGCTGTTGCTGCAGCAGCAAATCTACCAATTCGATATGAGCAATGATGCTGTTACGATTGCCATCGAGTGCGCGTAAAAATGCTTTTGAAGCGGCACTATTATCACCTAACTGTAGATAAGTGCGACCTAGGTTTTCTAGCGCGCCAATACGACCTTCATAGCCTAGCGACGCCCCTGCAATCTCAAACTGTTCTGCTGCTTCACGGTAACGCTTTGTCTGTGACAGATACACGCCATAATTATTGTGTGCTTGTACAAAGTCTTTATCTAGCGCGATTGCTTTTTTGAAGTACTCATCAGCTTTGGCTAGATTGATACGGCTGCCTTCTTGCTGCAACAAAACGCCCATCATATCATAGGCTGGCGCATAACGGCTATCGGCAGCAAAGGCTTTTTCAAGCTGCTGCTGTGCAGTATCTAGCTCGTTTTTTCGGATATATTGCGCGGCAAGTGAGGTACGCACACGAGCGATTTCCTGCTGATCCAAATTTCGATCATTGCTAGCGCGCGTAGATGTTTGATAAGAAGAATTGCCTAGCAAATCATTAGCCGGTGTGGTCTGACAGCCACTTAATACAAGGACACCAAACACTGCCGACAGCACTGCACGCTTTGGAAAAGCGGTTTGCGCAGCACTGATACTCGACTGCTGATAAAATTTAGAAAATGATTTTTGATATTTGAACTGACAAGAATTTTTAGAAGTCATCATAGCCGCCATCATAAAACTGGGATTCAATGCGTTCGATCTTCGAGGCCTCAGTTTAATAGATTTAACCCCTATAAGTACAATTTAGTTGTTATTAATTGCCGCGTTCTGCAATCTTGACCGTCATTGCTACATTTTCTTACCGTTGCGACAGACAAAAGACAGCTAAAAAGCTATATCAGTCAGATATCGCGCTTATCCTCTAAAGAACTACTAAACGCTTTCACGATCTTTGATGCTCTGCTGCCACGCGGCTGAGCGTCTGGTACGATCGGCGACTTGTCCAACTAACTGACCACAAGCAGCATCGATATCATCACCACGTGTTTGACGAATCGTACAAACAAAACCGGCTTCACTCAATATATTACTAAACGCATGGATACGGTTGTTGCTTGATTTGTCATACGGTGCATGCGGGAATGGGTTGAACGGAATCAGGTTGATCTTACTTGGTAACCCTTCTAATAGCGCAACCAACTGATGGGCATGCTCATTGCTATCATTGACCCCATCAAGCATCACATACTCAATCGTAACGTGCTTCTTATGACGTGGATTAACATCATAGACATAGTTTTTTGCCGCTGCAATCAGCTCTTCTAACGGATATTTCTTGTTAATTGGTACCAACTCGTTACGCAGCTCATCATTTGGCGCATGCAGTGAAATAGCCAATGCCACATCGATATCTTGTGCTAGCTGATACATTTTCGGGACGACACCAGAAGTCGATAACGTGACGCGACGCTTTGATAATCCATAAGCATGATCGCTGAGCATCAACTCCATTGAGCCTACTACAGGTTTGTAGTTCAATAGCGGCTCACCCATGCCCATCATCACCACATTGGTGACGTTATTTTCCCACAGGCTATGGTCGACGTTTTCTAAACTTTCATTTTCATCTGTCATATATGACGCATTAGCGACCCATAACTGACCGATAATTTCAGCCGCACTTAAGTCACGCTCAAACCCTTGTTTGCCCGTACTACAGAAGCTACAGTCTAGTGCGCAGCCTACTTGCGAAGAAACGCATAATGTCTTACGACCATTTAACTTACTATCATCTGCAGGGATAAGCACCGTCTCAACCAACGAGCCACCAGTGACTTCAAATACCCACTTACGTGTACCATCATCACTATATTGACGATGAATCACTTTGGGCGGTACCACACAAGCATTAAGCGACAATTTGTCTCGCAACGACTTACTCAAATTGGTCATTTGCTCAAAATCTGTCACGCCATGCTGATAAATCCACTTAATCACTTGAGTTGAGCGGAATGGTTTTTCACCAATACTCTTGAAGTAATCAGCTAGTTGCGCTTGCGTCATACCCAATAGATTGGTTTTGGCATGTGCCTCATCTACTAGCTTAATGCTATCAGTAATCTTAGCAGGTACGTGCTGAGTAGGTGCTTGAACAGTTGACATAATAGGTAACCTTTTTGCAGAAGCTTAGATAAGCGGTGCAATTATTTATATGGGCTTTGCCATACATACATAAGTGCATGAGCAATCCGCTATGAGCGCAGTTTTCTAACTTAACAAATACTAATTAATAAATTAGCAATTGATAAAAACATGCTGATAAGGGATTGATAACGCTAAGTAAAATCAATAATGAGGCAAGTCATTAAGAATTTCAATGAATAATATAATCACAGAACTCTAAAGCAGATACAAGGCAGCCAACTGCAGATTGTACAAGTAGTACATCCAAGGAGGGTAACGCCCTAGCAGTTTAGTAACTCTTGGACTATAGGATTATTATAATAGCTAAAACGGCCTATACCCATAAGATATAAGCCGTCTCGCAAACCAACTATACACAATCAATGTTGTAAATAATTCGTCTATAGTCAATCAAGTATAGAACTCATACAGGTAAGATCAGTCTAAATCGTAGCTGTCTTATTATAGCAGTTACCTCAAACAAATCGAACGCCGTAAAAGCTTATAGCTGGTTTACTATATTAGCGTGTACGTGCACAAACTTCATCATCGCTGAAGAAGTAGCTGATTTCACGTGCTGCTGATTCAGCTGAATCTGAACCATGTACTGCGTTTTCGTCGATGCTGCTAGCGAAGTCAGCACGGATAGTGCCTTCAGCAGCTTCTTTTGGGTTAGTTGCACCCATGATTTCACGATGCTGAGCGATAGCGTTTTCGCCTTCTAGTACTGATACCAATACTGGACCTGACATCATGAAAGATTTTAGGTCGTTGTAAAATGGACGCTCAGCGTGCTCAGCATAAAAACCGCCTGCTTTTTCATCATCAAGCTGTAGCATTTTAGCTGCAACAATTTTTAGACCAGCTTGTTCAAAACGGCTATAGATAGCGCCGATGTGGTTGCCAGCAACTGCGTCAGGTTTGATGATAGATAAAGTACGTTCGTTAGCCATGAGAAGCTCCTAATAAATGATAAATTCAATAAAATATGAAAAAATTAATGCGTTGTTTTAGCTTTAGCCACAATGTTGACTTGGACTGTTTTACACAACTCATGGTATATCAGTGTATAACCATAAGCGCCAACATCGGATTGCTGCCTATTATAATGATTAAGGCCATAAATGATAGGGTTAATTTATGACCATACCTTGCATAAAAGTAAATTTATTGTGCATTAGTCGTTGATAATGCTATAAGTTCTGACAAAAGCAAAAACCCCAACGCTCAGCATTGGGGTTTTTTTATTGATACTAAAAACTATTTAATCAAGTTTGTAGTAAAAACTAAGCGTCGTACGGATCACGCAGTACGATCGTTTCTTCGCGATCAGGACCAGTCGAGATAATATCAACTGGGCAACCAATCAGCGCTTCGATACGTTTGATGTATTTTTTAGCGTTTTCTGGAAGCTCATCGTAGTTAGTGATACCAACGGTAGACTCGCTCCAGCCTTGCATCGTTTCGTATTTAGGCGTAACTGACTCGTAGAACTCAGCATCATGCGCGCCTGCACACTCAGTCTCAGGTAGGTTGTAACCTACACCGATTAGCAACTCTTCAAGACCATCTAGTACATCAAGTTTGGTCAAGCAAATACCTGACATAGAGTTAAGTACTACTGCACGGCGTAATGCTTCTGCATCGAACCAACCACAGCGACGGGCACGACCAGTCGTCGCACCAAATTCATGACCGACTTTGGCTAAGTGAGCACCAACATCATCAAACAATTCAGTTGGGAATGGACCACTACCAACGCGCGTAGTGTACGCTTTGGTGATACCAAGTACATAGTCTAAATACAATGGACCGATACCTGTACCAGTTGATACACCACCAGCTGTTACGCTTGAGCTGGTTACAAACGGATAAGTACCATGGTCGATATCAAGCAGCGTGCCTTGAGCACCTTCAAACATTAGGTTTTTGCCAGCCAGACGTAATTGATTTAGGTCTTCAGTTACATCAGTAACCATACCTTTAATCTCTTCTTTCCACTCTTTACAAAGTTTAAGTGTCTCATCAAAATCAATTGCTTCAACTTTATAGTACTCAGTCAGTTGGAAGTTATGGTATTCGATTAGGTTACGTAGTTTTTCTTCTAGATCTTCACGAAACAAATCAGCAAGTTTAATCGCACGACGTGCTACTTTGTCTTCGTATGCAGGACCGATACCGCGACCTGTTGTACCGATTTTACCAGAACCACGCTTGGCTTCACGAGCTTGGTCAAGTGCCACGTGATAAGGCATGATAAGTGGGCAATTAGGAGAGATACGTAGACGCTCACGTACTGGTACGTTGTTGTCTTCTAGCTCTTTCATCTCTTTTAGTAGTGCATCAGGTGCTAAGACCACGCCATTACCGATAAAGCAAGTAACGCCTTCACGCAAGATACCTGATGGAATCAAATGCAAGACAGTGGTTTTGCCATCGACAACCAACGTGTGACCAGCATTATGACCGCCTTGGAAGCGGGCTACTGCTGAGGCTTTTTCAGTAAGTAAATCAACGATTTTACCCTTACCTTCGTCGCCCCATTGGCTACCCAAAACTACAACATTCTTACCCATGATCAATCCTTACCTTTATGTATTGAGGTGTGTGCAATAAAATCTGAAAAATTAAAATGATTTTCTTAGCTATATCTTTTTATCTCAGTGATTCACGAAATAGAAACACTGAGATATCTAACAAATAATTTTACGTTCTCGTAATCTGTACTGAATAATTTTGACTACGTGTGCCGCGTGCGCCATTCAATAGCCTACTGTCAAACAGTTAAACAGTTTGTAGCTGCCATTGACTGTCATCAGCCATGCTCAAACGATGCGTAACATCATCTGGACTATCCTGTGCATCTAACGGCACAGTGACGCGATAGCCTTGCTGACGTAGACTCTCTACTTGTTGCAGTAGCGTCTGCATCTCATCTGTATTTGCATTAGACAAAGCAGTAAAATCAACCAAGACAACGGTTGTCGCATCTAACTGTGTATGAGCCAGCAATCGGCTGACATCCATACTAAAGCCTGTGGCCGCACGTAACGCTTGCGTTTGGCTTTGCATACCATCAAAACGACCACCACGTACTAGTGGCTGCGTTTCGCTATTGATATAACCATTGAAGACGATGCCAGTATGATAGTGATAACCTGATAGCTCAGTCACATCAATACTGACTGGGCACTGCCATTGGTCTTGTAGATAGTTTTTCAAACGCTGTAGCTCATCAATTGCCGTTGCGATTTGGCTGTCTTGTTGCGCTGCATCTGATAATTTAGCCAATAGGTTTGCGATATCATGACCAAAGCGTGCCAACACATAAAAATCATCACCCATTGGCAAAGCGCGGCAAACACGCTTAAGCTCTGGCAGGTTTTTATTGGCATATAAGTACATCAATTGCTCAGTATCACTGTCTGACAATTCCGCCAATTCAGCCAAGCGCTTAAATATCGCTACGTGACCCAAATCGATATGAAGCGCTGCACTCATATTGAGTTTATTTACCATCGTAAACAGCACGTCTATCAGCTCAATATCTGCTGCTAGTGACGCACAGCCAAATATCTCAGCACCTAACTGTAGCGGCGTACGTGAGCCGAATAGACCTGATGGTAAGGTATGTATCACATCACCAACGTAGCAATAACGCGCAATACCGGTACCGCCATGATGCGCATCTATACGCAAGATTTGCGGGGTAATATCAGCGCGAACGCCCATTAGGCGACCCGTCAACTGATCGATAATCTTAAAAGTTTGACGCTTAAGATCTTCTGATGCATCACTTAGTAAAGATTCGGTGAATTCAATCATCGGTGGACAAACCAGCCGATAACCATGAGTAATAAGCTGCTCGATTAACTGATGTCTAAGCACTTCTTGCTTATGCGCATCTTCAAACAGGACATCAACCACCCCATCAGGCAATAGCCAACTATTGGCAACATCACTGCCAAAGTTACTCAAATATGGCATGCGATTGGGTGCAGCATTATTTTCAGCAGGCTGAGACACTGTTTCGTTGGTAGAATTTGGCTGGGCAGGTTTTGCAGAATCAGAACTAACAGACACAATAAATCCTTGTTTGGCGTATCGCTTACCAAAAACGCGGTACTGATGCGGTACTTAAAAGGTGATTTGCCGGGTATTGACGCTGTGTATGTTTATTTTTAACGCGCAACATCATTGACCCAATTATTTATAAACAAACCAGGTAACCGCAAAAGGGTGAATAATAAGTATAATTTAGAATGATAAGACGAGTATCTTTATGCGCTAAAAAATTGCGACAAATAATCAAGGCACTTTATGCTTTAGTTTAGCATAGCACTCAAGGTTCGCCTAGTGACAATTGGCCACAATCACTATCTAATTACAGTTCAATTGCTGCTTATTAGCTTAGCAGATGTAACAGTTATCGTTGATATATTTGGCTCAATATTGGGCGAATAGCCGAGAGGTTTATTTTTTGTTAACCATAAGATAATGAGTGTGATTACGGCAGCGTCATCAACACAGACTCATGATACACTAACACATATTTTTATCTCGGAAGCCTTATGTCATCTGATTACCACCCAAACCCTGCGATCAACCAAACCAATGTCTTAGGCACCGCACTTGCCAGCTGTTGTTTCGATCCAATTACTGGCTATTATCGCAATGGTTTTTGCCATACTGGCAACCATGATGTTGGTCAACATACCGTTTGCGCTAAGATGACCAGCGAGTTTTTAAACTTCTCTGCCAATCGCGGTAACGACCTGATTACCCCACTACCTGAATACAACTTTCCTGGTCTCAAACCTGGTGACTACTGGTGCATCTGCGCGCTACGTTGGGTTGAAGCATTGGACTTTGATATTGCACCGCAAATCAAACTAGAAGCTTGTCATGAGAGTCTATTGGCATTGGTAGATATCGATACCCTAAAAAGCTATGCACTATAGATAGTATTGACACACGATAAAACCGTAACAGCGTTCACAGCATATTTGGATTATTGAAGTTTTTTATTATATGACAGGAAAGTATATGGAAAATGATAATAATCAATTGATTAAAAAAACGGCGCATATTGCGCCTGATTCCAATATGGATCATATCTACGCCAATATGAATGACAAGCATCTCTATTTGGACGATGATGATAGCTATATTTATGGTGATGTGGACGCCACTACTGAAGATACTATTGAGACTATGACGGTCTACGATCCTGACTCTGAACGCTATGAAGATATTGATTCATCAAGCGCAGGTGAAGTGGTCAATTGCTACGCTTACTCACGTAAAACAGGTGAGAACCTTAATAGAGTGGCGCTCAATGATGTGAGTCGTACGCTAGGGAACAACGGTCAATTTATTTGGCTTGGGCTATATGATCCAAGCTTAGAAACCATGGTCAAAGTAAAAGAAGCCTTTGACCTGCATGAGCTAGCGATTGAAGATGCCTTTGCTGATCATCAACGTGCCAAGGTCGAAAACTACGATAATGACATGGTTTTTGTGGTGCTACGTACGGCCAAGCTAGAAGACAATGTCATTCGTTATGGTACTACTGCGATATTTATGGGTAAAAACTACCTCATTACGATTCGTAATGGCCCGTCAAACTCTTATGCGCCAGTACGTGAGCACTGCCATCGTCGCCCCGAAAAGCTACGCATGGGCCCTATCTTTGTACTGCATGCTATCCTTGATTTTATCGTTGATAACTATATGCCGATTACCGATCGATTGGGCCGTTACTTGCGCGAGCAGGAGCGCTATGTATTTACCTCTGAGTTTGATAAAGGTACGCTAAAAAACCTCTACGAGCTTAAATCTCAACTGGTACATATGCGCGCCATTATCTTACCTGTGCAAGACATCTGTAGCTTTTTTATCAATCATAAAAAGAGTGAGATTGTCTCTGGTTTTTCTCAAGCCGCTAAGCCTTACTTTCGCGATGTCAACGATCACCTGTTGCATTCACTAGATGCTATAAATGGTCTCAATGAAATGCTGAGCGTGGTGATGAATACCTATATGGCGATGGTCAATATGGGTCAGAATGAAGTGGTCCGTAAGCTCGCGGCATGGGCAGGTATTTTAGCAGTACCAACAGCTATCGCTGGTATCTATGGCATGAACTTTGACTTTATGCCTGAGCTGCATTGGAAATACTCTTACCTTATCATCATGACCATTATTATCGCCTTATGTAGCTATCTGTACTATAACTTCAAAAGATTAAAATGGTTGTAATACCAAACGCTAGGCATAAAAAAAGAGCAACCACTGGTCGCTCTTTTTTTATGTTGCTATCTTTTTATATTACTATCTAACTATTCACGGCGATGCTTGGTATGGCTATCGGGCGCTTGCGCATTATCAGGCAACAATGCTTTAACCGTTAGGTTTGCATGCTGCTTATCAAGATTGTCTTCTGGACGACCAAACGTTTTTGCTGTCCAAGTTAATACTACGATAGAGCCACTTAATAGCATGATGGCCACAGAAATTGTCGCTAGCAGCCATAAATGGAAATAGTCTGAAACTGCCTGTACATCAACCACCAAATGTCGTGACAATGCCGTTATGGCAATAAATATCAAAAACTGTACTGGCAGACGGTGGGTTTTAAAGTAGATGCCTATCATGGCCAGTAGCTCAAGATAAATAAATAACATCAATATGTCTTTTAGATCCGCTGAGCCTTTTTGAATAATACCAATGAACTCTTTTCCTGCGGTCCAAACGACAACCACACTGATTAGAAATAAAATAACGTAATGACAGACATCGACAAACTCTCTACCAATACCTTGTAGTCGCTCATGAACACCTACGTTTTTTTTAGCCATGTTTAGGTCCTATCAACTGAAATGTGGTTGATTTAGCCTGAGTTTATGTTACCTCAGGCCCCTTATATATCGGCAATCAGTATTCGTATGACTATCTTTTTAGCCGTTATTCAAACCCGCTGATTTTTCAGCAGCATCTACCGTTTGGCGAATAAGCGTGTTGATAGTCATTGGGCCAACGCCGCCTGGTACTGGCGTATAAGCGCTGGCAATGTTTTCCATACCTTTCATTTCGATATCACCAACACCGCCGTCATCTGTCGGATGGAAACCCGCATCAACGACAACCGCTCCTGATTTGATCCATTCCGCTTTAATCAGCTCAGGTACACCTACGGCACCAACCACTATATCTGCACGCTTAATATGTGCTGCCAAATCTTGAGTTCTTGAATGGCAGATCGTCACCGTACAGTTAGCATTCAATAGCATCATCGCCATTGGCTTACCTAAGATAGCACTACGCCCTACGACCACTGCTTCTTTACCTGATAGCTTGATATTATGATGCTCTAACAAATGCATAATGCCCTGCGGTGTGCATGAGCCATAAGCTGACTGCTGCATCGCCATACGACCAAAACCAAGACAAGTCACACCATCGACGTCTTTTGCTAAGTCAATCTGCTCAAAACAAGCACGCTCATCAATATGCTCAGGAACCGGATGCTGTAGCAAAATGCCGTGTACATCTGGATTGCTATTTAACTCATCTATCTTTGCCATGAGCTGCTCAGTGGTCGTGGCACTTGGCATCTCAACGCGTATAGAGTCCATGCCAACACGCTTACAGGCGTTGCCTTTCATACGAACATAAGTGGCAGAGGCTGGATCATCACCAACCAATATCGTCGCTAAGCTTGGGGTGCGGCCAGTCTTTTCCTTAATCGTATCTACGCGCGTGCGCAGATCCTGTTCTATTTGTTTGGCAAGTGCTTTGCCGTCCAAAACGGTGGCGGATTCTTGGGCAGTAGACATAGTAACTCCAATAGAGGGTACGATATAAAAAAATAAAGACAGCGCGCGCAAATACTTTGCATGCCTGTCTTATCCTTAATCAAGGTATGGTTGATAGTGATATTGTACCTGCCTGCGTCTAAAAATCCTAGCGTAAGATAAAGCCTGTGTACTGATGAATTTTTATAATAAGTGAATTAAACAGTATTGCTTATTCGTGGATAGACACATTAATAATCAGTAAGGTATTGGTTTACGTGCTAAATTTGTTAAAATAGCGTAGAATAGTCAATCCAATTTTTTACATTGAGAAATGTAAACCCACCGACTCAAGGATATTACGATGAAAGACGAAAAATTACAGAAAGCCCTCGCCCGTATGGGGCTTGGTTCACGCCGTCAGATGGAAGAAGTCATCAAAGCAGGTCGCGTCACTGTCAATAACGGCCCAGCAACCATCGGTGATCGTGTTGAGCAAGGCGATGAGATTCGCGTTGATGGCCGTCAGATCAAATACACCTCTGAAAACGAGAAGCGTCGCCGTGTTATCGCTTACTACAAGCCTGAAGGCGAAGTTTGCTCGGCTAAAGATCCAGAAGGTCGTCCAACTGTCTTTGAACGTTTGCCAAAGCTGACACATGACCGCTGGGTAATGGTTGGACGCTTGGACATTAACTCAACTGGCCTATTGTTATTTACTAACGATGGCGAAATGGCACATCGCTTGATGCATCCATCTGGTGAAGTCACTCGTGAATATGCCGTACGTGTATTGGGTGAAGTAACGCCTGATATCGCTCGTGCATTGACCGCTGGTGTCATGCTAGAAGATGGCCTTGCAAAATTTGAAGACATCAAAGAAGGCGGCGGCGAAGGCGTCAACAAGTGGTATCACGTCCAGTTAAAAGAAGGCCGTAACCGCGAAGTACGTCGCTTATTTGAGTCACAAGGTTTAAAAGTTAGTCGTCTACTACGTACACGCTATGGCACGATTGTTCTACCAAAAGAGCTACGTACTGGCCGTTTCTTAGAGCTTGATAAAAAAGAAATCAACACGTTGACGGATTTGGTCAGCTTGCGTCCACGTTATGGCACGGGTCTACATGGCGCAGCCAAAGAAAAGCAAGAACGTATCAGAAACAAGCCGCTTAAAGCGCGTCGCACTGACACTCGTAGCGATAACCGCAATAGCAGCGCGAAACCTAAAAGTAGCGCTAGCCCTGCCAGCCGCGGTACACGCAACACCCGTGATCGCAATGATAAGCGCTAGTTAAATTGGTTTAACATTATTCTAAGTCTTAAATAGATTTGGGATAAACATAAAAAAGCGGTCAATGATAAATAGTCATTGACCGCTTTTTTTGTGTCTTTTTGCAGGTGTCGCAGTCGCTTAGTATAAAAATAACGGCTCAGCTATCGTGGCTATTAATATAGTGCTTCATGACTCGCAGCTCTTGTAGCTGCTCCTCGTCCATTTGTGCCAGTAATCTATCCAAACGCTGTTCGATATTATCTAAAACACTCTGCAATAACTCACTAGCTTCTAACCTCTTTTCGCTATTCACGTTAGTGACATTTATATCTGTTAATTGATAATGAGTAGCTAGCATTTCTGGTAACCGTATTTGCAACATTTTATTCAACACAAACTGTGCTTCTGTTATCGCTGGTGTCTTATGTTGAGCATGTAGGGCTGCTTGATAAGCGTGATAGCTGTTTACTTTTTCATCAATACGTTTTAATTGGCGCAGTTGCTGCTCTGACAATGTTTTTAAGTGCTGTTTATTTAACGTTAGCTGCTGCAAGCTTAATGTGACTAATGACAAGGGCGCATCGTAATCCTGATAAGTGAGTACGCCAGGTGAAATACCGACGGCTTTATGAAAAGCCTGCCAGCCTTTTCTACCTAAGTAAAAGGTAGTGACGGTCGTTACAATACCGATGCCTATTAAGATACTCATATACGCTTGCTCTTTACCCTTTCACCATTCAACTTTGTATTTATAGCTTAATGTCTTCAGCGCTCACACTTTCACCAGTTGGGCTTTCAATCGCTTGGATATTTACATCACTGCTAGCATTATTATTGGCATTACTACTGGCATTGCTATCGGGCTTTTGAAACTCTGTATTGCTAGTAGGATTGTCAAAACGTTTTTGGAGATAGCGATTGGTCGCGAGTAGTTTTTGACCGTCTTGATGATATGATGCGTTGAGCAGGTCATCGAACTGTGTGTTAATTGTCTTAAGCACATCTAACAAGGCTTCTTTGCCAGTGACATTAGAGTGCTTAATTTTGGTAGTGTCAGCAAGCGCACTGTCTGCTACATCTAAATCATGTAATCGGCGATAGTCAGCCACTGCTTGTGGCACGTGCCTATCCATTAAGTTTTGAATCATAATATAAGTTTCGTTGACGGTATCCTTATCATCAATCTTGCCATCGTTATTGGTATCGCCATACAAGACACGCAGCTTTTCACCCTTTGTATTAATTTGCTCCAGAGCAGTTTTAACGTCGATGGGTAGGCTTTTTTCAGGTATATAACCCAGTTGCGGCATCGCCTTATATTCGAGCATTTTGGGCGCTGTGACTTTTTTAATTCCACGGTAACCTAGATATAACCCAGCCGCTGGCAACAGCCCATACAAAACAAACATTACGAACATTGCAGTCATTTGGGTCATTATATTGTCCTTATTATTTATCAGAATGTCGTGGCAAATTTCTTATGGTTGTTATTATTAAACAAAAAAATAAGGCTCTATTAAAGCCCTATATTATTATGCAACGGGTCGATTGTGTTTTTTGATAATACTTAGCCTTTGCAAGTGTTCAAAAAAACATCATCAAAGAAAATTTAACTTTGCGTACGGCTCTTAACATAACGATGGGTCAAGGCAAGGCGGTTCAAAACTGTCTGGTGCAATTCATCTAATAATTCGTCAAGCTCATAATCAATCTCTAAGAACAAATCTGTCAGCATATCACCAGCAGTCATCTTGCCCTGCACCATGTTGTTTTTGGTGCGATGCGGACTAAAGCGTTGTAGCTGCTCATAATGATGTAATGCCTCAGGAATACTTTCGGACACCAACTTATCGATGACGAACTGACGCTCATTATGTTGCTGCTGTTGCTGTTCGTTCAGCTCACTACTCCACTCACGGTAACGCTTTAGCTTACCGTTGATACGGTCTAGTATCGCAACGGCTTCAATAGGCATGGCATTTAGGGTGGCCTCATCAACCACATCAACAAGCTCAGTCATAATCGGACAACGTCCATGTTTGAGATACCACAAAGTATCTGGGTCAAAAGGCGGTCTATTGGTTGGGCGCATTTGAGCGCGATTACTCAGATAGCGATCGGTCAAAGGCGTGGATGATTGGCTATCACTCACTTGTGCCAACGCATCACATATACGGTTTACACGTTCAGGCGGAGTTAGTGTAGAACGCTCATGTACTGCATGATTGCTATCATTATCGGCAGCAGCATCCTGTTCATGATTGACGCTCATCTCCTGAGCATTCTTTGCTGCCAATGTCGGTAGGTCATCTTGAGCTTGCCCAAATGACTGTAGCATTCTTGTCAAACTGACTACCATGACTTGCTCTGCCCCTCGTCTATTACACTCACATTGTGCGCATATTGCATACATTCATTCAATAGCGTATCTTAGCAGGTTTTTGCTGGCCTGCCAGTAAGCAAAATGTCACCATTCCTACACTCCAACCGTTAAGCACCGTATTATGAATGCTCCCGATTATATTTCTGGCTTCCTACTTGGGCTATCTCTCATCATTGCTATCGGCTCCCAAAACGCCTTTGTACTCAAACAAGGCCTTAAACGCGAGCACATATTTTTTGTTTGTTTGTTTTGTGCGGTAAGCGACGCATTTTTAATATCAGCAGGTGTTGGTGGTTTTGGTGCAGTTACGGCTCGCTATCCTCACGTTATAGATATCGCAAAAATAGCAGGTGTTATATTTTTATTAGGATATGGCTTGCAGAGTTTGTATGCCAGCGTACGTGTGTCACATGCTTTGACTGTCGAAGGACAAGTCGTCACTAGCTTAAAAAAAGCCTTATTACTATGCTTTGGTTTTACTTGGCTAAACCCGCACGTCTATCTAGACACATTGGTACTCGTCGGTATGGTTTCTACAGGTGCAAGCAGTAAATTGACGTTTGCCACAGGTGCAATTAGCGCCTCGTTCTTTTTCTTCTTTGCGCTTGGGTATGGTGCGCGATTACTCAGGCCTCTATTTGAGAAGCCTAAGGCATGGAACATACTGGACGCTTTAGTAGGGTTACTGATGCTGTATCTGGCTTGGCATTTGTATCAAAGCTGATAGAGGTATGACTGAGAAATGATAGATAAGCTGAGTGTTGAATAAACTGAATATTAAGTAAACAACGTATTGGATAATACTGAATCATGTTGATAACTGCTAACCGCTGTATAAATATACATGGTTAGCGATAGTATTGATCATTTACATCAAGCTAGGAAAGAGCGTACGCAGTCCATTAACGATAATCTCGATAGAAACGGCGGCCAATAGCATACCCATGATTCGGCTCATGATATTCAAGCCAGTATCACCCAATAGACGACTGATACGACCTGCCGCCATCAATGCCAAATAGCAAAACAGACTGATGAATAAGCCTGCAATCAAGATGGCAGATACCTGCAAAATACCTGATACTTGTGAAGAATAAATGATAACCGTGGAGATACCACCAGGCCCAATCATCATCGGAATCGCAAGGGGAACCACGGCAGCTGCCATCGAGACCGGTGCATCTTTCACATGATCAACATCGAAGTTCTCTTGATCAGGTTTAACCGGGTTACCCTCTCCATTCATCATATTTAGGGCGATTAAAAACACCAATATACCGCCTGCCAATTGGAAAGAGCCGATAGAAATACCAAGGGTTTTTAGTAGCGTCTCACCTGCAATCGTGAAAAAGCTGATAGTGATAAAAATGGTCAGACAAGCAACGCGCGCGACCTTACGTCGATTGTTCATCGAATAGCCGCGAGTCAAATCTAAAAATAACGTCAATGCGCTAAATGGATTGATCAATACCATAAAGGCTAGGATTATCTTGATAATTTCAGTATTCACTGAGCGCTCGCTTGTCTATTGATACCGCTTGTGCAAAAAGATAAGGTCATCGTGCGAGTGCAACGATGACCCAATAGGCAACTAAAAATAGCATTGTAGCATAGGCAGATAAGCTAATAAAATCATTAACTTTGCGTCGTTACGCCTACATGTCACCTTAGTAAAGCTTCAGTGCAAAAACAAGCATTTAACAGATGATCAGTACAAGCTATCAGTATAAATTACCATTTTACTAACTCGGTGATAGCCCTTGTCATAAAATCGAGCGCATGTAGCGCTACTAGCCTTTAACACGTTTGTATTTATGCACTAAAATCTAGCCCAATATCTAAGGCTGTCGTACTGTGCGTCAAATAACCCATGGCGATAAAATCAACTCCCGTACTTGCTGCCGCTTGTACCGTTTCAGGCGTAATACCACCTGAGGCTTCAGTCTTTGCTCGACCCTGACACATAGCAACCGCTTGCGATAACGTTTCAGGCGACATGTTGTCTAATAATACTAAACTCACACCTGCATCGAGCGCTTGCTCTAATTGCTCTAGCGTATCGACTTCGACCTCAATAGGAATCAGATGCCCAGCAAATTTCTGTGCTTGCTGAATGGCCGTTTTGATGTCACCCGCAATGGCGATATGGTTGTCTTTAATTAAAATCGCATCATCCAATCCCAAGCGATGATTGCGTCCGCCGCCGCAGCGTACGGCGTACTTTTGTACAATACGTAAGCCTGGAATGGTCTTACGCGTACAAGTAATTTGTGCAGGATATTGAGCCACGCTATCGACAATTTGACGGGTCGCTGTCGCAATACCGCTGAGATGGGTCATAAAGTTCAGAGCCGTGCGTTCTGCTGTCAATAAGTGACGCGCGTTACCTTTTACGGTCGCTAACACTGCGCCAGCCTCTACTGTTTCGCCATCCTGTACTTGTGCAATAAACTCAATTTGCGCATCGACTAAGGCAAAAGACAAACGTGCCAAGTCGATACCACATATCACGCCTGCTTGGCGCGCCTTGATCTGTAGCTGCGCTTGCATATCGGCTGGGATAGTAGCTTGTGACGTTACATCACCACGCCTACCCAAATCTTCAGTTAGTGCTTGATCAACCAATGGCTTGAGCAATACGTCATCCAATGTTGGCTCTTTTTCAATTGTCATCTTTGACCCTTATCTAGGCATGATATTGATAAAAACTGCTCGTTATTTAAACTCAAAATGAGCATAAATATAGCGTAAAGTTAGCGACCCTGCAAGGAAAGGTGACAAATTTTTCGTTTTACAAACTGATTTAGAGATACAACGGACTGGCTTGAAATGACTATTTGCGCTTAGGAAGTTTGCTATCCATCAGTAAACTCTGTAATTCAATATCATGACGGAAGCGATATAGCTTGGCAGGACGACCGCGCTGAGCAGTGCTACTCTCTCCTGTCTCCATCACTAGATTTTGCGAATCAAGCAATCGACGAAAATTTTGCTTGTGCAAACGCACTCCTGATAACGCCTCAACACTCTGCTGCAATTGCGATAAGGTAAAGACGTCTGGCATCAGACCAAAAATAAGCGGTCTATATTCAATCTTCGCGCGCAGTCTTGAGATAGCAGTAGCAATCACGCGACGGTGATCATAATACATGGGGACGCCTATGCGTTGTGACCAGTCCTCTGGCAAAGCAACAGCCTGATAGTTGGGCGGATAATTAGGGGCTTCAGGTATCAGTCCTGCTTCATAGAGCATCTCATAACGTAGCAATACATGCTCTGCGATCCATTCTCTACTTTCATTATCCTGCTCGCTAACTGATTGACTGTCTGGCAGTTGACCACTTGCCAAAAACGCTTCACTGAGTCCCCAACACAAACCAATACGCTGACGTCGGCGCTGTTGAACAATCGAATCCTCTGCGGTATTGGCCCATTCCAACAGTACAGGCACAATGAAGTCCATGATGATACTGGGCATACCATCCAAGTGATTTTCCCATGGGAAATAATCATACCAACCTCGCCAGAGTGCTTTGCTTTGGAGTGCCTGCGTTTGCGTTTCTTGCACCAAGCCCAAATAACTCACATACACCAACGCATGACCGTCGATGTTACGTCTATTGGTGTCGACAAAGGTATATAGCTGCTCCAAATATCCGAGCGGTTGCTGTGTTTGTTCTTCTACCCACTGACGCACGCCTGCCTGTAGCGAGCGATGTAGCGGCATAAGTGGTCCATTTGGCAACAGCTTGCCTTGGTCAACGGTTAGGACACGCGCGATATGATCTGTGATAGCGACCAACACGGCGACCACTTCTGTCGTGCCGCTACCTTGTTGGTGCGCATGTGAATAAGACAACGTCATGGCTTTGGGGGTTATCCTTTTTCTCTGAAAAACAAAAGGCTATCAAGGTTAATAGCTACCGTACGGCTTAGTATAGCTTGAATCTAAAACTATCATAGTCTGTCGTTGTAAGTATAAAAAATCAATATCGACATACCGTTTTGAAAGGCTAAAACCGAATATATTGAATAGATCAGTATAAAAAAATACTTGTAATTATGCTCAAAATGAGCATAATTAAGACAACTTATAAATTGACTATGTTCAATTCCCACATTTTTAGCACACACATTTATCGTTATCGCACCAACAAAGGCTGCCATTATGAAAAACTATCCTTACGACGCACCCATCATGAGTACGGACAATCGCATCGCCACTCAGATGAATATCGAATATGCCAAAGCTAAGATGCCAGTGGATCTGCCACGTGCTGAACGCATCGTGGTTGAAGAAAATATTAAACAATTATTGAAAGATAATAATGCCGTACTGGTTGCGCACTACTATGTCGATCCTTTTATACAGGATTTGGCATTGGTAACGGGTGGCTGTGTCGGCGATTCGCTTGAGATGGCTCGGTTTGGACAAGCTCATAGCGCTCAAACATTGGTGGTCGCTGGTGTACGCTTTATGGGTGAATCGGCAAAAATATTGAGCATGGAAAAGACCGTCCTCATGCCAGATTTAGAAGCCGAATGCTCGCTTGATTTGGGCTGCCCTGCTGACGAGTTTTCAGCATTTTGTGATGCTCATCCTGAACGTACTGTCGTCGTCTACGCCAATACCAGCGCCGCGGTAAAAGCGAGAGCTGATTGGGTGGTTACCTCATCTGTCGGTATCGACATCGTTCGTCATCTGCATGCCCAAGGTGAGCCGATTATTTGGGGGCCTGACCGACATTTGGGCAAATACATCGCTCGTGAGACTGGTGCCGATATGCTGCTTTGGCAAGGGTCTTGTTTGGTACATAACGAATTTAAAGCCACTGAACTAATGCAATTAAAAGAGGAGCACCCAGAGGCCAAAGTCTTGGTACATCCTGAGTCACCTGATAGCGTGGTTGAACTAGCCGATGTGGTCGGCTCGACTAGCAAGCTTTTGCAATCAACGTATGAGATGGATGCTGATACCTTTATCGTCGCTACTGATTTGGGCATATTGCACGAGATGCAAAAACGCTCACCAAACAAGCGATTCTTGGCCGCACCAACTGCTGGTGAGAGCGCAAGCTGTAAGAGCTGCGCGTTTTGTCCTTGGATGGCAATGAACGGTCTAAAAGGTATTGAGCAGTGCTTAACCAATCAAAGCGGTGAAGTACTAATGACACCTGAGCTGGCAGTAGCAGCTAAGAAACCATTACAACGGATGCTTGATTTTGCTGAATCACAAAAGCAACGCGTAGCCGCCAGTGGCGACATAGTAAAAGACCGTACACTGTTCGCTAACGTTGGGGCAGCCTAGCATGAGTCAGTCGCATTCAGTTGATCACTCTAGCACCACTTGCTATAAAAATAACAGGAGCAGCAGTGATATGAGTAATATTATAAAAACTGATGTTCTTATTATTGGGGCTGGTCTAGCAGGTTTGAGCACCGCACTATCTCTGCCGAAATCGCTGAATATCACTGTTTTAAGCAAAGCGGCACTTGAGGTTTGCTCAAGTCACTACGCTCAAGGTGGTATCGCAGCCAGCTTAGACACGGCGGACTCTGTGACTGATCATGTCGCTGATACCTTAATTGCTGGTGCAGGATTGTGTGCGACTGACAATACTGCCCGTATCTTGGCTGCTGGACAGCAAGCGGTGCAGTGGCTATGCGAGCAAGGTGTGCCATTTACTCAAACTACTTTAACTAAAGAAAATGATAATACACCTGATTTTGCAGTCTTAAAAACCAGTGACTTACACTTGACTAAAGAAGGCGGTCATGGCTGTAGACGTGTGGCTCATGCGGATGACGCAACGGGTCGACACGTGATGAACGCATTAATTACCAAAGCACAGACTGCAACCAATATCACTATCTTGCCTTATCATGAAGCGTTAGAGTTACTGACTTCACCTATAATTAGCAGCTCCTCTTTTAGCATGAACGATAGCGAGATTAGACATTGCCGAGGAGCGCTAGTCTTTGATCATATCAACGAGCGCCAACTCACCATTCATAGTTCAGCTGTCGTACTCGCTAGTGGTGGCTTAGGTCAACTATTTAAGCGTTCCAGCGCGCCTAATGTCTGCGTCGGTGATGGCGTCATGATGGCATGGCAGGCAGGCTGCCGCTTGGCAAATTTAGAATTTGTGCAATTTCACCCAACAGGTCTAGCATTAGATGACAGCAGCTTTCTGATATCTGAAGCGTTACGCGGTGAAGGTGGACGACTCTATTGTCCACAGACTGGTACGCGCTTTATGTTAGAAGTGGATAAGCGCGCTGAGTTGGCGCCGCGTGATATCGTCGCTCGGGCAATAGCCAATCAGATTAGTAGTAACGGACTTGGCTACGTGCATCTTGATGTCAGTCACTTGCCAACCGCATTTATACAAGCGCATTTCCCGCAGATTTATCAGACGCTGCTAGCACTCGGCATCGATATGACCACAGACCCTATTCCGGTCGCTCCGACTGCCCATTATAGTTGTGGCGGCGTCGTGACTTGCGCCAATGGTTTGACCGACGTCGCAGGGCTGTATGCAGCAGGCGAAGTTGCTTATACAGGACTACATGGAGCCAACCGCTTAGCAAGTAATTCATTGTTGGAGTGTGTGGTAGTTGGTCGCAACATCGCCGCCAATTTGCCTCGTTATTTAATAAAATTGAAACGCTTAAAGAACTTAGAAACCTTAGAGAAAACGGCTGAAGCTTTAGAAAAAGATATTTGGCAATATCCGATATTAGAAAACACGCAATTTGTTGTTTTACCATCTTCCAAGCAGTCATCGTATCCAACTTATAAGGCCGATAAAGCATTTCATTCTGACGTAGATATTGCAGAGATAACTATAGCGTTGAAAGCTCTTTTGACAGCCAATATGGGCATCACACGTAGCGATGAAAAATTAGAGCAAGCACTGCGACAAATTGAGCAGTGGCAAGAGTCAATCGAACATACTGAAACCATGCTATCTGATATGAGCAGTAAAACCCCTACTACTAATAGTGAGCTTGCCATTTTTCAATTGGTGAGGCTATTAGCGTTAGCAACGATGATTGTTCAATCGGCTTATCAGCGTTTTGAGAGTCGCGGTGGGCATTATCGTGAGGATTATCCTAACCTAGCTGAAACACCTTTGACTAGTGTAATTGGACCACTACTTAGTCCTTCTTGCGCTCAGCCTAGCTTTTCAAAATATTCTATAAAACAACCAAAAAAATCTGATTGCTTTTCTGAGCAAGGCTTAAATCAAAATGGTAGAGAAAATAAAACATTTGTAGAAATATTTTAGCTGACATTTGAGCCTGTAAGCTAAAAACAATAAACCTATATTTGCTAAATAGCATATTTTCAGTATTATTTCGATGTTGTGGTACAATCTTCAGCTTCTTAAAAACGCCTTATTAAAAATGCTGCGAGCCCGTCATCATGCAAAGCCTAATCACCCTTGTTCTGGTATTAATGCCAATGTTTATTGGCTTTGCCATTCCCTCTAACCCTACTATGACGAAAGTGGCCGACAAAGGTCTATCATACTTGGTATTTATCATCCTAGCGTTGATCGGTATTGAGCTATCTCAGGTAGAAGGTCTAGGTAATCAGCTGGGTGAAATTGCGCTGTATGTCACTGTATTATCAGTACTGACAATTGGCACAGGTTTATTTGCGCTGATATTGTTCGATCACCTGCGTCCATGGCATGCCAAAAAACCAAGCGTAAAATCTAAAGAGCATCGGGTGAGTATTCGAGGTAGCTTGGCGCAAGTGGTTTGTGTGGTAATTGGAATGGTGATTGGCTATTTCTTGCCTGCTGATTATATGCCGCCTGAAAACTCTATGACCGTCATGCTGATGATTTTGATATTACTGGTCGGTATAGGCTTAAAAGGCTCGGGCATCACTTTAAAAGAAGTGTTGCTCAATAAACGCGGCGTAGAAATGAGTGTCATCTTTACGCTAGCGGTATTGGCAGGCGGGCTTATTTTCGCGCTACTATTTACGGATGTGTCATGGACGAAAGGCTTAGCACTATCGTCAGGATTTGGTTGGTACTCGCTATCAGCGATTGTCATGACGGATGCTTATGGCGCGGTCTGGGGCAGTGTCGCGTTGTTTAATGACTTGGTACGTGAATTCTTTGCGTTAATCTTTATTCCGGTATTTATGCGCAAATACCCTTCCGCCGCGGTTGGACTTGGCGGCGCGACCAGCTTAGACTTTACCTTGCCTATCATTCAGCAGTCAGGTGGTCTAAAAGTCGTGCCACTAGCGATTAGCTTTGGCTTCCTAATTAACATTGTCTCGCCAGTACTAATGGTGTTTTTCTCGGCACTTGGGTAGGTATAGCTTTTGATGATAATTAATGATTATTCATATCGTTACTCAAACGACTCACACTGCTTTGCATACTCACCATACATTCGTGAATAGGATATATATTTGAGGTCATTCAAGTCACTTACTTCAGAGCTTGCCCTTAAGGTTACACGGCTCTGGTTTGATTCAATATTTTTGAGATTAAGTGCTTTAAAGTTACGGTCTATAGACTCTGTATCTATAGCTAAAATTTTATTTGAGCAGTCATAAGTATGGATACGCTCGGCAGCAATACCATGGTCTAATACCAGCATGTTTTTGACGATAAGCGCTCGATTACGAGGCAAGGACTCAAATCCAAAGGTTGCTAAAACATCCTCATTCATTTCACTTGATGCAACATGACCAAAAATAAACACTGTGGCTTCTGGATACTCACTGAGTTTTTCTTCAATTTTTTCAAACTCAACATCGTAAATATCAGCTAACTGGCTGCTCATGAGTGGAAAGAACCCATTAAACTCCATTTCAAGTGCATCACCTCCCTCAATTATTACTGTACAACCTTTCACATCGACTACCGTATGATTTGGCGTTTCAGGACATTCATCTAACGAACTAAGCACACCATCACCGTCGCTATCCAAATTAATGGAAATAGTAGGCATACTGATGGTTTGACCTGCTTGATTATACAACTCAGATTCTTGAGTGGGCGTTTGACAGCCTATCATTGCTAACGCACTCACTGTAAGCGTCGCGAATTCTAGTAATTTAACTTTCATACTTTACTTATCCCTGAGTCAAAACCCTAAACCCCACTCGCCTGCTTAGCAAACAAGCGCATTAACGGCTTGATTTTACTGACTCGGTACATACCCTCATTACGTATCTGCTGCACAGGGCGCATTTGTGCAAGCGACCCTGCAAATAGCCAATTAAGGGCAGAAAAGCTGTGCATCATTAGGCTATTATGCGGACGGCGCGAACGCTCATAATGACGTAGCGTTTGATTGCTACCCCAAAGCATACCACCACTACGGGCAAAATCATGCGTTAACTGCTCACATAATACTTGCACATCCAGCATACCGAGGTTCAATCCTTGACCCGCCAGCGGATGTACGCCATGAGCAGCATCACCGATCAGCACTAAATTGTCAGCGACGTAGCTTTTCGCTTGCTGAGCCGCTAATGGAAAACTAGCGATAGACTCAATCTGATTAATCGCACCCAACTCGTAATTGCTGGCAGCTGCTAACTTATCAGCAATAAAACGATCTTCTTCCTCTATCAATGCCAATGCTTGATTGCGTGGCAGTGTCCATACGATCGACTGCCAATGCTGCGGATTTGTCTTATCAGCATCGGTTATATCTGCTAATGGCAATAGTGCCAGTGTACCCGTCGGTAGCATAGCTTGGCGTGCAGTTGCCTGATGCGGTTTCTCAGTCTGAATCGCACAGCAAATTGCGGTTTGATTATAATCTAACGTATCTACGCCAATCCCTGCTTGCTGACGGACAAATGAACCGCGACCATCAGCACCAACTAAGAGACGCGCATCAATCGCCTCGCCACTATCCAGAGTTACACGGTAGCCTTGCTGTGCCCCTAGCCAATCCATATCAACAACTTTATGACCAGCGATGAGAGTCAGATAGTCACTAACATCAGCTTCTTGCAAGCGTTGCCATAATGCGTACTCCATAACAGCAGGCTCTACCATACTACCTAATAATGTAGGCTCATGATTTTTATTACTATTATCCTCGGCGCTGCTATCTTCACTTTCGCCAAATAATAACTCACCCATACCATTTAGCTGCCATACCTGCATTTGCGAGTAATCAGCCTTACGCTCAGAGCTAGCAATCTTTTGCCACGCGCCAATATCTTTAAGCAGATTGATACTTGCCATACTAAGTGCATAGACACGTGCATCACGTTTGCTAAGTACATCTTGCCAAGCTGATTCATCACGTACAGGACGGGCATCAATCAACGTCACTGGCATTTTATCCTGCGCCAGCTTTAGAGCAAGCGTCGCTCCAACGATACCGCTACCGATAATCAGCGTATGGTTGTTTTTCATAAGGTATCTCTCAATATTGCTCAATATTAGAATGCTTATTATCAATCTTAATTACAGTTAGTTGATTCAGTTTAAAAGAGAGACAAGGCAACCGAGTGCAGATGTATAGGCAATACTTCAAACGAGGTTAACGCTGTCGCTCTTTTAAAGAGGATTAGCTATAGCACTATGACTTTAGACCCATCGCATAGGTTGCAACTAGTGGCTTGATATTTGGCAATTTATCAAAGGCTAACAACGCCATATTTCTTGCCAGTTTAATCGCTGGGTTAGGATGCGTGAAGCCGTGTACTACCGCATCACAAAAACGAATCACTCGCTTCTGGTCGGTTTGACGTGCTTTCTCATAACGTTTTAATAACTGTGCATCACTGATATCTGCGCCTTTGAGTACTTGTGCACTTAGCATTTGCGCCAATACATGGGCATCTCGCATACAGAGATTAAAGCCTTGACCGGCGACAGGGTGTAAGGTATGAGCGGCATTGCCCATAATGACGCAGCGCCCTTCTACTTGCTTATCCGCTAGTACGCGGGTCAATGGATAAGCGCCGCGGCGACCAGCAGCGATGAACTTGCCAGCGCGTTGACCAAAGGCTTGCTGTAGGGTCTGCAAGAAATGGGCGTCGTCTTCTAAATACCTGGTTTCTTCACCTGTTGGGCATACCCATACGACAGAGCGTCTGTAGCCTTGTTGAAACTCATCATTACCATTGCCCTCTGGATCGGTCAGTGGGAGCACAGCAAGTGGGCCAGCTGGACTAAAACGCTCAATCGCTGCATGCTCGTGTGGCGTATCTGTCTCTACTACGCCGACGATGGCCGTTTGCTGATAGTCATACGTAGTTGTACCGATATCTAGTAATTGGCGTACTGTAGAATCACGCCCATCACAAGCGACTAATACGCTAGCTTGTAGCTGCTGCTCGTTTTCGGCTTCATCATTGTAATTAAAGCTAAGCGTCACACTATCGGCCTGCTGCTGGACCGTTGTCACATTGGCATTATCTATCAAGGTAATTAGTGGCTCTTGCTGCGCGGCTAATAAAAGCTTACGCCCCAGCCAAGCGTTTTCGATGACTTGTCCAAATGACTCAACACGCTCTTCTGCTTTATTCAGCTGCGCGCGCCCAAAGCTGCCTTGCTCACTAATCTGTACGGCATCGATACGACAGGCATGGCTCTGTAATTCATCCCACAGTCCAATCTCTTGATATATCTGTACCGTGCGCCGTGATAACGCCGTATTGCGACTGTCTAAATAATGGCTGCGAGTACTGTCATCCGTTGGACTGATGGTTGGATAGCTGTTTTTTTCTAATAAGGTGCTCGCAATACCGTGATGGGCCAATAGCAATGCAAAGGACAAACCAACATGACCACCACCTGCGATAAGCACTTGCTGGTCAGTTATCGCTTCTTTGTTTTTAGGTATGCTTTCAGAATTGAATAAATGTGAATCAGTATCTTGCATCGTTATTTTCCTATTATAATTTTTATCATGTCGCTGCTGCTATTAGATGGGTTGCAGCAAACTATGGTATCGCCCATAGATTACCACAAATTGTCTATTCTGCCGTGGTCTTAACCGTAGACAAATCGTTTCTTTACTCTCATCATAAACGAGATTTATATTTATAAAACTCAAATATCTTAATCTAATTAAAGCGCTATCATACGATGGGCAGCGATGAATTATATAGAACTGATAGCAATATCAAATCGATCTATAGAAAATCGCTGTAGCAGTTGCAATCCGCATACAAAAACAGCGCTATCTACCTGATGTATGGCTTGAAATTTAAAAATTCTCTACCATAATGAAGGCAAGACTTTCATTACTTTCATTTACCACCTTCCACAATAACAAAAATAATATCGCCGTCATTTTTATCATCTACAATCTTTGTATCACCTAAACACTGTAATTCCACTAACTATTTTATCTCTGCAACCCGCCACGCAATTAAAACCAAATCATAGCGTCGGGTACACAATAAAAGGATAATCGCTTGACTGATTCCATGAGCCGCCGTATTAAGTTTGAATCACTGACTCCAGCACAGCTAAAAACCGTGCTGGGTGAATACAACAATCACATGAAATATATCCAAAAACGCCTCGATATTAAAATCATTCAGCGCCAAGGCGATTTTTGTCTGAGTGGCGATGTGACTAATGTCGAACGCGGTGAACGTATTATCTACAAAATGGTAGATGAAGCACAGAATACTAAAGACATCAGTGCAGAAGAGCTACACCTCATCATCCAATCGAGCATCTCTCGTGATGAAGATATAGCAGCGGATGAGCAAAAGGCAAAGGACAATGCAGACAATGAAGAAAACTTGGAGTCAGCTCACGAGTTTACACCTGTTAGCTTACGCACACGTAAGGGCCGTATCATTCCTCGCGGTGGCAATCAGCAGACCTATGTCCAAAATGTCCTGAACTCAGACGTCTCATTTGGCATTGGCCCTGCTGGTACTGGCAAGACCTATCTAGCAGTGGCTTGTGCCGTAGATATGCTTGAACGTAATGAAATCGAACGTATTTTGCTAGTGCGTCCAGCAGTAGAAGCTGGCGAAAAATTAGGCTTCTTACCAGGTGATCTGACCCAAAAAATTGATCCTTACTTACGCCCATTATATGACGCACTCTATGAGATGATCGGCGTTGAAAAAGTTGGCAAGATGATTGAAAAGCAAATTATTGAAATCGCACCTCTTGCCTACATGCGCGGTCGCACACTCAATAACTCGTTTGTCATTTTGGATGAAGCGCAAAATACCACGCCTGAACAGATGAAAATGTTTTTGACGCGTTTGGGCTTTGGCTCACGTGCTGTCATCACTGGTGACGTTACTCAGGTAGATTTGCCACGTGGTCACAAATCAGGCTTGGCGCAAGCGATGGATATTCTAAAAGATATCGAAGAGATTCATATCACAAAGTTTGACTCAAAAGATGTGGTACGCCATCAATTGGTACAACAAATCGTCGAGGCATATGACGTGTATGATGAGGAGCAGATGGCTTTAGAAGAAAAACGTAAGTTTGAACGTATTAAAGAACAAGAGCGTAGACAAGCCGTCGCTAATGCAGCAGCCAATCTTTAATAATCAAGCTAATCACTGAATTACAATCATTTGCTATAAGCATTTATATTGCGTAAGAAAACCGGATTACTCAAAGTAGTCCGGTTTTTTCTTACCGGTAGTTTATTGAATTTAGCATATTCACTACTAGTCGCCTACCAGCAACTTAGCTATAGTAGCCTCTATACATTTTATACATGGGCCTCTATTTATTGGCCAAAAATTTAGCAATGAAAAACAGTAATCAAGCTACTTTTATGGTAAAAAACTGGCAAATAAGCAACGTAGACGCTGCAGCGTTAGAAACACATTTATAATAAAAAGGACAGCAATATGAGCCAACCTGACAATACTAATTTCGATGACAAGATTGCTAGTAATCATGCCAGCTTAGCAGCACTTGATATCAGTGCGACCGACAGTATTGATGATGAAATATTAGATACTTTTTATAATCGCGAGCATTTACTATCAGTCATGATGGCGACTTTAGATTATATAGACGGTCGTATTGATAATGGTCTGACCCTACCCTATTTTGCAGATATCGATCCTGAGCTGTGGCAAGAAAAGTCTAAAACACTAGATATGTATATCACTGATGAGGTCGAAGGCCGTGCTTTAAATCTAGAAGCACGTGGTAAAGACTATGCGACCAATATTTTGTCTTATCCAAGCGAATTACCTGCAGCCATCATTGAGCTGATGCCAACATTGCCTCTTGGAGAGCTAATTATCTGTCATGAAGTGATGGTACGTGAAGCGGCTGAACAGGACAAAATAGTGGCGCAGCACATTAGCCATTTGCTAGTGCATGGCGTGCTACACCTACTGGGTTTTGATCATGAGCTCGGACAAGCTGAACAAGATGAGATGGAGTACTTTGAAATTGAGATTTTGGCAGGTCTAAACCTACCAAACCCTTATGTCTAAACTAGCACTGCTTTATTAAACAGTCTTTTAACTATTAAGCAGCTATCAATCAATCTTTAGATAGTGGCAACTTTTGCGCTTGACCCATTTGGTTGATCATATGATCTAAGCCTTTAACATGGACACTGCGCTGCGGGAATGGAATCTCAATCTTTTCATCATCTAGAGCTTGCTTGAATTGCTCTAGTAGCTCGCATTGCATCGACCACCAGTCGGCATTGGTTGTCCAAACGTTTAGGGTAAGATCTACTGAGTTGTCACCTAGATTGGTCACTCGCACGATAGGCTCAGGATCAGTGAAAGCCAATGGATTGTTTCTTGCCAGACTTAACATCAGGTCTTTAGCTGTTTTGATATCAGCATCGTAGCCAATGCCGACAGTAATATCGACGCGACGATTTGGTAGCGCTGTATAATTGACCACAGGTGAAGTCGTAATATCGCTATTGGGAATGATGATATCGTGATTGTTAATGGTCGTCAGATGGGTATTAACCAAGGTAATCTCAGTCACTGTACCTGTGTAGCTACTAATCTGTACATAATCACCGCGTACAAACGGGCGAAACGTCACAATCATAATACCAGCGGCAAAATTTGATAGCTGGTCTTTTAGTGACAAACCAACGGCAACAGCGGCACCACCTAAGATTGCGACGACCGAAGTAGTCTGTACACCGACTTTGCTAAGTGCAGCTAACATTACCACAACCAGTAGCACGCCATACAATAGACGACTTAGAAAGCTAGCAACTGTCTCGTCCAGATGGCTGCGCGTCATCAATCGATCGGAAAAAGCGACTGCTTTTTTGGCAAGCCAACGTCCAATGATAAATATAAGTATTGCTAAAGCGACTTTAATGACTAGCTCTAGGGCGTTGCTCGTTAAGGTAGCGACATCTACGGTAAAACCTAAAAATTCCATACTGACTCTTTATTTTATAGCGGTGTGTTATGAACTTGGGTATCTGTAATGATAAAAATGGTGCGTTAAACGTTATTCTTAGCAGTTATGTTTTCAGTGACACCTTTTTCAGTAACTTTTTCAGTAACTTTATTTTCAGTAACTTTATTTTCAGTAACTTTATTTTCAGTAACTTTCTTCTTAGCACCTGTCTTCTTAGTGCTTGGATACGTTAACCTTAGTACGTTACTTCGACTGTATCACTATAGCGGTAAGTACGTATCAAGCGCAGCTCGACGATATCGCTCATGTCTTCGGTGAACTTACCAAAAGGTGCAGCTTGTCGTACCGACTGCTTGGCCGCTTCATCCAATATCGTAGAGTTTGAGCTTTCAAGTAAACGAATGGCTTTGATATTGCCGTCATTACTGACGATAACCATAAGGCGTACTTCACCCGTAATGCCTTGAGCACGCGCTTGCACAGGATAATGCAAGTTGCCCACTCGCTCGACATGCTCACGGAATGTATTGATATAATCTGCTGCCGCACCCCGTGTGGTCGAATTACTATCCATCGTCACGACTTTGGATTTGGTCGCGTAGACCTGCTGACGCTGAGATAGCTGAGCCTCTAAGGTTGCAATCTGCTTACGTAGCCGCTCTTCTTGCGCCATCGCATCATCTTGCGCTTGCTCGCTATCATTATCCGACTCTACAGTGGCCTGACGCCAACTTAACGTCGTGCGTAGGTAGCTTTCTTGATAGCGCTGCTGAAGCACTTTACGCTGTAAGTTAACGATATCTTGAGTCTCACTCATTTGCTCAGCAGACATTGCACTTAGCTGATTGTTCTCTTGTCTTAGCTGCTCTTCTATTGTACCGCCGCCCTCTTGCGAAGCATTGGCAATAAAGTGCGCATCTTCATTGGGCTGCATGTTATCGGTCAGCACCTTTGCCACATCTTGCATCATAGCAGCTGGGTCTTTTCCCATAGAAAAGCTAATCCCGAAAATAATCAGCACATGAACAGCCACCGCAATAACAATAGCGACAGGCAAACTTATATCACGCTTGGGCGCTTGCGCGGAAAAATGATAGCTCTGTGAGTCTTTTATATAGGCCACAATGAATCTCAGCTTGTGAGCACATCAGTACAAAGCACTATTTAACAAGTGTTGTAACGATAGGCATGATTTATACTGGCGCTATCATAACATGACATAGAATTATGTCGCCAGTATAAGCACTGAGACGGCACTTTGACATCTGCCATGCAGTATTGGTAACCTTATCCGCTGATTGAAAATCATGCATTTAAGAATATACAAGGCAGACAAAACACTGCCTATACCAAATGAATTGCTATAAAACGCATGTGTTCATTTTGAAGCCACTGTATTTGTTATATACTGCTTTAGCACAATAGAATTAGTAGCACGATACTTTGCAACAATCAGAACTGTTCATTGTCTTAATTAGGCACAGTAGATGAATAAGCAGCACAATAAGTGCAGATTCACTACGCACTAGTATCAGAGGTCAGTTTTTCGCTTTTGCTACCTATCAGTATAAAAATTACTAATGGTCGTAGATATTCAGAAATTATAGATGATTAGCTTTCGTTTAAATTAATGATAGCCTACAAAGTTTGTTTAGCCATTTTTACGTCACCGATTGAATGACGCGCCCTATAAGGATAATAAGTTTGAGTGACTTTGATAACGTGAATAATTCAGACAATTTTGATGAGTTCTTCGAGAGTATTGGCTATCGTTTTGACGAGTCATTCGGCAGTGGTTGGGAGCGTATCGCCCAATCGGTTAAAGATATCTATAATAAGACGACGGACAAGTTCGAAGATGAGTTGTCATTGCCAGTGGCACAGACTTACGTTAATGATGCACTACAAAAATTCGTCACCGACAATGTAAAAGCCATTTTAGAGCTACGTGTCGAGATGCATGAGGATTGGTTTCGTTTGTACTGCACTGTCAATGCAGGCGGCATCTATGCCGAGGTGGCAAGTAACTTTAGCTTAGTTCACGTCCAACTCGATCGCAATGTGCAACGCTTTGTATTTGGTCAGCAAACTTATACCGATATCTTAAATCTGCGCTGCGAATCTTTCGTGAAACGTCAAGGCGTCAAACTGGCGATTTGGTTTTATCATAGCGTCCTCAAAAAAGACCCTTTAGGCTTTATTCTGTCATACGTCAATATTGCTCGCGCAAAAGACGAAGTGATTTATCTCGATATCCATCGTTGGTTAAAAAACAACAAGAAAATCATGAGTACCTTGCATAAGGTACAGATAAATTATGGCGAGCTAGAAGAAGAGCAAATGATTTTGAAGGCTCAAATCAACTATCGTGATTTACTGGCGGCCAGCAGTAACGAAGATATCATCGGTGATGATGATGATCCTGAATTGATGCAAGGCCCTATTAACCCTGTAGACGATGCGACTGAACCAAGCCAAGAGTAAGTCGCTAATGTTTCATCCCATAAGACAATGTTTTATCCCATAAAAAAACGCTGCATCTTAGAGGTTATTGGCCTTATAGATGCAGCGTTTTTTATTAAAGTCGTCAACTACCAGTAGTTCTCTACGGCAATATTACCCTCACCGCGGCGATTCATTACCAGTCCCAATGTCTTTAACGCCTCTTTGGTATCTTCTACCATGTCTGGGTTGCCACATAGCATGACATGCGTAGTATCAATATCTAATGCGATACCCGCGCGCGCTTGCAACGTACCCTCTAGTAGTAGCTTCGGCAGACGCTCTGACAATGCACCTTCGACAGGCTCACGAGTGACGATTGGGATAAAGATAAGATTTGCTGGATTATCAACCAGCGTGCCGAAGTCTTCTTGTAGGCTCTCAATTTTCTCAACGTACGCAAGTTCTTCTGTCGAGCGTGCGCTATAAGCCAATACAATGTGCTCGTAATCTTCCCATGTCTTTAAATCTTGCAGCATCGATAAGAACGGTGCTAAACCAGTCCCTGTTGCTAGCAGCCATAAATCTTTTGGCAATGGTTTTTGGTAACGTGCTAACGTCAAAAACCCAAATGGCATGGTGTTGAGCAGCAGCTCATCCCCCACTTGTAAATGCTGCAATTGCGAGGTAAATGCCCCATCCGGTATCACGATAGAAAAAAACTCTATTACCTCATCAAATGGCGAAGAGACAATCGAATACGCGCGGAAGACATCTTCATTCAATGCGGTATCAGAGACTTCATCACTTGCATCAGTCTGTTGATAATATTTTAATTGACTAGGATTGACGCCCAAGCGTACAAACTGCCCCGCTGTAAACTTAAAGCTATCGGGACGGCTGACGGTAAAGCTAAATAAATTTGGCGTCCATGTGGTTTTACTGAGCACCGTTACTGTTTGGATATTATCACTCATAATTATTCGTCACTTATACTTTATTAAACTGTATTTTTATAAGATACCTTTGATAGATAAAAGAAGATAAATACAAAAAAGGTAAGCATAAAAAAAGATGCGCCAAGCTTATCATAAAGCTGGCGCATCTTGGTTTTTTAACCGTAACAACAGATAGATCGCAGCGATTTATCTGTTGTATTGACTCAGCAACATTACCAAATGCGAGCCAAACTTGCCCACTCAATCATACTATTTGGCAAGATACCAAAGAATAGAATAATTGCCGTCACAGCAATGACCATGATACCACCGGTACGGATACCCCATTGCCCAGACACGTCAAACTCGATGAACTGCTTAGGGCGTTTGAACAGCGTGAGTAAAACGCGTAAGTAGTAGAATAGACCAATCGCACTACCCAAGATAATCATCGCAGCCAAGAACCAGTTGGTGCCTTGTACCGCAGCTAAGATAGCAAATAGCTTGGTGATAAAGCCTGCCGTCAACGGAATACCAGCCAATGACAACATCATGATGGTCATGACAGCGGTCAGTACTGGACGACGCCAGAATAGCCCTTGATAATGCGTCAACTCATCGGCTTCACCAGATAAGCGATATGGACTCGACATCAATGTCACTACACCAAAGGCACCGATAGAGGTAAAGGCATAGACTGCCATATACATACTAGAGATACTATCAGCGGCTGAACCAATACTAACAATCACGATCATCACGTAACCCATATGGGCAATAGATGAGTAACCGAGTAGACGTTTGAGGCTGGTTTGACGTACTGCCAATAAGTTACCTACCAAGATAGATAACGTTGCCATTACCATCAATAGCATTTGCACTGATGGTAATGCCAGCAAAGCAGTATCGATTAAGAAACGCACTGCTAGTGCCATCATCGCCACTTTTGATACTGATGCTAAAAAGGTAGCAATAGGCGCTGGTGCACCTTCATAAACATCTGGCGTCCACATATGGAAAGGAGCAGCCGAGAGTTTAAAGGCGATACCAAACATCATCATTGCCGCGCCTAATATCAGTAATGGTGACTCAAAGATATTGCCTAGTACCATGCTGATTGGCTTAAATGCTAGTGAGCCTACTTCTGCATAGATAAAAGCCATACCCATTAGCAACGTCGCTGATGCAGTCGCCGACAATACCAAATACTTCAGTCCCGACTCAAGTGACTGGTTGCGCATATAAGTATAAGCGAGCAAACCATATAGTGGTACTGACAGCATCTCTAGGCTCATAAAGAATGACGCCATATGCTGCGCGCTTACCATTAGTAATGCACCAATGGTCGATAGCAGCATGAGCAAGTACAGCTCTTCTTTGTTATCTTTAAGATTAGCCAGATACGCATAAGACAGCGTACAACAAGCCAAGGCACAGATAAAAATCACCACCATATTAAACTGAGCAAAGTTATCTATGACAAATAACTGCTCAGCGTTTGGCGCGATAGATCCGCTCTCAATCACACCGATCATCTGACCGATCAGGGTGAATAGACCAATGTTTAAGCCTGCCACCGTAATCGTACCGGTGACCATGTGCGAGCGTTTAAAGGTAATCGCGATCATAACCGTGAGTACCGTAATCACTACGGCGATAATCGGCGCGTAAGGCAACAATCCTATCAAATCATTCATCGTAATATCATTCATGACTTAACGTGCCTCCATTACATCAAGTAGCTGCGACGCATCTACCTGTGTCACTTGACTGTATATATATGCGTTATTGATCCACTGCATAGCATGACTTGAGGTATCAAGGAACGGCTGTGGGTACAGTCCGAGCCATACCAAACCAGCGGCTAGCATCAGTAGTAATGACAGCTCGCGCTTGCCCAAATCTTTTAATTTACGTGCAGGTAAGCCATGTGACTTAGTCTCTCGCTCTGCCAATGCGGCGATGTTGTTTTCACCAAATAGTGCGCGATGAATCAAAATAAGCGAATAAAGACCTGCTAATACCAAACTGAATGTCGCAAAAACCACAAACACTGGATACTGAGCAAATGAGCCAAATAAAATCATGAACTCGCCAATGAAGTTACCCGTACCAGGAATACCTAGCAGCGCGGCACAGAAGAACATCAATATCGGTGCGTAATAGCGGAACTGTCCCCACATACCACCCATCAAGGTCAAATCGCGTGTATGCAGACGCTCATATAGCTGTCCTGCCATAATGAATAGTGCGGCTGAACTCAAGCCATGAGCAAGCATCTGAATCATCAGACCTTGTAAGCTGAGCAATGTTCCCGCATAGATTGCTAGTACCACAAAACCCATGTGCGAGATACTGGTATAGGCCAGCAAACGCTTCATGTCGGTCTGCATAAATGCTAGCCATGCACCGTAGAAGATACCAATCGTACCTAGGGTAATCGCTATCGGCGCAAACTCTTGTGACGCTGCTGGAAATAGCGGCAACACAAAACGAATCAAGCCATATGCAGCAGTCTTGATGAGCACCCCTGCCAAATCCACCGAACCTGCCGTTGGTGCCTGCGCATGCGCATCTGGCAACCAGCCGTGGAAAGGAATGATTGGCAACTTCACCGCAAAGCCAATAAAGAAGCACAGCATGATTGGATATTCCCAGCCGCCAAGTGACGTACCGAGCAAGTCATTATAGTTAAAGCTCACTACCCCTTTTTGGGCATAGCTGATAATGACCAATACCAAAATACCGATGAGCATGATAAGCCCAGACGCTTGGGTATAGATAAAGAACTTGGTGGCCGCGTATTCTTTGGTTTTGCCAACCACATCATGACCCCAAATCGCGATCAAGAAGTAGATAGGAACCAGCATCATCTCCCAAAAGAAGAAGAATAAGAACAGATCAATGGCTAAGAAAACACCAATAACGCCGCCCAAACTCCATAGCAAGTTCAGGTGGAAGAAACCAACGCGGCGCTGAATCTCATTCCACGAACAAGCAACAGCTGCCACACCAAGTAAGCCTGTTAGAGCTACCATCATCAATGACAAACCATCTAGTGCTAAGTGAAAACTAATACCAAAACTTGGTATCCACGGCACACTAAATTCTGCTACCCAAGGCACTGCAGCATCTGGTGCAATGACCTGCTGACTCATACCGCTAAAATCGCCCTGCTGCCAAAGTACCAATGACAAAGCAAAGGTCAACATCATACCGATCAAGGCAATCCAGCGCGGCAGACGTTTATTAAATCGCTCTACCAACCAGCATAGCAATCCTGCAATAAAAGGAATTGCGATTAATGCTGGTAGCATCCACGTTTGTTGTAACTCAATCATCTTTACACCACCGTCATCATTACCAGCACCAGCAATACAGCCATACCCAAGCCAAAGCTTGTGGCATAACCTCGAAGAGACCCTGTTTGTGTCGCAGACAATACTTTATTACCAGCTGAGGCAAGCTTAGGTAACAGCAACCACGTTTTATCGATAGGGTCGGCTTTTAATAAGCGGCCGATGAATAAAAAGGGTTTTACAAAAATTACATCATATAGCGCGTCGAAACCTAGGCCATGGTAGCACCAGTGATATAGTGCCCCACCAATACGTGAGCGCTTAAAGCTAGTGAGCAAGCGACCTTTGTTGACGACATATAATAGTGCTGCCAATATCAAACCTGTTGCCATGGCACCCATCGCGATATACTCTGCGGTGTGCTTAGCATGTGCTTGACCGGCAACTTCTAATAGATGACCAACGCTCTCTGGCAGCACACCATCTAATGGTGGCGTAATCCAAGCACCAACAGCGGTAGACAGCACTAGCAACACGGTCAAAGGCAACCAATACGACACCCCTGATAGTTTATGCGCATGGGTTTTTTCTTCACCAAAGAATATGATCCAAATCATACGGAACGTATAAATCGCGGTTAAGAATGCACCGAATACACCCATATAGAATAGTACTAAGTGACCTGTTGCATAAGTCTCCCAAAGAATCGCTTCTTTAGAGTAAAAACCAACGGTAACCCAAGGTATGGCAGCAAGTGCACCGCCACCGATGATATAACACCAAAATACCAATGGGATCTTTTTACGTAGGCCGCCCATTTTAAAAATGTCTTGCTCGTGATGTACCGCAAGGATGACGGCACCTGATGATAAGAACAGCAATGCTTTAAAGAAAGCATGGGTCATCAGATGGAAGATTGCCCCTTGCCATGCGCCCACGCCAAGCGCTAAGAACATATAGCCAATTTGACTCATGGTCGAATAAGCAAGAATACGTTTAATATCTGTTTGCGCGAGTGCACAGAATCCAGCAACAACCAACGTCAATGCCCCTACGCCGCCAACCCAATACAACAAGATACCTGGGGTCAGCTCAAACAATGGATGTAGACGGGCGATTAAATAAACACCTGCTGTGACCATCGTTGCTGCGTGAATCAATGCCGATACTGGTGTTGGACCTGCCATCGCATCAGCAAGCCATGTGTGTAGTGGCAACTGCGCTGATTTACCCATCGCGCCGCCGACCAACATCATCGTGGTAAGCATCATCGTTGGGTTGTTAACATCGAATACTTCTGGCGCGCGCGTAATAATCTCTTGAATATTAAGCGTACCGAATTCACGGAATAATAAAAACAAACCAAAGGCTAAGAACACATCACCGACACGAGTAACGGTAAAGGCTTTCATCGCGGCACGGCCGTTGGCTCTATCATGATAATAGTAACCAATCAATAAGTACGAACAGATACCCACGCCTTCCCAACCGAGATATAGCAGAAATAAGTCATCTGCGAGTACCAGTAGTAACATACTGGCCACAAACAAGTTCATATAGCTAAAGAAACGAGCAAAGCCAGTGTCGCCTTTCATATACCAAGAGGCAAACAGATGAATCAAAAAGCCAATCCCAGTAATGACACCTGTCATGGTCAATGCAAGACCATCAAAGCTCAAACCGAAATGTGGCGCAAAGTCGCCAACTTGGAACCAAGTCCATAGCGGAACTTCAATTATCGTTCCAGCTGGATTGGTAGTCAAAAAGGTATAGCTAACCACTAGCGTGCATAATGCTGAGAGCAGCATGCTACCCACGCCAACAATCGCTGCGACCGTTTCTGATAATTTGTCGCGCATAAAGGCTAAAATCAAAAAGCCAATGAGCGGGAATATAAAGGTTAATGGTAATAAACTCATGACATCATCCTTTCATCTCATTGGCGCTATCGACATCGAGATGCCCACGCTGATGATAAAAACGCAATAATATTGCCAGACCAATTGACGCTTCAGCCGCGGCCAAGGTCAAAATAAAGATAAACATAATCTGTCCGTCTGGATCGACCCAGCGACTACCTGCCACTACAAATGCCAATGCTGCCGCATTCATCATGATCTCAAGACTCATTAGCATAAATAAGAAGTTACGTCGTACCATAACGCCGCACAGACCGATAGCAAATAAAATGCCTGCCAAAATCAGTCCATGGCTCATGGGTATCATACCCAGTACATTTTGCGCCTCAGCAACTGGCTGTACTAAGCCTGCCACCTCGTGGGCAAACGGCACGTTTGACACATCTTGTGCCACGCTTGCTGCTAGTACCATTAGTCTGACTCCTTGCGCGTAACTTTGTTCGCACCTACTTGACTACCTGCTTTCATGCCTACCTTCATACCTACATAGTCATGCGGGTCAACATCTTTATATTCGTAAGGCTTAGCCATTTCTACGCCGTCATGCTGTGTAAGCGTACTATCATTGTCGTATTGTTTGATACTGCCTACGCTTGGCTTGAAGTTTTGGCTATCATTACCGATGACCTCATCGTCGACTGTCTCTTTACCTAAATGATAAGCGGCGACCAAGGCTGCCAATAATAGCAATGCTGCCACTTCAACCAGCATAATGTATTTGGTAAATAACACCGTACCGACTGCTTTGGCAGAGATAGTCGTGCCACCCATCATGACAGCTTCATCATGATTGAGACCAATCATCGCATAGAGCACAACGGCAATAATTATCGTCAATCCTGTCGGTATCGCCCAAGTGCCTGCATCGAGCCAACGCTCTTCGCGCTCGTCATTACTCATGCCCAAATTAAGCATCATGATAACGAAAACAAATAGCACCATAATGGCACCTGCATAAACAACAATCTCTAATGCTCCTGCAAACGGCGCACCTAGTACAAAAAATATCCCAGCAATTGCCAACAACGACACAATCATTGATAAGATAGCATGCACTGGATTGGCCTGAGTCACTACGCGCAGACTGGCAAATATCGCCACTGCTGCAAGCGAATAAAACCCAGCCAATTCAGGATGGTTTAAAATATTCATCATGGTAGCAAGCTCCTTAGATCAATCGGTGCAGACTCATTTTGTGCTGCGCCTTTTGGTTTATCTGCTACCGCCATACCTGTCACACGATAATAGTTATAATCAGGGTATTTACCTGGTCCTGAAATGAGCAAATGCTCTTTTTCGTAGACCAAGTCTTGGCGCTTATATTCACCCAGCTCAAAATCTGGGGTCATTTGAATCGCTGTCGTTGGACAGGCTTCTTCACACAATCCACAAAAGATACAGCGTGAGAAATTGATACGGAAAAACTCTGGATACCAGCGTCCATCTTCACGCTCGGCTTTTTGTAATGAGATACACCCTACCGGACAGGCCACCGCACACAAGTTACAAGCGACACAGCGCTCGTCTCCATCAGGATCACGCGTTAGGACAATACGTCCACGAAAACGCGGCGGCACAGGTACCGGCTCTTCAGGATAAAGGATGGTATCACGCGGTCTGAGCGCATGACTATTGACCATCCACATGCTGCGGACAATGGTAAATATACCAATGACGGTCTTTTTTATGGTAGTAAACATGGGATTATTATCCTTATCAGCTTTACCCTAGTTCATCAGTGATGGCTAGTAATGACTATAACGTTGGGGAAAAGATCAAAATGACCGCAGCAGTAATCAACAGATTGATTAAGGTTACGGGCAGACATACTTTCCAGCCAAAGTTCATCACCTGATCATAACGCGGACGCATGAGTGAGCCTCGAGCCAAAACAAACATGGTCATAAAGAACAGCGTTTTAATCATGAACCAAAAAGCTGGTGGAATAAATGGAATATCTAAATTGAACGGCGCAAGCCAACCGCCAAAGAACAAGCAAGTCATTAAGGCAGAAATCAAGACAACGTTGACATACTCACCAATGAAGAACATACCAAACTTCATGCCAGAATATTCGACATGATAACCTTCAGCCAGTTCTTGCTCTGCTTCTGGTTGGTCAAATGGATGTCTATGCGTAACGGCCACACCAGCCACTACAAAGGTTAGAAAGCCAAAGAACTGCGGAATGATATACCAGCCGTCTGCTTGCGCTTCAACAATGGCACGTAGGTTAAATGAACCTGTTAGCGCAACAACGCCCATCAACGACAAACCCAAAAACACTTCGTAGCTGATCGTCTGTGCAGCAGAGCGCAAACCACCGAGTAGCGAGAACTTATTGGCAGACGCCCAACCGCCGAACATTACGGCATAAACCGCAATACCCGCCATGGCAAAGAAAAACAGAATACCGATATCCCAATCAACCACGCCAAGCGTTGGCGAGATAGGAATAATGGCAAATGAAGCCAAGGCAGTAAACATCGCGACCGCAGGTGCCAACGTGAACATAAACTTATCGGTAAAGTTTGGTGTCCAATCTTCTTTAAAGAAGATTTTTAGCATATCGGCGACTAACTGCAACGAACCAAAAGGCCCGACACGGTTTGGACCATAACGATCTTGCCATAAGGCCAACATACGGCGCTCATAGATAATCATCATCGCGGCAACCAATACCACGACCAAAAAGATGACTAGTGATTGACCCACCAAAAACAGAATAGACCAGGTATCAAAGCTCATACTATTGGCCAAAAAGCTTGGCACATCAGGGATAATACGGGTAACTTGCATATTACACCTCCTGTGTGGTGGTCGGCGCTGCGTTTATTTGCGCTGTGTCATTATCATTAATCATATCGTTAGCCATGCTACCCATCATCGTCACTGGTGCATCCACTTTACGCACCGACGCTGGCATTGATGGGTGAATAATGCTCACCTGCCCAACGGGGTAACCGATACAGCCTTCTGCCAAATAACCGACCAGCTGTACTGGCAAGGTGATTTGTTGCTTATCGATTTCTATCGCCAAGTAATCACCAGCAGCAATCTTCCAGTCTTTGGCATCGTCTATACCGATACGCCATGCAGCAACAGGTAGTTGCTCTGCGACGATTGGGCTACGTGATGCCATCATTGAGCTGGCGTATATATTATAGATAGGCACTAGCTTCGCTTGGCCGTGCTGCAAGTCAGTTGTATTCGAAGACATCGCTTCTGGCGCCACATATTGACGAGTGGCTAGGCGCTCTAGCTGATCGAACAAGCGCACACCTGGATCACCATTTTTCAGATGACCACCGACTTTGTCTTGGTATTTGTTCCATGCTTGAGGTGAGTTCCAACCTGCCGCATTGGCAAAAGGAATCATCGAGCTTGGCGTTTCTTTACCGCTATAACCTTCCATTGAGAAAGTTAGACCAGTGTCCAAATCTTTCGGCTGCATTGGCTCGTGCACTGAGATTGGCGCACGCATAGCAGTACGACCTGAATAACGACGCGGTTGACGCGCGATTTTCAGACCCGTTATACGGTAATCAGCATCAGGCGCAGCGCCTTTGATACCTGCAAGTTTAGGATGGGTGGCAATCAATGCATTGATAACATCATCTAGCTGCGTCCAGTCGACATCACGACCTTCAATGCTGCTATGCACAGCATGTATCCAGCGCCAGCCTTCTTTAATGCTGCTCATTGGATGGTAGTATTCGTTATCGTAAACTTGGAAGAATCGCTGCGCACGACCTTCAGCCGATACCAATGTACCATCTGCTTCTGCAAAACTAGCCGCTGGCAATACGATATCGACGTCTTTGTGCCAATCAAGTAGCTGATGATCCAATGCAATGACTGTTTTATCAGATAATAACTGCGTCAATTTATTAGCATCGATGGCATCAGTCAGCTGATTTTCAGCGACGATAACTACATCGAAATCAGTCGCCAGTAATTCTTCGACTGATTGACCGCCAAGCATACAAACGCCCATGCTATTAGCATCGGTAACCGTTAAGTAGATACCTGCTTGTGCCTGATACTTGTTATTTACTTCTTTTAACTCAAGGTTTCCAGCAGGCTCACGCTCAACATCATCTTGCGCTTCTGTATTTACACCCGTTTCAGGTTTGTTTGGCTTGGCAGATAAATCTTGGTCTTCTTCAGGCTGGTCATTAGCTGCTTTTGCTTGCGCTGCCTGTACTTTGGCATTATGTGCCTCGACCTGCTGTTGCTCAGTCGCTTTAATTGCCGCGCGTTTTTGGGTCAATGCTTGGGTAATCTGTGCTGCTGCTTCTATCAATGCGGTAGAAGACAAGCTGCTACCCGAAACAACTAACGGCTTATCAGCTTGAATCAGGTCATAAGCAATTTGCTGCGCCAACGCTTGCATACCATCAGTTTCAGCACTTGCATCAGCTGCTTGTGGGTCTGTTATGTCTGCTAAATCATCAGCGAAGTTAGCAATTTCATCAGCGACTTTGAAGCCAAGTTTAGTGATATCTTCAGGGGTCGCCACTACGCTCACTTTACTGATATCTTCTAACTTAGTTTGCGTTACATCAATGACATAGACTGGGCTTAGCGCATCTTGAGCGATACGCTTAACTGGTTCAGCAAGCCACGGCTGTGTTTGCAGCGCCGCTGCCATTTTTAGACCTTCATTTTTTGCCGCTTGACGTACTGACAGTGCGACACGTGATGAAGTTTGCGTGATGTCTTCACCCAATACGAGCACCGCATCATGCGTTTCGATATCGGTCATGCTAGGGTTATAAATACCTTCAGTGCTAAGCACTTCGATGCATTTATTGACCAGTGCTTGCTGCTGATGGTTCAGACCTGTTGAGAAGTTATCAAAGCCGACCAGATTTTTTAGCGCAAAGTTAGTCTCTAAACTGGCACGTGGTGAGCCAATCCCGATGACTTTTTTATCTTTGATACGTTTGATGGTTTCATCAAGTGCGTAGTCAATATTGATTTTGACATGCTTATCATTGATACGTTCAAGCGCTTGGGTTGGACGATCATCACGATTGACATAGCCATAACCAAAGCGGCCACGGTCACATAAGAAATAGCGGTTTACTTCGCCGTTATAGCGGTTTTCGATACGGCGCAATTCACCATAACGCTCGCCCGGTGAGATATTACAACCAGCTGAGCAACCATGACAGATGCTTGGCGCATACTGCATATCCCATTTACGGTTGTAGCGCTCAGAGTGGGTTTTATCAGTAAACACACCCGTTGGGCAAACTTCGGTTAAGTTGCCTGAAAATTCGCTTTCAAACTGACCATCTTTATCACGGCCAAAGTAAACGCGATTGTTTGAGCCATAAACGCCCAAGTCTTCGCCGCCCGCATAGTCTTTATAAAAACGTACACAACGATAGCAAGCGATACAACGGTTCATTTCATGCGCGATGAATGGACCAAGCTCTTGGTTATGATGCGTGCGTTTGGTAAAGCGATAGCGACGACGGCTGTGACCTGACATGTAAGTCATATCCTGCAAATGACAATGTCCACCTTCTTCACAAGTTGGACAGTCATGTGGATGGTTGGTCATGAGTAGCTCAACCATCGACTTGCGGAATGCTTTGGCTTCATCGTCAGTGACCGAGATGTACATATCATCGCCAGGAGCGACCATACAAGACATCACGAGACGACCGCGACCTGCTTCCATATCTTCTTTATTTTGGAATTGCTTGACCGCGCACTGACGGCACGAGCCTACTGAGCCAAGGGCTGGATGATAACAAAAATACGGCACATCAATGCCGAGTGATAAGCAGGCTTGTAGCAAGTTATCTGCGCTATCTACTTCGACAGTGGTTCCATCAATATGTATGACTGCCATGCCGCTCTCCTTATTTCACTACTGGCTGTTGGTTGGCTGCAGCATCAATAACATCGACACCAACCGCCTGCGCGATTTTTTGATCAAACTCTGGACGGAAATATTTAATCGCACTCATTAGTGGTTCCATCGCACCTGGGGCATGCGCACAGAATGTTTTACCAATCCATAAGTCACGCGTGAGGCCCTCTAGTTTTTCTACATCGCCCACTTGCCCTTCACCATCATTGATGGCGGTAAGCAGTTTAACGCCCCATGGCAGACCATCACGGCATGGTGTACACCAACCACATGACTCGCGCTGAAAGAAAATCTCAAGGTTGCGCAGTAATGGCACCATGTCTTGTGATTCATCAACAACCATAATCAGACCAGTACCCATACGGCTACCCGCATTTTGAATGGTGTCAAAATCTACCACCACATCTAAATGTTCTGCGGTCAAAAAATCAGTCGAGGCGCCGCCCGGTAGCCAAGCTTTCAGTGTTTTACCATCTTTCATACCACCCGCTAAATCTTCAATGATTTCGCGAGCTGTATAACCAAACGGTAATTCCCAAAGGCCTGGATCATTGACCAATCCTGAACAGCCAAATAGTTTGGTGCCCGGCGTTTTGCTTTTGCCTTTGATTTCAGATAACGACTGATACCATTCAACGCCATGATTCAAAATCGCTGGCATATTACACAGAGTTTCAACGTTATTAACAACGGTTGGACGACCCCATGCACCAGAGATTTGCGGAAACGGCGGCTTGGTACGTGGGTTAGCACGGCGGCCTTCTAGACAATTAATTAGCGCTGTTTCTTCACCGCAGATATAACGTCCAGCGCCCGTATGCACATGCAGATTAAAACTAAAATCTGAGCCTAAAATGTTGTCGCCCATGAGATTGTTAGCCAAGCACTCTTCGATAGCAGCGACCAAACGCTCAGCGGCCAAGATATACTCTCCACGGATAAAGATATAACCGTCAGTGGCGCCAATCGCATGAGCGGTAATCAGCATACCTTCGATCAGCTGAAACGGTAGACGCTCCATGAGCAAACGGTCTTTAAACGTGCCCGGCTCCATTTCATCCGCATTACAGATGAGATAACGCGGCAAACCGTCCGGCGGTGACATAAACGACCATTTAAGACCAGCGTTAAAGCCCGCACCACCGCGACCCCTGACATTGGCCGCTTTAATCATATTGCCGACGTCTTTAGGCGATTTGGATAGGGCTTCTTTTAGACCCGTAAAGCCTTTTAGAGACTCATAAGTGGCTAAATCAAGCACCGCATCATGATGCGCTAAACGCCAAGTCAAAGGCTTGGTTTCGCTAGTGGCTGTCGCTTTATCACCATAGATTGGAACACGCTGTGCATTTAGCTGGCTTGGCGCTTGGCCTTGACCGCGACGAGCAATTTGCTCTGAAATCGTTAAACTCATGCGTATAGCTCCAATAATTGCGCGACCTCAGATGGCTGGACAGGGCCGTAAGTGTCTTCATCAATCAGTACCGCTGGTCCCTTATCACAGTTGCCCAAGCAGCAAATTGGCAATAGGGTAAAACGTCCGTCAGCAGTTGTCTGACCATACTCAATACCCAGCTGTGATCTAATCTCAGCTGACAGCGCCTCATAACCTGTCAAATAACAAGCCACGGAGTCACATATGAGAATCACATGGCGACCGACAGGTTGGCGATAAATACGGTTAAAGAAAGTCGCAACCCCATCCATGTCTGACATCGGGATGTCTAGGATATTAGCAATGGCATTTGCTTGCGCATCATCGACCCAGCCGTTGCGCTTTTGCACGATTTTTAGTGCATCTAGCGAGGCAGCACGCGCCTGTGGGTAATGATGCATAAACTCATGAATGGCAGCGATTTCATCACTAGTGAGAATGCTTTCCACATCTACTTTTGGCATTTTGTCGGAAACAATTTTCATAATCTTCTGTCTTTCCTCACTCATCCTGCTCTATCACAAGCCAATATCAGTCTGATTAAAACTGTGGTTATATTGGCGAATGACAGCATTTTGGTGTGCCATCAGGCAATAATATATTGATGAACAAATACTTTTGAAGCAGCGGCTCTAACGATCACAATCCGCCATCACAATATCAATCGATGCCAGATACATAATGGCATCAGAAACCAGCGAGCCATTGATGACCGATGGCATCTGCTGCAAATGCGCAAATGTCGGTGTGCGGATACGGGTACGATAGCTCATCGTGGCCTTGTCTGAGGTGATGTAATAACTGTTCAGACCTTTAGTCGCCTCGACGATCGTTGTACATTCGCCCGCTGGCATCACAGGACCCCAAGATACTGAGATAAAGTGATTAATAAGCGTTTCGATATCATTTAGCGTACGGTCTTTTGGCGGTGGTACGGCCAGTGGATGATCCGCTTTATAAGGACCTTGTGGCATATTGTCCATACATTGACGGATGATACGTAACGACTGACGCATCTCTTCGACTTTGACCATACAACGGTCATAAGCATCACCGTTGTAGCCAACTGGCACTTCAAAGTCGTAATTCTCATAGCCCATGTATGGACGCGCTTTACGCAGGTCAAAATCAACGCCTGTCGCACGCAGACCTGCGCCCGTCACGCCCCAAGCAAGTGCTTGCTTAGCATTATACTGAGCAACCCCTTGGGTACGGCCTTTGAGCACGCTGTTTTGTAATGCCGCTTTGACATATTCGTCCAGACGTTTTGGCATCCAATCTAAGAACTCACGAACCAAACGCTGCCAGCCACGTGGCAGATCAGCAGCCGTACCACCGATACGGAACCAAGCTGGATGCATACGATAGCCAGTCACGGCTTCGATAACGTCATAGGCTTTTTGGCGATCGGTAAACATATAGAATACAGGGGTCATACCGCCCGCATCCTGAATGAACGTACCGACGAATAGTAAGTTATTGGTAATACGGAAAAACTCGCTCATCATCACGCGGATAGTTTCAGCGCGCGGTGGAATGGTAATTCCAGCCAACTTTTCGACCGACATGATGTACGGTAGCTCATTCATTACACCGCCGAGATAATCAATACGGTCGGTATAAGGAATAAATGAATGCCAAGTTTGACGCTCAGCCATTTTTTCTGCACCGCGATGGTGATAGCCGATATCAGGGATACAATCGACGACTTCTTCACCGTCAAGCTGTAGCACCAAACGGAAGGCACCGTGAGCAGAGGGATGGTTAGGACCGATGTTCAAGAACATAAAGTCTTCATCACGTCCCGAACGCTTCATGCCCCACTCTTCTGGGACAAAACGCAAGTTTTCTTGCTCGTATTGCTGTTTAGCGGTGTTCAAGAAATATGGGGTAAATTCCGTCGCGCGCGCATGGTACTCTTTACGCAGTGGATGACCTTCCCAGTATTTCGGTAATAAAATACGGGTCAAATGCGGATGACCTGTAAAGACAATACCAAACATGTCCCACACTTCACGCTCATACCAGTTGGCGTTTGGCCAAATATTGGTGGCGCTCGGTACATTGACATCGTCTTCGCTTAACGCGACCTTGATACGTACATCACTATTACGCTCAAGCGACATCAAGTGATAAAACACCGTAAAGTCACTGTCAGGCAACCCTGCGCGATGCTGGCGTAAACGCTCATCTATCGCTGACAAGTCAAATAGCATGACATAAGGTTTAGGCAGTTTGCGCAAGAATAAGAGAATATCTAATAAATCAGCACGCGCCACCCAAACCGTTGGAATCTCATCCACAGTCTGCTGCACGACAAATTTACCAGCATACTTTTGCTCCAGCTCTGTGACGACTGCTGGGACGGGCTTGATCTTAGGATCTATGTTTTCGACTACCGTGACCATGAATGATGTATTCCTTCATTAATCATAACTGAACTATGTTAGTCATAACCGAACTATGTTAGTCATAACCGAACTATGTCAACCATAACTGAGCTATGTTAATCATAACCGAACTATGATAAGCGCATAAAATATTGAAACTGTTGCTACAAGTCTAAATGCTGTTTGAAACTTAAATACTGTTTGAAACTTAAATGCTATCTGGGCTGCGCAAGTTTTTGACAGCGATACGATCTGCTTGCTTACGGTCACGCTCAGGCGTCATTTGTGGCTGATAGATACCCTGCTCATTGACATGGATGCCCAGCGGACGACGCTCTTTGGTGATAGATTCTTGCAATAACATCAAACCTTGAATAAGCGCTTCTGGACGCGGCGGACAGCCTGGCACATAGACATCGACTGGAATGATTTTATCTACGCCTTGTACGACAGAGTAGATATCATACATACCACCAGAGTTGGCACAGGCACCCATTGAGATGACCCATTTTGGCTCAAGCATTTGCTCATAAAGACGTTGAATAACAGGTGCCATTTTGACAAAACAAGTACCAGCGACAATCATGACGTCCGCCTGACGAGGCGAGGCACGAATAACCTCTGCCCCAAAACGTGACAAATCATGAACGGCGGTTAAGGTAGTAGCGTATTCAACATAACAGCAAGAGGTACCAAAGTTAAATGGCCAAAGTGAGTTCTTACGCCCCCAGTTTGCTGTTGAATGAACGAGGTCTTCGAGACGACCCATAAAGACGTTTTTATTCACTTCATCTTCGATAGGATCATTGACCGTTTGACTGGTCTGTGCAGGATAGGTATCTGCATCGGGGTTGGCTTTTGTTAATGTGTATTTCATAACATACAACCTTCATATTAGGCTTGGCGTGGCAATCATCTTGCTTGCGCTGTCACCATAATTTTATTATTAATAAGTGGCTAATCATCAGCGATCATTAATACAAACAGAACTGACGCCTTCATGCTTTGCTGCTCGTTTTTGCAAACGCTATAAGCTAAGCATCAACTGCTATTAACGTTCAGTTTTGTCCTGCTGGGCAGACGTCGCAAAATCCACAGAAGTAACGTTACCCGTGGTATTAATATGATCGATGTTTTGTAGATGACGACGATTGGTCTCAATATTGTTTGAGACATTGATTTGACCGGATGACTGCGCGGGTACTTTACCTGTCGGATCGACCATTAGCTCATGAGCACCATCAAACTTGGTGATGTCTGCTAAGTTAAAGCCTGCAGGCGCCGCATATAAGCGTGCTTTTTTGCGTAGCTTGTCAGCAGGTGCCCAGTTCATCGCACCCAAGCTCAGCTCATAAATCAAACCGATAATTAGAATAGTGATAAACGTACCAGCGGCGGCAAAGCCAAGCCAGCCTGCCTCTCGTACTGACACAGCATAAGCGTAGAGATATAGCGCCTCTAAATCAAAAATCACAAAGAAGATTGCGACCAAATAAAATTTGGCAGACAAACGAATACGGGCGTTGCCAGATCCGACAACACCCGCTTCAAACACTTCTTCCTTTTGTGAGCCTTGAGAGCGACCGCCAAGTAAGCGCGGTACGACCAGCATAAAGACAACTAGCCCAATGGCGGCTAAGATAAAAGCAATGGCTGACCAATTAAAAGCAGACATGATAATACGTGCTCCTCACCCAATCGAGTGTTAGACACAGCGCAAGCACTGACCCACTCAGGCCATGTTGCGACAGGTATAACGCAGACGAAAACACAAAGTGACTTCATTTAAGTAATTATTTAAGTAATTGTCACTGCACTTCAGTAACTGTCACTGTGTTTAAGTAACTGTCATTGAGTCACATGTTAGGTATTTTGCTGGTAACAACCAATTATCAAGCTTATTGACGACGATGTCAGACGTGACCAACTGTAGAGATTCCGGTATGCGCGCGGATAAAGGCTGGTCGCCCAACGCATCTTCTAACAACGTAAGATCAACGTATTAAATCAATATCATATCTGACTGCTTACTTAATTGATTTAATAGCTCATTACACGTGGTCAACAATGACGTGACAACTGGCATAAATTATTTACGTACTATACGCATATCAGTGCCTAAAAGCTAGTTTTTAACTGTATTGAACGGTCACTTTCTGTGTAAAAAAAATGTGTTTTTTTTACTATGAATTATGATATAGACCTTACCTTATATTAACCCCAAATCCGTACTTTTGACTATGAGCAAACACTGCCACGCTATTTGTCAAAAATCAAGTGTCTGAATACCCCACTTTCATCACCCAAGTCCTCCCCCAAAGTGAGTATTTTTGCTTTATAATGACCCACCAGATTTTTATGATATGCCATCATCAAACCTTAAATTCTATTATTCTTATAATAAAGATTATTAAAATATCGCAACGATACGAGTTTTGATGATGCGCGCTGCGTTTATCTATGTTTTTCATATCAGCGCTACCCTCTTTTTTGCTTTTGTCTTACAGGTCACGTTATGAGTCAACTCAATCCCAAACAACAAGAAGCCATGCTCTACGTATCTGGTCCATTACTTGTACTTGCAGGTGCTGGCTCCGGCAAAACCTCTGTGATTACGCGTAAGATTGCTTACCTAATCCAAGAATGTGACATGCCAGCTGAGCGCATCACCGCCGTGACCTTTACCAATAAAGCGGCACGTGAGATGAAAGCGCGGGTAAGCAAACTGCTACCAAGCGAAAAAATGCGCGGGTTAACGGTATCGACGTTTCACCAATTTGGTCTACAGTTTTTGCGCTATGAGCTGATTCATACCCCGCTAAAAGGCAATTTTTCCATCATGGACAGCGATGACAGTAAGCGCCTCTTGATGGAGCTGATGATGCGCGACAACTTAAGCGGCGCTGAAAGTCGCGAGTTAGTCGGTAAAGCCATCAAAATGATTTCTGATTGGAAAAATGACTTGGTCGAGCCTGATAAGGCGATGGAAACGTTAGACGATCCAGAAGATATGATTTTCGCGACGTTATATGCGCTTTATGAGCGTAACTTGCGTGCTTATAATGCCGTCGATTTTGATGACTTGATTGTCTTGCCAACCAAGATATTGCGTGAAAATAGAGAGCTACGTGATAAATGGCAGAACCGTATTCGCTATCTATTGGTCGATGAGTATCAAGATACCAACACTGCCCAGTATGAGATGATTAAGTATTTGGTCGGTCCGCAAGGTCGCTTCACCGTGGTAGGTGATGATGACCAATCTATCTATGCGTGGCGCGGGGCGAAGCCCGAAAATATGGCACTGCTAAAAGAAGATTTTCCAAAACTAAAAATCGTTATGCTTGAGCAAAATTACCGCTCAACCACACGTATCTTGACCTCTGCCAATGCCGTTATTCTAAACAACGAGCATTTATTTGAGAAAAAACTGTGGTCAGATAAAGGTCAAGGCGAAAAAATCCGCATTATTAATTGTCGTAATGACGATGATGAATCCGAGCGCGTGGCCAAAGAAATCGTCACACACAAGCTGCGTTTCGGTAATGAGTGGGAACAGTATGCCGTACTGTACCGCAGTAACTTTCAAGCACGTATGCTAGAGGCACAACTGCGCCAGCTGCAAGTGCCTTATAAATTATCAGGCGGTCAGTCATTCTTTGCACGTAGTGAAATCAAAGACATCATGGGCTATCTGCGTCTGATTCTGAATCCCGAAGATGACAGCGCGTTTTTGCGTATTATCAATACACCCAAGCGCGGTATGGGACCCGCCACGCTAGAAAAACTCGGCTTATTTGCGCAAGAGCACAGCATATCGCTACTGGCATCTTGTACCCATGCTGGCCTGACTCATGTATTGCCATCAAAGGCTTATGGTACGATAAAAGAGTTTGGTGAATTTATCGAGCACTATACGCGTGAGCTGGATCAACACCCAGACCCTGTACCTATCGTACGCCAGATGATTGATGAGACAGGTTATATTGACTTTGTCCGTAGCGATGCTAAAACGCCGCAACAAGAAAAAAACCGTATTGATAATATCGATATGCTCTACACCAGTATTCAGTCCTTGATTAATCGTGCTGAAGAAGACGAGGACCGAACGATTGATACCATCATTCGTAAGCTGGTTTTGCTTGATATGCTCGAGCAACAGCAAGAAGAAGAGAATACTAATAAAGTTAACTTGATGACTTTACATGCGGCAAAGGGCTTGGAGTTTGATTTTGTTTATATCATGGGGCTTGAGGAAGAGATGCTGCCGCATCGCAACTCGATTATGAGTGAGACGGTCGAAGAAGAGCGCCGTTTGATGTACGTGGGCATTACCCGTGCGCGTCGTGAGCTGACATTGACGCTCGCGACCCAGCGCCGTGCTGGTGGTCAGATGCGCGTTACCTCAGAATCAAGATTTTTGGATGAGCTGCCTGAGGATCATATTGACTGGCCTGCCAAAGCGAAAAAGAAAAAAGCGACCAAAGACCCAGAAGCCGTTGCTGATGAATATTTGGCCAATATTCGAGCGTTACTGGGTAAGCGTTAATCTTAATCAAAACACTTAAACACCTAAGTAAGTAATAAGCACCTAAGTAAAATGCTTGCGAAAACACGCTTTAGACTGCGCAAAAGGCGATTATTATAATCGTTATTGTTCTTTATATACTGTAAACACTTGACTGTAAAAACTTGGAACACTTATGCCTACCCCGACGCCAAATCAGGAACGAACAGCCATGCTGTCAGGAGACTATAATTCGGCTGAATATAGTGCCGAATATAAGCTTCTGTATCTTCAGGGTTTGGTTGCTGATAAAGCATACGAGGCCATTACAGAGTTTTTGGAAAAGCAGTCCGAATATGAGATTGCCAACCTACTAGAGTCCTTCCCAACTCAAAACCGTCTGTTGATTTGGGCGCAGGTGCCAGAACATATCAAGGGTGAGGTGCTTGCCGAGCTAGATGTCGATACGCGCCAGCCATTGATGGAGAATATTTCTTCTCAAGAAATCTCCATGTTTACCCAAGATCTTGATGCTCAAGACATTTCCGAGATTTTGGATACCGTCACTGAGAGCATACGTACCTCAGTTATGGCAACGCTGGACGAAGAGACTCGAGTCCAAGTTAATAAACTCGATACCTATGCCGACTGGGAAGTTGGTAGCTATATGGATCCTGATATTATCCAAATAAGAGATGATATCTATTTGGCAGATGTGCAGGATTGGCTGCGAGAAAACGACGACTTACTTGATGACGAGAGCCAAGAGCTGCTCGTTGTCGATCAAAGCCAGCAATTACTGGGACTACTGAGTCTAGTAGACTTAATTAAGCATAAACAAAACACCTTAGTCTCGGAACTGATTGATACTGCCATTACAATTAATGATCGCTTGGATATTCAAGATGCTGCCGCGATTTTTCGTTCAGAGGATATTCGTTTTGCGCCTGTCATCAATAGCCATGGCGAGCTGGTTGGTCAACTAAACGGTGAAGACATCATGGAAATCATCCAAGATGATGTCGACAGCACCATGAAAAACCTCGCTGGTGTTAGCCAAGATGAAGAGTTGTTTGCTCCCATCCTAACCAGTGCTAAAAGCCGTAGCGTTTGGCTAGGTATCAATTTATGTACTGCCCTATTGGCCGCAGCAGTAATTGGACAGTTTGAAGAAGTATTGGCACAAGTCGTGGCGCTAGCGATATTGATGCCAGTGGTCGCCAGTATGGGCGGTATTGCTGGCTCGCAAACGCTGACGGTCGTTATCCGCGGGATGGCGATGGGTCAAATCGGTGGTTCTAACCGTGTCTGGCTGTTGAATAAAGAGCTGTGGGTGGGTGCGATAAACGGTATCATCTGGGCGATAATTATGGCGTTTATTGCTCAGTTATGGTTTCATGATATTAAAATCAGTGCCGTCATTGGTTTTGCCATTGCGATCAACATGACTGCGGCTAACGTCTCTGGTATCAGCATACCGTTGATGCTGAAACGAATGAATATCGACCCTGCTCTCTCTGCTTCGGTTATCCTAACGACCGTCACGGATATTGTCGGCTTTATGTCCTTTTTAGGATTGGCCAGCGTGTTGATACTTTAGTTAAATGCTGAATTGCTGAAATATAAAAATTTCGAATAAGATTTATTTAGACCATAGTTCAAGGCCCTAGTTTAAAATCATAATTTAAAAACCATCAAATCGTTAAGTGAGTGTGTTATGCAAGCTGTACAAGTTAAAGTGGTAAACTCTAAAATTACTGAAGACGAAGCATTTTCTCTACCAACTCGTGCCACTGATGGCAGTGCAGGTATTGATTTGCGTGCTTGCATCGATGAGCCATTAACGATTAAAGCAGGTGAAACCCATTTAATTGGCACTGGCCTTGCGGTTTATATTCAAGATCCTAATTATGCAGGTATGATTTTACCGCGTTCAGGTCTTGGTCATAAGCACGGTATCGTCTTGGGTAACTTGGTTGGGCTAATCGATGCCGACTATCAAGGCGAGCTGATGGTTAGTATTTGGAACCGCAGTGGGGATGACTTTGTTCTTAATCCAGCTGAGCGTATGGCACAGTACATCGTGGTACCTGTTGCCCGTCCTGAGTTTGAAGTAGTTGCAGAGTTCAGTGATGAAAGCGTACGCGGTGCAGGCGGGTTTGGACACTCAGGTCGCCAATAGTAGCTATTTTGTTGGTCAATTTTTCTGACAACTTTTTAGATAGCGTTTAAGGTTTTGCTTAAGCTATATATAAAACCTTGCGCTATTCATTTTTATTTATCATTGAACATCTATCACGGTTATAAGGAGAGTAAGCAATGCCACCTTTTGCGGCGCAGCAATCCTTATTCCGTGCTTATGATATTCGCGGTGCCAACCAGTATTTTACTAGCAGTTTTATACAAGCATTAGGCCGTGCTTTTGCCACTCTCTACAATGCCCAAGATAGCCAACCGACTAAAAACATCAGTACTGATGCTTCTGTTGAGACTAAGCAGAATGTTGTCGTTATTGGTTATGATATGCGCATTGGTAGTGAAGCCATTGCACATACACTCTCTACTGTATTAGCTCAGCAGGGTTTACGCGTAATCCAGTTAGGCCTAATCACCACGCCGATGATGGCATTTTGGGCAATGCAATATCAAGGACATGGCATAGTCGTAACAGCAAGCCATTCTGCTAAAGACATATTAGGCATCAAATGGTTAGTAAATAATAAGTCCCCTAGTAGCTCAGAGATACAGACGCTCTATCATCAACTAACCGCCCATCATGGTCATCACGCTTATCCCGATAGCCAGGCTAACAATTCTATCTGGTTTTCAGAAGGCTTTAAAAATATTCAGAGTAGCCACGACTCAAAATTACCAATTGATTTGCTTGAGCAATTACCTACTCGTCAAGTAGCAAACGTTTATATTGATGCTATTGAGCAGGTATTTGAACAATTATTTCAGCACAATCACTCGGCAACTAAAGCCAATCAGAAAAGCGCTTATAAACTTGATTTAGTCATAGTTATTGACTGTATGCATGGCGCAACTGGGAGTATTGCTCAGCGCTTGTTTAAACATTTTTGCCAGCACGTTATTTTTCTCAATGACACACCCAATGGCAATTTCCCCCTTGGTAATCCAGACCCCACCGAACCAAATCGCTTAAACGAATTGCAACGAGTCGTTGTTTCGAATGCAGCAGATATAGGCTTGGCGTTTGATGGCGATGGCGATCGTTTAATGATCGTTGATAACAACGGCAAGATAGTTACGCCCGATCATTTGCTCTATTTATTGGCACGTATTGCTATTACTGAACATCCTAACTCTCTTAGCGACTCTTTATTAGCGTCTGAAGTTCTTTTTGATATTAAGTGTGCCCATCATTTACCAAGACTATTATCTGAGCTTGGTACTACACCTGTGGTTAGCAAGACTGGCAGCAGCTTTATGCGCCAGCAGGTACAGCATCCTGACAATCAGATTGTCTTCGCTGGTGAATTATCAGGGCATTTCATCTTTAATGACAGCCGCTTTATCCCTTATGATGATGGGATGTATGCCGCATTACGGTTGCTGCATTGGATTGACCAAACTCATAATGATATTAATGATAAAAAACCACTAGCAGATATCATCCAAAGCTTGCCCACTATAGTCAGTACTGCTGACCATTACTTGCCAATGCCGCAAACGGCTACTAACGACTGCTCACTTGTAGAGCAACTAACGAGATTTTGTCATTACTTGCAGTATCTAGTAGATATGTCTACTCATACTGATTCTTCATCTAGTCAGCAATTAAAAGATACTTGTCTGCCTGCCACAACATGCAAGTCGTCAGTGTGTACTTGCGCTACTGCGAAGGCGCAAATAACATTAAAACAGACGCATGAATTATTACCTGTAGGAACCAAGCTGAGCTGTATCGATGGTGTGCGCTTGGATTTTGCGCATGGTTTTGGGGTACTGCGCCAGTCAAATACCAGCAATAGCCTGACCGCCCGCTTTGCGGGCAATAGCATAGATGACCTAAAAGATATTCAGGCGACATTTGCCGCTTTATGCCGACCATTTAACGCAGATCTAGCAGAACAGATTCTTGCTATTCCTGCGGAGTAGCCACATAACATATATCACTGTCTCATTAGACATAGTAGAAAAACAACCAATTTAAAACCGGCCCTTAGGAGTTTGTAATGACGCTTAATTTAGATGATGCCAAAAACACCGCTGAAGTATTGACCACTGCTCTGCCCTATATCCAGCGTTTTGTTGATAAACTCATCGTCGTAAAATACGGCGGCAACGCCATGACCGACCCTGAGCTTGAGAGCTCATTTGCTCGCGATATCGTTTTGCTAAAAACCGTCGGTATGCATCCAGTAGTCGTACATGGTGGCGGCCCGCAAGTTGACAACCTCCTAAAAGAGCTCGGACGTCAATCAGACCGTATCGATGGCATGCGAGTCACTGACAAAAGCACCATGGATATCGTAGAGATGGTTTTGGGCGGTAGCGTCAATAAATCGATTGTTAGCTTGATTAATAAACATGGCGGTCGCGCGATTGGTCTTACAGGTAAAGATGCAAACTTGATTCAAGCGAAAAAACTGATGATGGAAAAAATTGGCGCAGATGGTATCGCTGTACCAGTTGATTTAGGTTTCGTCGGTGATGTAGTAAGCGTCAATAAAGACGTAATTAACATGCTGATTGCCTCTGATTTTATCCCCGTTATCGCGCCACTTGGCGTTGACGCTGAAGGCAATACCTATAATATCAATGCGGATTTGGTCGCAGGTAAAGTAGCGGAGTTTTTACAAGCAGAAAAGCTGATGCTATTAACCAACATCAAAGGCGTATTGGGACGTGACGGCGAAGTGGTGACTGGACTCACGCCAAAGAAAGTCGATAGCTTAATCGAAGATGGTACTATCTCAGGCGGCATGATTCCTAAAATTCAATGTGCGCTTGATGCGGTACGTAGCGGCGTCAAAAGCGCGGTAATCGTTGATGGCCGTGTCCCTCATGCGACCTTACTTGAGATTTTCACTAACGAAGGGGTTGGTACGCTCATTAGTCGAGAAATAGATTCATCATTGAGCTAGCAAAATCTAGCAATGTTAAATGTAAGAAAGCTAAATGTAGAAAAGCCCGAGTTGATATAAACGCTCGGGCTTTTTTATGCATTTTTATCTTTAATAATCAGCCTAGCTTAGTTTTTATAGCTCAATTTTACGAAAAAACTTTATTAAACTCAGATTCATCGAATCCGCATAGTAATACGGCTTGATCTCTATCTGCCAACTGACCTTCTACAATCGGACGTTTAATCATGCTGGTATTTTCCACGAGTAAATCTATCGCGTTGTCTACATTAGCGTCAGCCGCTTGCTTTTGACTGTCGTCTAGCTTGCGCCATGTCGTACCACGCTTATTAAGCATTTTTTCGATACCTAGTTCATTTACCCAGCGCTGTACTGTTTCTTTCTCTATACCTTGTTTCTTATAATCGTGAAAATCGTAGCTGACATCTAGATCGTCTAGCTTAGTAAAAGCTTTTTTCATCGTGCTACAAGATTTGATACCGTAAATGGTGATGGTCATGATAAATCCTCATAAATATTCATTAATTTGTCTATTATACCTAAGGCTGACTGGATATAGAGAATGCATTACTTTTAATCGTCAAACCTAGTAAGCAACTGCATCATATCGTCGCAATTTTCGTCAAATTACGCTATGCTATGGCATTGTCAAATTCCACCTATTTTGATCAGTATTAAACAAATCCGTATTAAACAAATCAGTATCAACCAATTTCGAGCCGACTATGAGCAACGCCGTGACAGCAGACCAAACAGAAAACAATTATTATAACCCACAAGCGATAGAAGCCGCGCAGCAGACCAAATGGGCCACTGACAAGCGCTTTGAAGTAAGTAACGAGCCAAGCGACAAGCCAAGTCGTTACATGCTGTCGATGTTCCCTTATCCAAGTGGCAAGCTGCATATGGGCCACGTACGTAACTATACGATTTCTGACGTATTAAGCCGTTATTATCGCCTCAAAGGCTATGAAGTCATGCAGCCAATGGGTTGGGATGGTTTTGGCCTGCCAGCGGAAAACGCAGCAATTGCCAACCAAACCCCACCTGCGGCATGGACATTTGCCAATATTGACAGCATGCGTGCGCAGCTTAAATTGCTAGGCCTGTCTATTGACTGGTCACGTGAATTTGCCACTTGTAGCCCTGAGTATTATCAGTGGGAGCAGTGGTTATTCTTGCAATTGTACAAAAAAGGCCTAGTCTACAAAAAGCTGTCGACGGTCAACTGGGATCCTGTTGACAACACCGTCTTAGCAAACGAGCAAGTCATCGATGGCAAAGGCTGGCGTAGTGGTGCTGCGGTCGAAAAACGCGACATCCCAATGTATTACTTCAACATCACTGATTATGCCGATGAGCTACTGGATGATTTGGATCAGCTAGAAGGTCATTGGCCATCTGAAGTACTAACCATGCAGCGTAACTGGATTGGTCGTAGTGCTGGTATGGAAGTGCACTTCCCTTATGAGCTTGCTGGTGAAGAAAACACCTTAGATGTGTTCACCACTCGTCCTGATACGTTGATGGGTGTGACTTATGTCGCTGTAGCCGCAGAGCATCCACTTGCACAGTATGCCTCTGAGCAAGATGACGCAATCGATCAATTCTGTGCCCTTTGCAAAAAAGGCTCAGTAGCTGAAGCGGATCTGGCCAAAGCTGAAAAAATCGGTATGGATACAGGCCTCACTGTGACGCATCCTTTGACTGGTGAAGAAGTGCCAGTGTGGGTTGCTAACTACGTATTGATGAGCTACGGCTCAGGCGCAGTTATGGCAGTACCTGCTCATGATGAGCGTGACTATGAATTTGCGGTGAAGTACAATTTACCTATAAAAAGAGTAGTTATCGATCTAAATGTTAAAAATTCTATTGAAAAGATTGAGCTTATAAGTAAAGAAATCAATTATGATTTTGATATAAATTACGATGAAAATTATTCACCTAGTAGCTTTGTAGATAGTATTTTAAAGCATGTAAACAACTCAAACCTACTAAAAATAATTGACGATACTGATAACAAATTTCATATGCCTCTGTTTGAGGCACTAGATACAATACGTTTTAAGTCTCACAGTCAATTTAACAATTCACCAGATAACTTGTTAATAAATTCAGGTGAGTTTAACGGTCTAGACTTTGAGCAAGCGTTTGAAGCAATGCTAGCCAAGCTTGAGCCAAAAGAGCTGGCTAAGAAAAAGATCCAGTATCGCCTACGTGATTGGGGTGTCTCTCGCCAGCGTTATTGGGGTTGCCCTATCCCAATGATCAACTGTGAGCATTGTGGTACAGTACCTGTTGAAGAGCAAGACCTACCAGTTGTATTGCCAACCGACGTCGTACCTGATGGTCGCGGTAACCCACTCAAGAACATCCCAGAGTTTGTCAATACCACTTGTCCTAAGTGTGGTAATCCTGCTGAGCGTGAGACCGATACCTTTGATACCTTTGTAGAGTCAAGCTGGTACTATGCACGTTTTGCTAGCCCAAATGATGCGCAAAACATGGTCAACAAGTCTGCTGCCAATAAATGGTTGCCTGTTGATCAATACGTCGGCGGTGTCGAGCATGCGGTGATGCATCTATTGTATGCGCGTTTCTTCCATAAGCTTATGCGCGACGAAAATTTAGTCACAGGTGATGAGCCATTTGCCAATCTAATGACCCAAGGCATGGTGCTTGCTGGTACGTTCTACCGCGTCAATGCGGATGGCAGTACGACCTACTACTTTGCAGAAGATATCGATATTGACTTCAACGAACGTGGTCAACCAATCAAAGCTATCTTGAAGTCAGATGGACAGCCAGTGACGATTGGTAAGATCGAAAAAATGTCAAAATCAAAGAACAATGGCGTAGATCCACAGCTAACCATTGATAAATATGGTGCTGATACGGTTCGTTTGTACACACTATTTACTGCGCCTGCGGATCAAACGCTTGAATGGTCAGATGACGCTCTAAAAGGCCCTTATAACTTTGTGAAAAAAGTATGGCGCATTGCAACCGACCATATGCAAGCGCTAACGGCCGCTAATATCAGCATTGATACGCTTAACAGTGCTACCTTGAACACAGACGGTCTAAGCAAAGAAGCCAAAAATTTACGCCGTAAAACGCACGAAACAATTGCTAAGATTGACAGTGACTTGGGTGATCGTCTGGCATTGAACACGCCAGTATCAAGCCTGATGGAACTTGCTAATGAGCTGACTTCTTTTAACGCCAGTAGCGAGCAAGAGCTACACGTCAAACACGAAGCGTTGACCAACCTGCTGATTATGCTATCTGTATATGCGCCGCACGTTGGCGAGCATCTGCTTGAGCAGTTGGGTCTTGACACCTTAACCTTAGACTACCCAACCGTGGATGAAAGTGCGCTGGTACAGGACATGATCACCATGGTGGTACAGGTCAATGGTAAGATGCGTGGTAAGATGGATGTCGCACCAAACAGCGATCCTGAGCAGCTAAAAGAGCAAGCTCGTACTATGGAAAGTGTGGCAAAATTCATCACTGGCGAGATCAAAAAAGAAATCGTCGTTCCTAACAAATTGGTTAACATCGTGGTTGTAGGCTGAGATATCTTGAGCTAAGTATTTTAGGCTTAGTGCTCTAAGCCTTCTTATCATATGAGGATAGCGTTTATGTCATACAAGCATCGAGCTGAGCAGGCGCAACCAGAATCAAGCGCATACAGCCTAGCTAACAAAAAGTCCCATGGCCAAAAGCTCGGAGCAGTCTTACTTGCCACGCTGCCAATGTTTGCGGTGGTAGGTGCAGCGGCGGCTCTTAGCGGCTGCGGCTTCCAGCTGCGGGGCTACGACTCAGCGATGCTGCTTGACGTCGAAAAAACAGCGGTCATCATCGAAGACAATCGCACCTCGTTCCCGCTGAAACTACCATTGACGCGTCGCCTAAAGACATTAGGTGTCGACGTTATTGATAATATGAGCTCGGAAGAAGTTGCTCGTAATAATCAACAAGCAGGGGCTGAGTCTATTGCCGCTATCGACATCCGTAATGTACGTTTTAAGCGTTACGAATTGGTTGGCGTATTAACAGAGATTCGCTTGGTACTATCAGCAGATGTCAGCTATCAAACGATGGAAAATGGTAAGCCTGTAACACTAAGCAACCCCATTCAAGTCGAGCGAAGCTACCAGTATAACGAAGCGTCTGTTAGTACTGACGATCAGCAAGGCGATCAGACTCGCGATTGGCTCTATGATACTTTAGCTCGCCGTATCACTGACCAGTATGTTGCTATCTCGCTTCCAAAAGTCGCACCTGCTGCCAAGCAGTCTGTGCAAATGAATAAAGGTGTGACACCAACCGTTGTCGTCGTACCACAACCGGAATAGTTAGTCGTTCTGATTATCAAACGATACCATTTCTAGAAATATGAGTAGCAAACTAAGCGAGTGTAAGTACTAGTAAACTCGGCTAGCTTAATACTGTTAAGCATATTTTTGGAATTGGCATTACCTGCTCATCAACCTGTGTAATACCACGCTATGCAAGACACTTTCATAAAAGCCTACCCAAAACTACTGCAGCCTTCCGTTGCGGTAGCCGGCTTGTGGCTGGCGCACGGTGACGAGCCACTGCTGAGTCAATGGTTGATAGATGCGCTGCGTCCACACTGGCGCGCACAGAACTATGCAATCAAACGTATAGAGCTAATTTCCGTCAAGAGCTGGCAAGAAGTACTGTCAGAGCTTGGCAGTCAGTCTTTATTTGATGATGCCAGCGCCTTAATCGTGACGGGCAATCATAAACCTGACAAAGCAGTTATCGCCGAGCTGGAACGTTTTGCGGTCGAGGCACAAGCTGGCACACATGGTCATAGTGTATTGTGGCTTACACCTAAGCAAGACAAACGCAGCCAGAGCAGCAAATGGTTTGCTCCTTTTGCGCAGTATGGCAATGTCATTGATTGCAATTTATACAATGAGCAGCAGCGCCAACAGCTACTACAAATACAAGCTCAGAAGTTTGGCTTACGACTGTCTCAAGAGGCTTGGCAGCTACTCATGTCACACACTGAGCATCATTTGCTAAGTGCTTATCAAACCCTATGGCGATTGTCTTATCTGTTTGCACCGCAGCTAGTTGCTAATAACAGTACTAATAAAGATAGTGCTAATGACAACAGTACCGAACAATCTAATAGCTTTTCACAACCTGTGAATAATGTGGCATTGGATATTGCAGACCTACAAGCAGCGTTGGTCAGCGACGCGCAGTTTAGCGTGTTTGATTTGTCTGATGCGATGCTCGCGGGTAATAGTACGCAGGTTGCCAAAATCATTTTTCAGCTAAAGTCGACCGATGAGCCCACTACTTTAGTGTTATGGGCTATTAGCAAAGACATGCGTCAAATTATCCAGCTTATGGACGGTCAAGACCCTCAAGCATTAGGCATTTGGCGTAGTAAGCAAGGGTTGTACCAACAAGCCTGCCGCCGTCAGTCAAAGCAACAAACGAGCGAATGGCCTGCCCTGCTTTACCGCTGTGACCAAGCTATCAAAGGACTTATTCGTCAGCCAGCATGGGAGCTATTATTACAAGCAGCACTAGAGCTTGCAGGTAAGCGTTTATTTGCTATGCGCTAAGACTAGCCTGTCACCACCTTTTATTGTTGCGCTTAGCCACGAGTTATCCATCTCTTATCTTACTGATTTATACGTTTTTCTTACTGGTTTATACATTTAAACGCTATAAATCCAGATTCTAATACCCTATCTTGTCCTCCTATAATCTCCGTTTTATTGATTTTTAGTACGCATTTCTTTTCTGTACCTATCTCTATTCTTGGCTACCTTAACCTTTCGTAAACTAATTTCCATTCCCTTTTGTAGGTGAAGTCTCTACTATATCTACACTTGATTTAATTGTGATTGGATTGTTGTCATGCGCAAAATAAGCAAAAAGTCTGCTATCAAATGGGGTGTCATCACCTTAATTATCGTAGCATTAGGGGCTTTGGCCTATACTTTTTTAAAACCAGAAGAAACCACACCTAACTACCTAACCGCAACCGTTGAAGTCGGTGATATTGAAAACAATGTCATGGCGTCCGGTAAAGTAAAAGCTTTAAATACCGTCGATGTAGGGGCACAGGTATCTGGTGAAGTAAAACGCCTGTACGTTGAAGTCGGTGACGAAGTGAACCAAGGCGATTTGATTGCGCAGATTGATCAAGTGACTCAGAAGAACAGCCTGAGCAATGAACAAGCCAGTCTTGAACAAAGCGAAGCCGCACTACAAAGTGCACAAGCAGAATCGTTAAGTAAACAAGCCAGTCTAAAAAGTGCCTATGCCGATCTTGCCAGCCGTCAGTCTGAACTCAAACAAGCCCAGTCTGATTTTGCGCGTTTGCAAGACTTAGTCGCTATCGACGCTATCTCGCAGCAGGAATATGACACGCAAGCGACCAGTGTCGAGACAGCAAAAGCAGCCGTTGCCAATGCGCGTGCGGCTATCGATACAGCAAAGGCGGCGATTGCGACTACCGAAGCCAATATCAACAGTCAGCAAGCGGCGTTACGCAAATCACGAACCAACGTCAGTACTGCTGAAGAAGATTTGAGCTATACCACGATTCGCGCCCCGATATCAGGTACTGTCGTTTCTATTACGACGGAGCAAGGCACTACGGTTAACGCTAATCAAACAGCGCCTACACTAGTAACGCTAGCAGATTTATCGACCGTACGTATCAACGCGCAAATCTCCGAAGCTGACGTTATCAATGTCAGTGCTGGCATGCCTGCTTATTTCAACATCATCGGTAATCCAGACCAGCAGTATGATGCGACGTTGACTGCTATCGAGCCTGCCCCAGAGCAAATCAGTAGTACCAGCTCAACGGACGCTGCTATCTATTACGTCGGCTACGTAGAAGTGCCGAACCCTGACCGCTTGTTCCGAATTGATATGACCGCGCAGATCTATATCATCGTCAATGAAGCCAAAAATGCGCTATTAGTACCGTCAACAGTGATACAAGAAAAACGCTCTGAAGGTAAAGAAAAAGGCAAAGCAGCTACCGGCAAGTTTGTACGTGTACTAAAAGAGGACGGAACCGTAGAAGAGCGTACTGTAGAAGTCGGTATCGATAACCGAGTAAATGCGCAAATCTTAAGTGGTTTGAAAGAAGGAGAAGAAGTAATCATCAGTGAAGAAAGCGGTAAGAAATCTGGTAGCGGCCGTATCCCTGGTGGACCTCGAATGTAACTTGCTCTTTGACTATGTTGAATAAAAAAGGGCTCGTTAAACATAGCGGCCCTTTCATAACAACACTATAACGCTTATTAGCCTTTATTAAAGACACTGCTATGACTATATCTCAATCTCCTAAACCGTCGACTGAAGATAGCTCTGAAAGTAGCACGGCTCAAAACTTAGGGTCACACACTTCTGCTAACCCTTCAAACAGCTCAGATAACTCAGATAACTTGGCAAAAACCAATACCGTTAATCACCCTGTACCAGGCAAGCCTATTATGGAGCTGTCTGGTATTATCAGAGAGTTCCCTGCTGGTGAGCAAACCATTCGCGTCTTGCATGATATCAATCTAACTATCAATCAAGGCGAGATGGTTGCTATCATTGGACAATCAGGCTCTGGTAAGTCCACCTTGATGAATATCTTAGGCTGCTTGGATCAAGCCACTGCTGGCGATTATAAGATTTATGGTCAATCCGCTCGTAAGCTTGATGCCGATCAGTTGGCTGAGCTGCGCCGTGAGCACTTTGGGTTTATTTTTCAGCGCTATCATTTGCTTGGGGATATCAGTGCCAAAGACAACGTGGCCGTCCCTGCCGTATATGCGGGCATGGATACCGAGGCACGCACCAATCGTGCTGAGAAGCTTTTAACGGATTTGGGCCTTGGTAATAAGGTCAATAACCGTCCCAATCAGCTCTCAGGTGGACAGCAGCAGCGTGTTTCTGTTGCTCGTGCACTGATGAATGGTGGTGACGTGATTTTGGCAGATGAGCCAACGGGTGCCCTAGACAGTAAATCTGGTGAGGACGTCATGGCGATTTTGCATGACCTCAGTGCACAAGGCCATACTATTATCATGGTCACTCATGATCCAAAGCTAGCGGCACAAGCGGAGCGTGTGATTGAGCTAAAAGATGGCTATGTCATCGCTGACTATCAAACTGAGCATTATAAGCATACAGACAAAAAACCAGAGTCTATCCTTGGTGAACATCGAAAAAGTGCCTTTGGTAGCTTTATAGATCGATTGCTTGAAGCCTTTAAAATGTCTTTGCTTGCCATGCGTGCGCATAAGATGCGTACCCTACTGACTATGCTCGGTATTATCATCGGTATCGCTGCGGTTGTATCTATCGTAGGTCTTGGACAAGGCTCTCAGCAGCAAATCCTTGCCAATATCAGCTCGTTAGGTACTAATACCATTACCGTCAATGATGGCTACCCTAGAGGCGACCCTAGACGCCGCTATAATGATGACAACTTGACGCCAGAAGACGCCGAAGCGGTCGGCAATCAGCCCTATATTATCAGCGTCAGCCCTCAAGTGAATGCCAACTCTAGCGTGCGCTATCGTAGTATACAAGAGGACGCTACCGTCAACGGCGTTGGTGAAGACTATCTAACCGTCACTGGTGAGACATTGGCATTGGGTCAAGGGTTTGATGCAAAAAGCGTCACATTACGTAGTCAAGATATTATCATCGATGACAATGCTAAGCAGACCTTTTTCTCAGATATTGATAACCCTGTTGGTGAGGTAATATTGGTTGGTAGTGTGCCTGGACGCGTGATTGGCGTCCTCGAAGAGAGCGATGGTGGCTTTGGCCCCAGTGTGACGACGCCTACTATATATATGCCTTATACGACGGTGATGTCGCGTGTCACTGGTAGTACCAATATCGATCGCTTTGTAGCGTTATTAGATGACAGTATCTCTTCTAGCGCCGCAGAAACAGCCATCTCTGACTTGATAGAGAGTCGCCATGGCAAAGATGACTTTGAGCTGCGCAATTCAGACTCTATTCGTCAAACGATCGAGTCGACGACAGGAACGATGACCCTGCTGATCTCATCAGTCGCGGTTATTTCATTGATCGTCGGCGGTATTGGGGTGATGAACATTATGCTAGTCTCTGTCACCGAACGTACCAACGAGATTGGCGTACGTATGGCAGTAGGCGCACGTCAGAGCGATATCATGCAGCAGTTCCTTATTGAGGCCGTTTTGGTCTGTATCTTAGGGGGACTAATCGGTATTGGACTGGCCTTTGCCATTGGTGAGCTGATTAATAGCGTGGGTGGTGATAATTTCAAAGTTATCTACTCATCAACCTCTATTATTGCCGCTTTTGTTTGTTCGACGTTAATTGGTGTAGTATTTGGATTCTTGCCAGCGCGTAATGCCGCCAAATTAGATCCTGTTGAAGCACTTTCTCGAGACTAATAATCGATTATTGACTCGCTTTGGCCGAAAATAGAGCAGTCAATATCGATATAATGATGAAAATTTAAATAAACTGGAATAAATTGGCAATTTTATAAGAGAATTGCACTTTTTTTATCATGTGGGGTTGTAATTGTCATAATAATATATATAATGTGCTCTCACGTTTAGGGATACAAACACTTTAAACGTTAGGGCTGTTAGCTCAGTTGGTAGAGCAGTTGACTTTTAATCAATTGGTCCCGCGTTCGAGTCGCGGACAGCCCACCATATTTAGTTTGATCTTTATTAATCGTTCTGCCCTATCCGGTAGTAGACTGATAAAGGTAAGTTTAAAAGACATCGTTAAGATGTTTAATTTTAGAAAGTTCTCTAGTTAGAATTTTCTCTTGCAGTAAAATGCAAACCTAGTTTGGATATGATGAAGTAATTCTTTATTTAATCCTCGCTCAGGGCTGTTAGCTCAGTTGGTAGAGCAGTTGACTTTTAATCAATTGGTCCCGCGTTCGAGTCGCGGACAGCCCACCATATTTAGAAAGCCCAGTTACTATCTTAGTAATTGGGCTTTTTTTCGTCTGGGCTTTTTAAATGTTGTTTTTTAGCTTTTATATACCTCTATTTATTATGCTTGCGTTTAAACAGTCGAAAGCTATCTCTCTTGCGCCATAGTAGTTTATGTCTGATCGTATCTTTGATGGTACGTGGATGCTTGGGTGCATGAGCGATAAACTCATCAAACTCTGCCTCACTCATCGCTAGCTCTCGTCCATGTGCCATCATCACCATTGACGGTTGCAACGCTCTTATTTTTTTTAACGATTGAACATATTCTTTAGGGTAATAGACAGGAAACGGCGCTACGAACTTGTGCCGCAACTTAATGATTAAATCAGCGGTATATACTTCGCGACTGGGCAGGTGAAACAAAGACAAATCGCGATCCGTATGACCTGGTGTCTCTAGTACTTGCCATTCATCAAAGTGTGGCACAAGCTCGCCATCTTTGACGGTGATATCTGGTTTCAGACTTGCCGAGTAATATAGGTTTTTAAGTGGGCGGCCTTGACGTCTGGCCACATAATATCCTAGATGTATATCTACGAAGTGCATCGTGCGCCCACCAATACCGCTATACCACTGCTTTTTTCTATCTGCTGAGACAATCAGACAGCCAGTCTTTTCTCGAAACTTATTCGCACCGCCTGCATGATCCGGATGCATATGCGTGACCACCACTACTTTTAGGTCGGTGACGGGTCGTTTTAACGTTGTCTTAATATAGTCAAGCACCATCGGTACATCAGCACGGCAGCAACCATCTAGCAGCATTATTTTATCTGGATATACTGCCAGATAGCTACTCTGGATATATCCTTCTAAACGTACAATTTCACATAGACTCATTGGTGTTCCTTACCTCATTCGTCGTTATTATTGTGAGGCTTTTGTTCAGTTTTATAGCCAATCTTTAGTATAGCGCCCGTCAATATAAATAAAATGACTTTGAGTGAACGCTTGTGACTATATACAAGAGTAATCCGATATATAGAGACGATGCGGCTAACAATTAACTATGGACAACTTACTACTCATAACCGTATGTATGGTTCTATTTATGATAATTCTCACCTTATTAGCAAAAAGCAAAAACCCAGCACTTAGGCTGGGTTTAAGGAAACACTTAATATCTTATTTGTTATCTTAGATAATTCGTAAATTACCTACTTATCAACTATGCAAGATCACGAACCTTTGGCTCACGTTCCCATAGACGAGACTTAGCATTATTAATAAAGGCATCTAGCTCGGCCAATGGTGTCACAAATTCATCTTTTTCAACTGGGAGTTTACTTAAGATAAATTCATCAGTCGCACCGCAATATGCAATAGCTTTGCAATGGTTGTACGCGTCGTTGAACCAATCTAATGCTGAGCTGTCTTTTGCCAGCTTTTTAGCTTGGTCAGGCATGATGATACTAACGACGGCATCAAACATCACTGACGGACCACCAGCGAGGCGCTCATCAGCTTGTATGCGTGTACCATCATCCAATACGACTTCTTTATTAGGCGCTACAATCTTGACACTAGCACCCTGCGCTTTGGCAGCATCTTCGAATTTTTTGACTTCACTGCTATTAGAGCCTTCTGCAACCAAGATACCGATCATACGACCTTTTAGGCTATCAGGCGTTAGGCCAATAGTTTGTACCGCTTTAGAGGTTCCCAAGTCTTGGACAGGTGCAGCCGCGTCAGCTGGCTCTGGTAGCTCCATACCCAATGCCGTTGCTACGCGATTGGCCAAGTCTTCATCGATATGAATCAAATGGCTAAGCATACGCGTACGCACATGGGCTGTATCTACTTTACCTAGCTCAAACGCATAAGCAGTTGCGATATGTGCTTGCTCAGTTGCTGTCTGACTACGGTAGAACATACGTGGCTGGCTATAATGATCTGCAAAGCTCTCGTCACGTACGCGGCCTTTTACGCCATCATCTAGTTGCTCATGGAATGAGTTAAAACCACGTTTAGCGCTTTCACGAGGACGAGTTGGATCTAGGCTTTGTGGCTCATAGAGTACACGCGTCTTAGGCACTTGCATCTGCATATGACCATCTTGCTGATTGTTAGCAAACGGACATTTTGGCGCATTGATAGGAATCTGGGCAAAGTTTGGCGAGCCTAGACGTGATAGCTGAGTGTCCAAATAACTGAACAGACGACCTTGTAATAATGGGTCGTTACTAAAGTCAACACCCGGTGGCAGATGCGATGGGCAGAATGCTACCTGCTCAGTCTCTGCAAAGAAATTATCTGGATAACGATTCAGCACCATTTTACCGACGACTTTCACTGGCACCAACTCTTCTGGAATCAGCTTGGTCGCATCAAGATGGTCAAATGGGAATTCGTTGGCTTCTTCTTCAGTAAATAACTGCACGCCAAACTCCCACTCAGGATAATCACCGTTGTTAATTGACTCAAATAAATCACGACGATGATAATCAGGGTCAGCACCTGAGATTTTTACTGCTTCATCCCACGTGGTTGACTGTACGCCCAACACTGGCTTCCAATGAAAACGGACAAAAGTGCTCTTGCCATCTTTATTGATTAAGCGATAGCTGTGAATACCAAAGCCTTCCATCATGCGCAAGCTGCGTGGCAAAGCACGATCACTCATCAGCCAAATTAGATTATGCATGGTTTCAGGACTTAATGACACAAAATCCCAAAACGTATCATGAGCAGACGCTGCTTGCGGGAAACCGCGATCTGGTTCTGGTTTTACCGCATGAATCAAATCTGGAAACTTCATCGCATCTTGGATAAAGAATATTGGCATGTTGTTACCAACGATATCCCAGTTACCTTCTTCTGTATACATTTTCACAGCAAAACCGCGCACATCACGTGGCGTATCTTTTGAACCTTTGTTACCTGCTACCGTTGAGAAACGCGTGAACAATGGCGTTTGCTTACCCGTTTCGGTCAATACTTTGGCAGTCGTATATTCTTCTAATGACTCTGTCAGCTCAAAATAACCGTGTGCTGCGCTACCACGAGCATGGACGATACGCTCAGGGATACGCTCATGGTCAAAATGATTGATTTTTTCACGTAATACAAAATCCTCTAATAGCGTCGGCCCACGTGAGCCTGCTTTTAGCGAGTTTTGGTTATCAGCGATGGCCACACCCTGCTGCGTGGTTAATACTTTAGTGTCGTCGCCTGCACGCTGATGGGTTTCACCACCATTGCCACGTTCAGTATTCATGTCTTTGGCGGGGTCAGTATGATCGATATTATTATTCATAAAAAATCCTAGCTAATAGATTGAGAGTGCTCTTTTAAATCACTAAAAGAGTGCCTACACAGGTTTGATATCCTTTGAGATAGTGGTGACTTCATCTGTCATTTGTTTGTCTGTGTTTTCAGCATTGCCGAGCGTTAAATTAATACCGCACTAAAATTCGTAAAGGAATAATAGGCTTAGGAGTTATACTACCCAAAAAATAAGTCAAATATAGTTGCGTATATAGTAAACCTTGTTGATATTTAGTTAACGTTTATAGACGCCATAGAGCAACTACTTTAGATGGTCTTAAAGGCGCATAAACGTTAACAATAGAATCTTGTAATGTAGTTATTCTTTAAGGTATGCTTTTATGCAGTACTAGAGACTATTGATAAATAAATTGGCAGGTTTTTAGCCTTATATTTATCTTTTTTATATCGTTGGATTCAAATGATTTCGTTACAAGAGAACCGAGCACAAGCTATACATTAGTATGGTTAGCGAGGATGATAATGTAGCGGATTTGTAGGGATTTGATGATGCGACTATTTTATATAACTATAAGGCTACCTACCATGTTACCAACTCTAAGCTCCTCGACTAAAAAACCTTATCACTCATTGCTAGTAGGCGCGTCAATGGGTCTAATGGCATTAACGTTCAGTCAAACAGCTGCTGCTATCACGACCAAAAACGTAACGTATACGGTCGATGATAAAGCGTATGAAGGCTATTACGCCAAGGCAGATAAGCCAAACGCACCTTTTATCTTACTGATTCATGATTGGGATGGTCTAACTGACTATGAGCGCAAACGTGCTGACATGTTAGCGGCTGAAGGCTACAACGTATTGGCGGCCGATATGTTTGGACAAGGCATTCGCCCTACTTCTATCGAAGAAAATAAACGCCTAACTGGCGAGCTATATGATGATCGTAATAAGATGCGCCGCATATTGGCAGGGGCATTAACGGCAGGACAACTACAAGGTAATGATGTGCGTAAAGGCACGACTATGGGATATTGTTTTGGCGGTACGGTCGCGTTAGAGCTAGCACGTTCAGGCTTTGAGCAAAAAGCCTTTGTACCCTTCCACGGTGCTTTTGATATTCCAACCGGTCAAAGCTATGACAAAACTACGGGAGAAATCCTAGTATTCCACGGTTCTGCTGACCAATCTGTCTCGCTAGAGAGCTTTGCGACTTTGGGCAAGACGTTAGAAGCAGCCAAAATCCCGCATGAGATGGTTACCTACAGCGGTGCGCCACATGCCTTTAGCGTATTTGGCAGCGATAGATATGACGCCCGCGCTGATGAACGATCTTGGAAACGCTACTTAGATTTTTTAGCAGAAGAATATAAATAACCTAACAGCACAAGTCGAATCAGTAATAATATAAACAAGCCCAAACAAAAAGACACCTCAATTAAGATCCGATAACGATCCATTGAGGTGTCTTTTTATTTATGTAATTTTTGCCAACGCTTTAAAAAATTAGCGTTTATGAAATACCAATAGCTGATTATTGGCAGGCATCGCATACGTTTTAGAAAGTTGTAGATAATGAGCGTTTGCTAAACTAACGACATCTTCTTTATCGCGAATGCCGCTGTCAGGATTACCTGCTCTCAACATCGCATCAAATCGCTGATTCCCTTCACTAGTATATTTACCGTGCTCATTAAATGGGCCATATATAATCAGCTTACCGTCAACAGGTAGTGCCTCACCAGCCAATGCAAATAATCGCTCTACCAAAGCCCAGCTAATAATATGCAAAGTATTGGCCGTAAATATCACATCGTAAGGTTTGTCTACATGACTGCTATTTAAATGACTATTATCTAAATGCCTACTAACAGGTACTGAGTCATGCGCCAAATCAAACGCTAATGGCGAATATAGATTGGGTGCAGGATAAGCATTGTACCAAGCAATGATATGGCGGTGATTACCAGTGACATCGCTCGTTTGCCACTGTATCTCAGGCAGATTAGGCGCAAAGTAAACACTATGCTGACCTGTCCCAGAACCAATCTCTAGCACATGATTAAAGCCTTGCAACTCTGTTTGAAGTACTTTTAGAATAGGCTGCTTATTATTCTCACACGCTTGAGAAAACGGCAATGCAGAAATATCTACTTTATTATTTGGATTATCACTATCCATATTATCGTCATGCATCACAATCCTCCCAGACCGTCTATTATGCTCTCAGTATTGATAGCAGTAGATTAACAAGCACTGTCTAATACTGCCTGACTACCAAACAACTGACTACTAGTAAATACCTGCCTCTACCCCAGCAGCAAGCGTCATAGCAAGCTCTTCTACTTGCTCAGCAAAACTGTCTTGCCAGTCGCCTTGTAGTATCAGCGCCTCTTGAATCCATGACCAACGTAGCCCTGTCGTAATCGTTTTGAGCGCAAGCTTGGTACCTGTACCATCATGCCCTGCGCGTATATATACCGCAAATGGCATGCCCTGCTTCTCTTCTAGCACGGGATAATAGCAACGATCAAAAAAGTCCTTGGTCAGCCCTGCCATATACGCTAGATTTTCGGTCGTACCTAGCAATAACGCATCAGCAGCCAATACATCTTCAGGCTGCGTATCCTGCGGTGATTTCAAAATGACAGTGATATCTATATCAGGATGATTCGCACCGTCATAAGCTGCCTGCGCCAATTTCTTAGTATTAGGCGATGGCGCATGAGCAACGATGAGTAGAGTCTTAGTGGACATATTAGGCTTCTGTGCCATTGTTAAACACTAAGTTTTGAGTGATAGCAGGATCCAAGCTATTGCCTACTGGGCAGGTCAATGCGGTTTTATAAAATCTCTTTAAGGTACTCTCATCCAATGCTTTTGAAAAATTAACCACGACATGTATTTCACTTACCCGCCTTGGTTTGGCAGCCATAACTTTGGTAACTTCTGCGGTCGTACCTGAGATATCGATATCCATCGCTTCGGCTTTGATACCAATAATTGTTAAGATACAACTACCCAAACTAGTGGCTAGCAAATCAGTCGGAGAAAACGCCTCACCCTTGCCATGATTGTCTGTCGGCGCATCGGTAATGATTTGATTATTCGACTGTAGATGGATGGCTTGGGTGCGTAAATTGCCTTGGTAAGTTACTTTTGATGTTGTCATAGGATTCTCTTTTATGTGTGTCGTTAAACTACTGGTCTTTAAAAACTCTTGAGTAGCTAATTCATAGAGAATTAAAATTTTAGTATTATCAGTCAATAATATGGGAATTTAAGTTCACATATTCTCATATATAAAACCTATATATTATACTAGTCAAGTGAGGGAAGGTCTTTATCACATCTCTGCGCATTAGATTGAGCTAGTACTCTTCCTACAGAAGTCACCTGTATACCTAAGTCTAAGTTATTCCACCATTTCTTGAGAATATTCAAATTGGCTCTTTCATCCCATTTTTCCATAAATATACGAATATTTTCACTCTTAATATTTGGATCTTGTAAATAAAGATCATATATCCTATTGATAGCTTCTTTCTGTCCTTCTGTTAAGGCTACAGAATTAGGAATAAAAACTCCTTGATGAAAAAACTGCTGCGTAAAGGTAAAAGATTCAATTTGCTGTCTATTTGGAATAGGCACCCTTACAAATTCAGAGTTTAGAGCGTGATCAACTAAAATGTTTTTAGGCAACTTATTATCTTTTATAATATCTATTGCTTTAGAAAAATCTTCAGAATTTTTTCTTATGCCTACATCCACGTAGCCATATAGCTCTTTAGAATAATACTCATCTAACTTTATTAAGCCACCAAACGAATTTAAACGCACTGCATCTAATATATCTAAATGATCTAGCCAATCTCTACCTGTAGGCAATTTTCCGTAAAAAATATTTCCAAATAATTTATCTAACGTATCTAATCCTTTATATATCTCTCCTGATGCTGGAAAGAAGTGATTTACAGCATGGAAAGCGGTTAGACCAAGTAAAGCATCGTCAGAAATTTCATCTACGATTTCAACAGCACGATTGACTCCTGCTCTTACAATACGATTTTCACCTTTCGCAAACCTATGAACCAATAGTTCTGAAAGAAGATCGTAGTCAGCAGGTCTTTCTGTAGATGCAGCTGTTTTTTGAGCTTCTGAAAGTAGGATTTGAAAGCTAGGATCAGCAAATGCCTCAAAAGCACCATCCATCTTTTCCATTTTTGGTAATAAAATACTTTCAAACTCACTTACCCTTGAATTTGCAACCTTTAAGGCCTCTTGTGCAAACTCTTCTTTCAGTTTCAAACTCATTTCTTGATATACTTCACGGGCACGTTTTTCATCTATGCCAGAAATGACCGTTATATTTTGAGCTTGATAATTAGTAGAACTATCGCCTCCTTCTTGAGTTTGTCTACTCATCATCATTTTTGTTCCTTATATTTAAACTTCCACCAACTTGTATATTAGTTGAGCTATCGCCACCTTTCTGAACCTGCTTATTTGTCGGAGTAGAATTATTACCTTTAAACCACCGTATTATTGCTCCTATAGCTACGATGGCCACGCCACTAAAAAGCCAATCTTTATTTTCAATAATCCAATCCATAGGTAGAATTCCTAACAATTCAAAATAGTATCTTACTAGATAATAGCGCTATTAAATGATAAAAACTCTACTCAAATACAGTATATTACGACTTCATTCTTTTAATCTTATTAAGGACTGCCTCACTTTCTAAGATGAATAGCTGATTGATTAACATAAACTCTCGAATATCATCACTTACATTATAACGAGGTTCTTGATGTGCTCGATTGTTGCGATAAGCCATATAGACACTCGTAAACAGCGATGCTTTACCTTTAGATTCACCTGAATCTAAGTTTTCCCAATACAAAACTGAATCATCACCTTGGAATGCTTTTGCAAATAGCTTAACGCCACTTTCGTTGTTCAAGCCTGTACGCTCTTTGACAATAGATTCCAGCTTTCGGTATGCACCCATGATTGCATTGTCTGGACTCTTATCAAAATCCAATGCCAGTTCGATCAGGCGTGGGTCAAGCAATGCCATAGGAATAATGAGCGGAAATTCACTAAAAATATTGTGCTCACGCTTCTTATAAAGATAAACAGACTCATACCACCTAGCAGGGCGCACTGGATTGATACTGTTGATATATTCCAAATCTTTCACAGTTAAAATTGAATTGGATATACGTTCAAAAATCGATTTTGAAATGATGTACTCATTAATACTATCGGTATAGTTGCGTAATAAGTTCAAGACAAATGCATATCCTTTTGGGGCCTCTCCCTCGTAGCCAGAAGCAAAACCACCTTTAATGACTATCTGAATATTATACTTGAGGGTTAGCAGTAGCGCATGAGTATGTGAATAAGCCTCTTCAAAGGTTAGTATTTTCACGTCTTGTATTTTTTCACCACCATGTATGAGCTGTATAACCGCCTCTTTACATGTTTGGGTAATACCGCTGTCGCCTAAATATTGAATACCTGCAAATTTAGCTTTCACTTGTTTTCCTTAAATTAATCTAATCTATAGTAGAAACATTCCTTATTATCAAATCGTCTTAAATAAGCTATTAGCTAAACCTCGCTGAAATATAGATCCAATACTCTAAGAGCAGTACAAGCAAACCCTAAGACAACGAAAAGCATAAATAGTATGAGTCGCTATTAAGTGCCACATAATGGTGAATATCAAGTCCAATAGTCACTAGCAGAAATCTTTTATCGAAAAATATAACTGCACAGTGTAAATAGTTAAATAAAATCAGTAAAAAAGGAAAATCTATTCCAACCAAAACCTTTTGACCTACCCTCTACACTGCCCGAACGTTCCAGCCTATCTACAGATTATGCTATTCTATGTTGAATATATATAAGCATTTATTTAGTTTTAGCAAATTTTTTAGTTATTGCCAATTAAATTATAAATCCAGACACAAATATTTTAAATAGGCGTTCCATATGTTTATAAAAAAAAAAATTTTTCATTTATCTATTTTTACCATGATACTTATGTTCTGCAGTAATGCACAAGCTGAAACTCATCAAGATAAAATCCAAGTAAAGGTATTTATCGCAGCGATGTTTGAAATTGGTGAAAATAGTGGAGATAAAGCAGGCGAATTTCAGCATTGGTATAATCAATATTTTACAGATAGTAAGCCTATAAAAGTAAAAGGTGCCCATAGCCCAGTTTATTGTAACTCAGAAGGTGTCTGTGGTTCGGTATTAGGGATGGGTAAAGTAGGGTCTTCAGCATCCATGCAGGCAATCACACTTTCTCCTAAATTTGACTTTAGCAAAAGCTACTTCGTTTTAAGCGGTGTCGCCGGAACACCACCGAGTAAAGGTACAATAGGTGATGTAAGCTGGGCGTCTTGGCTCGTAGATTATGACTTAGGTCACCGCTGGAAAGCCGAAGAAGGTGAAAAAGGTGCACCTACGTTTACACCTCGCAAAGGCTATGAAGATATTCGCCGCTATCAACTTAACTCTGAACTGCTAAAATGGAATCTACATCTCAGCCAGTCAGTTGCTTTAAAAGATTCAAAAGAAGCCAGCGCATATCGAATGAAATATCCTGATGCAGCAGCACGACGTAGCCCAGCTATAACCGTAGGCACTCATATGACAGGAGATACTTTTTTTCATGGACCAGGGTTGTCAAAGCAAGCTCAATATATAGCTGAACTATATAATGCAGATGATTACATTATCACTGAAATGGAAGCCGCTGCAATAGCACAAGTACTTAACAGAACGGTAGGTATTGAACGCATAATGAGCTTACGTGGTGCAGTGAATTTTGACCAAGGTAATCCAAATGAGACCACGCTTCAACATCTAGATCCAGCACCAGGAGAAACAGCTGGTGGTTTTGCAGAAACAGTAGAAAACATAGTACTAATAGGATCAAAAACTGTCGATCACATCGTTGATAACTGGGATGTCTGGGAAAAAGGTGTGCCAAAATTCAAAGAAGAATAAAGAACTCCAAGATAAATTTTAAGTAGTACAACAGACGGTTAATAGTTAGCAGTCAGTAAGTAGTTTCTAGAATGAGTTTACGCTCATTCTGGGAACTGCTATGGCTGAAAGCTCTACTACCAATATAGCTCTTACATTACAGTTTCATTAGAAAATAATTAATTCCTCGATCCGCCTATGTTTGTTAGATAGCATACGATTAAGTAAGCTGTAGGATTCATCCTTGATATAGACCTCTATTCAATCTTTAGCGAGTTTTCTCATTCTATCTAAGTTACTCAAAAGATGACAACATCACTCCGCTCAATAATTAAGGTACTGTATCAATCGTAGTAAAAGGTACTTCTTGTCCCAATATCAATACCTCACGGCTTTCTCCTTTAGCATACTAAAAGGGTAGAAGCGGATATTGTGGTGTTGTTTATCGCTTATAAACTCTACTGGCTAGGTATAAATCTAATACATTTGGTTAGATTCAATGGCATAGTCTTGCCTGATGATAGATATTCTTTTTGTCTTAGGGCACGGTTTTCACTTTAAAATAGTACATACGCAATGAAAACATCTGTGATTCTATCAGTAGTAAGGTTCGGATATACGTTGTAGTATTGGCAAAATAATTTTTAATGTTAGCCAAAGAAAAGCCCTCTTCGCGTTAGCGAAGGGGGCTTTATTTAGAATAGAGAGCTGAAGAACGAGAAGAGCGTCGTTAAGGCAAAGCATTGCTTTGCTTGGCAGCACAAGAGCAAATCCTATTTAAAGGATTTGCTGCGTAGGTCACTAGGAATAAAAGACAGACGCAAAGAAAATCCCCCGGCTAGGTAACTAGTCGGGGGATATTTCAGAATAGAGAGCTGACGATGACCTACTCTCACATGGGCGA
>NZ_QLKS01000019.1 GCF_003350005.1 Psychrobacter proteolyticus | reverse complement strand
CCAAAAAAAGAGGAAATACCCATGGCAAAGGCCAAGTTTGAACGTAACAAGCCACACGTCAACGTCGGTACAATCGGACACGTTGACCATGGTAAAACAACCCTTACCGCTGCAATCGCAACCGTAGCTGCAATCACCTCTGGTGGCGAAGCCAAAGACTACGCGTCTATTGACTCAGCACCAGAAGAAAAAGCACGTGGTATCACAATCAACACCTCACACGTAGAATATGACACAGACAGCCGTCACTACGCACACGTAGATTGCCCAGGTCACGCCGATTATGTTAAAAACATGATCACTGGTGCTGCCCAGATGGACGGCGCAATCCTAGTAGTATCTGCAACTGACGGCCCTATGCCACAGACTCGTGAGCACATCTTGCTTTCACGTCAGGTTGGCGTACCGTACATCATCGTATTCATGAACAAATGTGACATGGTTGATGACGAAGAATTGTTAGAACTAGTAGAAATGGAAGTTCGTGAGTTATTGAACGACTATGACTTCCCAGGCGACGACACGCCAATCGTTAAAGGTTCTGCTACTGAAGCCCTAAAAGGCTCACAAGAAAAATACGGCCAACCAGCTGTTGTAGAACTACTAAACGTACTAGACACCTACATCCCAGAGCCAGAGCGTGACATCGACAAAGCATTCCTAATGCCAATCGAAGACGTATTCTCAATCTCAGGTCGTGGTACTGTAGTAACAGGCCGTGTTGAATCTGGTATCGTTAAAGTTGGCGACGAGATCGAAATCGTTGGTATCCGTGACACTCAAAAAACCACCTGTACTGGTGTAGAGATGTTCCGTAAACTGCTTGACGAAGGTCGTGCAGGCGAAAACTGTGGCGTACTACTACGTGGTACTAAGCGTGAAGACGTACAACGTGGCCAAGTACTAGCTAAGCCAGGTTCAATCACTCCTCACACCAAGTTTGACGCTGAAGTATATGTATTGTCAAAAGAAGAGGGTGGTCGTCACACACCATTCCTAAACGGCTATCGTCCACAGTTCTACTTCCGTACTACTGACGTAACTGGCGCAATCCAATTACAAGACGGTACTGAAATGGTAATGCCTGGTGATAACGTTGAGATGGGCGTAGAGCTTATCCACCCAATCGCTATGGACAAAGGTCTTCGCTTCGCTATTCGTGAAGGCGGCCGTACTGTAGGCGCTGGTGTTGTTGCTAACGTATTGAACTAAGACTTAAGTCTCAGTAATGAGCTTATGAGTTAGTCATAAAAAAGGCCATCCTATCTAGGGTGGCCTTTTTTT
>NZ_QLKS01000018.1 GCF_003350005.1 Psychrobacter proteolyticus | reverse complement strand
CTGTCTCTTATATTGGCTATCTGTGTGCTACTTGCTATCGGTATGTACAAAGGACTTAGCTTTGATGACATGCAAGCGCAAATGGCCTCAGGTGTCATGCGCGGTATTGGTGCCATCTATTTGTTCTTCTTTATCGGATTGATGGTTGCGGCTTTGATGATGTCGGGTGCTATACCTACGCTCATGTATGTAGGCTTTCAGCTGATCTCACCTGAGTACTACTATATCTCTGCCTTTATCTTAACCTCTATTATCGGTATCGCATTGGGTAGTAGTTTGACGACTGCAGCAACGCTTGGCGTGGCGTTTATTGGTATGAGTAACGCCTTTGATGCCAATGTGGCGATAGCGGCAGGGGCTGTGGTATCAGGGGCGTTCTTCGGCGATAAGATGTCACCATTATCTGATACTTGTACCATTGCATCCTCAGTAGTGGGTATTGATCTGTTTGAGCACATTCGCAATATGATGTATACAACCGTACCTGCGTGGATACTGACGGTGATCTTGTTCTGGATGTTCTCAGGACAGACGACCAGTGCTGATCTGAGTCAAGTGACCATACTACAAGGACAGTTAATAGACAGTGGTCTGGTACATGGGTATTCGGTATTGCCGTTTGTCGTATTAGTCGGATTGGCACTGTTTCGGGTCAATGCGATTTATACGATTGTCTGTACTATTGCCGCGGCACTCATCATTACTTATATCCATAGCTCACCAAGCTTTGGACAGTTGGGTGGTTATCTGTTTGCAGGGTATGCTCCTGCTGAGTCATTAGAGCTGGGTGAGGTAGGTGGTATGCTGTCGCGTGGCGGTGTACAGAGTATGTTCTTTACTCAGGCGATTGTGATACTGGCATTAAGCTTAGGCGGTCTATTAACGGCACTAGGGATTTTGCCAGCACTATTATCTGGTATTAAGGATACATTGACGACATCAGGACGAGCTATCTTTGCGGCCGCGATGTCGGCACTGAGCATTAACGTGCTGATCGGTGAGCAGTATTTGAGTATTCTATTATCAGGTACGGCATTTCGGTCGACGTTTGAGCGCTTACATTTACATCCTAAGAATTTATCTCGGACGATTGAGGATGCAGGAACGGTGATTAATCCATTAGTGCCTTGGAGTGTGTGCGGGGTGTTTATTAGCCAAGCGTTAGGGGTGCCGGTATTAGATTACTTGCCTTATGCATTCTTCTGTTATTTGTCACTGCTACTGACGCTGCTATTCGGGTTTACGGGGCTGACGATTAGTCGGGTTAAAGGGGGGAGAGCGGTCGAAGCGTGATAGATAATGATTGATAAAAAAGGGTGGGACTAATATTAGTCCCACCCTTTTTTTGATTTGAAAGTAGATATTTATTGCTCTTCCGTTTGCGCATCCTGACTTTTGACGATTTTATGCTGATCTTCTGTACTATCGACTTTCCAGTAGC
>NZ_QLKS01000017.1 GCF_003350005.1 Psychrobacter proteolyticus | reverse complement strand
CATTTTTAGTCAAGCTCAGCGTCTTAATCTCTAGATTATGCCAATTTATCGGTGGGATCAGTCTCATCATCATCGTCCTAACCACCATGCTCGACGTCAGCGCGCGCTACATATTCAAACTCACCGGTGGTGAGTTTGGCTTTACCGTCAAAGGCAGTGTAGAGATCGTCTCCTACTTCATGCTATTTGCATTACTCGCTGCCTTTGCCGCGTTTGTTGAACGCTCACAAATCATCGTCGACGTCTTCACCCAGAAAATGCCCCAATCTATAAAGGGCTACCTCATGGCTATCTTTATGCTGGGCTTCTTCGTCATCGGCATCGTCTTCTCATGGGGACTCTACGAGAGCGCCATTGACGCTATGGAGTTTGGGAAAGTTACCCAAGACTTAAGACTCTCTATGATGCCTATCTACCTGATCAGTGCCTTGTTAAGTGCTTTTCTAGCCATACGCTCATTGATCGAATCTATCAACATATTTAAGACAGGCGAATTCTTTGACGCCGAGGAGACAGGCGCATGAGTCCAGAAATTATCGGTGCGATTGGCCTAGTTGTCATGATCTTGCTTGTCGTCCTACGCGTGCCCGTCGCACTTGCCATGTTAGGTGTGGGTCTAGTAGGTTTTGGTGCGGTTACCGCGCCTAGTGGTGCCTTACAAATGCTCAAAGACATCCCAGTCGATGTCTTAGCAAAGTATGACTTTAGTGCCATTCCCTTATTTATTCTCATGGGTGTGTTTGCTACCCACTCGGGCATGGCAGGTAAACTCTTTGAAGCCACCCGGACCATATTTGGCGGGGTAAGGGGCAGTCTTGGTATTGCTGGTATCGGTTCATCCGGTATCTTTGCCTCTATCTCAGGCTCGTCGCTCGCCACTGCCTCTACCATGACCAAAGTGGCGTTACCGCAAATGGAGAAATACGGCTATCAGCCAGGCTTTGCCTGCGGTATCTTAGCCGCTGGCGGTACGCTTGGTATTATGATTCCGCCCAGTATTGCCTTACTGGTCTATGCCATCTTAACCCAGCAGTCAGTAGGTGATATGTTCATCGCTGGTTTCTTACCGGGTATGCTTGGCATGGTGATGTACTCAATCACCGTCATGGTGATGGTACGCTGGAAACCGCATCTGGCAAAGCGCGGTGAGAAAACGTCTTGGAAAGCCAAGCTACTGTCGTTGACTGGTTTGATACCGTTTAGCTTTATCTTTATTGTGATTATTGCTGGTATCTTCTTTGGGTTATTCACCCCAACAGAAGGCGCCGCAGTAGGTGCCTTTGTCTCTTGGGCTTATGCCTTTGCTAAAGGCATGCGTCTAGATGGTCTCAAGCAGTCATTGATTGAGACGCTAGCGCTCTCTGCCGTGGTGTTCTTTATGTTACTGGGTGCAGAGGCATTGGGATACTTTATTTCAGTCTCACGCTTGTCTTATACCTTGGCATCTTGGATCGGTGGATTGGCGGTCAGTCCAATGATTGTGCTGATCTGTATTCTGTTCATGTACTTCCTATTAGGGCTGTTCATGGATGCCTTAGCGATGCTGGTAATCACAATACCTGTGGTATATCCAATCATTCTAGCGTTAGGGTTTGATCCGGTCTGGTTTGGCATCATTGCGGTATTGACGGTGGAGCTTGGTTTGATTACGCCGCCGATGGGGATGAATATCTTTGTGATTAAGGCGATGGCACCGCACATTAAGCTGAGCGATATGTTCCGCGGGGTGGCACCATTTATTGTCTCTGATGTGATTCGTTTGGTTATCTTGGTGATGTTCCCTGCCATCTCGCTTGTGCTGCTCGGGTAGATTGAGTCTAAACCCTCATGTGTAACGTTATTGTATGAAGCCATATTGCTAATACAGCAGTGTGGCTTTTTTAT
>NZ_QLKS01000016.1 GCF_003350005.1 Psychrobacter proteolyticus | reverse complement strand
TAGGTCATCGTCAGCTCTCTATTCTGAAATATCCCCCGACATTAGCTTGTCGGGGGATTTTCTTTTCGCGCGGTTTGGTCACAATGCTTGGTGCTGGAAACTTTAGCGCTAGATACTTCGGTCAAGAATTCAAATTTTCCTACAAACTAGTTTGATGTGATACTATTTATTCCCTTCTAGAATCTACTATTTGTAATTTACTTTGGAGCATATTATGAGCGTTTCACTCTACTATACTGCTGAACGTTCTACTCTTTTGACTCAGCAGGAGCAAGAAAAGATTGCGTCAATAGTCGATAAATATAATGAGAATTTCAAGCATGAAGATGATGCAGAGACTTTCGATCTCTATGCATACGATGATAGTGAGGCAGAGGTTATACTAGCAGGAGCTACAAAGCTACCTGCTAGTATGGATGTAGAAGATCTTATGTATACTCTAGAGCATTGGCTACAGTGTTTGACCCAGATTCGCCTTGCGGTAATTGATGCAGAATGGCATGTGCATCTAGATGATAACAATGCTGTGTGGATAGATGATAAGTGGCAGATGGAAGAGTAACGTTTCACCACTATTATGATTTATATAAATGCCTAAAGCAGCTTCTATGAATTCATATGGTATTTACACAGAAAAGCTCTCAACTGGATAACAGGCTGAGAGCTTTTTTATGAGGAATTATTTTATTCTGCTTACTTTTTACTATTATCTATATAGACAATTCAAGTATTAAGATTATATCATATAATATGAATATATCCTTTATAATATGATCAAAATGATTTGACTTCTATCATTATAGCTGCTAATTTTAAACAGTATTTTTATTACAGGTGTGTAAAAAATATATCTAAACCTTGTAGCCAATTTAATCTAGGATGAATCAAATTGTCTGCTCGTAACACATTACTCCTATTCTCATAATTATCAAAAGGAATTGATAATGAAGTTAGCTCCTCTTTTTTCAATTGGTGCTTTAGCCGCTATTAGTCTTCTTGGCTGTTCTAACCAGTCTGCTGATACGACTGATGGTTCATCAGCTACTTCTCAAGAAACTACCGTACTACGGTTTTCACATTTTTGGCCAGCAACCTCATCTATCAGTAAAGAAGTCTTCGAGCCTTGGGCAAAACAGATAGAAACAGATTCTAATGGTCGTCTAAAAGTGGAGCTTTATCCATCAGCGGGTCTTGCTAAAGCAGACGTTACTTATGAATCTGCTGCTAAAGGTACGATCGATATCGGTTCACAAGCGCATGGTTATACCAACGGTCGCTTTCCTTTGACTCAGATTACTGAACTTCCAGGTTTATCAAATTCAGCAACCCAAATGGGCTGTATGCTACAGACCTTATATGATGACGGTACTTTAGCAGGTGAATACGAAGACTCACATTTATTATTTATGTACGGGGCTGGACCTGGGGCGCTTCATACAACTGATAAGCTAATTCGAACACCTGAAGACATGAAAGGTATGCGTATTCGCCGTCCTTCAGCTGTTGCTGGTGATATTATTGAAAGCGCTGGTGCTTCGCCAGTAGGTTTACCTGCTAATGATATGTATACCTCGTTACAGCGCGGCGTTGTTGATGGTTTGAGTTTCCCTTGGGAAGCAGTAACAGCGTTTAAAATTGATGAGATTACCAAGTATCATACCAATATTCCTTTCTATAGTTCAGCGCTTATGGTGACGATGAATAAGGACAAATATGACAACTTACCTGATGATCTAAAACAAGTTTTGGATAAAAACTCAGGGATGGCATTAGCTAATAAGGTCGGTGAAGTGTTTGATAAACATGACCAAATGGCAATTCAAGCTGCTAAAGATAAAGGTGATGAAATTATCGAAATTCCTGATCCATTAAATGATCCAGACTGGAAAGGGCCACTTGAAAGAGGAACACAAAAATATCTAAAGGATGTTAATGCTTTGGGTTTGGATGCTGATAGTGTCTATGAAAAAGCAAAAGCTGCCAGTGCTGCCTGTAAGGTTTAACCTATTGGAGGTGTCAAATGGCATTTTTAGTCAAGCTCAGCGTCTTAATCTCTAGATTATGCCAATTTATCGGTGG
>NZ_QLKS01000015.1 GCF_003350005.1 Psychrobacter proteolyticus | reverse complement strand
AGTTTAAACACACAGATACCATATAAACTTAGAGAAAACTTTCTAATAGTCTTAAGTATAAAATCATTAATAGAAGTACTTTTAATCCAAAACTGTCTATCGTTAAGATTAAGTTTGTTCTATAATAGAATTAATGTTCGTATAGTGAATTAAATTATACTTTTTTTCATCGTGTTGTCAATACATTATCTTTTCCTAAGTATCAAGATAACTATTGCTTATATAAACAGAGCTTGATGGCCATCTTGTAATAGCAAGCCGTTCCACCGACGCAAGTTAGACAAGGCATCAGATAGCAGACACAAAGTAAAAGGCATAAAAAAAGTCACCAACTCTATTTAAATAGAATGTTGGTAACCTTAGTGTAGTAATAAGCAGTGTAGTAATAAGCTTAGTAAAACTACCATGATATTTTATTGATTGATAAGCTATGATAAAGCCATGAGTTGCTAAATATAATAAGTCTGAATTTTTTCCGCACAATCACGCAATATTGGCAAGAATTCTTCGATTAAAGCTTCTTTAGAGACCCGCATAGCATTTGTACTAATATTGATTGCACCGATTAACTCATTATTTGCCTTGTAAATCGGTAATGCTAGTGACCGCAGACCAGTATCTAATTCTTGATCTACGACAACGTATTGATTGTTATAGACTTCATTTAGCATCACTCTAAACTGTTCACGATCAGTAATACTAAAGGGTGTATGGGAAGTTAATTTAATTTTTTGGATATAATCCTCACGCTCATCTTCGGGCAGATTGGCCATGATAGCACGCCCCATAGAAGTATAGGCTACAGGCAATCTGGTACCGATAGATAGTGTAATCGATAACAAACGATGCTTGGCAGCGGATCGTGCAATATAAACCACTTCATCATCATCCAAAACTGCAAATGAGCAGGATTCGCCTGTTTGTTCCGTTACTCGCTCAAGGTAGAACTGAACAATGTCATGGTGATGTTCACTACTTAGATAGCTGGCCCCAATACTTAAGGTTTTAGGAGACAGTTTAAATTGGCGCTTATCCTTATGAACATATCCTAAAGCGTGTAACGTCAGCAAATAACGCCGTGCCTTTGCTCTATCCATATCAGTGCGCTCAGCCACTTCACTCAACGTCATAGTAGAATGGTTATCGTCAAAAGCACGTAGTACGCTAAGTCCACCCGCAAGCGAAGCCACAAAATCTGGACTGTCAAAGGGTATTTTCTTGTCTTGTTTCATAGATATATTATTTATACTTACCAAAGTTAGGGATTCTAAATGAAAATCAATCGATTAATCAATCAGCCTTTTGTACATTCTGACGTTGCCAATTCGTTTTCTGATCGAGCTTTCATTCAAGCCATGCTAGATTTCGAGTTAACCGTTCTAGAAGCTAGGGAAAGAAATCAGCTTATCCCAAAAAATACCTTTCAACAATCTAAACAAGCGTTATCTTTAGAATTGTTTGATATTGATGCCATTGCAAAGCAAACTTATTTGGGCGGTAATGCTGCGATTCCTTTTGTGGCACAAGCAAAGTCTTTACTCCCAGCAGACACAAAACCTTTTTTTCATCAAACACTTACCAGTCAGGACGTGATTGATACCGCTATGATGATGATGCTGAAACCATCAATCAAACATATCAATCAAGATCTAATAGAGGTGCTCAACGCCTGTAAGCTGCTCATTCAAACACATCGCACAACGCCTATGGCTGGTAGGACGTTACTGCAACAGGCGCTACCCATTACTTTTGGCACCAAAGTATCCCAATGGGCGGCGTCACTAATGGCAGTCATACCTGACTTGGCGCAATTAGAGCAGTCGGGGTTTTACTTGCAATGGGGTGGCCCTGTTGGAGTAAGCAATGAAGAAAATGAATATCACGATCTTCCGCAACAAGTGGCAGAGTCACTTAGTTTATCAACACCTCTACTGCCTTGGCACACCAACAGACAGCCTATCCATGCTATTACTTCCACACTAGATGCCTGTGCTGGTGCGATAGAAAATATTGTCGAAGACATTGCTTTAATGTCTCAATCTGAATTGGGCGAAGTTGCTGAACCTTCGATTGAAGGTATGGGCGGCTCTTCATCAATGCCACACAAACGCAACCCTGTGCTATGTGCTTTGATCAAGACGTCAGCATTAAGAATGCATGGACATATGAATGTGATTAGCAATACAACTGCTCAGCCTTTTGAGCGCGCATTAGGACAATGGCATGCTAGCTGGGTACCTTTAACTGAAGGTATGGCTTTAATAGCAGGTGCTGTATCGTATTTGAAGACACTATTGCAAGGACTGCAAGTCTACCCTGAACGGATGGCTGCCAACCTTGATTTGAATAGCGATGCCTATTTAATTAAAGGTCTAGAAAACTATTTTAAGACAGATAAAGATAAAATCTATCCTTTAATTAATCAAGCGAGCCAACAAGCCCATAGCCAGCATCAAGGATTTGTGATTACCTTTCTAGCTTTGCTATCAGAACACGCTAGATATTTGAATAATGATCATGAACTTAAGACAGTTTTATCACCTTTAACCTATTGCGGTGCTGCGCCAAGACAATGCGAAGTTGTACTAGAGGCGATTCAAGATGTTATTCAAAAAGCAATTCCCCTAAACAATGAGACTAATTGACATAAAAGAGAAAACAAGGTATTTTAAATTCATTATACGAACAAGAGTTCTTATTTAGAACAATAC
>NZ_QLKS01000014.1 GCF_003350005.1 Psychrobacter proteolyticus | reverse complement strand
GTCGGGGGATATTTCAGAATAGAGAGCTGACGATGACCTACTCTCACATGGGCGAACCACACTACCATTGGCGCTACGATGTTTCACTTCTGAGTTCGGGAAGGGATCAGGTGGGGCCATCGCGCTATTGTCGTCAGCAAAGGGGGTTAGATATGAGTCTGTTATTGTTTTTATTGACATCAAGTTTGAGCTTGTTGTCGATCAACTTGTAACCTAACTGAATCAAGGTTAAAGGTGATATCGAAATGTTCTTTCTTTATTCTATAGCCTGAGCTATACAAGATAGATTAATTAGACTTGTATACAAACCACTTGGGTGTTGTATGGTCAAGCCAAACGAGCAATTAGTACAGGTTAGCTACACGCATCGCTGCGCTTCCACACCCTGCCTATCAACGTCCTAGTCTTGAACGGCTCTTTAGGGAAATCTAATCTTGAGGTGGGCTTCCCGCTTAGATGCTTTCAGCGGTTATCCCATCCGAACGTAGCTACCGGGCAATGCCACTGGCGTGACAACCCGAACACCAGAGGTTCGTCCACTCTGGTCCTCTCGTACTAGGAGCAGATCCTCTCAAATTTCCAACGCCCACGGTAGATAGGGACCGAACTGTCTCACGACGTTCTAAACCCAGCTCGCGTACCTCTTTAAATGGCGAACAGCCATACCCTTAGGACCTGCTTCAGCCCTAGGATGAGATGAGCCGACATCGAGGTGCCAAACACCGCCGTCGATATGAACTCTTGGGCGGTATCAGCCTGTTATCCCCAGAGTACCTTTTATCCGTTGAGCGATGGCCCTTCCATACAGAACCACCGGATCACTAAGACCTACTTTCGTACCTGCTCGACTTGTGGGTCTCGCAGTTAAGCGCGCTTTTGCCTTTATACTCTACGACCGATTTCCGACCGGTCTGAGCGCACCTTCGTACTCCTCCGTTACTCTTTAGGAGGAGACCGCCCCAGTCAAACTACCCACCATACATTGTCCTCGGTATTGTTATACCTGAGTTAGAACCCCAACATGACCAGGGTGGTATTTCAAGATTGGCTCCACCGAGACTAGCGTCTCGGCTTCAAAGCCTCCCACCTATCCTGCACAAGTCAGGTCAAAGTTCAATGTAAAGCTGTAGTAAAGGTTCACGGGGTCTTTCCGTCTAGCCGCGGGTACACAGCATCTTCACTGCGATTTCGATTTCACTGAGTCTCTGCTGGAGACAGCGCTGCCATCATTATGTCATTCGTGCAGGTCGGAACTTACCCGACAAGGAATTTCGCTACCTTAGGACCGTTATAGTTACGGCCGCCGTTTACTGGGGCTTCGATCAAGAGCTTCGCTTACGCTAACCCCATCAATTAACCTTCCAGCACCGGGCAGACATCACACCCTATACGTCCACTTTCGTGTTTGCAGAGTGCTGTGTTTTTAATAAACAGTTGCAGCAGCCTGGTATCTGCGACTGCCAACAGCTCAAGGAGCAAGTCCTATCACCATCAACAGCGTACCTTCTCCCGAAGTTACGGTACCATTTTGCCTAGTTCCTTCAGCAGAGTTCTCTCAAGCGCCTTGGTATTCTCTACCTGATCACCTGTGTCGGTTTAGGGTACGATTCGTTTATAACTATTGCTTAGAAGCTTTTCCTGGAAGCATGGTATTTGCCACTTCGCTGTACAAGTACAGCTTGCTATCAGATCTCGGTATAGAATAGCCCGGATTTACCTAAGCTATAAACCTACATCCTTTCACCTGGACAACCAACGCCAGGCTGACATAACCTTCTCCGTCCCTCCATCGCATTATAAACAAGTATCGGAATATTAACCGATTTCCCATCGACTACGCCTTTCGGCCTCGCCTTAGGGGTCGACTCACCCAGCCCCGATTAACGTTGGACTGGAACCCTTGATCTTCCGGCGTGCGAGCTTTTCACTCGCATTATCGTTACTCACGTCAGCATTCGCTCTTGTGATACCTCCAGCATGCTTTACAACACACCTTCACAGGCTTACACAACGCTCCCCTACCACTTGAAAACAAATTCAAATCCGCAGCTTCGGCTCCTAGTTTGAGCCCCGTTACATCTTCCGCGCGGGCCGACTCGACTAGTGAGCTATTACGCTTTCTTTAAAGGATGGCTGCTTCTAAGCCAACCTCCTAGCTGTCTATGCCTTCCCACCTCGTTTCCCACTTAACTAGGAATTTGGGGCCTTAGCTGGCGGTCTGGGTTGTTTCCCTCTCCACGATGGACGTTAGCACCCACCGTGTGTCTCCCGGATATCACTCATCGGTATTCGGAGTTTGCATCGGTTTGGTAAGTCGGTATGACCCCCTAGCCGAAACAGTGCTCTACCCCCAATGGTGTTCGTCCGAGGCGCTACCTAAATAGCTTTCGGGGAGAACCAGCTATCACCGAGTTTGATTAGCCTTTCACCCCTATCCACAAGTCATCCCCTGGCTTTTCAACGACAGTGGGTTCGGTCCTCCGGTGCCTGTTACGGCACTTTCAACCTGCTCATGGATAGATCACTCGGTTTCGGGTCTATACCCTGCAACTAAACGCCCTATTAAGACTCGGTTTCCCTACGGCTCCCCTAAACGGTTAACCTTGCTACAGAATATAAGTCGCTGACCCATTATACAAAAGGTACGCGGTCACCCAACAAGTGGGCTCCCACTGCTTGTACGCACACGGTTTCAGGTTCTATTTCACTCCCCTCACAGGGGTTCTTTTCGCCTTTCCCTCACGGTACTGGTTCACTATCGGTCAGTCAGGAGTATTTAGCCTTGGAGGATGGTCCCCCCATCTTCAAACAGGATTTCTCGTGCCCCGCTCTACTTAATATGTTAACTCTAATGTTTCGAATACAGGACTATCACCTACTACGGTCAGCTTTCCCACGCTGTTCTTCTACATTAGAATTAATCGGCTTCTCCCCGTTCGCTCGCCGCTACTAGGGGAATCTCAATTGATGTCTATTCCTAAGGGTACTGAGATGTTTCACTTCCCCTCGTTCGCTTCCTAATAAATTAGGATACCTACCTTATGGTAAGTGGGTTTCCCCATTCAGAAATCTCCGGATCACAGGATATTGCCGCCTCCCCGAAGCTTATCGCAGGCTGTCACGTCTTTCATCGCCTCTGACTGCCAAGGCATCCACCATGTGCGCTTCATTACTTGACCATACAACCCCAAGTAGTCTTTCGACTTCTAAGTGTCATACAATCTAATTATGATAACGATATCACCTATGTTTATACGCTTGATTCAGTTCTCTTTACTTTTTTAATAACTCACCCCTGGGATAACAACTGATGTCGTTAAGAGGTGAGTTATTAAGGTTAGGAAGTGCGCGTGAACACGCTCTTCCTAACCCAGACTCATATCTATGTTTTTAAATAGTCTCTATGCTCTCGTCGAGTCACAGATTCTGTATAAAACAGAAAGAAGTAATCATTAACAATCACTTGTTTCTATTTAATACCTATTTATTTATTAGCATCTAAAGCTTACTTAACCGTCTTAGTAGTGGTGGAGCCAAACGGAGTCGAACCGTTGACCTCCTGCGTGCAAGGCAGGCGCTCTACCAACTGAGCTATGGCCCCATTGTAAAATGGTGGGTCTAGGTGGACTTGAACCACCGACCCCCGCGTTATCAACACGGTGCTCTAACCAGCTGAGCTACAGACCCTAATACGTTTGTTAAAACGTAAGCTTAAACTAAAGAACAACTTGTTGTGAATTCTTGCTGACCGAATGCGTCTATAAGGAGGTGATCCAGCCGCAGGTTCCCCTACGGCTACCTTGTTACGACTTCACCCCAGTCATCAACCACACCGTGGTGAACGCCTCCCCGAAGGTTAAGCTATCCACTTCTGGTGCAATCAACTCCCATGGTGTGACGGGCGGTGTGTACAAGGCCCGGGAACGTATTCACCGCGGCATTCTGATCCGCGATTACTAGCGATTCCTACTTCATGGAGTCGAGTTGCAGACTCCAATCTGGACTACGATAGGCTTTTTGAGATTCGCATCACATCGCTGTGTAGCTGCCCTCTGTACCTACCATTGTAGCACGTGTGTAGCCCTGGTCGTAAGGGCCATGATGACTTGACGTCGTCCCCGCCTTCCTCCAGTTTGTCACTGGCAGTATCCTTAGAGTTCCCGGCTTAACCCGCTGGTAACTAAGGACAAGGGTTGCGCTCGTTGCGGGACTTAACCCAACATCTCACGACACGAGCTGACGACAGCCATGCAGCACCTGTATTCTAATTCCCGAAGGCACTCCCGCATCTCTGCAGGATTCTAGATATGTCAAGACCAGGTAAGGTTCTTCGCGTTGCATCGAATTAAACCACATGCTCCACCGCTTGTGCGGGCCCCCGTCAATTCATTTGAGTTTTAACCTTGCGGCCGTACTCCCCAGGCGGTCTACTTATTGCGTTAGCTGCGTCACTAAGTCCTCAAGGGACCCAACGACTAGTAGACATCGTTTACGGCGTGGACTACCAGGGTATCTAATCCTGTTTGCTACCCACGCTTTCGAGCCTCAGTGTCAGTATGATGCCAGGAGGCTGCCTTCGCCATCGGTATTCCTTCAGATCTCTACGCATTTCACCGCTACACCTGAAATTCTACCTCCCTCTCACCTACTCTAGCCTAACAGTTTCAGATGCAGTTCCCAGGTTAAGCCCGGGGATTTCACATCTGACTTATCAAGCCACCTACGCTCGCTTTACGCCCAGTAATTCCGATTAACGCTTGCACCCTCTGTATTACCGCGGCTGCTGGCACAGAGTTAGCCGGTGCTTATTCTGCAGCTAATGTCATCGTCTCCGGGTATTAACCGAAGAGTCTTCTTCACTGCTTAAAGTGCTTTACAACCAAAAGGCCTTCTTCACACACGCGGCATGGCTGGATCAGGGTTTCCCCCATTGTCCAATATTCCCCACTGCTGCCTCCCGTAGGAGTCCGGGCCGTGTCTCAGTCCCGGTGTGGCTGATCATCCTCTCAGACCAGCTACAGATCGTCGCCATGGTAGGCCTTTACCCCACCATCTAGCTAATCCGACTTAGGCTCATCTAATAGCGAGAGCAGTAAACTGCCCCCTTTCTCCCGTAGGTCGTATGCGGTATTAATACGAGTTTCCCCGTGCTATCCCCCACTACTAGGTAGATTCCTAAGTATTACTCACCCGTCCGCCGCTCGACGCCTGGTAGCAAGCTACCATCGTTTCCGCTCGACTTGCATGTGTTAAGCCTGCCGCCAGCGTTCAATCTGAGCCATGATCAAACTCTTCAGTTTAATCTTGCTATGAAGCTCTTTAAAGAAGCTTCTAAACTTGGCTCATCTAATCTGGCAAAATCGCTAAAAATTATGTTCGTAATGAATTAACTTTGAGTTTTTCTGCTGTCTTAAATGATAATTTTTATAGTTAATAATCTTCCCGAAAAGAAAAGATAGTCAACTTTATTTTTTAGCATTCTGAATCAGCAAAAATCCACACAAGTTGTTCTTTAGTTATGCTTTTAAATA
>NZ_QLKS01000013.1 GCF_003350005.1 Psychrobacter proteolyticus | reverse complement strand
ACTCAAATACTCAAATACTCAAATACTCAAATACTCAAATACTCAAATACTCAAAATTAGGATTGCTCTATGAAAGTCATTGCTGTGTTGAATCAAAAAGGAGGCAGTGGCAAGACAACTATTGCCACTCAATTAGCTCGTGGCTTGCAGCTGCAAGGACATAGTGTATTGCTAGTAGATAGTGACCAGCAGGGCAGTGCACGTGATTGGCGAGCTGTAGATGAAGATAATCCAGTACCAGTGATAGGTCTCGATAGACCTACGCTTGATAAAGATCTAAAAAATGTCTCTGATAAAGAGTATGTTGTGATTGATGGTTCACCACAAGCAACTAGTTTGGCTTTATCTGCAATTAAAGCAGCTGATTTTGTATTAATTCCTGTACAGCCTAGCCCATACGATGTTTGGGCGACTAGCGATTTAGTAGACTTAGTAAAGCAGCGTATAGAGATGACTGACGGTAAACTAAAAGCAGCCTTTGTAGTGTCTAGGGCAATCCAGAATACTAATATTGGTAAGGAAGTGGCTTCAGTTTTACTAGAGTACGGTCTACCTGTGTTAGATAGTAGAATTATGCAGCGTGTAAGTTATCCAAATAGCGCAGCATTAGGCAAGACCGTATTTGATACTGAGTCAGTGAACAGTAATGCAGTACAAGAAATGACGGTATTGGTTAATGAAGTTAAAACATTTTTTGATAAGGAGTAAATGATGAGCTTAGCAGCAGGTCGTCCCAGTAAGAAGGTAAAAGATGAGTTATCTTTGTCAGACGTGACCGATAGTCCTCAAAAAACGGCACGAGTAAACTTTAACATTGACAAAGATAAGTATATTGCATTCAAAAAGTTTGCGCTTGATAACCGAAAGACAGTGACTGAGCTATTAACTGAAATGATTGATGAGAAAATAGTTGAACGGTAGTTTCTGTAAGTTACAAATAAAGTAGCTCAGAATAAAGGATCATGCTAAATGTTTATTGAAAGTCATAAAATGGCTTTATCAAGTTTTAAAACAGATATAGATCTGTATATGGTCGATGGTGTGGTAGCAGATGATGAAGGAGTCTTATCTCTGTTATTCGGGGAGTATTTACGTGTCGAGAATATATTACAAAACTATGATGAGTTTGCAAGCCTAAAAGCACTGCAAGACTTGGATGTGACCGATGCTGACGCTGTTGAGACGTTTAAGGATGAGCATTACCTAAACGATGATGAGATAGCCGCTATGCAAACTATTAAAGTGCCTGCTGAACGTACCGTACAAGATTATCGCTCAACCTATAACGATATACGCGATTGGCTACGTCGTGAAAAGGCGGGTGACCAGCAAGATGAGTCTTCGATTGATTGGGATGAGGTTGTCTTTGAAATAGACTTGCTCAAATCACAGGAGATCAATCTAGATTATATCCTTGAGCTAATTTTTGAGCATAATAAAAACACCAAGGACAAGTCTGCTTTGGTTGAAGAAGTACGTCGTTTGATTCGAGCAAGCCTTGGCAACCGAGCCAAAGAAAGCTTGGTGGTAGATTTTATCAATCAAACTAACTTGGATAATATCCCTGACAAATCCAGCATTATCGATGCCTTCTTTAGCTATGCTCAGGTAGAGCAGCAACGTGAAGTCAAAGATATGATTGCGGCTGAGAATCTGAATGAAGATGCTGCTAAGCGTTATATTACCGCTTCTCTAAAGCGTGAGTACGCCAGTGAGAACGGTACAGAGTTGAATGCTATCTTGCCTAAACTAAACCCTCTCAACCCGCAGTATCTGACCAAGAAGCAAAGTGTTCTGCAGAAAATAGCAGCTTTCGTTGAGAAGTTTAAAGGTGTGGGTGGGAAGGTTTAGCTAAATCAATAGAAAGCTCTGCAAATAAATCATGTTTATCGAGAATTCTAGATAGTTCATTAAAAAATAGGAAGTATTAATGATTAACAGTGAATACCCTAATGGATCTGAATGGCGAAAATGGGATCTGCATATACATACGCCAGCATCGTTTCATTGGACTGGGCAGAAGTTCAATAGTGATCCTTGTGATCCTAGAAATGCGCCATTAGTTGATCAGATGATAAATGCACTCAATTCAGCAGAACCAGCAGTATTTGCAATAATGGATTATTGGACTTTTGATGGTTGGTTTGCTTTAAAGCATCGATTGAAGCAGGACGATGCTCCAAAGTTAGAAAAAACAGTTTTTCCTGGTATAGAATTACGTCTAATGTCACCCCTAAAAGGAGGAAGATTAAACGCACATGTAATTTTCTCTGACAATATTAAAGACCAAGAGCTCATAGATTTTAAAGCTAATTTGAAGCTAGAGTTCCCAGGAGATGGATGTAGAAATTTATCTAATGATGCTCTTATTGATTATGCTCGTTCGGTTCCTGAAGATAAGTTAAGGCATCATGGCATAGATATATCTAGGGTATTAGATCATACAAATTATGCTCTAGAAGCTGGTTCAATAATGGCTGAATTGAATTGTGAAAGTTACAAGGAAGCCATAACAAAAGTAAAAAATAAACAAGCTATAGGTTTTATGCCTTTTGATACTAGTGATGGTTTAACTGGAATAGAGCGTAATGCTCATTATGTATACGTTTTAGGATTATTCAAAACTTCGCCAATATTCGAGACTAGAAATATTAGCATTTGGGAGGCTTTTTCTGGTATTAAGACCACTAAAAATGAGCGGTGGTTTGATGACTTCCAAATAGCATTAAATAATACTCCAAGACTAGCTGTTTCTGGCAGTGATGCGCATCGGTTCATTGGTATTCAAGGAAATGATGATCAACGAGGATATGGTGATTACCCTTCAGGAAAAGCTACTTGGATAAAAGCTAATCCAACTTTCCAAGGATTACAACAAGCAATAAAAGAGCCTGCAAAACGCTCTTTTATAGGTGCAGTGCCCCCCAAATTAAAGTTGATAAGAGAAAATAGAAGTATATTCATAGATAAGCTAGAGGTGACAAAAGTTCCATTGTCGGCATTTAATGAACGCTGGTTAGAAAATACTAAACTAACGTTAAACAATGATTTGGTTGCTATTATTGGTAATAAAGGAAGTGGTAAAAGCGCACTAGCAGATATTATTGCGTTAGTAGGCAACTCAAAACAAAGTCATCATTTCTCTTTCTTAAAGAAAAACCGTTTCAGAGGCAAAGTGGGTGTACCTGCAAAACATTTCATTGCAAAATTGATGTGGGGAGATGAACAAGTTTTAGAAAAAAACCTAAATGATGATCCAGAAATTGAACATGTTGAGTTTGTTAAGTATATACCTCAAGGACACTTTGAAGAGCTATGTAACGATCATGTCGACGGTAAATCCAATTCTTTTGAACAGGAATTGAGGGCTGTTATTTTCTCTCATGCTAATGAAACTACTAGGCTAGGCGCCCATAATTTTGAACAACTTATCGAACAACAAGAAAGTGCGCTGAGGAGTAATTTTGATAGTTTAAGAAGCGTGTTACATAAGATCAATCATCAGATATCATATATTGAAGGACAGATGTCAGACGTAACTCGTAATACGATTAGCGAGAAATTGACTCAAAAGAATAGGTTGCTTGAAGAGCATTCAAAGGCTAAACCTGAGGAAGTCTCTGAACCAACCATCGAGTCTTCTGCAGAACAACAGCAAGTCTCTGCCGAATTAACAGATGTAAATCGGCAATTAGAAGCTATCTATATACAACAAGAAGAAAATAAGATTAAGCTGACTAAGTTGGCTTCAAAGAAGAAGTCTTATTTAAATATAAAAGAAGGAATTGAGGTTGTTGAAAGATCTCTGAGTCAGTTTAGAAGTGATCATTTGGTTGATGCGGTAACTTTAGATTTAACTCTAGAAAGCTTGCTTTCGTTAGAAGTACATGAGCTGATATTGTCAGAAACAGATACTAATATTTCTACTGAAATTACAAGAATTAAAGCTAGTGATGCAAATCTTGATATCAATAAAAACATTTTAATTTTAAGACGAAACGCTTTAAATACAAGATTAAATGGACCACAGCAGGCTTATCAGCAGTACCTAGAATTATTAAATACTTGGGAAGAAAAACAGGCTGGAATAGTCGGATCAAACGACCTACCTGAGACAATACTGGGATTGGAGCATCAGCTCGAAAAATTAAATGATTTGCCAATTGAAAGAGATGAGTTGCAAACCCAAAGAATTTCAATCACCGCACAAATTTTTGATATTCTAGATGAACAACGTATCAGCAGGGAGGCTCTATTCAAACCTGTTCAAGAATTAATTCAAAGTAATTCTCTAATACGCAACGAATATAAGCTGCAGTTTCAGTCAGAATTAAAAAGCAACCTAGATATGATCTACGATAGATTGTTTTTAATGGTTAAACAAACTGCCGGTGATTTTAGAGGGGAGAGTGAAAGCTTAGCGGTACTAAGAGAATTAATGGATAAGCATGATATAAGTTCTAAACCTTCTCTTATAAATTTAGTTCAAGAACTACATGGGAGGCTTGAGGAAGCTTCAAAACTACCAGGCATACAATCTTTACTAAAGAAAGATCGTAATGCTAATGAAGTCTATGATTTCATATTTGGGCTAGAGTATCTAAAACCTCAATATACTTTGATGTTTCAGGATGCACAAATAGAACAGCTTTCACCAGGACAAAGAGGCGCTCTACTTTTGATCTTCTACCTCCTGGTTGATAAAGACAATAATCCTATAATCTTAGATCAACCAGAAGAAAACTTGGATAACGAAACAATAGTTAGCTTACTCGTACCTGTGTTAACTGAAGCAAAGCAAAAGAGACAAATAATTATGGTTACTCATAACCCTAATTTAGCGATAGTTTGTGATGCAGAACAAATAATTCATTGTGAATTTTCTCGTTCAAACAGCAATGATATTAGTTATATTTCAGGAGCCATAGAGTGCAGCATAATTAATAATAAAGCTGTTGATGTATTAGAAGGGACTATAATAGCTTTTGACAACCGAAAAATAAAATATATGTAGGGCATTACACTAATATATACCTGTTTTATGAATGTACGTCTAAAAGACCGATTATCTAAATCAACTATGTAGAAGCTAACAACCTACCTAGAATTAGACTAAGGTGGTTTTATCACCTTAGTCAGCCTATCATTAACCTATACCCAAAACATAAAACTTCTAAACGATAACCTATCTATCATTTGACTTTTATTTGATATTAAATGATAGTAATATCTTGCTATTATCAATGAACATCAATTATTAAGTCTAACTGATACAAAGAGGTATTATGACCGTTCGTATTTATGTGAGAGCCAGCACTAAGGATCAAGACGCTACTAGAGCATTAATAGATTTGGTTGCCTTCAGTAGCCGCTATGGTGATAGCTATGTTGATTACGTTGAGCACTTCAGTGGTACAAAGCTCGATAGACCAATCTTAGCTAAGTTGCTAAAGGACGCCGAGCAAGGCGATATTTTATTGGTTGAAAGCGTGGATAGATTAAGCAGACTATCTCAAGATGATTTTTCGATTCTAAAGCAGCGTATTAAAGATAAGGGCTTACGATTGGTGGTGGCTGATCTACCAACCACACATACGATGAGTGACGGTATGACAGGTGAGATCCTAAAAGTGATTAACGATATGCTGATCGATTTATTAGCGACCATGGCAAAGCTTGATAATGACAAGCGTAGAGAGCGCATTAAACAAGGATTGGCCAACAGTGGCTATAAACCCACTGGTAAGAAAGCCAATACCGCAAAACACAATCGTATTAAAGCATTGGCTAGTCAAAACAATATGACAAAAGAAGAGATCGCTAAGGCGGTTGGTGTTGGCGTAGCTACCGTTTATCGTGTCTTAAAGCAGGTCAATAGCTGAGGTATTTTAAATATCGACTCAACGTGACCTTTGGTCTTGATTTAAAGGCATCGCAACGTCATAAGAAAATCGTTTTAATGCAATAAGGCTTTATAATAATCATTATATTGCATTCATAATTGTTTTTGCGCAAAATGGCTTATCTATAATCGCTTGAGCCACTCATGATGAATACCCCTATCTCAGATCCTATTGGCGCAGCATGGCTTGTCCGTTATGCCAGCATAGAGCTGGTTTCGCCTTTATATGTCAGCAGTAGTATCGGTGGGCGCAGACAAACCTATAAAGACGGTGACGTCATTCATAACGCTTATCAGGAAACCGCACGTCCACTGGACACTATCATTGCGCACTTACAGTTTCACATGCGTCATGAAGTACTGAATTTAGAGTTACTGGTTCGTCTATTTGAGCAGATAGGGGCAAATGACGTGCAAGCATGGGTAAACGCTGAGCCGACAGGCAGCTATGCCCGTAGAATGGCTTTCTTGTATGAGTGGCTCATGGATAAGCATTTAGAGGTACCGAGTAATATAGGCGGTAACTATGTGGATGCTTTGGATACCAAGAAGTTGGTTACTTCAAGTCCTTCGCAGGTCATCAAGAACGCTCGCTGGCGTATCAATGACAATCTAGCAGGAACCCGTCATTTCTGTCCGATGCTGGTAAAAACAGAGGCCTTTACGCAAGCAGCTGCACTCGATATTGCCACAATGGTTGACAAACTTAACGATGAATTTGGGCAAGACTTACTGATGCGCGCCTCCGTATGGATGACCCTACGAGAGAGTAAAGCCAGCTTTACTATAGAAGGTGAGGGAAAAGAGTTAAAACGCATTGAACGTTTTGCCGATGTGATGGCACGGCGTACCGGCACCGGTGACATTCCGCTTGATCCTGAATCACTAGCAGAGTTGCAACAAGAGATACTCGGTAGCAAAACGGTTATCCAGCAGTATGGTGTCCGTCAATCACCAGTTTTTGTGTCGCATACTCAGGTCAATGGCTTTAAAGAAATTGTGCATTATATTGCTCCACCAGCTGATGACATTGCTGATAAGTTAGAAGGATTACAGGTATTTATGGAAAAGACTGAGGGACAATCAGCACTGATGCGTAGTGCGGTTGCCTCCTTTGCCTTTGTATATATTCATCCGCTGGCGGATGGCAATGGCCGTGTACATCGCTTTTTAATTAATGACGTCCTCAGGCGAGACCAGGTCATTCATGAGCCGATTATCCTACCTATATCACAAGCCATTGCCGAGCATCCCTCAGACCGGCATGCCTATGATAAGATTTTAGACCGTGTCTCTGTGCCGCTCATGAAGCAAATCCGTGATCATTACAGCTTTGATAAACAGGCAGTTACCTACCCTGATGGTATTCGCTCAAACTTAAATTTTGGAAATACTCACCTGATTCAACCTGCATGGCGCTTCATGGATCTAACGCCTCACGTTCAGTACTTATCAGGACTGATTGCTCATGTTATTGAAAAAGAGATGCATAACGAGTCACAGTACCTAAGAAAGCATGACCATGCACGACTGGCGATAAAAGAGATTGTTGAGATGCCCAACAGCTATGCCGATAGAATCATTCGCAGCATGCTACAAAATAAGGGTGCTAAAAGTAATAAGCTACTGAAGGATTATCCGTTTTTGGCAAATGATGAGGTTTGGGACGATATTTTCTCTATCGTTGTAGAGACCTTTAAAGATGAAGCAGATGGTTTGAATAGTTAGACGAACCCTGCTATACGCAGGAAAGTCTGCCTTGATAATCAAGCTCAAGCTAGTCTCAATATTATCGTTCCAATGATGATTCGTTTGTAAAACGATTCGGCGAAAATACCGTAGCCTGAAAAGTAATCAATATTTTTCTTGACCCTATTCAAGCTAATAAACTACTAAAAATAGAATATGTTAAAGGAACTTTGATAACAGATTACTTTTGTTTGACAAGAATTATTACAGCTCCTAAAATTTGAGTATTTGAGTATTTGAGTATTTGAGTATTTGAGTATTTGAGTATTTGAG
>NZ_QLKS01000012.1 GCF_003350005.1 Psychrobacter proteolyticus | reverse complement strand
CCACCGATAAATTGGCATAATCTAGAGATTAAGACGCTGAGCTTGACTAAAAATGTCATATAGCACCTGCCTTGTTCTTAGAGGCTGATGCAATCTCATTAGTATCATCATTTATAACAGGCCAAATAGCTTGTATGACTGCTAGAGATAAGTGTTTTTTCATCATGAAATCCCTTCTTGATGGTTAAGCGCTGTACTGATAATAGCGTGTCACGAGTTGTTTTAGGTTATGGCTGTCGCAATGTCGCGCCCGTTTTTGATTGCAATTCATCAAAGGTCAACCCATCAACCATTTCACGTACCACCAACCCTTGCTCAGTGATATCAATCACCGCTAAATCCGTATAAATTCGATTGACACACTTTTCGCCAGTAATAGGGAGATTGAGACTTTCAACGATTTTGGGTTCGCCATTTTTGCTAACGTGATCCATAATGACGTAAACTTTTTTGGCCCCAACCGCCAAATCCATCGCTCCGCCAACGGCTGGAATGTCTTTTGGACGACCCAAAAACCAGTTAGCAATATCGCCATTTTTAGCGACTTCAAATGCTCCAAGAACACATAGATCGATATGCCCACCGCGGATCATGGCAAAAGAGTCACCATGGTGAAAGTAACTACCACCTTTGAGTAGCGTGATATATTGTTTGCCAGCATTGATCAGGTCGCCATCTCTATCAGCTTCTTCAGGAGCGGGCCCCATGCCTAAAACACCATTTTCACTATGCAAAAAAATGTCTTTATCTTTTGGTAGAAAGTCAGCGACCTTGGTAGGCTGTCCGATGCCCAAGTTGACATACATGCCTTCTTCGATGTCTTGAGCAACACACTTGGCAATCTCATCAACTGAACGTGGAGTATAATTACTCATTATTTATCTCCTTCAATACAGACAACTTCATGCACAAAGATACCTGGTGTAATGATGTGTTCAGGATCCAACGCGCCCAATTCGACTACTTCACTCACTTGAGCAATAGTATGCTTCGATGCTGCCGCCATAATTGGACCAAAATTGCGAGCAGCTTTACGATAGGTTAGGTTGCCCCAACGATCGCCCTGAAAAGCTTTGATAAGGGCAAAATCTGCTTTAATTGGATATTCCAATACGTAATTTACGCCATCGATAGTCCGTGTCTCCTTGCCTTCAGCCAGCAGCGTACCGTAAGCGGTCGGTGTATAAATTGCGCCAAGACCACTACCGCCAGCTTGCATACGAGCAGCCAACGTGCCTTGTGGTACAACTTCCAGCTCAATCTTGCCTGATCGATAAAGATCATCAAAGATATACGAGTCATGCTGACGTGGAAACGAACAAATAATTTTGCGTACACAGCCTGATTTTAGTAATAGTGCCAATCCTGTCTCGCCATTGCCTGCATTATTACTCACGATTGTTAAGTCTTTAGCATTACGCTCAATCAGCGCATCAATCAGCTCTGCTGGTTGCCCTGCCAAGCCAAACCCACCTATCAAGATAGTCGCCCCATCATTGATATGACTCATGGCGTCGATGGCAGATTCTGTCACTTTATTTAACATGGAATCATCCTATATAAAAAGTTGAGTAGCTAGGTCTAAATAATTGAAACTCAACTATTTACTCTAACGCTTCAAACGGTAAGCCCACGTAGTTTTCAGCAATCGTTGCTTTCCCAGCATCTGAATGAATAAAATAATCAAACTCAGCTTGCTGTACACGAAAATCGAAACGACCTGCACTCTGAAAACGATGTAATAGCATGGTCATCCACCATGAGAAGCGTACGGCTTTCCAAGCGCGTGCCAAGCAGATTTCTTGATAGCGAGGGATCAAGTCTGTACGCTCTTCCTCATATATTTTCACAAACAAACGAAACGCTGTTTCTACATCACTAGCAGCTAGGTTCAGTCCCTTAGCCCCAGTTGGCGGCACAATATGTGCCGCATCTCCCAATAAGAACACTTTGCCATATTGCATCGTTTCGCAAACATAAGAGCGTAGCGGTGCAATGCTCATTTCTATAGCAGGACCAGTCACTAGTCGTTCAGCCATTGCTGGGGGAATGCGGCGTTTTAACTCCGCCCAAAACTTTTCTTCATTCCAGTTTTCAATCTTGTCTGTATCAGGCACTTGGATGTAGTAGCGACTTCTGGTTGGAGAGCGCATCGAGCACAGTGCAAAGCCACGTTCATGAGCACAGTAGACCAGCTCTTCATTGACTGGTGGCGTGTCACTCATCAACCCTAACCAACCAAACGGATAGACTTTTTCATATTCTTCTAACTTATTAGAAGGAATAGACTTACGCGAGACACCATGAAAACCATCACACCCAGCTATATAGTCACAGTCTAGATGGAACGATTCACCGTCATGCTGATAAGTGACATAAGGCTTGTCTGATTCAATATCATGCAGCTCAACGTTCTCTGCTTTATAGACAGTAACACCGCCAACTTTTTCACGCGCTTCCATCAAGTCTCGAGTGACTTCTGTTTGGCCATATACCACGACATGTTTGCCGCCACTGTATTTTTCTAGGTCTATATGGTAATGCTCACCTTGAAAACTAAAGTCAGTACCAGTATGAATCAATCCTTCTTTGTCCATTCGCTCGCCAGCGCCCGACTCACGAATCAGATTTACAGTACCCTGCTCCAAAACACCTGCACGGATACGTCCTAGGACATACTCTCCTGTTTGACGCTCTAAAATAATGTTGTCGATACCTGCTTTGGTCAGTAGTTGACCGAGCAATAAGCCTGATGGGCCAGCACCAATGATGGCCACCTGAGTTTTATAATTCATGAAATCCCTCTCATTACTTGATAAATTCCTATTTGCACTACATTTTTATCAACCACTTCTTTACGAAAGCCATTAGCTATTCGTAAAAGTATTTATTTAAAAATCGAAAAAAACAGTCTCTCCATCACCTTGTAAGTAGATGTCAAATCGGTAGCGAGGTTTGCCATCGCCTTGCTCTTTTTTGGCTATCAATGTTTTTCGACGTTCTGCTGAAGGTACACTGTTCAATATTGGACACTGCTCATTAGCTTCTTGCTCATCATCGAAATAGGCTCTGGTTTGCAGATGTAAATTAATACCACGTGCAAAAATGGCGATATTGACGTGCGGCGCCATGGGCTTACCATAAAAATCCACCTGTCCAGGTTTGACGGTATGAAAATGAAAGTCCCCATCTAAAGCACAAGCACTACGTCCAAACCCGCTAAACGGTTCTTTGTTATCAAAGTTACTAATATAATCACCGTGGCTGTCTGCTTGCCATATCTCGATCAATGCATCATGTACCGCTTCGCCATTACCGTCGTATACATGACCGACCAATTCTATGTGCTCACCTTCAGCACCCTCTTTGGCCAAATCTTGCCAAATCTCATCAGATCGTGACTCAAAACCAGCAATTTCTAATGCCAAGCCGATATGTACAAAAGGACCTGACGTTTGAGAGGCCGTTTCACGCAACAGACCACTGTCGTCTTGTAATTTGTATTGGCTGTACATGATTTACTCCTCAAAATAGGTTTGTAATGCACCGCGCACCACGATGTCAAAACGATAGGCCAAACAGTCCATTGGCTTGCTTCTAGTCATATCTAAGCGTGCAATCATTGTTTCAACAGCTTCTGGATCTTTTAGCACTTGTACAATTGGGCACAGTGGAATAAGCGGATCCCCTTCAAAATACATTTGGGTAATCAGACGCGTAGAGATTGAAGGACCCATTACAGATACATGAATGTGCGCAGGTCGCCAAGTGTTAACCCCATTCGGCCACGGATAAGGCCCTGGACGCACTGTACGGAAACGATAGCGACCTTCAGCATCAGTGATACATCGCCCAACACCGCCAAAGTTAGGATCTAGTGGTGCCAGATAGCCATCTTTTTTGTGACGATATTTACCACCAGCGTTTGCTTGCCACATCTCAACCAACGTATTGGGCACAGGCTTACCGAACTGATCGATTACCTGACCATGCATAATGATACGTTCGCCAATAGGCAGGCCTGCTTGCTCACCATCTGCTCGAAAATTCATCAATAAGTCATTGTCATACTGACCGATTTCTAAACCATCAAATACAGGACCACTACGCTCTGAATCGCTCGCTCTTTGGAGACTGACCAACGCTTGACGCGGTGAACGCGCCACCGAAGTTTTGTAACCTGGTGTGTAGGGTTCTGGCTGCCAAGTGCGATCACGTGATAGAAAAGAGGGGTATTTATGGCTCATTACATTGCTCTCCATTTTTATAAAGCAAACTTTATCAATATCGGGTGCTAACTAGCTGCTGTGCTAATTAACTACTGTGCTGACTCATTGCTGCCTTAACTGATGGGATTACCCCATCCATTATCTTTGGCTAAAGAAAACGCATGATTGGCTGCTGGTACGCCAGCATAAATCGATACATGCATCAGCACCTGACGTAACTGATTTTCGTTGATACCTAGACGATGCGCGGTACGTAAATGCAATCCCAGTTCACCATCACGCCCAAGGGCAGCTAATATGGCGGTCGTAATCATGCTTCTTTGTTGCACGGTCAAGCTAGGATCTCCCCACAGCTCTCCCCAAGCATTACGTGTGATAAATTGCTGAAAAGGCCCATCTAATGTTGTGGCATTTTTGGAGGCCTTGGCAACATGATCTTCACCAAGAATTCGCTTACGTTGTGTAAGACCTTGCTCATAACCAATACCCGTCTGCCCAATAGAATCACGCATAGGGTTGTTTTGTATGTATTCGACTAGCTGTTTGGGCATTTCAACCGCTGGCACGTGTGCTAACCCGTCAAATACGGTTAGCTCAGCATTGGTAAAAGCTTCTTGGAGTCCGGCTAGCGTCGCAGGCGGTGTAGAGACATCTTCTCTACCTGCCAGTAAGGCAACCTTGCCTGTATAACTTGCTAAGTGTTCACGATTATCAACTTGCGCAATGGCTTCACAAAGCTTGGCATAGCTCTCATCATCGTTGCGTGACAACTGTACTTGCCATCCAAGTAGTGCATCAGGGTTTTGTTTAATATACGCAGGTGCAAACCAGCGCGGGACAATCCCTTCAGCCATTTGAGCCAAGCCCAAACTGCGAACGTTGGCAGCGCGTTCAGTCCACGCCTCTGCTGTACCAATCACAGCACCTGTATTGGTGAGCCAAACCTGCTCTAAAGATTCTGGCGAAATTTGGCACAGGCTTTGTCCAATCATGCCGCCAATAGAAGTACCAATGAAACTAAAGCTTTCAATATCTAAAGCGCTTGCTAAGCTGAGTACATCATAAGCCAACTGCTCTATAGTCAAATCTGCATAGGCAGCGCCACTGCTACCGTGGCCCGGCAAGTCCCAACGTATGCAGCGATAATGACCATGTAGCTCATCACATACTTTGTCCCATACGTTACGGCTCATGCCTAACGGATGCGCCATAAACAATGCTGGCAAGTAGGTTTCACCACTATCTTGGTAAGCAATAAGGTGCGTGTCTGTTGTCAAAAATGCCATTATTATTCTCCTGCTCTTGAAACCACCAAGGCAATACCTTGACCAACGCCGATACACATCGTACAAAGTGCACGGTCTTTTTTGGTACGTTGTAACTCATGAATAGCTGAAATCAGAATACGTGCACCAGAAGCGCCAAGTGGATGGCCTAAAGCAATAGAGCCACCTTTAGGATTCAGTCTTGGATCGCGATCCTCTAATCCTAGCTCTCTTGAACAGGCTAGTACTTGGGCAGAAAAAGCTTCGTTGAGCTCGATGATGTCGATATCGTCTAAACTAAGATTAAGACGCTTTAATAGTTTTTGAGTAGCTGGTACCGGACCGATACCCATAATAGTTGGTTCCACGCCAGCAGTTGCCATCCCTTCGATTTTTGCCATTGGTGTTAGACCATATTTTTTTACGGCCGCTTCACTAGCGATTAACATGGCAGCAGCACCATCATTGATGCCAGAAGCATTACCAGCGGTAATCGTCCCTCCTTCGTAGATAGGGCGCAGTTTTTCTAGAGCAGTTATATCGGTATTCGGACGTGGATGCTCGTCTGTATCGACGATCAACGCTTCTTTTTTGCGTCTCTCGATTGTGATAGGAGTAATTTCGGCCGCTAGACGTCCATCATTTTGTGCTTGAGCGGCTTTTTGTTGTGACCATACCGCAAAAGAATCTTGGTCTTCACGAGAGATATTATATTTTTCCGCTAGGTTTTCTGCGGTGCGCGGCATCGCTTCTGTACCATACATGGCATCCAGTTTTTTATTAATAAAACGCCAACCCATGGTTGTGTCTTGTAACGTTTGACGACGATCATAAGCACCCTCAGGCTTACCGATTACAAATGGTGCGCGGGTCATTGATTCGACACCCCCAGCGAGTGCTAGTTCCATCTCACCACTAACTATTGCGCGAAAGGCCGTTCCTACTGCATCGAGACCTGAGCCACATAGTCGATTAATAGTTGTCGCTGGTACATTTTCTGAGAGGCCTGATAACAAGCCACTCATGCGTGCAACGTTACGATTGTCTTCACCGCTTTGATTGGCACACCCCATAAAGCTGTCTTCTATCGCACTATGGTCAAAGTCAGGGGCATCATCCAGCACTGCTTTAATTACCTGAGCTAACAAATCATCAGGACGGATATCAGCTAACACACCACCATAACGACCTACTGCTGAGCGCTTTGGATGACAAATATAGACTGCGGTCATATCTTGCTCCTGAATAATCTATTGATGGATTGCATTTGTTCTATATTAGAATTATTGTTCGTATAGTGAATTAAATTACACGCTTTCTTTTGTCTTGTCAATCACGTTATTACACATACTCTTTAATTAAATACTAAATCCAGTATCCGGTTTGATATTAGAAATATAGCCAACATGTATCATCAGTTTTTAAAAACAAAAAAGACCCATTTGGGTCTCTTTTGATTGGATACAATTATAGGAGCAAAAGCTCGTTTATCACCGACTGAACCCTACTACTTATATTGAATCACCACCGATCACACGTATCTTATCAGGATCCGTCATTTCTGAACTGAATATCTTTGCATAACGCAATGTCGCATTTGCATGTTCTCTCATTATTCCTTCCGCCCTCGCTCCTTGTCCATGAGTAATTGCATCAAAAACAGCATGATGTTGCATATGAGCAAAATTAAATCGTCTGTATTCTCCAGACAAATTATCGCGATCAATAGCTAACGAGCTAACGGATGCAAACGGCATATGCTCGTTGCGATTTTTTGCTATATCAATAGCTGGATTACAACTGGCTTCAATGATCAACGAATGAAAGTGTTTATTAAGTTCGTGATAAGTCTCTAGATTTTCCTCGGTAACATAACCTTTAGCAAATAATGCATCCCCTTCAATAAGGCATTTCAACATACTTTGTCGATGTTGTGGGGTCAACCCCTTTTCAGCTGCTTGTCTCGCTGCCAACCCTTCTAAGACGCCCCTAACCTCTATCGCACCATTGATCTCTTCAGGTGTCACTTTACGTACGCGATAACCGCGATTTTTCAACTTAATCAACAAACCTTCTTGCTCAAGTGACCGAAAAGCCATACGTATAGGTGTCCGAGACACACCCAAACGTTCAGCTGTTGGTATTTCAGCAATACGCTCTCCAGCCACTAGATCACCAGAGATTATCATCTGCCGTAATGCGCTAATTACACGTTGTCCCGCCTTACTCATCCAAACCTCACTATCAATTAAAGCTTTTAAGATAAAAACACAGCCCGTTCTCAACTTCAAAACTAGAATAACATTCTATCAGTATTAAAGAGCTCTTAGTTAATAGCAGATAGGCCAAAGGGTAGTTGTTTGACGATCCAATTTCCAAGACAGCCTTATAAACACCTGCTAAAAGCAGATGACAGTCATTTTGTTTAGACCAAACTACAGTTATTAAGTCTGATAAAAAACTGATTTTTTAAAAATTGGATCCAATTTATGCAAATATTAGTAGACAAACGCTTTTATTATGATAAATTGGATCCAATCACATGGAAATTTACACACAAAAGGAGTTTGATATGTTCCCAAAAAATTGCTGGTACGTTGCTTGTACACCAGATGAATTTGAAGAAAAACCGCTAGGACGCAAAATCTGTGGAGAGAACATTGTCTTTTATAAAAGCTCAACAGGTGTGGCAGCAGTTGAAGATTTTTGTCCACACCGAGGTGCCCCTTTATCATTGGGCTATGTTGAAGACGGACTACTCGTATGTGGCTACCACGGTCTAAAAATGGGAAGTGATGGAAAGACGGTAGACATGCCTGGACAGCGTGTCAGAGGCTTTCCTTGTAATCGTAGCTACCCTGTGGTCGAGCGCCACGGCTTTATTTGGGTTTGGACGGGTGATGCTGAGCTTGCAGATGATTCAAAAATTCCAGAATTAGAATGGGCAAATAATCCTGAATGGGCGTATGGCGGCGGCCTGTTTCATATTAACTGTGACTACCGCTTGATGATAGATAACCTGATGGACCTTACTCATGAGACCTATGTACACGCAAGTAGCATAGGACAGGAAGAAATTGATGAAGCACCTGTCCATACTACCTCTGAAGGCGACTCAGTCATTACTAGTCGATTCATGGAAGATATCTTTGCGCCTCCATTTTGGCAAGCAGCGCTACGCTCCAATAAATTGGCTGACGATGTGCCCGTGGATAGATGGCAGATCTGTCGGTTTACTCCGCCCAGCCAAGTAATGATTGAAGTTGGGGTTGCCCATGCTGGAAAAGGGGGTTACGAAGCAGATCCTGAATTTAAAGCAGGTAGTATCGTAGTAGACTTTATTACACCTGAGACTGAGACTTCCATATGGTATTTTTGGGGTATGGCACGTAACTTTAAACCAGAAGATACTGATTTAACAGAGCAGATTCGTCAAGGGCAGCATCAAATTTTCAGTGAGGATTTGGAGATGCTAGAACGTCAGCAACTTAACCTATTAGCGTATCCTGAGCGCAAGCTATTAAAGCTAAACATTGATACTGGTGGTGTCAAATCACGACGTATCTTAGATAATCTCATTAAAGAGGAATGCCAATTAATAGAGAACATAAACCTCTAGACGTCACTTTTTATACAGTTATCTAACAATAACTTAGCTAATAGCCAGTTAAAAACATGACTGGTTAAGGATATCTATTATGATGGAAATTTTGGTTACTTCAAAAAAAATTATCGCTAATGACATTTGTCTTTTTGAGTTGGCAAGCTTAGAGAGTGATACGTTACCTCCCTTTAGTGCCGGTGCTCATATTGACGTTAAAATGCCTAATGGTATTACCCGTCAATACTCTCTATGCAATCACCCTCACGAGAGTCATCGTTATCAGATAGCAGTCTTGAAAGACCCTGCATCGCGTGGTGGTTCCTTAGCAATGCATCAACAAATAAATGAAGGTGACCACCTTCAAATCAGTGAGCCACGAAACCATTTCCCACTTGTTCATGATGCCAAACGCAGTTTGCTTTTTGCGGGTGGTATCGGGATTACCCCTATTCTCTGTATGGCGGAGAGACTTGCCCATACGGGCGCAGATTTCGAGCTGCATTACTGTACTCGTAGTCCAGAAAAGACAGCTTTTATCGAACGTATTCAAGCATCAGAGTTCGCTGATCACGTGCATTTTCACTTTGATGATGGTAATGGCTCCCAAAAGCTTGAAACAGCCAAAATACTTGCCTCTCCTGAGCCTGATACCCATGTATACGTTTGTGGACCTGGTGGTTTTATGGAACATGTCCTTGAGACGGCACAAGCACAGCATTGGTCAGCAGAGCAATTACATCGCGAGTATTTTTCTGCAGGCCCAATCAGTAGTGTTGATGATGACAGCTTTGATATTAAGATCAGTAGCACAGGGCAAGTTATAAATATACCATCTGATAAAACTGTCATTGAAGTATTAGAGGCGTTTGATATTGAAATACCTTTTTCTTGTGAATCTGGTGTCTGCGGAACTTGTTTAACTCGTGTAATCGAGGGAATCCCAGATCACAAAGATGTCTTTCTTACAGAAGAAGAACAAGCCAAAAATGACCAGTTTACACCTTGCTGTTCACGCGCAAAAAGCGCCCAACTGGTACTAGATATTTAATTGTCTCAACTTTAGGGTTGCCAGCGTAAAAAAGCGACTTACTTTTCGGCAGGTAACTTCAAAAGCAGCTTAGCTTCAAAGATAATAAAAAAGACCCTAGTAGGGTCTTTTTTATTAAATAGTAATCGTATTAAGCTAAACCTTACAAGCCGCGCTCGCTTCTTTGGCTTTTTCATAGACAGATTGCGG
>NZ_QLKS01000011.1 GCF_003350005.1 Psychrobacter proteolyticus | reverse complement strand
TTCATTTACTGTTTTCTCGCTTCATTTACTGTTTTCTCGCTTCATTTACTGTTTTTTCAATTACCCTAATGCTCATTCTTGAGCTTTTAGAGTGCTAATCGGTATTCAATGTCTATACTATATTGAACACTTTGACTGTTCAGAGGTGACCTTTGGACAGTGTTCACTGAACGTTCAGTGAACACCTATCAGACTAATTCTTATCTCGATTCCTTAAAAAATTATATCAACTAGAAATGATCGGTATTTATAGATTTCTCGATATTTTCTTTGGATTCAATACCAATCTCTTTAAACACGTCGATCATGTCCTCTAGTGAGAACTGACCATCTGAAACCAGTTTCCATAGTTCATCCCCAACCAAGAGATCGTCTCTATCATAGTAGCTATTCCAGCGAGTGTAAGTATTATCAGTTCTTGATTCGGGGTTATAAGGAATAGCGATATAAGTTTGTATTTTGTCAGGACTAATGTCTCCATGACTTAGACGTAAGAAATACCACTTTAGAATCTTCAGCTTCATTGTTCTGAATTCTTTTTTGTTTGGCTTTACAGTCGTGATATCTATAAATATCTCAGTACCGTCAGGCTTTTTTATAAAAACATCAACAGTACTATCAGGTATCTCAACTAAATCACCGGTTCTTTCTTTGGTCAGCTCATGAATTTCATGCAAACTTTTGTATTCAGCTTCGCGGCTTGGGGCGTACTTTAGATCTTCTAGCAAGGTATCTAAGTAGCTCTTAGCCTCTGCATTTAAAGAGCCAGTAATTTTATATTGATTTTGAACTTCGTAGCCTGCTAACTCACCCAGTCTTTTTGATACTTGCTCATAGAAGGACATGCCGAATGCTGTTTGTAATGAGGTTATGAGCTTCGATGTGAACATGACCTTCTTACCGAACATTTCTAAGAAAAATAAATTGGTATCACCTTTATCTATATCATCACTTAATCGTTTGACTTTCTCGTCCATTTTTAAGATACCAAGAGCTTTCTCTTTTACTGCTTCTTTCATTTGATCGTGAGTACTTAAAACACTAATAGGTTCTTCTGTAGACATGTTTTTTCCTAAGAAAGTGGTGGACCTGGCGAATGATAAGGGTTAAAATAGGACACTCAACCCTTTAAAATATATAAAATTATGAAATTTCCTGATAATTACTTTTCTGCTGCAATAGTTGCTGATGCCTTGTCTGTATCTAAGAGAAATGTAGAAACCTGGACAAAGAATGGCAAGCTGGTTCCTGCTTTAGACCCTAATATACATGAGAAACCTTATACAAGAGAACAGCTCACGGCTTTTGAACAGTTTTCTGCAATGTTTAATAGCACTTGGGATGAGGAAATGGCTGTCAAACCTGTCAGAGATTATTCATTAGTCGAATTATTTGCTGGAGCCGGGGGCTTAGCTTTGGGCCTGGAACAAGCAGGATTCAAATCTGTTTTGTTAAATGAGAAAGATAAGTATGCCTGTGACACACTACGTACCAATCGACCAGACTGGAACGTAGTACAGGACGATATTGCAAATGTTGATTTTACACACTTGAAAGGAAAAGTGGACTTGTTAACTGGTGGATTTCCTTGCCAACCGTTCTCTTACGCAGGTAAACAGCTAGGCTTCGAAGACTTAAGAGGCACTTTAGTATTTGAAATGGCTAGAGCCATAAAAGAAATTCAGCCTAAAGTTTTTCTTGCAGAAAATGTTAAAGGCTTAGCCGAGAATGATGGCGGAAGAACACTGGGTACTATCATTAAGGTCTTAGAAGATCTTGGATACAAAATCCTTGAAAAGGATATTTATAAAGCAATATTCTATAAAGTGCCACAAAAGCGTGAAAGGCTTATGATAGTAGGTGTTAGAGCTGATCTCTACGACAAATTAACTTTTAAAAAACCTTCGCCTTATCATAAGGTTTTGACTGTAAGAGATGCTTTAAAAGCTAGTGAGCTTTATGAGAAAGATGTACCGGAGTCTACAGGACAAAAATATCCGAAGCGAAAAGCAGAAATAATGTCATTTGTTCCTGAAGGGGGCTATTGGAGAGATTTACCCATAGAATTGCAAAAAGAATATATGATGAAAAGCTTCTATCTTGGCGGTGGAAAAACCGGCATGGCTAGAAGACTTGCATGGGATGAGCCAAGCCTTACACTGGTATGCACACCTGCCCAAAAACAAACTGAGCGGTGTCATCCTGGTGAAAGCAGACCATTAACTACTCGAGAGTATGCAAGAATCCAAACATTTCCTGATGATTGGGAGTTCAAAGGTTCTGATGGCCAGATCTATAAACAAATTGGGAACGCTGTACCAGTTAATTTAGCTTTAGCTATGGGTAAAGCTCTTGTCAGGATGCTTAATGCTGCACCAAAAGATGTTTTTGAGTGATATATATAAAGAGAATACTCTGAATAGCAGTTATATAGAATTCGGGATATTCTCTTAAAACCCCCACCATCTTTTTTTCTTCTCAACCGTCGCTACGGTTGAGTCGTCTGTTTTTTCTTTCCCCTTTTCAAGTGGCGACTCATAGTCCATTTCAGCTTTTTTAAACTCTAGCAGTCTGACCTGGGCAAAATCTTGAATACTAGCGTTGGCTTTATCCAGTGTCTTATTGAGCTGATTGATCTGCTGCTGATAATTCTCGATCAACTTCCTTTGGTCGCTCACTTGTTGACTAAGGTGCTCATTCTTAAGCTTTTCAAGCGCTAATTGGTGTTCAATCTCTGTACTGTACTGAACATTTTGACTGTTCATAGGTGTACTTTGGACACTGTTCACTGAACGTTCAGTACGTTTTTTAGAAACGGGCTCACCAAACACACGTAACATTTCAGATGGATCTATTTTTTTGTCTGAATTTCTAGAGAGCTCACCATCATTGACCTTTTGATAGATCGTGGTTCTTGATACACCCCAATCTTTTGCCGCTTTCGTCACTGATATGTTCATTGTTAACCTAGTGTCCAAGTACGTTTTTATGCTCTGTACAGTGCAACTGTTCAGAATGTTCAGTGAACAACTATGGCACTAACCTGTCTATAAGGCAAATTGAACGTTTAGACAAGCAGTATTCGGTTTATTGAACAAATATAGGGTATTCTATCTAATTATAGAGTACCTTTTTTATTCATGTTCTTAAAAAAGAGTGCAATATATGAAAAAAATCATTCTAGGTATCCTGTTGTCCGCTTTTACGCTGTCATCGAATGCTACGATTACGGTCACTGATAACCCATTTTATAGCGATTTTGAGGTAGAGCATCCGTTATTTGCTAAAGGGACTGGTGGTTCGCAATGCAAAGGATTACCCCGTGTATGTACGCAAATGGTCAGTTGTGAACAAGCCAAACAAGCGCTTAAATGCGGAAATACTAAGCTAGATCGTGATAAGGACGGTGTGCCATGCGAGTCAATATGTCCAGGTGGTTAACGGTAGTAGCGTCTCTTGCTATTATCGGGTGTGGTACTGCATCTTCAGAAGATGAGACGTATGGTTCAGGTTTTATTGTGGTGAGTGAGGAAACATGGGGCACAGATCACACGACCCCTTATCCTTTTACGGTGCCTGAGGGTGAGATTTCGTGTGGTTTCCATCCAGCCTTTGGTCGTGAGGTGTATTTTCAGCCTTTAGGGTATAGCAATGAGTCCAATATCGGTACGCCACTCAATAAAGCAGCGGTAGATTCGCTAAAGCAGAGCAATATGAGTTCAAATGTACCTTACAGCATTAAAGAAGGCGCTGATCTTAGTGATGCCATACAGGCAGGATTGAGAGTCTGCGATGAGCAGAGTGATATCCTGAGTAAGTTGTAGAAATTAAGATGAGATATCTTAATAAAATAGGTTCGGTTCCCTAGTGAGGACTTGAATCTTTGGCTGTGAGCTAATGGTATTAAGGTTTCAACTTGCTGAGATAGCCACAGTGTACTTCATGATGTACTTACCATAGATATTCTATCTATGATCGGTGCGCTAGTGAGGACTTGAAGAGACCATCCCAGATTCTGTGTAACTGACGTTTAGATTAAATACTTACACAAAATTTAGGAAGGTCTCTGAAAATTAACCACCTGACACAACTCGTCACCTACTAACAGATCTTGGCGGTCATAAAAGTTGCCCCAACGCTTATAATTATTATCCGTTCTCGACTCAGGGTTATAAGTAATGGCGATGTAGGTTTGAATTTTATTAGTGTCCTAAATTAGTTGACCACCACCAGATTCTTATCAAAGACTTCATCATCTATTATTCGCCAAACGGCAACTTGCTGATGGTCTTTGGTGGTGACTAGATTTAAAGTTTGTTCAATCATTGCTTGAGGTCTCATATCCTTATGATGTTTATTTGCTTCAAACCCAGTTACTTTACACTTAGCGGTTTAATTAAGCTACTTACTTGAGCTATTTGCTTCAGTTATTAGGCTTGGCTACTTACTCAACTTCAATATTCTAAAGGCGCCCTGAATAACTAAAGCAAATACGATGCTACCAATAATCAAATCAGGCGTACTAGAGTGTAACCAATTAACCAAAATCCCTGCAACAATTACCCCTAAATTGATAATCACATCGTTTGAAGTGAAAATCATACTGGCTTGCATATGGGCTTCTTCTTCTTTGCTTTTCGATTTTTGTAGTAAATAGAGGCAAATCGAGTTTGCAATTAGCGCAAGAATCGATATGACTATCATGGTAGAAAAGTCAGGTAACTGCTCATTGCCAAAGAAACGTCTTAGTACTTCTAAAAAACCAAGAATCGCTAGCGTAATTTGAAAATATCCGGCAATTCTAGCAATCCGTTTTTTCTTAATGACCGTTCCACCGACCGCAAATAAGCTAATTCCGTACACGAAGCTATCTGCTAACATATCTAAGCTGTCGGCGACCAACCCCATCGAACGAGAAATCAGTCCCGTGCTCATTTCAATAATAAAGAAAGCAAAGTTAATGACCAGCACTATCCATAGTAGCTTTCTTTGCTCAGCATCTTTTTTGTGACTAGAGTCAGCATCAATTTTAAAATTATTGTTGGGATCAGAGGGGTCAATGGTTTCGGTCGAGAGTAGGGTGTCTCCTAATTTTAGGTCATGAATAGCAGTCTCTATCCCTTCTATATTGTCATGATGAAACACAGTTAATTGACGGTTAGGAATGTCGAACTCAAGATGTTCAATATTCGAGTGGCCCTCTAATTTCATTCGGATTAGGTTTTCCTCCGAAGGGCAGTCCATCTTCGATATTTTAAAAGTTGTTTTATTCATAGCTACATTTATATCCGGGTGGTGGTTCAAAAAGTAGGCTGAAAAAAACAGGCTGAGAAATTGATAAATAGTGAAATGCAAATGACACTATACATCAAATGCCCAGCCTGTCTAAGTGACAATATAAAGAAAAATGGTTTCAAAAGCTATATCCCAGCGGAACCATCTAAAAAGGCTCATTAATCCATTAATAGACTACTCATAGTAGACTACTGTAGTGGAACCACTTAATGATCAGTTTAATTTTTCCTTGGCCACATCAGCGATCAGATGCCGTGAGCACTTGGCCATTTTTTGAATATCAGAATAGCTATGACCTGATTTGAGCAGACTAGCGATAATCTTGCGCTTTTCGGTATCTTTCCTACGACCGGCATACTTACCTTCTAACTTAGCTTTAGCAATACCTTGCTGCTGACGGTTACGCCGATCTTCATAATCCTTTCTAGCAATAGCAGCGAGCATATCCAGCATCATCGAGTTAATGGCCTGCAATATACTACTCATAAATTCAGTGCTGCTTTCAGGTTGAAGTGCCATATAGGAGGTAGGCAGCTCTTTTGATACGATAGATAGCTTTTTTTCTGATAGCATTCTTTTGAGCGTATCCCAATCAGCTTGGTGCAAACGCGCCAAGCGGTCAATTTGCTCAACTAAAATCACATCGCCCTTATGAGCATCTTCAATCAGTTGCATAAGCTTGGGTCGCACCAAGGTAGCTCCTGATTCGTTTTCGACATAGAAGGCGGCAACTTTGTGGCCATGATCTTTGGCAAATGCTATGAGTTCGCTTTTGGCACGCTTAGCGTCTTGTTCTTTGGTAGACGCTCGTAGATACGCTCTAATAAACATAAACACCTAAAATAGTCTGTTATAAGTGGTTCTATTATACCAGTCTGTTATAAGTAGTCTGTTAATACGTTTGAGAGGTGAAATAACTAGTTCCTCTGGGGTATACCTTATTTATCTACCACTATTAGGCGGGTACTTGATATAGTTTGATAGAAGCTTATATGCAAGCTATTTAGTCGAATATAGGATGATTAAGGGAAATACACCATTCATCATCGTAAATTGGAGAATAAGGGTTGCTCGATAGCAATTTCCGACTTCCTCCTCTAGATACACTGGAAGCTTTCCACTTTAAAATACTACTATTTATAATATTTAAATGTACAGAAAGTATGTATCCGATACGGCATTTATCTATATCTGAGCCATATACATTAGTTGCTTGAACTATGTCATTTAAATAGAGCAAAGCTGACTCTTCATAGATTTTCATAACGTTAGTAAATCCTCCACATAGTGCTGGATAACGTATCATTTCCAAGAATAAATCACCAATACCTATAACTCGTGTATTAGCATTAAATTGTGTAGGAATATAGGTAACTGATCGAGCATATACATTTAAATAATTACTTTTAATCCTAATATTTTCTGACGGATAATGTAGAAAGTAGTTCTTTCTTTCTCTTTCATAGCTAACTTTATACTTTTTCCATACGCTTCTAGCGGGAGTAGAGAAATCTATCCCTGACGATTTTTGCTCTGTAAGTCCATAAAGATACATAGCACTCGAGTAAGATATATATCCAATTTGATAGAGAGAACAAGCTATCTCAATATCACCATAAGATTTCGTACCAATAGTGAAGTAACTGTGATTACTATCTTTTATTAAAGTTCTGCTTAACAGGAATTCGCTAATTTCATTGAACTTCCTATTTATATTGGTATTCTTCCTCATCCCTATAATTTTCTTATTGTTAAAGGATTTGCTGTTCTTTAGCACTTTAAGAAAGTTTATCAACTCTGATTTTAGAAACGCAATGCGTCCATCTAGACCTTCCAACCAGATCAGTACTACTTCAAAAATATCTATTTTTTTCTTTTCCATATTGTGAAAAGCATCCTCTAACAAGTTAATAATTCTTAATAAGATCAATTCAAAAATTGACTTAAAATCGTTAATCAATTAAAATGCGTCCTTAGGACGCATTTTAATTGATTAACAAATTCTACACTATTTTTGTGATAATATAACCATATAATAGGTATATATAGGTATATATAGGTATATATAGGTATATATTTAAAATAATAGTAAACAAAATACTATTATTTTATATTCCTGCTGAAGTACGAGAGTTGGAGAACAAAATGAATACTCAACAATGTTTAACAGAATCGAAAAGAATGAATAATCGTTCTAAGCGTAGAAATAAACATGTCAAAATAGACGTAGAAAGAATGAGTGTAGCCCTAGATTCGGAAGTTTTTACTATGCCTAAAGGTCTTAGTAGAGAACAAAAACGCCAGTTCATAATTGGAAGTGCTGACTAGAGATAGTATACTAACGCCTAATCAAGGTAGATCTTTTAGGATAACTCATTGGAATATACATTTAGTTTTGGAAAGCAGTTCGCAAATGAGTTCAAGAACTATCCTCAAAATCAGCAAGACGCTATTCTTGATTTTTTAGACATATACGAAGTACACGGTCTAGAAGATTTCAAACTTTATAAAGGTAAGATAGCTTTTTCTTGGAAGGGTTTACAGTATACAGACCCAGTTTACAAATATGCGAAAAGCAATGACCTATGGCACGCCCATATAGGCATACCTAATTTCCGTAAGAGTGATTACGGTAGGTATTATACATCAGATATGATTTTGCACTTTCAATGGGTAGACAGGGGTTATGTTATAAAAGTAGTAGACATCACCCCCCACTACAAAGCGGACCGTCAGTTTTGGTTGCCAGCTGTAAATTATTTGAAGTAACTTGACGATGAGAATACTTATTTAAAGACAAAAAAAGAGACCTTTAAGGTCTCTTTTTTTGTCTTTAAATAAGTAAGCTGCTTGATAAAAGCTGATCTTTCGCTCGAAAAACTGACATTTTTTACATCTGGAGGTACACTCTCGCTATTTTAATAATCTAATTAATTATTTTGCACAGGTCACAGACAAAGTTTCAAGTCCTCACTAGGGAACCGCTGTTATTCCAATAAATACTGCCTAGTTGAACGTTTCTTAAATCGATAAGCGTCATTTTTATTTTAAAAATCATACTCATTATTGACCTAGCATTTTCTCAAGCTGCCTCTTTTTCTTGCTCTAATTTTAACTTTCTACGCTGCTTATAAGCGATTTTCCGCTGTTTACGTTTCTTCCATTCCAAACTACCTTTTTGATAAACCTTTAAATCATCTATATAGCCCATCTTATTCAGCCAGATCACCTCTATAGTATAGGTCGGTAGCATACCTATTATGAGAAACCAGATTGAATACTCTAAAAATCCGTTACTTAGCAGGAAAAGGAAATTGAAGATAGCTACTACTACAAGAGCTATGAACCAATTTTGAGCTATTTGTAATTCATACAAGTAGTGGCGGTCATCAAAACGATGGTTTTTAATGATTTTAAGTTCTTCAAGTCTGGATGCTCTTTGATACTTTCCAAAAAACACTAAACCGGCTTTAAAAGGGATTTTTTTATAGAGTTCATTAATAATAACGCCTACTACGGCACTTATTAGCACTAAATATAACTGATCAAAAGTGATGGAAACCATATTCTACGCTCGCTTGAACGAACATATAGGAACTTACATAAACAAGAAATTTTCGCCAGCTTACTTGAGCTAGCTATATTAGATGTAGTAGAGTATTGTCTCTCACAACGAATAGGTCACCAATCTAACTTTTACTGTTTAGTAATTCTTATATATTATAAGTTAATAAAATGACCTAAAGAGCTATCAGAAATGATAGCTCTTTTTTTTAGTCGACTAGTTAGTATTTATAACTGTCTTCGATTATAGCTTCATAATAGTGGAAGTTACAACTTCTATTCGCTCCAAATTTCACGTTACAGGGTTCAAGTGAGTACTATAGTACTTATGCATATAGATATTACTTCCGAAGGATTATGGGCAAATTAGACATCCTTCTGTACGTTTTATTGGATATCTAACGGAATATAGACGTTATTAACAGGTGATATAGAAATTATTACCAAAGAATATAGATATTATTAACAGCAACGTCATTTCAATTTTATTTAATAACCATAAAACTAAACATGCAATCATTGTTATTAGTTAGTTTCACTACAACATACTAGAAATATTTAGTTACAAATATGATAAGCAGTCCAGGTATCCGATTTGACTGCTAAGTTTAATATTCAAGATAATCCCTAATTGGACGTTTTTTAAATTGAGAAATGTCTTTTTTTAGGCGATTAATCATCTCAAATTCCCACATATTCATATCTTGGCCAGCTGGGCTAGTCGAACTAACTAGATCATTATAATCGGCTATAAAACTGGGGTTACGAGCAATACGACCCAATTGCTTATCGTTCAACCCTTCAATACTAGACCTGTTACTGTTATCAGACTCAACTTTAGCAGTAATATTCCCTCTGTTTTTTTTCACTCTAAACTTGAATGTAAAGCCTGTAATGATACGTCCTTGTTTGTGTTGTTCGTATTCAACAGTAATATCAGTATGTTCGTTTATTTGAGTGATCGCCAAGTCTAAAACTCGTCTTTTAAAGGCTTCTATTCTTTGATACTCATCTACTAAGCCTAGCTTTTCGCGCAATTCCACAAGTGATATCTGACTCGTCCTACCTATTGACCTCCATTGAATAATTAATTCATACAGCCTTATTGCATACTCACTCTGCAATCCTACGACCTGCTTCAATTCATATTCCGTATAACGTGCTTCAAGCCTCGTAATCAGAGGAATTACATCGCTTGCAAACACCAACTCCACACAACCCAAATCATCAATATAGCCGATCTTATCCACCCAGCGACTTTTATAACGCCCTATCTTTCCTGAGCGCTCATCAATCTTACTATAGGCAAAACCTGCCTCATACAATCCTTCTACTGCCCTTTTCATAGCTTCATAAGATGTATGTTTTTCTACATTGAATTGTTTGGCATAGCTTTGCGCATAAATTCGCAACAATCCTCCCGCCTCTATTAATGTTTTTTGTTCCCTTGCCTCAATAATAGCTAAAAATATTAAGCGTTGCTCAACTACCCCTAGGCTATAACTCGCGCCAATTAAAGAATTATCCTTAGTAACTAACTGTTTAGACATTTCTATCTTCCAACTTAATTTAAGCAACTATATTATCTTAGAGTTGTTAAAGCAACTTTTATTATAATTAGTTGCTTTATAGGTCGTAAAACGTTGCTTTATAGGTCGTAAAACGTTGCTTTATAGAACCTGAAATCTTTGAATATCAAGGCTTCCCGGAGACGTAAAAGCTTTTAAAAGAATTTAAAAACATTAAAAACCTTTTAGTTGTTAATAATTAAAAAGAAAAAATTAGGAAATTTAGCCAACAATTAAATATGAGCAAATTCAGCTTATTTGAATGATAAAGATATGACCTCTAACGATATATAGATAAAACCTTCCTATTTAGCTTCTTATAAGGTTCTAATTATCATCTGGTAATATGCTAACTAAATTTCTCTTGAGCCCTGTTAAACGCTGAATAAGGCTTATACAAGAACTTACTTATTTATACCAACTAAAACTTATAAAAGACAGTTAGAATCTTCAGCAATTTTTATTAGTACACCACTAAAGATTAATCTCTGATCAATAAATTACGTATTAAAAAAAGCCCTTGTCTCAGCTGAGACAAGGGCAATCTATATTTAGTTATTAATCCAAACTATTGTATGCTTTTATTCCTGCTTTATCGACCAATCTTTGAGCATTGCCAACTTTGTTAGGTGCTGCCACCTCTCTTAATATCAACAACGATTCTAGCACTATCGGCATCAAAGCCTTGACCATATCATTCCGATTTGATGTGTTCTCTACCGCCTTTGATCCTTCGTCGTCTGACTGCAATAAGTGCAGAATTTCACTAATATCCCCTTTCATAAATTGAAGATCTTCAAGAAAGTTATTGGTATCTGATTCCAATTTTTTCTTTAAGTAGCCACCAGGAGATTGTCCTGCCTCTGCTGCTATTGCTTCAAGTTTTAAATAGACTTCTGGCTTTAATCGGAATGATACAGTAGGAGTGCTCATGATTATCCTTGTTTACATATTGTAGACAGTAATATACCATATAAATCAGATACTTGAATAATTTTTGTTTGCAAATTGCATGCACAAAAAAGCGTTTTAAATCAGGTAGGTTTCTGATTTAAAACGCTTTTTTTCATCCCTTTAGGGTGCGTATGGTGTAGTCATTAAATTGGATAATTTAATGACCAAAAAGCAGGTAGAAAAATCGGTTATTTTCTACCTGTGATAAGCCTTTTTAGCTAAAAAGGCTTATAAGAGCGTTACGTTAGTAAATCGTTAGCAAAAGGGTAGCAAATCGTTAGTTAGATATGAGCAAATTATGAGCAATTACTGTATGATTGATTAAAAGTTAGCAAATCGTTAGCAAAAGAGTAGCAAATCGTTAGTTAGATATGAGCAAATTATGAGCGTTTTTACAATTGAGATAAATTGGCTTCAAGAATAGATGGAGATAGGAATTTATGGCTAAGAGAACAAAGTTTTCCAAGTTTCGTGATCTTTATGAGGTGATCGAAGAGCTAGCTGTTTCATATACCTATGAAGGCGTGGTTGAGATATTAGCCGAGCGTTATGATCTCGTTCTAACGACCGGCACACTAACCAATTATCTTTACCGTTATAGAAAAGAATCAAAGCAGTTATCTGTCGCTACAGATAGTTCTATTGGTCAGGTTGAGATTAAGCAGGAAGCTTTAGAAAAAACTTTTGTTGACTTAAAAGATAATGATTTGACTCAAAAGAATGATGTAGATCCAACGATGGATGACCTGGATGCTGCTATAGAAAGAGCAAAAATGAAATTGAACAACAAATCAATCCTTAATAGAAGATAGGAACCGTTATGAGTATGGTCGGTGTATCAGTAGCCAGTAATAAGAGCCTTCAACTTGAAGCCACCCAAGAAGCCTACAATGATCAAATTGGGCGTTTAAACACTTTCTTGATAAAAGATGATACCCATGAAGAGACTGTCATGGTGAAAATGATTGAACTGACACAGCAGGAAGCAACGCTAAGTCAATTTAGTGCAGGTGAGCTTGGTAAAATGTGCTTAGAAATTAGGCCAAGTATTGATAAATTCCTTGAAGACTTGCGCTCTACGCCTGAATGAATATATAGAACAAGCTGTTAGTACCTTTATCATTTCTTTGATGGCAATGGCATAACAATCCATAAAGGGACATTTTCCTAGTGAAAAAAGGAGCAATTTATGAGTATGCGAGAACAACAAGGACGAATCACCAGTAATCTATTGACGCAATTTGAAGCCACCCAAGATGCCTACGCTGACGTTATTGTAAAGCTTAACCTGATTTTAATTAACGATAAAACTCATGAACAAGTCGTCAGAGCTAAATTGTTTGAAGTCATGGATGAGAGAAATAAGTTAAATGATTGTTCCATTTCTGAGCTATACGTTATGCAAAAAAGCATCAAAGAGAAGATTAATGATTTTCTTGCTGGATTGAACGAGCAGTACGTCACTGCTTAGAGTGGTGAGAAGCACTTAGTGCAGTAAAATAATTATAAAAAGCCCTTAAAACAATATTTTTTTAGGACTGTTTTCTCGCTTCATTTACTGTTTTCTCGCTTCATTTACTGTTTTCTCGCTTCATTTACTGTTTTCTCGCTT
>NZ_QLKS01000010.1 GCF_003350005.1 Psychrobacter proteolyticus | reverse complement strand
CCGCAATCTGTCTATGAAAAAGCCAAAGAAGCGAGCGCGGCTTGTAAGGTTTAGCACATTAGACTAATTTAGGTACCAAAAATAATGCATTAGAACTCTGTATAATTCTTATACATTATACAGAGTTCTAACTTTACTGAGACTATAGTGCTTTAATTGGTGTTAACTACAGTTTTAAATAATACCACTTAACAGGGAAAGACAACCCTACTATCACCTTCCTGCCATGGCTGAAACTTAGTCATAACTTGTAAAAATAACGGATGGTCAAGCCATTTTTGTAGCCACTGCTGCAATTTAGGATAAGGCAAACTATAAAATACCTCACGATCGACATGCGCAAACTGACGAACAAAAGGCATGATACCGATATCGGCGATAGTCACGCGATTGCCTAGTAGATACGTATTCTCAGTCAATAACGCTTCTAAATCCTGCAAAAAAACTTCACCCTGTTGCCGATATTCTATTTGAGTCATCTCAGGGTGACGATCGGCATATTTGTAGCGATCGAGCCACTGCTTAAACTCATTGTCGTTTTGTGCTATCAGTGCATTAGCCTCAGATAAAACCTTTTCATCTAGCAGTCCTTGAGGATCTTTCTGCTTAAGTGCCCACACTATTATCTCGACACTTTCTTCAATGACGGTTCCATCCACCAACTGTAAAACTGGCACCGTACCTTTTGGACTAATCGCTAGCATTTGCTCAGGTTTATTCTTCAGCGTAATCTCCCGCAGCTCCACGGATAGCTCAGCAAATAGGATGCCAAGACGAGCGCGCATGGCATAGGGACAGCGACGAAAAGAATACAAGCGATGAAGCGGTGAAGTCATAGTTATTTTCCATAATTGAATAGGAGTTAAATAGTAGGTAAATCAGCAAGAGCCAGTGGGCTGAACCCCCCTTGGTATCGATGTTCATAAAGGAGTTTTTGAATACTCTATCGATTTATAATTGGCCATAGCTTCTACCAACGACTGCGGCAGATAGGCACCTTTGAGATGCGCGTGCGGATAATGCTGCTCAAGCCACGATTGATAGTTATAGCGGATTAGCGTACCACAATATAGCAAATATAAAACCTGCACGCCGATGCTACGTGACAGCCCCACTACGCAATGGAAATTGATAAGCGTGATAAGACTGCCCTCTACTTTATCTTTATTATTGGTGACGAACGCCCGTGTCTCAGCTAATCGTATCAAAGCGTCAATTCGCTCAAATAAGTCAATGTAATCCTTGAGCAGTACGTCATTTAATGGTTGTAAGTCCAATAAGGACAAATACAAATAATGAACAGGCGCAGACGCGGTGTCTTTAGTGGTCATTTCAAGTTTATCAACATAGCTAGATATTTCAGCAGCTAAATCAACAACGATAATCTGATAGCGAACTAAAGGCTTATTTTTTTCTGGCGAGCATACCCAATTCGTTAAATGGGTATCGATACCTGTTTGTGTCAATCGAGGTGAGGCCACAACGCTGACACTGTCACTAATAGCATATGGTGTGAGTGGATATTTTTTACCTTTCGAAAAAACTTTAAAATACCACTGTCCCAAAAATGACATAACATTATAAATAATAATGATGGGAGCAAACTTCATCCAAGTATATGCGGTAAGTCGTCCGCTACTGGACTTTTGAAACCAGCGTGTATCTTGCATTGGTCTGGCTGGCTGATAAGCACAAGCTAACATCACAAAACTGATCAACCAGTATAGAGCGATGATAATAGCGAAAGTTTCTATCATTTCAGCCGCTATCATACTCATATTAGCAGGGTAAAACCCTGCAATTGCTATCAACAGAAACCCTATACCGCCTATTGCCAGATGTTTAATCACTAGTGCATTGCGAATTCAATTTGAGAGTATAAGTACCGAAACTGCCAACACTATCCCGCCGAACATATCTAACAAATGATGCTGATACGTCAACACCGTTGAAAGAGCAATCGATGAACATATGCCCAACAGTAATAACCGATAAAGCATTGAACCCCATCGTTTTTTGGACTCTGCAACATCCCATAAAGATACGCCAAGCAAGATGGCATAGCTGACATGCAAAGATGGTAGCTGATTAAATGGCTTGTCCACCAACTGCAAAAACTGATAGCCGAATTGCGTCCAGTCATCAGTTATCAGCCGATGAAATGAGAACCGAGCCGGATAAAAATAGAAGATTAAACAGGCAAAAACAGTCGCTAAAATTAGCCGATAGGTCAATAGAGATAATTGCGTAGACGTACGCACTAAAAAAAAGCTCACCACAAATAAAACCAACGACCAGCTGTAAGGAACAATCATAGCGGGAATGAAAGGAATTATGCTATCGAACGGCGTGGCTAGGTTATGAACTTTCGATGGCTAAAGTTTATACAGGGAGACACTATAAAAAGTCGTCAAGTTGTAGAGTAGATAAAATATCGCTAACGCAAGACCTAGGTATCTAAAGCGTGTTGATGGATTTAGTAGCACCTAGTACCTCGTTTAACTATTGAATAAAAATCACTTTCTACGTCTAAACTCTCTCAAACCACCGACCCATCTTATACCCCAAATTAATAGAGGCGATTGGCTTTAGGACTAATCATGTCCGTGATTACTGCATATTAATGTTAGAGGTTAAATACTGGGCTAGATACTCGTTTCTAACTATACCAGTTGTTAGAGACGATACTATCTTAAGGTTCAGTTAAGGTTGCTCCTTTATGATGCTTTCATGATGTTAATCGTGCTAAAAGCTTTTAACCATTTGGAGACAGCTGATGTCATTATCTATTGATAGCACTCATACCTTACAGAATGTTCTAAAGACGACCTTTTATATTGAGGCGGTTAAGCCAATGTCCATATTGGAGGTGCAGGGCATACCCTCATCCCTTTATATTCGTGCCAGCACGCAAATGCCGATAGCGACATCACCTGCTGCATATGCTCAAAATCAAGATGCCCAAGCGTTCATCAAACGTATCTATGAGTACATCCATCACGCCCGATTAAGCTACTTTATGCCCATTTTGTTTTCAGGTTTTGCCGATATGCCATCCTATGGCGATTGGTTATCCACTGATGATAATACCTTGCCAGCGTTTAAAGGCACGAGCGTTGCTATCGGTCTAAAGCCTATCTATGAAGATAAGATATTTTTAGAGCAGTATTTAAATACTCCGATACAAAACGAGATCAGCAAAGTAGCAGGCGAGCCAGTCAGTCGTCAGCGCATTTTTGAGATTGGCAACTTGGCATCAGGTTGTGCTGGTAGCGCACGGCTTATGATAGCATTTTTGGTGTTTTATTTATCCACCCCTATCCTGAATCCTACGACTCATGAATACCAAACCAAAGCAGACTGGGTCGTGTGTACTGGCACCGATGCTGTGCGACACATATTGGCACATATGGGCATTCGCAGCCATGTCATTGCTAAAGCCACTGCAGAAGCGCTAGAAGATCCTGAGCAAGTATCATCATGGGGCCATTACTATCAGCACAATCCCTTGGTGGTTGCCATCAATGTGGCAGATGCTAAGCGGGTATGCGCCCCACATTATCGCTATACCGAAACGTTAGAAATGAATGCTGCCACTCGTTTGACGCTAAATAAGATAGCCGTTTAATACTCATTCATTAGCCTAGGGCGTGTCCCTATTTTAAAAATGGTGATAAAAATGAGATAAATCGCAGGCAAACAAGGAAAAGAGTGCAGATAATATCGAGATATTGACCAGCTATTTGACGCCGTTTGTTAAAGATTTATCCATTTTCAGCCCATTTAGTGATAAACGTTTGAATTAGGGACACGCCCTAGTATCAACCAATAACACTGCACCATCACAAGACAGTGAGAATAATATGACACCCATTTATACCGCGATATGTGAGCATGCCCGCCAGTCACCCATGAAGGTGGCAATACAGACAATAGACAATAACAAAACGATCAGTCTGACTTATGGCCAGCTTCAACGCACGTTGTCTATGCTCCATGAGACAGTAGAGACATGGCAAGGCAAGCGTGTGGCCTTATATGCTCATAATGATATAGATTGGGTCATACTCGACTTAGCATTAAGCACTGTCGGCGCGGTCGTTGTGCCAATACCCTTATTTTTTAGTGCCTCGCAAATTGCGCACTTACTACAAGATGCGCAGATAGAGACGGTATATGTTGGGTCGGGTTTGACACTGCCAATAATAGACAATATGGAGAACTGGGTAATTGCTGATACACCAGAGACAAAATCCATCAAGTCTGAGCAGGCGACTCATATTAAAGGCAGGTTCTATCGACTTGCTGACACTATCATTGACCCTAACCTTACCTCTAAAAATTCCTCTACTGCCAGCGACTTTTGCAAAGTGACTTACACCTCAGGCAGTACTGGCATGCCAAAAGGGGTGTGTTTGGGTCAAGATACCTTGATGCGTATTGTTGAGTCTTTATCAGAGGCACTCGCTGACACCTTGACAGATGACGCTGCTAACACTTCAGAAGCTAGTGATACCACCAGTAATTTTAGTCATTTAAGCGTGCTGCCTTTTGCCACTTTATTAGAAAACGTGGCAGGCGTCTACGTGAGCCTATACATGGGCCGTACGTTGGTAACAGGGCAAATTGATCAGTTTGGTTTGTTATCCAATCAAGCATTTGACGCCAAACGACTGGGCACAACGGTACAAACACATGATATCGCCAGCGTTATTTTATTACCACAAATGCTAAAAGCCATTTGCGAATATATAGCGGCCAATGGGAAAACTAAATCCAGCGCCAATGCTGCTTTGCCATCGTTAAAGTTTATGGCAGTCGGTGGCGGCAAAGTCTCTCCTCAGTTATTACAAGACGCCAATGCCCTAAGCTTACCTATCTATGAAGGTTATGGCTTGTCAGAATGCGGATCGGTAGTCAGTCTCAATACGCCAAAGGCTAAGCGTGAAGGCAGTGTGGGTAAACCTATGCCTCATGCATTGGTCAGCATCGCAGCAACTGGCGAAGTGATGGTCAAAGGCAATGCGATGCAAGGCTACTTAAACCATGAAAATAGCAAAGATGACAATGGCATCATTGCCACAGGGGATATTGGTCATTTAGATGATGACGGCTATTTATACATCACGGGTCGACGCAAAAACGTGCTCATCAGTAGTTTTGGACGCAACATTTCGCCTGAATGGGTAGAAGCGCAGCTCTCAACGCAGCCCATTATTTATCAGGTAGCGGTACTCGGAGATGGTGAGCCTCATTTATCTGCGGTGATAGTTGCCAATCCTATTATGACCGCAGCAAACAGTGACCCACAATCTGCGATTGAGCAGGCGATATATGTCGTCAACCAGACTTTGCCTGACTATGCTCGTATCAAACAGTGGCATCTCGCCGAGCAACCTTTTAGCACTGACAATGAATTATTAACCGATAACGGTAAGCTGCGACGAGCGCACATTTTTACCGCTTATCAATCGGCACTCGGCTTATAACGGACACTTTTACCAGCACCACAACGGACTCTGTTATTAAGTTTTTAATAAAACGTAGTAAGAAAGATGCCGTTGACTGCTTAGATAATACATAGATAGATCAAAGCTAAATAGACCAAAGCTAGCCGTTAGCCCGCATGAATTTTTACCACTTATTGTTATAGGACAGTATTATGCAAACCACTCTTATGCCAAATGATTTGATAGAAAACGACCTGATACAAAGCAACTTGATAAAAAGTGACGTTATCGAACTTCATACTCCTGAGATACTACCCGCTCAAGCGTCTACTAGCGTATCCTTGCCTAGAACCGCTGATATTTTAACGGACTTAAAAACCCATGGTTGGACGTTACTTCGAGGTTATCAATACGATGTAGAGACGTTTAGCCAGTTGATGAGTCAGCTATGTCAAACGCTAACCTATGACCCTGCCCGCCAAAATATCACCTCTGAAGCCCAAAAAGTGGATGCAGGTACGCATGCTATTGGGCTGCATATCGAAAATGGCAATACGCCGATGCCGCCTGACGTCATTGCTTTTTTTAGTGAATTGAGCGCCAAAAAAGGCTCACAAACAACGATATGTGATGGGCATGCCGTGTATCAAGCGCTATCACCCGAGCTAAAAGCTACCTTTAGTCAGCCGATGCGTATCAGTCGCTATTTGCCTCAAACAATTTGGCAAAATTATGTGGCTACTGCGACCGGCAGAGCAGACGCCGATCAAATAAGCTTGGATGATTTAGAGACATTTATCACTGCGACAACGAGTAAGACGTTAACGCATCATGTAGAGTCTCAGCCGGATGGCGGCGTTCGGTACGTGTTACAGATACCTACCATCCGAGAGGACAACGTAAGCGGACAACTGGCCTTTGCCAATACCTTACTCGGGCCCTCATTTAATTATGAAAAACCTGAGTTCACCCTAGCAAATAGTCAACACGTTGATGATGCGCTCCTAGATGAGCTGACACAGATTTGTGAAAAATACACTCAAGACATTGCGTGGCAAAATGGCGATGTGGTGATCCTAGATAACAAACGCATCATGCATGGTCGTCGACAAATTGACGTACCTTTAACAGAGCGTAAGCTGTATATTGCGATGGGGCTTGGCATTAGACACGGCATGAATCACTCAAACGATTAGCAACAGCACATCTCACCACAATCCGCGCTTCAATAGTCCGTGCTCTAACAATCAATGTTCAACAAGGATGCGATATCATGACACCACCTAACGGCCAATCAGACCTAACACAGGCTACCCTCAATTACACCATGCTAATCGGTGCCACGGGTGGTATCGGGCAGGAGATCGCACGGCAATTATGTGCCAATAATCAGCCTGTCATTTTGGTCGGGCGTAACAACCAGACCTTGACTCATTTGGTAGATGAGTTGACCAAAGACTATCCTGATGTCCCGCTGCTGTCTCATACGTGTGACTTAAGCTCGCAGGCGTCACAAACGCTACTGGTAGAGGGACTGGGTGAAATGACACAAGGCCATGGAAACGTCATTGATACGGTCATACTCAACGCAGGTATCAATGACTTTGCTTTGCTCACGGATCAAAGTGATGACACGATCGAACAGATGATGCTCGTCAATGTGGCGTATCCACTACAGCTCATAAAAAGACTGCTACCTATCTTGATAGCGCAGCATAGCCCGAGCCAAATTATCAGTGTTGGCTCAACCTTTGGCAGTATTGGCTACCCAGGTTTTAGTGCTTATAGCGCGAGCAAGTTTGCCTTACGCGGCGCAAGTGAAGCGTTAGGCCGCGAGTATGCCGACACCTCAGTGACGTTTCGCTATTTTGCACCCAGAGCCACCAAGACCACTATGAATAAAGATGCCGTCGTCGCCATGAATGAGGCATTAAAAGTAAAAATGGACTCACCTGAGACCGTCGCAAAAGCATTAATTAACTTTATATCAACCAATCAAGCACAACAGCATTTGGGGTTTCCCGAGCGTTTTTTTGCATGGCTCAATCGATTGTTTCCCAACATCGTTGGCAACGCCATTGTCAAAGACCTGCCCACCATCAAACAGTATGCTAGAAAATCATGATAATCAGTTAGGCAATCTTAGAATGAGTGAATGTGCATTTAAACTGCCACGCCAAATAAGCGACCAATTAACGAGGTTGCCACCATGGCAAGCACGCCCCAAACCACGACTCTGGTAGTCGCAGGAATCACAGGCGCACCGCCAAGTCTAGCCGAGACAATGCCAAGTAGCATCAAGCCCACTATCGTCAAAGCCGCGAGCGACCACACCAGTGTTTCCGCTGGTAACAGTAATATCCCAATAATGGGTAGTATCGCCCCTGCTACAAATGATAGTACCGAAGCCACTGACGCATGAATGGGCTTTGCTTCACTAAGATCTGTCAGGCCAATCTCATCACGAGCATGCGCCTCCAGAGCATTGTGCTCGGTCAAGCTCACGGCGACTTGATGCGCCAAATCATGCTCAAGTCCCCGCGCCTCATAAATTTTGGTGAGCTCAAGCAGCTCACGATCAGCATTATGCCTCAGCTCATGTCGCTCTTTATTGAGATCCGCCTTTTCGGTATCCGCCTGTGATGAGACCGAGATATACTCACCAGCCGCCATTGACAATGCACCTGCGGTCAGCGCCGCCATACCTGTCAGCAGCAATGTCTGACTATTTGTACTGGCAGTCGCTACCCCAACCAATAGACTGGCGGTCGAAATCAACCCGTCGTTCGCCCCCAGCACTGCTGCCCTCAACCAATGATTGCGATTGCTCAAATGTGCTTCGTCATGAATAGAATGATGCATAAAATCCTCGAAAAGTAGAGACGCGACTGGGTATGCCCTAGTGTAGCTGATACAGCTTAAGACAGTATGCTTTATGTCTTATAACGGTTTTGAGAGTGCATTCTTACTGCTTACCGTTACGATGAAGCCTGTTTCTGGTTGAGGGCGGTTGGCAAATGCTAAGGTAAGGTTGTGTAGGTCAGCGATTCGATTGGCGATTGACAGTCCTAGCCCACTACCTGTTTGGGTTTGACCGGCTGGACGATAGAAACGCTCACTCAGCCGCGCTAGCTGCTCTGGGTCTACGCCCAAGCCATTATCCACCACTTTGATGCTATCAATATCCAACTGCAGTTCAATCTGGCAGCCCTCTGGGCAATAACGAATGGCATTGTCTAATAGGTTGCGGATTAATAGTTTAAACAACACTGGATTGATAGGAATGGGTAAAATATCGGCAGGATTGTCACAGTGTACAGTGCGTCTTAATTGGATGTGCTTTTCACGAGCTAAGCGGTTGACATCACTCAGCACAGTATCGGTGAGCATCAGCCAGTCTGGGCGTTCTAATTGCTCAGGAGGCAATTGTTGTTGCGGCTCTATTTTGGCTAATACCAATAACTGATCAACCAAATGGGTGGCACGCTCGATACCCTCGCTGATTTTTTGCGTGTGATAAAACAGTTGGCTGTCGTTTTCTATACCAGACAGTTGTAATAGCTGCTGCTGCAAAAGATCGGCTTGTAATTTGAGCGCAGCCAGTGGGCTACGCAGCTCATGAGACGCATCAGCGGTAAAGCGCTGCTCCCGTGCTAGAGTGTCTGCCACTTTAACAAACAATACGTTTAGAGCGGTCACCAAAGGCTGAATCTCTTGTGGGACGTCTGCTGTGATCGGACGATCGTCTTGCGGCTTGCGCTGTTCTACCTCAGAGCTAATTTGACTTAATGGCATCAGTCCGTGTCGTATCAATCCAATAGTCAAGATCATTAAGGAAAGCAGCCCAATTAACATCGGAAGTACTTGTACAGACATCGCTTCAACAATCATTTCTCTACGAGAGGCAAGGCTTTGACCAATAGCAATCACACGCTCCTCACTCATATCATCGCTACGATAGTCCTCATGCGCATAAAACAACCGCCAGCGTTTACTAAACGGGTTTAGACGCTGATAAATAGCGTTGTCCTCTTCTACAAAACCGCGCTGATTGGGCAAAAAAGAAAACGACTGTCCGTTCTCGTCAGCCGCTAATAAATGTCCCTCTTTATCCCAAATAGCAAAACCCATGTAGTCGTCTTCTGCATCACCCAGATCACCTGACAGCGCCTTACTGTTTAAATTATATATTTTGGCGACAGGTTTTCCATTGTGCTCTGTCTCGTTATTATTTTCGCGGTCACTTTGCTCATCGTTATCAGCAGAGATGCCCATCAAGTAACGAACCACTTGGGTGATTTGTGTGTCATTCATCTCATTGATTTCGTGCCACAACCGCCAAGCAATAAAACTCGACGTAATAAGCCACAGCAAAGGCAGACCAATGAGTAAGGAGATGAACAGTCGCTGCTGGATACTTTTCATAAGCTCACATGTTGCTCATATATGGTTCGTATATTGAAAGCCAAATTGAATATAAATATATTAATGATTATGTACTGGGTTGAGATAGTAGCCGATGCCGCGTTTGGTTAAAATAAAATCATTGCCCAACTTTTTGCGTAAATGATGGACATGCACTTCTATGGCATTACTCTCAATATCCTGTTGCCAGCCATAGAGCTTGTCCTCTAAGCTTGCGCGGCTGTGAATCTGTTTGGGATGGGTCAGCATTTGCTCTAGTATCGCCACTTCTTTGATGGTCAGCTCTACGACTTGGCCTTGATAAGAAACCTGATGATTGTGCGGCCAATAAGCGACGTCACCATAACGAATCTCAGGCTGGCTACGTCCTTGACTGCGCCGTATCAATGCTTGCAGACGAGCAACCACTTCGTCTAGTGCAAATGGCTTGACCAGATAATCATCGGCGCCCGCATTGAGTCCAGCCACACGGTTGGCAATCGCGTCACGAGCGGTAATGATCAATACTGGCGTGTCTAGCTGTTTGTAGCGCCAATTTTGTAGCACCGTCATGCCATCCCCTCTTGGCAAGGTCAAATCAAGTAGCACCGCGTCAAACATATCCTCTTGCAGTGCCATCTCACCCTGTTTGGCATCACTAAACCAATCGACCATCATACCGTGGCTTTTGAGTCCAACAACAAGACCTTCAGCGATATTGCTATCGTCTTCTATTAATAGTATGCGTGCCATGATTGTCCTATTACGTTATGTCTTCTACTGTCTTTTTTTATTGTGGGCGACGCGTCGTCACCGTTTTATTACCCGTTATCATCGACTTAATCAGGTTTTGCCTTTCCCAATAGCTCATGGCAATCGCAGAGATAATATGCAACGGCACCAGCAAGTATAAACTATTGGCCAGTATTCCATGGATTTCTTCAAGGATATCTTTACTGCCGAAAATTTTGGCTTCCATCAGATAACCACTGATACCCAATCCTATAATCACCGTCCATAACGCAAACATCATAATAGCAGCCAGTGGATTATGACCCAAATGCTGCTCATCTGTACGGCGAATGCTTAAATCAGATAAATGGTGCTTAATACGAGCCGGCGTGGGGAAAAAGTCACTGAAGCGTGCATAACGCGTGCCCACAAATCCCCAAAGTAGACGGACAACCACTAACCCTACCACGGTATAACCGACATATTGATGCAGCTCACTGCCTTCTTCGGTAAACAGCAAATTGGCAGTGATACCAGCCGCCACTGTCCAGTGAGTTACTCTGACCAAAATATCCCAAACTCGTACTTGTCGAGTTTTAGGAGCATTTGATAATGATATATCAGGCTCGTGCATCGGATTGATTGTGCTGTTCTGGGTCATGACCGTCACTCCTTTAATGGTTCGTTTGTTTTTGACGACATGATTGCTAAACATCGAATCTAGGCAAGCTACCGCTAGTAGACTCGCCATCACATCGTCTGCTCTACCGCTATTACAACAAACGAACCTTAAGAGGAGCTTAGGAAACTAAGAAATTGAAATTTAAAGTAGTGAATAATCTATCTGACATTCATAGATGATCAAAATTACATTTAAAAACAAGAAATTGAGCAGGCAAGACCACTATTGGCAATATAAATAATACATTTAAAATTTTAACCTGAAAATATATTTAGCATTAGTTCCGCAATAATATTGATAATGAAAATTATTATCATTATAATAAGCATTTAACTTACATGCTGGAAATATTCATGCAACTATCTCGCTTATCTGCTGCGTTATTTAATCTTTCGAATGTATCTGGTTCTTCTCTACGATTAGCATCTATACCCTCGCGATTGGTATCGACGAAATCACTCTCTCTAAAGACACTATACTCAACCTGTCTATCTACTTCTGTCATCGTATTAGCAACGAGTCAATCGGCATGGGCACAAGTAGATGATGTAGATGCTCAAACCACTCCTAACGTGGTACTTGATACTATCGTCGTAACCAGTAGCGCTGATGCTTCAGCAGATGGACTACCAAGCGCCTATGAAGGTGGCCAAGTTGCGACTGGCAGCCGCGTCGGAATCTTGGGTAACCAAGACATCATGGATACGCCGTTCTCTACCACCTCATACACCAATGAATATATCGCCAATCAGCAAGCGCAAAGTGTAGGCGATCTACTCAAAAAGGATCCTACTGTTCGTGTAGCAAGAGGTTTTGGTAACTTTCAAGAAGCCTACTTCATGCGTGGCTTTATCACCACATCAGATGACACCATGTACAACGGTCTATACGGCATCTTACCAAGACAGTACATTGCAACTGAATTGTTCGAGCGCGTCGAGGTTCAGCGCGGTGCCTCAGCAATGTTGAATGGTGCAGCACCCAGTGGCGGTAACGCAGGTGGTACAATCAATTTGCTACCGAAACGTGCTGGTAATGAGCCACTACGTGAAGTGACACTTGGTTATGGTCAAGGTGACCAAGGTAAGGTCGCGGTAGATGTCAGTGATCGCTTTGGTAGCGATGATGCTATTGGTGTTCGTTTTAATGCTGCTTATCAAGATGGTGACAGTGCTATCGATGATGAGTCGTCGACCTTGGGTTTGGCTGCCCTTGGTTTGGACTATAGAGGGGATCAGTATCGCCTATCAGCAGATTTAGGCTGGCAAGACAATAAGCTGTCAGAGACTCGTCCTAGTGTCAATCTTGGTGGGGTGTCTAGTGTACCAAATGCTCCAGACGGCTCAAAAAATTGGGCGCAGCCTTGGACCTACTCCGATGAAGAGGATGTCTTTGGTACCATTCGAGGAGAATATGATTTTACTGATAACATTACCGCTTATGGTGCTTACGGTGTGCGAAGTGGCGAGGAAGAAAACTCACTAGCCAATTTAACCGTCAACAACGTTGATGGTGCGGGCACGATTTATCGCTTTGATAATTCCAGAAAAGATTTGGTACAAAGTGCCGAGCTCGGTCTGCGTGGTAAATGGCAAACGGGTGAAGTGGCTCATAATTGGGTACTAGCAGCTGATCTCTATGACCAAGAAGAAAAAGGTGCATTCGCGTATGATTTTGGTAATCAACCCGCGACCAATTTGTACCACCCTACCGACTACGCTGAGGTCCCTTTTACAAGCACAGCAATCTTCGGTGGTAATTTAAATGACCCAAAATTAACCAACAAAAAGCAGTTTCAAAGCTTTGCGCTAGCAGACACCATATCACTGTTCGACGATAAGCTAAAAACCACTTTAGGCGTGCGTCATCAAAATATCAAAACCACCAGCTATGATGCTAATACACAAGCAGAAACTGGTAGTTATGATGAAAGCGCATGGACACCAAGTGTCGGTATCGTTTATCAGCCAACAATGGACTGGTCTGTGTATGGTAATTATATCGAAAGTCTAGCTCCAGGAAAAAGAGCGCCTCTAACTAACGATAATGACGCTGTCACTAATGGTGGTCAAAATCTAGATCCGTACGTGAGTGAGCAAACTGAACTGGGTGTGAAATACGACAATGGTATGATTGGCAGTAGTCTCGCTGTCTTCCGAACTGATGAACCGCGTGCTTATATCAACAACTCAAATACGTTTACTGCTGCTGGAGAAAATCGCCATCAAGGTGTGGAGTTGACTGTCTTTGGTAGCCCAAGTGAAAACATGCGCCTCAATGCTGGTGTTACTTACTTAAGTGCTAAGCAAAAAGACACTGGTGATAGTGCATTAGATGGCAATCGAGTGATTGGTGTGCCTACCTTACAGAGCAATGTCAACCTAGAGTATGATTTAGCCGCCGTTGAAGGACTGACATTGACGGGTGATATTATCCACACAGGCTCTCGTTATTCGGATAATGCCAATACCTTAAAGGTTGATGGTTATACTACCTTAGATTTGGGTGCACGCTATCGCACTATGTTGGCAGGACAAGACGTTACTCTAAAAGGCATGGTGACCAATGTCACAGGTGAAGACTACTGGCAGTCAGTAGGCGGTTATTCAGATGCAGGATATCTAAATGCAGGTGAACCAACGGCCTTAAAAGTATCGGCAACGTTCGATTTTTAAGATTTATTAGTAGGCTTTCTTAGGTTTTATAAAAGGGATTAGGCGCGACCTACTCCCTTTTATGCTATCAAAAATTTATTCTATTACTGAGTTACTATGTCCTCTCATACCACAGCGTCCTCTCGCATGACTGCTTCTTTATACCATATGATTTGGGCGAATTATCGTCTGCCTTTTCTCAAAGTCATTTTGCTAAATTTGGTCAATGCCGCTGTCAGCGTGGGTATTATTGCCTATATCAACCACACCTTTATCAGTCAGCCAGTATTTGACACTTTATCTTGGCTCAGCTTGGGGCAGTTTTCACTGCTGGTACTATTACTGCTGGTGACGACATTTTTGTCGCAATATGCATTGACGCGATTGGGACATCGATTTGTCTATGAGCTTAGAACAAAACTGGTCAAACAAATCATCGATACCACCGTTCCTCAGATAGACCATTTGGGTAGTGCACGCTTACTTGCCAGCTTATCCTCAGATATCCAATCGATTACCGTTGCTTTCGTCCGTATGCCAGAGCTGGTACAAGGTATTATTTTATCTGTTGGCGTTGGGCTATATCTGGGCTGGCTGTCGTTGCCATTATTGTTTATTGTCCTGTTTTGGATTGTGATGACGATTTGGATAAGCACCCTCTTGGTCAAGCACGTCTACACGCATTTGACCGAGTTGAGAGAGATTAATGACGCGTTATATCAGGATTATCAATCGATAATAGAAGGCCGCAAAGAGCTAGCACTTAATCAACATCGAGCAGAAAAACTGTATACAGATGATTTTTTGGCTCATGCCAAATCGTACGAGAAGACCGTAACCAAGTCTGATACTTTTCATTTATCAGCGGTGAACTGGTCCAATATTATGATGTTCGCATCGATTGGTATCGTGTTTGCAGTAGCCAATTATCTCGATATTCCGATGGGAGTTGCTACTACTTTTTCTTTGACGATTTTGTTTATGCAGTCGCCGCTCCTACATGCGGTTGGCGCTTACCCAACATTGCAGACCGCTCAAGTTGCGCTAGAAAAGATACAGTCTTTAGAATTGGCCGAATATCAGCCAAGCTTTGCGACAGATACTGTTGCACAGGACTGGCAGTCCATAACTTTAAATAATATCGAGTATCGCTATGTAGGTAGTAGTAGTCATAATAGTAATGCACCAGACACAGGGGTTAATGATAATGCTCAAAATAGCGACAACAGTGATAACAACCAAAACCCTGCCAATAATATCTTAAAGTCAGTCAATCTAACCTTGCGCCGAGGTGACGTGGTTTTCTTAATCGGTGCGAATGGTAGCGGTAAATCCACTCTTGCCAAAATCATTACTGGTATCTTTACCCCTACCACAGGAACAGTACAAGTCGATGGACAAAGCGTTAATTCAGAGAACAATGCCGATTTTAGACAGCTATTTTCTGCGATTTTTAGCGACCAACATCTATTTAAACAGCTGATTGGAATTCAAGGCAATGAGCCTGATGCGGCCCTAGTGTCTGACTGGCTGCATAAGCTCAATCTACAAGAAAAAGTAAGTGTGTCTGACCATAAACTCTCTACAGATAAGCTGTCGCAAGGTCAGAGAAAACGCTTGGCCATGCTAATCGCTGTCGCCGAACAAAAGGACATATTACTGCTCGATGAGTGGGCAGCCGACCAAGACCCTGCCTTTCGCCGCGTGTTTTACCAAACGCTCATCCCTGAGCTAAAAGCCATGGGTAAGACACTGTTTATTATTAGTCATGATGACGGTTATTTTGAACATGCTGATCGATTATTACTGATGAAAGAAGGCCGTCTCATTGAGCTAAATGCCGAAGAGCGACAGCGTGCCAGTAAAGATGCCATTGCTATGCTTAAGTAAGCAATGCTTTAACTACTAGCATGGACCGAGCTATTTCAATCCCATAAAACGTTTGATCAATTTTAAGCTAAGTAGCAGTTATCTGAGCATTTTTTGAAATAATCCATTCTTAAAATCAGCAATTTTTAAGCAAAAAAAGGAGCGCCTTACTACAAGGCGCTCCTTTGCTATATCGAAGACAACGATATCTTACCATTCGCTTATTTTAGCCATTTCTGTAAAAACCCAACTCGAGAAATCACCAAGAAGTCTAATAGCGCGATAGCCACAATCGCGATAATAGCAGTCGGGAATATGATAGCCACTACTAATAAAGGAATGGCAAGCGGCCACCAGACGGAAACATTTAAGCCGCGAGCTGGTGGGTTTAATCCCGCACTATTACTCTCATGACGAGGGCGACGCTGCCACCACATGATATAGCCACTGACACAAATAGTGATTACTGCTAGGCAAAACAGCACATTAGCCAGTACGCTCCACCATCCGAGCGTGCCCATATGCAGTCCGATACCAGCCGCCATGAATATACCAAACGCATTATAATCGTCAAAATGAATATCAGCTAAGACATTACCCGAATAGCGGTCAATATGTACCGTACGATCTGCTGTCGGACTTTTCATATCATAGCTCATTGAATCTTGGCTAATGGTCCAGACGCCTGTACTACCTTGTGGTAGGTTCAATTGATAACGCCCTACGAAACCGATTTCACGAGCGTAGCGATCCACTATATCAATCATAATCGGTACATTAGCGGCGATACCCTCTTTACCCATGGTCGTGCCTGACACAGGCATTGGCGTCAGCTCAAGCACCCAAGGCACTTCTTTGGTGTCGCTTGAGTTTAGGGCACTGCCATGTGTGGGTTCTTCAGTATGCGCTTCAGACGCTGCCGCCCCATGTACATGCGGCGCTGGTGTAGACTCTTGCATAGCAGCATGTTGACTGTGATCAATCGATACGGGGACAGGTGCAACGCCCCACTTACCCGCAGGAAACTGGCTCCATGCTTGCACCACTCTTTCGCCCCATACACCTGCCCATGCCATACCTGATATACAGAAAAACAGTAGCAGCACAGATATCCAACTGCCCAATGTCGCATGAATCGTACGGATAAAAGAGCGTTTCTTCTTATTGGTTGCCCTCTCGTTAGGTATCAACATAGCTTTGACTGATTTACGTTTTTGCCACCACAGATACCAACCAGACAAAATCATCAAAATAGTCAATGATGCCGCCGTTTCTAACAAATAATCACCAACTTTACCAATCAGCAAATCACTGTGAATATCATTGAACGTACTATAAAGACCGCTACTGGTAGGCACACTTTGGACGATATCGGCTGTATAGGGGTTGACTGCAACCATATTGCTTTGGTCGTCTGATTTTATCTGAAACAAAGCCACCGTATCGGTATCACGAGGGGCGATATATTTAATCAGTGTGCTATCAGGCAAGGTGCTCAGCGCGTTTTTTGCTTGAGTAGAGACAGGTGCTTGAACCGTAGACTCTGGCACGACAACCGTTAAGCGGTCGTTATCACGTCCTACTGTGTTGGACATAAACAGCATACCGAGCGCCGTTATCGCCAAAACAACTAAAAAAGGAGCAACAAAGATACCTGCATAAAAATGCCAACGCCACACCATAAAATAGCGATGGTCATTGGTGGGTTGGTTGGAGGGTGTGTCCATAAATGTGACCTTAAACAATCTTTGGTTGCTCAATGAACAACGTAAACCTATCGATAATAGTGATATATCTGCTTGCAAGACCAATCTTAAAAGGTCTCGCAAAGAACTAGCATGACGCTGTACAGTGACGTCGACAAAGCGATGTAAAAATTCTACTGCAAATAACGGTATTCATATTACGGCTGCATCATACGAGAAAAATATGAGAAAATCCATCGTTCAAAACAGTAAGTCTGCGTGACTCTATTCGTAATACTCTGTCTCTAGCCTGTCTTAAATCCCACTAATCCTTCTCAAAACCGTCTCATTGTAATTTTTTAATGATAATAATTATCATTAGTGTTATCATTGGCGTCGCTATAAATTTACTTCAACTGTTATACATAATATTTAATCATTTTAGTCCAAGAGGAAATCTGATGCGGTCTCAGCTAACCACTAACGTCATTCGCAAAAAATATCTCACCACAGCAGTACAAATTGGCCTGATCATGGGTATGAGTCACGCCGCTTACGCTGTAGAGACGACAAACAATACTGAAAACGATGAGGCTGCTACACCATCAGCCACCTTAGATGCTATCACCGTCTACTCAGATGGCTATCGTAGTACTGGCACCAAGACTGCATTGGACCCAAACGATGCGCCAATGAGCTATACCAGAATCGATCAAGACCTTTTGCAAAAGCGTCAGGCAGATAGCGTCAATGCTGCTCTACGTTATGAGCCAGGCGTGAGCTCTGAGAGCCGCGGTACGGTATCTGTCTTTGATGAGTACAATATCCGCGGGTTTAAAACCTATTCAAACTTTTATGACGGACTAAGACTGCCCTACGATGGTGCTTGGAATCTGATGCCACAAGTCGATGTCTATGCGACTGAAGCGGTAGAAGTCGTGAAAGGTCCTGCCTCTTCCCTCTATGGCTATGCAGCACCCGGTGGTATGGTGAACCAAATAGCCAAAGCCCCTAAGAGCACTCAAGAAAACGAAGTGCAGCTACGACTTGGCAATCAAAACCTAAAAGAAGTGGCCGTCGATAGTACGGGGCCTATCACAGACACTTTGGATTATCGATTTGTTGCGCTAAAACGCCAAAAAGACGGGCAAATGCAAACCACAGAAGAAGAGCGATTGCTGATTAATCCATCGCTTGAATGGCAGGCAACTGATGATGTCTCAGTACTTGCCAATCTGTTTTATCAAGATGATCCAGAGATGGTACCTTCTACCCCATTGCCTGCTGTCGGCACCGTCTATAATGCAAGCTATGGCAAGCTCGACAGTGATGCCTATGCAGGCGATAAATGGAATAAATTTAGTAAAGAAGTATTTATGCCAAGCGTCACCGTAAACTGGGATATCAACGACCAGTTAACTTTTAAACATATCACGCGCTATACCGATGCCGAGGCGCAGCAACGCAATATGTATAATAGAGGGTTCATTGATGGTAGTGATAAGGTTTTGAAGCGTAGCGCCTACACTACTGATGAAAGTATGAACAACTGGACCACAGATAACCAATTGGCTTACCAATTCGATACTGCTAATACTTCACATAACTTACTATTCGGTATTGAATACCAGGAAACTGATAGCACGGTGAGTTATCGAGATACACTAGACAGCAAAGATTTACCTATTGATCTATCTAAACCTAGCTTTTCTCAAATTAGTGCTGACATGCTACCACTGGATACCTATTATCAGAAAGATGATATTGAACAAAGCCAACTTGGGGTTTATGTTCAGGATGAAATGAGGTGGCAAGACTGGACAGTGGTGGCAGGCCTACGCCATGACGATTTTAAAAGTACCAATGATCAAAGATCAAGCTATCTAGGTACACCTGGCGAAAAAACTATTATTAACGATGCCAAGGAAACTAGTGGTCGTTTTGCTGCTATCTATAACTTTGACAATGGTCTATCACCGTTTGCTAGCTACTCAGAATCTTTTCAGCCCGTTGTTGGTAGCAACTTTATTACTAATGAACCTTTTGAACCAAGCACTGCTGATCAGCTAGAAGCAGGTCTCAAATATCTGTCTCCAGACCGTGCCACTCAAGGGACGCTTGCCGTATTTGATATCACACAGAAAAATGTCATAGTAACCAACCCCGCTAATTCTCAACAAAAAGTTCAAACCGGTGAAATTGAATCAAAAGGCTTTGAGATATCAGGCAGTCGCATGCTCAATGACTGGGTAGATCTCGCGGCAAGCTACAGCTACACCGATGCTGAGATCACAGAAGATGAGTTCAACCCTGATGTAGTCGGTAATACCCCTGCTCAAACTGCCAAACACAAAGCCACGCTATGGGCAGACTACTATGCTACAGACAAACTCACTCTCAATGCTGGTGTTCGCTATGAAGATGGTATGCAGATTGACAAGCAAAACTCTGATGACTTACCCAGTGTGACGCTGGTAGATGTCGGAGGCAGCTATCAGATAAACCCTATGCTAGCTGTGGGTGCTAGTATCAACAATCTGTTCGATAAGACCTATGTTGGTGCTTGTTACGACATCAATAACTGCTGGATGGGACCTGAACGTCAAATGTCAGTCAGCCTAAAAGCCAATTTTTAATAAATACTACAAGCAGCGGGTTGGTTCTATTAGTAAGCTAACCCGTTGTTAGAAGGAACGCACAATATGGCAAAACCTACTCCAAAAGTACTAGAAGTTATTGGCACTAGATACATTACGCCAAATATGTGCCGCATCACGCTTGGCGGTGCTGGCATGGTTGATTTTCCTATCGATCAAGAAAGTGCTTATATCAAACTGATATTCCCTCAAGATGCAGGTAGCCGCCCACTGATGCGTACTTATACGGTGAGCGTGCAACGTGAAGACGCAATAGATGTTGATTTTGCTTTACATGAGACGGAAGGACCTGCATCGGCATGGGCACGAAATGCGCAAGTCGGCGATCAAATTTTAATAGGTGGTCCAGGGCCAAAAAAACTCATTAACAATAAAGCAGATTGGTTTTTATTAGTCGGCGATATGACTGCGCTACCAGCGATTACGGTGAACTTAGCCCAGTTGCCTACTGAGGCTCGTGGTTACGCAGTACTTGAAGTAACGACTGAGGCAGATCGTCAGACGCTCAAAAAACCAGAGAACGTCGAGATACATTGGGTGATTAATGCGCATCCAAATGCAGACGATAGCCCTTTACTGGACTGTGTTAAATCCTTGAACTGGCTTGATGGTCAACCTGCTGTATGGACAGCGTGTGAATTTCATAGTATGCGTGCACTGCGCCAATACTTCAAAGTTGAGTGCACGATACCAAAGACGCATTTATATATTTCTAGCTACTGGAAAGTCGATAGTACAGAAGATCAGCATAAAATCGTCAAAAGTCAGGA
>NZ_QLKS01000001.1:229945-1099313 GCF_003350005.1 Psychrobacter proteolyticus | reverse complement strand
TCCTGACTTTTGACGATTTTATGCTGATCTTCTGTACTATCGACTTTCCAGTAGCATCATCCAATGAATAGTTGGGTGGTGCTTTTATCATTTTCATTACAACTCTTGTTGATGTTATGACTTATCATCTTTATATCTCTATAGATTAAATTTTTAAATCAACTACATTTCTATAATTTGTATTAAAAATACCTATCGAAGAGAATTTAGCATTTTTCATGCGTAAATCCTACATTGTATCTTTTAATTAAATTGTTTCGAATATTTATCAGATTCAAAGCCAAAAATATAAGTTTTACGCTCTAAAATAGAATCATTATTGATTGGTGTTACTTTTCCTACTCAGTGGTCGTTATTTGTCCTTGAGTGGTTAAGTGCAAATGTGCTCTTAGTTATTATATAGAATATAATGACTGTCACTACGGGAATCTAGCTTTATGTAAGAGTACGCTATAGTTTCTGTACCAAAAAATACATTTAATTATTCGTATTAGATTATCATAATTTTCTTAAGTATTAATAAATGCATTTAAGTTATGCTAATGGTTAGATAGTGAATAAGTTCAATAAATTTTAGTACTATTGAATTGTATAAGTGTTCCCAAAAGAGAATTATCTCATCTAAACACAAACAAATGGATAGGAATAAAGTATGTCAAATATCAATGAGTCTTTGAACGAATTAATGGATCTTGATGGTGCTATGGGTGCCTGTATTGTTGACTACATGTCAGGCATGGTACTAGGTATGATTGGCGGTGGTGTTGACTTAGAGCTGGCTGCGGCAGGTAACTCGCAGGTAGTAAAGGCAAAAGTAGCAACGATGAAGTCACTAGATATTAAAGGTGAAATTGAAGATATGTTGATTACACTAGAGTCTCAGCTGCACATCATCCGTCCTACAGCTAGCCATGAAGATTTGTTTATCTACCTAGTACTTGATAAATCAAAAGCTAACCTTGCATTGGCGCGCCGTAAAGTACAGTCAGTAGAAAAAACATTAGAAGTATAATTTAGCTAAGATCAATTAAGCCAGTCGTTGGTTTGTTGAATCCTCTTTATTACTCAGTGTATTAAAAAATTTGAGTAGTACGGTCAAATTCGTTATATACGTACTGTATATAACGAATTAAGATTTTATAACGATATATAAAATCTTAATGAAGTTTTGGATGTTCTATCAAATGGTGGCAAAATGAAATGTGTTGCATATGTCAGCAGGGTGCCTCTTAAAGATCGCAGTATTCGTATGCCTACTGGATTATCAGACATTGTTAGAGTCTCTAGTAAGCATAATCCAGAGTCAAAAATCACAGGTATCATATCCTACCGCGAAGGACAGTATCTTCAAGTGCTTGAAGGTCCTCACGCTGAAGTGGACAAGTTGATGGCCAAGATAGCATCTGATCCTAGACATGAAGATATTTGGATTTTTCTTGATCAAAATGTGACAGAGCGTAGCTTTAATACTTGGGGCGTCAGCGTGTTTGACTTTGTAGATCAAAGCGCTTTTTTTGATACTTTTATTGAAAATAATAGCGCTCTTCTAAGTAGTTTTAATGAACAGCACACAAAACGTATTCAACCCTTCTTTGATATAAAAAAATCTGACACCGCTGTCCAAAAGAATTATAAAGGCAGAAATCTTAAGTTATTGGCTTGGCCTGATTTAAATCATGAGAGTAACCCTCAATTGATTATGGATTTGTGTGTCAAACTAACTAAGAAACCGTATCCATTTGACGCGTTAGTAAATAGTGGGGAGTTTGGCTCACTTGATCAAGTCACAAAAATGATAGTAGGCTTTGAGCTATCGGGTATACTGGATGTGACAGATGCACAGCCATTAGATGAGCAAAAGGTTAGTGAAAAAAAGCCTAACAAATTTTACGGTGCGATCAAAAAATTCTTAGGAATGAGGTGAGAAATTGAATTATCAGAAGCTAGCTATCATTGGTGAAGTGGGCGCCGGAAAAACTCAAATGGTCAAGACTTTAAGTGAAATAAGTCCTTTTGAGACAGAAGCAAAGTCTAGTATTGATATTGGTAAAGAGTACACCACAGTCGGTATTGATTATGGAAGAATAACCTTATCTGATGATATGGCATTAGGTATTTATGGGGTTCCAGGTCAAGAACGTTTTTCGTTTTTGTGGGAGTTCGTAAATCATTCCTTATGGGGCTTACTTATCTTGATCAAGCATGGCGAGACACCTGACTATGCCAACTTAGACAAACTGCTACATTTTTTTGCACCAGCAAAAAAACAGACTACTTGTATCATTGGTATTACTCATTGCGAAGATGCTGATAAGCAAAGCGTGGCAGTGCTCGGACAAGAAATAAGAGTCATGCTGATGCAGCACGGTATAGTTGCACCAGTGATCAATACAGACCCTAGGAATAAAGAGTCCGCCGTGTCTCTATTATCATTATTTAATACCCTGAATAATCAAGGTTGATGTTAGATATGACTATACAAAACGAAAAAACACCAGCGAAAATAGAACTCTTAAAGCACATGAAAGCATTGTGTGAAGCCAATAGAGAAATCATATTAGTTAGCCTTTGCACCACAGATGGTTTCCCTATCAGTTGCTTTTCGATCAAAGAATTAAGTAACCAATCCGATAAGTTTGCTGCGATGAGTAGTACATTATCAGCGTTGAGTGATTCATCTGCCAGTCAAATGAAGCAAGGTAAGTGCAATATTACTATTGTTGAAGCCACTTCTGGAAATATGTTGTTTGTGAAAACGGACTATGTTGGAAAGCCATGTGTGTTGACCGTTGTGGCACAAGATAAGATGGCATTAGCAGAAGCAAGGTATAAGACTAAGAAGCTGATTGGTGAAATCTCAGCTATCACTGAGTAAAATGCTAAGAGGGCTAGGGACGTTATTTTATAGCAGTAGACGTTCTCTCAGACTGAGTGCGGCTGTGTATTCTTGGTAAGAATAAACCTGCTTAATTAGGGTCTATTAGAACTGATCCCAATATGGATTATCACCAAACCGTTTAGCGATGAAGTCGATTAAATAGCGACAACGCTGTGACAAAAAACGATTTTTTGGGTAAACGGCATAAGCACTTAATGTTGGTAGGTGGTATTGCTTTAGGATAGTTTGTAGCTCACCACTTGCGAGTTTTTTGTAAGCAAGAAAGGTAGGCATTACTGTAATGCCGTGACCTTTTACTGCCAAATCAACTAAGAATTCACCGTTGGTGGCTTTGATTTTGGCATTGAGGGTATGGTAATGTTTTTCCCCCTCCTTATCTATCAGTTCTATATTGCTGGTTTGTCCAAGACTATACTGCAGAAAATCGTGCCCTTTTAGATCCTCTAAGGTCTCAGGTACTCCTTTTCTTTTCAAGTAGTCAGGGCTTGCGCAGACGACACATCGAATCAAAGCCAGCTGCTTCGCTTGGTAACTGGAATCTTGTAACTCCCCAATTCGAATGGCAAGCTCGTATCCTTTTTCTATTAAATCAATACGTCGATCAGAAAAGTCCAGCTCAAACTTTAAACTAGGGTGTAAATTGGCATAGTCATCGATTACATCAGTTAGATGCATGATACCGAAGGATAAAGGTGCGGTCATCTTTAGCGTTCCTTCAATACGTTTAGGATCATCACTGATATGCTCATTGAGAGCATCAACGCTACTTAATATATTATTCACTTGCTGGTAATACTGTTCACCAGCTTGTGTTAGTTTAGAATGACGCGTGGTACGGTTGATCAATTGACTCCCTAGACGAGCTTCTAATTCTTTAAGGCGACGACTAACAGCTGATTTGGCCGTATTTAGTTGCTCAGCTGCTTTAGTGATACTACCTGCCTCAACAATACGTACGAACATTGCCATATCTTCTAATTGACCCATCATCAACCCCTTATAATTGTTCTGACTGTAAGAACTGACGACTTTGATTATTACGCTTTATCTAGAACGAGTCAACGCTTATGATGCTCTTAAATTTAGCTGTGCGTTCCATCAGATATATCTTTAGAAAGGGACTGTAAGTAAGAAGTAGACACTAAAATAGCTTACTTTGTGCCTACGTCAAGTACTGGTTATCATTTCAATGTCTGATGAATAGATAAACTATGATTGGCATAACCACTCCTCTGTCAGACTTTCATACAACATAGAATGTTATTGTTCTCAAAAAGAGAATAGTTATTTGCTTTTACCTTTGTTTATCTCCCATTGTCTAACTTCTATAATAAAAACATGGCTAAGATGCGTTTTGGTTACTTGTTTAGGTGTGATTTTTAACAATCATTTTTTACTGTTATAGGTAATTGGCTTATTAAACACTGAGGATAAGTTATGAAAGCGATCTATCATGCAGCAGACTCACGTGGCGATGCCAATCATGGCTGGCTTAAAAGCAGGCATACCTTTAGCTTTGCTAATTACCATAATCCTGAGCGCATGGGCTTTGGTGCCTTACGCGTTATTAATGATGATTTTGTCATTGGCGGTCAAGGGTTTGGCAATCACTCGCACCGAAACATGGAAATCATCAGTATTCCTCTATCCGGCAAGCTCGCTCACGGCGATAGTATCGGTAATGAGGGCGTCATAGAAACTGGTGAAATTCAAGTGATGTCAGCGGGTACAGGCATTACTCATAGTGAAATGAATGGTGACGATGCAGAGGCTGTGAGGTTTCTGCAGATTTGGGTAATACCAAACAAAATGAATGTCGCACCGCGTTATCAGCAAGTGCATATGGGCGATATCATGCGACCTAACGAGTTTAGCCAAGTGCTATCACCTGATGCTGATGATGCAGGGGTTTGGATTCATCAAAATGCTTGGTTTAGTATAGGTGATTTTGATAAAGGTATGTCGCCAACTTATGAGCTGAATAATCCTAATAATGGTGTCTATCTATTCGTTATTAGTGGTGAAGTAGTTGTAAATAATAATGTTTTATCCGTACGTGATGGCCTTGGTATTTGGGATATTAAAAATTTCAGCATGAAGGTAGAAGAAAGTGCGAAAATCTTAGTAATGGAGGTGCCGCTCTCTTTATAGTGACATTTCACAGTATGTTGTACCGGTCATAAGTTGCGATGAAACAACTGGTACTGCTACATGTTCTTTTAATAGAACATATAGCAGTACCACTAAAAATGTTGGTCCACTTTTTTTGATAACAGTCTTATGGCATTGTGTATTGATCATTATATGAAAGATGGGTAGTAAACTGCCTAGAGCACAGAAAATGTAAATTATTCCTAATAATAACCCGGAGAAGTATTATGTCAAATCTAAAAACACTACAGCAATTAGCAGAAAAGCGTCGCTCTATCTACGTGTTAAACAATCAGTTGCCAGTTGCTAACGAAGAAGTGGTCAATTTGGTTGAGCATGCTATCTTGCACACACCGTCTTCATTTAACTCACAATCAACACGCATTGTTGTATTGTTTGGAGATGATCACAAAAAATTGTGGGACATGACGGAAGATACATTGCGTGCGATCGTTGGTGATGAAGAAAAATTTGTTTCTACCAAAGAGAAGATTGGTAGCTTCCGCCACGGTGCTGGAACAGTGCTATTTTTCGAAGATCAAGCTGTGGTTCGAGGCATGCAAGAAGCGGCGCCGTTATATGCTGATAATTTCCCAACATGGGCAAGCCAGAGCAATGCTATGCATCAGTATGTTATTTGGACTGCGTTAGCTAGTATTGAGGTAGGTGCTAATCTACAACACTATAATCCAGTCATTGATCAAAAAGTGGCAAGCACTTGGAATATTGATCAAGATTGGGAATTGATGGCACAAATGGTCTTTGGCGGAATAGAGCAGCCAGCGGGCGATAAAGAGTTCAAGCCAGTTGAAGAGCGTATGAAAGTTTTTGGTGCTTAATATAGGGTAGTCTATTCTATATAGTCCTAAAAACTAAATAGCTCGAAAGCTTACGTAAAACAAAAAGGGCCACTCAGTAATTTCTGGGTGGCGCTTTTTTATTGGTGATATTTTCTTGTTGAGGGTGAGAATTGTAGATTTTATCAATATCCTACAGCTAAGTTAAGCTCCTGAGAAAATTACGCAAGAATTGACAGCTATTTACGCTGCATTAAACTATTAGCAACCCATGCTGGACCAATGAGTAAAAACTGTAAATCTTTAAAGAAAGAAGGTTTTTTGCCCTCGATTTTATGACCGATGAACTGGCCAATCCATGCCACGACAAATACCGCTGCCCACGCTTTAAAGCCCCACGGCATCGCTGCCATTACTGACAAACAAATAAGAATAAACATTCCCATTGCTAAAAACAGCGGCGTAGATAAGCGTAAATAAAACAATAATACCAATGCGCTTAGTACCAAGGTAAACCACACGGATAATGACATGCCCATACCTAACAGGCTGACAAAGATGGTTGGCACACATAGCCAATGGATTTTTTTATTGACCAAGTTTTGATGACTGACAGAGTACTCACTAAGCCATTGCTCTAGCGTACGTTTGGACATTTTAGGTTGACGAGACATACTAACCTCCCTGTTAGTAAATAAAATGAGTAACTCATACTAGCTAATGGACTCGCTACTGATCTCAGTATGAATATGATTGTTAACATCAGTTGTAGCACTAATTGCGCCTGTCTACCATGTTATCTGATAGACGGCACAGTCAATTTCACTCGTACTATCGATGCTATATCAGCAAGATTTTATTCAAATTCGCAAGGGTTATTTTCTACAAGAGACACGTTATCCTTGCTCACTACGGTACCATTCATAAAGGCCGATAAATGCGTTTACTTGATACACCATAGTCTGAATAGCAAAAATATAGTTACCAGACATGAGGTTCACAATGAGCCAGACAAAGTTAACAATGATCCACAGCCACCAGTTAAATGAGTAACGCAGAATCATAGCTGCCTGAGCCGTGATAGATAGCACAAAAGCAATCACGTTGATCCAAAAGAAAGAAATAAACCCTAAAAACAGACTGTTATCATCTTCTACGACCGCATAACCATAGCTCGCCAGTAGATCATTGACGGTTGGGAAAAGGGCGAGGCCTACAATAATAAATGCAGCAGTGATTAACCAGACAGCCTTACTCGCTGATTTGGGTATCATGTCGCCATCAGGATCGGTGTGCTTCGACCAATAAAAGATACCGTAGACATGGGTAAAAAAGTTAAATAGTGGAGCAAGCATCAAACCAACTGCACCAGACGTTGCCTGTACGATGACTTCGCCAGCCGTTGCTCCCATACCAAAGCCATTGCCCATGACGTTTTTGCGGAATGACAATGACACCACGCAAACCAAACCAATAAACGAGACCGCTAAATAAAACCAATCAAGCGTAGTATGGTCTGTGGTGAGCCAAAAACCTGCGGACAAGGCAATAACACCGCAAATAAACCAAATGATAATCCATTGCATCGCCCATTTTCCGGTGATGTTGTCCAATAGTTGGATACGCATAGTTTCTTCCTCTAAAGTAAATACTGATGTCAATATAGTGCTAACTGTCATGCGCTAGTTGAATAACATGTGCTAGTTGAATAACATATGCTAGTGAATAAATTATTATAAATATGCTTAGTACAGTTTATGATTTTTTGCCATAGACATATTGATCAATCAATAGTAATGCTTGCTGATAGCGAGCATCATAGTCGGGCTGATCGATCATATACGGCGTAATATCGTGACGCGCAAAAATATCTATCAAACGCTGCTCAAAGCGTCCACGAGCTTCAGGCGTGCCCAAAGATCGCATACCATCATCAATCCATGGCGTATTGTTGTCTAGTATGATGGTGTGGTCTAAACGAAACTCATCAATACAAGCAGCCACAAAAGGGTGCGTGCGACCCTCGTATTCTTCACAAAATGCTTGCGTAGTGACAAAGTCAGTATCAACGATAGTAATAGGGGCCGTTGCATTGGCTTTAGCTTCTCGGATTGCCTCAGCATGATCAAGACATATAGGGCCATAATCACTGTACTGTAATCCAACCTCGCTACCGCCCAAATCCGTACCGACATACAGACGACCCATTTCTAGGGCAAAGCTGGCACCGTAATAATTGGCAAGCTTATGGACTAGCGTCGTCTTGCCTGAGCTTTCACCGCCGACGATAGCGACAGTCTTGGTATAGTCGACGCGCGCTTGCGGATGAAGTGCTGACCAGTGGGCAACTGGATCACGCGCAATCGCATAAGAGTCAAACTCAGACTGTAGCGGCGTAGTAACGACTGGCAAAAGCAACTGCTCTTGTATGTCATTGTGAGTGAGCGGATGGTTGTCCGCCATAAACAATACAGTCTCTGCTGACAGTGATAATGCGTCTATTAAACGTTGCAATTTGGCATTACTAGCAGCGACATCAATACTGACATCCTCATTAGCATTGTAGAGGTGTTCGTGCAGCGGCAGCTCGATCTCATGAGTGGTGTGAATATGAATAAAGGGTAAATCGGCACAGGCCATCTGTAGCCAACGCGCTTTGTCTTGTAAGGTAATGGTAAAATCTGGATGCGGCGCTGGATGCGCCATAATAACGATATGTAAGGTTTTGGCTTGTCCTGCTGCATCCAATATGCTGCGCATCTGCCCTAAATGTAGGGGCTCGAAATGTCCAATCATCAATCCAGTGTCGTACATAGTTATCCTTATTATTTTTTTATTCTAATCTCAGTGTTCCATGTCTATTCCAAAAAATACGGTCGATGCTGTCTAAGTTGAATGATCCAAACTAGACATCTATCAAGATCCAAATCAGCAATCTATTAAGAACAGTAATACCAACCACGTTCTTTACTTCTACTATTCTTCGTAAAGGTATTTTTATCTAATAGTTGAGCGGCGTCCTAGTTTTTATTATAGAACGTCTGAAAACCTAAGTTGTTTATCAGCATGGTATAAAGGTTTTAGATGATTTGCAGGTGGGTTATTGTAAAAATACGGTATATCGCACGTACACGGAATCGCAGGTTTTTTAATTGAGGATTTTTTAACTGAGCAAAGTTGGTTAGCTAAAAGGTTATTCAGACTATCAAAATTTTGACTCGATTTTAGCGTTGTAAAGCAAGCTTATCTCTTTGATTAAATTAAAAATAACAAGATATGTGAGGCTAGATTGCAAGGTTGTAGCAACAAAGATGGTTTTGAAACATTTTGAAATAACTATTTAAAATCAGGGGTTTGCGTGGTGTTTTGACAGGTTAGGGTAAGCTTGAGTAGCATAAACTCACAAAGTACTGCTATACCTTCAACAGATAAATCCTGAATTATTGATATACTGATTCGTAAGTTAGCAAAGCAAGATAATGTTTTAGCTGAATACTTAAGATAACTAGAAATATAGAATAAAAAATAAACAAGAATAGAAAATAGAGAGGTATTTGATTTGGCTAAGTTAGCAAAATTACATCGCTCACCAAACAATCGCATGATAGCAGGTGTGATGGGTGGCATTGCAGAATATGCTGGTTGGTCGCCAACATGGGTGAGAGTATTATTCGTAATCATCTCATCGTTAAGCGCAGCAGTACCAGGTATTTTGATTTATATCATCTTATGGATAATTATGCCAAAAGCCAATAGTCAGTCTTATCAATAATGGGAGCCTGATAGTTATTTCTAAAATCAGATTTTTTAAAATTAGGTTTTTTGAACCAGTTAAAGAGTCAAGTTTAAGTTAGACGTAGCTGCTAAAAACAGTAGACCTCCAAAAAATAAAAAGCCTGATCAATCAGGATGCCCAAGATACAATTTTCCTCCTGCCCGAATGCTAGCGCATTTGGGTATTTTTTTATTCATTATATTAGTGCGAATTCTATGATGATTTGCCTGCAAATACGCTATACAACCGAGGTTTTGTGCCCACTATGCAAATTTAGTTGATGTAAATATGGATAAAATAGTCAATTTTTAGTAAGGTGAGCAGGCAGATAGAGTCGTTGCCGAATAGGTCGCGCGTGCGCTATCAGAGATTTATTTAATAATACTCATTTCACAGTGGCTTTACTATGAAAACCGAAACTATGACATCCCAAGCGATAACCCCGATGACACAAGATAAAGACTCTCAACCGATGACTTTTCAAGATTTAATCTTAACTTTGCAAAATTATTGGGCCGATAAAGGCTGCGTTGTATTGCAGCCCTACGACATGGAGGTCGGTGCAGGTACTTTTCATACCGCGACTTTTTTGCGCTCACTAGGTCCTGAGCGCTGGAATGCGGCCTATGTTCAGCCATCACGTCGTCCCACTGACGGGCGCTATGGTGATAACCCTAACCGCCTGCAGCATTATTATCAGTTCCAAGTCGTGCTAAAGCCAAATCCACCGAACATCCAAGAGCTGTATTTGGACTCACTACGAGCCATTGGTATTGATCCGTTAGTGCATGATGTGCGCTTTGTAGAAGACAACTGGGAATCGCCAACGCTTGGTGCGTGGGGACTTGGTTGGGAGATTTGGCTAAACGGTATGGAAGTCACGCAGTTCACGTACTTCCAGCAAGTCGGTGGTATCGAGTGCTTCCCAGTCACTGGCGAAATCACTTACGGACTTGAGCGTTTGGCCATGTATGTACAGGGCGTCGATAGCGTTTATGATTTGGTCTGGGCAGATGGTGAGTTTGGCCGTGTCACCTATGGCGATGTCTTTCATCAAAACGAAGTCGAGCAGTCTACCTACAACTTTGAGCACGCTGATGTGCCAATGATGGGCGAGATGTTTGATTTTTATGAGCAACAAGCAGACAAATTGGTCGATGCAGGATTGCCGTTACCAGCTTATGAGATGGTATTAAAAGCATCTCATGCGTTTAACTTGCTTGATGCACGTGGCGCTATTTCAGTGACTGAACGTCAGCGTTTTATCCTGCGTGTGCGTACGCTTGCTCGTAAGGTTGCTTTTGGTTATGTCGAAGCTCGTGCCAAATTGGGCTTTCCGTTGGCTGATGAAGAGCATCGCCAAGCCGCGCTCGATAAGTATTTACCAAAAGAAGACGTGGCAGCAGACAGCTTAGCAGCAGACGGCATAGCAAAAGAAACTACTGACACTAACCAATCTACTAACTATAAATAGGAGCATCCCATGAGTATTATTCTATTTGAACTGGGGTGTGAAGAGCTACCTCCAAAAAGCCTAAAACCACTACGTGATGCGCTACAAGCCAGTGTTACTGAGCAATTAACTACAGCAGATATAACCTTTGATAGTATCAAAGCCTTTGCTGCTCCGCGACGTTTGGCAATTCAGATTCAAGGTATTAGCGATAAGCAGCCTGATCGTACAGAACAAAAACGTGGCCCTGCGATCAAAGCGGCGTTTGATGCAGAGGGCAATCCAACACGTGCGGCCATGGGTTTTGCCAAAGGCTTAGGTATTGAAGCTAGCGAGCTTACGACGATTAATACCGACAAAGGTGACTATGTCGGTTTTGAGCAGACTATCCGTGGTCAAGCGACCACTGAGTTACTGCCTGCTATTTTTCAGACCGCGCTAGATAATTTGCCAATTGCTAAGCGTATGCGCTCAGGCGCTAGCCGCAACGAGTTTGTACGTCCAGTACAGTGGGCAGTATTGATGCAGGATGATACTGTCATCGATGCCACTATCCAAGGTCATCAGACTGGTACGCAAACGCGTGGTCATCGCTTCCACAGCCCTGACTACCATAACATTGCTCATGCCAATGACTATGAAGAATTACTAAGTGGTTTAAAAGTAGTGGCAGATTTTGATAAGCGTCAAATGCTGATCAAAAACCAAGTAAAAGCATTGGCAGATGAAGTTAATTCTGATGCCATCGTACCGCAAGATTTATTAGACGAAGTCACCGCATTGGTTGATTTCCCAATTGCGCTACGAGCAAGCTTTGAAGCGCGCTTTTTACAAGTACCGCAAGAAGCGCTTATCTCGACCATGCAAGCGGATCAAAAGTATTTTTGCTTGACGGATAAGAATGGCAAGCTGCAGCCGTATTTCATTTTTATTACCAATATTGAATCAAAAGACCCTAATCAGATTATCGAAGGTAATGAAAAAGTTGTACGTCCACGTTTGGCTGATGCAGAGTTTTTCTTCTTGCAAGATCAAAAGCAGCCATTGTTTGCACTCACAGAGAGCCTAAAAAATCGCGTATTCCAAGACAAATTGGGGACGATTTGGGAGAAGTCTGAGCGTATTGCCAAGCTGGCAGCATTCATCGCCACGTTGATGCAGCAGCAAGGCCACGATATAAATGTTGATGAAACCGTACGTGCAGGCATTTTGTCTAAAGCAGATTTGGCCAGCTCACTCGTTGGTGAATATCCTGAACTGCAAGGTATCGCAGGCACTTATTATGCACGCCTAAATGATGAGCCAGCAGCGGTCGCCGCCAGTTTGGAGGAGCAATATCTGCCTAAGTTCAGTGGCGATTTGCTACCACAAACGCCGATTGGTATTTGCTTAGCGTTAGCTGATCGTTTAGATACATTGGTTGGGATTTTTGCGATTGACCAAGCGCCAACGGGTTCAAAGGATCCGTTTAGCTTACGTCGTTCTGCTATTGGTATCTTGCGTATTTTGATTGAAAAGCAGTTGCCGATTAATTTGGTTGCGCTTGTTGAGCAAGCGATTAAAGGCTATAGTGATGCTGAAGGTAGCAAGATTGCCAAAATGGGTGATACCTTTACCCAAGTCATGGCATTCCTAAACTCGCGCTACCGTGCGATGTATACAGAGCAGGGCGTTAACGTCGATACGATTCAGGCAGTGCAAGCGATTAACCCGCATATGCCGCTTGATTTTGATCAGCGTATCCGTGCAGTGCAAGCATTTAGCGAGCTATCACAAGCGTCGATGTTGGCTGACTCAAACAAGCGCGTTTCTAATATATTGGCCAAGTCAGAAGTGAGCGTGGCTGATACAGTCGATGAAGCGCTACTGTCTGAATCTGCTGAGCAAAACTTATATGCAAATGTGCAGCAAGCACAGACAGTGGTACAACCATTGCTTGAGCAAGCGGACTATACGCAAGTATTGCAAACGCTTGCTAGCTTAGATGAGCCGTTGACACAGTTCTTTGATCAAGTAATGGTCAACAGCGAAGATGCTGCACTTAAAAACAATCGTTTGGCATTGCTAAAGCAGGTTCGCGCCTTGTTCTTGACGGTAGCCGATATCAGTGAGCTACAGCTGTAATCCTGTTAAAGCCTGATCGTTACTTTAACCTGATTAGTGCTTTAACTTGACGGTTACTTTTAATAAAAAACCTGGCTTATCGAGGCCAGGTTTTTTGTTATACAGTTGACTGGTTTGCTAGTACAGTTATCCAGTAGGTATAACTCGTCCGTTAGCGCAATTAGCAATTAAACGGCAAAGGCATTGTATTGTTACTATTATTGACGGTAAAATTTATGCTATCAAAACGTATTAAATAATCTTATTTAGTAGATTTCGTTATTTCTCACGTTTACCCGTAATCGAAGGAGCACTGCCGTGTTTGCTGTTATTATTGTCATCCTTATTATTTGGGCTTCAATGTGGGCTTTTTATAAGTTTATGTACCCGCGTGCGCCTAAGAGTATGATGCCAAAAGAAGGGGATGTGACCACTCCGCGTCAGTGCAATTTCTGTGGCAACAGCTTGGCTGAATATCGCGGCGTACTTGAAACCAAACCAAGTACAGCTACCGATGGCAGCGTTGAAGCGAACCAAGAGTTATTCTTTTGCAATTATGAGCATCAGGCAGACTTTCACGCAGGCAAGACCTACACGCCTTATGCATAAATAGATAAATAATTGACCAAAAAAAGCGCCTAACTTTATTAGCTAGGCGCTTATGTGTTTAATACAGTACGATGCATCTATAGAATAGAATGAGCATCTTTCATAATTTTATTGAGCAATGCCTCGGACTGTTTGTCTTTCTGCAAGCGATCTTCATCACTTCTTTGATTGGCATGGATTTTTTCATACAAGTTTAAGCAGCACAGTACCAGTATGCTTTCTTGACTGAGGCTTGGCGCATCTCTTTTTAGATCGAGCGCATAGTTGTTGATATACGAAACCGCTGACAGTAGCTCTTCTTGCTCATGTACAGGACAAAATATCGGATAAGTAACCCCAGCAATCGCAATATCTACTTTTTTGATTTGTGGTTCTGGCGCTTTAGGTGTTTTGGTATTAGATTGTGCCATGGCGCTTGATATATCTGATGCTGCTGGTGTCGTTTTTTGCGCTGGTACTGGCGCACTTGTTACTGGTGCACTTGGCGCTTGAGTATTTTTTGGTTGTTTTTCTATCGATTTGCTTTGGTCATCGGTCATGATAAATCCTACAATGTTTGGTCAGTGAAATGAGTGATATCAGATTTTACAAATAGCATTTGGCAGTTTAATAAGCAGTACGTCTTTGCTATCTGCTACAAGAAAACGTTAGACTTCTGCTTGATCGATACGGGTTAGGCGCTGTAATACGACTTGCGTACGCTCGGCTGCCAATTGGTTCTTCTTTTGTAGTTCACTGTTTTGTTGTTTGATATCGCTATACTGCTGTTTTAGCTCATTATTGTGTTGTTGCAGCTCGCTGTTTTGTTGTTGTAATTGACTGATCTGTTTTTGCAGTTTGTCTTGTTCTTCACCGATCATATGGTGCGCTTCTGCAAGACTTTGATAGCGCTTGTCGAGATCGTTCAGTTGTTTTTTGGCACCGTCACGTTCGTTATGACTGTTATCTAATTTGGTTTTTAGGGCGGCAAATTCTTTGGAATCAGTAACAGGGTGTTGTTTTAAGCTGCTAAGTTCAGCACTGACAAGCTGATACTGTTTTTTGATGTCGAGTACCATTTTTTCTAATATTCTAAGTTGATCATACATAGTCAGTTTTTATCCTTAACAAGTAAGCGTGAATGAATTTTGTTCGCTGCATTTAATAATGCCATAGGTGACCGCATAATATCTATATCAACAAAGTAATTACAAGCATCAGGCTTTGTCTTTTCACTTTTATTTATCGATGATTTGTCCATGACATTTTATCGCGACTATTTTTATTTTATGAGCAGTAATCAATTACTAGGACATCTATTATGAATGATAATATCTCTGGCTGGAATACTTGGCTGACTGCGTTTGATGATTGGACTGACGTGTCTATCAGCGAAGTGCATGGCATGATGACAGGGCTTATGACGGCTTGTAATGCACCCGACGAAGCAACTTGGGCTAAGGTGTTTGAAGAGCTCAGCTTTGCCCCGCTACCAGAGCCTGCATTGACCTTGCTGACAGAAGAAGCGGAAGACATCGTGTTTCAGCTAAAAGACAAAGATGATGCCTACGCGTATATGCCGCTCATCCCCGATGATGAACATGATTTATACGAGCGCGTGATGGCGTTGAAACAGTGGGCAAACGGTTTTATGACCGGTTTTGGTATTACTGATTGTGGTTTGACCAGCGAAGAAAACGAGATGCTATCTGATTTGGCTAAGATTGGCGCAATTCGTCTCGAAGATGATGAGGATTTTGAAGGTGGTGAAGAGTCTTATCTTTATATCTATGAATTTGCTCGTATGGTACCAGTAAGCTTTGCCACGCGTAAACGTAAGGCTGTCAAAGATATCGCGCTCATCGCGGGTTTATCTATCGATGCCAAAACAACCAAAGAGCTACAAGCAGAAGGTAAGCTACCAAAACCAATGCCGCCAGTGGTTGATGTGATGAATCATAACAATCCATCGTAAGGCAGCTCTGTCACAGCATAGTTCTGAAAATTGTAGTAAGGATATTTTATGATCCAAATTAACAGTAGTAATAGCGATAATGTGAATAGTAGCAGCGATGTCCAGCTGAAAAGTGTCGAACATCCTACTCAAAGCCTTGATTGGCTAACACGTCTCATCGCCTTTGATACGGTCAGTCGTCACTCTAATTTGGCTTTGATTAATGATGTAAAGTCGTACTGTGAGCAGTTAGGTTTGACGGTAGATTTGACCTTTAATGAGGCTAAAACCAAAGCCAATTTGTTTGTGACCGTACCAGCTGGTGAGAATGCTGATACTATCAATAACGGTCTGGTCTTATCAGGTCATACTGACGTTGTGCCAGTTGATGGACAAGCGTGGTCTTCAGAGCCATTTACCGCGACGATACGTGGTGATAAGCTATATGGTCGCGGTGCGTGTGATATGAAGGGCTTTATCGCTTGTGCGCTAACAGTATTGCCACAAGCCGTGCAGTTATCGAACAGCGGTCAGCTACGTCGTCCATTACATTTAGCATTGTCGTTCGATGAAGAGGTTGGCTGTTTGGGTGCGCCATTGATTTTGGCTGACCTAAAAGCACGTGGTATCACGCCTGATTATTGTATCGTTGGTGAGCCGACCAATATGGCTATGGTAGTTGCACACAAAGGCATCGCAGTTTATCGTTGCCGTGTACATGGCAAGTCGGCGCATTCTTCATTAATTGCACAAGGTGTCAATGCTATTAGCTATGCTAGCAGATTGGTCGGCTACGTAGATACGCTTGCTGAAGAGCTGAGCGCTCGTGATGATAACGATGCCTTATTTACGGTGCCATATTCGACATTGTCAGTAGGTACCATACATGGTGGCACAGCGACCAATATCGTGCCCAACTTATGCGAGTTTACTTTCGACTATCGTAACCTGCCGCACATGACGCAAGACGATATACTAGCGCCCATTCAGGCAAAAGTTGCTGAGCTAAATGCGCAAATGCAAGCACGTGCACCTGAAACGGGCATCGAGCTGATGCAAGAAGAGAGCGTTCCTGCCATGATGGATAATGACAGCGCTGAGCTACAGTCATTAATAGCGGCGCTGACTGGTGACGACGAGCGTCATAAAGTCGCTTACGCGACTGAAGGCGGTCAGTTTACCAATGCAGGTATCCCAACGATTATCTGTGGCCCTGGTAGTATTGAACAGGCACACAAAGCGGATGAGTATGTGGAGCTTAGCGAAATTGAACGCTGCGATGCGTTCTTAAAGAAGTTGTTAGATAGCTGTACGACTCAGCCGTCCATGCAGTCATAATTATTCAGAAGAATGCGTGTCGTTCCTTTAACAACTTTTGCGAGACTTTTTGATATATAGGTATAAATAACACCGTCTCAATGGCGGTGTTTATTTTTTAGTCGCATATTTAAGTCGTATAGCCTTTCGTATTAGAACCATTTACACATGACAAAGTAGGGGTGGGTTGATGTCTTGGCATCTGTTTGCAGTGTTTTTCGCAAGTACGTTTTTTATCTCGGCGACCCCTGGTCCTAATATGCTGCTGGCATTTCAGTACGGCATGAACTATGGTGTCAAACGAACCTTATGGACGCTAGCAGGTCTGAGCCTTGGTTTGTTTGTATTACTGCTATCGACACTGCTTGGTTTGGACGTAATTAGTCGCCAGTCACCTTGGCTACTGACCATTATCAAAGCCGTGGGTGCGGCATATTTAATCTATCTAGGTATCAGCTCATGGCGCGATGCTGACGACGGTAGCTTGATGAGTGATGCCAAAGAGTTAAGTGCCGAGGTAGCAGCAGACTATGCTGCTACTGATGGAGCGCCTACATCGCAGCCGCGTTCGCTCTCTAGTGCTGCTACTAAAATAGCGCCGAGCAATACTACCTTGTTTCGTACTGGCGTTTGGGTGTCACTATCTAATCCGAAAGCCATTTTGTTCTTTGCGGCCTTTTTTCCTAAATTTATCAATTTTAGCGCGCCACTATGGCCACAATATGTCCTATTGACCATCGGCTTGTTTTTGAGTGAAACCATTTGGCAAATCGTATATACACTAGGTGGCAAAAAGCTAGCAAGTTGGCTTGATGTTGGTAATCGCTTAGCGTGGCTCAATCGTGGTTGCGGGGTGATATTTATAATTATTGCTGCCGCTTTATTGGCTGAAGTGATAAATAGTTTTATGGTATAAAAGGTGGTATTCACGAAAAAAAAGATATCGATATTGTCCGAAAAAAACATCGTCGCGAGACCAAGCAAAAATTGCGACGGACAGATTGGTTATCAGAATAGTGATAGTTAATATTCACGCACAAAAAAGCCGTTCGCTATACTAGTGAACGGCTTTTTTATTCTTACTCAAAATTATAACTTAACTACTGTTACCTTAACCACTATGCTAATACTTCGATTAGCTCACCTTTCACCATGTGCGGGCTGACAAAATCAGTAATACGTACGCTCACAAGTTTACCTAATAGCTCATCCATTTTCTCGACATCATGAGGGAACATAACGGTACGAGTGTTATCTGCCGTACCGATTAAGCAATCAGGATGACGGTTGGCAACTTGTTCAACCAAGACGCGTGTCGTCGTACCGACCATTTCATGCGTTTTAGCAAGTGTTGAGTCAATGATGACTTTCTGAAATTCAGCCAAGCGGGCTTTTTTGGTCGTGAAGCTTACATCATCTGGCAACTCAGCGGCTGGCGTACCTGGACGCTTCGAGTAGATAAAGCTGTAAGAGTGATCGAAATTCAATTCTTTTGCCAAGTTCAAGGTATCTTGGAAGTCTTGTTCGGTCTCACCTGGGAAGCCAATAATAAAGTCGCTCGATAAGTGAATATCAGGACGAATGGCTTTAAGCTTATTGATCTGATTGATATACACATCAATCGTATGGTTGCGCTTCATCGCTGCCAAGATAGCGTTTGAGCCACTCTGAACAGGTAAATGTAAGTGTGAAACCAGCTCTGGCAATTGTGCATACGCATCAATGATGTCATCAGTGAACTCTAGCGGATGGCTAGTCGTATAGCGAATACGCTCAACACCGTCGACATGTGATACATAGTGCAATAGCTCAGAGAAACGGCAAATGCTGCCATCGTCTTTTTCACCGCGATAACCGTTGACGTTTTGACCTAATAGGTTGATTTCACGGATACCTTGAGCGGCAAGGCTGTCAATCTCAGCCAATACGTCATCAAGTGGACGCGATAATTCTTCACCGCGCGTATAAGGAACGACGCAGAATGAGCAATACTTTGAACAGCCTTCCATAATAGAGACAAATGCTTTGTAGCCTTCTACTCTTGGCTCTGGCAAAAAGTCAAACTTCTCGATGCTAGGGAATGACACATCAATCGTACCGATACGGTTTTTAGGCGCGATTTCACGCTGTTCGTTTGATTGATCGTACAGCTCTGGCAGGCGATGCAAAGTTTGCGGGCCAAATACCATGTCGACATAAGGCGCACGTTTTTGAATATTATCGCCTTCTTGTGAAGCCACACAGCCACCAACACCAATGACGAGGTCAGGGCGTTTTTCTTTTAGCTTGCGCCAGCGACCCAATTCTGAAAAGACTTTCTCTTGCGCTTTTTCGCGGATAGAGCAGGTGTTCATCAGTAGTACATCGGCCTCATCGATATCATGAGTCACTTCCATACCATGTGAGTCGCCTAGCACGTCTAGCATTTTGCCAGAGTCATAGACATTCATCTGACAGCCTTGGGTGGTGACAAAAACCTTTTTTGTCGCTGCTTTTTCGACAGGCGCTTGGGCTGAACTTGCTTCTTTGAGTGCAGTGACAGCACGTGCGGTGACAGTCGTCTCAGCAACAGCATCGTCATCGATGCGGGGATTGAATACAGTAACACTCATAAGGATAAGTCCATGATTGACCAAAAATATAGCGGAGTAGCCGATTAACAGGTGGCGTATTTTATCACAACCCTGTGCCAATGTGAAAAATTAGCACGAGCGATAGGTCCTCAATATGATAAATAATTCATAGCAGTATCAATTATTTACTGTCGTTCATATTACTATTCATAGAAACTGCGGCTCATTATCACTTCTATGTTACACCGTGCTGTCCTATTTATTAACAAAAGGTAAAGGAGATAGTTGAAAGCACAATGAGTATAGTATGATGATTGCTATACCCTTGGCGGTACTTAGCGAACCGTTATTCACATATTTGTAGAGATATCATAAAGAGAGTCAGTATGACAAAGTTGCGTGTTGCGCATAGCATCAAGGATGAAGAGTCTATCAGTCAAAAACACGCGTCAAAGCGAATCACAGTAGGTACGCTACGGTTGAGCGCGTTGAGCGTGGCAACAGCGGTAAGTGCACTTGGTGTGTCACAGGTCGCTTGTGCCGAGTTGACGTGGGGCGATGAGGAAAGCTACCAACAAGAAAATAACTATCAACAAGATTATCAGCAAGACAGTAGTATTGACTCATTTATGGCAGCCGCTATCGCCGCAGATCGCGGTGATGTGAGCGCACTTTATAACTATGAGCAAGTCATGAGTGGCGGCTTGTTTGCGATGTATCCGACTTATTGGCGTATGAGTCTAGATCTTAATTCACAGAGTTCAGCGGCGGTCTCGCAGTTTGTGCGTCAGTATCCAGATACGGTTATGGCTGAGAAATTGGTTGCGGATTTTGCGGAGACCAAAGCGGGGTCAAATGATTATGCATCAGTACGTCAAGTCGCGAATTTAATTACCAATGCGGATGCCAGTGAGCGCTGTGCCGTTGCGCTTGGGTTTAATAATGGCGGTGATACTATGCGTGCCATTGCAGCCAAATCTGATGTTTGGCTAACCACTAAAAAGCAACCAGCATTATGCGATCAGCTAGCGATGGAAATGAACAACAATGCACTGATTAGTAACCAAGATCGTGCGGCTCGTCTCAAGCGTATGCTACGTAAAGGCAAGACCGGTGATATTATGGCATTGTCATCACGCCTTGGTACGCCAATTGCTTATTCGGCGCTCAGTGAAATTCAGCTAAACCCATCTTCTTTCTTTAGCCGTTTTGGTCGTGAGCCTGCTAGCCAAACCAATCAATACCTATATATGTACGCAATCGGCCGTATGGCTGACAAGTCTTATCGTGAGGCGGCGTTACAGTTAGATTTTGATATCAAACAAGATAATCAGCGCGCGGTCAAATTGTTGAATGACGAAACCCGGCGCTATGCTTATCGTACGCTTGGCGTACAGCGTATGAATCACAACACTGACGATGGCTTTAACGCTGAAGCAGTCGATTGGTTCCGCAATAGTTTGGACAATGACTTTAATTTTGAAGAAGCTGAAGACTACGCTATGGCAGCGATTCGTTTCGGTCGTTGGGATGATGTGGTAGAAGCTATCTCAAAAATGGATGGTGAAACCCAAAAAGAAGCCCAGTGGCAGTATTGGCTAGCTCGTGCGTATGAGCAGTCAAGCGATAGTAGCAAGCGCAATACGTCTAAAAAAATGTATCAGAACTTAGCAAAAAGTAATGACTACTATGGCCTGATGGCAAAAGATAAAATAGGGCAGCGTTTTGATGCTAGCCGTTTAGGCGGCAGTAATTTGCCTAATGTTAGTACCGCTGATCGCGCGCGCGTCATGCAAGACGCCAATTTTGCTCGTGCGTTTGCGTTATATAACTCTGAGGCTAGTCGTGCTTATGCCAACCGCGAGTGGAACTGGGCAGTTAAGCAAGCTCGTGATAATCGTGATGACAATTTGATTATTGCCGCTGCTCGTCAAGCCTATGATATGGGCTGGCTCGATCGAGCGATTTATGCGGTTGATAATACTGATAGAGTGGATAGCTTAGCACTTTCGCATCCAATGCCGCATCAAAGCGCAGTTGTGCGTTATAGTGAGTCAGCAGGTATTGATCCAGCATGGGCGTACGGTATTATGCGTCAAGAAAGCCGTTTTGTATCCTCTGCGCGCTCAAACGTGGGCGCAAGTGGACTGATGCAAGTCATGCCTGATACCGCAAAATATATCGCTCGTAACCTAGGCGAGACTTATAGTGCGAGCCGTGCTAATAGTGGTGATACCAATATTCGCTATGGTACGTGGTATATGGGTGATATTTTGGGCAAACTCAATTATCAGCCAGTATTGGCAACCGCAGGCTATAACGCTGGTCCTAATAACGCCAAACGCTGGCAGCCAGTTTATGGCTCACTTGCTGCAGATCAGTATGTAGAGTCGATTGCATTTCCTGAGACACGTAACTATGTCAAACACGTAATGGAAAACGCCACTATTTATAGCAGTCTGTTGGGTCGTGGTCAGCCGATTACTCAGCGTATGGGTACAGTGCCAGCTGGTTTTTAATCACTGAACTTGTATTTGATAAACCACTAATGATTTATTGTTAGTGGTTTATTTTTATCTGCTGGTTTGTTTAGCTAATTGTCAATTGATCAAATCTGATTTGCCAAAGCAGAACTCATCTGGCTAAGGTAGGTTTTGAAGCCATTATTTTCGATATTTTATCGACATTTATCGATCTTCCTGACGATATCGTCAACGTTTACGTTTTTGCTATAGATTAAAAAAAATGTTTTGTTACCATTGCCTTAATGTAGAACACTTTTTTTCAGTCTTGCTCTTAGGTCAATACGTGTTTCATGTATCGCGTCTAATGATTTAAGTTATAGCCTATGTCTTATCATTGCTAACTAACTGCCTTCAGTCCTATGATCAAAAAATATTTTAGTTTGTCTACGTCACCAAAAACCAAATATTCGTTATCTAATCGGATATGCTCTTTATCGAAGGTAAATACAAAGATAGCGACAAACCTGAGCAATAAGGTCGCTAACTCTATGATGCAATTGCGTTCAGGTTTGGCTAGCAAACATAGCGTAGGTAGTATCAAAGCAACGATGAGTTTCGGCGCTTTACTGCTGTTGCAAGGCGTTGTGCTGCTGCCAGCACAGGCGGCTAGTACAGTTAAGACTGGTCAGCGGGTATTGATGATTGAGATGACACCAGCATTATGTAATATGCAGCCAACGCGGGCACGTATGCGTCAGTGTTTAGAAGGTTATTCATTGACCGTATCTGGTCTAGATATGGGGTATAGTGAACGCTGCGGTCGTGGCAGTGAGCCACGCCTTACACCGCTACAGTTAAAAGTCGTCAACCGCATCATGCCTGACACAACGGTACGTAGCCAAACATGGCAACGCTACGGTGTCTGTAGCCCGCTCAGTGCCAGCAGTTATTTTCGCCAAATTACCAACTATGCAGGTGGATTAAAATTACCGAACGAGCTGAATACTGGCAATAGCTATACGGTTTCTAAATCCCGCTTCATCAGTCAGATGACACGCCTTAATAGTGGCATGTCTTCTAATAGTGTGGATCTTATCTGTCAAAAAGGCAGTCGTCGCCAATCAATATTAACTGATATACATATATGTTATGAAGGTAACGATTTTGGCAATTGTCATGACATTGTAGACAGCTGTGGTAGTAAATTTATTATTTCAGGTGGACAATAACCTTTATTTGATCACCTTATCAGAATTTTTTTAGCGTCATTTCCAGCATTATTTAGTCCAATCTAATAGTGCAAATTGCCTATTTTGCCCATTATATCTACGTATAACACAGTGATAAAGTGCTTTAGTTATCACGTTATAAAATCCTCTAACGCTTTATTCATCAGCGCTTAGCCTCTATAGAGCCCCTCTCGTATAAAATGTAACAATATAATCCCTGACGGGTCTATGACTGTATCTAGACGGTCACTGCGATGAAGTGCTACACTAGCTCTCGGTTTATACATGCTGCTATGCGGCAAACAAGTCGATATCTAAAATGATAATCGTTCATTAGAATTATCTAATAATTAATTAGGGAGTATTCAATGTCAATGAAACAGCCTTTACGTGTTGCCGTCACTGGTGCCGCTGGTAATATCAGCTACGCGATGCTATTTCGTATTGCATCTGGCGAGATGCTAGGTAAAGATCAGCCAGTTATTTTGCAATTACTTGAAATTACGCCAGCTCTTGACGCCCTAAAGGGTGTGGTCATGGAACTAGAAGACTGTGCATTCCCATTGTTGGCTGGTATCGTCCAAACTGATGATGCTAATGTCGCATTCAAAGATATCGACTATGCTTTACTGGTTGGTGCACGTCCTCGTGGCCCAGGTATGGAGCGTAAAGATTTGCTAGAAGCCAACGCTGCGATTTTCTCAGCACAAGGTAAAGCATTGAACGAAGTCGCTAGCCGCGATGTAAAAGTATTGGTAGTCGGTAACCCTGCCAACACCAATGCACTTATCGCTCAGCGCAATGCACCAGATCTTGATCCACGCAACTTCACTGCAATGACTCGTCTAGACCATAACCGTGCTATGGCGCAGTTGGCTGGTAAGACTGACAGCACTGTAAATGACGTGAAAAAAATGATCATCTGGGGCAACCATTCGTCAACTCAGTATCCAGATTTAACTGCTTGTACGGTAAACGGCAAGCCTGCTCTAGATTTAGTTGATCGCGAATGGTACGAAGCAACTTATATCCCAGAAGTACAACAGCGCGGTGCTGCAATCATTAAAGCTCGCGGTGCATCATCTGCGGCTTCTGCTGCCAACGCTGCTATCGCACATATGCGTACGTGGGCACTAGGTACTGATGAGAACGATTGGGTATCTATGGGCGTTTACTCAAACGGCGAATACGGTATTGCTGAAGGTTTGATCTACTCATTCCCATGCACATGCACTAACGGCGACTGGTCTATCGTAGACGGCGTTGACGTATCATCAGATTTCTCTAAAGAGAAAATGGCTGCCACTGAGCAAGAGCTTAGTGAAGAGCGTGATGCAGTAGCACATTTACTACCGTAAATCTAAGCTGCTATCCAGTAAGGTATGATTTAAGTAGTAAAGATAAGTAGTATAAAAAAGCCCTCTTAAATGTGAGGGCTTTTTTATGGCTATGAGAAATAGGCAAATGAAAGCAATTTAGCTTACTGTCTTAAATGAATAAAAGCAATTTACCGTTAATACAATTGATAACGTTAGATAAACGTTGATTAACAGCTATTAAAATAAAGCTTGCTACAATGAATGTGTCAATTTGAATAATAAGCACATTAAACAATAAGTACGACTATATTCGTATCATTTAAGGAGAAAGTTATGTTGGGTGAACCAGAATACAGTATGAATGAGTTATTTGCTCAGTTAGGTCTAGACAGCTCTGATGAAGCAATTGATAATTTTATTGCAGCAAACCAACTAGCTAGCGAAGAAAAACTGATAGAGGCTAGTATTTGGACGGATAATCAGCGCATGTTCTTACAAGAAGAATGGCAAAAAGATGCAGCATGGGTAGAAACCATCGATGAGTTAAATGTCCGTTTGCATCCTGATGCATAAATATTTATAGACATATTTAAAAACCCCGCGATAGTATCAATATCGCGGGTTTTTTTATATCTGAAGTAACACTAAATTTTAAACTTGCTTTTCGCGCCATTCGAGTAAGTCAGCAACGTCTTGATGAATACCCGCTTTTAATGCTTCTAGTCCATCATAGCGACGTTCACCATGCAAGAAGTGTAGGAAACTTACGTGTAAGTTCAATCCGTATAAATCGGCTTGCAACTGCGGAAAATGGACTTCTAGTCGCCAGTCATCACCTTTATCAACAGAAGGTCTTTTGCCAATATTAGCCGTGCCAAACAAACTATGCGGACGTAAGCCAGCAACACCTGTATGACCATCGGTGGCAAGCGCAGTCAAACCATCAGCGATCACATCACCATTGTCATCTAAGCTCACCGCATCGACTGCAAAAATACCATGTAGGGCAGGTTTTATTCGTTGCAAATCGATATTTGCGGTAGGGAAGTCTATCGTACGACCTATCTGGTCGCCGCGCACAACCACTCCTGTGATTGCATAGTCACGACCCAGTAATCTGTTGGCTGCTTGAAGATCACCTGCCAATAGTAAATCACGCACACGAGTAGAGCTGATACGGGCAGCGTCGTTATCGGTCGTATCAACACTGCCGCTATCAGTACTATTATCAGTGACCGTATGCAGGTTGGTCACATCCAAGCCATAATCACGCAAAAACTGACTGTCGCCAGTACGATCATGGCCGAAGCGGAAGTCATCGCCCAGCACCAATGCTTTGACGTTCAAACGCTTGGCTAATATATCAGCAAATGCTTGTGCTGATAGCGATCGAAATTCTGTATCAAAACCTGCTACGATCAATGTTTCAACACCATATTCTGCTAGCAGTGCTTGCTTCTCTGCCAGATTTGTCAGACGCGCAGGCGCTTTGGCAGGTGCAAAAAACTCGCGTGGCTGCGGCTCAAATATCATGACCGCCGCACCCAAATTTTGGGTATGCGCAATTTCACGAACTTGGGCTAGCATGGCTTGATGACCAAGGTGCACACCGTCGAAATTGCCGATAGTGAGCACGCAAGATGCCAACTCTACTGGGACAGTGTCCGGAGATGAAGTGTGTGGCGACGAAATCAGTTGCTCAAGAAAATAGGTTTTCATAAGTTTTCAGCTATGATGAGACCAAATAAAAAACGAAAAAACACATCTATGCTTAAAATTGATGTGTCTAAAACCAGCCATTATAAAGTAAAATAGCCACACTAACATCCTATAGTCTACGTGTAATGCAAGTATGGCACGTAGGGTAGCTATTCTTTATTGCGAATGATGATAATAGTAATCCTAACAACAATCCCGACAACGATGGAGATCTTATGTCTGCTGCTGCTTTAAATACTATACCAACCGACCTATCGACATATCAGCTTACCGATCAGTTCGTTGTGCAGCGTGCAAATAAAGAAGATTTAGCAGAAGTTTTAGCCATTTATAATCAAAGCATACCGGGCAAACAAGCAACAGCCAATCTTGCATTGGTTACGCTAGAGGAGCGTGCTGCTTGGTTTAATAAACATTTGGATAGCACAACCAGACCGATATATGTGGTCAAAGTACTACCATCAGATGATGGAGCTCAGACAAAGGCGCCAATAGTCGCATGGGGCAGCTTTAGTGATTTGTACGCACGTACGGCCTATCATATCAGTACCGAGATTAGCATTTATCTAAATCAAGATTATCAAGGCAAAGGATTAGGCAGTTTGCTGACCCGTTGGATGTTGACGCAAGCACCAAGCCTAGGTATTCGAAATATCATCGCCCTTGTCTTTGCTCATAACCATCCAAGCTTAGGATTATTTCGTAAGCTTGGCTTTGAACAATGGGGTTATATGCCCGAAGTTTGCGATATGGAAGGGTTCATCGCTGATGTCGTGATGCTTGGTAAATCAGTGACATCAGACGATATCTCAGATAAAGCGCCTGAGGCAATCTAACTTAAGATGCTCTAACCTAAAATCTTCCATTGACCTTCTATCTTCTGTAGCTGGTAGGTCAATGGTGCAGGTTCGCTCTGTCCTTTTAGCATCAGCTCGCCAGTAATGGTGGCACGAGTTTTGTCATCATTGTATTTGGTATTAGTAATCGTAACGCCATCCACCGTTTGTTGAAATGCAGACTGGGTGTTGGCAAGCTCTTCTTCAAAGTTTGCCATGTCGACTTGGTAATATGACGCCGCATCCTTCACGTCACCATAATATAAGCTGTTTAGGGCTTGCTTGACAGTATCCTCTGGCGTACCGACTTGAGTTGGATTGGTTACTAAGCTTTTCTGTTTGGTCGCATCGGTGACTGGATTAACATTGTCACTATCAATCGCTGTCTTATCTTCAGCGCTATCTGTAATTTCGTCAGTCCCGCTAGCACTGTCCTCATTCATCGCTTGGTCAGTTGTATCATTGTCTAATGTGACGTCTTCTGAGGTATCAACGGTCGCTGCCACATCTTCATTATCGGTAGCAGTTTCAGCCGTTTCATTATTGCTACAGCCGCTAATAAGGAGTCCAGTGCTTAGTACACCAGTTGCCAGCAAAATTGGTAAGCGCTGAAAGATTGGCTGTTTCGTTGTCATATTAAACCTCAAATGTCATTTATTCATTAGTGATCTATTATGACAATTATTAGCAGCGTGCAGTGTCATTTCTCATAACAGGCTTGTTTTGGTTTCGTAAGCCCGTCATAAGTTTGCCTATACGTTACCCTAACCGTGCTTTAGCTGACGCGGACGGAACCCTGTCGCTAGCAATACCACACCGTAAACCAGCGCCCCGACGGCACACATAATAATCAGCGCGACGATACGCTGCCACTGAGCCTGATCGGTAGGGAAGTAAGGGAGCATAAAATAAAGCACGCCAATCATAGAGCCAGTCGAGATAGCAAACTGCGTAAACAGCTTTTTCCAATGAGGACCAAAACGGAAAATATCACGCTTGTGCAAGAAGTAATATAGCAAGCCTGCGTTTACAAAAGCAGCGCCAGTCGTAGCCAATGCCAGACCACCATGTAACGGTATCTCTAAGAAATAGAATATCCCGATAAAAATAACGCTAAAGATCATATTGGCGATGACAGAGATGATGCCGATTTTGACAGGGGTTCTGGTATCTTGCCGCGCAAAGAATGCAGGAGCAAAGATCTTAATAAGCATAAATCCTAAGATACCACCTGCCATACTACGTAGGGCCAGTGAGCTCATCTGGGCATCACGTAAGGTAAACTCACCGCGTAAAAATAGTGCTTGCATCAATACATCTGCCAGTACAAATAGGGCAGCCGAGGCGGGCACACCGACTAAGATGATAAGGCGTGCTGCCCAGTCGATGGTTTTTTTGAAACTGACGTCGTCTTTTTGAGCTTCGCTTTTTGATAGGCTTGGTAATATGACGGTACCAATCGCCACACCAATCAGACCCAACGGCAGCTCGCTCATACGTTCAGCTGCGTAGAGCCAAGAGACGGAACCGCCAATCATTAACGAGGCAAAGATGGTGTTTAATAGTAAATTAATCTGAGTAACAGAAACACCAAAGATAGCAGGTAACATCAGTTTCAAAATCCGACGAACGCCTTCGTGCTGAAAATCAATCTTTGGTGCGACAAGCAGCTTTTGTTGCCAGAGCTGCGGCAGTTGAATCAAAAACTGTAGCAAACCTGCGATAGCAACGGCATAGCCAAGCGCCATGATGGGTGTATCAAACATTGGCGCAAAAATCAGCGCCCCACCAATCATACACAGGTTCAATAACACGGGCGCAAAGGCGGGTGCGGCAAAACGACCGTAGCTTTGCAGAATACCACTCGCAAAGGCTGTCATAGAGATGAATAGCAAATACGGAAAGGTAAGACGCAGTAATTCAGCAGTGATGGCAAATTTGTTGGGTTGATCGGCAAACCCAGGGGCAAACAACGTCACCACCCAAGGTGCGATTAAGATGACGACTACCGTAAGCATCGATAGCACTAGCAATAATGCGCCCGAGGTTCGACTGACCAAAATCTGCACTTGCTGTAAGCTGTACTTTTCTTTGTATTCGGACAGTACTGGCACGAAAGCTTGGCTAAACGCACCTTCTGCAAACAATCGTCGTAAGAAGTTTGGAATTTTGAAGGCGACCAAAAAGGCATCCATCAAACCACCTGCACCGAAAACCCCTAGCAATACAACATCACGTACCAAACCTAAAATACGCGATAACATGGTCATACTGCTGACCACCATGGTTGAACGAAATAACCGACTTTTTGCCATGAGAACCTATCTTGCTAAGTTGTATATTGAGTTATGTGCTGATGTGATATGGATAAAAAACTGACGAATTATATCACTTTCACCATTGAGATAAATGGATTGAGTGTGGAAATCACTTATGCGAGGGTGTATCGTTTTTCGTTGCATCAGCCACTAACTGGCGCAACCTTGCCCATTCAAAATAATCACCAGGGTCAGTCTTACGCCCAGGCGCGATATCGCTATGGCCTGTTAAGTGGCGACGTGTTTTGGGATAGGCCTTATAGATGGCGGCAATTACTTCGGCTAGCTGCTCATATTGAGCAGAGGTGAAGGACACAAAATCCGACCCTTCAAGCTCGATACCAATGCTATAATCATTACATTCAGGTCGACCCAAATAGCTAGACCGCCCAGCATGCCACGCCCGTTCGTTGAAATTGACAAACTGAGTGATAGCGCCATCACGTTCGATAAACAAGTGCGCTGATACTTCTGCGCCTTTAATTGTTTGAAAGTAAGGATGATCATCCCAGTCTAATTGATTGGTAAATAATGCTTTTACATAATGCGTGCCACTAGTGTCGCAGGCGCCAAATTCATTCGGTGGTAGGCTGATATTGTGTACGACGATGGCGTCAATACTTAAACCTTTTGGCCTTACATTGTAATTAGGTGAGGCTAGCCAAGTGGCTGCTGATAGTAGACCATCTTTGATAGTCATTGGCGACGTAGATGATGAGTTTGGCAATGATGCAGGCATAATGCTCTCTTTTTATACTAGTATTGATAATGGTGCGATAGACAATCTATCTAAATAGCTAAACGATAGTGGACGACGTGTTTAATTTTTTGACCCAGAAACTTTAATAACGCTGATAGCGTATGAATAATAACGTGCGAGATTTTAACTCATGTCTATAAAACTGACGTCCATACCTATCGATTGTACGCTAATGACCATTGGCCTGCGAGCACGTCTACCACTGGCTATAGCAGGGCTGTTACTCTCAGCTCAAACGCAGGCATTTCTACCAACGCCGCTGTCTGTCCTTGAATCAGATGCATTGTCACCTGACGCATCTAGCACAGCACCTACTTATTCTAATTCAGATGCATTATCTGAGCCGGACAATATTAATAGTACTGAACCTAATATTCAAAATAGTACTGAACCTAACATTCAAAATAGTACTTTATCTGAATCAAGCTTAGCGACAGAGCAGCTGCTATCAACATGGCGTCAACAAGTAAAAGCAGACAAGTTGGCACAGCATACAACATGGCGACGCTTATTGTATTTTTACGATAATAAAAACAGTGTATTCGGTAAAAAGAAAACCGAGAGTTTGGTTGATGATCCGAGCTTTTTTTTAAGTAAAAATGGTCAACGAGATTCAGGTGCAGAGTTAGACGCGATGCTCGTAGCACTTGCGCAAGAGTTGGCATCATCAGCGACTGATAACGACCAAGCCAAAACTGATACCAATAATAATTCTGTCTTATGTCGTTTTCCAGCACGAGTGGCGTGGTTAGCAGAGGTGCTAGCGATCGATGCTGCAAGTCTATCTGCTGAGTGTCCAGAATTGGATGAGTGGATGCAGACCATTGCACCTGAGCAGCTATCTATTATGTTTGCGCAGGAGTACTTGGACAACCCGCTCTCTGCATTTGCTCATACGCTGCTACGCATTGACTCAAAAGTGAGTATCGCTGATCCAAATCAAATCGATAAGGCTTATGCGCTGAACTATACGGTAGACGGTGATCCAAACGACAGCTTCCCGATATATGCTACTAAGTCAATGATTGGTAGTTACAACAGCGCTATCGAAATTGACCCATATCCAGAGATGCTAGCGAAATACCTGCAAGATGATGAACGTGATACGTGGACATATCAGTTGAGTCTGACGCCCGCGGAAGTGCAGCAGATTATGCGCCACGTTTGGGAAACCAAATCGTTAAAGATGCCTTATTATTTCACCACGGATAATTGTGCTTCTGAGATTCTACGTCTTATTGATGTGGTCCGTCCGCAGCAAAACTTACTGAGCCAATTGTCTTACGCAGTCGTGCCTTCTGATGTGATTCAACTATTAAATGATGAGCAGTTGCTGGCAAGTACCATTTATACGCCTGCTGATAATACCGTACGTCAAGCTCAGCTTAATGAGAAAAAACAACAGCGTGCGCAGTTGGGCTATCATAATAGTGCTAAACAAACCTTGAATGAGATCAAGTCTGCGCAGCTTAACCCTCTATCGAGCATGTCAGCCGATGGGCAAACACTACTCAAGCGTCAAATCGACGTATCGGATAATAATCCAATAGACAGGCATCCGCTACAATTGGGCACGATAGGTATAGGGCAGCGTGGCGACGATGACTATATGGATATTGGGTTTCGAGCGGGGTTTCATGATACGCTTGACCACGCCTCAGGGTATCCACAATTCTTTAACTTAGAAGGGCTGGCTGCGACATTACGACTGTATGACACAGATGACAGTAAGCCCAACCAGCCAGACAGTGTGGTCTTGCAAAATGTCACTTTGATTCGAGGCCGCTCTTTTAATCCAGTCAATGCAGCCAAAAAAGGCAATACTTGGGGCGCTAGTATCGAGGCGAGGCGAGTAAACGATGGATCGCAAGAGGCAGGTACGGATCATTTGGTCGGTAGCGTGGGTTACGAAAAAGGCTGGTCATGGGCATTTGGTACACCAGCCGCAGGTACTGGTGAGATACCGCCGCAACTGTGCTATACGTTTTTGGCAGGTACAGGGCAAGTAGGACGAGGTATCAATAAAGGTTTTCGTCTAGGCGCAGGCATCAATGCTGGCTGCCGTTATCAGATTAACAATCAGTTACGCGCGCAAGCTGAATTGCAATTGCCATATTGGTATCATGGCAGCAGCGATGAAACCAACGTCCGTGGCCATTATTGGCAACCAATCTCAAGCTTAGGGCTGCAATACGACATTGATAAAAAACAAGCCCTACGTATTAATGCAAATTACGAATGGCAAGAACGTATCGATGCCAACGATGATATACAGCTATCGTACAGACGGTATTTTTAGGCACTGATTTAGATATTGGTTTAGACACTGATTTAGCCGTTGATTTAGGCATTAATTTATACAAAATGGCTTCTAAGTGCTGTAATGGTTGTATAAAGGAAGTTGTATAAAGGAAGACATGCTTTATGAGTACGCAAAATTTACTAATTATTGGGCAAGGTGATATTGGCCTGCCAGTGACCAATAAACTTGCCCAAGATGGCTATTGTGTGACTGGGCTGGCTCGTAGTGAGCGCCACCACTATGAGTTGCTAGATAGCGCCGATTTTGTGCAGGCTGATGCGTTGACGCTGACGACTGAGCAACTGCAAGCATTTACTCATATTGCTGTTATCGTCACCCCTGACGAGTATTCGACCAGCGGTTATCACAATAGTTATCTAGCGATTATTCAGCATTTGGCAACGCTTGCTCCACAGCTTACCAAACTTGACCGTGTGGTATTCATTTCTTCTACTGGTGTCTATGGTCAAGACAATGGTGAGTGGATTGATGAGCATACTTCACCTGTCACGCCAGCGCGCGCTGCGTCAAAGGTCATATTGCAAGCGGAACAAGCGCTGCAACAAGGCTTTGATGATAAAGCTATTATTATTCGCCCTAGTGGTATCTACGGTCGCGAGCGCTTAATGCGGCTACGCAAGGCTCGTGAGTCAAATAAAGAGCCAGTGCCAGCTGAGCATTGGAGCAATCGCATTATGGATCGCGACTTGGTCAATATCATCACTAAAGTGTTGACGATAGAGACACCAAAGTCTGTCTATCTAGCGACGGACTATCGACCTGTTACTACGTTTGAGCTAGGGGTTTGGCTCAGTGAGCAGGTTGGCGAGACACCTCCTACTATTGATAATACAAAAACTTCAGTGACAGGAAAACGCTTGCACAGCAACATTCCGTTAGCTTGGCTTGATTATGCTGATTGGCAGACAGGCTACCGAGATATCTTAAATCAACAAGAGTAAGCCTTTATAGTTAAGCCCTACAGAGTAAAATAGCCCTTGGTGTAATCGTTTTTATTTGTTTTATAGTTTATGGAGATTTCATGTCCCAGCCTTCTACTTCTGATGACCGTTTGTCTCATGCTAATCTGGCAACAGAAGGCGGGCAGCTGGCAGAAGGTCATGTCCAAAAAAAGGCTGAGCAATCGTCTAGATTAGCTGATTCGCAGCAACCTGCGATCGTACATCCTAACTTTGATCCCAAACAATCTCCTCTTGACCCTGCCAGACCATTAAGTGATATTCCTGAGCCTGCTCGTCGCCTGAATGGTCAATTGCGCAGGCTTTATGGTAACTCTACGCGGTTCTATCAGCCCAATGCAGACAGCTTATCGAAATGGTCGCTGATTGCTTCAGAAGCACTGGCTGAGCATTTATCATTGCTTAATGCGGCACAGCTTATCGAATTGCCGGATAGCTTTTATCAGAATCATAGTGAGCAGCCACTAATACCGACATTATCGGATATGACATTGTTAGACATGTCGGATATTCAACAGGCAATTCGGGCTTATCCAAAACTGAACCGTTATGGGTTTTTGCCGACTGATAGCGCTACAGGGGTTGAGTCAAACAACGATTCAGATAATGACTCAAATAATGACAGCAAAGCTCAAAATCCTGCATCATCTATGCGCGCATTGACCAAACGTTATAATCCTGATGAGCTGCTCAATAGTCTGTATGCCGACGATTGGCAAGTGATACTACAACCGCAGCAGTTTGAAACAGGCGAGGGCAGTTTGGCCACGGATATCATGGCATGTAGTGTGGCCGTCCATGTGCTGAAGCAATGTAGTACCCGTAAGAGTATCAATCATAGTTATAGCGCCGCAGAAATATGTCAGCATATGCGTAGCTATTTGCTCAGTCAGATCATTTGTGAGCCGTCACAGCGCCACGCATATCGTCAGATTCGACTATTTGCTGGTCATATTATTGTTGCCGCTTATCATTTGGGCTGGGAGATACAAGTCCGAGCAGATGGACAAAGCTATTTTAATATCTCATCGCGTAGTGGTTTGCTGAATCGCTATGCCAATATGCAGGATTATGAGATCAATGGTTGGTCAAGCTGATCAATAATGCGTACAATAATGCAAATTTTTTGTCCCCTCTTTTTGCTGATAGGAATGTCATAATGTCTCATGTAACACGCCCTCAAGACCCTACGTTTTCATCTCATCAATTTATTCAACTGGCTCTCGACAACCAAGTACTTAAATTCGGTGAGTTTGTCCTCAAGTCTGGTCGTATCAGTCCGTATTTTTTTAATGCAGGTTTGCTTGCGACGGGCGAGATGCTGTCGTTACTAGCGCGTGGTTATGCAGATGCCTTAGCTGAACAAATGGGTGCAAATAATGGCGATAATGAGCAAGAGCTGGTCATCTTTGGTGCGGCTTACAAAGGTATCCCTTTTGTCGCAGCGACAGCGCAAGCGTTATGGCTACATCATGGCATTAATGCCAAATGGGGCTATAACCGTAAAGAAGCCAAAACCCACGGCGAAGGCGGCAATTTGGTAGGTGCTGACGTAACCGGCAAAGCAGTTTGGGTACTTGATGACGTCATCACAGCGGGTACAGCCATGCGCGAAGTGGTCGAGATTTTAGAGCAAGCAGGCGCAAGCGTTGCTGGTATTATCGTCGCACTTGATCGTAAAGAAAAAGGTCAAGCAGAGCACTCTGCTATTCAAGAGCTTGCCGCGACACTAGAAGTGCCCGTACGTGCATTGGTCGATATTGATGATTTAATCAGTTATTTGGCCGATGACCATGGTGCACAAAACGGCCAGCATAAAGACGCGACCCAGTTAGCCAAAATGCAACACTACCGTGAGCAGTACGGCGTATAGTTGGGCACTGATGTTGTTTAATAGGTGTATTTCATATCAACAATATAACGTAAGTGAGTCTTATCATGAGCCAACGAAAACAAGAAAAATCGCTAAAAATACTCGTTATTATGGATCCTATCGAGCGAGTCAATTATAAAAAAGACACCAGTCTCGCTATGATGTGGGCCGCTCAAGACCGTGGCCATCAGCTTGGTTACTGTCAGATTCATGACTTGTGGTTGAACCGTGGTCAGTTGATGGTTGATACGCAGCCACTGACAGTAAAGCGTGATCCTGCAGATTTCTATACGTTGGGTGAGAAAGGCACAGGGCCAGTCAGCGACTATGACGTGATTTTGATGCGCAAAGATCCACCGTTTGATATGCGCTTTATTTATGCCACTTATATGCTAGACCATGCCAAAGCAGCAGGCATACTCGTGGTCAATGACCCACAGGCGATTCGCGACTGCAATGAAAAGTTATTTGCGACGTGGTTTAGCGGTTATATGAGCCCAACGATTGTGACTAGCAAACAAGCACACATTCGTAAATTCATCGCTGAACATCAGGACGTCATCGTCAAGCCATTAGATGGTATGGGCGGCACTGGCATCTTTCGTTTAACTGCTGATAGCCCAAACATCGGAGTGACGTTAGAGATACTGACTGAGCTTGAGACTCTGCCCATCATGGCGCAGCGTTATTTGCCAGAAATCAAAGAGGGCGATAAACGCGTATTGATCGTCGATGGAGTCGTGGTAGATTATAGTTTGGCTCGTATTCCAACCAAAGGCGAGACCCGTGGTAATCTAGCAGCTGGTGGTAGCGGTGTTGCCATGCCATTGACTGATATTGAACGTCAAGTAGCAGAAGTTGTGGCACTAATCGTCAAAGAAAAAGGCCTAATGTTCGTTGGTCTAGACTTGATCGGTGGACGTATCACTGAGATTAACGTCACTAGCCCAACGTGCGTACGTGAGATTGATGACCAGTGCGGTACAGATATCGCGACCGACTTTATCATGGCGATTGAGAATAAATTTACTGCGTAGCTTTCGCTATGTTCAGGAAAGTTTTGAGTTCAGGAATATTTTGACTACGTAAAACCCATATTTTGAGGTATTGTTAGTCATTGATTTTCCTTACCGTTTATTAGCATTACACGACGCCAAGCCGTGACCGATCATGGCTTGGATTTTTGTTATTTTTGCTGCATAAAGTACTGTATATAAGACAATGATTTCCTCTATACTATGCGGGCTTTGGCTAGGTCATTATTTTTCATAATTGTTACCGCCGCAGTGAGATAAACCCTTCATATAAATAAAGTAAAGATAGGCAGGCGTTCATGAAAACACCGCACATATTGATGATGGCAGCTGGTACGGGCGGGCATGTTTTTCCAGCGCTTGCAGTGAGCGACGAGCTGACCCAGCGCGGTGCGGTGATTCATTGGTTAGGAACGCCAAACGGTATGGAAAACGGTTTGGTTGAGCCGACGGGCTATCCTTTTCATGCTATTAATATGCAAGGGCTTCGTGGTAAAGGCGTTGGTCGACTATTAAAGCTACCAATGACTCTGTTATCCGCAACGATGGCAGCCGTAAAAGTGATTCGTAGTAATCAGATTGATGTGGTCGTTGGATTCGGTGGTTATGTCACTGCACCCGGCGGTATCGCTGCACGTATGACTAATACCCCGTTGATTATCCATGAGCAAAATGCCATCGCTGGCATGAGCAACCGCTACCTATCTAAACTGTCGACCAAAACATTACAAGCGTTCGAGAATACCTTTGCTAATAGTCAGCAAGATGCCAAGCTTGAGACAGTGGGCAATCCTGTGCGTAACGCCATTACTGGTGTCGCAGAGCCAACGGTACGCTACGATGTAAATGACAGTTCACCGCTTAAGCTGTTGGTAGTCGGCGGTTCACTTGGCGCTCAGGTATTAAATGATACAGTACCAAAGGCATTGGCATTACTAGATCAGCCATTTGAAGTCCTACACCAGTGCGGACGCAACAATGAAGCAGCCACGCAAGCGGCTTATAGCGAGCAAAACCTAAACAACCATCAGTTTACTGTACAGCCCTTTATTAATGATATGGCTGCGGCGTATAACTGGGCAGACATCATCGTTTGCCGCGCAGGTGCATTGACCGTGACCGAAATTCAAAACGTCGGCATCGCCGCTATTTTTGTACCGCTACCGCATGCAGTGGATGACCATCAGACGGCCAATGCCCGCACGCTGACCTCACATGATGCTGCAATTCTATCACCGCAGTCAGAGCTAACTGCCAAGAGTCTAAGTGATGAGCTTGGCGCACTCAATCGAGAGAAATGCTTAGCCATGGCAAAAAAAGGCCACGCATTGGCCAACCGTAGTGCGAGTAAACAAGTTGCTGATATCATTTGGCAAGCGCTATAGTCTGTCGCTCATACCCCTTATTTGAATTTACTAAGTTTTATTGACCTTTAATAAAGAGAGATCCTTATGCCTACCTCTGCGAAAGCTCTACCTAAGCGTTTGATTGAAATACCAGAAATGCGCCGCATTCAGCATTTGCATTTCATCGGTATTGGTGGCTCAGGCATGTGCGGTATCGCTGAGGTGATGAATAATCAAGGCTATCAGGTCAGTGGTTCTGACATCGCAGAAAGCTTGGTGACTAAACGATTACAGCAGATTGGTATTGAGATATCGATTGGCCATGACTCCAAAAATATTGCCAATGCCGATGTTATCGTTGTCTCATCAGCGATTGATCGTAGCAACCCTGAGGTAAAAGCAGCGCTTGAAGCTCGTCTGCCGGTGGTACGCCGCGCCGATATGCTTGGTGAGCTAATGCGCTATCGTCATGGTATTGCGGTTGCGGGCGCGCATGGCAAAACGACAACGACAAGTTTGCTCACCACCATGATGGCAGAAGGACAATTAGATCCGACGTATGTCATCGGCGGTAAGTTAAATGCGTCAGGCAAAAATGCGGCATTGGGTAGCAGCCGTTTCTTGGTAGCAGAGGCTGATGAGTCTGATGCATCGTTTTTGTCATTGCATCCGATGGCCGCGATTGTGACCAACATCGACCAAGACCATATGGAAACCTACGAAAACAGCTTTGATAAATTAAAAGCCGCTTATATCCAGTTTTTACAAAACATGCCGTTTTACGGTTTGGCAGTGGTCTGCGGTGATGACCCTGAGCTGTATGCAATGATTGATGATATCGGTCGTCCAGTATTGACCTTTGGTCTTGAGCCGTTCAATGACGTACAGGCTGTAGACTTAGTGACAGAAGGAACCAAAACTCACTTTACCGTATTGCGCCGTGACCGTGAACCATTACGCCTGACGTTGAACATACCTGGTACACATAACGTCTATAATGCTCTTGCTGCAATTACGATGGCGACCGATGAAGGCGTTGATGATGCAGCTATTGAGCGTGCCTTGCAAAAATTTGAAGGCGTGGGCCGTCGTTTTGAGCAGCACGCTTCTGTCGACATTGATGATGGCAATGTCTTACTGATTGATGATTATGGTCATCATCCAAAAGAAGTTGATGCGACCATTAAAGCCGCTCGCCAAAGTTTCCCTGATCGTCGTTTAGTGATGCTATTTCAGCCGCATCGTTATAGCCGTACCCGTGATTGCTACGATGATTTTGTAGAAGTGCTATCGAGTGTTGATGAGCTATTATTATTAGATGTTTATTCAGCAGGTGAGAGTCCGATTACGGGCGCTGATACCAAGTCACTAGCGCGCAGTATCCGTTTGCGCGGTGAAGTTGAACCGACTATTATTGATAAAGACAATCTAGCCCCTGTTATGCAGCGTTTGTTAAAAGCCAACGACATGCTGATTACCCAAGGCGCTGGTAATGTCGGGCAAATTGCTATCGATTTGGCTGCCAATAACCTTTATATTAAGTAAGCTAAAATTTAGGGACGATCCTCATGACAACTGATAATAAAGACAATAATAGCACTCAAAATACAGCTACCAATGATACATCTTTAGACACGACGACTCATGCAAAAGACGCCAGTCAGTTTGGCAAAGTAGCCGTTATTTATGGTGGCAGTAGCAATGAGCGTAGCGTGTCTTTGGACAGTGGTGCGGCAGTATTGCAAGCGCTTCAAAACCAAGGCGTTGATGCCACTCACTTTGATCCAAAGCATCAAGACATTACTGAGCTACGCAAATATGATCGCGTGTTTAATGTTTTACATGGTCGTGGCGGCGAAGATGGCTTGTTGCAAGGCGTATTACAGTGGTTTGATATACCTCAGACAGGCTCAGGTATTCTAGCTTCTGCACTAGGTATGGACAAAGTACGTACCAAGCAACTGTGGCAAGGCTGTGGCCTCTCAACTGCACCGTTCTCATTGCTGACAGCTGATACTGACTGGCAGCAAGTAGTTAACATGTTAGGTCTGCCGCTTATCATTAAGCCAGTTCATGAAGGTTCAAGTATTGGCATGACAAAGGTCAATCACCTTGACGAGCTGCCTGCTGCTTATTCAACTGCAGTGGAATGTGGTGATGCGGTGATGGCTGAGCGCTGGATTACAGGACGTGAATTTACGATTGTGATTATCGATGACGAAGCCTATCCAGTTATTCGTCTCGAACCAGCTGACATTACTAATTTCTATGATTTTGAAGCCAAGTATAATCGTAACGATACCAGTTACTACATCCCCTGTGGATTGAGCGCTGCTGATGAAAAGCACTTGCAAGACTTAAGCCTTGCGGCATTTCGTGCAGTAGATGCAAAAGGGTGGGGGCGTATCGATGCCATGCAAGACGAAGCAGGTAATTTTTGGTTACTCGAAATCAATACCGTACCAGGTATGACCAGTCACAGTTTGGTTCCGATGGCAGCCAAAGCTCGTGGATTGGATTTTGACGCGCTATGCTGGCATATTTTAGCGCAAACGTTGCAGCTATTAGATTGATTGTATTCAATTGAGAAATGATTATATTTGTGTCAGTAGAGCTTCTATAACACAGCTTCCTGTAAACTTGTGTAAATTCACTGCTGCTCGCTAGCGATAGGCTATTGTTTCACCACAAAATACGTTAATATTGTAAGAATAAGTCTATTTTGGTGCTATTGATTTCTTTTCCATATATAACTGATAACTTATTCATGATTTAAGAAAAGTGTTACGTTTAAATGGGTGTCGCAACGGTATATAAGCCATATTTTTAATAAAATTTGATAAGATACCGACTTAATTAGCTTCTGCTAAAAGTGAGCAGATTTATATCAATAAATAGCATGATCGGTTTTATGCATATCATATATAGGGACAAAGGTCGTTATGGCTCAAACTGTCAACGAGGTAACTGACTTGATGAGTGATAAAGCCGGTCGCCCAAAGTCTAATCTCCAAGTACCGGCAACGGTAAAGTATCTATTTATGATACTAGTCTTAGGTTTGTTAGTGCTAATATTAATGATGGGCGGCAAAGCATTGCGTGATGCACCGCCAGCAAACATTTATGTGAGTAATCAAGGTTTGTCTGCTGCTCAGTATCGCTCATTGCAAGAAGTGATGGAACAACAACAAATAAGTAGCTTCTTTACTTCTGATTTGCAGGCATTGCGAGACATTACGATGGGCTTAGCTTGGGTAGACCAAGTGAGCATCTCTCGTGATTGGCAACGTGGTATCGTCGTCAACGCACTGCCAAAACAAGCAGTTGCTAATTTTGGTACAGAACGTTTGGTCGATGCAAAAGGGGCTGTATTTGTTCCTGCTGATAGCAGAGATTTAACACAAGAACGTTTTGCGACCTTACAGGGCGAGATGTCTCAAGCGCCAGTTATTATGCAACAGATGCAGCAAGTTAATGATTGGTATGCACCGCTTGGTATGCAGGTCGAAGATATCATTCTGTCACCGAGAATGACTTGGCTAATTCGCTTTGATAATGGATTACGTGTGATTGTAGACAATGAAAACACGGCACAAAAACTGCTGAATTTAAGCCAACTGCTTGGCAATCAGTTAAGTACGCGTCGAGATGAAATGCAGTCTGTAGATCTACGATACAAAAATGGCTTTACCATCGCTTGGAATGTGACACAGAGTGCTGAATCAGAATAGCCTAAGTAAGCACTACATCTATGAATAATCGATGTGAGCTAATATGGTTTATTTAGTTTGAAGAAAATATGTACAACATCATAGCGTATTAGTAACGCTTTTTTTAATGATTTAATAGAAGGGCATCACTTGCTCTTCTGTTTAGCGATAATTTGTCTGGTACCATGAAAAATAATGAAAATCTGGTTGTTGTCCATCTAAGTGCCACGGCAGTGTATGTCGTCATAGGCAATGTTGTCTCTGCAAAAGACATTCGTATTTTAGGCGTAGGACAAGTTAAAAACAGCGATTTTTATCAAGGTCAAATAAAGCATCGTGAACGTCTGCAAGGTGCTATCAAGCAAGCCATTCAAGAAGCAGAAGACACCGCTAACTGCCGTGTGCATAGTGTTTGGTTAACGCTTGCAACCCCTGAGCTATCTAGCAAAAACAGTGCTGGAGAGGTTAAAGTAGAAGATGAAGTTGTACGTGCCAAAGATATGGTACAAGCATTGGCCAATGCAAAATCGCGTGATTTATCATCTGACTATTATTTGATGCATTGCTGTCAGCAAGGTATCTATGTCGATGAGCAAGATTTTATGGTGGATGATGTCATCGAGATGATGGCACACAATATCACCGTGATGTACCACATGATGATGATGCCTGTTGCTAGCCGTCAGAATATCCAGAAACTATTGCAAAGTTGTGACGTCGGCATTGATCATATTGTCTTTGATGCAGTGACTAGTGCTGAGTATAGTTTGATGACTGAGGAACGCCAGCAAGGGGTTTGCTTGGTAGATATTGGTGCTAGTACGACCAGCATTTGTGTGTATAAAGAGAATAAACTGATTTTTACACATTGTATAGCAACAGGCAGTCATGAAGTGACGATGGATATTTCAGCTGATTTTGGTATCTCTATGATTGAAGCTGAAAAACTGAAGAAGTCTCATGGTACAGTTGATGTCAATAGTGTGGATCCAAGTGCATTCTTTTTGTTCAAACCTCAAGGATCGGGCGACGAAATTAATATTGGCATCTATAACTTGGCACGCATCATTGAGGCTCGTTACGTTCAGATATTTACTGAAGTAGCGCGTCAATTACACGAAGCAGGTTTGATAGGCTATATCGATAAAGGGATTGTGTTGACTGGCGGCGGTAGTACGATTAAAGGTATGATACCCTTTGCCAAAAAGCTACTAAAAATGCCTGTCGTACTGACCAACACTCATCCTGCTATCAGCGCTTATAATCATTTTGATAATGATGAGTCGTTTAAGCTACTAAACAGTCAAGTGAATGATCGCGCTTATCAGACGGCTTTTGGTACACTATTATACAGTCAGAGTGAGCAATTCCGCCGTAGCGAAAAAAGCGAACCCGAAGCGATTCAAAACAATCGAGTATCAGGCGTATTTCGGAGTGCGGGTCAACGGTTTGCAAATGTTTTAAAGAAAATATTATAGACCTGTTTAACGTTGTATCTAGAGTATCCATACATTATGGAGTGTCTCTAAGTTGGTTAAACAAGAAAATAAAGTAACGTTGCGAATAAATTAGTTTTAAAAATAAAGTATTAAGTGATAATGACATATTATTGTCTATACTGATCGATTTTAGCCATACCCTGTTTTATTTAAATACATTTATATATAGTATGTCGATAGCGCGCCACATGAGTGCGTTACTATGTATCGACTTACACGCTATCTGCAACTGGAGAATCTTTTTTATGTCAAAATACACCATGCCAGATGATAATCAGCTTCAAAACAATGGCCAAGCAAGCTTCACTGTATTCGGTGTTGGTGGCGGCGGCGGTAATGCAGTTGAACATATGGTACAGCAAGGCATCAGAGGTGTAACGTTCGTTTGTGCCAATACAGATAAACAAGCGCTAGATCGTCTTACTGCACCGCACAAACTGCAACTGGGTGCAAAAACGAACCGTGGTCTAGGGGCAGGGGCAAATCCAGAAGTGGGTCGTGAAGCAGCAGAGAGCGAAGAAGAAGCGATTCGCGCATTGCTTGAGCATTCAGATATGGTATTTATTACTGCTGGTATGGGCGGCGGTACTGGTACAGGTGCAGCGCCAGTTGTTGCTCGTATTGCGAAAGAAATGGAAGTGCTAACAGTTGCGGTTGTGACCACGCCATTCAAATTCGAAGGTGGTAAACGTATCAAAGCTGCTAAAGCAGGTATTGAGCAGCTGACTAACTTCGTTGACTCAATTATCACGATTCCGAATGATAAGTTGATGAGTGTATACGGCAACATCTCTATGCAAGATGCGTTTAAAAAAGCAGATGATGTATTGCTGCATGCCGTTCAAGGTATTGCGGAAACCATCGCTAGCGAAGGTATGATCAACATTGACTTTAACGATATCCGTACGGCAATGACTGCTAAAGGTCATGCGATGATGGGTATTGGCCGTGCCAGCGGTGATGATCGTGCGCGTCAAGCGACTGAAAAAGCCATAAGATCACCACTACTTGATGATTTGCGTTTAGAAAATGCAAAAGGTCTACTGGTTAACGTTATTTCTTCAGAGTCATTGTCACTAGATGAGATGAGCAAAATCAGTGCAATAGTCGAAGAAATTACTGATATCGACGACGCTCACATTTTCTACGGTTCTGTCATCGATGAAAAAATGGGTGACGACTTACATGTAACCGTCATCGCAACTGGCTTAACGTTAGATGAAAATGCAGGTCAAGAGCCAGAAGTAGTAGAGCAGCCAGTACCTTCTGTTAATAGCACGCAACCTGTCGATCCTAACGTGCATACCAGCGCTTTAAACAGTCAGAAGCAGTCACAAGCTCAGCAGTATCAAGATAGCGTTGTACGTCCTAGCGCAAGCGCACCTCAAGAGCAGCCTAAGACTAAAACAAACAGTATCCAAGACTATTTAAAGCGTCAACAGAATAAATAGTACTTCTAAATTACTGTGAGTAAGAAAAAGCCAGCGTTTTAACGCTGGTTTTTTTGTGTTTAAAGAAAGTGAGTCGTTTCCTATAAGAAAAATTATGACAATCTTATATGTGATTTAAGTATTTATAGTTTTCCAAAGTTTATATGATGCTCGTTGTTTTATAGCATTAGATAGGTCATATAGAGTAAAAATCAGTAATATAATATTGACGATAAGTGTTATCAATCAAAGAGATAAGAGAATTAGCGCTTTTTATATATAGCGAATAAGGGGTCGGTAATGGTACACTATGTCAATTGTAACAAAATATGTGAGAAGACAGCCATGAACCAAAGAACCATAAAAACAGCAATAGCCGTTACGGGTACTGGTCTACATAGTGGTCAGCCTGTTGACTTGGAGTTTCATCCACAGCCGATTGACACTGGTATTGTTTTCGAGCGCTCTGATATAGAAGGTAGTCAACCAATTCCAGCGAGTGCGTTTTTAGTACAAGACACGATGATGTCATCGAACCTAGTGTTTGGTGGTACACGAGTGGGCACCGTTGAGCATCTGCTCAGTGCCATCGCTGGTCTAGGGGTAGACAATCTGTTAATTCGTGTTTCTGCTTCAGAGATACCAATTATGGATGGTAGCGCTGCGCCTTTTGTTGCGCTCTTACTTGATGCAGGATTTTGTGAGCAAGAAGCGGCCAAGAAATTTATTAAAATCATACGTCCTGTACGAGTAAAACTAGAAGATAAATGGGCAGAGTTACGTCCTTATGAAGGGTATGAATTAAATTTCGAAATTGATTTTGATCATCCTGCGTTCGATAAGAACTTTCAGCACGCACAGTTGCAGTTCTCTACACAAAACTTCATTGAACAGTTAAGTACTGCGCGTACTTTTGGATTTTTACGTGATATAGAGGCGCTACGTCAAAATAACCTAGCATTGGGCGGTAGTATGGAAAACGCCATCGTTATTGATGATGATAATATACTTAATGTAGAAGGCTTACGTTTTAACGATGAGTTTGTCCGTCATAAAATTTTAGATGCCTTAGGAGACTTGCATCTGATTGGCTATCCAATTTTAGGTCGTTTTAATGCCTATAAGTCTGGTCATGCTCTAAATAATTTATTAGTACGTGAAATACTATCTGACGAAGATAACTTTGAAATTGTAACTTTTGATGACAATGTAACTTGTCCAATTGAGTATTTACCATTAAATGGCTTAGTAGTTGAAGGATAAATACAGGAATATACACGAAGTATCGAAACATTTACGCAATATTACATAGAGACGTTATAGTTACATTTATATAATATTCTATATTATGAATATAAAGTCTATATTTTTTTACTACTTTGCTCTAGGCTAGAGCATATAAAAGCTTTAAACATTTTTTAAGTCATCCAACGTTTCTCTTTCTATAATGAATAGAGGCGCTGGATGATTTTTTTTGTCTATTGAATTACAAAAAGCTAGTATTCTCAATCTTATTTTAGGGTTTTGTTTACATAAGTTTACACTACAGTCTTCTTGTTTTTAGTGATTTATCAAACTCAAAAGGGCTTTTTTGAGATTTTCATCAGTGGTGACATGCTCAGCAGCCTGTGATATAGTCCGTTTTGTGTTCTGGCTAAGCGCCTGATTTTCATTGGCTTTACGAGAATTTGGTAAGTGCAGTAACGATGCTGATGATTGTTTAGATGAGTAATTATCAGTAGAGTTTTTAGTCACAACGACGCGAATTTGCTTGAGTTGTTTAAATGTAATTGACTGCTCTGTTAGTATTTGCAAATACGAGCTATGTAAATAGCGAATGTGATTTGCTGCTGTCATTGAGCTAACACTTAATATCAACTGCTCAGGTGTTAAGCCTACAACCCAACAGGTATTGAGTATTTCTTCAGGTAGACAGTCTACTAATAGCTCTTTTATCTCGCTGGTTGCTTCTATATATAGTCGCATGTTTTTAGCAAGGGTTTGAGGTAGCGCGCTACCAGCAAATGCTTGATGATCTATAAGCTGGGCAAGCCGATTAGGTTGTTTTTTTGACATCGTAAGTACTCATCTAATAGGTGACACACTCGATACTCATAACAGACATGCCAAAAGCAATATATAGCAGATGGCTTATAAGATAGTTGACTAGGTGAAGGTACTACTAGCACTAGTCACTATTTGCAAAGAATGAACCGTTGTAATAGGGATTTTATCACGTCTATTTGATGATTATATCCTCTAAATTAATTGATGCTTCGTTACGGATGACGAGCAGACTTGTATTAACAATAGGTAGTAAATTTATGAAACAAGCTTTATTAATTTTGTCAGTATTGGGAATGGGTATCGCACAGACGAGTGGTGCTGCCGAGACAACCTTTCAACCAAATAATACCTTGAGTCATACCATCACAAATATCTCTACTTCTGCCAACTATGGTTCTAGTCGCAACATCTATAGCACTAACAGTGGTGCACATGTATATAGCAATGATGAAATCAGTCAAGCCATTGACAACCTAAGTGCTCATGCGAAGCAAAAAGAATATCAGCTAGCCTCACTTACTAGCCGCTTATCATACGAGCAGCGTCAGCAGCAAGCAAGTCGTATCCCTGATAGTAATTCTGCACCTGCTATTGCTGCGGCACGCGCATCACGAGTGGCTTTGTCTAGAAGCTCTGGTTATTGTGCCCGTTATGTACGAAAAGCACTACAGTCAGCAGGTTATGAATTTACGCCTAACCCTTCAGCATATCAGTATGCTTCTCGTGGCACTCTTGCCCAAGCAGGTTTTACCAAGATCAGTAACGATATGTCACCGCAAGTTGGGGATGTTGTGGTCTATAACCGTAGTTCAAGCCGTCCACATGGCCATATACAGATCTTTGATGGCAATGGTTGGGTATCTGATTTCCGCCAAAATAGCATTAGTCCTTACAGTGGTGTTCATAGCTATACCACATGGCGTGATTCGCAATATGTTGATGATGCATCAGACCGTGGTATCTACCTTGCGATGGCTGACAAATAAACATCGGTTAAATGAAGTAAGCATCAGTTAAATAAGACTAAAGTTTTCTCCAAACTCAGTAATGCTCTTTATGACATTGCTGGGTTTTTTTTGTTTTAAACTGTGCTACCTAGTTTGAGTGATAGCTAAGACTGATATCACTAATATTCTTACACTTAATATTTGTCTAATAAACAGATAAAGCCTCTACAACCGAATCAAAGCTCAAAATTTGGCCAATAGTCACGATTGTGAAAATCAGGCGGGGAGGCATGGCCTGGGGCAAAGTATAAGTCAGTCTCGCCAAACCATAAGATGACACAAGGATGTATTTGTTCAATCCTCATGTTTGCAATAGTGTATTGTTGATTCTGTAATTGAGTTATAGGAAGGCTAAAGCTACGCTCATAATGAGCAGGTGTCTGTACTACCATTGGAGTTTTAGATAAATGGCTCTCCCCTGATGTATCTGCTAGCTCTTTACAGTTAAGCCAACCAACAGATGTGCGTGTGGTTCCATCGGTCTCATACAACGGTACTGGCGGTAGTATCGAAGGATTGCGATAGCTCTCAAACTGATAAACAGCGTAACGACCATCAGGGCTAGCATTAATCTCTATATAAGCAGTTGCTTGCTGAAGTGGCATCTTGTGAGGTTCTGTCTGGTCAGATGCTACGACATCTTCATTATTAACCTTACTACCATCAATCTCACTGCCAGCAATAAAACATTCAAGGCAGGTTTCTTCCCATAGGTAGTTAGTGAAATTTACTTGGGTTTGTTGCCATGTTGGCCAATTGAGTTGGTTTGCTAAAGTTTGGCTAGGCAGAGTCACTTGATAGGTCAGCCCCAGTTGCAAAGCTGGTTGCTGGATGATCTCTGTACTTACTTTGATAGAGATATTCTCAAGCTCTTCTATAGACACTCCTAATTGCTGAGCGTCTTTCGCTATCGTCTCGGTGGCTATACAGAGGTTAAAAGATTGTTTCATTGTTGATAAGTCTCGGTAGTAATAAAGAGGTGATAGTGACAAGAGAAATCGTACTGATTAAGGATACTAATACTATACGGTAAGTATAACCAAGACTATCGGAAAACATAAAAGCCGCGAGCAAGATGCGTCGCGGCCTTTGTATTTCATTATCGTTTGGCTATGATATAAGTGAGTATAAAACCCAGTCACTTAAGTCTAGTCGGGCATGACATATTACTGTGCGTGACGTGCTAGGTTAGACAGTTTTGGATTGGCATTTGGGTTTTTGCGTAGTAATAATGCCATACGACCAATAGAATGAACCAAAGACGCATTAGCCGCTTTAGCAAGTTCAGCGCCAACGATGTCACGCTCTTCTTTCGTGCCAGCAGGCAATTTCACTTTGATAAGCTCATGATCTGTTAGCGCACGATCAATCTCTTCAGTAATGGTTGGGGTAATACCCTTGTTGCCGATCATAACGATAGGCTTTAGCTCGTGACCGATGCCTTTTAGACGTTTGATGGTAGCGTTATCGAGTTGCATAGAATTCCTAAGTGTTGGTAAAAATAAAAATGGTACTGTCAAAAACAGTTATTGATCATTATAGATAATCTGTGACCATCTTGCATGAGATCAGCAGGATTTTGCACGATTTTACGTGACGAAAATGTTAAACTGAATGTTTGGTACATTATAAACGCTACTGCCTTATAAAACAGTTATTTAACCAATAGAATTTGGTCAGTTTGCAACCAACCATGAATAAAAAATTTGATTAACACCGTATTTAGAATAATCCGCAACGGATTAATATCAGTTTGTAAGTGATAGAGCAATTAAAGCAGCTAGATTTAGTAAAGCAATAGGAGCAGGTATTTTGGCCACGCGTATCGAAAACAAAAAACTATCAAAGAGCAGCAGTGCTTGGATGAAAGAGCATATTGACGACCATTATGTACAAAAAGCTCAGAAAGATGGCTACCGTGCCCGTGCCGCTTATAAGTTATTAGAGATTAATGAAAAAACCAACCTGATCAAAAAAGGCATGACGGTCGTAGATTTGGGCAGTGCGCCTGGTAGCTGGTCACAAGTCGCTGGTCGATTGGTAGGTGATGATGGTATCTTGATTGCCTCTGATATTTTGGCGATGGATACCTTGCCTGATGTGACCTTTATTCAGGGTGATTTTCGTGAAGCTGAAGTGTTTGATGCCATTATGGCAGAAGTGGGTGATAGGCAAGTCGATGTCGTATTGTCTGACATGGCACCCAATACCGCTGGGAACAGTGCTATCGATCAGCCACGTATGATGTACTTATGTGAGTTAGCAGTAGACTTCGCGCTTGCAACCTTACCAGAAGGTGGCGCACTTATTATGAAAGTGTTTCAAGGCGAGGGTACACAAGAATTACGCAAGCAGATGCAGCAGGATTTTAGTAAGATTCGTAGTATAAAGCCAGGTGCGTCACGACCACGCTCAAAAGAGATGTTTTGGATAGCGATTAAATAGTTTTAACATCAATAGGTTGCTGCTCTTGTAAGCGTGAGGGTAAAACACCATAAAGTGTTATTATCGCGATATAAAAGCTGCGTCAATTGTTAAATGAATAATCGTGAAACCTGCTTGAATTATGCGGGTTAGCACCACATATCATGGTATATTACCTTTGTTTTTAGCATACGTTTTAGGCAAAGTCGTCTGATAATAAGCGTTTTACAAGCTCAATGATCGTATATCTATGTTTATCTCATACTGATTATTTATAAAAACAATTTTTAGGCTACCTATAAATCATATAAGTTTAATTTAGCAGTTTTTTATTATCGGGATATTCGTTAAAAATGAGCAATACGTTTATAGACGTCACGTGTTTAATAAACACACCAATAAGTAAGGGATGGGAATAACTAGTGAGCGACATGGTAAAAAATACCTTATTGTGGCTGGTGGTAATCGGCGTTTTGGTGCTGGTGTTTAGCGGCTTTGATCAATCTTCTGAGCCCGATAACCTTAACTACTCTGAGTTTGTGACCGCAGTGTCAGAAAACCAAGTAGCCAGTGTCGAGATCGACGGCGAACAGATCACCGGCGAAAAGAAAAATGGCTCATCCTTTGAGACCATTAGACCAGCTGTGTCAGATGACCAGCTCATGCCAATGCTACGTGAGAACCAAGTCGAAGTTCAAGGAACTGCACCAAAGCGCCAAAGCGTACTAATGCAACTACTGATAGCCAGCTTCCCAATTCTATTGATTATTGGTCTGTTCTTATTCTTTATGCGTAACATGCAGGGCGGCGCTGGCGGTAAAGGCGGCGGCCCAATGAGTTTTGGTAAATCAAAAGCGAAAATGCTGACCGAAGATCAAATCAACGTTAACTTTGAAGATGTGGCCGGTTGTGAAGAAGCCAAAGAAGAAGTCGTTGAAGTGGTTGAGTTCTTACGTGATCCAGATAAATTTACCAAACTGGGTGCAACGATTCCTCGTGGTATCTTGATGGTAGGTCCTCCAGGTACGGGTAAAACCTTACTAGCGAGAGCTATTGCTGGTGAAGCTAAAGTGCCGTTCTTCTCAATTTCAGGTTCTGATTTTGTTGAAATGTTCGTCGGTGTTGGTGCATCACGTGTCCGCGATATGTTTGAACAGGCGAAGAAAAGTGCTCCTTGTATCATCTTTATTGATGAGATTGATGCAGTTGGTCGTCATCGTGGTTCCGGTATGGGCGGCGGTAATGATGAGCGTGAGCAAACGCTTAACCAATTACTGGTTGAGATGGATGGTTTTGAAGGTAATGAAGGCGTTATTGTTATTGCCGCAACCAACCGTGCTGATGTGCTCGATAAAGCATTACTGCGTCCAGGTCGTTTTGACCGTCAGGTACAAGTAGGCTTGCCGGATATAAAAGGCCGTGAACAAATCCTAAAGGTTCATTTGAAGAAATTGCCAAACACGATTAGTGTAGACGCAAGTTCTCTTGCTCGTGGTACACCTGGATTCAGTGGTGCACAGCTTGCTAACCTTGTAAACGAAGCCGCATTATTTGCAGCACGTCGTAACAAGACCAGCGTCGATATGAATGACTTTGAAGATGCGAAAGACAAGTTGTATATGGGTCCAGAACGCAAGTCCATGGTGATACGCGAAGAAGAGCGCCGTGCGACTGCGTATCATGAAGCAGGTCATGCGTTAGTAGCTGAACTATTACCGGGTACAGATCCTGTGCATAAAGTCACTATTATGCCTCGTGGTTTTGCCCTTGGTGTCACTTGGCAGTTGCCTGAGCACGATCAGACCAGTATGTATAAATCGAAGATGTTGAGTGACATTGCTATTTTGTTCGGTGGTCGTATCGCTGAAGAAGTGTTTATCAATCAAATGTCGACGGGTGCTTCAAATGACTTTGAACGCGCTACCAAAATGGCACGTGCGATGGTCACGAAGTACGGTATGTCTGATGCACTTGGTATCATGGTGTACGAAGATGACGACAATTCACAAGGATATTTCGGCGGTGGTGGACGTACTATCTCAGAAGCCACGCAGCAGAAGGTCGATGAAGAAGTGCGTCGTATGCTAGAAGAGCAGTATGATATCGCTCGTGAATTGATTGAAGCCAACCAAGAAAAAATGCATGCGATGGTTGATGCACTCATGAACTGGGAAACTATTGATCGTGACCAACTGCAAGATATCCTAGCAGGTGAAGAACCACGTCCACCAAGAGTTTACCAGCATAACGAAGTAAACTTGTCGAAAAATGATGTTAAAACAACTGGAGCTACTCCGCCGCCATTACCAGCGATGTAAGTGCTAGTGTATCCATATTTGATAAAAAGCCCTTTATGATAGAGGGCTTTTTTTATTGTCATCATTTTATGAAGGGTTTAGAACCCTATAAGATTTACTGGTATCATAAGCGTAGATAACAATAATTAAAACTGCATTATAAACTTTACTTGTGATGGATTATCCATGTCATTATTCCAACCTTTACCCAGCTACCAAGTATTTAGCCGTGATAAAACCTTAGATTTGTCGCAGCCGCATGTCATGGGCATCTTGAACGTAACGCCAGATTCATTTTCAGACGGCGGGCAATTTAACGCAGTAGATAAGGCCGTCGCTCATTGTCAGCAGATGATAAATGAAGGCGCTACTATTATTGATATCGGTGGTGAATCTACTCGTCCAAATGCGCAAACTGTGGCGACTGATGATGAAATACAACGAGTTGTACCAGTGGTTCGAGCCATTCGTAAGTATTGTGGTGATGCTATTTGGTTATCGATTGATACTAGCAGCCCTGAAGTCATGCAGGCAGCGTTTAATGAAGGTGCTGACATTTGGAACGATGTACGAGCACTGAAACGTACTGGTGCGGCAGAGCTGGCAGCTAAGCTTGATATACCTGTTATGCTAATGCATATGCGCGGTGAGCCAACGACAATGAATAATCTGGCACAGTATAACGATGTGATCGATGAAGTGCGTACAGAGCTGCTCGACCGTATTAACGAAGTAGTCAGCATCGGTGTCAAACAAAGCAATATCATTATCGATCCAGGTTTTGGCTTTGCTAAGAACTATGAGCATCACTGTGCATTATTAAGCCAGCTGAGTAGCTTGCAAACATTAGGATTGCCAATGATGTTTGGCATTTCTCGTAAGCGTTTTTTAGCAGAAGTATTGACCAAAAGTGTGGCTGAAGCTGTGAGTACGACGCAAGCGGTAGAGCGTGATTCGGCAGGAACGGCAGCTGGGCTATTGGCCTTACAGCAAGGCGCAAGTATCATTCGTACGCATAATGTGGCGATGATGCAGCAAGCAGTGGCCTTATGGAGTCAACTGTCAGAATATCGTTGTTAATATCACTTTATAAACGCAAATGCGCAATAATATTCTTAGGCTTATAAATATTCTATACACTATGCTTAACGTCTATTTTTAAACTATCTAAACCAATAAAACTGTCTCAATTAATAAGAGTAAATCTATGACAAGTACAACTCAGCCAGAACCAACCAATGAGCAACGCCGTATTATCTATCAAGCTCGCCGCGGATTAAAAGAATTGGATTTTTATATTGATCCTTATGTTAAAGAGCTATATCTGACAGCAGATGCTACTGAACAAGCAACATTTGCAGAAATGCTCACTCATGAAGACCCAGACTTGCTTGATTACTTTACCAATCAAAATCGTCCAGAAGAGGACGACATCTGGGCATTGGTCAATAAGATAAAAACATGGCGCCACACCAAAGACTTGGTTTAGGTCTTAAGGAACGGGTCAGCACAATATCTAACGTTTCCCATGGTACGCTTATATGACGCTAGTAACCTCGCTACGTATTGATACAGCTATCACGCCTGTCAGTTATTTACGCGCGCTGCTGTATGTAGGCTTGACTGGGGTTATGATGATATTAGCATGGTTTGCATCTTTGGCTTTGTGGCAGTATTTACTAATCTTAATAGTCTCGGCAGCAGTTGCAAGTTATCTGATTATATCGAGACCAATACTATTACATATTAGTCAGCCATCGCTCAGTCAGCGTATTGATAAAGAATGGCAATTACTGATACGAATGGGCCGCGGCGATGAATTATGGCAAGCAGAGTTGGTCGATATAAATCGCTATCAGTGGGCGATGAGTGTCGAATTCAATATCGTTGAGCCTTATCAAAGAACGTTTTCAACCACTATATTTCGCGATCAAGTAAATTCTGAGCAATGGCGACAATTAAATATTTTAGCCAATACCAGTAAGGGTAATGCTAGATAACTGATTATTTATGGAGCTTAAGTTTTTCCTTTTATGATGAGAAAACTCTACACGTCATAACAAAATAGCTATCTCAAAGGACAAAGAGGTTTGTTATATTAAAATCTGTTATATTAAAAATAGAAAATAAAACTCATAAGTCTGCTGTCCTGTTATTAAAGCACATGTATGCAAATATGAGGTTTCATAAATTTTAGCAGCATTTTTGTACTAAACAATACGATAAAAAGAGGAATAGATAATGAGCTTATTAGGGAATTTAGTGAGCCAAGTGGCACGTAGTGCAATGAATCCAGACGACGCTCAACGCAATCCAGTTAACCAACGTACTGAAACACAGCAGACTGGCGGACTAGGTGATATTTTAGGTAGTGTGCTGGGCGGTGGCAGTCAGGCAGGTGGTTATAGCCCTCAACAAAATAGCCGTCAAGCAGATAATGGTTTTGGCTTAGATGATATCATTGGTGGTCTCACTGGCGGTAGTCAGCGCGGCGGTATGAGTTCAGGTGCTGGTGGACTAGGTGATATTTTAGGTAGTGTATTAGGTGGCCAGCGTACTAATAGTGGGTTTGGTGGTAAAGGTATGCTCGTTGCTGCATTGATGCCTATGGTACTTAGCTGGATCAAACGTAATGGTGGTTTGAGCGGTGCATTGTCAAAAATCACTGGTATGGGCTATGAAGGTCAAGCACGCTCTTGGATGAGTAATAACGAAGCAAACGATAATTTAGATCCAAATGAAATCAACCGTTTGTTTGATGAAAACGAAATTCAGCAAGTGGCTGCTCATACTGGTGCTAATGAAACTGAGGTAAGACAGGGACTTGCTGAGCTGTTGCCTGAAGTAATGAATCAGCTAACGCCTAATGGTAATCTGGATAATGAGTCTGAAGCCAATGAAGAGATAGATCAAATCATTAGCCAGCTATCTAGCCGTCTTGGCAATTTTAAGTAGTTTGACAGCTTTGAGCTTGGAAATTTCTAATCAAATACTTAAAAGTCATGTAGATTAAAATAATTGATAGTATTGATTAAAGGGCACGTTATATAACGTGCTCTTTTTTATGTCTATCACAAGATCATGACTGTCGGTAAATACTGCTTGGCAGGGGCAGGGGCAGGGGCAGGGGCAGTGATAGCGATAGCGATAGTAAGCCCTTAAAATCGCTCGTCTAGCGTCTCTGTAGTATGGTTAAGTGCGGCAAAGCAGATATCGGTATTAAACCCTCTATACTGTAAAAAACGTAACTGCTTGGCTTTTTCCTTTTGTTCAACTGGTATGTCATTACCGTACTTTTTGGTACGAGCTATCACCGCCAGTTTTAGCCAATCTACACCGTTTACTAAATTGTCTGCATCATCATCTACAAACTCACTAAATTCATCAGACTCAGTATTTGCCATATCGATTAGCTCATCGATGTTACCTGGCATAGCAATTTTCTTACGATAGAATTCTTGTTTGATCCGGCCACGTCCACGGCCTTTACGGATATTCTCACGTATCAGCATTAGGGTAGTGCGGTAATCACTTTGATAACCTTTTTCTTCAAACTCATCGAGCAGGGCATCAATTTTCTCTGGGTCTTGTTCTTTGTCGATCAGCTTTTGCTTTAGCTCAGCCTTACCGTATTCACGGCGTGATAAATAATAAAATGCGAGCCAACGCAATCGACTTTCTGCTTTGATCGCATCGATTTCTGCTTGTTTTTGTTCAGGGGTTCGTAAGTAAGCTTTGAGCGCGGCTGGTATGTTATCGTTTTGGCTGTCTGTTTCACTATCATTGATAGCAAAAAGTTCAGCTTCATTTTCTGAGTTTTTGGATGGCGGCTCAGTGCTACGACCCTTATCTGTTGCTAAGCTATTGTCAATTTCGTCATTATGAATGTCGAGTTTGACTTCTGCCAGCATCTCTTTGATGGTTTGCGCTTCAGGGGGTTGATATGTAGGGGTATCACTAGGCTCAGCGGTAAAATTAGCCGCTGGATGAAAACGATTTTTACGTTTTTTAGATTTAGAAGTCTTCTTTGATTTAGGACATGAGTCTTCAAAAAACGCTGTATCAATAGTAGCGTTATTCGTGACTGAATCATCTTTACTTGAACGGATAGTCCGTTTACTGGATTTCTCTCGTTTTTTAGGCTCTGTCGTACGAGAGTTTTTGGACAGTTTTTTTGGTTTATTATCAACAGAACTAGCTGAGTCGGCACCCGACTCAGCTAGGATTTCAGCTAAGGTTTTAATTTTCATAATGAATCATAGTTACTGACAACGGTTAATCATTAAACCATTATTGTACAGGTTCAGAAGCCTGTTCTGCTTCTTCAGTTTCGTCGGCTTTGCTATTTTTCTTTGTACCAAGCTTTTCGTCACGAATCTTATCTTCGATTTCTTGGGCAATGGCAGGGTTCTCTTTTAAGAAAAGCACAGAGTTGGCTTTACCTTGACCGATTTTTTCGTCGCCATAGCTGTACCAAGATCCTGCTTTACCAACCGCTCCAATCTCTACACCTAAGTCGATGACTTCGGCTAAGTGGTTAGTACCTTCACCATAAGTAATTTCAAACTCAGCTTGGCGGAAAGGTGGTGCCATTTTATTTTTAATGACTTTGACACGGGTCTGGTTACCGATGATTTCATCACCGTTTTTGACCGCACCAATACGGCGAATATCCATACGTACAGAAGCGTAAAATTTCAGCGCGTTACCACCAGTCGTCGTTTCAGGGCTACCGAACATAACACCGATTTTCATACGGATTTGGTTAATAAACACCACCATACAGTTAGAGCGTTTGGCGTTACCAGTGATTTTACGTAGGGCTTGGCTCATCAGACGCGCTTGCAGACCCATATGTGAGTCACCCATTTCGCCTTCAATCTCAGCACGCGGCGTCAAGGCAGCTACTGAGTCAATCACGATCATGTCGATTGCGCCTGAGCGTACCAACATATCGGTGATTTCAAGTGCTTGCTCGCCATTGTCAGGCTGCGAGAGCAATAAGTCATCAGTGTTTACCCCAAGCTTGCGTGCATAGACAGGGTCAAGCGCATGCTCAGCATCGATAAAGGCACAGGTCCCGCCTTGCTTTTGACATTCTGCAATAGCTTGCAGGGTCATGGTGGTTTTACCTGAGCTTTCTGGACCGTAAATTTCAACTATACGGCCTTTTGGTAGACCACCAATGCCAAGCGCAATGTCTAATCCTAGAGAGCCTGTAGAGACCACATCGACATCCATAATGGCCGAGTCATCGCCTAGATGCATGATGGTGTTTTTACCAAATTGCTTTTCGATTTGACCTAATGCCGCTTTAAGGGCTTTGGCTTTATTGTCGTCCATATTGGATTCCTTGTTTTCGGTAGTTAAGTTAATGCTATAAGTAAAATATTGGTACTGTTAAAACTTTTGGAAAACGCATATTGACTGTTATGTAGTCGGTCATTATTGTTTGGCTATTCTATCGAAAAATAGGTTGTCACTTGACTGGTATAGGTAGTAGTATCGAATTTATCGTTCTACTATACAGTAAAATTAAATAGCGAGAGAAGTAAAAATAAGTCCGTAATACACTGTCGTTATCGTTGTTTTTAAGTCAGACTTGGCGTGCTAATTACTTGACTCAACTTCTTAACGCTGTTGATTTGATAAGGTAATTATAACAAAAGCAGGGCACTATAATGAGCGTGGAGCGATACTAGACGACACTATCTGTCGTATGGTATGAGACTGAAAATCTATAGAAATGATGTTATAGCTCGCTATTGTTTTGAACCTGATAATGACTATGCTTGTCAATAGATTTAGGAGTTGTCCACAACAAATAAAAGGCTTATTTTTGCTAATTGTGAAACATCATGAATAATTAAATTATTTCAAAAATTATTTAAAATAATTTCTTATGTGTAAGAAATTAATATAAGTTGTTGATTTTAAATGGTTTATAAATTGTACAAAAAATGAACGATTTTACCTTATCCTTTAAGTTGCTTAGCTATAAACTTGTCAAGTGGTGACTTATACACAGGGTTATCCACAGCTTATGGGGAGAACTCTGTAAAGCCTTATAATACATAAGTTTACGTAGATAATTAGGATTAAAAACGGATTCCATATTCCGTTTTTAATAACTTTATAGGCGCTATTTTGTCTATAGACAGCATTATTAGTGCTATGTTTCACGAATTAAAAATTTATCTATTTTTATGCATAATCATACTATAGGCATTAAAAGTCAGAAGTATGACTTAAGATATACACCTAAGATGTCAGCAGACATAGTTATGCATACGATGTCTAGTATTTTTAGAGATATTTTCTATAGCCTATAGAAAGCCACAAAAAAGCGGCTATATCAGATAGCCGCTTTGTCAAAACACTTAAAAGTAAAGCTGTATTAATCAGTCCTTGATATAGATCAAATCCCACACACTATGCCCACGGTCGAGGCCACGACGCTCAAACTTAGTCATTGGACGAAAGTCAGGACGATCAGTGAAATTACCTGTACCTGCTTTGTTGGTCAGTCCAGCGAAACCATCCAATACTTCAACCATCCAAAATGCGTAATGCTCCCAGTCAGTTGCTGTATGGAACCAGCCGCCTTGTTTTAGACTGCGCGTAACAATGGTCATGCGTTCAGGACTGACAAAACGACGCTTATAGTGGCGTTTCTTTTGCCATGGGTCAGGGAAGTATAGCTGAATACGGTCGATATGGTTTTCTGGTAGTTGCTTGAGCAATTGAATGGCATCACCATTGATGATTTTTACGTTGCTCAAATCTTGGGTGCCAGCCATATAAGCACATTTACCAATACCAGGCTCATGCACTTCTACACCGACAAAGTTACGAGTAGGGTCAGCGGCTGCCATTTCAATAAATGAATCACCCAAGCCAAAACCAATCTCTACCGTAAGCGGCGCATCTGGACCGTTAGGGCTATCGGCGAATAACGTACGTAGGTTGTCAATACCGGTAAGATCGCCATCACCAAAACTGTTATTGACCAAATACTCAGAAAATTCTGGAGCAGTTAGTGCAAGCTCGGCATTTTTGTTCATGTGCGTACGGCGCTTCATAAACGTATTGACGATGCGAATATGCTTATCAGAGGTCGGTTCTATCTCTTGGCTGGTACTGTTATCGATATCGATAGGCTCGCTTGTGCTATTAAGGGTTTGCTCATCAGTAGTATCGGTACTATTGACGTTGTCATTGATATCAGAATGTTGACTCATAGGATTCGTAAGGCTTAATTAGGTGGGTGATGTTTGCTTATTATAAGTCAAATCCATACAACTGTGAACGGACAATCCTATTTTCGCATATTTGCTGGTCAGTGCTGTGGTTTCTCTATGTTACACACGGGTTTTAGCGTTATCATATAATGGTATTTTTCAAATGCTTTTTCTAAGAGTCAGCAAGTAGAGCGTGTTGCCATGTTATTTATCGAGACCGATTCACCGCCACCATTTTATCAAGAGTCGTTAACACCTGCTAAACGTAAGCAGTTAGACAAGTGGTTCATCGGTAATCGTACCCAGCGTTATTACCTTAAACGTTTTGAGCAGTTTGATCAGCAAGGTTATCTGTCGCCAAAATGGCATTGGGCTGCATTTTTTATCACCTTTCCTTGGCTGCTATATCGCAAGCGCTATATGGATGCGATCGTCTATAGTGTCGCAGGATGGTCTTTTATCCAGCTTAATGTGGCACTGGTGCTAGTCGCCTTTGAATTTATAGCGATGTCCTATGTACCAGACGCTTATCAAATGGCAACACGTATCGGTATTGCTGCCGTTATTTGGCTGTTTTGGTCGTTTATGGTGGCACGTTGGACAGATGCGTATTACTACCGAATGGCAAGGCGTGAAATCGCTGATGCGATAAATGATCATCCGCGAGATGAGGCAGCACAGAAGGCGCATCTGCAAAGAGAAGGTAGTGTTAGCTTATTTGGACTGGCATTAGGTTTTGGTTTCTTTGCGTTTTCGCTATTGGTGATTAAGGTGCAGTTCTTACCGATTATTGCCAAGCCAAAAGCAAACGAAGTTTTGTTTGATGCTTATGATATTGCAAAGAATGCCCAAAATCGAGTGGCGTTGATTTATCAGCAGACAGGGCAGTGCCCAGTAAATCTGCCACTTAGTACCGAGCAGCAGCAAATACGTATGCATGTCGATACGCAGGCCGCTGGCGTGACTAAAACCGACTGTGCGGTAGTGGCAACGATTCAAAACGTGACGTTTCCAATACGCTACTTAAACGAGCAGACGCTGGTCTTTTATCATATACCAGATAGTGATAACTGGGATTGCACCAGCTCACTGAATGAAAAACAAGCCCCTAAAAACTGCATAGCTGATTAGGGGCTGTATTTCACGAATGTTTGTAGATGATGCTAGTGCTGAGAGCTACTGTTTAGGGTTAATGCTTAGAGTCCGTTGCAGTATCATCTTTTTCCTCAACTGGTGTTGCTTGGCTCTTTAACGCCTCATAAAAATCGGTCAAATCCATTTTACGTGCTTTACCAATGTCTTCATCAAACAAGCTTTCAAGCTCAGCCATTGCTGATTGTGCGGATTCAATCATGCTAGCCTCATCATCATAGATAGCTTGTTGGCGTTCGATCAAGTCATCATCATAGTCACGGAATGTTTTTACTGTTTCTCGCGCTTTTTCTGGTGAGATACCTAATAACTGTAGCGATTCACGTGACATGTCCAAAGACGACAAATAAGTCTCACGCCAAATATGACGTACCCCAACTTCACGCAATCGGTAATAGTGCTGACGGTCGCGTGCTCTTGCCAATACAATCAGTTCAGGATAATTTTTACGTAAGTATTGAGCGGTCGTGATGGAGCGTTCTAAGTCATCGATAGCGAGAATAAACACCCGCGCTTTTTGAATGCCCGCAGCCCGCAGGATTTCAGGGTTTTTCGGATCGCCATAATAGACTTGGTTACCAAATTTTCTTACAAAATCTACTCGGTTTGCGGAGCGTTCGATGGCGGTAAATTCGATATTATGCATGCGCAGTACACGGCCAATAATCTGACCGACACGGCCAAAGCCCGCAATAATGACCTGATGCTCATGATCGGGAATGGTATCGTATTCGCGGCTCGGCTTGCTCTTGGCAAATAACGGTTCACCCACTTTTTCTAACAACAAGAATGCCAGAGGTGTCAGCGCCATCGAGATGGTAACCACAAGGTTAAGGGTGTTAGCAAGCTCAGGTCGTAAGACATTTTGGGCAGTGGCGACACTGAATAGGACAAAGGCAAACTCACCACCTTGAGCTAGGGTTACGCCCAATCGGATACTGGTCGGCCAGCGATTGCCCGATACTTTTGCAATACCTGCAATCACTGCAAACTTGATAAACATCAAGGCGAGGGCACAGCCAATGATAAAGATGGGCTCTGCCAGAATGAGTTTGACATCGGTAAGCATACCGACCGACATAAAGAAGAGACCTAATAACAATCCTTTAAAAGGTTCGATACTGGCCTCTAACTCATGGCGATACTCGGAATCTGCTAACAACACACCTGTCAAAAATGCACCTAATGCCATTGATAGGCCAATTTGGCCCATTAAGATAGACACGCCCATCACAATAAATAGCGCGACCGCTGTCAGTAGTTCTGAGGCACCACTAGAAGCCACAAATTTAAAGAAGGGTCGAACCACATATCGGCTGGCGAAAATCAGTCCGGCAAAGACAGCAAAAACCTTACCGAAATAAATCAAATCGTAGCTTTGTTCACGCACCCCTGATAAAAACGGAATGACTGCCAACAATGGAATGACCGCAATATCTTGGAATAATAAAATAGTAAAAGCTTCTCGACCATGCGTGCTCGAAAGCTGCTGTTTCTCAGTTAGTATCTGTAGTACAAACGCGGTAGAAGACAGGGCTAAACCGAAACCAACGATAAAGGCGGTATCTAGTTGTAAGGAGAAAAACTGATGTAGGAGCCACATCAGTAGCGTACCAGTCAAACCGACCTGCAAACCGCCCAATACAAATATAGAGCGGCGCAATGCCCAGAGCCGCGAAGGTTGGAGCTCAAGCCCGATAATAAATAGCAACATGACCACGCCAAACTCTGAAAAGTGCAATAGACTTTCAGCGTCGCCTGCTACATCCAAGCCACTTGGGCCCAATATGAGTCCAGTGATGAGGTAGCCTAAAACCGTTGCAATGCCGAAGCGCTTACCAAGGGGTACGAAGAGCAATGCTGCTCCCAAAAAGATAGTAGCTTGCAACATGAGATTTGGTGAGCCGGCGGCAGCAGCGAACATCTGGGCTCCTTAAAAATTTGAATAAAATACACAATATAAAATGGACGTGACTAAAATTAGTATGGCTAAAACGATATCGCGCTAGTATCTATTATTTTTTGCGATAAATTTTCCACACACCATTGTCTGCAAGCGGATTGTTATAAGCATCGTTGCGACGTTTACGTGGTGTCTGGCGACTATCTACAATCTTAAAATCAGGCAGAGCATGTACAATGAGACCAGTACGATAAAAGCGTACCCGCTCAGGCTCTAGCATCTCACCCTTGCTATTGCGACAAAAAACATAAGCACGCAAATCGATAAATTCACGATGCGCTACCAGTCGAGCTTCATCGTTATTGTCTAATATCGCTGTCATGCGCTCAATTTCATCATCCGTATATTGACCACACTTATCGGTCACAGCACCTACTGCCCCAAAGCTTTTGGACTCTTTAGCACGTGTCTTAGTCAAATGTAAGCGCTGAACATGATAGATAAATTGCGGTATTTCAAGACTGGCTGGAAGCGGTAGATAGTCAGGTGGCATGTTGGCCGCTGGATAAAAATCCTTTGCGCGCTCAAGCAGGTTTTGCCAACGTTGCTGATACGTTTGGACTTCGGTTAAGTTACCTTCATAAATAGGCATATCGCGGATTTGTCGCAAAATATCAGGTGGGAACTGTTCATTACGGAAGTTTGCAATGTCTTCTTGCAGCGTTGATAACAAAACTTTGGCGTGTTTTTTGCCATCTTTCGATGCAGGATCATCGATATAGTCTGGGGCGACAAAGGGTGCTGAGCGTCTAGACATAGTGTTGTATCATCAATAGATAGAGTGAAAATACCAAAAAGTATGATTATAAAAATTAACTGGGATGCTAAATAAAACTTTATAATAGTTATTATAACCACATAAGCTCATCTGGAATTGAGTTTTTTAGTTGAATAAAGCAAAAGTTTATCGAAAATCACAATTGTGTTAATTTGGCCAAAATTTGATTTTTAATTCCATCTAACTGTTGGTATCAACCAGTATGAGATAGCCTTGTCTATATTTTTCAGGTTTGGATTCGAGCTACTGGCCTCTTTATTCAATCACTTAGCTTATTGACTATCGTCAATGGTTATGACCAATATGACTATTGCCAGCAGGTAGCTGTCCCGAAATATCACATACCAATGCATCGCTATGTGAGATATTCTGTGGATGAGACGAGCTTTCAACCTGAATAGTAGCATGGTGAATGCCCAGCTCCAGCAGTCTTTGCTCGAGACTGGCAATTAGAGTATTTGACTCATGGATACTCATCTCACCATCGACTACCACGTGACAAGAGAGTGCATTAAGTCCGCTAGTAATACTCCAAACATGTAGGTCATGTACTTTTTGTACTTGGGCGTTTTTGAGTAATTTTTGCTCTACGTCGACTAGTGATATATTGGCGGGTGTCCCTTCCATTAATATATGCACAGAATCACGTACGACACGGTAGCCACTGATTAAAATAAGCACAGCAACGATTACTGATGCCACTGCGTCTGCCCATACCCAACCAAAACCCATCATAAGTAGTGCAGCGACAATCGCAGCCACTGAACCTAATAAATCGCTCAATACGTGCAAATAGGCACTTTGCATATTGAGGTTAACGGGTTCTGTATTATCAGATTTTTGTTCTGAGACTTTGGCATCATCCATGCCATGACTATCACTATGCTTATCGCCGTGTGTTTCGCCACTTTGACTGCCTCGGTGCATTAGCCAAGCGACCAAAATATTGATCAGCATACCGATAGTCGCCACAATAAGCATGCCTTGGGTCGCAATTTCTGGCGGTGAATTAAAGCGTTTAATCGCTTCATAAAAAATCATTAAAGCGATTATGATAAGTGTCGCGCCATTCACCGTAGCAACTAATATTTCAAAACGCTTGTAGCCGAAAGTTTTTTGGTGGGTAGCCGCTTTTTCGCCGATTTTAAATGCGACCAAAGTGGCGCCAAGCGCTATCGCATCGCTTAGCATATGCCCTGCATCAGATAGCAGAGCCAAACTACCGGTAAGCCACCCACCAATGGCTTCGATAAACATATAACCAGTAATGATAATAAAGCTGAACAGCAAGGTGCGCTGATAGCCTTTAGTATCTCGTGCTGTGGTTGTCTGTTCATGATGCTCATCATGATCGTGATGGCCTTGGTTTTCCTGAGTGTACTTAGACACATCAGTACTATCATGCTGCTGGTTATGATTATGCTCGCCAGAGTTTGGACTATTTGGATTCATAATAATACTCAAATTCGCTGATAGTTACGTTCGATAGATGATGCTTACTGATACGTGATGTTTGCTATGGGTAGAGTAGGCATAGAGCCTTGATCGTATGCCATTTGATCATTATAAAGTTAACATAGCCAAGCATAAGAAGCTGTAACGACGAAGTAAACATAAGACGGATATGAGCAGGAATATAGACGGTTATTGGTTAGATTTTAAGGTAAAACTACCAACCGACAGGATCAATGTCCAAAGTAAGCTTGAGGTATTTAGCGCTTGGTAGGGCAAGCACTGGCTGCCACCACTGTCCTAACACATGGTGCAATTGACGACGATCTTTAGCCAATAGCAAAAGCTGAGCATGATAGCGGCTGTTCTTTTTACTCATGGGCGCATCAATAGGACCGAGAACAGCAAGGTTATGAGCATTAGGCAAATGCGCAATAGCATCCTTGAGCGCTTGAGTGGTGGCTGCCAATGTTTTACCTTCACAACGTATCAATGCAGCATGTCGATGAGGAGGTAAGCCCATCATTTGACGCTCTTGCAGTAGTTCGCGTGCAAATGACAAGTAGCCGTCTTTGACCAGTTTTAATAGTAACTCGTTATCAGGCTGCAGGGTTTGAATCAATACGCGTCCAGCTTTGTCACCTCGACCAGCACGGCCAGCCACTTGAATCATGAGCTGTGCGGTATGCTCTGGTGAGCGAAAATCTGCGGATAAAAATCCGCGATCGGCATTGGGTAAGCAAACCAACGTAACGTTGGGGAAGTGATGACCTTTGGCAACCATCTGTGTACCGACTAATATGGCAGGGTTGCCTTTATTGATTTGCTCGTAAATGTTTTCCCAGCTGTCTTTGCGTCTTGTGGTATCACGGTCTATCTGAATAATTGGATAGAGTTCTTTGCTGGTCTGAGGATTGGCAAAGATTGCGTGTAGATTTTCGCTGAGCCTTGTCGTTCCCATACCTTTGGCGTCTAGGTTTTGACTACCACAATCAGGGCATACGGTAGGGATATAGGCTTGCCAATCGCAATGATGGCATTTCAAATAAGAGTTGCTTGAATAACTGCCCCGCTGAGATTGGCTATTATAGTGAACGGTCAGGTGAGCGTCACAGCGCGGACAATCTGCTTGCCAGCCACAAGCCTCGCACAATAGAACAGGTGCATAGCCACGACGGTTCAAAAATATTAGTACTTGATCACCGGCCTCTAGCGTTTGCCGTATCGCCCCGATCATGGCATCCGTCAGCCCTGTATCATAGCGCGCACCGTCATCTTGGGCTTGTTGATGGGTGCTTTGCAAGCGAGCATCGATCAGTTGCATGGTTGCAGGTTTGGCATTACCTGGACGAGTAAGCAGTTGGTATTCTGATAGCTTGCCATCATCGACCAGTTTTAAATGCTCAAGAGAAGGCGTTGCAGTACCAAGTATCACTGGGATTTTGTACTGCAAACCTCGATAGAGAGCGACATCAGCGGCATGATAACGTAATGTGTCTTGTTGCTTATACGAGCCATCATGCGCCTCATCAACGACAATCAAGCCTAAGTCTGCGAAAGGGTATAGCACAGCCGAACGTGTACCGATCACGATTTGTGCATGACCCGTGCGGCAGTCTTGCCAACCTTGCAAGCGGTGAGTATTGGTCATACCTGAATGTAATAGCACAATGTGGGCTGCGAACCGACTGGCAAACCTTGCACGTGTTTGTGGTGTGAGGCCAATCTCTGGTACTAAAATAAGAACCTGTTTGCCAGCCTCTAGTATGGCTTGCATTGCTTGCAGATAAACTTCGGTTTTACCACTACCAGTAATGCCGTTGAGCAAAAAACCAGTATAAGTATCGGACTCATGGGCAGCAATAATAGCGTCGACAGCAAGTTTCTGCTCATCATTAAGATCAAGTGGCATTTTTGCCAGTTTAACTGGAGTAGGTGCTTGTTTTGGTTGAATATAGCGTTCGACTAACCCTTTATCTTCTAGCGTCTTTAAAAAGGCTCGTTGCATCCCTTCTAGTAGCAATACATCTTCGCTTGCACCATGCTGTCCATGTAGCTTTAGTATATCGAACTGCTGCTTTTGTTTTTTAGCATTGGCCCGAAAATCCTCATCAGTGATATGAGGCAAAATGCGCCAATGGGTAATCAGCAAGTCTAATGGTTTGCCTTGACGGACAAGGCTTGGCAGGATAACTGCTAACACATCGCCAAGTGGATAGTGGTAATAGCGTGCCAGCCAATAGGCAAGCTTGAGCATGTCCGAGTCCAAAATAGGCTCAGCATCTAGAGATTTATTGATGGGTTTGATTTTGTTAACAGGTACGCTGCTATCGTCTTGTGAAATATGAGTAATCACAATGCCAATCAGAGTCTGACGACCGAATGAAACTTCGACACGGCTGCCAATTTGCGGTATCACACTGTTTGGCAAAGCAAGCATATCAGCTGGTAAGCTATAGTCAAACACCCGATAAAGGGGAACGGGCAGCGCAACTTGTACCAACATAAACGGCTTCGCAGTCTTATTAGGTGAATATGAGATCAGAATAATAGAATGGAGACCAATAAGCTTAGCATGATGCTAAGCTTATTGTGATATGACTTATAGGCTGTTGCTGAAATGAGCGCTTAACAATTAGCACTTAATATTAAGCATTCAATATCGTCTTATTCGATATAAAGAATAGACTCAATTTCTACCACACCACCTTTAGGTAGAGCAGCTACTTGGACGGCAGCGCGGGCAGGGTATGGCTCACTTAGATTGGCGACAAACACTTCGTTTAAGACGGCAAAATCACTTAAGTCAGTCAAAGATACATTGAATTTCACCACATCATTCAGACTGCCGCCAGCTGCTTCACAGATAGCTTTGATATTTTCAAACACTTGCTCAGCCTGCGCTTTAAAACCTTCTCTTAGCTCCATCGTGTCAGGATCAAAACCAAGCTGACCTGAGATATAGACAGTATTGCCGACTTTCACAGCTTGTGAATAGGTGCCGACAGCTGCAGGTGCTTTATCAGTTTGGATGGTTTGACGAGTCATGGGATATCCCTTTTATATTTTATGTGATTGATTGTTACTAGAATAGCAGTTCTATTTTAGCTATTTGCATCAGGACTACATAAGTGATGCAAATTATAAAATGGGCTTATTATAATTGATATAATCGTATGATGTTAGGAAAACCTAGCAACGATCGTAACTCACGAATGCCCTGTGCTAAATGATTACGACTACGTACTACAATATGAATGATAGTATCAGTATTGCGAACATCAACGGTCTCGACACCCATATGCAACTGGCGTAAATGATAGATAACTTCACTGATTTGTTCATCACTAAGCGCAATAGAGAGCTTTAAATAGGCAGGAAAACGAATCTTGCCGCTATTTTTTAGGTCATGCTCGCCGATGTCACCTTGTTTGATCGCATTATCATTACGCCAACGTAATTGGATCACCTGATAAGGGTTGTCTTTGCGGATATCGTCTAGTGAGAAACACTTATGTCGATGTACGACTAAACCATGACGTGATAAATGTCCCACAATAGGGTCGCCATATATCGGATGACAGCAATTGGCAAAATTAAGCTCAACGCCAGCAGCGTTTGCAATGAGCTGTTGCGGTTGGGTCATATCATCGCTATGTACTTGTGCCTGTAGATCGCTCAGCTCATCGCTAAATAATCGTGTCACGACTAATTGAGGAAGCAGCGTACCTGAACTTATTTGTTCAAATAAGGCATCTTTGGTAATTAATCCGCGCCATTCAGTGAGGTCTTTCCAGTCTGCTTCTGTTAAATCATCAAAACTTTTCTGATGAGTTTTGAGCGCGCGATCCAGTGCTTGCCTGCCATGGTGTTGTTTATCAGCAATAGATAGATCCTTAAACCAACGTAAGATCTCTTCACGTGCTTTATTGGTTACCACGAAGCCTAACCACTCAGCTTTTGGTTCTGAGTGGCTATTTACCTCTATCTCAACTGACTGGCCATTTTTTACCACGGTGCCAAGTTTTGCAGCTTTGCCATCAATATTTGCCCCAACGGCAACGTTACCAATCATAGGCCCGACCGCATAGGCGAAGTCTAGCGCCGTTGCACCCTGTGGAAGCTCGTAAGCACGCCCTTGAGGACTATAGCAAATAATTTTACTGGAGTGCAGATAATCCATTAGCTCATTAATGGTAGAAACTGCCGCTGAAAAATCAGGGCTGTTTTCATTCAGATTGTCTTCATCGACCAAGTCTTTCATGTTACGTAATGACGCTTGGATAACAGATTGACTAACATCAGATGCATGCTCAGCCCCGATGACACCAAGTCTTGCAGCACTCTGCATTTGCTTGGTCAATATAGTGACTTTTACCACATCATTATCACGCTCATAGATGAGAGTGAGGGATTGATTACCACCTGGTAGTGGCCGACGAATATTATCAGCAATATGGGTATCATCGATCTGATACTTTTTAATCAAATAATAAGCCAGTTTGTCACAAGCTTCGATATTGTCGAGGACGATCTCAAACGCATAGTGACGTAGTAGCGTGTTAATTTCACCGCGATTGCGGAAAAACTGACGATATATGACCACGCGATTGTCTAAGACTTTTACTAGGCCATTAAGGTCCAAATTATTTAGAACGATACTTAGGTAACGATGAATAGCTTCTCTTTGAAAGTTACGTCCAAGTCCATGCTGTAATAATTTGTCAGCCAGCTTATTGTACATATCAGAGTCTAGATTGCGATAACACAATACCTCGATATAGTCAGCAATATCGTTCAGACCCATTAATCGTGCAAATGGTACATAAAAATCTAAGGTCTCTTGAGCTGTTGTACGCTGTTTTTCAGGACGTACGGCATCAAGCGTAGACATATTATGCAGGCGGTCAGCAAGCTTAATAATCAATACGCGTGGGTCAGCGAGTGTGGCAGTCAAAATTTTATGGAAGGTGGCAGCTTTGTTCTGCTGCTTATTATGTGAAGAAGACTTTAGCTTGGTCACGCCATCAACCAGCCTTGATACTACCACGCCATAACGCTGTTTGATTTGTTCATCACTTACTTCCGTGTCTTCGACCGTATCATGCAGGATTGCTGCAATAATAGTATCTCGATCTAGACGAAAGCCAGCCAATATCTCAGCGACAGCGATTGGATGAGTGATATAAGGTTCCCCTGATTTGCGCTTGTCTTTAATGTGCGCAATGTCTCCGAACTCACAAGCATCAACAATATCTCGGCGCTCAGCAGCAGTAAGATAACCCACTGAACGTAGCAAGTTATATTGAGCGTCATCGACGAGATGATGACTGAGTTTGGGTAGGGTTTGACTCATAAACTAATGATCCTATTTTCCATGAACTACTTACTAGGCAGTTTACCGAAATAAATGGCTGCTAAATAACAGCCTAACATACAAAATTTAAGGATAAGTATGCCACTCTCTAATTAATCGCAAATTGCTTTCAATGTCAACTAATAAGCGTGTAGGCGGTGAAAAAAGTTAACTCAGTGGTCTATTTCGTGGACAAGTGATTGCCAAAATAGCCAATACATTATTATTACAACCAAAAAACCACAGCCTATGCTGTGGTCTCTAGAGTTGATCAAGATGTGTGCTTATTTTATAAAAACGCTACTGGCTTTATAAAATACATCTTATCAAAATAGCTTATTAGAAGCTGTGGTCGCCTGACAATGCTAAATCTAATGAGCTAGTAGCAAAATTATGCTCTGGCTGATTTAGAATGTCGCGTGTGATTTTGCCAGCGGCAATTTCACGTAGTGCCAATACTGTAGGTTTGTCGTTATCAACGTCAACCATTGGTTCAGCAATACCTTTGGCCAATTGGCGGGCGCGTTTGCTTGCGACCAAAATTAGCTCAAAGCGATTATCAACATTATCCAAACAATCTTCAATCGTCACTCGTGCCATAAATAGCTACCTCGGTTGTTTTTATTAGTAACGGACCTTGCCCGCCACTCAATAAAAATGATATCAAATACATAAAGGGGGATAGCTAAATATTATATCATTTTTTGCTGAGTGGCGTAGTTGCTTTTTATATCTACTTATTAGATAAGCATCTGACGAACGTTGCAGCCTAGTTTACTCTTCTACTTGCTTATTTAGCAAGTTGCTAATCGTGCGATGATAGCGTTGCTGCTGACGACTAAGTGTTTGTCTATCTGCCACGATAATCGCTTTAAGCTCAGCTAAGGCTACATCAAAATTATCATTGATCACTACATAGTCAGCATTCACATATTGTGCCATTTCGGTGACCGCGCCAGCTAGACGGCGCTCTATAACTTCTACAGAATCCTGCGCACGGGTTGAGAGACGTTGACGTAATGTCGCAATGCTGGGTGGTAGAATAAAAACCATAATGGCATCGGGAAAGATATTTCTGATTTGCGTCGCCCCTTGCCAGTCAATCTCCAAAATAACGTCAATACCCGCCGCTAGCTGGGTACGTACACTTTCCTCTGACGTGCCATAATAGTTACCAAATACTTCAGCATGCTCTAGAAATAGACCCGCATTGATACCATTGGTAAAACTATCGGTATCTGTGAAATGATAGTGCTGACCATCAATCTCGCCCGGGCGCGGGGTGCGAGTCGTATGTGAGATACTGACCGTTAAGTCGTTGGTCGTAGCAAGCAACTGTTTAACCAGTGAGGTCTTGCCAGTACCTGAAGCGGCAGTAACAATGAATAATGAACCTGTCATACAATTTATCCTAATAGAAGGTGTCTTGGTAACTCGTAAAATGTATCGTAATAAATGCGTGTTGATAAAAAATTAAGCAGTGCCTCAGCCAAAAATAAAGACTGGAAAAAATAAAAAACGCCATCATGTATGGCGATAGAAATTATAATAGATGCGTTATTATAAACTGCTTTTATACAAGTTAAAGCTGGTTTTGCAATATGTCATTAGTATGCTGAGGTTTGCCCACAAAATATTGCTATAAGTAGACAGCTATTTTAGAGAGCGATAAAAGCAAATTATGCTAAAGTAGAGCATTGGTTTTGCCCCAACTTTTGAATGAAAACATTCAAAATACGTTTTAACTATAAATTATCCAATGATAGGCCTTTTTATGCAAATTTATCTTGCTAATCCTCGTGGATTTTGTGCTGGTGTGGACCGTGCAATTGCAATTGTTAATGAAGCACTGACACGTTTCGAGCCGCCCATTTATGTCCGTCATGAAGTTGTGCATAATAAGTTCGTGGTGTCGGACTTGGCCAATCGTGGTGCGGTGTTCGTTGAAGAGCTTCACGAAGTACCAGACGGATCTGTTGTTATCTTTTCTGCTCATGGGGTCTCTAAAGCGGTTGAAGATGAGGCTGGTCGCCGTGATATTACAGTGTTTGATGCGACATGCCCATTGGTTACTAAAGTACATATTGAAGTGGCAAAGTTTGCGCAAGATGGGATGGATGCAGTGTTGATAGGACATGCAGGGCATCCGGAAGTCGAAGGTACTATGGGGCGTTTCAATCGTCGCCATGGCGGACAAATTCATCTAGTCGAAGATGAGAGTGATGTGGCCGCATTGACTGTACAAGATGCCGAACGCTTGGCATTTGTGACTCAGACAACCTTATCGATGGATGATACTGCTCGCGTTATCGATGCACTGCGTGAAAAATTCCCTAGTATCCAAGGCCCTCGCAAAGACGACATTTGCTATGCCACTCAGAACCGCCAAGATGCGGTAAAAGATTTGGCCAGTCGCTGTGAAGTAGTCTTGGTAGTCGGTTCGCCAAATTCATCAAACTCTAATCGCTTACGAGAGCTGGCTGAGCGTATGAATTGCCGAGCGTATCTAATCGATAATGCCAGTGAGATGGATAAGCGTTGGTTAGATGGCGTCCAAAGTATTGGCGTGACCGCTGGTGCATCCGCGCCTGAGGTGCTGATCCAAGAAGTACTGCAGCAGTTGCAAGATTGGGGTGGTGATTTGCCCAGTGAGCTATCCGGTATTGAAGAAAACGTAACGTTTAGTCTACCGAAAGCGTTGCGGATTCCTGTCACTCAGGTTGGTAAGTAACTAGTGTTTACGTTTGTATTTGTATGAATCATCATTTATATGGATAAGGTCGCATGAAAGAACCAAAAGCCCGCTTTGTATTGTCAGAGGCCACGCTCGCTGAAGTCAACAAACAACTGAAACTTAACATGCTAGTGATGGCAGCAGTGGTCTTCGTATTGTTTATGAATATTATGAAGTTTATGGCAGAAAAAAGCTTTTTTTACGCGATGCTCGCAGTAGTCATGATTTGTTTATTGTTTTTCATACAAAAAGCTCGTCGGATTCTCACGCTAAGAAAACAAGAGCTTATCCATAAATAGAAAGTACAAGCATAAATAAAAAATACAGGTGAAAGTGCCAAATATAGGATAGCTATGACTGCTTATTACAAATTTATTAAACGAGAATTACAAGAAGACGGTGTCAGTGTGGCGTATTATCAGCCAACCAAGCATGCTCAAGGTGCTTGGAATGAGCATGAGCAGCACATGGCGCCAGCAACAGGCCTATTAACAGCCGAGATTAATAGCTTTGCGCCACAACCTAATATTCGTATCGCACGTGTGAGTCTTGATATCTTGGGGCTAATACCGCTTGATGATTTTACTATTACTACTCGCTGTATTCGACCAGGTAAGACTATTGAGCTGATTGAAGCGGTCATGAGCAGCCGTGGCCGTGACGCCATTATAGCAAGAGCGTGGCGACTGATTACTCAAGATACCAGTGAGATTGCCGGACTTGAAGATCAACCAGCAGAATACAAACCTGAAGAATTGCCAGTTTGGGAAGGTATGAAAGGCTGGCCGGGCGGCTTTATCGAAAGCGTACGTCTAGTAGCGACAGAAGACCGTCGTGCTGGTCGCGGTATGGTATGGATTACCAATGATCTAGACATGGTAGAAGGTAAGCCGACTGATGACTTGGTGCATCTGTTAGGTATGGTCGATACTGCCAACGGTGTTGTACCAAGATTGGGTCTTGGTTTATCTAAGTTAGAGTGGATGTTTCCCAATACTGATTTGCAAATCCATATGCATCGCTCGCCAAAAGGTCGCTGGCTCGGTATCGAGGCTGTACAACAATATGGCGATGATGGTATCGGACTGACCAGTGCAGTATTGCACGATGTACAAGGGCCTTTTGGTCGTAGTGAGCAAATCCTTACTATTCGCCCGATGCCACGTTAAAAAACTAAGAGTCAGTCATTTTATAGTTTTGAAAAATGAAACGATAAATTGTAATCAATTAATTATACAAATAATAGAGAAATGGTTTTAATAGTAGCTAACAAGACGATATTACTAAAAAGATAATATTACTAACAAGTCAATGTTAATCGACATAGAGGTTACTATGAAAACCTACACTCAATTTTCAAAAAAGCTGACGACTCTCTGGGATATATTGATAGAAGCATATTCAGAATAGTTGCTGTTGTTTGCACTTTGATTGCTACATCAAAAAATGACTGAGCAATTAAATAACCGAGTAAGCAAAAACCGAGCAAGCAAATAACTGATACCAGAACACCGCCTTGGTAAACAAGCGCGGTGTTTTTTGTTGAATAGGGCTTTTGAGCTTGAATTTTTTCTCAATGCCCCTATTAGTATAGACAGTTTAACGGTATTGCATACGGCGGGTTCTCTAACATTATGAGAGCATCTTTAGTGAGTGTATCGTTATCTGATAATAGGTCTTTCATAGAATTTAAAGGAGTTTTTATGAGTGAAGCAACTCAAGCTGAAGGTCTGAATCCAGAATTAAAAAAACATACGTTTGAAGCAGAAGTGGCGCAGCTACTGCATTTGGTAACGCATTCACTATATTCTAACGCTGATATTTTTGTCCGCGAGTTGGTATCTAACGCCTCTGATGCCTGTGATAAGTTGCGCTTTGAAGGTACAAATGATGATAGCCTTTATGAAGATGATGGCGAATTAAAAATCCGCATCGCTGTTGATGAAGCTGCTAAAACTATTACCTTTACCGACAACGGTATTGGTATGAACGAAGCCGATGCAATCGAAAACTTAGGTACGATTGCTAAATCAGGTACCAAAGCATTTTTGGACAAATTGTCTGAATCACAGAAACAAGACGGTCAATTGATTGGTCAGTTCGGTGTTGGTTTTTACTCGGGTTTTATCGTGGCTGATACCATCAGTGTCGAATCACGCAAAGCGGGCGAGCCTGCGGATAAAGGCGTACGCTGGGTATCAGATGGTACTGGTAGTTTTACTGTTGAACCTATTACCAAAGACACGCGCGGTACGGCGATTACTTTGCATCTAAAAGAAGAATATAGCGAGGGCGAAGATAACTACTTGGATCGCACCAAAATCAAGCGCTTGGTTAATAAATATTCTGACCATATCAGCCTGCCGATTCAGATGCGTAAAGAGATCTGGCAAGAAGATGTAAAAGAAGACGAGAACGACGACACGCCTGCTGGTGGCCAGATGGTGCTCACTGATGAGTGGGAAACAATCAACAAAGCCAGTGCACTATGGACTCGCTCAAGCTCTGAAATTGAAGATGATGAGTATGTCGATTTTTATAAGAATATTTCTTATGACATGGATGCGCCGCTTACTTGGACGCATAACCGTGTAGAGGGTCGCGTACAGTATACGCAGCTACTATATATCCCTAAAAAAGCGCCAGTCGATCTATATACTCGTGAGCAGCAGCATGGTCTAAAGCTTTATGTGAAGCGCGTCTTTATCATGGACGAAGCTGAGCAACTGCTACCGATGTATTTGCGTTTTGTGAAAGGTGTGATTGATTCAGCAGATTTACCATTGAACGTGAGTCGTGAGCTACTACAAGAGTCACGTGATGTAAAATCTATCCGTGATGGTAACGCTCGCCGTATCTTAACCTTACTCGCAAGCCTTGCGAATAGCGAAGACAGTGATAAGCAAGAGAAGTTTGCCCAGTTCTATGCAGAGTTTGGTGATGTCATCAAAGAAGGCCTAGGCGAAGACGCAGGCAATCAAGAACGTATTGCTAAGCTATTGCGTTATGCTACCAGCACCCAAGACGGTTTGGTAACAAGCTTCGAAGATTATAAAGGTCGTATGAAAGATGGCCAAAAAGCCATCTACTACCTCACCGCTGATAACCTAGCCGCTGCGAAAAACAGCCCGCAACTTGAGCTATTTAAGAAAAAAGGCATTGAAGTTATCTTGATGACCAGCCGTGTTGATGAATGGGCAATGAACTTCTTGACCTCATTCGATGAGACACCGCTGCAAAACATCGCCAAAGGCGCAGTAGACCTAGGCGACTTGCAAGATGATGAAGAAAAAGCGGAAGCGGAGAAAGCCCAAGAAACGCTAAAGCCTGTTGTTGATAAATTAAAGGCTGCATTGGGCGAGCGTGCCAAAGACGTCAAAGTGTCTACTCGTTTAGTCGATAGTCCAGCTTGCTTGGTTGTTGGTGAAGGTGAGCTATCGCCACAAATGATTCAGATGCTACAGCAAATGGGTCAGGACGTACCAGCAAGTAAGCCAACGCTAGAAGTAAATCCTGATCATCCACTCATCAAGAAGCTTGAAAGTAGTGATCAGTTTGATGATCTGGCGCAAGTCATTTTTGATCAAGCATTATTGGCAGATGGCGGTCAGCTAGACGATCCAGCCGCTTACCTAAAACGCGTCAATGAGCTATTGATGAGATAATGTTTAGTAATTAGCAAAAAAGGGAGGCTTTATATAAGAGGCCTCCTTTTTTATTTGAATTTTTAGCCGAATTTGAGTGAATTTTACAAATCAGCCTTATCCTCTTAACCGACAATCCGTTACAATCGCGATAGATTAGCGAGCTAAAATATTAGGCAATGCTAGTCATCTTCTATAATCACTCCATCGTGAATTCAATATAAATCGATGTCTGCATGCTGTACAAAAAATCGTCAATTGATTGCACCGCGCGGCTGTTACATTAAGATAATTATCATTGAGTCATTTTATTTTTCTCGACTGGCTAGAGGTCTAAGTCTTTGTCACTTACGTCGTTAAAAACCGTCTCGCTTCAGCGTTTTTCGCTCAATTTCGCTGCCAATATTATTGCAACCTTGTGGATGCTAGTGGGCTCAACACGGGCTTTTTCTTGGGTTAAACCCACTTTTGTACAGTTTGCCGTATTTGCGCTATTGGCGCTTGGTAGTAATGTCTTATTTTCATGGTTAGCTGCTGAAAGTGGCAGCATATTTAATGAGCAAGGATTGGTTAGTTATTTGATCTGGCCGATGATTATTTTGCTTGGTGGTATCATTTTGGCTCGGCGAGCGAGCAACCAAGCATTGGTATTTGTACCAGTAGTACTATGGTTGGTCGCTGATACATTATCAGCCCTATTACAGAGCTTGGTGCAGTTTTTTGGTAGCTATGGTTGGTTGCCAAATTGGAGTTATTCGTTCTTACCAGTACTGTTTTTAGTATTGTTCTTATGGCAAACGCTAGCTTTACTTTGGATTTTCTCCCGTCGTCTGCGTATACCATGGTGGGAGCGAATCATTGTATTGGTCGGTGCGGTAGCATTGCTGACTATCTGGCAGCGTAATGTCGCAGATCAGCCAATTTTTAAGCAAATACCTGTAGAGCCTGTATTAGAAGAGGCGGCACTGTATCAGCAGCCACGTCTATTACAGCAAGCATTGGATAGTATAGACCCAAGTATCGATGGCAAAACCGACTGGTACTTTATGGGAGTCGCAGGATTCTCTGATCAAAACGTCTTTCGCTCTGAGATTAACAAGGTGCGCGAGCTGTTTGATGTGCGCTTTGGTACCAGTGGGCATTCACTATCGCTGATTAACAATACTTATAGCTGGTTAGACGAACCAATTGCTACTAAGACCAGTATTTTGCGCGGCTTAAAGAAAATCGGTCAGCAGATGAATGCTGATGAAGATGTATTGTTCCTGACGTTGTCTTCACATGGTAATCAGGATATCGTTCAGCTGGCAAATCCGCCGCTTGCGATGGATAATTTAGATGCTACCTGGTTGCGTGACGCGCTAGACGCATCTGGTATTCGCTGGCGTGTGATTGTGGTGTCTGCTTGCTACTCAGGTTCGTTTATTGACGAATTGGCATCGCCAACCACGGTAGTTATTACTGCATCAGCCGCTGACAAAGCATCATTTGGCTGCACAAATACAGCTGAGATGACCTATTTTGGCCAAGCATTTTTTGCTGAAAGTTTACGAGGGAATACCAGTTTTGAGTCGGCCTTCAAAGATGCCAGTATACGGGTCAATGAGCGTGAGAGCGCCATGGGCTTTGAGCCATCAGAGCCGCAAATGGTCATTGGTAGCTTAATGGAGACAGCATTGCCTGCGTTTGAGCAAGTATTGTTTGATAAGGCGCGCCCATCCGTTGCTAGTATTACAAATAGTGCTACTTCTACAACGGTTAATATTTTACCTGACAGTGCTACTAATCTATCGGTAGACGAAGTAGAAATAGCCGTTGAATAAGCACAAAGTAAGATTTGGCATTTAATAAATTCCAATATTAGATTTACTATTAGATGATGAGCATTTATTAAACATCACCATTGGTTCTATTTTGAATAAAAGGATATCACTCATGCAAAATTCCTATAGTCATAGTTTATCTAACAATAAACAGCTTACCCAAAAAAGTGTGAATCGCTGTTTCAACGGTGAGCAGCATTATTATAGTCACGAGTCGACGTCTACCAAAACCTCTATGACGTTTAGCATTTATCTACCTGACGAAGCTCTGGCTGGACGACGTTGTCCTGCGATATTGTACCTATCAGGTTTGACATGTAATGCCGATAATGTCACTCATAAAGCGCATTTTCAGCAAAAATGCAGCGAGCTTGGTATGATACTTATCGCACCTGATACTTCGCCCAGAAGTAGTGAAGACAGCGATGTGCCAAATGATGAGCGCTATTTTGTCGGTCAAGGTGCAAGCTATTATGTTGACGCGACCCAAGCGCCTTGGTCAGACAACTTCAATATGCAAAGCTACATCGTTGATGAGCTATATGACTTACTACGTTCAGAGTTTCCCATCCACAGTATCGGTGTCACAGGACATTCAATGGGTGGTCATGGCGCGTTATTGCTAGGGTTTAAGTTCCCCAGTAAGTTTGTCAGCGTATCGGCTTTATCGCCAGTATGTGCGGCTAGTGAGTCTGCATGGGGGCAAGCTGCCTATACAGAGTACTTTGGTGATGATAAGTCTCTATGGGCGCAAGCCGATGCCTCACAAATGATTGAAAAGGTCGGTCAGCAGTATTCGAGCATCTTAGTTGATCAAGGCGCAGCTGATAACTTCTTAGCAGAAGGTCAGCTACAGACTTCTAAACTACAAGATGCTTGTGCAAAAGCCAAACAGCCCTTAACATTACGTTATCAAGCGGGGCATGACCACAGCTATTATTTTATCCAAACGGTGATTAATGATCATATCGAACATCATTGGCATATGGCTCAAATGAGCTAAGATGTCCTGCAGATGACCGTGATACATTTTTCGATATTCCATTCATGCTCAACAGGTGATTTTTATGGCAAGTTATCAAGATTTGACAGCTTCTAATTTAAAGAATAAGTCAGCAGATACGAGCTCTACAAAAGCGACTATGCAGGCTGATATGGATGCTGCTCTACAAAAAAAACAACGTAGCAATGATTGTAATGATGAAGTGTCTCAAGCTAAGTCAGACGAGCTGATTGCAAAAACCGTCAACGACGCTGGCGATAGAGTACTTGATGATGTGCAAATATCTCGCGTGATAGAGATGGCGTGGGAAGATAGAACGCCGTTTGGTGCTATAGAGCATAGCTACGGTCTCGATGAGACTGGGGTTATCAAACTCATGCGCCAAGAGCTAAAGCCGTCATCTTTTCGCTTATGGCGTCAGAGAGTGAGCAATCGCTCTACCAAGCATGAGGCAAAGCGCTCTTTTGAAGTTGGCCGTGCTTATTGCAAAACTCAATATAAGCAGCGTTAAATAATTAAGTATTTAACATCAATATATAGAAGGCTCTCAGCATATGTGAGACGCTTGGAATTTTCTTTTTAATTTATCAATATCTTATATAAACATGAATTAGGTAGCTCAATTATGAACAGTCCTGCTAAACCTTATCTTATTGCCCCGTCGATACTCTCAGCTGATTTCGCGCGGTTGGGCGAAGAAGTGGAGAAGGTACTAGAGTCGGGTGCCGATGTGATTCATTTTGATGTAATGGACAATCATTACGTACCCAATTTGACGTTTGGTAGCATGATTTGTAAGGCATTGCGCGACTATGGTGTTGAAGCGCCAATTGATGTACATCTGATGGTTTCACCTGTCGATAGTATGATTGAGCAGTTTTTGGAAGCGGGTGCTAGTATCATTACCTTCCATCCAGAAGCCAGCGCTCATATCGATCGCTCACTTCAACTGATCAAAGATGGCGGTGCAGAATGCGGTTTGGTATTGAACCCAGCGACCCCGCTGCATTATCTTGATTATGTTATGGATAAAGTAGATCAGATTTTATTAATGAGTGTGAACCCGGGCTATGGTGGACAGTCGTTTATCGATAGTACTTTGGATAAAGTCCGTCAGGTGCGTCAGCGTATCATTACTAGTGGTCGAGATATTCGATTGGAAGTTGATGGCGGTATCAAAGCCAGTAATATACGTGCGATTGCTGAAGCGGGCGCTGATATGTTTGTCGCGGGTTCTGCGATTTTTAATCAAGAAGATTATAAAGCGGCTATCGATGAGATGCGCGCAGAGTTGCTATTAGCCAACAACAGCTAGCAAGTGTTATATGGTTAATAAACGCTATTAGCCATACAATAATAATATTAGAATGTGTTGTATAACTTATGACTATATAGTTAATACTCCATTAAAGAGCTATAGCGTTAACCGCGCTTGAAGTATCGCATATACATCTGCACTCAGTTGCCTTGTATCTCTTTTAAATTGAGTCAGCTATATATAACGGTCAGTCACGTAAAGGTGAAATATGGACACAAACAATTCTACCAGTTTAACAGAACCTTCTGAGCAAGTAAAATCTCATGAAACGTTGAACCAGCAGGCTAAGCAATCACTTGATAGTGAAACACCGCAGCGCAGTTTGGTACCTAGAGGCATTACCATTGGCTTAGCGATGTTTGCACTTGTACTTAGTTTGGCAGGTTATGGCTTTCGCCTGATGGTAGGTGATGACGTTGAAACCGTACTGCGTCATGCTGCGGTCATTGTGCCTGCATTTATGCTAGGCATTCCGCTGTTTTTTTGGGTAGGCTCTCGCATACTCAATAAAGTTAAAGGCCTGCATATCGAAAGTTGGAATGCGATTAGTTTGGGCTATTTGACTTCTTGTATATCGATGCTATGGCTGATGGGTACTTACAGTTAAGTAGTTTCGCTGTAAATATATTGTTTCTTCAGGCCTATATTATTTATTCGCGCCTACATAAAATCGTAATATTTTATATTTTTAATCATTAAGCCATGTTCTACAAGCATGACTGGAATTTTATATGAGAATCGTACCAGCCAGTATTGCTAAAATTATCTATCCTAAAGACTTACCAAATGGCTTATTTACCAGCTTAATTATCGCTTGTTTGTTAATGGGATTGGCGTCATTACGTCACGGAACCGACTTACAAGGTTGGCTAAATGTCATTGAGAATTGGCTGCTTATGCTGCTGATATTGCCCACTGCGACGGCCACCGTTGCACTGCCATTTAAGTATCGTGATCCTAGCCTTGAGTTAAAGCTGGTTTATTACCTTGGAATGTTTGTGGCCTTCTTATTTACATTAGGAAAGTTGCGTTATTGGCACTAATATATACAAATGACATGGCATTTAAGTTTGCTTTTATAGCGAAGACTTATGTGACAGCCCTTGAATTTCAATGTTAAAGCGTCCATTGTATGAGTAAGACAGATTTACCCGCGTTACTGTAAGACGATAGATTTGCCGAATGAGTTTGTTTTTTAAGAAATGACTGCTTTGCAATGACTAGTTTCTCTAACAGTACTAAACGGGATAATAAGGAACACATTAATGCCATACGATATCGATAATGATATAGAAGTAGATAACGAGAGTAGCGATCAGTTTGCAGGATTTGCCAAAGAAACCACGTTAGAATTGGTGGAAGCAGATGATGGTAGATTGTTGTTGCGTGATGCTGAACAAGACGAAGCGCCGCTGATGACTATTGATTTTTCTGACAAGCTAAAAGAGCTACTTGGTAGTGACACTCAAGCCATTGGTCAACATATGATTCATGCTGCGATTCAGGTTATTATGCAAAAGCAAATGAGTAAATGGCATGCGCATGTATATGATAAAGAACCAACACACTACAGCTAATCTTTGGTTATTTTTGAGCACCAGTTAAACCAAATACCAGTCAAAGCAAATAATTGAAGATATAGCTTAGTAACATCAAGCTACAGCCATAAAAAAAGGGTTTATCAATTGATAAACCCTTTTTTTGTTCAAATAACTTCTTTATAGAAAGTATTTATAAAAATGCCTTCTACAAATGATGGCAGTTATTTGATTTTAGCTTCTTTAAAGATCACATGCTGGCGTACTTTTGGATCAAACTTTTTGATTTCCATTTTGCCAGGCATAGTGCGCTTGTTTTTAGTAGTGGTGTAGTAATACCCAGTACCAGCTGTTGATACTAATTTAATTTTATCTCTCATGATAGCTTTCCTGTAAATGAGGGGTCTTCAAACGATAGGTACGTGTCTCAAAGAGTGAGTTGCCACAATTAATGTAGCAAAACAGCAGCTTAAATGATGAGAGTCATCATCCAGCTGCTATTTTTAACTTAAACTTTTTGACCTTGTGCGCGTAGATCCGCTAACACTTTATCGATACCAAGTTTGTCAATGATGCGCATACCTTTGGTAGACACACGTAGACGTACAAAGCGGTTTTCAGACTCTACCCAAAAACGATGGTTGTGAAGGTTTGGTAGAAAGCGACGACGGGTTTTGTTGTTTGCATGCGAAACATTATTACCCACCATAGGGCGCTTTCCAGTCACTTGGCAAACTCGAGACATGGCGAACTCCTAATCTATGAGGTATGAGTTTTTCTCATACCAGTCTGGGCAAGTTGCACGTTTTTGCGGCATGGACACAGCAAGCGGCAGCTTTGCACCAAACAAAACTATATGAAGGTTGAGCTGGTTTTGCTGCTATCTAAAGGCAAATAACAGGCTGACCAATTCAGAAAATTTTAAAGCCGACATTTATACCATAAAACAGATGAATACTCAAATATTTTTACAATAACTGTCGAATTAAAGGAGGGCTATTATACCCTGAAATGAGCGCTCTATGTTGTTGATTGTTTAATAGTAAAGATTAATTTTTAGTTGTAAGTTATAACAAAAGTCAGTAAAGTTGCTGTTATATATTTAATACAATCTGTTAATACACCAGTATTACTGTAAATCTATGTATCATTACCAATCTATTTTGATTCTGGGTAATGATTTTTTGCTTATTTGCTCAGATAAATTACTGCTCATGCGGAGTCAAAACATGTCATATACATCATCACCTACTTCCAAGCTATTTCAGTTAACAGCGCTCACATTATCATTAGCTCTAGCAGGTTGTGGCGGTGGTGATGGCACTGATACGATTGCGCCAGAGCCTGATTTGGGTATAGAACAGCCTGATGTAGATAATGGCGATGACGGCGGTACTGAAGAGCCGATAGGTGCTTTAAATATCAGTAGCAGTCAGTTAGTCGATGTAGATGATAATACGATAACCTCTATCGGGCTAGAAGGTGCTTACTATGAAGTGGTAGTCACTGATGATAATGGTCAACCTCTTGCCAATACAAAAGTAACTTTCTCAATTGATGCACTAGGCGTTGACTTATCACAAACGACATCAGGTGCTACTTTGACCAACAGTGATGGCGAAGCTCGTATATTTTTGAAGCCGAATGCACCTGACGTATCTGGCGCTTATGTTATTACTGCAAACGCTAGTAATGATGACAATACCGCTATTAGCAATTTAACTTTTTTGGTACAAGCTACCAATGTGAATCTAAGTGCATTACAGATTACTGACTCACAGCTGACTGCAGGTGGACAGACGGCGGTATCTTTAAAAACCACTGATACGAGTGGTAACGCCATTAGTGGTGTACTGGTCAACTTAAATGCTCCTTGCGGTCAGCTACCTGAACAAGTTACCTCCGATGAAAATGGCATGATTGATTTTGTGTACAAAGCCATTAACGTCGATAATACTTTGTGCAGTGGTGCTGTGCGAATATCAGCCAGTACTGGTGGCGTTACTCAATCAGCTAGCGTTTCTATACAGGCTCCTGAAGCAACATCCATTGTCTATACTGCCAACGATCTAACACTAGGCATTCAAGGTAGTGGTTCTTCTGCAACAGGCGCAGTTGAGTTCACAGTATTTTCAAATAGAACGCCACTTGCTAATTCAGAAGTTATCTTATCATTAGAAAAATCACCTTTAGGCTTAACTTTTGGTGTGTTAGGTAATAACCAACAGTTTAGAGCTAGAACTGATGAGAACGGTCAAGTCTCAGTCAATATCTACCCGGGTACAACACCAGGTCCAGTAGAAATAAAAGCCACCTTAGCCAGTGATACTCGCATCAATGCGTTATCGAAGGGTATTTCTATTGCCAGCTCTAGAGTAACCCAAGACGGCATTAGTTTATCCTTTGGAAAGAACGTATTAGATTGGAGCTTAGACGGTGATAGTACGCCAGTAGTAGCAAGACTGGTAGACCGTAATGGTAATGCCGTGCCAGATGGTACGGTAGTTAACTTCACCGCTGAGGGTGGCAAAGTATCACCTGCTAGCTGTAACACCGATGACGGAGAGTGTAGCGTCACATTTTCAACACAAAATCCGCGTCCTGGTGATGGTCGTGTGAGTCTATTAGCGGTAGCTGAAGGTGAGAAAGCGTACATCGATCAAAATGAAAATAATGCATGGGATCAAGGCGTCGATACCTTGGTTCATAATATAGGTGATACTTTCCGCGATGACAATGAGAATGGCACTTTTGAGATTGGCGAATTTACTTATCCTCTAACCACCCAAGCCAATCAAGCTTGTGAAAACAATGTTCGTCAGTTCATACAGTTAAAATTTCCGTCTTCTAGTGAACAAATAAAAGAGGCATTCGAAAACAACTTTATTAATAACTTTGTGTCTCCAAATAAACCGATGACTTGTAACACAGAGCTTGATGCTATCGTTCGCTATGAGCGTATTCAGTTATTATCAAATGGTAGTAACCCTACTTTTACTCTATTAAATAATATAGGCATTCCTTTACAATCCCAGGTTATCACTGAAGGAAGTACTCGAGTTAATATTCGTATAAACAGTGGTGGTTTTTATGAGTTGAATCCAATGCCATCTGGTACAACGATTTCTGGCTCTGTTGTTGACAAAACCGATGGAGAGGATAGTGGGAGTTGTACGGTAGAAATGATCGGAGGACCTGAAGAAGTGCCAGCAATAGTGTCTACTGGCAGTCCTGGAGATAATACAGGGACCATTAATACTTATGCCTTAGATCAATGTGAGGCTGGGGATTTCTTTAGAGTATCTGTCACTAGCCCTAATAGTGTTACTACTGCAGTAACCTATACTATCGTCGAGTAGAGTCAATAGAGTAGTAAAGCAAAACCCCCAACCCTATGTTGGGGGTTTTTGTGTTATATCTACTCAAACATATAAATCACCTTAAATAACCAAAAACAATCAACTCGCTCAGCAAAGTATTGCAAAAAAGATTAAAATAACCGGTTTACTACGCTGTCAGCAATTTTTCAGCGATAAGTCATCATTTTTTATATTGGGCGAATTATGTCAGACAACACTAAAACGGTTTCATTATCGACCATAGCTTCTCAGAGCAAACAGACACCTAGTGCTATCGATACAGCCACGTTGCTCATCAAATGCAAAGATCAGGCAGGTATCGTACAGGCAGTCTCTGAATTTATTCATCGTTATGGCGCTAATATCATTACACTTGATCAGTATTCAACGGCGCATGAAGGCGGTCAATATTTCATGCGTTTAGAGTTTGCCTTGGCAGGATTAAGCGATATTATCGAGAATTTTGAAGCCAGCTTTGCGCATACGGTTGCCAAGCGTCACGATATGGATTGGCGTCTACATAATAATGCAACGAAGACCAAGGTCGGTATTTTGGTATCTAAGTTTGATCATGCATTGTTAGATCTATTATGGCGACATCAGCGTGGACTGCTCGATTGCGAGATTACTTGCGTGGTCAGCAACCATCCTGATTTAAAGCAAGCAGTACAGAATTTTGGCATTACTTTCCATCATGTGCCAGTGACCAAAGACAATAAGGCAGAGGCAGAAGAGCAGATTCATAAGTTAATGGCAGGTAACGACTTGCTAGTATTGGCGCGCTATATGCAGATTTTGTCATCAGATTTTGTCAAACGTTGGCCGATGCAGATTATTAATATTCATCATTCATTCTTACCTGCGTTTGTGGGTGCAGATCCTTATCGTCAAGCTTATGACAAAGGTGTTAAGCTTATCGGCGCAACTGCGCACTATGTCACAGCTGAGCTTGATCAAGGGCCTATCATCGAGCAGGACGTACACCGTGTGACGCATCGCCAAGGAGTGACCGAGCTGCGTGCTATCGGCCGTGATATCGAACGCAACGTATTAGCACGTGCCGTAAACTGGCATGTGCAAAACCGTGTGATTGTGGCGGGCAATAAGACAGTCGTATTTAACTAAGAAAAATGAGTAGTGAGTCGGCTAATAATATAAAAACGGCGGTCAGTAGCAACAGTTACTGACCGCCTTTTTATGATGTGATATTTTATAGGAGCATTTCTAAGACGAACTTGCTACCAACAAAGCCAATCGCTAATAGGATAAAGGCATAAATAGTGATGTTGGCCGCACGTTTGCCTCGCCAGCCTGCACGCCAGTTACCGAATAGTAGTACACCAAATAATAACCACGACAGTAGACTAAAAACAGTCTTATGCACAATATGTTGTGCCATCAAATCTTGCACATATATAAATCCAATCCCCAGTGCGATACTGAGCAATACAAAGCCTACTAACAGCATATCGAATAATAAACTCTCCATACTTTGCAAGGAGGGTAGTTTATTGACCCAAAAGCGATGAATGGTATGATGCTTGAGCTCACGTATTTGTAGACGTAGAAATAGCGCTTGTACCGCAGCCATCAACAGCACACAATAGGCAGCCAATGATAATATGATATGGATTTCAAGCCCGATACTGACATCCGTTAGTGGTTGATAAGGGGCGCGGCCGACATAACCGACCGTCATACCTATTAGCGCAGTGGGTGCAGCCAAAATACCAAGACTAAGAATAGGGCGGTATAAACAGAACAACAGATAAAAGAATAAGAAAAATAAACTGGTCAGACTGATTATATTGAATAAGTTGAAATTCAAACCATACAGCGTCACAACATATGGATATAGCAGTGCCGCATGTGCCGCCATACCGATGAGCAACAAGCCCAAACTGAGGCTTTTGTGGATAGGTTTGTCCTGAACCAGCGCCCAACCAATATGGATGCTGACTAAGATATAAGCCATGCTAGCAAGTAAGAATGCAAGGTGCACAGATAAAAAGCCTCATCTTATACTGAGCATAAACTGCCGCTCAATGTGTCGCTAAAGTGGTATTATCAGAATGATTAGAATAATCGTCCAATTTATCATAAAATGGGTGCCAATTGAGCACCATCTTGCTTATAACTTATAAATGATCGGTAGTGCTGCATAGCGCAAAACATAAAATATGTCATCTGTAAAAAGTTAACTACAATTATAAGCGCTGTGTCCTTTGCGAAACGACTATAAGTTTTGAGCCATGTTAATGCTATAGTATTGATAATATAATTCTTTTATCATGTCCCTTGTCATGCAATATCCTAATATCTTATAGCGTATCCTAATATTATTTACGAACCATTTTAATGGTTTGATTTAGAGTTATTTTAATTGCGTATTATTTAATTGAAAACCATTTTAATTGAGAGTTATTTATGTTTGATACCTTAACAGAACGCTTATCGTCGAGCCTACGTAACATCGTCGGTACCGGACAGTTGACCGAAGACAATATCAAAGACACGTTACGTGAAGTGCGTATGGCGTTGTTAGAAGCCGATGTAGCACTACCTGTCACTCGTGATTTTGTAAAACGCGTAAAAGAACAAGCGCTTGGTGCTGAGGTGCTAAAAGAGTTAGCGCCAGGTCAAGCGTTTGTCAAAATCGTACACGACGAGCTGACCGAAATGATGGGCAGCGCCAATCAGCAGCTAGAGATGACAGGTAAACCACCCGTTGTCTATTTGCTAGCAGGTTTGCAAGGTGCGGGTAAAACGACTACAGCAGGTAAGTTGGCCAAATATTTACAAGAGCGTCAAAAGAAAAAAGTCATGCTAGTCTCTGCCGACGTTTATCGTCCAGCAGCTATCAAACAGCTTGAGCAAGTAGCCGGTCAGGTGAATGCTAAGTTTGTGAACTCAAGCACAGATGAGAATCCAATCGATATCGCAAAGCGTGCGATTGAAGAAGCCAAAATCCAATATCAAGATATTCTGATCATTGATACCGCTGGTCGTCTACATATCGACGACACCATGATGGATGAGATTAAGGCGCTAACTGCTGCGGTTAACCCATCTGAGACGCTATTCGTCGTCGATGCAATGACGGGTCAAGATGCCGCCAATACCGCAAAAGCCTTTAATGATGCGTTGCCATTGACGGGTGTTATCTTAACCAAGACTGATGGTGATGCTCGCGGCGGTGCGGCGCTTTCTGTACGCGCTATCACCGGTAAGCCAATTAAGTTCTTGGGCCGCGGTGAAAAACTAGACGAGCTAGAGCTGTTCCACCCTGAGCGTATCGCGCAGCGTATCCTTGGTATGGGTGACGTACTGAGTCTAGTCGAAGAAGTTGAGCAGAAAATTGACCGTGATAAAGCCGAAAAAATGGCGAAAAAGATGCAAAAGGGCGGTGACTTCGACCTTGAGGATCTATTGACTCAGTTCCAGCAGATGAAGAGCATGGGCGGTATGGCAGGCTTTTTAGACAAAATGCCTGGTATGGGCGGATCAGATATGCAAAAAGCCGTCGAAGACGCCAAACCAGAAGAAAAAGTACGTGAAATGGAAGCATTGATCAATTCAATGACGCCGTTTGAGCGTAAAAACCCTGACAAGATTAATCCAAGTCGTAAGCGCCGTATCGCTGCAGGTTCAGGCCGTGAGATTCAAGATGTTAACCGTCTGCTCAAGCAACACAAGCAGATGGCAAAAATGATGAAAATGATCTCAAAGCCTGAAGGCATCAGTAAAATGATGAAATCTATGCAAGGGTTGATGGGCGGCGGCGGCGGAGCAGGCGGTGGTGGTCCATTATTTGGCGGTGGCGGTGGCGGTCAGCAAGGCGGCGCTAAAGACGTGAATCCAGAACAAATGGCTAAGCAGATGGGACTGGATCCGAATAACATGCCGAGCACCGAAGAGATGCAAAAGCAAATGCAAGAAATGCAAAACCAAGCACCAAAGAAGTTCAAAACCCGCTTTTAGATAACGACTAGTTATTTTTGAGAAGTTTGATCAAAGCCCCGAAGCCAATGAAGCTTTGGGGCTTTTTATCGTTAGCAGTTGTAGATAAACACTGATGGATAAAGTGTGAAAAATATAGAAATTAATAAAATTCGTGTACCCTAAATGCTATGATAGGCGCTGCTCCATTCTGTCAGTATTCTGATAGTGCATGAACGATAGATCGTTATAAAAAATTAGTAAAATCTGACAAACCCATTTAGAACGCCAAAAGTAAAAGCCGAGGTTGTGATGTTTTTAGCAATGGATACCGTGTTCGACCAGTGTTCGATCGCGATTTTAGATTCGAGCGGACAGGTATTGTCGAGCCATACCGAAACAGGTAAGCGTCAGCAGACTCAACAGATTTTACCGATGATTGATGCTGCATTATCCGAGGCGCAGTTACGTCTTGCTGATATACAGGCTTTGATATTCAATCGAGGGCCAGGTGCGTTTAGTGGTATTCGCATCAATACTGCAGTGGTACAGGCTCTGTCTGTAGCGCATGATTTGCCTTGTGTTGGCGTCTCAAGCCTGCAAGCAATCGCACAATGCGCGTATCAGAAGTATGGGCTGACACATCTATACAGCGCCCTTGATGCTCGTATGCAGCAAGTCTATTTCGGACAGTATGAGTTGGTAACTGACGACCAATTAGGTCAAAGCATTATGCAGCCAGTCTTGGCTGCTGGTAGCGATAGCACTGAGCAGCTATTAGATTATGATAGCCAAACAGAGCTCAACCTGCCTATCGTTGGTAATGGCGCGCCGCTATTGGCACGACATGATCAGCAAGACTGTCATGAAGATGTTTGGCCAGATGCGGTTGTCATCGGACAGCTTGGTATTGCTCAGTTTGCAAACGATGGTGGTACAGAAGCGTCACAGGCATTACCAAAATATCTACGTAATCAAGCTTGGAAAACACTTAAAGAGCAAGGCAAAGCATAGCTTTATAAATATGCTTTTTGCAGCGTCAATTGATAGCAGCCAGCTTTCTAGTGTTTAGCAAGCGCATACCAATATAAAATCAACGTTAATATAGGACAGCCAATCGGTCTGTTTCTAGGCCAGTTTTTTTAGGCCAGTCTGTTTCTAGGAAAGTCACTGTGGATATAGTTTTATTTGTTCAAGCTGTCATCATGGGTATCGTTGAAGGTATCACTGAATTTTTACCCATCTCTAGTACGGGATATTTGATCTTATCAGCAGATGTGATGGGTTTCTGGACTAAAGAAAAAGTTGATTTATTTGTTGTTGTTGTGCAGCTTGGTGCTATTTTGGCAGTGATTTATGACTATTGGGGTAGGTTGTGGCAAGCGCTGATGGGCTTGCTGACTGGCAAAGCAGAGGGCATGACCAATCCTAGACAGCTGGGACTGAGTCTGATTGTCTCTACTATCCCTGTGATGATTGTTGGCTTTACCTTTGCCGATGAAATCAAAGCTTATTTGTTTAATCCTATTGTCGTTGCCATTATGCTCATCATCGGCGGTCTACTGATATTTTACGTGGAAAAGCGTCCTAAAACGGTCATTGCAAAAGAAGCGGAAGATGTCAGTATAAAAACTGCGTTAATGATTGGGCTATTCCAATGTTTAGCTCTAATACCAGGGACATCACGCTCAGGTGCCACGATTATTGGTGCGCTGTGGTTAGGTGTCTCACGTAAGGCTTCTGCTGAGTTTTCTTTCTTTTTGGGTATTCCGGTTATTGTAGGGGCAGCACTGTTGGATTTAGTCAAACATGGTGACGTACTGACCAACAGTGAAGACTGGCTGGTGCTAGGTATTGGAACCATCGTATCATTTGTGGTGGCGCTACTTTGTATCCGCTTACTTGTGGCATGGGTAAGTCGTCGCGACTTTACTATTTTTGCTTGGTTGCGCATTATCACGGGTGTTATCGTGTTGGTCGCCGCTTGGGGCTTTGGTTATCAAATGGCTGGCTAGATTTAGACTGTAGTTTATAATGCTAATGATTTAACAAGCCAGTAATTTATAGTGAAAATAAGCAGCAAATAGGATGATGGTTATGACCGATGTGCCCCAAATGTATGACGAGACAGGTGCTGTTGTACATTGTCAGTTACTCTACGTCAATGACAGCCAGCAAGCACAGGTTGAGAGTCTACAGGCATTGATAGCTGAGCATACATTACCAATCATTTTAGATATTAAAGTCGCTACAGAGAAATTAACTCAAAAGCGCCGTCAGCAATTGAGCCAAGCATCTACTCAGCCCATTCTATTATTAGATGATAAAGATAAGCTATCATGGCTAAGTGATGGGCTTAGTGTGGCACCTGAGTGGGACAAGTTGCAGCGCCGTGTAGTGAGTGCTGGCCGTAAGTCTGAGCTGCTATTACAAGCGGCCAAAATCACATTAGATAGTCATGTTATTGATGCAACCGCTGGCTTTGGGCATGATAGTTTAATATTGGCAAGTACTGGTGCCCAAGTCACTATGCTTGAGCAGCAGCCTTTGATGGCATTGCTGTTACTTGTAGAGCAGCAGCGTATGAGTGCGCTACCCAATTGGCAAAAGCTCATGAGCCGTCTACAGATTATTAATGCTGATGCGCTCAGTTATTTTGCGAATCTAGAAGCAAGCAATGTAATGGATAATGCTACGGCAATCGATGTCGTCTATTTGGATCCGATGTTCCCAGAGGATAGCTATCAAGATAGTAAGACAGGTAAAGGGGCAAAAGTCGGTAAGCATATGCAAGCACTGCATCAACTGGCTCGTCCACCAACGTTAGATGAAGAGCGACAGCTGCTAAGTAGTGCACAGACCGTTGTCAAACAAAGTACGCAAGGTCAAGGTCGCGTGGTCGTAAAGCGTCCACAGTATGCACCGCTGCTTGCTGGTGAGCCTGCGAGTGAAAGCTGGCATAATGAAGCCGTACGCTTTGATGGGTATTTTGTCTGACAGCTGCTGTTTGCGATAACGAATGTACGAGTATAAATGTACGCAAGTTATCAGCTTATATGTTCAAAGTTAATGGATTTAGGAGCAAGGAATGTCAGCGTTAATCATTTGGGTTATGGGTGCAATTCTATTGTTGATTAATATCATGCTGCGTACTCGCATTCTTCGGCTTGAGGCACGGTTAAAAGAGCTGAGCAATCCACAAGAGCAACTGGCATTTTTACGTCAGCAAGCTAAACAAAAAGACAAAGTCCCAGCACTAAAAGCTTTGCGCAAGCAATATCCTGAGCTATCACTGATCGAAGCGAATAAATTGTGGCAACAAATTCAGTAACCAGACCATTAAACTTAGTAATTAGTCCATTAAAACTAAGCAACCAACCCACTCAAAAATTAATTTAGTTGCTCTGAGTTAAATATATAAGCGCGCATAAAAAGTATTCAACAATGATAATAAAAAGCCATGACATTTAAAGACAAGCTACAAGCATACATCCAACTAACCCGTTTTGATAAGCCAGTCGGCATTGAGCTGCTCTTATGGCCAACATTATGGGGCGTACTACTCGCTGCAATGGGTCAAGCGCAGCAGCAAGGAATGACAGCAGCGTTGCCAAGTATCAAAGTATTTGCGATATTTGCCCTTGGTGCAATATTTATGCGAGCGGCTGGTTGTGCGATCAATGACTTTGCGGATCGCAAAGTAGATGGTCATGTGACTCGTACTAAAGGCCGCCCGTTAGCAGATGGACGCTTATCTGGCAAAGAAGCCGTCGCTGCATTCTTAGTACTGGTGCTGTTAAGTGCCAGTCTGCTATTTTTCCTGCCTATAGCTGTATTTTACTGGTCGCTTGGTGCCGTTGTATTGGCGTTTGTTTATCCATTTATGAAACGCTATACCCATCTGCCGCAAGTATTTTTAGCAGCTGCTTTTGGATGGGCGATACCGATGTCTTATGTGGCGGTGCAGGGCGCTCCCGATATTTGGTGCTGGCTGCTATTCTTTGCTTATATGTGCTGGACGGTGGCCTATGATACGCAGTACGCGATGGCCGACCGTGAGGATGATCTCAAGATTGGCGTCAAATCAACAGCGATATTATTTGGCCGCTATGATGTGATTATTATCTCAATCCTACAAATGCTATTTTTGCTCATGATGGGCGCAGCTATGTGGCATTACTTTGCCCCAACAACGCTAGGCGTGACACCCGTATTCGGATTGGCGCTAGTTGCGATGATGTTTACCAAACAAAACAGCGCTTGTGCCAGTCGTAACCCTTTGGCTTGCTTTCAGGCGTTCTTGGCCAATATCTGGGTAGGGCGCTATGTCTTTGCGCTCATCGCAGTTACTTGCATATGGACGACGCTAAATGGATAAGTTCGATAAATTTCCGAAATTCAAATCAAAGAAACCGCCTGATACGAATGCGTCAGTTACGGACTATCAAGCAAAACTTGCCGAACATGGGCTGACTCGCGAGCAAGTTATCGCAACTGAGCGTAAACTGGCAAAATTTGCTAACACCATGGATTCACTAGTACGAGTGCCTTTTACCAAGCAAGGAATGGGTGCGGATGCGGCGCTTTCGACCATCCCACTAGCAGGAGATTTGGCAGGATTGGCATTAACCAGTTATGCATTTATATTAGGACGTCAGTTGGGTGTGCCCGCTCATAAAATGACGCCAGCGGTTAGATTGGCACTTATTGATATGGTCGTTGGTATCGTACCTGGCATTGGTACGCTATTAGATATTTTCATTCGTCCTAGCCGTAAGACACTGGGTATCGTGCACGAGCATCTACACCATGAATATGGTATTACCGAAACCATGCATATGGATCGACCGTTTTTGCACCAGTCACTAGAAGACAAACAACAGCAAAGCCGCTTCGGGTTTTTTTGGCGCAATCCAATCGTTGCTTGGCTGTATTTGCATATCCCTGATTTTCTTGGCCTGCTAGTCATTGTGTTTGTCGGTTGGGGGCTGTGGGCATTGATAAGCTGGTTGGTCGGTATGTTTGGGCAATCGACTGGGTTTGGTTAAATACAATCACTCATAACCCATTAGACAGCTTAGTAGAGACAAGTCAGTAGAGAATAATACACAGAAACGAAAAAGGCGGCAATGATAATAACGTTTGCCGCCTTTTTTATGATTTTAAATCGCGTATTGAAACAAAGGCGACCTCAGACTTTATTCAGTGATGACTTCTGCTTCAGCACTGACGGCATCAAAGCTAGTCACTTTATTATTTCGGATAAGGTCGATAGTGCCGCCACCAGCATGACTGACGAGTTGGATACTGCCGTCAGCTGATTGATAGGTAGGATTATTGCCTTGGCCTTCGGGTGCACTTAATGTCATTTTTGGCTGGTTAGGACGAGTAATGATAGCGTTAAGCATACCAACTGCCGACGTCTCAAAGACCACGGACAAACTCTCACCTGCTGCACTTTTATAACGGACATCAGTGATTTGTGCGCCTTTAATAGCTTGCTCTGGACTAGGTTTTTCAGTGCTATCATTTGCAGTGAGCGTAGTATCACTAAGATCTTTATTTAACTCTGTTAAGCTCATATCAAGTTCTGAATCAGTATCGGTCTGCGCTACATTTTGAGCATCATCTGCATTGCTATTTTCAGATTCATCAACGTTGATATTGGTCGTTACTGGCGTGGTTTGCGTTGAGGTCTCAGCTGTAGTTGTATCAGTTGCTTCAGGTTCTGGATCTTTTTGACAAGCAGTAAGTAGCAACAGACTGAAGAAAATAGCAGGAGCCGTACGATAAAGCAGTTCAGATTTTCTTAAGTCTAGTATTGTTGGGAGAGAAGTATTCATAATCAGCTTTATCCGTTAATAGCGCTCTACGTAGATGTAGCAATTTGCAAGGGTCAACCTGCTATTTATTGACAGTATATTATTACGTATTTACCGTAATCACCAGCTTACGCTGTCCACCATATTCTTGCAGGTTTCTATGCTCACATAAATAAATCCCTTGCCACGTACCCAGTCCTAACTCACCATCGACAAGCGGTATAGTCAAGCTTACCCCAAGCATCATGCTTTTGAGATGCGCTGGCAAGTCGTCTGATCCTTCTAAGGTATGGCGATACTCTGGCTGATCTTCTGGTGCGATTTTATTAAGCCAATCCTCTGTATCTAGTCTGACATCTGGATCAGCATTTTCATTGATTGCAAGACTGGCTGACGTATGCAGCAAAAACAGATGAACCAACCCTACCTTGGCAGAGTGAGGTAGCAGCTGAGAAATCGCTTTTTCAACCTTCGGGGTAATGATATGAATGCCGCGCGCATAGGCGGGTAGAGTAAGGGTGGTTTGGTGATAGCTCATGGGGTATATCTCATTATTAGAGTCGACATCAAATTAAGATATCATAAGACAGTATGAACTATGGGAATCATTGCTGTTATTTACACAAGAGCCATTTATTCTTAAATAAGCGGCGTCTGTAAACGTGTACGATTGGGTGATAAGCGTGCGAGCATCGTCTCTGACAGTGGTGCAAACGATCCTAGCATCATATCTGCTAATGCTTCAGCACAAATAGGTGCTAATGCATAACCTTTTGCGCCCATCGCACTCATTGTCCATATCCGCTGACTATTTGCCAATTGTCCAACGATAGGGTGGTAATCAGGTGTTTGGGTGCGAATGCCGGCTCGGCCTTGCCATAGACTCGTATCTGCCGGAATGACAGATGCCATCTCAGGAATGGCAGTGATGAGCTTATCACGGCTAATATGATGTTCCTCGTCACGTATATCAGTAATTGTGTCATTGCGGATAAAACTCGCGCCAAGCAATAAATAGGGCTTGTCAGCGACGACTGTATTTAACTCGTCATCTCCAGTCTGTGCGTTGAATAGCGCGCAGTAACCACTATATTTAAGCGGTATTTTAGGCAGTTTTGCAAGTTGCTCAACCGTAGGCGTAAACCAAGACAACTGCCCACGAATTTTACGGCAATCAAAAACACGCTCATCCAATTGATGACTCTCAAAAGCCGCGCAAATGACGATATTATCAACAGTCATAGTGACAGTGTTAAGGTTTTCATCAATACCTTCGATACGAACTTGCTGCTCAGTCTCGTTGATTTTAGTCACTTCTAACTGCTGGAAGTGAATGAGCGGATGAGTCAGTATGATGTCTTTTAGTGCTTTTGGATTGACCAGACCAGACTGAGGTAAGTATAAGTTCTCTGATAAGTCCTGGTCTTTTAGGCCACTAGTAATCTGTGCTTGCTCATGCGATAGAGTGGTCGCCATCTCATCAGGATAGTTGGCAATTTGTTCCGTACCGATATTGGCTTTTATAAGTAAATCAAGGGCGCCAGTCAGTTCAAGTACTGGTTCTGTATTAAGCTGTACGGCTGTTTGATTAAGGTCTCGATATAGCCTGCTGCTATGGAGATAGCCGATGGTATGCAGATGCTCATCGACATGGTGAATCGGCGTCATTTTGGGCGCAAGTAACGCTCTAGGATTGCCCGATGCACCTGCCAAGGGCGCTGATTTATCTAATAAGATGACGGTAATACCGCGACTGGCAAGCGACCAAGCTGTGAGCAACCCTGAGACGCCTGCACCAATGACGACAGTATTATCGAATGTGCTGTAAGTCTTTTCCTTCTTCGCATTGTGACTGTTGTTATCGTCAGTAAGGTCACTACTTTCCGCATTGGTCATAATGGCCGTTAGCATTTCTCGCTTTCGACCAAAACCTCTGACTTTTTTAATTTGAAAGCCATGTTGTTTTAGTCCACGCTTGACGATACCTGCACAGCTATAAGTAGCGGCAGTCGTATGAGGGTGGGATAGGCGCTGCATTTGTGCAAAGATACTGTCAGCCCACAAGGTACTGTTACAAGAAGGCGCAAAACCATCTAAAAACCAAGCATCAATATAAGGCGTATGCTGGTTAGAGTGGTCTAATACCAGTTTACTTAGACTTTCTGCTGCATCACCAAGCCACATATCGACAGTTAAGTTATCATGAGAAAAACTTAAACGATGACAGCCTGAAATCAGCGGCGGATATGCAGCCAAAAGTGGCTTAATAAATGCCATTAGCTCAGGCGCGCGCTCACCCCATAGCGCAAGTATCTGCGTCAAATCTGCTAGTGGTATGGGGAATTTTTCAGTAGTAATAAAGTGCAGCCGAGCCGTTGCTAATTGAGGATTGGTTTCACGTAGTTGTCGCCACAATTGCCACGTTGCTAGTAGATTAAGCCCAGTTCCAAAGCCTAGCTCAGCAATCGTAAAGCATTGCTTTGGTGCAAGGTGTGCTAAACGTTCTGGTAACTGATTGTGCTCTAGAAACACGTGACGCGTCTCTGCCAAACCATCCGCATGAGAAAAGTAAACATCCCCAAACTCACCTGATACTGGCACCATATTGCCAGTATCATCCGTTTGCCAGTCAATCTTGGCAGGTGTGATAACGTTTAAATGTTCAGGGTTTTGATGGTTAGCGGTAGACATGAGGCACTTCTTAGAAATATCAGTAACGGTAGCTCAACGATCAATTGTGACGGATCAATGATATCGACATTTGGTCAGACGCAGCGAAGTAGAGTAATGCAAGTCAGTGCGAGCACAGCATATGCTACCAGCGCTCACGACGGACAAATACTAACCACGAGACAAAAATACCGACTAACAAGCTGAGCAAAACGGTAAACGCACCGTATAGAAACAACTGTCCTTTACTTTCGTAGACCAAGACATTTACTTGAGTCTGTAAATCGTTCACTTGGCGCTGCAGTTGCGCATTACGGCTAAGCAGCTCTTGATTGGCAGCTGACAATGCTTTAGTAGATGGTTGTAACTGTGCCGCCAAGGTATCATTGATATCTAGCGCTGAGTTTTTCGTTGGCAAAGCGCGCGCCGCTACTGGGCCAGTCAACGGCATCATTGCTGTCGGATCGGTTGCCTCGACAGCAGGTGTTATGGACGCAGCGGGTGCAGCCTGTGCTGAAACGGCTGTCGCTAACATGAGACCAATCAGGGCATTTTTGTAGAAGCAGGCATGTGAAAAAGAGACTCTCTGGATCACGATGCAGCTACTTGATTGTTGCTATCAGTTGGTGCTGGCAATGCTTGCACAAATGGTTTGATATCGACATGACTATACACGCCATCACGTAAGTAAGGCTCATCGTTTGCCCAAGCCTGAGCCGCTTCGATAGAGTCAAAATCCGCAATGATTAAGCTGCCTGACATATCACTTTTGCCATGTTCGATAGGCGTTGGACCTGCGATAACGAGGCGTCCCTCTTGGTGCAATGCTTTTAGGCGTTCAATATGTTCAGTACGAGTGATCAGACGTTGTGCACTGCTATTAGCCACGTCATGACCAATGATGGCAAATAAAGACATGAGACTTCCTTAGTGAATAATAAAAAAATAGTGATGAGCTTATATGGGCTTAGTATAAACGTCATAACGACAAAGTGATTGCTGCTACGACAAGGCAACAGAAACTATTTAGTGGCTTTGTCCGTCAGCGCAGGGTTGAGGTGCTTTTTTAGTACAGCAAATTGAGCCACGACAAACACCAGCATAATCGGAATCCAGCCATAGGTCTTAAAGTTGATCCATGCTTCATCTGACATTGTGAACGCTGTGATATAATGTAGTACAGCCATTAGGGCAAAAAACAATGCCCAAGCAACGGTCAGCTTTTTCCAGCCGCTAAGCGTCAGGGTAAATACCTCTTTCATAGCAAGCTGCATCAATGGCTTATTAATAGCGGCACTGACGAATAGCGTCAATGCAAAAATACCATTGATAATGGGCGATTTCCAACGCAAATAAATATCATCACGCAGCAGTAATGTGCCGCCGCAGAATAAAATCGTTAATAATAAGACAACCCATTGCTGCTTATCAAACTTACCTTTTTGACGAATAAAATGAATGGCGTAAACGATAATAGTGGCGACGAGCAAAGCCCCTGCCGCTGCTAAAATACCGTTATAACGCGCCGCGATAAAAAAGGCAATTAAGGGAATAAAGTCTAATAATGCTTTCATAGCAAAGGGTATATCCAACAAAAACGTATGGGGTAGTTTACACGTCTACCGCACCAAAAAAAAGCAATCAACACGATAATCATGCGATATACGCAACCTACAGAGTAATACTTTCTTATTGCGGCTGATGACCATGCCACTGGCCAAATATAAACACGAATACAGCACCGATAACGGCTAAATCTACAGAATGAGCAAGACAAATCACAATACTCATAGTCGTAACAATGACTGTCTGCTACCTAACTTTTATTCTACTTTTATTTTATTTAACACTTTAAGGCTCAGCTTATGAAAATTGACTTACATTGCCATAGTACTTGTTCAGATGGTACCTATGCACCGACCGAGGTCATACAACGTGCCCATGCAGCGGGCATCAACGTATTGGCATTGACTGACCATGACACGCTGGCAGGGATTGACGAGGCAAGGGTCGCTGCTAGTGCCTGCGATATGCAGATTATTAATGGTGTTGAAATCAGTTGTGAGCATACGTTAAGCGGTGGTTACGGAAAGAATAAATCCACCAATAAAATCATTCATGTACTTGGACTAGACTTTACTGATCGCGAAAAAATGCACGCAACGCTACAGCAACTGCAAGACAGTCGAGCCACTCGTGGTCAGCGTATCGCTGAAAAATTGAGTGAATTATTAGATATTAATTATGATGAGCTATGGCAAGCAGTGCTCGATAAAGCAGGCGGTAATCCACAAGCAGTCGGACGTGCTCATATTGGACAGGTGTTGTTTGAGCGAGGTGAAGTCAAAACCGTTCAAAAGGCCTTTGATAAATACTTAGCGGATAATAAACCTGCCTATGTATCAATCGAGGCGTTGACGATGCAGCATGGTATTGAATTGATTCATGCCTGTGGCGGCAAGGCCGTGCTTGCGCATCCTACGCGATATCAACTATCAGCGACACGCGTGCGTAAATTAATCGAAGAGTTTGCGCAGCTTGGCGGAGATGCTTGTGAACTCCCAGCCAATAGTGAGCCGATTAGTACCCGCAGAATGGTTGATCGTAGCATTACTGAGCATAGTCTTGCGGCATCTATTGGTAGTGATTTTCATGGTAGTAACATGCCTTGGCGACGTTTGGGCGATGTTCCTACTTTAAATGATGATCAGCAAGGGGTTTGGGAGTCTTTTGAAATAGGGTCAAAATTTGATAAATTTGTCTCTTCCCTGTAATTATTCTCGTTGCTAGTTGCGTTTATCTGGCATCTATTTGGATTGATTAGCAGTAATTGATGTTTATAGAAAAATGTTAGTGCATTCATAAGACAAGTATTAATAAATAAATGTGCAAATCAGATTGATAATAAGAGCAGAACTTGTAACACTTAGGATGACTATAACTATTTGCACTAAATAGTCTATTTTTTTGAGTTGACTTTAATGTCTTTATACTTAATGCATTTACATTTTTTGCGGTAATCCTTCTATGGCTGTATCAATCTCTAATCTAGGATACAAAAAGCTCTCTCAAATGATCTTTGAGTGGCAAGCTGCTGATAGAACATCACTGATGGCACTATTCATCGTGATGGAAGTGGCATTGCACTGGTTATGGTGCTTTTTTGTGTGGTGGCAACAAGATGTCCTTTATAATTATATAAATATGCATTATCTATACCCGTTATGGTTAGGTGTCAGCGTAGTGGGCTTGTTTTTTTTATGCATGGTCAAATGTTTGTTTCATTCTAAGAGTAATGAGGCCTTGGACAAATGGCAAATAGTCCTAATTACGATTTATACGCTTTATATTGCCACTGTTATTGTGATGATAGGCTATAGCAGTTTGTTTGCTGGAGTCTCGGTGGTGGGCGGTGCGATGTTGGGAATGATGCTAATTAAACGGCGCAACGCTTGGCGCATGTTTTGGTTGCAGTTGATCCTTATGTTACTGGCTATTATGTTGCCTTATTTTGGTGTCAGTCTACCGAATTTGCGCCAATTGACAATTATTCATCCGATGCTTGATGGGCAAAATTATCTAACTTATAACGAGATAATAGCTGCTGAAAATATGGTGAGTGCTTTGGCCTTTGAAAACAATGTACTAAATTGGGATGATATTAACGAGGTACAGCGTTCATCTGCATTTTTTTGGCGGTCAACCCATTTGTTTTTAGCGTTACCTAAAGCAATTTTTATTGTCTATATGTTTCGTGCGTTGCTTTTAATTTTAGATGACAGTCGGCAAGAAACCATCAGACATGCCAATCAAGATGAGCTTACTCAATTAAAGAATCGCCGTTACGGTCTCAAAAAAATGAAGTATGCCTTGTCACAAATAAAAGAAAACCAAGACCTGAGCATCATATTGTTGGATTTGGACTGGTTCAAAAGTATTAATGATAACTACGGTCACGAAATGGGCGATCAAGTTTTGGTTGAAATATCACAGACGCTCGCACAATCGTTTTCGGATGAAACGATCATCACTCGTTATGGTGGTGAGGAATTTTTGATTGTACTACCCAATACTAAACACGACAGTGCTATGGTGATTGCTGAGCAACTACGCTCAAGCATTGCTGAACAAGTCATCAACGTTGAGGGAGTGATTGACTTTAATGTGACGGCAAGCTTTGGTTTGTATACCTTAACTTATGAGGAAAGAGCTTGTATTGCCCAAAAATACAAAACTATTTTGAAAGAAAGAGCAGTGTCTGAATCAGGGTCATTACCTATTATTAAGCCTATCGTTGCTTATCGCGCTGAAAGTCATCTATCGTCAATGCAAAAAATGCCTAGTGATATTTGCCAACGTTTGATCAGTACTGCAGATAAAGCCTTGTATGAAGCCAAGCACCGCGGTCGCAATCAGGTGGTGAGTGCTAACAAAATGTTTGCTGAACAAGATGACTGTGCGCATTCGCTCTATAGAAGTTGATAGCAGCCACTACTGTCCAAGCAGTGGCTATATTCTTTTCTTGCTATAAAACCCAATTACGATTCCAGCTGCTGAACTAAGCTTGCGAGCACACTTGTGGCAAAGCTACCTGTAGTTAAAGTAAAGTTTAACACCAGCGTCTGATCGTCCGACCATTCCCAGCTTAACGCCTCAAGCGGTAGACGTAGCGCTCGTCTTTGCGCCTTAATATCGCGCTGCTCTAATCCAGTTGCTAGTTGCATGAGTAGGGGGCTGTGTTGTACTACCTCGGTCTCTAAATCTGCAGCGCTACCGGTGACTTTATCGTTACCCGTGCCCCATAGCACAGCAGTTGGATGAATATCGCCACTGTCAATACGAGCATGCAACGTATCATCTAGTGTCTCACTAGTGAATATCGATCCTGAACCATCTAAATTAAACACTTCACCTGCTAGGCCAGTGTTCCAGCTGCCATTACGCACTCGCGCTGCCAATATCTCATTAAATATCAAGCTACGTGCAGCAGACAATTCCATCGTATTTTGCTCGCGCGGGGCACCTTTGCGTTTGCTCTTTTTTGGTTGCGGGCGAGGCTCTCGCGGTGGACGAGCAAACAGTGATAAAGCCTCTCTGACGTTATTACCTTGACGCCCAAAACGCTGGGGACCAAAATAATTGGGTACGCCGTTTCTACCAATGCGCGTTAGATGCTGCTCGACGACCTCTTTTGCAGGTAGTAGTTGCTCGGGTGATACGTTATTTCCGTCACTAGCGCTCGCAAACTGAATATCACGTAAAGTAATAACAAACTGATTGGCACGGTGCGTACCGCGATTGAGTTTTTTATTGTGCCAGTGCTGCGCAAGGATAGTGACAGTCTCGTTTTCTCCAATGTCTACTGGTGCAAATTCAGTAGGCGGCAATTGTTTTTTTGGTATGCGCAAACTAAACCACTGGGTCGTCAATGCATGACGATCTTTCAACCCTGAGTAGCCGACATCACGTAACGGAATGTCTGCCCACTCTGACAACAATTTTGCCAGATAAGCGGTATTCATACCTGATTTTTCGATGTGTAACCATAAATGCTCACCTTCACCAGTGAAGTCTAACGGTAATAGCTCATTAACGATAAAATCAGTCGCATTAGCCTTGTAAGTCGCTTGCTGTATCGGCTGCAAACTTGGCTGTGGCAAATTTGCAGTGTCAGTAAGGGCGGCGATATCAATATGAGCTAGGTCAATTTTCTCACTGGCTGTTTTCTCACTGGCTGTTTGTTCATTGACGTTTTGATCATTAGCTGTTGGATCTATAGTAGCAGCTTGGCTATCTAAACTGTCTTGAGCAGTAGTAGTTATATCGTTTTGGTTGTCTTGAGAAGTCATAAGGTCGTCTTTTATTTTGTTTATTAATAATAATGATGAGAAGTAAAAAGAGTGCGGAAAACAAAGTTACATAATTACGTTTTGCAACGCAGCAAACATACAAAAAAACATCGTGTGCGAGGCGCTCTTGCTACTATCAATGCATCGCATATTAAAAATAATAGGATAAGTTGAATTTGTCTGGTTGGTTACGGTCATTTTCAACCTGCTGTCATTAGACATCATTATAACTGTTAAGGAAGCATTATGACCGACGCAACGATCAACACAGTCACTATCAGTAAAGCGGATATCCTAAGCGGTGGCATGAAATCATATAAGCAAGAAGACGATAGTATCATTTTAATCACTCGCGATGACGATGAGTTCCGTGCATTCGATGGCAAATGCCCACATGCGGGCGCAGATTTGGGTAATGGATTACGCTGTGGCAATCGGGTAGTTTGTCCTTGGCATCATGCAACTTTTGATAGTCGCGATGGCTCACTATTAGAGCCGATAGCGACAAAAGGCTTGACCCAGTATGAGCTGACTCATGATGGTGATAACTTGACAGTCGATACCTCAGCTCAGGTAACGGGGCAAGTCGAAAATGATAAATTGACTGATACCCATACTATTATCGTTGGTGGTGGCGGTGCAGGATTTATGACGGCCGACCAGTTGCGTCAGGGTGGTTATGGCGGCAAGATTACGTTGATTAGTAAAGATGACAAAGCTCCTTACAATCGTCCTTTATTATCCAAAGCATTTTTGGCAGGCAAGATGGACGAGGATAAGCTGCTATTGGGTGGTGCTGACTGGGCGGATAACAACAATATTGAGTTACACCTCAACCAAACGGTTAGCGAAGTGCTGCCTAATGAGGCGACCATCGTCATAGAGGATAATGATGGCAACAGCGAGCGCCAAACTGCAGACTTCTTGGTTGTCGCCACTGGTGCTAAACCAAACTTACCACCTATCAAAGGTGCTGAGATAGATGGCGTATATACGCTACGCAGCATGAATGATGCCAAATTAATTAAAGCGGCCAGTCATGATCAGCGTGTGGTGATCATTGGTACAGGTTTTATCGGTATGGAGACCGCTTCGGCGTTAGCACAAGCAGGTACGACAGCTTCTATCACAGTGATTGGGCAAGGTAGCCGTGTGATGGGCAATATTGTCTCTGAAACGGTGAGTAACGCCTTAATTAAGTTACATGAAGAGAAGGGCATTAACTTTGTGTTTGACGCAACCGTCAATGAAATTACTAAGGTTGATCGTCAAGTGGACAAGGATGGAGATAACAAGAACCAAGCTTTTTCAGATGTAGGCGGTGTCACGCTGGCGAGTGGTGAGCATATTGACGCCGATATCGTGATATTGGGTACTGGCGTGTCTCCACGTACAGAGATATTGAGCGGAGTTAACGATCCAGACGGTGTACAAGTCGATGCGCATCTACAGCTGCGCGATGGCGTCTATGCGCTGGGTGATATCGCTAAAGCCACCAATCAAATGGGTCGCATGCGTATTGAGCATTGGCGCGTGGCTCTGCAGCATGGCATGGTCACAGCAGCTGCAATCCTAAATGATGACAGTGTCGACTCATTAGAGGCGCGTATACCGTTCTTTTGGACCATGCAATACGGCAAGAGCCTACGCTATAGCGGTCATGCCGGGACACCAGAGCACAATATCCTATTTGGTACACCAGATACGCATGATTATATCGAATACTACTTTGATGATGAAGGCGAGGATACACGGGCTAGTGCAGCAAGTACGCTTGGACGTGATAAAGAGTTGGTCGCCTTCTCTGAGCTATTACGCCGTGGTCATGCGCCGACACGTGCGCAGCTTAATGCAGGGTTTGATATTATTGAGCAAGCGCATGCATTATCGCGCTAGTACTATAGACTGATAAGTATTAGTATCTGGGGCAGTTTTTTCCTCGTTTATCTACAATTTTTCTCATTTTAAGCCTCATAATCTAATTAATGACCTGCCCTAGACTGGCTTAGTGATCTAAGTCAGTTTTTTATATGGCTAAATCCACATAAATCCGCTACATCGTCACCCTCATTAAGTATACTAATGTATCACTTGCACTCGGTTTTCTTGTATCGAAATTATTTGAATGCAACTATACATAGACGGAAAAGGAAAAATTATAATATGAGCGAAAACAATATAAATAGCAGCAATATAAACACAGACCCCTTTAATAAAGAGTCGGTATTTCTACGTGAAGCGACATTAGAGGATATTGGCGCACTTGAGCAGTTATTGAACTGCTGCTATCGTGAGACGGCAGGTTGGACCAATGAGGCCGACTTGATCGGTGGTATCAGGACTACATCAGCGGAGCTCGCTGCTGTAATCAATGATCCTAATCACTATTATTTCGTCTATCCAAAAACCACGACAGGCGACCGTGAAGGAGATGAGACGGGTGAAATACTTGGCTGTATTGCTGTCGATATCAAAACCGATGCTGCCTCAAATAAAAAAGCCTATATCGGTATGTTTGCGGTACATCCTGTGCTACAAGGGAAGGGTGTTGGTAATGTAATACTACAAGCGGCTGAGACCTTTGCAGATCGCCATTTACAGTCACTGAATCAGCCTAGCCGTCTGACCATGTCTATCTTAAGTCACCGTCCTGAGCTTTTGGCTTACTATCAGCGCCGTGGTTATCAGTTCAATGGTAATAAAATGCCGTTTCCAAACGATGGCAATAATGGCGAGCCAAAGCGTGATGATTTAGAGTTATTAGAACTAGAAAAAATCGTTAGCTAATCAAATTGGCTTAGTAAAAAGCATTAAAAAATGTTCTATCTCGCTCAACCCCAAAAATGACCAAAAGTCATAAACAGACCAATACTCAGCAGCACAAATGCCACGATGATTAAGCGCTTGAACCAGTTAAATGCTGGCAAGCGCGTGGCATTGTCATCTGACATTAGATAAGCAAACAAAAACAATAGGCTTGCTGCCAAGGTCATTATCCCAAGCCCAATCGGTAATATGAATAAGTACACCTGCCACACAGTCATCTCTCAACAGTCAGTATTAATCGCATCATAACAGCATCAGGATTGCGCTGTCAGTATGCCTTGCTTTAAATTTTTCAAAGCGAATAAATTATAGAAAGTACAGTAGTCATCAGTGCGATATAAAAGTAATGAGTCAGTTTTAGACCTACGAAGCTATATGCTTACGTCACGACTGACAATAAAAAAGGACGCTCAAATGGCATCCTTTTTTATAATAGTTAAGAATAAGAGAAACGTTAAACAGTGAGCTTAACGCATCGTCACAAACTCTTCCGAGCCAGTTGGATGAATGGCAACAGTATTGTCAAAATCAGCCTTAGTCGCGCCCATTTTGATAGCGACTGCAAAGCCCTGAATCATCTCATCGACGCCAAAACCAATGCCATGCAAGCCAATAATTTTTTCATCATCGCCCAAGCATACTAGCTTCATGGTGCATTTTTGACGATGTTGAGTGACCGCGCTATACATATCGGTAAAGCTTGAGGTATAACACTTGATATTTTCTTTGCCATAGCGTTCCACCGCGTCGATTTCAGACAGCCCAATCGTACCGATAGCCGGATGAGTAAAAATCACGGTCGGTATCAACGTATAGTCTAAGTGCTCGTTAGGTTTGTTGTTAAACAAACGCTCAGATAAGCGGCGACCAGCAGCAATCGCTACAGGCGTTAGATCTACGCTGTTCTCGATAATATCACCGACTGCATAAATACCATCGACATTGGTGTTTTGGAACTGATCGACTTTGATTTTACCCGTCTCGGTTGTCTCGACCCCTGTCACTTGCAGATTGATACCATCAGTCGATGGCGCGCGACCAATCGCCCAGATCAAGCAATCGACAGTATCGATACAGTCTTCACCGCCATCATTGGTGGTCAAATCAAGGCTGTCATTGTCATTTTTATTGACTTCATTGATCACCGTGTTGGTGTGTAATGTGATGCCAGCTTGTTCCATTTCTATCAGCAAAGTCTCTACGATAGTATGGTCAAATGTACGGAGTGGCGAGTGTTTACGTACATACAAATGCACCTCGGCACCCAGACTGTTTAACACGCCTGCGATCTCGACAGCGATATAGCCAGCACCTACAATCGCCACGCGTTTTGGCAGATGGTTTAAGGCAAAGAATCCATCAGAGTCGATGCCGTATTCTGCACCTTTGATATCTGGCTGAATAGGATGACCGCCCGTAGCAATCAAAATATGGTCAGCGGTAATCAGCTCGCCATTTACTTCTACGGTATTGGTATCGACAAATTTGGCAAAGCCTTTGATCACTTCGACGCCGTTTTTGGCCAAGTTATTGTCATAAGCGCGATGAATGTTTTCGATGTATTGTTGGCGGCTCTGTACCAGTTTTTGAAAGTCAAAACCTTTAACATCGACATCAAAGCCATAGTCTGGCGCATATTTATGGATGGCTTCAGCCACTTGCGCGCCATACCACATTACCTTTTTGGGAACACAGCCCAAATTCACACACGTGCCGCCCAATTGGTTGGCTTCGATAATGGCGCATTTTTTGCCATAGCTGGCTGCACGGTTGAGTGACGCGATGCCGCCGCTACCGCCGCCAATAGAGATATAGTCATAATGTTTGGTCATAATACGGTCTCTTTATTAAATTGTTATTGGTGCTATTTTCGACTCTACTGTAATGGGTCTTATCATCCATCTTACAAGTTTTTTACGGTTAAGATGTGTTGAATCACTTGACTATAAACGGTGGTTGGTTAAGAAAAGCCTAGCATCTAGATATTTAAATCTACCCATAACCACTTATACAATAGGACGACGTCTATAAAATAACAGCCCTGGAATAGACAAGCCAAGTACCAATCCCGAGGTGACAAACAGCGCTTCAAACAAGTACACCATCATTTGGCTAAATAACTCGTCTGAAAAGCCGAAATAACCAATCTGCACCATACTGACCATCGCCTTATAGGCGGCGATACCGGGCATCATACAAATGACACTGGGCGAGATGAGCGCTTTAGGTGGCAAGGTATATTTCTTAGAAAAGTACACACCTAAGAAGCTGGCAAGCATCGCGCCAAAAAAACTGGCAACCACAATATGTAGGTTCTGATGAACAAGGGCAGTTTTTAATCCAAAGCCAAAAGCAGTCATCAGTAGACACGGCAAAATATAGCGTTTGGGTACGCTAAACATTAGCGTCCAACCAAGGGTAATGATACAAGCCAGTACGACGGTCTCAATGAACCACATCTCAAAACCCCCAGTGCTGTATGCGAAGCAAAACCAGCGCCATCACGATACCAACGCACGCAGATAAGGTCAGCATATAGGTAAAGACCGCACGCCCAACCCCAATATTGACATAGCCTTTTAGGATGTCTGAGAACGAGTTAATCAAAGGAAAGCTGGGCACCAGTAGCAACACGCTAGAGGCAACAGCGATATCGGCATTATTACCAATATCAAAATAATAGGTCGTCGCCCCAATGAGGGAGGCAATAAAAGCCGTCACAATGACCGTGATAAAAGGGTTAAAGTGGTGCTTGGATAAATAAATACGGGTCAGCATCGCCACCATACCCGCGATGAAAGTCACCGCCGTAATCGACCAGCTGCCACCATTTAGATAAGCAAACGCCGCACATGAGGCACCAACAAACACGCTCACTAACCACGTTGGATACACGGTCTTATCCAACTCATCAAAGGCAAGGGTAGTGTGGTCAATCAAGTCATTATGATCGATAGTGGCTTCGGTTTTATTGACGATTTGCTGGATTTGTACCAATAAATTGACATTGATACTCTGATTGATCGTATCTCTGGTAGTGGTGATACAGCGCTCGTCACAGATAGTCGTCAGGGTAATGGCGTTAAAGTTCAGCGAACATTCGACGCTGTTCATCCCCAAGGCAAGCCCCAAGCGTTTGGACAAGTCCACCACCACGGCAGACTCAGCGCCATACTGCATAAGGAGTAATCCGCAGCGCACGCATAGTCGAGTAATGCGCTGCTGCTTTACGTAGCTGATAGAGGTCATGGGTGAAATACGCAGGTTGGTTGGTATTGATACACTATTATAAAGGGTCTGGGAGTGGATAGGGTAGCGATACGAATATAGCAAGGTAACCATATAGTCAATCCTCTATAAAAGAGTGATAGCGTTAACCTCGTCTGAAGTATCACAGTTACATCTACACTCGGTTGCCTTGTATCTCTTTTAAACTGAATCAACGATAGCATCACTCACAGTGCTGATTTGCTACTATTATAAAGCGTAAACTCTTATCGCAAGGAGCACAAAATGCATATCGCTATTGTGACATTGACGTTTTCATTGCCTGGCTGTGGCTCGCTAAAAGAGAAACGCCACCGTATGGGCGGCTTGCATGCCCGCTTTGGCAATACGCCAAGTATCGCGGTCTGTGAAAGCGGTGAGCGCGATCGACATGATGCTAGCGAGTGGACGTTTGTGATCGTTGGATTGTCTAAGCGTGAGGTCGAGTCGCAATGTAGTCAAATTGGAGAAAAGCTAGAACGTACGGTAGATGCAAGGGTGATGAATATTGAGAGGGAGTTTGTTTAGGTCGTGCGCTTCGACTAGCCTACGAGCTAAGTTAGGTTTTCTTTCAAATTATTAGTATTATCTAACCACATTTTTATAGAAGGTTCGTTGTTCGGATTATCAATAATGTTTTCTCGCAGTAGATCCAGTATCCATAGCCTAATCTCTTCACGTTTACCATTAATATCTCCTAGACATGGGTGTAATAAAACTGAATGGATAAATAACTTACGGTATCTTTCGTTGCTTTCTATATCTGCCCAAATTACCTGTCTCAAAATATCTTTATCAATTAGCTTTAGGAGGTCTTTATCACTACTATTCCAAGCTCTACGATTATGTTTATGAAAATCTAAAAATATTGAAAGTATCTTATTAGAGCTAAAACTGTTAGTTCTGAAGCTCGCTATTGAATTAACAGTAAAATTGTAGAAGCGATCTTCAGGTTTTCTTCCAAAAAAATAGAAGTCATCTATAGACATATGACTTTTAGATGACCTAATTGATTGTTCAATATATCTTTTAATATGATCTTCAAGTTGAGCAGCCAAATCTGACCTATTGCTAGTTTCGAGAATATCACAGTAAAAGCTTAAATTACTTAATTGTTCTGAAGATAGACTGCTACAAGCTACATAGTATAGTCGTTCGGGAAATTTCGGTTTCATATCCAAGTTATGAAACTCTTGTAACACTTGGATTTTCAGTCTGCTATCTTCTAAGATTCTTTCATTAATAGTATCTTTTTCATTTAGAAGTTTCGCCATATCACTGTTTAGGTCTAAATCTCTAACCAATGAAACAACGAAGTGACCCCATCCCGAAATGATGAAGTTTGAAATAAATGGGTCGATAATAGTTCGAATTTCATTAAGTTTTTCAAACTGTTTGAGAGTGTGTAGGTCTTCCTTAGATGATGTTTCACTAGAAGATGATTTTAAGTCGATTAGCCGATCTGAAAAAACTGGATTTTTCTCATCGAGAATTGTTATAAAAGATTCAAAATCTATCTCTGAACCTAATAATTTAGGCATATCATGAGCAAACATAATTACTAAAAGAAACTCTAATATTTGTTTCTTACTTACTAAAGATAGTTCACTGTCTGAGTTGTCTATTATAATCTTGAAAGTGCTCTGAACACGTTGATAAAATCTTAAATTCTTGATATTTAATGTCTGATAGAAGAGCTCGTATACAGGAAATAGGTCATCGTCATCAACTATATCTTTTTTAATAATGGTGATCGATTCACTCAGTGTTAGGACTTCATCAAATACTTTTTCTTTGTATTCATGAAATTTTTTATCAGCTTCCCCTTCATGCAGCAAAACAATAACTTTACATTTTTTTTCTAAATTCAAATGATTAACTAGCCCCATTACGTCTTTGATATCTAATTTGTCTGATATTCGCTCAATATCGTCTATACATATTAATGTTTCATTAACCATATTAGATATAGTGCTAGTAATCATACTTTTACTAAGAGATAGAGCAATACCACTGCCTTCAATCTTAGGCAGATCAACTGCCTCGATTGTATTTTGAAAAACTTTCTTTATTCCAGATAAGTTATCACTACTCTGTGATGTAGAGTAAGATTTAATAGCTATTTCAAGTTTTAAGGCATCTAGTGAATCAATGCCAAACAAGGATACATAAGCAATTTTATTAACCATGAAATTTTCACGATGTTTTTCACAGAAAATTTTCCAGAAATATGTTTTTCCAATGCCCCATTCACCGGTGAGGGCAATAGCAAAAGAGTCTTCAGTATTGATAATCTCTAAAAGTTTCTTTTCAAGATTCGCTACACTTGCCATTACTCATTACCTTACATATATTCTTAGGATAGCAGTTATATTAACATCAAAATAAAAAATCGACCCAGCAAAAAAGGCCACTCCCTAAAGAGTAGCCTTTCATCATCAGTCATCTAAAAATTACTAGTTATTGCGGACGGCCTTGACCATGTCCTTCAGGTTTTTTATACCCTTTAGCACTCATACACGCTTCCATCTTTTTCATATCACTTTTACTTGGACGACTTTCTTTAGATATTTTCACGCCAGCTCGTTGAGCACAATCATCCATGGCTTGCTTCATATCCGCTGAAATTGCAGGTCTTTGATGATTGCGATCGCTTGTGCCATTTGATGTGCCGCTTGATGCGCAGGCGCTAACGCCAACAGTAGATGCTAAGACAATAAATAGTAATTTTTTCATAAGAAGTCCTTAAGAGTTTCAGAGGTCATGCAGGAGTGAGTAATGTCAATTTGTGTTGGCTATATCGTTATTAACCAGTTGTTTCTATATCGTATATGTCTACGCGTCATATCTAACCATTTGAATATTAATACATTTAACTTTTAAGTATCTTTAATAAATATTAAGAAAGGTAACGTAGCGAAGTAACTTAAGTCTTAGTTTATATATCAATTTCCATTAATAGCTTACAGTTTGCGCTTTGCCTTATACCAGCAAATAAAAAAGGCCACCCTATAAAGAGTGGCCTTTTATCAATCATGACTAAAGGTATTAGCTGACTTCTTTCATGCCTTGCTCGAGCATTGGCTTTAAGAATATACCCGTATACGATTCTTTGACTTCAGCCACTTCCTCAGGCGTGCCTTCAGCGATGATCATACCACCACCTTTACCGCCTTCAGGGCCTAGGTCAATCACCCAGTCTGCCGTTTTGATAACATCTAAGTTATGCTCGATGACCACGATAGTATTACCTTTATCGCGTAGGGCATGCAGGATATTGAGCAGCTTATCGATATCGTGGAAATGCAAACCAGTGGTTGGCTCATCCAAGATATACAGCGTCTGTCCCGTATCACGTTTGGCAAGCTCACGCGCCAGTTTGACACGCTGCGCCTCACCACCTGATAGTGTTGGCGCAGACTGACCCAAGCGAATATAGCTCAGACCGACATCCATCAATGCCTGCAGACGACGATAGATCGCTGGTATCGCTGAGAAGAACTCAACGGCATCTTCAACAGTCATATCAAGCACATCAGCGATGGTTTTGCCTTTATAGTGAATCTCTAGTGTCTCGCGGTTGTAGCGTTTGCCTTCACAGGTATCACACGGCACATACATATCAGGCAAGAAATGCATCTCAACTTTGATGAGACCATCACCTTGGCACATCTCACAGCGTCCGCCTTTTACGTTGAAACTAAAGCGGCCAGGCTTATAACCACGGGCACGTGCTTCTTGGGTCTGGGCAAACATCTCACGCACAGGGGTAAACACGCCAGTATAAGTCGCTGGGTTTGAACGCGGTGTACGACCAATTGGGCTTTGATCGATATCGACCATTTTATCCAAATGCTCAAGACCGCTAATGCTCTCAAACTTATCGGCAATCAGCGTTGAGGCATTGTTTAACTGAGTCGCTGCCAATGGCATAAGGGTACGGTTAATCAAAGTTGATTTACCCGAACCTGAGACACCAGTCACACAAGTCATGATACCAACAGGAATGGTCAAATCCACATCATGTAGGTTGTTTCCTGACGCACCTTTTAGCTCGATGGTCATCGGTACTTTTTTGGCTTTAGCTTTACCTTTGACTTCGACGTCGATGGTTTTGGCTTTATGACGCACAGTCGGAATCTCTATTTTTTTCTTACCAGACATATATTGTCCAGTCAGCGATTCTTTGTTTGCCATGATGTCATCGACCGTACCTTGAGCGATAATATGACCGCCATGTACGCCTGCACCGATACCGATATCGATGACGTAATCTGCTTGGCGAATCGCATCTTCATCATGCTCAACGACCAGTACTGTATTGCCCAAGTCACGCAAGCGGGTTAGGGTTTTTAGCAGACGATCATTGTCACGCTGATGCAAACCGATGGATGGCTCATCAAGTACGTACATGACGCCCATCAAACCTGCACCGATTTGGCTAGCCAGACGAATACGCTGTGCTTCACCACCCGATAGTGTCTCGGCAGAGCGGGCAAGGGTTAAATAATCAAGCCCGACGCTGACGAGGAAGTTTAAGCGCTCATTAATCTCTTTAAAGATTTTTTCGGCGACTTCACCTTTATGACCGCCAATCTTTAGTGTTTTATAATAATCCGCCGCATCACCGATAGACAGCTTAACAATTTCTGCAATGGTCTGATCATCGACACGGACATTGCGTGAGATTTCATTCAAACGTGCGCCATCGCAGACGTTACAAGTGGTATCTGCCAGATATTTGGCTAGCTCATCACGGACGAGGTTACTTTGCGTCTTAGCATAACGACGCTCTAGGTAGGGAAGGACACCTTCAAACGGTACAGTCTTATTCGTCTTGCGACCGCGTTCATCGGTAAAGTTAAAGGTCAGTTTTTCTTTACCAGAGCCGTGCATGATAAGGTCTTGCTGCTCTTTTGACAGATCTTGCCACGGCGCATCCATATCGATTTTGAAATGCTTACAGACAGTGCTAAGCAAACCAAAGTAGTACGCATGACGCTTGTCCCAACCATTGATTGCGCCTTGGTTAAGTGACTTCTCATGATGAGTAATCAGTTTTTCAGCAGCGAAATATTGGCGTTTACCAAGACCATCACAGCTTGGGCATGCGCCATATGGATTGTTAAAACTAAACATACGTGGCTCAAGCTCAGGCACCGCGCGATCACAGACAGGGCATGAATGCTTGGCTGACATCACTTGGTTTTCATCACCGCCTTCTTTTGGATTACCATCCATAAAGTGTAGCGTGACTAGTCCTTGGCCTAGACGTAACGCCGTCTCTAAGCTCTCAGCGACACGGTTGCCCAAGTCATCACGAACTTTAAAGCGATCGACCACCACTTCGATGGTATGTTTTTTCTTCTTATCCAACGTCGGTAGCTCGTCGGTGTCATAGACATCACCGTCGACGCGCACACGGACAAAACCTTGTCCAATCAGCTGCTCAAGCAAGACGGTATGCTCACCTTTACGGTCACGAATGACCGGTGCCAAGATCATAATCTTAGTATCATCTGGCAAAGCCATGACTTGATCGACCATCTCAGTGACCGACTGCGCGACCATTGGCTCACCGTGCTCAGGGCAATATGGCGTACCGATGCGTGCATAGAGCAGACGTAGATAGTCATAAATTTCGGTAATCGTACCGACGGTCGAGCGCGGGTTATGGTTGGTGGACTTCTGCTCGATAGCAATTGCAGGGGATAGACCCTCGATACTATCGACGTCAGGTTTCTCCATTTGCGAGAGGAACTGACGAGCGTATGCCGATAAGCTTTCGACATAACGACGTTGCCCTTCGGCATACAAAGTGTCAAATGCCAACGAAGATTTACCAGAGCCAGATAGGCCAGTGATTACCACGAATTTATCTCGTGGAATGTCTAAATCGATGTTTTTTAAATTATGAGTACGTGCGCCGCGTATTGCGATATGGTCATGTGCCATCGGTTACAGGTTTCCTATTTGCTAAAAGGGGATTGGGAAATATCTCAAGCTAAAAAGTAAATACAGATCAGTAAAATGGTTGGTTAAAACGTGAATAATTCTAAATTTAGGTGTTGTTATAAGTAGTGTCGTTATAAAGGGTACATATATGTATAAGGTAAAAGTTATGTCAGCCTAGTTATTCATTTTCTATTGTTGTTTGGCTTTATATTGTTTGTCGTTCCTACGACTATTTGTTATAGGACTAAGCAAATCTAAATCAAATCAGTGTTAAGTAACAGGCATCGTTTGTTATGGTTTTGACCAAAAATGTCATTTTATAGAAGCATTCGTCATTACGTAGATATAGTGAGTTAGCCATTAATTGTGCTGACAACGTTTTACTTTATTGTCACGGTGACAGCATTATTCAAGGCAGGACTGTGCATCTGATGCACTTGGTAACAAAATAATCTCGTAATATGAATGGCTTGGGTTGAGGGTGCATACGTTACTGCACCAGTAAGACAAAAGTCTCGGCAACCAAACGGCGAATGTCTTATACTAGGGGGCTTGATTTATAGGCCAATGCCTTGATAAACCAGTAGTGATAAATCATGGTATGGCGCAAGTGTTAGTCATGAAAGATAGCAATGAGCAACCAGCAATGATCAACCAGTGAGGCAAGTATGAATAGCGTAGAGAAACGGGCAATCCTCGGAGTCGGTGGCATCTTTGCCTTACGTATGATTGGCTTGTTTATGATTGTGCCGGTATTTTCTGTCTACGGTGACAATTATGCACACGCGACGCCGTTTTTGATTGGTTTGGCCGTTGGTATTTATGGCTTAGGGCAGGCTATATTTCAGATACCGATGAGTTTGGCTGCTGATAAATTTCCGCGTAAGCCTATTATCTTTCTGGGGTTGATACTGTTCGCTGTCGGCGGCATGATTGCAGCAAATGCGACGGATATTTATGAAGTGATCATTGGTCGGGCGCTGGCGGGTAGTGGTGCGGTCTCTGCTGTGCTTATGGCATTACTGGCTGATGTGACTCGTGAAGAGATGCGTACCAAAGCGATGGCCACGATGGGTCTGACGATTGCGACCTCTATTATGCTGGCCTTTGCTTTTGGTCCATTGTTAGTCGGCTCGCTCGGTATCTCTGGACTGTTTTGGTTGACTTCAGGGTTTGCTATTTTGGCGATGCTGCTATTGGTGGTAGTACCGACGCCTATGCGCGTGCTCAAGCATAACTTAGATAATAAAACCATCGGTCAACAGTTGGCTACTGTCCTTAAGATTGGCGATCTTAACCGCTTACATATCGGTATATTTGCGCTACATCTGACGATGACGGCGATATTTGTGATATTGCCGCACCAGCTCAGTAACGTACTTGGCTTGTCAGTACGTCAGCAAGGCATGGTGTATTTGCCACTATTGTTTATTGGTTTCGCCATCGCGATACCTTTTATTATCATCGCTGAAAAGAAACGCAAAATGCGTCAGGTCTTTTTGGGTGCGATTGCATTGATGACCGCCGCTTTAGCATTGTTAGCGCTTGGCAGTCAGGTCGGTGTTGGTATCATATTGGGTTTGCTGCTTTATTTTATGGGCTTTAACCTGCTTGAGGCGACGATTCCCTCATGGATATCTAAGCGTGCACCAGTGGCTAACAAAGCGACCGCGATGGGGCTTAACTCTTCTAGTCAGTTTTTAGGAGCGTTCGTTGGCGGTGCGATGGGCGGGCTGCTATTAAATCAGTCCAATTTGCTGGCATGGGGGCTATTGGCACTTGTCATGGGCATCGCACTGCTGCTGATTATACCCATTGCCCAGCCACCTTATCTGTCGAGCACGACAGTTACTATTCCTCAAGATATCAATATCCAAGACTGGTCACGACAAATGCTGGCAGTAGATGGTGTTGATGAGTTGGTCGTAATGGCAAAAGAGCAAGTCGCCTATTTAAAGTTAGATAAGACACAGTTGACGGACGATTCACGTCAGCAGCTATCGAGTTTGGCGCAGAGTCCGCTAGATATTTAATACGATATATAACAGCTTTAGGCTTATGTTTTTATATAGAAACAAAGCCAAATAGCAAAGATTGCACAGACAGCAATCTTATAAACCATCAGTATCAATAAGTAGAAACTAACTATTTATCTCTATTTAAAAGGAATTAATATGAGTAAATTTAAGATGTTGTCTGGTAGTGTCATTGAGGGTAAAAAGAAGGCGCATCGCTTAATAGCTAAGTTAACAGTAGGTCTTGGTTTATCAGCTATGCTATTAACTTCTGGTTGTGCTACGCAAAATATTCAGGCATATCAGAACACCACACCAACGCTCGACATGCATGAGTTTTTTTCGGGTCAAATCGATGGTTGGGGCATGTTCCAAGGTCGAAATGGCGAAGTCAAAAAGCGTTTTTATGTTGATATTGATGCAACCCATGAGGGAGACGATGTCATTATCTTAAACGAGAAGTTCTCGTGGGCAGATGGCACGAAATCGCAGCGTATATGGCGTCTAACTGAGCAGACAGATGGCAGCTGGAAAGGTGTGGCAGGTGATGTTATTGGCGAGGCAACAGGGAAAGTGGTTGGCAATACGTTGCACTGGAATTACTTATTAGAGTTACCTGTCGAGGACAAAACCTACAAAGTGAATTTTGATGATTGGATGTATCTTATCAATGAGGATGTCATGCTCAATCGCTCAGTGATGAAAAAATTTGGCGTAGAGCTAGGTAGCGTGACGTTGAGCATGCATCGTAAGCCTTCTGATGTTAATTAAAAACGTCTAAATCATTTGATAATAAGTAAGGTGTTACGCAATATCGATAAAGGTAGACGGTGTTCTTTAGTAGCTTAAAATGGCAAAATAGCAGCTATTCACCTATTATCTATTAGCTATTGAGCTATTGAGCTATTGAGCTATTGAGCTATGACATATCGACTGATATACCAAGAAAGTCTATCCAAGCGACATAGACTGACGTGCATCATAGGTAGCCTATAGATATTTCGATAAAAATTGGTTAAAGTAAAATTATACAGTCGATAGTGCCAACTGACGCTATCGGATAACGATTAAAACAGTTTATTAAATTATTCATAAGTAAAAGGACGGTATCATGCGCGGAGTCAATAAAGTTATCATCATCGGTAACCTCGGAGCAGATCCTGAGGCACGCCAATTCAGCAATGGCGGTAGCGTAACCAATATCTCGGTTGCGACATCAGAGCAGTGGACAGACAAACAAAGCGGTGAAAAAAGAGAAGCGACAGAGTGGCATCGTATTGCACTTTTTAACCGTCTAGGTGAAATCGCAGCGCAATACCTGCGCAAAGGCAGCAAAGTCTATATCGAAGGTAGTTTGCGTACACGTAAATACCAAGACCAAAGTGGTCAAGACCGTTATATTACTGAGATTCGTGCTGAACAAATGCAAATGCTCGATGGTCAAACTGGCGGTGGTCAGGGTGGAGATAGCTTTGGTGGTCAGAACCAAGGTCAAAGTGGCGGCTATAATAATCAAGGTGGCCAAAACAACCAGAACAACTTTGGTCAGCAAGCAAATAACCAGATGGCACATCAAGGCGGCTACAATCAACCAGCAGCTCAAGGTGGTCAGAATAGCTTTAACAATCAAGCGCCTGCTCAGCAAAACCAGTTCAATCAACCAGCACAGAAACCTGCACAATCTAAACCTACAGCAATGCCAGATGGCCCTGTAGATGATGACATTCCGTTCTGATGATGATAAGACATAGAATGTAAAAATGCTAAAAAAGCCCTGCAACTGCAGGGCTTTTTTAATGCTTGCTATAGTTGATTCAATTTAAAAGAGATACAAGGCAACTGAGTGCAGATGTATATGTCATACTTCAAGCGAGGTTAACGCTGTAGCTCTTTTATAGAGGATTAACTATATCCAGAAATATAATTCAGTTGATGCTTTTTAACATAGGTAAACTAAAATTTTATTAAAAATGTTTTTAATTTATTTAATATACTCTTAATATTTAAACGATTAAACTTAAGTTTATTTAGTATTGGTTTAATACTATTGATTTTTACATTATTTAATATGCTTACTACCTTCTATACTCTATATTGACCGTTTGTACCAAAAAATAATTATGATTAGTGACGTTTGGTTTTAAAAATTGCTATACTAAATTTATATGGCATATAGTTAATATATTGATCGTCTATAAATAAAATAAATTTCGATGATAACAACCAAAGTTTTACTTGATATTGGTTAATAAATCGAAAGCTATTTGGATAATAGATATTTATATGAAATGGTTAACTTCTTCAGAAAGCACTATAGGAACGACATAGTGAGTTACTGAGCTAATGCAAGACTACCCTCAAGATTAGCAGTATTTGAGAGTATAGTGTATTGACTTACTACTCTATTATTTTAACAGTAGATTTTTGTGAAGTTCTAGCAGTAGTCAAAATAATAGAATTTTATTTTATTATTAGAAAATATTTTCAAAGCTATAATAGCAATATATAAAGAATGATGACTTGTGTGTTTAGATTTATCTAAAACTAATTTTATTTAAAATAGATACAATGAGCGCCTGTTGTCATATATTTTTATCTGTGATGGACTGTTCCAGATACCATTAGAGATCAAATACTATTTAGAATTAATTATATTTTATACCCAGATTTAATGGCTAATGAACGATTTGTTCCCCGCATGTTTTCACGAAAAATAATACCTCAATAGAGGTCAAACTCTTATTTTATAGTTGGATTTATTATGAGCAAAAATAACGCAATTGATTTAGAAAATATGAACGTAGATGAGTTACGTGCTATCACTGAAAATGCTCAACAACTTATCGCTAAAAAACAACATCAACGTTTGTATGATGCCTATATGAAGTTCGAGCAGATTGCAGAAGATAGCAATGCAACGATCGAAGAGATATTAAAAGCTGGTGAAAAGTTAGAGAAAAAACGCAGTATTAAATATCGCAATACTGATGACCATAGTGAAACTTGGACTGGCCGTGGCCGTAAGCCAACGTGGTTAGTCGAAGCGCTAGCAGCAGGTCGTGATATCGAAGATTTTGCTATTTAATTAGCTGTTTTCTTATAAAGTTACTTTCTGTGAACTAGTTTGAAGTTGCTATTTATAATGGTGTATTTGCAACCATTTAGCGACAGACATAGCTGCTTTCGAGAAAATAAAAGCCAGTATCTCTTTGCCATTATTTTGGCAAAAAGATACTGGCTTTTTTTCTGTCATCTATATGCCATTGTTTGTTATGATAATGACGTTTTTGTCTTATATAAGAGTTGTACGACTGTGGCCCAAGTATCTGAGTTTTCTCATAAACGTCCCCGTAAGCTCTGGTGGCTAGTTGGGTTTGTGTTGTTTGCGCTATTTGCTGTTTTGCAAATGCCAGCAGCATGGTTACTTGAGAAATACGCGCCAGATACGCCTTATGTCCAGCATGTATCTGGCAATATATGGCAAGGGGCAGCCATTTGGCAATTGCCTATGTCATCGTCTTCGCTCACAGGTATGGCGGAATGGTCATGGCAGCCTTGGCAGTTACTCATAGGTAAGCTAGGTGCGGACGTCAACATTCACTCAGCACAGACACGTCTGAATGGGCAAGTTAAACTTGGGTTAAACTCATGGCAAGTTGACAGCATGAGTGGGAAAATTGCACCTGAGACGCTAGCGAGTATGGTCAACTGGCAGCTGCCAAATACCCCTATTCAAGTAAACAATGTATCGCTAACGCGCCAGTCTGATAAAAGTGACGCATCTAGTAGTGAGCCTGCTAAAGACGTTGGCGGATTTAGTGCAGCGGATGGACAATTGACTTGGGTTGGCGGCGAGGTAGGCTATCCTAGTGGGGGCAAAGTTTTTTATATTACGATGCCTGCTCTAAGAGCTGAGCTTAGTACAGAGCAAAAAAACAATAGAGATTTGCTCCATATCAATTTATTGAATAATCAAGATAAGCGTTTGGGAGATCTGTATCTCGATAGCGACAATATGCTCGATGTCAGTCTGACGCAGCGTTTGCTAGAGAACATGCCTGAGTATACAGGACAAGCTCCTCAAGATACGCCAGTTGTCAGTGTGCGCCAGCCATTGCTAGCTGGTTTGGGGGCGAACTAAATGTTTAATATCGCCGCAAGCCTAAAACCTGTTATCAATACTCTCAATCGCTTTTCAGGTTGGCTGCTATTGTTAGCTATTGCTTGGCTATGCTGGACAGCCGCTCGTCTTTTATGGCTACTGCTAGCAGCGCCTTTAGCACCTGCATTGCCTTTAGCAACTCTACAGAATAGTGCCAAATCGACCAACGATTATAGTGGCTTATTTGCAATCTTTGCTGATCCCGATCCTATTACCGCAGCCGTGCAACCACTTCCTAACATTGAGCTAAAAGGCGTACTGCTAGCCATACCTGAGAGCATGTCTTCCGCCTTATTGAATGTTAATGGCGAAGTCAAAAATTACCGCATCGGTGATGAGCTAAAAGACAGCGATTATACGCTCGTGGCTGTTGACTGGAATTCAGTTATCATCGCTGATGCCAACGATAAAGAAACCGTTATTAAAATGCCAGAGGCGATGCCATTAGACCAAAGTGACATGCTAGCAAGCGGAATAAGTAATCAGCGTTTGCCAAACAATAGCATGTTGCCTACAGGGCCCCAGCTAGTACAAAACGCTGTTCCTGAGGCAGAAGGGGCAACTGGCGCAGACACTTCAAGTAATCCACAGTCAGCTATCGAAGAAGCGGTTACGGCCTTGCAAGAAAACCCTGCCAGTTATCTAAGTAGGATGGGGGTGATGGCATCAGGTGAGAGCTACCAAGTCACAGCGGCGATGCCTGCTGGCTTACGTAATCGTTTAGGGTTAGAGCCAGGCGATAAGGTACTGACGGTCAACGGACAAAGCGTAGGTAATAACCCTGCGCAAGATGCTGGTGTACTTCAGCAAGTACAGCAAGCAGGTGAAGCGCAGATAGAGGTTCAACGTGGTGAGCAAGTTATTACGATTCGCCAGCAGTTCTAGGAAGGTAGGTTTTTAGAAAAATTGCTCCTTAAAAACTCAGCACATAGTAAGCAATATCACTGTAGGTAATCATCAATATGGTAAGTTTTCAGAATTTTTCAGCCACGCCTTTGTACCGTAGCCTGCAGCGTTTGATGCGCCTGTGTCGTCCACTTTGTCTAGCAGTGCCATTATGGGCTGCTGGTGTTGGTCTTGCCAATGCTGAGAGCTGGAAAGTCAATCTGCAAAACGCTGATATCAAAGCCTTTATTAATGAGGTCGCGACCATCACGGATCAAAACTTTGTGCTTGATCCACGTATCAATGGCAATGTCACAGTCATTTCCAACAAAGCCCTGTCCCGTGATGAGATTTATCAGCTCTTTCTGAGCGTGATGCAAGTGAACGGTATCGCCGCGATTGAATCGGGAACGACGACAAAACTGGTGCCAGATAATATTGCTAAGCAATCTGGTGTGGCGGTTGATTTACGCGGTGATAGTGTGGGTGAATCGCTTGCCACTCGAGTTATTTATTTGACCAATACCCAAGCTGCAGAGGTGTTAGGTGTTATTCGCCCATTGATGCCGCAGTCGGCTCACGCGGCCGCTGTACCTGGTGTCAATGCGCTAGTGTTGTCCGATCGAGCAGACAGCCTTAACCAACTGACAGCTCTTATCCGTGATTTAGACAGTAATGTAAATGACAGTTTGCAAGTGATACCACTGCGCCACGTCGATGCCGAACGTATGATGGAGTTGATTAGTGCTTTAGTCTCAAGTGTGGGTAGTGGACAAGCACAAGGTGGCAACAATCAGCTAAAGGTAATTGCCGATACGTCGAGCGATAGGCTGCTGGTCAAAGGCAGTCCTGAAATGATTGCTAAAGTCCAAGAAATGGTCAATCAGTTAGATACCACTCCGACCAGACGCTTAAGTGGTCTACGTGTCTTTCGTTTAAAGTACGCTAGTGCTGGTCATATCGCCGATATGTTACGCGGCTTACTCGCTAATCAATCTATTAATAGCGCTGGTGCGACCTCGACACTAGAATCAGCATCACTAAATGATGTAAGTAGCACAGGTGCAGCAATTAATAATGCAGCCAGCGATAGCCTTGGTAGTAGCAGTGCGGCCGCTGTGTCGACTAGCAGCACAAGTGGAACAAGCACAGGAGTGGGCGGTCGTCCGTTTAGTATTATCGCTGACGAAACTCAAAATGCCGTTATCGTCAATGCCGCACCTGAGCTAATGTTCGAGATTGAAGATGCGGTCAACCAATTAGACAGTCGCCGCGCACAAGTATTGATTCAAGCCGCTATTGTTGAAGTGTCAGGCGATGATGCTACCCAGCTCGGTGTTCAGTGGGCGCTAGGTAACGCCAACAGTGGCTATGGAGTGGTCAATTTCAATAATGTGGGAGCCAGTGCGACGACGCTTGCAGCTGCCGCTTTAGCAGGGACGAGTACGGCAGGTATTAGCGCTGCTGCCAGCTCTATCGCAGGTGCATTGATAGGTATTGGAGACAGTCGCAAAGACAGTCAGGGCAATACAGAGTTTTATGGCGCTATTTTACAGGCGCTTGACTCTTCTACCAGCGCCAACTTGCTGTCCATGCCATCGATTTTGACACTCGATAACGAAAAAGCCAGTATCTTGGTTGGTCAAAACGTACCCTTTGTTACGGGGTCTTTTACCACCAGTGGCAATAATTCAAATAACCCATTTCAGACAATTGATCGTCAAGACATTGGTATTAATTTGAATGTCATTCCTCATATTGGTGACAATGGCACAGTACGATTAGAGGTATCGCAAGAAGTCTCGTCAGTGGTACCAGGTAGTACGGGTAATGCTAGTGGATTGATTACCAATAAAAGCCTTATCAACACAACCATCCTTGCAGATGATCAGCAGACGATTGCCTTGGGCGGACTAATGCGTGATAACACCACTACACGTCAACAAAAGGTTCCTGGACTGGGCAACGTTCCTCTTATCGGTAGACTCTTTCGTTCTGACAATGACAGCACCCAAAAGAGCAATTTGATTATCTTTTTACAGCCGACTATCTTACGTGATGGTGGGGCGGTAGCCAGTGTGACTGAACGCAAATTTAATCAAATGAGAGTGTTGCAGCTAGTCATTGATAAAAACGGTACAATCAAGCAATTACCATTGAGCGGCACACAGGACTGGGACGGTGACGTCAGTGCGGACTATGAGCTAATGCCGCTTAATCCTCTTATCCCTAAACGTGATCAAGCGCCAAAATCTACTTCGCAAGGCTTTACGAGAGTAGATAACCCTAACAGCGGTATCACGACCTATCCTCTCAATCGTTAAAATATTAACCTATATATAGCGGTCAATATAATTCAACTAACATAAATCAATGTACGATGTGATAGATAATATTTGCATCGTACATTAACTTGCGTATTCATAACACAGATAAACAAAGCTTCTACTATATTTAAGTATACTAAACAGTAGTAGACTACTCTAATGTATCTACTTATTATATCTATAAGTGTTAGACTCAATTAATAGGTATGAATGAATAATGACAAGTCATAAAAACTTAAGAAAGTGGTTCGTTTTGAGTACTGTCGCTGCCACTTTATTACTCATTCCTCGGCGCAGTAGTCAAAAGAATAAGCTAGATGTGGCCAGTAAGCGAAAAATAAAAGTGACTGATGCTAACGGCAATGATGACAAAACTATCTACTAGCATGTGAAGGGTTCACTGTAAGTGCTGTATTGATCAAATGAACGATAATAGAATTTCTTTGTGTAATACGATAACTAAAAAGGTTATTGTGGGGGGGTGCATTAATGAGCTGTGTTAAGCCTTTGCCTGTTACTAAGCCAATACTTACTCATAAGTTTCCTCTCATCGATACACATACGCATTTTGATGCACCACTGTTTGATAAAGATAGACCACAGCAGGTACAGCTTGCTTATGGGCAAGGTGTACGCCATCTAGTATTAGTAGGTTACCTACAACGCTATTTTGAGCGAATGTATGAGGTGGAGTGTTTGGTTAATAGTATGACGTTATCTTCTGCTTCAACTATAGAAGCTAATAAACATGATAAGTCCTGCGTTAAAGCGCATATTGCGCTGGGTTTACATCCTTTTTATATTGAGCAGCATACTGAACATCACTTGATGCAGCTTAAGCGAAGAGTAGCTGAGCGTCGTCCACTAGCTATTGGTGAGATCGGACTAGACACTTTTACTGATACCATGAAGCAGCCTAAAATCTTTGATAAGCAAAAGAAGTTTTTTGAAGCGCAGTTAGATATAGCAGTAGCTTATGGTTTACCAGTGATGCTGCATATTCGTAAGGCGCATGCCGAAGCGCTCGCGATATTAAAAGCACATAAATATGATGCGCAAAAACTGGGCGGCATTGCCCATAGTTTTAGTGGTGGGGAACAGGAAGCAAAAGCCTTTGTAAAACTGGGGTTTAAACTTGGTGTTACAGGTCAAATAACCAATCCCAATGCTAAGAAGCTACAGCGTGCTATTCAGGCAGCGGTCGACATTTATGGGATAGAGTGTTTGGTCATAGAGACGGACTGTCCAGATATGATGCCTATTATGTGCCAAACATCAAATAACCACTCTAAGGAATACAAGCAAGCCCCTAATAATAAACTCGATAATACTAATTTTCATGATAGAAATGTACCAGCTAATTTATTATGGGTGTTATCAAGTTTAAGCGAATTATTAATGATACCGCATGCTCAATTGGCTAAACAGTTATGGAAAAACAGCTGTGATGCTCTAAAGGTTAATTGGTGTTATCCAGTACAGTGAGATATTAATTATAGATACAAACAAGGCTGAGAAGTAGCAACCGAAAAGAGAATAGCTAAGATGTTTAAACAGAGAATTTGATCTATTATGAGTGAAACACAGCAATTTGAACAGTTACAATCCATCGAAGACGCTTTTATACAAGATGGGATCAACCAAAAAAATGAGCAGTATGATCGCCGTTTTCAAGGTACACAGACGCTTTACGGTACATCAGCTGTGGATGCTTTTTCGTCAGCACACGTGTACGTTATTGGTGTAGGAGGGGTTGGTTCTTGGGCAGCTGAAGCACTGGCTCGGACAGCAGTAGGAACGATTACCTTAGTTGACTTGGACGTGCTGGTTGCCTCGAATGTCAATCGGCAATTGCCTGCACTAGACAGCACTTTTGGTCAAAGTAAAATCGCGGCAATGGCAGCACGTATCAAGGAGATCAACCCTACAGTGACGTTAAATTTGGTAGATGATTTTTTGACGGTAGATAACGTCGCTGACCTATTACCAAGTCGTGAGCAAATGAAGTATGCTATTTCCCAAGGCAAGCCGATTGCAGTTTTGGATTGTGTAGACGATATGGATGCTAAACTAGCAATAGCACTACATTGCCGTTTTAATAAACTAAAGTTGGTATGTGCAGGTGGTGCAGGTGGTAAAATAGACCCAAGCCAGATTAGAGTAAGTGATCTACGTGATTGTTACCAAGATCCGCTACTTGCTAAATTGCGTAGCAAGTTACGCCATGAAAAAGGTATTAATAAGACTTTAAAAGAAAAATTTGGGATCAAATGCGTTTACTCGACTGAACCTCCAATTGTAGATAAAAGCTGTCAAACAGGTGGTTTACAGTGCGGTGGTTACGGATCAGCGGTGGTTATTACATCGGTGGTGGCGATGATGATGGTGAGTGAAACATTACAATTATTGATAAAACAGAAGCGTATTAGTTAACACGTTTGATGTTATTTAATGGAGTTTACTTTGTCTATATCTAACTCACCCCAGTATAGCTATCCAATAGCAGTCGATGAATTAGAGCGTATTAATAAGCTAAGGAAGTATCAGGTCCTTAATGATAATGATGAGCCTGCGTTCAAACGTTTGATTGATCTTGCTAGGCTTTTTTTTGAGGTGTCAAGAGTTAGAATTACTTTCATGGATGAGGAGGTAATGTATGTAAAGGCGGGCGATGAGTGTACCAGTGTATCAGACGATGTGCGTAAAACCCCGCGAGATATAGCTTTTTGTAATTATACGATACTGTCTGATGACGTGTTTGTAGTGGCAGATACGTTAGAGGACAGTCGCTTCAGGGAGAACCCAATGGTCGTAGGGCCTCCTTATTTACGATTCTATGCTGGCGCGCCTATTATTTTGTATGAAGAAAATAATAGCTACCGTTTAGGTGCTCTGTGCTTGCTAGATACAAAGCCCAATCATGATTTTGATAAACAGCAAGCTAAGATTTTAGCTGAGTTTGCAAAGATGGCTGCTGATGCCTTACAGTTGCAAGATAAACAGCGTGATGCTAAACATGCCAATGAAATGAAATCTAGTTTTTTGGCAAATATGAGCCATGAGATACGTACGCCCATGAATGGTATTATCGGTATGGTAGAAATGTTAGGGGATACCGAACTTAGTAGCGAACAGCGGGAATATGTAGATAATATTAAAGTTTCTAATGAGCACCTGATGGTGATTATTGATGGCATTTTAGACTTATCTAAAGTAGAGTCTGGGAAAATGACCATTGATTCTGTCCCTTTGAACTTAGCTACTCTATGTAATGAAGTTGTTAGTTTGTTTGCGACTAAAGCTCGCCAAAGAGGATTAAGTTTAGAGTACTATTATACTGAAAAATTATCGCCTTATATAAAAGGGGATCCGGTGCGTTTGAAACAAGTGATAGCAAACCTTGTTAATAATGCCATCAAGTTCACTCGTGAGGGTGGGCGTGTTAGTATCGATGTGAAACACATGAATAACTGTTTCTGTCCAGAAGTCGCTGATAACGATGTTACTGCTGCGTATAATAGAGAGAACAGTCAAAATATGACTCTATGCATAGAAGTAAAAGATACTGGCGTGGGTATTAAACCAGAATCTTTAAGTGCTATTTTTGATGCCTATGATCAAGCAGATACATTTACTCACCGTATCTATGGTGGTACTGGACTCGGACTTTCTGTTTGTAAGTCACTGGTCGATCTGATGGGTGGGCATATTCACGTAAATAGTGAGGTGGGTGTTGGTACTACTTTTAGTGTATTGTTACCGTTGCCTACGATTGACGAAGACAAATATAAGACATGGCAAAACTCCCATGATACGATAATGATCGAATCAACTAACGAACGAGCTGGTCATATATTACTGGTTGAAGACGATGCTGTTAACGCAATTATTGCCAAACGAGCATTGACCAATAGCGGTCATACTGTCACTCATGTCACTGATGGTCAGCAAGCAGTTGAAGCTTTTGCTTTATTTCCTGAACGTTATGATGTGATCTTGATGGATCATCATATGCCAATATTGGATGGTGTACAGGCGACTATTAAACTGCATGAGTTATATGATCCTGAAGTATTACCGCCTATTATTGCTCTGACTGCCAATGCAATGGATGGTGAACGTGAGAAATATCTGAAAGTTGGTATGCAGGATTATTGTACCAAACCTTTTAAGCAAGAACAGTTAAATGCTTTAGTACAGTACTGGCTAATACAGAAGCAATCATTAGAAGAGTAACAGTTTATTAGATTAGACTTTGGTGCTGATAACTAAGATTTTACTATAAATACAATTTGGATAGACACAAAAAGCTCAACCGTTTTTATAGCGGTTGAGCTTTTTTATTGATGATAGGGACATTAGTAAATATCAACTATCAGTCATGTTTGGAACGATATTAGTTCACGCGAGTTTGGTAGTCGCCAGTACGCGTATCAACACGTACTACTTCACCTTGCTGTACAAATAGTGGCACACGTACAACGGCACCTGTCTCTAGCTTTGCAGGTTTACCACCGCCTCCTGACGTGTCACCGCGTACACCCGGATCTGTTTCTGTGATTTGCAATTCAACAAAATTAGGCGGCGTGACTGATAAAGGTGAGCCGTTAAATAAAGTAATGGTACACAGTGCATTACTGTTCTCTTTCAGCCATTTAGGCGCATCACCTATGGCGTTTTTGTCAGCTTGAATCTGCTCAAAGCTTTCAGGGTGCATAAAATGCCAAAACTCACCATCGTTATACAGATAGTTCATTTCAGTATCCATCACATCAGCCGCTTCTAAGCTGTCGCCTGATTTGAATGTTTGCTCCAATACTTTACCACTACGAAGATTGCGCAACTTAACACGGTTAAAGGCTTGACCTTTACCAGGTTTGACAAATTCGTTTTCAAGAATGGCACAAGGGTTGCCATCAAGCATAACTTTTAGACCAGCTTTAAATTCATTAGTAGAAAAACTTGCCACAAGAGACTCCTAGGGGTTGTAAGGACAATAATAGATAGTGTGAAATATAGGGCTGACTGTACCAAAAGCTACTGTTAAGCCAAGTTTTACGTATTAGCGGGTATATTTTGATAGGGTAGACACTAAAGGCGTATAATATCGGATTTTGGGTACAGGTAGTAGGCTGTCATGATAAACCATTTAATCACACAAAAAAACTGGCAAACGCAATTATCGGAAGCTATTACGTCTGTTGATGAGCTATTGAGCATCCTACAGCTTGAATCCATGCGTGCAGGAGTTTACGTCCCTAAGCATTTTGTTTTACGTGTGCCGCGTGGCTTTGTGGCAAAAATGGCTATTGGCGACTGTAGTGACCCCTTGCTTAAACAAGTGTTGCCAGACCAGCAGGAGCAAATCAACGTAACGGGTTATGTGGCAGATCCTTTGAGCGAAAACACTCAAAATCCTGTGAAGGGCATGCTTCATAAATATCAGTCGAGAGTGTTGTTGACGATTACAGGGGCGTGCGCTATTCACTGCCGTTACTGCTTTCGCCAGCATTTTGACTATAGTGCCAACATGCCTACTGCGGATGCCAAAGAACATATCATCAATTATATTAAGGCAAATCCTGAGGTCAATGAGGTGATTTTGAGCGGTGGTGACCCATTAAATGTGACTAATAGACGTTTGTTTGCATGGTTAGATACTTTGGAGTCCCTTCCGCAGATTACTACGGTTCGATTGCATACGCGTTTGCCATTGGTGATACCTGCACGATTAGACACGGCACTATTAGACAGGTTATCTCAAAGTCGCTGCCGTATTGTTATGGTGATTCACTGTAATCACGCTAATGAAATTGATGAACTGACAGCAGAGTATTTGCAACGTGTCCGAGTAGCCGGAGTTACGCTACTCAATCAAGCGGTCTTATTAAAAGGTATCAATGATACTATTGACGCACAAGTGCAACTTAGTCAGCGTTTGTTTGCTTCTGGCGTGTTACCATATTATTTACATGTATTGGATAAAGTGGCTGGCGCAGCGCATTTCGATAGTAATGAGGGAGCCGCGATTGATCTGTATTGGGCGTTACTAGCATCATTGCCAGGTTATCTTGTACCTAAGTTGGTCAGAGAGTTACCGAATAAGCCCTTTAAAGTGCCGATGGACATTTACAATCATAGCTAATGTATGACGGTAAGGTGTTTTAAGAAACGCATAAAAAAATAGAGAGCTTAGTGGGCAAAAACACACCTTTTGATCGATATATAAATATCATGCTTAAAAGCAAAAAAACTCAGGTTATTACTTTTTTATAGATATAAATAAAGATATTATGGAAAAAGAAGGCATGTTTCTAGCATAAAAGTTAAGTAAAGGTATGCAAGATACCGCTAAGCTAAAGCATAGAATAAATAGATGATTTTACGCCTTTATAGTTGAATTCAATAAACGCTTCTTATTCCTCAAATAGATTTGCATGGTTGCATACTGCTGGTTAATGTCAATAAGCGACTAATAGCGAGTAAGGATACGAATGATAACTTTATCAATGTTTAAAGAGCGTTTGGACGCTACAGAATCATTACTGCTATCATCCAGTCGCTCCCTGACGGATGAAGAGCGGTATTTGTTAACCCTGTTGACAACACTATCTTCAAAAACCCTAGAACAGCAAACAGAGTATTTAGAACGTGTATTAACTGTGTTCCACGAGACAGGTATAGCAGAACAACAAAGTTTCAAATTAATGATAGCAGTCATCGATGCTGCAGATCGATTAATTGCCACTATCAGACAGCACTATATTTATGAAACAGGCACATTTGGTCCAGCTCAAATGCCTTATGTTGCTCAGGTCCAATCACTACATTATCTCATTATTATGGTTTACGATGGATTCATACTCCATGCGTCTAAGCTATCACATAATCAGTTAAGAATACCCTATAAACAGGGTTGGCAGCGCTATCTTGGCGCTAAAGTCAAACCTTCTAATATGCTTGCTGTCGCCATACATCAATCGCTACTAAGATATCAGAAATTGTTGGAAGAAGAGGCAGTTTGTTATCGAAAGCCGTCAAATTACCTTTGGTCCAAAATTCATCAGTTGTACTACTTAGCGTATCAGCGACAGGTAGCCGAGAGCGACTTGAGTACATATATAGCCACACATCAAACTAGTAGTATTCACCAAGTATATTGTCAAATCTGCTTGCTGCACTTGCTAAATGTACGGGCTATGCGACGGCCTAATATCTTACTCATACAACGTTTATTGCCTGAATGGGCTAAGCACATGATTGTAACCATGGATCCTGTTACCGAAACCAAGGTTTTTGTTGACCTACATAGTAGCAGCCCACCAAGTTATTTGACTGCCAGCTCCCATATCAATCCATATGAAGAGCATCATGATTGTGTATTTATAGAGCTGAAGCCGATGTGTCTATATTTCAATGCGCGTAATCAAGCTTTCATAGAGGAAGGTAGTATAGGGATAGAGTATAGCTTGCTGAATATGATTTCGATGGCTATCAGCTACCGTTACTTGCAGCCGCCACTTACCTTGCCAACTAAGTATAGTATCAAGCATCGTGCAAAATTAATGACCAATTTCAACGGCATACATCACTATGTTAGTCACTCACATAGTTTTGCTGACTTAATCGCTATAAAAGAATTATCAAAGGAGGAGAGGCCTCTATATGATAGATTTGATAAGGCACGAGACAGCAATAGCGTAGACGTTGAAACACTTGATGATCATGACAGTTTGGCCAGATATCGCACCCTGCATTTGATGCCCAAAAACGATGAGCAAAATAAAGATGGGAATACAAAGGGTTCTGCGTGTGGTTTTTATACGGCAGCCCCCCATAACTTGTATATCATGAGTTTGATTTTAGTCTATCGACCTGATAGTAGTATACAGCCTGATTGGTCTATAGGTCTGGTGCGATGGCTCAATCTTGATACTAACGTTCCTAAGGTAGAGTGGCAAGTACTGGGGCACAAACTCGTGGCATGTGGGTTGCGGCTAGAGGGCAGTGCAACGCGAAATCGACATTTTGTACCAGCATTTATCCTTGGTCAAGACGAACAGTTACAGACTACCAGCACATTGATAGTGCCCCCTTCTTATTTTGAAATCAACGATAGAGTAGTTGTGCGTATCGGTAATAAGCAAACCCTGTTAAGGTTAGGAGCTAGGTTGATAAAGACCGAAGAGTTTAATCAGTATGAAGTGGTAAGACTATAGAGGTTGTTTTAGTGGCTTTTTGAAACGCAGGTAGATAGGATGACAGAGGAAGTGTTATATAAGTCTTTTACTCTTGTATATCAGATAATAAAAAATACAAGTTAATCTGCAGTTGAGTAGATTATTGTCTATAATGGCGGATGTTGTCACTCTAATTCTTATAATGCCTCTAATATTAAAATAATGATTTTAGCTAGAAACTCAGTTAGCATCCTCAGGTCTTTTGAGTTTTATCCTAGTATTTTTTCGTGTTACGCTCATTTAAAAGACTGGCATTAAATATCAAAATAAAAGATGAAAATACGATTAAAAGGCTCCCTATGCGCACTCAATCTTTCTTGAATTTATTGGTGATCAATGATGATCAGCTTTATGCTGAACGTCTTGTACAGTTACTGAGTGCATACTATGACAATGTGAATCTGGGGTTTTTAGACGATAAAGAAGAGCTATTAAAGCACCTAAGGCAACCTTGGGATGTCCTAGTGTTTGGTAAGGCTTACGATATGCACTTTACCGATGTGGTCAGTTTAGTGCAAGAGCAAGATATTGATCTGCCAATGATTTGCCTAACGAACGAAGAAGTAGCAACGACTGCTTGCAATGAAGAAGGGTTACCGGCTGTCATTAGTGGCACAATGGTAAAAGCACTTACTATTGAGCAAGAGATGGCTGTCGTTATGGCTATTTGCCTGCAGCATAGTAGTTTGCGCAGTCGCCGTGAGCTAAAAACGTTACGTCAAGTGTTGTCTGAAGCAGAGCAGCGCGCTAATGTGTTGATTAAAAACTCTAAAAGTGCGGTTGCCTATATAGATGAAGGTATTCATATATTTGCCAATGACCCATATCTGCATTTATTCGGCTTTAAGTCGATGAATGAAGTGATAGGCGTGCCTATTATCGACCTGATTTCAGGTGGTGATAACGTCAAAGAGTTCAAACAGTTTTTACGCCAATTCGATAAAGGCAGCCGTCAGGAAGTTGAGTTTAATTTTGAAAGTGTGCGGACAGATGGCAGCACTTTTGAAGCAAAGCTACAATTGGCATCGGCAACATTAGAAGGTGAGCCAGTCACTCAAATTATTATTCAACATAATAGTCATAATAGTGCAGAGGTTGCTAAGCGTTTGGCTGAAGCTGAGCGTAAAGACAACCTAACAGGTCTTGATAATCGTCGTGGTTTTGAAGAGCAGATGGCGATCATACATCAGCAGGCAGTACAAGGGTTGTTGAGCGCAGGCTTGCTCTATGTACAGCTTGATAATGTAGGTAAGATAAGAAGTAGCTTAGGTCTACAAGGCATAGATACGACTGTCAAACAAGTTGCCTACACGTTAGATGAGCTAGTGCCTGATGCACAAGTAAGCCGTTTTAGTGATACCGCGTTTATGATACTTGTTCAAAATAAAAAGACGAGCGAGCTTGAAGAGCTGGCTGAGCATATTGGTTCACGTATCAAAAACATGCTTATCGAGGTAGATAAGCGTACAACGAGTACGACAGTCAGTACCGCTATTGTCAAGATTGAAAAAAATACAGCAGAGCCTGCCGTTATATTAGAACGCGCTATAGATACTATGAGTCAAATCATGGTAGAGACTTCTAATAGTGGCGGGTCTTACCATATATATGATCCAAGCGAACATGCAAGTAGTAATGATCACGCACTCGCTGAATCATTAGTGGATGCTATTACTAATAATCGCTTTGAGTTATTATTTCAACCAATATACGACATCAACAATGACCGTAGTGATTTTTTTGAAGTATATCTACGATTACCATTGTCGGATGCTGACAATACAGTGTTGACACCTGATCAGTTTATGGCAGTGGCTAAAAAGCATCAACTACTAGAAAAGATAGATCGATGGGTGCTTATCAATGCCTGTAAAAAAATCAATGACGTACGCAAAGCACAACCTGAAGCCAGATTATTGGTGCAGTTGACCAGCGCTTCATTGGTTGATAAAAAATTGCCAATAGTTGCCAGTCAATTGATAAAAGCAGTGGGCGGAGCGGCTGGTGTATTAACACTACAGTTCAATGAAACAGATATCTCTGATCACTTAACAGTAGCAAAATCTCAGTTTTCCGCTCTCAACGACGTCAATTGTCAAATCGGTGTTAATAACTTTGGCTCGTCTGCCAAATCTATCGAAATTGCCCATTTTGTCCAGCCAGACATGGTACGCTTGGCACGCAGTTATGTTCAAGATATTAGTTCAGCAGAGAATTTAGAGACGGTCAAATCTCTTATCATACGTACTAATGATATCAAAGTTGATGTACTCATGCCTTATATTGAAGATGCCGCAACGATGTCGGTTGCTTGGAGTGTGGGCGCACGCTATTTGCAAGGGTATTATTTAGAAGAGCCTAGTAGCGCAATAAAGGTAGCGAGTTAAAGGGCCAATATGTCATATCGTTTATGTCGTGGCGATAATATTCCTCAACCAAAGATTGCTAAAAATGTTCCTTATCAGTAGATATCAAATGATCAGCCTTTTGGCTGCTGTTCTGTTGCTCGTAGCTTGCGAGAAAACACCTCCTGACCACCGTGCTCCTGTGACTCTGCCCTTATATACCGACGGAGATGCGGACAACGGTTCGATAATTTATAAAGATGCCTGTGGTCAATGTCATCAGCGTAATGCAGGTCTGAACAAAAAAGGCCCACAATTAATGAATATATATGGTGCACCGGCTGCCGAGTTAAAAGACTATACCTACAGCAAAGGGCTGGAAACCTCAGGTTGGATATGGGATGCAGAGACACTCGATCCATATATTGCAGATGCTCAGAAAGCCATGCCAGATTCCAAAATGCTGTCTGACCCGATGCCAGATGCGAAAGAGCGTGCCGATATCATTGCTTATTTATCTACGCTCCGTGCCGCTGCACCAACCGTTACAGATGATGTGAACTGACTTATCATCGTTATGACCTAAAAAATGAGCCAATAACCTACTATGACCCATGAAGCTAACGATATATCATTATCTACCTCTCATATAACAGCGAATCCGCTCAGCCAGTCCATACCTAGTACGGCTGATTTTCAACGCAGTCAGCAGAAAATTGCACAGCTGTTAGCGCAATTAAATCAGATTGTATTGGACAAGCCGAAAGCAGTTAGGCTAGCACTCAGTTGTATCTTAGCAGGCGGTCATTTGTTGTTACAGGACTTGCCTGGTATGGGTAAGACGACTTTGGCACAGGGCTTGGCACAGTTGTTAGGTTTGAGCTTTAGTCGAGTGCAGTTCACCAATGATATGTTGCCTGCTGATATTTTAGGTATGAGCATCTACGACCAAAGTAAACAGCAATTTGAGTTTCGTCCAGGACCTATCTTTACACAGTTATTACTTGCTGATGAAATCAACCGTTCCAGTCCCAAAACACAGAGTGCGCTACTTGAAGCGATGGAGGAGAGACAAGTCACGCAAGATGGTCAGACTTATCCTTTGCCGCAGCCGTTCTTTGTGATTGCCACTCAAAACCCATTGCAACAGGCAGGTGTCTATCCGCTACCAGAGTCGCAGTTAGACAGATTCTTGTTATGTTTATCATTGGGTTATCCATCGCCTTCCGCAGAGCGTGAGCTGCTAAAAGGTAAAGATCGTCGCGAGCTACTCAAAGATTTGGATACGGTACTTGATACTGAGGCTGTACTATTGGCTCAGCATGCTGTCAGGCAGGTTTATGTGGCAGATACAGTATTGGATTATTTGCAAAGACTGGTTGCAAAAACTCGTGCAAGCCAAGAGTATCATGGCTTATCGCCTCGCGGGGTGTTGTCACTACAACGTGCTGCCCAAGCGCATGCCTATGTATCGGGATATATGGAAGTGACCCCTGAAGATATTCAAGCGGTGTTTGCTGCGGTCACTGATCATCGCCTCGGTCAGCGCTTTGTACCTGCGCATGTGACTGGTGGGCAAGCGACAAAAACCATCGCCCAACGCATCCTAGCAGAAGTGTCAGTCGTCGCTTAGCAGCTGATATGCTGTTTGACCGTATTGATTAACTGCATCGGTGAGCCATAGTTCTACACATAGTCAACGCTATATAACTTAGAAAAAATATCAAAGTCACTCAGTTCGCTATTCACGGTATTTTCACTCGTTCTTCTTGTATTCGAATTGTCCTGAATCAACTATATCGTTCTATTCGTGAGTTCGTCAGTCAGTCAGATATAAATACAAATACCGACAGCATTGTTATTTAGATGGTAATAATAGGGTAGTCATGAGCTTGTTACCAAAGGCCTTAACCGCACCAATAAAATCAGCTCTGAGCCGCTGGTTGGCCTCGCGCGCACCTAAGAGTGATAGTACTACGCTTAATTTGCGTAATGTCTATATTTTCTTTAGTCGTGAAGGAATGCTATTCGCCGTATTGTTAGTAATTACCTTTATCGCGGGTATCAACTATGGCAATAATTTGGTGCTTGGTTTGTGCTTTTATCTGGTCAGTATTTGGCTAATTAGTTTTCATGTTACTTTTGCTCATATATCTGGTCTGCAAGTACGTCTGCTAGAAGTCACTATGACAGAGGCAGGCTCGCCTGTTTGGGTTACACTACAACTAAATAGTGATAGTCGCCAACCACGGCGTCAGTTGCTATTGGAATTTGAGCAGTTAGCCAATAAGAAAACCAAAAATGGCACCAACGCACCACACTCAGTACTCATCACACGGCTACAAGGTGAGCAAGTCATTCGACTGCCTGTCCAGACTTACAACCGTGGTCAACTTGAACTACCGCGGTTAAAAATAAAAACAGTTTATCCCTTAGGTATCATGCGTGCATGGTCTTATGTCTACTTTGCGCGTACAGCGTGGGTATATCCAAAACCTGAAGTTTTTGATTGGCAAGCAAAATATGCAATCGCAAGCTTAGAGGATTTACCAACAGGTGGGCAGTATAGACAGGGTCAAGATGACTTTGAGCGATTAGATAGCTATGTCGAGGGTGAGTCATTGGCCCGAGTCTCTTGGGGGCACGTAGCGCGGGGACAAGGTATGCTGACCAAGCACTTCGCTGATCCGGTCGGTCATGAGCAAACGCTTGATTATGCAGATATGCCAGCTGCACATCACGAGCAAAAACTTGCCCAATTGGCTTATGGGGCATTGACGCTGGGTCAGCTAGGTGTACCGTTTCAAATGCGTTTACCTAGTGATACTCCTGCTACTGCGGAGATGGGTAACGGAGAATCCTTTGCGCAAGCGTGCTTGCTAAGGCTTGCGAAAGCACCATGACCAATTCTAAACGCTTATCTTCTGCTGATGTTGATGCACTGTCCACAGAGTATTCTGCGGCCGATGCTACAAAAACGGCCAGCTTTGAGCAGTTGGCTTTAGGTCAAAAAGTCTCAATTCAACCTGAGCGAAATGGCGCTAAATGGTATCGTAAGTTATTTGCACTGCCAGCTTATTATTGGGTATTAATTGCTCAAGTCGTCGTCGTGTTGCCGCATGCCGCACATTTACCATTATGGCTGATAGGATTTGCCGCCGTCAGTATCGCCGCTCAAGTGCCTCATATCAAAGCTAAATTCAGAAAACTATCGCACCTAAAGCGCATTTATCAAAGTATGCAAATGCTAGGATTTTTGCTGGGACTGTTAGGTCTATGGCTGACCTACAATACAGCATTTGGGCTCGATATGGGTGTGGCATTTTTGGTGTTATGCCTAATTAGTAAGCTATGGGAGCTATATAAACGCCGCGATGCCTATGTGGTATTGAATTTATCATTGTTTGTGCTTGCGGCATTATTTTTGATGGATCAAGGTTTACTGACTACTTTAGAAGTGATCGTTGGCGCAGTCATTGTATTGCTAGCATTTATTGCGCTTAATGATGATAGCAATGTTAGCGGTGATGGACGCTTGCGGACATTGGGCGTGTTAGGGGTTGGCGCATTGCCACTATTGGTGGTGCTATTTTTGTTTTTTCCGAGACTGCCACCGCTGTGGTCAGTACAGCTCTCAGGTCAGCAAGCTACTACAGGTGTCTCTGATAGTATGTCTCCTGGTGATTTTGCCAATTTAGGGCAGTCAACTGAGCTGGCCTTTCGCGTAGAGTTTGCTGATGAGCGCCCGCCACAACAGCAGCTGTATTGGCGCGGTTTGGTATTTAGTGATTTTGATGGTGTCACATGGCGTCCAGCCCCTCAAAAGGATCAATGGTCGTCGAGATTGCAAGCACCTGCATGGATTCAGAATGCCTTTGCTACTGTACCTGATGAAGAAAGGGCGGCACCTGTCAATTACAAGGTTATCTTAGAGCCCACTCAACAAAACTGGCTATTTGGTCTTGATTATCCGTTCTCTCAGCAGCCAGATATCAATACTACCTCTGAATTCACCTTATCAAAGGATCAACCTGTTACGCAGCAGCTTCGCTATGATGTGTTGCAGTTTGCACAGATGCGTATTGATCCGGTTCTGACAGAGGCATCAAGACGTGAGAACCTTGCCTTGCCTAATGAAGGTAATCCTCAATCGCGTGCGCTTGCTAAGCAGTTATTTGAGCAGTCAGGTTCAGACCCTGTGCGCTACATAGCTGCTATTGAGCAATGGATCAATCGAACCGAGTTTCGCTATACGTTGTCGCCGCCACGGCTCAATACCAATCGTATTGACGAGTTTTTATTTGAAACCAAAGCAGGGTTTTGTGAGCATTATTCGTCAAGCTTTACCTTTATGCTACGCGCCGCTGGTATTCCTGCACGAGTAGTAGCCGGCTATCAAGGCGGTGAGCCGAGTCGCAATGGTAACGTATGGGAAGTGCGGCAAATGGATGCGCATGCATGGACTGAGGTTTGGCTTGAGGGTCAAGGCTGGGTACGTGTGGATCCTACAGCCTTTGTGGCGCCTGAGCGAGTAGAGCAAGGCATGAATACGATGACCCAGCAGCAAGGGGCAGCTATGTTTGGTAATGGTGCCAGTGCACAAATCAGCTATCAGCAGTATCAAATGCTACAAACGCTACGCCGACTATCAGACCAAGCGAGCTACTACTGGCAAAAAGACGTAGTTGGCTATGACCAAGACAAACAGGCCGACTCGCTACTTAGGTGGTTCAATATCAGCTCAATCATGCAGCAAATTATCTGGTTAGCCACCAGTGCGGTTTCTGTTATGGCTATCTTAGTATTTGTCATTTGGTATCGTCGCCGCAAACGCTGGCACCCAGCAGACCTACCTCTTGCTCAGCTCTCAAAACGTGTTGCCAAGCATGATAAATTATTAGCCCGCAATGATAACGAAGGGCAGCTAGCGTGGTTGGAGCGTTTGGCATCAGCTATTGATAGCCGTCAGGGTGACAATGCTCATTCTGCTACGAGTCAGCTAACAGATAGTAGCGATCCAATCGTTATTCAGGCAAAGCTTATTGAAATTAGACAAAACTATCGTCAGTTACGCTACGGACGACTGAGTACATTTGATAGCAGTCATAACGAGTATCAAGAACGACTCAAACAACTTAAAAAAGATGTGCGCGCATTGTTATAAAGGTTTTTGATCATAGTGCTATTAAGTTGCTAAGGTATTTTTAGCTGACGACAAGTCAGATAAGCGAATCAGTGAATAAGTAGAGAGGCGGTTATATGGCGATATATGTAGATTTTGTACAAATAAAATTCAAAGGCCATAAGTGGTGTCATATGTTGGCGGATAGCTTGCAAGAGCTGCATGATTTTGCGGCTTTCATTGATGTGGACGCACGCCTATTTCATCGTAACGCTAGCTATCCTCATTATGATATCACGGTTCAAATGCGTGAAATCGCTATTGTGCAAGGTGCTATTCATGCCGATAGAAAAAAGATTATCGAGTGTGCAAAGAAATTAAAAGTAGAGCTGAATGACCAGATAGAGCAATCTAGTAATTCTTGACATGAGGGATTTTCAAGTAAATAAGTAATGTTTCAATTGCCTGTTCACTTATTTACTTGAATGTATATTTATTCAACTATACCGAGCGCATTATTTTGCGGTGGCTGCAGTACTGATAGCGTTAAGGGCTTTTGAGATATTAGCAATCTCGGTATCGCAACCTTTGATATTGTGGCGTGTCTTGAGGTAGTCAGGGTTGTTGTATGACAGCCATACTTTCTTATCGGCATCTTCGCTAATTAAGATTTTTTGCGGTAAATCAATGGCAACAGTTTGCTCACAGTTCATTAATGGCGTACCTGCTTTAGGGTTACCAAACATAACGACCTGCGTTGGTCTCAATGATAAGTCGGCACTCTGTGCATTTTTCTGATGATCGACTCGTGCAAATACTTTCATACCCTTGCTTTCGATAACTGAGACCAGTTTGTCTGCGGTATCTTGGACGGAGTGATTGCTCTGTAAAGTTACTAAGCCTTTTTCCGCATTGATAGAGGTTGTGGTATCTGTCATAGCACCAGTGCTCTTGGTCTTATCCAACAGCGTACTGATACTGGCACAAGCGGAGACGGCCACTGCTAGGGCAGCGATGGAGACGATTTTAATCATAATTACACCTTTAAGTTATCTGTAGTATGGTCAGTCCTAACTATAATGAGCAACACCGAATATTCATTGTGCGTAATCAGGTTTGTGATTGCAATGCGTCTTAACAGAACGTTAAACCAAATGTTCTGCCAGATAATCTACGAGCAGCCGAATCTTTGGTGATAAATGGCGGTTATGTGGATAAATGGCCCAAATGCTTTCTTCGGGCTCTCTATAGTCATCAAGTAAACTAACTAACTCGCCGGACGCTAAGTACTTTTGCACATAATAATCAGGCAGCTGTACGATACCCAGCCCTTTTAGTGCAGCATCGACCAGACTATAGCCGCTGTTATATTGCACAGTACCAGAGACACGCAGGTTCCTTTCTACGCTCGTTTGTTGGTTATCCGTCTTACCATGAGTATGACTGTTCTCTTTTACTTTAGCGGTATCTATAAAATGCCAGTAGTCACGAGTACCTAGTAGGCAGTTATGTTGACTTAGATCACTCAGTTGGTGTGGTATACCGTGTTTTTTTAGATAAGAGGGCGCAGCGCAGACAAAGTTAGTACGCAGGCTAAGTTTCTTTGCCATCATCGTCGAATCATGCAATTTGCCAATACGAATGGCCAAATCATAACCCCCTTCAATCAAGTCGATTTTCTGATTGCTCAAAAAGGCAGTCACTTCGATATCGTGATACTGCATCATAAAATCATTGACGAGTGGTAATAACTGCTGCTCACCATAAGTAACGGGCGCTGTTAGTTTTATCCTGCCTTGAGGCTTTGATTGTAAGTTACTTACGGCTTGCTCAGCGGCATCCAAGCCATCGAGCACACTGCGGCAGTGTTGATAGAATACACGTCCTTCTTCGGTTAATGAGACCTTGCGCGTGGTTCGATATAGCAGCTTTATATTTAAGCGTTTCTCTAATGCGCTGATCTGGCGGCTGACTTGTGCGGTCGAGATACCAAGCTTTTTTGCACCACGCGTAAAGCTCTCGTATTCTGCGACATAGACAAACTCACTAATCCCTTCCCAGCGCATGATTATTACCAATATGTAAAAGATATTTGCAAATATAGCATATTGTTATCCGCTCAGAAATAAATATAATGGTTAGTATCAATGTAAACAGATGGTATTTTACTGTCATCGATGCTTGCCTATAGAGGGCAGGCAAGATAAGCTCAGTCTATCTTTATTGGTTTTAACTGTAGATATAGTGACCGCTAGAATCCATAAGATGCGCTAGAAAAATTTCAAAACTGCTTGTACTTATAACAAAACTGTTATGTTATTACCCATAAAAAACAATTAATCAAAAAGAGAGATTCTTATGTCTGATAAATTCATTAAATCAAAAGCCGCCATCGCATGGGGTCCAAAACAGCCACTATCTATCGAAGAAGTGGACGTCATGCTACCGCGTAAAGGGGAAGTGTTGGTAAAAATCGTCGCCAGTGGTGTTTGTCACACAGATGCTTTTACCTTATCTGGTGAAGACCCAGAAGGCGTGTTTCCTGCGATCTTGGGTCATGAAGGTGGCGGTATCGTTGAACAAGTTGGCGAAGGCGTGACCAGCGTTCAGGTCGGCGATCATGTCATTCCGTTATACACGGCAGAATGCGGCGTTTGTAAAATGTGCCGCTCAGGAAAAACCAATCTTTGCTCGGCAGTACGCGAGACTCAAGGTAAGGGTTTGATGCCAGATGGCACTACACGTTTTTATAAAGACGGCGAGCCTATTTACCATTATATGGGTTGCTCGACTTTTTCTGAGTACACGGTTTTACCAGAGATTTCTTTGGCTAAAGTCAATAAAGAAGCGCCATTAGAAGAAGTTTGCTTGCTTGGTTGCGGTGTGACTACTGGTATGGGCGCGGTCATGAATACTGCAAAAGTCGAAGAGGGCGCTACAGTGGCTATCTTTGGACTGGGCGGTATCGGACTGTCAGCAGTGATTGGTGCTGCCATGGCAAAAGCCAGCCGTATCATCGCGATTGATATCAATGAAAGCAAGTTTGAATTGGCCAAGAAACTAGGTGCAACTGACTGTATTAACCCGAAAGATTACGACAAACCAATTCAAGAAGTGATCGTTGAGCTAACCGATGGCGGTGTTGATTATTCTTTTGAATGTATCGGTAATGTCGATGTTATGCGTTCAGCGCTAGAGTGCTGCCACAAAGGTTGGGGCGAGTCAGTCATCATCGGTGTCGCTGGTGCTGGACAAGAAATCTCAACCCGTCCATTCCAGTTAGTGACTGGTCGAGTCTGGAAAGGCTCCGCATTTGGTGGGGTAAAAGGTCGCACAGAGCTACCAGGTTATGTCGAGCGTTATCTAGCGGGTGAGATTCCTTTACAAGACTTCATCACTCATACGATGCCGATAGAAGACGTCAACGAAGCGTTTGACTTGATGCACAAAGGCGAAAGTATCCGTACGGTTGTACATTTCTCAGAGTAATCAATGACAGCAGCAACGACGTTATTGTCTTAGAAATGCTTTATTAAAAATAAAAAGGCTGCTTCAATATCGAGGCAGCCTTTTTTAATGTTATTTGCAGACATAGCTTAAAGGTTAAATGTATCAAGCACTTTTTTTGCTAATGATTAGATCCGCTAGTGTCGATAAATCTGATGCGGTCAAATCTGGAACTGGTACATTGGGCGCGTTTAGCATTGCATTATAGGGACGGGTCAAAAATGCACCGCGGCAACCTGCTGCCTGCGCACCTATGGTATCCCAGAGATGACAGGCGACAAGGCATAAATCTGACGTATCAACGGCTAGCGTATCAGCCACCAATTGGTAGGTACCAGGTGCTGGCTTGAATTTGCCAACAGTCTCAATACTGAAATGCTGCTCAAAGAATTGACTGAGACCTGCTTTTTCTAATGGCGTTGGAGACGCACTGCTTGCTGAGTTAGTCAGCGTGACGAGTCGAAACCCTGCGTCACGCAAACGAGTCAGTGCTGGTGCAGCATCAGAATGGGCCGGCAACGCACTCATTCTTTCTTTGAACTCATTGATATCGTCGTCTGTCAAAGTCACTTGTCTGATATCAGCAACCATTTGCAATGCACCAACCCCGAGCTCGCCAAAAGGCGTATAGAGGCCGGACAATGTCATAGTTTGCGAGTACAGTACCAGCTGAGCGAACCATTCTCGCAGCACTCTTTGTTTGCCAAAGACGCGGGTGAATAAAGGAGTTAGCGTATCGATATCGAGCAACGTTTCGTTGACGTCGAACACAATAATCGAGGGAAAGCGTTCAGAAGACATAAAGTATCCTTTTATAGAATGACATTTTTATAACGTCAAGTGGTTTACTCAGTCATGTTGGCCAATTGCTCTAAGATACTGATGTAGTTCTCGACCCCTTGAGCGCCGCTGACCAGATGACGCTCATTAAAGATAATCGCTGGTACACTTTGGATGCCTTGCTGTTGCCAATGCTGCTCTTCTGCTCGTACTTCTTTCGCAAAGAATTGACCTTCTAACACTGCTAGCGACTCACTACGATCAAGCCCAGTCTCTGCTGCAATATCGGCAAGCACATTGATATCTGAGATATCTCTGTTATTGGTGAAATGCGCAGCAAACAAGGCTTGCTTTAGCTCATGCATGCGGCCTTGTTGATCAGCGAAATGTAGCAGCTGATGCAAATTAAAGGTGTTATGCATACGTGTATCATCATTGAAATTAAATTCAAAGCCAACTTCCTGTCCAGCTTCAGTCATTCTGACTCGACTAGCATCTGATTCTTGTTTCGTAGAGCCGTACTTTTCAATAATGTGCTCACGTAGGTTTTGACCTTCTCTTGGCATGTTTGGGTTTAGCTCAAACGGATGCCAGTGGATAGTGTGAGCGGTGTTAGTTTGCTCAAGTGCTGCTGCTAATTGGCGATAACCGATGACGCACCAAGGGCAGACGACATCTGAGACAATATCTATTCGGAGTGGTTTTTCTGATGTGCTCATATTTCCTCACGGGTATTATTATGTATGTTTTATTTGAGATGTATAGGATAGTGGCATATTAGTTGGAATCAAGCAGATGTACCTAGTTGCTGGATAGTAAGTCAGTTCATACTAAGAGAATGACTAAGTGATTACAATGTAGTCTGCGCAGTCTGCGTTACTAATTCGGTAGCGTAATTGTAATCATTATTAAGAAGACGATAGGCATTTTTGCGATACATTGACTCAGTCATAACAGAACCTACGAATACTTAACCAAGCAGGCATGGTCATAAAGTAGATTTTTATGGAGTATGGCTTCGCTGAAACCATACTCCAAGAGATAACAGTCAAAAAGACGAAAATTTAAGAAGTAAGAATCGAAGAAAACATCAATAATCAATGTTAGGTATTGACGGATTGTTGATGGAAGGGGTGGGTCTAAGGGTACTGAATGAATAATTCGATTTACGTAACAAGGGCTATACAGCCGGTGCAATTATCCCACTTGGCTATCGTCATGAAGATGGCTTTAACGCAGGGCCGCCCGATTCTCGCTTTAACAAAGAGGTGATCATCGTTGAGACATTGTCACACTATAAGAAAAAGAGAGAAATATACAATAAGCATAAACTATCTTCAACATACTTGAGGGCATGTACAACTCCTCCATAGAGGATTGTTTATAGCGTAGTTTTATATGAAAAAAATAAAAGTACATTGGAACGAAAATAGTTTTCAATAAAGTAGCAGTCGTTAGCAGGACTAATACCCTAATGCGATTTTAGATTAAAAACTACACTGGAATACCTACAAAGTTAAAACAAAATATCGTTTTTGATAAGACATAATAAATCTATAGACGTTTAATTTCTAAAGCGTTTTGTCACTCTACTATATTCATTTGCCAGCGAGAAGCCAGCATGTCTACACTGACGTTAACAATCAATAAGCAGAATTACCAGCTCGAGAATCTTGACGCTCGGACGACATTGCTCGATGTCTGTCGCCAACATCTTCAGATCACTGGCCCCAAAAAAGGCTGTGACCATGGCCAATGTGGGGCTTGTACGATTCTCATCAATGGACAACGAGTGAATTCTTGTCTAACACTCGCCATCATGCATGATGGTGATGAGATCACAACGATCGAAGGTATCGGAATGCCAGACTCACTATCAGCATTGCAGCAAGCGTTTAAAGACAATGACGCATTTCAGTGTGGATATTGCACGCCAGGTCAGATTTGCTCAGCGACTGCATTGATAGAGGAGGTAAAGCAAAATTGGCCAAGTCATGTGAGCACAGATTTACAACATCCAAATGGTCGCCTTGTACAAGAAATTGCTGAGCGTATGAGCGGTAATATCTGTCGTTGTTCAGCTTATCCAAATATCATTAAAGCTATTTCACAAGTGCTTGAGAGTCAATTATCAGAGTCTACTATTCAATCAACTGACAATGCTGAGCAACACTCAAGTGTTACAGGGATTTGGTCACCGCCGCCTAGTGAAGCGCAACTTGGCAAAGCCTCAGTAAATAATAAGACATCAAATGCTACGACAGGAGGCCGCTTATGAAACGCTTTGAATATAGTCGTGCTGATGTACCAGAGCAAGCCGCAATATCCGCCAATGTCAAAGATGCTTCTTTTATCGCAGGCGGTACCAACTTATTAGACTTAATGAAGCTAGAGATTGAGACGCCAATTAAATTGGTTGATATTACCCGTTTAGCGTTAGAACAGGTCGAAACCACTGCCGACGGTGGTTTGCGTATCGGTACGCTTGTGACCAATAGTGATTTGGCGGCACATCCTAAGGTTATTGCAAATTATCCAGTGTTATCCCGAGCAATTTTGGCAGGAGCGACTGGCCAGCTACGTAATAAAGCAACGACTGGCGGTAATTTCTTACAGCGCACTCGTTGCTATTATTTTTATCAGACAGATAGTGCCTGCAACAAGCGTGAACCAGGCACAGGTTGTCCTGCCATCAATGGTGAAAACCGTACACTGGCAATTTTAGGCACGAGCGATGCCTGCATTGCTCAGCATCCATCTGATATGGCAGTAGCAATGCGCTTACTGGATGCCACGATAGAGACAGTCAAAGCTGACGGTTCAACTCGCGCTATCAATGTTAAAGACTTTTATTGCTTACCAAAAGATACGCCGCATATTGAAAATGTTTTGGAAGCAGGCGAGCTTATCACTCATGTTGTACTGCCTGCACCAGTTAAGGGTATTCATACTTATGACAAGGTACGCGATCGTGCCTCTTATGCATTTGCACTTGTATCTTGTGCGGCAGTCATAGACGTTGATGATAGTGGTAACTTGAATACAGTACGCTTGGCATTTGGCGGTATTGGCACTGAACCATGGCGCAATGAAGCAGTCGAAACACTATTGACGGATACTGATGGTAATAGTGAGGTCATCTCACAAGCTGCCGATCTGTTATTGAATGATGCCAAAGGTAATGGACAAAATGACTTTAAAATACCGTTGACGCGTCGTTTACTAAAACAAGTTATTCAGCGCGCAATAGCGGGCGAGGGAGCACAATCATGTCATTAATTGAATCAATTACGAAGGCAGAACCAACCAAAAAAATGACCATGGATGAACCTGTCGAGACGCTTTTCGATACTACAGCGAGCAAGCTAGTAGGTAAGCCGATTAACCGTGTTGAAGGTTCGCTGAAGGTTAGTGGTCAAGCGCATTATAGTGCTGAAATACATTTGGAGAACCAAGTATATGGTGTCTTAGTCGGTGCAACCATCGCTAAGGGTCAAGTCGAGAGTATTGATACGGACTCTCTCCAAGGCATCCCTGATATTATTAAAGTGGTTACAGATCCTGAGCATTTTTTGCGTAACTCTCAACAAGGTGGTTTGAAGAAAGCACCGAAGCAGGGAGCAACAGAGGTTTTTTATCATGGTCAACCTCTAGCTGTAGTGATCGCTGAGAAATTCGAGGCCGCAACTGAAGGAGCAAATGCTCTTAGAATTACTTATAAAGATGAGACTGACCAAGCGGCATTGAATTTCACTAAAGAGCTGTCTAACGCACATGAAGTCGATGAGCAAAAAGGTTCGGATAAGAACTACGTTCAAGGAGATCCAGAGCAAGGTCTATCCGATGCTGAGGTGACACTAGATCGTTTTTATCATACGCCAAGTCAAAACAGTGCGGCGATGGAACCACATGCGACGTTGGCGCATTGGGAAGAAGATAAGCTGATACTTTATACTTCTAATCAAATGCTAGCTTCTTGTAAGCAGCAAGTGATGGATGCGCTAGATCTAAACAAAGATCAAGTTCAGCTAATCGCATATTATGTTGGTGGCGGTTTTGGTAGCAAGCTTGGTATTGCACCTGAATCTATTGCCGCTGCGATCGCCTCAAAAGAGCTTAAGCGTCCAGTACTGATTACCATGACGCGTCCTCAAGTGATGGAAGCAACAGTCAGGCGCTCGAATACTCGTCAGCGAATTGCGATTGGCTGTGATAAAAATGGTGTTATCGATACTTTGATTCATGACACTGTTTCTAGCAATTTACCAGATGAAGCATTTTTTGAGCCAACGGCTTTGTCTACGCATTATTTATACAGTGGTAAAAACCGCCGTGTAAATTATCAAATGGTAGATATGAACCAAGTATTATCAGGCTCAATGCGTGCACCGGGCGAGGCTGTTGGTATGATTGCGGTCGAATGTGCGATAGATGAGCTGGCTTCACAATTGGATATTGATCCTATTGAGCTGCGTCGCCGTAATGAACCTGAGAAAGATCCTAGTAAAGACATTCCATTTTCGACGCGGCAGCTGATTGCGTGTATGGAGCAGGGCGCTGAGCAGTTCGGCTGGAGTCAGCGAAATCCTAAACCTGCTAGTCAGTTAGAAGGGGATTGGTGGATAGGAACTGGCATGGCTGCTTCAGCTCGCGGGAATCAGTTGCAACCGTCTGAGGCGCGAGCGACTTTACAAGTAGACAAATCAAAAACACAGGGTGTCAAAGCTATTATTGAGACTGATATGACAGATATCGGTACTGGCTCTTATACAGTGTTCTCTCAGGTAGCTGCAGATTTATTAGGGTTGCCCATTGACCATATCGAGATGAAATTAGGCGATAGTGCCTTACCGCCTGCATCCGGCTCAGGTGGTAGTTGGGGCGCTGCGAGTGCAGGTAGTAGTGTCTACCTTGCTTGTGAGCAGCTGCGTGAGATGCTAGCAGAAAAGGTGGGTCTGTATCCTGATACGATTCAGCTAGACAATGGTCAAATTAAGCAAGTAGGCAAGCATGACCTAACAGCGGTAGAGGCAGCCAAAGAGAACGGTCAAGCGTTCGCAGATAGCACTATCGATAAGATATCAGAAACCACAGGAGTCTCATTTTCAGAGAATGTATTAGAAGAAAAGACGCTGTCAGAATCAGAAAAATACAATTTTGAGGATACAGAGTCGTATGCGCTCGCTGACGTAGTCGCAGGCTATGATGAGCAAAAAGTCAGTGCCAAAGGACAAATAAAGCCAGGTAAAAATGGTAAAAAGTATCGTCAGTCCTCTTTCGGTGCGAACTTCGCTGAAGTAGCTGTTCACAAAGTCACTGGTGAGATTCGAGTGAAGCGTATGACAGGTGCTTTTGCCGCTGGTCGTATTCTCAATCATAAAACAGCGACCTCACAATGCTATGGTGGCATGGTGTTTGGTATTGGTTCAGCGTTAATGGAAGAAATCATTCACGATAAGCGTGACGGACGCATGTGTAACCATGATCTTGCTGAGTATCATGTTCCAGTCAATGCTGATGTACCGCAGTTGGATGTAATATTGGTAGAAGAGGATGATCCGTATACCAACCCAATGCACATCAAAGGTATTGGGGAGACGGCTATTTCTGGAGCAGCTGCTGCAATTGCTAATGCTGTTTATAATGCTGTGGGTGTCCGTGTCTACGATTTCCCTATTACGCTTGATAAGCTGCTTTACGAGATGCCAGAGTAATTTTTGCAAGCTGTGTATATGACAAGAACCCGCTTAATGAGCGGGTTTTTATAACTCAGTCAGCAGTATATTTCGTCACTATCAAGAAAATAATTACCAAATAAGAGGTGTTATGAATCAGGTCTCTGACATTCTTAAGCTGGCAATCAAAGCTAAGCAACAAGGTATTGATGCTGTATTGGCAACGGTCGTACGTACTGAAGGCTCAGCATATCGCCGTGCTGGCGCGATGATGCTTATCTGTGAGGATGGTCGCTCAGTTGGAATGATTAGTGGTGGTTGCTTGGAGCCGCATATTATCAAACGTGCCTTTTGGCTCACACGTAACGGTGCCAATGTGCAAATCTATCAGACGGGTGATGACATTAAATATGCTGACAAAGGTCAAGCGCAAGCAGGTATTAAGGCAACTAACTCTGATATATATGATGAGCCAGATAGCGATTTAGATGACGGGGACTTTGATGAGCTAAATTTTGGATTGGGCTGTAATGGGCGAGTGCATGTACTATTTGAGCGATTAGCAACGGCTGAGCCGCTGTTAGATATCATTAGTAATGTTCGCCGTACTCAGCAGCCGATTAGTGTAGCGACTTTAATTCGTGCTAATGACTATCAGCATCAAGATCCTATATCGCAAAACAGTGATGATTTACAAATCGGTATGCGGATTAATCTAGAGGAGCGCCGCAGTTTAGGAGGTATTTCAGAACAAGAGGACATAAATCCTTCAAGTGCACTCTACGATACCGTAGAAGAATTAGCACAATACAAACTGTCTGATAAAAATGCTGAATATATGACGGTGAAGAAAAGTAAGGCAATAACAGAATGGCTAGTGCAACGCCTGCAGCCACAATTGCATCTATTAATTTGCGGGGCGGGCAACGATGTGATGCCGCTTGTGACAATGGCCAAGCTACAAGATTGGCATGTGACAGTTATAGATAGCCGCGCGCAATATGCGACGCGTATGCGTTTTCCTCAAGCGGACGCTGTGATGTCGCTACCCTTAGATGACAGTGAGACTTTGCTTAAGCTTAGTAACAACGCAGCAGTCGCTCTGATGTCACACAGCTTGAGTCAAGATCGCGCTCGTCTAGCGACATTACTAGAGCATTCAGACAATTATAAATACTTAGGACAGTTAGGGCCACGCTATCGTACCGAACGCTTGATTAATGAGATTAGCATAAATATTAGCAATCCTACTATGTTAGAAGCGGGCATTCATAAATTACATTATCCGATTGGTTATAAGCTGGGTGGAGATGGCCCTGAGGCACTTGCACTTGGCGTCATGGCAGAGATTAATGCGGTCATGCACAATCAAACCGCCTCAATAAGTGGTTCACAAAATAACTTTTCAAGTATCTCAGCGGTGAGTAGTGATACGGATGCCAATACTGTCCAGAGTGGTGTATGAGTAAGCGTGCATTTATAGAGGGTGCTGAACATACAGAAATTACTGAACAGCAGAGCCAAAACCATGCAGTCATTATCTTAGCAAGTGGCCTCAGTCAGCGTCTCGGTCAACCCAAGCAGCTACTCGTTAAACATGGTGAGCGGTTGATTACTTATATGACTCGACTGGCATTAACCACCACTCCGCAAGCCATTGTCGTTGTCATTCCTGATGATCATCATTTGATTGCTAGTATGATGACAGAGTTGGCCAATCAATATCCAACGGTTCAAATAGTGGTGAACTCACAAGCTGATACTGGTATGGCGCATAGTTTACGTATGGGTATCGAGACAATTGTTACTCTTGAATCGACTTCAATCGGTCGAGTGCTTATCATGGGAGTAGATCAAGTATTGTTAGATGAGCTACATTTAACCGCTTTGCTAGCGGGCGAGCAGACGGTAGTGGCCAGTCGCTATCACAGTTGGCAACGTGTAGAAAAACATCAAAATCTGGATGAAACGGTATCTGATATTCTCGGTCTACCTTTAGCAATTAACTATAAATTGCTGAGACAGTGGCAGTCAGAACTGACAGGTGATAAAGGGCTTCGTCACCTAATTAAAGGGTTGCCTGCTGATCAAATAGGTGAGGTCGATAATGACCAGCTTAGCTACGATATTGACACACCGGAGCAGCTAGCCTATGCCAAACAAAAAGGCTGGCTTGATAGTTAGCCTGATTAATTCATTTTGAACAACGAAATGCGAGAGAATAAAATTATAAATACGATAGAAACCGAACGTCTGTATCTTAGACAGTGGCAAGCGAGCGACTTTATGCCATTCGCTGAGATGAACGCTAACCCTGAAGTAATGGAATACTTTCCTAAGTTATTAACTACTTCCATGAGTAATATTATCGCCAAAAAATGCCAGTCACTGATTGAGGATAATGGTTGGGGTTTTTGGGCGGTGAGTCTAAAAGAGACAGATGCTTTTATCGGTATGGTTGGGTTAAATCATGCGCATGCCGATATGCCGTTTTCTCCTGCTGTCGAGATTGCTTGGCGATTACATAATGACTATTGGGGATTAGGGTATGCGACAGAGGCGGCAAGGGCTTCATTAAATTTTGCATTCGATACATTAGGACTAGATGAAGTCGTTGCCTTTACTGCCGTTATCAATAAGCGCTCACAATTGGTTATGGAGCGCCTTGGTATTACCAATACACAAGAAAACTTCTATCACCCTATGCTTGACCCCAATCATCGGCTTGCTGAGCATGTGCTATACAAAATCACTCGGCAGCAGTGGCAGGATACTGTGTTCACTTAGCTGCATTGACGGTTGTCTTTTACTCTGTTTGGCTACTATTATCTCGCGAAAACGTCAAAATATGCCCTTTAAATGGCAAGTCTAGATAAGTAGTGTTTTCAGGTTTTACATGCTTACTACTAAAGCCAAACTCAGTCATCTTGTTGGTTAGCTTGTTTTTGCGACCGCGACCAGGATCGACCACGATGACCTCGCAAGTCGGCATAGCATGACGGTCAATGAACTCGGCTAATATGTCAATGTGTTGGTCTTCATAGAGCAAGTCACTGCCGATAATCATATCAAACTTGCCAAGATGGCTATTGTCTTCTGCCCAATCTAAACGCTCAAAATTAATCTCTTTGTTATTATTCAGCGTGGTATTCCTATCAAGGAAATACTCAACCGTTGGATGATAGTCAGTCGCTGTGATGTCCGCATGTCTATGACTCAGTAGCAGACTAGAGAGCGCCATACCGCAGCCAACTTCCAAAATACGTTTGCCTGCAATATCGTAATCAAGCATATGATTGGCCAGCACCAAGCTTGACGGCCATATCACCCCAAACATCGGCCAAGAAGCAGAGCAAATGCCCAGATTTAACGCTTCATCGTCAGGGTCGCTAAATTGTTGATTGTCACGCAAAGTGCAAATATGAATGTCGGTATTGCCAATTTCAATCGTTTGATAACGCACGCGCACAGTGGTCAGCGAAGTCATAAACTGTCCTAAAAAATAAGCAAGAATGCAAGGTTTGGCAAGGGTTGCCGATTTCTGTAGGGTACAACGTTGGGAAAGATAATTAAAATATTGGAAGCTGTATAGACGTATGAACGGTTATAGATTTGTGGCAACTTAAGTTGTGGCAAGAAAATACCTAAGTGTATGAGGAGAGTATGACCTAAATTCTGACAAGTTATTGTTAATTCTGAGAGTATTGTTATTGCTGCGTACAGTTGGCTGATATCAAAGAGTGATATAGATAAGAATGGTACGAAAAGTTTCATATAAGCATAAGTAGTGTGCTTAGCTAGAATAAAGCGCACTGCTTATGCTTGCGTAAAAGATTGAGCTTGAGCATCAAATCAAACGATGCAACGAAATGAATTAAGCGAGTTAAATCAGTTAAGGAACCTCCTTAGTTAAGAAATCTCAATCCAGAGGTTTTGAGTGCCCATACCAGCTCTACAAAGGCACGACTATTGGTCAGAGGTTCGCCATCGATGATGAGGACATAGCCTGCATTATCTATCCATAAAAATACAAAGCTGGTCTCAGGAATGAGTAGGTCGACCTGTTGAAAAAACGAGATTGCCTGACTCTCTACTGCCCACCCACGTTGCTTTTGGCGGAGCATAAAGCCTGAAAAATCAGCGGCGGCGACACTGAGCATGTCCGCTTCTTCTTGACTATAACCCACTCGCGCTAAACAAAACCCTTCATCAGATCCAATAGCGGCACGGCGTTTACCAGATAAGCTCGCCACAACATAAGGCAAAAACTGGTCTAATGGCAAGTTAGGTGCTGGTAAAAGCAGTGACAGCTTTTCAATCCAACCTTGTTCTATAAAACTCTGTAGCCAGTCATCAGAATAACGCTGAAGCCAGTCAGCAGCGAGCAGTGTCTGCTCATAAGACAGCAAATCCTGTAATGCCAACTGCTCATCAGTCGGTTCGTTCTGTGAAAACGCCTCAAAAATACCAGCTGGCGTCAGAGTTAGATAGGTTTTATCAGCATTTAAGTAAGAAGACATAGTAACTACCATTATGATAAAAGTGATTAATAAGTGACAAATTAAGCCTTCATATCGTTGAGTTCAAATAATTTCGATACAAGCAAATCGAGCGTAAGTTATACATTAGTATGCTTAGCGAGGATGACGATGTAGCGGATTTATATGGATTTGATTATAGTTTGATCGAGATGTTGTTGGCAGTTGTCCCAGCGCGCATCGAACTGCCAATCACTTCTACCCAAGCGGAACCATACCAGCGAAAATGCGAGACGATCATTGCGCGCAGTACAATGGGCAAAAAACTCATTTTCGATTTGCTCAATCGTGCCCCAGTCTTCGTGCTCATGTGCTTGCATCAGCTCAGTGGTGATGTCTTTAGCGATTTCTCGGGCATCATCGCTGCTGATACGCAGCCGTTGTTTTTGCTCATTGAGAGAAGGAGATATCAGCACACTCCAACGAGTGGCCAACATACTATTGCGCTGGATGTATCTTTTTTTATCAATGCAATCGCGAAAGCCTTTCTGGACATGAGGATACAAACGATCTTTGATACGAGTAAATAGGTTGTTTACATCGTATGGGATATCAAACCAGCAACCATAAAAAAAGTCAGCCACTGCACCCTGTAGCGGTTCTTTCTCCGTCAATAACAAAGCTGCATTGATACGCTGCTCATGAAAATGACGGTTATTGGGTGCCAGAAATACTTTACGAGAGTAAAACCGAAATACTCGGTGCGCGACTCTTTCATTTTCTTTGATCAGGTCTGAATCAGACATAATAATACCCTCCTGTCATCGCTATTATTACGACGGTGCTTGCTTCAGTGATAATGATGTCGTAAATCAAACGATGACTTCATCTCGCAAAATAGCGCTTGATATCAATACAATGGTTGAGCGACTAATCCAATAACGTTTGCATCAAATCAATCATAAATTCGGCATCTTCTTCGCTCATCGGCTCAAATCCTTGAGGCATACCAAGTTCAGCCAATGCTTCTTTACCATCGTCATCGTTGTGCAAATTAAGGATGGCTTCTAGAAAGATTTGTGCATCGGGAAAGTCTTCTTTGACAAGGAGTACATGACTGATATCAGCCAAGTCACTTTCGATAAGTACTGATAGCTGAGTCTTGGTCAAACGTGAAAAGCTATGAAATATCTCTGCCAAGAAAAATGCGACTTGGGCTTCACCTTTGATGACTTTACGAGCAGCCGCTTGATAGGTCTCAGTCACCTCCCAGTTGAGATCAGACGCTTCTATATCGACGGCTTCTAGCAAGCGCAAGCCAATCAGTTTAACATCTCGGTTGTCGGCCATCGCGACAGTAGCACCTGCTTGAATGTCTTCCAAACGGCTGATAGTGCTATTGGCAGCTGCCGCAATAACCATCTCATCAGATTTGCCGATAGGTCGGGCAATGGCTCGATAGCCTTGCTCTCGGATGAGAGTGGCTGCATCAAAAGGGTTGGCATAAATGATTTGAATGTCACCAGCATCAATGACTTGCTCTTGCTCAGCGTGAGAGGTAGGAATATTGAGATGCATGTTTAAGTTGGCACGTTTTTGAATCAAGGTGTTGAACATGTGCCAGCCAGCAAAGCGATCAGGCGAAAAATCAGGGGCGATTAACATATTGTGTGTCGTCATGACTTAGCCTTCCTCATCTTGTTTCATTTGGGCATATTGAGTCATCGCCGCTTCAATTTTGCTGCGTGATGGTTTGCGTCGTACCGAGGTGTAGCCGACGGTTTCGCCGCGACGCACGTTAGGCACCACAGTGGCATAGACCCAATAATGACTGCCGTCTTTGCATAAGTTTTTGACATAGCCATGCCATTTTTGTCCAGACTCAGCAGTATTCCATAAGTCTTTATAGGCGGCTTTTGGCATATCAGGATGGCGCAAAATGTAGTGCTGTTGACCAATTAACTCATCAATCGTGTAGCCGCTAATCTCAACAAAAGCATCATTGGCATGTGTCAGTATGCCGTCTAAATCAGTGCGCGAGACAATCAGTTTGCCATCTGGGTAGGGACGTTCTATACCAGTATCATAGACAGTTCGTGAGGTGCCATCATGATAGGTCATCGTGATTTGCTCAGCAGGCATATCGGGCTTGTGTGCATCAGGGATTGGAGAACCCATGGTCATCTCCTTCGTTGGTCGTTATATTTATAATGATTAATATTCATAATGATTAACAAGCGAATAGATATAGTACTTATTGAAAGCCTAAATTCACTTGTTAACCGCTAATCAAATGAGCTTTGCCAACGCTTCTGAGGCACGCTTAATATCTAGGAATATCAAGCCAAGCTTGGCGTTGGGTTTTGCCATGATGGTGAGTACTGCTTCATCGCCTGATGAGGTCATGATGACGTAGCCTTTCTCGCCTTGAATCATAATACGATCGATACTACCACGCGCCAACTCACGACCTGCACGATCACCCAACGATAATAATGCGGCTGACATAGCACCCACACGGTCTTCATCCACACCGGTTGGTAGAGCTGAAGCAATCATAAGACCATCGTTAGAGATTAGCGCAGATGCTTCAACATCTGCTGATGAACTGTTTAAGTCTTCCAATATCTGCTGAAATGAATCTGTACGCATATCGCTTTCTCTATACTGTTTGTTAATTTTTATTTATGAACTATAGTTAGCCAAAAATAACCCTGTTTAAAAAAGGGTATTATAAATCCTTACTAATAATATTGATATAGTAAATCCCTATTTAAAGTGAGGTTATGAAGTTTTTTTTCTTCAATTTCATAAAATTTGCAACATTGTTATTAAAAAAGCCTCAGTCATTAAATGATTGAGGCTTTTTTGATTGCAATGAATGAAAGTATATTGACTATATTGTCTCGCGCCATTGTCCTTGAACCATAATCCCTTGAATAGGATTTAGTCCCATCTGATAGGCCAAGTCAGCAGGACGAGCGATATCCCATAGCGCTAAATCAGCATCGCAGCCCACTTCTATTCTGCCTTTGTTAGGTAGTCCTAACGCTTGTGCTGCATAAATAGTCGAGCCTGCCAGTACTTCTTCAGGCGTGAGGTAAAACAGTGTGCAGCCCATATTCATCGTCAATAAAAGCGACGTCAACGGTGAGGTGCCGGGGTTACAGTCAGTTGAAATGGCCATAGGAACTTTGTGTTTGCGCAAAGCCTCAATCGGTGGCAACTTAGTGTCACGCAGCGTATAAAAAGCCCCTGGCAATATCACGGCAACCGTGTTGCTAGCGGCCATTTTTTTGATGTTTTCTTCTGACAAATGCTCTAGATGATCGCTCGATAGGCCTTTATATTCAGCAACCAACGCACTACCACCTATATCAGACAGCTGCTCAGAATGTAGTTTCACTGGTAGATCCAATAAGCGAGCCACTTCAAACACTCGTCTGATTTGCTCTGTCCTAAAGGCGATGTTTTCACAAAACCCATCGACTGCATTGACTAAACCTTCTGCATACAGAATTGGCAGCCACTCGCAAACTTGCTCAATATAGTCATCTGCACGATTTTTATACTCAGGTGGCAAGGCATGAGCCGCCAAATACGTGGTACTTACATGGATGTCGTATTTTTCACCAAGCTGGCGAGCGACCGTGAGCATTTTGCGTTCAGTGTCTAAGTCCAAGCCATAACCAGATTTAATTTCGATACTGGTAACGCCTTCTTTCATCAGCGCGACTAAACGTTTCTCACTCTGTGTGAATAGCGATTCAATACTGGCCGCGCGAGTCGCGCTCACGGTCGCGACAATACCGCCGCCTTGTGCAGCGATGTCTTGGTAACTGGCCCCTTGCAAACGCGCTTCGAATTCATTGCTGCGGTTGCCACCATAGACAATGTGCGTATGACAATCGATAAGCCCTGGGGTTATCCATTTACCATCCACATCTGTGATTTGGCTATCTTGATATTTAGGCAAATGAGCAGTGACTTGATCCTTTGTGCCAATCCAAGCGATTTTGCCGTTTTTAATACCGATAGCCGCATTATGCAACTGACCATATGGGTTACTATCAGCTTGATTATCGACATAAATATCAAACCCGTATTGCGTTGAAAAGGTGGCGATATTGGCATTGATAATGACATGGTCAAATGATGTCATAGTAGATTCGTCTAGCATCTGTTCTATAGGGTTTTTCAATACGGAGTTCTTTGATTTATTCATAATATGCTCCTAAATTATTGGGAGGCTAATGTGTTTAAGTGATAATTAAATGCTGCTCTACAATAGTCGCTAGTAAGCGAGCAGCGACTTTGCAGCTACGACTGTCAATATCAAAAGTAGGATTAATCTCAGCAATATCTGCCATTTTTACTTTGCCTGATGCCATGATGGTTTTTACCATGCGCTCAACGAAACCCAGCTCAATACCAAAGGCGGCAGGTGCGCTTACACCCGGCACAACACTAGATGGTAAGCAGTCCATATCGATGGTCAGATACACGATATCGACCTGATCTATAAAGCTTTTGACCCGCTCAGCAAGTGTATCCCAAGGCTGATAATGACAGTCTTCATCACTAATGACCTGTACGCCCAATTGCTCGGCACGATCGAAAAGCGCCGCCGTATTAGAGAATCGACTGACGCCGATACAGCAATAGTGAAAAGGCTGATCGTGTGCATCAAGGTGCTCAGCAATTTGGCGAAATGGTGTCCCAGAAGTCGCTACATCCGACTGACGAATATCAAGATGAGCATCAAAATTAATAATCCCAATAGTAGGCGCTGTGTTTATGCTGATAGTTGTTTCGCTAGTATTTTCTAAGGCCTGCCATAATCCCAAAAAACTACCATAAGCGATGGCATGACCACCGCCAAGCCCGACGGGTAATCCACCTTGCTTGACGATTGTACTCACTGCATCAGCATATTTGATCTGAGCTTGCTCAAGAGTGCTCTCGGCAAAGCTATCATTATCATTACAATGAATGTCGCCAGCATCACCCAATAAAGTTGATAATTGACCATCAAAACGTCGTTGTAAATCAGCGATGACTGGCAGCGTAGCAAAAGCTCGACGAATCAATGGTGGGGCAGCTCTAGCACCCACGCGGCCTTGATTGCGTCTGACGCCTTGATCACAGGCAAAGCCAATTAGCCCAATATTTTGATTCTCATAAGGCTGAGCAAGCTGATACCAATAGCGGGCGCGTGCAGTCTCAAACGGCTCTGCACGTCCTGTCCACTGGGTCATATCAGCAGGTGTATGGCTAATGCGTGTGGTAGTCATTGGTGTTCTCGCTATGGTCATCGCTGCTCTCCGCTTATTGATCTTTATTTAGACTCGTACCAATCGCTGCGTAGTTCTTGCCAATGTTCAGCAAGCGTACCATCTAATACCAACTGCTTGGCCGCTTCAATATCAGGGGCTAGGTAGCGATCTTTATCATAGAAAGTGACTTGCTCGCGTAGCTTTTGATGCGCTACTGACAGAGGCTCTGATGTCTCGAGTCCTAGATGGAAGTCGATACCTTGACCAGCAGCTAATAGCTCAATACCGATGATAGTGGCGGTGTTTTGTGCCATCTCGTATAGGCGGCGTGCGCAATAGGTCGCCATTGAGACATGATCTTCTTGGTTGGCAGAAGTCGGGATACTATCGACGCTACCAGGATGGGCGATAGATTTGTTCTCTGAGGCCAGTGCGGCGGCGGTCACATGAGCAATCATAAATCCTGAGTTGACTCCAGCATTATCAACCAAGAATGGCGGCAGACCACCTGATAGCGTCGCATCGATCAGCAAGGCGACACGGCGCTCAGACATAGAGCCAATCTCAGCGATTGCCAAGGCTAAAATATCCGCGGCAAAAGCGACTGGCTCAGCATGGAAGTTACCACCTGATATGGCGACGGGCCCATCTTCGTTATTAAAGATAAGTGGATTGTCAGTTACGGCATTGGATTCGATTAATAAGGTTTTACCTGCTTGGTTGATGATATCAAGGCAGGCACCCATGACCTGCGGCTGACAACGCAGGCAGTAAGGATCTTGCACTCTATCGTCTTGCTCGCCGTCATGTGAGGCACGAATAGCACTGCCTTTGATTAGCTGACGGTGTGCTTTGGCGATTTCGATTTGACCATGATGGCCACGTACTTCGTGAATACGCGCATCAAATGGCGAATCCGAGCCTTTTGCCGCATCAATCGACATCGAGCCGACAATGGTCGCAGTCTCAAGTAAATCACGCGCTAAGAAATAACCCCGTAAAGCTAGCGCGGTTGATACCTGCGTACCGTTGATAAGTGCAAGGCCTTCTTTGGCTGCAAGAGTAATAGGCTCAAGTCCATGCTGTGCTAGGGCATCAGCAGCAGGTACTTTTTCGCCAGCGACAAACACATCACCTTCACCCATCATCGCCAGCGTCATATGTGATAATGGCGCTAAGTCACCAGATGCGCCAACTGAACCTTTGGCTGGGATATTTGGCGTGATTTGATTGTTAATTAAGGCCAGTAAACTATCTACCACCTCGCGACGTACACCAGAGACACCTTGTGCTAGGCTGGCCACTTTCATGACCATAATCAGTCGTACCACGCTGTCTGGCAACGCTTCACCAGTGCCCACTGAGTGAGAAACGATCAGGTTGCGTTGAAGTAGCTCAAGTTGGTCGTCACTGATACGCGTCTTTGCTAACAGGCCAAAACCCGTATTAATACCATAAGCGCTTTTGTCTCGCGCAATGATGGTGCGCACATCTTCGTGTGAGGCATCTATTGCGGCATAAGCACTCTCAGGCAATGTCAATATGACAGGTTGCTCATAGATATCACGTAGCATTTTAAAGCTAAGCTGGCGAGGGTGTAGGGTTAGTTGTTTGATGTCGTTCATAGGGGTAATCCTAGGGTTGTAAGTCATATAGTCATTCCACTATAAAAGTATTACAGCGTTAACCTCGCTTGAAGTATCACATATACATCTACACTCGGTTGCCTTGTACTATTTTTAAATTGAATCGACTATATGGGTTATATTATTTTTGTTTCGTATCTTTATTAAAATTAAATTGTTGAAGTGTTTTTTAATCAACGCAATAGCTATTATCGGGTTTGAATTTTTTAGCCAATCCAGTTGAAGTACATGGCCAGTTGTCCGAATGCTGCAGCCAATAAAATACTGATTACCACGCGCTCGAACCAAATGATGACCATTTTGCCAACAGAGATAGGAATTTCAGTGGCAAGCACGCATGGAATCATGGCTGAGAAGAACAGCACACTGCTAATGGAAATGACCCCTGCGACATAGCGTGTCAGAATATCTGCCTCACTTAGTAGTAATGCTGGCAAGAACATCTCAGCCAATCCCGCTGACATGCCTTTGGCAGCGACAAGCGGTTCTGGTAGGCCGCCAAGCCATGTAAAGGGATAAAGAAGCAAGCCCAAGGCATCGAAAACTGGCGTATATTTTGCTAATAGCAATCCTGTTAAGCCGACCGCGATGATAGATGGCACGATAGCAGCGGCCATCGTTAGACCGTCGCGAAAATTAGACCATAAGATTTGTTTGAGGTCAGTGGCACGGCGCGAAGTAGACAAGCCTAAATCAAATGCTGCTGCTAACCGTGTACCACGTTTATGATCTAAAGCGGGACGTTCGACATGATCATCAAAGAGACTGATAGGTGGAATACGAGCTGTAATCGCAGTGACAATAAAGGTAATCACTAGCGTAGACCAAAAGAACACATTCCAAAACTCCATCAATCCAAGCGTTTTGGCAACAATGACCATAAATGCCGCTGATACGGTCGAAAACCCAGTCGCAATGATAATGGCTTCACGCGCTGAATATTGCTTTTGTAAATACACGCGATTGGTGATGAGCAAACCAATAGAGTAACTACCGACAAAGGAAGCAACGGCATCAATCGCTGATGAGCCTGGGGTTTTCCAAATAGGTTTCATAATCGGCTGCATGAGCACACCAACCATTTCTAGTAAGCCAAAACCAACCAAGAATGCCAATATCAATGCCCCAATCGGTACAATCATACCGACTGGTAAGGCCAGTTTTTCAAACAGAAACGGCAGCATGTCCTTTTCCATCATAAAGGCAGGCGCTATGTCAGCCACATACATCACTGCCAATATCAGGCCGATGATCTTGAAAGTCGTCATAATCATGTGAGTGATATTTTTACGCCATGAGCCATCGATAAACGGCTTACTCACACCATAGATTATGAGTAGAAATAGTAATGTCACGGACAAGGTATGCTGCTGAGTCACCAGATAGGTCGCGCCATGATCGAACAAAATCGTGCTTTTCTCGCCAATGGTAAATGGCACAAAAAACATCACCAAACCGATCGCACTGAATACGATAAGCTGTATTAATGCAATAGGGGTTGATAGTAGTTTCTTCGATGATGTCGTTGTATTTTCATCGTTCAGACTAGATGTCGTATTTTGCTCAATCATATTATCCTCCTTGATAAAACGCCGATTATGTCCTTATACCCATCTACAGCGTATAAGAACAAGGGACAAACTATTTGATCATTGGCAGATTTAGACCATAGTCTTTCGCTGTTTTAATCGCCAACTCATAACCTGCATCTGCATGACGCATGACGCCTGAGCCGCAATCATTGACAAGTACTCGCGATAAGCGTTTGGCCGCGGTGTCAGTGCCATCCGCTACGATGACCATACCTGAGTGCTGCGAATAGCCCATGCCGACACCGCCGCCATGATGTAGTGATACCCACGTCGCGCCGCCAGCCACGTTCAGCATACCGTTCAATAGTGCCCAATCAGAGACCGCATCTGAGCCATCTTTCATGCTCTCTGTTTCGCGGTTTGGACTGGCGACAGAGCCTGTGTCTAAGTGATCACGACCTATGACGATCGGGCCTTTTAATTCACCGTTTTTGACCATTTCATTAAATGCCAAACCTGCTTTGTCACGCTCACCAAGACCTAGCCAGCATATACGAGCAGGCAAGCCTTGGAATTGAATACGTTCCTTTGCCATATCTAACCAGCGATGAATATGTTTGTTTTCAGGGAATAGCTCTTTAATTTTTTGATCAGTCTTATAGATATCTTCTGGATCACCTGATAACGCTACCCAGCGGAATGGGCCTTTACCTTGGCAAAATAGCGGACGAATATAAGCAGGGACAAAACCTGGGAAGTTAAAAGCATCTTTGACCCCTTCATCAAAAGCCACCTGACGGATGTTATTACCGTAATCAGTCGCTGGGATATCCATCGCTTGTAGATCTAAAATTGCTTGGACGTGTACGGCACAAGACTGAGCAGCGGCTTTGGTCAGTGCTGCGTGTTGCTCTGGATCTTCTTGGGCGGCTCTCCATTCCTCTACCGTCCAGCCGCTTGGCAAATAGCCATTGATTAAGTCATGTGCTGAGGTCTGATCGGTGACCAAATCAGGCTTCATGCCACCCGCATTAGCACGCTTGACCATCTCAGGCAAGATGTCTGCGGCATTGCCAAGTAGGGCGATAGAGACAGCTTCGCCAGCATCGGTATGTTGTTTGATTAACTCATAAGCATGGTCAAGATCATCTGCTTGCTTATCGACATAACCCGTGCGCAAACGGAAATCGATACTAGACTGCTGACACTCGATATTCAATGACGTTGCACCCGCAAAAGTTGCGGCTAGTGGCTGCGCGCCGCCCATACCGCCCAGACCCGCGGTCAAAATCCAACGACCCGCCCAGCTACCGTCATAATGCTGACGACCCGCTTCCACAAAAGTCTCATACGTACCTTGGACGATGCCTTGCGTACCGATATAAATCCAGCTACCTGCAGTCATCTGACCGTACATAAACAGGTCTTTGCGATCCAATTCGTTGAAGTGCTCCCATGTGGCCCAGCGCGGTACTAGGTTGGAATTGGCAATCAATACGCGCGGTGCATTTTCATGTGTTTGAAACACGCCTACTGGTTTACCAGACTGTACTAGCAACGTCTCATCATCTTCTAACTCTTTTAATGACTCTAAGATTTGATCATAGCTTTCCCAATTACGGGCTGCGCGCCCAATACCACCGTAGACGACCAGGCTTTTTGGGTTTTCGGCCACATCAGGATGCAGATTGTTTTGCAGCATGCGATAAGGGGCTTCAGTCAGCCAGCTTTTGCAATGTAGCGTAGAGCCAGTAGGCGCAGCGATATTACGGCTCTCATCACGGCGAGTCAGCTTAGTCTCTTTGTTGGTTCCGTTGTCAGTAGTCATGATCATATCCTTGTGATAGCGAATAGGGCGATAAAGTCATTAAAGTAAGTGTCTTACAGTCAGTCTAGGTATTTATCTACTAAGCATTCATCTAAATTCATAAAAATATCGAATCGATAAAACAAATTTTCTAGCACCGCTGTAAAGTTGTATATACAAATTATCAAAGATACTTTTTTCATGCAAGGTTTTTTTTCGTGAGCTGATTATTTTTGTTATTCACTTAGCCGATTTAGATAACATCGAGTGAGTTGAAAAGCGCCCTAGTCAATACTGAACGCTCAGACATTTTGACTAAGGCTTGCACAGTGGTCTCGTGATATTATGTGGTCATTCCTATTAGCAAAACTGACGGTCAAAGGCGGATATGACAAAGACAATTCCGGCGTATCAACGCATAAAAAACGCCATACTAGACAATATTCATTCTGGTAAGTGGCAAGCAGGCAACGCGATTTCGACAGAAATGGCATTGGCTGAAGAGTTCGGTGTGTCACGAATGACGGTCAACCGTGCGCTAAAAGAGCTGAGCGAGGAGCGGGTACTAGAGCGTCGGCAAGGATCGGGCACGTTTGTCGCGCAGCAGCAGTTCAATCATACCTTTGTAGAAGTGCGCAATATCGCACAGGATTTAAAGTCTGCCAATCGTGATTATGAGGCACAGGTCGTGAGCAAACGCGCCGTTACTGCTGCTATGCTCGATGATGAATTGCGTCGTAAGTTTGGTATTGATGAAAAGTCTGTGCCTGCTAATACAAGCGCTCAGAAAGATGCTAGTGATGAAGCTGTCCTGTATGAAGTAAAAATCATTCACTTTGCTGATGGTCAGCCCATACAGTTTGAAGAACGCTGGGTCGATGCTAAAAAAGTGCCGAAGTTTATCGACCAGGATTTTAGTGTGGTCAATACCAGTGATTACTTGATTGCCAAAAGCCCTCTAGAGAGTGGCAGCTATACCATTCGAGCATTGGCAGCTCCTGATGAAATTGCTGAGTTTTTGCAAATTGCGCCGCAGTCACCAACGCTTGTGCTGCGTCGGCAGACCTATTCGGCTGGTCAGGTCGTGACCTTTGTAAAGATGTGGCATGCGGGTGATCGCTACCAGTTTTCTGGCGAGTTATAGCAGATATAGTCAAGCCTATATAAATCCGCTACATCGTCATCCTCGCTAAGCATACTAATGCATAACTTGCACTCGGTTTCCTTGTATCGAAATTATATTGAACTGACTATAGCTTACGTATACTCACTGATTGTGTACGTTTTTCTGTCTAAAGTGAGATACTATATCCATAAGCTGCTATTTAATAAGATAGCGATTCGTGCTAATTAAACTCGTCAGAATATTTGAACAATCGTTAAAAATTAAAATATAATATAGAAACAGTATTGAAAAATAGCCAAATAGCCTCAAATCGGGCAACCAAAGCCGAATATCATAGAGGAGCTTATATTGTTCTTCTATGTCGGCTTGCCCTATTTATTAGCACCGTATATTTCATTAGCATTATTCGTTTTTACTTTATTCATTTACTCATATAAGGACGTCTTATGAAACGTCGTACTCTCTTAGCCCTTGCCGCCAGTACTATGTTCCTTGCCGCTTGTGGTCAATCTACTACCAACGAAGCCGATACCAGTGCAACTGACAGCGCTGCAACAGGCGGTTCTGATTTGCTACAACGTATCAACAACGGCGGCACCATCAACGTCGGTACAGAGGGTACTTATCCTCCGTTCACGTACCATGATGAGAGTGGCAAACTAACGGGTTATGATGTTGAAGTAACGCGTGCAGTAGCGGATAAACTGGGCGTAGACATTGAGTTTAAAGAAACTCAATGGGATGCGATGTTGGCTGGTTTGGATTCAAAACGTTTTGATATGGTGGCTAACCAAGTTAGTTTGACCACGCCTGAGCGTCAAGCAAAGTATGACAAAGCAATGGCTTATAGCTGGTCAGGTGCGGTTGTATTGGCACCTACTGATGACAACCGTTATAGCTCGTGGGAAGGTCTAAAAGGCCTACGTACTGCGCAATCACTTAGCAGTAACTATGGTGAGCTTGCAGAGCGTTATGGCGCAGAGATCGTTCCTGTCGATGGTATGGCGCAAGCGATTCAGTTAGTGAAGCAGGATCGTGCTGATTTTACGATGAATGACAATCTAGCGGTATTGGATTATCTCAAGAAATTCCCAGATTCTGATCTTGAGATTAAACTGACAGCCCCTGCAAGTGAACAAACTGGTTCAGGCCTAGTGCTTATCAAAGGTGATGATGAAGTCGTAGCTAAATTAGATGAAGCGATGGCTGAATTGGCGGCTGAAGGCACACTCACCAAGCTTAGCGAACAGTTCTTTGGTGCTGATATAAGTCAACAAAAATAATGTCAGTTTCTATCATGTCAGCTTCTGTAATGTCTACATCATGGTTCGCGGACTTATTGGCTGTATTGCCATTTATGAGTCCTGATCGAGCGAAGATTGTCATATCGTCGTTTTGGCCAATGCTCAAAGGCGGTATCTATTATTCGATACCGCTGGCATTGATCTCATTTGCGATTGGTATGGCCATTGCACTGACAGTGGCATTGATTCGTATCATTCCGCGTGCCACTTGGTTCCATGAAATCATCTATCGGCTCGCTCGCGTCTATGTGTCCGCCATTCGCGGTACACCGATGCTGGTTCAGCTGTTTATTATTTTCTATGGTCTGCCAAGTGTTGGGGTGAAGCTTGACCCCTTTCCCTCAGCGATTATTGCATTCTCATTGAACATCGGTGCGTATGCATCGGAGACAGTGCGTGCTTCGATTTTATCGATACCAAAAGGGCAGTGGGAAGCAGGCTCGACGGTTGGTTTGACGTATCTACAGACGTTTCGTCATGTGATTTTACCGCAGGCGCTTCGAGTGTCGGTGCCGCCGTTGTCCAATACCTTTATCAGTCTGGTAAAAGATACCTCACTTGCTTCATTGGTACTGGTCACTGAGCTATTCAAACAAGCGCAGATTATCACAGCTCGTAACTATGAGTTTATGTTGGTCTATACCGAAGCCGCGATTATCTACTGGGGTATTTGTCTGTTCTTGACCTTTATCCAAGGCAAGCTTGAAACTAGACTAGATCGCTATGTGGCAAAATAATTGATGGTTGGATAATTATTAGCCAGATTTTATTAGCTCCGTAGCCATTAGTCATACAAGCGCTTAAGAACAAGCACGCAAGAATAAACAGTCGCAAATAAAGACCAGTACAACAGGAATTTTTATGATCAAAGTCACTAATATTCATAAAGCCTTTGGTGGCAATCAGGTGCTAAAAGGCATCGACTTGACTATCAATAAAGGCAAAGTGGTCGTAATATTAGGACCTTCAGGATCGGGTAAAACCACCTTTTTGCGTTGTTTAAATGCGCTAGAGATTCCTGATCAAGGTGTGATTGCTTTTGATGACGATAGCTTGAGCGTCGACTTTGCGACTAAGCCAAGCAAAAAAACGCTACTAGCCTTACAGCGTAAATCAGGTATGGTATTTCAGTCTTATAATTTGTTCCCACATAAGACAGCCATTGAAAACTTGATGCTTGGGCCTACGGTAGTACAGGGGCAAAGCAAAGCGCAAGCCCGTGAGCAGGCATTGGTACTACTTGAAAAAATTGGACTGTCGGACAAAGCGGATCTCTATCCGTTCCAGTTATCTGGTGGTCAGCAGCAGCGTATTGGTATTGCCCGTGCGCTTGCTATTGAGCCGTCATTATTACTGTTTGATGAGCCAACCTCTGCACTTGATCCAGAGTTGGTACAGGATGTGCTAGAGACAATGAAGCAGCTCGCCTCTGAAGGTTGGACGATGGTCGTAGTGACTCACGAAATCAACTTTGCCCGCGACGTTGCCGATCATGTTGTACTGATTGAGGATGGTCATGTGGTTGAAGAAGGCAGTGCCAAGCAGCTGTTTGAAGATTCAAAGCATCCTCGTACGCAGGCATTTCTGCAACGTATTGAGCAGTAAAAACGTTTGTTTTTGCGTAAGCGATAAAAAAAGCCCCAATCATGATGTAATGGTTGGGGCTTTTTTTATCGCAATAAATAGGACGTATTTCAAATGAATAGATAGTAAGACTAAGTCTTTTGTCGTTGCTTTAACCAGCGAGGTACGCGAGTAGCAGTACCATTTAATACAGCATTTAATAAAGCCGCCAGTAAGATAAGCGCCACGCCCAAATACTGAATCCAAGACAAAGATTGATGTAGTAATAACATTGCAAGGGCGATAGCAGTCAATGGCTCAAAAATCGTAAATACCGATGCACGAGTGGCAGGCAGTTTCTCTAATGCCTTCATATATAGCCCAAATGGCACGACGGTCCCCAATAATGACAATCCCAAAACATAGCCCCAAGTCATTAAAGGGAGATCTAATAGCTGCTCATAAGTGTTATAGGTCTCAGGCAAGAGCAGTAGTACGCCAGCACTAATGATAATGGAAGTGAAAAACACCAAAGGGGCAGGGTGAGCGTAATGCATCGCGCGCTTGCCCAATACGCCATATAACGAATAACACATCCCTGCTGATAGACCGAGTAAAATTCCCCAGTTAACTTTTGCTTGCTCACCTAGCATCGTTAAGCCAACGCCAAACACCGCCATTAGTGCTAGCAACACTGATTTACGAGTGATGGACTCGCTCAGTAAGAATTTTGAGAACAATAAGCTAAATACGGGCGCGGTATAGAGTAAGGCCACGGTAGGGCCAGCACCAACGTAGCTGACCGCAAAAAAATAGCAGACCGACATGCCAAGGACACCTATCAACGACTGCATCGCCAGTCCGAGCCATTGTTTTGGCTGTAATTTGATAAGGTGTGGCCACAGTTTTGGTAGCATGGCTAAAATGATAAAGGCCGCCGTGACGATACGTAATATCGTTACTTGCCATCCACTAAATCCAATTTGGTTTAGGTAAGTCGAGAATATACCCAACGTGCCCCAGCAAATAGCAGCCGTAATGATTTGAATGGTGCCTAGCCATGATTGATGCGAGTGGGTCGCCATTCCGTTGTCGATGTTTGCCATACTGTTTTCTTCTTACGAGCTAAGTGACACAAAGTGTTGTAAGATTGCTATTGATACAATCTCTCCAAGCAATACTGAAATAAGAAAAGACAACCTGATTAAAGGCTGTCTTTTGTTTATTCTTTTGAGTCTATCACTAAAAGATAATAAGTGGCTACTAGGTCGTGTGCTAAATTCAATCAATAGCTATTCCAATAGCTATTCCAATGGCTAAAAAATGGCTAAAAAATGGCTAAAAAATGGCTAGCGTTTGCTAAATAACTTAAACAATATCGAATCATTAACTCATATCATATTTGTGTTCGCACCATTTTTTACTTCTATAGTCTTTGTTAATCAATCCATAAAAAGAATGTTTGCTCTCGGAGAGCATTTCGCTGAACAAAGCACACTTTTTCCACTTGGGTTCTTGGTAGATGATCCGTATCAGCTCCACAATTTTTTGAGCGCTGTTTTATCCACTGAGTCTGCTCTTTTTTAAGATCAGCCGCCATATCCTCACCGTACAAGCGTCTGAATTCATTTCGCGTTACTCTGTAGCTTTCATTCAATGCTTTATCAGACGTGTTATATATCTGATCAATCAGAGCAGCTTGTGATGCTAATGGCAGATAAGTCGCATTTTCTTTGTAGGTGGCACTATAGGTATCGACTGTCCATTTACTTGTTATAGATATCTCATGGTTCGAGGTATCTATAAACCCATCAAAATCTTCGCCTTCAAAGGTATAACCCTGAAATCGACACGGGGTCGCGCCATCTTTACATAAACTATGCTTGGTTTGCGCAGAGTAGTATTTGACAGCATAGGGCGACTTACTGGGTTCTGGTGTTGTCTGTAATAGTCGTCCTAAATCGGGAGCGACTAGCAGCATATTGTTGCAAGTAACGCTTCCTTCTGCACAGCTCTCATAAAGGTTAAGACGTTGACCTTGGATGTCCATGCCCATTGTAAAGTTTGCCTGTACAGGAGCTACAGCCGAACTGACAGATGTCATTAGCGTTAAGCTCAAGAGCAACGCAGTACGTCCGAGTAAGCTGGATGTATTTAGGCTTGAGCTAGACATGGAGACGGACATATAGGTTTACACCTGCAATAAAAAGTTACTCAGCAAACGCTTAGCACCTTCAGTGGCAAACGACTCAGGATGAAACTGTACGCCTTGGATTGGGTACTCTTTGTGCGCCAGTCCCATAATCTCATCACCAGTCAATGCTGACTCAGCAAAGCTCAATTCAGCACGGTTGTCATTAGCGACTACCGAGGTAATTGTCAGACAGCTTGGGATGGTGTCGGCTTTTACCACCAGTGAGTGATAGCGCATGATCTCAAGCTCTTGTGGTAAGCCTTGATAGATACCTGAATTATCATGGCGAATTGATGAGACCTTGCCATGCATCGGCACACTGGCGCGTACCACGTCACCACCAAACACATGAGCAATGCCTTGCATACCCAAGCAGACACCTAATAGCGGCACAGTTTTGCCCAGTGTCTCAATGACCTCGCTACAGATACCAAAGTACGCTGGATCATCAGGGGAGCCAGGACCAGGTGAAATGATAATTCTATCAAGATTCATTGCTTGCACATCTGCTAAGGTTATTTCGTTATTGCGTTTAACGATGACGCTGGCTTCTTCATCACTGTCTAAGGTTTGCAAAATCTCGCCCACATACTGGTAAAGATTAAAGGTAAACGAGTCGTAGTTATCGATAATTAAAACATTCATGGGTCATAAACTCTTTTATAAAAATAGTGCTAGGTAAAATATGGTCAATGTATGCAGTACTCCTGGTAGCAATTATGATTGCATAAAGCTATCTAACACGACTTTCATCGCCGACAGTTTACGCTGAATCTCTAAGTATTCATCTGCTGGGTTTGAGTCATAGACATTGCCGCCGCACGTTTGCGCGTAGGCTGACTCGCCGCTGATAAACAGGCTACGAATAGGAATGGCAAAGATACAATCACCATTAAAATTGAACGAGCCTAATGCACCGCCATAAGCACCGCGACCATCTGGCTCTAGCTCATTGATCACCTTAATGGCTTCTACTTTAGGTGCGCCTGATAGCGTACCAGCAGGGAAGTTGCTGGCAAGCGCACTAAACATGTCTTCGTTAGGATGCAGGATACCAACGATTTCAGAAGAGATATGCTGTACGTGAGAGAAGCGTTTAATATCCATCAAACTACGTACTTTTACCGTACCAAATCGTGCCACACGGCCAATATCATTGCGATGCAAATCGACCAACATATTATGCTCGGCAATCTCTTTGTCATCGTTGAGCAAGGCGCGGGCAAGCTTACGATCTTCGATTACATCTGCACCGCGCTTGGCAGTCCCTGCTAGCGGATAGGTTTCCATTTCACCTTGACGCAAGCGGAATAACAGCTCAGGAGAAGCACCAATGATGCACTGCTGCGCAAATTTCATAAAATACATATGCGGTGATGGGTTAACGGCACGCAGCTTTTCATAAATCGGCATTTTGTCACCGGCAATACTGTATTTAGATTTAAACCCAACCTCACACTGAAAAATACGCCCAGCGATGATGTCTTCTTTGACTTGCATGACGACATTGGCATGCTCCTCTTGGCTCATACCGTCACCTAAAAATTCAACTTTAGGCGCTTCATAGCTAGGCGTTGGCTCATCGAGTAGGGCTTTGATTTGCTCGATACGGTTTTCTTGCTGAGCAGTTGGGTAATAAAAGTAGAAGATTTCCCCAGTCATCTTATCTAGCGTCAATCCATCTAGATACACGCCAAACTTAAAGGGTTCAAAGTCTTCGCTGGCTTTTGCATTGAGGCTAGGTTCAAAGAAATTCACGCAGTCATAGCCCAAATACCCGACCAGACCACCGCTTTGATCGCGAGCAATAACATGCTGCGGCGTTATGTCGCGCAGCAACTGATAAGGGTTATCGGTTTGATAACGGCTTGTCTCAGCAGTTTTATTGGCGGTAATCGCAAGCGTGTTGCGGTCTAATGCGGCGATAGTCGTCACAGGGTCAAAGCCAATCGCATGATGGCGCGAGATATGGCTGTCTTCGCCCAATGATTCGAGTAAATAACAGGTATCAAAAGCGCTTTCGATACGTTTGAATAATGCAAAAAAATCGATATCTTGCGTCAGTTTGATACGTTGTGGTTTGCTCGGAATATCGATAGGAGCAGGTTTGGTCTGTGTGCGAGTACTAGAGGTCATAACAAAGTCCGAAATGGTTCAAATGTGTGTTGATTAATAAGTGTCGATTAATAAGTATAAGTTTCGTCAGTAAAAAGCTAGATAGTATCGTCGTTAGAGGCTAAGAGCAGTCTCTATGAGTGGCCAGTAACGCGCTGACATCATGGCTTTGCTTGGCCTTGGCACCGCGAGAGACAGTGGCGATACCAACACCTAGCTGCTCAGAGATATCACGCTGGGTGATACCACGATCTAGCAAGTCAAAAATGCGAATACGATTGGCAATGTCATGCTGTTCTTTATCGGTCAGCAGGGCACTGAGCAGCTTTTCGATATCTGCGCTATCAGTACAGTTGGTCAAATGTTTCACTAAGCTCTGATAAGGATCGGTAGTCATAATAGGTAATCTTAGCCAAAGAAAATAGATAGGTCGCTTGTTGAGCGATTTTTCGCTGAGAAGCATCTTGTTTCAGTATTCTAGTACAGTAGTACAAGAAAAACAAGTGATGAGCTAAGTTAATAGCAGACTACTATGGACGTGATGAATCTCTATGCCTGACCACATATAGCCTTAATACATAGCCAGAATTATATTGAATGTTATATTTACCGCTAGTACAGAAGCATTCTTATGCTCTCTCAGCATATTAAGAGATAAAATTGAGAATTTATTATATTAATTATTGCCAAAGTGTTAATACTTCGTTATTATGCCTCTCATTATTTAAACGCAAATAATTATCATTAACATTAATCATGTTATTCGCATGATGAGTTATGTGTTTTTAAGGTATTTAATCTTCTGGTAGGCACTATTTTAAGGGTTTTTTCGATGATAGCCCTTAAAAATAATTCTAAAAATTCTAATTTCTGACAGTAAACAAAGTGAGTAAATGTGTTATGCGCGAAGTAAAGTTATCTAGTCAATTGACAGTATTGTCTATCGGTGTCGCCGCTGTATTGTGGACGCAAGCTGCCAGCGCTGCAACGGCAGCAGATATGCCAAACACGACATTACAGACTATCACTGTAACAGCAAATAGCTCAGTACGTGACGCTGTACAAGAAGACTCTGTCTACATAGATGACTACACCCCAGCTGCACAAGCCAGCCATTTGAGCGATTTTCTGGACGTTGTGCCAGGGGTAAGCGTGGGTGGTACCTCATCAGTCAACCAACGTATTCGTGTACGTGGTCTTGACGATACCAATCTAAAAGTCACGATTGATGGCGCACGTCAAGAAGGCGCGTTGTTCTACCATATGGGTGACGTCACTATTGATCCAGATCTGCTAAAACAAGCAGAGGTATCAGTCGGTAATAACTCAGTGACGCTAGGCAATGATGCTATCGGTGGTGCGGTTGCTTTTGAGACAGTCGACGCGGCAGATTTACTTAAGCCAGGTCAAAAGGTAGGTGCTAAGCTGCATACAGGTTATGCTAGTAACAATGATGAACTGCTAACTTCTGCCACTGTGTATGGTGCGCCAACAGAAAATGTTGATTTGCTGGCTTATTATGGCAAACGCAATGCGGACGCTGGTGAAGACGGTAAAGGCCGTAAAATCCAAACGGAAGACAGCGAAGGCGAAAACATCCTATTGAAAGCTGGTGCTTATGTCGGTAGTGATCATCATGTAGGCGCTAGCTTTAGCCGTACCGAAAACAAAGGCAAGTTCCCATTACGTCCAGATTTTCCTGCTGGTGGCTGGAACCCAATTATTCCGCAGGAAGTCAAACGCGATACCTATGCGCTTGACTACGCATACAGTCCTGCCAACCAATTGGTTAATGTAGACGCCAATGTATATCAGACCAGCACGCAGATTTTGCGTAACTCTGATGGCGAACCTGGGTTTGAGTTTGATGCAGAAGTTAAAACCACAGGCGCAAAAGTACAAAACACCAGTATCGTTGATAGCAGTATCATCAACGGTGTGCCAGGGGTTCATAAGTTAATCGCTGGAGTTGAGTATTACAAAAAAGAATCTGAGATGACACGTGACTTTGGCAATGCGAGCACCGATGAAGCAACCAATACTTCTGTGTATCTAGAAGACCAATGGCAAATGGGTAAGCTTAGCTTAACGCCAGGCGTCCGTTATGACCGTTATGAGTCTCCAGAGTATGTATCGGCTGGCAAGACTTATGACAATGTCGTTGGCGCATTGGCTGCTAGCTATGAGATTGCACCGCGCACCCAGCTATTTGCAAGCTATACTCAGTTATTTAATGGTCCAGATCTTAGCCAAACGATTTTTAACACCGATGGCGCTGATACGTATGTGAACAATGACCTAAAAGCAGAAGAAGGTGACAATGCAGAAGTCGGTATTGCTACAACGCTGCGTGGTCTGACTATGGCTGATGACTCTTTAAAATTAAGTGCTAAATACTTTGAAACCAATATCGAAAACTATATTGAGTTTGTACGTGCAGGTGGTAGTAGAACTGGCATGAATTGCACAACTGGACAACTAGGTACAAGTGCTGCTCCTGAAGCCTGCCAAGGTGTCATTAATAATGACGAAGATTTCAAAATCAAAGGTGTAGAGCTATCAGCCGACTATCGCGCAGATAACTTCAACATGGGTCTAAGCTATGCTCGTGCGCGTAGCAAAGGCGAAGATACAGGTTACAATATCTCTTCTGTCAGTGGCAGTGGCTCTGAGTCTGGCGATAAGTACATGGTCAACTTGGGTTACGCTCCAACTAATACGACCGAGCTTGGCTGGCGCAGTACTTATGTCGCCGATGTGACACCGAATACCGCTGGTGATGACAACGAAAAACCAGGCTATGACGTGCACGATATCTTTATGACTTACACGCCAACTCAAATCGAAGGTCTAAAGGCCACGCTAGGTGTATACAATATCTTTGATGAGACTTATGCAAGCCATGCGTCACGTAACTCTATCGATGATGCCTATACTGATTTTGAGATGGGACGTAATATCAAAACGTCTTTAACTTATCAGTTCTAATCTAGCTTATCGAATTTAAGTCTAATCGTACTTATAAAGTCAGCTGTCTTATACGGGAGCTGGCTTTTTATTGCCTACTAGCTTTTACATTGGCTATAACAGCAATGACGTGCCAACTGATAAGCATCTACTAAAACAACATATGATAAAGAACTAAGACTAATGATTTCATTCAATCCTCGTCAAGCCTGCCTATGGATTCACCGTTATACTGGGCTTGCCATGGCAGCTTTTTTAATTATTACTGGTATTACTGGCACTTTATTGGCATTTCATGAAGAGCTAGACGATATTTTCAACCATAAACTGGCTCAGGTTGAGAAACAAAACGCATCACATCTGCCTATTGCCGAGCTTCATGACAAGGTCATCAGTGCGTACCCTCAATATAATTTTTCTAGTATGCCAACCTCGATAGCAGCAGAGAGGTCAGCCGTGTTTTCGGTAGATAGAGCACGAGGAAAAGCCGCCCAAAACCAACCAAAAGCACCGTTTCAACAAGTTTATGTCCACCCTTATACTGGCGATATCATTGGTACTCGTGATAGAGATGAGTGGGCATGGCATAACACCATGTGGAAAGTGTTTTGGTTACATCGCGATTTATTACTGGGTGATATTGGAAAATTGCTACTAGGGATTGTTGCGCTCGTGTGGACGATTAATTGCTTTATTGGCTTTTACTTAACGTTTCCTAGAGCGATTAAGAAAAAAGCAAAGAACCAAACCTCGCCTAAAAAACGTGCATCCTTTTTGAAACGCTGGTTACCAGCGTGGAAAATCCGTACCAAAAGTAATATGTTTAAATTGAATTATGATCTACACCATGCTTTTGGATTATGGCTTTGGGGGATCTTGTTTGTCATCGCGTGGTCTAGTGTTGGTTTTAACCTAAGAGAGGTCTATCAACCTGTGATGCACGCTGTCGTAGGTCTTGAGGGAAGAGATGAAAGACAGGAGAGCTCAAGAAAACCACCTAGAAAAGCAGAGCAGGCGTCTGGTGCAGAAATAGCGACTAGTCTTAAGGCTGTAAACAATGAGGCTGTTGATGTGGTCAACAAAGCCAATAGCATTGCTTATTTAAGTGAGCAGGCAAACACCGCCGCCCAAAGCAAGGGTATGCTAGTACGAGAGTTTTTAGGCATACGTTGGATTGAGGATGAAGGTCAATGGCAGCTGCGCTTTAAAACAGATAAGGACATTGGTAAAAAAGGCGGCGCATCATCTATTACGGTTGATGCCATAACTGGCAGGGTCGAGCGCGTTAATTTTGGTTATCAAAGCGGTTTTGGCAATAAAGTAGACCAATGGCTGTCAACGCTGCATATGGGTCATATTGGCCATGGCATCGGCCATTTACTGTATCAAATATTTTTAGCACTGGTAGGTTTGGCTGTGACAGTGTTGTCAGTTACTGGCGTCTATCTGTGGTGGAAAGGTCGACAGCAGCGACTTAAAGCATCACAAAAACTTAAATAGATATTAAGACATAAAATTAATATGCTCAATATATTGCTAGTACCAATGTGCTAGTAATATATTGAGTTTTTATTGCGTACTTGAATATAACCAGTCATTAAACCGCATCAACAATCACTGGACGGCCTTGATGACTTAGGACAGTGACATCGACGTTGTATAAATCTTTCATCGTCTCTTTAGTAATAACATCAGCAGGGCGACCTACAGCGGTCACTTCTCCTGCTTTCATCGTAACCACTGTATCAGCAAACTGTGCCGCTTGGTTGATATCATGCAGGACGATTACCACGGTTTTTTGCTGATTGTGGCTAAGCTGGCGTAGCTCACGCATGAGTCGACCAGCATGATACATGTCTAGGTTGTTCAGTGGCTCATCGAGCAATAGATAGGGTGTATCTTGGCAGACAATCATAGCAATCAGCACGCGCTGACGCTGTCCACCTGATAGCGTTGACAAGAAACGCTCGGCAAGTGGCTCAAGCTCAAAGCGCTCAAGGATTTCTTGCACTTTTTGCTGATCGTCAGCGGTTGGTTGTCCTTGATGATAAGGGTAACGACCAAACATCAGTAGCTCATGTACGCGCAGGCGTCCTTGCACATGATTGTCTTGCCCAAGCATCGCGACAGTCTTGGCCAGCGTCCGCGCCTGACAGCTGACAATATCACGTTCCTCATTATCTACAGCGAAGCTCACCTGCCCAGATTGTAGCGGCTGCAAGCGGGCCATAACAGAAAACAACGTAGACTTCCCAGCACCGTTAGGCCCAATCAAAGCAATCACTTGAGCAGGTGGCAGAGACAATGTGATGTCATGCAAGATTTGTTGTTTGCCAATATGGTGAGAGATATTATTCAGTTTAATCATAGTCAGTCTTATTTAAAAAAGTCTTAGGTTTTTCTCTATCAACAGCATCAGCTAAATAAACAATGTCGGCTAAGTAATCATAAAGAACGGCGCTGAGACATAAATATCAATGCTAAGAACATCAATCCGCCTGCTAGCTCTATCACGACGGACAATACGCCTGCCATATCTAGCACTTGCTCAAAGATAGTCTGACCCAGCACTAAGCAAATCATGGCAACCAAACTGACCAATATCAGCCGCTCGGTGTGATACATATGTCGAGCGATGCGATTGGTCAATGCGCAAACCAGTAGACCAAAGAAAGTCACTGGACCGACCAGAGCGGTAGCCGTGGCAACCAGTACAGCAATGACAGTTAATAGACCAAATGCCAGACGTTGATAATTGATACCAAGATTGACGGCTTGTGCTTGTCCGAGCATCAACACATCGCACTGATAACGCCAGCGCCACACAAATATCGCAGTGATGGCACAGATAAATAAGCTGATGCCCAGCAGCTGAGGGTTGACCGTATTGAACTGTGCGTAGCTAGCAGACTGTACGACCACAAAATCATCAGGGTTAATCAGCCGTGCAATGAGTGCTGATAAGCTGCGAAACAACACGCCAAAGATAACACCCACCAATATTAGCCGCGTCAAATCCTGACTGCTTTTAGAAAATAATAGCTTAAACAATAATAAAGATGCGCCAAACATCAGGACAATCTCTAGCGTGAACTTGGCAATAGGATCGAGACTGGTAAAGCTAATCGCACCTAAAAAGAAAACCAGTAAGCTCTGCAACAGAACATAGAGTGAATCAAATCCGAGTAGGGAGGGCGTTAGAATTGGATTGTGAGTCAACGTCTGAAACAGTAACGTCGACACGCCAATCGCATAGCCAACCACCATCAGTGCTAGCAGTTTTTTGCCGCGTAATGGTAGCGCAAAGTCCCAATAGCCATTGACATTGAGCGTCATAAACAAGGTCATCGAGATCAGTAGAATAATAGCTGCAATAGATTTCGGATGCGCAGCTATCCATGCCCAAAGCTTTGCCAAATGACCTTGGGCAGCGGCTGAATACTGACCATCTGCTGAAGATGAGTTATCTATCGCTGTGCTGGTTTTGGTAGCATCAGTCTTGGTAGAAGTAAGCTTAGTTGATGAGAACATACAAAAATCCTATGGTGCCAAGCTTATCTAATAAGGCAAAAATGAACGACGGTAAGTGAGTGTTGAAAATTAATACATAGTTAGTGAACATGGTGCTACTGCTCAGCTGGCGCACGTAATAACAGCCATAAAAACAGCACCGTACCAACCACACCAAAGATAGTGGCGACCGGCACTTCAAATGGGTAGCGAATAGATCGCCCGATAATATCGCATAGCAGCACGGCTGAAGCACCAAGTAGGGCAACTGCTGGCAAGCTGCGACGCAATTTATCTCCCATTAGACGGCTCACAATGTTTGGCACGACCAGCCCAATAAAAGGAATCATGCCCACAGTCACGACCACGACAGCGCTCATCATGGCTACCATACCCACGCCAATCCAAGTGACCTGACGCTTACTAATACCTAAGTTTAAGGCGATATTGTCACCCAAACCAACGATAGTCAGCTTGTCAGCTATGATATAGGCCAGCACACAAAGTCCACCCGTGAGCCACAACAGCTCATAGCGCCCTGCCAATACGCCTGAAAAATCCCCAAATTGCCAAACACTCAGCATCTGTAGCGACTCGGTTTGATAGGCGATAAAGGTAGTGACGGCTTCGATAATGCCGCCGAAGACAATGCCAATCAGTGGAATCATCAAAAAATCAGTAGGCGGAATGCGATGAATGAGCAGCATAAATAGCATCATGCCAAAAACGGCAGCGATGGTTGCCACACCCATTTTTACAATGAGGGCACTGGCAGGGAACAATAAACTGACCACTAGCAAACCAAGTGCCGCGCTCTGAGTTGCACCAACCATAGATGGCTCTACAAAGCGGTTTTTTAGCACTACTTGGATAATCATCCCAGCTACTGCCATCGCAATACCAGTCAAAATAATGGCGATGGTGCGCGGTATACGGCTAACCAACAATAATGAGCTATCGGAATTGGCACTTTGAGTCAGCAGGCTTTGCAAGATACCTGACCACGAAAAATCAGCCACACCAATAGATAGGCTCAATAACACCAAAAGCCCCATAAGAATGAGGCTTGCTGTATTGATGAACCACGGTGGTATGACAGTACGTTGATGTAACGCATTGCCAGTACCTCTTTGCCAGCTTGACGCTGATGGAGCAGTACTGGATTTGAGCCTAGCGTGAGTACGGTGTGAAAATAACGACATAATCTTTACTGGCTTAAACATGAGCAGTGTTAACGGCAATAATACTTGCTTGTACAACAATCGTTTTTATCATTAACGACGTTATTTAGCGCTAGCAAAAGCATCTTTGATCGTCGTTAGATCCTGCATCCACTGATAGTAGCCGCCAAATGCTAAGTAAGAGTCTGGGCTCAAATAAACCACTTGCTGCTTGCTCCACGCATTGCTCTGGGCAACCAATGGATTGTCTAATACGGCCTTGGCACCAATACCGTCTTCACCAATTGCGGCACTGCGGTCGATGACAAATAACCAATCAGGATTGGCTTTTTGGATGTATTCAAACGATATCGGCTGACCATGAGGCGCATCGGCAATTTTGTCATCTGCCATTGGTACACCTAACACAGTATGGATAAAACCATAGCGAGACTTGTCACCATAGGCTGACATTTTATTGCCATTGACCATGACGACTAGGCCAGTGCCTTTATTTTCTTTTGTTAGACTCTTGGTCTCAGTGATGAGTCCATCGATGTTCTGTTGTAGCTTAGCGGCTTGATCGCTTTTACCGAACAGCGCACCTAGATCATGCAGGCGCTGCTTGCTTGACTCATAGATATTGGCTGTATCAATACTCATGTCCAATGTCGGCGCGATACTTGATAACTCGTCGTATTTTTCTGCCATGCGTGAACCGACCAAAATAGCTTGTGGCTGCATTGCATTCAACGCTTCAAGATCTGGCTCAAACACAGTACCTACCGATTTTGGATCAGGCTGTGTTTCTGAGTGTAGATTCTTTAGTAATAGACCACCAGGCATACCATCGACCGCCACATCTAGCGCGGCCAAGTCTTGCATCAACGTCATATCATAAACGACAAGTGGCGATGGGTTCATAGCCAGCTCAACATCACCTTTTACGGTATTGACCATGATTTTCTCAGCAGATACAGCGTCGTTATTGGCAACGTTCTGTGATTCATCAGCCGTTGGGTTTTCAGTTTTGGCGTCTGCTGGCTCAGAGTCATTGGATTCAGGCGAGCTACATCCTGCCACTACAGTAGCTAACAACGCTGTCATGGCAGCAGTCAATAATGGACGTTTAAAAAAAGAGGCGGTAGATCTGCTAGATAATAAGGGTGTCGGCATAATGAACTCGGTCTATCAAAAAATGTTTAAGCAATTGTCTAAAATAATTGCAAATGAATAACGCTAAAAATATTAAGTCTGAAAGATGCTTGAGATAAAAAGCATAAAATAAATAGTCTACTTAGTACCAATCACTAATTTTTTATACGAATAGTTTTTATAAAAATAGTATGGGTAGACAAGACAGCGATTATAATAAAGTAGTTGAGACTCATTATCAATATAAATGATAATGGTTTTTATTAACAGCACTTGCTATATTAAACGCAACGTATCATTTGATGTAAAGATAAGATTCATAGTAGTGAAGTATAGAAGTAAGGAACGTTCATGAAAATGAGCGCCCTGATAGGTAAAACTACTAAGCAATGCCATGTGTCAGAGATGTATTAAATAGCGAAAATATTGTAAATTATTATTGATAATAATTATCGTTTGCATTATTATCTACGCCATTCTACTCTGAGTAATAAACATTAGGCTGTTATGAGTTCAACGGATTTAGACGCGCCACCACTTAAGTCGTTATTGCTAGCTATTGTTGCAGTACTAGGACTCCATGTGCTTGCCGCAATTGCACTAGTGGCAATAAAAACGCCTGAACTCAAACCTGAGCCAAAAAAAGAGATGTCACCACTTGAGATAAAGTTTGTGTCATTACCGGCAAAAACGGTCTCAACTGAAGTAGAAAAGCAAACAGTCACAGCCAAAAAAGAAGTACAGCCTGAGGTACAAGTTCAGCCAGTGCCGCAACCTGAACCAAAGCCTAAAGAACCGGTTAAACAACCAACAGAGACCCCAGTAAAACCAAAAGAGCCTGTTGTAAAAAATATAGAGCCGAAAGTGACGCCTGTTATAGCGTCAGAAAAGCCTCGTCCTGATACCAGTCAAAAAGTAGCCCCAAAAGAGCCACTACCGAAACCAAAGGTTGATAATTCAGCAGCTGAAGCACAGCGCAAAGCAGCTGCCCAAGCTGAATCAGAGCGACAAGTCAGAAAAGCTGAGCAAGAGGCGCAAGCTAGGGCAGAGCAAGAAGCCAAAAGAGTCGCTGATGCCAAAGCTGCCGCTCAAGCGAAGGCTGCCGCAGAGGCCGCCGCTGCACAAGCAAGAGCTGAGGCAGAAGCAGCAGCTGCTTTAGCACAGAGTAATGAGCCTGTGAGCTTTACTGCTAGCTCAGCCAACTGGGCATCTGCGCCAAACTTTAGTTTCCCTGAGCGCGCCGCACGTAGAGCCCGTTCTGGTGATACGCTCAATGTTGTCTTGGTATTACGAGTCAACAAGCAAGGCGGCATCGATAACGTGCGCGTTGCCCAATCATCAGGTAATCCGCTAGTAGACAAAGAAGCCCGACGTCAAGTGCGATCGGGCAAATTCAAACCCTTTACTAAGAATGGCGTACCCGTGGTAGGTGATGTGACCCTACCGATCAGTTACGCGGTTCCTTGATAGCTCATACTTTATAACAACGTATTTATTGATCATTTTTCATTATAAAACTAAACATGGTATTTACCTCAGTATCATGTAATGGCATTACACATTAAGGAGTCTGACATGGACTTTATGCAATACTGGCAGATCAGCGACATGGTGACAAAAACGTTGTTCTTTTTGTTGCTTGCGTTATCTATTCTCTCTTGGGTGACAGGTATCGTCCGCGTATTGCAAAGTCGCAAACTGGCGACCAATGTAGCAGATGATTTGAGTCAGCAATTACAAGCCAAGCAGTCTGACTTGGCTGGTGCTGATGCTGCCACATGCCGTTTGGTGACTGAGCAGACTTTGCTCAAGCATATCGGTCGCTATCGTTTTGCTAGTGAGCGCGGTCTGCCAATTCTTGGCACGACGGCAGCAATTGCACCGTTCATTGGCTTGTTTGGTACTGTATGGGGTATTTTCCATGCCTTGCACAACATCGGTGTGAGTGGTCAGGCAGGATTGGGGCAAGTTGCAGGGCCAGTCGGTGAAGCACTGATTATGACAGGTCTTGGTATTGCAGTAGCGATTCCAGCCGTGGTGTTTTACAACCTTGCAGTACGTATCAATCGCCGCATAATGTATCAAGCCAACGATAGAGCGCATGATTTATTGGCGCAATCAACGGGTCTTGTGGATACTACTAAGGTAACTGCGAGCAATCATGCTAGCGCCTCACAAGTGCACGCTGCAACAAGCAGTCGTTCAACTACTAGCGAGACGCAGCATACCAGCAACTACAGTAGTTCTGTACCGAAGCAACTATAGATAGTGTTGATTTTGCAGATACTGATTCTGTAAACGCTAGGTCTGTAAGCGATAAGTCTGTAAACATTAAGGCTGCAAGCGTTGGGTCTATAAAGGCTAAAACGACAAGTCGAAAGATAGCCTGGCTGTGTGAAAATAACCAAAAGCATTGAGAGTAACTATGGCATTTCAATTGGGTGATGATGACGTACGAAGCATGGATGAGATGAACCTCATTCCGCTTATCGATATCATGCTGGTATTGATGATTATATTTTTATTGACAGCGACCGTGCTGAATCCGACGGTGCCTTTAGATTTGCCAGAGACTAGTGCCGCGCTCAATGAAACGCCGCCAGAAGCGATTCAAGTCAGTATTGATAAAGATGCGGGGATATTCTGGGATAGTGATCCAATCAGTATGGAAGAGTTGGAGACACGCTTGCAGCAGCAAGGCGCGACTGGTAAGAATCCAGCAGTACAGTTACGTGCAGATAAAGAAGGCAAGTACGATACGGTCGCTCAAGTCTTGGCAGCGGCAAGTAATGCTGGACTGACCAAAATCGCCTTTGTGAATGAGTAGCTTAGTAGCTAAATATTGAATAACTTAAGCACTGTGAGTCAGTACTAGTAGCTTTGGCTCTATAGTAGAAAACTGGCTAGATAAATCAATAGCCCAACCAGTAAAACAACCAACACCGCTATAATAAAAACAATTAAAATAATAAAATTTTCTCCAACCTCATTAACTACTTAAACCTCAAATTAAGTCGTTAGTGAGGTTTTCTTTTTTTACCAGCCGTAGCCAAATGGACGATAGCCGTAACCGAAGCCTGCATGTCTGTAGCCAAATGGGTAAGGTGAGCGTAAGTAGTCGAGATCACGCTGACGGATGTAGTAGTAGCGCCCTTGGGAGTAGGCTTCTTCTAACTTCTCAATACCTTCTAACGGACAGACAGGTTGCCAGTCATAGCCTTCGCGACCGAGCTTATAAGCGTTCAGCTCATTACAATAGTTTTTGAGACCCTGTTGACGGCCTTGCTCCCATTGGATACGGTTAGGACTAGCACCGCCGACACTGGCGCAGCTATTAGTATAGTGACCGAAGTAAGCACCTGAACGACCTTGTGAGCCATCAGCATAGCCGACTTCTTGCCAGTTACTGCTTTGACACTGCTGCGGAGTTAGGCTCTGAGTCGTGGCACAGCCCGATAATGTCAGTACGACCGCGCCAAGTAGCGATAGGCTCATGCTTGTTTTGCTCATGACTTTACTCATCAGCTTGCGAGCGTGATAAGCGCCCGATGAGTTTGACTCAATAAGATAATTCATAATAAACCTGCGCGCGTTTAAAATTATGGTTTATCATAGCACTTTTTTGCGCTGACCACTTTTCGAATCTGGTTTTTATAGCGTGCTGTGTTCGGTAAATTTGTATACGCTAAATAGCTGATTTAATAGCGTAACTTGCTAAATTGTCATATGTTTCAAAAGCACCTGTTGCACCGCGATTGGACGACAACGCTTGATTTTTAATGGTTCGTGCTCATTATAAGCCCTTATATATCGTTGTTTATTATCGTACTAATCGCAAAACTATATGTACTATTTATAAATAACGGTTCATTAGCGATATTTCACTCTATATCTCTTAGTATCTTTTTCATTTAGTCAAAAGGCCAGACCATCATGGGAACATTGATTGGCGTTATCATTGTACTATTCGTATTAGGGAGTATGATGGCGCTCAAACCGAACGGTATCGATCAGCGTTTGGATAAGCTGCGTATGACCGCGCGTCGTTTACAGCTCAATCCAAAGCTCGTTTCGTGCCCTGATTGGATCAAAGGTCGTGATAATGAGTATGGCCGCGGTATGCTTGGACAGTACTGCCTGATATTTGAAGACACTAAACTGCCGCATACCCGTTATCAAGTGATTGATGGACAGTGGCGACCAGACAGCAGTTTTGTCGATACCAGTACAGATGATAAGACGCTTACTATTCCCAGTGCGATTCGTTCTAGTCAAATCAGCAATAATCCAGTAGTCAAAAAAACTGATTTTAGCTTGGATCAAGTGCCGTTAGAGCTGCCAGTAAGTATCGAACCGTTTGTTAAAGGTCTATTGACCAAGGCCAATAGCATTATTATTTATTGGGAAGATATTGCTTATGTACGTCCAGCATCTAATCCTACGTATCATCAAAAACGGATCGAAGCGGACTTACTAGTGCTCAAAGAAAACCTTGAGAAGTGGGCGCTACAGATGCAAAAAAAAGCATAAACCTAGTAAAGCGTTTTTTCGTCTCCATTAAAGGGCAATATGCAAGCGGTTTGTTATATTCAAATTATTTAAAGTTGACAGTTTAACGCTTAGCAGTGTAACGTCTTTATAACTATATCTTTATTTTATGGTTATTATTTGTTTTATAACCTTTTTTATCAGCAGCGATTATTACTATAAATAGCTGAACCATGGCCAAACCATGAGTATCCGCTTCCATAAATTGCTGTGCTGCTGAATTTAATCTTACTTTTAATTTACTTATATTATGGTGTCGTCAAACATGGCAAAAACCACAACCAAAAAAAGTCCAGCACCAGCTGCTGACAGCCCAAAGGGTAAGTCTTTGGTGATTGTAGAATCACCAGCCAAGGCAAAAACGATTAATAAATACCTTGGTGATGACTTTATCGTACGCTCAAGTATCGGTCACGTCCGTGATTTGCCGGTCAGTGCGAGCAAAAGCGCAAAGAAAGCAACAACCGCTAAAAAAGATGACAGTCTGACCAAAGAAGAAAAAGCGCAGCAAGCACTGGTACGCCGCATGGGTGTAGATCCAGAGCATGACTGGGCAGCAGTTTATGAAGTACTACCAAACAAAACCAAAGTCATCAAAGAGCTTAAAGCATTAGCCAAAGACGCTGACAAAATCTATCTAGCAACGGATATGGATAGAGAAGGGGAAGCGATTGCTTGGCATCTAAAAGAAGTCATCGGTGGCCCTGATAGCAAGTATCAACGTGTGGTTTTTAACGAGATTACCAAGTCAGCTATCCAAAGTGCGTTTAAACAGCCTTCGAAATTAGACATTGACCGCGTGAACGCGCAACAAGCTCGTCGATTCTTGGACCGTGTTGTCGGCTTTATGGTATCGCCACTATTATGGCAAAAAATAGCCCGAGGACTGTCGGCAGGTCGTGTACAGTCAGTCGCTATGCGCTTGGTCGTCGAGCGTGAGCATGAGATTCGCGCGTTCATTCCAGAAGAATACTGGCAGATTCATGCGGACACGCACATTGCTAATGGTAAAGCCAAAAAAACCTCAGACGCTGAGCAAATCGGTATACGTTTAGAGGCGACCAAGCAAGGTGGCAAAACCCTAAAGCTTGGTAATAAAGAGCAGACCGATAAAGTTTTAGAGGTGCTCAAAGCAAGCGATTTTATCGTCAAAGAGCGTGAAGAGAAACCAACGCAATCACGTCCAAGCGCGCCATTTATTACTTCGACCTTGCAACAGGCTGCTAGTACACGCTTAGGATTCTCTGTTAAGAAAACCATGATTTTGGCACAGCGTCTATACGAAGCGGGTCATATTACTTATATGCGTACTGATTCGACGTTCTTATCAGGCGATGCCCTTGCAGCTGTCCGTGGTCATATCGAAGACAGCTATGGCGCAAAATACGTACCAGAAAAACCAAATTTCTATGGTAACAAGCAAGGTGCACAAGAGGCGCATGAAGCGATTCGTCCTTCTAATGTCAATATGAAGTCAACACAGCTCAAAGGTGTTGAGCGTGATGCTATACGTCTATACGAGCTAATCTGGCGTCAGTTTGTGGCGTGTCAGATGTTACCTGCCAAATATTTATCAGTGAACCTGTTTGTAGGCGCAGATGATATCGAGCTAAAAGCCCGCGGCCGTACCATGGTATTTGATGGCTATACAAGAGTCATGCCACCAGCCAAAACTGATGATACCTTACTCCCTGATGTCAAAAAAGGCGATAAGTTAAACCTAGACAAGCTAGATCCAAGTCAGCACTTTACTAAGCCTGCGCCTCGCTATACTGAAGCAAGCCTAGTAAAAGAGCTTGAGAAAAAAGGCATCGGTCGTCCATCGACGTATGCTTCAATTATCTCAACCATTCAAGATCGCGGCTATGTGAAGCTTGAGAATAAGCGTCTGTTTGCCGAAAAAATGGGTGATATCGTCACCGATAGATTGACGGCTAGCTTCCCAGACTTAATGGATTATACCTTTACTGCTGCGTTAGAGGACAAGCTCGATCATGTGGCAGAAGGTGATCAAGATTGGAAAGATGTGCTTGATAATTTCTATGGCGAGTTCAAAACCACTCTAGAGCGTGCCAAAGAAAAAGACGGCATGCGTCCAAACGATCCGACTGACGTGCCAGATGTCCATTGTGATATCTGTGATCGTCCGATGCAGTTGCGCACAGGGTCAACAGGCGTATTCTTAGGCTGTACTGGCTATAATCTACCGCCAAAAGAGCGCTGTAAAGGCACTAAAAACTTAATGCCAGTCGAAGCTTTCGCCAATCTCGATGATGCCGAAGGTGAAGAAGACGAAGCGGCCGAAGTCAAAGATTTGATGGAGAAAAAACGCTGTCCAAAATGTGGTACAGCGATGAATGGCTATATCGTGGATGGTGGTCTAAAGCTGCACATCTGCGGTAACAACCCTGATTGTGATGGTTATATCCTAGAAGAAGGTAAGTTCGAAGTACCGGGTTCAGATGCCCCTACCATCGATTGTAATAAGTGTGATGGGCAGATGGAGCTGAAGACGGGACGTTTTGGTCCTTACTTCGCTTGTCAAAAATGTGACAATACGCGCAAGGTACTAAAAACAGGCGAAGCAGCGCCGCCACGTATGGATCCAATCCACCTACCAGAGCTAAAGTCGACCAAGCATGATGATTATTTCATTTTGCGTGAAGGGGCGGCTGGGATGTTCTTAGCAGCGTCTAAGTTCCCAAAAGTGCGCGAGACACGTCCGCCAAAGCTGGCTGAGCTACGAGAAATCAAAGACAAGATGGAAGATAAGTTCCAGTATCTGTTTGCAGGACCAGACGAAGATCCTGAAGGCAACCCAACCATATTGCGCTGGTCGCGTAAGAAAAAAGAGCAGTATATCGGCTCTGAGAAAAACGGCAAGGCCACGCGTTGGGGTGTGTACTGGCGTAAAGGTGAGTGGGTAGAAGAATAACTATTTTTCCATTAACCATGAAAAAACCTCTTAGTATCTAAGAGGTTTTTTTGTGCTATCAATAATAGCTAAATATAGATACTATTAGCTCTTTTCGATAATACCACAAGCAACGCGATCGCCTGATGCGCCTGATGGTTGACTACTGTAATCATCTGCGCCTGCATGAACGATAAAGGCTAAGCGATTGACGCTATACTTACCTGCTTCATCAGCAGTGATTTTTTTGTTCACATAGTTGATCGTTGCCACGCCGTCTGCATTAGCAGTTAAGTTTGGCAAGTCACCAGCATGGCCATTCATGTCATCTGGATTAGAGTGTGGTTTGTTATCTGGATTAAAGTGTCCACCTGCCGCTTTACCCATGTCAGCACAGCTACCTGTTTCGTGAATATGTAATGAGACAGTTCTACCTGGCTGTAAGTTAGTGAGTTTACCGTAAACTTGGACGCCACCATCAACTGGACGTAAGAAAACTTGACCAACTTCTTTCTTCTCGCCATCTACTGTTTGTATGGTTGATTTTAGCGTTGGCTGTGCTAAAGGATTACCCGTTTGCATTTGACTTTCCACTGTTTGGCAACCAGTCATTGCTAACGCTGAACCGCATAATAGGGTACTTGCAAGTAATGTCTTATTCATTATCATCTCCAATTGTTTGAGTTGTTATTTTTAATCTTCATTAAAGCCACGAATATCTATCGTTATTGTTCTATAAAATCGGTGTCAATATTCGTTAACATCGGAGTCAGTATAGCCAAGCTAACTCTATAGTTATTCATCAAATGCGCAACAATCAGTTAATAAATGTAAGTAACGTATGGGTTTGAAAATGTATTAAAGGGTTTTCTTTGGCTCATTTTTCCAAATTAACGTTTCACCAGAATCTAAAGTTTGGGTGAGTAAGTAATTTGGCTCTGACTGCTCTGTAATTGTCTTCGCTTTACTATCCCCGTATTTTAAAGTCAATTGACTCTTACTATGGGTCATCATACGTCGAAGCTGTGATTCGACATCATCAAGAGTATCGCCACAGCTCATCATAGTAGAAGGAAAACTGCCAGTAAGTAAAATTTGATTGATAGAGAGGGCGTAAGGCCCACTAACGCCGTTGCAGCCAACAGAGACACCAAAGCTTTGACCATATATACCTGACTCAAAGCCATTTTGTTCGTCACTCTCATCACCACTATAGTTATCCAAACCATAGGAAAGCATAATAGGTTCTTCTATTTGCGTAAATTCACTCAAGATTGCGTCTGCTTTGTCCGTCACTTGTACTAGCTGCCAGCGATAGCGCTCTAATAATTCATTGGTGAGTGGTATGCCAGTCACAGGGTATTCAGGTTTGGGCGTGCCCGAAAAGATAAGTGTTTTCCCCTTGCTGGTCTTTAAAGCGAGCTGTTTTTCTATGGCTTTATTAACCTGTATGGACTGAATCATCACAGGATTAAATATGAAATTCGTTCCTGCGTAGCGCCCAAAAGTCGCGTTTAATAGAGATGCTGTATCACTAGGGATGATTTTATTACCACGCCAGTCTTGGGTAGTTGCTTGATATATCGCTGTGCAGTCAGCAGCCTTGATTGGCGATTTAGTTGTATCTTGTACTGATGCATCTGTATAAGGATAAGGTAAGGGCAGCCACATATCAAAGGACACGAGATGTCGGTAGCAGCCGTCATCAAAGGTTAACAGGTCTGGGCGAACGTGCATAGTTAGGGGTGGCTGAAAAGTAACACGTATGAGTTTGCTTTTATCATTGCTAACATGCGTCAGTTGCCAGTCGTATTTGGTGATCGTTTGAAACAGTCTGGGTTTTAGTGTTGTCACTGACCAGTTTTTATCGTCGATGACGGTACTGGTTTGGGCTGAATGATTAAGGCTGTTTGTTTGGCAGCCTAACAAAGCGACTGGTAGTAATGCACTTATTATCGCTAGAGGCATCCGTAAACGATTTAAAATCATAAACTTTCTACTAAATAAACATTTGTCTGAAATATAGCACAAGGCTGTAGAGAGATTGTCGTTTATTATTGCCAAAAAAAAGCCGCCCATCATTGTGATGAGCGGCTTCTTAATCTATAAGACGAGTTTAATAAAGGTTCAATTAATTATGAAGTGCTTTGCCAGAAGTTTTATCGACGGTCACTTTGGCAGGTTTGATTGGTGTTGGCATACTGACCAAAGCAACCTTTAAGATTTCTTCAATCGTCGCAACTGGTTGAATGGTTAGGCCTTCTTTCACGTTATCAGGGATATCAGCCAAATCTCGCTCATTGGTCGCTGGAATCAAGACGTGCTTGATACCGCCGCGATGTGCCGCAAGCAATTTCTCTTTAAGGCCACCGATACGTAATATCTTACCGCGTAAGGTAATCTCACCTGTCATCGCAATATCTGGACGGATAGCGATACCTGTCAACGCAGAGACGAGCGCTGTCGTCAGTGCACCACCAGCTGATGGGCCATCTTTTGGCGTAGCACCTTCAGGCATATGCACATGGACGTCAGTGGTTTTAAACGTCTCATAATCAATGCCTAAGCTATCACCGCGAGCACGAACCACGCTCATAGCTGCGCGAATCGACTCTTTCATCACATCGCCTAGTGAACCGGTAAAGCTAAGCTCGCCTTTACCTTTCATGCCGACCGCTTCGATGGTCAATAGCTCACCGCCGACCTGAGTCCATGCAAGACCAGTGATACGACCAATCTCAGGCTCTTCTTCAGCCAGACCGTAGTCATACTGATGTACACCTAGATAATCATCGATGTTTTTGTCATCGACTGTCACTAGCTGACGTTCTGCTTTTTTCGGAGCACGTGCGCCATGAGTTTCAACCGAACCGCGAACCACTTTACGGCAGATCTTGTTCACTTCACGCTCAAGATTACGCACACCTGCTTCACGGGTATAGCTACGCACGATGCTGTGCAATGCTGCTTCAACAATCTCAATTTCACCTTCTTTGAGACCATTTTGCTTAATTGCTTTTGGCACTAGGTATTTCTGTGCGATATTGACCTTTTCTTCTTCGGTATAACCTGGAAGACGAATAACTTCCATACGGTCAAGCAGCGCAGGCGGAATATCCATGCTGTTGGCGGTACAGATAAACATCACTTGCGACAAATCTAAGTCCATATCTAAATAATGGTCGTTAAATGTATCGTTCTGTGAGGGATCCAATACTTCAAGCAATGCTGACGCTGGATCACCGCGGAAGTCTTGCGCCATCTTATCAATTTCATCTAATAAGAACAGCGGATTTTTGACTTCTACTTTTGCCAATGACTGAACAATTTTACCTGGCATAGCACCGATATAGGTACGGCGATGACCACGAATCTCTGCTTCATCACGTACGCCACCAAGCGCCATACGCACAAACTTACGACCCGTAGCACGGGCGATAGATTCGCCTAGTGAAGTTTTACCAACACCTGGAGGACCAACGAGACATAGAATCGGACCACGAAGTTTTTTCACGCGTGATTGCACGGCGAGATATTCTAAGATACGGTCTTTTACATCTTGTAGACCGTAGTGGTCTTCGTCTAATACTGTTTTGGCTTTGTCTAAATTGATCGAGACTTTGGTCGTCGCATTCCACGGCGTGTCCAAAATCCATTCAATATAGTTGCGTACGACTGACGATTCACTTGATGCAGGTGGCATCATTTTGAGCTTTTTGAACTCTTGCTCAGCTTTTTTGCGCACATCTTCTGGCAGGTCAGCATCTTCTAAACGCTGCTCTAGCTCAGCCACATCATCTTCACCATCGAACGCGCCGTCATTCATATCTGACAGCTCGTTTTTGATGGCTTTCATCTTTTCATTTAAAAAATATTCGCGTTGATTATCTTCCATTTGCTGACGGACAGCATCTTGGATATCTTGTTCGATATTTTGCTCAGCACTTTGCTTGACTAGATATTCAGTCAAAGTATTGATATGCGTTTTGATATCGTCTTCTTCTAAGAAAGACTGTTTGATATCAAGGTCCATCGACACACGAGTTGAGATGAAATAAACCAACTCAAGCAAGTCGTCGATACGCTTAGCCACACGAGTCAGCTCACGTGCATTGCGAAGTCGCGCATCTGCATAGCTTTCGAATAATGTAGTTAATGCCTGAATGGTGTTTTTCTGTTGGCTTTCATCCATGCTGACGTCAAGGTCGGCACGCTCAAATCTCGCCATCAATAAGTCATCATGGCCTTCTATGTTATCGACACGAGCACGGTATTGACCTTCGATCAATACTTTAATGCAGTTCTCATCGCTATCGTGTGGCATAGTGCTGACGATGCGGCAAACCGTACCGTACTGATACAAGTTATCTTGATCAATATCTTCGGTCAGTGAGTCTTTTTGCGCGACTACCAGCACTTTGTTGCCATACTCAGCCTGTGCCAACTCAACCGCTTTCACCGATGGCGCGCGTCCCACAAACAATGCAATCTGCATATGTGGATAAACGACGACGTCTCGCAATGCCAGCAGTGGCAGATAGCTTTCATCTTCATTGTCTTTGACAGCGTTAGACGAGGCATTTAACTCATCCGTAGATGAGTTCTCTGTCTCATTGTTCGCGTCAGCACTGATATTAGCATCAGTATTTGCGTCAGACGTCGTGTCAGTGTTCAGGGCAGATGATACATCGATGTCGATGTTGTCTTTATCAATATTATGTTCACTCATATGTTTTTCCTCGTTCCCCAGACTTGTAAAGTCAAGTTCGTGGTTCATGTTTAGATAAATGGTGCTCACGAAAAAAATTGCAAGGCTGAATGGTGAAGTCGTCTGCTTATCTTTGTTAAATAGTTGTTTGAGCGCCCAGTAAGCAATGCTATTAATGTTATCAATACTATGTCGTCAGGAGTGTGACTGGTCTATGAGTGATAAACACAGTCAGAAATTATAGAAGAGGGTTTAGATGTATAGGTGCTATTTGGCTACCTATGTTGATGTCTAATCGGTTCTATGCGTAGGCTTTATACCCAAAATAAGGTAAACTGGCGCGCGTCTAAAACAGGCTCTCACATTGAGACGTTTTAGACAACAGGGCGATATTCATTAGTTTCAATATTCATAGGTCTCAATAAGACCAAAGTATAAAGAACAAGGGGCAACACATGGCCATCAATGCAGTATTGCTAGCAGTTATTATCATGCTAGGACTGTCACTTTCGCGAGTGCACGTGGTGCTCAGTTTATTAATCGGCGCGCTGGCAGGTGGACTGCTGGCAGGGCTTGGTATTACTGATACGCTTAATGCTTTTCAAGAAGGCATCCGTAATGGCGCAGAGATTGCGCTGTCGTATGCATTGCTTGGGGCGTTTGCGGTAGCGATTGCTCATTCGGGCTTGCCGCAATCGCTAGCAGGTGCGGTCATCAAGCGTATTGATGCTGCCGGTACGAGTGGCATGATTAAGTACATGCTGTTTGCAGGCCTCATTACCATGAGCTGCTTTAGCCAAAACTTAATCCCTATTCATATTGCCTTTATTCCGCTACTGGTACCGCCACTATTGTTAGCATTCAATCGCATGCAGATTGATAGACGCCTGATTGCTTGTCTGATTACGTTTGGACTGGTCACCACCTATATGTTTATTCCTTATGGCTTTGGTGATATCTATCTCAATCAGATTATGCTAAAGAATGTAGGTGAAGCGGGCATTGATGTTGCCAATATTTCTGTGGTGCAAGCCATGGCGATTCCTGCATTGGGTATGCTAATTGGTTTACTGGTTGCTGTATTTATCAGCTATCGTAAGCCACGCGCATATCAGCAGGTTGCGATAGATCAGCAAGCGCATGATGCTGTAGTAGAAGGTGATGCATTAAGCAAAACTGCCGCTGGTGCACAGTCGCAAAGCAAGCTAAAGACACTGGTTGCACTGGCTGCTATCGTGACTGCTTTTGTGGTGCAGCTATACACTGATTCGCTACTGCTTGGCTCAATGTTTGGCTTTGGTGTGTTTATGGCGACAGGCGTGGTCAAGTGGCGTGATGCTGACAGCGTCTTTAATGATGGTATCAAGCTGATGGCGATGATTGGCTTTATTATGATTACCGCTCAAGGGTTTGCGGAAGTCATGAAAGCGACTGAGCAGATTCAGCCATTAGTTGATGGGGCAGCGTCACTGTTCGCCGGTAACAAAGCAATGGCCGCATTTATCATGCTACTCATTGGTTTGATTGTGACCATGGGTATCGGCTCGTCATTCTCGACCATTCCGATTCTGGCCGCGATTTATGTACCGCTATGTATCTCGTTAGGGTTTTCACCATTAGCAACTGTAGCGATTATAGGTACGGCGGGCGCGCTGGGTGATGCGGGTTCGCCAGCGTCAGATTCGACATTAGGACCAACATCTGGTCTAAATATCGATGGACAGCATGACCATATCAAAGACAGTGTGATACCGACATTCTTGCATTACAACATTCCGCTACTAGCCTTTGGTTGGATAGCCGCGATGGTGTTGTAGTAAATGACTTGAATTGTTGGGTTTGATATAAAAGGTGGGCATAGCAACTATCGTAAATAGTAACTAATATAAACAGTCACTATGCTCGCCTTTTTTTATCTCTACTCATCGCTTAATCGATGTGTTTTCTAACAATCTTCATCAAAATCTCTTATCTCACTGCTTAAACTACTCAAAAACTCATCGCTTTGCGCCAGCAGTTTATTTAGACGCTCTTCATTGACTAGCCGTGTCATCTCATCAGCGCTAAAGGGCTGCTCTTGACTGTAGTAACGCAGCTCTCTAGCGTCCTCATTGCCTAATGTTTGCAAATATTCATCCACACTGTCTGCACTGGAATCAGCAGCGCTAGAGTCTTTTTCAAACTGTTTATCGTCTTTCATTAAAACCACCTTATGCCGCTTGGCGTAATTAAACCATCTAACGGCACATCCCACGATTGCCGTTGTAATTGTTCAACCACTTGAAAATCATAGCACCAGCCTATCTTTAATGGTTTCTTGGCCCCTGAGCGATAGCTTTTACCAAGCGTCGTATCATAGAACCCGCCACCCATGCCCATACGATTACCGTTTAGATCAACCGCCACAAGTGGACAAATAATCACGTCTAGTTCTGATGCCCATAATAGAGCGCGACTGTGGTTTTGTTTCATGCCTAATTGATGAACGCGAGTGGGGATATTGATCAATTTTGAATGATAAACAGGTACGAAGCGCAGGCGTTTATTATCATTACCATTGCTGGTACGACTAAGTGAACCAACAACAGGTAAATAGGATAAATAGCCTAAGCGCTGACACCAGTCTAATATTAGCTGAGTAGGTAGCTCACCAAATCCATCATAATATAGACCAATGCGTGCATGTGTAGGCAATCGCTGCTGTAGTTTGGTCAGATATAAGCTTGCAGATTGAGCAAATTGTCTGCGTGCGCCCTCACTTAACTGGCGGCGTTGGCGGGTAAAGTGCCGTCTAGGCGGGTTACTTAGTGTGGGTTCTTGTGAGTTAAAAGTTTTTGGCTCAGTGGGCATAGTTTTAGAGTGCATAGGTATCTTATCCAATGAAGTATCAGATTGGTGATGACAGACGTTTTTAGACATTCGTTTTTAGGCATTGCTCAAGGCTATTTGTGAATATTCAACACGCCTTAGTCATGCTATCATAACGCCACTTTACATCGTATTTCCGTTTATGTGCAGCAGCTGTTGCACTTTTTATCGTTCAGTTATCTAACAACAAACCAGTAAAGAGGGTAGTTATGTCGACACAGAATCAGGCAACTCGTACCGAAAAAGACACCATGGGCAACGTAGAAGTCCCAGCTGATGCTTATTGGGGCGCGCAAACTCAGCGTAGCCGCGAAAACTTCAAAATCGGTGGCGAGACTTTGCCGCGTCCAATGATTGAAGCGATGGCACTGGTCAAAAAAGCCGCTGCGCTTACCAATGCAAGCCTAGAGCGTATCGAAGGCGACAAGCGTGACCTTATCGTACAAGCCGCTGACGAAATCATCAATGGTGGTCTGGTCGATCAGTTTCCATTGGTTGTATGGCAGACAGGTTCTGGCACCCAGTCAAACATGAACATGAACGAAGTATTGGCCAACCGTGCCAACGAAATCGCTGGTTCTGAGCGTGGCAGCTACACGCCAATTCACCCAAATGATCATGTAAACCATGCACAGTCTACCAACGACAGCTTCCCAACGGCGATTCGTGTGGCTGCTGCTCGTCAGATCAACAGCTTATTGATTCCAGCGGTAAAAGCACTACGCGATACGCTAGCGGCAAAAGCCAAAGAATTCGATAGCATCGTGAAAATCGGTCGTACGCATTTACAAGACGCGACGCCTTTGACCCTAGGCCAAGAGTTTAGCGGCTATGTGAGCCAACTTGACCATTCATTGACTCGTATCGACAACGCGCTACAAGGTCTATATGAATTGCCACTAGGCGGTACTGCGGTTGGTACTGGTCTAAACGCCCATCCTGACTATGCAGTAAAATCAGCTGAGCAACTAGCGACTTTGACTGGTTTGCCGTTTGTTACTTCACCAAACAAATTTGAAGCACTAGCCGCTCGTGATGCAGAAGTATTTGCCTCAGGCGCACTAAAAACGCTAGCGGGCAGCTTAAACAAAATCGCTAACGACGTACGTTGGTTGGCATCTGGCCCTCGTTGTGGTCTTGGTGAGTTGACGATTCCTGAAAATGAGCCAGGCTCTTCTATCATGCCAGGCAAAGTAAACCCAACTCAGTCAGAAGCAATGACCATGGTTGTCGCTCAGGTTATGGGTAACGACACAACTATCAGCATGGCTGGCGCATCAGGTAACTTTGAGCTGAACGTTTATAAACCAGTTATCGCGTTTAACTTATTGCAGTCTATCAAACTGCTTGGCGATGCTTGCAACAGCTTCAACGAAAACTGTGCCGTAGGTATCGAACCAGTAAAAGACAAAATCGATGACTTCTTGCACAATTCATTGATGCTAGTAACGTCATTGAACCGTCATGTTGGTTATGAAAATGCAGCTAAAATCGCTAAGACGGCTTATAAAGAAAACAAAACTTTGAAGCAAGTGGCGGTTGAGCTAGAGCTATTAACTGAAGCGCAGTTCGATGAGTGGGTCATTCCTGCTGATATGGTACATCCTAAGTAAGCAGTAGACCAAATAATGAGCTGCTACGGCGTCAGACTCGCTTAATGTACGATAAGTACAATTTGCACTCGTCTTTCTGGTAGCAGCATCATATTTGTTCCACTGAGAGTTTAGAGATAAAAAGACCTTGTCATGTGGCAAGGTCTTTTTTTTGTTTGCGCTTTTGAGGTTAATTCTATGTTTTGCTTGTACTTATTAATCTATGTGAGTTTACTACTCGATTAGTGTTTATAAATACGTGATATAAGTGCTATTATTCTAGAAAGACTGATTATTATGCTAACAAGGAGCTAAGATGACTAAAACTGATCGTATAGAAATAAAATGTCCTCAATGTGGTCACAATGAGTTTGAGCATCCAGAAAACTTACAAGAAAATGATTTTGTTAAGTGCGATAACTGTCACTTTGAAATCATGCTTACTGATTTAAAAGAAGTAGGGTTTGAGCAAGCGAAAGATGTGGCTATACCTGAAATGAAGGCAGAAGCTGAGAAATTAGTTAAAAATTTATTTAAGGGCTTCAAATGAGCAAATTTGAAGTTTTAAGTCTAATAGTCTCTATTTTAGCAGCAATAATTTCAACTATTTCTTTAGTTCGTACAAGAGAGCTAGCTAAGGAACAATTAGAACTTGAAAGAGTAACTGCAGAGTTATCTCGGCTTCAGATAGAAAGTATTACTGAACAAAAAACAGAAAAAACGAAGCCTAAATTTAATGTGAGCCTGACTAAGTTAGGAAAGGCTTACAATTTCTATATTTCTAATACAGGACAGGGTAGTGCATATAATGTTCATTTTGAATTGATTGACTGCGAAGACAGTCCTTTATTTGATGCCGAGTTATCAGAAATATTTCCTTACCAAGAAATGAAACCAAGTTCAAGAATTAAGCTTTTAGCCTCCCTACATATGAATAGTCCTAGCAAATATCAGTCTATGATAAGTTGGGAAGATGTAAGTGGTAAAAAACATGAGGAGATATTTTGGACTTCTTTGTAATAAATACGATCATGTATGTCTTTCAAATCGATTTTTTTGCATATAAGTTTGAACTAGAATATAGTTTTTTCATTGATACTGCTTTATAGGAATATATAACAGGTATATGTTCTAAGAGCATATAGTTCATAGGCTTGTTGGGTACGCTTTTTATCTACATTCAAAGCTGAAAAAGACCTTACCATATTACACAGTAAGGTCTTTTTGTTATCAAACATCTAAGCTGAATTAAAACTTATAAAGCAAACCAAGCGTGGTCGCCGCTTCCGTACGCGAGTCTACCATTGGGCTATCGTATTGCTCATTGGGCACATAGCTCACGCTTTGATTGGCAAATCCTGCCCAGCGCTCATTAAAGTCATAGTTAGCGCTAATGTTGATATACGGATTCAGGCTTGAGTTAGATTTATAAGCGTCAACGCCCGTTTTAGCAGCCTCTTTTTCACTGACACCATAGTAGTATTCATTGTAGTCAGCATCATGATATTCAAAGCCAATACTTGGATAGACCGTTAGCTTGCCTTTAGTGATTCTAGAAAGATAGGTCAAGCGAGCTGTGTTACCACCACTACGATCTAATACATCAGCACCTATCTGCGCGCGGATGCCGCCAATAGCCGTACGGCGCTGATAGCTTAGACCTGCTTCTGCTGATGATTTACGTTCATCCAAGCCTTGCAGTGCGCCATTGGCATCATCAGGCTCAAACTCAGAACCCGCAAGCTTGGCATAGGCAGACAGCTGATTGACACCGTCATTGATCAGATACGCACCAGCTTGTGCACCGCGTACATAGACTTTGTTGTTGTCATAAAATGCACCTGGTAGCACGCGCACTTCAGTACTGTCTTCGAGATCATAGGCTGATTTGACCGCCATGACATTGACCCCAACGCTGAGCTCAGCATCTTTGTCAGTCGGCAAGTTGTCATTAAAAAGTGCGGCGTTAGACAGGCTAGCCACACTAAATAGTGCAGTAGCGGTGAACGCGCTAAACATAGTACGTGTAGAGATATTAGGTAGCGCTGCAAGTTTTAGCATAATTGGATCTCGTAAGTGAGTATAAATAACTGAGTGGTGCGGTTAAGCAAAACGTGTTCAAAAGGGCAAGCGATAAAACGAATCAGTAATGTTGGTCAGTATGCTGTTTTTGGAGTCTATATAGCAATGATAGATAAGTATGAGCATTTACTCAATGGCTTTTAGTACTTGCAGTAATTGCTGATGAATATCTTGCCACCACCAGACAAAACCAATGCTGATAAGTAACATCGTAAGCCATGGTAATAGTTGCCAAATAATGGAGGGTTTTTTAAGTGCTTCGGGTTCAATACTATTATGAACAGCTTCATTACTTAACGGTGAATTGTTAGCAGTAATGCTTTCAGCATATATGTCTGCCGTATTCGTTTCATCGTTGGCAACCGCAGTATCTTGCTCGATTGAGTGGGCATCAAGGTGAGGCGATTGATCGATAGGAGTAGGGTCATAAGGACTTTGGTTATCGTGTTGTTCACGATATTGACCGCTATACTGACTGTCATATGGTGGGTTATCTTGAGCACCGTATGTATAGTTGGTTTGATAAGAATTAAACGTGCGCTGCTGCTGAATCGCTGCATTTTGTATAGCGACTGCTAGACGCTGACGGTAGCCAATCGCAAAAGCCAATGCAATCACTAGACCCGTGATTGCGCCACCGATATGACCAGCATTATCAATTCCCGGTACGGCAAACCCATAGACGAGGTTGATGCCCATAATAAATATCAGGCTTTTTAGATTGAGCACCATGCCATTGACCGATATTTTAAACAGTGCCGCGATTAATAATGCCGCACCAATACCCATGATACCGCCTGACGCACCAGCTGATAGTCCAGGCTGTCCCGTACCATCCAAGATACTTTGCCACGTCACATAGCTATTGAGTAAGTTGCCACCGATTGCCGCCAGCAAAAATAACGCCAAAAACTTGGCTGAGCCAAACATCGGCTCGGCAATTTGCCCAAAGAAATACATGGCAAACCCATTAAACAATAAATGCATCAGACCAATGTGTAAAAACGCACTACTGATCAGTCGCCAAGGATCATCACCCATGGTAAAAGGTAAGGCATTGGCACCCCATTTGAGCAGCGCTTCAGTGGAAGGGTTATTGGCATCGACACCCGTTAGTATCTGCATAATAAATAGCCCTATAAAGCTAGCTAGTAGCAGGGTAGTGACGGGTGCTGTTTTTAATAGTTGTTGAATGGTCATAAAAGCGAGATATCATCAAAATGTTGTATATATAGTATAAAGGGTATGGTCAGATAATGTTATGTATCCGCAGGTCATCATGGCACAAGTTTTCATAATCTTTATGACTGATAGCTTTTAAAACTAGAAAGCTCAGAAATGGAAAGTGCTTAAAAACGGATAGCTCTAAAAATTGATAGTCCTAAAAACGACCAACTTTAAGATTCTCGTAAGTACCTTTTACCAAGATATCATCCGTAACTTTATTGATATTGGTATGACCGCAGAATGCCATTGAGATATCACACTCTTTATAGATGATTTCGAGCGCGCGGCGTACACCATCTTCACCATAAGCGCCCAGTCCATAGAGGAAAGCGCGACCAATCATTGTGCCCTTTGCCCCCAGTGATATCGCTTTTAGCACATCTTGACCAGAGCGAATGCCACTATCTAACCATACCTCGATATCGCTATCCTCAGCATGGACGGCTTGTACGATGTCAGACAGCACAGAAATAGAAGACAGTGCGCCATCCAATTGACGGCCTCCATGGTTTGAGACGACCAGTGCATCGGCACCGCTACGGGCAGCCATGATGGCATCTTCGGGTTCCATGATGCCTTTGATGATGAGCTTGCCACCCCACATATCTTTGATACGCGCCACATCATCCCAGCTCAAACGTGGATCAAACTGCTCTTCCGTCCATGAGCTTAATGATAACAAGTCTTCGACACCTTTGGCATGACCCACGATATTGCCAAAGCTACGACGTTTGGTGCCTAGCATATTCATACACCACTGCGGCTTGGTCATTAGATTGATAATGTTGGTAAGTGTCGGTTTAGGCGGTGCAGACAAGCCGTTTTTGATGTCTTTATGGCGTTGACCCATGACCTGCAAGTCGGCAGTTAATATTAGGGCTGAACAATTGGCATCTTTGGCTCGTTGAATCAGATTGGCCATATAGTCTTGATCGCGCATGACATACAACTGAAACCAAAACGGTTTGCTGGTATGAGTAGCGATATCTTCGATAGAGCAGATGCTCATGGTCGAAAGCGAGAAGGGAACGCCAAATTTTTCAGCGGCACGCGCGGCGTGAATTTCGCCATCTGCCCACATCATACCAGTGAACCCAGTTGGGGCGATGGCGACGGGCATGTTGACGGACTCGCCAATCATTTGTGTTGCTAGACTGCGATTGTCCATATCGACCAATACCCGTTGGCGCAGTTTGATACGGTCAAAGTCAGTTTCATTACTACGATACGTGGTCTCAGTCCATGAACCTGAATCGACATAGTCATAAAACATACGCGGTACTTTGCGCTCAGCGACACGGCGCAGGTCTTCAATCTCTGTTACTTTCTTTAAGACAGGTTTTAAATCTTTCATGATTTCTCACCACTTTATCATCGTAATAGGGCGTCTTTGTTATAGGTCTAATGCTATTAAGCGAGCAGCTGCTGCAAATCCATCACCGAAAACGGATAGTTTAATCGTTTGGATGGCGTCAAAATCACAGGAATAGCTGTGGAAAATTCCATCATCAGCGCCTCATCAAAGTCTGCAATATCGACATTTTGGTAGCTAATCGGTTGTACCGCCTGAAACTGAGTAATTATTTGCTCGGCGATGTCACATAAATGGCAGCCCGAGGTGCCCAGTAGCCACCATTGATTGTTATTTTCAGTGCTGTTTAGGCTTGGGCTTGCTGCAATAACACGCGCTCGTAATACTTCTATATTATCATCGTGCATGGTTAGTCTCTTATCTTCATACTGATTGCAAAGCGCTGATGCTCAGCACGCGCTTATCTAAAACATAAAATACTTTAACGGTCATTACATCATAAAGAAGTGGGGTAAATAATGACAGCGATTGTGAGATTAGGTAAGATGACCTGCTATTGATCGTTATTAGTGACTAATGCTCAACAGTTAATGATTGGCTATAGATGGCCCGTTTACAATCATTGATTCTTAGTTGATGTCTCATAGTCATTAATAGAGTATCTACCTTATCTTATTACTTTTTTAACCACTCGGATATCGCGCATGGCAAGTTTTGGCACATTTATCAAACGTCTGTTATTGGCAATTATGCTATTGGTTGTCGCATTCCATATATTGGTCGTTGGGCTACTATTAATTTGGAAAACACAGCCAATTAACAACAGCATGTTTATGTTGACGCATCGCCTAACGGGCGGCACAGTTACTCAGACATGGGCTGAATATGATGCGATTGCCAAATCTGCCAAGCAAGCGGCGATTGTGAGTGAAGACTCAACGTTTAGTCAGCACAGTGGTTTTGATTTTAAAGGTATCAAAGCCGCACAAAAGAAAAATGAAGAAACAGGAAAAATGTCTGCTGGCGGCTCAACGATTACTCAGCAATTGGCAAAGAACTTGTTCCTCACCTCGCATCGCTCTTATGTGCGTAAAGCTGAAGAGGCTGTCATCACTGTGATGATTGAAACGCTATGGGATAAGCAGCGCATTATGACCGCTTACCTAAATGTAGCGGAGTTTGGCAACGGTATTTATGGTATTGATGCAGCCGCGCATCATTATTTCGATAAGTCTGCGGCCAATCTAAACCGAGATGAGTCAGCGCTTCTGATTGCGATGCTTACCAATCCAAAGTACTACGAAGACAATCAAGGCGATAAGCGTTTACGTAACAAGCAACGTATTATCAAAAAACGCATGAAAAACGCTGTATTACCGCAAGCAGCTTCGTAAATATAAAGCATTAAGGATATTTTGAATGAAACTAGGGCGTATCCTCATTCTTCGCCTATTTAGATCACTAGTGAATTGAGGATACATCCTAATAAAGACAGAACGATAAAAGATGATGGCGTATCGATAACGCAAAAGGAGTAGTGACGTGGTAGAGATGACTAGTAATCAGGGCAGTGGTGATGTTAACGATATGATTGACGTTAATAATGTTGAAGATGGCGCTAATGACAATATTGATAAAGACATTAGTGTAGATAATATCCAGAATGACTTGGCCGAAATCGAATGGCAACGCTCAGAAGATGGCAGCTATTCACCGAGCAGTTATATCAATCGTGATTTGTCTTTATTACAGTTTCATCTGCGGGTATTAGCGCAGGCATCTAGTTCACGTCACCCACTGCTTGAACGCTTATTTTTCTTGATTATTTTTTCATCCAATCTCGATGAGTTTTTTGAGATTCGTGTCGCTGGCATCATGCAAAAGCTCAACATCGGTGATGTATCGACCAGTGCTCATGGCATGCGTCCTAGCGAAGTGTTAAACGAGATATCTATTATTACTCATGCCGCAATCAGTGAGCAGTATCGTATTCTCAATGAAGATATCCTGCCAGCGCTCGCGCTCGAAGATATTCGCTACCTAAAGCGTGATGAGCTAAACGCTGAGCAGTCTGCATGGATGAAGCGCTATTTTACGGAGCAAGTCGTACCCGTATTGACGCCGATTAGTATTGATCCGGCGCATCCGTTCCCGCGTCTCGTGAATAAAAGCTTAAACTTTATCGCTACATTAGAAGGCAAAGACGCCTTTGGACGCGATATTAACTTGGCGATTGTGCCTGCGCCGCGCAGTCTACCGCGCGTGATTCGTCTGCCAGATGAGCTAACTGGTGGCAAAGAGCATCATGTGATGCTATCCGCTATTATTCATGAGCATATCGGTGAGCTATTCCCTGGGATGAGTGTGACAGGTTGTCATCAATTTAGGCTGACACGTAATGCCGATTTAGACTTGGCTGATGATGTCGAAGACATTGCCAAAGCACTAGAAGGCGAGCTTGAAAACCGTCGCTTTGGTGATAAGGTGCGCCTTGAGGTCACAACCGATTGCCCAACACATATCAGTGAGTATCTGCTTAATGAGTTTGAGTTGCATGACAATCAGCTATACCGTGTCAATGGCCCAGTCAATCTAACGCGCTTGCTATTTGACTTTAATATTCCTGCGCTACGCTACCAGCCATTTACTCATGTCGTGCCAAAGGCATTTCGCCGAGAAATGGATAAGTCAGATAAATCGACCAGTATGTTTGCTGCCATGCGTAAAAGCGATGTGTTGGTTCATCATCCTTTTCATGCGTTCTCACCGATTATTAATTTACTTTGGCAAGCAGCAAGCGATCCCAAAGTATTGGCGATTAAACAAACGCTATATCGCTCAGGTACCAATTCAGAAATCGTCAAAGCACTTGCGGCCGCTGCTCGTAATGGCAAAGAAGTCACGGCTGTTATCGAGCTGCGTGCGCGTTTTGATGAAGCGTCTAATATCGCAGTTGCCAACTATCTACAAGAAGCAGGCGCGGTCGTGGTCTACGGTATCGTCGGTTACAAGACTCATGCCAAGCTCATGCTAATCGTACGCCGCGAGGACGACCGAATCCGCCGTTATGTCCATTTGGGTACGGGTAACTATCACGCGGCAAATGCTAAGGTCTATACGGACTATGGTCTGTTTAGCGCTGATCCTGATATCTCAGAAGATGTTCACAAGATATTCCAAGAGCTAACCGGCATGGGCAAGCCTGCCAACCTCAAAAAACTGCTACATGCACCGTTTACTTTGCATGAGAAGTTGATGAGCTTTATCGATGATGAAATCGCTCATGCCAAAGCGGGCAAACGTTCTCATATCATTATTAAAGCCAATGCGTTAACTGAGCGCCGCCTCATTGATAAGTTGTATGATGCCTCGCAGGCAGGTGTTAAAATTGAGCTTATTTTGCGTTCTATGTGTTGTCTACGTCCACAAGTAAAAGGGCTGTCTGAAAAAATCACGGTACGCTCTGTTATCGGACGGTTTTTAGAGCATACGCGCGTTTATTATTTCTATAATAATGGCGATGAGCGTCTATACTGCGGTAGTGCAGACTGGATGGATCGTAACCTGTTCCATCGCGTAGAAGTGGCGTTCCCGATTGAGAACAAGAAACTGTTTAAGCAGATTTATCAAGATGGCTTGATTAACTACTTACAGGATAATACGCAAGCATGGACACTTGATGGCACTGGCGTTTGGCATCAGCTACAGCCAGCAGCAGGTGAGGAGCCACACGTCGCACAAGAGCATTTATTAAAAACGATCAATCGTGTCGAGGAATCTAGCTAATTCGTAAAAGTACCTTTAGATGATAATCAGCTATTCAATTATCTATCTAACCAAGCACTGGTAAATACTGGTGCTTGGTTTTTTTGTTCTCACCAATTGCAAAAGTTACAAACTGACTTGCAACCTCACAATTATTCACATATTGATACGGCAGTACACTGGTGCATTACCCAAGGTAAAACCTATAATTAATATCAATTATGACGCTACTTGATAAGTATTGGCTACTTATTTGAGCGTTGGTACAAGTTCAAAACAATTTAATAAAATCATAATAATAGGAAATAAATCATGAGTACTACTAATGATGACAATTCAGATATCAAGCAAGCTGCAGAACAGGTAAATGGTCAGGAAGTTGAGAAGAACTTAGCAGAGAATAAAAAAGTCGACGCTCCTGAATCATTAAGCGAAGAAGAGCAAACGCCTTTTATCGATGATGATTTACGTACTGATAAGTAATCTATAACATCGAACATCTACCTAATAATTAATAATAACCAATAATAAAGCGAGGGACGCGCCATGACTATGCAAGAATCTATAGCACCAGTAGCAACGGAAACAGAAGAAAAAGTAATCGTGGATGACCCTGCTGATAATGAACTAGAAAACCCTAAAGATAGCTATGCAGGGCGCAAGCACAAGCCTGAAATTGATGGCCCTGAGCAAGACTCACAAGAGACAGACGAGGTTTATGCTGATCCACGTAAAGAAGAGAATCTTCCAGCTGGTGGCAAGAATGCAGCAGAACTAAGTGCCTACGACTTGAGCCAAAAAGGTAATGAGTAAAGGGTTACAGATAACAGTGTGCTAACCAAATCGACAAAATTATAAATATAAAAAGAGGATATGATAATGCAAGCCAAAGACTCAGCAATAGACAAGAAAAAAGTACTAGGATCTGACGATCATAGTGCAATTGAGAGAAATACCACTGAGAACAAAGGAACTGATACTTTTGATGAGTCTGTTGTCGACTCAGAACACGTAAATGATAATGACAATCCAGCGCGCCAACCAGATCGTCGTGATCAAGAAGGAAGTACCGCATTTGACGATAATATTAATGAAGATACTGTCGGTAGTGCAGCACCAAAGAGTGAAGGTATTAATGATTTGAATCGTTATGCCAACATTGATAACGCACAAACTCGTATCTTAAATCCTGATGAGAAAGATTAAATAGGTATAAATTTCGACACATATATAGAGTTTTTGGGATTAGACGAGTAATTATCATAGTAGGGAGTACCAATGAATAACTCACATAATGAAAGCGTTAACAACGATCATAATTTGAAAGATGCAGATGATAATAATGGTATTGTCCCTGATGATGCATTACAAAAGGTAAATCCAGCTGCAGCAGAAAAGGCTACGGAAGACCATGATCCGCATAATGTCGCTAAGAGTAACAAACAGTATGATAGTCCATTGATGGAAGATGACAAGTAAGAATTCACTATATAAATAGCTATTAGTATTTGTACATAAATAGGCATTTGTACATAGATAAAAAGGCACTGTGTTTGGTAAGAGTATATAACTCATATCAAACACAGTGCCTTTTTTTGCTTCCTACATTTTCGGTTTTACATTATATAGGTAAATATATTTAGGTAAGGCATGTGCTTTAAGCAGGTGTACCACTGTGAAAGCGTAGCTCAGCATCTGGGCTACTGATTAATTCAGCTTCTACTTCTTTAAAGAACGCGACTCGCTCGTCTATATTCTCATCTGACAATGATTGAGCAAGCGCAAGATAATCTTCGAAATGACGGCTCTCTGACTTGAGTAGATAACGATAATATTTTGCCAAACGCTCATCATCGATGACTTCGGCCAATGCTGCAAAACGCTCACAAGAGCGCGCCTCAATAAATGCCCCAATTATTAATACATCAACCATTGCTGCTGGCTCGTAAGTGCGTTTGTGCTTCAACATACCTTTGGCGTAGCGTCCAGCACTTAGATATTTCCACTCTTGACCGCGCTCATTCATGATACCCAGTACTTGCTCGTAGTGCAGCATCTCTTCTCGTATCAGCTGTGCGAGTTTACGCTGCAAGTCATACGAGAACTCATAACGAAATATCAAATTCATCGCAGTACCAGCGGCCTTTTTTTCGCAGTTGGCATGGTCTTGAATGATCATAGGTAGGTTTTCAATCGCAGCATTTACCCAAGCTTGCGTGGTTCGAGCCCCTAAGAAGTTGTAAACAGGAGATAAGTCTACCTTTATAGGAGTACGTAGATGCGTAATATCGATGCTATCTTCTTCAGGCAGCTCTTTTTCGGTTAGATTTGCTTCAGCACTATTATTTACAGTTTGAGAAACATTTTCTTCGACAGATTTTTTCTCGATACTATCGTTATCTATAGTATTTGCTGTTGATTGTAATGTTGCGAGGTCTTGTTGATTGATAGTCATAGTCTAAGGAAGCTTTATTTATGAATGGTAATACGAGTAATTATATCGTTAGTCTGACCTAGATACGATGCTAAATAACTGACAGTCATCAATAGGTGTTTATTAATAGATAACGGTTAAGCATAATTAAAGGTGTTAATGATTACTTACTGTTTATATTAACGTTGCTGCATCTATTTCCTAGATGATGATTATAGCTCTTAGAGTAGGCCGCTTATACATTATCATTATTAAACAGCCTAAGTATTTACTTAGTGAATGGTGTTTCCTTGTTAATTTCATTATTTGATAGTAGGATGAGATTTTGCTATTTAAGCATTTCGTCTTACTTTTATGATGTGCTATTAGTAAAGAGCAAACCTGATATCAATAGATTACCTTTTATTAGAACATAAAAATTGTAGATATATCTTTGTAGAAAAATTAGAGAATCAAAGATTCCACAATGAATGAGATATGAACGTTTAAAACCTCACAAGATTAAAAAATCTTAAACAGTTACTGTCACAACTCAGTATTAGTACCCCTCACGAGCAGATAAGGATAACAATATGAGCCAGTCTTCTAACACCAATCGTATTCAAAAAGGCAGTCTTGCCATCGATCAGCAGTTATATGACTTTATTGAAAACGAAGTGCTACCGAAAGTCGGTGTGGATTCAGACGATTATTGGTCAGGTTTCGAAAAGGTTATTAAAGAGTTTACCCCTCGCAATAAAGCACTATTGGAAACTCGTGACAAGATTCAAGCGCAAATTGACCAATGGCACTTAGATAATCCTGCAAAAGATGGTGAAATCGACTATCCAGCTTATAAGACATTCCTACAAGAAATTGGTTATTTGCTACCTGAAGGCGAAGCATTTACGGTTGATACCAAAAACGTCGATGACGAAATCGCGCACATCGCAGGGCCGCAGCTGGTCGTACCAGTTCGTAATGCTCGTTATGCGCTTAACGCGACCAACGCACGATGGGGTAGTTTATACGATGCGTTGTATGGTACCGATGTTATCAGCAGTGATAATGGCCAAGAAGCGGGTGGTAGCTATAATCCTACTCGCGGCGCTGCTGTTGTGGCTTACGCCAAAGCGTTCTTAGATGAGCACTTTACATTAGCATCAGGTTCTTACAATGATGTGACTGGTTTTAAAGTAGTCGATGGCAAGCTAGAAGTCGTACAAGGTGATAGCAGTACTGAGCTAAAAGATACGGCTAAGTTTGTCGGTTTTGTCGGTGACGCTGAAGCTCCTACAGGTGTACTGTTAAAGAACAACGGCTTGCATGCTGAGATTCAAATCGATAGTAATCATCCAGTGGGTAAAGACGATCCAGCAAATATCAAGGATGTACTGCTTGAATCGGCCATGACAGCCATTCAGGATTGTGAAGATTCAGTCGCTGCTGTAGATGCAGCAGAGAAAGTCGAAGTTTATCGTAATTGGCTTGGCTTGATGAATAGCGACCTACAGGAAACCTTTGAAAAAGGCGGCAAAACGCGTACACGCAAGCAAAACCCAGATCGTGAATATAACACGCCAGATGGTGGCAAGCTGATCTTGCCAGGTCGTTCGCTATTATTAATTCGTAACGTCGGTCACTTGATGCAGAATCCTGCTATTTTGGTCGATTTTGGTGATGGTCAAGAGCAAATATTTGAAGGCTTAATGGATGGTTTAATCACGCCACTATTATCACTTAATGATATTAAAGGCAAAAACGAGCTATCAAACTCACGTCAAGGCTCAATGTATATCGTGAAGCCAAAAATGCATGGTCCTGAAGAAGTTAAAATGGCTAATGACTTATTTAATGCGTCAGAAGACTTGTTAGGTCTAGAACGCAATACGCTCAAAATCGGCATCATGGATGAAGAGCGCCGTATGACGGTCAACTTAAAAGAAGCAATCCGCCAAGCCAAAGAGCGCGTTATATTCATTAACACAGGTTTCTTAGACCGTACTGGTGATGAGATGCATACCAGCATGAATGCAGGTCCATTTGTACCAAAAGGCGAGATGAAATCGCAAGCATGGCAGCCTGCTTATGAGCAGTGGAACGTCGATATCGGCCTAGAGACAGGCCTACAAGGTCGCGCGCAAATCGGTAAGGGCATGTGGGCTAAGCCTGATGAGATGAAAGAGATGATGGATACTAAGGCTGCTCATCCTAAGTCTGGTGCCAGCACTGCGTGGGTACCATCCCCAACGGGCGCTACCTTGCATAGCATACACTATCATCAAGTGAGCGTGGCTGATGTACAAGACACGCTAAAATCACGCGAGCGTGCTAGCTTGGATGACATCTTGACCATTCCATTAGCAAAAAATACCGACTGGACTGACGAAGAAAAGCAGCAAGAGCTTGAAAACAATGCTCAAGGTATCTTGGGTTATGTCGTACGCTGGGTAAATCAAGGCGTTGGTTGCTCCAAGGTGCCTGATATCAACGATGTCGGTCTCATGGAAGATCGTGCTACTTTGCGTATCTCAAGCCAACATATTGCTAACTGGTTGCATCATGGCGTGGTTAGTGAGCAGCAAGTGATAGATACGATGAAACGCATGGCCAAGGTCGTTGATGAACAAAATGCAGGCGATGATGACTATCAATCGATGGCAGATAACTTGGATAGCTCTTATGCATTCAAAGCCGCCTGCGATTTAGTATTCAAAGGACGCGCGCAGCCTAGTGGTTATACTGAGCCATTGTTGCATCAAGCACGTCTGGATCTTAAAGCAAACGCTTAGAACCATAGAATAAATATGACACCTATTTGAGCATACTAGATGAGTAAGTATAATAGTTAGTCTTGCTCATTTGTAACTAATAAATCTGCTCAAATGGATTATCAACTCCTTAATTAGCGCTGTTTATTTATGAGTAAATAGCGTTTTACTTTGGACAATTATTTGATGTTTATTATGAAAATTTAAGAATATTAGTAATCGTATTAACCAATATTATTCGTATCTAATTGAGTAAGTAGAAGTTTTTTCACAATCGTTCAAATAAAATAAAGCGTCTGTTATTTGATAAGAGCTGTATCGAAAAGGCAAAAAAATATGTTGCAAATTATGTCAAAGTTGTTATGCTTGTACTCGAAGTATGAGTTTGGTAACGGATGTTACGCAAAGGAAGGATAAAAACTAAAGATTACATGGCAGTTACTTTTTTAATCCCAGTTATGTAAATCATGGTTTTTTTCATCTTACTGTAATAGAACTTCGCCACACTTGTTTCTGACTAATCTCGGTAGCCAGTTACACATTATATCTTTGAGGATTTGTGACGATACCATTATGGGCGCCAGCTAATAATAGCTTGCTCATTACTACAATTGTAAAGTGGAGATACCCCATGAAAAAACTACTTTTAGCTACAGCAATCGCAGCCCTATCTGTATCTGCAGCCAATGCAGCACCAACTCTATATGGTAAAGCTTTTCTAGCAGCTGACTATGAGAATGCTGAATTTGATGGCCCTGCTGGCAACATGTATGATGAAGATACTGTAAACATTAACTCTCATGCTTCACGTATTGGTCTTAAAGGTTCTGAAGCCATGACTGCTAATACTGATGTTATTTACCGTCTAGAGTATGGCACAAGCATTGATGGCGATAACGCTACTTTTACTAACCGTGACACATATCTAGGTGTTGTAAACAAGCAGTTTGGTGAGTTCCGTGTTGGTAAAAACCAATCAAGCCTAGCTCGTATCGATAACGTGGTTGTTAACCAAGGTTACTGGGATAACCTAGGCCAAACTGAAAATGAAAGCGAAGTTGTTAGTGCTCTAAACATGGCGGATAGCGGCCGTATCAATAGTTCAGTCATTTGGACTGCACCAAAGTATGACGGTCTACCACTACAGTTGTCTGCTATGTATAGCTCTGATGATCAGAATGGTAACGATGATGCTGGTTTTGGTGTTGCGATGTTATTCGATCAAGGTACTGGTTTCACAGCTGGTGTTGCATACGATAAAGACCAAAACATCGATGGTGACATCATCCGTGGTACTGCTACTGTTGATTTAGGCAAGTACATGGCTTATCCAGTACAGCTAGGCGCACTATACCAAGTAGGCGATTATGACTACGGCTCTGAAAAAGAGAAAGGTCTAGTTGTTAGTGCTCAAATGGGTCTAAATAACTTTGCCCGTCCAGCATCTTTATATGCACAATACAACAAAACTAACAACTTAGATGGCGTTGATAACGCTGATTCTGATCAAATCGTTGTTGGTGGTAAATATATGTTTAAAGATAACATCATTGCTCATGCCTATGCTGGCGTAAACAATGCTGATAATGTTGGCTATGAATACAATTCAGGCACTAACGAAGACCCTATACTTACTGGTGTAAGAGGCGATGCACAAGTAGTCGTAGTTGGTACTGGTCTAGAATACTTGTTCTAGTAAAAACTAGAATCTGATTTTAAAAAAACTCATCCTTCGGGGTGAGTTTTTTGTTGTGCAGCGTTTTAATAATAGAAAAATGTTTGCTACCAGCACGAAAACATAAGAGTTTCAGACAGTTTGCATTTTTGCCCTATATTTTATGGCATATTTTTAGTAAAATCCTTCTTTACCAATTACCGACAGAGTACTATGACCAAGTTTATATTCGTGACCGGTGGGGTAGTGTCCTCACTAGGAAAAGGTATCACCGCAGCTTCTCTTGCAGCGGTCTTAGAAGCACGTGGCGTGACTGTCACGATGACCAAAATGGATCCGTATATCAACGTCGATCCAGGTACAATGAGTCCATTTCAGCATGGTGAAGTATTCGTCACCGAAGATGGCGCAGAGACCGATTTGGATTTAGGTTATTACGAGCGTTTTTTACGTCATTCAAAAATGAGTAAAAGTAATAACTTCACCAGTGGCCGTATTTATCAGAATGTTTTGAATAAAGAGCGCCGTGGTGAGTATCTAGGCGGCACCGTACAGGTTATTCCACATATTACTGATGAAATTAAAAACAAAATCCTTGCCAGTGGCGAAGGATATGATATCGCGATTATCGAAATTGGCGGTACGGTTGGTGATATCGAATCACTTCCTTTTATGGAAGCCGTGCGTCAGATGCAAGTAGAACTTGGCCGTAATAGAGCCATGTTAATGCATCTAACATTGGTACCATATATTGCTAGTGCAGGTGAAACCAAAACTAAGCCAACGCAGCACTCAGTAAAAGAGTTACGCTCTATTGGCTTACAGCCTGATATCCTAATCTGCCGCTCTGACCATCACATTTCACCAGACAACCGTCGCAAGATTGCGCTATTTACTAACGTTGAAGAGCGTGCGGTCATCATGTGTGAAGATGCGCAAAGTATCTATCAGATACCGCGCACATTACACGAGCAAGATCTTGATGATCTCATCTGTGAGCGTTTCGGTCTTGATGTGCCTGAAGCTGATTTGAGCGATTGGGATAAAGTGGTTGAAGCACAGTTGAATCCAGAAGGAACAGTTACTGTTGCGATGGTTGGCAAATATGTTGAGCTTCCAGATGCTTATAAATCTATTAACGAAGCATTGCTTCACGCAGGTATCACTCATAAAGTAGACGTGAAGATTGACTACATCGATGCTGAACGTCTAGAAGATGACGATACTTTGCTTGCGCAGCTAAACGATGCTGATGCTATCTTAGTACCAGGCGGTTTCGGTGAGCGCGGTACGATGGGCAAGATAAAAGCCATCACTTATGCTCGTGAAAACAACGTTCCGTATCTAGGCATTTGTCTTGGTATGCAGTTGGCTGTGATCGAGTATGCGCGTAACGTACTTAACATTAACGCCAACTCTTCTGAGTTTGATCGTAAGACAGCTGAGCCTATCATTGGTCTTATCACTGAATGGTTAGATGAGCGCGGCGAGCTACAGATTCGTAGTGATGATTCAGACCTTGGTGGCACGATGCGTCTAGGCGCACAGCAAGCAGAGCTAGTTTCTGGTAGTAAGCTAAGCCAAATTTACGGCGCTAGCAATATTACTGAGCGCCATCGCCATCGTTATGAGATGAATAACCGTTATATCGAGCCGCTAGAGCAAGCAGGTATGACCATATCTGGTTATTCTGCCAAGCAGCATTTGGTAGAATCGGTTGAGATTTCTGAGCACCCATGGTTCGTTGCTGTACAGTTTCATCCAGAGTTCACTAGCTCACCACGTGGTGGTCATCCACTATTTAATAGCTTTGTAAAAGCCGCTAAGAACCACAGCGAAACAAAGTAGTTCTTATAATAGAGTAACTCTATATAATGTAGTGCAAGGTAAAAGTATTTATTATAAAAAAGACTGATCTTCGGATTGGTCTTTTTTTTTGCTTAATTCAAACTGCTGGACATTATTAAAGAGTCAACATCCTCATTAATAGGGTCTAATTACGCTTGCATACTTTTTTTAATCAGCCTATCGGTTACAATATGGGATAGAGATATTAATAATAAAATAAGAGGTAATGGCTTCATGGAAAACTTATTGACCGCACAATCACATATCACGCTCAACACTCCTAACAACGATACGATTAACATTGGTAACGATCAGCCTTTTGTATTGTTTGGTGGTATGAATGTTTTAGAGTCTAAAGAATTGGCATTTGAGATTGCTGAGCAGTATGTTGATATTTGCAAGCGCTTGGGTATTGGCTATGTTTTTAAAGCGAGCTTTGATAAAGCCAACCGCTCAAGTCTGCATTCGTATCGTGGGCCTGGTTTAGAGCAGGGTATCGATTGGCTAGGTCAGATCAAAGAAAAGTTCCAAGTACCGATTATCACTGATGTGCATGAACCACATCAAGCAGCACCAGTTGCTGAAGTGGCTGATATTATTCAGCTACCTGCATTTTTGTCACGTCAGACGGATCTAGTGCATGCGATGGCAAAAACAGATGCCATTATTAATATCAAAAAGGCGCAGTTTTTGGCTCCTCACGAGATGCGTCATATTGTTAATAAGTGCTTAGAAGGTGGTAATGACAAATTGATACTTTGTGAGCGTGGTAGTGCCTTTGGCTATAATAATCTGGTCGTGGATATGCTTGGTTTTGATACCATGAAGCAGATGGATATACCGGTATTCTTTGACGTGACGCATAGCTTACAACAACCAGGTGCACGTAGTGATAGTGCTGGTGGACGTCGTGAGCAGATTACAACGCTTGCCCGTGCAGGTATGGCTACAGGGTTGGCAGGGTTGTTTTTAGAAGCGCATCCAAGCCCAGAAACTGCAAAGTGTGATGGTCCATGTGCGCTGCGTATGAGCCAACTAGAGCCGTTCTTACGTCAACTTAAGCAAATTGATGATTTGGTCAAAGGTTTTGAAGTATTGGATACTCATTGATACGGTACGTAATAAGAGGGCTATACAATGGCAATTCAGATGGCGCAAGTAAGCATCGAAAATATCGATGATGCAGAAGGCATAGATAGTGTGATGACCGCTCTTAAAAAGATCTCAGGCGTGACGGCTATTAATTTGGATCCTAAGCATAATGTCGCAACGGTAAGCTATGATGATACAGATACTAGTATCCATGCCTTAACAGCAGCGATTAGTATGGTGGATTATGTGACTCAGCCATTTCCGATTGATTCACCGCAGAACCCGCACCATAACGATTTATAATCACAAATAGCTATTGTTATAAACTTGTCGATGCGCTCTTTTACGTTTTTATTAATAAGTTCCTGTCTCGTTAATAGCATTTCGTTAATAAAGCAACAACCAAACGGTCTTGTTGTCGAGGATAATAGGGCTTATGCTTATTTAATGTAGCTTTGATAGTTGCTCTTACTTTGATAACTTAAAAGATATCAAAGTAAGTATTAACAGAATCACTATTAGAGTTGCTCATTACTAATAAAAATAAGGAGCCCAATATGGCAGATCAAACACGTATTATTAAAATTGACGGTATGACTTGTGGCGGATGCGTAGCAAGCGTACATACAGCAACAGCCGATATTGATGGATTAGAAACTATTACCGTTGACCTCGCTGATAACCTAGCGACGATAACCTTTGATGATAACAAAACCAGTGCAGAGGCTATTGCTTCAGTTATCGACGATGCGGGATTTGAGGCGACAGTTGCTAACTCATAAATCTCATCTTCTATGTAAAGAACCAGCTAACATGTTATTACAAGCATGATAGCTGGTTTTTTAATGATTAACGATTACGAGTATTCAGTCTCGATACTTTGATATATTGCTACATTGCTACATTGCTACATTGCTACATTGCTACTTTGTCTAAAATACTCATACTGAATACGATATTACCTAATTGCTTTATTTGAATTTTTTGCCCACCCACTGATATTTTATCGTGGTTCCTACAAATTTATAGGCACCATGACGAGTTTTATTTATGAACGATACCACCCGTACTACCAAAGATGAGTCTTATGATGTCGAAACTGATGTTGAGTCCGACACGCCATTGACACCGCAACGCGCGCATTTGCAATTGGCGATTGATGGCATGACTTGTCAGGCCTGCGCCTCAAGAATCGAGAAGGTGCTTAACAAAAAGCCTTCGGTGTACGAGGTAAGTGTGAGTTTTGCTGGCGAGACTGCCAATGTTGATTATGATCCAACCCAAACGACGCCCGAACAGGTGACGGAGTGGGTGAATAAAACAGGTTTTGTGGCTAATGTGCAGGCAGCCGATAGCTTGTTTGCCCAGACTGACGAAGATACCGCGACTCAATACCCATGGCGTTTAATCGGATTATGGGTTTGTTTGGTGCCATTTTTGGTGGGTATGGCAGGTATGTTGGCGGGTTTTGGTATGGCGTGGATGCTGCCAGTCTGGGTGCAATTTATTTTAGCGACTGTAGTACAGTTTGGCTTGGCATTGCCGTTTTATAAGAGCGCATGGGCATCTATAAAAGGTGGCCTTGCCAATATGGATGTGCTGGTGGTCATTGGTACCGTGACGATATGGGTATATTCGACTTACCTTTGGCTCACGCACGGCGATGGTACTTTAAACAGCCTATTGCAAAGTGGGCATTTGGGTGGACACGGTGCTAGTAACAGCCCAGCCGTATATTTTGAAGCAGGGGTGATGGTCATTGCCTTTGTGCGTACAGGTAAATATCTTGAGGAACGTACCAAGAAGCACAGCCTAAACAGTATTGATTTACTATTGTCATTGACACCTGATGAAGTAGAGCAGCAGCAGCCAAATGGTGAATTTCACAATATTGCGTTGTCTGATGTACAAGTAGGTGACATCCTACGTGCAAAGCAAGGCAGTCGCGTCGCTACAGATGGTACCGTCATAGAAGGCAGCGGTTGGTGCGTGGAGAGTCATTTAACTGGCGAATCAGTCGCACTCAAGAAAGAGCAAGGCGATGGATTGCTGGCAGGTGCCTTGGTAGAGAATGGCAGTCTACTGTATCGTGTCAGTGCAAAGGGCAGTGATACGAAACTCGGCGATATGGTACAAGCGTTGAGTGATGCACAAGGCTCAAAAGCCAATCTAGCGCGTCTCGCGGATCGAGTAACGGCTATTTTTGTCCCTGTAGTGGTAACGATTGCGTTGGTTACTTTTGGGGTCACATGGTGGCTAACAGGTATGATTGATACTGCACTAATGCACGCGGTATCGGTATTGGTCATTGCTTGTCCTTGTGCGCTTGGTTTGGCCACGCCAGCGGCGATCATGGCTGGTATGGGCGTTGCCGCGCGTCATGGTGTGTGGTTCAAGGATGCACAAAGTCTTGAAGCAGCAGGTAATATTGATACAGTAGTACTCGATAAAACAGGCACATTGACGATTGGTAAACCTACTATCGTCGATCATGTCATGGTGGATAAATCGCTTGCTGTGGATGATGTATTGCAGATTGCGGCCAGTGTCGAGGCGCATGCCAGTCATCCATTAGCAACTGCTCTGGTAAACACAGCTAAAGACCGTCAACTGTCTCTATTTAATGTGACTGACATCAGTGTGATAAAAGGCGCTGGTATACAAGCAAATATCGAAGGTCTTGGGCTGATAAAAGTGGGTACGGCAGAGTTTGCGAACTTGACGTTGCCAAGATTCATGCCAAAAGTATGGCAAATTGCCAGTACCGTTGCGATTAGTATCAATGATGAGCCACTAGGTGCGTTTGCACTAGCCGATGACTTAAAGGCAGATACGCCGCAAGCAATCGCTGCACTACAAGATGCGGGTATCAATGTCATTTTGATGAGTGGTGATAAGCAGTCCGTCGTCGATCATGTAGCAGGACAGTTGGGTATTGATAAGGCTTATGGCAAGATGAGTCCACGTGACAAGGCCAGTCAAATTGCACTATTGCAAACTGCTGGTCATAAGGTAGCGATGGCAGGAGACGGCGTCAACGATGCGCCAGCGATGGCTACTGCCGATGCTAGCTTTGCGATGTTTGAGGGGACTGATGTCGCTCAGCATAGTGCCTCTGCACGTCTAATGGGTGAGTCGCTCATGCATATCGATGCGGCACAAAAAATCGCTCAAGCGACACTACGCAATATTAAACAAAATCTATTTTTTGCCTTCATTTATAACTGTCTTGGTATTCCGCTTGCTGCGTTTGGGTTTTTAAATCCGATGATTGCTGCCGCTGCTATGGCACTTAGCTCCATCTCAGTACTCATGAATGCACTACGATTGACACGGTTTAAGACAGAGGTTGAGCTAGATAATACGATATCAACCTCTCATACGGATAAAAAACGCATAGCGAAATAGTAGCTATCATATTTGCTTAGGTATTTTATAAATATAAAACAGATAGCCATCGCATATATGTATCTCTAAGATTGTTTTTATGACGGCAAGTCGGTGTAAGATAAGGGAAGTTTGGTAAAATATATGCTATGATGCCAAGCACTATAGCCGACTATTAATATGCTTTATATCCCTCTAATTGCTAGATAACGATAGCCACAAGATAGAAAGGTATGAAGGGTTTTTAGGATTATGTGCTATACGATATTTTGCTTTATCTTTTTTGTATGCTAGCTGCCGTTATTTATCTCACAAACTTGGCATGACCAAAGGAATTAACAGACATTATGTACGCTGAAGAAACCAACAACGTCACCGCAATTAAAGACATTCGCGCTCGTGAAATTTTAGACTCGCGCGGCAACCCAACTATCGAAGCTGATGTTATTTTAGCTGACGGTACTGTCGGCCGTGCTGCTGCTCCAAGTGGCGCATCAACAGGCTCACGTGAAGCGCTTGAGCTACGTGATGGCGACAAGACCCGCTTTATGGGTAAAGGCGTCAAAAAAGCCGTTTCTAATGTCAACAGTCAAATCCGCAGCGCCTTGATTGACAAAGATGTGACTGAGCAACAGGCCATTGATGATGCCATGATTGCGCTAGATGGTACAGAAAACAAAGAAAGCTTGGGTGCCAATGCCATGCTAGCTGTGTCACTTGCGACGGCCAAAGCGGCAGCCAAGTCACAGAATCTGCCATTACATCAATACATTGCCAATCTACGTAATCAAACGTCGTTGACCATGCCTGTACCGATGATGAATATCTTGAACGGTGGCGAGCACGCGGACAACACCGTTGATATTCAAGAGTTTATGATTGAGCCTGTAGGCTTCACTAGCTTCTCAGAAGCGCTGCGTGCTGGTACAGAGATTTTTCATAGCTTGAAGTCAGTATTGAAATCACAAGGTCTAAACACTGCCGTTGGTGATGAAGGTGGTTTTGCACCGAACTTACGTAGTAACGAAGAAGCCATCACGGTTATTATGCAGGCGATTGAACAAGTTGGCTACAAAGCTGGTGAAGATATCCACCTTGCGCTAGATTGTGCGGCTAGTGAATTTTACAAAAATGGTCAATACGTTTTGGCAGGCGAAGGTAATAAAGCCTTTGATAGCCAAGGGTTCTCAGACTATCTAGTTGGGCTGGCACGTCAGTATCCTATTATCTCTATCGAAGATGGTCTTGATGAGTCGGATTGGGATGGTTGGAAGTATCTGACCGAACAAATTGGCGATAAAGTCCAATTGGTTGGTGATGATTTGTTCGTAACCAATCCTGCAATCTTGCAAGAAGGTATCGATAAACATATTGCTAATGCTATTTTGATTAAATTTAACCAAATTGGCACCTTGTCAGAAACGCTAGATGCGATTTATATGGCTAAGAAAAATGGCTATGCAACTATTATTTCACATCGTTCAGGTGAAACTGAAGACAGCACCATTGCAGACTTGGCTGTTGGTACTGCTGCAGGCCAGATCAAAACTGGCTCACTATGCCGTTCAGACCGCGTAGCGAAGTACAACCAATTGCTACGTATCGAGCAGCAAGTACGTGCAAGCTACCGTGGCCGTGAAGAGTTTATCGGTCTACGTGGCTAAGAGTCTGACTGGCTTTTTAAGGTGTAATATCCATTAAAAAACCTAGACTCATCAGCTGAAGTTAATATTTAGGCGATATATAACCATTTATATATCGCCTAATCAGCTTAAATTTCACTATCCTTCTTTTATACCGTTTGGCGTTGTCATCTTATGAAATATTTTAGCCAATTTATACTACTTGCTTTAGCCGTTGCAGTGCTTTTAGGGTTGCAATATCAGTATTGGTTGGGTGAAAATGGGCGCTTTGAACACAGCAAATTGACGGTTCAAATTGAAGAACAACAACGCTTGAATGACAATCAAGTTGCAGCAAATAATTTATTACGCACCGATGTTCAAGATTTGAAAACTGGGCTTGAGGCCGTAGAAGAGCATGCTCGCTTAGATTTAGGTTTAATCAAACCCAATGAGACTTTTGTCCAAGTATCTACCGCACCAACCACGCACAGCAACTATTAGCTTTATAAACACACTAGCTTTTACGAATACACTAGCTTTTACGACATGAATTAATTTTCATGATGCAGCATCATAATGTTGATATCTAACATCATTCATCATACTTAATACCTGCTTTGATCCTCTCTACATATACTGTCATGGGCTTAAACCATGAGTACACTACTATGAATACAATCCCTAATATACATGCCATGATCGTTGCAGCTGGTCGCGGCAGCCGTTTTGGTGCGTCTATCGCCAAACAATATACAATGCTAGAAGGTCAGACGCTATTGCAGCATAGTGTGGCACGACTTGCTTGTAGTGATTACATCGATAGATGTCTATTGGTCATATCAGCCGATGACAGCACGGCTCAACAATTAGAGTTTGCACTTCCTATACGCTACGCAGTCGGCGGAGCAGAGCGTTGGCAGTCAGTACAAGCAGGCGTTGAGGCGATTAGTCAGACAGGTGCTGATGATTCAGATTTGGTGCTTATTCATGATGCAGCACGTCCCGCTGTACCAAGTTCAGATATCGATCAAGTGATTGAAGCGTCGATGTTGGAGCCTTATGGCGCTATTCTAGCAACACCAGTAGCGGATACGTTAAAGGCTTCCTACCAGCAAGCTACGACTACAGAAGAGAGTCGTCCACATTCTTATACCAAATCTACCATTGATCGTAGCAATATGTGGCAAGCACAAACCCCGCAAGTATTTCGCTTAGGTCAATTAAAAAAAGTCCTAAATCATGTGTTTGAGCATCAGCTTAGCATCACAGATGAGGCCAGTGCTTTTGAGCACTTAGATCTACCTATACGTTTGGTGCCTGGTAGTCGACAAAACATCAAGCTTACGTATCCTGATGACGCCATTTTACTGGCAGCAATTCTTAATATCCAATCTTCATATTAATCAAATTTATAGATTTGCTTCGCGCTTATATCAGATAGTTTAAGGTAATGACTGTCAATATCGCATCAATTTTACGGCAAGTTCGAGCCTCAATAGAAGTTAAGATATATTAATTTAATATATAATATATTTTAAAACATATTTTTTGTATATAAGCAAGGTTATTAATTAAGAATAGGTTGCTTTGATGACCAAACTAAACTATGATGTAACCATCTTAATACAATTAAAATAAAAGCTTATAAAATCAATAATATACTAGGTTGGCTTGTTAGAAGCATCTGCCTCGTCTCTATATTTTTTCTGAAGTTAATATGATTGTTTTAGCAATATTTACCTAATAATAGGGAGAAGCTGATTGTCAACAATCAATGATTCATCAAATCCAGTAACGACAGGTCTCTACCAGTTTGTATACATAAGCCGGATTACTTCTGCTGGTCTAGCAAGTCCTAGTACACTTAACGATATTTCAGAAATTGCTATTGAGCGTAATCTAATCGATAATATTACTGGTATTCTTTGCTATGGTAATGGCAACTTTTTACAATGTGTTGAAGGATCGGAGCAGGCACTTACCAATCTAAAAAATCGTTTATTATTAGATGATCGTCATAAAGAACTGAAAATTTTAGACTTTTCTGAGATTGCAAAACGTCGTTTTGCTAGCTGGTCATTACGCTCTATTACCCTTGAGCGTTGGATGACTAAAGAGCCTGAACTCAAGAAGTTGATGCCATTTAAGCCTGATGAATGGAACGCTAATGAGTGGCAAAAGTTTTTAGATATTTTGCAAGGGTATTATGAAGGGCAAAATAGTACAATTAGTGTTGATACACCGCCGGTCAAATATAGTACGTTAGGGGTGACTCTAAGTAAGGTGGTAGGAGAGCATCAAGCATTCTTTCTAATCCAGACAGTGTTGGGACTAATGATAGTTGCTACACTGCTATGGTTGCTGCTGTAATCGATAGATACTAACAAAGTTTCGCATTAGGCCAAGTTATATTCATAATTAATAATATAGCTAAACAAAAAGCCAGCATTCAATCGATGCTGGCTTTTTTATTTAGAAGAATAAGTTGGCTTTTAATAACAGGTATAAAAAAACCCAGTTCATAATATATTATGAACTGGGTTTTGGTGGTACGCTTGTTAGTCTAACCTGATGCTAAGCAAAATTGCTAACAAGTGACGCCAAATAGTGGCGTCCCCAGGGGGATTCGAACCCCCGTTACCGCCGTGAAAGGGCGGTGTCCTAGGCCTCTAGACGATGGGGACTAGTAACAACACTTCAACTGCTTTCACCATTTATGCTGAAGTGGTGCGTATTTTAATAGCGTCGGCGCTTCCTGTCAAGCCTTTTTCTACGTCTTTTTAAAATTAAATATCTTTTTTTAATTGCGCGACGAGGATGTAGGTCATTTCGCTTTAAATGATAGCGAATCCATAAAGAAGTACAGGCGCTAATCGTCAATGCAAGCAGCATATAACCGAGAATGGTGCCCCATAACTTGAGCTGTGGATCCATAATAAAGTCCCTCCTATTAATCTTGATAATACTTACTATCAAGACAGTGTGAGCAACTTAAACCATCTATAGGATATAACTACATCGCTTAAAAGTGATATTTTATCATCAGACAGTTATTCATATCGAATAAAACAACCATGTCTGTAATCAATAAATAGTTCCGTCTATTTATTATGATATCAATCATATCCCTATTGATTGCCAAATCAAGATGTCAAAGTCATCAAGTATTACAAATAGCACTATTACGTATGGTTGGCAATATAGGATATGTGACTTATTGACTGTCGCTATCAGTTGACTCTTCTTTCACGTCTTCATTATGCAGCGCATTGGCCAACATGGGATAGTTATTTAGTATATGACAGAATAGCTCAGCAGTCTTTTGAGTGTCATACAGAGCTGAGTGAGCATTCTTACCATCAAACTCTAACCCTGCTGCTTTACAAGCACGTGCTAAGACAGTTTGACCAAATGCTAATGCTGATAAGGTGACGGTATCGAATACTGAAAAGTTATGAAATGGATTGTGATTTTTGCTATTGGTTCGTAGCACAGCTGCATTCAAAAAAGCCAAGTCAAAATGAGCATTGTGCCCAATTAAGACACATTGACGGCATTCTTCGTCACGGCGTACGTCTTTTAACCCTTTGAAGATTCGGCGCAATGCTGTCTTTTCATCTTCCGCAATGGCTTTACGCATTGGGTTTTTAGGGTCAATGCCGGTAAAAGCAAGCGCACTTGGCTCTAAGTTCGCACCTTCAAAAGGCTCGATATGAGCATTAAAAGCTTCACCTGGATAAAATACACCTTGCTCATTCAGTAAGACGGGAATACAGGCAATTTCTAACAGGGCATCGGTCTGGGCATTGAAACCTGCTGTTTCCACGTCGACGACGACAGGCAAGAACTTGCGAAAACGGTCTTTTAAGGCCATAGGTGCTTGCTCATCTATCGCTGAGGCTGCATCTTCAGAGGAGGTGTTTAGAGTAGCATCAAGACTAGCAGATTTAAGATTTGATAAGTCTTCGTCAGGCAAGGTCGCTATGTTTTGATTGGTCATATAAAGTTAAATCACTTTTATCAGTCGTACTAATATATTGAATGAGAAATAAGCATCCTATGATATTAACTGCACCTTTAGTACCAAGAAGTCTAGTATAAAGGCATCATTAATGTCATAGGATAAAATAATAGGTCACTTTTGAATGTTAAGCTTTGTGGGCGTTAAGCCTTAATTGACCAAGGTAGCGTCTCACCTGCCATCAAGGGAGTCAATGATGCACCATCGAAATAAGGATAGTCAGTCGGCACCTGCATAGGCGTATTAACAAGCGTTATCGTGCTTTTATTTAGAGGTAGACCGTAGAACTGGGCACCAAAACGACTGGCGAAGCCTTCTAATTTGTCTATTTTTCCAACACTATCAAAGGCGGTCGCATACAAGGGCAGCGCCGTGGCTGCACTATAGCAACCGGCACAACCACAAGCCGCTTCTTTTTTATCTGTCGCATGTGGCGCAGAGTCAGTACCCAAGAAGAACTTTGGATTGCCACTAGTGGCAACATCTAACAGTACTTTTTGATGACTCTCACGCTTTAAAATAGGTAAGCAATAAAAATGTGGTTTGATGCCGCCAACCAGCAGATGATTGCGGTTAAACATTAAATGCTGCGGCGTAATAGTCGCAGCAACATGGTTACCTTGTGCCAATACAAAATCTGCCGCATCGCTCGTAGTGATATGCTCTACTACTATTTTTAACGTTGGGAATTTCACGATAATTTGTGCCAACACCTCATCTAAGAAACGCTTTTCGCGATCAAAGATATCTATATGGTCTTGGGTCACTTCGCCATGGATTAGCAATGGCAATTTGTACTTTTCTAGTGCCTCAAATACATCGACACAGGCATTGATGTTGGTAACGCCATCTGTAGAGTTGGTAGTCGCCCCAGCAGGATAAAGTTTGACCGCTTGTACAATACCTGACTGCGCTGCGACCTCAATATCATGGGCAGTAGTATTGTCCGTTAAGTATAAAGTCATACGCGGATCAAAAGCTGACTTGCGCTCAGGACTTAAATCACTCACTGCTAATTGATCCATGATACGGGCGCGGTAGGCGATAGCATCCTGCACATTTTTGACTGGAGGCACGAGGTTTGGCATACAGATAACACGGTTAAAGCTGCTTGCTGCATGAGGTACGGTCGTGCTCAAGGCGAGATCGTCACGCAAATGAATATGCCAGTCATCTGGCTGAAGGATGGTCAATTCTCTAATCGAATCAGTCATAGTGTCAAAGCGCTCTATATCGTCAAATAAAGGAAACAAAAGGGTGTGATATTGTGGGTCTATCATAACAGATTTGCCCACTTGACTAAATATAAGGCTAAATATCTGTACATAATTCATCGAGCTAAGATTAATATCTTATCTTTAAACGATGTTTAAATTCTGGTGGCAAAAATGAGGTTAATTAGAATTTAAGCCAAAAGCACACGCCTTATGGCAGTTAGACTTTTGCCCATAGTAAATATGATGTACACTGAGCAAGTAATTATCGTTCGACTTGCTTTCGATTTGTTCGCCGCCTTTTTTAAAACTATATTTCATAATGGGAGTTATTCATGGCTCAACTTGATCCAAAAAATATCAATAAAATCGTCTTGGCTTATTCAGGTGGTCTTGATACCTCAATCATCGCTAAATGGCTACAAGAAACTTATGATGCGGAAGTAATCACCTTTACCGCTGATATCGGTCAAGGCGAAGAAGTTGAGCCAGCACGAGCCAAAGCTCAGGCAATGGGTATCAAGCATATTCATATCGAAGATTTACGCGAAGAGTTTGCTCGTGATTATGTATTCCCTATGTTCCGTGCTAACGCCATTTACGAAGGTGAGTACTTATTAGGTACGTCTATTGCTCGTCCATTGATTGCCAAGCGCTTGGTTGAGATTGCTAAAGAGCATAACGCCGATGCCATCAGCCATGGTGCGACTGGTAAAGGTAATGACCAAGTTCGTTTTGAGCTAGGTGCTGTCGCTTTGTCACCAGACGTAGTGACTATTGCTCCTTGGCGTGAGTGGGATCTATCAAGCCGTGAAAGCTTGATGAAATATGCTGAAGAGCATGATATCGCCATTGATTATGCGGGCAATAAGAAAAAGTCTCCTTACTCAATGGATGCTAACTTACTGCATATCTCTTATGAAGGCGGTGTTCTAGAAGAACCGTATACTGAAGCAGAAGATGACATGTGGCGCTGGTCGGTCAGCCCAGAAGAAGCACCTGATGAAGCACAGTATCTAGAACTAGAATACGAAAAAGGCGACATCGTTGCTATCGATGGCGAAGCGCTTAAGCCTTATGAAGTCATGATTAAGCTGAATGAAATCGGCGGCAAACATGGTATTGGCCGTTTAGATATCGTTGAAAACCGTTACGTCGGCATGAAGTCACGTGGTTGCTACGAGACGCCAGCGGGTACTATTATGCTAAAAGCGCATCGCGGTATCGAATCACTAACGCTTGATCGTGAAGCTGCCCATCTAAAAGATGAGCTAATGCCACGCTACGCAAAAATCATCTACAATGGCTATTGGTTCAGCCCTGAGCGTATGATGCTACAAGCATTGATTGACAAATCACAAGAGTATGTCAACGGTACCGTACGTTTAAAACTGTATAAAGGTAGCGTGAGCGTTGTTGGTCGTAAGTCAGATGATTCATTATTTGATGAAAAAATCGCCACTTTCGAAGATGATGCGGGCGCTTATGATCAAAAAGATGCAGAAGGCTTTATCCGTCTAAATGGTCTACGTTTAGCTATCGAAGCTAGCCGTGGTCGTGATTTATCTAAGTAAGTTTTTTGGCTACTGATAGCCAATGAATAGCTTAGATCGCACAATAAAAAGAGGCTCTATATTAATAGGGCCTCTTTTTTTTATGGCTAATAAATGATTGCTAAAAGCATCACTTTTAGAATAGCTGTCTTAATAGTAAAGCTTTTTACTCAGATTTTTCTGTCTCTGCAACGTCAGGTTCGTCTTCGTCTACCATTACGATGGCTACATCTTGCTGTTGTCGCTCTTCAATAGCATCTTGTTCTAACACTTCTTCAGTTGCAAGGATAGCTCCATCAGATTTTTGCGATTGGTACTTTAAGGTAGCGAGTGCACCAAGGACACCAACGACAAGTAGGATGATAAGAATGACAGGATTTTTCCATAGCGGTGTAGAAGCTTCATACTCGATAGGCTTTTCGCTGGTGGTGGTCGGTGTATTGTCGTTATTGCCGCCGATTAATCCCAAACTTACCAAAGGCGGTTTGGGCGGATTGGCTGGTTCAGAATTAACACGCAGTCGATTTCGACTGAGATAGATGTCTGAGATTTTGGCCAATTGTAGCAGCCAGCGTTGGTGCGGCAAAGTAACAGCATGCATTTCGGTAAATACCATCATATCGTTGTGACGACCTTGCTGTAGATTGTCAGGGGAACGCCCAATGGCTTTTAAGTAATTACCTGTCGCCATTTGCATGTCTTGCACAGGTTCATAGTTTTCCGTATTAAAGCCAGTCAATTCATACCAGTAAGTGTCAAAAGGAGGTGGAGTGCTTGATAACTGCTCAGTATGTAGTAACGTACGTTCCGCATTACTCTCTGAGTTGTTCTCTATCGCTTCAACAGCTTCAGTAGTTGTTTCGAGCAGGTCACTATTGCTTTCTGTCTCAGCAGATGAGGTATGCGTGTGCTCTGAGCTAAAACGAGCTGCTGACAAAAACTGTGGTTGCAAGGCGAACCATTTATTCATCTCATCATTATCGAGTTGACTATACTCTGCTAAAATAGCCAATTCACGAAGTACGATCACACATAAAGACGTGAGCAAAATTTGAACTTGCTGCGTTGTTGCGTTGATTTTTTCAGCGATATGATCGCTCGCTTTGATGACACGTGCATTGTCACTAAATACAGCGTCTGCAGCATCGTGACGGTGATATAGCGTCGCATTGATGGTCGCAAAATTCATGGAATTATATTGTCGTAACTCTTTGACAGCCGCCCGTCCAAATAATTTTTTGCTAAGTGTTTGTCCTTGATGCTGCTGTTGGTAGGCAAGAAGGGCGCTCATAATGGCTTGCAGGCTTGCATTCATTGCTAAGCGAGCTTGTGGCAATGAGAGCTGTGCGGCATCAGCCAAAAGTGACAGCATAGGCTTGGTATCATGATATAAAAAATCATACATCGACACACGTGTCGGTGAAATAGTCGTCATAATCTGCTAGCATCAAAAAGTGTGCCCCTATATTACGGTGCCAAAAGCGTTGACACAATCCCTTAATAATAGAAATTTTCAATCATTTTACTTATAAACCTAATAGTAATCTGATGAATGACTGATAGCTGGAAGCATTTATGACAGATAATAAAACGCTTGATAAACAACTCGTGATTAGTATCGCTGAGCAAAAATTAACGATATACCAGCAGCAAACTGAGGTTGGGCAGTATGTGATATCTACTGCAAAAAATGGTATTGGCAGTCAGCAAGATAGTGGTTGCACACCGCTCGGTAGGCATATCATTGAACAAAAAATAGGCGGTAATGAGCCGATAAATGCTGTATTTGTTGGGCGTGTACCGACTGGCGAGATATATGATGCCAATCTTGGTGAGCTACATCCCAATCGTGACTGGATATTAAGCCGTATTCTTTGGTTAAGCGGTCTTGAAGAAGGGTTAAACAAAGGTAGTAATGGCCAAGGTGGTTGCGATACTTATGAGCGCTATATCTATATTCACGGTACACCAGATACTGAACCAATGAGTATTCCGCTATCACATGGCTGTATCCGTATGCGTAATGAAGATATTGTAGAATTATTTGAGCAAGTAGAAGAGGGTATGCCTGTTACGATTGTGGCTAATTAGGGCCTGTTGCACATTTAACTATGGCGCTGACAGAAACTATTTCAACACAATAAAAAAAGACAGCCTGTTATATAACAAGCTGTCTTTTTTATGGAGCGGTTTTACTTTATGAAAGCAGTATCCGTCATAAAAATAATATTTCTACTTCTACCAAAACGTTGAGCTGTCTGCAAATTTTGCTAAACTTGCATCAATGTGACTTTGGTCATCAGTCAGTATGGCCGTAAACCAACCCGCACCATATAAAGCATTAGCATCTGTTGTTGATTTCAATTCATAAAACTGCTGATATTGATTATCATCATTCAGTTGTTCTAACAATTTTTGCGCTTTTATCAGCCGTTTTAGCCAATGTTTGGTTTTCTTTTTAGCTTTTTTCTTACTTAGTAAAGGTGTGGAAAATTCACTGATGTAACGCAAATCTCTTAACTGATTAAGCAGCTCGCTTTCAGGTTGGTCATTATCAGCAACATCTGTGCTTACCTCTACGTCATCGCTCACAAGCTCAGCAACACTTACTTCGTCACTTACTTTGTCAGCTTTTTTATTTGTTTTAAGACATTTTTTATATAGTTTAGAGAGGATTTTCGTCAGCTTATCGCGGGCAAGCTGATCAGTCTGAGGTTCAATGCTTGGGTCGCTCATAGTAAAGGCAATCAGCTCTAGCAAGGTTATCTGAAAGTCATTGGCTTGCAGCGTATTGATAGGTGTGATTTTTATATTTTCGATATCTGTCGTCCAGTCAACGGCAGGCGCGCCACATGCTTGTAGCTCAGGTTCGATCTGTGCATTAATATAAGCAAGTTGATAGTAATCGCTAAGCAAGGTTGCAGTTTGCTTTAGTATTGGCAGCCATTCAGGATTAATTTCATCAGAGAAGTCAGCAAATGCTTTCAACGCAGTACGCAATCGATCAACACCAATCCGTAACTGTAGAATATGATCGTAATCTATACTGCCAGCGACGATAGCACTGCTGTTTGGTAATATCTGCAATAAGCAATTATGTACGACTGCACGTATAAAAGCAGGTGCACTACTGTCTTTGTCTATTTGCAATTGACTTAGGTTTGCGTTGACTGCAGGACTGTGGCTCTGCTCATTAATAAGTAAGCCACCATTTTCGGCTTTGGTAACGGTAGATAAACATAGTTTATAGCGCTTGCACCATGTTTTGGCAGTCGTAAATAGAAAATCTAAATCTCCTGACACCAGTTCAAACTCTAACTCTTGAATGGCTTTGCGTAGCGAGTCATCAGTACCATGGATGATTTCTCCCTGATCGTAAGCCATTTCGATGCAGTTATCGGTTTCATCCTCACTACTTTCTGTTAGCAACCGCGTAGTGCGCTCGACGTCAGTAACATAAAGTCGTGTTAGCGTCTTCGCTAACTTTTTGAGTTTAAAGTCAGCCAATGCTGCAGCGATTGGAGTGTCTTCATATATCGTTAAATCAGGTATCAGCTCATTATTATCGAGCATCGTTTGTACTTGCTCATTATCGAGTACAGCATTGTGCTCTAAGCGTGCCGCGATACCATCGCCACCAGCTTTAATGGTTTGTACCCATGTATCACCTTCTTTGCGAATACGCAGACCGATACCTGCCTGTGCAAGTTGTTGGTCAGGCGTATCGTAGTAGTGTGCAGCCAGTTGCGTCACTTGTGAGGATTTAACATGTGTTTGACGCATTAATCCCTTCAGTCGTGACTCTGGTACCAAAAACTTCAGCTCTATCTCTTGCATATTAGCTCCTAATAATTCTGACTGATGGCTCTGATCGATGGTTATAATAAACAATTATTAGTCTACCATTCTCTGATTATTTAAACTGCAATAAAAAACCGCCCTACAGGATGTAGGGCGGTTTTTTGATAAATACTGCTAGTCTGTCGGTTATTAGAACTGGTTCATCGTGTTCTTGCCGCCACCAGCTTTCAAAGCGTTATCGCCTGAGAAGATTTCTTTGTGGTCATCACCAAGGTCAGAACCAGCCATTGCTTGGTGCTTAACACAAGAGATGCCTTCGCGGATTTCTTTACGCTGTACGCCAGCTGCATAAGCAAGCATGCCTTCTTCACCGAAGTAGCCTTTAGCAAGTTCATGAACGCTAAGAGCAGTTGTGTGGTAAGTCGGTAGCGTGATTAAGTGATGGAATACACCAGCTTCACGTGACGCATCACGTTGGAAGTTCTTAGCGGCTACGTCAGCTGCTGCATCAAGTTCAGTACCGTCATAATCAGCACTCATCAAGTCATCTTTATTGTATGCAGAGATGTCTTTGCCTTCTTCTTCCCACTGAGCGATAACTTGCTTACGGAAGTTAAGCGTCCAGTTGAACGATGGGCTGTTGTTGTATACAAGCTTCGCTTTAGGCTGTTGCTCTTTAATACGGTCAACCATCATTTTGATGTGCTCTACGTCTGGAGTCGGTGTTTCGATCCATAGTAGGTCAGCGCCGTTTTCTAGAGCAGTTACACAGTCAAGTACAACACGGTCAATGTTAGTCTCTTCACGGAACTGATATAGACCGTTTTGCAGACGAACTGGACGTACTAGTTTACCGTTGTGCTTAAGTAAGCTGTCGTTTTCTTGAGCATTTTCTAAAGTAACTTCTTCCATTTCGATGAAATCGATGTATTTAGAAGCTAGGTCGCCTGGCTCATTTGATACTGGAATTTTTTGCGTTAGTGATGCGCCTTCAGAGTCAGTACGAGCAACGATAACGCCGTCTTCAACACCAAGCTCTAGGAATGCATAACGGATAGCGTTTAGCTTAGAGATGAAGTCTTCATGCGGTACCGTTACTTTACCAGCCTGGTGACCACATTGTTTAGCGTCAGATACTTGGTTTTCAACCTGAATGGCACAAGCACCAGCTTCGATCATTTGCTTAGTCAATAGGTAAGTAGCTTCTTCGTTACCGAAACCTGCATCGATATCAGCGATGATTGGCACAACATGTGAATCAAAGTTTTCGATTTTTTCTAAGATAGCTGAAGTATCTTGGCCAGCTTCTTCAGCAGCGTTTAGCTCACGGAAGTAGTCGTTCAACACTTTAGCATCTGCTTGACGTAAGAACGTGTAGATTTCTTCGATTAGCTTAGGTACTGATGTTTTTTCGTGCATAGATTGGTCAGGTAGTGGACCAAACTCAGAGCGTAGGGCTGCAACCATCCAACCTGAAAGATAGATATAAGTTTTAGAAGTTGTACCGAAATATTTTTTCTTAGCGTACATAGTTTGCTGTGCAACAAAACCATGCCATGCACCTAAAGACTGCGTGTACTGAGACGTATCATTGTCATAATCTTCCATGTCTTGACGCATGATTTTTGCAGTATATTTTGCGATATCCAAACCCGTTTTGAAACGGTTTTGTGACATCATACGTGCAGCATCAACTTCGCTAATGTTCTGCCAGTTGCCATGCTTTTGCTTTAATTCACGTACTAAGTCGATCGCTGATTTATATGCAGTTGACATCTATAGTCTCCTTGGTGGGGTGTAAAAACAAATAAGTTAATTGTTAAAATAATGGGTCTGTCGCTTTACTAAAATCTTTGTACTAAAAAGTAATATTCAAAATTGGGTCTATCATTTATCTATCGAAGCTCTATTTACCCTAAACAAACCGCTACGCTATTACAAGAAATTTGCTGAACTCAACAGTTGAAAGTAATTGCTGACTTATAAATATTTATCGATTCTCAGTATATGTCTAAAAGGTATCTGAATACTTAATAGGCAGTGATGTCATAATTGGTAGCAAGAGATGTTACAATAATGAGGTCAATTAACCGTATTTAATGACTGATAAAAACCATTAATATATTACTTAGCGACAATATTTAATCGGATAAAAACAGCTTACGAACCTAAAGCTCTTCCTCTATGCTGCAAATCCTTTATAGAACTCACTATAACCACCTTACCAAGATTTATCTAATTTATGATAGTTATCTTTGGTATTTCTGTATGATATAATGTCTATATAACAGGGTCTTACGATAGGTTGAATGAGTTATAATGGATAGCTAATAGAAAAATACAGAACAAAATTAGTAAAAAATAATGAAATTATGCTGTTATAACGCACAAATCATCGTAGCAGCACTACAAATGCCAGCCTTAATATGGCGTTTACTCAAAAGCCAAGAGAACCAAATATGAATTTGCAGCGGGTTGATTTAAATTTATTAGTCCATCTAGATGTGTTGCTACGAGAAAAAAACGTTACTCGCGCAGCCGAGCAGCTTGGAATTACTCAGCCTGCTATGAGTAATATCTTACGCCGTTTGCGTAAGCTGTTTAATGATCCATTATTGGTACGCTCATCTGAGGGTATGACGCCGACTGAACGAGCCCTTGAGCTACAGCCACGTATCCGCGAGATACTTGCTGATTTGACTCAAGTATTGGAGCCACGTACCGAATTTCGCCCTTATAGTACCTCTCGTGTGTTCCGTATCATGACATCGGATTATGCCGAAGCGACCCTAGTACCTAAGCTAGTAAAAGCGCTACGTTCTGAAGCACCCAATGTTATTTTGGACTTTTTGACCCCATCAGACGTTTCTTACCGAGATATGGAACAGGGACGAGTCGATTTAGCGATTAACCGTTTTAATGAGATACCTCAAAGCTTCCATCAGGTTCTAGTATGGCGCGATACTTTTAGTTGCCTATTATCTTCTGATAGCCCCTATGCCAATCGCTTTAATTTGAAAAACTATCTAAAAGCCCAGCATGTCTGGGTATCTAAAACAGGTATGGGTGTGGGTTTTGGGGTTAATCCAGAGAAATCTGGGGGATTAGGATCTATCGATCAAGCACTGCAGCGTCTCGGTCAAAAGCGCCAAATCAGTGTTTTCACTCGTCACTATCAAATGCCTGCTATGCTTGCTGCAAATAAAGATTTGGTAGCGACTTTGCCCACGCGTGTGGCGAGAATGCAGGCAAATAACGACAGTATTATGATGGAAGATCCACCATTTTTTATTCCTGAGTTTGAGCTCACGATGGCATGGTCACCTCTGTTGCAGCATCATCCAGCCCATCGTTGGTTACGTCAACTAATCATGCATGTGGCGCGCCAAGTCGTTGCTGAAGAAGAAAATCCACCACAAGAGATACCGGTGATTAACCATTTGTTTTGATTGGTTTGTGTGAGTTGAACTTATCTACTATTAAAGTGACATGTTTCTTATTATTTAATTTTTTAATAAAAATTTTTTCTTTAGCTCCCACTTTATATAGTTATCAGACCAGCCAATAGGCTGGTTTTTTGTGTTCTAGCGTTTAATAGTTAGTATATGATATTTAGTTGTACTTAATAAGTCAGTCACATTATTAACATCTTCAACACACTTCACAATATATTGTAAAACTCTTCGTCAAATAGCTTGTTAAGATAACGGCAGATAGAAAACGAGCTATCAATAAAGTGTGCTATCGACGTAAATTTAATAATTAAAACTGTCACAGCAAAATAACTACAAGTGACGGTAATTCCAATTATAAATCCCAAATATAAATTCGAACAATAAGGGCAGTAACTATGTCAGACATTACTACTATTAACCCAACCACGGGCGAAGAAATCAGTAACTACAATTATATGAGCAACGACGAAGTCAACAAGATTGTCGATGCTTCACATAACGCATTCTTAGAATGGCGTACAGTAAGCCACGAAGAGCGCGGCCGTGTAATTAAATCTATCGGTGATAAGCTGATGGAATACAAAGAAGAGCTGGCTAAACTGATGACTGAAGAGCGCGGCAAGTTACACAGCCAGAGCATGCAAGAGATTGATCTCTGTAAAGCTATCTGTGATTACACTGCTGAAAATGGCGTCGCTTCTTTAGCTGATGATGTACGTGATATCGAAAGCATGAAAAAAGGGCTAGTGACGTACCAACCTATCGGTATTATCTATGGCATGCAGCCTTGGAACTTCCCAGCGTATCAGGTATTCCGTTATACCATCGCAAACTTGATGGCAGGTAACAGTGTTTTACTAAAACACGCATCAAACGTCACAGGCTCTGGTCTACTAATTGAAAAAATTCTTCATGAGTCTGAATTACCAAGTGATTTGTTCCGTACGATTATCATTGACCATGATCAATCAGAAGCATTGATTGGCAATGACAAAGTACGCGGCGTGACATTGACAGGTAGTGACAAAGCAGGCGTGATCGTTGGACAACAAGCAGCTAAGGCGATTAAGAAAGCTGTATTAGAGCTAGGTTCAAATGATGCATTTATCGTACTAGAAGATGCTGACATCGAAACAGCAGTAGAAACTTGTACTCAAGCACGTCTAATCAATAACGGCGAAACTTGTGTAGCAGCCAAACGCTTTATCGTAGTCGATAGCGTATATGACGAATTCCGTAAGCGTATCGTTGAGAAATTTGAAGGTACCAAAGCGGGTGATCCAATGGATGACAGCTCAGATATCGGTCCATTAGCACGTGCAGATTTACGTGAGCAGCTACATGAGCAAGTAGAGCAAAGTGTGGCTAAAGGGGCAACGATTGCTGTTGGCGGCAAGGTACCTGAAGGTAAAGGTAGCTTCTATCCAGCAACTATTCTAGAAAATGTCGAAAAAGGTCAACCTGCGTACGATGACGAATTATTTGGCCCTGTCGCTTCACTAATTCGTGCCAAAGACGAAGACGATGCAATGCGCATCGCTAATGACAGTCGTTATGGTTTAGGTGGCGCGATTTTCTCAAAAGATGAAGAGAAAGCTGTGCGTCTAGCACGTGAGCAATTCGATACGGGTATGGTCTATATTAATGGTTATGGTCTTGCCAATCCTGCACTACCATTTGGTGGCGTGAAAAACTCAGGCTATGGCCGTGAGCATGGCGGCTTCGGTATCAAAGAGTTTGTCAACATTAAAGCAGTTCATGTATTTTAAGAATGAACTAACTAGACAAATTAGCTAAATAGATAACTATTTACGATTTTAAGTAATAGCAAATAATAAACTGTTATCAAATAAAAAAGCCCAGTTGCTCATAATGAGTAGCTGGGCTTTTTATTGCGCTATATAAAGTGGTATTAAAAGCAGCTTAATAAGCTGAGATTCTTATCCATCTATAAGCAATTGCAAAGGCAACTTAGGCAAGTAAGTTTGTGTTTGCGATAATGTATTATTTGCTTCAAGTGACAATACATTTTTTGCTAGTAGTAAAATCGTCCAAGGTAGCAACTGATGTTCAAGTTTCTGTACCCGTGACTGTAAGCTCTCTACGGTGTCGTTAATATCGACATTCAATACGGCTTGAGTCAATACCTGACCTGCATCAAGCTCCGCGGTCACTTTATGAATACTACAACCATGACTACGTTCACCCGCTTGTATGACGCGTTTATGAGTATCTAAACCCTTATAAACCGGAAGTAGAGAAGGGTGAAGGTTAATCATGGGCGCTGGTACATTATCGATAAATGAGCCACTTAATACACGCATAAACCCAGCTAAGACGATCAAATCAGGTTGCCACTCTATTAGCTGCTCGTTGGCATGGGTTTCAAACGTCTTGATGCCCATACGTTTACCACTAGCAACGTGTGACAATACCGCAACTGGAATATTAGTATCGTTAGCACGTGTCAATGCATAAGCATCTTCGCGGTTACTAATGACACCAACGATTTCAATCGGTAGCGCACCTGCTTGCATTGCATTGATTAACACTTGCAGGTTGCTACCACTTCCCGAGACTAGAACAGCAATACGCAATGGTTTGATAGGCTGGCTTGCGTTATCAATTGACATTAACGGTACACCACTGCATCCGCCTGGTCATCAGTGCTGCGTTTGACCATTTCACCTATTAGCCAAGCTGTCTCGCCTGCATCAGTCAAGGTCTGGATAGCAGCATTTGCTTTGTCTTTTGGCATAACGATGACAAAACCAACGCCGCAGTTAAAGGTACGGTACATTTCGCTCTGCGCGATATTACCTTGAGTCTGTAGCCAAGTGAATAGCTCTGAGAACTGCCAGCTATTGGTATCGATGCTAGCTGCTAGGTTATCAGGTAGTACACGTGGCAAGTTATCCGTTAGACCACCACCTGTGATATGTGACATCGCATGTAAAGCTGAGCTACCAAGCGTGTCTTGTAATGCCTTGATGGCTTTTACATAGATACGGGTAGGAGCCATTAGAGCATCTTGAATAGGCTGACCGTCTAGTTGCTCGTCGCTACTCGTAACATCCACACCGCTAACTTCGATGACTTTACGAACCAATGAATAGCCGTTTGAGTGTGCGCCACTTGAGGCAAGTGCAATCAGTACATCGCCTTCTGCGACATTTTCACCAGTGACGACTTCTGCTTCTTCAACCACGCCTACACAAAAACCAGCTAGATCGTAATCATCATCTTGATACATGCCTGGCATTTCAGCAGTTTCACCACCAATAAGTGCACAGTTAGCTAGTTTACAACCATCACCAATACCAGTCACGACAGTCGCCGCTACATCAACATCCAGCTTACCAGTTGCATAGTAGTCTAAGAAGAACAATGGCTCTGCACCGCAAACTAGTAGATCATTGACGCACATCGCCACCAAATCAATACCAATCGTGTCATGACGGTTCAGCTGTAGCGCCAATTTTAGTTTGGTACCGACGCCATCAGTGCCAGAAACCAATAGTGGCGAGGTATAACCTGTTGGGATACGGCATAACGCACCAAAACCGCCAAGTCCACCCACGACTTCAGGACGAGTAGTGGCTTTTGCAACGGACTTGATTCGCTGAACCAAAGCATCGCCTGCATCGATATCAACACCGGCATCTTTGTAGCTTAAAGAAGGCTTGTCACTCATAGTCATCTCACAGTTGGGGATAGATAATTGGGATTAGAAGGTAAAGTAATTGAGCACGCAAAAATCAGCGTTATAAAGTTCAAAAGCAAAGTTTAAAGACAGTGCGCGCATTATACCCAAAAACAGACCGTACTCGCAAAGCAACTTGCCAATATTTGACTAAGATTTGCATTAAGTGGTAAATAAGCGGTTAAGAAACAAAAAATGACTGATCTTTTGTTGTACTCTGCGATAATAGAACGCTAAATTTATTGTCAATAAAGACTTTAATACAAGTTCATATGTGATTGACAAAAACACAGTCTTAAACATAAATTTATTAAAAATTAGACTTTTTAGGAACTTCGATACGTCTCAGCTTAGTTAGCTAAAACTAATGAGAAAAAAGCAATTCGCCTAGTGATACATCCTAACGACTGTATTTATATCGTTTAGAACTTACTATCACTGACTGACTCACTATCACTTTTTTAAACCTGTCCAACTATAGGATTACTTGTCATGATGAACCAACCAATAGATCCTTTTTTTCGGCGTTTATTTATTGTTGTGGCGTTAGTTGTGGCGGTGTTTCTCTTATACATGGTGATGCCCGTCATCGTACCCTTCATTTTTGCCTTTATGTTGGCTTACCTATTTAATCCTCTAGTCAAGCGCCTATCAAAATATATCAAACGTTGGGTTGCGATTATTATTGTCTACTCGACGATTACTTTAGGAATGGCGTTATTGTTATGGTGGTTGGTACCGACATTGTGGCATCAGCTACAAGCCGCTTGGGATTACTTACCCAAGATATTTAATTGGTACAACCAAGTGGTGCGAGAATGGTTCAATAATAATACTCGCATTAAACTGCCCCAATTAGAGTCTAAGGAATTTTCCGAGACTCTCGTCGATTATATGCAAACGAACTATAAGTTCGCTGATGCCAGTACCATGATGAGCCAAATATTGACCTCAAGTATGAATTTCATCAATAACGCAGGCCTTATTGTATTGGTACCAATCTTAACCTTTTATTTCCTGTTTAATTGGGATCAGCGCTTGCATACCTGGAAAATGGCGATACCAGGCGCTTACTGCCAAAAAGTGACCGAAATAGCCAAAGAGTGTGATCTGGCATTGATGGCGTTTATTAAAGGTCAATTGTTGGTGATGGTATTGCTAGGTGCTATCTATGCGGTACAGTTGCAGCTCATTGGATTGGAACTTGGGCTTATCATTGGTATGGTAGCGGGCATCGCTAGTTTTGTGCCATATTTAGGGTTTGGTATTGGGTTTATCGCCGCGATTATCGCTTGCTTATTTCAGTTCGGATTGGACTGGACGTATTTGTCATTGGTTGCCGGAGCATTTTTGGTGGGGCAAGCTGCAGAAGGATATATCCTGCAGCCCTTACTACTAGGTGATAAAATTGGTTTATCCCCACTATGGGTAATATTTGCTGTATTGGCGGGCGCTAGCCTATTAGGTTTTGTCGGTATGCTTATTGCCTTACCTGTGTCGGCTGTCTTAAATGTCCTGTTCCGCCATCTGTATGCTTATTATCGAACCACTGACTTTTATAAAGGCCGTAAACAACTGGCACTGTTTGAAAAAAGATAATTATCTTATTATTGAATACACTAGACAAAGATTGATATGTAATATCAAGATAGGAACGCAATGATTGATAAGGCTTAATGGGTAAAAGACTTGTCAGTCATTTTGTAAATATGTTATATATAGGCGCAGTGTTGATAGTATCAGCCGTTTTGGTACCAGTTTTGCAAAAGTAGTTTTCGATAAAGTCACTAACCAATTTTTGCAAGGCTATAGGGCCATCACATACATTTGTATCGGCTAGTATTGATAGTAATGAATACAGCCCAAAGTAACTTATCTTTTTTATTGCACTTTCCTATTGCACTACGCAACACGAGTTGATGATTCATGGCAGAAGCACAGCTAAGTCTCAATCTGGATATTAAGCATGATGCAAGTCTCAGCGACTTTGCCGGTCCCGGTTGGATGTCGATTATTGATGCAGTACGGCAGTTACATGTCGGTCTGGTTGGTCAACTATATCTGTTTGGTAGCCCTGCCACAGGTAAGTCTCATTTGCTCTCTGCTATTTGTGAGTCGTTTATCGAAATGGACAAATCAGCAATTTGCTTGTCCCTTAATGAGCTGATTCATACAGATGTCCACGTACTATCTTCTTTAGAAAATTTCGATTTGATTGCTATCGATGATTTGGAAGTGCTTGAGCAAAGCAGTCAGTGGCAAGAAGCTTTATTTCATCTGATTAATCGTAGCCGAGAAGGGCAACGCCAGTTATTGTTTGCCGCTAATAAACCCGCTGATGATTTGCCGTTTCAGTTAAGAGATTTAATGACGCGTTTGGCACAAGCACCTACTTTTAAGGTGCCTACTGGCCATGATTTGGCAGACAGACAAGCATTATTACAGTCTATTTTGCGTCGACGCGGATGGCAGTTTGACGATCGAATTATTGATTACTTACTGACTGAGGGACCGCACCGTATCGGTGCGATGATGGAAGTACTTAATTATATTCAACCAATGTTTTCTAACCTTGGTCGCAGTAATATCTCAAAAGCAGTCATAAGTGATGCTCTGCGTACCATTGATGAGCAGACGCTTGCCGCGGAGCTAGCAGATATCGCTCAAGAGACGCAAGTAGATAACGACACGCCTGATCAAGACCAACATACGATGCCACTTGATTTTTAGCAGAAAGACTTCTAGCAGCAAAAAATGAATAACGGTTAGAATACAAATATTTTGTCCAACTCGCTTTTACTATTAATGGAATAACTTATGAAATCGAATGCTTCTTTGCTAAAAAAATTAACGATAGGTACGTTATTGGTAGGTGCTGCCTCGGTCTCTATGTTGTCACAGGCCGCAGTGACCCTACAGGTTGATGACCATATCAAAGTAACCGCTATTAATGGACAGGAAGTTCAGCAGAGCGCTTTTCAGCCGCTGCAAAAAACATTTACGTTACAGCCTGGACAACATGCTATTACGGCTAAGTATGACCGTCTATATAACTTGCGTCGTGATGAGCATGATTATTTGCGTTCAGGTAATGTCAGTGTGACGGCACAATTGGCCGACAATCAAACATATCGTTTGACTATGCCTAATCAACCAGAAGATTATGAAGCTGCTAGAGAGTATGCCAAGCAGCCAACGCTCGCTGTCCAACAGAATAATACTGTCATTGCTAGCCAGCAAAGTATGGCCGGTAACCAAGGCGGATTATTTTCAGGCCTTGGTAAAGCACTAGGCGGCGTGTTCGGCGGTGCAGGTGATGCAGAATTACAGAATCAACGTGCTATCGCATCTTTAGATCAACCAGTAGTAAATTCTATTAGCAACGTCAACACTGGCACGACCACTGTTAAGCAAGCTACTAGCGTAAACAATTCTACTAGTACGCTAGATACGTTTATGCAAGTATGGCTACAAGCCACGCCTGCTGAACGTGAAAAAATGCGTCAATGGATCGAAAAATAAATCAGTCTTCTCTAAAAGATTGACAATAAAAAAGCACCTAATTAGGTGCTTTTTTATTGTTTAGAACTTGATGCTCATTAGGCTTATTAAAATTCAGCCTAGTAAAATCTAACGATTCTTAACCCAAAAATGCGTTGTACATCCATACCAGTTTTTCTTGCTCTTGTACGTAGGCATCGACTAAGTCAGCGGAACCTTGGTCTTCGCTCTCTTCTGCTAGGGCTGATACTTGGCGCTGCTCTGCAATTAATGCTTGCAAGCCAGTGACTACGCCTTTGACACAGCTTGTGCCATCTTTAACGTTTTTATCTTCGCTGATGCTAGTATGCTGTGTAAAATCACTGTAAGCGTGGAGTGGTGTACCACCCAAAGTTAAGATACGCTCAGCGATTTCATCAATTTGGATTTGTAGTGACGTATACAGCTCTTCAAATTTTGGATGCAAGGTAAAGAAGTGCTCACCTTTTACGTTCCAATGATACCCACGTACGTTTAAATAAAACACGTGATACGTTGATAGTAGATTGTTTAATTGGGCGATGACTTCGCTCATGTCTGCTTTTTCTAGACCGATCTGGTTAGTAGCATTATTAGAATTACTCATAGTATTGTCCTTATAGTGTGAGTGTAGTTATACGATAATAAATAAAGAAGGATAGAAGTTCTATCGAATTAAGATACAGACAAAACTACTTGAGCTTTTATCTACTATCTATATAGACTCTATTGCTCCCTTTGATGCTTATAATAATAGCAAACTACTATTAATAAGTTAAATTTAATAAATACAATTTTACGATTGGTTTTATAAAACTCAAACCAAGTCTCTCTATTGTTTTTCTAAACGATAGAGAGACCTCATTACATTTACGCTGGTGGCTGCAAGTTTTCAGGATTTAAGCCTTTAACGGGAACCACTTCTTGTAAATGTTGACGTATCGTATCGATAGGAAACTTCTGTGCTTGCAAGCGTTTCGGTACGATTTGGCTACCTTGCTGACCTTTTAGCTCAAACATCATAAAGATATAGTCGTCAGTCTCATCCCAACTCTTGATAGAGGTCCAAGGAATAACTGCTTGCTGAGTCGCACCTGCACGCATTTGCATACCGCGCATTTGTGAGTTTTTCATCATATCAGGCTGGTTGCTTGGCATCGCCATGACTAGACCATGCTTTTGCACACCTAACTTCATCTGGCGCATTTCATCTGGCATCTCTTGGTCAGCCACTTGTTTGTCAAACTCTCTTTTTACGTACCATTTAAAACCTAAAGTACGTGCCAATAGATAAATCACCACACCAACCAGCATTAACCAAAATATAATGGTTGAATAGCCTGTTACAAAGATAAGTCCTGCAATAGCGAGTACCACAACCACTGCCATGATGATCCACTCTTTGGTTTTAAAGCTTGATAAACCAAAAGACGGGCTGGCACTGGCAAACAGTTCATACTGTGCTTGGTGAAATTCAGCCTCAGTTAGGTTTAAGGCGACAGGTTGGAGCGTGTAAGGGTACAGGGCCATAAAGGTTTCTCAAATACTTATATTAAAAGCGTTGGATTAAAACTGCCAAAGCGAAGCAGCAATGCTGTACTTGGCTAGAAGTGAATAAAGGTATGCGCTTATCTTACCGAAAAGTACTCCTAAATGAAACATATAAGCAAGACTGTTCACGGATAGATGTCATATTAATGACGTAGTTCACGCTCTATACTCAGCTTTTTCAGACTAGACGAAAGCAAAAGTGAGAAATTAGAAATAGAATAACTTGCTATAAGCGATTAGCATAATGAACAAAACCTAGAGAAAGTCAGACAAAAACAGCGAAAAGCAGCCAAAAATATCCAAAACATGGTCAAATCTGCCGTGTCTTGGTATTATAGCGACTACAAGATATGTTGATATAAAACATAACGTCATAGCCAGTTATCACAAAGACCGTGATAGCGATACGCTAGGCAATTACCCTATTAATAATACTTTTAAACCTTTTACTCACCTTTAGTGTTACAGGCAACTACTATGATTGATCCGAAACTCTTACGCGGCGATTTAAGCGACCTACAGCAGCAGCTAGCCACCCGTGGTTATGAGCTTGATATGGAGTTCTGGCAGACGATTGAAAACGAGCGCAAGTCTCTACAAGTAAAAACCGAAGAGTTGCAATCGCGCCGCAATGCTGGCGCTAAGCAAGTAGGTGCCCTAAAAAAATCAGGCGAAGATGCCAGTGAGCTATTGGCTGAGATGCAAAGCGTTAGCGGTGAGATTAAAGCTGCTGAAGACGAGCTACGTACGTTACAAGAGCGCATCACTCAAGCGGCTTTGCAAATTCCGAATATTCCGGCGGCGGATGTACCAGTCGGTACGTCAGAAGATGATAACGTAGAAGTGCGTAAATGGGGCACGCCGCGTACGTTTGATTTTGAAATTCAAGATCATACACATATCGGTGAGACGCTTGGTATGTTGGACTTTGAGGCAGCGACCAAATTGACTGGTAGCCGTTTTAACGTGCTCAAAGGTCAATTGGCGCAATTGCATCGCGCGTTGATTCAATTCATGTTGAACACGCATACTATGAAGTACGGCTATCTTGAGACCTATGTGCCTTATATCGTCAATAGCGATAGCTTAAAAGGTACAGGTCAGTTGCCTAAATTTGAAGATGATTTGTTTAAATTAAGCAACCACACGAATAATGATGAGATGGATTTTTATTTGATCCCAACGGCTGAAGTACCAATGACCAATTTGGTACGCGGCGAGCGTTTGGATATTAAAGAGTTGCCATTAAAATTCACCGCGCATACGCCATGTTTCCGTAGTGAAGCTGGCTCACACGGGCGTGATACTCGTGGCTTGATTCGTCAGCATCAGTTTGAAAAAGTTGAAATGGTCAATGTCGGTACTAGCGATCAGTCCGATGACCTATTAGAAGCGATGACAGGACAGGCTGAATATATCCTGCAGCAGTTGAACTTGCCATACCGCACAGTACAGCTATGTACGGGTGATATGGGTTTTGCCGCACAAAAGACCTATGACATCGAAGTATGGCTACCGAGCCAAGATACCTATCGTGAAATCTCTAGCTGCTCTAACTGTGGTGATTTCCAAGCGCGCCGTATGGGTACGCGTGTCAAAGATGGCAAGCAAACCAGCTTAGCTCATACCTTGAACGGTTCAGGTTTGGCGGTGGGTCGTACGCTACTAGCAGTGATGGAAAATCATCAAAACGCTGATGGTAGCATTACGATTCCAGAAGTATTGCGTCCGTTTATGGGCGGTGCTGAGACTATTTCATTTTAATAAATGGACTATCAGTAATGAGCTGCTTGTCACTTAGGTCACTCGCAGCTTGTTATTTATAACTTAAATCAAAGTTCGTCATTGCTTATCGTTTAACAAAACTGATGTGAGTCATTGCTAAATATAAACGGTCTTGTCACCGCATTTTTGGCTAGGCTCATAGCAAATATGTTAATATTGCATTTTTATTTTATAGCCTATCCATTGAGGACGCCTGCCGCGTTTTTGATGGATTATCCTCTGAGTAAACTCTCCTCTTATCTTTATACGACTCATTCGAATATTAGGACACTCTATGCCAGCTCCAATTAGCGAACGTAAACTAGCCAATGCCATCCGTGTACTGTCGTTTGACGCGGTTCAAAAAGCCAACTCTGGACATCCGGGTGCGCCAATGGGTATGGCTGATATTGCCGAAGTTTTGTGGCGCAAATTTTTGAAGCACAATCCAGCTGATCCTAATTGGCACAACCGTGATCGCTTTGTACTGTCAAACGGTCATGGCTCGATGCTTATTTATTCATTGCTACATTTATCAGGTTATGATGTGAGCGTTGATGACCTTAAAGGTTTCCGTCAGCTGCATTCAAAAACCCCAGGGCATCCTGAACTTGGTTATACGCCTGGTGTAGAAACGACGACTGGTCCACTAGGACAAGGTATTGCTAATGCCGTTGGTTTTGCGATTGCAGAAAAAACCCTAGCCGCACAGTTCAACCGTGACGGTCATAACGTCGTCGATCATCATACTTATGCGTTCTTGGGCGATGGGTGCTTGATGGAAGGTATCAGTCATGAAGTTTGCTCACTGGCTGGCACGTTGGCGCTTGGCAAATTGGTATTCTTCTACGATGACAATGGCATCTCTATCGATGGTAATGTCGAAGGCTGGTTCACTGATGATACTGAAGTGCGCTTTGAGTCATACGGCTGGCAAGTGATCAAAGTCGATGGCCATGATACTGATGCAATCACACAAGCAACTGAGCAAGCGATTGCAGAGACTACTAAGCCAAGTCTAATTATTTGTAAAACCACAATTGGTGCTGGTAGCCCGAACAAACAAGGTCTAGCAGCCAGTCATGGTGCTCCACTTGGTGATGACGAGATTGCCTTGACTCGTGATGCGCTATCTTGGAAACATGCCCCATTTGAATTAGATGACGAAATCTATGAAGCATGGGATGCCAAAGCCAAAGGCGATGTACAGCAAAAGAACTGGGACGCGGACTTTGAAGCATATAAAAAAGCCTATCCAGAGCTTGCAGCAGAACTATCACGTCGTCTAAATGGCGAGTTGCCTGATGACTTTGCTAGCCAAGCGCAAGCCTATATTCAGCAAACGCAAGAAGCGGGCGGTGATGTCGCTAGTCGTAAAGCCAGCCAAAATGCTATCAACAGCTTGCAGCCATTATTGCCAGAACTATTGGGCGGTTCAGCCGACCTAGCTGGTTCAAACCTGACGCTATTCAAAGGCGCTAAAGGCATCGAAAAAGACGCTGACGGTAACTATATCTATTACGGCGTACGCGAGTTTGGTATGACTGCGATTGCCAATGGTATCGCATTGCATGGCGGCTTTATCCCTTACGTAGCGACGTTCCTGATGTTTATGGAATACGCACGTAACGCAGTACGTATGGGCGCACTCATGAAGCAGCGCGTCATCCATGTCTATACGCATGACTCTATCGGTCTGGGTGAAGATGGCCCAACGCATCAGCCAGTTGAGCAATTGACTAGCCTACGTACCACGCCAAATCTACGTACATGGCGTCCGTGCGATGCGACCGAGTCTGCTAGTGCTTGGGTAGAAGCGATCAAATCAGAAAATAACCCATCAGCATTGATCTTTAGCCGTCAGAGTCTGCCGCATCAAGCGCGCGACAGCGAGCAAGTAGCGAACATCACCAAAGGTGGTTATGTGCTTGCGAAAGAACAAGGCGAGCTACAAGCGATCATCATCGCTACTGGTTCAGAAGTTGGCCTTGCGATGGAAGCGTATCAAGCATTGAGCGCAAATGGTGTTGGTGTCCGTGTGGTGTCTATGCCATGTGCAGAGATTTTCGTTGAGCAAGATGCTAGCTATCGCGAAGCCGTATTACCTGCCAATATTCGTGCTCGCGTCGCAGTAGAAGCCGCGCATGTAGATTACTGGTATAAGTTCGTTGGTCTAGATGGCAAAGTCATCGGTATGACGACTTATGGCGAATCTGCTCCTGCAAGTGACTTGTATAAAGAGTTTGGTATTACGACTGATGCTGTGGTCGAAGCGGTAAATAGTTTGGTGTAATAAACCTAACTTAGTTAGTGTTTAAAAAAGAGCCACTAGAGAAATCTGGTGGCTTTTTTTATTGGCTAAATAATCAGTGTATTCATAGTGGTATTTAGTCCATAATTAAAAAAAACAGAGTACGGAATAATTATGAACTGGGATTTGTTGAGTATTTTTATCACGGTCGGCTTGGCGCATTTTCTTGCACTATTGAGTCCTGGACCAGATTTTGTATTGATCGTAAAGAGTGCGATTAAGAACGACAGTAAAGATGCAATAGGGGTTGCGCTCGGTATCACCTTTGCTAATGCAGTGTACATTGGTCTATGTCTAATTGGTGTTGGCTCAATTTTAGCCGCCTCTGCACCTATTATGATTACGCTAAAAATCATTGGTGGGTTGTTTTTAATGTACCTTGGGATACAGGCGTTACGTGCACGAAAAGATGCGTATGACCAATTTCAGGTAGCCCAATCAGCCCATTCAAATATACCTAAGACAACTTTTTTAAAAGAATTTACTGCAGGGTTTTTGTCTGGAATATTTAATCCTAAAAATCTACTCTTTTATCTCAGTTTATTCACTGTAGTGTTGACACCAGAAATAAGTTTTGTGTTCAAATTGGGCTTAGGTATTTGGATGACTGTTGTGGTATTCGCGTGGGACACTGCTGTCATATTTCTATTGTCGACTCGCAAAGTACGCGCTAAATTTACCCAAGTTGCTTATTACATCGATAAAGTTACAGGGGCATTGCTTGGCGTCATTGGTTTAACTATCGTCAGAACAGCAATTGTAGATCGGTAATTTTAACCAAAAGTAATTAGTATATTGATATTGAACGTTATTTATTTTTTCATAACCACTTTCAAGAAAAAAACCATGTCCATCAAATCCACCTTTAAAGGCTTTCTAGGCGAGACCGTTATCAATGTCGCCATGTGGTTAAAGCTTGAAAAAGATGTTTACCACCGATTAAACGGTATTACTTTGCCACGAGCCAATGGCGGCAGTACACAAATCGATCATATTATCGTTTCTGTATACGGTATCTTTGTCATCGAAACCAAGAACTATAAAGGCTGGATATATGGTAGCGAGAAACAAGGGCAGTGGACGCAAGCCTTTCCTAATGGAAGTAAATTCAAATTCCAAAACCCATTGCGCCAAAACTACTTGCACATTAAGACGCTCGCAGATTTATTAGGTTTGGAGCTGAGCTACTTTCATTCGATGATTGCCTTCATCGGTGAATGTGAGCTAAAAACCCGCGATGAGTTGCCCGAACACGTATTGACGAGTGGTATGGTCTCTTATGTTAAGAAGAAACAAAATAAGCTACTGACTGAAAACGAGGTTATATCAATTGTCGAGCAGATAGAAAGCAATAGATTTAGTAAGTCGTGGCGCACCAATCGACAGCATAAAGCATATCTCAAAGACAAGCATAGCCCATCAAATAAAAAGCCTAGAAGTAACGCTAATGATAAACCAGTTGCTAAAGTGGCTATTAAGCCTACGCCAGAGCCGATCGTAAAAGAAACCCCTAAACGAGCTACCCTAAAAAGTAGGGAAGTACATCGATGGTCTGGTCAAACTGAGATTGAATCTAGCGAGTTACCCGTTAATAATCTGGAAACCAAGCAAACAATTACACCACATACCAGTATGTCGCATGATATGGCCAATAAAGTGTTTATAACGCCGTTTGAGGTTGTAGAGTCTGAGCCAAAAGTTAATGAACCTGCGATAATTGAAGCGACAGACAATGCCGCTAATCTTGTCCAAATACCAATCTGTCCAAGGTGTAACGGTGAGATGATTAAGAGAGTAGCAAAAAAAGGCCTGAATCAAGGTCAGACCTTTTTTGGTTGTAGTCAATTTCCTAAGTGTCGCGGTGTGGTAAATATTGATTAGTCGTTAATCACCTTAACCATATATCTCTTCTAAACGTAAACAAGCAACCAATCGACCGTCCCATTCGCGCAGTTGTGGCTCTATTTCGCTGCATTGCTGCTTGGCATAGGGGCAGCGTTTATGTAGGGCGCAGCCACTTGGTGGATTAAGCGGACTTGGTAGCTCACCTTGTAGGGTCAAATCATTTTTATGGCCATTTACCGTTGGTGCAGCCGCCAGTAACGCGATGGTATACGGATGTTTTGGCGCGTTATAAATCGCTTCTTTGGGGCCGTGTTCAACAGCTTGACCCAAATACATGACCATCACATCATCAGCGACGTGGCGCACGACCGACAAATTGTGCGAGATAAAGACGTAAGCGGTACGATACTCATCCTGCAAATCCATAAATAGATTTAGAACCTGCGCCTGAATGGAAACATCGAGTGCGGAGGTCGGCTCATCAGCCACGACAATTTTGGGATTGAGCATCATGGCGCGGGCGAGGGCAATCCGCTGGCGCTGACCTCCTGAAAACATATGTGGAAAACGTCCAGCATGTTCAGGACGTAGGCCGACATTTCTCATCATCTCGTTGATTTTGTCACGCTTTTCTTCTTTAGACAGATTGGTATGAATATCCAACGGCTCCGTCAGTTGATAGGCGATAGTATGACGCGGGTTTAAGCTACCATAAGGGTTTTGGAAGACCATTTGAATTTCGGTACGTAGCTCTTTTAACGCTTTTCTGCTATAGCCAGTGGTGCCTTCATCATTGATAAATAGCTCGCCCTGCGTAGGCGCTTCGATTAGCGTTAACTGGCGGGCAAGGGTGGATTTGCCGCAGCCTGACTCACCAACGACGGCGAGTGTCTTGCCAGCTTCAAGCTCGAATGAGATACCGTTTAGGGCTTTGACATACGCTTTTGGTTTACCCAATCCTTGCGATACTGGGTAATGCTTGTGTAAATTGTCTGCTTTTAAAACCACTTTATTGCTCATACTTGTGACTCCAAAATAGCAGCGTGAGAGATAGGGTTGCGAGAAGAAGGATCAGCATGAATACAGCGTACCTTACCATTCGGTGTATCCAAAATAGGTGTCAGGAATGGCTTGTAATAGCGCCTCTGTATAAGGGTGTGCAGGATGTTGAAAAATCTCTGGCACGGTACTGGTTTCAACCACTTGTCCAGCATACATGACCGCAACATCACGTGAGTTTTGTGCGACAAGGCCTAGATCATGAGTAATCAAAACCATCGCCATTTGTTTTTCACGTTGCAATCGACCGAGCAAATCCATGATTTGCGCTTGTACGGTGACATCCAGAGCCGTAGTCGGTTCATCTGCGATGAGCAGTTTTGGTTCGCAAGCAAGCGCCATTGCAATCATAACGCGCTGGCTCATGCCACCTGAGAGTTGATGCGGATAGACTTTGAGTCGGTTTTTGGCGTCAGGCATTTCGACCAGTTCTAGCAGCTCTAATATACGTGCCTGTACTGCGGCACCGCGTAGACCTAGATGCTTACGTAGTACTTCACCCAACTGCATCTCAACGGTAAAGCTTGGATTGAGGCAAGACATGGCGTTTTGAAAAATCATAGAGATGTCTTTGCCAATGATGCCGCGTTTTTCTTTGGCAGGCATACTGAGCATATCTTTATCATCAAACATCACCCGCTTGGCACGGACGGTCGCAGACGGCGGCAATAGTCCCATCAGCGCCATCATAGTGACCGACTTGCCTGAGCCGGATTCACCCACGACGGCGATGACTTCACCTTGTGTGATTTTTAACGACACATCATCGACGGCACGAAAGGCACGCCTTCCTTGACCAAAAGTGACCGACAGATTTTCAATATCTAACAGCAACGGTGATTCTTTTGTTGATGCGCCATTCATAGAAGTGTGAGTGGTAGGTGTTTTAATTAATGGTTCAGTCATCTTAGGTCACCTGCTTTAATTTGGGATCGAGCGCGTCACGCAGGCCATCACCGGTCAAGTTAATCGACAATGCAGCCAAGAAGATAGCGACACCTGGCCAAATAGCTAGCCAAACATTACTTTGAATATACTGACGAGCCGTACCGAGCATCGCGCCCCATTCAGCATCAGGTGGCTGTACACCAAAGCCTAAGAAACCAATCGCACCCGCTTCTAAAATAGCAGAAGAGAAAATCATCGTTGCTTGTACGATAAGCGGCGCCATACAGTTGGGCAAAATGGTGATAAACAATAGGCGAAGTACGCCCGCACCCATCACCTGCGAGGCGATAAAGTACTCACGTTGTAGCTCTACCATCGCGGTGGCGCGAGTCAGACGAATAAAGGGCGGCGTACAGACCAGTGCAATCGTAATAATCGTATTGGTCATAGATGGCCCTAAGATAGCGGCAATAATGATGGCCAATAGTAAGCTGGGATAAGACATCAAAATATCATTGACCAGCATGACTGCTTTGCCCCAAACCTTGGGCCAAAATGCGGCACTAAGTCCTAATGAAATCCCGACCAGCATGGCAAGGGTCGTAGCGCTCAGACCAATAAACAGAGAATAACGCGCGCCATACATCACCCGAGACAAGGTATCTCGTCCGGCATCATCAGTACCTAGCCAAAACATCGCATCGCCGCCACTCAAGAAAGCTGGCGGTAATTGCTCTTGGCCGGTAAATAATTCATAAGGGTCATGGGGTGCAATAGTGGGCGCGAGTATGGCAATGATGACCATCAATGCCAATACAATAAAACCAAGTACCGCGCCTTTATTGCGGCAAAACGTCGATAAAAATAGCTGCCAAGACGATGGCGGTGTGGCGGCCATGAGGTTGACATCAGAGGGGAGAACAGAAGGCTTCATGAGCAGTTCCTATAGTGGCTAGCGCAGTGACATTTTTTAGAATCTTATTCCCAAAAAAGTACTAAGCATTGCTAAAACATCACTTGAGCGCCAATCATCACTATTTATAATATGAGTATTTATCAATGTGAAATTAAGAGGTATGTCGAATACGTGGATTGATCAGACCATACAAAATATCAATAAATAAACTGACCAAAATCAGGGCAGTGGCGACCAATAAAATACCGTTTTGCACAATGGGGTAATCACGAGTGAAAAATCCATCGAGGAGCCAATTACCAACGCCCGGCCAGCTAAAGATAGTCTCAGTGATAATCGCGCCTGCAAGCAACGTCGCCATTTGTAAGCCAACAACAGTGACCACAGTAATCAAAGCATTACGCATCACGTGTATCATTATCACGCGGCGTGGTGATAAGCCTTTGGCTCTGGCAGTACGTACATAGTCTTCATCCAACACCTCTAACATCGCAGAGCGCGTCATCCGCGCGATCATGGCGAGTGGGATAGTCGATAAGGCAATTGAAGGTAAAATAAAGTGTTTGACCACATTCCAGAATGCGCCAGGTTCTCCTGATGTGAGAGAGCCAAGTAACCATGAACCGTACAGTGGTTGGACATCTAAGAACTGTGCGACAGAAATTACTCCAGCAACGGGTAAAAGGCCGAGATAGTGAGCGAATATACCCGTTAGGATAGGCCCCAATAAGTAGATGGGCATAGAGTATCCTGCCAGTGCTCCTGACATCAGGGTATAGTCAATCCAAGTACCACGGCGTAAGGCGGCAAAGATGCCTAAGCTAACACCAATAACACTAGCAATGACAATCGCGCACAACGCTAGCTCTAAGGTTGGTACGAAGTGAGCAAAAAAGTCTTGTAATACAGGAGAACGAGTACGGAAAGACTGACCAAAGTCACCGGTCAATATACCCGTCAAATAGTCCCAATATTGGACAACGAGTGGTTTATCTAATCCAAGTCTTTCTAAGGCGCGAGCATGTAGCTCTGGATCGACCATACGCTCGCCCATCATGATCTCGACAGCATCGCCCGGTACGAGACGGATCAACGTAAAGGTCGATAGCGTTAAGCCAAGATAGACAGGAATGAGAATGGCAATACGGCGCAGAATATAAAGTAGCATGGGCTGCTCAATAGTTGTGATTCAATGAGTGGAGTGGTAGCAATGAATGAGGTAGTCCGTGACCATGCATTTAAGTGCTTAAATGATAAGCACTTAAATGAAAAGTATTTAACTCATATAAATTCGGCTGGATCAGAGATTCTGAGCCAGCCGAATACAAATTAAATAATAGTGCATGTTGTACCGGACTTAATTAGCTAAGGCTATTCGACCTTCACGCCATCGAAGCGTACGGCACCAAGCGGACTGATTTTGAAATCCACAACGTTTGGTGCAGTGAATACGGTTACTACCGAATGCGCCATTGTCGTCCAAGGAAGTTGCTCTTTGAATATTTGCTGAGCTTGCACATAGTCATTAACACGCTCATCTTGATTGGTCACCTGACGCGCTTTCATCACTAAATTATCAAAGTCTTTATTACACCAGCGTGAGTAGTTATTACCACCGACCGCGTCACAAGACAATAATGAGCCTAGCCAGTTGTCTGGATCACCATTGTCGCCAGTCCAACCTGCCAAGATCACGTCAGGCTCACCTTTAGCAGCGCGTTTTAGATACTCGCCCCACTCATAGGTTACCAGCTTGGTATTAACGCCAATCTTCGCCCAATCTGCTTGCAACATTTCAGCCATTAGTTTGGCATTGGGGTTGTAAGGACGTTGGACAGGCATGTACCATAAGTCGATGCTCATGTTATCAGCACCTGCTTCTTTGATTAGCGCTTTTGCTTTTTCAACATCATAAGGCGCATCTTTAAGCGACTCGTCGTAACCCCACTGCGTAGGTGGCATTGGGTTGGTCGCTTTTAGACCTTCGCTTTGATAAACGGCATTAATAATCGCGTCTTTATTAATCGCCATATCTAATGCTTGACGAACTTTAAGATCACTAAGCTTCGGTTTTTCGACGTTGTAGCCTACATAGCCGACGTTAAAACCTGGTTGATCAAGAACGGTGACTTTACCTGATTTTTTGACCGATTCAATTTCGGCAGGCTTTGGATATGCCGATACATGACATTCGCCAGCTTGAACTTTTTGTGCGCGAACCGCTGAATCTTTGGTGATAACGAACACGAGGTTGTCGATATAGATGTTATCTTTGTCCCAATAGTCTGGGTTTTTGGTATAACGAATTTGCGCGTCTTTCTGATAAGAAGTAAAGACAAAAGGTCCAGTACCAACCGGTTTAGTATTAAGGTCAGCGGCATTACCAGAAGCCATTAACTTGTCTGCATATTCAGCAGAGTTGATATAAGCGAACGGCATTGCTAAGTTCTGTAAAAATGGCGCGTTGGTCTCGCTTAGGGTGACCTTTACCGTGTAATCGTCAACTTTTTCAATGTTAGAAATAATATCAGGTAGTCCCATGCCAACCGAATATGGGAACTCAGCTGGATAGGCTTTGTTGAATTCAAAGTCTGGATTGGTAAGACGTTCTAGCGTAAAAATAAGGTCGTCTGCGTTAAAGTCGCGGCTTGGCGTGAAATAATCCGTTTTACCGAACTTGACGCCTTTACGTAGGTTAAAAGTGTAAGTCTTGCCGTCTTCGCTAATATCCCAGCTTTCAGCCAGTCCTGGCTGAACCTCAGTACCATCTCTTTTGAACTGCACCAAACCGTTATAAATAGGGTAGGCGCTTGCATCAAAATCTGTCCCCGCGGTGTACTGTGCTGGATCGAAACCAGCAGGGCTACCTTCTGAACAATAAAGCAATGTTTTGGCGGCTTTTGCGTCTGAGCTGGCAGCAGAGTCGTCGGTGGTTTTGTTGTCTCCACTACAGGCGCTTACACCCAAGATAAGCGTGGCCAACATCGTCAGTTTAAAAAATGATTTTTGCATTATTACGTCCCATGTAATGATAGGTAGTCACTCATGTATTTACCTAGTTCGTATTCGACCATGAATACAATGAGCAAGCGTTTAGTGACCTCTAAAGTATCCGTTTATACAATATTTAATATACAAAATAAAACATATTACAGGTTGTTATAACTTTAAATTATATAGATAGAAACTAAAAATATAAATCAGCCGTTCGAATATACTCTCTTAATCTGTAATAATGCAAGCTATAATTAGACTAATTTTGGTAAGAAATGCACAATCTTGCTGTATTTAGCATCAATAAGATATAAAGTGCTCAATTTCACTACTTATTGTCTATCTGTTCTAAGTGACAAAAAGACATATTTTTAAATGGCTAATTGGTTTTAATTTTACTAATCGTAAACAATTAGAAATAATAAAGTTATATCTCTTTAATGTATTCAACCATAAGACACTTGCCCACTGGGGCATTAAACATGGCTATGATTTGCCTTGATTAGATCGGCTATTTTTTCGGCAATCATAATAGTTGGCGCATTGGTATTTGCGCTAATAAGCGTTGGCATCACTGAAGCGTCGATAACTCGCAATCCACTCACACCTCGTACCTTCAATTCTAAATCGACCACAGAGCTGTCATCTGAGCCCATGCGGCAAGTGCCTACCGGGTGATAGATGGTATCTGACTTATTTCGGATATAACCGAGCATGCCATCTTTTTCGAGGTAAGGGGCAGGGTAGTCTTCAGTGATGTATTTAGCGAGTGCGGACTCTTGCATAATGGCTCGAGTACGTTCGGCACCGGCTACCATATACTCTACATCTTTTGGATGAGATAGATAGTTTGGATCGATCAAGACGGCGTCAGAAGGATCAGCTGAGTCCAATCTGACAGTACCTCGACTTTCAGGTCGTAAGTAGCAACTGTGACAAGAAACAGCAAATCCACGTCTTAGATCGCGGCCATGCTCGATCACGCGTGAGATGACAAAGTGCAGCTGTGTGTTTGGCCACTCTTTTGGGTCATCACCGACGCTAAAGAACGCACCTGCTTCTGCATAGTTGGTAGACAGCAGCCCTGTACCGTCCTTTCTCCATTGCCGAATACTTTTGGTTAATGTCGAAATCGATGCCATGCCAATACCGATGACGTCAGTAGTATTGACCTCATAATCAAAGACGACGTCTAAGTGATCTTGTAAATTGCCACCGACTTCAGGTGCATCTACTACCACATCGATACCATGAGACTGCAAATGCTCTGCAGGGCCAATACCTGAGAGCATCAGAACTTTGGGTGAACCAAACGCGCCACCTGACAGTAGGACTTCATGACGCGCCGTGACAGTATGTTCGACGCCGTCTTTTTCGTAGACGACGCCTGTCGCTTGATTGTTTTCAATAATGACACGGTTAGCCTGCGCATGAGTGATAACCGTCAGGTTGGTGCGATTTTGTACAGGATGTAGATAGGCGGCCGCGGCAGAGCAGCGTTGTCCTTGTTTTTCACCATGGAAATGAGTGACTTGATACAACCCTGTACCGTCTTGCTTTTCGCTATTAAAGTCGGTGTTATGATCTAAGCCATTGGCAATCGCAGCTTCTACGAATGCCTTAGAGATATCGCGTGGACTGAGTAGGTCACTAACATGCAGCGGCCCGCTATCACCATGTAGGTCGTCGCTACCACGAACGTTATTTTCAGCTTTGATAAAATAAGGCAGTACATCGTCAAACCCCCAGCCAGTACAGCCTTGCTCCACCCAGCGCTCATAATCTAGCTTACTACCACGCGTATAGATCATGGCATTGATAGCTGATGAGCCGCCCAGACATTGTCCACGCGGCTGAAAACCTTTACGGTTATTAAGGTGCTCTTGCGGGGTGGTGTGAAAGCACCAATTGTTCAATTTCAGCGGTTTACCAGGAACCATCAGAATTAGTCCAGCAGGTACGCGTACTGCTAGATCTTTGCCATCACCGCCGTATTCTAATAAACAAACACTGATATCTGGGTTTTCAGTGAGACGGCTAGCGAGCACGCAACCCGCCGAACCTCCGCCGACGATGACATAGTCAAATGTTGTGTCAAATTCCATTTTATATTCCTTATAGCATCCATGCTAATTAAAATAGGGTACGCTTTACAGTAACTATTATTTTGCTGAAATAATAAAATAAAAATGACTCTGCGGTATCTGTTTGCGCCAATATCATAGGACAAGCTAAGACTGTTATATTCGGTACATTATTTAAGATTAATGCTACTTAATGTTGCACCAAACGTCCTTATATCGCACAGATTTCTGAGCGTACGATAAAGCGTTTGCCTTCAGGGATTTCTAACGAAAAGCTCGCACCGCGACCATTGACGACATCAATGGTGAGATCAGTATGCTGCCATAAATTGTACTGTGCCTTGCCCATATAGAATGGACAACCAGCAAGCTCACCAACTAACACATCCTGACCACCTACTTTGAACTCTCCTAATGGATAGCACATGGGCGAGCTACCATCGCAGCAGCCACCTGATTGATGAAACATTAGCTCACCGTGCTTGGATTTCAATAGCTCAATTAACGCTTTACAAGACTCTGTTGCTGCAATTTTCATAATCAACTCCTATGCTATCAGTGTCGAAAAACCATACTATTCTAAAAAGCTATTATTCAAAATATGGCTTTTTACGACTTCTTAAAGTGAAAATGCAACCTATCTTGCGACAGATTGCATTTGTTTTCTAAGTACTGTCATGTATTCAAAGGTTAGATTAGAAGAAACCCATTTTTTTAGGGCTGTACGAAACCAGCATGTTTTTGGTTTGCTGATAATGATCAAGCATCATCAGATGGTTTTCGCGGCCGATACCTGATTGCTTATAGCCACCGAATGCCGCATGTGATGGATATAGGTGATAGCAGTTGGTCCATACGCGGCCTGCTTGAATACCACGCCCAAAACGATAGGCCTTATGTACGCTACGTGTCCAAACACCAGCGCCTAGACCATATAGCGTATCGTTGGCAATTTGCATAGCTTCTTCGTCGTCTTTAAAGGTGGTGACAGCGAGCACAGGTCCAAAGATTTCTTCTTGGAACACGCGCATGTCATTGGTGCCTTCAAAGATAGTTGGCTTAACATAGTAGCCATCTGCTAGGTCGCCATCGTGTTTGGCTTGATCACCACCGACTAGGACTTTTGCGCCTTCTTTTTTACCGATATCAAGATAAGATAAAATCTTCTCTAACTGATCTGAGCTGGCTTGTGCGCCAATCATGGTCTCGGTATCTAGTGGGTTGCCCATTTTGATGGCTTCGACACGAGCGATACAGCGTTTGATAAATTCGTCATAGATGCTCTCGTGTACGAGCGCACGTGATGGACATGTACAGACCTCGCCTTGGTTAAGCGCAAACATGACTAGGCCTTCGACCGCTTTGTCCAAGAAGTCATCGTCTTCATCCATGACATCTGCAAAGAAAATATTTGGGCTTTTGCCACCAAGCTCTAGTGTCACGGGAATGATGTTTTCACTGGCGTATTGCATGATGAGGCGACCAGTGGTGGTTTCACCAGTGAAGGCGACTTTATTGATACGTGGGTTAGAGGCAAGTGGTTTACCAGCTTCGACACCAAAGCCATTAACAATGTTTAGGACGCCTTTTGGCAAGATATCAGCGATACCGATCGCTTCTAACATATATAGTATAGAGGCAGGCGTTTGTTCAGCAGGCTTCATAACGATACAGTTACCAGCGGCTAAAGCAGGGGCGATTTTCCATACTGCCATTAGAATAGGGAAGTTCCATGGGATAATCTGCCCGACAACGCCTAGCGGCTCATGGAAATGGTAAGCAACGGTGTCTTCATCAATTTGACTGATACCGCCTTCTTGTGCGCGGATGGCACTGGCGAAATAACGGAATTGATCGATAGCTAGTGGAATATCTGCCATTAAGGTTTCGCGCACAGGCTTACCATTTTCGTAGCATTCAGCAATAGCGATCGCTTCTAAGTTAGCTTCCATGCTATCTGCGATTTTTAATAGTAAATTGGCACGTTCAGCGACGCTGGTTTTGCCCCAAGCGTCTTTGGCAGCATGCGCGGCATCTAGGGCTTTTTCGATATCTGCTTCTTTTGAACGGGCGACTTGGCAAATAGTTTTACCATCGATAGGACTTGGGTTGTCAAAGTACTCGCCATCGACAGGAGGGGTCCACTCACCATTAATAAAGTTATCGTATTTTTCGCGGAATTGGACGGGACTGTTTTCAGTATTGGGATAAGCGTATAACATTAACCACTCCTTGTTGTGTATTATGGTTATTTAAAATATGGTTACTTACGTATGACCATTTAAAAATACATTCTTGGTCTTCCTAACCAAGTTATCATCCTATCGTACTGAGCTTTTTAGCAGAACGATAATGACTTTTTATAATGATATATTTTGTATCGTATAACTTTAAGTTATGTGATATGAGTCGGTTAAAATGGTTCGCAAACGGTATGCAGCTGTTATAATTGTGAGCATCTATTTTGGCTGGCTATGGTTATTGAGTTAATCATGGCGGATTTCTTTTTGTACTATTTCTTCTTCATAATATTGGTTGGTTTGGATCTATGCGTCAATCTTCTGCTCTTGATATCCTAAAAACAGGTCAAAACGTCTTTTTGACCGGCTCAGCAGGTTCAGGTAAGACTTATACTCTCAATCAATACATCGATTATTTACGCGCCCGCCGCGTCCCTGTTGCGGTGACAGCCAGTACGGGTATTGCCGCAACGCATATGAACGGCACGACGATTCATAGCTGGTCAGGCATCGGTATCAAAGATGAGCTGACTGATCGAGATTTGTCCACCTTATCACGCAAGCAGTTCTTAGCAGACAGATTGAAAGATACTGCGGTCTTGGTCATTGACGAGATATCAATGCTACATGCCAAACAGCTTAACTTGGTCAGCCAAGTGCTCAAGCATATTCGCAAAAATGACAAAGCGTTTGGTGGTATTCAGGTGGTAGTCGCAGGAGACTTCTTTCAGTTACCGCCGATTGGCAGTAAAGGCGAGACGAATCGTGAAAAGTTTGCCTTTATGTCTGAGGCGTGGCTCGATGCCAAGTTCCATATTTGCTACTTGTCTGAGCAGCATCGTCAAGTCAGCGATGCAGCCAATGGTGGACTCGATTTGGATGATATTCTTAACCAAATCCGCCGTCAGGAAGTGACCTTTGAGGCGATTGCCGCTTTAGAAGCGACTTATGATCAAAGCGTCGATATAAAGCGTACGCGTCTCTATACCCACAATCTCAACGTCAATAAAATCAATGACAAAGAACTGGCGTCTCTAGATGGCGAGATGATGCGTTTTGAGGCGACGGCGACAGGCGATAGTAAGCTGGTTGAGACGCTAAAAAAGACCGTGCGAACCCAAGACGAGCTGATTCTCAAAGTCGGCGCCAAGGTCATGTTTATCAAAAACAATGCTGAGCTTGGTGTCTCTAACGGAACGATGGGCGAGTTGATTGGGTTTGCTGCTGTAAAAATAGATGATAAAGACAGTAGTGACGCGTTAATCGAAGACGATAGCAACGATGACGTTGATGAGGATGCTGCTGGCGAAAAAACGACAAAAGGTAAAAAGTCCGCTGCTAAGAAAGACAAGGAAAAACCAAAGTCGAAGAAACCAACGACCCAGAAAATGCCTGTCGTGCGGCTTAATTCAGGACGAGAAGTTATCGCTGAGCCTGAAGAGTGGATTATCGAAGATGAAACGGGTGACGTGCTAGCAAGTTACTTACAAGTGCCGCTCTGTCTGGCATGGGCAATTACTATCCATAAATCGCAGGGCATGACCCTCGATGCGGCTGAAATCGATTTGTCGCGTACCTTTGAGTTGGGACAAGGTTATGTGGCATTGTCACGCCTCAAGTCTCTATCTGGCCTACAGCTTTTAGGTATGAACGACATGAGCTTGCAACTCGATCCATTGGCTCGTGGTGCAGACAAGCGGTTTCTGGTACTGTCTGAAGAAGCCGATGCCAACTATGCGATGCTAGATGAAGAAAGCATGCAGCAGGCACATGAAAAATTTGTCCTGAAGTCAGGTGGGACATTGAGCAAGTCGGTAATCGATGCTTACGCCACGCTACAAAAGAAGCGTCGCGAACAACAGCAAGCGAAAATCGATAAAAAACAGAAATTAGGCAATCAGGTCTCTGACAAATCAGACAGTACTCTACTTGCGACCAGAGTGTTGTTAGAAGAGAGTTTGACCATTGCGGAGATTTCACAAGCGCGTCAGTTGTCACAGTCGACTATCATGCGTCATATTGCTGACCTAAAATCACAAGATCTAAGTCTTGCCTGTGATCATTTGCGTCCAGATGATGAGGTAATGACAGCCGTTGGCAATGCCTATGTCGCTATTAAAGTCGCCAATAATCCAAATGACTTCAATGATGACGGTAGCATCAAGCTGCGTCCGATGTATGATCATCTTAAGCAAAGCATTGACTACAATACCATTCGCCTCGCATTGATTTTTATCACGCCGTAGTTTTGCTGCTTGCTGCTTTATTGCCTATAACTCCACTATCTTTAGTTTTATAGGCTTTATTTTTGCTATTTTTAGCATTCAGCAGTCATTAGCGCATTCAACGTGATAACGCTCAGTTTTTACCCCCATTTATAGCGATACCTTTTATGTCCAATGTTATGCCTGATTTTTCGAGCGCTACTTATCAATTGACCTCTGACCCGATAGCGGCGACGTTCCGTGCTACTGGTGAGCACACACAGCCACTGAGAGTCGCTATCAATGGCTTTGGTCGTATAGGGCGCAATGTACTTCGCGCTTTGCTAGAGCGCTTTGAAGTGTTAGGCCGTGCGATTCATGTGGTGGCAATTAATGACTTAGCGCCAGCGGATATCTTGCTGCATTTATTAAAGTTTGATAGCACCCATGGCCGCCTCAGTCGATTAGGGGTAAATGCTGAAATTGTAGAGAGTGAGTCAGGTGATACGAGCAAGACTGAGCTCTGTCTGACCAAGAACAACCTGACTTACTGCATCAATATGCTGTCTGAGCCTGATCCTAAAAATTTACCTTGGCAGGCGCTGGGTGTCGATGTGGTTTTAGAATGCACTGGGCATTTTCGCTCGTATGAACAAGCGATGCTACATATTGATGCTGGCGCGCAGCAAGTAATTATCGGTGCCGCGCCATTTGACGATGTGGATGCCTGTATCGTCATGGGCGTGAATACCGATGCGCTTACGCTTGAGCTACCGATTATTTCTAGTGTTTCTTGTACCACGCAGGCATTGGTACCGTTGATGGATACGCTAGACAAGGCGTTTGGTGTGCAGTCCGCCATGATGACAGAGATTCATGCAGTCACTGCTGATCAGACGGTATTGGATCAAGCACATCGAGACCCAAGACGGGCGCGCGCTTCTGGCTATAATATTATCCCAACGACGTCCAGCAGTATCGCTGCGACAGAGCGGGTGCTACCAGCCATGGTCGGCAAGATAAATGGACACTCGATACGGGTGCCCACTATCGACGTGGCTGCGATTGATGTCACCTTTGTATTTGATACGCCAGATGTCGATGTCGAGACAGTGCGAGAGGTACTCAAGTCTGCCAGTCAGGCACATCTGCATGACATCATGGCTTATACCGATGAGCCACTGGTATCTAGTGATTTTATCCATCAGACTGAGTCACTAATTATTGATGGGCAACAGCTTATGCAAGTAGGCAGTCAATATAAGGTTTTTGCATGGTACGATAATGAATGGGGTTATGCCAATAGGCTGCTCGATATGTGCTTACATCTGGCCTCAAGCAAGCGATAATGCACCAATTTACAAGTATTCGAAAATTAATTGGATTTTTTTAGTTTAGGGGCTTGCATTATAAAATGATATCTATATAATGATGCACCAATGGAGACGTGGCAGAGCGGTTGAATGCACCGGTCTTGAAAACCGACAAGGGTTAATAGCCCTTCGAGAGTTCGAATCTCTCCGTCTCCGCCAAATTCGAAAAAGCCCCAATCAGCAATGATTGGGGCTTTTTTTATGGTATTAATAAAAGTATTAATTAGTACCTTCTATAAAATCCTCAACAGTAGGTTATACAGCTACTTAACCAGTGAGTTTTCAAATTCGATTGTCTGATCGTCTACTAAGATAAGCATGCCTTTATTAATCTCGATAGTGATGCCACTAGCATTTTTAATAGCACGCATGACATTGATATCCTCAATGCTGCTTTCAATAATGATTTTGCCAGACTGCTCTGGTGCGATAGGTGGATCAAACGTTGTCAAAGGCACATTAAAGTTTTTGCCCTTTGTCAGGTTGGCATCCTTCATAGTCAGGGTCCCTTTAAAACTTTTTATCGCGCCTTTGCCATGATTGGATAGCATAAACTGCATTTTGACTTGATTTAAACTATCGCTATCACTGGTTTTCACAGGGAGTAGGGCGACAGGATACATCTGTGCGGTAGCGTTCGCCGCCTGACCTTTGATAATTGGGCTTTTCTTGCCCGTTGGGTTATTCGGATGCAGCCGCTCGTATTCACGCTGTTGTATCAGCGCTTGCTTAATAGTGGTACGCGGCATGGCTCCTGATTCATAGGCATCGCTCAATTTCATGCGCAGCATATATCGGCTAAGTACTTGTTGGTCGGTTTCAGACAACTGCTCAAAAGTTTGTCCTAATTTTTTTTGCCATTGGTGAGAATCTGTCGGTATGGTTGTCTTACTTGGATCAGTCTGCGGCGATGAGCAGCCAGTCGCAATCACTAGCATTGCTACCGTCATGGTTGAAAACAAAGTTTTGTTGAAACGCTGATGTAAGCCCGTCATCGTACCCCTCCTTGCAGATCTTTATTATGTTGAAACCTTATAAATAGTCGCGACTATATGCTTAATATACCTTGTTTAAACCTCTGTTGTGTTTAGTTATGGCTAACTAAAACCGCAAATATCGCAGAGTATTTAAAAAAATATGTACTGAGAACTAGATGGAAGCAGGGCGTAACAAGAGGAGAGTTAGAGAAATATCAGTAATGCTTTAACTTTTATAACAGCCACAAAAAAAGACCAAGCTCGCGTTAGCAAACTTGGTCTTTTTTATTTTAATATTATCTAGCAGCGTTACTATTAATTAGTAACGATACTATTAATTGTTTAATCGTTGTCTTGCAACTCAGATAGCGGATGAGTGATGTTATTATTATGCGTCACTACAATCGCTTCATCAATAATATGCTGGCTAACACCGCGCTTACGTAGCGTTTCGATGAATACTTCATCATGGGCAAGCGTATAATCCTGATGGTCACGATCCAAGCCCTGACGAATATAAAGACGAATAAGCCCTTGAATGCGCTTAAAGCCCAAGTCTGATGACGTCGTTTCTAATAGGCCAATCATTTCTTCAGACAAACGAATACTAATCGGGCGCATGATCTTTTGCGGATGATCAGAAAACTTATTTTTTATACGTACAGGTATCATAATAAACCATTACTTTTAGTGAGTAAGAGCGAAGCACTCAAACAAAAACGAACCCAATCAAAACTAATCTTACCATACAACAAAAATGTCTAAAAGAACACCACAGCCGTGCTAATATTATTAGAAGTAAATATAAAAGACGCAGCAATAAAAAAACCTCCATCAAATTATGATGAAGGTTTTTAGTATATGGCTCTCCAACCTGGGCTCGAACCAGGGACACACGGATTAACAGTCCGTTGCTCTACCAACTGAGCTATTGGAGAATAGCTGGTCATAACAGCAAGTTATTGACGCTTTATATTAAAGCAATTAATTAGCTTGTTTGCGTTATGTGGGGCACATTTTAGCCAAGTCACTACAGGCTGTCAACCTTATTATGCGTTTAATTATAAATATTATCGCAATTATTGAAAATTAACGTCAATCCCTTATCAGATAGGCTATTTCAAGGCAGTGCTTAGTAGAAAATGACGATAAATGTGCTTTAAAAATAAAATGTGCTTTAGAAATAAAAATTATTTTCAGAAAATTTTATATGGCACATAGGACAAACGATAAAAGTATCGAAATAGATAGCAATTCGGCAAAGTAAAATTGGATTTGATGCCTTGTATTTTTGAATATAAAGGTGATGCGATACCGTTTGACACAATAAAGTTGTAAGACAGCCCTTCACATTGGCAGTAGAGTTCTATAAAATACCGACCATGTGGTTTCTTTGCTATGTTTTTTCATAGCATGCGTTGAACAAAAGCGGGTGTTCTAAAGATGAGTCCTACTACGATTGCTTACGGTTATCTGACTATTGCCATTATATGCGAAGTGGTGGGTACGACTTTTTTGGTAAAGTCAGAACAATTCACTCGTTTGGTGCCAACTTTGATGATGGGCGCGCTCTATGCGGTTTCATTTTATCTACTGGCTCAGACGCTCAAGACCATACCGCTAGGCATTGCGTACGCACTGTGGGGCGGGCTTGGGATTGTGCTGACATCACTCGCTGGTGTGGTGCTATTCAAGCAAAATCTTGATACAGCAGCAGTGGTTGGCATCGCGATGATCGTCGGCGGTGTTGTTGTGATGAACTTATTGTCTAATTCTGTGGTGCATTGATATGGAAAATGCTTATAAGCGTAAAAAACAGCCAGAAGTCATTCGTCGTGCGTTGTTAGATCAGGCAGCACGTATCACATTGGAGCAGGGCTTATCTAAAGTGACGTTTCAGGCAGTCGCTGATGCGGTTGGGGTGACAAAGGGTGGTGTGATGCATCATTTTTCTACCAAAAATGCACTCGTGCTAGAAGTCTTCAATGATGCAATGGCTAAGTTTGAAGCAGAAGTAAACGCAGCAATGGCTGACGACCCTGTTAAGTACGGTTCATTTACCCGTGCTTATATAGACGCCACCATCAGTCTCGGTGAGCAAGGGCAGGAAGAATACGATAATCAAGCGACCCTGTATGTACTGATGTTAGGCGATAGTGAGCTGCGTGAGTTGTGGGCTAAGTGGGCGAATGAGCAACTCAAAAAACATGCGGCAACGGATAATACCGAGACGTTATGTATGGTTCGCCTTGTCGCGGACGGTATTTGGCTCTCAGACTTTTCAGGTATCGATATCGCAGACAAACAATCATTGCGCGATCGCTTGATAAAAATGACGCAACAAGACTTTGATTTATAAGACGACACTGATTCATAAAATGACGCTGATTTATAAAATAATTTTTACTTCACTATTTAAAGACTAGATTTCGAAACTTAACTAACGACGACATTATTCGGCCTAAGTAGCTTTATATAGTTACTTTTGCCAATCGTCCTAAGGAGAATTTATGACTGATTTTAATAATTTGACAGATATTATCGGTTTAGACCAAGTACAAACAGCTTATATCAACGGGCGCTATCTAGCGGTGGATGAATCGCTGACGACTTTTGAAGATATCAATCCAGCCACTGGTGAAGTATTGGCAACGATTCAGCAAACCAGCAATGATCAGATTGATGAAGCCGTAAAAGCCGCACATAAAGGTCAAAAAGTTTGGGCGGCGATGACAGCGGTCGAGCGTGGTCGTATCTTATCAAAAGCTGTTGAGATATTGCGCGATCGCAATGATGTATTGGCACTACTTGAGACCAAAGACACAGGTAAAGCCTACTCTGAGACGAAGTACGTCGATATCGTCACTGGTGCTGATGTCGTGGAATACTATGCAGGTCTGGCACCAATGATTGAAGGTCGTCAGATTCCATTACGTGATACTAGTTTTGTATACACTCGCCGCGAGCCACTAGGCGTGGTCGCAGGTATTGGCGCGTGGAACTATCCTATTCAAATCGCAATGTGGAAAGCGGCGCCTGCACTGGCTGCTGGTAATGCGATGATTTTTAAGCCATCAGAAGTGACACCGTTGACGGCATTGAAACTGGCAGAGATATTGACAGAAGCTGGATTGCCAGATGGTGTGTTTAACGTCGTACAAGGTAACTATGAAGTGGGTAAGGCGCTAACCGATCACCCAGATATCGCAAAAGTATCGTTCACGGGTGGCGTACCGACTGGCAAAAAAGTCATGTCGAGCGCAGCAAGCTCATCTCTAAAAGACGTAACTTTAGAGCTTGGTGGTAAATCGCCATTGATCATATTTGATGACGCAGATATCGATACCGCTGCTGACATCGCTATGATGGCCAACTTCTACAGTACTGGTCAGGTATGTACCAACGGTACGCGCGTATTCGTCCCCAAAGCGCTACAAGCTAAGTTCGAGCAAGCCATCTTAACCCGTGTTGAGCGTATTAGACTGGGCGACCCTATGGATGAGAACATTAATATGGGTCCACTGGTTAGCTTCCCGCATATGGAAAGAGTGCTTGGCTATATCGAGCAAGGTAAAAAAGGCGGCGCACGTCTGCTAACAGGTGGCGAGCGCGTTACAACGAACGAGCTTGCAAACGGCGCATTTGTCGCACCGACAGTATTCACTGATTGCACTGATGATATGACTATCGTACGCGAAGAAATCTTTGGCCCAGTGATGTCGATATTGACTTACGAGACTGAAGAAGAAGTTATTCGCCGTGCCAATGATACCGATTACGGCTTGGCAGCTGGGGTTGTGACTGCAGATCTAAAACGCGCGCATCGAGTCATCGCTCAGATCGAAGCTGGCATCTGCTGGTTGAATACGTGGGGCGAGTCGGCAGCACAAATGCCAGTAGGCGGCTACAAGCATTCTGGTATCGGCCGCGAAAACGGTATCGAAGCGCTCGAACACTATACTCAGACCAAATCTATCCAAGTAGAGCTGGGTGCGTTTGAATCTGTCTTTTAATCAATCTTATTGAGAAAAACGAAGCCAGTAAGGTTTCTTATTAGCTTTAATTTAGCCTTTTAGAACACCTTACTGACCCTAAACGATTTATGTTTTTTCAATATTATGGAGTATGTTATGACATCAACCACACCTGAGTATGACTATATTATCGTCGGTGCAGGCTCAGCAGGAAATGTGCTGGCCACGCGTCTGACTGAAGATGCCAGTATTAAAGTACTGCTATTAGAAGCAGGTCGTCCAGACTATCGTTTTGACTTCCGTACCCAAATGCCAGCTGCGCTCGCCATGCCGCTACAAGGGACGACTTATAACTGGGGTTACAAGACAGATCCTGAGCCGTATATGAACAATCGTGTCATGGACTGTGGCCGCGGTAAAGGCTTAGGTGGCTCATCGCTGATTAACGGTATGTGCTACATCCGTGGTAATGCGCTAGATTTTGATGATTGGTCTAAGATAAAAGGCCTGTCAGACTGGACGTATTCGGATTGCTTACCGTATTTCAAAAAGCTGGAAAACTGTGACGCTGGCGAGAATGACTATCATGGCGTGGGCGGTCCTGTTGAAATGACCACCTCAAAGCCAGGAGTCAATCCGCTATTCCAAGCTATGATTGAAGCAGGCGTACAAGCAGGCTATCCACGTACCGAAGATCTAAACGGCTATCAGCAAGAAGGTTTTGGTCCGATGGATCGATTCGTAACGCCTAACGGTCGCCGTGCATCAACGGCTCGCGGCTATCTTGACCGTGCCAAACCGCGTAGCAACATTACGATTTTGACGGGTGCATTGACTGACGTAATTTTATTTGACGGCAAGCGTGCTGTTGGTGTCAAAGTCGAACACGAAGGCCAGACCAAAAATTTCAATGCCGCTCGTGAAGTGATTGTATCTTCTGGTGCGATTGCCTCACCACAACTACTGCAGCGTTCAGGTATTGGTCCTGGTCAGTGGCTAAAAGACGCTGGCGTGACTGAAATATTGGATCTGCCAGGTGTCGGTAATAATTTACAGGATCATCTAGAGCTGTATATGCAGTATGAATGTAAACTGCCAGTGTCAATCGCGCCTGCTAATAAATGGTGGAATAAGCCTGCGATTGGTGCAGAATGGTTGTTCAATGGCACAGGGCTTGGTGCGTCTAACCAATTCGAAGGTGGCGGTTTCATCCGTACCGATGAGAAGTTTACCCATCCAAACATTCAGTATCATTTCTTGCCACTAGCCGTACGCTACGATGGCCGTAGTGCTGTGAAATCACATAGCTTCCAAGCACACGTCGGCTCACTACGCTCACCAAGCCGTGGCCGCGTCAAACTAAAATCACGTGATCCGAAAGCGCATCCAAGTATCTTGTTTAACTATATGTCGCATGATCAAGACTGGCAAGAGTTCCGTGCTGCGATGCGTATCACCCGTGAAATCATGCATCAGCCAGCGCTTGATCCTTATCGTGGTCGTGCGATCGCACCGACCGATGATTTGGTTACCGACGCTCAATTAGATGAATATGTACGCAATCATAGTGAGACGGCTTATCATCCATCTTGTACCTGTGCGATGGGCGAAGATAACGATTCGGTAGTAAATGGCGAAGGTCTGGTACATGGTATTGATGGCTTGCGAGTCGTCGATGCGTCTATCATGCCAAACATTATTAGTGGTAATCTCAATGCCACGACTATTATGCTCGCCGAAAAAATCGTCGACAAGATGAGAGGCGTACAGTTGCCACGTTCAACGGCAGATTATTATGTGGCTAATGGTGCACCGCTGCGCTCTGAGCCAATGCGTGATTATCTCTTGACAGTGTAGGCTGTGAAATAAACCTGCATACAGGTTACTGAATAAATAACGATATGAGAAAATTTTAACCAAAAGGCCTTTCCAAGTAGAGGCCTTTTCTATCAGCGCTAACGTATTAGAATAATGAATACCGTTCAGGTTGAATTTGTTTATAATTTTATTAGCTTTTTATTTATTGGTACTGCTTTGTCCGTCATGCGGTTGGTTCCACGTTATACGGTTATAGATCATCAGTCTACTATTAGACGATGCCGGACAAAGCAATATCGGACCCTGTTTAATTTACTTATTGAGGTCTTTTATGTACAGTTCGCCATCACAAGATGTGACGAAACCTCTGACCCTAAACAAAACGGTGTTTTTGGGCTCAGCTATTATTTCTATTTTATTGATAATCTGGACCATCGCTTTTCCAGATTATAGTGAGGCCTTGTTGAGCGCGAGCATGACTTGGGTATCAGACAAGTTTGGCTGGTATTATATGTTGGTGGTTGCCGCTTATAGTATCTTTGCGTTGTTTGTTGGTTTTTCTAAGTACGGCGATATAAAGCTTGGTCAAGACCACGAAAAAGCCCAATTTCCGTTTTTAGCGTGGGCGGCCATGCTGTTCTCAGCGGGTATCGGTATTGACCTATTGTTCTTTGGTGCCTCTGAGCCTTTGATGCATTATTTGACCCCGCATACAGGCCTAGAGCCTGCGAGTGCTGAGGCCATGCGCGAAGCACTTGCTCAGACTTTCTTGCACTGGGGTCTGCATGGTTGGGGTATTTATGCGCTGATCGGTATGGCGTTGGCTTACTTTGCTTATCGCAAAAATATGCCACTCGCGCTACGCTCGCCGCTGACACCGATATTTGGTGAACGTTTAATCAAAGGCTGGTTGGGTGATGGTATTGATACCTTTGGCGTCGTCTGTACGTTGATGGGTATTGCGACCAGTTTGGGTATTGGGGTATTGCAGGCCAATGCTGGCTTGACCCATGTGTTCGGTATCGAATCTAGCAAAACGGTTCAGGCGCTCATCATTGTAGGTGTTGTCGCTGCCGCCGCTATTTCTGCGATGACAGGTGTCGAAAAAGGTGTTCGTCGTCTATCTGAATTCAACATGCTGTCGTCAATACTGTTGTTGCTTGCCATATTGGTAATGGGCAATACGGTGTATCTATTAAATACCTTTACTCAAAATATCGGTCAATATTTCCAAACCATCATTTATAAAACCTTTGACGTTTATGCTTATGACGGTGCTGCTGGTGCCGAGTGGAAATCTTGGTGGACGATATTTTTCTGGGCATGGTGGGTTGCTTGGGCACCATTTGTAGGTCTATTTATTGCACGCATTAGCCGTGGCCGTACGTTGCGCGAGTTTGTATTTGGCGTGATGTTTATTCCGCTTGGTTTTATTTTTGCATGGTTCTCTATCTTTGGTAATTCAGCGATAGATTTGGTTGCCAATGGCGCAACAGAGCTTGGCGAAATCGCGGTCAATGATGCGGCAATGGGCATGTTTGCGCTGTTTGAGTACTTCCCTTACAGTGAAGTATTGTCATTTGCTGGTGTGGTTATTGGTCTTATTTTCTTTGTGACTTCTGCTGACTCAGGCGCGTTAGTACTAGCGAACTTGAGTTCAAGAGGTATGACCAATGATACCGATGCTCCTGTTTGGTTACGTCTGTTTTGGGCAGCAGCCACTGGTCTTATTACGTTAGGATTATTGTTTGCAGGTGGTTTTTCTTCACTACAGTCTGTCTCTGTCATTGCAGGTTTGCCATTCTCTATTATTCTTGTGCTTTACATGATGTCTATGTGGAAGTCGCTAAAAGAAGAAGGCAACAAGCGTAAAGCCAGTACAATCGGCACGGCAAACGTGTTGGACAGTGGTAAGAGCTGGAAAGCGCGCTTACAACGTATTGTGAGTTTCCCAGGACATGCCCAGGTTGAAAAATTCTTGCATACGGTCGTGATGCCAGCGATGTCTGAGGTCGAAAAAGAGTTTAAAGCAGGTGGTCTCAAAACCTCGTTAGATACCAAAAACCTTGCTAGTATCGGTGAAGGTATCGATGCAGGCATGGATCAAGACAGTGGTCAGGTAGATGGTCTAAAACTGCGTGTCGGTCATGGCGATGAAGATGACTTTATTTATGAAGTCAATCTGATTAAAGCTCATCGTCCTAACTTTACATTGAGCACATCTACCAAGCACGCAGAGTACTACTACCGTGCGGAAGTTTTCTTAAGCGAAGGCTCGCAAGAGTATGACTTGGTTGGCTACTCAAAAGAGCAGGTATTGGTTGATATCTTAAATCAGTACGAACGTCACTTGCAGTATCTACATTTAGAGCGTTAATCCGGTACACTTTTTAAGTGAAACTATCAGTAAGAATGTCCCCATAAGTTGAACGCAGCTTATGGGGTTTCTTTTTATGGATAACTATTTATAAACAACTATCGTTTGAATTGAGATTACACCTCAAATAAGTGGCAAACAAGCACCGCAAATATAAGGTAAAATTCATTAAGATTAAATTGATCGACTGATACGCTGCAACGTATTAGCAAAGGATACATTTGTGACCAAATTAAAGTACATAGCGCATTACTCAGAGCAGATTCAAACTCAAGCTGCTCAGCTTATAACTGAGGATAGGTTAGGCGAGTATCTGGAAAAAAAGTACCCGACTCAGCATCAAATCCAAAGCGACAAAGCGCTCTATCAATATATAAATGAGATAAAAACCCAATATATGCGTAAGATTGGTCAGCTATCAAATGTCAGCTATAGCAGTAAGCTCAAGGTTCTAAAACATGCACTGGGTATCCATACGACGCAATCGCGCGTACAGGGCAGTAAGCTCAAATCGCACAATAGCATCACGGTAGCTAGCCTATTTAAAGACGCGCCGCCAGAGTTTTTGCGCATGATAGTGGTGCACGAACTTGCCCATTTCAAAGAGCATGAGCATAACAAAGCTTTTTATCAATTATGCTGCCATATGGAGCCTGAGTATCATCAGTTCGAGCTGGATACGCGACTGTGGTTACACTGGCGAGAGTTGTAGCCCTAATATAGTCAAGTCTATATACATCCGCTACATCGTCATCCTCGCTAAGCATACTAATATATAACTTGCACTCGGTTTCCTTGTATCAAGATTATATTGAACTGACTATAGTCATTCCACTATAAAAGTATGACAGTGTCTCGCTTGAAATATCAAATATACCTCTACACTCGGTTGCCTTGTACTACTTTTAAATTGAATCGACTATAGTATGAATAGCAACCTTAACAAGGTTCATAGTAATGTTAATAACAGCCACATAAATATCGTGTCTTCTTTTAAGGTAATCATCTGAGCCGCTAGAATTACGTTATAATCCTAACCACATACGATATAGTCTATAAAAGGTTGTAAACAATGATCAATACTAAAATATATAAAGCCATTTACACCTTAGCTGAAGAGTTATTAGAAGCGGATCGCAGAGGCAATCAAGAAAAATTTGATTCGCTGTATGCTGAACTAAACGCCATTTGTACCGATAATGAAGGCACTGACAAAGACCACCCAGAACAATGGGAAACGCTCGCTGACTTCACAGAAGACTTGGACGCAGCACTGGTGATTTATGACAAAGCACTGGCCAAGGCTACTGCCATTAACTCAAAAGATCATATGTCATCGATTGCTTTTTCTATGGCGGTGTTACAGCTTGAGACAGGCGAAAAAGAAGCTGCTATCCAAAGCCTACAAAATGCCAAAGTCACAGCCAATAAAATAGAAGACAAAGAGTTTAAGGTTGAGATTGATGAGATGCTTACGAAGCTATTGGCAGAGTAGTTTGGTTTATAGTCAATCCTCTATAAATTGGGTACGGTTCCAGTCTCGCTTAGCCTACTACTTGTAGTACTTTCATTCGGCTTCCTTATATTCAAATGATATTGAACCGACTATAAATAGGGCAATCAGATATGCAAGACATACCTGTGGTAATCGTTGGTGGTGGGCTGAGTGGATTATATGCCGCCTTTTTATTAGAGCAAAAGGGTATAGCGTATAGACTGCTAGAGGCGCGTGATACCTTGGGTGGTCGTATTGCAGTTACTAAATATTCAGATGCACATGCTGCTAACAACAATACTGATATTGACCAAGCAGAATCAAGCGCGGCATTTGATTTAGGACCATCTTGGTTTTGGCCTGATTATCAAACGCAGTTAAGCACGCTTATTGAATCGTTAAATTTATCACGTTTTGCGCAGTTCGAAGAAGGCGATATGATGGTTGAGCGCGCTGCCAACCAGCCACCTGTGCGTATGCAAGGTTACAAAAGCGCACCACCTTCTATGCGTCTAGTTGGTGGTATGGCCGCTTTGATTGAGGCGCTATATGCTCGCTTAGAGGCTAGTTATGTCATGACTAATCAAGTCGTAAGGCAATTAAATAAGACGCCTCAACATATCGAAGTACAGAGTGAAGATAGCTTTGGGCACGTGACCGGACATGTGACCACGTTCCGCGCGCAGCATGTGCTACTTGCGTTACCGCCTCGATTGGTAGAAGGCCGGATAGCATTTCAGCCAGCACTACCGCAAGAATTAAGTGGACAATGGCGCGAAACAGCTACTTGGATGGCACCCCATGCCAAATACGTCGCTGTTTATGAGTCATCATTTTGGCGAGATGCTGGTCTCTCGGGTGCCGCACGCAGTGCGATAGGGCCGCTCACTGAGATACATGATGCTTCTACGTTAGAGGGCGATGGCGCGTTGTTTGGTTTTTTTGGCGTTCCTGTTCAAGTACGACAGAGCGTTTCTGATACGGTGCTAAAAGAACATTGCCGTGCGCAGTTAGTGCGATTATTTGGTGCGCAGGCAAGTACTCCAACAGCTGAATACCTCAAAGACTGGGCACAGGATCTATTAACAGCGATGCCTGTTGATGCCAGCGGTAACGGTCAACATGCAGTAGCACCGCCATCCAAACCAAAAACGGGCATGTGGCAAGACTGTATAACAGGTTGTGGTAGTGAGTGGTCAGTGCAATCCCCTGGCTATGTCGCTGGGGCAGTTGATGCAGCAACCGTCGCTGTAAAAAGCTTACCTGCTGCCATTTTGCGCCAGTAGCTATTATAAAAGCCATCTAACATGACTAAGAAAATTCGTCATCCAATAGGATAGTCGATGAATGACTCGCTCAAACAAACCAGTATTTACAAGACCACTTGGCTGATACCTTTTGTTTGTCTACTGGCAGGCGGTACACTCACTGGTATCTCGACCAATGTGGCAAAATACGCTATCGATGTCGGTCTGACCCCATTAGGGTTTTTGTTTTGGTCGATTACTGGCGCTGCTGTTATTTTATTTATGATAGCGCTCATCAGAAAAGAACTTCCTCCTCTTAATGCGCGCAGCTTAGAGTATTACTTTGTCGCGGCGCTTGTCAGTGTCGCGGCCGCCAACTTATTATTATTTTCTGCTATTCCTCATGTGGGCGCAGGTTTTGTCGCCTTAATCCTCTCATTGCCGCCACTTCTAACTTATCTTGGCGCGCTGATACTACGTATAGAGCAATTTTATATTGTCCGTGCGCTTGGGGTCATCGCGGCACTCATTGGAGCAGGAGCATTAGCTGTGCATAAATTCTCTGCGCCCGATTCTAGTGTGTTTTGGATTTTAGTCGCGCTTTTTGGTCCAGTGCTACTCGCTATTGGCAATATATATCGGACGTTACGCTGGCCTGATGATGCGTCTTCTGGCGCACTCGCTCCAGGTATGTTGATTGCGGCAGCGCTGCTGCTAGGTTTATTCAGTATGATGTCAGACTTCTCTATTGCAGTACCTTTAGAGAATTGGTTGCCGCTAAGCATGATGGCTACACAAGCATGCGTATTTGCTGGACAGTTTTTACTATTATTCCTATTGCAAAAAACAGGTGGACCCGTGTTGCTGAGTTTGTTGGGTGCAGTAGGGGCTATCGTGGGCATTCCCATCGCTATTTTTTTGCAAGGGGAGAGTCCACCAGAAGGTTTATTTTTAGGTGCTACGTTGATAGCCATTGGCGTGGCACTGGTGACATGGGGCGGCGTAAAAATAGCAAAAGTAAAATAAGAGATTTAATAATTGTGTATTAGGCGATAGAACCATTAAAGTCATTATGTCCCTGCGAGTACCTTTTTCTCGCTCTGATTGTCTGTAGCTAGGTGATTAGCACCTAGATGGCCAGTATCCAGATTATTATCATGTGGGTTATCAGTAATCGCTATAACTCAATAATTGGTTACGATTAACTTAAATCAATTTTTGTGAATACGACAAAAAAGGAGTATAAGTATCGTGGTTATTGTCGTCATGGACTCAGGCTATGAATGCAGCCACGCGTTATCGCTTATTAAACAACTTTACGATTCTCTTTAGCATCATCGGGGTAGCGATTGCCTTGTTAGATAGTGGCTTTACGCTACCGACGTGGATACAACAAATTTTCCACATTTTTTATTTGGTCATTATTTTTCTGAGTTTTGTGGTAACGGTTGGCCGTTATGTCTACACAAAAAAGCTGCTAACGCTCAATAAAGTTGCAGTTTTTGACACTTTTACCAGTATAGCGATTGTCATTCTATTGACAGCGCACTTTACGGACTTAGTTCGTTCTGGATTGGCCGCCGCTGTTGATGGCTTTGTCGCGATAAAAATCGCCGTGTTTGTCACCTTCATCCGCGAACTCTCTGATCACAATTTCAATCTCAATCGCACCTTTCTACATCCGGCACAATTCTTTATTTTGAGCTTTTTGGCCGTGGTGCTTGTTGGTGCCTTGCTGTTGATGATGCCTAATGCGACAACGCAGCCATTATCTTTTATTGATGCACTCTTTACCGCGACCAGTGCGGTTTGTGTGACAGGGCTTATCGTAGTGGATACAGCTACCTATTTTACGACTTTTGGCCAAGTCATTATTATGGGTTTGATACAAATCGGTGGCTTAGGTATTTTGACCTTTGTCACGTATTTTAGTTACTTTTTTAAGGGTGGTGTCAGCTACGAGACGCAAGCAAGTATCAGCGAGATGTCTTATATGCGAGGTATGGGTGATGTGGTATCGACACTCAAGTCTATCTTATACGTTACTTTTGCCGTTGAGGCAGTGGCGGCTGCGCTGATTTATATCAGTATATATGATGTGCCTGATATGGACTGGTCTGAGCAATTATTCTTTTCGGTCTTTCATGCGATTTCAGCCTTTTGTAATGCTGGGTTTTCTACCTTTAGTGCTGGCTTGTACGATGATTCGCTACGCTTTAATTATCCTCTACAGCTTATCATTGCGATGACATTTATTTTTGGTGGTATGGGCTTCACTATCGTAGTCAATGTACTGCGCTATCTGCGCCATCGTGCTGAACGACTGATATATCGCAATGACCGGCACTATATTTATCAGCCTTGGTTGCTGAATATTAATAGCCGCATTACGTTGATTACGACCGGTGCGTTATTGTTGACTGGTCTGATCGGGGTAATGATATTTGAATACAATAATGTGCTCGCTGACCATACCAGTCTTTTAGGTAAACTTATCACAGGATTTTTTACGGCTGCTACGCCGAGAACTGCTGGATTCAATGTGATTGATATGGGTGAGTTGACCTTTCCAACAGTCATGTTAACGATATTTCTGATGTGGATTGGGGCGTCTCCAAACTCGACAGGTGGTGGTATCAAGACTAGTACCTTTGCGATTGCCCTATTAAATACATTGAGTTTGGCACGCGGGCAGACCAAGATAGAAGTATTCAAACGCCAGATTGCGGAGATCTCCGTGCGCCGTGCGTTTTCTATTATGTGGTTGTCTTTATTGGTCATTGGTATAGGCGTGACACTCATCAGTTATGACCAGCCAGAGCTTGATTTGATTAAAGTGGTGTTTGAGTGTGCTTCTGCCTATAGTACTGTGGGGCTGAGTTTGAATTTGACAGCAGATTTATCGGACTTTAGCAAAGTGGTGGTTTCGGTCATCATGTTTGTTGGGCGTGTCAGTATGCTGACGATATTCATTGCGCTACTCAAAAATATGCGCCAACGCAATTACCGCTATCCAACTGAGGAAATAACGATCAATTAAATTGTCGTAAACATACGGTTGCACGCGCAAAAACAAGCAAAGAGATATCAAAAAATATTAAAAAAGGTCATTTAGGTTATGAAATACATCATCGTAGGGTTGGGGAATTTTGGTGCGTCGTTGGGAGCAGCATTAACGCGCCAAGGTCACGAAGTGATCGCCATTGACAGTAGTATGCAAAGGGTAGAAGCCTATAAGGAAGTTATTTCTCATACACTCTGCATGGATGCCACGGATGAGTATACCGTAAGCGGATTACCAATCGTTGATACCGATACCGTCATTGTGGCTATTGGGGAAGATCAAGGCGCTAATGTGATGGCAACGGCGCTATTTAAGACCCTAAAAGCAAAACGTTTGATCAGCCGCAGTATCAACCCGCTGCACAAAAAAGTCCTGCAAGCCATCGGTGTCGATGACATTATTTATCCTGAAAAAGAAGCGGCCAATCGTTGGGCCAAACGATTATCACTAAGCCACTTTGTGGATTCGTTCGAACTAAGCGATAATTTTAGTATGGTGGAAATCAAGATTCCAAATGTGTTGGTTGGCAAGACCATTGATGAGTTACGGGTGGAGCAAAAGTTCAATATCCGATTGCTTAGTACCTTACGCTATGAGTATTATGAAGACAGTTTCGGTCGTACGCAGAGCAAGCCTAGTATTCAAGGCTTGGCAACGCCTGAGCAAGTACTGCAAGACCACGATGTATTGGTCATTTATGGCGCGAACAAACACATAAATCAGTTCTTACGTAGTGTGGGTGTAAAAATTAAATAACGGCTTGCAATCGCAGTGACATGAAAGGATACAGGAGAAGTTTATGAATAAAAGCAGTATATCTATTCTATTGGTCGCTGTTATGGTATTCCTATCAAGCTGTGATCCGTCTGCAAAAGATCCAAATGTCATGTTTTCGGAAAAACACCAAGATCCGATTGCTGAGCTTGCAGTGACTGATAAACCAGATCATAGCAAAATGAGTTATCAGCAAACTTTTTATGTGCCTATTTACTCTGACATTTACTCAGACAGTGAGAACCAAAAAGTATTGTTATCTGCAACGCTTAGCGTACGTAATACTACCTTAGATAAACCGCTTTATATCAATAAAATCGATTACTACAATACCAATGGTGACTTCGTAAAATCATATATTGATGGCCCGATAGAACTACCGCCAATGGCAACGTTGAACTATATTATAGAAAAAGAAGATGACAGTGGTGGCTCAGGTGCTAACTTTATTATCGACGTCGAAGGCGTGGATGAGACCGTCAAACCAGTTATCGAAGCAGTCATGATTGGTAATTTCAGTAATAAAGGATTTGCCTTTAGTACAGAAGGTACGCCAGTAGTACATTGATAGAATGTATTCAGTGAAATAACAAGGACAGTTCAATTCAAGGAAGCGTTATGTCTGCAACCAAAGAAGAAATCAGTGCCTTTATGGCATTGGAGTTTCCCCAAACCAAATGTATCGTTGAGGCAGTCAGTGAAAATGGCGCGACCTTATCGCACGAGGTTGGTATAAATGAGCTGCGTCCCGGTGGCACAGTCTCTGGCCCTGTCATGATGGCCGTTGCTGATGTCGCCATCTATGTGGCGATACTCGGAAAAATCGGTATCGTTCCATTAACGGTGACGACGAGTCTGACCATCAACTTTTTGCGTAAGCCATCAGCAGATGCACGTATTATCGCCGAATGTACTTTAATGAAGGTAGGGCGCACACTGATAGTAGGTGAGGTGTCTCTTTACTCAGAAGGCTCTGATGATATCGTGGCTCATGTGGTTGGTACATATTCGGTGCCGCCTGAACGCATTTAAAGCTAGTCGTAAGAGCTTCAATATTTTATAAGGTGGCTAGTTCATCGTGTGTCTCATCTATTCACTCGGGTCTGAACCGGGTGGAAAGTCATGGCGTAGCTGTGAGACATTAGCAGTCGTAACCTTATCTGTGAAATTGTTTAGATCACTATGTACGTATTGTGTGACGGCTGCTATTTGCTCATCGCTCATCATGCGGTGGAACGATGGCATACCGCGCAGACCATTGATTAACACACTGATAATATAGTACTTCGATTCCATCTTGCTATTATTTGCCAGTGGTGGATAGTAGCCTGCTCCTTGCGCGCCTTCACCTTTTCGCATATGACAACCAGCACAAGAGTCATCATAGAGTTTTTTACCATTGGTGGTAAAGAACCCTGTTTTGCCTTGGATGCTGCCTTCAAATTTAGTGAGCCATTTCTGCAGGCTAGCATCATCGCTCATTTTTGGTATTGAGCGTACATCGACAATATTGCTGGTGGGTTCAGCCAACTCGTTTTTGGACATATACACGCCGCCCCATGCACCTTGATTGCGACTGGCCTGATTTTCAAAATTGTTGTCAAACACCATGGGTGCTGTCTGCGGGTTGGCGATAGTAGCTGTGTTTTTGGTTCTATTCTGACTACAACCTGACAACGTTGTTAACACTATCGACCCGCCAATTATGACCGTTATTATTGCCTTGCCCGAGCTGAGAGAGCTAGATGATTTTATTGGGTTTGCTGTCATCACGTTCATAATTGTTCCTAATGTGCCTAGTCTCATTGTTATCATCCCTGCTTCAACGATAGACGTGTTATACAGAAGCTTATTAAAAAGACACTGCTACCCAAGCTTTTTGGCCTTTTGGTGCAAGCGTTTGGCGGCATCCATACCAGATAGAATCGCGCCTTCTTGCCACGCAGGAATGTGCGAACAGTGCTCACCTGCCAGTACGATACGGTGGTCAATTTCGCAGAGTGTCTCATAGTACTGCTCACGGCTGGACTCGCTCCAGATACCATAACAGCCAAGCGACCAAGGGATACGGTGCCATGCGACAGATGTGCCCGAGCGGAACTCCTTGGTATATTGTGGATGAATCTGTTTGCCATAGGCGAGCGCCGCGTTGATACGTTCTTTGGGTGTCAATGAGTTAAATTTGTACGAAGTCTCGCCAAATCCATAAGCACCAAGTAGCACACCTGAGCCTGAGCTAAACATATCCTGTGACGGATAGGAGATTTGGGTGATCGGCAGATCAGTATAGGTGATGCCGCCATAGATCCATTCATCCTCTTCCCAAAACCGTCGTTTAAACTCCAAGCCCACTTTGTAAGAGCTATCATAAGGAACGGCTGCCATGGCTTGTTTCATTGGCGCGGAGACGTTGATATCCATCTGCGTCAATATGGATAAGGGAATATTACAAATGCACCAATCCGCGCGCATCGTTTTGGTAGCACCGTCAGGGCTATTGCTATCGACATAGTCAACGGTGACGCCCGTCTCGTCTTGATTGATTTTGGTGACTTTGGCATTGAAGGTAATCATTTCGCGACACTCACGCGTGAACGCATCACCGATTTTCCCCATACCGCCGACAGGCTGAAACATCGTTGGTTGATGCACATGGACAGTATAGTTGGTATAAATATCCGACCACATGCCTGAGTCCAATAGCTTGTCCATTGGTAAAGGCGCTGACGGCTTGGCATCAGGCATCAAACCACCACCTGGATACACACTATAGCCACGATGCTTACCCGTTTCATGACTTTTTAAATAGCGATAGTTGTTATCCAGAACGCCCCAGCCTTTTAGGCCCTCAAGTAGTTTTTCTTTGTCTTCTTTATCAACGGTACTGTCGAGACTGCCTTTATTCACCGCTTTAGACAATAACTCTGACACATAACCGCGAATATCGCTTTGCACTTCGCCTAAGCGCTGCGGTGCACCATTGAAGTGATTGGTACGATGCAGATAAGCACGATCATTGGTTTGGATAAAGGGTTGTAGTGCCACACCGAATTTTTTGCAGTAATGAAAGACCGCGTAGTGGTGGATGGGTAATCGCCATGGCCCACCATTAAAGTAATTGCCTTGTTTAAAGTCGCACGTGACTTCAGCACCGCCCAGCTCCGTATATTTATCACCGCTATTGAGCGTCCAGCTACGTCCACCGCCGCGATTTTGGTACTCGAGCACGGTTACTTTATAGCCTGCTTTGCGTAGCTCATAGGCCGCAGTAAGCCCGCCCAATCCTGCACCCAAAATCACGATACTGGCACCAGCTGGTGCGCCCTTGAGTTTCATTTCTTCTTTAAAGCTCGACTCAGATGCAAACCCCAACGTGGTCATCGCTTGATACATCGCGGTCGCGCCTGCCGTCTTGCCTATCATGGAGAGCAGTTGCCGACGCGTAGGGGATTGGAGCAGGTCATTCATAGGACTATCCTTATCGTGCTGAGTCTTTACATTATTATAAGAAGCGAAGATTAGAGCGCATTTTTATAGTTGGTTTTATGGCTAGCTTTTTTCTTTTATCACGCGCGTGACATTCGCCGCGCTGACATCGCTGTTTGGTAGACCACCAAACGTAACCCGTACATAATTAGTAATGCTAGCGATTTGTGCAGGGCTTAAATCTTTTGAGAAGCCGGGCATTTTTGGTGCTGTGTTAAATGCACCTTTCGCGCCAAAGGCAATCACGCCAACGAGCACATCAGGTTTTACGCGGCGAATACTACTGAGGCCAACGATGGATGTATAGCGTGCATCAGGCTGGGCGTAACCGTCAACGCCATGACAACTGGCGCAATGTGCTAAATATAAGTCTTTTGGTGAGTTGCTGTTCAGACCATTATTGTTGGCACTGTTGACAGTATTCGTTTTAGCCTGCGCCAGATAGTCTTTTTGCTCCAGTAAGTTATAAGTAATAGAGTTGCTGACTGGCTGCGGTAGGCGAGACACATTGACAGGTATCAAATAGTCATCGGTCTTAATGGCTGGGACGACTTTTAGATAAGACGCCATCGCGATCAGGTCTTCGTCAGTGAGATAGCGTGTACTGTGCGCCACGGCTTCTGCCATTGGCCCGCCCGCGTAAGCGCGCTTATCAAGCGTTCCTGTACGCAGGTAAGTCACGATATCCATTTCGCTCCAAAGGCCGATACCCGTATCGTTGTCAGGGGTGATATTTGGTGCAAACCATTTACCAAGTGGTGCACCGGATAAATAACGATCTTTATCAAGACCTTGGGTTAGGTTACGCGGCGTATGACAAGTGCCGCAGTGCTCTAAGTTATTGACCAAATATTCACCGCGCTGCTGGGTTGTCGTCAGCCCTGAGCGGTTTTCAGTAGAGGGCACATTGATGACATTCCATGCCAGCATTAAGCCACGAATATTTAACGGGAAAGGCAAATGAGTGTTTTTTTCAGGTGGTTTGTCTACGATAGGTACGGTCTGGAAATAAGCAAATAAGGCACTGACGTCATCATCCGTCAGTCCATGATAGGACGGGTAAGGCATAGCAGGATAGATCTGATGACCGGGTGCGCGACCTTTGCGTAAGGCTTTTTTGAAGTCAGATTCAGTATAATTGCCAATACCATAGCGTGTCGATGGTGTGATATTGGTCGAATAGATATTGCCAATGGGTGTCTCAATCGGTACACCGCCACTATAGTCATCACGGTGGCAAGCCATACAGTCAGCGGTACGCGCCACGTAAGCCCCGCGGTTGGCAAGCGCACTATTAGCAGGGCTGACATTTGGCAGGGTTATTCGACTGTGCAAAGTTTTCATTGGCAGGCTGACCGTGCCTGCCATCACGACGTTAGACACTAAGCTGAATCCCAATGCCAATGCTAATGAGAATGACAATGATAATGCTGGCATGACGGCAGAAAGTGGCTTCACAATGTCCTTATAATACCGATGAATCATGTCTAATTCCTTTTTAAGCTTTCTACAAATCACTACCTGTATCTATTAAGACAGTGGCGAAACATTAAAAATACTACTGTCTGGCGGCTTCGACCTTGATACTTAAGTCAAGGTTTTGGGTCAGTCCGAACCAAGCGAATTTATTGATATTCCATCTTGTGCGATTAATGGTAGCAGTGAACTCGCCACCGCAAACATCCTTTCTGATGCTCGTGTTTAGATAACAATCAAATTTAGTCGCGGTTAGGCTAATTGGGTGTGTTTCGCCATGCAGGGTCAGTTGTCCATCTACCCGAGTAACCTGCGGGATTTTCTTATTTTGATCAAAATACCACTTCGTCGACTTAAATTGCGCCGAGGGAAATTTTTTTGCATCAAAAAAATCAGGCCCCGTTAGACTGCTGTTAAAAGAGGGGTTGCCCGTATTTAAGGAATTTATCGGTATGATCAGTGAGATGTCGCCTGTTCTTCGGTTTGGATCGTATTGCAATTGACCTTTGATATTATAAAAACCACCAGTCGTGGCTGAACTCTTAAAGCGTTCGATAGCAAATCGGATATGAGTGCTGGCAGGATTAATAGCGTAACTGGCAGCTTGACTGCTATTTGCAGCGCCCACGAGCAATAATGGAATGGTCAGAAAAGAATAGATATGCGATGATTTTGGCCTAGTAGACAACAAGCGCATAGCTACATTCCTTTACCGACTATTGATATAGAGGAGCTTATTCACAAGCGCTATCCTTGCGTTTGCTTAACAATAAGCCAGTGATTGTTTATTATTTATACAGGGTTTTTCAAATACTTAGTAGTGCTATTTTAGTAAAGAGATAACGAACAACTCTGTCATGACCGAACGTCAATTCCAAGTATTGATGCTAAGTACTGAACCTAAGTGCCAACTTTAAGTATTAGAGTGTTCAATGCTAGACAAGCTAAGACCAGTATTTCTTTTATCGTCGTTGGTGCTGTGTGCTTTATTTTTAATTGATTGTTTGAAAAATAGGGCTGCGAGCATACAGGCTATGGTTAATGACAGCAGCATTGAGACCAATGTATGGCTAAAGAAATGATCACCAAACAGCATTTTATACAGTCCCATTGTCCAGCCTAAGACCGTTACTGATATGACTATCTGGTAGCAGTATTTTCTTAATGTCGGTAAAAAAGCCAGTCCATATAAAGAAAACCCTGCGCTGGCGTGAGCTGCTGGGAAGCATCTGGCAGGCGTTGCTGCTACGATGTTTTGCCAAAGATTGAGGTAGGGTAAATCCCCATTAAAAATGGCTAAGTCATTTGGGCAACTAACATGGGTGACGCCTTTGAGCGTGGCAATAGTAGCAGGTACAATCGCCAGTATAATCAGTAGGTAGCCAATCTCGCGCATAGGTAAAGGAAGCAGAAATTTATCAAGCTTATTATGACTGGGCTTACTGCGATTTAGCTTATTACGGTTTAAGGTAGTAGCATTAAGCCTTGACTGTCTATACTTGATGATTAAAACCGCTATGAGGTAGACAGCCAATATGATCAATAATGCTTTGGGTAAATCATAAAAGATAAATGCATAAGGCTGCGCGCCTTTTTCGAGTAGCCAGTGTCCATTGTTGTAAAAAAGCTCACTGATGCGTACATCTAATTGGCTATGCTCAAAAACCAAGGTAGCCATGATGGTTACGCACAGTAGTTTTAGCCAGTCCCAAGTCATTGCATTGTTTTTTGAAGTCATGACTACACCTAATAACGTATATGCGATGTTGATGGATTTTAATACGACCTTCGTTTTATCGTTTACCTAAGATAGTGCTAGCAATGCCTTGCGCTGATATGCGAGTGCTCGTCATGCTTTAATAAAATAGAACAGATAATGCCATTACCCATAAGATCAGTAACAAACATAAAGACAAAAACTGTGCAGCAGAGCCGACATCTTTTGCGATTTTTGCGAGCGGGTGTTTGGCGGTTGAAGTATGGTCAACACAGGCTTCAATTCCTGTATTGAGCAGCTCGACAATCAACGACAAAAAAGAAGCGACGACCAGCATCATTTTTATACCAAGCGCAAAAGGCATAACGATGACAGCAGCCAGCAGTACAAGGTGGAGCCACACAACTTGTCTAAAAGCCGCTTCAAATTTGTAAGCTGCTTTGAATCCATCCAGAGAGTAACCAGTGGCTTTTACAATGCGGTAAAGCCCCGTTTTACCTTTGGCATGACCTGCAAAGCTGTCAGCTGCAAGTGCACTATCATGTGCTGTTTGGTTGACAGAACTATGCTCGGTTGACGGCTCTATAAGGTTGGTATGAGTAATTTGCTTCATAGGGCATTCTTAATGGTCTATTAAAATTAAGATAGCCTGAGTATAAGACGGGAGAGGTTAAGAAAACGTTAAGAAGATATAGATGGTTGAGAATAAAGCGTAATGGTTGTTTAAGTTTTTCATTTCTCAATCAGCAATTATGATTGGGAAATGAAGATGTCTTTGAGCTATCAGGAGGTTATTTATAATAAATACTAAAGGTACTGCCACCTGAGCGATTGGCTTGGTGAGTGAGCTGCCAGCCCATATGTGACATGATACGCTGGACGATACTGAGTCCTAGACCTGATCCTTCAACCTTATATTTTGTCTCATGCTCTGACGACAGGACTATTTGCTCGTCTTTATACTGAGACTCTAATCGCTCAAACCGTTCATAGAGTAAAGGCATCATCGCCTCAGGAATACCTAAGCCAGTATCAGTCACCGTGATTTTTTCGTCGTCGATAGTAATGGTTACTTCGCCATCATCGGTATACTGAAATGCATTTTTTATGAGGTTGCCTAATGCCATTTTTAGGAGTTCGGGGCGTACGTAAGCGCTATATTCCTGCTCAGCAATTATCTGACAAGTGACAGACTTATACCGCAGCAAGTATTTTAGGCGCTGCATTTCCGCTAAAGCGATACTGTTGATAGAGGTTTGCGGTGCATCTAACTTTTCAGGCGCGCGCGATAGTAGAAGCAGGGCGGTGATAATCTCAGAAGTTTCTTTGGCCGTAGTGCTGATACGGTTGGTAAACTCGTTTAAGTGGCTGTCAGCGTCTAGTTGCGAGGCCAATACTTCAGAAGCCCCCATGATAATAGTCAGTGGCGTGCGTAACTCGTGGCTGACATCACCAGTAAACAGTTGCTCGCGCTTGAGATATTGCTCTAACTTGTGGTTTTTCTCATCGATAGCCCGTGCCAAGACACCAACCTCAGATGGCAAATATGTTAAATCGCTTAAGTTATGATGGTCGGTCTCGACGGCTCGCTTCAAATCCAATAGAGGCTTAATGATCTGTTTGGAAGATAACTGAGAGAAGATAGCAGCAATAAGCAAACTTAAAATCACCGCTACTTTTAGTGTATCCGCAAATATATCTTCTAAGTTTTCGAAGATTTCTAAAACAGGGTAGTGCTTCATTACCATCTCTACCCCTTCTAAGTATGTCAAAATATAGGCTTGACCGTCTTGTTGATAGGCGAAAAAATGAAGGTTGCCGTGGGTTTTGCCAGACTCATCATTTATAGTGACAGAGGTTTCTTGAACGGTTTCATTCGCCATTGTTTGCAGACTGGCAGGAGCATTATCGTAGCGGTAAATTTTGATACCTGGATCGGCAGTGTAAATAGGCTGATCGCCATACTCTTTTTGACTGAGCTCTAGCTGCTGTAACAGACGAGCCTTGACCAACTCCTGCTCTATTCGGCTCTCTGCGTACAAGAAAATACTGATAAAAGCTGCGCACAGTAATAACGCGAATATGAAGTAAGACAGTCTGAACTTATTGGCTATCGAGTCTATATTGAGCATGGCGTAGGACAACCTAATAGAAGAAGGCGATATATAACAGAGCTATATATAATAGAGCAATAAATACGATACGGTCAGTCAGTTAGTAAATTGGATAAGGTTTATTCAATTCATACTGCAATCATGACTACGCGCTTGCTGATTTATTAGGGTCAACAATTTGGTAGCCCACGCCAGATACTGTGATTATCATAGGTGTGTCAAATGGCTTATCAACCTGCGCGCGCACACTGTGCATATGGGTGCGCAGTGCATCACTACTCGGTATATCTAGTCCCCATACTTTTTCTTCAATCTCAGTTTTACTGACGACTCTAGGCGCTGCGCTCATTAGGATATGCAATATTTTAAACCCAGTTGGGGTGAGCTTCAGTGATTGTCCCTCACGCATAATAGTATACTCACTATTGTTCAAGGATAGCGCTCCGACTGCAATACTGTGGGCAAAATGATCGTCTTCATGGCGACGTATGAGCGCTTTGATGCGGCACTCTAGCTCAACCAATGAAAACGGCTTGACCAAATAATCGTCAGCGCCGCTATCAAAACCAGCGACTTTATCCAAGATTGTATCGCGAGCCGTGAGCATTAGCACAGGCGTTTTGTCATGCAGCTCTTCTCTGAGTTTTTTGCACAGCTGCGTGCCATCCATACCTGGCAGCATCACATCTAGCAATATCACATCATAACGATTGTTTGAGGCGAGTGTTAGCCCGCTATAGCCGTTGTGCGCGTTGTCTAACTCAAACCCTTTTGGCTCAAAAAAAGCATAAATATTGGCCACGATATCGGGGTTGTCTTCAATAACGAGTATCTTGTACATGATGCTGACCTAAGAAATAATGGTTACCTAAAAGGACTGAGTAATATAAAAACGAATGTAGAGAGCTGTTTTAATAAATTATTTGGAATAACTCACTTTTAACCACTCAATTAGAATTGGCCAGTTTGAAAAAAGTTGCTTCACCTTTGACTTCATCGGTCGTAATACCGAAAAAGCTAAGCAACGTCGGCGTAATAAAATCGTGTGATACGGGCTGACTGCTCATACTAGAGAGACTATCCGCATCGATGTTATTACTGTCTGGTGACCAAATGACTGCGGGCACGTGTTTTTGGGTATCTGGTGCGAACTTATAAGGCAAGCCGTGCAGGTAGATATTATTTTCACCCAAACTCTCCCCATGATCACTAATATATACCATTACCACATCATAATCTTGTTCGTAAGATTTTAAGGTATCGATCACGTTATTCAAAAAGTGATCAGTATAGCGAATCGCATTATCGTAGCCATTTATCACAGACTGAGCATCGCACTTAGATAGCTCATTGGTCATGCAAACAGGATTATATTTTTCAAATGCTTTGGGATAGCGCTGATAATAGGCGGGGCCATGATTGCCCATTTGATGCAGCAAAATAAGTGTGTCTTTCGGCATCTCTTTCTGTGAGCTGCCTGACTTTACAAGTTCATCAAAACCATCAAGCATACCGATATCTCGGCATTCGACATCACAGTTCGGATTGGTATCAGCCGTTTTGTAGTCCTCAAAAGTAACACGATCAGCCACGCCTTTAGAGCTAGAGTTGTTGTCTCGCCAAATAACATTGACCCCTTGCTTGCTTAGCGTATCGAGTACGTTTTCATTGTACTTGGCGGTATCAATATCATAATTTTCCCGATTTGCATAACTGAACATACATGGCACTGAATAAGCCGTAGAAGTGCCGCAGGAGACGGCATCTTTAAAGCTATAAAGGTCCGTCTGCTTTGAGAGCAGCGGTGTGGTATTGCGTGTATAGCCGTTCAATCCGAAGTGATCTGCGCGAGCCGTTTCGCCAACCACAAACACCATCAGTTTTGGTTTAGCATTGCCATTAACACTATTAGCAGGGGCTACGCGCTTTGCATCTGTCGCATGTAGCGTGAAAGTATCAGGACGCCGCAGCTCATTGACATAGTTTTCGCCAAGTTTGATCGTAGAGTAAATAGGCGTGATCGGGTTAGCATAAGAACGGACTTGTTTATGCTGACGAAAGAAGCTGGCGTACTGGTCACCAAATGGTAAAAGACACGCTGCGATCAGTGCGATAGACAATATCAACGTGGCTGTTTTTTGTAGAATACTGCGTTGCCAAGTAAAGCGTTTTAGACGAATTTTGCTAATGATAAATGCTGGCAACACGCCTAATATCAGCAGTCGAATGACCATGCTGGGGGCAAACAATCCCATCGCCTCTGCTTGATCGGTCTCCAGACTGTTGATCAGCATGTTGGTGTCAAATATCGTCCCATAAGCATCGGTAAAATAACCGCATATGGCGGCAGTAATCAGTAGCGCAATCAATACTGGTTTGGCAATAGGGCGATAGCAAAGCAGCTGTAATACCAGCCACATCAGTCCAAACAATAGACCAGTAATAGACAGGATAAATCCGACGTTTGTGCTAAATGGATAGACATTTAACACCTGCTCAAAAAAACCAATATTGGCAGTCGCCACCAAATATAAGGCAATGATGATAATAAGATAACTGAGATTTACCTCACGACCGTAGAGCTTACTCAGATAGCTGTTTTTTTTATTGGCTTTAGGCGTGTCGATTTTGGCGGCTTGAGATATTGACATACAGATACTTCTCAACAAGATGGTAGGAAACGTCATTCCTTACCATAGCAAGTGGTCTGTTAAGAAGATGTTAAGGCAGTTGATGCTAACTCTAATAAGTTAGATATTGTGTGGATTGTTGAGACGGCTTTATATATTCAAGTCAGGCAGGATTCATCATTGCCATTAACTGAGATTTGTCCTTTATAGTGATGAAACCATAGTGCATATCGATAAGGTTCTGCTTTTGCCACGATTTGATGATTTTATTGATGGTTTGTCTAGTAGTGCCAAGCATAAAGCCAAGCTCTTCTTGCGATAAGCGCAGATCTATTTTGATATCACCATTCACTTGCTTACCATAAGTGTCAATCAGCCCAATAAGCATGCTAGCCAATCGCGCTGAGGTATTGAGTGAGGTAGCATCGTCAATCCAATCAAATGCTCGGCGAATTCGCTGGCAAGTAATAAGCGCTAGATGCTTGTATAAAATCGGATGCGATTGCGCTGTTTGAATCACTAGATTTCTTGGGATTGAGATGAGCGTTACTTTGTTAATCGTCCACGCATCATGGGTGCGAGGATTGTCATCTATGATAGATATCTCACCAAACCACTCACCACTAGATAGATGTGCCAGTGTCATGGCATGGCCACTAGCGCTCACATTACAGACTCTAATCGTACCCGACACGACAAAGTGTAGCGCCGCATCATCGTTATCACCGATGGCATGAATCATTTGGCCTTTTTGGTATACCTTTAGCACCGCATCGCCTGCCAGTAGCGGCTGCACAATGGCTGGTAATTGACTAAACCATGGGTCGTTATTTAAATAATGATTGATATTCATAAGTGTAATGTTTTTGACAGATTTGGTTTTATGAAATGGTGTAAGGTAATCATTCAGGATATCTAACACAGTAAAGGAATACACCATGCAAACAGCTATGCAAACCGCGACATCAACCGATTCAACTTCGAGTGTACACCATAATATGAGCGAACAAGAGTGGCAGATGCGCGTAAATCTTGCCGCCTGTTACCGAATGATTGCCTCTTATGGCTGGGATGATCTGGTATTCACTCATATCTCTGCCCGCGTGCCAGGCACTGAGGATGAGTTTTTAATCAATCCGTACGGGATGTTATTTGAAGAGATTACCGCCTCTAGTCTGGTTAAGGTCAATAAGGTAGGCGAAAAAGTAGCGCCATCAGAGTTCGAAGTCAATCCAGCTGGATTTATCATTCATAGTGCTGTGCACGAGGCTCGCGACGATGCGCATTGTGTCATTCATCTGCACACAAATGATGGCGTTGCCGTCTCAGCGCAAGAAAAAGGCCTACTACCTATCTCGCAACAATCGTTATTTCCGCTATCTAACTTGGCATACCATGACTACGAAGGCGTTGCATTAAACCCTGAAGAAAAGGTTCGTTTGGTTAATGATTTAGGTGATGCTCACTTTATGATTTTGCGTAACCATGGTCTGCTCACTTGTGCCGACACAGTTGCCAATGCGTTTTTATACATGTATATCATGCAAAGAGCTTGTGAGATTCAGATCAAAGCGCAGAGCGGGGGAGGCGCATTGACACCAATACCAGCACAGATACTAGCAGGTATTCAAGCTGCATCGGAGCAAGTGACTAGAGGTGCGAATGGCGATATCGCATGGCCTGCGTTACTAAGAAAACTGCGCCGCACCGACCCATCATTTGAGGAGTAAGTCTCTAATGATAACTCTTGATGAGTGGCAACGGCAGAGGCGGTATAATTCTATTTAAGGGTACCTACTATGATATTCTTGCAGGCCTACAGCAGTCAGGGTTACATCAAAGGATAGGACGATCACATGATCTGAAGCCGTCAATGGTTTTAACATAGTCTTATCCTTATATTTATTCATTTTGATACTTTATAGAACCTAGAACCTAGAACCTAGAACCTAGAACCTAGAACCTAGAACCTAGCAAGCTCTTATAGCTATGAGCTGCCTAAGGTTTTGGCTATAAATTTTCAAGAGAATGAACATCTATACTAAGTAGGTACCTACTCATGATCCCCATCTCCATGTTTTGTGGTGGTTGCCTCCAAGTCTGACTTTGGTGGCAACTCAACCAATTTAGCCAACTTTGGTTTTATCCATATCTCAAAGTCTTCGATCAACTCATAGACCACGGGTACCAAAATAAGTGATAACAATGTCGAGCTAATAAGTCCACCAATGACTGCAATCGCCATAGGTGCACGGAATTCGGAACCCTCACCTAATGCCAAGGCTGTAGGCACCATTCCAGCAGCCATTGCTATCGTTGTCATTACGATTGGACGTACCCTTTCACGGCACGCTGATAACAAGGCATCCCTTTGTGAAGCGCCTTTATGTTCAGCTTCAATGGTAAATTCAACTAATAAAATGGAGTTTTTAGCAGCCAAACCCATAAGCATTAACAAACCAATCAGGGCTGATAAATCAAGTGAACTGCCCGCTATCAGCAGACCTAAAAACGCACCTGCTAGTGATAAAGGCAATGCTGCCAAGATCGTAATTGGCTTAAAGAAACTTTTGAATAACAGTACCATCACACCATAAATCAAACCAATACCCGCAAGGATGGCAAAGCCAAAACTAGAAAACAGCTCATTCATAGTTTCACTCTCACCAAATGCTGGTTGTGTCACGTCAGATGGTAGGTTTTTTAGAGCTTCTAACTCATTAACGGCTGCTGTTGCTTCTCCCAAGGTAACACCATCGAGCTGTGCTTCAATCGTTGCACGGCGTTTACGATCATAGCGATCAATGCGCGATGCACCGGGTTGAAAGCTGATATCAGCAACTGCTGATAAAGGTACTGAGGCACCACTAGAGGTAGGTATTTCTAGATTTCCAATTGTTTTTAAGTCTGTACGTGCGCTATCAGGCAAGCGTACGCGTATAGGCAGACGCTGATCGCCTGTATTAAATTTGGCAGTATTGGAGTCCACGTCACCAAGCGTGGCGACACGAATGATGGAGCCAAGGGTACTAGAAGTTATACCTAGGCGAGCCGCTTCAACTGGCTTAGGTGTGATAATGAGCTCTGAGCTAGGTCGTGGCGTCACTTGATGTACATTACTAAGCTCGGGAAGACCACGCATTGCTCGTTCAAGTTTGAGAGCTGACTCAGACAGGGCATCAGCATTTTCACTTGCTAGGACAATTTGCAATGTTGTACTACCACCGCCGCTAGCTTGACCAAAACCAATACGTACATCAGGGACACTTAGCAAGAGTGAGTCGAGTGAGCTTTGAAAAGATTGCGTCGATTGCGCTCTATCCTCGTTAAGAAGCACGGTTGCTTGTCCAGAGCCCACATCCCCATTACTAGAACTTGAGCCGATCGATGTAAATACGGCTTTTACATCGTTTAACGCAAGCAGTTTTTCTGTTAGCACACTATTGCTACGGCGCATGTCCTCTAAGGTGGCACCAGGTGCGCCTTCGATTGAAAGCTGAACGATACCATTATCCTGTGGCGGCGTAACACCAGTTGGTAGTAACGTTGCTAAGAAGACAGAACCACCGAGTAGCAACCCTGCTAGTCCAAGTGATGTCCAGCGGTATACGAGTGCAAAATCGAGTATCTTACGATAGATGCCTTTAAAAGGTTTAGGTTTATGGGGTTTTGTCGAGGGTTTTAATAAATAGGCAGCCATCAGGGGAGTGAGTAAGCGCGCTACTAAAAGTGAAAACAATACTGAAATAGCGACAGTGAAACCGAACTCTTTAAAGAACTGTCCAGCGAAACCACCCATTAGGGAGACGGGCAAAAACACAACAACAATCGTAGCTGTTGTAGCCACTACTGCTAGCCCAATTTCATCAGCACCTACTAAAGAAGCTTCATAGGGACTTTGGCCTGTTTCAATACGTTTTTGAATATTTTCTATTTCAACAATGGCATCATCAACCAAAATACCGATGACCAATGTCAAAGCGAGCAGGGTAATCATGTTCAAGCTAAAACCCATCCAACTCATCACTGCAAAAGTAGGAATGAGAGAGATTGGCATAGCAGCAGCGGCAATAAGTGTCGCGCGCCAGTTTCGCAAAAACAAAAATACCACGATGGCGGCAAGCAACATACCTTCTATTAAAGCACTTAAAGTAGCCGTAAAACTATTCTCCGTACTAGTCGCTGTCGACACAATACGTTCAAATGTCACATCAGGGTAGTCTTCTGCTAATTGACTGGTAGCTTTAGCGATTGCATCTGCTACTGCCACATCAGAGGCGGCTTTGGTTTTCTTGACTTGAAAACCAACGACCGATCGTCCATTTAAAGAAGCAAACCCACGTCTTTCTGCTGCACCACTAGAAATAGTAGCAACGTCAGACAGTTGAACTGTATTTCCACTAGTGCTAGGGATAACTAAATTATTTAATGCTTGTACAGATTCGGCAGCACCAAGTACGCGCACTGTCTGTTCTCTTTCACCAATCTCAGAGCGTCCACCAGGTACATCGGTACTTGATGTTCGTAGCGCATCATTAATATTAGGGGCTGTCAAACCCAACGCTTGGAGACGATTTGGATCAAGTGTGACATTGATCTCTCGATTGACACCGCCCACTAAATCTACTTGAGCAACCCCTTCTTGTGTCATCAACCTACGAGCAACCGTGTCTTCCACAAACCAGCTTAGTTCGACGTCTGTCATCGATTCGGTAGACACAGCATAGGTGACGACGGGTGCTGAGTCTATATCGAAGCGTTGTACGATAGGTTCGTCAATACTGCGAGGTAAGCTACCTCGAATACGATCCACGGCTGAACGAACTTCATCTGTTGCTTTTTGTGCGTCTTCACCAATTTCAAATTCAATTGTACTGGACGACACACCTTGAGTAACAACGGACTGAACATGCTTGACGCCAGAAACATTAGATACAGCAGCTTCTACGGTACGTGTAATCTGAGTTTCAACCTCGCTTGCAGCGGCACCTGGTAATGTGACGTTTACTTGGACAATCGGAAATGAAACATCAGGATAGAGTTTAATAGGTAAAGAGCGATAACCATTTACCCCTGCAATGATTAGTACAATAAAGAGAAGGGCGACTGGAATGGGGTTGCGGATTGCCCATGCCGAAATACGAAGATTCATGGTGTCACCTGCGTGTCTAGTGCAGTTTTTTCGGATACAGCATCAGATGTAGTTGCCTTGCTAAGAGGATTCACCAAATCGCCATCCAGTAAGAAAGCACCACCGCCTAGAGCAACGCGAGTACCTACCGCTGGACCGTTTTTGATTTCAACAAAACCATCGGTTCGAGCACCAGTCTCTATCTCAACTCGACGCGCTAAATTATTTTGATCAATAACAACTAATAGCGAGCCACTGGCTTCAAACTGTACCGCTTTTTCAGGCACAGCTGGAACTGGTGTAGACACTTGCTGGAAAACAACTTTTGCATAACCACCGGCTCTTAGTTCAGAATGAGCTGGAAGTTGTACCCGCACATGACCAAGTTTCGTCTGTGGATCGATGCGAGGTGACAATAGCCTGACTTTGCCTTTTAACTCAATGCCTGATGGCAATATGATTGTGGCTTCTTGACCAACAGTAATATTAGCAAGATCGTCTTCGGGTACTTCTGCATCCAATTCGATTAAGCTATTACTAGCAAGTCGAAACATCGGTTGAGATTGTCCTGAAACATCGCCAAGACGCACAATGCGTTCGAGTACAAAACCATTTACAGGAGAGCGTACTTCCATACGTTGCTTCTGTGTTTGCAAGTCATTCAACTGGGCTTGAGCGACTGCAACGCCAGCATCTGCGTTTTTCGCTTTAGCAACTCTAGTAGCAATCTCTTCTTCTGAAAATGCCCCTATGTCTTCATAGCCTTTGATGCGATTGGCTTCAGCACGTGACTGATTCGCAAGCGTTTTGGCTTGAGCGAGATTGGCTTCAGCTTGTGCAATTTTGGCTAAAAGTAAGCTTGGATCAAGACGAGCTAGCACCTGGTTTTTCTTAACGGTAGAGCCTTCATCGACCAGTACTTCGGCAACTCGATAGCCTGATATCTCGGAACCAACGGCCACCTCTTGCCGTGGTAGCAGCAATCCAGAAGCCGTTACACTACCTGTCATAGGTCGTAATGTTATGGTATCTACGCTAATGGTTCGTGTACTCAGCTCTTTAGTAGTGGTTTCAGCAGTATCCGCCTCTTGTGAACAGCCTGCCATGAAGACCATCACGAAACTAAGGGATAAAACCCAGTATTTAATATGCATTGTAGCTCTCTATATTTTAGGGCTTTTTGATATGGACTATGCCGACTGATTTTTGATGTTTAATGAGGCAATACCAAGCTTTATTATTAAAACTTATAACCGCCCCTTGCATGAAATTGGCAGTTACGATGATTGATAGTTGCCATGACTGATCTTTAGTATGTATTTCTTAAACAATACATACTAAAGATCATAACTATTTTTTGTATAGAAACCATTAGTCTAAATATGACTGTCGGTCACATTTAGATAAAAAAATTCTATACACGCTCAATTATTAAAAATTCTATGAAATTAATAGGTGCTTTGTCCTTAAGAAGTAGGTCGATCATGGTGTACCAGACCTGCTAGCATAAAAGTAGTGACTTCTTCTAAATGCTGCTCGTGATCTATGTTACCCAGATATCCGCTCCAGATAAGTTGTATCGCACCCCAAAATATGGATTGAAGCCCAAATAGTAAAATGTGGATAGGTTTATTAGGAAATAAACCCTGTTCGATACCTTCAGCCATTAACTGATGAGTGTAAGTACTGACCTGTAATTCAGATGCTTGCATTTCAGCAAGTAACTTACTCGGAAGTTTTGAGCGAAACTCGGCTCTGCTACAAAACATGAATACTCGATGTAGCTCTTTACTAGACAGGTGCATCTCCCACGCTGCTCGCAAATAACAACGGAGCCGATCGAGTACAGGCATAGACGGATCGACAAGTGCTATTTCATTGGCCATCCGCTTTTGAAAGCGAATTGCAAGGCGCACATAGATCTCATTCTTACTTTCAAAATGCTTGTATATGGTGCCCTTACCCACTTCAGATTTGTGCGCGATTTGCTCAACCGTCACTTGTTCCCAATCATCCGATTCAAACAAGCTTAAAGCGGCATCTAAAATTTCCTGACCGCGTTGTTCAAACTCACGAATTTTACGCTCTTGGATGCCCATATTTTTACCTGTTCATATAATGACTGATGGTCATTGTATAGACTGCCAGTCATAGTAACAACTATTTCTAATAATATTAATATATAAGTAAAAATATTTTGCTTAGCAAAATAACTGTCATAACATCTAACCGAAATTTTGAATCAATCAAATGAGGATTTAGGAAAGTCTAACCTGAATAGTCTATTTAAGAAATTTAATAGACTATTGTTGATTATTTTAACAAATAGTAGTTGTCTTCAAGACTGGTTCATTATTATGTGTGTGATTCATAAAATACGGATTCTTTACTAAAAGCATGCTTTTCATTGACTTGCCAATAAAGTGGCTTTCCATAAACTTCGGAAAAGTAATCGATTAGAGTTCTAACATTTAAAGAAACATGGCGAGTATTAGGGTAGATGGCAGCGATATGCTGAGGTGTGGTTTTGATAGCTGTCTCATAGTTAGGTAGTATTTTGACCAATTTACCATTCTTGAGATGATCACCGATTAACCAGTCAGGAAATAGGACAATGCCCATACTCTTAAGAGCGGAGACCAACAATGACTCTGCGTTATTAGACATAAGTAAAGCCGAAATATCGAAGGACATCCACTCTGCACCTTGGGTTCTAAAAAGCCAACGATTTGGACCCGAGGATCCCTTATAGACCAAACATTTATGATGGGCTAAATCGGCTGGCGTTTGTATATTATCGTGTTTATCGAGATATTCTGGAGAAGCGGTAAGATGGTAAGTTTGCTCACCAAAAATACGAGCATGAAAGGATGAGTCATTTAATGTGCCAATTCTAAAAATAACATCAGTTGCATGGTGATGCGGATCAACAAAATCATCTGTTAACGTCAAGTCTATCTGTAATTTGGGATGTTTAGCACTGAGCGCTGGTAGCCAAGGTGCAATATGTCGTTGACCGAAAAACACTGGTGCATTTATTCTCAATAGGCCACCTGGCTGCAGTGTGCTGTCCTGAAGTTCTTGTTGAGCGGTGTCCATGCTTTCAGTAATAGAGTGTGCATAGCGCATAAATATACGCCCCGCTTCGGTAGGGATAACGGCACGTGTATTACGATAAAAAAGCTGCTGCCCGAGCGCGTCTTCTAACTGTTTGATGAGACGTGATACCTTTGAAGCAGACACGCCTTCTTTTCGTGCTACTACAGAAAAACTCTGAGTCTCAAAGACGCTGATAAAGAATAGTAGCGTTTTTATACTGATGTTATCGACATTATTCATTTGTGCAACTTATGCAAAAGTCATTTCTATATTATAGCGTTTTTCATGGGTAACGACTGCTGTAAACTATGCCGTCTTGCTTATGGGGAGTCGTTTTATGCAAATTTTATTAATACTGGTGGTCGTTTTAGGCGGCATGGGGCTATCCGTTGAAGCAGGATTGCTAGGTCCATTGGGCAGTCAGGTAGGAGAGCTCTGGGCCACGTTAAGTATTTTTGGTGTTGGAGCAGCCTTAACGTTTTTTTTGATGTTGTTTTTTAGTCCGCGGGAAAGTCCGTCATTTTTTTCGCAGCCACCTTTATTATTAATTGGCGGTATTTTAGGACCTATCTATGTTGTGGTGTTGACCGTAGTAACTCCAGTTATTGGTATTGCATTGACGATGATTGGGATACTTGCTGGACAGGTATTTCAAAGTCTACTCATAGACCATTATGGGTTGTTCGAAACTGAAGAACGAAAAGTAGATGTGAGAAGGATTATTGCGCTAATTTTCATCATTGCAGCGCTTATTTTTATGGCAAAGGGGTAGACCAAATGATGCTTATTTTGATGATTGTATTAGCGATAATCGGTGGAGCTACTCTGAGTGTGCAAGCAGCCTTGAATGGTCGATTGGGTAGCAATGTTGGCGTATTCAAGAGTGCTTTTTTAACTTTTTCAGTAGGAGCAGTCGTGACAGCCTTACTGATTTTTTTCTTTGAACCCAATCATACGGTCACTTTGATGGATGTACCTAAATGGCAGCTTTTGGGTGCGCTATGCGGTGTTCCTTACATTGTTATTATGGTAGTTGCAGTACAACGTATAGGGACGGCTGTAGCTACGGTTGCGGTAATCTTTGGACAGTTAAGTATGAGTGTGTTGATCGATAATTTCGGTTGGTTAGGAAACGAATCGATCAGCCTGTCAAGCAGTCGGATTAGCGCATTAGTATGTTTAGCTATCGCCCTGTACTTTATCTACTCTAGCAATAAGCCTAAGCTTAGCAATAATAGTTAATCGCGTATTCTCTTATCCCTCCAAAACATGAAAGTCCCTATTATTAGCGTAATAGTAGGGACTTTCATTTTTGTATCACTGATGATCCTAGACTGTGGTACGAATACTATTTATTGCTTTTATTGATAGACGATAATGAAAGTACTGTGGTTATTAATCTGATTTATATAGGGACTTGAAGGTATGTAAAAAAACTTCATAACAATATATCAATATTTTTTATAATCATTATTAAGCCACTGATAACCATCAATATAAGTAGCATTAATCTAAACTGCCTAATACTAATACCCATTAAGAAACGTTTGCCAATAACATTGCCAATAACGGCACCCAGTCCTAACACAATGCCATATATCCATATTTTTGCTGTCAGAATGCCAAAAAAAGCATAGCTGACAATTTGGATAATGCCTACAAAAAAGGAGTTAGCTGTTTTGGTGGCAATAAGGCGTTCTTTTTCTAGTCCAGCATTCATATAAAAAGGGTTAAGTATAGGACCGAGACCTCCCACCAGTGTGCTCATAAAAGCAATGATAAACCCCAAGGGTACAAAACCTATTTTTGGCATATCGAACGTTTTACTCACTTGACCAAACTTATATTGGAAAATAGTAGATACTAAAAATACTCCAACCAATAATTGAATCCAATCTGCATCTAAACGACTAAATATTAATGCTGCCAACCATGCCCCTATAGTAGCACTTGGTACATAGTATTTGGTTAATGACCAATCAATATCATGCCAGAATAGATATAGTCGCGAGACATTACTAATAAAAGTAGCTGAGTTGATTACAGGCGGCGCAGCTACTGCTCCTATCATCGGAGAGGTGGCTAGTATTAGCAGCATCGCTCCACCACCACCGGATATAGTCGATATAATAAAAGCGACCATGCCAGCAAAGAATAAACCTACTAAATGCCAAGTTGGTATAGTTTGCAATAAATCTAAAATAAGAAACACTATAAAATCCTATTTCATGAGTGACATCATATAGTGATGTTTAACTAATTTTGGATAGCTGATAAAGAACATTAGTAGTGTTGAAAAAAGGTTGAAAATATTAGTAAAAAAATGGTGGTCACACTCTGTGTGTGACCACCGTAAAAATAATATTTAGAGGCCGGGCTGGCTTAAAACTAAATAGCAGTTTTTTTATAACGCTTACGATATACGCTGCGTATGATCGGCATAAATACCATTAAGATAGCCAATAACCATAGAACGATAGTAATAGAGCTACTCCATAAGATACCCAAGTCTCCTTGAGAGATAGACAGCGCACGTCTTAAATTAGATTCCATTAATTCACCCAGTACATAACCTAAAATGAGTGCTGATAACGGGAAGTTTAATTTGCGTAAGAAATAACCGAATACCCCCAGTGCGACCATAAATACCAAGTCAAAAGTAGTACTATGGATTGAATATACCCCAACAAAGCTGACGGCAGCGATTGCTGGTATTAATATGTAGTTTGGCACATCAAGAAGCTTGGCGAATAGGCCAACCAACGGAATATTCATTACTAACAAAATAACGTTACAGATGAATAATGACGCAATCAGACCCCAAACGATATCAGGCTGCTCAGTAAATAACTGCGGGCCTGGCGTGATGTTATATAAGGTCAATGCACCCATCATGACCGCTGTCGTACCAGAACCTGGTACACCTAAGGTCAACATTGGTACAAATGAACCACAGGCTGAAGCATTATTTGCAGCTTCTGGTGAGGCAACGCCACGAAGATCACCGTCACCAAAGGTGCCAGTATCACCAGCGATTTTACGTTCACTAGCATAAGTCATGGCACTGGCGATAGTTGCGCCCGCACCGGGCAAAATGCCCACTACAAAACCCATTAGACCACTACGTAGCATAGCCCCAAAGGCAAAAGTAAACTCTTTAAAGTTTAATAAACTACGCTTACCCTGTTCAATAACTTTATGTCCAGTAGTGGTTTTTTCTAGTAAGATTAGGATCTCACTCACACTGAAAAAACCAATAACAATAGTCGTGAACTGTATACCATCAGAGAGATTGACTGAGTCAAAAGTGAAACGATATATACCAGTAACTGCATCAACACCAACAGTCGCTAGACCAAGACCAATTAAAGCAGCAATACCAGTCTTAACAGGTTGATCACCTACTAGCCCACTTAAGCAAGTGATAGCAAACACCATCAAAACAAAGTACTCAGCGGGACCAAATGAGATAGCCCATTTAGCTAATAAAGGAGCAAACAGTACCACACCAATTGTAGCGATAGTCGCGCCGACGAAAGAGCTCACCGCAGATAAAGATAGCGCGATTCCTGCTTTTCCTTGCTTCGCCAATGGATAGCCATCTAAAGTCGTCATAATCGCACCAGCATCACCGGGCACATTAATAAGAATGGCGGAAATACGTCCACCATACTCACATCCAAGATAAACTGCTGAGAGTAAAATTAGTGCGCTCTCTGGTGGTAATCCAAGAGCAAAGGCAAACGGTAATAGTATTGCAACACCGTTGATAGGTCCTAAACCGGGCAGCATACCCACAATCGTACCTAAAAAAGCCCCGATAAGTGCAATGAGTAAGTTTTCTGGGGTAGATGCGATAGCAAAGCCATGCATCAAAAAATCAAAAGTATCCATATTGGCTATCCTATTATCCTTGACAACAATCCGAGCGGTAATTTGACATCCAAAAACATGTCAAATAAGACATATAGGCCAATACTGATCAAAACTGAAAAAGTAAAACTTTTAGTGGGATTACCTGCAAACAATAAACCTAGAGCGAAAGACATTATGATGGTAGACAGGATAAAGCCTAAGAGTTCGAAAATAAGGGCGTAAACCAATAGAGCAAGGGCGCAGAGAACAAGGTTTCTGATGATTGGTTTGGTCAGTCCTAAGTCAATAGGTTTAGTGAATTTTGGCGGCCGAAAAGCGACCACTAGAGCTCCAAATGCCAGCAAAGAAAAAATTAAAATGGGATAAGGACGAGGACCAATTGGATCATAGGCAATCGGGGCCACATAGCCAATGGCTAAGTATATTAAGAACAAACTAACCAGTGCCATCAGCCCAGAAAATAGACGTTCCATTGTCATAAGGTGATTCCTAAAAACTGAAGTTAAAAGGCTGACAGGTAATCGCCAGCCTTTAAAAAATATAATGAAAATTTAGTATTCAATTATTAAGGTGATTAAATTTCAATGTGGTTATTGGGCTGTAGCGTCAACAAGACCATATTCAGCAGACAACTCACGTAGCTCACCAGTACGTTTGTAAACGTAAGCTTGTAGCTCTTCTCCAGTCATAGAGAATGGTAATAGTTCTTGCTGTTCACGTATTTCAGCAAATTTTGGATCAGCAAGCATTTTGTCAAACGTCCCTTTCCACCAGTCATAGGCTGCAGGACTAACGTCTGGCCCCATGTAATAGCCACGGACAACGGGCCAAGTAACATCATAGCCTTGCTCTTTGGCAGTCGGAATATCAGCCATAGTGCCACCCAGTCTTTCGTCAGCAAACACAGCTAACACGCGTAATTTACCAGCACTGGCTTGCGGCATAATCTCAGCAATACCTGCACTAACGACCGTGATATGGTTACCCATAACCGCTGTAATTGCTTCACCGCCACCTTCCATCGCCACATAAGTCATGTCATTTGGCTCTACGCCAATGGCTTTAGCCAAGATAGCTGTTTGCATCCAATCTTGACCACCGACACTACCACCAGCACCAAAGCTGATAGATTTTGGATCTGTCTTCAATGCCTCGATCAAATCAGTTAGGTCTTTAATTGATGAATCTGCACTGACCGCAATAGCGCCATAGTCAGTACCCACACCTGCCAGCCATTTCACGTCTTTTTCAGTGAACTTACCGAATTTACCTTGCGACAAATTGAGAATAGAACCAGTAGAGAAGGCAATGATTGCATCGTTGTTATCACGATCATTGGCGACGATTTTGTTATAAGCAACAGCGCCAACGCCACCTGGCATATATGTGACACGCATAGGTTCTGTTAAGAGACCAGTATCTTTTAATCCAGCTTGAGCAAGTTTACAGGTCAAATCAAAACCGCCTCCTGGCTTTGCTGGGGCAATACACTCTGGACGTGAAGGGGCATCATAACTAGCATCGGATGCAGTCGTTTCGGTCTTGTTACATGCGGTAAGGGTAAGTACAGAAAGGCCAAGAGCCAGATAAGATAGTTTTTTCACACGACACTCCTTGTGTGTATTTTTAATTAAGGTACTCAATGGGATTTTGAAAAAAACCATAAAGTTATTACGGATAAGTTCCAAAATTTCTTCATAAAAATCACTAAAATGTAAACAGGTAGGTTTTTAGTGTTTTGCAAAAGTAACAGAATATTTTAGAAATAACAAGAAACATATGTATGTATATATGAATTTTATTTTGATATAGTAGTCTAAGAAGTCGCGAGTTAGACTCCCAGTGCATAAGTATTGAAGATTAGAAAGAAAGATATAAAATCTAAAATTCCATATTTTTTTTAGTAAAAACAAAGAATTAATGGATTTTATGAGTGGTGAGCAACATAGATCAATATAAATGGGGAACTCATTCTACTTAATACTATGGCAAGGTTAACAAAGTTACTTAAGCGATTTTCGGTTTGATGAGGAGAGTAAGCGAATTGCACTCAAAATAGGGTAGACGGCCTGAGAAATAACAATAAGATTATGATATGTTATTGCTAATAAAGATGAAGGAAAAATGTAAGAAGTTAGAATACAAGTTGGATAATTAAGATCGCTAGTATGCCAATACCAATATCTAAAGGCACCGCTTTGAATAATAGCGCATTGAACAGCTTGTCTTTTTCTATCACTACTTGAGAAGCACCTAACATAAGGCTACCTCCTGATGAGAAAGGGGAGAGTGATGAGCTCTGTGCTCCCACCACAATACAAGTAAATAATAACAAAGGGCTGAGTCCAGAGGCGACGGCTAAAGGCAGCACCATAGGAAATAGAGTAGGAGCGACTACGCCGAGTGTACTAGCGAAAATCGACATAATTGCACTGATAACGAAGACTAAAAGCGGTATTATCCAGATAGGAACATTGGTACTTAGCCATTCTGTTAGCTCATAGATAACACCTATCTCAACGCCAAGGCCAATCAACATACCGACCCCACAAATCATAATGAGTGTGTTCCAAGGTATTAAGGCAATCACCGTTTTTTCGTCGCCCAGTTTCAATAATAAGCTAATTAAGGCGAAAAAAATGGCGATAAAACCAATGTCAATTCTAGCGTTCAAAAACTGAATTGCTTCTGTGTTTGGTATTACGAGGTTTAAGATAGGCGCAATAAGCACTGTAGCCATCATCATGAAAATTAGCATGATAGATTGTTTTTGCTTACTATCAAAAGGCTCTGGTACTATCGTTTGAATCGCAATTTTGCTATTTTTAGCATTGAAAAAGCAATAGATACCTAAGACTATCATTGGCATTATAAAAGTCACCGAGAAAACGCCTAAGACATAAGTAAAGGTATTATCATTTGCGACGCCTGCCCCGCGCATCAGCTCTCTAAAAATAATACCACTTTGTGAGGTAATAAAATTAGCACCAGCTAAGGCTCCATAATTCACAGATAAAGTAGCAATGACAATATTTAAGTTAGTGCGTTTAGACAATAGCAAAATCATAGGTGCCATCGTGGCTAAGACGGTGTAGTAACCAGCCCCTAAGCCAGCAACGATCGTAGCGGCAAAGAAAATAACCAAAGGTAGAAATTCTGGAAAATGACGACATCTATAGATTAAATGATTCGATAATTTTTCTAAAGCCCCGTTCGCTAGAGGAAAATTATAGAAAAGAGTAACGGCAAAGATAACAAAGAAAATTTTGAGAGGCCAAAGTTCAATAATCTCATGAGTTTTCAGTCCCATACCGAAACAGCCAATAATATATGAAAATGCAACAGCAAATAGGCCAATATTGATTTTGGTTGTATAGCCTAAAATGATACATATTACTATAGCGGCTAGAATATAAAGAGTCATGACTGTTCCTGAATCTTGATTGTATGAATGCTATAAAAATTCATATCAATTCTTATAGAGTAAAGAGCATGACGAAAATATTGACACATAGTCATCTAGATTAGAGAGTCTTATAAGCTTGAAATACACATTTAACTGAGTAGAATCATATCAAAAAAAGTAATTTGAATTAGATAAGATTAACTATAAAAAGTCAGATAAGTCTTATTATTAAAGTGATACATACAAAATCTGCTGTAAGCTTAAAATAGAGTGGTCATTTATATCTTATTATCGAAGAGTACAATAGTGCTTGATAGGATTACAACAGTTCATAAAAGCCTTTAAATTGTGGTGAAAAAATGCTAAAAAATTTAGAAAAATTTAAAATGCCACGGTACGAGCAAGTACGATGGCATATCCTGACGCTACTCACAGAAAGCAAGTGGGATGAAAACACACCTTTGCCTACTGAGCAAGAGTTTGCAGATAAATACCAGGTATCGGTTGGGACGATTCGTAAAGCGGTTGAGAAGCTAGTCGATGATGGTGTATTAACTAAGCATCAAGGTAGGGGGGACTTTTTTAAAGCGTCCAAATTTTGATAGCTCACTACTAAGATTTTTCAAATTTCGTGATATAGATGCTTGTTATACGACACCGATAGGCATGGTAAAAAACGTGATGGTCATAGAAGGCATTGAAGATATTAATGAAAAACTGAATATAAGCAAAAACAAAGCACTCATTTATATAGAGCGTGTGCGCATCATTGAAGGTAAAGTTTCGCTTAGTGAAAAAATTTGGTTGCCCAAGAGCCGTTATCAGGCCTTTGTAAATTTAGAGCCTGAAGATTTCGAAAATTTATTGTATCCATTTTATTATACAAAGTGTGGACAGTTTGTTTCGTCTGCCGTAGAGACGCTATTTTTCATAGCCAACCATGTAGACTCATATTTAGACAATACTAATCAAGAAAATTTAGTAAAGGTATGCCGTATAGCTAAGAATCTAGAAGGTGATCCTATTGAGTATAGAGAATCTTATGGGTTGGCGGAAAAATTCAGTTACGAAGTTAACATTATTTAGTAAAAATATATTTAAAATAGTTCGGATTAGCATTTGAGCCTTTCAAAAACTATAATCCTCAACAAATATTGATTACAGTTTTTTGTGCCACGGCTTACAGTTAAAGCTCCAATTATTACGTCCTATAAAGCACTTTAACCACATGCCAGCCAAATTTGGTTTTTACCAAATGAGGGGTAAAGAGTTCGCCATTGAAGCAGATTCTATCAAATGGTCCTACCATTTGACCTTTTTCGAACTCACCTAAATGACCGCCTTTTTTACCTGATGGACAGGTTGAGTGTCGTTTGGCCAGCACATCAAATGCCGCGCCTTTTTTGAGCTTGATAATAATATCTTCTGCCAACTCTTTTTGTTTGACTAAAATGTGCAATGCGCTAGCGGTACGAGCCATAATACAGACCTTTCATAGAGTATCAATTATCAAGCCATTATATCATTACTTATCTTGGTTACTAACCTTTGTGATTCAAAGGTTATCTAAGGCAAGGTTTAAGCCAATTTCTTATATTCGAAGCCCGTGTTTTTTTAAGATCTCTCCTTTGCTTAAGATAAGGAGGTTAAAGCTGATGCCAATCTTCAATCGCTTGGTATCCAACTTCTAGTCCTACATCGTAGCTATAACGGATTTTGGTTTTATTTTTGGACAATCGACTCGCCATATTTTTTAAGTCGGGTGGACAAATCTCTAAAATCTTCTGTGATGATGGAGTCTGTAAAAATTGTACCGAGTCGTTATAGCGTTGGGTTCGTGTCAACAAGCTTTGGGCAAAACCATATTGCTGCTTAGAAAAATATCTAGCCAAAAGCTGATCGCCTTTACTGCTTGCTTTAGAGTAATTTTGAGGACGAGTTCGTATAACCATTAGCTTGTCAACCCTCTCTTGCTTAGCTGCCCACTGTACAGGCAAAGCATCTGCCACACCACCATCAAAATAAGGCTCACCAAATATCTCGACCGCTTGTCGGGTGAGCACTGGGATAGAGCTTGATGCTCTTAATCCCTCCAAAATATTATCTTTAGCCGCTTTGATGTAGTTCGCCTCTCCTGAAATAGCATGTGTTAAAACCATGTAGAACTCAGCAGGATTGGCAAATAATTGTGCCTGATTCAATGGATATTCTTGCTCCACCATATCCCACATCCACTTTAAATCCAGTAAGTCACCGCCTCTAAGGAAACGACCATAATGGATAAATTCAGATCGGAGGGAATGATCCAAGTAAATATGCAGGGTACGACCTTGTTGTGCGGCCAAATAGTTAGCAACGTTAGTTGAACCTGAAGAGACGCCCACACACAGATCAAAAGGATTGAATTGTTGTTGTAAAAAGGCGTCTAAGACACCACCGCTAAATGCGCCGCGCATGCCGCCGCCTTCAACCACTAGTGCTTGTCGATGTTGTTTAAGCATTGAAAACCTCGAATGACTCTCGCAAAGTATACCTACAAGTACACGAAACGAGGGGATAAAAAGTATTTATAAATAGCTTGGGTTTTATGTTCAAGTATTCACTAGGGCCTTACATCCTTAGACTGTGCTGAACATATTATTCTGGATAAGGTCACATTACAAACTCGAAAGCAGAACACTTGTTTCGCTATTCAAAATGCCATCAATCTCCCTTACTTGACGCAGCACTTCATCAAATTCTCTCAAACTTGTCGTGTGTATCTCTCCTACCAAGTCCCACGCTCCGTTGGTCGTATGTAGCTTAATCAATTGCGGGATACCTCGCAGTTTCCTAATCACTTGTGAAGTAGACTTTCCTGTTACTTCAATCATCATCATCGCTTTGACCGTTTCTTTATCTAGTGCCTCATGCACTCGAATCGTAAATCCTAAAATAGCACCGTTGTGAATCAGTCTATCCAATCTGTTTTGGACAGTGGCACGAGAGACTTTGAGCTTTTTAGCAAGATTTGAGATGGTTGCTCGACCGTCTTGTCGAAGTTCAGATATCAGTTCGCTATCTAATGAGTCATAAGTGTAATATGCCATAAAAATGCTTCCTACATTGAGTTTTGACATTATGCTAAGTAACACCTAACAATGTGTCAAAAAAATGTCCATATTTAGTAAATTATTGACATTTTAACTGACAATTATAATTGGTAGCATATTAATTGTCGGTTAAATAAATAATATTCATGGAATGGAGCAAAATTAATGTCTAAATTCATCGTATCACAGAAGCAGGGTGTGCCATTTGTTAGCGTACAGGCGATGGCTGAAATCATTAGTAATTATGGTATAGAGCAGACGATAAAAGAATTGGTAGATGCTTTAGAACAAGATTTTTCTCGTTGGGATAGTTTTGAAAAATCCAGTCGTTTTGCTTCTCATTCCAAAGACGGCGTCATAGAGTTGATGCCTGTCAGCGATGGTGAAATGTTTGCGTGCAAATATGTCAATGGTCATCCGATCAACACCAAGCGCGATTTGCAGACGGTAGCCGCTTTTGGCTTGTTGTCTGATGTCGATACAGGTTATCCGATTTTATTGACAGAAATGTGTATTTTAACGGCCTTACGCACAGCAGCGACTTCTGCATTGGTTGCCAAACATTGTGCACCCAAAACCGCCCAGACTTTAGCGCTTATCGGTAATGGTGCTCAGGGTGAGTTCCAAGCAATGGGTATGAAGGCAGTCGTGGGTATCTCAAAAGTACGTCTATACGATGTCGACCCAGCCGCATCTGAAAAAGTAGCGCGCAATCTTGCCGATTCAGGCCTAGATATTGCTATTTGCAAAACGGCAGAAGAGGCGGTTGAAGGTGCAGATATCATCACTACCTGTACCGCAGATAAGAAAAATGCCACCATTCTGCGTGATGATATGGTCAAAAAAGGCGTCTATATTAATGCCATCGGTGGTGACTGTCCTGGAAAAACGGAGCTAGATGCCAACATCTTGTTAAGAGCCGATCATGTCATTGTGGAGTTTGAACCGCAAACCCGTATTGAAGGCGATATTCAACAGCTATCTCAAGATTTCCCTGTGACAGAGTTTCACCGCATCGTAAATGGTGAAAAAGAAGTACGCACCAACGAAAATAACTTGGTTGTATTTGATGGTGTTGGTTTTGCCTCAGAAGATTTTACGGCTTTGGTATTTTTGCGTGATTTGATCAAAAAACAGGACACATATGAGCTGCTTGACTTGATTCCTCAGCAACAAGACCCTAAAAACCTCTATTCGGTAGTCAAAGCTCATAGCAAAGATCGTAGCCTAGAGACGGATGAAGCGATGGCCGCATCATAAGTAATTTGAACATAGAAAAATAGGAGTTCAATGCCAGATTTGGACTCAAATGATAAAAAAATTATTTTATTTAATAGAGACAAAATAATGAATGATTTAATGAAAAACGTGCGAATAGTAGAAGTTTATTCAGACGTCGCAGGGCATAAAAAAGGCGCGTCACTAGGAATCGATGCATTGCGCGCGTCATCAAAAGAAATGAACGCAGACTACTATGAAAAATTGCAACTTGATAGTATAAAAAACGAATATATACATGAAGAAGAGTCGTCATTTAAGCATGCAAAATACGCCGATGTGATTGAGCCTGTTATTTCTAAATTGGCGCATAAAATCAAAGATATAAGAAACGAGAATCAGTTTCCGATTGTTATTGCAGGTGATCATTCTAGCTGTGCAGGCACCATGCATGGTCTAAAAATGGCGCATCCTGATGCTGAAATCGGCGTGGTTTATATAGACGCACACGCTGATTTTCATTCACCATATACCAGTGGGTCAGGAAATATGCATGGCATGCCTTTGGCAATGGCTTGTGCCATTGATAATTTGGAATGTCAGCGTAACGAGCTTTCTGAAAAAGAAAAAGAGTATTGGGAAAAGTTGAAGTTTATGGCATCAAGCGAGCCATCAATTAAGCCAGAAAACGTGGTGTTTTGTGCCGTTAGAGACTATCAAGAAGAAGAGATGGATCTAATTAGAAGACACAAAATCCCTTTATATAGCGTGGCTGAGATAACCCAAAAAGGTATCAGTTCTACCGTAGAGGAAATTTTCAAAAAACTAGAATATTGCGATCATATCTATGTCTCGTTTGATGTTGATAGTGTCGATCCTTTATATGTGCCAGGAACCGGTACACCTGCAATGAATGGCCTGTCATATGAGCAAGCGATGCAACTTAACATAGAGTTAATTAAAAATAAGAAAGTATGCTGCTGGGAAATGGCAGAGATAAATCCTTTGTACAACAACTCAAAAGATGACTCGACCAGAATATTTAAGATTTTAGAAAAAGTGACCCACACACTTTTGAGTAACTATTAGCATTAAATATTCAAAATGAGTAACAGAATCTAGCCTAAAGGGGTTTGTTAAAACCTTCTTTAGGTTGGTTAAAAAGGGACTGCGAGTAAAAATAATATGGACATTATTAAAGCCAGCGCTGCAAGTCGAGATGTTAGCGGTATCAATATCAGACAATTTTTGAAGTTCTTTATCCCATCTATCATAGGTTTGATGCTTTTCGTATTTCCAATTCCCTATGTGGATGGTAAGTTTGTCACCTATGCAGAAGGGTTTACCATTCCTATATCTGTATTAAAGGATTATATACAGGGTTATATCGGTGACCTTTTGCCGCTATTGGTTGTCACCTCGATCATGATTACCTTGTGTTGTACGTTATATACTAAAATCATGAAACCTGCATTTATTCTGAATAATGCGTTTCTAAATAATTTATTAAACGTTACAACGCCTTGGCTTATTATCAGAATGCTTGGTGCATTCTTCGTTGTCGTGACCTATTTTAAATTTGGGTTTGAGGCAATATATTCAGACAATATTGGCGGCTTAATATTATATGAATTAATGCCAATACTTTTTATCGTGTTTTTCTTGGCTGGATTGCTGCTACCGTTATTGCTTGATTTTGGCTTATTAGAATTTTTTGGGGTTCTACTAAGCAAAGTGATGAGACCTTTGTTTGGCTTACCAGGTAGGTCATCTGTAGATTGCTTAACATCATGGTTGGGCGATGGAACTATCGGTGTCTTATTAACCGATAAACAACTGGAAGGTGGGTTCTATACCAAAAAAGAAGCGGCAATTATCGCTACAAGCTTTTCAGCAGTGTCGATTACGTTCTGTTTGGTTGTCATCTCTCAAGTTAAGCTCGAAAGCTACTTTATTAATATGATTGGGGTCGTTGCTTTATGCGGGATTGTTTGTGCGCTAATAGTACCAAGATTATTACCTTTATCTAGAATTGAAGATACTTATACTATCGAAAACAGTGATAGAGATCATGAAACCATTCCCGAAGGAAAAACGTTATTTACCCACAGTTTACATAAAGCTGTCCAAAAAGCAGACAAGAGCCCAAGTTTTCTTACTTTCTTAAGAGATGGGCTAAAAAATATTTTGGATATGTGGATTGGGATACTGCCTGTCGTTATGGCGATCGGCACGATGGGTTTAATCGTTGCAGAAGAAACACCTGTATTTGATTATCTAGGTATGCCTTTTATTCCATTCTTAGAGTTATTGAACATACCTTTTGCTGCAGAAATGTCAAAAACAATCATGGTAGGTTTTGCCGATATGTTCTTGCCGGCTATTATCGGTTCTTCAATAGAATCAGAGTTGACTCGATTTGTTATCGCTTGCTTATCAGTGTCTCAGTTAATCTATATGTCAGAAGTCGGCGGATTGATTTTAGGGACGAAGATTCCAGTGAGCTTTTTTCAGTTATTAGTGATTTTTCTCTTGAGAACCATCATCTCATTACCAATCATTGCGGTATGTGCTCATATGATTTTTTAAATAGAACTCACTAAAAGTCGGCTACACCACATCTGAACAATAAAATCAGCAAAAAACCACCTATCAAGGTGGTTTTTTGCTATTAAAATTGAGCTGTCAAGCTTCTATCAAAGAATTATATAGTCAAATCCATATAAAAATACTACATCTTCATCCTCTCCAAGCACACTAATGTATAACTTGCACCGGGCTTTTTTGTATCGAAATAAACTGCCACCTTTTGCCGAGATAAAAGCGGTAGACTATGTCACTCATATTCATTTGAAATAAGAGTGTTCTTTGCACAATTATTAAGATTGTTACCAGTAACTAGTAATGAGTAGTCAATCATTAATATCCGCTCTTAGATTAGGTAACCAATATAGGTTATATGGACTAATAATGGCTATCTTACTGTGATGCTAATAAGAAATGTGGTGGAATAAATGATAAGAGAGCTTAAAACTTTCGTAGCCGTTTGCGAGTTAGACAGTTTTGCCGCTGCTGCTCGGCATATAAGCCTTACGCAATCTGCTGTTAGTGCGCAAATTAAAACCCTAGAAGACAATTTAGGGTTGTCGTTATTCACTCGCTCTGCCAGAGCTATTACGCTCAATCCGCAAGGTACACGCGTTTTACCGATCGCCAAAGAAATTTTGGCGCTCTATTCGACAATGCAGCTATCTTCAGATACTGATATTGCTAGTTATTATGGACAGCTTAAGATTGGCGCTATCAACTCAGTGCAAGTGGGTATTCTACCCGAGGCACTAAAAGCGATTACTTTATTAGCGCCGCTCATGCAGACAGAAATTATCCCAGGGCGTTCTATCGAGCTGTTTGAAAAGCTGGAAATAGGGAGTATCGATGCGGCGATCACTATCCAGCCAGCATTTGCATTGCCTAAGGATATCGTGACCCAGTCTATTATGACGGAGCCCTATGTACTGATTAGCCCCAAAAAATGGCCGTTTCATAGTCTCAGGCAAACGCTTGAGCAGCACCCTTTTATCCATTACACCTTACAATCCTCAGCTGGTGCAAGATTAAGCAAATTCTTCAAACAGCAAGACATCAAGGTCAATACAATCATGGAGATCAATGATCTAGATGCCATCGTTAGGATGGTTGAGTCGGGTCTGGGAGTGGCTTTGATTCCTTATGCTGGACTATGGATTAGGAGTACGCCGCCTGTCCAAATTCACCATTTAGGTGATAACAGTTTGGTTCGAGAGGTGGTGCTGGCCTATCGTTATACCGATCGTCAGCAGCCACAAATAAATGCCTTAAAGCAAGTATTGGGGTTGTAAGTTATTCAAGAACCTTATAAAGCCTAGCGCGTGTTCTCATTTCAAAAACGGAGATAAAGATGATAAATTGCCGTCAAACGAGAAAACTAGTTGGTCAATATCGAGGTATTAACCAGCTATTTGACGATGTGTGGCCATTTTTAGCCCAATTAGATGACTATCGCTTGAATTTAGGACATGCCCCAACTCTTCTCACTTGGATTAGGCGTTTGCTTACGCCACTCAAAGCTGGCAATTAATTAGCCTTTTTTAATTAGTAAAATTTCTCAGAAAAATCTCTCCTACTAAATAAAATTCCTCTAGAAAACCTACTTTAAAAGTACCCGATATTTTTAATAGAACAACCTTATCTATAATATTTGTCATTGAGCACCAATATTTTTGGGGCTGAGAGCGGAATATTTGCGTTTTTCTTGTTATGTATTCTTAGTTACGATGGCTCTAATTTTTAGTAACGCCAAGACAAGGCGAGACAATGTACTTAGATAACTAAGTATTGTCGGTTTACTACTTTAACTTACCTTATCTCTAAGAAGCCATAAAAATATGAAACATGAAAATAGCCCAATCAATAACCAAGTCTTTACTCGCATCGAAAAAGATTTACTCGGCGAACAAGCCGTTCCTGCTACTGCGTTATACGGCATTCAAACGCAACGTGCCTCGCAAAACTTTAACATTACCGGTATGCCAATCAGTCACTTTCCCGATTTGATTAAAGCACTGGCGATGGTTAAAGCGGCAGCTGCCAAGGCCAACTATCAGCATGGCCTGCTTAGTCAAGATAAGCTCAATGCTATTAGTGAAGCGTGCGCCGATCTTATAAAAGGTGAGTACCATGAACAGTTTATTGTTGACCTCATCCAAGGCGGGGCAGGCACGTCGACCAACATGAATGCCAATGAAGTGATTGCTAATATTGGGTTAAAGAAGATGGGATTTGAGTATGGTCAATATAGCCATCTCCATCCTAATAATGATGTCAACCGCTCTCAGTCGACCAATGACGTCTATCCTAGTGCGGCGCGCTTAGCGATTGTGTTTGCGGCAAAACCGCTTCAAGAGGCCATCATCAAGCTGCAAAATAGTTTAGCTGTCAAAGGACAAGCGTTTAGCGATATTCTAAAAATGGGTCGCACCCAACTGCAAGATGCAGTACCGATGACGTTGGGTCAAGAGTTTAACGCCTTCGCCAGTGATTTGGGCAGTGAAACGGCTCGAATCGAGCACGCCTGTCTACAGTTATGCGAATTGAATTTAGGCGGTACTGCTATTGGAACTGGCATCAATGCACCTAAAGGCTATGCCAGCTTGGCGATTAATGAGTTAGCTGACATCAGTGGTCTGCCAGTGACCCTTGCCGAAGACTTGATAGCCGCCAGCGCCGACATGGGTGCTTTTATTACTTTTTCTAGTGCACTAAAACGCCTGTCTATTAAGTTGTCTAAATTGAGTAATGATTTGCGTTTACTATCGAGTGGGCCACGCACAGGTCTGGGTGAAATCAACCTACCAGCCATGCAGCCTGGATCGTCTATTATGCCCGGTAAAGTCAATCCTGTGATTCCTGAGGCCATGAGTCAAACCGCATTTCAGGTAATGGGTACCGATATGACGATCACCATGGCGGCAGAAGCAGGACAATTACAGCTCAATGCTATGGAGCCACTGATTGTTTATAACCTATTGAATAACACGCGTATGTTAGAAAAATCGATTCATATGCTGGACGAGCGATGCATCCAAGGTATTACAGCCAATGAAACCCGCTGCGCGCAGCATGTCGAAAACAGTATCGGTATAGTGACGGCATTGGTGCCTCATATAGGCTACGAAAATGCCAGTCGTATCGCAGGACATGCTTTGCTAAGTGGTTCAGGTGTGGCTGAATTGGTCAAACAAGAGAAGTTGCTGAGTGATGAGGAGTTAGCGGCGATTTTATCACCCGATAAGATGGTCAGTAGCATATAAAGATAATTGATATAAAAATGCTTTATGTAGAGATAATCTGCCATCGTAAGTAGTGATCCGCTCAGAATGTCTAGGGTAGTTCACTACTTATGATGTTGGGGGCTTGATAAATACTGACTTAACAAAGAGTGATACATTTTCTAAATAATTCGAGTATTAATGAATGTTTGATTTCTTTAGCGGTATTGGCAATCAGCTGACGTGAATACTTAGCCGTAGCTTGACATAGCTATGGCCAGCTTTTTCCCAGATCTTATTTTTCAAGATGGCATCATCGACCCATTCAAACGCGCAAATCGATCTATTTGCTCAATCAAAATTACATCAGCTCTGAACGTATTAGCGTAGCTCCCGACTTATTTTCTATATAAAACGCAGCAATATTGTGACCGTGATCCGTAGCAAACTGTAGTTAGCCATTTAAAATAGTCTGTTATAAGTGGTTCCATTATACCAGTCTGTTTTAAGTGGTCTGTTAAATAGGTTTAGTGGGTAAAACAACTGGTTCCCTTGGGGTATACCTATGGCTAACAATTGGGTGCTTTCGCTGATTCGATACCCTACATGGAAACTATGCTCTCAAATCATAAACTCATGCTAATCAAATAGCTTTTCAACAAACAGTTCATAATTAAAATCACCTTCTCTATCCAAAAACTCTGGATTCAAAACACCTGTATTCGAATATAGGATTGCCCACCAATTCTTATCAGGAGATAGTCTATCAATTTCAGCGCTTACAGCGATGCTAGACTGTATCGGCAAACCTGAAAAATCATTTGTTATTAAATGTGCCAACAGTCCTTTGATTTTCTGTTTTTTCTGTTCTTCATTTGATTTAGAACCGTTAAATACCTCATCAAAAAACTCGTCGTGCTTTAACTTAAGATTTCCATCAATCTCATCAACGTAGTCGTTAGTCCAGAAAATTAAATCACTCCAATATTGATATGGAGAAATTCGACTGATTTCATCCAAAACTTTGTCATATTCTTGCTCACTTAAAGTATTTGATAATAACTTATCAATAAGAATGGTCATTTTTTCTCTAATTTCTTCTTGTTTCATATGATCTTCGTCTCAGAGTAATTTAGTCAAAACCGTTTAGCATAACAGCGCTTATGGTAAATAAAAATAATGCTCCAAAAGCTCACTGTATGTACACAACGAAGTACACTGCAACTGCCTAAATAACTAAATGTACCGATATCATTAGCCCACAGCGAAATGTTCAAGTCCTCACTAGGGAACCGAACCAGTGAAAGCGCCTGATTGGTTCGCCATAGGTATGGCTTTCGGTTTCATTGAGTTTAACTTAAGAAAGCATTCATTTAGCCCTTTCACTTAAGATTTTTGAACCCAACCATACTCTATGGCAACGCATTGTCTATCTTGACGTAAGCTTTCCATACTTATTGCCTCCAACATCCTGCCAACTAGTAGATCTAGACGATGCATCAGCATTTCACAAATCAGCTGTTGCTGATCCTTGTCATCATCATTTATAGATTCGAGGTAATCAAGTTGTAGCTTAACGTCTATTTTTTCATGTTTAGCCCAGTTAGATAACTATCACTTGAATTGAGGACAGGCCCTTAAACAGAGTTGTTCTAATAATCTTACTTATCATCAGGTCTCATAGTAGCGACCAAGTCAGTAAACCGCTCTCCTTGAACTGATACATGCGCTTTAATCAGACGTTCAGCCAAATCCTCATCACCACTAATCACGGCATCCACAATGTTTTGATGTTCCTCAAACGAATGCTGCATGCGATTGTTTACCCGCAATTGCAAGCGTCTATAGGGGTGTAAGCGATTGTGTAGATTGCTGGCTTGTTCTATCAAAAAGCTGTTATGGCTTAGCTGATATAAGAAAAAGTGAAACTTTTTATTCGCCTCATAATAGCTCTCTGGGTTGTTTTCCATTAAGTATTGTTTGCACTGATCATGCAGGTGCAGCAACTTAACCTTCTCTTCTTCATTGATTCGTCTAGCGGCTAATCTTCCGCACATGCCCTCAAGATAAGCCATCACTTCGAACATTTCAAACAAAGTTACGATATTCAAAGTAGGTATTATCGCACCTCTACGCGGCCGAATTTCAACCAAACCTTCAGATGCTAAAAGCTTCAAGGCCTCACGAATAGGTGTTCTTGACACCTCATACTTTTCACAGAGTGTTGCTTCGTCAAGTTTGGTGCCAGGTGGAAGACGACCATAAATGATGTCGTCTTCTATTTTTTTGCTTACCTGTACTGATAAAGGTAGGTCATCAATCAAACTCATAATTTCTCCAATTGTATACAATATATAATTTAATAAGTACAATTTGGTTGTAATGTAAAACCAATTGTATTAGATTATATCAAACAAGTCGGTAATACGTGATAAATCCTGCTATGGATTTTGAACTCTATTAAGGATTGTATCTTCTATAAATAGAGGAGTGGATAAGAACATTCAAGAAGAACATTCAAGAAGAACATTTGATTGGTGTCTAAGTATATTTGTTATTGGCACATATTTTTATTTTATACGGCTCATATATCAAGATGGATATTATTGAAGCAGCCGTAATCATAACCAAGGAAGGTTTCTATGATCATATATGGCACTGCTTTATTAGCAGTATGTTATTTACTCGGCGTTTATCTGGGCGGTCTATTAGGGCAAATACTAGGTGTTGACGCTAACATTGGCGGTGTTGCTATCGCAATGATTCTACTGATTGTCGGTAAAGAGATGCTGGCTAAAAGAGGCTTACTGCCAAAGTCTACTCAATTTGGTGTTTTGTATTGGGCAGGCATGTATATTCCAATCGTTGTTGCGATGGCAGCAGGGCAGAACGTCGTTGCAGCGCTGTCTGGTGGTTTGGTCGCCGCCGTTGTCTCCATTATTGCGCTTACCGCTACGGTTATCGTTGTCCGTTGGCTTAACAACATAGCCGATGATTACGACACCTTCACATGGGATGAGGATCAGCCCGTGATTGATCAGCTGTCTTAATGGTCATCATCATTTCAATGACTAGACAACGAAACCCACTAATTTAAGCGCAATAAGGAATAATTAAATGGACTTAATTATACAGACGCTCACTAAAAACAGTTTTGTTACTGCCCTTGCAGTAACAGGTCTTGTGATGTTGCTCTCTCAAGTATTATCTAAATATCTCACTAAAGGCAAGCTGCAGTCTTCTGCGATAGCGATCACGCTCGGCTTGATTGCTGCCTATTTTGCAGGTCTATATACCACTGGTAGTAAGGGTATTTCTGATATCGAAATTTTTTCAGGTTTTGCGCTTTTAGGTGGGGCAATGCTGCGAGACCTTGCCATCTCATCCACAGCCTTTGAAGTCGATGTTAAAGAAATAAAGAGCGCTGGCAAGATTGGCATGATTGCCTTGTTATTAGGGTGTGTTATCCCTTTTGTAGTAGGTGCTGCTGTGGCATGGACACTGGGCTATAGAGATGCTGTCTCTATGACGACGATTGGTGCAGGCGCGATGACCTATATTGTAGGTCCGATTACAGGCACGGCCATTGGTGCAAGCTCGGAGGTTATTGCCTTATCTATTGCCATTGGTTTGATCAAAGCGGTGTTCTTCATGATCTCAACACCACTACTTGCCAAGTTCATGCGCCTTAAGAGTCCGCGCTCTGCCATGATTTTTGGTGGCTTGGTCGGTACGACGAGTGGGGTCGCCGCCGGATTGGCAGGGACAGATGTCAGGCTAGTGCCATATGGTGCATTAGTGGCGACTTTTTATACAGGACTGGGCGCGCTATTGGGGCCCTCTGTATTCTTCTTGACCGTCAATGCGTTCTTTTAATGATCAAAGAAAGGAAGTCTTATGAAAGCGAATGTTGAAGAAAAAATCTGGAACTTACAAAAAATACGCCGTGATAAAAAGCTCGATGCTGCTAGAAGCAAAGGATTGGAAAAACTGGTCCCGAATGATCGTGCCATTGAATTGCTAGAAACCGTCCTCGCGCCTGAAGACAAAATCTGTATTGAAGGTAATAATCAAAAGCAAGCAGATTTTTTGTCTGAATGTTTGTCTCAGTGTGATAGTGACGTCTTAAATAATTTGCACATATTGCAGTCCGTTTTGGCACTACCTAGCCACATTGATATCTTTGATAAAGGCATTGCCAGTAAAGTTGACTTTTCTTTTGCAGGGCCACAAGCATTAAGATTAGCAAAACTGGTTCAGAACCAAAAAATCCAAATTGGCTCTATTCATACGTACTTGGAGCTGTATGGTCGGTACTTTATCGACTTAACCCCGAATGTCTGCCTGATTACCGCACACTCTGCAGATGCGGATGGGAATTTGTATACAGGGCCAAACACAGAAGATACACCAGCAATTGTAGAAGCGACGGCTTTTAAAAGTGGCATTGTCATTGTGCAAGTCAATGAGTTGGTAGATAGCGTTCCACGCGTGGATATCCCTGCAGATTGGGTTGATTTTTTTATTGTGGCACCGCGTCCCAACTATATTGAGCCTTTATTTACCCGCGATCCTGCTCAGATTACTGAAGTACAGATACTGATGGCGATGATGGTGCTAAAAGGGATTTACGAACCGTACCAAATCAAGCGTCTTAATCACGGGATTGGGTTTAACACCGCTGCTATTGAGTTACTGTTGCCCACCTACGGTGCAGAATTGGACTTAAAAGGAAAAGTGTGTACTAATTGGGCACTCAATCCGCATCCAACCATGATTCCAGCCATCGAAAGTGGCTTTGTTGAAAGTATTCATAGCTTTGGCTCCGAAGTGGGGATGGATGACTATATCGAAAGCCGCTCTGACGTTTTCTTCACGGGCAAAGATGGCAGCATGAGATCGAACCGTGCCTTTAGCCAAACCGCAGGTTTGTATGCCTGTGACTTATTTATCGGCTCAACCTTACAGATTGACTTACAAGGCAACAGCTCGACCGCAACGGTCGATCGTATCACCGGTTTTGGCGGTGCACCCAACATGGGATCAGATCCTCATGGACGCAGGCATTCTAGCTATGCCTATCTCAAAGCGGGTCAAGAGGCGACAGATGGACGTGTGGTGAAGGGTCGTAAGTTGGTGGTGCAAATGGTCGAAACCTATCGTGAGCAGATGGATTCGGTATTTGTTGAAGAGCTTGATGCGTGGCAGCTACAAGAAAAAATGGGTAGTGATTTACCGCCTATCATGATATACGGCGACGATGTGACGCATATTGTGACAGAAGAAGGTATTGCCAACTTGCTGCTATGCCGCACACCAGAGGAGCGAGAACAAGCGATTCGCGGTGTCGCAGGATACACACCTGTCGGAATAAAACGCGACCATGAACAAGTAAAAGCACTGAGAGCGCGCGGGATTATTCAAAGACCAGAAGACCTAGGTATTGATGCCTCAAAAGCGACGAGAGATTTGCTAGCGGCAAAATCTATTAAAGATTTGGTGAAATGGTCTAATGGCACCTACTCGCCACCAAGTCGCTTCAGAAACTGGTAAAACAATACTCAGGATAAGGAGAGAACAATGAACATACTAAATTTTAATTTTGACTCGCAGCCCATTAAGGACGCTAAAAAAGAAGTGATTTGCGGTGTGGTCGGTTCTGGTAATTTAGAAGTGCTGGTATCACCACTGGCTGACAGCGACAAAAGTAACTTTATTATCGATACCTCCGTGACAGGCTTCGATCACATTTGGAAAGCAGTACTGCAAGATTTCTCTGATCGTTATGCAGTGGGTGGTCTAGAATTTAAAATCAATGATATGGGAGCGACACCTGCTGTAGTGAGCTTACGCTTGAGCCAAGCAGTCAACATCTTGGAGGACGAATTACATGGATAATGTAACCATTCAAAAGAGTTTTTATGAAAAGACGGCGCGTAATCGTATTGCCAGTATTGTTGATCAGAGCAGTTTTCAAGAAATACTGAAACCGGGTAGCATACCAGTGAGTCCCAACCTTGCTTCACTTGATATTGTCGGTAGTTTTGATGATGGAGTGATTATCGGACAAGCAACCATTCAAGACGCGCCAATATACATGATCGCGCAAGAAGGCAAATTTATGGGCGGGGCGGTAGGAGAGATCCACGGCGCAAAAATCGTCGGTACCTTACTCAAAGCCATCGAAGACAAACCCAAAGCCGTGGTGTTTTTTGTGGACTCAGGCGGTGTCCGTCTGCATGAGGCAAACGCAGGGCTGATTACCATCTCTGAGATTATGCGGGCGATGCTCAAGGTACGTGATGCAGGCATTCCGATTATCACTGTCATTGGTGGTACCAATGGCGCGTTTGGTGGCATGGGTATCTGTGCGTGCTTGAGTACGCACGTCATCATGACAGAAGAAGGGCGTTTGGCGCTTTCAGGCCCTGAAGTGATCGAAACCATCAAAGGTGTTGAAGAGTTTGACTCCAAAGACCGCGCGTTGGTCTGGCGCGTGACAGGCGGTAAAACACGTTATCTGCTCGATCATGTCGACTTTTTGGTAGAAGATGATGTGGATGATATTAAGCAAGGGATTATGGACGCCTTGGCTGAGCCTGCGATAGAGTTAGATTTGGCATATCTACAACAGCACCAAGCGGGATTTCAGAAGCAGTACGATCAATGGTTTGGGCAAAAGGACAGCACACCCATTTGGCAAGCCATGCATATCGATAATCCTGAGTCTATCGCCATGCTCAGTGCTGAGCAGATCAGAGCCATTAAAAAAGGATAATATCATGCAAACACAAACTGTTTTAGAAACCCTGTTTCCTAACAATCTTGACTATAAAATCAACGATTCAATGATACGTGGCAGTGCCGAAACCAAGCTGGGTAAAGTTGAAATCATCGGTACGGTTGATTCGGCCGCAATGAATCAATTTATTGCCATGACACTGGCGGGTGAGATTTTAGACGTTATCGCCCAAGATCAACAGACGCCCGTCGTTTTTATCGTCGATACCCTAGGCCAAGACTCCTCAAGAGCTGATGAGCTGCTGTGCCTAAATAGAACCTTTGCACATCTGGCATCTTGTGTTGATTTGCTCAGACGCCGTGGTCATCCTAATCTGGCCATTGTCTTGGGCGAGGCGGTCAGTGGCGGCTTCTTGTCTTATGGTCTGATGGCCAATCAAGCATTTGCACTAGAGTCGAGCCAAGTCAAAGTGATGGATCTACAAGCGATGTCACGAGTGACTAAGATACCGCTGGATAAGCTAAAATCCTTATCACAGACTTCCGCCATCTTCGCCCCTGGGGTAGAAAACTACCATGCTATGGGTGCTGTTAATGAGATTTGGAAAACGCTGGATGCGCATTTGGTTGAAAATGCCTTAGAGTCGCAGTTGGGTCACACGGATGACTTTCTGACAGATGAGCGCCGCCAAGTAGCAGAAGATAGAGAAGGGCGTGTCTTATGCAATGAGATTGTTGAGTCTGTATTGACGGCTTAATGTGAATAGAGATCTGTGTGTTAATAAAAGGTAAAAAGGGAAGTACCATGCAGCGTCATGATTTGGTTTATTTACAAGCACATGAATCATACAGTTTTCTGAATGCCTCTCTGCCTGCCTCGGTGACGTTGGCTGTTGACGACATGATTTACTCTCAGCAGCCACTCACAGTATGTCGACAAGATATGGACAATGTCACCAAAGTCGCGACCAGCTATATCGAAGACGGTCGCAAATACAGGCTGGCGCTGACCTTACCCAAACTACCGCAAGTCGTGACTACACCGCTAGCGCTTGCCGCTTTAGTCCCTCAATTGCCTACGGCTATTCAACAACACGCGCAAAAATTTATCGATTGCTGTACCCGTTTAGAGTGCGAGGTATATGCCTATGGCTCATTTGCCAATCAATATTTCACAGGATTATCCTTTGTCAGATCGACTTCAGATTTAGATCTATTGATCGTTGCCAATAACAATAATATTGCGCCAATATTATTAGAAATCGCCGCGTTCAATCGTCTTGCGCGTGCTGTGGCTGATTTAAAAATTGATGGAGAGATACGGTTACAGGGATGTAATGACATCTCTTTTAATGAGCTGACCTATGCCATTATGTTTGATATCCCAACAGTCTTAGTAAAGACCTTAGATGATATCAAGCTTCAAAATATAGATGTATTACTAGGATGGAATACCGACAACTATGAGCACTTTATTAGATCAAACACGGCAGCTACAAGTACCGAAGCCAGCCCAGCAGGCCATTTGGCAGCATATTGATGATTTGGCTTGTGAAGCGTTATATGATGAGTTGAGCCTAGAAAACAAACCCGGTCTGGTCTGTCCATCAAGTAATGGTAGCCACACCGACATGACTCACCAGACGTTTATAGACAGTATCACTTCCTTAAAAGGTTATTTTGCTACTTTAAGCCAGTTTGGCTATGAAGATAGGCCTTTTGATGACATCAAAAACCAAGGTGTCTTTCAAGAAGAAAAGATGCGGCAGGCCACCCACAGTATCAATACTCATAAAGGCGCGATATTTAATCTAGGCTTTGTTTGCGCTGCTATTGGTCGATGCATACAAGTAGAAACACCTTTGACCGCTAAGAATATTTGCGCACAATTGGTGGAGCACTGGCAAGTTGATTTGAACACGCGCCTAGCCCGTGATCCCAGCAGTCATGGGCAAAGAATGTTCAAACAGTACGGTATTACTGGTGCGATTGAAATGGTTGCTAACGGTTTTGAAGTCATTCAGGATCAGATATTACCTTGTTTTTATGAGACTATATATCGTACGCAAGACTTTGAGAAATCTAGCATGCAGACGTTGATGCTGCTGATATCTGTGTTGTCAGATACCAATATTGTCTGGCGCGGCGGCATAGACAGTTTAAGAAATGCAAAGCGATTGGCCACGCAATTTTTGCAAGTAGGTGGCGTATATCAGAGCGACTGGCGACAACAAGTAAACGAGATCAGTCAGTATTTTATTCAGCATAACCTCAGCCCAGGTGGCAGTGCTGATCTACTCGCGGTCACGATTTTTCTGTATAAGGTGGAAAATGAATTTAATTATCCTATTTAGCGGGCAGGGGCTACAGAGCCAAGCGCATGTCGATGAAATACTGAGTAAGATGTCGAGTGATGAGCAATCTTTATTAGCCTCAGTAGTACCTGAGTTGTTTGCTGACCCAGTTGATGACAGTCAATTGCTTGAGAGTCGACTGTTTGACAATCAGGTTGCACAGCCATTTATTTATACTTTGCAATATTATCGCTGGCACCGTCTTCAACAGATGATAGGCATGCCAATGGCTTTTTCTGGATACTCTCTGGGCGAGGTCAGTGCTTTTTGTTGTAGTAGTCAGCTTAGTTATGCCGCTGGTCTAGATATTGTCAATAAAAGAGCTAGTCTCATGCAAGAGGAAGTCACAGAGTCTAGCGGGTTACTGGCCATCAAAGGTGTGCCTGATAGTAAGCTTGCGTATCTACTTGCAGAAAGCCAAACCCATTTGTCTATCAAGATTAATAGAGACCAATTCATCATCGCTGGCAATGGCGAAAACCTTGAGCAGGCCACTCAGGTTGCACAGACCTTAGGTGCTCAAAATATTCAACGACTGAAGGTATCCGTGCCCTCACATACGGTCATGATGCAAGCTGCTGCAGACGCGTTTGGTAGCTATACACAATCTCTGACGCTACCTCCAATGCAGATACCTATTATTAGTGCTACTGAAGGCACAAGATATAGCGATACTGAACAAGGTTTACGCATATTATCGCAGCAAGTTGATCACCCTTTAGATTGGTATCTGTGTCTGGAGACTCTTGAGGAGTACCAGCCGAACATGGTCATAGAGATCGGCCCAGGCAGCGCACTGTCCAAGATGGTCAATAACGTGATGCCGCATATTCCATGTAGAAGCTGGGACGATTTTCGTAATATCGATGGGTTACAAGCGTGGATCGATAGAAACCGATAGGGTTTAAGTGAGTTGGTGCTGGCTGGTTGTCTGCTCAGTATGCTTGCCTAGATCATGTTAGAGAGCAGTTATCATATTTATTTACGACTGATAATCACGAAAAGGTAGGCATTACATGTTGTATGTATGGTTTATCATTGCTGGTGCGTTTGCAGGTCTCAGTGCAGGTTTGTTCGGCATCGGTGGTGGCATGATTATCGTGCCAGTGCTGGTATGGATTTTTACGGCGTACGCCTTTCCTCCTGAGGTTGTCACACATTTAGCGATTGGCACTTCCTTGGCAACAATTGCAGTCACTTCTCTTAGCTCACTGATGGCACATCACAAGCATGACAGCGTGCGCTGGGAAGTTTGGCGCAATATGGCTCTAGGGCTAGTCATTGGTAGTTTGGTCGGCGCTGGTATTGCTGACATGATTGATGGTCAGATTCTACAAATGATTATCGGTGTGGGTGCTTTATTAATGGCGCTAAAAATGCTTTTTTCATCTAACAAAGATCAGATGGTCAAGCCGTTACCGCCTGCAAGTTTACAGTTTGGTGCCGGCACCGGTATTGGGCTGGCATCATCTATTTTTGGTATTGGTGGTGGTAGTCTAACGGTGCCATTTTTGAATTGGTCAGGATTATCGATGAGACAATCCGTCGGTACCTCTGCAGCATGTGGTTTACCTATTGCGTTGGCTGGCGCGGCTGGCTTTGCTTGGTTTGGTCAAGAGGTTGTCAATATGCCTGAAGGCACGATAGGCTTTATACATGTTACTGGTTTTATATGTATTTCAGTGGCCAGCTTTGCGATGGCAAAAGTAGGGGCGAAGCTTGCGCATATCTTACCTGCGTTAACGTTAAAGAGGTTATTTGGCGTATTACTACTCGTTGCTGGTGGGCAGTTATTTTTAAGTGGACTTGGTGTTTTGTAGCAATTCTAGGTACTATTTTTTATTCGAATGGTAAGTCAGGATTTTGCTTCGCATGTTCTCGCAAATATTTTTAGAATCAAGCAAGCCAATGACGTATATACTTTAAAGTATTACTAATAAATAAAATACCTATAGTCTAAGGTCTACAATAAATAGTTTTTCATCTGTAATCATTATCATATGCATAAAAAACCGTAGTAGTGGCGAATATTGTCATTTATTCGTCCGTTGTCTTCCAATACCGCGCTTAGTAGTAATATCGGCAACCTCGCTCGCACGTGTCATTAAAATGCTTGCTAACTAATCTGATTTATTCAATGATATATTTCCCTCGTAGATCTATAGTCGTAGTTAAACTCGGGTCAGACCATTTGGTCACCATCACTTTCTTAAATGACTTAGTGCTGATGGAGTAATTGTTGCTATTCGTGGATGCAAGCAAGCATTTTCCGCTACAACCCATATTCCACGGACAAAAAAAGCCCCAATCTTAAGGTTGGGGCTTTCTAAATTTGGTAGTCGTAGTCGGATTCGAGCCAACGACCTCTACCATGTCAAAGTAGGTCGAACAAAATGTATATGATGACGATATTTTATTAGGTTTTATCAATCTTAAAGCGCTATTTCCGCCTTTAAAAATTTAATAAATGAGCTAACACGTTCTGATAGCTTTCTATTTTTGTAGTAAACCAAATTAATAGGCTGTTGTGTTTTGATCGTACTAGACACAAATAGCTGAATTAAATCTCCTTTTTGGATATCTTGATAAGTCATAAAATCAGACAAACACACTATACCGGTCCCGCATAAAGCAAGCTGTCTTAACGTCTCGCCACTATCCGCTTTTATATGCGTATGAATATGCAATAAATTATTAGCCGCATCATAGATAGGCCAATCATTTAATTTCTCCAATGAATTAAAACCTAATAACTGATGATGAACCAAGTCCTCCACACTTTTAGGCGTACCGTGTTTTTTCAAATAAACAGGACTGGCTAAAATACGAATCTGGCTTAAGCCTAGTGGTGTGGCACTCAATGAAGAGTCTTTTAGTTCGCCGATACGAACGGCCACATCTGTGCGTGCTTCTAACAAATCGACTAAGCTTTCATTACTGACCAATTCGATATCGATTTGTGGGTAAGCATTACTATATTTATCGATTAATGGTGCAATCACATGCAACATAAAGGGAGTAGCCGCATCAATGCGCAACTTACCAGATGGCACCTCTTTATTTTTCACCATCATATCTCCCGCATCTTCTATATCACTGAGAATCCTCCGCACACGTTCCAGATATTTTTCACCCTCCTGTGTCAGCTCCAAACGCCGTGTTGTACGCCTAAATAGTGATGTATTTAGTTTTTTTTCTAACCTTGATAATGCTCTGCTTACTGCTGAAACCGTAACCCCCAAGTGTTCAGCGGCCTGACTGATTGTGCCTTCATCAACAATACTAACAAAGGTATCAAGCTCGTTAATCGTAACTTTCATTATTGATCCTTATGCAAGAGTATTTTGATTTTTTGTGTCTTCTTATCAATTATAACCGTCTATATAATAACTGCAAATCCAATAACAACTTTCATAGATAGGATATAGATAAAGCATATGACACTACCAAAATTCGGTTTAGGCACCTTTAGATTACAAGGTGATACGGTTATTCACTCTGTCACAAACGCCTTAGATTTGGGATATCGGGCGATAGATACGGCGCAAGCATACGATAACGAAGAAGCTATCGGGACTGCTATCAAAAATAGCGGTATATCTTCTGACTCAATATACCTAACCACTAAGATTTGGGTTGATAATTTATCAAAAGAAAAACTCATTCCTAGCTTAAAAGCCAGCTTAAAAAAGTTAGGTGTCGATGCTGTTGATTTAACATTAATCCACTGGCCAGCGCCTTCAAGCCCAGTGGCTGTTGAAGAGTATATGTCAGCTTTACTCGAAGCAAAAAATTTGGGGTTAACCAAAAAAATAGGAGTTTCTAACTTTAATGTCGATTTGCTAAAGCGAGCTATAGCGGTAGTAGGTGTTGGAAATATTGAGACCAATCAAATAGAACTAAGCCCTTATCTACAAAATCGCCGTTTGGTGAATTTCATGGAGCAGCAAGGGATTGATGTGACTTCATATATGACACTGGCATATGGCAAAGCCTTAAGAGATTCTATCATTCAAGAAATAGCAAATCACAATCAGCAGACACCAGCACAGGTGATCTTAGCGTGGGCACTCGCTAAAGGCTACGCTGTGATTCCTTCTTCAACTAAAAGAGAAAATCTAGCGAGCAATTTAGCAGCACAAAGCATCACATTGACCGATGAACAAATAATGAAAATTGACCAATTGGATGTTAATAGTCGCGAAGTCGATCCTGAAGGGTTGGCACCAATTTGGGACTAACCTACCTAGTCTATCCATTTTATGAAAGGCAGCTAATAATGAAAAATATATTGATATTGAACGGTAGCAAACGTTTCGCTCATTCAACAGGCGAGCTTAATGACACTATGACTACTATTGCTGAGCAAAAACTGCTCAATCTAGGCCATCAAGTGCAAGTAACTCATATTGATACGGGTTATGAAATCGAAGTTGAGATCACCAAGTGGCTGTGGGCAGACGTCATCATTCAGCAGGCACCTGCCTGGTGGATGGGTGTACCGTGGACCGTCAAAAAATACATTGATGAGATTTTTACTATTGGTCATGGTCGTCTATATCAGAGTGATGGGCGTTCTAGCCAAGACTCTGAAAATAACTATGGATCTGGGGGTCTGTTACAAGGCAAACAGTATATGCTTTCAGTAACTTGGAACGCGCCTGCAATAGCTTTCACAGATCCAAACCAGTTTTTCGAAGGGGTTGGTGTCGATAGCGTATATATAGCTATACATAAGGCGTATCAGTTCCTAGGAATGACACCGCTGCCAACATTTATGAGTAACGATGTCATCAAGAACCCAGCTATTAATAACGATATTGAGCAGTATGAAGAACATTTAAATCACTTGTTTCTTTGCTGATAAATGTTATGAAAATATTGGTGTAAAATCTCAAACTACCAACAACACATGTGAGCAATTGATGCTAGACGATTTCCCTCGAGTCATTGATGATGCCCTTCATGGTCTAGAGAAAAAGCTATCTCACCTTAGTGTTATCAGTAGACGGATTATTGTGACCGCTGTATGTAAAATATCAATAAAAAGGGGCGTAATGAGCTGATTAAGGCAAAAGAGCTGTTTGAAAAACTTATATTTAAGCCAGCTATGAATAATAATGACGTGACTAACATCAAGGGCAAAAGCCTCTGCTATGATTACAGTCAGTAGCAGGGGACTATTTTATATATAAATATACCTAGAGAACTGCTTTGGTCGCGCCAGCCGCCCGTTCGATCAATAAATCTACGGGCGCATCAGGACTTAGTGTACCAAAGGCTAGCCCATGCTCATTCCCAATCCTAGAACGACAGAACGCCTGAGCGATCTCCGTATGTTCAGTCTGTAGTAGTATCGAAGCCTGTAGCATCAATGCTAGGCGCTCAATCACATAGCGACTACGGAACTCTAAGGTTTGAGTGTCTTCAAATCGCTCTATCAGCAGGTGTAATTCTGCATCATAATCAGCATTTTTCCCTGCTGCCTGCTGCAGTTCCTTAAATAAAGCTCGCTGAGTTTCTGGCTCTTTTTTTAAGGCACGCAGCACATCTAGACACTGCACATTGCCACTGCCTTCCCAGATTGAGTTTAGCGGTGCTTGTCTGTACAGACGCGGCATAATAGTCTCTTCAACATAACCGTTACCACCCAAACACTCTTGTGCCTCATTGATAAGAACGGGAGCGCGTTTGCATATCCAGTATTTTCCAATTGCTGTCGCGATACGAGCAAGTGCGGCTTCATGAGGGTTCGTTTCTATCCTATCAACAGCGCGCGCAATCCGTATTGTGAGAGCCAAAGCCGCTTCTGACTCTAAGGCCAAGTCTGCCAACACATTACGCATAATAGGCTGGTTGACTAATAATTTACCAAAAGCTTCACGCTGACTGGTGTGATGAATCGCTTGAACGATCGCTTGGCGCATTTGGGCTGAAGACCCAATCATACAGTCAAGTCGGGTTAGCGCGACCATCTCGATAATGGTAGGAATACCGCGACCTTCAACTCCCACTAGCTCACCGAATGCACCTTGAAATTCTACCTCGGAGGAAGCGTTTGCCCAATCTCCTAATTTATCCTTTAAGCGTTGGACTTGTACTGCATTGCGTGTCCCATCAGGCCGAAAGCGTGGTACTAAAAAGCAACTAGGACCACTGTCAGATTGGGCCAAGACGAGATGAGCATCACACATGGGCGCTGAGAAAAACCACTTATGCCCAATGATTTCATACGAGCCATCCTCTTGACGTGTGGCTCGAGTCGTATTGCGACGTAGGTCTGACCCACCTTGTTTTTCTGTCATGCCCATGCCCATCGTACAGCCTAGCTTTTCTTCCATGGGCAAGCTGCGCGGATCATAGTGTTCGGATAACAGCTTGGGCAGCCATTTTTCGGCCAGCGCTGGTGAATGACGTAGGGCAGGGATAGCAGCATAGCTCATAGACATGGGACAACCAAACCCAGCCTCAGGCTGTGAGCCGAGATACATGACTGCCGCTCGAGCCACGTGAGCACTATCACGCTCTTCATTGCGCCAAGCAAAATTGCTCATACCGTACTTCAGTCCTGCATGCATCAAATCATGGTAGGCCGGATGAAACTCTACTTCATCTACGCGCCGACCATAGCTATCAAAGTTGCGTAATTTAGGTTTGTTTTCATTGGCTAAGAATCCACTGCTGATTAGATCTCCACCAGTCAGTGCCCCAAACTCTTTTAAGTGACTGGCTGCCCAAGCAGCACCTTCTCTTGCGACAGCTTCTTTGAGCGCTGTATCTGTTTCCCATGCATTATAATTGGCTAAGGCAAAAGGTTGATTCTGCACCTCATGGGTCTTAAATTGATTTACAATTGACATGATGATTGTCTTCCCTGATGTTAAATGTCATTTACTAAGTTTCAGTAGTTCAGTAACTTACACGATTAGTATTACATATAAAAAATAATTCCGTCAATAGGTGTAATATGAACAAACCAACGCCTCGTTTATTGCTTTTACGCTTACTTATGGTGGCAGAAGCAAACACACTTAGTGCCTCCGAAGCGGTGCTGGCAGGCTCTATCTTTGGTATGACAGAAAATAGTATACGTGTGACGTTGGCTCGTTTGATTCAAGCGGATCTTGCTGAGTTGATTGGTCCTGCCACCTACAAACTCGGACCGAAAGCTCAGAAATTGGGCGCCGATGTGGCCTTATGGCAGACAGCGGATAAAAGAACGATAAAATCCGATGGCTCATGGATAGCGGTGGCTACCGGTGGACTACCCCGCAGTGACCGCAAAATGCTGCGTGCCCGTGCTCGCGCTTTATCATTATTGGGGTTTCGTGAACTTGATAAGGGGCTTTATCTGCGTCCCAATAATTTGTTAGGCGGTATTGATGTCGTCCGTCGGCGTCTATTGGACTTGGGATTAGAAGAGGAAGCTGCGGTTTTTAAGGCCAATGATTTCGATGAGGTCAGGCAAAAAAAAGCAAAAGCACTCTGGTCGGACATGCATCTTGAAAAGCATTACAAAGAGAAGTCGCAGCAGCTCACCGACTGGTTACATGGTTTGGACGACTTACCGTCCCACGTGGCGCTGCGAGAAATATTTATCCTTGGAGATGCAGGTATCCGCAGTGTTGTTTTTGACCCCTTACTTCCTGCTCCCTTAGTAGATGAAGAAGCACGGCAAAAGTATTTTGAGACGGTGCGACGTATTAATGAAGAAGGTAGGCGTTTATGGTTTGCGTTTTTTGAAGAGGCCAAGTCATCAGAGTTTGTTTAATCAAGTCATTAGAATGAGTTTAAATAGGATAAATTGAAATGGTGGCGTAGTAATTAACAGGCAACATAAGCGTTATCTATAGCGATAAATAAGTATCAGTTATTTGCACCTATTCAGATAGTATTTAATGTGAGCCATATGGCAAATTTTCATGACAAGAATGATCAGCAAGCGCATTCAATATGCCACATGACTTTGCTGGTGCGCTACTGACGCATTTCTGCCGCAAAACACTTAAGTGTTTTTTTAACTGTTTTAGCTCTTCTATACGTGTTTCCACAGCGTGAATATGTTCATCCAACAAGGTATCTACATCAGCGCAGTCTCTGCTAGGCTCTTCCCAGTACTTAAGTAAAGTCCGTACTTCATCCAATGTCATATCGAGTGTACGACAGTGCAGAACGAACTGTAGACGCTCGATATGACTTTCGCGATATAAGCGATAATTCCCCTCACTACGCGCAGGCTCTGGTAATAGCTTTTCTTTTTCATAATAGCGAATGGTTTCTACTGTAGCGCCTGTGCGCTTAGCAAGCTCTCCGATTTTTATTAGCATGGTTCTCTCAAAGTTATTTCAAAATTGAAAACATTAAAGTGACTATAAGGTTTAGCCCTAAGGAAGTCAAGTTTATACCATTGCATATAAACGGCCTTGACTCTGAAGCCACTAGAGGGTTCACAATAGCGTTATCAAATGAATTCTTATAATGAGGCAGTTTATTATGCAATATCGTATTGAAGGGATGGATTGTGCCAGTTGTGTCAGAAAGATCGAAACTGCATTAGCACGTATGCCTGGTGTTTCTGACATACGGCTCAATTTTGCGACTGAAAAGTTAGAGCTATCGCTTGCCCCTGATTCAGATACTCAGTGCAGCGATATTGAAAAGACCATCAAGCGTCTGGGTTTTGGTATATCTGCCACTACTGGTCAAGCAAACGCAGCAGACAGCATTAGTGATAATCTATTAGATACGCAGCAACAGCGTTGGTGGCAAACCAGAAAAGGTAAGCAAGTGGTTGGTCTCGGCGTCTTGATGAGTGTCGCCTACGCATTGGCATTACTTTTCCCTGATTATGGCATGTGGGCCTTTGCTGTTGCCGTCATTGTAGGCGTTTTCCCCTTTGCCCGAAAGTCCTTGGCACTAGCGATGACCGGTAGTCCTTTTTCTATTGAAATGTTGATGTCTATCGCGGCAATTGGTGCGCTTATCATTGGTGAGGCTGAAGAGGCGGCGGCGGTTGTCTTCTTGTTCTCCGTCGGTGAATTGTTAGAGGGTGTGGCGGCTGATCGTGCCCGTGCTGGTATCAGAGCATTGGCATCATTGGTTCCAAAGACTGCGATTTTACTTGATGCACAAGGCAGGCAGCATAACGTTCCTATAGGGTCATTGCAGATCGACGATCTGGTATTGGTACGTCCTGGAGATAAAGTATCCGCTGATGGTGTCATTATTCAAGGTAACTCTAGTCTTGATGACTCACCTGTCACTGGCGAATCAATTCCCGTTACCAAGACGATAGGTGATGCGGTATTTGCAGGATCAATCAATATGGATGGGGCGCTGCAAATCCGTGTACAAAAGACAGCTGCTGACAATACCATTGCACGCATTATCAATCTGGTAGAGCAGGCGCAAGCCTCTAAAGCCCCTACGGCTCGCTTCATTGAACAATTCAGTCGTTATTACACCCCAGCGGTGATGGCTATCGCTGCACTGGTTATTATTGTTCCGCCGCTAGCGATGGGAGGTGAATGGTCGACTTGGCTATATCGTGGTTTTGCACTATTGCTAATCGCCTGTCCTTGTGCACTTGTATTATCTACTCCGGCTGCCATTGCGTCAGGGTTGGCTGTCGGTACACGCCGAGGCTTACTTATCAAAGGGGGCAGCGCTTTAGAAACCATTAGTCGCGTGAATATTGTCGCTTTTGATAAGACAGGTACGTTGACTAAAGGCAAGCCACAGGTGACCGACGTGATTGCCTTTGCACAGAAGCAATCAGTACACGAATATCCAGGATCTGAAGGTCATAATGAGATACTAGCGCTGTTTGCCAGCGTTGAGTCCGCTTCTAGTCACCCACTTGCAAAAGCCATTATTGATCATGCCAAAGCTGCCCAGATATCCATACCAGTGGCTTCCAAAGCTTATGCTACTGCGGGAAAAGCAGTACATGCAACGGTAGCTGGGCGTCCTCTAGCCATTGGATCACCAGTCTATGCAACTGAGAAAAGCTTGCTATCAATTGACCAAAAGGCAGACATTGAAGTATTGCAAAAGGAAGGCAAGACGGTCTCAGTTTTGTATGATGAACAAAGCCGTGAAGTGCTTGGATTGATAGCATTACGAGATGAGTTGCGAGATGATGCTCAGGAAGGAGTGGCTCAGCTCAAAGCGATGGGTGTGCGTTCGGTGATGCTGACAGGTGACAATCATCTGACGGCACAGGCTCTTGCTAGTCACTTAAATATAGAATGGAAAGCTGAACTCTTACCTGAAGACAAACTACGTTTGCTCAATGAGATAAAAGATAATAGCAAGATAGCAATGATTGGTGATGGTATTAACGATGCGCCAGCATTAGCAACAGCAGATGTGGGCGTTGCTATGGGCGGCGGTACGGATGTTGCTATTGAAACAGCCGATATAGCGTTATTAAAAAGCCGTGTTACAGATGTTGCTCATCTCATTGCATTATCGCGCGCAACCATGGCCAACATACATCAAAATGTAATTTTTGCTTTAGGACTAAAGGCAGTGTTCCTGATTACTACTTTACTAGGTATTACTGGACTATGGATTGCTGTGATAGCGGACACTGGTGCAACGGTACTAGTGACTCTCAATGCTTTGCGCTTACTAAAGTTCAAAGGAGCTCAACCACTAACAACTTTGTCCAAGACAAAGTAAGTATGAAGTTATTGTCAAAATGGCGGTTTGATTCTCTATTTTAATGACTGAAAATTACATCGTTAAGATTTTGGTTTAAAAGGTTTTGAGAATTGTAGGATCAAAAAACCAACTATTGATAATATAATAGCAATCTCATAGCGATCATAAGCCACTGATATCCCAATTGCGGCTGTATTCCACAATCCAGCCGCAGTAGCAGTACCCTTTGCGCCACTTTCATTCTTAAATATAGCGCCACCGCCGATAAAATCCATTCCAGTGATTATGGCATACATAATTCTAGCCTCAGCATCGGCTTCTTGATAAATATCCATACCTACTAGCATAAAAGCACATGAAGCAATTGTTACTAAAGGAAAAGTCCTCAAACCTGCACCATTATCTTCAAATTAACGGTTGAGAGCGATTGGTAGTGGCAATAGAAAAGCAATACCTAATTTAAAGGTGTGATAGAGATATTTGGGGCATGGATTACTTTAAGAGATGTGATAATACAAAATATAAGGCGTTTACATAGCCTTTCATAAGCATCAAGATTTTAATAGTCTATAGCGCATATATTAAAGTTTGTTCTAACCTTCAATCGTTTTGTCTCCAGTTTTTACCTCTACACCACACTTATGGAGTATTGAATAGGTGAACGCCTATTTTTGAAGAAAGATGGCACCATAATTTTTGAAAAAATATTAATGTAAATAAAGAATGACGGGAATTAGTAAGTCGACCGTGTACAAGCTCTATAACGAACAAAATTCAAGAATAGATTTTGACACTATGGATAAAATTTGCGAGGCTCTAGGTGTTGGAATAGGCAATTTATTTACGTATGTGCCTAATAATTCGTTAGATGAAGAGAAGTCAAAAATAATGTTATGAAGGAAGATCAGGATAGAGAGAAGGCACAATTTGGGCACACACGTTTTTTGATGATGTTTGCTGAAAGTGAGAAAAGAGATAATTTGAATCGACTTATAGTTTCCTTTTCCGCTACAGCCATATTTCAAGGACAAAAAAAAGCCCCAATCTTAAGATTGGGGCTTTCTAAATTTGGTAGGCATAAGCAGATTCGAACTGCTGACCTCTACCATGTCAAGGTAGCGCTCTAACCAACTGAGCTATACGCCTATTTAGGTTGAGCATTTTAGCAAGTTTCTCAGACTTTGCAAGTCTTTTTTAGAATAAACCTCTTTTATTATCATAATATTTGGTATTCAGCATTATATTAGTTATTAGAAAGTGTTTTTGTATAATTTAGCTAAATATTAAATTTATTAAGTTTAGTTTTTATTGTTAATAAATAGGACGATTCTAAAGAATAACGCTTATAACTGGTATGATGTCTCTCTAAATAATGCGATCATCATGATGATAATGACTTAAAGTTAATCATGCTTAGTAAACGTTAAACAAATATTAAAAACAGTTGGAGAATAACATGGGTCTCTTGGTAGACGGGCAGTGGCAAGACAAGTGGTACGAGACAAAAGAGAGTGGCGGCCGTTTCCAGCGTGAGGATGCTGGCTTTAGAAACTGGGTAACGGTAGATGGTAGTGCAGGGCCAACAGGTATTGAGGGCTTTAAAGCCGAACCTGACCGCTATCATCTATACGTGTCGCTAGCCTGTCCTTGGGCACACCGTACCCTTATTTACCGCAAGCTTAAAGGCTTAGAAGACATCATTCCGATATCTGTGGTTCATCCTTTTATGGGAGAGCACGGCTGGACGTTTGCAGAGGGTGCAGGTGTTGTTGCTGATCCAGTTATCAATGCAGACTATGCCTATGAGCTTTATACCAAGGCCAAGCCAGACTATACAGGCCGTGTCACCGTACCTATCTTATGGGATAAAAAAACAAACACGATCGTGAGTAATGAATCATCTGAAATCATTCGGATGTTTAACTCTGCCTTTGATGAGGTTGGGGCACTAGCAGGTGATTTTGTGCCAGCAGAGTTGTTACAAGAAATTGATGATATAAATACCTTCGTCTATTCAACTATCAACAATGGCGTATATAAAACAGGATTCTCTACCACACAAGAGGCTTACGAAGAGGCTTTGATCGAGCTATTTGCGGCATTAGATACACTTGAGACGCGCTTAGCACATCAGCGTTATCTGACAGGTAGCACCATAACTGAGGCCGATTGGCGACTGTTTACGACGTTGGTTCGTTTTGATGCTGTCTATGTTGGGCATTTCAAATGCAATCTGCGTCGTATCGTTGACTATCCAAACCTTTGGGGCTATCTGCGTGATTTATATCAGGTACCTGGTATCGCAGAGACGGTAAATATGGACCATATCAAGCAGCATTATTACACCAGTCATGCCAATATCAATCCCACGCGTATTGTCCCTGCTGGTCCAGTGATTGATTTTAATGAGCCACATGACCGTGCACGTCTATAGTTTTATTTTAATAGAGTAACCGCATAAAAAAGCCCCAGCTACTAATAGTCAGCTGGGGTTTTCACATTATAAAAGGTAGTACAACTACCATTAGGCATTGTTTAGCTGACGAGCCGCTTCTAGAGCAAAGTAGGTCAAGATACCATCAGCACCAGCACGGCGGAAGCCAATCAGCGACTCTAAAATCACTGCATCACTCAACCAGCCGTTCTGAATGGCTGCCATATGCATGGCATATTCGCCTGAGACTTGATACGCAAAGGTTGGTACACCAAAGGTGTCTTTGACTTCACGAATCAAATCAAGATAAGGCTGACCTGGTTTAATCATGACCATATCCGCGCCTTCATTGATATCCATAGCCACTTCATGTAGCGCCTCAGCACGATTGCCAAAGTCCATCTGATACTGTTTCTTATGGCCACCTTTTAGGTTGCCAGCACTACCAACGGCATCACGGAATGGGCCGTAGTAGGCAGAAGCATATTTGGCTGAATAAGCCATGATAGCCGTATTCACAAAACCTTCTGCTTCAAACGCATCACGCATGGCTTTGATACGGCCATCCATCATGTCACTAGGAGAGATGATATCTGCACCGGCACGAGCATGTACCAGCGCTTGCTTAACCAATACTTCGATAGTTGCATCATTGATGACGTAACCGCTGTCATCAAGCAGACCATCTTGACCATGTGAGGTATAAGGGTCTAGCGCTACATCAGTCATGACGACCATTTCTGGCACAGCGTCTTTGACGGCTTTTATCGTACGTGCAGTCAGGGCATTTTCGTCATAAGCGGCGCTACCGTCTGGTGTTTTCAAAGCGTTATCGATCACAGGGAAAAGGTCGATGGTTGTGACACCTTCTGCTAATAACTCTTTGGCATAGTTGATTAGCAAATCAATCGATAAGCGTTCAACGCCCGGCATACTAGCGATGGTTTCGCGCTGGTTTTCGCCTTCTAATACAAAGACAGGGGCAATAAAATGCTTGGGGTGCAGCTCCACCTCACGAATCATTGAACGTACATTGTCGTTGTAGCGCAGACGACGTAAGCGAGTGGCAGGGTATTCACGGTTAAAGGTATAGCTCATAATAATTCCTTATGATTGTTTTAATAGTTATCATGTTACATGGTTAAAATAATATCGCTATAAGCGGTATTTTATAGAACTAGCTTATTAAAATCTGTGCTTTATAACTGGCCGTATATAAAGAGAGCTTATATAAAGAGAGCCTACTATAACCAAAAGACATAAGTAAAAGCAAAAAGCCCCACCACGTTAAGTCGGTAGGGCTGATAGTACGTATCGACTGTCAATATGATGATAGAGCTGCGTCATCAGATTAAGGTGGGGTCATTTAAGGCTCAACAATCTGGGTCACAGGAACTTGCTCAACACTATTGTTATTGAAGCGAGTCTCTTCAGTGACCACGCCTACAGCAGCATCTTTCTTACCATCGTCATTCACATCGACGATAGCAGTAGGTTCAAAAGTAGTCGTTTCTACCGCTTGCGACTGCTTAATGGCGACAGCTTCTTGCGGCGTAGTCACACGCGCTGAACCAGCTGCTTTGATGGCATTTGTCGCTTTGGTTTTTGCACTAGTAGCAGTTCCAGTGACAATCTGCGCCAAGTTAGTGTGCTGCGGTACAGGTATGACGGTCGGTACATCAAGGTTCGCACCGCCACCAAGCGCTTGGTACAGCTCAATCTGGCTAACGATTTTCTGTAGCTCTAAATCTAGGATACCTTGCTGAGTAGAGAACAGTGAACGCTGCGCATCAAGCACGTCCAGATAGTTTGAGATACCTGCTTTAAAGCGCGCATCTGCTATCTGATAGGTCTGCTCAAAATTATCTTGCAGACGATACTGCGCTTCTAACTGCTCACCAAGTGTTGCACGCGTGGCAAGTACATCTGACACTTCACGGAATGCGGTCTGAATAGAGCTCTCATAACTAGCAAGCGTTTGCTCACGCTCAATCTGAGCCACATCATAATTGGCATCTAAACGGCCTGCATCAAAGATAGGGACACTCACGCTAGGTCCAAATGACCAGCCAACGGCACCGTTTTTAAACAAGTCATTTAAGCTGCCGCTACTGACACCCACACTACTGGCCAAGCTAATAGATGGGAAGTAAGAGGCACGGGCCACTTCGATGTTCGCACCAGCAGCTTTTAGGTTGTATTCTGCTTGTAGGACGTCAGGGCGATAACGTAGTAAATCACTTGGTAGACCCGCATTAAATATCTGCTGGCTTGTGATATTGCTGACGGCAGGTGTTGGGATAAGCTCATTTGGAATAGCACCACCAACTAAGTATTGCAATGCATTGCGTGATTGAAGAACGCTGGTCTGTGCACGTAACACGGCAAGCTTAGCATTCTCTAATGAGGCAGAGGACTGCAATGAAGGTAGCTTAGGATCGATACCTGCTTCAAAACGTTTATCCGCGATAAATAATGAACGCTCACGACTCTCAACTGTAGCTTCAGCCAGTTTTAATTGCGCTAAGCTATAGCTTAGATTGGCGTAGCTTTGGGCAATATTACTAATCAAGCTGATTTGGGTCGCATCTTTGGCTGCTGTAGTCGCCAAGAAGTTCTGCAATGCTTGATCTTTTAAGCTTGAGATTTTACCCCAAAAGTCTAGCTCATAATTGGCAAGACCTAAGTTGACGCTGTAGCTACTATTAGGGTTTCGATCAGTACGATTCTGTGCTTGGCGAGTATAACCAGCACTGCCATTAATAGCAGGTAAGTCATTAATATCGGTAATCTGATACTGTGCACGTGCTTTTTCAATAGCTAGGCGCGCACTCTCAAAGTCTTTGTTGTTTTCAAGACCGAGAGCAATCAGACCCTTTAGGCGCTCATCGCTATAAAAGTTCTGCCAGCGCTGACTGGCAATGCTTGCTTGGTCAGCACTACTGACAGTCTCTTTATCAAATGCACCATAAGATTGCTGCATAGGAATATTCGGCTCTGCTAGCACAGGGCGCATATCCGCTTTCGGAATGGTGTTACAAGCGGCCATGCTTATTGCTAGCGCAGTCAGACCCAACAGGCGGCCACTGTTTTTGCGCAAACGAGATAGTGCTGGCTGCGCATCGATAGCTGTAATAGCTACCGATGACGAGTTAGTAATAGATGTTTTTTGAGCACTCATTGTGTATTGTCTCCAAGACTTGCAGGCTGATAACTCTCAGAAGGTGTTGGGTTATGCGAGTTAGGCGTACCATTGTCACCATCTTTATCATTGGGTGTGTTGTTCTCATATTTATGCGGGAACGCACTACGCACCCAGATATAGAACATTGGGATAAAGAAGATACCTAAGAGGGTTGCTGTGATTACCCCACCAACAACACTAGTACCGATAGCGTTTTGACTGCCTGAACCCGGCCCATTCGCCAAGAATAATGGCACAACACCTAGTCCAAAGGCAAGCGAGGTCATGATAATCGGACGCAAACGCTGGCGTGCTGCGGTCATGACGGCCTCTCTAAGACTGTATCCTTCCTCTTGGTGCTCTTTCGCAAATTCAATAATCAAAATGGCGTTTTTGGCGGATAGACCAACGACAGTCAGTAGACCAACCTGCAAGTAGATATCATTGGCAAAACCACGTAGCCAGGTAAATATCACTGCACCCAGTACCCCAAGTGGAATGACCAGGAGGACAGAGAAGGGGATAGACCAGCTTTCGTACAAAGCCGCCAAACATAAGAAGACAACTAGGATTGAAAGTGCATAAAGCATTGGCGCTTGGGCACCTGACTTCTGCTCTTCCAATGACATGCCTGTCCACTCATAACTGATACCCTCAGGTAGCTTGTCTATCATCGCTTCCATTGAGCTCATCGCTTCACCAGTACTTAGTCCTGGTGCGGCGCTACCTTGAATATTCATTGACGGTAGGCTGTTATAACGAGTAAGACGCGGTGAGCCTGACTGCCACTCACTACTAGAGAATGCATCAAACGAAATCATATCGTTCATGTCATTTCGTACATACCATTTGCCAATGTCATCAGGGTTGGTACGACTGCTGGCTTCACCTTGTACATAGACGCGTTTGATACGGCCACGATCGATGAAGTCATTAACGTAGCTTGAGCCCCACGCTGTTGAGATGACACTATTGATATTGCTTAGTGACAGGCCATAAGCCGCCGCTTGTTCTTGATTAATATTGACTTTAAGTTGAGGCGAGTCTTCTTGGCCGTTTGGACGTACACCAGTCACTTTGTCATTCTGTGCGGCCATACCTAGGAGCATATTTCGGGCTTCAAGCAGTCCGTCGTGTCCAAGGTTACCACTGTCCTGAAGCATTAAATCAAAACCACTGGCGTTACCAAGCTCAGTAATCGCTGGTGGTACGATGGCGAATACTTGTGCTTCGTTTAGCTGAGTAAAGAAATACCCCATCGCTCGACCAGCGACAGCTTGAGCGGTATTTTCATCGCCGGAGCGTTCCTCCCAGTCTGATAAGCGCACAAACGCCAGACCCATATTTTGACCTTGACCAGCAAAACTAAAGCCAGCAATGGTAAAGACAGACGCAATGTTGTCAGTCTCTTGAGTATCATAATAGTTTCTAACTTTATCCAGTACATCTTGCGTCTCATCTAGCGTAGAGCCTGCTGGAAGCTGAACTAAGGTAAACATAATACCTTGATCCTCTTCGGGGATGAAAGAGCCAGGAATACGTAAGAATACTACTGCCATGATACCGATGATGGCAGCATAGCCAATCATGTATAGCCATTTAAAACGAATACTCTTACCAACAAAACTCTCGTAAGAACGGCTAAGTTTAAAGAAGCTGCGGTTGAACCAGCCGAAAAAGCCTTTTTGCTTTTCGGTACTGCCTTTTTCATGACTTTTGCCACGTTTGAGCAATGTTACACATAGGGCAGGGGTGAACACAAGCGCGACCATGGCAGAGAGCACCATGCTGGTGATTAGAGTGATAGAGAACTGACGATAAATCACACCTGTTGAACCACCAAAGAAAGCCATCGGTACGAATACTGCGGACAAGATAAGCGCAATACCAATAACGATCTTACTGATCTCCCCCATCGATTGGACAGTGGCATCTTTGATAGAAATATGTGGGTCTTCTTCTAAAATACGCTCGACGTTTTCTACCACAACGATCGCATCATCCACCAGCAGACCGATGGACAATACCATGGCAAACATAGTCAGCACGTTGATACTAAAACCAGCAACATAAAGCACGGCAAAGGTACCCAATAAAACAACAGGTACAGCAAGCGTTGGAATGATGGTGGCACGCCAGTTTTGTAAGAAGATGAACATGACGATAAAGACTAAGACAATCGCTTCAAGTAGCGTCATAACGACTTGTTCGATAGACAAACGTACAAATGGGGTAGTGTCATACGGTACAACTGAGACCAAACCTGCTGGAAAATTCCTTTCCAGCTCTGCCATGCGTGTGCCAACGGCTTCTCGCGTCTCAAGTGCATTAGCACCGCCAGCAAGTGAGATACCTAGACCTGCGGCTTCTTGGCCATTATATAGAGAGACTACACTATAATTCTCACTACCAACCTCGACGTCTGCTACATCCCCCAAACGCACCTGTGCACCAGCCACATCTGTTTTTAGTAGAATGTTGCGAAACTCTTCAGGCGTTTGTAGATAGCTTTGAACAGTAACGGTGGCGTTGATGACCTGTTGATCTGTATCAGCAGGTGCTTGCCCCAATTGTCCGGCAGATACTTGAGCATTCTGTGCTCGTATCGCATTGACGACATCAGACGGCACCATGTTATAACTGCGCAAACGTGAAGGATCAAGCCAAACCCGCATCGCATAAGTAGAGCCAAAGACTTGAACCTCGCCCACCCCTTCTACGCGACTGATTGAATCGAGGACGTTAGAGTTAATGTAATCGGCAATGTCTGCTCGATCCATACTGCCGTCTTCTGAAACAAATGCCTGAACCATCATAAAGCTACTAGATGATTTGTTAACATTGACACCCTGACGCTGTACCGATTCAGGTAGTGAGCTCATCGCGGCTTGTAGTTTATTCTGTACCTGTACTTGAGCAGTATCAGAGTCAGTACCGTTTTCAAAGGTCAGCGTCACTGACGCACTACCATTTGACGAGCTTGATGATGACATGTACATCAGGCCGTCTAGGCCTTTCATACGTTGCTCAATGATCTGTACTACTGAGTTTTCTACGGTTTGCGCATTAGCACCAGGGTAGCTTGCACTGACCGAAATCGTTGGTGGTGCGATGCGTGGATATTGTTCAATCGGTAGATTGATAACGGATATTACCCCGATGAGCATGACCAAAACAGCCAGCACCCATGCAAAAATAGGGCGATTAATAAAAAAACGTGACATAGTATATCCCTAAGTCTTCCTGTCTTGAATGGAATTAGTTGGCAGCGGCTTCTGTTGGTTTTTTGGTAGAAGTCTCATCGCCAGCTGGCTTTTTATCCATCGTTTTTGCTGCTTGCTGCGGCGTTTTGGTATTAGGCGCATTTTGTGCAGCTGGTGCTGGATTTGCGCTTTCTAACGGTTTGGCGACCACCTCTTGTTCAGGTTTGACCTTAGCACCGCCAATCACAACCACTTTGTCACCTGCTTTTAGGCCCTCAGTGACGACCCATTGTCCATCGTAAGTACCATTAATGGTGACCGGACGTACTTGAATTTTGTTATTTTCGTCAACGATATAGACTTGCGTTTCGCTCTTAGGCGTACGGGTGACAGCACTTTGCGGTACAAGCGCTGCGTTGGTAATAACACTCTGCGTCAAACGTGCCGTGACGTACATACCGGGAAGTAGCATATTGTTGCTGTTTGGGAAAATAGCACGCAAAGTAACAGCACCTGTCGACTCATCAACCTTCGCTTCAGACAGCGCAAGCTTACCGCGTACGGGGTAAACAGAACCATCTTCTAGTACTAACTCAACTGAGTTCATACCTGGCTGAGCGGTACCATCTGCTATCTGCTGACGAAGCTTTAGTAACTCAGAAGAAGACTGGCTGATGTCAACATAGATAGGGTCTAAGCGTGAAATAGTCACCAAAGGATCAGCTTGACCCGCACTGACTAGCGTACCAGCAGTGAAGCTAGAGCGATCAGTACGACCAGTAAGAGGTGCGCGTACGATGGTACGGTTAAGATCTAACGTACTGGCTTCTAAACCTGCTTTTGCGGTCTGAATGCCTGCTTTTGCACTCTCAATACCTGCTTGAGTTTGACCGACAGAAGCTGCTGCACTTTGTACCGCTGCTTGTGCAGTACGTACGGCTGTTTGTGCTTGATCGTACTGCTGCTTCGAGATGGCATCAATACTGACCAGACCTTGCAGACGTTGTAAATCATTTTGCGCTTGTGCTAATGACGCTTGACGACTGACCAATTCAGCTTTTGCATTGGCATTGTTTGCCACAGCAGTTTGATAATTGGCTTGTGACTGCTGTACGGCGGCTTGGCCACTCGTAACAGATGAGGCATAGTTATCGGTGTTGATGCGATATAGTGGCTGACCTTTTTTGACGTTACTTCCTTCACGGAATAGTACTTCGTCAATCACACCGTTGACCTGTGGGCGGACGTCAGCAGTTTGATAAGCTGCAGTACGTCCAGAAAAAGTTTGTACTTGAGGGACGGTATCGAGAGTGACTGTTTGAACGTTGACAACCGCAGGCGGCATTTGCTGCTGTGCAGCTTGCTCACCAGCAGTGTCATTGTTTTTGTCACAGCCGACCAGTACAGCTCCAGATAATACAGATGCTATTACAAGCGCAAGATAAGAGTGCTTCATCAATGTCCTCGGCAATATATAAATAATGACAGTATAAAAAATCGATCAATAAGTTTGGCGTGCTGAATATAAAGGTCTTGTTAGTGCTAAATAAATATAGTGAATAGCCTAGGCTAGTGCTATTTACTCAAATTTCAGATTATTCAGTTAGTGAAATATTACTAATAGAAAATCTGATATCGATTAAGTACCAAAAGGATTATTTAGCCTTAATTGTTTAAGCAAACAAAAGAATGGATTAATAAATTTAATGAGTCATTATAAACTATTGGGGTAACCCCACAGTCAAGTGATTTACGACAGGAAAAGGGGTAAAAATCAGAAATATTACGTTCTACGGATGTATAAAATGCCGCTATAGTAAGTCTCAAGTCAACTAACAGCTAATAGAGAGACATACAACCTGCTATCGAAATTTATTGTAAGTTTTTGTTATAATTGTAAAGCCATAGCACTACTAAGGTCTTTAAATAGCCAAAAAACTACTTTGTCAACAAAATGATGATTTTAGCAACCCCTAATTCCAGCCATAGAAAATTACTATTAGAATGGCTCTACTAAGTGGGATCAAACATCATCTGACCGTTAAAAAAGCCTTATACGATTATAGTATGCCAAAGATTTATGAAACTTAAAGAAAGGTAACTATTTAGCTGGCACACTAGGTTTTATGAGGGTGATTTCAATTTATGGGCTTTCTATTCATCAACTGCTAAAAAACTCTGTTAAGAAAAGGAGTCGTCTTGATAGGCTGATAACAAAGACGACTCAGCTTTAATTGAATTATACTAGTCGTGCGCTAGCGAGTTCAGTCAGTTGGTATAAGCCTGTACGATAACGGTTGTCAGGTAGCGTGCTCAGTGCATCTTGTGCCAGTCTGGTTTCTTCCAACGCGCGCTGCTTACAATAAGCCAATGAGCCAGAGCTACGTACTAACTCGATAAGCTGCTCAGCGTTTGGCGTTTTACCTGTCTGAACGGCAATACGTAACTGCTCATAGCCTTCAACGTCGCTGTCTTTGAGTAGTTCAAGTGCTTTGATAGTCGGTAGGGTAGGTTTGCCTTCAGCAAGATCATCACCTAAGTTTTTGCCCATCACTTCACTATCGCCACTATAGTCGAGCACATCATCAATAATCTGAAATGCATTACCAAAATGCTGTCCAAAATCGCCCAATGCCGTCATATATTCTGTCTTGTCTTGCAATATAGCAGCACCTTGGGTCGCCATCATGAACAGGCGTGATGTTTTGCCATCGATAATGCGTAAGTAATCTTCCTCTGTCGCGGCAGGGTTATGCTGATGCTGTAGCTGTAACACTTCGCCTTCAGCAATGTCACAAGTCCCATCAGAGAATACTTGCAACAATGGCAAGCTTTGAAAGCCAACCAAAAGATTAAAGGCGCGAGCAATCAAATAATCACCGACTAACACGGCAGTGGCATTGTCCCACGTCGCGTTTGCGGTTGGCTTTCCACGGCGTTGCCCTGATTCATCGATTACATCATCATGGACTAGCGTAGCGGTATGCAACATTTCCGTGATAGCAGCTAGATGCATGGCCTTTTCTGATGGATTATCATCAAACATACGTGCGCAAAGCAACGTAATCAGCGGACGCATACGCTTGCCACCAGCATTGATGACGTGTTGCGAGACGCTCATGACGAGTTGTACTTTTGAGTTCAAACTGCCAAATACTTGCTTGTCCATTACTTCAAAGTCATTGGCTACAATACTTTGAATATCAGCATAGCTAGGCGTCGATTGAGGGGCAGGCACGGTATTATTTAAAGAGGTACTAGTCATAATAAATAGTCATATTAATAAGAGTAAAGAGAGTTGGTATAACCTTGACTTTATCTATCTATAGATAAGGTATTATTTCGCTTATGATAGCATAGCTATCTGCTTAAATTGTTGGTTAAAGTATATAGCGCAAGTAGGTCAAGCGTATGATATATAGGGCTCACTATGCCTACTGAATAGAATAAAAACGATAAGAAATGTCTTATGTTTTACAGATATATCCTCTAGCGCATTTTAAGCTTATTGGTCACATAAATGATTCATAAAAGGCTGTAAGTAACTGATTGCATAAGTTATAATGGCCGCTGTTGGGCTTAATCTATCACTTATCATTACTATTTCTCATGTTTATATTGGTATTGTCGTTTATCGACTTTCTTTGATGAGCAGCAGTTATAGCCAAATGAGAAATAGTCATTAGTGTAACTACCTTGCAAAAACAAGAGGCGCGGCTTGCTTTTATGAGCAAAAAGCCGTAAAATCTTGCCTTTAATTTTTCCCTGTCGTGTTCGTCGTAAAAGCGTTGGTATAACATCAGCCACGGCACACGGGTTAAACGGAGTCATACAATGTACGCAGTAATCAAAACTGGTGGTAAACAGCACCGTGTAGTCGTCGATGAATTGCTTAAAGTTGAACTACTAAAAGCAGAAAAAGGCGAAACAATCAAATTTGAAGACGTGTTGATGGTTGTTGACGGCGATAACGTCAAAATCGGTCAGCCTGTTGTTGACGGCGCTAGCGTAGAAGTTGAAGTTGTTGAGCATGGTCGCGGCGAAAAAATCCGTATCATCAAGCACAACCGTCGTAAGCATTATCACAAAGAACAAGGTCACCGCCAATGGTATACCTTGTTAAAAATCAAAGCGATTAATGCCTAATTATCCATTTAGCAATTATTGCTAAATAGCGCACTAAATGCTTAAGAGTTATCGCATCAGCGATAAGTCAAATTAACAAGGAGATTTTCTCATGGCACATAAAAAAGCTGCCGGTTCGAGCCGTAACGGTCGTGATTCAAACCCAAAAATGCTAGGTGTAAAAATCTTTGGTGGCCAAGCTATCACAGCTGGTAACATCATCGTTCGTCAACGTGGTACAGAATTCCACGCAGGCGAAGGCGTTGGCATGGGTCGTGACCATACTTTATTTGCACTGAATGACGGTGTTGTAAAGTTTGCGACCAAAGGTAAATTTAACCGTCGTTATGTTACGGTTGAAAACGCATAATTATCTATTTAGGTCATTTTATTCTTTGAATAAAACGATTGGATAATTAAAAAAGCCCTTACTGCCTTATGGTAGTAAGGGTTTTTTACGTTTGTAGGGTACCGTAAGATAATGATGTTCCTTCTAAGCGATATCTTTAAAGCCACTATTAGCGTAATGACTGTAGCTAAAAATTCTAAATGCAAACTTTTACCGTGTAACTGCATTGGTTACAAGCGTGTATGGCAGCCGTAGTAAAGATTGCAAATCATGACTAGGCGCGTAATAAAAAAACTGGCACACTGTTGCCATTGCTGATGGTTACCAGTTTTAGCATGGTAAAATCAGTATTCATAGAAAACAAAAATTTCAATAGAACATTTTATTTTTAGCGACAACTTTAAAGCGATTATGCTTTTTTAGAGAGGATTTATGATGAACTTATCTACGAAAAAATCAACCAAACAAAAGATGATGAGTGGTGCTTTAGCAGGTGTATTAATGACATCGCTAGGTATCGCAGCACCAATGATGGCATTGACTCAAACGGCTACCGCAGCTCCTGCTGATAACCTCACAGCTGCTAAACGTCTGAACAAATTGCTGACCAATACCAAGAGTATGACGGCTAACTTTAGTCAAACGACTAAAGGTGCGAGCAGTGGTACTTTTAAAGGCTCTATGAGTGTCCAACGTCCAAATAATTTCCGCTGGGAAACCAAGTCACCATCAGAGCAGTTGATCGTTGCTAATGGTAACTCTATGTGGGTTTATGACAAGGATTTAGAGCAAGCGACTAAGCAGAATGTCGACAGCCAAGTAGGTAATACGCCAGCTTTGCTACTGTCAGGTGATCCAAGCAAGATTGATCAAAACTTTAAAATTACTCAGCCATATGACAACAAAAACTACTACGTACTCTATCCTAAGTCAGACAGTGCAAGTTTCAAAAGTCTTTCAATAAGCTTTAGTGGTGGCAAACCTGTCATGATGGTATTGAATGATACTTTGGGTCAAACAACTTCTATCAAGTTTAGCGGTATTAAGATGAACCCAAGTATTGGTAGCAGTCAGTTTAAATTTACACCACCAAAGGGTGTTGACGTTATTAATCAGTAATTAGCAGACGTATTGCTAGGTTTTGATATCAGTTCAAAATTAGCAACGTAATAAAAAGGACAGATCCTATGCGTTCTGTCCTTTTTTATGTGAGTAACTATATTTTGTTTAGCAGAAAATTTAAGACATAGATCGTATGGCTTCCATATCTGGCATAGGTGGTAGCTCATCCAGATGGCTTAGTCCAAACGCATCTAAAAACTGCGCAGTAGTATGAAGCAACGCAGGACGGCCTAGAGTATCTTTAAAGCCTTTCTCCACAATCCATCCTTTATCAAACAGCTGGCGCAGTATATTGCTCGATAATGTTACTCCGCGCACATGCTCGATATCGCTACGTGTCACAGGTTGTTTATAAGCAATGACACTTAGGGTTTCAAGTAAGGCTTGGCTCAGGCGTTCTTGACGCTGCGGAAAAGTACGCTGAATTAGACTGCTATAGTCATCAGATATCTGTAAGCGATAACCGCTGGCGGTCTCATGTAGCCTAAGCACACCTGTATCTAAGCGTTGTTGCAGTAATTCCAAGGTTTGCTTTAATTCTTTAGTAGATAATGACAAATGTTTTTTTAATGCGTGAGCTGTCAGCGGTGCTTCTGAGGCATGCAACAGCACCTCGATACGTTTACTCAACTCTTCCAAAGAATCATGCTGCGCTTCAGCTGATGGAGATGTAGTTATAGTTGTTGATTCTTGGGTTTTACCATGTTGCTTTGGGTCTTCAATATCTACCATCTAAAGTATGCTCTTATTTCAATATTGTGATTTTGATAGAGAATGGGCTAGGAGACAGTCTTAGAGCTTGCTAGGCTAACCACTGTAACGTAAGTGCGGTAGGCTCACTATCCATATCAGACGGTTCATCGTTAGAAACAGATTTGACGATGTCGCTATCTGTCTCAATGTTAACCACACCGACCAACTGCCGCTTTATAAGCTCAAGTACGGCGACGAAACTCACGACCACGCCTATTTTACCTTGTGCTTTATCTAGTAGTTCATAAAAGGAGCGCGCCCCATCTGTACTTAGTTGCCTGCTAATACTGGCAATACGATCGGCAAGTGGTACTGCATCAACTTTGATTGTATGCATTTGATAGTCAGGCTGTAGTTGCATTTTAAATAAACTATCAATCAGCAAGTTAGGTGAGTAGCTTGGCAGTTCAGCATTCATAACGTCTTGATCAGGCATACTAACCATTGCCAAAAAGACATCGCGCTCTAGACGTACTAGATTGTCTAGGCGCTGACTGACCACTTTGATTTGCGCGTATTCTTCGAGGCGCTCGATCAGTTCTGCTTTTGGATCACGCTCGTCGGTTGGGGTATCAGGGGCAGGTAATAGCAGTTCGGTTTTGATAGCGATGAGCGTTGATGCCATCAGCAGATAATCACCCGCTAATTCAAAGTGCTCGGTATCCAATTCACCAATATAAGCTAAGTACTGCTCAGTGATAGGCAGAATAGGCATTTGGGTCAAATCGACGTTGTTCTTTTTGACCAAATACAACAGAAAATCCAATGGACCAGCAAATTGTTCTAACCAAATAGCAAAGGCTTGCGGTGGTACATATAGATCTTCTGGCAAATGCTGCACAGGCGTTTGATAGATACGTAGCGACATATCATGGTTGACTGATTCATCAAGCTCGCTCTGATTGTCTATAGGCTCAGAGATTGAATTAGACATAGCAGATAAGGCGACTTTAGATAAAGCCGCCTGTTTGATGTTTGGTTCAGTTTGCACGTTTAGCACCCGCTTTGATAATAAATTGCGTCAGTGAAACGACTATTCCAGCAACGATTATTTAAGCTTAGCAAGTGGACGGATGCCAATAGCACGGCGAGCTTTGTCTAGTTGCTTACGACTATGGCGACGGGCTTTATCCGCACCCATCTGCAAGATTTCTTCTAGCTCTTTTGGATTGGCCATCAGCTCTTCGTAACGTGCACGGAATGGCGCGATTTCGTCATTAATCTTGTCAAATAGAGCTTGCTTAGCGTCACCCCAGCCAATACCAGCGGCATAACGCGCACGCATATCAGCAATCTCTTCAGCAGTCGCAAATGCTTTATAAATCTCAAAGATAGCTGAATCATCAGGATCTTTTGGCTCATCAGGTAGCTGTGAGTTAGTCACAATTTTCATGATGGCTTTATGCATCTGCTTTTCAGGACTAACTTGTGGATTTGGCTCACCAAATAGGGGAATCGTATTGCTATAGCTCTTACTCATCTTGCGGCCATCAAGCCCAGTAAGCAGCGGTATATCGTTATCAACAACTGCTGACGGTAGCGTGAAAAGCGACTTATAACGATGATTAAAAGTACCTGCGATATCACGCGCCATCTCGATATGCTGCACTTGGTCACGCCCAACAGGCACGTGGGTCGCATTAAACATCAAGATATCAGCCGCCATTAGCACGGGATAACCGAATAGACCCATGGTGACACCTTGATCAGGATCGACATCGGCTTTTTCTGTATTGATATCAACGGCTGCTTTATAGGCATGGGCGCGGTTCATCAAACCTTTGGCACATGAGCAGTTCAAAATCCAAGCGAGCTCTGGAATTTCAGGCACGTCTGACTGACGGTAGAACGTCACACGCTCAGGGTCTAGACCACAAGCAATCCACGTAGCGGCAATGGCTCTAGTCGATTCGTGAATGATAGCAGGGTCATAGCAGCCGATGATGCCATGGTAGTCTGCCAAAAAGAAAAACGCTTCGTGATCACTGTTTTGAATAGACTCAATCGCTGGACGAATCGCACCAACATAGTTACCCAAGTGCGGAATACCAGTTGGTTTGATACCAGTCAGAATACGCTTAGCTTCGGTTGAAGTATCAGAAGTTTGATTATCAGGAGTACTTTTATTGCTCATGGAAAATCCGTTATTTTGGTTATCAAATTATTATCAGTGCATAGCTAAAATGCAAAATATTAGCCGCAAAGTATAGCAAACTTCACCAGTATTTTTGGGAATAAAGGCTTACTTATAGATATCGGTACGACCGTTTGGCCCATGTTTAAAGCGGCGATGGAACCACATCCACTGGGTAGGATCAATACGAATGAGTCCTTCTAAGACTTCATTGACCCGAGTAGCATCAGCGACTTCATCTTTACTTGGGTAGTTGTCTAATTCTGGCGTAATCGTCAAATGATAATGTGGGCGTTTACCACGCGGCAAATTGTCAGGTGTCTGCCGATAAGTATGCAGTGCCATGACAGCTGGCGGCTGTGCTTTGCTACCCAATTTCGCCATGCGACGCGATGCAGTAATAGTCGCAGCAGGTACACCGAAGAACGGCGCCATGACCCCTTGCTTGAGACCATAGTCTTGATCAGGAGAGTACCAGATGACGTGTCCTGCTTTGATAGAGGTAACTAAGCTTCGCATATCACGACTAGAGATTTGCTTGCCAAAGATATTGGTACGACCATTATAAATAAACCAGTCTAATAAAGGATTGTTTTGCGTACGATACATACAATCTACAGGGAAAAACTGCGCACATAATAGGCCTCCCAAATCTAGCATCGTATAATGCGCACCGAGCAGGATAACGGGCCGCTGCTCATTTTGCGCATTAACAATATGCTGTAACCCTGAGATGGATACAGTTCTAGTAAATATATTGGGCCGGAACCAAGCGCATAACGTTTCAAACACACCAATGCCTTGATTGACAAATACTTGCTTGGCCATCAATTCACGTTCAGCTTCAGGCTTCTCTGGAAATGCCAACTTCAGATTGATTAGCGTATCGCGTCTACGTGAGCCTGCGGCTTTATAAATCAATATGCCTAGCTTACGACCTAGCCAAAACTGCCAACGTAACGGCAGATATATCATCGGTAGCATTATTAAAAACAATAACCAAATGCCCCAATTCTTTGGTGATAAGAACTGCCACTGAAATGGCTTGTTATCTGCTTGCGTTGTACGCTTATGATTTTGGGTAATCGTCGGTGTGCCAGCCGGTATCGCAGGCGACTTAGCCGACTGTTTCGTGCTAGGCGGCACGCTGCTATTGGCAGATGGCTTGCTAGGGTCGAATTGTTCTGGCGCTTTCATAGTATCCTTCTGCGGCACGGTTTGAGGCATCATGGCTAATAATAAAAAGTTACTGATATGATGGGGTAGCGTTAAACGCTTTGCAAGTTAGAATTTCTACAGACGCTCTACTTTGCAGTGTCGAAACGAGGTGCTCATGTTAGTTACTGCTGTAAAACAAAGCTAGCTTAATGAAGACAATCAGATAATCAACACGCTATCAGTAGGCATAAAAAAACCTTATAAGCTGTGACCAGCTTATAAGGTTTTGCAAAACCAGACTCTTATTTAACTTTGCTACTGAAGCTCTGAGAAAAAGACAACAGCAGCAAAAAGATAAGAGAGAGTTTTGATTAACGTTTTGAGAACTGTGGACGTTTACGTGCTTTACGTAGACCCAGTTTCTTACGTTCAACTTGACGTGAATCACGAGTAACAAAACCAGCTGCTTTTAGGGCAGGCTTTAAAGTTTCGTCAGCTTCGATTAATGCACGTGTGATGCCGTGGCGGATTGCGCCAGCTTGACCACTGATACCACCGCCTGCAACAGTTACATATAAGTCATATGCGTTAGCAGAGTCTAGTAGTTCTAATGGCTGACGTACAACCATGCGTGAAGTTTCACGGCTGAAGTATTCGTCAAGTGGCTTACCGTTAACAACGATACTACCAGTACCTTTTGATAAAAATACACGAGCAGTAGACGTCTTGCGGCGACCAGTTCCGTAATTGCGTTCCATAAGTATATCCTTAGATGTCTAGTTCTTTAGGTTGCTGTGCAGTATGTGGATGATCAGTACCCGCATAAAGTTTCAGCTTCTTGATCATCGCATAGCCAAGAGGGCCCTTTGGAAGCATACCCTTAACTGCTTTGTGTAGAACATCTTCAGGCTTATGTGCAAGCAACTTATTGAAGTTGGTTTCTTTAATACCACCTGGGTAGCCACTGTGACGATAGTACTTTTTGTCTTGTGCTTTTTTACCCGTTACCGTGATTTTGTCAGCATTGATGACAACAATAAAGTCACCAGTATCAACGTGCGGAGTAAAAGAAGGCTTGTGCTTGCCACGTAAGCGAGTTGCGATTTGAGTGGCTAAGCGACCAAGGGTTTTGCCGTCAGCATCTACGACATACCAGTCATGGGTCACTTCAGCTGGTTTTGCACTAAGTGTTTTCATGATAAAACCTTAAAATTAGAATTCGTTGAGAGTTTAGCTGGGAACGGGGCTCTCAAAAAACAGACTGCACATTATAAGCAGTAGCGCCTACGCTTGCAAGCTGCATTGGGGTTTATTTTCGCCTTATATACATTAAACTGCAGCGTCGGCCAGTTTTTAGCGGTTCTAAACATTTGTAAAATATGTTAACGGCTTTCATTAACCCGACAATTATGACGATGATAGACGATAAAGTCCAGCAACAACTTGTCCGACTTTGGTTTGTTTCAAGCATTCAAAAGCAATTGGTTGCTGAGTAACGCTTGATTGAGGGTCTAAATTCTCATTTAGCGACGCTTCCAATTGCTTAAGCTGTGCTGACAAATCTTTATCAGCCTCTAGATAAATCAGTGTTTCAATATTGATTAAGGCATTGGTAATAAGCGTAGTCAAAATAGGCTGCCATAAATCCTGAGCATAAGGTGGATCGATAAATACAATGTCAAAGGGCCGCGCAGTCAGATGCTCTTGACGCAGTACTTGCTCAGCAGTGCCAGTGATGATTTGATAAGCAGCAGCTTCAAGACGTAATTGCTCAGCACTCTGACGTAGCATGTTGCTTTGTGCTGGATTGATTTCGATAAATGTCGTGTGGGCAGCGCCGCGAGATAGCGCTTCAAACCCCAGTACGCCACTGCCAGCACAGCTATCGAGTACATGGGCATCATGAATGTCAGCGAGTAGCCAGTTAAATAAAGTCTCCCGCAAGCGATCTGGGGTCGGGCGCAGGCCATCTGCATCGATGAAACTTACAATACGGCGCTTAAACTGACCACCGATAATGCGCACATCACCCGCTGGCGCACTTTTCGCCTTACGGTTATTCTTTAGTGCGCGTCCATTTGAGGCTTTTTTCATTATCGTGTCTCGCTTACCAATTCTTTGCTAGATTTTGCTTTTTATACTATTAATTACTTAAACGTCTAGTTACTCAGACGGCGCTGCTGCCGCTTCGGCTTCCGCGGCTTCTTTTTCTTCCAATGCTTTTTCTTCCAATACTTTTGCTTCTTTATCACGAATGGCATCACGCATCGCTTTTTCGAAAGCCTTTTGGCGTTTAATGACTTTTAGCTCATCAGCAGAAGGTGGTAGCACTGGATCTGTCTTGCGTTGTAATACCCAGTAGTCAAATAGAGCACGGCCGATAGGCGCGGCAACAGCACTACCACCGCCGCCATTTTCGACCAATACCGCAAGGGCAATCTGTGGGTCTTCTACTGGGGCAAAACCATTGAACCAAGCATGATCCCAGTGGCGCTTATCGATTGCCGACTTGTCATAGCGTTTGCCTTGAGCGATAGACTTCACCTGTGCAGTACCTGTTTTACCAGCGATACGATAGCGCGGGGTATAGATGCCGCGTCCCGTGCCGTTTTCTACCACGCTTTCCATCGCATCGTGCATACGCAACCAGTCAGAAGGCTTACCGTTATAGTCGATTTTACCATCTGGCTTAGTAATGATTTTGACGTCCGCAGCACCATCACTGCTTTTTAATAAATGCGGGGTAATATGGTGTCCTTTACTAGCTGTCATGGCCGTAGCGTTGGCAATCTGTAGCGGCGTTGCCAAGAAATACCCTTGCCCAATACTGACCGAGATCGTTTCGCCCGGTAGCCAGTCTTTATCGTAAGTGTCTTTTTTCCATTTTGGCGACGGCATGATGCCTGATTTTTCATTAGGCAAATCAATACCAGTATCTTCACCAAAACCAAAGCGTACCATCCAATCGTGCAGACGCTGAATGCCCATCTCATAAGCCAGCTTATAATAATAAGTATCGACTGACATGGCGATAGATTTTTTTAGATCTACCGTGCCATGACCGCCACGTTTCCAGTCACGGAATCGATGTGTGTCGCCAGGTAAGCTAAAATAACCAGGATCATAGATGGTGCTGTTCCAATCGCGTAAACCATAATGAATACCGCCCAAACCTTCAAATGGCTTGATAGTAGAGCCAGGTGGGTAGGTACCTTGTAGTGCACGGTTATACAATGGCTGGTCGAGATCTTCACGCAGATCGTCGTAATCTTTAAAAGAAATACCTGATATGAAAGGGTTGGGGTCGTAGCTTGGGTTACTAACAAATGCCAAGACGTCACCGTTTTTTGGATCTATCGCAACGATTGCACCACGGCGCCCATCGAGCTGCTGCTGGGCGATGGTTTGCAAACCATAATCCAAGCTCAATGTAATATCGTTACCCGCTATCGGCGGCTTGGTATCCAGTTGACGTAAAATATTACCATGTGCGTCTGTCTCTACTGACTGATAACCCGGTTGCCCAAGCAAAATATCTTCATAGTAGTCCTCAATACCAATCTTACCAATTAGATCGGTACCAGCGTAACGGTCTTTATCAATACGCTTTGACTCTTTGTCATTGATACGTCCGACATAGCCGATGACATGAGCAAACAGCTCATCATAAGGATAAGAGCGCGTAAGCTTGCTTTGGATAGAGACGCCGCGGAAGAATGGCTTACGTTCACTAAATTGAGCCAACTGTGCTTCTGTTAAATCAATCTTGATGGTTACAGGGTCGTTTTTATTTTTACTTAGACGCGCCAAGATATCAGTGATATCTGTATCAGTTAAATCAAAAATAGGTGCGAGCAGATGTAATGTACGCTCAGGGTTTTCGACTTCATCAGGGCTGAGCATCGCTGTAAATACTGGCTGGTTGTCTGCCAGTATTACTCCGTTACGATCATAGATATACCCCCGACTAGGCGGCGCAGATATCAGTTTGATACGGTTGTTATCGGCTTGCGTTGTGTACTTGTCATGAGCGTAGACTTGCAAATACCCATAACGTGTTATCAAACCGCCCAAACCGATCAATATTATAATCCCAAAGATGATAATACGATTGGTAAAGGTACTGTTGACCTGTTCGGTATTGGGAGTTATCGGTTTATTCATAGAAGATCAGAGCCCAAACGGTCAGTGAGTCAATAAAAGAAAAATAAGAGGGCAGGTTGGTTAACCAAAGTGCGGTGAGTCTAAAAGATAATGCAAATGGTTTCAATCACATAGAAGGGTATGGTGTGAAATCGTCATGCAGTCATTTATACGCAGGTAGTCTTTGTTATTGCACTACAAATTATAACAGAACAAATGAGCAGGCGCAGTACTCAGTCATATATTTTGTCTTGATTATCTACTGACCACGAACTGGCTTATATTTAAGTTTTGTTGGTTAGCAGACGATATGAACCATATCATCTTTAGTCACAACTTGCCGCTGGTCTATATGTGCTAATAAATGGCAAGTATGCTAAAATCAGGCGATTTATTTTATAGTAGTTATTATGGGCGGAGCGTCTTTTGAAACGTTCTCATTTTGCTAAAGTCTCGTTATCAGTAGCGATAATATTAGCAACGACAATCAACCTGTCAGGGACTAGATAAGTCATGGACGTAAATTCATTATGGCAGACGATAGCTGAACACCCAGAGTTTTTTGCCATGCTGACCATCCCACCAGTGACGGCATTCGTCACTTGGGTACATGTGTGGATGGCGCTCAAGATGCTGTTCTATCCGGTCAAGTTCTGGGGTATTCGTATTCCTAACTTCCCATTTTTTGGGCTGCCAGGTATCGGTTGGCAAGGTATTGTTCCGCGCAAAGCGGGCAAGATATCAGGGGTTATCGTTGACCAGACGCTCTCAAAACTCGGTTCGCTTGATGAGTTTTTTAAGGCGATGGAACCTGAGCAAATGGCGATATTTGTCACTGATACGGTAGACAAAAATCTTGAGCCATTGATTGATGAGATTATGTTGGATCACTCGCCAGCATTGTGGGGCAATCTACCTTACGCCCTAAAGCGCCGTGTCTATGCGCAAGCCCATAAAGAGCTACCCAGTATTATGCAGTCGCTTGTGACAGATTTGACTTATCATGTCGAAGACTTGGTCGATATGCGTAAGATGATTGTCAATACCATGGAAAACGATCGTCGCTTGATGGTCAATATGTTTCTAAAGGTGGGGCAAAAAGAGATCGATTTTATCTGGCACATCAGTGCTTTGATTGGTCTGGTATTTGGTATTATCCAGATGTTTATATTTTTGGTGGTGCCGCAGCATTGGACCGTACCGTTCTTTGCCGCAATTTGGGGTTTTCTCACCAATTGGATTGCCATTTGGATGGTGTTTAATCCAGTAGAGCCGCATTTCATACCTTATTTGAAGCTGTTTACGGTGCAGAGTCGCTTTCCATTTATTAAACCCGTCATACCGCATATCGCAAAGTATCGTTTGCAAGGCGGCTTTATGAAGCGCCAAGAGGAAGTTTCTGAGGTTTTTGCTGAGATTGTGGTAAAAGATTTGGTCACTCTAGAAAATATCATGAATGAGATGATGTATGGTGATCGCTCAGCGCAAACACGTGATTTGATGAAGTCACATCTATATACGGTGCTAGAGTCACCAGTGATTAGTACGACATTACGTGTGGGATTGGGACGCCGTGATTATGGACAACTCAAAAATACCATTATCGATAAGTCTATTGTCGCAACGATGGTACCACTGCGAGATCCTGAGCTAAATGAGAGCCGAGCCAGTAAGATATTTGGGCTGTTTCGCGATAGAATACGTGCGCTCACGCCAAATGAGTTTCAAAATCTGTTACGTCCAGCTTTCCGAGAGGATGAAATGACATTGATTGTTTTGGGCGGTTTGACTGGTTTTCTAGCAGGTTGGTTGCATTTAGTGTTAGTATTTTTCCCCTCGATGCAATAATGCATCAATAAGTGTTTTTAATTAGTCATGAATGGCTGTGTTGAATAAGCTTTGAATAACTAAAAAAATGTAAAATTAACAACAGATAAGCATTTTGTATCAATCATTCATATTGATACGTCACAATGATAGTAGCGGGTTTTATGTGCTTCTACAGCAATTGAAACCTCAGTTTTTAACCGTAAACTATGACCGCATAAAGGACTATTAGCGTTTGCCAGTGGCTAGCAATGCCATCGGTGAATCCTTAATTGTATCCAAGGTAAACAAGGTTAGACCGTATGTTAATCACAGAATTGGGTTATTTTGCCTTGCTGGCCGCTTTTATATTGGCGATTTTGCAGGTGGTACTACCAACCATTGGCGTCATGCGTGACCACGTCGCTTGGCAGCGTTTGGCGCCAAGTCTGGCATGGGCGCAATTTGCGGCAATGATTACCTCATTTGCTGCGCTGATGGCAGGCTTTTATTATAACGACTTTAGCCTCGTCTATGTCACTCAGCATTCCAATACATTGCTGCCTTGGTACTACAAGCTATCTGCGACATGGGGCGGGCATGAAGGCTCGCTGCTGCTTTGGATGACCATCATGGCCACTTGGTGTGCGCTGGTCTCTTACTTTAGTCGTGGGTTGCCGTTGTCGATGCGTGCGCGAGTGCTAGTGATATTGGCAGGCGTGCAGATGATGATGCTAGCGATGCTTATCTTTACCTCATCGCCGTTTGATCGCACATTACCCAACCTACCTGTTGATGGCGCGGATCTAAACCCTGTATTGCAAGATTTTGGTTTGATTATTCACCCGCCGATGCTTTATATGGGTTACGTGGGTATGGTGGTGCCATTTGCGTTTTGTATGGCAGCACTGTGGGAAGGGCGTTTGGATGCGGTATGGACACGTTGGTCGCGTCCATGGGCATTGGCTGCTTGGGGTTTCTTAACAGTTGGTATCGCGCTTGGCTCATGGTGGGCTTATTATGAGCTTGGCTGGGGCGGTTGGTGGTTCTGGGATCCAGTAGAGAACGCCTCATTGATGCCATGGTTGGCAGGGACGGCGCTACTACATTCACTTGCTGTCACCGAAAAACGCGGCGTATTTAAAGCATGGACAATCATGCTAGCGATTTTTGCTTTTGCGCTGAGTTTGCTTGGTACGTTCTTAGTACGTTCAGGTGTCATCACCTCAGTGCATTCGTTTGCCGCTGATCCAACGCGTGGGTTAGTGATTCTAGCCATTTTAGGTGTGATTATCGGCGGTGGTCTGTTGATGTTTGCTGTACGTGGTTGGCGTTTGACGGTCGAGAGTCAGTATCGACTCATCTCACGTGAATCATTTTTGGTGATTAACAACGTCATTATTCTCATTTCAACCTTAGTGGTACTACTTGGTACGCTATATCCTATTATTGCTGATGCCTTTAACTTAGGTCAGGTATCTGTTGGCCCTCCATACTTTAACGCCCTATTTGTGCCGTTGACATGGCTGCTACTGGTGGCGATGGGTATGGGCTCTAATATCCGCTGGAAACAAGACAGCCGCCCATTATTGGGCGCTGGCATGGTCATTGCGGTGAGCAGTTTGGTATTGGCCGCTATTATCACGTATTTCACCAGTCCATCAGTGATGCTAAATATCGGTGTCACATTGGCCGTGAGCTTTTGGGTGTTGTTATGGATGGTTGTCGATTTCAAAGACAAAACCAAAAATGCACCAAGTCGTTTAAATGGCTTACGTCAGTTGCGTCTAAGCTACTGGGGTCAACAGACCGCTCATATTGGTGTCATCATTGCAGTTATCGGTGTGGCATTTACCAGTACGTTGAGCATTGAGCGCGATGTGGCATTAGGGCCTAATGACAGTGTCAATGTGCAAGGCTATGACTTTACGGTAAAAGGTTTTAGTGAAGTAAAAGGCAGTAACTTTGACGCCACCCAAGCCGAAGTATCGGTGAGCAAAGACGGTCAAGAAGTGACCACGTTATATCCTGAAAAGCGTAACTATATTATCAGTATGATGCCAATGACAGAAGCTGCGATTGATGCCAATCTGATGCGTGATGTGTACGTAGCACTTGGTGAGCCGATTACCGCAGATAGCAATGAATGGGCTTTCCGTATCTATGTCAAACCGCTTATCCGCTGGATATGGTTGGGTGCGCTTATCATGGCGTTCGGTGCATTGCTCAGCATGCTAGACAATCGTTACCGTATCAAAAAAACCAAAACACCTGCGCAAATCGCGGCCAAAAAATCAGGCTTTGCGACGGTTGCAGATTTGGATACGTCAGCTACAAAGATAGGGGAGCGTTAATATGACTACCTCAAACAATGAATCTGATAAAAAAGCTCAGCAAGAATCTGTCAGCGACCTTAAAGTTGCAAGCAGCAATAAAGTAAAAACTAAGAAAAAACTTAAAATTGGGTTTTTGATTCCTCTGGTTATTTTTATTGGTTTGGTCGCTATGCTCTATATGCGTTTGGGCAAGCCGACTGATATCGTGACCAATACAGCACTTGAGCGTCCAGTACCTGACTTTGAGCTGCCATTATTATCAGATACCAGTCGTATCATGACCAATGACAACTTGCCAGATAAGCCATTCCTCATGAATATCTGGGGCTCTTGGTGTCCAACTTGTATCATTGAGCATCCTTTTCTAATGAAACTAGAAGAGCGCGGTGTTAACTTGGTGGGCGTAAACTACAAAGATGATATTGGTGATGCGTTAGGGTATCTGAATCGCGGTGGCGACCCGTTCTCTATGTCTATTCAGGATTTGTCAGGGCAGTTCGCTCTTGACTTAGGTCTGACCGGTGCACCTGAGACTTTCATCGTCGATGGAGATGGGATTATTCGTCAGCATATCATCGGTGAGATCAATGAGAGCAATTGGCAAAGTCGTATCACGCCTTGCTTGATGGTGCTCAATGACGCTAGTAATAATGGGGTCAGTCCAGATCCGAGCCAAGTTGCGGAGGCGTGCAAATGATAGCCTACCAAATAAGAAAGGCGACCATAAAGTTAGCAAGCTTGTTTATCGCCTGTCTATTCAGCATGGCAAGCTTTGCTGCCATTGATGTCTATGATTTTGACTCTGTGCAACAAGAAGCCCAGTATCGCGGTCTCATCGAAGAGCTGCGCTGCCCAAAATGCCAAAACCAAAATTTGGCAGGGTCTGATGCACCCATTGCCCAAGACTTAAAGCAAAAAACCTATGATTTGATAAAAGATGGTCGTAGTGATGGCGAAATTCGAGCCTATATGCAAGAGCGTTATGGCGACTTTATCAGTTATAAGCCACCAGTACGTCCTTCAACATGGATCTTATGGTTTTTCCCACCATTATTATTGCTCGTTTTATTGGTCGGTTGGTTTTGGCAAAGTAAACGCCGTCAGCTTGTTGCCAGCGGCGAGAGTGGTGTAGCAGTAGACAACCATGTCAAAGCGTTGTCTGCCGCTGAAAAAGCAGAACTTGCTCGCTTATTGTCACGAGCCAATAACGATGACGAAGACGACACTACAAGCCTTGGGGGCAAAAAATGACCATATTTTCTACTGTTGGCTTATTTATTGCGCTAAGTTTACTTGTCGCTCTACTATTGGGTGTTATCACCATTAAGCCGTGGTTAAGAGCACCGCGTTCGCATAGTAAGCCTGTGGACAATCAACTGCTGGATATCAACGTTGCTGTGTTTCGTGAGCGACTAGCAGAGCTGAAAACAGACAAAGACAGTGGTATCATTGATGACCATCACTATCAAAACCAAAAGCTTGAGCTTGAGCGTCAGCTTTTGGATGCTCAGCGTGAAGTGTCACCGATGGTTACGCCTGGTATCAAAAGCCGATTGATTATTATGGTTTGGGTACCTGTATTGACCGCCATGGCATATCTGATGGTCGGTGATCGCACACCTGTCTTTGAGCTGTGGGCTGCTGAGGACAAAGTCGGTCAAGTGGCGGATGACTTACTGACAGGTAGAATCGATCAGCCACCTGCTTGGGCAATTGAAGATGGCAATCAGCTGATTAGTGCTATGCAGACTAACGTCTATCGTCATGCCAGTGACTACAATCGCTGGATGCGCCTATCAGAGCTGTTCTTGTCATTAGAGGCGACTGATTCGGCGTTAGAGGCTTTGTCGCGCGCTTATCGTCTATCACCTGATAACGAAGAAATTGCGACCACTTATGCGCAGATTAGTTTCTTTGCTAATAAAGGTCAGTTAGATGCCAATAGCCGCCGAGTGTTAGAAAACATATTGACTAAAAACCCAGAGCATGAAGGCGCACAAATGCTTATGGCGATGGGTGAAGCACGTGCTAGTAACTTCGATCAAGCGCAAGGTTGGATTAAACGTCTGCGTGACAGTATCGCGGCCAAACCAGGTGATCATACGCAAGCGCTATCAAGTCTAGATGAGCTTAGTGCTAATGTAATCATGCAGCAGCAGCAAGCCTCTGAAGGCGTCGAAGTGACAGTCAAAATTAATGCTAGTCTGTTACCATTGGTAAAAGCTGACGATACGCTGTTTGTAGCGATACGTGACGTGAAAGGTGGTCCACCATTTGCTGCTAAGCGTCTACCGATTAGCAATATCAAACAAGGCGAAGCTGTTATTAGCCTAAGTGATCTTGATGCTATGATGCCAGAGCGTACCCTAGGATCGGCTCGTTCTGATAAAGTACAGTTAGCGGTCATCGCTCGTATCAGCCACAGTGGCAACGCTACCGCAGAGTCAGGCGACCTCTCTGGTAACCCCGTGGTCATCAGCGCAGAACAAAATCAGGTCAACGTGGAAATCAATCAGCAAGTGCCATAGTCATAGTAGGATTATAAATACCTGATACTAATGGTATTTATTATATAGACGCTGTTGCTCAGTACGGACGCGAGCAGCAGTGCTATGATTGTTCTAATTTGATAGAGATGTGAAGTGAACCCAGATATATAAATGGGCACTCCAAACGTAGTCAATACTACTACTTTTTATCCTAAATTGACCATGTATGAACAGATAAGTCATGCCAACTTATCACATCAATAATGAAAATACTTGAGCTTTGCAAGGCCACAATGTAAGGTAGCCTTGCAATCAACCAATCCCTGAGTTTTATTAGTCCCAAAAAATCCTATTTATTAAGGAGAATCGTGTAATGATGCGTATTATTTTGCTAGGTCCACCAGGTGCTGGTAAAGGTACCCAAGCCCAGTTTATTTCTAAAGAATATGACATTCCGCAGATATCAACTGGCGACATGCTGCGTGCAGCAATCAAAGAAGGCAGCGAGCTTGGCAAAAAAGCCAAGGATATTATGAATGCTGGCGGTTTGGTTTCTGATGACCTCATTATCAACCTAGTGAAAGAGCGTATTGCTAAGCCTGATTGTGTCAATGGTTGTATTTTGGATGGTTTTCCGCGCACTATTCCTCAAGCGCAAGCACTTGCAGATGCTGATGTCGCTATCAATCATGTGATTGAAATTAGTGTACCTGATGATGAAATCGTCAGTCGCTTATCTGGTCGTCGCCAGCACCCAGGCTCAGGCCGTGTTTATCATGTTGATCACAATCCACCTAAGCAAGAAGGTATTGATGACGTGACTGGTGAAGCGCTTCTCCAGCGTGAAGATGACCAAGAAGCGACCATCCGCGACCGTCTGTCTACTTATCATGAGCAAACATCAGCATTGGTTGGCTTTTATCAAGATAAAGCCAAAGAAGGTGATGATGCGCCTAACTATGATAAATTTGATGGCACGCAAGGCATTGATGATGTTAAGCAGCAAATTTTGTCTGCACTAAAAGGCTAGTTATCGATTTTAGCTAATCGATACAGTCATTGAAGACCCTGTTTAGCAGCAGGGTTTTTTTATGGCTGATGATTTTGTGTCTAATGAAAAAACATCCACAAAAAAACCGTTTACTCATCATAAGTAAACGGCCTTTCTATCAAAACATGCTACTCACAACGTTAGCATATTTCTAATTTAAAACTTATGCATTACCTTCAGCGCCAACTTGCGCTTGTTGCTGGCTTTGTGCGTAAGCTTGATCAAAGTTGACAGGTGCTAGTAGCAATTGTGGAAAGCTACCACGAGTCACGATGTCACTGATGACTTCACGAGCATATGGGAACAGCACATTAGGGCAGTATGCGCCTAATATTTGACCAATTTGATCTTCTGGAATGTCTTTTAGTAAGAAGATACCTGCTTGATGCACTTCAGCGATGAAAGCCGCTTCTTCAGCATTTTTGGCCGTAACGCTTACCGTTAGGATGATTTGATAATGATCATCATCTAACTTCTCAGCGTTGCTAGATAAGTTGATATCAAGCTCTGGGTTCCACTCTTTTGTGAACACACCAGCGCCCGGTACTTCAAGTGACATATCTTTTACATAGATGCGTTCTAGTGCCAATTGTGGTTGTGCTTGTTCTTCAGCCATGATAAATCCTCTAAAATTGAATCAAATAATGGGACAAAATGTCATTTTAATAAAAGTTCATTGTAATATAAATCGAAATTAAGTCTCGATATTTTTTCTCACTACTTCTTACTACTGTTTCTCAAACCCACCTATGTCTATCTTTACATAGGTAAAGATAGACATAAAGGAAGGTAGCAGATTAACCTGCTAATAGCTCGTCAAGTTTGCCTTGCTGGTTCATTTGATTTAGCTCATCAAAACCACCGACAAAGGTTTCACCAACAAAGATTTGTGGCACAGTGCGGTAGTTATTGGTTTTTTTCATCAATGCTTGACGCTCTTCGCTGCTCATGTCGTGCATGCCGATTTCTTCATAATCAACGCCTTTGGTTTTTAGTAGTTGTTTGGCGTTTGAGCAATATGGGCAGATAGGCGTGGTATAAACTTTAACAGGTACAGTCATGGTAAATCCTTATTTATAAATTTATGAGATAACAGCTCTATTATAGATAGCGTGATAAATTATCATAGTCTAAGAGTTGGTAGAATCTGTTATCAATGAGTAAATTGCAAATGTATTTGATTATGCTCATTACTAAAGTGGGGATGAGCATGACAAATTCAAGCCGTCCCAGTTTAAAACGCTTCACAGCATTATATTTGCCACCTTAACTTTGCTACCTTATAAGTGCCGCATAAAAAAAGACACCTTATCAAGAGGTGTCTTTTTATTTTACGATCTTCAGTCAGGTAGTAGTAAACACTAACCAAGAACTGTGTCTAAGCAAACCTACTATTTGCTTAGACTAGGCTTTGTCTTACCTTTAGTCTTTGATTTGGCATCTTTTATACCAACCAATGGCATGCCAGCACCTTGCCAGCCACCAACACCGCCCTCTAAGCGATAGACACTATCTTTACCAATCATCTGAATCGCAGCGCCTGCTTGTACGCCCATGTCACAGATGATAATCACTGGCTGCTCAATCGCACGAATCTCTTCCAAGCGGTCTTTGAGATCAGTGAAAGGTATGTTGCGGCTGCCTTGAATATAGCCTGATTCAAACTTCTTTTTTGCGCGGATATCGATCAGCTGCGCGTTTTGAGAGTTGACCATCATGCCAAGGGTGTTGGGCGATATTTTTCTGCCGCTACGTTTGTTTTCAATGGTAAAAAACAGGATAGCAAGTACGGCTAATATACCAAATAAAAACGGGTGGTTGCCCACAAATTCCAGCGCACGATCCAAACCATACCTCCAAAAAAATAAGTGTTCTATTAGGCTGAGAAGCCAGCCCAATGATATTGAACAAGGCGCTATTATACCGATAAGGTCATCTATAGTAAACGGGCGATAATTGCACCGCTATTTTACCAGTGAGCCTAATCAAGATATCTATTAATAAGGCCGCGACTAATAAGGCTTGGTATCTGCCTCTTCTCGTAGCGTGACGAGGTTTTCGACGCGGCGCTGCAATACGGTACCGTCAGCCACAGCTTCCCATAATGCACAGCCTTTGCTGTTATGGGTGTGGCGACAATCACGAAATTGGCAGTCACCGGCTAATGGTGCCAGCTCAACGAAGCCTGAAATGATATCGTCAGGGGTAAGGTGCCAGATACCATACTCACGAATACCTGGTGTATCAACGATACCGCCTTGGGTTAGGTCGTCTGGTTTGAATGGTAATAAGCGGCTAGTGGTAGTGGTATGTTGACCAAGCTTAGAGTTTTGCGAGATGATATTGACGCTTTGGCCAGACTCAGGGAGTAGGGCATTGATAAGGCTACTTTTCCCGACGCCAGATTGTCCGGCAAAGATAACCAGCTTTTTATCTATATAGCGTTTTAGCTCATCAAGGCCTTCTTGCTCATCACTCTCGGCGACGTTTTCAGGACAGTCTACTGAGGTTAAGACACTCTCATACCCAAGTGCTGCGTATTGTGCTAGTAACTCATTGGTATCGACGCCATTTTCTTGTGCTAATAAATCGGCTTTGTTGAGTACCAACAGTGGTTTGACTCCTGCATGATGGCACACCACCAGATAGCGATCGATCAGGGTTGGTGCAGCGGCAGGCAATGGGGCAAAGACAATGGCGAGAATATCGACATTGGCGGCGACAGGCTTGAGCTTATGGTAGCGATCAGGACGAGAGACCAGTGACGTACGTGGTTTGACGGATTCGATACGGCCAAAGCCAGTATTAGAGTCGGCATTCCAACGCACTTGGTCACCTGCGGCTAGCATTGGTAGATTGGTGCGCACATGGCAGCGCCAGATGTCGCCCAACTCAAGCGTCTGCCAAAAAGGCTCAGGATCATCAGGGGCCACTTCCGGCTGTACCGGTATCACAGCAGGTAGACTAGTAACCTGTACCTCTAATTGCTTACCGTAATGCGCCATGACCACGCCATCCATCAAGCTATCATCGATACTGTCTTGACTTAACAATTGCTGTTTGTCGATGCGACGAATCTGTTGTTTAGTCAGTTTGCGTTGCCGGATTAATGCCATGGGTGTTTAACCTATTATAAAAATATTGCTAAGTGTAGCGTGAAAATTTGCTAACATACAGCCTAAAGCGTCTGCGGCAGACAGTGGTTTTGTAATATTTAGCTTCTTTGTGGATTTTACCAACCGATTAACGCATTGCAATGCTGTCTGAGCACGGGTATTTACTCGTAATACGTTTTTTCAAAATTGTTTTTTAAAATCGTCTCAAAATTTATTGACCATAGGATATTGTATGACTACCGGTGACCATCCCAACAAGATTAAAATCAAAAATCAAGGCAAAAAAGGGCTGGTGTGGATTGATTTAGAAATGACCGGACTTGATACCTTAAACGATGAGATTATCGAGATTGCCACTGTCGTCACTGACGAAGATTTGAATGTGCTTGCCGAAGGGCCTGTGTTTGCTATCAAGGTGTCGGATCAAATCTTAAATAAAATGGATGACTGGAATACCAAGCAACATGGTCAGTCAGGACTAGTCGATCGTGTGCGCCGTAGTACCGTGACATTGGCTGAAGCCGAAGCTGAAACCATTAAATTTTTGAATAAATGGGTTGATAGTGGTAAGTCACCTATGTGTGGCAACTCTATCTGCCAAGATCGTCGATTTATGGCGCGCCAAATGCCAGAGCTTGAGCGCTTCTTCCATTATCGCAACCTTGATGTGTCGTCAATCAAAGAGCTTTGTTTCCGCTGGCGTCCTGATATCTTAAGAAACTTCGAAAAAGGTGGTAGTCATTTGGCCCTAGATGATATTCGTGATTCTATTCGTGAGCTTAAACATTATCGTCAGCATTTCTTTAAATTGATACCTTAAAGTTAGAGACGAGCTAGCAAGATATTGGATTGCAAAGCAGTTTGAGAAGCTAGTGTGGCAGACATAAAAAGGGTCTGTTGAACTATCAACAGACCCTTTTTATGTTTAGGAGATATTTTTAGATACTATGTATTACGTCAGCGCTTTAAACTCAAACAATCCAAACTCAGTCTTGTCATTTGAATGCTCGTCGCCTGTCACTGCGCCAATCACAGCGCTTACTTTAGGTTGGCGTGTGTCGGTATCTAATAAGCGCCAGTCACCAAGCACATAGCGTTTTTTATCAGCGGTCGCTTGATGTATATCGGGACGATGAGTATGTCCGTGCAATAAGGCATCACTATTAGTAATGGCTTGACGTACGGCTTTATCATTCACATCCATGATATGCGCAGCTTTGTTCGCATTATTCTGCTGGCTTTTTTTACGCATGTTGTCTGCGATGGCTAAGCGTTTTTCTAGTGACTTATTAAGCAGATACCACTGGGTTAAACGATTGCGCATGATTTTGCGAAAGAACTGATATTTTTTATCATCAGTACAGAGCGCATCACCGTGTTCTAAGCGATAATTCTGCTGACCAACAGGCAAAGTGTACGGCTCGTTGATTAGCTCACCACCGAACAGGTTACAAAACGGCTGACCTAACAGAAAATCACGATTGCCATGCATGACCAATATCTCACATCCATTGATACGTAACTGCTTGAGCTTGACGATAAGCGTTGTCAGCCAATGCGCTTTTTGCTCATCCTCTGACTTTTTCTCTTTTAATAGGGACAGATACATATCATCGCCCAGCCAGACCTCAAACCAATCACCCAATATAAATAGGCGTTTGAGCGCTGGCAGGGCGAGACAGTCATCAAGCAGCGCCAAAAAAGCCTGCACTAAGGCAGGCTCATCGAACGATAAATGCAAATCGCTAATCAATACTTGCCGCACCTGATGAGGGCGGGTCGTGATTAAGTGATTAAAACTTTGCATTTATCTTTGTCCTTATAACAGTCGCTACCTTGGTAACGCTATGTACCTAGGTAGCTGTGGCAATACTTTTTTTAGAAACAATCGTTATTCAGAAACGATGGTCGCTGAAGTGATAACAACTGGCTCTTTTGGTACATCAGCATGCATACCGAAACGACCTGTTGGTACGCCGCGCATTTTTTCGATAACGTCCATACCGCTTGTTACTTTACCAAATACGGTGTAACCCCAACCTTGCATGTTTTTGCCAGAGTGGTTTAGGAAATCATTGTCTTTTACGTTAATGAAAAACTGGCTGGTTGCTGAATGCGGATCTTGGGTACGTGCCATAGCAATCGTACCTTTGTTATTCTTTAGACCGTTGTCAGCTTCGTTCTCAACTGGTGCATTGGTTGGTTTTTCATTCATCTCAGCGTCCATTCCGCCGCCTTGAATCATGAAGCCATCAATGATGCGATGGAAAATCGTACCGTCATATTGACCAGATTTTACATAGTTTAGAAAGTTTTCTACGGTCTTTGGTGCTTTTTCTTCGTTGAGTTCGATAACGATCGCACCCATATTGGTTTCAAGTTCTACTACTGGTGGCATGTCTACCATGAGATATTCCTTTTTGATTGCAGCGCCTTAAATGACGCTGTCAAGTGGTGGTTAAAAAGTTGGTGGTTAAAAAGTTACGGGTAGTCTAACGGCTTTTTTATCCCGTGTCATGTATCAGGCTGTTAATGCGTTTGTGAAACCTGATAGAATAACGCAACTTTACCCATTTTTGATAATGCGGTCGCATGATCTGAGTTTTTATATCCCCATTTTATTTTAATATTTTAGTTTGAACGTTTTGTGATGCGTGATGACACGCACCATGAATTGACAATTTGCGTTAGGAGCAATGCCCGATGAGTGATCACTCAAGCAACAATGCACAAAAAGATGAACCAAAAAACGATTTTATTCGTAATATCATTCGTGACGATGTCAATGCGCAAAAATACCAGCAAATTGTAACGCGCTTTCCGCCTGAGCCAAATGGTTACTTACATTTAGGTCATGTAAAGTCTATCTGCCTAAACTTTGGTGTGGCCAAAGAGTTCGGCGGTGTGTGCAACCTGCGTTTTGATGACACCAACCCAACCGCAGAAAAGCAAGATTTCATCGATAATATCGAAAACGATGTCAAATGGCTTGGTTTTGAGTGGGCAGGCGAGGCGCATCATGCGTCAGGATACTTCGACCAACTACATGCATGGGCAATCCAGTTGATTGAGCAAGGTGATGCTTATGTTGATTTACAGTCGCCTGAGCAAATTAAAGAAAACCGTGGCTCATTCAATGAGGCAGGTACGCCATCTCCGCAGCGTGATGCCAGCGTCGAAGAAAATCTAGCGCTTTTCAATGATATGAAAGAAGGTAAATACGCTGAAGGTAAGGCTATTTTGCGCGCTAAGATTGATATGGCCAGCCCAAATATGAACTTGCGTGACCCTGTCATCTATCGCGTTATGCATCAAGCGCATCACCAAACTGGTGACAAATGGTGTATCTATCCGATGTATGACTTTGCTCATCCGCTCTCGGATGCGTTAGAAGGAATTACTCATTCGTTGTGTACCCTTGAGTTTGAAGATCATCGTCCATTTTATGACTGGGTTATCGAAAAAATCGGTTTTGACGTACCACCGCATCAGTACGAGTTTAGTCGCTTAAACGTTGATCACACATTGACCAGTAAGCGTAAGCTCAAGCAGCTGGTAGATGAAGGTATCGTAAGCGGTTGGGATGATCCACGTATGCCGACCGTCGCTGGCATGCGTCGCCGTGGTTATACGCCAGAGGGCTTGCGTGATTTTTGTGAGCGTGTGGGCGTGACCAAAGCGGATAGCGTGGTTGATTTCCGCTTATTGGAATTTAGCGTTCGTCAGTCATTAGAGACGACTACCGGTCGCGGTATGGCAGTGCTAAAGCCATTAAAAGTGACTATCACTAACTTTAGCGAAGCGGTCAGCAGCTGGGAATCTCAAAAAGCCGATAGCGTCAATGCGCGTTTTGATGATACGACTCAGACGCTTTGGTTGACTCAGCCGAACCATCCTAACGTCGATATGGGTGAGCGTGAAATTCCATTTACCGAAACGCTATACATTGACCAAGGTGATTACGAGATTGAACCGCCAGCAGGCTACAAGCGTCTCTCTCCAGAAAAGCCAGAGATTCGTCTACGTAACACCTATGTGTTAGCCGTCACTGAGCATATCACTGATGAAAATGGTAATGTCGTTGAGCTAAAAGCGACGATTGACCCTGCTACTTTGGGTAACAACCCTGAAGGGCGCAAGGTCAAAGGCGTGATTCATTGGGTATCAGCCAGTCAAGGTGTGCCAGCGACAGTCCGCATGTATGAGCAGCTATTCAGTGCTGAGGACCCAAGTGGCGTCGCTGATGTTCATCAAGCGCTAAACCCGAACTCGCTCACTGAGCTAAATGCAGTAGTTGAGCCATCTTTGGTCAGTGCCGATGCTGGCACGCGTTTCCAGTTTGAGCGTGAAGGTTACTTCATCTCTGACAGCGAAGATCACAGCACGGATAAGCCAGTATTTAACCAAATCGTTAGCTTACGTGATAGTTATAAGCCAGCTTAATTTATGTTGGCTTAGTATTTAAAAGTATCCTTATCCAAATGGATATTTTGAAATAATACTGAACAATAGTAGTTTGCAAGTTAGCCTATTTCTAGTACGCTAGGAATGGGCTTTTTTATGTGCAGTTATTATGTGCAGTTATAAAGTTAAGCATAATAAGATTTGAGGAAATAAGAATGGCAAAGTTTCTAAACAGTAGTGGGACGACTTATCATCTAGAAGAGTTGATTAAAAATGCTTCTGATAGGTTGATTATCATTAGCCCATATCTGAAGCTTAATGAGCGTATTAAAGAGCTATTAGAAGACCGTAATCGCCTAAAAATCGACATTCGCATTGTCTATGGCAAAAATGATTTACACCCAGAAGAGATAAATTGGCTCAAAAACCTGACCTTCATTCGTACCAGTTTTTGCAAAAACTTGCATGCGAAATGCTACCTGAATGAAAATGAATGCATTATCACTAGCTTGAACCTTTACGAATTTAGCCAAGTCAATAATAACGAGATGGGCGTGCTGATTTATCGTAATGACGATGCCAAACTGTATGCCGATACTTACGAAGAAGCGCAGCGCATCATTCGTATCAGTGATGAAGTCAGAATGTCCCTTGAGAAGGTGACCGAAACGGAGAGTAAGCCTGAACATAACGTTAAAGCAGTAAATATCACTTCTCATTCAACCGTTACCTCTACCTCTACGACAGAAGCCACACCTAACTATTCTAAACTGACCACGGCCAAGCTTGCTAAGGAATTGGGCTTTAAGACCCAAGAGTTAAATGATAAGTTGCTTGCAGCGGGCTATTTAGAAGCGCAGGATAGTGAGTTGGTATTGACTGATGCGGGACGTGCAGCTGGTGGTACTAGCAAAAAAGGCAAGTTTGGCGAGTTTTGTTTATGGGATGCGGGTATGGTAGTTTAGTTAACTATCAAAGCAGTTACTATTCCGCTTAGTGGTAAACGGAATAACCGCATGACAATCCGTCACAAGACATTCATAACCAGTTTGTTAAGATAAATTCAGTTTTTACGGATGTGCTTTATGTTATATTTGATAGCTGAGCACGTCGATGATAATAATAGAACGCGAGGCCGACGTGTCGATATAAGCGTTCATTCACATAGCTAAGGAATCAAGCATGGCACATTTACGTTTAGGTGATACCGCACCAAATTTTGACGCTACAACCACAGAAGGTGACATCAATTTTCATGAGTGGGCAGGTGATCATTGGGTCGTTTTCTTCTCGCATCCAGCAGATTTCACGCCAGTATGTACCACTGAGCTTGGTCGCGCCGCTGCACTGAATGGCGAGTTCCAAAAGCGCAATGTAAAGCCGATTTGTATTTCTGTTGATAGCCTAGAAGATCACAAAGCGTGGGCGAGCGATATTGGTGAGACTCAAGGCACAGATATGAACTTCCCAATCATCGCTGATCCTAATAAAGAGGTCGCTGAGCTATATGACATGATGCATCCTAATGCCGATAGCACTCATACAGTACGCAGCGTCTTTATCATTGATCCAAGCAAAAAAATCCGTCTAACGCTGACATACCCTGCTAGCTGTGGCCGTAACTTTGATGAAATTATCCGCGTAATTGACGCACTACAGTTGTCGGATGAGTATAACATTGCGACACCTGTAGACTGGAAAGATGGCGACGATGTGATCATTCCACCAAGTGTGAAAAATGAAGATATCGCTGCAAAATATCCAAAAGGACACAAAGAGATTAAGCCGTATCTACGTACCACACCTGCACCAAACAAATAATTAGACTGATGTATAAATGTAAATAAATAAAGCCCCATGACTCAAGGTTATGGGGCTTTATTTATTTACATTTTATGATTAATAACACTTTGCCATGATGGCCAGATTAGGCTATAACTGTGGTATAGCGTATCAATATTTGTGCTTATCAGTACAATAACCATAATAAAGCGTATCAGCGTCAAATCGCTGTCCAATCATTCTTACAAGGAGTTTGCTATGAAAAAACTATATATTACCCGTACAGCGCCCAATCCGCGTAAAGCGCTTATCTTATTGGCTTCAAAAGGTATCGATGTCGATGACATGGATGATGTGGATGTGATAGACATTGATTTTGCGGCAAATGAGCAAATGTCAGAAGCATTTACGCAAATGAATCCGATGCAGACCGTACCTGTTTTGACCTTAGATGATGGTACTGTATTGAATGATTCGCAGGCAGTTTGTGAGTATCTAGATCGTGTTTACGGTGAGCGTTCGGTCATGGGTAATGATGTGGTACAGCGTGCGCAAGTTTGTTCTATGCGCCGTGTTGCAGAGTTTGAAGTGATGTATAACTTGATGCTCGCGTTTCAGCACAGTCATCCATCTAAAGCACAACGTGTTGAGCAAGTGCCAGAGTTCGTCGCACCATCAATTGCTCGTGCGGTCAAAGCCATGGCGTATTTTGAGACGATACTAGAAGGTCGTGAATACCTAGTAGGTGAGCAATTAAGTTTTGCGGATATCGTGCTATATCTCAGCTTGGACTTTGGTAAAGTATTGAAAATTAATCCTAATGAGCAAGGCGAAAACCTATCTCGTTTTTATCAAAAGATGAACGAACGTTTTAGTATTAAAAATATGGCTAAAGCTAAACCTGCGAGTGTGAATGACTAAAAGGTTCTAGAAAAATAGTTTAAGTCATGAAACTTATCTATTAACCTATTTGGTAAATTGATCGCTATAAAGCAAAACAGCTAACCTCAATCGTTAGCTGTTTTTTTATGAAATATAATAAAAATCAACATTTCGTTACATAGGTTAATAGTGCCAAGGTTATAGTGGTTAATCTAGCTTAGTTATATTAGTTATGTTTTTAAATTGTTCATTTAAGAGGAATAGTTTTTTTAAAATATAGATGGTACGCGAGATAAGTTGTACAAGCTTACTAAGAGGTATGTAATATGGTAGGTAGCCGAAATAAGCCAACGTTAAAATTACTGCTATTACCCAGTATGATGGCAGTTAGCCTGATGCTAAGTGCATGTCAAAAAGAAGCGGCGTCTAGCGAAAATGATACATCGCAGGGTGCTGAAGCTGGCGAGATGACAGACTCAGCCGTAAGTGAAGGTCTGGTATCTAGTATGAGCTCTACATCAGACGAATCAGAACCTGTTGAGTTAACCGCTCAAGAAAAGCTGACGACCACCTTATCTCATCATCGTTGGACGTTAGTAAATGCAGTCGACGCCAATGAACAACCTATAGCTGAATTTGCGAATATCAACAGTCAGGTAACGCTTGCATTCAACCAATATCAAGGGCAAGATACGCTAAGCTATAGCGTAGGCTGTAATACGATTAGTGCTGGCTACCAGTTAAAAGGGCATACCTTAACTACTGAAGAAGGTATGAGTACAAAAATGTCTTGTGGCGATTTAGACGTGGCAGAAAACACCTTAAATACGTTGATGCAGGGCAGTAGTGAGTTCAAAATTGATCAAGGTGATAACCCAGTATTGACCCAGTTTACTGACGATGATGTGACTCTGGTTTGGAATGGTAGGCTTACTGCGCAAGCGAAATACAACAGTAAGGGTGAAACAGTATTTTGGGCAGTAAACTCCGAAACTGTACCTTGCGAAGCAGGTAACTCTGAGCAATGTCTACAAATTAAGCCTATTACTTATAATGATCAAGGCATCAAAACTCACGAAGGACAGTGGCGAGTATTCGTTGGTGAAATCGATGGCTATCAGCATGATAGCAAACACGAAGAGGTGTTACGCTTACAACGCTATCCGCTAAACATCAATGAACTATCAGAGACTAATGAGCCAACTAAAGATGATACTGCTGATGAAAAGTATGCTTATATATTAGATGCTGTGATTGAAAGTTTAGTTGTAGAGTAGTCTATTATAGTTTGAGCATTTGAAATGCTCATAGTCATAAAAAACACGCGTCTAATAGCGCGTGTTTTTTATGGGATGTCTAATTTACTGGTTATCTATTTTGACGATTGTTTGCTCTAACACCTAGCTATTTTAACGCTGATCTTTAACGTAAGTTACCCAAATCTTCTTCAGTCAAGCGCCAACGGCCTTTTTTCTTGGAAGCACCGCGACCACGCATAGCGCTATTCAATATCAGTTTGTTCATTGAATGGCTTGAGTGAGCATGACAGATGGCGCAGGCAAGACCATCGGCAGCATCTTGTTGCGGTACAACTTCTAACGCTAATATCCGGCAGACCATCTCTTGTACTTGTTCTTTGGCCGCCGCTCCATAGCCACAGACGGCTTGTTTGATCTGCCGAGCCGTATATTCTGACACTTCTAAATCTAGTGCAACCATCGCTGCAATCGCTGCACCTCGTGCTTGCCCAAGCTTAAGTGCAGAGTCAGGGTTTTCTGCCATAAATACTTGCTCAATCGCTGTATAGATAGGCTCGTCTGCGTATTTTAAATGATGCTGTGTGATACGGGTTAGTCCATTAAAGATACGCTTGAGGCGTTCAGGCATCTCTTTAGTATCTGTGCGAATCGTCCCTGCATCGATATAGGTCAGCTTGTCACCTGTCTGCTGTACTATCCCATAACCGGTCATGCGTGACCCTGGGTCAATGCCTATAATAATTGCCATAATATTCCGTCTTACTTACCTGTCATTTTATATTCAATACAATATAAATTGGATACGGAGTCAGACTCGCTTAGCCTACTGCTAGTAGCACTAACGTTTGTCTTCCTTGTAGCCAAATTATATTGTACCGACTATATGGCTTAAAAATTAGCCTTAAGTTTGATAGTATAGCAACCAATCCCCATATACATCATATGTTAGCCATTTTAATTTTCATGGCGCTCAATTTATTGGTTTTTATTTTATAGGACGACACTTTATGGGTCAGATAGTTGGTATAGCCATCGTTTGGTTTATTATCGAGATGCTACTGTGGTATTTGCTTGCTCAATTTATGAGCGGTTGGTGGGTGTTTATGTGGTTTATTATCGCCGCGGTTATCGGTATCTCTTTGATGCGCAAAGGTATGGCTGCTCTTAATCCAATGGCACAGCAAATGAAAGCTGGTGGCGTGATGAACCCTGCGATGCGTCCACCAGAGACCACGATGATTAAGAGTATCGCGATGGCAGCTGCTGGTATTTTACTGCTTATTCCTGGGGTACTTAGTGATTTAATGGCGCTGTTGGTAGTATTGCCACCCGTGCAGAAAAAGCTAAAAGACTTGGCCAATAATTACGTCATGAATAATCAGCAGAAAATGATGGAAATGATGGCCAAGCAGATGGGTGGTCAAATGGGCGGCGGTCAAAATCCATTTGGCGGTGCTGGTGGTATGGGCGGTCAAAACCCGTTCGGTGGCGCAGGTGGTATGAATGGTCAAAATCCATTTGGTCAACAGCAGCAAAACCCATTTGGCGATGTGTTTAAACAGCATACTACGGTTGATGGTACTGCCAAAAACATCCCTAAAGATGTAAAAAAGATTACTAAATCTGCTAATGACGAATAACTATTTAGTTAAATCATAAGCATAAAAAAAGCCCCTCTCGTCGATGACGAAAGGGGCTTTTTAGTGGTAGTAAATTATAAGAAATATACTTACTAACCGAATGAAACAACCGAAGTGCCGCTGTAAGATGGTGACCCATGAACCGTGAAGTTCAGGGCGGATGCGTCATCATCTCTGCAGGTTTCCTGATACACCGCAAGCGGTGCAGGCATACACAATGAGACAATAGGTACCACATCCTGGTAAAGCATTATCGGCTCAGGGAATAAACATCTACTAGCCAACACTTCAGAATAGTTTTATCTTAACCAATGAAAAGAGTGATTGCAAGTCTGAATTACAGATTGATACGTAGCTTGGTTAATTGGCCGCATTTATATTATCTTATATTGAAAAATCATCGCAAGATAACCCTATAAAATTATTCATAAACTCACGAAAAATGCTCAGTTTTTCAGCTATTTCAAGATGTGTGTTAATATAGAGGGCTTTATATTCCCTTACACAGCATTATAGGCGTTCATTCACTCGAGGAGCGGTAATATATGACCAGTACCCAACAAGCATCAGACTCTATTGATAATAATAAAACACAGCTTAGCAATAACCAAGACGGTGCACAGAATAAAAAAATACCGCATGTCTTGATGATATTGGACGGCTTTGGTCATCGTGAAGAAGATAAAGATAACGCCATTGCTGCCGCTAATATGCCAAATTTAGACAAGATTTATCAGCAATATCCTCATGGGCTTATTTCAGCTTCAGGGGAAGATGTTGGTTTGCCTGATGGTCAGTTTGGTAATTCAGAAGTCGGTCACATGAACTTAGGGGCAGGGCGTGTTCTTTATCAGGACTCAACACGTATCTCAAGTGAACTTGCCAATCGTGAATTTTATAAGAACGAAGCATTGGTCAATGCCGTAAAAGCAGCTAATGAGCGTGGTGGCAATGTCCATATTATGGGCTTGCTCTCTGATGGCGGCGTCCATTCTCATCAAGACCATATCGAAGGTATGTGTCATTCAGCATTAGTCCATGGTGCCAAGAATGTCTTTATTCATTGTTTCTTAGATGGCCGTGATACCCCGCCTAAATCTGCTGATAAGTACATCAATCGTCTGCGCGATTATATCAATAAATTGAATGCTCATTACGAAGGTGGCCGCGTACAGATTGCGAGTATCATCGGACGCTACTATGCAATGGATCGCGACAATCGTTGGGATAGAGTGCAAAAAGCCTATGAGCTGATTACTGAAGGCAAAGCTGATCGTCTATCGACACGGGCAGATGGCGCTGTTCAAGCTGCTTATAAAGCGCGTGAGACTGATGAGTTTGTTAGTCCAACGACCGTAATTGGACGTGATGAAGTGCCATATACTGTCAATGATAACGACGCACTTATTTTTATGAATTTCCGTGCTGACCGCGCTCGTGAGCTTGCCCAAGCGTTTGTATTGCCAGATCATGAGTTTTCTGGATTTGCGCGTCAAAAACAGCCAAAACTGGCGGCGTTTGTGATGCTAACTAAGTATTCAGATGTCCTAGCTGACAATCCAAAAACCAGCATTGCTTACTACCCAACGTCTTTGGCCAATACATTGGGAGAGTACTTGCAGGATCAAGGAAAAACTCAACTACGTATCGCTGAAACTGAAAAATATGCGCATGTGACATTTTTCTTTAGTGGTGGCCGAGAAGAAGAGTATCAGGGTGAGACCCGCATTTTAGTGCCATCTCCAGACGTTGCAACTTATGACCTACAGCCTGAGATGAGCGCGCCTGAAGTCACTGATAAATTAGTAGAAGCGATTGAGTCTGGTAAGTATGATGTATTAGTGGTCAATTATGCCAATGGTGATATGGTTGGGCACACAGGTATCTTTGATGCAGCGGTAAAAGCGGTAGAGGCTTTGGATGTATGTGTTGGCCGTATCGAGTCAGCAGTGCGAGCAGCTGGTGGTGATATGCTGATTACTGCTGATCACGGTAACTGTGAGCAGATGCAAGACTATGAAAGTGGTCAGGTGCATACCCAGCATACTACTGAGCATGTACCATTAATTTACGTAGGCGAGCAAAAGCTGCAAGTGCGCCGTGGTGGTAAACTTAGTGATGTGGCGCCGACTATTTTATCATTGATGAATGTCGATGCCCCTGCTGAGATGACAGGTGAGAGCTTATTGATTCCAGCAGTCTAAGCCAATCGAATTAAAAAATAGACTTGGATTACTGTTCATTATATTAATTCGGTAGTTGTACCAGAAGATATCGAAAAGGAAAGGATAACCTATTATCCTTTCCTTTTTTTGTGATACATTTTACTTAATTTACTTGCAATACTATGCTAGTTCAAAATATACGTTTGGTGCTATCTTATAAATCGCTATATAACGATAAATCCGTATTCTCTATTATTCAAATGAGTTCTTTTATGCAGCCTATTTCTTTTGCACGTTCTTTTTTATCCAAAGGGTTAAGTAAATCAGTAGGGAAGGTATCAGTCGCGTCTATAGTCTTACAGCCCATAATTTTAATCGGTGTGCTTGGTTGTGCGATTAGCGTTAATGCACAAGCAGCAGTAGCAGCTTCTACAAATAATGATAATCCTACGAATGGTCTACAGCTCATCAGTTTAAATTCAGATGAAATAGCGGATGAAAACGACACTGATAATTTATCGAACATTGCTGATATGTTAGATGTCGCCGACGAGCCAGATGACTCGATAGATAGTGTGCCAGATGAAAGCGCCCTAACAGATGATGCCGATAATATTGATACGGAGATTCCAGCAGAGGTCGCACAAGTATCACTAAATGCTATCTCTCCTGAGACGCTAAAGACATTTGTGGCTGTAGTGGATTTAGTACGTCGTCAATACGTCGATGCGGTCAATGACGAAGAGTTATTTAGCAATGCGATGAGTGGCATGCTGACCAAACTTGACAGCCATGCTGAGTTTTTGGACGCAGAAGCTTATGAAAACCTGCGTGCTTTTACTGAAGGTGACGTTGGTGATATTGGTATTAAGGTTAATTACCAGCCAGAGGCGGGATATTGGGTTGTGACAGAGGTTATCGATGATTCACCTGCAGACAAAAAAGGCATCGCAGTTGGTGATTATTTGCATCAAATTGATGAGTTTAAGCTAGACGAAGGGCGACAGGTTAATGATGTTGAGCAGCTTTTGACGGGTATTGCTGGTACGCAGGTAGATATCATCACTTCTAAAGCTGGCCGCCGTAAGCACACAACGACGTTGCAGCGTAATAATAGTCATCCGCAGATTGTCGAGACCAAACTGGTTGATGGCATTGCTATTGTTAAATTACCGGCGTTTCAAAACAACAGCCGTGAGAAATTACTAGAAGGGTTAATTAACCTAAACGCTCCTATATCAGGCATTTTACTAGATATGCGTGATAATCCAGGTGGCGTACTGACATCAGCAGTGAGCGTGGCCAGTTTATTTATGGATGATACCGATGTAGTGCAGGTGCAAGCACGTCAAAATAAATCACGGGTACTATCGACCCAAGGTGACGCGATACTTAAACCTTTGCCTTTAGTGGTATTACAAAACCGCTATTCAGCATCAGCGGCAGAGGTGCTTGCCAGTAGTTTACAAGCACAAAAACGCGCTACTATTATCGGTGAAGTTAGCTATGGTAAGGGTTCAGTACAATCGGTTATACCGTTAAATGATGAGCAGGCTGTTAAATTGACTGTGGCTAATTATATGACGGCAACAGGCAAACAAATAGACGAGATCGGCGTAGAACCTGATGTGACTTTATCAGGCAGCGAGAACACGTGGGAGCAGCAAGCATTAGAGTTAGTAAAGGCGCGCGCGCTTGATTCGGGTATTCGCTTTGTCAGAAAAAATGCTACGAAAGAATAGAATTTTGTAGCATTCAATTAACAGTACATACCATTCAACGCTTAAAAATATTTGAAGATGCCGCTTAACAGAAGCTAATCAGACGCATCTTCAGAAATTTCGAGCTTTTTCATACGGTAGCGTAAAGAACGAAAGGTGGTTCCTAATAATTCAGCTGCTTGGGTTTTGTTCCAGCCAGTTTGTTTGAGTGCCGTGATAATTAACTGCTTTTCTTGTTCCTGCAAATAATGCTCTAACCCTTGAGGCGGTAGTTGACCATTGAACAATTCTTGTAAACCTGATATGTCTTTAGAAGCTTCTTGAGCGGTTTCTTGTTGGATGTTGGAGTCAAGGAGCGACTCTTTGTCATGAGTACTTGCTACGTTGGTTGACGAACTGTCATTACTAGCTGACGAATGCTGTACCATTGAGGGGTAGTGGTTGGTGTTAGTACGATAAGGATGTAAATTGGTCGCCCTTTGCTCACCCTGCTTTGTTGATTGGGCTGTAGATTGAACGTCTATTTGATTTTCTACGTTATGGGCAGGTAGTTCAGAGGTATCGATAGCTGAGCTATTATTCTGCTCTTGTGTATTTACAAGCTCAGGTTCAATGTCAGGAAGACCTAAATGACTAACGTCAATGTGTGAAGTTTCAGCTAACGTAACTGCACGCTCCAGTAAGTTACGTAGTTCACGGACATTACCTGCAAAATCATGGCGTTGTAGGCGTTCGCACGCTTCCATCGTTAATGATGGCGGCGACTCTAATTGCCAATCATCAGCAATCATAGTCAAAAAGTGGTCTGCTAATACAGGAATGTCATCACGACGTGCATTAAGCGTTGGAAGCTTTAGCTCAATGACATTGACGCGATAATATAAATCTTGTCGAAATGCACCATCTTGTACCAACTGGCTCAGGTCTTTGTGAGTGGCAGACAAAATGCGAATGTCTACTGGAGCCTCTTTCGTATCACCAATTGCCCTTACTGTTTTTTCTTGAATGGCACGTAACAATTTAACCTGCATGGCTAAAGGTAAATCTGCTACTTCATCTAAAAATAACGTGCCGCCATTGGCTTGCTGGAATAACCCTTGTTTATCAGCGACAGCCCCTGTAAAGCTGCCTTTTTTATGACCAAAAAACTCTGACTCCATTAACTCCGATGGTATCGCACCACAGTTCACTGGTACAAAGCTGCCATCACGCCGTGGACTTAAATCATGGATCAATCTGGCAACCACTTCTTTACCTGTGCCAGAAGCGCCCGATAAAAACACAGGTGCCTGTGAGCGTGCTAGCTTTAAAATAGTGTTTTTGAGGGGATGCATGACAGCAGAATTACCAATCAATCTACTATCTAGCATTTTTTGTTCAGGAGAGCATTCCGGTGCGGTCTGTACTTCGTTATCTTGATGAATAACTTTTAAGGCATTTTCTACCAGTTGGCGCAAACGTGGTAGTTCCAGCGGCTTATTGACAAAATCGAAGGCACCGAGTTTTAATGCCTCAATAGCTAAATCCATGCTGCCATGAGCAGTAATCACCGCTATTGGAATATTAGAGCTATTGCTAATTTCTTTCACTAACTCTAATCCTGAACCATCTGGTAGCTTTAAATCCGTCAGACAAAAACTGTAATCATTATCTTGCCAAAACGATCTTGCTTGCGACAATGTATAAGCCACATCACTTTTGATACCCATTTTAGTCAAGGTAATTTGCATCAATCGACATAAATCTACTTCATCATCGACCACTAGCGCGGTTGTTGTCATACATCATCTCATCGTATTCAATGGCTATCAAGTTAATAGCTGAGTCTAAATAGGCGTATAGCTTTATACAAAGTTAAAATTCAATGTGCTCTTATGCTATCTATATCGCTTTCAATATCTTTTTTTGCAAAAATTAATGGAGAACACTATTGTTCCCAAAGGGAAAATTTAGGAAAGACTTTCTTCAATGGTTTGAAATTTATTTTCAGATTTAATAGAAGGTACAATTAATCGAAAGCATGTTTTCTCATGTTCAGGAATATAGAGTAGACGTGCTTGATTGGCTTCACAAAATGCTTGTGATAAATACAGCCCCAATCCTGTACCAGCTTTATCGGTTGTAAAAAATGGATCGAACAAAAGTTGTAAATTATCAGCACTAACGCCATTACCATTATCTAATATATCGATTATAACATCGTTGTCTGCGCAGTAAATATCGATTTCTACATAAGCATGAGGATGAGCATAGCTACTATAGCGCAGGCCATTGTTGATTAAATTGATCAATATCTGCTCTAACTGATGAGTATCAAATGATATAATGGGTTTGGTTTTTACTCGTAGAAAAATGTCGTGTCCTTGAAAGTAATTCTCCAAAAAGGATGGCATCCATTCAGCCAATTCGAGTACCTGTTGAGTGGCTGTTTGTTGGCGAGACAGTTTTAGAATATCCTCGATGATACGATTTACACGTTTTGTCTGTGAAAATATCATTCCATAAAGCTCATGGTTGCCCTTCAAGGCCGGATTTGATTCATTTATTAATGTACTGTCATCTTCCTTTTGTTCTAGCATATCTTCCATTAATAGCTGGCTGGCTTGTGATATCGCTGCTAAAGGGTTTCTGATTTCATGGGCGATGCTAGCAGTTAGTTGTCCTAAAGAAGCCAGTTTTAGTTGTTGAGCACTGGCTTGTTCACGGCGTAAGTCTTCTAATATAACAAGCCTGCTATCATCTTTTAATGGCGTAATCTGTACGCGTAATTTGCCAAATATTGAGGCATTTGCCACAGCTGGTACATCATAGGTGAAAGCGCGTGACTGCCCCGATGCTACAGATAAGCAGGCATTAAATAGCTGTGCATGCTGTTTGATAAGTTGCTGCTCAAAATTAGAGAGAAGCGCTTTATTTTGAGCTTTTTTAGTATCGCTCAGGGAGTCGTGCGTCGTAGCAGGTGACATAGGTGACACACTAAGCAACTGATGTGCAGCAAGGTTTGCTAAGACGATATGCTCCTTATCGATAACAATGACACCATTAACCATCTGTGTGATAACCTCTTGATTAATCACATTGAGTCGCTCAACTTCCTTAGCATGGTTTGCCGCGACCTTTTCAAGCTGTACCAATCGTTGAGAAATAGACCAACTTAGACCGCCCACTGCTAAAAAACTTGCCGACATCAGTACCGCATCACCTAAATTAGTCAAGCTCATACTGTTAGCAATAGCGTAGAAAAACTGTTGATAAATAACAAATATAATAGCAAGTAAAGTAATAAGTAATGCCTGTGAGCCATGTAGCAGCATAAAGCTGGCTGCGACAACTACCATGTATAGCATAGTCAGCTGTAAGTCAGGCTCTCCTGCAGTGTAAAGCAGCAGACTTAATATAATAACGTCTAATATGAGTCCAAATGCCAGCTGCCGCCGCATATTTTTTCTGACGACATAAAATAGTCCAAGCAGTATCAGGCTGATAAGCACATAAAAGCTTAGAGTTGTTTGTTGTAAAAAGCTGGGTAAAGATTCTCTGCCGTCAGCACGGGCAGCAATATATAACATGAGCATAGAAAATAGGCTAACGACGAAACGATAGCTATTATAGATAATGCCTAACCTACGCAACTGTGGCAAAGGGAGCGTGTCATCGTGATGCACGTAACGATTAACGGCAGAGGTGATATTAGTAGTAGTTTTCATAAACTGGCCATAATACAGTAGAATCTGATTAATTTATGGTTGAATCAGACCATGACGAATGGCCAAATGAGTCAATTTCACATCACTATCAACTCCGACTTTTTCATAAATACGATAGCGATAGGTGTTAATGGTTTTAACACTAACAAACAATTGATCAGCGATTTGTTGAGGGCTTTGACAATTGACCACCATCATGGCCACTTGCTTTTCTCTATCACTTAATAAGTCAAAAGGTGAGCTGGCGTTATCAGATAACAAAACCTCTGCTAACTGCTCAGCGACGTCCTGACTAAAGTATCGACCTCCCTGATAGATTTTTTTGACCGCTCGTATCATCTCGTCAAGTGGTGTGCCTTTAGTAATATAGCCGTTGACGCCTGCTTTGATTAACATAGAAGGATAGGGCTGGGCGGACATGCTGCTAACAGCCAAAATTTTGATGCCCATATCAAGTTGAATCAAGCGTTTGGTTGCTTCAAGCCCGCCAATATTAGGCATGTTGACATCTAGCAACACTACATCAGGACGTAACTGCTTGGCCTGCTTAATTGCCATATCACCGCTATCCGCTTCGCCTACTACTTGGATATCGGGGCTGTCTGACAACATACGGCTAATACCCATCCGTACTAAATCATGATCATCGACCACCAAAACTTTAATCATAACCATACTCTTTATCGTTTGTCAGAATGAATGTTTTTGTGAGGATTAAATAACAGAAAAAACAAAATTAACGTAAGCCATTTTTTAATTCTGAACACACAGGATCTGGCTAATACACTATGTGGATAGCTTCATTTAATATAATAAAGTAAAAGTGATCATAACATTCTAAGTTAAGTTATATTTCTGTATTGTTAATCAGTGTTTCTAAAATATAAATAAGCTGTATCAAAGTTTATATGAAGCTAAAAAAAACCGTTAAATCAGTTTGATAGATTAAACTTAAATGTAAACCATGATACACTAAAAATACAAAAGCTCTATGTGAGTACTTACAAACACATCTATAAACGCTACGTACGTTCTTGGCGTCAGGCAGTATGTAACTGGCGTAATAGCGACAGCAGGAGGCATAATGAAGCAACTACCATTAACCAAACAGCAATTGATCGCTGCTATGATTTCATTGAGTTTGGGCAGTGTTGCACAAGCCGCACTAACAATTAATGGTAGCACTGAGACAGCTTCTAGTGCACGCTTGAGTTGGGGCGGTGCTGATAGCTTGTCTGAAGCGCGTAACATCATGTACAAGTCTAATGGCTCTGCTATCAAAAAAGTCGATAACGGCTATGGTACGACCAATATCACTAATAGCAACAGTTTTGCTAGCAGCAACAATACCAATAGTGCGCGTTATAACACAACTTATCGCGGCGCATTTGGTAGCAGTGACATGATCCCAATCAGTACTGACTCACGCAGTGTTGCTGTGATTGATGCTGAAACGGGCGAATCTATCTACGAAAAAGACGCTGACATCGCGCGCCCTATGGCCAGCATTACCAAAATAATGACAGCCATGGTTGTGCTAGATGCAGGTCTCGATATGCGTGAAGAAATCACGCTTGACCCAGAAGATTTTGTCGGTCCTAAGCGCGCCAGTTCACGCTTAAAGTCAGGCGATCGTATGAACCGTGCCGAAATACTATTGATGGCTTTGATGAAGTCTGAAAACCCAGCTGCAAAGAGCTTGGCACGTAACTATCCGGGCGGCTACAATGCTTTTATCCGTGCGATGAATAGAAAAGCACAAGATCTAGGTATGACAACTGCATTTTTCGGTGACCCAACGGGTCTTGATAAGCGTAACGTCGCTTCATCGAATGATTTGGTAAAAATGGTTCGTGCTGCTGGCAACTACGATGTGATTCGTCGCTTCTCTACCACCAAGAGCTATGACTTCTTTGTTTCAAACTACTCAAGTGGTAACCGCACTTATAAAGCCAATAACACTAGTAGCTTGGTTCGTGCAGGTGATTACCCAATCGGTATCTCAAAAACAGGTTTTATCAATGAAGCTGGGCGTTGCGTTGTGATGGAAACGCGAGTCAATAATCGCCCTGCAATTATTGTTATTCTAGGGGCAAACAGCTCAGCAACACGTTGGGGTGATGCTAAAAACATTCTAAACAGCTTGGCGACACGTCGTACAGTATAGACACGCTGTTTTAAATATATAAAAAAGGCTGTTATATCATATAACGGCCTTTTTATTGTGTTGAGTTTAAGATTAAGGATATGCCCTATGAACCAGTCATTAACCTTTTCTGCTATACCCAAGCTGTATTTGTTGACCAATGATGATGAGTTTGAATTATTATATCAAAAATTAGATGCCGCCTTATCGACAGGGTTGATCGCACTATTACAGGTTCGGCGTAAGCGAGTTCTTAGTCTGCCTGATGGGGCTTTGAACCTTTTTGAAGAAGCACGGAAAATTGTTGAATTAGCTAAAGTACATAACGTGCCAGTTGTTATCAATGATGATGTGAAGTTAGCTGAAAGGCTTGGTGTTGGTGTACATCTTGGGCAAACAGACGGCAAAGTTGGTGATGCCTTGCAGTCTCTTGAACCGACTCAAATAATTGGTCGTACTTGCCATGGTAATGTTGAGCTGGTAAAAGAGGCGAAAGGTGATGGTGCAAGCTATGCTGCGATGGGCGCAGTGTTTACCTCTAATACCAAACCACATGCTGATATTATCTCGCGTCAGCAGCTCATTGAAGGCTGTCAGCAAGGCATACCAATCTGCGTAATAGGTGGGCTAACCGCAGAAAATGTATCAGCTTTAGTAGATTTGCCCATTGCGCTTGTGGCAGTAGTTGGGGATATTATGGACTTGCCAGTAGAGAGGGTTGCTAAGCGTTGCTATGAATGGCAGCAGGCATTTTCCGAATGGAAAACACCTACTTGAAGTATGCTTCTTAAAGAGGTTTTAGAGTAGTAGTAATTTTACAATAGAATATTAATATGACAGCGCTACTCAGCGTGTTCCATACATAAGGTGGCATAGGGTAGCGCTTCTAAGCGTTGCTCTTCGATCTGCTCGCCGCAGACTTCGCACTCGCCATAAGTACCGTTCTCGATACGACTTAAAGCATTTTCTACATAGATTAGACTTTGGCGCGCCTCGGCCATTAAGTTTTTGCGCATGTCGTTTTGACGGTAGGATATGGCCTGATCTTCCCAGTGCTCATTAAGATCATCTTGCGGGTTTTGAATGTGATCTTCAATTTTATTAATGCGAGACTCATACTCATCTTTTAGTTCTAATAGATTTTGCTTGGAAGTGTCTAAATTGATGCTCATTATTTTCTCCTAATAGATTATTTTTATTGTCAATGTTTCTATCATAAAGACCTTGACTGCTGAGTACCACCACGAAATGTTACGGTTTATTGACTATGCTGAAAGCGAGCAGCTGTAATTGCTGCAATCAAATAATGCTCTGGGAATATAGACTGAATATTTTAAACGTGCTGAAATTTGTGACAGGTTGCTTGTGAGACTGTGGTAGAAAACTGGTAGAATACACCGCCGCTGAATTCTGCTTACTTCATCGACTCATTAGAGTGGTCTGATAAGTATAAGAGCCAAGCGTTAAAAAACATTAAAAAGCAATAAAGCGGATAGTGACTATATAGCTTAGATATAAGATAGCGTAGTTATAAAGCAGGCGAGTAAGAATGCTACTAAATAGTAGATTGATCGAGCTTAACACTGGGTCTGATTTATATAGAGCTGATTATAATAGTCATATCAGTAACGACAGTAATCGCAAATTAACAGATATATTGATGCATAGGAGCAGGTGATGAATTTTTTGCGTATGAGTGAGTTGAACTTAACGGATAAAGTGGTGTTGATCCGAGAAGATTTAAATGTGCCTATTAAAGATGGTAAGGTCACGAGCGATGCGCGCTTGCAAGCCAGTCTTCCTACCATCAAGATGGCGCTCGAAAAAGGCGCCGCGGTAATTGTTTGCTCACATTTAGGCCGCCCAACAGAAGGCAATCCTGAAGCTGTATACTCATTGGCACCAGTTGCTGACTATTTGACGGACAAATTAAGCTCGCAACTATCGACACCTGTACGTCTTAATACTGATTACCTCACCCAAGGTGCCAATGTAAAATCTGGCGAAGTGGTTCTATTAGAAAACGTACGCTTCAATGACGGTGAAAAGAAAAACGATGCCGCGCTAGCAAAAAAGTATGCTGATTTGTGCGATGTGTTTGTAATGGACGCTTTTGGTACAGCGCATCGTGCACAAGCATCAACAGAAGGCGTTACGCAAGCGATGCGTCAAGCAGACAAAACTGTGTGTGCAGGGCCATTGTTAGCCGCTGAGCTTGATGCTTTGAGCCTAGCGCTTGAAACGCCAGCACAACCAATGCTTGCCATCGTTGGTGGGTCAAAAGTATCGACGAAGTTGGAAGTTTTGCATAGTTTGGCTGAAGTTTGCACGCAAATTATCGTTGGTGGTGGTATTGCCAATACTTTCTTGGCAGCACAAGGTCACGGTATGGGTGCCTCATTGTACGAAGCAGACTTGCTAGATACTGCGCGTGACATTATGACCAAGACTGAAATTTTACTGCCTGAATACGTCGTAGTCGCTGATAAAGATGACATCGATTTCGCTGACTTTACTGGCTCATTGCAAAAAGCCACTGCAACGATCAAATCAGTTGATGCGATTGGTGACAAGGACATGATATTGGACATCGCACCAGAAAGCGCACAACAGCTTGCCGATGCTATTATCAATGCAAAAACCATCTTGTGGAATGGTCCAGTTGGTGTCTTCGAAGTCGATGCTTTCGGGCAAGGCACACAGATATTAGCTACTGCTGTAAGAGACAGCGATGGTTTTTCTATCGCGGGCGGCGGTGATACGTTAGCAGCTATTGATAAATATCAAGTTGCTGATGGTGTGAGCTATATGTCAACGGGTGGTGGGGCGTTTTTGGAATTTGTAGAAGGCAAAGTACTTCCGGCAGTCGCTGCGCTGCAAATAGATGCCTAACTAGTTAACGATACTCTGTAGCTTAGTAACATTAGACGTACAACTAACTTTAAATAACTAAGGTAGTCTGTAAAAATAATATTTTGGCTGTTGATTTGCTTGTTTTTATTGACATAAGTAAGCGAAATAGCCATCGATTATTATTAAGCAGTAATTATTTATTTATATACTGAAAATTATTATTGCATGTCTGATTCGCACTCTATAAAATAGCGCGACCATGTATTTTGACATGCATTATTTACGAGAGGTTTATTATGTTAAAACGTCATTTATTACTTGCTAGCGTACTTGCTGGTACCTTTGCAATCACTGCATGTAGCCAACAAACAGAAGAAAACACTGAAGCTGCTGTTGAGTCTGCTGGCGATGATGCTGCTGCAAATGTTGATGCTGCTGCCGCTGAAACAGACGCTGCTGCTGCTGAAGCTGAAGCTGCTGCTCAAGACGCTGGTACAGAAGTTGCCGAAGGCGCTGACACTGCTGGTGCAGCTGCGACAGACGCTCTAGAAAACACTGGTGATGCTATTGCTGAAAGCACTAACACAGCGGTCGAAAATACTGCTGAAGCTGTTGCTGATGGCGCTAACGCTGTTGCTGATGGTGCAAATGATGTTGCAGTTGATGCAGAGCAACAGTACTAAGCTACGCGATAACTAAGCACTATAATGGCTGATTTACTGGGACGCTATCGATTGGTAGATACTCATTGGTAAATAACTTCTAAAAACGGTCATTGCTTTATAAGCCTCAAAATACTAGAAAAGCCTTGGTGATTGCCAAGGCTTTTTGCGTTGTATGTCATAATGATAGTTTATAAAGTGACAGTTTATAAAAGTGAAACTAATATCAAGAGACGGTATAGACTGACAAATAGTCGGTCAACCGCTACGAAGACAGAACAATTTTTGCTATAATCACCGCGTGGTAATCATATCCAATATCATTCAGACTTTTACTAGCCTATATACTGTCAGTCTTGTCGAATATACAGTGGAATGATTGTTATCAAGCTGTTTTTTAAAATACTATTCAAAATCCAATCAGAGAGCGTCTTATGGCCCTAATATCCTTACGTCAACTTCTAGATCATGCCGCTGAACACAGCTATGGTGTTCCTGCCTTTAACGTCAATAACTTAGAGCAAATGCGTGCAATCATGATGGCTGCGGATGCTTGTGATTCACCTGTCATTGTCCAAGCCAGTGCAGGCGCACGTAACTATGCCGGGTCAGCATTTTTGCGTCATTTGATTATCGCTGCGATCGAAGAATGGCCACATATTCCAGTTGTGATGCATCAAGATCATGGTATGTCACCAGCTATCTGCCAACGCTCCATTCAATTAGGTTTCTCATCAGTGATGATGGATGGCTCACTTGGTGAAGATGGCAAAACACCAATGGATTATGACTACAATGCTAGCGTCACTCGCGAAGTCGTCAAAATGGCACACGCTTGCGGTGTCTCTGTAGAGGGCGAAATCGGTTGCCTAGGTAGTCTTGAAACTGGCATGGCTGGCGAAGAAGATGGCTCTGGCGCTGAAGGCGTATTGGATCATGAGCAGCTCTTGACCAGTGCTGATGAAGCTGAACAGTTTGTAAAAGATACCAATGTCGATGCGTTAGCGATTGCTATCGGTACTAGCCATGGTGCTTATAAGTTTACACGTCCACCGACAGGCGATATCTTATCTATTGAGCGCGTAAAAGAGATTCATGCCCGTATTCCTAATACTCACCTTGTTATGCATGGTTCTTCATCAGTGCCACAAGAATGGCTAAAAGTTATTAATGAAAACGGCGGTGATATCGGCGAAACTTATGGCGTGCCAGTTGAGCAAATCGTTGAAGCGATCAAGCATGGCGTACGCAAAGTAAACATCGATACGGATTTACGTCTGGCATCAACCGGTGCTATCCGCGAATTCCTTGCAAAAAATCCAAGTGAATTCGATCCACGCAAATACTTTAAAGCGTCTATGGTAGCCATGTCAGATATCTGTACCAATCGTTTTGAAGCGTTTGGCTCTGCAGGTCAAGCACATAAAATTCGCCCAACCAGTCTTGAAGGTATGGTGAATTTTTACCAATAAGGTTGTGTTGTAGAACGTAGTTGTTAGCAATGAAGTAGCAGCTGATTTTATAATATCTTACATAAGAGGTCGTAAATAATGATTGGATTGATTACCGGACAGGTGCAGTACTTGATGGCACCGACGGCTTGTATCATGACGACCTCTGGTGTGGGTTATGATATCGAACTGCCATTGCCTTCATTTTGCCAGTTGCAGCTTAATGAGCAAGCTAGCATTTGGACACATTTCCACGTTCGCGAAGATGCGCAGCTGCTATATGGTTTCATTGATCGAAAAGAGCGCGATGTCTTTCGCCAGTTAATTAAAATTAACGGTGTTGGAGCAAAAATGGCCTTGGCGATGTTGTCTGCAATGTCTGCGGCTGAACTAAAAATGCATGTCGAGCAAGAGTCGGAGACGGCATTGACTCGTATCCCAGGTATTGGTAAAAAGACGGCGCAACGTTTATTGATTGAGCTCAAAGACAAGTTAAAGAATATCGACGTTGATAGTGGCTCGTTTGAATTGACGCCACAGGAAACCACGATTTCTCACGAGGGTAGTATCATCGCTGAAGTGGAAGGCGCGTTGATTAGCTTGGGCTACAAAGAAAAAGAAGCTCAGCTAGCGATCAAAGCTGCTAAGAGTAAAGGAGATACTTTTGCTGATACTCAAGGCTTATTAAAAGCTACTTTACAGCAATTATCTGGCTTTTAATTCATATTAATTAGCCGTCTATCGATGACAACCACATAGTATATTAAATTAATAAGCGACATTGAATGTCGCTTATTTTCGTTTTAGTGCTCGCTTAATAAGGTTTTGCATGACTTATGCGCAGCGTTTGGTTATGCTATTTGTTAACTAATTTTTTAATATAATGATAAATTCTATGACGCAAGATCGCTTAATTAATCCGCTAGAAGGTGCAAGTGACGCTCCTGATGCCAATATCCGACCAGCATTATTGGCTGAGTATATTGGTCAGCCGGTGGTACGTGAGCAGATGGAAGTGTTCATCGGTGCTGCTCGTGGCCGTGACGAAGCGCTAGATCACACACTTATATTTGGTCCACCGGGTCTGGGCAAGACGACCCTCGCCAATATTATCGCTCGTGAGATGGGTGGTAATTTGCGTTCTACTTCAGGGCCTGTGCTTGAGCGCCCAGGAGATTTGGCAGCCATGCTGACCAATCTAGAAGCGGGTGACGTACTGTTTATTGATGAAATTCACCGTCTAAGCTCGGTCATTGAAGAGATACTTTATCCAGCGATGGAAGATTTCCAATTAGATATTATGATTGGTGAAGGGCCTGCTGCGCGTTCTATCAAGCTTGATTTGCCGCCGTTTACTTTGGTAGCAGCAACGACGAGAGCAGGGCTATTGACGTCACCGCTACGTGACCGTTTTGGGATTGTACAGCGACTCGAATTTTATAATATCGCTGATCTAACGACGATTGTTAGTCGCGCAGCACGTCTAATGCGTGTACCAATGAGTGAAGATGGCGCTGTAGAGATTGCGCGCCGTGCACGTGGTACACCAAGGATTGCTAACCGCCTATTACGCCGCGTGCGTGACTATGCCGAGGTAAGAGGCGATGGTAGTATTAATGGCGCGATTGCAGGTAGCGCGCTAGATATGCTGGCAGTGGATAGACGTGGTCTTGATCATCTAGACAGACGCTATATCGAAATATTGCATGAGCGCTTTGACGGTGGTCCTGCGGGTGTTGAAGCAGTAGCAGCAGCGATGGCTGAAGACCGTGGTACGCTTGAAGATGTGATTGAGCCGTATCTGATTCAACAAGGTTATGTGCTGCGAACTGCTCGTGGCCGCGTACTGACACAGATGGCAATCGACCAGATGTTATAGTATTCAATATAAAAAATGCGCCTGCTTTTGATTAGAAGTAGGCGCATTTGATTAGAAGTAGGCGCATTTTTTGTTTAAGTCTAAAATTGTGAAAAATTTTCTGAACTGATTGGTTAAAAATAAATCTGATTTCTAAGCTAAAATTCTCCAAACAACTACCAAGACAGCCAGTATATAAAATATAGGTGATAGCCAGCCGATAACTTGCGTAGCGATAGCAATAAAAATAGCAAACCCTGCGAGTGCTAACCAATCACGACGACGGTCATTTAGCATGTCAGCGCGAATCTGTTGTATTTCACGTAGTTGACTGTCTTGGCGAGAGCCCTGTGAGGCAAGGCTTTGTAGCCCTTGATCTAATAGTTTAGGAATATCGGTGGTAGACAGGAGCATTTCAGGCAGTTGTTGGCGCAGTTGCTGTAGATTACGCATAGGATCTAACTGCTCTTTAATCCAACTGCTTAGAATTGGTTTGGCAAGTGACCAAATGTCCAGGTCAGGATATAAATCACGACCGAGTCCTTCCACATGGACCAAGGTTTTTAGCAGAAGCATCAGCTGCGGCGGGATACTCATATGGTGTCTACGCGCAATGTCCAAAATCTGCATCAGTACGCCAGCAAAGTCGATATCATCGATTGATTTTTGTAGCATAGGGCCGACGGTACGTTTCATATCACGCATCAGGGCATGCTTATCAGCATTTGGTGGTATCCAACCTGCACGACTGACGATATCAACCACAGCGGTAAAGTTATTGTTCATCACGGCAAGTAACATCCGCGCCACGATGAGCTGATCGTCTTTTGATAAAGTGCCCATGATGGCGCAATCAAGCCCGATATAACGTGGCTCATGACCTAAATCAACTGCTTCCATACCTGCATGTAAGGTTTGCACAGGTGGCGTCTCTACGAACACATTGCCTGGATGCATATCAGCATGAAAGAAGTTATCACGGAAGACTTGGGTAAAAAATATCGTTAGGCCTTTTTCTGCAAGCGCTGCACGGTCATAACCTAACTGATCAAACATCTCAACTTGTGAGATAGGGACACCTTGGATACGCTCCATGACCATCACGTTTTTGGCAGCGTCGTAAACTTCAGGCACATACATCAGTGCTGAACCCAAGAAGTTATTACGCATCTGAGTAGTATTATCAGCCTCAAGTGTCAAATCAAGCTCATTGAGCATGACTTGCCGATAGTCTTCGACAATATCAATGATATGGATGGCACGTGCCGCCTCAATACGCGCAGATGCCCAACTTGCCAATTCTCGCAGTAGCTCAAAATCAGAAACAATCACAGTGCGAATATCGGGGCGAACCACTTTTACCACGACTTCACGCCCATCATGTAGGGCAGCTGTGTGAACTTGAGCGATAGAAGCAGCCGCTAACGGCTTGATATCGAATCGAGCAAACAAGGCTTCAATGGACTGGCCAAGACCATGTTTAGAATGTTGAATTTGAGCGACAGCAATATCAGCGTCGAAAGGCTTAACTTTGTCTTGCAACTGAATCAACTGAGCGATAATCTCAGGCGGTACCAAGTCGCGACGCGTTGAGAGTAACTGGCCAAGTTTCAAAAACAGCGTACCCATGTCCTCAAGCGCATACTTAATCGCATTTGGTTGGTGCTTTTTGCCCCATGCTGCTGGATGAATGCGAATTAATCGCGCCAAAGGTTGCAGCTGCGGTGCTTCTTCGATAGAAAAATGGGTATCAAGGCGATACATTGCGGCGATACGCCAAAGCTCAAGTAGACGAGCGCGGTGCGATAATAGCATGAGGTTAGGTACTCTAAACAAAGACGAAAATGGGGTAAGCGCTGCGCTTAATCATAAATAGTGCCATCGGTAATAGCATTCATTTATGATGGATGCAATCGGCTATTGATGAAACGAGTTATTAAGAAACTGCGCTTGCTCTTCTTTGATAGCAGCAAGTTTGGCTGCTTCTCGTTCGACGTCCGCACGTAATTTTAACAGTTGCTGTTTAAGATCATTTACTTCAGCCACCTCGATAGGGTCAGGTGTGCTATTGCCAGCCACTTCATTGGCCCAATCACTAACGTCATCAAAAGCACGTTTGGCACTATGACGCCAGCTACCTTTGAGCTGAGAGATAAGAAGATGTAACTGGCTAGCCATGGGTTTACCGATAAATGGTTCAAGCTGTCCAGCCACATCAGGATCAAACCCTGCAACCAGTTGTTTGAGCTGCATTAGCACCTTGTAATCACCAGCGATTGGCAAGTTGCCTTCCGCACCGCGCATTAGATTAAGCAGTTGAGCGGCATTATCTACAGTGATAGTACAGTCTGGACGACTATGACCAAAACGTGCGCGTTCCATGCTGGCTTTTTGGCGCTCATTCATCTGGCCACTTGGCTCAAACACGCTATCCGTCGTGACCGGCTCAAAGCGCAAACGCTCTTGAGTAAACAAGATGTCTAAATGAATTTCAGGCATTCCCATATTAAGACGTAACACCTTACCTGCAAGCGGCGCTAAACCTGCTTTGGTAATCTCATCACTAGCAATGGCAATGTTAATTAGCTTTTCGGCTCCAGCTAATAGAAGGACAGTCAGCATAAGGCTCTCGCATCGGTAAGTGAGCGCCTTTGCATTAGCTGCATCAGCGCATAGTATGTTCGTGTTAGGTTCAATAGGGTCTGTTAAACGTAATGGTCTTGCCAATCGTAATTTAGCGTTACGCTTTAAAGCCGCGATGGACAGCCACGATACCAGCAGTCAGGTTATGATAGTCACAGTTCTCAAACCCAGCTTGTTGCATCATCTGCTTAAGTGTCTGCTGATCAGGATGCATACGAATTGACTCAGCTAAGTACTGATAACTTTCAGCATCATTAGCAATCAGCTTACCCATCACTGGTAATGCGGTAAATGAATACAAGTCATAGGCTTTAGATAGTGGCTCAAATACTGGCTTTGAGAATTCCAAAATCAATAGACGACCACCTGGCTTTAGGACGCGATACATAGATTTTAGCGCGGCATCTTTGTCTGTGACGTTACGCAAACCAAAGCTAATAGTGACCAAATCAAAGCTTTCGTCATCAAAAGGGGCCAACGTTTCAGCGTTAGCTAATACAAAATCAACGTTATTACAACCAGCATTAATCAGGCGCTCACGGCCTACTTCTAGCATCGCAGCATTGATATCAGATAGTACCACGTGGCCATTTCTACCAACTTCACGGCTAAATACTTTGGCCAAATCGCCCGTACCACCCGCGATATCAAGTACATGCTGACCAGCACGCACGCCTGACAGGCTAATCGCATAGCGTTTCCACAGACGATGAATACCGAATGACATCAAGTCATTCATGATGTCGTATTTTTTGGCAACAGAGGTAAAGACGTCAGCCACACGTGCTTGTTTTTCTGCTTTATTGACTGTCTTATAGCCAAAATGCGTCTGCTCATTGCCGTCTGTTTCAAGCGTATGCGGATTATTGATATCATCACGCTGATTGAATAGCGTTTGTTTTATTGTCTGTTTTGAAGTGTTTGTGCGAGTCGTTTTATCGTTGTTTGGCATAGTGGTTTGTTGGCCTTGCGGCGTTCCAGTTGGTAGGTCTTGAACTTTGGTAAAGTCGCTATTGTCGTCATTAACAGGGCTATTATTCTCGCTCGGCACGACATTGGTTGTTTGGTTACGTAATATCTGCGCGCTGATCTGTTGATTATGAGCAATACTCTCTTTTACCAGTTTATCTTGCAAATGACCATTGGTCGTTGTGGCTTGATTAGAATGAGCGCTGCTATCTTTTAAATTGTCAGTCATCATATTGTCCTAGAATTTATTTTTATGATTGTCTTTGTCTGGAAAGTAAGCCGTTAGACAGTAAGCGCCAACTGACTATTTATCGCATTGACCTTATGATACACCAAACGCTATCGGCTTACTGCCATTATCCGCATCATGAACCTGATCTACAATTGATAATTCACGCTTGCAAAATGGCTCGATAAAATCGCTGACGCTGCTCAGAGGTTTCATGGCTTTAAAGCCTGCATCTATAAAATCATAAAGTGGTTGGAAATTATGACGATAGGCTGTGCTCTTTGCTAGTGCGAAGGCTTTTTTGAGCATAAATGAATTTAAGTGTTTATCCGTTCGATAACAAACATCTTTTAAATTAGCGATCTGTACTCGCCGCTCTTTTTCTTCATCGACAGCGCGGTAGGCGGCTAACATATTCTCTTCATTTACCGGCAAGTTCTGAGCAAGTAGCCACTGGGCTAAATGTAAATCTAGCTCAATGGCAAAAATTGCGGCTTGAATGCCCATACTACCAGCTTCTAATGCTGATTCTTTAGCAAGACGTTCTAGCTTTTTCGCTTTTGGAAGAATACGTGCGAGCTGCTCTGCTAATAGTTTGAACTCATCGCCACCATATAGTTGAGTCAGAAAGTAATCTGCCATTAGCTGGTTTTTGGGTTGTTCAAATAGTGCACGATGAGTTTGACGAATACGCGCTTGTTGCCATTTTTGTACCTCTCTAAGCTTAGTACTTAATTTCTCATCTTGATGATGAGGCAATGCCCAAAAACGTGTCAAATGCTGTTGTAAGTCGGCTAAAGCGGTCATGGCAGTGAATCCTGTAGAAGTAAATAGGGTTATCAAATCTAAGTAGGGTTGTTCAGTGTTGTAAGGTCTTTAACAACGGTTCTATCCTATACCCAAAATTGTGTTCACCTTAAAAGAAAATAATTAAGAATACAAATGCCAATCTGTTACATAGCAATATTATTTACTCGATTGGCTCAGTGCTATGATTAAATGAGATAAAAACGAACTATAAGACGATTTCAAAGTAATTTTTCTCTCAACAAAGTCATGTCTTTTAGCTAAAGAAGGCTATGAAGTAAACATATTGAAAGTTATCTCATAATCCATCTAAAGGTAAACAGCCTAATAACAATAATAGCGAGTGTAATCATGTCTCAAAAAAATGATACTACTGAACCAAAAGCACCACAAGCGGTAAGTACGCAATTTAGTGCGCAAGTTGTGGAGCAGCGTCTAAAGCCCAATCCTTTAAGTCAGTTTTCACTGGATGAGGATTCGCTTAGATTGGCATTGGTGACGGCTCAGTATGCTTTAAAAGCCACTCGCCAGCAAACGACGCCGACCCTCAATAAGCCAACAGGTCTATTGGTACTGGTTAACGGAATGGAGCAGGCTGGCAAAGGTACCGCCGTTAAGCAGTTAAGGCAATGGGTGGATCCAAGGCTGCTTAAAGTTGAGGCAACCATTGGTCATTCGCCATTGAATTATCAACCCATTTGGCAAGCGCATACCAGCGCCATGCCACGCCATGGTGATGTCATGGTGTATTTCGGCAACTGGTATGCTGATTTATTATACAATGTCATGCGACTAGCGACGTCAGATAATGAGAACCTTGAAGCATTGTCAAATGATAAAGATCAGACAGATAAAAATTTGCTTCCTATCGCTCAGTGGCAAGACTATCTACAGCAGCAGTTAGACACGCTAAAAGCATTTGAAAAGGATCTCATTGGCAATCAAACCAAATTATTAAAATGCTGGTTTCATGTTGATATCGAAACGCTGCACAGTCGCTTAAAGGATAATGAAGCAGATCCGCAGTTTTTGTATCAAATTGATTGGAACAATAAGCAAGTCATCGAGAAGTTTAATGAGGTGGCCGCGACTTTGCTACGCCAACAGGATGACTGGGTCATCATTGATGGTGATGATAAGTTAGAGGCCGCTGATAACTTTTGTCACTTGGTGCTACATGCTATGCAAACCGCGCTGGTGAGTAGTCAGGCAGATAGCAATGATAATGACAACGACAATGACAACGAAACGTCAGAAAACCATTCCCAGTCCGAGACACTGGAACTTAACTCAGATACTAAGCAAAAACAGTTTGAACCTGTACCAATACCTAAGCAGCTGATGTCCATTAAAGATAAAAAAATCAGTAAGTCCGACTATCGTGAGGCATTGGCAGAGAAGCAGGCAAGGCTCGCTGAATTGTTACGTGCACGCCAAGGTCGGCATGTTGTGTTTGCCTTTGAAGGAATGGACGCTGCCGGCAAGGGCGGTGCAATCAAAAGATTGGTTGCTCCGCTAGATCCTCGCGAGTATCAAATCTATAATATTGGCGCGCCGATGTTATATGAGACCCAGCATCCTTACTTGTGGCGTTTCTGGACGAGATTGCCTGACGAACAAACGAATCGTATCAGCCGTATCGCCATTTTTGATCGTACTTGGTATGGGCGCGTGTTGGTTGAGCGCATCGAAGGATTTGCGTCTACTGATGAGTGGCAACGAGCATATGGTGAAATCAATCGTTTCGAGGCAGATTTGGCAGCAGCAGGAACGTTGGTTATCAAATATTGGCTAGCCATTGATAAAAAAGAGCAGCTTAAACGGTTTGAAGATCGTCAAAACACACCGCATAAGCAATTTAAACTAACGGATGATGACTGGCGTAACCGTGATAAATGGTCAGACTATGTGCAGTCTGCAGCAGATATGCTGGCACGTACAGATACAACGACAGCGCCATGGTGTATCATTGCGACCAACGAAAAGCGTCAGGCACGTTTAGACGTGTTAGATCATGCTATTGAGCAGTTGTCTGCACTTACTGAAATCAAGTAGTTGTTAGAAATGCCTGAGGTTTAAGGACTCTCATAGATTTATACAACTGTATTTTCCAAGTATTTTCTAAGTAGGATGGCTCGAAACATATTTGAGCCATCCTGTCTTTTATAGAGTGTAACCTTGTCCGTATAGACTCGCAGTTACAAATCTTGCAATATCATTATGCATTATGTGATTATATTTAATATAATAGGGCCGCAATACTCTCTACTATGTCATGAATTATCTTTATAGTTGCATATTTTATGATAAGTACAGATACTTGAAAGACATTATTGCCGTACCTATGTATCAGTAAAAAACAGTAATACCACCAGAAATATAAGCCGCAAGATGCTGTAATCAAATGATTGAGCAATATACCTTGTGGCTTTGTGATATGTGGATTGACGTTTTTTTTAGAGAGAATATATCAGCGTCCTAAATGAAACAGAGGTAGTTGAGCCTAGGGTCAGGCAGTAAAGCACGTTAAAAAACGCATTATTCAGAAAACACGTTGCGCATTTGTACAATCCTATTTTAGGGCGGCTTATCAAAGCTTGCTTGTATAGCTGCGCAATGTTATTAATCGCATATAATTTCAATCAGCTTACGCAGGACGTATCAACGTATGGGTATTAGCAACAGTTCTACAGAGCCAACCCAATCAGTTGGCTCTATGAAAGTAAATCTATTTTTTGCCATTTTATTGATTGCGATGACCATCTACTTTTTGTGGTGGGGTTTAGATTACACCATGCGTCAACAAACGACGCTATTTATTGTGGCTACCGCATTTGGTGTCTTTATGGCATTCAATATCGGTGGTAACGACGTTGCCAACTCTTTTGGTACTTCAGTTGGTGCAGGTACGTTAACCATTCCTCAGGCATTAGGAGTGGCAGCTATATTTGAAGTGTCCGGTGCTGTGCTAGCAGGTGGGGAAGTGACTGATACCATTCGAAAAGGTATTGTTGACTTGGATGGTTTGACAGTCACACCAAATCAGTTTATTTACGTCATGCTATCGGCGCTCATTGCCGCTGCATTTTGGCTGCTATTTGCCACACGTAAGGGTTTACCAGTATCAACTACTCATTCTATTATAGGTGGGGTAGTAGGTAGCTCTATTGTATTAGGTTTTGATTTGGGCGGTAGCGGTGCTGCATTATCTACAGTAGATTGGGGTACTATCGGCACGATTGCTATTTCGTGGGTATTGTCACCGTTATTAGGCGGTATATTAGCGTATATTTTATACGGTCAAATTAAGAAAAACATCATTGAGTATAATGATAAAACAGAAGCACATATTGGCGAGCTAAAGGCCAATAAAAAAATACTTAAGCAAAATCATAAAGAATTTTTGGACAGTTTGACAGAGTCAGAGCAGCTAGCATATACATCAGCGATGCTCCGAGACCAAGAAATATATAAAGATGATGATTGTCTTGTTGAAGACTTAGAGACTGACTACTATAAAAAGTTATATAAGATTGAGAACGAGCGTAGTAACCTTGATACGCTAAAAGCGCTTAAGCAGTGGGTACCGATCATTGCTGCAATGGGCGGAGCAGTTATGACGTCTTTAGTCGTGTTCAAAGGCTTGAAAAACGTCAATAGCAACCTGACCACGCTGCAGGGCTTTTTGATCATGGGAATGATAGCAGCCCTTGTTTGGTTGGCTACCTTTATCTATACCAAAAGTATCCGCGGTAAGCATAAAGAAGATTTGACCAAGGCAACATTCATTATGTTTAGTTGGATGCAGGTATTTACTGCATCGGCCTTTGCTTTTAGTCATGGTTCAAATGATATCGCCAATGCAGTTGGTCCTTTTGCCGCCATTATGGACGTTATTCGTACTAATGAGATAGCTTCACAAGCGGCGGTACCACCAGCGGTCATGTTGACCTTTGGTGTGGCACTAATCGTTGGTCTGTGGTTCATCGGTAAAGAAGTTATTCAAACCGTTGGTACTAACCTAGCGAAAATGCATCCAGCTTCAGGCTTCTCAGCTGAATTGGCTGCTGCTGCCGTTGTAATGGGCGCATCGACTATGGGTCTGCCTGTATCAAGTACTCATACGCTAGTAGGCGCGGTACTTGGTATTGGTATCGTTAATAGAGATACCAACTGGAAGCTTATGAAGCCAATCGGCTTGGCATGGGTAATTACGTTACCAGTCGCCGCTGGGTTATCAGCGATCAGCTATATTGTTCTAAAAAATATCTTTTAGTAAGATATCGAATAGTGACATAGAACTTACTGATTGCAAGTAGTAAAAAACGCTTATTAGCATCATGCTAGTAAGCGTTTTTTTAATCAATTTAACAATTAAATATCTAGTCCGTACCAAACTGTTGGCGTTTTTTGGCAAAAAATCTGTCCAGTCGATCCATCGCATTTTCTAAGTCAAGCAAGTTAGGCAAGAACACCAAACGGAAATGGTCAGGTCTGTCCCAGTTAAACCCAGTACCTTGTACCATCAATACGTTTTCTTCAACGAGCAAGTCCATCATAAAGTCCATATCATCGGTGATAGGGTAAACTTCTGGATCCATTTTTGGAAAACAGTAAAACGCGCCTTGAGGCATGGTACAAGAAATACCTTTGATAGCATTGAGACGTGAGACGGCCATTTCACGTTGCTTATATAGGCGACCCTTTTCAGAAGTCAGATCTTGCATGCTCTGATGCCCACCCATCGCTGTTTGAATAGCATACTGTCCTTGCACGTTAGAGCAAAGACGCATGGATGCGAGCATATCTAAGCCCTCAATAAAGTCAGCTGCGTGTTGCTTACGGCCCGATACCATCATCCAACCTGAGCGAAATCCTGCAATACGATGTGACTTTGACAAGCCATTATAAGAGAGTACCAGCACGTCGTCAGTTAGGGTGCTCATCGGCGTATGTACATTATCATCATAGAGAATACGATCGTAAATCTCATCAGCCATGATAATCAAGTCATGCTCTTTAGCGACTTCAATGATCTGCTTTAATAATTCATCGCTATAAAGGGAGCCTGTTGGGTTATTTGGGTTAATAACCACGATACCTTTTGTTTTGCTCGTGATTTTAGACTTAATGTCTTCAATATCAGGGTGCCAGTTGTCTTCTTCATTACAGCGATAGTGCACAGCAGTACCGCCAGCGAGGTTGGCCGCTGCTGTCCAAAGCGGGTAGTCTGGCATAGGAATTAGGACTTCATCACCATCGTTCATCAATGCCTGCATGGTCATGACAATAAGCTCAGAAACCCCATTGCCCAAATACACATCACGTACGTCAACGGCCGATAACAAACCTTTAGACTGGTAATACTGCAAAATAGCTTTACGTGCTGAGAAAATTCCTTGCGAGTCTGAATAGCCAGTTGCCTCAGATAAGTTCATAGCGACATCACGCAAAATCTCATGCGGGGCTTCTAAGCCAAAAGGCGCTGGATTCCCCACGTTTAGTTTTAATATGCGTTTGCCTTCTGCTTCCATCTTATTGGCAGTCTGCAATAGAGGACCACGAATGTCATAGCAAACGTTTTGTAATTTATCAGACTTTTTTATGGTGTTCATAGCATGACCGTTTTTCGGATTGGTTGTCGAATTGGTTTTTGAGTTTTTACTAGCAGGATAAGGTGTCGTCGATTGAGCATCAGTTGTCTTAATACGTGACTGAGGATGTGAAGTCGGGCCTATTTCTTGATGTTCACTGCGCTCTATAGATGATGTCGACTCGTCTGTATCAATAGCTTCGTTATTGAGGTCGCCGCGCAATAGGTAGCCTTCACTACAGCCCAAAATACGTGCAAGTGTAGGCAGCTTGGATGAGACAATGCCATTGGTACCGCGCTCCCAGTTTGAGATAGCGCCACGACTCACTTTTGCACCAGCGGCTGTCATGGCTTGTGCTAGCTGCTCAGCAGTAAATCCTTTGTCACGGCGCAACTGTACCAGTCGTTCCGCTTGCGTACTTTTGCTATTGTCGTCAGACATTGTCGTTTGAGCCTTTGTTAATTAGTAATTATTCAATGTAGAGATATATTAAACATTTTAATTGAACACTAATGCAAGATATTATTGCATTGATAGTTAATTTGCAAATGTTTTTACAATCAGCTCCATTAGTAATTGAAAGTATATCTTGCAATTAACATTTGGCTTATATTTATATAACTCTAAATCCCTTATATAGAGCATAAAATGTATAGGTATCAAAATTACATCTTTACCCACTATTATCTAAAATTAATTTGCTATATTTAACTCAGTTAATCTCTTCAATCATGCTGTCTATCTCACAATATAGAGAGTACTTTTCTTATATATGCCTTGAATAGTGTGCCGATAACCAACAGATAGAGCACGTCGTTCTCATAATCATATGACGATAAAATAGTTACCGAGATTAGATAATAAATACTCGAATAAGGATAAATTATGCAAGACAACCAACTAAGTAAAGAAGAAATCAGCCAGTTGACTGAAGCTGACTGGAAAGAGCGTTTAACCGCTGATGAGTATCATATTATGCGTGAGAAGGGCACTGAGCGTCCATTTACAGGTGTATATAACGATGCGACTGATGATGGCGTTTACCGTTGTAAAGGTTGCGGCGCAAGCTTATTTGACTCAAGTAATAAGTTTGATGCTAGCTGTGGCTGGCCAAGTTTTGACCAAGGTATCGATAACAGCGCGATTGAAGAGCACGTCGATAACTCGCTAGGCATGACTCGCACCGAAGTCACTTGTAGCAACTGCGGCGCACATTTAGGCCATGTATTCCCTGATGGTCCTACTGAGACAACAGGCATGCGCTATTGCATTAACTCAGTATCTATCGATTTAGATAAGTCTGAGAAGTAAGTAGTCTAAGTAGTATTAGAAACGTGAAAGGGAAGTGCACGGTGCTTCCTTTTCAATAGTTTTATTATGTGTATGATAGAAAAAGAAGTAGTGCATAAACACCCAAAACAATAAAAACCTCAATTTAAGGATAAATGATGAGCACAATTTATGATTTTACGGCTGAGCGCATGGATGGTAACTCGCAAGCATTTTCAGATTACCAAGATAAAGTATTATTAATCGTCAATACCGCAAGCAAATGTGGATTTACGCCGCAGTTCGAAGGTTTAGAATCACTATATCAACAGTATAAGGATCAAGGACTGGTTGTCGTCGGTTTTCCTTGTAACCAATTTGGTAGCCAAGATCCAGGTAGCAATGACGAGATTGGTGCGTTTTGCCAAAAGAACTATGGTGTCAGTTTTCCAATGATGGCAAAGACTGATGTCAATGGCGCAAATGCTCATCCTATCTATGAATGGCTAAAAGAACAAAAGGGTGGCGTGCTAACAGATGGTATCAAGTGGAATTTCACCAAGTTCCTAGTCGATAGTAAAGGCCAAGTTGTTGACCGTTATGCACCAACGACCAAGCCAGAAGCCATTAAAAACGACATCGAGCAAGCACTGGCTAACAAATAAGCACTAAACCTAAAAAACACTGGGTTTGTATGAAAATATAAAGCCAATAAAAACAAATGCTTGCTAGATATTCTAATAAAAATAGAAAAAATATCTAAAAAAGTCGTAAATACTGTTTGACACCCAACAGTAAATCTATATAATACACTCCCACAGCAGCAGAGCTTAGTGACAAACTTAAGAGCTCAGTTGATGTTGAATAAATTGCCTAGCAATTGTTCGAAGGGTGATTAGCTCAGTTGGTAGAGCGTCTGCCTTACACGCAGAATGTCGGCGGTTCGAATCCGTCATCACCCACCACTTCTTAGCAAGTGGCTAAACAAGCTAAGAGACCTAAGCAGCGGTAGTTCAGTTGGTTAGAATACCGGCCTGTCACGCCGGGGGTCGCGGGTTCGAGTCCCGTCCGCTGCGCCATATTTAAAACGAATTTAGACCTTTGGGTTTAAGCAAGTTTCGCCTCAAACATTAGATTGTTTGAGGTTTTTTTGTGTCTGTTTTTTATGTATCTATGTTTTATGAGTGATAAGTCAGATAAGGAAATATAGTAAGAGTTAGAACCTAGAGCTATGATTTATCTGTACTTAAGTCATATCACTTAGAAGTCAGCTAAAACGACGACCCTTCTTTTATATCAGTCTTATATTGAATAAAAGTAGGGTTGTCATCGTATTTATCTTTGATACAGCATTTTAAATGAGCTAAACGCATTATCTGGAATTTATAATGCGTTTAGCTCATTGTAGATTTTAGTTAAGGGTAAAGAGTTACTCATGCATTGCTTGCCACGCACCCATTGACCCTAAATAGATATCAATGTGCTCAAAACCTCGACTAGCGAGCCATCCTGCTGCTATCGTTGCCCGAGCACCACTGGCACATATCAATGTATAGTGGCGACTTTGGTCAAGCTCATGCCAACGCTCGTTCAGGTGTCCAACATAGATATGCTGTGAGCCTTCGATCGCATTGGTATTCCTCTCATCGATATCGCGTACATCGAGCAATGTCCAGTTCTGAGAATTATTAAGGCGACTCTCTACCTCGGTTGTATCGATCATAGGGGTTTGCTGCATCTGCTCACCTTTTGCAGCAGCAGGGACGACACCTACATAGCCACCTATAATATTATCAAAAGCAATACGTACCAGATGCTCCATCGCAGTCGCAAGTTGCTCTTCATTAGAGGCAATCAGTGCTAAGCTTTGTCCTTCCTCGATAAACCATCCAGCAAACGCAGGTAGCATATTGACAGGTAAGCTCATAGAACCGGGCAGGTGTCCTGACGCATACGCCATTGGTTCACGAATATCGATGAGATGATCAGCATCGCAGTCATGAAGCTGTTTAAGTGAAAGGTTACGCGGACGCATAACGACTGGAGGCGCTTCACCACCTTCCATATTAAGGCGCTCCATCAATCTGAAATAGGGTGGCTGATAATGGTTTTCGCTCGTCTTGAAGTCAATAAATGTCTCACGATCAGTAATCTGTAAGCGTGGATTGTTCATTCTTTCATGACCGACGGTAGAAAACTCTCGCTCCGCCATACCTGAACCACAGACTGACCCTGCACCATGAGCCGGATAAATAATCGCCTGATCACCGAGCGTTAAAATGTCTTGTAACGAGTCATAAAGTAAACCTGCAACTTCTCTACGACGATTGGGATAGAAGTCAGTACGACCGACATCACCTACAAAAAGCGCATCGCCAGTAAAAATGCCAACCGCCTTATCTGGGTACGCCGTGTCAAACAGCGCATAAGCAAGGTGATCATCGGTATGACCAGGCGTTTCTAAGACACGGATTTCTAATTGGCCAATTGAAAAGCAATCACCATTGCGTGCGGTCTCAGCGTAGACAACAGGTTGTTCTGGGTTGGGGCCATGTAAAACGGTTGCTCCTGTCATTACGGCCAAGATAGGTGCGCCAGAAACTAAATCCTCATTACGATGTGTCTCAAAAATATGAGTAATCTCAAGCCCTGCTGCGCGCGCTTTTTCTACATATATCGCACAGTCACGACGTGGGTCAATTACCGCTGCTTGACCGCCAGAGCCTACCAAGTAGGATAAGTGCGAAAGTCCAGGTGTCTTAATTTTCTCTAGTAGCATGATCATTTCCTTATTGTTGTTTTAATCATAGTTGTTTTAATCATAATAGTTATTTTGATCAGGTTTGTTGGCAGTACAGAGCGAGAGCTACCAGCCAAATATAGTTTTACTGTTGCATAAACTTGTATTCAATCTAGCATGAACTTATAAGTGTCATCAATATACAATAACATATATTAAACTTGTTATTTACATAAGGCTAAACGTAGAGGATTTTAGGTTGAAAAGGTGAAGTGATCATTATTTTCACTATTTGATTAATCGCTTTTACTCGTTGGTATATATAGTTTAATCACACAGATATATCTTTTTTAGAATAAAAATATCTGTAAAACATTGAATTATTTTAATATGTCTGTATTATTGGACATATGGAAATAACTAATGCTATCGCAAGCTTTGCTGCGCTCTCTCAAAATACTCGTTTAAAGGCTTTTAAGCTGCTCGTCAGCCATGAGCCTGAAGGCCTACCTGCGGGCGAAATAGCCCGTCAGCTCTCTGTTCCTCATAACACAATGTCAGCCCATCTATCGGTGCTGGCACGGGCAGGGTGGGTAGTCTCACAGCGTCATAGCCGACAAATTATCTATCGTGCTTCGCTATCTCATATGGATAACGTCATTCAGTTCCTGTTGCAAGATTGCTGTGCAGGACATCCAGAATTATGTGCGTCACTCATGGATAGCCTGAGCGGCTGCAGAGTAAATGAGCCTGCTGAGTAAAGTAATGATTAAACCAATTATCAATTCAATAAATACATAAAATAGGTGTAAACACTATGAAACCATTAATCTTTCATAATCCTAAATGCGGTACATCTCGTAACACGCTTGCCATTATTAAAGCATCAGGTGAAGAGCCAGAAGTGGTGGAATACCTGAAAAATACACCAACGCGCGACCGTTTAGTGGAGCTGTTGGCACAAATGCAGATTTCGCCTAGAGAACTATTAAGAAGCAAAGAAACTATCAATGATGAACTTGGTCTAGATAATCCTGAGTTGTCTGACGATCAAATTATCGATGCTATGATTGCGCATCCTATTTTAATCAACCGTCCTATCGTGGTGACTGATAAAGGCGCTGCTCTATGCCGTCCTTCTGAACGTGTGTTTGAGTTGTTAGCCAATCCAGTAAGTAGCTTCACAAAAGAAGACGGCGAGGTTGTTACTCATGACAAACACTGAGGTTGACCAAACATTAGCAGTTGATCCTACTGCTTCGCCAGAATCTGGCCTCGATGATCTACCCAATATCGATATAGATAATCTTCAGCCTATCGACATTGATTCTTTGGTTGCGCCAAATGACTCACGTCATCCACCGAAAATATTAGTGCTATACGGTTCTGTCCGTGCACGCTCGTTTTCTAGATTGGCCGCTGAAGAGTCTAGCCGATTGCTACGTTGGTATGGTTGTGAAGTAAAAATGTTTGATCCATCTGGGTTACCGTTGCCTGACGATGTAGATTCAGACCATCCTAAAGTACAAGAATTGCGGGAGCTGGCGCAGTGGTCAGAAGGCATGCTGTGGGTCAGTCCAGAGCGTCACGGCAGTATTACCAGTATCATGAAAGCGCAAATCGACTGGATACCGCTGTCCCTAGGTGGCGTACGTCCAACTCAAGGTAAAACCCTAGCACTGATGCAAGTCAGCGGCGGTAGTCAGAGCTTTAATACGGTTAATCAGATGCGTATTCTTGGGCGCTGGATGCGGATGATCACTATCCCCAATCAATCTTCGATACCCAAAGCGTTCTTAGAGTTCAACGACGACAATCGCATGGATATGTCTCCATTATATCTGCGCCTTGTTGATGTCTGTGAGGAGCTAGTGAAGTTTACTTGGCTCACACGTGGACTTTCAGACTATCTCACCGATCGCTATTCAGAACGCGTCGAGAGTGCTGAAGAACTATCGAGCCGCGTCAATCAAAAATCGATCTAACCTCCTAATCGATCTAATTTCCTATATTAAATCGGCTGAATAAAATCAGCTTAAGTAAGGTCGTACAATGCTTGCATTTGCTATTTTTGTGGTCACTTTAGTCTTAGTTATCTGGCAACCTAAAGGATTGGGTATCGGTTGGAGCGCCATGGGTGGTGCTTTAGTCGCGTTAGCGCTTGGCGTCGTGCAGTTATCAGATGTGGGTATTGTCTGGAATATTGTCTGGGATGCGACCTTTACTTTTGTAGCGCTGATTATCATCTCGCTTATCTTAGATCGGGCAGGGTTTTTTGGCTGGGCCGCATTACATGTGGCACGCCTTGGCAATGGACAAGGGCGCTTATTGTTTCCGATGATTGTCGTGCTCGGCGCCTTTATTTCTGCCTTTTTTGCCAATGATGGTGCAGCGCTACTACTGACTCCGATCGTCATCGCTATCTTGCTACGTCTGAAATTTTCGCCACCATCAGCTCTGGCATTTATTATAGCGACAGGTTTTATCGCTGATACGGCAAGCCTGCCATTGGTTACCTCAAATTTAGTCAATATTGTCAGTGCTAATTATTTCGATATTGGTTTCGGTCGTTATGCCGCGGTGATGGTACCAGTCAATATAGTGTCTGTATTAGCGACGCTACTGGTATTGTGGGTTGTCTACGCACGTCATATTCCAAAAACGTACTCGACTAGCGAGCTCAGCGCTCCAGAGTCTGCTATTACCGATCCATTGGTATTCCGAGCTGCTTTTCCACTATTAGGTTTGCTACTGTTCGCCTATTTTGCAACAGAGCCGTTGGGGCTGCCTATTTCACTGGTCACAGGTATCGCTGCTGTTGCACTAATGGCAATCGCTGGTCGCATATGGCAAGGCGGGCGTGGTGCGGTGGTCTCGGTGAGCGATGTAGTACGCAAGGCACCTTGGCAAATCGTACTATTTTCGATCGGCATGTATTTGGTGGTATATGGTTTGGGTAATGCGGGGCTTACGGCCTATGGTGCGCAAGTACTTAACTGGTTGGGACAACAAGGCGAAGTCATTGCTACGGTTGGAACAGGGTTCTTATCCGCCATAGTTGCTTCTGTTATGAATAATATGCCAGCGACCCTAGTCGGCGCACTTGCGATTGATCAAGCACAAGTGCCTGCAGCAACACGAGAGCTAATGATTTATGCCAATGTCATCGGCAATGATTTGGGCCCTAAGTTTACGCCGATTGGCAGTCTTGCTACTTTGCTATGGTTACATGTGTTGGCAGAGAAGGACTACAAAATCAGCTGGGGACAGTACATAAAGATTGGTCTACTGATCACGCCGCCTGTGTTGTTAGTGACACTGTTGGCATTGGTGTTATGGTTGCCAATGCTAACAATGTTGCCAAGCTAAGCTAGCCAATAGAAAACTTACTACAGTAATATTTTATCGTGACAATGATATTTGCTTTTGAATATGATTGTCATAATCGAGTATGAAATAAAGTAGTGATTAGCGCTTATCAAATTGGCAAAATAGATAACCAATATTAGGGTCTGTTGAACATTCAAAATGTGGTATTGGCAAAAAATAGCCCTGCCCTGAAAGGCTGATGCTAAAATCACCTCAAACGTTGTTGCAAGCCTAGTTAAGGTCTCGACATTATCGTCAGTTTACGCCTATTTTGATGCGATTTTAGTGATCAGCAGTCCTAATATTTGAATGTTCAACAGACCCTAAATGATACGCATAAAAAAACCCTCATCAAATTGATGAGGGTTTTGGCAAATGCCATAATTGAATCAAAGTTGACTCAAGAAATTTACTACTAAAATGTGGCTCTCCAACCTGGGCTCGAACCAGGGACACACGGATTAACAGTCCGTTGCTCTACCAACTGAGCTATTGGAGAATAGGCTGTAAGTGTTTAATCGCTTACAACGAGCCTTAGAAGTCTCTAACGAGTTCTTGCTAAGTGGGGCGTATTCTAGCAAAGTTAAAAAATACGTCAAGCCTTTTTTTGCATAATTAGTAAAAATTGTCATTTTAATGATGAGATAGCGTGTTTTTCCTAGTTATGCCCAAGACTCGCATAAAAAAGACGCCCTATAGAATGTATAGGGCGTCTTTTTTATGAACAGCGGTAAGACTCGTTGCTATTTACGTTTTATTCAGCAACGTCTAAGTCAGCCACTGCTTTTTCGATACGTGATAGCGCATCTTTCAATGTTGCCTCATCAGTAGCGTACGAGATACGCATATAGCCGCCAAGACCGAAGGCATCACCAGGTACGACTGCCACGCCAACTTTGTCCAATAACCATGCTGAGAATTCAGTACATGATGATAGGCCAGCCGCTTTGATAAGCGGTACGATATTTGGGTATACATAAAATGCGCCATCAGGACGCAGGCAAGTAATGCCTTTAATGGCATTTAGACCATCTACGACTAGGTCACAGCGTTTCTCAAAAGCGGCTACCATCGGCTCTAGTACGCTCTGATCGCCACTGATAGCAACTTCGGCAGCCACTTGGCTGATTGACGTTGGGCAAGAGGTAGATTGTGACTGCACCTTTTTCATCGCGCCGATTAGCTTAGCAGGGCCACCCGCATAACCGATACGCCAGCCTGTCATCGCATACGCTTTAGAGACACCATTCAAAATGATTGCGCGATCTTTTAGCTCAGGTGCTGCGTTTAAGATATTGTAGAACTTATCGCCTGTCCAGCGGATGTGCTCGTACATATCGTCTGAAGCTACATAAACTTGTGGATGCTTTTTCAATACTTCAGCGATGGCCTTTAGCTCATCTAATGTATAAATCATACCTGTTGGGTTAGATGGGCTGTTTAATACCAACAATTTAGTCTTGTCAGTGATAGCCTCTTCTAGCTGCTCAGGGGTGATTTTGAAGTCTTGCTCAGCTGGGCATTTGACGATGACTGGCACACCTTCCGCGATGATAACCATGTCAGGATAGCTGACCCAGTATGGTGCTGGGATGATGACTTCGTCGCCAGGATTGATAAATGCTTGGGCAAGGTTAAAGAATGACTGCTTACCACCGACCGATACTAGGATTTCGTTTGGCTCATAGCTGATGTCGTTGTCGCGCTTGAATTTCTCGATGATGGCTGTTTTTAGCTCTGGCGTACCATCGACAGCCGTATATTTCGTAAAACCATCATTGATTGCATCGATTGCTGCTTTTTTGATGTGTTCAGGAGTATCAAAATCAGGTTCACCAGCGCCCAAACCGATAATATCTTTACCAGCTGCTTTTAGCTCTTTGGCTTTATTGGTAATCGCTAGCGTAGGTGATGGTTGGATGTTGTTAACGCGGTCAGACAGTTGCAACTCGCTCATGAGAGATCCTTTTTTATATGAGGGTGGGGTTGGTGAAAATCTGATATTAATTATATAACGTTTTCATTGCTATCAGGACAAGATGTCAGACAGTTTAAGAAAAGATAGCATCATTTTACTGTAATACGGCGGTCATTCGACTATAGATGATGCTTCGGCAAACGACGCGATTGCTAGTTTTTGCATTGTAGCATGCTGATATTGAGCTGTCTTATGACGCTAGTAACAGAATATTGTGTCGTTGCTTGTGATAGCAGCATCCTTGTGAAGATGACAAATAACACGCTGAGATTAAGCTTAAGCCCATATGATTGCGAAGACACAACAATAAGCCTGTAGCCAACCACTATAATTATTTAGATTTGTTAAATAAAATGGCTTATAGCTTAATGAAATACGACCAATGATATCTGCGAAGAATAACGATAAAAGGTCTAAGGTTTTATTAGGTAATCAGTTTAAGAGCATTAATTCCATATTATGAAAATACTTAAAAAGATAAGAATACTCAAAAAGGATATTTACGATGACAGATTCTACTGAAAAATTACATATTCTCATTACTGGGGCAACGTCAGGCATTGGTAAGCAGTTGGCAAAAGACTATCTGCTAGCAGATCATCATGTATATGCAGTCGGCCGTGACGACGAAGCGTTGGCTGAACTTCAAGCGTTAGGCGCAGATACGATTGATTTAGACCTCATGGATCGAGAAAAGGTCATCGAAGCTTTTGAAAAAATCGACAATGTTGATTTAGCTATTTGCGGTGCTGGCATGTGCGAGTACTTAGATATGCCGAACTTTGATAGCAGTGTGTTTATGAAAGTGATGTCGGTCAATATGGGAACGTTGTCGCATGCGATCGAAGGAGTGCTGCCAAAGCTAATTGCTTCAAAAGGTCGCTTGGTCGGTATCGGTTCAGCGTCTGCTTATGTGCCTTTTGCGCGCGCTGAAGCCTATGGTAGCTCAAAAGCTGCTATCCATTATCTGATGAAGACCCTACAGATTAGCCTTGCTCCGCATGATGTGTCAGTCAGCTTAGTCGTACCTGGTTTTGTAGAGACACCGATGACCAAACAGAATGACTTTCCGATGCCATTTATCCAGACGCCAGCACAGGCCAGTAAAGCCATACGCGATGGTATCGAGAGTGGGCATGACGTGATTGAATTTCCAAAAAAACTAACTATGCCATTAAAAGCATTGGGCACGTTGCCTGATTTGGTCTGGCAGCAAGTTAGTGAAAAACTTAATAAAAAATAATCTACTATTAATAGAGCTCTTATCTAATAGAACTCTCGGCCATCATATCGACAGAAAAATACAGAAGGGAATGCTTTTATGCCGTTTACTCGTTTCAAGCGTGCAACTAACCAAAAGATTGCTACCGATGCTGCAACAAATTCTGACCATCAGACTGCCCAAAAACGTATTGCTATCATCGGCTCAGGTGTGTCAGGACTGACATGCGCCCATTATCTAGGTACGCAACATGATGTGACGGTATTTGAAGCCAATGATTATATCGGCGGGCATGTAAATACGATCGACGTGGCACTACAAGACGGTAAAAAAGCAAAGAGTAGTAATGTAGAGAGTAGTGCGATAGATACAGGGTTTATTGTTTTCAATGAGCGCACATACCCGAACTTCTTTCGTTTGCTTCATGAGTTGCAGGTGCCGTTTCAGGCAACGGATATGAGCTTTTCTGTTAAAAATACTGCACGTCATTTTGAATACAACGGTCATACGCTCAACACTTTATTATCACAGCGCAAGAATGTACTCAATCCAAAATTCTGGCAGTTTATCAAAGATATTCTGCAGTTTAATAAGCATATCAAACAGCTACGCCAAGATTACGATAGTGCGCGTTCTCAAGGACAAGATGTTAGTAGCTTTGCAGAGCAAACGCTCGGTGGTTATTTGGCACAAAAAAAATACGGTCAGCTATTTACCGATAACTATCTACTGCCAATGGTTTCGGCTATTTGGTCAACCAGTCTAGATGAAGTACAAGAATTTCCTTTGGTGTTTTTTGCACAGTTCTTTGACAACCACGGGTTGCTGGATGTGGTCAATCGTCCGCAGTGGTTTACGATAAAAGGCGGTTCAAAACAGTACGTCAATAAATTGATTCCACGCTTTATCAAAGCGGGTGGCAAGATACGGGTCAATAGTCCAGTACAGTCTGTAGTTCGTGATGGTGAGCAAGTGATTTTGACGGTGAAGAGTGCTTTGACAGTGCAGGATAAAGGTAATGCTAACAACCGTAGCGAAAATCTTGTATTCGATGAAGTTGTTTTTGCTTGTCATGCAGATACTGCGCTAAAGATTTTAAAGGATGCCAGCACCGATGAATCTGAAGTATTAGGTCATTTCCGCTTTACCAAAAACACGGCTGTACTGCACACCGATACCAGTGTTTTACCTAAGAAACCACTGGCATGGGCAAGCTGGAATTACTTAATAGATGAAACAACTTCAGATAATGCTAAGGATGAGCAAGCGGCTGGAAACGCACAGATACCTGCAAAGCCAGTGCTGACTTATCACATGAATATCCTGCAACGCTTGACCAAAAAACACAATTATTTGGTCACATTAAATCCAGCTGTAGACAACAAAAGCGTCGATGATAAGCAGATAATTAAGAGCATCGATTACAGTCATCCAGTGTTCGATCTTGCGATGATTGATGCGCAGACTAAATGGTCGAGTATCTCTGGGAACGGTTCGCACACGCATTTCTGCGGGGCTTATTGGTTTAACGGCTTTCATGAAGATGGCGTACGTAGTGGATTACGCGTCTGTCAGGCGCTTGGTCTTGATATTGATATAAAAAACGAGGTTGATCCAGCTCATTTACCTGACGCTGATAGCGCACATACGCCGTTCCGTTATAAAGATTTGCCTATAAAAGCGGATACCAAATTACGTAGGTTGAATAAACGTGAAGTAACCACAGCGACGACTAATCAGGAACTGGTTGAGTATGCTAATCGTTTACAGAATTCAGCTGCTGATACTAGCCAATATAAGAAACGTGGCTTATTCGGTCGCCGTAAAACCAAATAATGTGACGATTAATGCCGTTATGTATTCTAAGTGTTTTGAAAAATTCGCCATATAAAAAGTACGCCGTTACACAAGAGATTATTTATGACCACGTCCGCTCAAGATACCAATGCTATGCCAAGTCATGAGTCTTCTTATGATACAAATGCATTGCCGCATCAGCTGTTTGAGGGCACGACATGGCACAGTCGGCTGCTACCTAGTATAAATAAATTCGTTTACCCTTATCGCTATTGGGGCATCAATATTAGCGCGCTTGCGAAAGGAAAGGAACTTCCTGAAATTAGTACGGCAGCATTTGATGAGAGTAAGTTTTTAGAAAAATTACCATTACGTAAAATATTGCCGAAAAAGCTGCTAGCGAAAGGTCTGCCTCTATTTTCAGCAAAGAAAAAGGCGCTACAACAATTCTGTCCTGATGACTATTTACAGCATATTAATCTACAGAGTAATAATAGCCTAAGCGATGATAGAAAACCTGATAGTAATGGACAGTCTGTTCAAGCACTAGAAAAACGCCTAAGCCGAGCATTTGAAAAACATGCAGGAAGCGCGCCTGAAGGCGATATGTTGGGACTGCTTGTCTGCCGTAATGCGGGCATGTACTTTAGCCCAGTTAATTTTTACTTGGGGTTTGATGCGCAGCAGACGCCAACTCATCTGCTGGCTGAAGTGTCTAATACGCCTTGGGACAAGCGTCATTATTACGGGTTTCTATTAGAAGGAGAGGATACTGAGTTCTGTCATGACAAGGATTTTCACGTATCACCTTTTAACCCTATCGATCAGCTGTACCGCTGGCAAGTTACGGTAAAACGTACAAAGACAGACGATCAACCTAACGCTGGATTACAAGTTCGTATTGCTATCAATATCAGTGATGAGCGCGGTGAAGTGCTAAAAACTGGTATAAAGATATCAGGCGTACCGATGACAGAAGAGGCTGTTCGTCATAGCTTGCGAAAAAATCCTCTGATGAATATAACGTCCTTAACACGTATTTATTGGCATGCGTTCAAGCTCTATGCGATTAAAAAGGTGCCGTATATCAACTACGATGAAAAGTTGGCCGACAGTCAACAGAAAGGTGGACATCAGAAAAGCAGCTAGCAGTATCGAACGCAAAAGATGTCTTATATTTACAGCAATCTTTAAGTATCAACAATCTAAAAATCTCGTTAATGTACTACTAAAAAATAAAGCATTTAAACAAGGATAAATACACGATGCCAGCACGACCGACCGATCGAGCACCAGTCACAAAACTAGAAAAATTAACTGCTCGTGTGAGCAAAGTAGTTAATGAAAGCGTGGTACTACAGCCAGTCAGCAATAGTGTGAATCACTTAGCTAGAAAACTTATCTTTCGTGCGTTACAGCACATTCAGTTTGGTAGTCTCACGCTGATTGAAACATTTGACGAGCAGGAACCTAAGACAAGTAGTTTTGGTAAAGTAGCTACTAACGACGCTAGTAGCTCGGCAGTTGGTCGCCATTCGCTACATGTGACATTAGAGATTCATGATAGCGCTGTTTATCGTCAGCTATTACTTGGCGGCTCTATCGCGCTAGCAGACAGTTATATCGATGGTGAGTGGGATACAGATGATCTAACAGGTTTGATTCGCATGGCGGCTCGCAATTTAGCAGTGCTCAATAAACTAGAGAATCGTTTTGCAGGTATTAGTAAAGCATTTGAAAAAGCGAAGCATCAGCTACGTAGTAATGACAAATCTGGCTCCAAATCGAATATTCTAGCGCATTATGATCTGGGCAATGACATGTATGAGCGGTTTTTGGACGATACCATGATGTACTCATCAGCAGTCTATCCTACGCCTGACGTGACGCTTAGCGATGCTCAGCAGCACAAACTGTCGCTCATATGCCAACGTTTACAGCTTAATGCTGATGATAATGTGATCGAAATTGGTACAGGGTGGGGCGGTTTTGCTATTTTTGCGGCCAAGCATTACGGCTGCCATGTGACCACCACCACTATCTCTGATGCCCAGTATGATGAAGCACAGCGACGAGTCGAGGCGGCAGGGCTGTCTGACAAAATCACGCTACTCAAGCAAGATTACCGCGAGCTGACAGGTCAATATGACAAGCTAGTCAGTATCGAGATGATTGAAGCGGTGGGGCATGAGTATTTACCGACTTTCTTTGCTAAGTGTAATAGCTTGCTCAAGCCGACAGGTCTTATGGTATTGCAGGCTATCACCTTTAACGATCAAAATTATCAAGACTATATTGACTCGGTTGATTTTATCCAAACGCATATTTTCCCAGGTGGTTGCCTGCTTTCAAACCAAGAGCTGACGACACAGTTCACAGCGCAGACCGATATGGTCGTCAAACAATTGCATGATTATGGCTTTGATTATGCGTATACGCTGCGCGACTGGCGTGCTGCGTTTATGGCGCAGCGTGTAGAGATTCAAGCGCTTGGCTATGACGATGCCTTTATCCGCCTATGGGAGTTTTACTTTTGCTATTGCGAAGGTGGGTTTTTGGAGCGCACGATCGGTGTGGTGCAAGTCACTGCGGTGAAGCCTAACAACATCGATACGCTACATTTTTCTGATCTGCCATCTGCTGTCTTAAATCATAAAACGGTTTTGAATGATGAGACATTTAGTGAAGAAGATATGTCAGACACCGCGTCAGTATAAGTTAGGTGATATAGATAGGGTTTGCTTATAACATTCATAGGGTCTCATACTGCATGAACAGTTTGAGACCCATATGTTGAGAGGTTATACATTGGAAGGTTGTATATTGAAAAGTTCTACGATGCTTGTAGGGCACGCTTATCACGCAGACCTGAATAGCGTGTGACCGCTAATGCCATTAAAGAGATGACAGCACCGATCCAAGCTGTGTCTTGCAACGACATATTTTCAACCACGCTACCACCGATGATTGAGCCCAGTGCAATACCGATATTGAATGCAGCAATGTTCAATCCAGAAGCGACATCGACAGCGTTCGGCGTATATCTTTCAGCTTGCTTAACCACATAGATTTGTAGACCTGGTACATTACCAAAGGCGAAAGCACCCCATACCAAAATAGTCAGTACAGCAGCAATCTTGGACTGCATAGTAAAGGTGAACAATAAAAGAATGACACTTAAGGCGCTAAATATAATGCTAAGCGCACTAATAGGGCCGCGTTTATCTGCAAGTTTTCCGCCCCAGATATTACCGATTGCAACGGACACGCCATATACGAGCATAATAAGACCAATGGCTGAAGGTGCAAATTTGGTTTGCTGCTCTAAGATAGGTGCTAGATAGGTAAATGCCGTAAACGTACCGCCATAACCAAGAATAGTCATGAGATAAACCAGCAGTAATTGTGGTTTTACAATGACTTGTAGTTGCTCTTTGAACGTTGCAGGGATAGATTTTTTTAGGTTTTTTGGTACTAATATTGCGCTACCAATCAAAGCGATTAAACCCAGTACGGAGACGACCAAAAACGTAGCGCGCCAACCGAAATGCTGTCCAATCCATGTGCCAAGGGGTACGCCAGTGACGAGCGCCACGGTAAGCCCAGTAAACATAATGGCAATTGCGCTGGCTTCTTTTTCTTTACTGACAAGGCTGGTAGCAATCATGGAACCAATAGAGAAAAATACACCATGCGCCAGACCGGTCAAGATACGGGCAAGTATTAAGGTTTCATAACTGGGTGCTTGCCAAGCCAGTAAGTTGCCGATGACAAACAGACCCATTAGGCTCATCAGTACGATTTTGCGGTTCCAGCGGCCAGTGAGTGCGGTAAGTATAGGGGCACCGATAGCAACACCGACAGCATATAGGCTGACGAGTAACCCTGCTGAAGGTAAGCTCACGCCCAGATCGGCGGCAATAGTTGGTACCAATCCAACGATGACAAATTCGGTTGTCCCAATTGCAAATGCGCTTAGAGTAAGCGCCCATAAAGCGAGTGGCATAACGACATCCTAATAATTAAATGATGCGCGTAGTTTGACCGATTTATAGTTTGCAAAAAACAGCACAAATGACAAAATACCTTTGTTAATTTTGTAAAGGTAATCACGATGATGGGACATGCTAAAACAGAAGATATAGAGATATTTTTGACGGTAGTTGATACGGGTAGTTTTACTGGCGCTGCTAACGTGCTGAATCAGCAAGTCGCTAAAGTATCTCGTGCGGTGTCCAGACTCGAAGATACGCTGCAATGCACGCTGCTTAATAGAACGACACGGCGCTTGGAGCTGACGGAGGAAGGGCATGTCTTTATTAGATATGCGCGTGAGGGTTTAAATACGTTATATACCGGTGAAGAGGCGATTAAGCTGTTAAAACAAGCGCCGAGTGGGCATCTACGAATTGACGCTGCGAGTCCGTTTGTATTGCATCAGCTGACGCCTTTGGTTGGTGAGTTTGTGCAGCAGTATCCGCATATCACGCTTGATTTGACCTCGCATGACAACATCATCGACTTGCTTGAGCATAAGACGGATCTGGCTATCAGAATTGGCGACTTAAAAGACTCAAATTTGCATGCACGTCTATTAGGTAAAAGTAAGCTGCGGCTAGTAGCCAGTCCTGAATATTTATATCAGCATAATGAGGTAGCTCATTATGCTGATTTGAGTGTTGATGATTTAAGCACTCACAAATTGATTGGCTTTAATGATGCATCAAAACTAAATAGCTGGCCACTAAAAACACCAGTTAAACTGAATTTTCATATGACTGGCAGTAGCGGCGAGACCTTACGTCAGCTATGTTTAAATCATCAGGGTATCGCTTTATTGTCACATTTTATGATTGGTGAAGATTTGGAGTCTGGCAGATTGGTTGAGGTGTTGCCTGAGGCGATAGTCAGACCAAACAATCGTGAAGCCATACAGGCGGTATATTACAAAAACAGTGCCGTATCTTCGCGTATTTTGGCATTTTTAGACTTTATTCAACCAAGACTAACACTATAAATTTTATCCGTTTTTATTCATTTTATAAGAGGTAATATCATGGGTTACGTTTTTATTTATCTCACTGCTGTGGTTATCTTTTTGGGTGTCGATGCTGTATGGCTGACGACCATGAAAGGCGCCTTTTATGAGTCGCGTATTGGGCATCTATTGGCTGATGAGCCAAACATGATGGCCGCTGGCGTATTTTATATGTTTTATATATTGGCACTTTGTATTTTGGTTCTATATCCGCAAATCAAAGCTGGCGCATCGGTGGGTCATATCTTCTTACTCGGCGGGCTGATTGGCTTGATGGCTTATGGCACATACGACTTTACCAATTTGGCACTGTATAAGGGCTTTACGCTAGATACGGCGTTGGTTGACTTTGTATGGGGTGGTATTTTGACTGGTTCAGTGAGCGCGATAGTGGCATGGCTTGCGTATCGCTTCCATTGGTTGAGCTAGCGCTTACATCTTGGCCTATATAACGCTGTTTAAATAGCACCAATTTACATAATTTAGACTGTCTAATGACAGAGGGCCGTTTGTGCTATACGACGACCTGCTGTATAAATGGTAGGCATAATAAATAAGTGTCAAACCATCAAGGAATATTATGCCGCAATACAATACCAGCTCCACTGCTAAAAAAGCCCCTTTAAACCATGAGCTATACATGTCAGTACTTATGACGCCTGATATGGCGAATTTCATTGGCAATGTGCATGGTGGGGATTTGCTCAAGATGCTTGATCAGGTCGCTTATGCCTGTGCCAGTCGCTATAGTGGTAACTATGTGGTGACACTGTCTGTCGATCAAGTGATGTTCCGTGAGCCGATATATGTGGGCGAGTTGGTTACTTTTGCAGCCAGTGTCAATTATGTTGGTAACACCTCAATGGAAGTAGGTATCCGCGTCGAAGCAGAAGATGTGCGTGGTCGTACCGTCCGTCATACCAACAGTTGTTACTTTACGATGGTGGCTATCGATGACAATGGTAAACCGACATCCGCACCGCCACTCGATATCAAAAACAAAATGCAGCAATGTCGAGCTGATGCGGCTAAAGAACGAAAGAAACTGCGTATGGAAAGCTCACATCGTCCTAGTTGCGACTTCGAAGAGATTAACAAGCAGTTTGGCGAACGCGAAGCAGATTCCGAGATAGAAAAATAGCCCAAGTTATTCAAAGCTATCTAAAATTATATAAAGTTATCTAGTTTTATTAAATTAATAATTCATACAACGACTCACTAAAAAGCCACTGATATTGTAGAGCGCTTATTTTAAGCTTAAGTATATTTCAAGCCTTTATCCATGGCAAAAATTCTACTATCAATACGTTATTTCAGTGAGTCTAGCATGAGTCTAAAGCCATCTATTGCTAATCCCCAGCGTCATTTGCCAGCCTCTCCTAAGGCGCAACTACCTCGCGCGCGTGGGGCGGGCAATCCTAAAATTCCAAGTGACCCTGAACTAAAACATACCCTTAATCAAAGCCCTGAAACCAATGATGAGCATTCAGGATCACTCATCACTGTGTTGATTGCGGTCGGAGCCAATCTGGTTATCGCAATCGCGAAAACAGTTGCCGCCTTTATGACAGGCTCAGCCTCTATGATTGCAGAAGCAGCTCACTCATGGGCGGATGCTGGTAATGGTACTTTGCTCATCGTCGCAGAAAAAAAGTCCATCAAACCTGCTGATAAAAGCCATCCGTTAGGCTACGGCAAAGAGTCTTATGTTTGGTCAATGATTGCTGCCTTTGGTGTGTTTACGGCAGGCTCGATTGTCTCTATCTATACGGGTATCAAAGAATGGAACGCTACTGAGTCTGAGGCTAATTATACGATTGGCTTTATCGTATTGGCAGTGGCGTTTGTGCTCGAAGGGATCTCATTGGTTCAGGCATACAGACAGAGTAAAAAACATGGCGAGGCACTTGATATCAGTGCACTTGGCTATGTCGTAGATACTTCTAACCCAACGTTGCGCGGCGTATTCTTTGAAGATTTAGCAGCGGTTATCGGCTTGGTGATTGCCGCTGCTGCTATGGGTATGCACGCTTATACGGGTGAACCATATTGGGATGCGTTAGGGTCTATCATTGTTGGTCTACTATTGGGTGTCGTTGCTATATTCTTGATCAGTCGTAACCGAGATTTCTTAGTCGGGCATAGAGTCACTGACCGGATGCACGAATACGTTTTAAGCGAGCTGCTGAATCATCCAGATATCGACAGTGTGTCCTACCTGCATCTAGAGTGGGTCGGACCAAAAAAGATATTTATGGTGGCAGCAGTAGATATAGCAGGGAATCAAAAAGAAGAACATATCGCTCAGAAGTTTGAAGAGATTGAAAATCTATTTAGAGGTAATCCGGTATTTCAAGAGGCTATCTTGACGCTGTCAGAACCTAACGCTGAGCTTTTAAGTCTAGAGAGTATTTAATTTAAAAGCTTAGTAGATTAAGTATGTGGTAGAGAAATCCTATTTAATGCTTTTAAGTATTCTTTTTAAACTACCAAAACTCAAGACACAAAAAAGCCGTCAATTATGACGGCTTTTTTTATAGTTCTAATATTTAAGAAACTTTCAGCTTAAACAGTACTATTTCTTTGGTGCGTTTGCGCCGATGAACCATGCATCTTTATCGATGATACGACTTGCTTCTGTAAATAGGTCAGCAGTATCTTCATCACCTGCGTCGCCAGCAGTAGCAATCGCTTCACGCAATGTCTCGGCAACTTTCTTATAGCGGCTAGTTAGCTCACGAACATGCTGATCTACTTCAGTGATGTCAGTTGGGTAATCATCTAGGATAGACTCTTTTACTACGCGACTTGCCAAACCGTTTGGTTGGCCACCTAGGATTACAATACGCTCTGCAATAGTATCCGATACTTCAAGGATACGATCTGATGTCTCATCTAGTAACTGATGCACACCGATAAAGCCAGTGCCTTGTAGATTCCAATGGCACTGTTTGCCATCTAAAGTTAAATCGATAACGTTTGCTAGGTTAGCGTTTAACAAATCAATCATTTTTTTCGCAGTTTCGTCTGAAATACCACTTGCGTAACGTTCTCTCATATTTTACTCCGTCATTTATTTAAAATTATTATATTGAATGAAAGTTCAATGTATTTTTATTGGTCTTCTATTCGATGACAATCAAGTTAAAGCTAACAATATGAATTGCTATAAAGTTATTAATTCACTAGTACTGATCACTAGTACTGAAAAGTCATCAACTTGTTAATTCAAGAATGATAATAGCAGCTTAATTCAGTGTTGGAACCCTTGAGTGTTAGGCTTTGTTAGGTGGTCGTGTAACGAGTTTGTTAACCATGAAAATCTTTGTAAATTTATCGAATGCTGTGTGAGTTTTTTATAACGATGTAAATTTTTTCCGCTAATATTAAGCCTTAACTTTTTATAAAAATTACATTTACACACTCATATTTTGGGTAGTGCGATAGCGTTATGAATATAGGATGAGACTCTCTGTTCTCCTTTAAAAACCGCTGATCAGACCCCATATTGTTATAAACCTTAAGAAGAAGAAAGCCATTATGCGAATGCCTGAACCGCGCTCGTCGCGTCAGTTAAATCAATTGGCCACTCAGCTCCAAGGCGAAGCTGAAATTAGTGGTGTTAATGCGTCAGGGACGCAAATATCAAGTCGTGCCTTTGAGATGGTTACTGATTTTGAACCAGCAGGCGACCAGCCACAAGCCATCAAAAAGCTAGTTAACGGCATCAATTCGGACATGGACGAGCAGTTGCTATTGGGTGTGACTGGTTCTGGTAAGACCTATACCATGGCGAAGGTCATCGCTGAAACTCAGCGCCCAACCATTATTATGGCGCACAACAAAACGCTAGCCGCTCAGCTATATGGTGAGTTCAAGTCGTTTTTCCCTAATAATGCGGTCGAATATTTTGTCAGCTATTATGATTATTATCAGCCAGAAGCGTATGTCGCTGCTAGTGATACCTTCATCGAAAAAGACAGCGCCATCAATGATCATATTGATCAGATGCGCCTGTCAGCCACGCGTGCCTTGTTAGAGCGTCGTGATGCGATTATCGTCGCTTCGGTATCCTGTATCTATGGTTTGGGTGATCCAGAGAGCTATCTAAAAATGCTACTGCATGTCGTCGTAGGCGATAACATTGACCGTACAGCGACCATCAAGCGTTTGGTTGAGATGCAGTACACACGTAACGAGCTAGATTTTGGCCGTGGTACGTATCGCTTACGTGGAGAGCTATTAGATATCTATCCTGCTGAGTCTGAGCAGCTAGCGGTACGTGTGCATTTATTTGACAACGAAGTCGAGAAGATTACGTGGTTTGATCCCTTAACGGGTAAGACGGTACGCAGCGTGCCACGTATTACCATTTATCCAAAGTCGCACTATGTGACGCCGCGTAATAAGCTAGAAGCCGCCAGCCATACGATCCGTGCTGAGCTAGAGCCGCGTTTAGAGTACTTCCGTGACAACAACAAACTGATTGAAGCACAGCGTCTCAAAGAGCGTACTCAGTATGACTTGGAGATGATTCAACAGTTAGGCTATTGTAACGGTATCGAAAACTACTCGCAGCATCTCTCTGGGCGTCCATCAGGGGAAGCGCCGCCGACGTTGTTTGATTATATTCCAGAAGATGCATTGTTGTTCCTTGATGAGTCACATGTGACGGTTTCGCAGATTGGCGCGATGTATAAAGGCGATAGATCGCGCAAAGAAAACTTGGTCAATTATGGTTTTAGACTACCCAGTGCGATGAATAACCGCCCGATGAAGTTTGAAGAGTGGGAACGTATTAAGCCCAAAACCATTTATGTCAGTGCCACCCCAGCATTGTATGAGCTTGAACATAGCGAGCAAGTCGTAGAGCAGGTGGTCCGTCCGACGGGTCTGATTGATCCTGAGATTGAGATACGTCCTGTCTTGACGCAAGTTGATGATGTGCTATCAGAGATTACCAAACGCCGCGAAAAGGACGAGCGTGTACTGATTACCACATTGACCAAGCGTATGTCGGAAGATCTGACCAGTTACCTCAAAGAGTATGATGTAAAAGTCGCCTATCTCCATTCGGATATTGATACTGTGGAGCGTATGCAGATTATTCATGAGCTCCGTACTGGCGTGCATGATGTGCTGGTCGGTATCAACTTATTACGTGAAGGCTTGGATATGCCTGAGGTATCATTGGTAGCGATATTTGATGCAGATAAAGAAGGCTTCTTGCGCTCTGAGCGTTCACTGATTCAGACCATTGGTCGTGCAGCGCGTCACTTAAACGGTAAAGCCATTCTCTATGCCGATCGCATTACGCCAAGTATGCAAAAGGCGATAGATGAGACGGATCGCCGCCGTGATAAGCAGATTGCCTTTAACCTTGAGCATAACATCACGCCAAAAGGTGCTCGCCGTAGTATCACGGACAAGATTGATACGGGCGAAAGCTTGGATGCTAATGACAATCAAGCTATCCCAGTTAAGAGTAACTTACCAGATGTGGATATCAATATCTTGCGTAGCCCTGATTTACTTGCCAAAGAAATCAAACGATTAGAGAAGCAAATGCAGCAAATGTCGCGTGATTTGAAGTTTGAAGAAGCAGCAAAAACGCGTGACAAAGTGCTAGAGTTAAAAGCACATTTAATCTGATAGCGTGGGTCGAATATTGAAGCTAAAAAGAGACTAAAAAATAGCGAAGGTGAGGTGCTTTTTAAGTACCTCACTTTTTTATGGTTTATTCAATATCGGAACTTACAGGACACTTGTAATACAACGCATTGCCACTTACCATATCCGCATAAACCTCACCATCCATATAATATTTCAAAAATTTAAGTCCCAAGCGAACAAGCCGAGATTTAGTTAAGCTTGTTATTGTCATAGGTTAAATTGATATTACAGACTAAATTTTTGGAATGGATATAATCTAGGCGTATTATTCACTGTGCTTACCAACAACTTAATAGAATTAAACTCTAACGAAAACTCACTCGGCATGTCAGATGCGGCCAAACAAGCGGTTATCGACTCTCTAGACATCGGCTTTCGTTATCCCGATGACCAACGTGCGGCTCTGATTACCAAAGTCGCTGAGATAAACGATGTGACAGAGAGTCAAATCTCACTGGGTAGTGGCTCTAGTGAAAACATTCGTACCGTCGTCCAAATGCTACAAAATCAAGCTTTGGTAGAAGGCAATAAGTTCCAAGTAATCGTGCCACACCCAACCTTTGCCTATGCTGAGTTATATGCGACGTCTATTGATGTGCCTGTGGTAAAAGTACCGTTGACAGCTGAAAATTACGCCTTTGACTTGCAAAGTATGCAAAAAGTTGCTGATGACTTTGACGGTATTAGCTTGTTTTATCTGTGCAATCCAAACAACCCAACGTCGACTATTACTGACACAGTAAAACTCAAAAAATGGGTAGGGCATGCACCAGATAACCATTACTTTTTATTGGATGAAGCCTATTCAGAATATGTGACTGATTCAAGTTTTGAGAGTGGTGTTGCATGGATACGAGAGGAGCACTCAGAAAATATCGTTGTGGTGCGTACCTTTTCAAAATTATGCGCACTCGCGGGCATGCGTGTCGGCTATGCAGTTGCTAGCCCGCAAACGATAGCCAAACTAGAGGCTTTCATCTCGATTGATAATACCAACTTGGCAGGTGCAGTGGCTGCATTAGCGACTCTTGATGATGAAGATTTTCTAGCATTGAGCTTACGTACGGCCAATCAATCGCGTCAGCTGGTTGAGCAAATATTAGATGAGCTTGGTTTACGCTATTTGCCGTCGCAGGCAAGCTTTATATTCCATGAAATAAAAGGCGATGTGCAAACCTATATCGATAGAATGCACGAACATGGCATTGCGGTCGGGCGTGAGTTTGCGCCAATCACTGGCTTTAATCGTCTAACACTTGGTAGACCTGATGAGATGGCGGTATTTGTACAAGTGCTTAAATCATTTCGTGAAAAGGGTTGGGTTTAATTAAGTTAGTTCATGCAGTTCTATAATATAGAAGGGAAGTTGCTGATTGGTAGCTTCCTTTTTTGTTGGGCCTGTTTTGCTAGACCTATATTGAAGCCATAATGAATCGCACATTTTTACCAACATCAAACGCAGTTTTACATATCGCACCTTAAATAATCTGACACTATCTTATAGGATAATTGAGTAAAGCATGCCCCGTAATTACGCAGATGAATACTGGGTAACAGTCATAGTGCTCGGCATGCTCACGTATCTTATAATTATAAAGTTTGGAATGTACCTATGTTTGATATCAAATCATTTTTTAAACGGGAAGTAGAAAAAAAGCTTATTAATGTAGATGACTATGTTTTTATGCCAGAACGCGTAGAGATGGAAATTGAAGGCGGGCTATTAAACTGTGTGTTGAATAGTGATGGTCGCGTAGATATTTTTTATAGCAAAGACGGCGTGACTGAGGTTGGTTCAGCTTCGCGTAAGCACCCGTTTACAGCATTTGAAAAAGAGTTATATCATGGCATCTATGATGATGTTATTAATGATTTAATTAAAGAGGTAAATAAAATCATTGATAGTACCTCGAAATACTTCCGTCGTAGCCAGTCTTTACCTTTTACTGCTTCTATAACTTCTCAAGCATCTGACACGAATAAATTTTAAGTTAATCAGTTGAGCTAATAAAAAGCAATAAAAAGGGTGCATTATTTATAACGCACCTTTTTTATTCTAATGAATAATGTGACTCATATTCTACTGAACAAAGCTTGTATAGCAGCTTTGTAGAGATTTGGCGACGACTCTTGCTACCAACTGAGTACGATATTGAGAGTCAATAGCGGCATTGCCCAGCTCAACAATCGTCACTTGCTGCGGCGCTTGCTCACTAACACAGCCACATACTTTACTTTGAACTGCTTCTTGTTGGGCTTCAGTCATAGCAACGCTTGCGATACGCCACGCGTTTTGTTTTTCGATCTCGCTACGGCACTGGTTATCGATTGCTGCTTTAAAGACGTTCATGCCGATTTCGTTTGCAGTACCGATTGCCGTTCCTGTACCGTTGTTCATGCCACCAGTCGTAGTGCAGCCTGCTAGGGCAAAAGTAGCCAACATAACTGTCGAAGCCAAAAGTTTTTTCATAAGTTAGTCCTTTAAGGTGTCTGTCATAAATAAAGCTGTATATTATCAGTAAAACTTAGCAATGACATCATTAACCACTGGCGCGTGTTATTTTAGAGATCTTTGAACTATCTGTATAAACCATAAAAAAGCCAGCTAAGTAATCACTTAACTGGCCTAATACAGACTAAGCTATGCGGCTTATCTATACGTTTTTGCCGTGTTCTTTTTGTTGAATGTCTTTTGCCAACTTATAACATTCGTTGATATGGTCATTAGCGATTTTCTTAAAAATCGTATAGCCCATAGTTGCAGCAACCAGTTGACCACCAAGTGGGATAAACTTGGTCACTTGTTTGGCAGCGATACGACCACCGAAACCTTGGATAGTCTTTTTGACGATACCACGTGTTGCCATTAGACCAGCGAAATCTACGGTACGGTCTTTTACTGCGCTCCAATGCACTTCGCGTGATTCTAGATTAATGGCTGATTGACGGTCTTCAATGAGACCAAAACGCTCACTAATCTCTGGAATCAACTGCGTCAACATGCCCGCATCAACTGCAACATCAAAAAATGGTACTGGCACAACCGCTACACCAGCAGAAACTCTAGCGCGTCTTTTTACCATTCCTTGACATTCTTTTTTAACTTTATCAAGGTCTAGGTTAGGGTCGATCGTATTTGGAAGTTTTTCAGCAAGTGGCGTGGTTTTCATAAAGTGTCCTTATAAATAATTAAAATAAAAATGATAAAAAGTTCAATGAATAACAAATCTTTCAGTTGCTTACTATTTTATGGATTTATGCGTGGCTTACAATCATTGCTTTGTAGCAAAATGAGTGAAATTACTCACACTGTGCACCTTTTTTGTAAGTGATTAAATGAGGGTGATTTACATGAGCTATAAAAATGGCAGCCTCAATTATCACTAATGTATGGGCATTATTTATCAGGTTGCACAATGCCTAATGATATACATAGGTAGTATAAATTGTCATTGTGAGCCTCTACTAAAGCCAGTAGAATACCCTCATGCTAAATTTAACCCCCCGTTATACCAGCACTCGCATCGACGAGTTGCCCGCCGCGCTGCAACCATTTGCCGCTCAATCATTCACGCTTGCCCTTCTGTATGCAGGGCGAGGTATCACTGCGCCTGATGAGCTGGAGACTAGCCTATCAGATCTATTGCCTGCTGAGGCATTGCACGGTGTCACTGAAGCCGTGCGCTTATTAGATGTGGCCATTGATGAGCGTCAGCGTATCTTGATCGTTGGTGACTTTGACTGTGATGGTGCTACCAGTACGGCACTAATGATGCGCGCGCTCACAAAGATGGGTGCGGTCGTTGATTTTCTAGTACCAGATCGTTTTAAGTACGGTTATGGCCTGACGCCAGAGATTGTCGAGTTAGGTATTGAGACTTTTCAGCCAGATATGATAGTGACGGTTGATAATGGTATCTCAAGTCATGAAGGGGTGGCACGCGCTCAAGCTGATGGTATCACGGTGATTATCACCGACCACCACCTCACGACCAAAGAGACGCCACCTGCGGAAGCGGTAGTCAATCCCAATCAGCTAGGTTGTGACTTTGCTAGTAAAGCACTGGTCGGAGTTGGAGTCGCGTTTTATGTGCTCGGACGCTTAGCAAAGCTGCGCCGCGAAGCTGGCAAGTCTACGGTACAGGTGAGCCAATATTTAGATTTGGTCGCACTTGGGACGATTGCAGACGTTGGGGTACTGGATAAAAACAACCGTATCTTGGTACATCACGGATTATCAGCTATTCGTCAAGGCCGCTGCTGTATGGGGATATTGGCATTGCTTGAGCAAGCGGGCCGTGATCCTAAGCAGCTTCATGCACAGGATTTCGGTTTTGTATTAGGCCCACGTATCAATGCAGCTGGGCGCATGGACAATATGCGCATCGGTATCGAATGCTTATTAACTGAAGACTGGAGCACCGCACAACGTTTGGCACAAGAGCTTGAGCAGCTGAACCGTACGCGTCGTCATGTAGAGGGCGAGATGCGGGCGCAAGCTGATAGTATCGTACAAGCATTGGCTAATGAAGATAATAGCAATGAGGGTGTGAGCGGTGATGGCAATGATAATACCAGTAACGATGACACAATTACTCAAGCTGTCTCCACTTCTAAGGCCAGCAATGCAGGCGCGCGCAGTATTATTCTATACCAAGACGACTGGCATCAAGGAGTCATTGGCATTGTCGCTGGTCGTCTAAAAGAAAGCCATTATTTACCTAGTATCGTTTTTGCACCAGCAGACACTGAACAAACAGATGAAGATAGCGCCATTAAAGGCTCTGCACGTTCTATCGCTGGCGTACATATTCGTGATGCGATTGAACAAGTCGCTGAGCGTTATCCAGACTTAATCAGTCATTTCGGCGGGCACGCGATGGCGGCAGGTTTAACCCTCAAGCGCTGCAACTTTGAGGCATTTGTCACGGCTTTTAATGAAGTGATGGCTCAGATGGATGATGAGGTATTTGCAGAGCAAAAATTCACCGATGGACCTTTGCAAGCGAGCGATTTTAGCTTATGGTTTGCCGAGCATTTAGCCGATGCCAGTATCTGGGGTCATGGATTTGCGCCACCGATATTTGACGGTGTGTTTGAGGTGCTGAGCTTCAAGATTTTAAAAGACAAACATCTTAAGTTATCACTGCGCTATCCAGACGTTCAATATCCGATAGAGGCAATTTGCTTTAACTTCGATAATGAGGCGTGGGATTACCGTGCTAAGCAAATCCATTTATTATTTCAGCTAGACATCAATGAATGGAATGGCAAACAAAGCTTACAGCTGATGGTCAAAGACTTGGCTGTGCTAGAGCAAGGGTAAAGCGACAATGTCAAACTGATAATACTAAACGCGCTCAAATATGGGCGCGTTGGTATTTTTGAAATGAAGGCACGCCCTAGTATCAGTATTTCCACTCTAGTGTGGGGAATTGCCAATCGTAACGAATAGCAAGCATACGCAAAGTAAAAATCGTACTCATCGTAGAGATGTCAGCCACCCAATCTGTCACGCCTAAATTCTTTAGAGCAAAGTACAGAACCCCACCGGTCAACGCTGCGGTGATATAAATCTCTTGCTGTAGTACCAATGGAATCTCATTGCAAATCATATCGCGAATGATGCCACCAACCACGATAGTAATCACACCTAATAATAGCGCTACAGGCACATTGGCACCCATACTATCAGCGACTTTGATACCGATCAGCGTAAATGCTGACAAGCCAATGGTGTCGGAAAGTTTGAGGAACTTATCCACTCGTCTGGAGTTTGGATGAAAAAATATCTGCATTGATAAGGATGAAATCGTAATAAGGGTCAGATAGCTCATATCTACCATCCAAAATAACGGATGGCGATCCAGAATGACATCACGTACCGTGCCGCCGCCGATAGCAGTGACAATAGACACGAGCAGACAGCCGAAGACGTCGAAGTTTTTGTGCTTGGCAAGTATTGTTCCCGAGACGCTACAGGCGATGATGCCAATCATATCGAAGAAATATATCAAAGAGCGTGGGTCAAAAGTAGTGATCAGTACGGTAGGGTCCAATACGATAGCCAACATGGGCAGTTCTCACTATTTTCAATTATTGTCAGTCAAACAAAGGCTATCTCAGCAGAGTCTTGCTCAATCAATTAGTCCACGAGCCGAATAGAAGGCAGATGCCAGTCGAATCTGAGCGCAAGCATACGTACTGCAAAGATGACAAACAGCATAATAAATTCGTTGAGACTGGCTCCCACCCCAAAATACTGTAAACATAAATAGGTCACAGACCCTGCGATACTGGCAGTAATATAAATCTCACGCTGTAGCACCAGCGGAATCTCATTACAGATGATATCACGGAGCAAACCACCGATAATGGCAGTCCAGACTCCCATCATAATAGCAATGAGGGGAGACATGTCTAGGGTTAAGGCTACCTTAAAACCAATGACACTAAAAGCTGCTAGCCCAATGGCGTCAAAAAGCTTTAGCGCATTATCGATCTTATGATAAAGATGAAAAAATACTTGTAAGATAAGGGAGGTCACGGTGATAACAATCACGTAATTAAGGTCGGTCATCCAAAATAGAGGATGGCGGTCTAGAGCCATATCACGTAATGTACCACCGCCGATGGCATTGACCATCGCTACCAGAATACACCCAGCGATATCAAAACCTTTATGCTGGGCAAGCAAAGTCCCTGCGATTGCGCACGCAATAATGCCAACCATGTCCAATAAATATAATAGAATATCAGGAAAAATCAAAGCATTACCCATGGTTATATTGCCAAATCGTGATCATCAAAGTGATAGGTGTTTTTTAGGCAGCTATTCAGTGCATGACTTTGACGAAATGGGCTTAGTGCCATTTAGCCATCTTTTGCAAAGAATATCAGCCCTACAATAATAAGCCCTATACCGACCAGTCCCATCGCCGAAGGTATGGCGTTATCTAATAGTAATATACCCCCAATCAAAGCAAAGATAACTTCACTGGCTTGGGTTGAGTCAACGCCTGCAACCTCGCTTGAAGTAACAGCTTGCTCGCGCGCATACAAAAATATAGTGGTCGCTGCCACGCCTGCTAATAGAGCAACGAGCAACGTATTGATTATTTGTGAGGGGTGGGGCTGGTCAGGGCGCACTATAATGCCCAAAAACAGCCAAAATGGCAAACACCCGAGAGTCATTAGCCACACTTTGTTAAAGGCATTTTGCAGTAGCGTGGTTTCGATAGAAGGAATACGAGCAATTAGATTTTGTAGGGATGAGGTTGCTGCAGTGTTGTTACTTTGAAGTACGCTATCGAGGTCGGTAGCATCATATGTCGTAGCTGGCAAATCATAAGCTTCGGATATGAGCGGTTCACTCTGATCGTTAATATCAATACCAATACCAACACTAGTGCTAGCTCGTTGAGCGTTCAACTCTGCTGCCTTCTGTAATTCAGTATTGCGCTGGCGAGCATTGTGAGAAGCCTGCCAAACCAGCTGGTTACCAATTGGGTAGCTAAAAGCAGCGATAAGAGCAGGTAGCGCACCGTAGAGCAGCATGTCAGACATGGGGACGGTGTCAGTTATAGAGGCAGCATGCAGACCTTCACTGATATTGACGAGTGCTACACCGATAAAGACGATGACAGCATATACGATGAATTTTTTATCAAAACGTTGACCAAATGCCAATAGCACAAGCAAACTGGTGACGACGGTAAACATAAAGGTAGCCGCTACTACCCATCCCGAAACATGATCTGCGGCATAGCAAATACCGGTGTAAAACAGTCCAAACCCGATACTGCCAGTAATACACCAAAAGCCCCAATGCTGAAGAAAAATTCTCATTAGTGCTTTAATACGACCAAAACCATGTTGCATCGCAATAATGGCAGTAATAATCAACAGCATAAAGACATAGCGCAGACTCGCTGACCAAAACCAATGTCCACCTGCGCTACTCATAAGCTCATTTAAGATAAATGTCGAGCTAAAAAACGCACCTGCTAGCAAGCCCAATAAAATGAGTTTAACCATACCGCTACCTTATCTATGGCACTCTACGTGTTCACACTTTCTGTTTGTTACTTGCTGATAGTTACTTGCCTTTGGCATCTGCCCAAATGATCTTATGCAATTGCAGCTGAAAGCGAACTGGCAAGGCATCAGCCAACATCCATTCTGCCAGCTCGCGCGCCAATACAGGTACTTCAGGGCTAAGCTGTTCATCGACATCATCTGCGACATTAAACATCGGAGAGAACCACACCGTACCGACCAGTTCGTTTAGCTTATACTCGGTCAATTTAGCTTTTGCCCAGTCGTAATCTGTACGATTCATAATGACAAACTTGATTTGATCGTGCTGAGTGAGATAGTCGAGGTTTGACCATAGATTTTTATCGACTTCGCCTGAGCTTGGCGTTTTGAGATCCATCACCTTACTGACTGCTGCTGGCACGTTTTCTACCGTGAGCGCGCCTGCAGTCTCAAGGGATATCTCATACCCGTCGCTCAGCAAACGTTTCATCAATTCAATGGCATTTGGCTGTGCTAATGGCTCACCGCCCGTCAGACAGATACGCTTACACGGATAATCTTTGATGGTTTCTATGATGGTTTCTAATGATTGACGTTCGCCGCCAGTAAAAGCATATTCGGTATCACAATAGACGCAGCGCAGCGGACAGCCCGTTAGACGCACAAATATCGTCGGCAAGCCTGAAGTGATCGCTTCACCTTGTAGGGAATAAAAAATCTCAGTCAGACGTAACCCTGCTTCAGGGTCAGTGACAGGGATAGCGGCGGTGCGTAATGATGATTCACTCATAATATTTCAAATACAGTTAAAGGTCGATAAGGCGATGAAGCGCTTATCAATCGTAATAAAAAGGCAGGGGATGGTACGAATGATTTTGTGTTTGTATAAAGCCAAACTAAAAGAGGATTATAACGTAACGCGTTATATTAAGCTGCAAAAAAGATGCTGGAGTCATCCTCCAGCATCTTCATATAAAACAATATTATTCAATAAACAACGGTACTTGCCAAATATTTAGGCTAAGCGTAATAGCTCGTTTACTGATGTTTTTGCACGAGTTTGCGCATCAACTTTTTTCACGATGATAGCAGCATACAAGCTGTGCGTGCCGTCTTCTGACGGTAAGCTACCTGGTACGACAACAGAACCTGCTGGTACACGGCCACGATGAATCTCGCCAGTCTCGCGATCATAGATGCGCGTCGATTGACCGATGTAGACACCCATAGAGATGACCGCGCCTTCTTCAACGATAACGCCTTCAACAATTTCAGAGCGTGCACCGATGAAGCAGTTGTCTTCGATGATAGTAGGGTTGGCTTGCAATGGCTCTAATACACCGCCGATGCCAACGCCGCCTGACAGATGCACGTTTTTACCGATTTGAGCACATGAACCAACAGTCGCCCATGTATCAACCATCGCGCCTTGATCGACATAGGCACCGATGTTGACGTATGACGGCATCAATACTGCGCCTGCTGCGATGAATGAACCTCTACGCGCGACAGCTGGTGGTACAACGCGTACGCCTGCTTCTTTAAACTGTGCTTCGGTCCAGTTAGCAAATTTAGTTGGAACTTTGTCATAGAACTGTACGTGTTCGCCAGCGGCTTGGACGTAGTTATCGTTTAGACGGAAAGACAATAGTACGGCTTTTTTGGCCCACTGATTGACGACCCATTCGCCATCTTTCTTTTCTGCTACGCGCAGGCTACCGTTATCTAGTTGCTCAAGTACTTGATTGATAGCATCACGCACGTCTTGTGGCATATTGGCTGGGCTGTATTCGTTGCGGTTTTCAAATGCTTGTTCGATGGTTTGTTGTAATGACATAAAGGTTCCTAAAATGAATGAAAGGGAGGGTGATCTTAATGTTATGGTTAAAGACTTATATGACCCAGCCTAAAGAAAATTCAAGGTATGGCTTGGTCCAAAAACTTGCTTGCCGTATTGTCGCTAATTTGACCACTTTTAGCAAACGCGTTGAGGGTCTTATTATGACAATATTGAATGAGTTGTTTTCAGGTATCCTCTCAAAACAACTCATTTATCATGATTTAATCGTCTGTCGTGTTGGTCTCTATCCACTCTAAAATGTCTTGATAAACGGTCTGTTTATCCTTTTCGTGCAATACTTCATGGCGCATATTAGGATACAGCTGAATATCGACATGACTGAAATGACGCTTGTCCAGACGCGTGACCACCCTACGTATACCGCGACCCATTTCGCCAATCGGATCATTTTCACCGCTGATAAACAGCATTGGGAAGTTTTTGGCAATGGTGGTAGCCCAATTTTTATTCAGTCCAGTGTCCATGAGCGTAAACAATGTCATAAAACCGTTATTGGTAAAGTCAAAACCAGTCTTAGGATCGGCTTCATAGGCTTCAATATTTGCTTTGTTTGCACTGAGCCAAGCAAACCGTGAAGATGAGTCACGATCTGATAATTGACTGTTGAGAACTTTATTCATCACATTGGCAAAAACTGTATTCGGTTGTCTTGGTGCGACTCTGGTCAGTAGCTTATTAATGGGTAATAAAACCTTGGCCAGTGGGTTGGCGTCTGCGGAACCCATTAGAATGGCGCCGGTGAAATTATGCGCATGATGCTTGAGTACATTACGCACGATAAATGAGCCCATCGAGTGACCCATCACAAAATGCGGGACGTCTGGATGACGGTCTTTTAGGCTATCGGCCATCACAATCACGTCTTTCAAAAGCGACTGTACCGGATGCTCTTCACCGAAAAACCCAAGATCAGCCTCAGTCTTGATAGTCTGTCCGTGACCCAAATGATCATAAGTGGCCACAGCGATACCATTGTCTGCCAAAAACTGTGCAAAATCGCTATAGCGACCGCTGTGCTCTGCCATGCCGTGCACAATCAGCAAAGTCGCGCTAATGCCGACGTCTTTACTACTTGGTTCAAAAAAGTCATGATGCAAGTAGTGAATATTGTCAGAAGACAAAATGTGATCGTTACTGGTATCGATGTTGGTACTCATGTAATGTTCCTTGATTACTTATAATTTTCATTAACGTTTTTGATGATGTTTCTCAAATAATGGGTCAAGCAGCGCAATTTATCATGCGGCTCTTATACTGTTCTATTGTACTGGGCGATGATAAATAATTTCACCTTATTTTATGATTTTAATTCAATTATAAAAATATCGTTCTAACAATAATGGTTAAAGCAGTGAATATCACTGAATCCGTATAAACCACATATAAGCCATTTACGCTCTTACTGTTCGCCCGCAACAGACTGGTCTTATTTATATGATACTTTTAAATGAGTTTTTAAAGTCATTTATATCAATCAACATTTCATCAAACACTAACAGCAACCAACCGCCTTGATAAAATCATCTATGACGAAATTTTTACCGAAAAAGACACTACTATTGGCAGGCGCAGGTCATGCTCACATTGGTATGTTACGCCGACTTAGCGCAGCGCGTATAAAGGATACCAATACTATAGATGCGGACATTCACTTAATTAGTGAGCAACCGCAAACTATTTATTCTGGCATGTTACCGGGATGGATGGCAGGGCATTATCAGCTGCATGATATCAGTATCGATATCAAATCGCTTTGTGTGCGGGCAGGCGTGCGCTTTATTCAGCAGTCGCTTGTACAAGTAAACGCAGCGTCAAACAAGGTGGTTACGACAGGCGATGAGCTAAAGAATTTTGACTACGATGTCTTGTCTCTAAATACGGGTGCAGATACAGATATGCGTTGGTTACGTGATCGCAATGGCTACAACGAGCACAGAAGCGACAGTGATGATAGAGATGCTAATACTAACGTGATTGCCATACGACCGTTATCAACATTTATCATTCAATGGCAGCGGATTTTGAAGGATGCCCAGTCATCTGAAAAGTACCAATTGGCTATTATTGGGGCAGGCGCTGCGGCAATAGAATTGGTCATGGCAGCCCAAGTTGCGCTACGGAACATCAACCGTAGTCACCAAGTGACATTAGTATGCGGTGAGAATCTCTTGTCAGGGTTTAATTTAGGCTTTCGACAACGGGTCATTAAGCAGCTAGATCGCCATGGCATTACGATAATTCGAGAACGAGCGACCGATTATCGCGACGGTAAATTATCGACTACGCATAAATTATTGCCCATAAGTGCTGTCATTGCGGCGACTGGCGTCATAGGCTCGGCATGGACGGCTTCTACGGATTTGGATATAGAAGGTGATGGGTTTGTCGCGGTAAACAATAAGCAACAGAGCGTCTCTCATCCTAATGTCTTTGCGGTTGGTGATGTGGCGACACGAGTCGATAAATATGTGGCGCACTCAGGGGTTCACTCGGTGCATGGTGGTGCTGTCGAAGCCGATAACTTATTGGCCTATTTGAAAGATAGCGTAATGAAGAGCTATCAGCCAAAGTCGCGTACGCTATATCTGCTGTCTTGCGGCGATAAATATGCCATTGGTAGTTGGGGTAATGTAAATCTACAAGGTCGCTGGGTATGGCATCTCAAGAAGTATATCGATAAGCGTTTTATCGAAGTTGATAAGAATTGACGAAGCTGATAAGGACTAACGAAAGTTAATGCTCATTTGGAATAAACCATAAAATCCATATGATTAGTTGTCAATGCTTATTGATAATCAGGTATGATTGATTAGATAAACCGTAAGGTGAGCAATCAGGTTTTATGTTGTAAATCTTAAAAATAAACAGTAAAAGCAATGCGCTATCTGTGTTTGCTAATCTTTAATGTCACGTTGCTATCCTTTTTTAGTTGTACTGCTAACAGGATTTTAGACCACCATGAAATCAACTATCGAGTTACTTGAGCATACTGATTTTCCAGCGATAAAACGACGTCAATTGACGATATTACAAGTCAATATGGGCTACTTATGCAATATGTCCTGCGTGCACTGTCATGTGGCTGCTAGCCCCTATCGTACCGAGATGATGTCACGTGAGTTGGTTGAGCTGATACCAGGGGTATTACAAGCACAAAACATCGATACGCTTGATTTGACCGGCGGTGCGCCTGAAATGCATGAGGATTTTAAGTATTTGGTCAAGGCCGCTCGGGCATTAGGTGTCAAAGTAATAGACCGCTGTAACCTGACCATTCTGATGGAAGAGGGTTATGGGGATATGGCGCAGTTTTTAGCAGACAATCAAGTTGAGGTAGTGGCATCTTTGCCTTGTTACTCCTTAGAAAACGTAGATAAACAGCGCGGCAAAGGTGCGTTTGACGACAGTATATTGGGGTTGCAAAAACTCAACAGCTTGGGCTATGGCAAACCTGACTCAAATTTAACATTAAACTTGGTCTACAACCCGCAAGGCGCGACGCTGCCGCCTAATCAACAGCAGCTTGAAGCAGATTATAAGCGTGAGTTAAAAGCGCACTTTGATATCGAGTTTAACCATCTATTTGCCCTAACAAATATGCCGATTCAGCGTTTTGGTGCGGTGCTGTTGGCGAAAGACCAGTTCCACCCGTATATGGATTTGCTTAAAGCTAATTATATGACTGCCAATTTGGCCGAGGTCATGTGCCGTTCGACCATTAGTGTCAATTGGTTGGGTGAGCTGTTTGATTGTGATTTCAATCAGCAGTTAGAGATACCTGTCCCAAATAAAACACGGCGACACCTAAGTGATTTGTTAACGCAGAACCCGTCTGGTGATGACATTGCCATTGCTGACCACTGCTATGGCTGTACAGCAGGACAGGGCAGTAGTTGTGGCGGCGCGTTAGAAGAAGAGACGGTAGAGCCAGTGTTAGTAGACACGCCTTAGCCATTCTAATGTAAGTGCTTTTAATATAAGCACTTTAAACATAGGTGCTTTAAGCCTAAGTGCTTTTAGCATACATAAAAATTTAGGTAAAAAACAATCAGTGTAAACGGAGTAAGTTCTATGTCAGTATTTAACTTTTCAGCGAAGACGTTTTTCGCCCAACCAGTGATTGCTACGACTATTTTATTAGCAAGCGTGGCTGCTCATGCTGACTTTAACCATCAGAGCTGGGATAGCTTACTAAATAAGCATGTAACTATGACCAACGGTGGCAAAGCTTCAGTGGTCAATTATGCTGGCATGAAAGTAGATCAAAGTAAGCTAACAAGCTATCTAGAAGCGACGAGCAAGGTATCTCAATCAGAGTTCAATCGTTGGAGTAAAAACGAGCAGTTGGCATTTTTAATCAACGTTTATAACGCTGGTACGGTTGATTTGGTATTGACGAAATATCCAAACGTCAAATCTATCAAAGATATCGGCGGACTGTTTGGGTCACCATGGAAGCAAGAGTTTGTTTCGCTACTCGGTAAAACGCGCTCACTTGATGATATCGAGCACAACCTGATTCGTGGTTCTAAACGCTACAACGACCCTCGCATTCACTTTGCGGTCAATTGTGCCAGTATCGGTTGCCCTGCATTGCAAGATGATGCCTTTACCGGCAAGCGTTTAGACAGTCAATTAGAGCAGGCAACGTCTAAGTTTTTAGCAGACAGTAGCCGCAACAGTCTCAAAGGCGATACGCTAAGAGTGTCACCAATTTTTAAATGGTATAAAGAGGATTTTGCAACCAACTGGCGCGGCACAAAAGATTTAGCAGGGTTTCTAGGTCGTTATAGCTCGTCACTAGGATTGAGTAAAGCTCAGACAGCGGATCTCAAACAAGGCAAGATAAAAATAAGCTATACCGATTACAACTGGAATTTGAATAAAAAATAAGCCAGTTTTTAACCTTACTTGCTGATTCATGTGACGGTATATCCATTGAACCTATCAATTATTGTTCCATTATTAAATGAAGCGGATAACTTGCCTGAGCTTATGGCTCATATTGTCCGTCTCGCCCCAGCACCGCAGCAAGTGATATTGGTCGATGGTGGTTCAGTGGATGGTTCAGTTACTGTCGCCAAAGAGATGCTCACAAGTACAGAGATTGCTCAATCAGTTATTGATTGGCATGTTATCGAATCTACCGTAGGACGTGCTCAGCAAATGAATGCGGGTGCTATGTTGGCAACAGGTGATGTGCTGCTATTTTTACATGCTGATACCGAGCTGCCAGCTGACGCGATAGATAACGTTCAGCAGGCAGTAGCTCATTACGATTGGGGACGTTTTGATGTCCGTTTAGACAGCCGTGAGCCATTGTTAAGCATGGTCGGGTTAATGATAAACCAGCGCTCACGTCTAGTCAGTATAGCCACTGGTGATCAAGCAATATTTATCAAAAAGTCCGTGTTTGAGCAGATTGGTGGCTATCCTGATCAACCACTGATGGAAGATATCGAACTATGTAAACGGCTAAAGAAAATTGCTCGACCAGCTTGTTTAAAGAGTAAAGTCAAGACCTCAGCGCGGCGTTGGCAGCAGCATGGTACATGGCGGACTATTTTCTTGATGTGGCATTTACGCTTTGATTATTGGCGCGGTGTATCGTCTAAAGTTTTAAAGCAACGCTACCATAAGTAGTGAGATTGTTTGATTTATCAACATGATAGACAACAGAAGAAAGAATTCGTCCTCGTACATTTGACCAATTGAGAGACCGTTACAGTGACAGCTGATTTATCTGCAAGACAGCAAGACACCTGCATCCTTCTTTTTGCAAAATATCCAGCGCGTAACAAGGCAAAAACCCGTTTGCAGCCAGCGTTAGGGGTAGATGGTGCTGCACGTATGGCAAGGCAGCTATTACTGCATAGTATTGAGCAGATCATTGATACGGGCTTTTCCGTTGAGTTATGTGTGAGTCCAGCACCAACAGATCCATGCTGGCAAGCATTTGATTTGCCCAACTCGTTGCGCTGGTCTGCTCAGGCCGATGGTGATTTGGGTTTGCGTATGTTGATAGCCAGTCAGCGCGCATTGCAACGTTTTGACAAGGTTGTGTTAGTTGGTACGGACTGTCCTAGTCTTACGACAGCACGTATTCAGACAGCGGTACAGCAGCTAAATCAACACGATGCGGTTATGATTCCAGCGACTGATGGTGGTTATGTGCTATTAGGGTTTAGACAAGTTAATGAAAGCCTGTTTTCGGACATTGTTTGGAGTACGCCTAGTGTTGCTGCTGTCACTAAGCAGCGCATGGCAGCACTAGGTTGGACACTTGCACTATTTGATCCTTTGAATGATATTGATGAGCCTAAAGATCTAGTGCATTTGCCATTAGGCTGGCCAGACTCTCAACTCAATATCAAAGTGGATAATGACTGATAATTGATAACTGGGTTAATAAACTCACTAACATAGCTTTATATTCTAAAATGATTTACTAAGACTTTCAACTGGATGGCACATTCAATAAGGATATTGTTATGCATGACGTCGTGCAAAATTACTATGGCAAAGAGTTACAGAGTACCGATGATTTAAAGACCTCGGCTTGTTGTGATATCAGCAATATGCCGGAATGGCTCAAGCCATTACTCGCAAACATTCACGATGAGGTATTGAGTCGGTATTACGGCTGTGGTTTGGTATGTCCAGCGCTGCTTGAAGGCTGCCGAATTTTAGATTTGGGCAGTGGCTCAGGCCGAGATGTCTATGCATTGGCACAATTGGTTGGCGAGAGTGGGCAAGTAGTCGGTGTTGATATGACCGATGAGCAACTAGCCGTTGCCAAACAGCATCAAGCCTATCATGTCGATAAGTTTGGCTATGATAATGTGACATTTTTGCAAGGTTATATTGAAAAGCTAGATGAACTAGACCTTGAGGCTAATAGCTTTGATATTATCGTCTCAAACTGCGTTATCAATCTATCACCAGATAAAGCCGCGGTCATGGCCAGTGTGCAGCGTTTGCTGAAACCTGGTGGGGAGTTTTATTTTTCTGACGTCTATGCCGATCGCCGTATCCCGCAACACTTGACTGATGACCCAATCTTATATGGCGAATGTTTGAGCGGCGCGTTGTATTGGAAGGATTTTACCCGTTTGTCACGAGATGCAGGATTCTTAGACGTACGTTTGGTTGAAGATCGCCCACTTGAGATTACAGATCCTGTATTGGCAGTCAAAATTGGTGATATTCAGTTTTTCTCTGCAACTTACCGCTTATTTAAAATCGAATCACTTGAGGATGCTTGCGAAGATCACGGACAAGCGGTGATATATAAAGGAACTATCGAGCAGTCCCCGCATCGGTTTGATTTAGATAAACATCATGCTATCGAAGCTGGTCGGGTATTCCCAGTATGTGGCAATACGTTTCGCATGCTGCAAGAGTCACGCTTTGCGCCGCATTTTGAATTTATCGGTGATGACAGTCGCCATTACGGTATTTTTGCAGGTTGCGGTGAGTTAATGCCATTTAATCAACCTATGATAATAGAAACTGGCTTGGGCGGTTGTTGCTGATATCAAAGTGATGTATTTAGTATAAATTTCGAATATACATGCTTAATTATAAGAAAGGCCATTATTTCAGATAATGGCTTTTTTTGATTCGATTGAAGTCAGGCCGATTAAACTTAGTCAGTTTAAAATGGAAAAGACGCATTAAGATAACGTTCTAATGATATAAACTCTCCTCGCACACTATCGTTATTTTAAACAAATATTTATTCAGATTTTGGTTAGTATCTTAATTTGTTAGCCTCTCCAGCCAGCAAGGCGGCCAGTCTGATTTTGGTATGATCGTCCATCGCATCTATAGGTGTGACCAATGCTTGTGCGAGGGCATTGTGGGCGATTGACTCAGGTAGTTCGGCAGCAATCAAAGCCACGGCTTTCTGTATCACTTTTTGAGCATTATTCGCATTTTTCATTAGGTTCTTTATAGCATAGTCGGCACTGACGGCTTCTTCAGTCGGATGCCAACAGTCGAAGTCTGTCACCAGTGCTAACGTGGCGTAAGCAATACTGGCTTCACGAGCCAATTTGGCTTCTGGCATATTGGTCATGCCAATAATATCTGCCTGCATGTGGCGATACCACTCTGATTCTGCTCGAGTCGAGAACTGAGGCCCTTCGATACAGACATAAGTTGCTTTAGAGTGACTTGCGCCTTCTACAATACCTGCTTGGTCATAAGCGCGCGTCAAGAGTTCTGCTAGGGCAGGGCATAGTGGATCTGCCATCGACACATGAGCGACGGCACCCTCACCGAAGAAGGTACTCACTCGCTGCTTGGTCATATCAATCATTTGATCAGGAACGACCATATCCAACGGCTTAATATGCGTTTGTAACGAACCGACCGCTGATACGGAAACGATATAGCGTACCCCTAATGTCTTTAGTGCATAAATATTGGCACGATAAGGCACTTCGGATGGGGCCAGTCTATGACCCTGACCATGCCGTGTCAGAAATGCGACCCTCACTCCCTCAAGCTCACCCAAAACAATATCATCAGATGGACAGCCATAAGGCGTCTGTATCGTCACCCTGCGTTTGTTGGTGAGTGATGATATTTGATAGAGACCACTGCCACCGATGATAGCAATATCAGTAGATAGCGTTTCCAGTACTTCCGTGTTAGGTATTGTCATAAGGACTATCCGAATATTTTGATAAAAATAGAGACACAGACTAGTGTCATGTAATATCCATGAACCAAAAAATAGGTTAGACAAAATATAGCAGAACTTTTGCCTTTATAGTTATAAATCGAAAATTCTTACTAAATTGCCGCCGATAAGACTTTTTTAGAAAGTACTGTGATACGGCGATCCTTTCTGGATATCGATAAAGGTTTACAATAGCGATAATTTTTGTTTTAATGTTTATTAAATGAAACATTGTTTCGCATAGCAAAACTTTATATATGTTAGTTCAATTAATGAATGGCCTATATTTTCTCAGGTAGCTTTAAATATAAGGTATTGAAAGAAAAAGAGAAAGTAAGCTAAGGTTTATTTGTTGGTGGAATTACTATATTATTACTCGTCTGTAACGTATTTATGTATAAATACGGATATTGTTAAACGTATAAAAACGATCACTTCAAGGATGAATTCAATGCTTAATTCTTTAAAATCCCCATTACTTTTGTCAGCTATGTTGAGTGCTGCCTTAGGTCTAACTGCATGCTCATCTCCAAGTTCAGAGGGCGGTGATACCGCATCTGCAGATAGCGCGGCAACAGATACTGCAGCAGATAAGCTTGATACTAAGTTTTTGACCATCGCTACTGGCGGTGCATCTGGCCCTTACAACATCATTGGTACTTCATTGTCTGAAGTCTATGTCAAAACCTTTGGCGTAAACTCAAAAACTCAAACCACTGGCGCATCAGTTGAAAACGTCAATCTATTGACTCAAGGCAAGGTCGACATGGTCTTGGCACTGAGTGACGTGGTGACGGATGCTGTCGAAGGTAAAAACAACTTTGAGCAGCCAATTACTAACATTCAGCAGATTGCTGTTTTGTACCCTAATGTGGTGCAAATCGTAACTTCAAAAAAATCTGGTATCAAAAATATTGAAGATTTGCGAGGCAAGCGCATTGCTGTAGGCGATCAAGGTTCTGGTACAGAAGTAAATGCTCGTACTTTACTTGAAGGGTTTGGTATCACTTATGATGATGTCACCGTTGATTATCTAGGCTTTGCTGAAGCCGCTGATGGTATGAAAGCAGGTAAGATTGAAGCGGCATTCTTTAGTAGTGGTCTACCAAACTCATCTTTGATGGAGTTAGAGCAAGGCTTAGATTTACAGATTGTCACTATCAACCAAGACAAGCTAAAAGAAATCATTGCGACCAAGCCTTACTTTAAAACCTTTGAGATTCCTGCTGGCACTTATGGCAATGAAACAGCCGTACCAACTGCAGCAATCATGAATGCATTATTGGTTAGCTCTGATCTATCTGAAGCGGATGGCTATAAACTAACCAAAGCATTGTTTGAAAACTTGGACGGCCTAAAAACAGCTCACCAAGCGGCCAACGATATCAGCTTAGAAACTGCTCGTGATGGCATGGTAGCCCCAATCCATCCTGGAGCTAAAAAGTACTATGACGAACAAGCAGCCAAGTAATTCATTATGGTTATCAACTGGCGCGGCATTTATTGCAGCGCTGGTTTTTTTTACGCTATGGTCAGGCTTTACGCTTCAGTCTGTCGTTGAAGTGCGAGTCGCAAGCGTAAACGGTGCTGATGATAAAGTTTGTTACTTCACTGAGCCTGATTTTCAGCTACGTTGGATACATTCTGTAGAAAAACAGTGGTGGGAAGAGCAATACCAACGCATAGACGGCAGCAGTACAGAAGGTGCTGAGCTGTTATTGACCACCACGTACTTTGAAGCATTTGGAGCTGGTACGCCTTCAACCGAACCCCTTGCGCCCATACAAAAACCTGGCTATCTGGGTTATCAAATCAACGAAAAACTGCCTCGCCTTAATTGGGTCGTATCTAGACTGACCAAAGGTGAAATGGATTATGGTGGTCATCGTTTCTTGATTCACCAGTGGGTGCCAGACTATTCTGAAGTGGTGATCATGCCTAAGACGTATGATTTAATTGATAGATTTAAAAAGGACTTTTGTCATGAACTCCCAAGTGACGGATCAAGGTAGGGTGACTACCATGCCAGATGCTCAAGTTGATAACGATGCTGAGGTGGATACGGTCAACCGAGCAGTATTGGAAAAATATGACCGAGAGTCAATCACGCGTCATATCACTCAAGGGCCAGTAAAATATTTTATCGCTGGCATTTGTATACTCTATTCACTGTTTCATTTATATATCACTTTTAATCCAATGCCAGCACTGTTACAGCGCTCTGTGCATGTAGGTGTTGGTTTTGCATTGATATTTCTAATTTTTCCAGCCAGCAAAAAAAGCAGTCGTAAGCGAGTGGCATGGTATGACTGGATTTGGTTTGCCTTGTCTCTATCTGGTATGGGCTATCTCATCTATGAATATCAAGATATCGTGACCTCGCGTGGCGGCATGGCCAATCAGGTCGATGTGATATTTTCCTTGATTACGGTAGTCTGCGTACTAGAAGGCAGTCGCCGTATCACTGGTTGGATTTTGCCAATCTTGGCTGGCATATTTTTGGCCTATCCATTTGTCAGTCATCTAGACTTTATGCCTGACAGACTTTTGACTCGCCCTTATGATATGGGTGATATCTTTGGTCAGTTGTTCTTAAAAACAGAAGGCCTATATTCTGTTGCGATTGGTGCATCGGTCACCTTTATCTTCTTGTTCATTCTGTTCGGTGCATTCTTAGCACGTTCGGGAATGGGGCAGTTGTTTAATGATTTGGCATTGGCTATCGCTGGTCACAAAAAGGGCGGACCTGCAAAAGTAGCAGTCATCTCGAGTGGCTTTATGGGCAGTATCAACGGCTCAGCTTTATCAAACGTGGTGAGTACGGGTGCCTTTACCATTCCGTTGATGAAAAAAGTCGGCTATCACAAAGATTTTGCGGGTGCCGTTGAGGCAAGTGCCTCTGTTGGCGGGCAGATATTACCACCGATTATGGGTGCCAGTGCCTTCATTATGGCTGAGACAACAGGCTTGCCGTATAGTACGATTGCCTTAGCAGCATTATTACCAGCGATCTTGTACTATTTAGGCGTCATTGCGCAGGTGCATTTCCGCGCTGGACGTCGCGATCTAAAAGGCATTGCGAAAGAAAATTTACCAGCGGTCAAAGAAGTACTAAAAGCCCGCGGTCACATGCTATTGCCGATTGTCTTCTTGATTTTCTTATTAATCAGAAACGTACCTGTGGGATATGCAGCAGCTTATACCATTGGTTTTACCGTTGTGATCAGTATGCTACGTGCCGAAACGCGCATGAGCTTTTCTGATATTTTGGGGGCATTAGAAGATGGTGCGCGTCAGTCGTTAGCGGTTATGGCTGCTTGTGCGGTCGTCGGTATTATCATTGGGGTTGTGAGTCTGACCAGTTTTGGTACGGTAATGACATCCTCTATCGTTACGCTAGGCGCAGGATCGCTATTCTTTACGCTTATCTTAACGATGTTGGCATCAATGGTTTTGGGCATGGGATTACCCTCTATTCCTGCCTATATCATTACGGCGACGATGGCTGCACCAGCATTAGCCGGTTTTGATATTCCAATCTTGTCAGCGCACATGTTTGTTTTCTATTTTGGTATCTTTGCCAATATTACACCGCCTGTGTGTCTTGCAGCCTTTGCGGGTGCAGGTATATCCGGTGGTGATCCGATGAAAACAGGGTTCTTGTCTCTCAAACTTGCTCTAGCTGGATTCATTGTGCCGTTTATGTTTATCTATAATCCAACGATGTTGATGATAGATCCAACTGGCCTGGCAGTCACGGCAAAAGATTTCCCGCTGCCACCTATTGTAGATATCATTACAGTGGTAGTGACTTCGGTGACGGGTGTCATTGCGCTGAGCTCGGCACTTGAAGGGTACTTCAGAGGCGGTATGAATACGGTGACTCGTGTTATTTTAGCTATTGGCGCTTTATTATTGATTTATCCTGAGATTACGACTGGTATCGCAGGTGGTATTATTGTCCTCGGTATTGCTGTATTCAATATAAAAACAGCTGGAAAGCCAACGCCAACTTTAACCGTGTAAAGCGTTAGGTTTAATCCTTCGTAAGTCTAATAAAGCTAAAAAAAGGGTGAATAACAAATCTGTTATTCACCCTTTTTAATATTCTCGAGATGTCGTAATAATTGTCTTAGCTACTGTTGCGCGCAACTACTTTCACATCACTCTATTGCTAACTTAGCAGCCAAGTTTGCCTTCAGCTTCTAATGCTTTTTTGCTACGGATAGGTGCTGGGCAGTCTTCGCCGTAGTACTGACGATCTGCAAAGTAGCTTGAGCGTACCATTGGACCTGCCCAAATGCTAAAGAAGCCAATCTTTTTGCCGTAGTCCATATAGCGTTGGAACTCGTCTGGATGGACATAACGATCGACAGGAGCATGGTTTTTACTAGGCTGTAGATACTGACCAATAGTAATCATATCCACATCATGTGCTTTTAGATCATCGAGTAGCGCATAGATCTCTTCTTCTGTCTCGCCAAGACCAACCATAAAGCCGCACTTGGTCGCGATATCAGGACGACGTTCTTTATAAATCTTAAGCAAATCTAGCGAATGCTGATAGTCAGAACCTGGGCGGAAAGCTTTGTATAGACGTGGCACTGTTTCGATATTGTGGTTAAACACATCTGGCGCAGTCTCCGTCAGTAAATCTAATGCAATATCCATACGTCCACGGAAATCTGGTACTAAGATTTCGATTAAACAGTTTGGGCTAAGCGCTCTTGACTCGTTTAGTACTTCTACAAAATGCCCAGCACCGCCATCTTTGAGATCGTCACGGTCTACAGAAGTGATTACGGCATACTTGAGTTTTAGACCTTCAATCGTTTCAGCGGTATGACGTGGCTCATCCTTGTCTAGCTCATTAGGACGACCATGACCTACATCACAGAACGGGCAGCGACGCGTACAGATATCACCCATAATCATAAAGGTGGCTGTACCATCAGCGAAGCACTGTGGTAGGTTGGGGCAGGCCGCTTCCTCACAAACGGTATAAAGCTTTTGCTCACGTAAGGTTGCTTTGATACGAGCGACTTCAGCAGGCGATGACATTTTCACCCGAATCCAATCAGGCTTTTTCTTTGCCTCGACAGTCGGGATCACCTTAATTGGGATACGGGCAACTTTGTCATAGCCACGTAGCTTTTCGCCTTGGATGGCTTTTTTGGGTTTGGCCTTAGCAGCAGGTACATGTGTTTGTACGGCAGTTGTCATAATGGAGTTATCTCTTAACCCTTTATATTATAAGGGTTTATGGAATTATCAGAATGTTTTATGAGTGCAGATATTATAGCAGAAATTTGGTCGTCAATTTTTAAACAATATTGTTAAGATTACTATGATTGTTCGGACGACCATAGTTTTAAATATCTATATCGATTTCTAACTCATTCAGTATATCTATGGCGGCGCGAAACGCTTCTTGAGTAGCAGGTGCACCGCAGTACGGCAAGCTGTGCATAAGCACTTCTCTAATCTCGGCGACACTGACCCCGTTGTTAATGGCACCGCGTATATGACCTTTCAACTCGTTTGGGCTTTTTTGGGCAATTAAAAAGGCAATAGTGATTAATGAGCGATACTTACGCGGTAATACTGAGTCATCTTGCCAAGTGCTGCCCCAAGCGTGTTCAATAATCCAGTCTTGCAGCGGTTGGGTAAATCCTGTGGCAGCATCAAGCGAGCGTTTGACATGCTGCTCACCCATGACCTCAGTGCGTACCTTGAGACCATTGTCATAGTTAGGATTGTTGTCCGTATTGCCATCAGTCATGTCGTCGTCCTTAATATTTTTACCAAAATGTTTTTACCAAATCGACTGCTAATCAATCGACCGTTAATAAATCGATGCTGCTACATTTCTTTAAGCGAGATTTTATCGAAGTTGTTTCTTACAAAATTGTATATCAGTCATATGGTGTCTGCTCAGTCATAAAGCAAGCGCTGATTGATAAGCGTAATCAGGCAAATGCCAGTTATAATGAGCGCTACAATCATATTATTGATGGCACTATTTTTATAATAAATGTTCAATATGGCCTTACTATGCGCCTTTTCAGGGCTGAGCCATTAACATTTAAAGCGTTTTAAGCTATGATTGCACGGATAATTATTTCATATAGTATATAGACGCAGGCAGTCATGCTGACTACCCACGTAATGTGCTACACCCCAACTGACGAGGACGACTATTGTGTTAGAAGCTTATCGTAAACATGTCGAAGAACGTGCTGAGCTAGGAACTGTACCCCTACCACTAAATGAAAAACAAGTAGTAGAGTTGGTTGAATTATTAAAGAACCCGCCTGCAGGCGAAGATGCGTTCTTAATGAACCTATTAGAAAACCGTATCCCTGCTGGTGTTGACCAAGCAGCATACGTTAAAGCGGCATTTTTGGCTGCTATCTTAAAGGGTGAAACATCATCACCACTTATCAGCAAGCAAAAAGCTGTTGAAATTCTAGGTACTATGCAAGGTGGCTACAACGTTCAGCCACTAGTTGCTGCACTAGATGATAGCGAAGTTGCACAAGACGCTGCTGAAGCACTAAAGAAAACCTTGCTAGTATTTGACGCGTTCAATGACGTGACTGAAAAAGCAGAAGCTGGTAACACTATTGCTAAAGAAGTGATTCAGTCTTGGGCTGACGCAGAATGGTTCTTGAACCGTGCTGAAGTACCAAAGAAAACCACTTACACGACGTTCAAAGTAACTGGCGAGACCAACACGGATGACTTGTCACCTGCGCAAGACGCATGGAGCCGTCCTGATATCCCATTGCATTCACTAGCCATGCACAAAAACTCTCGCGACGGCATCAATGCTGACGAAGAGGGCGTTGTTGGCCCAATGAAGCAAATCGAAGCACTGAAAGAAAAAGGCCATCCGCTAGCCTATGTTGGTGATGTTGTTGGTACTGGTTCTAGCCGTAAGTCTGCAACCAACTCAGTATTGTGGTTGATGGGTGAAGATATCCCTAACGTGCCAAACAAACGTGGCGGCGGTCTCGTACTTGGTAACAATATCGCTCCTATCTTCTTCAACACAATGGAAGATTCTGGCGCATTGCCAATCGAAAAAGTGGCAGTCGATAACCTAAACATGGGCGATGTATTTGACATCTATCCGTACGAAGGCAAAATCACTAAGCATGACTCTGACGAAGTACTATCAACGTTCTCACTAAACTCACCAACATTGCTTGATGAAGTTCGTGCTGGCGGCCGTATTCCATTAATCGTTGGTCGTGGTTTGACTAACCGTGCTCGTGAATACATGGGTCTTGGTCATTCAGACATCTTTGCTAAGCCAGAAGAGCCAGCCGATACTGGTAAAGGCTTTACGCTTGCCCAGAAAATGGTTGGTAAAGCTTGTGGTCTAGAAGGCGTACGTCCAGGTATGTACTGTGAGCCTAAGATGACTACGGTTGGCTCTCAAGATACGACTGGTCCGATGACGCGTGATGAGCTAAAAGACTTGGCATGTTTGGGCTTCCAAGCAGACCTAGTAATGCAGTCATTCTGTCATACTGCCGCTTATCCAAAGCCAGTTGACGTTGAGACTCAGCACACACTACCTGACTTTATCATGAACCGTGGCGGCGTAAGCTTACGTCCAGGTGATGGTATCATTCACTCGTGGTTGAACCGTATGCTACTTCCAGATACCGTTGGTACTGGTGGTGACTCGCATACTCGTTTCCCAATGGGTATTTCGTTCCCAGCGGGTTCTGGTCTAGTTGCTTTCGCAGCTGCAACTGGTGTAATGCCACTTGATATGCCTGAATCTGTCCGTGTTCGTTTTGTTGGTGAGCGTCAAGCTGGTATCACCCTACGTGACCTAGTACATGCAATCCCTTATCAAGCGATCAAAGAAGGTTACTTGACGGTTGATAAGAAAGGTAAAATCAACGAGTTTAACGGCCGTATTCTTGAAATCGAAGGTCTAGAAGATTTGACTGCTGAGCAAGCGTTTGAATTGTCTGATGCCTCAGCTGAGCGTAGTGCTGCTGGTTGTACCATCACTTTATCTGAAGCGTCAGTGACTGAGTACCTAAACTCAAACATCACGCTGCTTAAGTGGATGATTTCAGAAGGCTATGGCGATGCACGTACCATCAGCCGCCGTGTTGAGCAAATGCAAGAGTGGTTGGCTAACCCAAGCCTCATGCGTGCTGATGATGATGCTGAATATGCTATCGACATCACTATCGATATGAGCGAAATCAAAGAGCCTATCCTTTGCTGCCCGAACGATCCAGATGATGCAAAAACGCTAGCAGACGTGGCTGGTGATACGATTGATGAAGTATTCATTGGTTCATGTATGACTAACATCGGTCACTTCCGTGCCGCTGGTAAATTGCTACAAGACGTACCAGCAGGAAGCCTGAAAACTCGTCTATGGATTGCACCACCTACTAAGATGGATGCACGTCAGTTGATGGAAGAAGGTTACTACAACATCTATGCACAAGCCGGTGCTCGTACTGAAATGCCAGGGTGTTCACTATGTATGGGTAACCAAGCACGTATCGCACCGAAATCTACTGCGGTATCGACCTCAACTCGTAACTTCCCGAACCGTCTAGGTCAAGGCGCTAACGTATACCTAGCTTCTGCAGAGCTTGCAGCAGTCGCAGCGGTACTTGGTAAACTGCCGACTAACGATGAGTATCAGCAGTATGCTGGCATGCTAAACAGCATGGGTGATGAAGTCTATCAATACATGAACTTTGACCGTATGGAAGACTATACTGAAGAAGCAGACAAGATTAACGTTGCTCAGTTGACCTAATCTTGAGTATATAAGCTTTTAACATTAGAAGCTTTATACTAAAAACTTTATACGTAAAAAATAACCCCGTATCGTTATGATGCGGGGTTTTTTATTGATGGCTTCAAGACAAGTAGTATTCATTTACAAACTTTTATTGAGCATCTATAATCAAAACCAATGGTTGATAATTTTCACTGACGATTTCTACTTTTCACGACTGAGATAAAAAGCCCTATGGAAAATAATATCAAGCTCCATAAATCGACTCCGCCGCCACTGCCCAGATCTACGATGGCTAACAATCATAGCGCTGAAGAAAATTACGGCATCATTGACTGGTTTAAAAAGGGCATGAGAAATTACACGAATTTTTCTGGGCGTGCTCGCCGTAAAGAGTATTGGTATTTTTTTCTAGTGCAAATGGGAGTGATGATCGTTGCAATGCTGCTGGATGCGATAATATTTAGCTCAGAGACAGGTTTATTTTACATAGTAGCGGCACTTGGTTTATTTCTGCCTGGTCTTGCCGTGACTATCCGTCGCTTACATGATACTAGCCGCTCAGGATGGTGGTTTTTGATAGGGATAGTGCCACTGATAGGTTCTATTATATTGCTAGTATTTCTAGCGAGTGATACCAAGCCTGAAACCAATAAATGGGGTCTACCGGCAAAATAGTCCGGTTAAAACAGGCGATAATCGTTAATAAAACGGCTTATGCCTGTTTACAAATGTCCTCACTGATTTTAGTGTTTGGTTTCTGTATAATATAGGGGCAGGCGGAAACCGTGGCTCTGCATTTTATTTATCTTTTCTATCTCGGGACGGACCGATACTTTGATATGCACCTTGCTGTTTAAATACAGGTGCTTTGGAGTCTTGGTTGATTACCTTATCCCCAGTTAAACGCCGAATTGTCTATGTGATTGTTTTCGAGATTCTGGCAATCATCTCCTCTACCTTTGTACTAATGAAGCTTAGCAATAGTAATGCATCAGAATCACTGCCCGCTGCTATGATGATATCGCTCGCTGCGATTATTTGGAACTTCGTCTACAACACCGCTTTTGAGACTTGGGAGCAACGCAGGCATATAGCTGAGCGTACGCTGCTTATTCGTAGTGCGCATGCGCTGATCTTTGAAATCGGTCTGGTATTAATCTGCTTGCCAATATATATCGTCTGGTACGATGTTGGCTTGATCGAAGCATTTATGATGGAAGCGGCTTTGATGGTTTTCTTCTTAATATACAACTTCGTTTTTACCTTTATTTTCGATAAGATATTTACTTTGCCTTATCATTATAACTCCGCGACTGCCTCTTGATTAAAAGTACAGATAGAAAAGGGCTACCATATTGGTAGCCCTTTTTTGATGGTATCATTGTTTAAATTGCTATTTACCTTGATATACAGGCTTACGTTTTTCGATAAAGGCGCTAACCCCTTCGATAAAGTCATCGGTTTTTGCCATTACTGTCTGTTGCTCTACTTCCGTATCTAAAGCCGCGCTCAAACCAGCGAAGGCGTGTACATTGAAGCTCTCTTTCATAGCGGCCAACGCTTTGCCTGGCAGCTGGCTCAATCGTAGCGCTAAGGCGTGTACGGTGGCTTCTAGCTCGTCAATACTTACCACTTTGTTCACTAGGTTTAAGCGCGCCATGTCTTCGGCTTTTAATTTATCACCTAGCATTACAAGCTCAGTCGCTTTTGCTGCACCAACCAATTGGTTTAATAAGTAAATACCACCTGCATCTGGAACTAGGCCGATATTAACGAACGCTTGTACAAACTTTGCATTGTCTGCGGCAATTCGGAAGTCACAAGTAAGCGCCAAGTTCATGCCAGCACCTGCCACAGCACCTTCTAGTTTGGCAATAATCGGCTTATGGATACGACGTAACTTTAAGCTGACTTCGCCTGCACCTTCTACCATGCCTCTTAACTTGTTTGAAACAATATCCTTGTCTAATCCTTCAGACAACATCTCTTTTATATCGCCGCCGCTTGAGAAGTTACCACCAGCCCCTTGCAAAATAATCACACGTACTTGATCATCTGCAGCCGCTTTATCTAGCGCTATCAAGACTTGGTTTTTTAAGGGCGTGCCAAAAGCATTTAAGCTTTTTGGATCGTTAAAGGTAATGGTAGCAATGTGCTCTTCAACTTGATAATCGACGAGAGACTGTGACATTTGAGATTTCCTTATTTTAAATGACTGTTTTAATATTTTGTATCAATGACAATGGTACGAAATAAAGGTAAAAATGGTTCAATGCTGATTACTATAGCAGCTTGCTATGATTATAAAAGCGTGTTTTGTGGGCGCTTAAGACACATCTATATACTGGTAAACTTTACTATTCTATCGTAAAAGCTGATGCTAGCTAATGGGACAAAACGACTGGCTCGTAAAAAGGCTATGACCTAAGGGGCTAATGGATTATGCTAATATGCCAGGTTGAGTGTAAAAGAGTCGTAAAAGACACAAGGGTACGCTCGAACTTTTCATTGATCAAACAAGGATGTGGTTATGCCAATTATCACTGTAAATAATGCTGATATTTATTACGAAGACAGTGCACCGAACGACACGCAAAAGCCCGTTATCGTATTTGCTCATGGTCTACTGTGGAGCTCACAGATGTATGACAAGCAAGTGGAGCACTTTCAAACAGACTATCGTTGTATTGCTTTTGATTTTCGCGGGCAAGGTCAGTCGCAGGTTACCAAATCTGGCTATGATATGGAGACGCTGACTGAAGATACGCTTGACTTGCTTGCGGTACTTGGTATTGATAAATGTCACTTTGTTGGGCTATCTATGGGCGGGTTCGTGGCTCAACGTATCGCGCTCAAACGCCCTGAGTTGCTATTGTCGTTAACGCTGTTAGAAACCTCTGCTGACCCTGAAGATCCAAAAAACATACCTCAGTATCGTAAGCTGGTCAAAGCCATTCGCTGGTTAGGTATGAAGCGTGTGAGTAATAAGGTGATGCCAATTATGTTTGGCAGTACGTTTTTGGCAGACAAACTGCGCAAATCTGACCGTAAGCAGTGGCTAACGATGCTACAAAGCAATCGCAAAGGCGGCGTGGTCAAAGCAACAATGGGTGTGATTGAGCGTACAGGTACTTATGAGCAGTTGGGTGAGATTACAACGCCGACACTGATTGTGGTTGGGGATGAAGATGCCGCCACGCCTTATGTCAAATCTGAACGCATGCATTTTGCTATCGCTGGGTCCAAGCTTGCTATTATCAAAGGTGCCGGTCATACATCGACAGTAGAAGAGCCTGATCAAGTGAACCAAGTACTTCGTCAGTTTTTGGAAAGCTGTGTTTAATGTAGATACTGTTCGAGAGCTTTAGAGCGTCATATCTATATAAAAAAGCCGCTACCTGTTATTTGATAGCGGCTTTTTGTATGGTGTAAGTTGTTAAATGGCAGACAGCCATCTATATCAGCGATGACAGTTACATTCGTGAGCTGTACTGGCTATGTCCATCATCAATAGTTCCAAAGGCTTCTGCACGATTGACAATCTCAGTCGCCCAAGCACGGTGCGTCGCAGGCTCTAGCATCGTATTATTGTACTTAAATACTGCTTTGGCCTCAGTGTGAAGGATCGCTTGTGCTTCATCCAATGTACTCAATGGCACACAGTAAGCTTGCTGTACTAGGGCGATTTGGCTTGGATGAATGACAGTTTTGCCCACCATCCCTAAGCTGACATCTCGGTTCAGCTCTTGCATAAACAGTGTCGGCTGATCCAAATATTCAAATACTGGCGCGGTAAGATAAAAACCATGCGGCACAAAACAGCCAAGCATTTGATAAGCCAACGTACCGATAGGCGAGTCATAGACAATACTGTTTTTTGGGCGACGTAAGCGCAATGCTGCGAACAAGTCATTTCCACCGATACGCAATGCAAAAACTGGCTGGCTAAACGCTTCTTTAAAAGCGATGGCAAGCTCCTGATTGTGATGCGGATTAAACAGCGCTGCGGTTTCGAGCGTCGGCATAAGTAGTTGATCTACTTTTAGGTTCTGACAAGCCATGCGCCAGTTAGATAGGCTATACATATCAACTTTTGGCATAACAAAACCATCGATGAGATCGATATGAGTATAGTCAGCCAGTTGCTGTAGCATCATTGGGCTACGTGGACGTATAAAGACCAGTGGGCGTGTCGGGTGTTGAGCATGAATCTTTGCCGATTTAGATGGCGCATTAATGCTATTCACATGCTCAGCCCAAGTATTCAGGAGGGTTCGCAAACGCTCAAGCGCTAACTCTACATCCTGCTGACTGACTGCATCCTCTAGACAGATAATAATACTATTGATCGTCGGTAGTTTATCTCGCTTGATGACTTGCCAAATATCTTGGCGAGTCGCAGGCATGTATAAGCTAGCACCGAGCTGATATGGATGGTGCGTGTGCGGTTTGACCATCGCATGACGCTCAGTGATCAGATGCGCATAAGATTGGGTATCATTGTAAAGGTCTGACTCGGTTTTTAGCATATCTGACATAATTGGCATCATAAGTAGAGGATATAAGAGAGCGAAAAAGAATACATTTAATACTATTAAATGTATTAAGTGTCTTGGGAGCGCTGCTTGATAAGCGTGATGGCTTGATAAGGCAGTATTTTATCACCTAATACACTGATAGTGATGTTTCGTTGTGCACATAAATGGCGTAGCAGTACGGTATCAGGGTGCTCAGCAGTGGCGAGCAATATACGCTCGGGATCACGGCGTAATATGGCACGTGTTGCCTCAGCAATTGTTGGTTTAATACGGTTGCGATTGATAATCTTATAGTCTGCTGCCAACGTCTCTATCAACGCCGCAGTCTGGTAGCGTGGCTGCTGGTAAATCGGTAAACGTGCTGGAGTAGTAGCCAATGATCGTCTCACGGCATCGATACGATCGACGAATGTCAGGCTGTGATCTACCTCAATTAAATCATCATAAAAAACACTGCGATGCAGGCCTGATGACGGCTCTGTATATAAGCTACGTGAAATTAATCCCGATACGGTGCTATTCAACAAACCAGATGGTATTAACCAGTCTTCTTCACTTGCCGCCAGCCAAGCAACGCCAGCCGGATCGGCAAGAGTCAGTAGCGGAATGACGTCAGCACCTTGATGAAAAATGTTGGCAAAATTAACATGAGTAGAATCGCTAAATTTTTCTAAACTGCTAGCCAACTCTTGATATATGGCACCTTTACCTGTCCAGCCATCGACGAAGACAATCGGACTGTTTGGATAAGCCTTTAGTAGCATTTGCAGGGCAACTGGATCAAGACCACGATCCCGAATGATACTGATGCCATAATGTACACTTGGCAGGTGATAGCTACTGTCTGTATCCGATAGCGCACGCTGCAATAAGACCCCGATCGGCAGACCAGCTCGCACCAAACTGACCAAAACCAGTGGATACTCATCACTCACATTCTGCTGAAAAACATGATGTAGCGTATGAGACAAATGAGCGATATCAGTCGCTGTCCTTGTTGACCCTTGCTCTAATGCCTGTATGTATAGCTGCTCATGCATGGCAGTAGGTGCTTGCTCTAAAGTCAGCATGTCAGAGTAATGGCGTTGGCCGCTTTGGATAAGCGCTTCTTTTTGACTGACGGGCACATCGGCAACCGCGTCCTTATCCACCATATCGAGTAGGACAGTCACATCGCTTGCAAGATAGCTACCTGAGCCATAGTTTTTTAAATCGGCTCGTTTGGTCTGTATATTAGGAAAAGTCATAGTATGAATAATAGCACTCGGAATGATAACAGTGGATTTGCGTGGCTGCAGTTTAGCCTGACGATTTAGACGGGTATTGCTCATGCAATTGGCCATGATTGGGCATACCGTACCAGTCCAATAACTGTAAGAAAGGCAGGTCAGCTAAGCTATCACCAAAACCAAAACTGGGACGCTGATGGTCTAAATGATGCTCTAATAAAAACTGTACCGCATGACGCTTATGAACGACATGAGGCAATATCGCTAGGTTATTGGCATTCACATGCACATAGAAATCTTGATCAAAATCACGTATCAAAGTGGGTAGTTTCTCAGCTAAATCTACGAGCGCTTGATGGTCTTTCTGTGCATGTTTGATAGCCAGATAAATGGTTAGCTCTTCATCAACAGAACCATTATTAAAGCTATCGATATGCGGTGTAAATACTAAATGACTTTGCTCGCTTTTACTATGACTGGCAAACAATTGACTTAACTTATTAAGCTTATCTTGCAATGGCGCAAGTTTGCTATACATATGCTGCTGCCATTCGCTTAGTAGTTGCCCATCAGATGTCAAAATAATCGCTCCATGGGTTAATACTTGCCAACTATCAAAGGGCAGTTTAACGCGTTTTATTTCACTACGATCCCGCGCCGTCACTACAATTAATTCAGTGCTGGCAAGTAGCCAGTTAAAAAAGATTACTTGGCGCTGGCTCATAAAGCTTAGCAGCTCGTCTTGTTTATTAACCGTCGCACAAATCAAAGTTTCAGGTTCAGTAGTGGGCAAATCCCATGCATCAATTTTGCGCTGGGTTTGGAATAGCGTGTCGTCCAAATCCATCAAGGCATAAGGCTTAGTAATATTAGAGTTGGTTTTGAAGAATGGGATGGTCATGTGTTCCTATTGCCTTGGTTGTCTTTGAATAATTGACTTTGATGTACAAATTCGTCTATGACGTCTTTTGTTCTTAAATAAGTTCTTACAGCATCAATTTTAAATAGTAGATATGCTTCTAGTATGTAGAGAGGTATCATTGCAATATAAAATAGTGTTTGATTTTGAAAGAGAACGAGAGATAAAAAACCTACTATCAGTATCCAGATCAAGAAAAAAATAATAATGAAAATATTGAATCGATGATAGTTATTGCTCCAATAGCTACTTAAACCTCTAACCTTCTTGATGTACTGTCCATCTTCGAATCTTATTATAGAACCTGATTTTAAAACGCTAAGTTCATGTAGGCTAATTTTCAAAACCTTCTGAGACATCAGAAACTCTATCTCTTCAATTTTATAGTTTTTGAGTATGTAGAAACGTTTATAAAAAAGTTGCTTGATTAAAAACGGTTGGTTGCTCAGTCGTTCAAGAAAATTTGCGTCATCAATTATTTTATAAAGTGTCTCAAATTGCTTATCGTCTTTAGTATCGACACGATTAATTATGTAAATAAAAATTTTTACTAGTACAAAAATACCGGAAAATACAAGCGCTATGATCGCTAGTAAGGTTTCACTAAACCTTGTAATGGTTTTGAGATAGTTCAGGATCTCAGCTATTTCCATAACCTGCACCTACTACTAGCACATTATCCAAACTTCGCCACATAGCATCCACACTATCAGCTGATGTCTCTATACACAATACTATCAAATCCCAATTGCTAGGCTCAACGTTATAAGCAAAATTGGTCATGCCAAGCCCATAATTGTCGCTAAAGCTCAGCATCGTGGTAATCGCTCCACCAAGCGCAATTGGTGAACGGGTTAATGCGCTAAAACTAACAGTCGAATCTATATTGCCATTGAGCTTGTTAGACTCCGCTTCAAGCCATTCAGCCAATAGAAATGGCAACCAAACAAATTCATTGCTACCCAGTACTAGTATTCTTTTTGGTAGCAGAGTGAGATCAAAGATTTCGTTACCATTGGAGCGTGTAAATGCAGCTTGAAAACTCGAAAGATAGTTAGCAAACCCCTCTGTACTGTCTAGCGTTGGAAATCTGCCCCAATTGCCAGTATCGCCAAGCGTTTGACTACCAGCAGCAGTAGTATCAACTGATGGCATCGTGATGGGTTCAGGATTGGGTGCATCTGTCCATTGCCATGCGCCAGACAGTAAATGATGACGATGAAACTCAATACCAGAGAGACGATCCGCCATACGTGCAGGCTTAGCATCTGACTGTGGATGATGTTCTTCTTGATCTAATGACCAATCGACCAATGTCGTCAGATGCACTTGTTCTAACTGGGTCAGTCCTGCTTCACGTAAGGCAGTGACGACATTCACACAGGTATTGCCCGTTGAGGCTTCATCATCGACCATAATCAGCGTTTTGCTAGTCAGTAACTGTTCTTGCGTAACGCTATCTTTGCTTTGATAAATCAAATGGTGGCTGGCATGACTGTGGTCCTCACAAAATGTCGTCAGCAAAGAGTCGGTACCATTTGCATCACTACTTTCATCGTGCTGTGCATGACGAGTAGAATTTAATAGCAGAGCTTGAGGATAGCGCGTTTGTAGCGCTTGATGAACGCCAGCAGATAGACCAACAGCGGTCTCTGCCATGCCAATGACTAGGATAGGTTGAGGCAAGTGATTAGGCACTAAATCAGCCAAATTAGTAAATGCCTCTCGCATGGTGCTTGGCGCAACGGGAATATGACGACCTAGCACTTTTGAGACAAACAAAAACGCACGCTTTGGATTAATGCGCTGTGCAAATCCAAGCAGATCTTCTAGCTGATAGTGATCGCTTTTTCCCGAGTCGTTTTTATTGGTGGCTGAGTTGGTTTGATACGTCAGATCTAGCGTACCACGAGGTAGGGTAATGGTCGTACTGTGTTGCTCATTTAACATTCATATTCCTTGGCGCTTTTGTTTATATGTCGGTATATGTTTTTTAACCCTGATAGCCAATAGGCATAAGACACTGCGACTTTGCTTGCTTAGCTGAGATGTTGTGAGAGGCTTAGCGCTTGTCAAATCAGTCGTGTTCTTCAAACTGACGGCAGCGCTCGCGAGTAAGGCAGATAATAACTGAAATTTCACCGCATAGTTCACGTTTTATAAATATTCATGCATAGAATTAGGTAGGGACCATGCTGGTAGATTGTCCAGTAGTTATCAATAAAATCTGTAGTATGGAACCGTTATTTATCTGGCTTGATTTTGTAACTAGATATATTTAGATTATAAAACAATTAAAGCTAATTCATTAACTATAATTTTCTAGGTTAATATGGGTATTGAAATAGAATGGTCGTCGAAAATGAGATAAGACATTGGGTGGATGCTGTAAAGAAAGTAAGTCTAAAGTAACTAACGTCACTTTAATATTTAGTTCTCGCGCTTTATGGTTTTCTAAATATTTGTTAAATAATAATGCTAATTTTTTAATAAAAAACCTTGTGATATTAATGATTTTAACTTAGAAGGCGTAAGGTAATAAATAATAAATAAACAATTAAGAGCAATTTAATAGAGTGAACTAAAAGTTACATGGTTTAAAACAAAATATACTTCATAAAGTCATCCGATATTATCAATACAATAATAAATTTTTAGTATTCAGCCATTTATCGGGGAATGTAGCCATTTATCGGATGGCATCATATAACTTCTTGCTAGAATATAATATTCCGATGATAATATGTTTAGAATCCATTGCTGTTTAATAATGTTGATGTAAAAAGTGTTAGCAAGCAAATAAGAAGTTAAAAAGATAATTGAAGCTGGTTATTTTACCTCTTTTTTTAATGTGATGATCATTCTTAGCTATTTAAGTGTAGTCGACTAACTATAGAGTAAAAAAATAATTTTTGGCTTCATAGAAAGCTAACTGAAACCTAACTAGGCCTCTTGGTCACTAAAAAATAGTCCATTTCTTACAATATAGAAGGTATCCGAAATGTGCATGCTAAGGTTTTAAGTATCTTTTATACCATGGCAAAGTTAGTGAGCTGAAATTGCAAATTTACTGGCTTCGATCACCTTATATTAGACTACTGGATATAAGAAAGCGTATTATTATTTTAAGAAAAGGAGTGTTTTTTGAAATTCACTTGTACATTAGAAACGTCTTCTGAACGTATCCGCTTGGTTAATGTTATTTCGCCGCTTATCAAAGCAGGTTATCAGCTTGTTTCCCAAAAGCAAGAACCTTCAGAAAATGGTGGTAACATCATTCATGTGATCGCTAGAAGCTTAGGCTCTAAAACTAAGGAAGATTTAATAGATGACTTATCTTCAATTGAAGGGTGCACGCTCTTTAACCTAGAGATAGACGAAGAGGGCGGCTTGTCAGCCGCTCCTGTCAAAAAAGTTTTAGATGAGAAGAGTGTTTTATCAGCTATCGGTGCTTACTACCCTAAAATAGCAGGTATTGTCAGTCAGTATGAAGATAGTTTGCCTAGTGACCAACGCATGACGGCGTTGCACGAGTTAGGCCGTAAGGTTGGTGGCGGCATTTACCAACGTGATTATTCACTTGGTAGTCCATTAAAGATGCCTACTACGATTACTCGTGAACTTGTACCCGCACTCAAAGGACTTTCTAAAGTCAAAGCAAAGAATGATGTAATTTATTTAATCAAATGTCCATTTTGTAAATCGTCAGACCATAATCACTCAGGATGCCATTTTATTGTAGGTTATATAGAAGGTTTTTTAGCAAGTAATCCTGCCGTAGATAACGTTGAAGTCGAAGAGACTAATTGTGGCGCTGGTAGTACCAATATTTGTGAGTTTACCATTAGGTAGAGGATCATCAGGTATAGATAAATTAATGTTTATACAGAAATTAGCGAGCTCCTGACGTACTGTGACCTGCTTAAAATAACGTTATGACGCTCAGTTTTTATTATATTAAAAGGCAAGAAAATGATTGAAATTGAATATAACCTACTTTTGGTGTTGGTCTCATACGCCATTGCAGTGTTTGGTTCTTATGTTGGCCTAAACCTAGCCATCAGAGTGCCTTCTGCCAAGCCAGGAAAGGATCTATATTTTTGGGTGGCGTTATCTTCGATTGCCATCGGTGGTGCGATTTGGTCTATGCACTATATTGGTATGATGGCAGTTGATATGAAAATGCCGGTTACCTACGATCTAGGGCTAACGATTGTCTCAATGCTACTCGCAGTTTGTTTCGTAGCTGTTGGGATCCTTATCGTCGGTCGCGGGGACTCAAGTATTGGAAAATTGATCGGTGGTGGTGTGCTTACTGGACTTGGTGTCGCAGCTATGCATTATACAGGTATGGCCTCTATGCAAATGGAAGCTTCTATGTCATACAATATACCGTTATTAATTGTCTCAATTGTGATTGCTATTGCAGCCGCTATCTCTGCACTGTGGTTGGCATTTAATTTGCGTGGTTCATTACAGCGTTTTGGTAGTGCGTTTATCATGGGTCTTGCCGTTTGCGGTATGCATTACACTGGTATAGCAGCCATGGAGATGACAATGACTGATCATGTGATGCCTATAGACTATACACATGCAGGTGCTATTTCTTCAGCAATTATGATTTTTATCGGTTCAGCCGTTGTATTGAGCTTGCTATGGTTCATTGCTTCTAAAAACGCACCTAAGCAAACAACACTAGCGTTTGGTGAATAATTTTAAACGCTCATTTTTAATTCTCATTAGAAACGAAAACAAAAAAAGGTTTTTAGATTAATATCTAAAAACCTTTTTTTGTGTCTGATAAAAGTTAGTAATATTGTTTGCGAATTAGGTGTGCTCTTATTTAATTATCTACTCAGCAACGTTTTCAATTTTGACACTCATCATAATAGAGCGTACTTGGCATGGTTCAATATGCTGAATATTGGTCTCTAAGTTAGGTTTCTCTGACAAGCCCAACCAATAAGAAAATCCGACTTGCGTCAAGTCGATCCCACTATGAGAGGTATACCCAATACCACCTGATGGGCGGCTATTAATCTCAAGAACACGGTGCTGACCGCCATCATCAGCTTTAGTTTGTACGCTCACGATGCCATCACAGCCAAAAGCCCTAATCAGTGGGATTACGACATCCATGACAGACTGCTCATAACCAACATGTTGTATTTTTCCTGTTTTATGACGAGTGACAGCAGCTAGGACTTCGCCATATTCACAAACTACATCGATAGAGTACTCTTGCCCTGATAGATAAGGCATTAGTAGCATTGGAATAGGGCGCTCGTGTACCATTTGACTGTTGGTATAGGCATTCACAAATTGTGCAGTGTTGATTTTTTTCTCTTCAGTGAAATATAAGTGCTCAAAGCTATCGTATTGCTCGCCATATTCTTTACCAGAGTCTAGTCGCCAAAACCCTTGGGCAAAAATACCGACAACAGGTTTCACACATAGAGGCTGGTCACCATGCTCGGCGAGTAAAGCCTCGAGCTCCGCCGTATTGTCAAAACGCCATGCGTCTGCCACTGGAATATTATAAGTGTGACAATGCTGCATAAAGGCAAATTTATCATCGATTGATTCTAGTGCCGCCACGCTGGTTGCGCCCGTCAATAATCGAATACCCGCAGCGACAAATTTCTCACGATGCGCTTCATAATCAATACCGTTGCGCCCAGTCAATAGTACTTTTACGTTATGCTTTTGAGCTTGCTCCAATACGAACTGCCAGCGTGGTATGGCAGGGTCGCTAGTCGTCTGGGCATCAGTATCTACGATCGAGTCAGATGGCTCGCGATAAATCATATCGGCGAATTCGAAAATCTCAGGCCTATCATGACGGTGTGAGGCAATAACTTGAAAAGGGTTGTTTGAAGGACTGCTTGACTTTCTCTTTAGACTTTGTAAGCTCTCTAACATATCACGCTGGCTAGACTGACCTTCAGCTAACCACGCTGCTACTGGTATTGAAGGGTTACTATTGTCAGCAAGATTATTCATAATTCTCTCAGCGTTATCATTAGGTGTAGGGGAATGGGCAAGTCAATACTGCTACTGCAAATCTAGTAGTAATATTAGCAAAGGTATACGGTTTAATAGGACGTATTATATACAAATGATATGCGTTATAAACGCCTCTAATAAAATAGTCATAGGGATTTGTAAGGATAACTTTATCGCTTATATCGCGATTGTCTGATTCAAAACTTTCATAATATCCATGCTACTATATGATGATAGTCGGCATGACAATGACAACAGCATAATAAATAATCTAAAGGACGTATGATGAGTCAAAACCAACCTCAAAAACTAATTGCAGGTGCCAATGCGCCACTACCAACTGACAATATTAGCATTCGTATTTTAAGCCAAAACGCCATTGATTGTGCCGCTTATCGTCTGACTAATGACGGCAAAGTACGCGGTGATGGTGACATGATATTTTATGGTCAGACACGTAGTGATGATGGTAGCGTTAGCTTTCGCGGTCATGATAGTGATGGGTTTTTTGATGTTAATTTGTCCGCACAGCCTGCGAGCATTGAGAAAATTGCCCTAGCTTTCTCTAGTGCGCAAACATTGTCGCAAGTTGGTGATGTGGACATTCAAGTCTTACAGGGTAGTCAGGTGCTGATGACCTGTCAACTGAGTAGTGCTGGACGTAACGAAAAAGCCATTATATTGGCTGAATGCTATCGCAGACAAGGAAGCTGGAAATTTCGTTTTATCGCCCAAGGTTTTGAGGGAGGGTTAAAACCTTTATCTGAGCATTTTGGTGTGGAAATCTCTGATGAAGCGCCTGCCCAAAATCATAACCCTGCACAAAGCCAACCTCAACCTATCAACACTCAGCGACCAATCAATACGCAAAAAGCAAGCAGCACGTCTCAAGCCAACAACCCGCCACCGATTCCTGCTAACCCTTCGATTAACTTAAGTAAGATAACGTTAACTAAAAACCAATCTAGCATCAATCTTAAAAAACGTGATGATTTTGGAAAAATTTCAGTCAATTTAGATTGGAATCAACACCCCCAAAGTGATAAAGCAGCACCCAAAAAAGGTATATTGGGTGATCTGTTTAAGCAGCATCAATCAAGCGGTATAGATCTGGATGTCGGCGCTATGATTCATCTAAAAAACGGCGAAAAAACCCTGATTCAAGCACTGGGCAATCGCTTTGGTAGCTTGCAATCAGCGCCTTATGTTTGCCTGCGTGCGGATGATAGAACGGGGCAGGTAAGTGGCGGTGAATGGCTAGATATCAATGGTCAGCAATGGTCACAGATTGAAGAGGTGTTTATCTTTGCGTTTATTTACGAAGGCGCACCCAACTGGGAAAAAACCGATGGGGTCGTGACTATTCATGTCCCAGAGCAATCACCGATTGAGACACGTTTGACCGAAGGTGCTGGTAACTTACCGATGTGTGCCATTGCTCGTTTGGTTAATCAACAAGGCAGTATCAATGTTGAGCGTATCAACCAATACTTCAAAGGTCATCAAGAAATGGACAAAGCGTTTAATTGGGGATTTAGCTGGAAGCGTGGACGTAAATAGTGTTTTTTAGTATATAAGTAATAAACATAAAAGAGCAGCCCAGCTATTGATAGACGGGCCGCTCTCTTTTGAAATAAACTACTCAACTAGATTGATAGTAATCCAGTTAAAGTCTCAAGTCCATTATGCATGTGGTGTGATAGCAGGCATTAAGTCGTGGAAGGTGCGGCCAGAAGCTGTCTCGCCAATCGCATGCATTTTCCATTCATTGTTATGACGATAAACTTTTGCCATTACCATCGCTGTATGTCCACCTTGGGCAGACAAGTTATAACGTGCTACTTCGCTATTGTTATTGGCATTAACGATACGGCAAAACGCATTTTCTACGGTCTCAAACGTTTGACCAGTAAAGCTATTGACCGTAAATACCAATGAGACCACATTAGCAGGTACTCTTGAGAGATCGACATTGATGACTTCATCATCGCCATCACCATCGCCAGTACGGTTGTCACCAGTATGCACGATACTGCCGTCTTTCGATTTTAGCTGACTGAACCAAATAGCATCGACTGCTTGCTTGTTAGCGTCGAACATAATGCATGAAGCATCTAAGTCGATAGAGTCGCCGCCAGAACCGCCACCGAATAATTTTCCTAAGAAACCACCTTTTTTATCTTGTGGCCCTTGAGCAACATCCCAGCCTAGGCCTAGTTTAACTTGAGTCAGCTCGCCACCAGCTTCTTTGCTTAGGGAGATTTTTTGACCTTTTTGAAGACTAACTGCCATGTGAGTATCCTTATAATAATTGTGAGTAAAACCGTTTAAAAATAACGCTAAAGAGTGTTATAAATTGCGAAATGCACTATAAGATATTGTCTAAAAAGCCACCACCGCCGCCACGTCCACCTGAGCTACTACCTAGGACGCTTTGTATCCAACCTTGATAACTGTCACGATTGCGCGAGCAAATAATGACTTTGCCACTTCCTGAGAAGTTCAGAACCATCCCTTCGCCACTAGTAACAGAGTTGATAATATTGCTCATGATGCCTTTTTTCTTACTGGTCGAAACTGACAGTTTGTATTCAAGATTTGAGTCCCAGCAGACTACATGACCATTATCAATGATGACGTCTTTGTCTGGTGTGACATCAATTTCAAACAACGAGCCAAAACCAGATACTACGACTTGACCTTGGCCTTGGGTCTGCATCACCATAAAGCCGCCTGTATCACCAAACACTGCACCGCCTAAATTGCGCTGAATATTGGCTCTGATATCGACGCCAGTTTGGGCCGCGACAAAAGCACCATCACTCAATGTATACTGCTGCTTGCCAACTTCTATTATTTGCATATCACCATCAAGCGTGGGCGCAAGCAAACAGTCGCCCTCACCATTAACCGCCTCAATCTGCTGTTGAAACAACGATTCATCGTTTGCAAAGCGGCGCATCAGTGACTGCATCAGGCCACCTTGTAACTTACCTTTCAGTTCAAGATTGGACTCCATCATTACCATCGCGTTGGCTTCACAATAAATTGAATCGCCTTTTTTAAGATTACAATGCAAAAAAGGTTCAATAGTACCGATTAAACTGAATGTTGCGGCCATGGCTTGCAAATCCTTATTCTAATATCTTTGTTAAATACTCTTAATATGTGCGTATGCTTTTATGTGCGATATAGCTTTTAGTGGTAAGCCAATTAAATTTAAAGCCATCAAATGCGTTAAAGGGGCACACTTGATGGCTCATTAGATCATAACCAGACATCTGATTATGATAATTGGCTTCCTAAACGTTTACGTTGGTTTTAACGTTACACATTTACGCCATAAGAGGCTGCTAATGGTCCAAGACCACCGCTGAAGCCTTGACCAACCGCGCGGAATTTCCAATCACCGCTGTGACGATATAATTCACCGAAAATCATCGCTGTTTCAGTGCTGCCGTCTTCTGATAGGTCGTAACGAGCGATTTCAGACTCACCATTGTCGTTTACAACGCGGATATAAGCATCACCAACTTGACCGAAGTTTTGGTTACGTGCTTGGCCTTCATAAATGATGGCACAGATAGCTACTTTGTTGACGTCAGCTGGAATGCTCGCAAGATTGATTTTGATTTTCTCATCATCGCCATCGCCTTCGCCAGTACGGTTATCGCCAGTATGCTCAACAGCGCCGTTGTCTGATTTTAGATTATTGAAAAAGATAAAATCTTGGTCGTTACGGACTTTGCCTGCTTCGTTAATCAAGAAACCGATTGCATCTAAGTCAAACTCTTGGCCGTCAGTGGCACGTGGATCCCAGCCTAGACCGACTGTAATGTTAGTTAAACCTGGCGCTTCTTTTGATAAGTTTACGTTGCCGCCTTTTGTTAAGCTAATAGCCATACAAATATCCTTTGGATTAATAGTTAAGTGGATTGATTGATAAAAAATAAACTAAAAGTTGTGCAGTGACTGATATCTCAGAGCAAATAATAAAAACTTACCTGTATCCTATGCCCTGCATATCATTACGTTTTACTATACTAAGCGTTTGCTCACTAAGCAAGGCGTATTTTGTGCACTTACTATATGCTTACTAAGGGACATAATACTTCTGTATCTTTGATAATTTCTAATCAACTTAGCAATAGTTGTTAAGATATTGTTATGAAAAGTAATGTTTCATACAAAAGGGATTTAGCACAAAGGTAGCTTAGATAAAACAATCGCTTTAAAGAACACCGACTGACTATATGGGCTTAGAATAAACCAACTCATGGCTTAGGTATGCTTCGCAGCTAGTATGAGAGCATGGCATTATATAAAAAACCTATTTAGACAAATATACATGTATCTCTTATTCTGCAAAAACCGACCAGCCAGTTTTTTGTACGAAGCGCTCTAGTGCTTTTAGTCCAAGCTTAGAGTTACCTACATGATCAAGCCCTGGTGACCAGACAGCGATAGAACCTTTACCAGGTGCTATCGTCAAAATACCGCCACCAACACCACTTTTGCCTGGTAAGCCCACGCGGTAAGCAAATTCGCCAGAACCATCATAATGACCACACATCATCATCAATGAGTTAATACGGCGTGCTCGTTTTTCATTGATTACACGTACTCCTGAGTGCTTATCAACTCCGTTAGACACTAAATAAAGACCAGCACTGGCCAACTGTTGGCAGTTCATTGCAATTGAGCACTGATGAAAATACGTACCTAATACATTATCCACATCGTGTCTTAAACGACCAAAGGCTTTCATAAAGTGCGCCAGAGAGGCATTCCGGTCCTTGTGCGCCATCTCAGAAGCCGCTACTTTGTGATCAAAGCGAATTGACTCATCATCTGCAATGAGGTGAACAAACTGCAGGATTTCACCCAGTGTTTCTTTGGGTTTATGCCCCATCATAATAGCATCCACCACGGCAATGGCACCAGCATTGATAAATGGGTTGCGCGGTCGGCCCATCTCATGCTCGAGCATCACAATTGAATTAAATGGATCGCCAGATGGTTCACGCCCGACATGTGTCCAAAGTGTATCGCCTAGCTTGCCAAGACCAATGGTTAAGGTAAATACCTTAGAGATACTTTGGATGGAAAACAGAGTGCTTGCATCACCTGCTGCATACATTTGCCCATCAGGAGTCGCTACAGCTATACCGAACTGATTAGGATCAATATGGGCCAATTGCGGAATATAATCTGCCACTTTGCCGCGGTCAGTTTCACTTGCCATCTCTGCGGCAATATCATCAAGAATCTGTTGTATATCGAGCATATTGTGTTATATCTGTTTTTTATTGATGGGAAGGATTTTAACCGAAGACAAGGAAATAGTAACGAGGTAAGTGTATTTTTAGCTTCGTTTTTAATAATTGGATATTCTTATAACCAAGAATATAACATAACCTCATCACACTACAAAAAAGCAGGCCACACCTAATGATATGACCTGCTCGAATAATAACTAAATACAAAGCGTACTGCGCCTACAAAGGGCTTTAGTTCAGAGTGGCTCTTTCAGCCTTACGATGCTGAAGTGACGCTATCAGCGCCCAACCAATAAAGGCGATACCAATCAGACCAGTAATAACTTCTGGCACATGGAATTTCACTGACAATAACATGATGATGGCCAATGCGCCGATTGCATAATGTGCGCCATGCTCAAGATAGATGAACTCGTCAAGCGTGCCTTTGTCTACCAAGAAGATAGTCATAGAACGTACGAACATCGCACCAATTGCAAGTCCTAACATGATAACAATCACGTCATTGGTAATTGCAAATGCGCCAATCACACCATCGAAACTGAATGAAGCATCTAGGACTTCTAAATATAGGAAGCCAATAATACCACCTTTCATAATGGCACTAGTTGCTGCAGCACCCGAACCACTTTCTTCGTTTTCTAGGTCTTCTTCAAGGTCACCCTCAAGCATACCCGATACAACCTGTACGCCCAGATAAACCAAGATACCCCAAACACCTGCGATTAGGACAGCGCTTGACTGCTCTGCATTGGCCCACGATACCGCAATCATCAAGACGATAAGCGCTACAAATACGCTCATGGCATCGACTTTACCTAGCTTGGCTAAACGGCTCTCAAGCCAGTCAAACCAATGTACTTCTTTGTCATCAAAAATAAAGTTTAAGAATACCAATAGTAAGAAGATACCACCAAATGCTGAGATCTCTGCATGGTGTGCCATCAATCTTGCTGAGTACTCTTCAGGGCTATATAAAGCCAAGTTGATGACTTCCATCATACCAAGGTCGGCAGTAACCGCGACAATGACAATAGGAAAGACCAATCGCATACCGAAGACTGCGATTAAAATACCAACGGTTAAAAATATTTTTTTCCAAAATTCGTCCCAGCCCTTAAGGACTGAAGCATTGACCACCGCATTATCAAACGATAATGAAATCTCCATGACGGCCAAAATAGCGGTAATAGATAGCGTGGTTATCATCCCACCCATACCACCATGTGAATATCCCCACCATGCCGCTATCGCTAAGGCAATAATCGTGAAGATAAAGTCTAAATAAAAATGTCTCATGACACATCCTGTCTGGTTGCGTAAAGCTAAGGTCTACCTAGTATAGGCATGAACCGCAAAAAAGCGATTATTGCTAACCACTTTTTATGCATAATTTTAAACGAAACGTAAAGCATTACTAGTCATTTGGTCATTAAAAATTGTGACTATTTGCAACGATGGCAGTTTGCTATTTTGGACGTGATTACGGTGACTAATAACAGACTAAATACCAGTAAATAATGGTTTTAGATATCAACACCGTATTGCTGACACATCGCTTGCAAGCCGCCAGAATAGCCTTGACCAACAGCGCGGAATTTCCATTCGCCGTTGTGACGATATACTTCGCCAAACACCATCGCTGTCTCAACAGAGTAATCTTCTGCTAGATCAAAACGTACCACTTCAGTGCCTGTTTCTTCATTAACAACACGGATAAAAGCGTTGGCTACCTGACCAAAGTTCTGGCTGCGAGCAGCAGCGTCATGGATAGTCACTGTCACGACTACTTTATCTACGTCTGCAGGTACTTGAGTCAAGTTTACTTTGATAACTTCATCATCACCGTCGCCTTCGCCAGTACGATTGTCACCAGTATGCTCGACAGCGCCATTATCAGACTTTAGCTGATTATAAAAGATGAAGTCGTGATCGCCGCGCACTTTACCTGCGCCATTTAGCAAAAATACGCTAGCATCAAGATCGAACTCAGCACCAGAAGTGGCGCGCTCATCCCAGCCAAGGCCGATAAGTAGCTTGGTTAAATTTGGGTCGGTTTTCGTTAGCGATAAATTACCGCCTTTATTAAGTGATAAAGCCATAGTGTTATCCTTTTTATTAGACGTTAGTAGTTTTATAAGGTCATCGAAAAAAGGCGATGCTTACGCAATAACTGCGCAAATCCATCACCTAGTAACGCTCTATCATAGCAACAAAAAATGACCCAATCAAAGCTGATTGGGTCATTGTTATATTTCATATACATTCGGCAAAAAACAGAAGTTTCAGGTACTTATATTGCCCTTATAAATCTATAGTTTTATTTATCAAAATCCTGTTTACGGACTTTACATTCTAAACTTTAAATTTAAAACTTCGAATTATAGACTTTGGCGATGACGAATCTCAAAGCTTTGATGAATCGGTTTTTTGATATTGAAATCAAAGCCAATGGTTTTTTGCGTGATATCAATGATGTCATAACGCTGAGTCAACTGCTCATCTAGCTCAAAACGCGTAAAGTTGTTAGAGAAGTACAAGACGCCATCAGAGGTTAGACGGTTCATCGCACGATTAATCAGTGCAGCATGGTCACGTTGCACATCAAAAGTACCTTGAAACTTCTTAGAGTTTGAAAAGGTCGGTGGATCAATAAAGATAACATCGAACTGTTCGGTATTGTCTTTAATCCACTCAAAGATATCGGCAGCAACGAACTGGTACTTATTGCGGCTAACGTCCAAACCGTTCAAGACAAAGTTTTGTTTGCCCCAATCTAGATAGTTCTGTGACAAGTCAACGCTAGTGACTTTTTTCGCACCAGCAAGCGCTGCATGCACACTTGCGGTACAAGTATAAGCAAACAGGTTAAGTACTGCTTTACCGCGACTGTTATCTTTGATACGAGCACGCATATTACGGTGATCGATAAACAGACCAGTATCTAAGTAATCTGTAAAGTTGACATACAGATAGGCACCATCTTCGCGCGCAACGTGAAACTTGCCACGTTTTTCTGTGGTGTTCTGCTTGCTGTATTGGTCGTTACCAGACTGACGGGCACGCGTTTTGATAAAGATCTGTTCACGGTTAATATCAAAGACTTCACGGATACCCATCAATGCCAAGTTAAAGCGTTTCTTTGCAGTCTCAGGTGGAATGGTCTTTGGCGGCGCATATTCTTGCACATGCGCATAATCACCGTATAAATCGATTGCGACTTTGAAATCAGGTAAATCAGCATCGTAAACACGAATGTTGCTTACGTTGTCTTTTTTGGCCAGTTTCTTGAGCTTAGCAAGGTTTTTTTGCAGACGGTTAATGAAGTCTTGACCATCTTCTACTTCAATCTCGCGTTTCTCAAAACGACTAACAAGATTGCCCGTTTGCCCAGCAATAAGCGTTCCGTAGCGGAAATAGACGGTGATAGCACCATTATGACAGCGTAAGGTTTTTGGTTCTTTAATCGGTAGAATATCTACTTGTTCGACATGAGAGGCCAATATGCCAAGCATCGGGTCAATGCCACTACCGGCAAAGCTGTCTTGCAATATCAGCCCAATCGCTTGGTACAACGGCTTAATCATTTCTTCATCACCCAAACGCTCACCATAGGGTGGGTTGGTAATGACCAAAGGATTGCTCAATCGACCATCATTGACTAATGGCTTGAGCACGTTACTAAGTTGGTCAAGCGCACGATGCTCGATATCGAGTAACGGTAAAAGGTCTTGTAAACCTGCGGCAATTAAGTTTTTTTCTGTGGCGAGGATCGCACCACTATCAGCATCAAAGCCTAGCATAAGTGGCAACGTATCAGGCTGCTCATTGGCAATCTCTAATGCTTCGCGGAAACGCGTTTGTGCATCATCGATCATGTCTTGCCATAGCGTCTCATCATGATGCTGCCACTGATAAAAGCCAAATTGATTGGCAGCTTTGTCGATACCCACGGCATAGTCGCAATGCATCAATAGCGCTTCAATAAGGAACGTTCCAGAGCCGCACATTGGATCGATTAACGCATTATAGAAAGGTGCGTCGCCAGCTTCGTTTTTCTTGTGCCAACCAGCGCTATAGAGCAGGGCGGCTGCCAAGTTTTCTTTTAGTGGTGCTTCTGTCATGGCCACACGGTAACCGCGGCGATGCAAACTGGTACCAGATAAATCTAGATATAGCTCGGCTTGCTTATCATTGATAGTGGCAAAAACCGAGAAGTCTGGGTTTTTGCTATCGACGTTAGGACGGCTGTCGTAAACTTCGTTAAACGTATCGGCAATTGCATCTTTAATACGTAGCATGGCAAACTGCTGACTGACAGCGACACGCTTATCGACAGACAGACGGATAGCAAAGGTTTGCTCTAGGCTAAACTGCTCAGTCCAATTGACCGATTTTGCCAAACCGTATAGCTGCTCTGCAACGTCGTATTCTGCATTGATATTTTTACGTTTAATCAGCATCAGTACCCGCGAGGCCACGCGTGACCAAAGGCAGATAGTATATAGTTCACGTAAGCCGCCGGTTACGGCTAGACGGCCGGTACTTTTGATTTCGCTATCAATGCCAAAACTGGTTAGCTCAGTCTGCAGTGGTGCCTCAAGCCCATCGGCACAGGTAATAATAAGATCAAGCGACAACTCTGGTGAAGCTGCTGTTAGAGATGCGGGCGCGGTTTGTTCGGTCATACGGGTACCTGTGGGCTAAATTGACAAAAAAGCAAATAATAAGATAATCGGTGTAACCGGCAATTTTACCATAATTCACAGTAGGATGGTTCAAAGTAGCCGTGTTTAAGATTTTAAGATGTGATAGCTAAATACGTGAAAATAAATTCTCTACTCACCTTTCGTTAAGGATAATTCCTCTGGGACGATTTGAGTGGTGGTTGCAAAGGGCTTGGTTGCGATAGGGTAGTCAACATCCTTTGGCATCAGCAATCGCATATGCGGATAGGGCGTAGAGATATTAGCCGCATCAAATGCAATTTTAATCTCTTCTTGTAGCACTTCTTTGATTTTGGGGATGCGGGCAACGGCTGCTGGTTTAACCCAAAAGCGTACGATAAAAAATACGCCATACTCGCCAATTTCTGCCACGGTCGCTGAAGTCTCAGGACGATTAAGCACCGCATCGGTATCGCTGAGTACTTGCAAAATTTCCTTGCGAGCTGTTTCTATATCATCTTCAAACGCGATACGTACGCGAATATCAAAACGGATAAAGTTTTTGGAAGTCAGGTTGATGACTTCTGATGAGGCAACGTTAGAGTTTGGGATAATGACAGTAATATTGTCTCGAGTGAGGATATGAGTGGTGCGTAAAGCAATAAGTACCACACGCCCTTCATTGTCATTGATATGAATCCAATCACCAACTTGAAAAGATTGCTCAAGTAAAATCGTGATACCAGCGATAAAATTAGCAAGGGTAGACTGAGCGGCGAAACCTACTGCCAAACCAACAATACCCAAACCCGCCACTAACGATACAATGTCGAAGCCAAATTGCGCCATGACGCTGGCAAGCCCTAGTACCAATAGTAGTACAGATAAAATATTTTTAAGTAGCTGCTCTATGGAAGCATTGAGACCATAATGCTGTAGGACTCTGTGAATGATTTGTCCTGATGATGCCCAAAGTACGTAATAGATACCAGCCCACGTACTTGCTTTTGCTGTCGCCTTGATGGTTTCTGGTTCAAAATTTATCTGACTCATAATCGCTATCAGACTGGCGACAATCCAAACGTAACGTAGCGTTGAACGGACAATCTTGGTCCGGCGCTCATTTAGTCTAATTTTGGCTCGGCTTTGTCTAAGGATATAATTGGCCAACCAATAAAAAAATCCCAATACCGCAAGCAGTATTAGGATTTTGATGCCAGTGCTCGCCAGTTCTACTGCTTGAGAGGACCAATTAAGTGACTCTTCATCTATAGAGCCGCCGAGAGCAAGATATAGGCTAGTATGTAAGTCGCGAATGATCTCTTGAAAAAAGTCGGTAACACTAGCGATTGGCATTTTTTCGTCCATGCAGGGTATGTTTGTACAAAAATTTATAAACGAATATCTATTTATAAATTACATCAAGTCGACAAAGCAATCAAATAGGAGCAAGGCTTCAAACTCATTAGTGCCAGTTTGAAATTATTACTGACCTGAGGAACTAACCAATTAGTAGATTAAAAATTGTTTTCTTGAGCATCTTGAGATTGAAAAGGTATTTCCATCTTATATTGAACGTCACGTAGCGCTGTACGTAGCCCCTCTAGTATCGTTGGGTGATAAAAAGGGGTATCGAGCATGTCTTTGATACTTAGATCATTGGTAATTGCTGTAGCAAGTATATGACCGATATATTCAGCGTCAGGGCCGACCATACTGGCGCCTAAAATTCTGTCTGTCTTTTTGCAGCCATAGATATGTAGCAATCCGCAATTGACGCCCATCACACGGCTGCGTCCTTGATTATCAAAGCTTACGCTACCGATAACGAATTCGAGTTCTGAATCTTTTTGGATTTCTGGTAAAGACATACCAACATTGACGATTTGCGGTGAGCAAAATACGATAGAAAAAGGTGTCGCAGGTGGGCGAATATAAGCCGCTTCTGTATTTTCGCAGACCATACTGCCTGCACTATAGCCTTCATCGCTAGCCACATGCAGTAACGGAATATTAGCATTGGCATCACCAACGATATAGACGTTTAAGTCGCCAATCTGACCTGTTTTTTTACTCAAGTTTTTTGGGCGGTTCTTATCGTCTAGCTTAACGCCTAAGTTTTCGACACCTAGCTGCTTAATATTATTTCGACGACCAGTAGCAACTAAGACGTACTCACCTTGCCATTGCTGAGACTCACCAGCGCTGTCTTCATATTTGATAAACGCACTTTTATTACCTTCATCTGCTTGTGTACCTACATCGGTAATTTCGCTGCCTAGATGCATGGTCAATTCATGACTTAAGCAATCCATGGCTTTATTATTAATATCATCATCTTTTAGACCAGCCACTTGTTTGGCACGGTTTAGCAGCGTGACTTTTACACCTAAACGTGTAAACGCTTGTGCAAGCTCTAGACCGATGGCACCAGCACCGACGACAGCCATCGTTTTTGGTAAGTCTTCAAGCTCAAAGACACTATCAGAAGTGAGCATGGTATCACCAAGCTTCTCCGCCCATCCATCAGGAATAAACGGCGAGCTACCGGTGGCGACAATGATTTGTTCAGCAGCAATTAGCTCATCATTGACCTCAATTAGTCCTTGCTCATTAATACGAGCACGACCGTCGATTTTCTTATGGTCGGGCCAACTGTCTACTTGTTTTTTAATGTAGCCGGCAAAATGACTACGCTCATCACGTACACGCTCCATGACTCGTTTACCATCTATTTGCGCGGTTGCATGAATACCAAATTCAGCAGAATGGTTGGCATCATGTGCGCGATCAGCAGCTGCAATTAGCAGCTTACTAGGCATACAGCCGACCGCAATACAGGTCGTGGTCCAAAACCCTTCATTAATAATGACCACATCATCTTTGATCTTACTTGCTTGGCGAAAAGCATTTTGACCTGCGGTACCAGCACCAATAATAGCGACAGATACTTTGCGCGTGACTTCTCTCGGCGTATCGTCAGTGGTAGTGCCAGATTGTTTATTCATATTATTCTCTAATAGGGTAAGGATTATATTCAGTAATAAACTAAATTCTCGGCTTATATTTTTTATTTGGTTTTTATGGTTCTTATGATGAATATTGACTTAATTATAGTGCCAATAATACTGATTTGATCACAGAACCAGTAATTATGGCGCCAATATAGTCAGTAAACGACTGGTATAGTCTTTGGCACGTAGGTTACGCTGAGCATGAGTCAGCTCACTGTTTTTATCGAATACAAATGCCGAACGTACAAGGCCTAACGTAACTTTGCCATACATATTCTTCTCTTTGATAACGTCAAAATACTGGCATAGCTTTTCATCAGTATCACTGATGAGTGGAATCTGTAAGTCATATTTATCGATAAATTTTTCATGAGATTCAACACTATCACGAGAGACGCCAATAATGTCGTAGCCCAATTCATCAAAGTCATGAAGGTGCGAGGTAAACTCTGTTGCCTGTGTGGTGCAGCCTGGCGTGTTGTCTTTGGGATAAAAATACAGAATAAGGCCTTTATCGGTATTGGCGACCATTTCTTTTAAATTAATTTCATCATGGATAAAATTACCAGCAAGCTTGCGTACTATGGTTACTGGAAAATCAGGTAGGTGAATGGTTTCTGTCGTTGGCTTGGCCATTGTAAAATCCTTATTAATTTTAGTTATGTGTATTGGCTTAATGATGGTTCTATTTATAGTGTTCTTATTATAGGCAGATTAGTAGAAATAAATAATCAGTTTTACACTTTGCCCATTCATTGGCAACAAAAAAGACTGGCAATGGCCAGTCTTTTGTATATCAAACGATTAGAGGTTACGCAGGTTTTTGCGGCTTCTTCAAATCTAAGCCAACGGTGCACTGCTGCAAATCTTTTTGCATCGCTTTCACATATGGCAGATTAGAAGGGTCTTTCTTATCTTGTGCGTAGCTTTCGATCTCCCACATTTGACCGATAGTCATATTGCTGCGCACGCCAATAGTACAGTTACATAGTTTGGTTGCGTTGCTTTTGTCAGCGACTTTGTATTTGACTGCGCCATTAACACATGAATTAATATTGTCTTGCTTAATGTCAACAGCGTTGGCTTGTGGCATGGCAAACAGAGCCGCTAAGGCTAGGGGTAGTACTGGCAACAACTTCATAAATTTCCTCTTACGGGTAGCGTCAATTTTTTATCTTTTGCTCAATGCAAAGTCAACTCATCAATATATGAGTGACCGATATCGTCATGTACATCTTTCGATAAATATAATCGTTCATACGATAGCAAGTATGTCGATTAAAATACAAGAACGACGTGCTGTGTTAATGCAAGCGAATGTTGCGCGAATGTTGATGGATATCATCATGTCACGCAACATTTAGCGTTAATACATAGTTGGCTTTATATGATTTGGGTACAAGATAGGCGAATAGACGTAATAAAAGTAGTAGACTAAGCTTGCCTGATACCGTATCCAACTTATATAGGACCGACTAAAATTAATTAAGACTGATAATGAGTAGGGTCAGTTACGCCAGCTTGGGCGAAGCCTTGACGACGTAATGCGCAGCTATCACAAACGCCGCAAGCAAGCCCATTGGCATCTGCGCGATAACAAGAAATCGTTTGTCCGTAATCGACACCTAATGACAGACCAAGCTCAATGGTTTGGGCTTTTGACAGTTGCTGCAATGGCGTTTGAATCGATAAGCGATGACCAGTAACGCCCGCTTTTGTCGCAAGGTTGGCCATATGTTCAAAGGCAGCTATATACTCTGGGCGACAATCAGGATAGCCCGAGTAGTCAACTGAGCTGACACCGATGACGATATGATTGGCATCAGCGACTTCGGCGACTGCTAACGCGTATGATAAGAAGATAGTGTTGCGCGCAGGCACGTAGGTGTTTGGGATAGCGTCGTTATCGATTTCATCGCGCTTTTTACTAGGGAATTTGTCTGAATCACCGTCTGGCACGATCATGCTGTGATCTGTTAGTGATGAACCACCCAGTTGTGCGATATCAATATCAATAATTCTATGATTGACGCCTGCTGTCTCAGCGATGGTCTTTGCGGCGACAAGTTCACTATTATGGCGTTGACCATAGTTAAAGCTGACAGCTGTCACTGATGCATAGCGCGCTTTTGCCCAATATAAGCAAGTCACCGAATCGAGACCGCCTGATAAAAGGACAACCGCATTTTGGCTTTTGGTAAGAGCCGCTAGGTCAGCATCGGATGCTTGATTAGAAGTGTTTTGCAAAGTAACGTTAGTCATAGTGATATCTATTATTGGTTTACGAAAACGGCTATTTTAGCAAAAATACGTCTACTACAGAACCACGAAGCGACCAATCACCCGTCACTAAGCTGACAAAGCAAATTTAAACAGCATCGTAATAAAACAAAGTCGGTATTACTGTCATCTTTTCAATCTGTTAGCAATATTTGTTATAATCGCAGCTTTTAAAGTATCAGTCACATGACATCGGTGATAATGCTTTAAAAGCCTTATCGCAAATCGCTTTATAGTAAAATCACCCTTATAAAGATATTGAGTAACTTATGACCGCAGCAACCTTATTTACGCCAAATATTCCTTCTCAAGCTGATGATGTATCTGATGCAATAAGCTTTGATAGTCAGGCTTTAGACACCAATACTGATAGCAGAGAGTACGATGACGTCTCTGAAGATGGCAATGATGAGGACATGATTGACGAGCAGTTTGCCGATGCGCAAGCACCTACCGAGTCAGCGTACTTTCGTAAACTACAAAAGAAGCTGCGTCGCCAAGTCTCTTGGGCAATCCGCGATTTTAATATGATCGAAGATGGCGATGTGGTAATGGTCTGTGTTTCGGGTGGTAAAGACAGCTATACCTTACTCGATATTTTATTGCTGCTAAAACGCATTGCACCGATTCATTTTGATATCGTCGCGGTGAATCTCGACCAGAAGCAGCCAGGCTATCCAGAAGACATTTTACCTGCGTATCTAAACGAGCAGGGCATCGCCCACTATATTTTAGAAAAAGACACCTATAGTATCGTCAAAAGCGTGGTGCCAGAAGGTAAGACTTACTGTTCGGCGTGCTCACGTCTGCGCCGCGGCTCATTATATGGCTTTGCCAAACAAATTGGCGCGACCAAAATTGCCCTTGGCCATCATCGTGATGATATGCTGGCGACCTTCTTTTTGAACTTATTCCATGGTGGTGCGCTCAAATCAATGCCGCCCAAGCTACTGAGTGATGACAAGCAAAATATGCTGATTCGCCCATTGGCCTATGTCGAAGAAAAAGACATCATTGAGTACGCCAAATTAAAGGAATTTCCCATCATCCCTTGTAATTTGTGTGGCAGCCAGACCAACCTACAACGTGCTATTATCAACGATATGTTACGTGAATGGGATGACGCTCACCCGCAGCGTTTGGCTTCAATCTTTAAGGCAATGCAAAACGTCGCGCCATCACAGTTAGCTGATCGTGAGTTATTTGACTTTGAAACACTCAGTCTTGACCGTGATAACGATGAGCGTTTATTTGAAGGCGACAATATTCAAGCCGGGCAGACGGATAGTTTGGCTGAGATTGGTTTACCTATATCGCCAAGGACGCAAACGTTCAATCCTAAGTTTGCTAGTGACAAGCCTTATTCCACAGAGACGGACAAAGCCGCGCAAAACGAGCGTAAAGCACAGAAAATCCCAACGATTAACCCTGTGATTTAGTAGTTATGAATCAGGGTCATATTAAATAGTACCTATTCATTAGTAGAATACTAAATAGCTCAAAAAAAACCAGCCGATCTCTGACGAGTGGCTGGTTTTTTCACGTCTAAGTGCTACTAACAGTATTAACTCTTAGCAAAAACTGGTAGTGGGTCAAAGCTGACCTTTGAACGAGGCAGTTTTGCGACATCTTGCATACGCCAATCATCTTTACCGTCGTTGCTAACCTGTAGGTAATACTTGGCTTTTACAGGATCAATATCGACTTGTGTACTGTATTTATTGCCCTCAACATGCTTAAGGACAACATCGCGGTCTTTTTTGATATCCGTTGCATGAGAAATAGAAAGCTCTAACGTATCAGGATAAGTAAGTGGCGTACCATTTAACAGCTTGCCTGACTGGACGCTTTGTTCAGGGTAGTTAAGATAAAACACAATATCGCCATTTTCTGCAAACTGCATTTGTCCATGCAAGTCTAAATCATACGTGAGCTTGTCACGAGACACATCATGATAGAGCGTTTTGCCATCCATATACCAGTCGTCACGTACCACGCTATCACGGATCTGGTAAGAGTAATAAACAAACCAAATACAAGCGATCACGACCGCAGCAGGCATGCCAATCACAAAGATAACGACCATGTAATTTTTATACCATGGCTGTTTATCTTGATGTTTAAAGTTCGGTGCTGGAGTAGACATAAAATACCTATGCATCAGATACGCAATCAATAGATAGCTGTTCATTAGACATCTACAAATGGTATCAACGGATAATTTGGCGGCTAAGCGCTACCAGTTTAATGGTAAAACATTTATTCGATAGTCTTTAGCTAGAATAGTTATTTAACTACTTGCCCTAACTACAGACGACCGAATGATATACATGAAATTAAACAATAGGTCTGCTAATCATTTACTGACCTTGGGTTGTAAAGATATTTTGCTTACTTACCTTGTACTTACCATTTTCGCTGCTCACGTTTAGAGTCACAGGTGTTTGGCCAAACTCTATCACATCAGGATCGCCATAAATACTGACTGGCATATCAAAGCTTTCGCCCGCTTCTAATGGTACATCATTAAAGCGCAGCTCTAAGCTCAGCCCTTCTTGCGGTGCCAATGTTATCGTGTAGGTATGAGCATCCTGCGTCTTGTTGGTTAGCTTGACGATATAGCTGTTTTCGATCATGCCTTGATTGTTGATAGATGACAACTGATTACGGTCACGGCGGATATCAATTTCCAATGGCACGCGATCAGTCAGCGCATATATAACACCGCCACATAGTACGGCTAACAATGTCAAATAAGCAAATAATCGTGGGCGCAGTACACGGCTTGGCTCTTTTTCTGCCAGCTGACGTTCGGTCGTATAACGAATCAGACCACGCGGATAACCGACCTTATCCATCACCTCATTACAGGCATCAATACAAGCTGCACACTGGATACAGGCAACTTGTAAACCATCACGAATATCGATACCAGTAGGGCAGACCTGCACACACATGGTACATTCAACGCAGTCGCCTAAATGCTCTGGGTTTGTGCCTTTTTTACGGGCACCGCGCGGCTCACCGCGTTCATAATCATAAGATACGATCAATGTGTCTTTATCAAACATCACACTTTGAAAGCGGCCATAAGGACAAATCTGTACACACATTTGCTCACGCATGTAGCCTGCATTGGCATAAGTGGCAAAGGTAAAAATAAACATTGAGACCCATACCCATGTTGGCCAATCAGGGAACGGAATCACTCCTATTGACTGCCAGCTGTGATATAGAGAATCTGTCCCCGCCACATAACTAACAAAGGTCGCCGCTGTAATCACTGAAAGCAAAAACCAAATTGAATAGACAACCGTGCGCTTGAATACTTTACTCGCACTTAATGGTGCTTTATCAAACTTGATACGCTTATTACGATCGCCAATCACCCATTTTTCAACATATTGGTATAGATGCGTCCATATCGTTTGAGGACAGGCGTAGCCACACCAAACGCGTCCTGCATATACCGTCACCATAAACAGCGTAAACGCGGCAATAATGGCAAATGCAGCAATAAAATAAAAATCTTGCGTCAAAAACGTCATGCCAAAAATATAGTAATGCTGCGATGGCACATCAAACCATATTGCTTGTCTATCATTATAGCGCAGCCATGGCAAAAGTAAAAAAGCCGCCAAAAGAGCATACATCGTGATGACACGAATATTTTGATAAAAACCTGTGACAAACCTCGGGTGCACACGATGCTTGGTTGCATCAAGGTCGACTTGTTGTACAGGGATTTTATTGGATTGTTGTGCTGACATAAACGTGCCTCTTTAAAAAAAGAATCAGTCTGCTGGCATGATGAACAAACACCTCTAGCGTCGAGGTATATGAGTGGATGATGTTATCAATGTCAGTAAATAGCGGATAGAAAATTTGATAAAAAACCCTCTAATCTGCTTACCAAATGATCGATTGTAAATATAGTCGGTTCAACATAATTTTGATACAAACAAAGGGGAGTAAAGGTACTACAAGTAGTAGGCTAAACGAGCCTGTATCTAATTATATGAAGTTGACTATCGTGTTATGTGATTGAGTCAGAGCGATATAAAGCCATGACCAATAGACTATTTTAAAAAATAGCTATTCTAACATTCTCCCTACTAATAATGGGGTGATAATCGTAAAAAGCAACGAATATATGAGAACGATTTTTAATGTTTGTAGCCGCTCATCATTGTCACTCCTAAATGAAAATCAATACCGTTATACGCAAAAGGGAGAACTGCAATAACAGTTCTCCCTTCATTAAATTTCGTCCATATATAGTACAGTAACAGCGTCTTAGTTAGCAGTTGCTTCTTCAGTTGCTACAGGTTGAGTAGCTGCAGCAGTAACAGGTGCTGCTGCTTCAGGTGATTTGCCTGTTTTATCTGATAGTGAGTAGATGTAAGCAGCAAGTAGCATGATACGCTCATTACCTAGCTTAGTTTCCCACTGAGGCATAACGCCAGCACGGCCATAACGTAATGTATTACGTACAGTCTCACGCTCACCGCCATATAACCAGATATTGTCAGTCAAGTTTGGTGCACCTGCTGAAATCATACCTTTACCGCTTTCAGAGTGACATAGTGCACACTGCTGCTTAAAGATAGCTTCACCTTGATTAATCAAAGTTTGATCAAGTTCACCGTTACTCTTACTACCGTTGTTTGGAGATAGTGACAATACATACTCAGCAGCTGCACGTACACCGTCTTCACCAATCTGATCGCGCCAAGCAGGCATACCGCCGATACGACCATTGTGTAACGTGGTCAGAATGTTACTAGCTTCGCCGCCATATAACCAATCATTATCAGTTAGGTTAGGGTAACCTGTTGCACCTTTAGCGTTAGAGCCATGACATACAGAACAGTTCTGTAAGAACAAACGGCTACCAACTTTTAATGCATTTGGATTTTCAGACAGTTTTTCGACGTAAGGAGCAAGTTCTGCAACTTTTTCGTCAATTTTAGTCTGTAGATCTGCTGGTGGGTTTTCGCTACGACGCATGGTCGCTTGTAACTCGTTTAGCGTACCAAGTGTCGCAGTCGCGCCTGCAGCGTCTGCTTTTACCAAAATGCTTTTTTCAAAGTTATCAGTAAATACTTTGTTGTTGCTTTCAAGCTCACTGAACAACTCGTTTTTAGAGGTCCACGGTACAGTCTCACCGTCAACTTCTACGGTGGCGATACCTTTCCAATGTGCTGGGAACATAGCTGGAAAGAATACCCAGTACGCCACACCCCAAACGATTGAACCAAAAAATATCACCAACCACCATTTAGGAAGTGCTTTGTCGTATTCTCGGATACCATCGTATTCATGACCAGTGGTACCGTCGTCCTCAACGTCTGGTTTGTATTTTAGTACAAACAGCAGAACGCCAAGAATAAAAAGCCAGCAACCGAAACTGATTAGCGTGATCCAAGAACTCCAAAAAAATGTCATCATTTATCCTTATTGCGCTGCTCTTCAGACAGAGACTTTATATCCTCGTCATCAAGCGCAAGTTGTGCATCTTCTTCGAAGCGTTTTTTGTTTTTTGGCGAATACGCCCACCATGCAACGCCTACGAAGGCAATAAAGGCAGAAACGGTCGCAATTGTTTGTAATTCACCAATACCCATTAGCGCTGTCCTTCCATTGCGGTACCTAACTGCTGTAGATAGGCGACCAAAGCGTCAAGCTCAGTAGCGCCAAGCACTGCATCAGGAGCGCCTTCAATGTCTTCTTCAGTATAAGGAACACCGAAGCGGTCGCGAAATAGACGCATTTTAGCTTGAATATTTTCGCCATCTACTTCGTTAGTCGCTAACCAAGGAAAACCTGGCATAACTGACTCAGGCACGAGCGAACGTGGATTGATCAAATGTTGTTTTTGCCAATCTTCAGAATAACGGCCACCGACACGCGCTAAATCTGGTCCCGTACGTTTAGATCCCCATAAAAATGGATGATCCCACGTCGACTCAGCGGCACGTGAATATGGTCCATAACGTTCAACTTCTGCACGTAGTGGGCGAACCATTTGAGTATGACAAACGTGACATCCTTCACGGATATAAATATCACGACCCTCAAATTCAAGCGCTGTCCAAGGCTCCATAGCAGGAAGGGGAGCATTCACCCCACCATCTTCAGGACCCTTATTGTCATAGATCAATGGCACGATTTCAACTAGCGTTGCAAAACTAATAGCAATCACGATACCAATGACTAACAAGCCTGTATTTTTTTCAATAATTTCATGCGGTGTACCAGCCATGATCGCTCCTTATACGTTAGCTGTCGAAGGTTTTTCGACACTAGGTTCATGATCCGTTGGATCAGCGACATCTACAGGCTTACCTTCTGGCATCTTGAGTGTTTTATAGCAGTTATAAGCCATAACAAACATACCCGATACATATAAGAAGCCACCAAACGCACGGCCAATATATGGGAAATGCGAGAATTCAACAGTATCAACGAAGCTATATACCAAAGTACCGTCTGGGTTAGTAGCAAGCCACATCATGCCTTGGCCAATACCTGAGATCCACATAGACACGATATAAAAAATCGTCCCTGCAGTCGCTAGCCAGAAATGCGTGGTGATTAGGCTGATAGAATACATCTTTGGTTTGTTATAGATACGTGGTAACAGTACATATAGCGAACCAATCGTAATCATGCCAACCCAGCCAAGCGCACCTGAGTGTACATGACCAATTGTCCAATCAGTGTTATGCGACAATGCATTCACTGTTTTAATCGACATCATTGGGCCTTCGAACGTCGACATCGCATAGAACGATAGTGCCACAATCATAAAGCGAATGATCGGATCGGTACGTAACTTATCCCAACTACCTGATAGCGTGAGTACACCGTTAATCATACCACCCCAAGATGGTGCGAATAGGATGATTGAGAAGACCATAGCAAGAGACTGCGTCCAATCAGGAAGCGCTGAATAATGCAAATGGTGACCACCGGCCCACATATATGAAGCAATTAATGCCCAAAAGTGAACGATAGACAAACGATAAGAATAGATAGGACGACCAATCTGTACAGGAACGAAGTAATACATCATTCCAAGGAAAGCGGCCGTTAAGTAAAAACCTACTGCGTTATGACCGTACCACCACTGCACCATTGCATCAGTTGCACCGCCAAATAGCGAATAGGATTTGAACGCACTAACAGGAATTGCCATGCTATTTACGATGTGTAGTAATGCAATCGTAATGATGAAGGCGGCAAAGAACCAGTTAGCCACATAAATATGTGAGGTTTTACGTTTAATGAGCGTACCAAAAAATACGATGGCATAAGAGATCCATACCAAGGCAATTAAGATATCGATAGGCCACTCAAGCTCAGCGTATTCTTTACTGGTGGTCAAACCTAGAGGAAGCGTGATGATGGCAGAAACAATCACTGCCTGCCAACCCCAAAAGGTGAACCAAGCCAAGTATGGCGCAAATAAGCGCGTTTTACAGGTACGCTGAACGATGTAGTAAGACGTTGCGAACAGGGCAGAACCACCGAACGCAAAAATCACTGCATTGGTATGCAGTGGTCTTAAATGACTAAAGGTCAGCCATGGAATGTCAAAGTTGAGTGCTGGCCATGCTAACTGTGAAGCAATGAACACACCAAGACTCATGCCGACGATGCCCCAAACGACAGCCATGATCGTAAAAAATCTTACGACAGTAATTTCATACTCACGGTCAACTGGGGCGACTGCTGTGTTTTGTAAACTCATTGGATGATTCCTTTACAGCCCGAATTATCAACAGAATTAACCAACAATCTATGCTGTCTGCACTATAAATACTTTCAAATTCATATTTATACTAGCGCCAACACATGTTGTTTTTTGACTTATTTTAGCGCAATGATGTCATTAACTATCGATTTAAGCCCTTGCTGTCTATCAGTTAATACTAATAAATAGAAATAGGCACTTCATGCACCTTGCTCAAGGTCAATCGATAGTAGGATTGTTAATAGATCATCAAGGTAAATAAGAAGACGCGCCGTTTTGAGCATCAAACATCTCATAAGGCTAAATATGTATCTTAATTATTACGAAAAAATCTGTACTAATGAAGATAGATACCCATATCTATAGGGCTATTAAAATGCATTGACCATAGATGTATGCTAGCGACGGCTGACAAAAAACATGATTATGTAATGTTTGGTTAAAACTCCCGACTCTGTTTAAGGGTATTGTAACGCAATCCTAATTAAATATCATCAGAACTATGCGCCAAAATACAAACTCTTTGGTATAAATGTTAGCAAGCAACTTATTATTGCTGTGCTACTCCTCTATTTTATACACAATTTTGTCACTATTCTAGATGCTCATTTTGATTGGATAGGGAAAGAAGTCGCTAGACATAAGCGTAGGCCTGCAAAGAAGTTTTGTAACAATAACATTGCTGAGCCGATAAATAGGTTTTACTTCTTATCAAGTCGCCCTTTATAATGAGGCTGAACGTCATTAATGGCTATGTATTGCATAGGTCTATTGATAGCAATCATTTTAATAATTCTAATAGTTAGGCCAACAGCGCCTCAAATGGTATTGGTCTGACAGAATATCAATTAAGGATAATATAATATGGCAGTTTTTTTGACAGATGAATGGTTTGAGCAAGTAGAAAAAATGGGCAACGAAGCAGGTGAGTTAAATTTACCGCCAGTACTTGCCAATATGGTCGTCAATCTAAAAGTGGCTGAAGCTGATAAAACTATCGAAGCCAATTTTGCAAATGGTTTGCTGCATCGCGGTTTGAACGATAATGCAACGACGACACTGCTATTAGATCGCGATATCCTACAGTCTATCATCACTGATTTTGATACCAATCAAATCATGGGTGCGTTTATGAGTGGCAAAATCCGTGTCGAAGGCGATATGTCACAGTTGATGGCAGTACAGACTGCACGTCCAAGTGCAGAGCAAAAGGAACTATATACTCGTATCAAATCAATGACGACGATGGCTTAATCGCATATTTATACGACTTTTACGCTATGTTTTTAACTGTAAAATTTCATAAGACACAAAAAAGCCCCTAATTCATATTAGGGGCTTTTTTATTGCGTAATCAAATAGTCATAAAAAGCTGTGGAAAGCTTCTCAAACAAGTTAGCTAGCTTTTGATTGGTTTTCTTTGTATATCGCTGCTTGTAGCCATACGTTTGCTTGGACGTAGTCATGTACTTTAATGCTATTAGTCTCAGCAGTATTAAGCGCACCGACACGCACTACAAAAGGATCTGCATCCTGCTCACGTAATGTCACCACATCAAACAATATAATAGATTTACCATTAAATACGGTTTCTTGCTTGCCAAGTACTTGACCCTGACACCAAGCTTCGTCTTCTTGTCCTAGCGTATCACCGAACAAGTAAGCGCACATATGACCCAAGTTAATCTCGACGGGTGCCATTTGTTCTTTGGTTTCAGGCTTCCATTCACTGATTTGCTCTTGTAGGTCATCAGGGATTTTTCCGTCATGTGCCGCCACGATATCGTTAAAGGCACGATGATAGCGGATAGACTCTTGGTCTTCGACCATGATGACTTCGTTTTGCTCGCTTAGCTTAATTTCGTGCGCCCAAGCACTAAAGTTCACATAGTAAGAGGTGTCGCGCTGATATAGGTGACGGTTGGTCGTATAGAGTTGATCAAATGCATAAATAATGCTGCCATCAGCAGTACGTAAGCGCAACACTGCATCGTGCGAGTTGTCATTGGCGATGACACGCTCAATTTTACAGTTCAATCCATAAGGACTATCGACACAAGGATAAGCATTGATAAAGCATTCTGGCTTACCATCCTTCATCGCGAGCACTTGATTAATATGGCATGGCTGATCTTCTGATAGAAGCAGGCAGCTGTCTTTTGCACTAACGTTGTTGTTCAGGCCTTTAGGCATCGCTGCGACTTCGATCATTTTTTGTAGCCATTCAGGCACATCATGACTCATATCATCGGTCAGAATACGCCAGTGATCGGCGTGACCTGCAGACTGTTCATCGGTCAACGTGATCTTGGTAGGAGATTGAATGTTTTTGTATTGATAATTTATGGTCATGAAAATACTCAAAATTAAGTCAGCGTGAGGTTGGTATCTAATACTGTGTTTGCCTATGTACCATCCAACATTTTAAATGATTGATTTATGATGGTCAGCGATATTATCAGTAAATAGCGAGTAAACCTCAATGAGGGGTTAATGACAATTGTCTTTAGCCTATAATATATAGGTATTGGTACAGCTAATAGCAAGCCCCCTATAAAAAATAATAACAAAACTCAGTTTTTTGGTAAAAAATACTCTCAGTTGTTGCTAATGACTGGCACATATAAGCTAGTTTGTGTCAAACTAGCTCCCTTTTGACAGCTGTTATTGGCTCGTCTGACACCCTGTTTTTGTGTTTGATTTATATGTGAGTAGTAGCAGCTGTATGATGCATTTACTACTGCTCGTTATGCCACCTATATAAAGTCGCACGTAGATAAGATAAAGAGTTTGAATATGTTTCGTCCTTTAGCGTTATTTATCGGCTTACGATATACCCGAGCAGAACGTAGTAATGGCTTTATCTCCTTTATATCACTCATCTCGATGATTGGTCTGACGCTTGGGGTTGCCGTATTGATTACGGTGCTATCAGTGATGAACGGCTTTGACCGTGAACTGAAAACCCGTATTTTGGGGATGGTACCGCAGGCTACTGTGGTTTCATCAGAAATTATTGGCGACTGGGAACAGCTAGCCGATAAAATCAAAGAAGACCCAGAAGTAGCAGCTGTGGCACCATTCATTCAACTGCAAGGAATGCTGACATCAAACGGTCAGGTCGCAGGTATTATGGTGACAGGCGTCGAGCCTGAATACGAAAAAAACGTCTCCATTATCAATGAGCATATGATTGAAGGTAGTATTGACACCTTGCAAAGCGGTGACTTTAGCATTGTGTTAGGCGAGGAGATGGTACAGTCCTTAGGCTTGCAGATAGGGGACAAAGTGACTTTGGTGTTGCCAGAAGCATCACCATCACCAGCAGGCGTGATACCGCGATTTAAGCGTTTTACTCTGACAGGCATCTTTACGATCAGCCCAGAGGTCGACAGTCTCATGGCTTTTATCCCGATGGGTGATGCGGCAAAATTACTGCGTTTACCAGAAGGCGCGCAAGGCGTACGCATGAAGCTTAACGATATCTTTACGGCGCCGATAGCTGCGGAAAAAGCGGCTGCTATCGCACCTGAGAAGCTATATCCAAATGACTGGACACAGACTCATGGCAATCTGTTTGGAGCAATTCAAATGGAGAAAGCCATGGTCGGCCTATTGCTATTTTTGATTATCTTAGTTGCCGCTTTCAACATTGTCTCAAGTCTGGTCATGCTAGTGACCGATAAAAAAGCAGATATCGCAATCCTAAAAACCTTTGGTGCCTCTCCTCGTTTGATCACCCAAGTCTTTATGGTTCAAGGTGTAGTCATTGGTGTAATTGGTACCGTTGCTGGTACGATACTGGGTGTAATATTTGCACTCACAGTCAGTGACATTTTAGGCTTTATTAATCAAGCCTTTGGTCTGAACTTATTTGATGCGTATTTTGTCAATTACTTGCCATCGCAGTTGCGTTTGTTAGACGTGGTATTAATCACAGGTGCATCGTTTATACTGAGCTTTTTGGCTACGATTTACCCAGCACGCCGAGCAGCTAAGATTCAGCCTGCTCAAACGCTACGCTATGAGTAATTCCAAACGCCTAAATATCGAAATAAATAAAATAAAGGAAGCGCTATGTCTGCCATTTTAGAGGCGACCAATATCAATAAGATATATGATGAAGGTGCGGTCAGTACACAAGTATTGACTGGTCTTGATCTGACTGTTCATGCGGGTGAGCGTATCGCTATTGTTGGAACCAGTGGTTCAGGTAAAAGTACGCTGCTACATTTGCTTGGTGGCCTAGATACGCCAACCAGTGGTGAGGTTTGGTTGCATGGTCAGTTATTAAATAACATGAATGAAACTGAGCGCGGTGCAATGCGCAACAAGCATTTGGGCTTTATTTATCAGTTTCACCACCTGTTGGCAGAATTTACAGCAATTGAAAATGTAGCCATGCCGTTACTGTTGCGTCCAGAAGTATCAACGACCGATGCTCGTAAGCAAGCAGTTGAAATTTTGGAAAATGTTGGTCTTGAGCATCGCTTAATGCATAGACCAGGCGAGCTATCAGGTGGCGAGCGTCAACGTGTAGCGATTGCACGCGCACTGGTTACCAAGCCATCGCTTATTTTGGCGGATGAGCCAACAGGTAACTTGGATTATGACAACGCACAGAGCGTTTTTGGCTTGCTGTCAGAGCTACAAAGCACCATGCAAACGGCGCTACTTATGGTGACGCATGATCGCAACTTGGCAGCGCTTGCTGACCGTCAGTTGTTGCTACGCAATGGACATTGGGAACAGTATTAACGCTTTTTTGTACAAAGAATATAAGGCTGACATAGAGGCTGTTTATTAGCGCTTATGATGTCTTTTCTGATGAAATGTATTGTTGTATGATTAAGCAAATATTCCATAGCAACAGATATAGAGGCGGCTATCAATTAGCCGCCATGTCCATTTTATAGGAACACGTATAATGAATACAGATGACAATCCAATCGCTGCTTTTGGTAGTGCCGAAGAAGGTGACGAGCCGTTAAACCCCTATATCGATCAGACACTGTTCGATAGTATTGATAGCCGGGCACAAAAAGATTTACTAAGGCCAGTATTTGACGCTATTACTTTGGCTGGGGTTGATTACGACCTAAAAGTCCAAGATAGCGCGACAGGTAAACGTTATACGCTCTGCAAAAATGATGAAGTCATTGAGATTGTACCGATGGATAGTAGTTTCACTGACAAAGTCCTAAATGCTATAGAGAACAGTAAAGAAGAATAAACTCTGCTAGCTTACTTAGCTAGGGCGTAAGCATTATAGCCGTGTAATAAAGTTAGATTACTTATCGCTTATCAGATTTATCAGAAGGTTTTTGCTGACGTTTCTGCCAGCTTGAGACTGTTTTATAGCGCCAGATAGCCTTGAATGCTAATCCGCAAACGATGCTAGTCACTACCGCCAAAATTGTTAGTCCTATACAAAACGCCGCGAGCGATACGGTGCCGCGATACGTAATAAATGGATTGGCACCGTTTGATAACGCCCATAAGCTAAAATCAGCAATCATTCTACCGATAAAACGCAAGCTAATCACAGGTGCATCAATAATCTTGGCACCGATATAGTATCCAGCATAAAAGATGGGCAAGCTAGTGACTGGGTTGGTAATCCATGTCAAACCAAGCGCCATAGGAACATTGGCACGAAAAATAAGCGAGCCAATAAGTGCCAGTAACATCTGTCCTGGCAGCGGAAAAAATGCACTTAGTACACCGATATAGACGGCCTTATTTAGGCTGTGTCGATTGAAATGCCATAGCCTTGGATCAGCTAAGTGAGGTGCAAACAGCTTTAAAGTGCGACTCTCTAAGATTTTCTCTGGTGTAGGAAGTAGGTCTTTTAGACGTTTTTGGGGCACAGGATCGCCTTTAATCATTAACTACAGTCTACTCAATGGTATTGAGAAGCTGGTATAAAGTAATATATTGTGAGTAGGGTAAAGATTAGAGCACACAGAATGGTAGTGTCAGATAGCTACCACCTAATACGTTGCCTCAGTATAGGGTAATATAAATATAAATGCTATTGCATCACGTGTCATTTGCTATAGTAAGTAACCATATTTGGCCGAATAATATTTAAGTCATCAAGCAAGGAGTGCTGGTGTACTGGTTGATTGGTAGCCTAATAATTATACTTATGATGGGTGTTTTGGCAGTCGCAGACGATGTGGTGTTGCCAGCTGACTTGTCCTTGCTAGATATAGTTGGCACCTCCAACCTGTCTTTGGCGCTTATTATATTTGCCACGATTCTACTTGTGTCTGCTCAATTCAACATACCTTCGATAGATCGTCACAACGTTAATAAAAATACCTCGAACAGTATATATCGTCATACTAATTTTCCTTTGCGAATTATTAGATACTTAGTCTTAGCTCTGCTAGCGACTGCTTTAGTGATTGGCAGTGCACTGCAAGCTTTGGTTATTCATCAACAAGCAGAAAACACTGAAATAACTGCTCCAATACGAGTACAAGCGCTCGTGCGTATCGAAGGGTTGAGCGACAGTGTTTATAATGTCACTACAGACAGCGGTTATCGCCAAGTAGCAGTGATAACGGATATCACTCCATTAGTCGCTGAGCTGACACCGACAGAATTAGCAGCTAAAACATCCGACTACTTAAATGTTAATAAAAATAGCCTAAGCAATAATTACGATGTTAATTCCAACGAAGTTAATATCAAAGTCAGCGAACACCGCATCTTACTTAACGCTTATCCAAGAAAGTCTGCAAATGATAATCAACTTTCATCCTTAAACGATTTGCAGCCCGGTGATGAAATATTTATGAGCCTAGCACTGGCGCCGTTGGCTACTTCTGAGCAAGCAGTTAATAACCCTACTGGTTTTGACAGTTATCGCTGGTTACGAGGTCGGCATATTGATGGCGTTGCAAATATTTTGGCCGTTAGTCCTACATTGGTAAACAATAACGAAATCAATGATGGAAAATATTCCAAGCAGTCGCTAGATTCTGACTCGTATCTTCAGCGCTTTCGTACCCGTATCGATCAAGGGCGTTGGCGATTACGACAGCATTTCTATCAAGACTGGTCAGCACAAACGACAGCAGAGCAACAAGCAAAAGCCGTCACATTAAGTCTGCTTACGGGTGATCGTAGCTTGATTAATCGTGATACTAAGGACTTATATCAACTGGCGGGCATTTCACATCTGCTTGCTATTTCAGGTACGCACGTACTGTTTTTAGCTATTGTGCTAGCAGGTATAGCCGTACTGCTGTTTGATCGTAATTGTTCGGCTATTTATCGTCGCATACCGCGTTGGCAAGTGCGCTGGTGGGTAATGATTGGTGCTGCTTTTATTTATGCGCTATTTACTGGTTTTGACGTGCCTGCTGCCCGTACGGCTTGGATGTTATTAGCGATTGGATTCGTCAGATTAACATTACTTCCTATCAGTACGATGCACGTGCTATTAGCGCTGGCTGTATTGATGGCCTGGCATGACCCTTACGTATTATGGCAGGCAGGGTATTGGCTGTCTTTTATCGCAGTGGCGTTATTGCTCAAGTATGACGATACGTCGTATGAGCACCAGACTACTGCTACGACTTTATACGATGATAAACAGCGTACTCGTATCAGCAACGCACTATCTAGCCATGTTTGGCAAGTGTTTAAGCATGTATTTAAACTACAGTTTTGGCTGTTTCTTACTTTATTACCCGTGACGTTGCTTTTATTTGGTAAGGCGTCGTTATGGGGTCTTTTTATTAATTTATTTGCCATTGGACTATTTGGTTGGGTAATTGTACCACTCAATCTATTAGCCGGGCTGTGTTACCTTTTAGTGCCGAGTATCGCTGATATTCTTTGGATGGTTATTAGTACGATAGTCGGTCATCTACACGATCTGATGAGTTGGCTCACGTCATTGCCAGCGCTCTCGGATGCGTGGCTCTATACACCAGTTAATATAGCAATACTATCGATGGCTTTGCTAAGCGCATTGCCTTGGCTGTTGCAACGAGGTTTGCTCAGTCGTTGGTTGACGTTGCCACCATTAACGTTACTGATGATGACGGTGTATGCCAATCAGCAGTCATTCATCACGGTACCGACACTATATATTTTACCAACAGGTGATTCGTATATAACGGCAGCATTGCTACAATATCCTACTGTCAATGAAGACAGTACCAATTGGTTGTTCTTAGCTGATCATAGACCAGCCTCTACACGAACGATGCCAAGCAGCCTGACAGCAGATAAATTATCTGAAAATTTAAAGCAGCAATTGGGCAGTTTATCTGTCGATAAGTTAGAGAGTATTGTCGTACAAAGCAGCAGTATTGGCCTGACTGATACGTTAACTCCTGGCAATAAGAATACTGCTAATACTAAAAATTCTGAATTACTACCGATGACCGTTGCGCAATTAAATGACCGTTTACCTATCAGCCAATATTGGCAAGCAGGGCGATCTGATCGCTGGTCTACATTTCAGCAAGCCTATAAAACAATCAGGCAATCTGAAGATACGCCCACTCTTAGTACCCAGCGTTGTGAGCAAGGCAAAATATGGGAGTCGGCCAACGATGAGTTGTCAGTACAAGCCATCACTGGTTGGGCCGAGATAGGTGATACTAGCGTTTGGGATTGTACGATTGCTCTTGATACCAACCTGCCTATACGCGTTCTAAGATACAATGCAGCAGATCCACTCAACTCATTACCTGTTAACTCTCATGCGCAAATAGCTACCAGTCAGTTAACTAGCAAGCAGTCAGCGTCTTCCCAGTCGCGTTTGATTCTAAATGCTGATACCCATCAACGCGCTTGGCAAATGTGGTCATTACTATGTACAGCTGACATGCTTAATGATGACATGCTATTCAAAAATAGAAGGTGGCTTGGTCATAGTGCCTCGCAGATTACAGCTGATGTCATAAATTATCAGAGAATCGATGAAGTTATAACCTATGATAATAAGCCTTTAGACGCGGCATTATCGCTAAACAACTAAATCGCTAAATAACATTGATAGTATTCCCAATGTTGAAACTACTAACCCCCAAAAATAAGGCTTATATTATCAGCGTTACAATATAGTGATATTTCACAGTTATACTATTGAACCATTATCGAAATACCACCATACTTAGCAGCCTATCAATATAGGTGACTGACTATTAACACAGCTCACAGATACTGTGAGACAGTATCAGGTATATACCACTGTTTTAACCGTATTTCTCGACAACCTCATTTCATTGTTTTAGATTGTTTCTAACTTAGGAAGTTATATGCCCAACTGGCCACCAGACCCTAACAAACGTCCTGATAACTCGGCAAATCAGCCAACGCAACTGCAGCAACCAAGCCCGCCAAGTGGACAAGAATGGAAGGTGCTGGAAAACACGTTATTAGCGAGTGTGGTTGAGCAGCGCCGCGCTCGTCGTTGGAGTATCTTTTTTAAACTACTGACCTTTGGTTATATCTTATTGATATTTTTGACTCTTGGTCGTGGTTGCAGCAGTGCGCCAACAGGCATGGACGCAGTCGATACTAGTGATCCACATTTGGCAGTGGTTGAGCTGCAAGGCGTCATCAGTAATGATGATGTGGCGAATGCGTATGATGTCAATGAAGCCTTGAGAGATGCTTTTGCAAACAGTAACGCAAAAGCAGTAGCATTGGATATCAACTCACCTGGCGGTTCACCGGTACAGTCTGATGAAATTTGGCAGACTATGATGGACCTACGCCAAGAGTACCCAGACAAAAAGCTTTATGCGGTGATTGGTGATATTGGTGCTTCAGGTGCTTATTATATTGCGTCTGCCGCCGATGAGATTTATGTCAATCCATCAAGTTTGGTCGGCTCTATCGGTGTCATTATGCCAAGCTACAACGTTAAAGGCTTGATGGATAAGGTTGGCGTAAAAGATCGTACGATTACGGCTGGTGAGTATAAAGATATCTTAAGCTTATCTCGCCCATTGACTGATTACGAAGAAAAACATGTTGAAGGTGTGCTTGCCAATACGCACAAGCATTTCATCAACGCTGTCAAAGAAGGTCGCGGCGATCGTCTGAAGAATCCTGAACAAAACAAACTGTTCTCAGGGTTATTTTGGACAGGTGAGCAGTCTATTGAGTTAGGTTTGGCAGACAAAACAGGTAGTATCACAAGTCTAAGTAAACAACTAGATCTTGATACTATCATTAGCTACAGCCCAACCGATCCGTTCCAAATGTTTATGGACCGTTTTGCAGTAAAATTAGGTGCAGGTATCGGCTCTAGCGTTAGTCTTGATGTATTACCACAAGAAAGCAATACTGGGCAGATGCGTTAAGCGTTTTATGTTTTAGATATAATGTGTATGATTGTTGAGGCTGAGCATATAATTGTGCTCAGCCTTAAAATTGTATGTAGTACCAAATAAAATACCTTGGTCTGAGTGATAGCCTGATTAGAATAGCTATACAACCATAACCATCAAATACAGGCGTCAAACTTTCTATATCAACATTGTTGGTTTTGATGGAGCTAGTTTTGATGCTGTTTTTTTAATAATGGTACAAGGTTCAATCATTAAAAATAATATATAACATAAACGATCCCACGAGATTCTGTCATGAGTGATGAAATAAATTTGCTGTCCTTTGCTGCATTACCTGTCTCTAAAATAACCAATAAACCTGTGCTGCATTTTGCTCATGCTAATGGAATGCCAAGCGCTGTATATGAGCCGTTTTTTGAAGGTTTATCAGAATTTTTTACGATTGAGTATATTGCGATGTTGGGTGATACGCCCGATTATCCAGTAGATGATCATTGGCGCAGTCTGACGCAGCAAATTATTGATAGTGTAAACAGTGCCTGTGAAAAGCATGGCGTTGCACAGGTAGTAGGAGTGGGGCATTCGCTTGGGGCCATGTGTACGTTGCAGGCCACGTATCGTCAGCCTGAACTGTTTGCACAAGCAGTACTTATGGATCCGCCTTGGATTTATGGCAAGGTCAGCTTGTTGTGGCATTTGGCAAAGACAGCAGACAGATTACCGTTTATGAATAACCGTCTGATGGACAAACTATCACCAGCTGGCGTGTCCAAACATCGCCGTGATGTGTGGGATAGCCGAGACGACGCGTATGAGAAAATGCGACATAAAGGCTTTTTTAAGAATTTTGATGAGCGTAGCTTTCAAGGATATATCGATCATGGCTTACATGAGCGTGCGGATGGCAAAGTGACATTGGCTATCCCTAAAGCCAGCGAAGTCGCTGTGTTCCGTACCAATCCATCTTGGTATTGGCTGGCACCGAATCGTGGCCCCAAAGTGCCTGTGACTTTAATCATTGGTCAAGACAGTGTCTTTTTGAAACGTCGCTTTCCGCAGCAGATAAAATCGCGCTTGGGCATTCCTTATGAGACTCACGAAGGAGGGCATATGTTCCCACTTGAGCATCCAGAGTCTGTCTCAACGCAGGTGCTAGGATTGATCAAGCAGCAATTGTCAAAATAAACGCAACATATCATCAGTCATGCTTGTAATAGATACGAGCGACCAGAGTATTCTTAAGTGATACCTTTATGCCAAAGAACCTAACTGTACCATCTAGTACGACTGCCTCACCTAAGTCTCTGCCACTATTTTCGCGCGTGGGTATATTCGTGCTAACAGTGGGAATGGTGCTTGCGTTTTTTATCAGTCAGTTGGTAGGTGTCTATATCGCTGGCAAGCTGGTATTACCTACTGATGAAAAGACATCGATAGGGCGGATATTCTATTTTGGTAGTAATGATGGAACGGTTGTGAGCCTGTCTATACTTATCGGCTGTATATTGCTAGTGGCAATTAGCGTGCTTGTCATTCGTTTAAAAGGTGGTAGTCTGCGTCAATATCTAGCGCTAAAGCCGTTCTCACTGTCGGCAGGTTTAGGCATGCTTGGGTTACTACTGATATTTATGATTGCCAGTCAGGCACTGACGTATGTACTCGATATGGCGCCGTTGGTGTTTGTTGATCCACTCTATCAGTCTGTCATTTCGGTTTGGCTATTGGTCTTTGCTATGGTGGTCGTCGCACCAATTTATGAAGAAGTTATCTTTCGCGGTATATTGTGGTCAGCTATCGCAGAACAGTTTACGGCATCATCATATTCAGCGAATCATGGGGCGATTGTCGCTAGCATTGTAACAAGTTTGATATTTGCTGTGATCCATGTGCAGTATGGTTTCTATGAGATTAGTACCATCGTAGTGTTGGCATTGATATTTTGCTATGCACGGATTAAGTCAGGCTCGCTATTACTACCAATCGTACTACACATTGTCAATAATGGTGCAGCGATGTGGCAGTATATTGCGCAAGCGGCGTAGATCAAGTACTGATCACAACGACGACGGTTGGCATGTAAATTCTATCGAGCCAGTTAGATATTTAAATTTAGCTACGCGTTAGGATTATGCATCAGGATTTAATAGTAGCACTTCATCGGCCGCTCGCTTAATATCATCAATCGTCAGCTGAGGCTTTCCGCTCAAGGCTTGGCGCCATTTACGCGCGCCCATCAGACCTTGGAAGAGTCCTAAATAATGTCGTGTCATCGTTGGCAACGCTTCGCCTTTTGCGAGTTGTTCTTCGAGATATGGATAAAGCTGTTCTAAAATTTCCGAGCGCTTAGGTATTGTCTCAGGAGTTGCCTCGTCCCATAAGCTATTGGCTTCTGCTAATAGATACGGGTTGTGATAAAAAGCCCGACCAATCATCACGCCATCGATATGCTGTAGGTGCGTTCGGATGTCCTCAATTGTATCGATGCCGCCATTGATTTCAATATCCAGCTCAGGAAAATCCTGCTTTAGACGGTACACATCATCGTAACGCAGCGGTGGTATCTCGCGGTTTTGCTTAGGACTGAGCCCCTGCAGCCATGCCGTACGTGCATGTACGATAAAGCGTGTACAACCTGCTGCTGCGACTGTCTGTACAAAGTCCACCATGAACTCATAACTATCAAAGTCATCGATGCCAATACGATGTTTGACCGTCACTGGAATATCGACTGCAGCTTGCATATGCTTGACCAAATCAGCAACGGTCTGAGGTTCTGCCATCAAACAGGCACCTATCTTATTGTGCTGTACGCGATCTGAAGGACAGCCAACATTGATATTGACTTCATCATAGCCATACTGCTGAGCAAATTCTGCGCACTGAGTCATCTCACCGATATCTGCACCGCCGAGCTGCAATACTAGAGGGTGCTCAAGTGTATCGAAGCGCAAGTGGCGTGCTCGATTGCCATGTATCAATGCACCAGTACTGATCATCTCGGTATATAGATAAGTATGCGGATTAAACAGTCGTGCAAAATAACGATAATCTGTCGTAGTCCAGTCGATCATTGGCGCAACTGAGAGGCGTTTGTTGGTCATATCAACCATGGTCATCAAGCCTTAATATTTGTGTCTTAAATAAATGGATAAGGTGCAATGGATGAGACAACCCATTGCACCTTATTTTCAAGAGTTTCCAGAGCTTCAAGCGTCATGCGAAACAGTGATTGACCAATTACTTATAAAATAACATGGTCAATTTTTTTAAATTCAGGCAAATTATAAAAATACAGCCCCATGATAATACCGATAAAGCCAATAAAGGCAATGTATAGTGCTGGTGAAAAGCTTACTAAAGTTGTGGCATAACCAAGACCAAAAGGTATCAGTACACCAACGATACCGTAGGTCACATTATAACAAAAAGAGATACCTGTGAGACGCACGTTGGTTGGAAACAATTGCACCAAGATAGCAGGAACCATACCGACAATACCAGCACAGAATCCCAAAAGCGCGTACATAATTAAAATGTAATCGCCACCTGCTTGTAGATGATAAAAGAAGGCTAGTATTTGAGCAATGAGGAGTATCGAACCAATTACTAGAACCTTACCAAAATTCTCATGATTAGAAATTATCCCATAGAATATACAGCCAAAAATCATAAATACGATGCCCAAGCTATGGGAGAATCCAAACAAATCGCTGTCTAACGTAAAGTTTATCTCTATCAAGTCTGGCAATAGTAGAACAACCACAGAGGTAATGCTAGAAATCACTAACGTCAGCACCATGCCGACAAACACAGAGTGTTTGCAGTGTTTAAAGAGTATGGTAAGCGGCTTGCCTGAGTTTTTGCCGGCATTTAATTTTGTAAGTGCCAGAAAAAAGGGTGTTTCTCCGATGAATCGCCAAAATAAGAGTGGTAAGAAACTAAGAGCCGCCGCTACTAAAAATGGTAAACGCCAACCATAATCAGTTAGCTCAGTCGTCGTCATAAAGCTAGATAACCACATAAAAAAGGCATTTGAAAACAGCACACCTACAAAGAAGCTAGCGGTCGCATAGCTACAGGCAACTGACAGATATTGTCTGGGCACATGCTCTGCTACAAATACCCAAGATAGCGGTACATAAAGACCAAACGCCATACCCTGTATGATTCTTAACAATATAAATAAGGCAGGCGCAGCAGCCCCCCATTGTGCATAAGTCGGCAAGCATGCCATCGCTAATAAGCTACAGGCAGTTACAAGAATACTCATTAGTAAAATAGGTTTTCGACCCTTGATATCACCATAACGCCCAAAGATAATACCACCAAATGGTCGAGCTAAATAACCGATGACAAAAAGCCCAAGCCCTTGCAGTTTAGCAACTTTAGGATCTGTGCCAGTAGGAAAAAATGCAGCTGATACAATGTCTGCAATGTATAAATAAATCAAGAAGTCGAAAAATATTATCGCACTGATAAAGCTAATGAACAGCACTACATTTTTGTCTTTAGTAGACATCAAGGCATATTGGGAACGAGATGGCATAATAAATCACATATCCACGGAGTAAAATGGTCATTAAGACAATCATTATTTTAATGATCGACCATGATAAAAACTGGCAAATCGATATATAAATGACGATTTGCCGAAATAATAAGTTGGTTTTTGAGTAATGGATGGTTTACAAGTTAGCTCAAACAGATTTACAAGACGCCAAAGCCTAACTAACTGCTATTTCTTATAATAGCCAGTCAATGGGCAACCAAGACATAATGGTTAACCAAACATGGTCAGCCATGTCCACTCGTGGCTCTGAGTCATAAATGACTTTTTCGCCGTCTTTCATGGTATGCCATTGTAAGTTACCATTTTCTAGTAGTTTGACTTCATACGCTTGATTTAACAAATCATCGCTCAAAGCGCCATGCAGCTGCCTTGCTAGCTCATCATCATTAATAATCACACCCATTTCGGTATTGATATTGGCAGAGCGTGGGTCAACGTTGTATGAACCGATAAAGACTTGATAGTCATCTACTGCAAACGTTTTTGCATGCAAGCTAGTCGAAGATTGGCTACGCGCCCGCCATAGTTTGTTATCACGTTTTTCTTCAGCAGCGGTTGATTTAAGCTCATATATTTTTACACCTGAACGAAGCAGGCGAGGTCGCCACTGGCTATAACCAGAATGAACAGCAGTCACATCAGTCGCATCGAATGAGTTGGTTAATATTTTGATATCGACACCAGCTTCAGCTAACTTAACCAATGTCTCGACGCCATCTTTGGTCGGTACAAAATAAGAAGAAATAATCGTTAATTTCTTGGTTGGGCTGCCAAGCAAGTTACGCAACTGATGAACTAAGTTGGTATCAGCAGGAACCGTTTTGCTTAGTTTGCCGACATCATCACTCAAGAATTGCATGTCTGTCCAACGAAAAGGCACACGTTTATTGAGTAAATCGCTATCGATCGTAGAGTCTTTGATGGCAGCTTTATAGACTGTCAAGCTGCTGCCTTCGTTGTTTTCTTCATCTAGACCAAGTTTATCTAATGCCTTTGTAAAATCAGGCGTAACGTCATTATCAAATTTCGCTAAGGTCTCGATATCAAATGATAAAGGCGATGACCAATAGTCATAAAAACTATTATCAATATCTGCGACGACTTTACCAATAAGCAAGACATCCAAATCTGCAAATTGGCTACTTTGGTCATTACTAAGATATTCGTTACCGATATTACGCCCACCGATGACGGTAATCTGTTTATCAAAAGTCATGCTCTTATTGTGCATACGGCGATTGATACGTGGTAGCCCAGTTACATAGTTCAATGTCGGGACTTTACGATGCATTAAAGGATTGATAATACGCACCGCAATATTGGGATGACTGGCAAAGCGTAATAAATGCTGATCAAACTTTGCACTGTTATTAAAATCATCTAACAGCAAGCGCACAATAACACCGCGCTCCGCAGCGTCCCACAAGTCTTTTAATAAAAGCTGACCAGCTTGATCATTGTGCCAAATATAGTATTGGGCGTCGATATTGCGCGTCGCCATACCCGTCAATATACTACGCGCCGCGAAAGCATTTGCCCCAGTCACGATTGGATGGTAGCCAGACAAATCAGGGTGAATGTCATTCTGTGCACTAATAGCAGATACTAGATCAATATTATCAGTTTGAATGTTTTTAGCCTGTGGATCTTGCTCTTTTGAATATAAGGCATCTACTCGTGCTGATAGTGCTTGGCTCTCAGGTAAGTGTGGTTGCTTTGGCAAACTCTGGCAAGCACTAAGACCTAAGGTGAGACCAAGTGTTAGACTCAACGATAAGCTGCTCGGTTCTATATTGAACATCGACATAACGAATTTACCTTCATGAACCTAAATGTACTAATAAAGAATTACTTTGAATGTTTACAGTGTTTTTAAATTTTTTAGTCGACAGTTGCCGGATGGTATTAGCCAAAAATTGAATCGACGCTAAGCTTAGCAGCTGTTGTGATGTCTGCCTATTATAAATACGTTATTTTTGTTAGATTTGACTCACGAAATCATTGTTTTTTAACTAGTGTTTAAATATATCTGTGGCAGATTTTAAGCATTAGAATTGATATATCTTTAGTATTCAAAAATAGTATTTAGTCGCCATTTGAAACCAGCTGTGCGGAATAAGTCGACATGATATGATAACGCTGATGAATACGGTCGATAATCAGAAGAATAAGCAGTCATTTTATTTCAATTAAAAGACCAACCAATAAAATACCAACCAAAGTAACGGAACGTTTATGAGTCAGTCGCAAAACCATGATGAGAGCAGTTTGAACAAGTTAGACCCAAACTGGCGCAACGATGCCTTAGATTTAGGGCTTGATTATGGCATGCAGACCATCGCAGTGCGGGCAGGTCAACACCGTACAGACGAAGGCGAGCATTCAGAACCTATTTTTACCACCAGCTCTTATGTTTATCGTTCAGCCGCTGATGCCGCTGCTCATTTTGACGGTACAAAAACAGGCAACGTCTACTCTCGTCATACCAATCCAAGCGTACGTACTTTTGAGCGTCGCTTAGCCGCACTAGAAAACGGTGAACGTGCGGTTGCAACGGCCTCTGGTATGGGCGCTATTTTGACCATGTGCTTGGCATACCTAAAAGCGGGCGACCACTTGCTAGCGGCTAACCAGTTATTTGGCTCATCTATCGGTCTATTTAATAACTATATGGCCAAGTTTGGTGTTGAAGTCAGCTACGTGGATTGCTTCGATAATGAGGCATGGGGCAATGCGGTTCAACCAAATACCAAGGTGATCTATTGCGAAAGCCCAAGTAATCCATTGGCGCAGATTTGCGATATTGGTTATCTGAGTCAGCTATGTAAAGCCAATGACATATTACTCGTCGTTGATAACTGCTTCGCAACGCCAGCATTGCAGCGCCCGTTAGATTTGGGTGCGGATGTGGTTATTCACTCTGCGACCAAATATTTGGATGGTCAGGGTCGCGTATTAGGCGGTGCATTAGTCGGTAGTGATAAACTGATGCAAGAAGCGTTTACCGTAGTGCGCTCAGGCGGTATTAGCATGAGTCCTTTCAATGCTTGGGTATTTACCAAGGGGCTCGAAACGCTAAAATTACGTATGCAAGCGCATTGCCAAAATGCCAATCAAGTGGCAGAATTTTTGGTCAATCATCCTAATGTCAGTACCGTACATTTCTCAGGCTTGAGTGACCATCCTGCGCACGAGCTTGCTACACGTCAGCATCATATGAAAGATGGCTACGGTGCTATCATGGGCTTCGAAGTCAAGGCATCTGATAGCCGTGATACAAAAGAAGCGGCATGGCATGTGATTGATTCAACACAAATGGTCTCTATCACCAATAACTTGGGCGATGCCAAAACCACGATTACTCATCCTGCAACCACCACGCATTTCCGTCTAACTGCTGAGGCTCGTGCCGAAGCTGGCGTTAAAGATGGTCTGATTCGTCTATCGGTAGGTCTGGAAGATGTAGAAGATATTATCAAAGACTTGGCACGTGGTTTAGACAGTTTGTAAAGATAACGGTATAATCTGCACTAGCGCATTGCATTAACTTTACGTTGTTAATTATTCATTACTATACGCACTAGCATAAAATACAAACCATAAATAACAAAAGAGGCAACTATGAACATTCAAGCATTGATGCAACAAGCACAAACGATGCAAAAGAAAGTAGAAGCAAACGTTGAAAACGCTAAAAAAGAGCTTGCTAACAAAGAAGTGCAAGCAGAAGCGGGCAGTGGCTTAGTTAAAGTAACAATGACTGGTCGTCATGTGGTTAAGCGTTTGACTATTGATCCAAGTCTGTTAGAAGATGAGCCAGATATGATCGAAGATCTTATCGCTGCGGCTATCAATGATGCGGTTCGTCAAGCAGATGCACTTTACGAAGAAACAATGGCTGGCGCGACTTCAGGCATGGGTCTGCCACCAGGTATGCAAGGCATGTTTTAAGTATTAAATACTTCATACTGAAGACAAAAATGGGGTTGTTATCGACACGATACGACCCCATTTTTATAGCTACGATTTATAAATTCAGTTAGATAAAGTCAATTAAAGGAAGCTACTTTGCTTACAGCCAAATTTGATCAGCTGGTCAAGCAGCTGCGTATATTGCCAGGCGTCGGTCAAAAAAGTGCCCAACGAATGGCGCTACATCTACTTAGTAAAAAACGCCCACAAGGCATGGCACTCGCCCAAGCACTAGATGAAGCCATGCGTGATATTGTTGAATGTCAGCGTTGCCATAGCTTTAGTGATGAGGCTGTATGTCCGCTATGCCAAGATGTTAGACGTGATGACAGTCTGCTATGCGTGGTCGAGACAGCAGCAGATGTGATGGCGATTGAACAGACAGCTGGTTACCGTGGTCGTTATTTTGTGTTGGGCGGGCATCTATCGCCTATTGATGGTGTCAGCGCCGATGACCTAAATATTGATCAGCTCGTATGGCGAGTGAAGCAAGAATCTGTCGAAGAGCTGATACTGGCAACGGGTACGACAGTTGAGGGGCAGACTACTGCGCACTTTATCAGTGAAGCTGTCAGTCGTCATGTCAATAAAGTGACGCGCTTAGCCCAAGGCGTACCGATGGGCGGCGAGCTTGAGTATCTGGATAGTATGACGCTTGGTCAAGCCATGCAAAATCGTTCTTTTTTATAACGTTTTGATTACTTCAAAGTCTTACCCAATTCATTTCGTGAAATTGTTATAATTACTTTATTATTGTTTATCTTTTAATTTTATTAAGGCGCGGTTTAGCGTTTTATTTTCTCCTATTAATGCAGGTATCTGCCCGTGTCCAACAACGTTTCAAACGCCTTATCTCAATCAAATGCTGCTGATATCAATGATAGCTCATTACAGGAAGCCGCTAATACTGAGCCAATGTCAGCAGCCACGTCATCTGAGTCAGCTGCTAATAATCCAGATGTTGAAGTACCTGATATTGAGGTGCTAGATATTGATGCACTGTTGGATATTGCCGATGACGTTGCTATTACTTGGGTACGTAAGCAAGGCGATTTAGATGAAGTTATTGATGCCTTAGCAACTTGTGGACGCGTGGCCTTAGACACTGAGTTTATCAAGCGCGATACTTATTATCCGCGCTTGGCACTTGTACAATTAAATACTGGCAATCATGTTTATTTGCTGGATGCACCGCAGTTACAACTGGCTGATCTTTGGGAAGCGCTACGCAAAGTAGATGTGGCTATCTGGCATGCTTGCGGCGAAGATTTGGGCATTTTTTATCTGTTGTCTGGCTGCCCACCGTTGACCAATATATTTGATACGCAAATAGCGTTGTCTTATCTAACGGGTCAATTGCAAATGGGGTATCAGCAGGCACTGGCCGATCAGCTAGATATGCATATTGATAAAGAACACAGCCAGTCTGATTGGCTCCAGCGTCCGTTGACAGATGAGCAAGAGCAATATGCCATCGATGATGTGCGTTATTTGCCAGCGCTATATCTCAGTATCGAACATGCGCTTAAGGCGCAAGGTTTATATGATTATGTTTGGGCTGACTGTCAGCTTTATGCCAGTGATTTATATGACTCGCAGCACGTCGAAGATGAAGCGATGTATCTAACGATAGCAGATTACCGCTATAACTCACAGCAAATGGCGATACTCAAAGGTGTGGCTACGTGGCGAGAAGAGTTGGCACGCGCGACCAATCAACCGCGTACCTTTGTGATAAAAAAACAAGCAGTACGAGAGATAGTCACTGAAAAGCCAAACAGCATGCGCGAGCTGGCACATAAAACAACCATGCACCGTAGTATGCTACGACTATATGGCGAAGAGCTGCTGAAAGTAATCAGAGATGCCAAGAGTCTACCGCCTACAGAGCATCCAGACTGTCTAGTGCCACCATATCGCTCAAAAAATAAAGTACTCTCAAAAGGAGTGCAGCAAGCGATTGATGAGCATGCGCGCGAAATCGGTATACCTGCCAGTGTATTGATGCGTAAAAAATGGCTAGGACAATTATATGAAGTGGTTGCTCTTGATAAAGATGTGAGCGAACTGCCACAAGGGCTAAAAGGTTGGCGTAACGATTGGGTTGTTAAAACCTTAATTCCAGTCATCAAAAAGCATAAAACCGAACTGCAGCAAGGCATGGGTATTCGTGTTCAATAAAACAGCGTTCGATAATGCGCCGTTTAATAAGGAAGCGTTCGATAAGGCGACGTTCGACAAGACTGTAAACTGATACTCAAGTGCTCATATAATTTCTAGCGTTTAAATTGCCCATGCTCTAAAAAGTATCGAGTCTGCTCGGCGACCTCTGGGTTCACTAGCATGCCAGTATGTGAGACTGGCATGATGATATGATCAGCTGCAGACTCTATTTTCGTCTCTTCTATATATACTGTCCCGTCATGTGCAAGTTGCTCGTTAAGGGGTGGCTTGTCAGATTTGCGCAGTTTGCGATTGTGATATTGCAAAAACAGCTGACCTAGACCATAAGGTCGGTTGCCAGCGATGACGCCTAGCGTCACATGTTTGGGCAATGGTGCGACTGTACCGTCCAGTGCGTCGACATACGAGCGACCTACGACAACAGGAGTCAGTCGCCAGATATAATCTGCACAAACACTTCCTATATGCGGTGTCCCTAGAGTCACGCAACGTCCAATTTTCCATTTTGGATACTGAGCGACAAAATCACGAATGATTAAGCCACCTAAACTATGCCCGACCAAATCTATAGGATGATCTGGGTGATGGTTTGTTTCTAGCCAGCTATTTAGGCGGGCGCTATTGGTTTTGATACCATCACGCATACTACGGTAGCCATACTGATGGGTATCAAATCCTGCTGCTTGCAGGCGCTTGGCTAATGGCCGCATGATCCATGGGGTTTGGTGTAGCCCATGAATTAGAATAACGCGAGTTTTTTGTTTAGGCGCTTTAGGTTGCATAGCAGTGTCCAAATGATTGCTTCAGAAATTTAAGATAAATAGCTTATTATCAATATAAGCTTTTACTGCATTGAGTTCTTATCGTTTATTTTATTGATAATATTACCTGCTAACGTAGTAGATAAAAAGTTAGCAAAATAAAAACCTCCAAGTCAGCAGCTGACTTGGAGGTTTTTTACTACAGAGAATAACTATCGAAAATAATAATTACATATAGTTTTCGATACTTGGGCAAGAGCACATTAGGTTCTTATCACCATAAGCATCATCGACACGCGCGACACTTGGCCAGAACTTGTTTGCACGGATGTACGGCAGTGGGAATGCAGCAGTCTCACGGCTGTATGGATGCGTCCACTCTTCGCTAGTAATCATAGCAGCCGTATGCGGTGCATTGACCAATGGGTTATCTTCTAGCGTCCAGTTATCTTCACCAGCTTTGGCTTTCATGGCTTCAGCTTTGATAGATTTTAGCGCACTGATAAAGCGATCCAACTCTTCTTTTGACTCAGACTCAGTTGGCTCAATCATAAGCGTGCCAGCGACTGGGAAGCTCATCGTTGGCGAATGGAAACCATAATCCATCAAGCGCTTAGCGATATCGCTTTCCGTGATGCCAGTCTCTTCTTTTAACGGACGAATATCGATGATACATTCGTGAGCTACACGGCCGTTTTTGCCTGTATACAAGACAGGGTAGTGACCTTTTAATTCGGCTGCCACATAGTTGGCGTTAAGTAATGCCAACTCCGTTGCTTTTAATAGACCATCACGGCCCATCATAGCAATATACATCCATGAGATAGGCAGAATGCTCGCTGAACCGTAAGGTGCTGCTGATACGGCTGAGCAGTCTTTTTGTGCATTGTGTACAGGGCTTAACGTATGGTTGGCCATAAACGTTGCCAAATGCGCTTTCATACCGATAGGACCCATGCCTGGACCACCGCCGCCATGCGGGATACAGAAGGTTTTGTGCAGGTTCATGTGCAATACATCAGCACCAACGTCTGCAGGCTGCATCATGCCTACCTGAGCATTCATGTTCGCGCCGTCCATATAGACCTGACCACCATGCTTGTGAGTCAAATCACAGATATGACGGATGCCTTCTTCGAACACACCATGCGTCGATGGATAAGTGATCATTAGCGCACCTAGGCGATCGCTATATTCTTCACATTTGGCAGTTAGATCATCGATATCAACATTACCATTTTCATCAGTTTTGACCACGATCACTTGCATACCCATCATCATAGCGGTAGCAGGGTTGGTACCGTGCGCTGACATCGGAATCAAGCAAACATCACGATTGGTTTCACCCAATGACTCATGATAACGGCGAATCGCTAACAGACCAGCATATTCACCAGAGGCACCAGAGTTTGGCTGCATAGAGACATCATCAAAACCAGTAATGGCTTTTAATTGATCTTGCAAGCTATCGATCATCGCGATATAGCCAGTAACTTGATCACGCGGTGCAAAAGGATGCACGTTGGCAAACTCAGGCCAAGTAATCGGTAGCATCTCACTGGTGGCGTTTAGCTTCATGGTACAGCTACCCAGTGAAATCATGCTGCGGTTCATCGCTAGATCTTTATCTTCAAGCGACTTTAGGTAGCGTAGCATTTCATGCTCGGTGTGATGCGAGTTAAATACTGGATGAGTCAAGATGTCATCAGTACGCAGGTGTGCGCTATCTAGAGAGACGCGAGCTGTTTCAGGTAGATCGTGTGACTTATTGACGAACAATTGAGTCAAGGTGTTGAAGTCTTGCTGATCGCTGGTTTCACTAAAGGCAACGCTCAATTTGGTGTCGCTTAGACGCCATAAGTTATAGCCAACGTTGTCTGCATTTTTGAAAATTTGAGTAGCAAGCTTCTCGGAACCACAATCAACCACGACTGTATCGAAGAATTGATCATGTACCACACTCAAGCTGCTGTCGTTAGATTCTGTGATAGCGTCGGCAAACGCAGTGGCAAATGCATGAATACGAGTAGCAATACGCTTCACGCCGCCTGGACCATGATATACTGCGTACATACCAGCGAGGTTGGCCAGCAATACTTGTGAGGTACAGATGTTTGAGTTGGCTTTTTCGCGGCGGATATGCTGCTCACGCGTTTGCAGAGCCATACGTAGAGCTGTGTTGCCTTGTGCGTCTTTTGATACGCCAATGATACGACCAGGCGCTGAACGCTTGGCTTTATCAGAGAACGCAAAGTAAGCGGCATGTGGACCACCGAAGCCCATTGGAATACCAAAACGCTGCGTACTACCTAGCGCTACGTCGGCACCCATATCGGCTGGTGATTTTAATAACACCAAGCTCATGATGTCACTGACGACACTGACGTAAGTCTTGTTTTCTTTTACGGCCGCGATGACGTCTGTTAAGTCTTTAACGTCACCTTCAGCACCGACATACTGGAACAGCGCACCGAAATAGTCGCCAGATTTAGCGGTTTCAAAATCACCAACGACCACTTCCCAACCGAAGTATTTCGCACGAGTATTGATAACATCTAGTGTTTGTGGATAGGCGCGCTCATCGACGAAATACTGCGTTGATTTGCTTTTGCTCACACGCTTTGACATCGCCATCGCTTCTGCCGCTGCTGTTGCTTCATCAAGCAATGATGCACCAGCTAACTCAAGACCAGTCAAATCGATACATACTTGTTGGAAGTTCAGCAATGCTTCTAGACGACCTTGAGCGATTTCCGCTTGGTAAGGCGTATAAGCGGTATACCAGCCTGGATTTTCAAGAACGTTGCGCTGAATGACAGCTGGCATACGAACAGGAGAGTAGCCTTGACCGATATAGCTTTTGTTAACAGTGATGTCGTCTGCCATCGTGCGCAGTTTGGCAAGTGCAGCGTGCTCACTCATCGCCACTGGCAAATCCAACTCTTTGTGCAAACGTACTGGCTCAGGCACGGTGTCATTGATAAAGCTTTGCATATCTTTATAACCAACAGCGCTGAGTAGGTCAGCTTGCTTGGTCTCATTTGAACCTAAGTGGCGATAGACAAATTCAGCTTCGTTGAACAATCCTTGAAAGGTATCAAACGATGGGTTTTGAGAGATAGTCATGACAATCCTTGGTTAAGGGAGTAATAAACAAAATAGCAATTAAGGGAATAATGTGAGCGGTACGTTATACGTAATGCACAAACTGTTTTTGATCAAAACGGAACTGGGTGTTGTAAACGCCATTGTCAGCACGTTCACCTGCGCCAATCATCATAATGATATGCTGATCGTCGCCCAGACCTAGTAATTGCTTCATAGCAGGCTCATCGAAGCCGCCCATAGCACAGCTATCAAACCCGTGAGCACGTAATGCTAGCATGAGGTTTTCGGCGGCAAGTGCGGTGTTATTGGTTGCCCAGTTTTTGGTATCTTCAAACGTATAGTAAGGCGATTTGATCGGGCCCTTTACGCGTCTGACCACTTGCGTAGCACCCCATTTCGCAGCCGAAACTACGTTGGCTGGGCCGCGCAAAAAGTCCATCGTGACGACTTTGTTGTAGTAGTCTTTCACTTTTTTAGGTACTGGTTGATCAGGGTATTCGCGCAATACTTGCTTAGCGTGATCGTGCCAAACATCAGTACGAGCAACGATAGCAATTAAACGGGCCGATGTTTTTGCTGCGTTTTGATTCATGCAGTTTCTGACGGCGCGTTTGCGATTGTCAGCATCATCGATAACATAAAATTCCCACGGCTGTAGGTTGCTAGAGTTTGGCGCTAGCATGGCCAAACGCAGACAGTCTGCCAATACGTCGTCAGGGATAGGTGTGTCAGTAAAACGACGCACGGAACGGCGTGATTCTACGATATCGCGGAAGGCTTGTAGCTGCGGCGTATGATTTGGTGTGGCAATGCGGTCTTTATTATCGGTGTTGGCATTCATATTAGGATCCATGCTGAGAATTGGGTTATCAGTTTGCGTCGTTATTGATAGCACGTATTCATTGGGATTCGAATAGGTGATCAATACGAGTCAATGAGATAACGCTTGGTAGCAATAACATCGGACGATAATGATTGTTGGAGATCTACATATAAAGCTGCTTTCAAATAACAAGCATGGTCAATGAGCCAATACTTTTCATTAGAAAGGTTTTTAAATCGTTTAAATAGAGAGTATAGATACCAGCTGCTGCCAGTATCTATGATGTTTAGTCGGGGCTAGTGCTTTGTATAAGCTAACGTCTTACAAATACTAATGTCTTGTGAGAGCATGCTTAGCTTACGTGCTTAGCTTATAAGTCGCTTTCGTATTCGTCAGCAGTCATTAGTGCTTCGTAATCAGCGATATTGTCAGGCTTCATTCTGAAGAACCAACCTTCGCCGTATGGGTCAGAGTTGATGATTTCAGGATCATCTTCTAGTGCTTCGTTGATAGCGATGACTTCACCTGAAATAGGCGCATAAACGTCAGAAGCCGCTTTTACTGATTCAACAACTGAGATTTCATCATCAACAGCGATGATATCGCCCACATCTGGTAGCTCAACGAATACCACATCACCCAATAGATCTTGAGCATGGTCAGTGATACCAACAGTGATCGTACCGTCGTCTTCTAGGCGTAGCCACTCGTGACTCGCAATATATTTTAGCTCTGCTGGGATGTTGCTCATGGTCTCTCTCCTAAGTGATAGAGGTTAATTAACAAAAATAATGGAGGCTAGGCGTGTCGTCATTTTTATACTCGTGTGCAAAATGACAACGCGCTCTAATGATAGAATTTATAAGACCTAAGAGTCAAACTGTTGCTTGCCGTTACGGACAAAAGGTACCTTCAATACGCGTACATCGACGAACTTACCTTTGCCGCGTAGATCGACTTGTACGCTGTCATCTTCTGATAAGCTGGCAGGCACACGGGCAATCGCGATTGAATTTTTCAGGCTAGGGGAGAATGTGCCACTGGTGATAATGCCAGTTTGCTCGTTATCAGTGCCTTGATTGATAGTCACTGTCATGCTTTCACGCAATACGCCGCGCGTGGTCAATAGCAAGCCCACTTGCTTCATAGCGGTGTTGTCTTCTTTTGACTGCTTACGTTTACTGACCAATGCTTCACGGCCGACAAAGGCACGATCGTCTTTTAGTGCAAGCGTCCAGCCCATGTTGCACTCGTAAGGACTGATGGTTTCGTCCATGTCATGACCATAAAGGTTCATGCCCGCTTCCATACGCAAGGTATCACGTGCGCCAAGACCGGCAGGTTTGATGCCATTTGTTTTTAATTGCTCAAAGAAAGCAGGGGCGTCATCGGCATGCATAATGACTTCGACGCCATCTTCACCAGTATAGCCAGTACGAGCCACAAACCAATCAGTGCCTTCGATATCGGTCAAGTCAGCACCAACGAAAGGTTTTAGTCCTGCTAAGGTATCTGCCCAACTTGGTTTGGCTTGAGCCAGTTTTGCAATAGCATTTGGACCTTGCACGGCGAGCATCGCAAGCTCAGGACGCTCGGTAATCTCAATATTGAAACCTTCGGCGACTTTATTAAACTGCGCTAAGTCCTTGTCACGAGTGGCTGCGTTAGAGACGATACGGTACTCAGTTTCCTCTGCATTCATCAGGTAGACGATCAAATCATCGATGACGCCGCCTTGCTCGTTGAGCATGCCAGAGTACAGCGCTTTACCAGCGGTAGTGAGTTTGTTGACATCGTTTGCGAGCAGCTTTTGTAGCCAAGCTTTAGTATCAGCGCCTTTGATATCAGTCACAACCATATGTGAGACATCAAACATACCGGCATCTGTACGTACCGCTTCGTGCTCTTCGATTTGTGAACCGTAATGAATGGGCAATTCCCAACCAGAAAAATCGACCAGTTTGCCTTCACTGTCAACGTGAGACTGGTAAAAAGGGGTACGCTGAGGGGCTTGGGTGCTGCTAGAGTCTGGAGAATGGGTATCAGTCATAACAAATCCTTATGTGTACATCAGTCAAGCTCAGCAGAGCCGGGCGTGATGCGCAACGTAAAAGTAGCGAGAAGCAATATCGCAAGGTGCAAATATTACATCAAAGGGTGACACAGAAAGCAAAGATGAAGACGTAAGCCAAACAGACGCTATACGTCGGTTTGAGCTAAAGCCCTATCTGTCCTGTGACCTGAGATTTTCAACACGAACCATCATTTTTGGGCAGTTATATGAGCCCTATCATCGATGATAGCGTATTTTCTCCCCTTCGGTGGGTAAGACGTCGTCCGTTCTTACCACTCTCCAGATTTGTTATGCCTTATGTTTGATAAAAAAGTAGTGCGCTATTAGCGTCATACTACTAAATACTATCAAACAACAGTGACATGCGTTTTTCAGTCCTTTTACCTGAGCGATTGGCAGGGTGGATGCGCCTTCGGTGGTTATCTAGCAATTGCGATAGTTGTATAACCAATAGGGTTCAATACAAAATCTATGCTGATAAACTCTCTCCTGAAAAACGCTTTTATTATGAAAGGTTCAAAGCGCTTTTACAAGTCATCAAAGCCATTAAAATAAATAAATTTGGCAAAAATAATGTTTTGATAGGGCAGTCTGTTAAATAGGTTATGTTTTACAACGATATTTTTATCGCTCATATCAGCGTTTTATCTGTGTGTTTTGACAAAAATTACGATAGCAAAACGCAAAGCGACTACTGGTATTTGCCTGAAATATGCTAACCTACGCCCATAGTTTCTGATAGGTGGTTTTTATGCATTGCGATATTTATAAATTTCCCAAACATGACGACATGTATATCTACATTGCGCGTCCTGATTATCCTGACGATACTGATGAAATCAAAGACTGGCTTGGCGTATTACCAAAGGATTTCCGTGCAGGTTTAGGTCGTAGTAAGTTCGTCATGCATTTGGATTTGGCGACTAAGGATAAGCTCGCTCGTGTCGACAAAGAAGAAGTACTGGCAAAACTGCAGTCTCAAGGCTACTTTGTGCAGTTGCCGCCGCAAGACGTGATGCGTCGCCAAGCAGAACTGCGTGCTCGTGAATCGCAGGACAGCATCTATAATTAATGGATTTGTCAGCAAGTAATTGTGGTAGGACATATCAATACGCTACCTTAAAAATAGCGTCGATAAAAACCTACGACACACTTGCTCACATGCATTTGAGTAGAGAGTCGTGATAAACTGACACCCTACGCAATGCAGATATAAGCCTACATAATGCATAAACTCATTATGTAGTTGGCCTCATTCTGGTTCTACAGAACGCACATATACCGCTAGACACAGATTGTGTCACCGGCGATAAACGCAGGTAAATAAACACGCATGGACTGGTTAAAAAATATCTTACATAGCTTACCGCTAGAGTCTATCAGTGACATTCTCGGTGAGATTGCCATTTGGTGGGGCCAAATGGTAAAGGATGTCCCGCCCGCTGATTTGCCGATGTATGCTTATCTGGGCGGTGCTGTTTTGGTACTAGTGCTATGGATACTCGTTGCTCGTGTACTGCCAAAACCATTGGGCGGTATGAGCTGGATGGTTCTGTTTGCAGTATTACTAGCACCAGGTACTGCACTTGGCGATCCGAGCGAGCTTGCACCAGCCAGTATCAGCGTCGTCTATGCTGTGATGATGAAAGATTACGCAGGCGCGGTTGCCAACATGTTGCCAATATTAGTTATACTGGTCGCAGGGTTGTTTGTTGGTTTTGTATGGCAGTTGATACGCAGCGCATTTGCATCAAGCTTGGACAAAGCCCGTAGCCGCAGCGCAGAAGATACACAGGCCACATTGCAAATGACCACAGGCAGCTATTTGCCAGAAGGCGCTACCGTAACCGACCAGCCTGACACTAATGTAAGCTTAAAAAAAGACAGTACATTGGCTAAGAAAACGGATAGCGATACATCTGACAAGTAATAAAAATAAGCTAGGCGTTGAGACAAAATTACTGTCTTAAAAGTTATTTGATACCTGAATAAAAAGACACCGCTGCGTGTCTTTTTTTGTGCTCGACTGTTTATTAGGCATATAAATAATTGCTCACTATACATTGCACATAACAATTGTTAATAAATGCGAACGCATGAGTATTTTGGCAATGCATCAGGCTGTGCTAATCTAATTTATTCTTTACTAACTTATCCTTTATTAGTCATTCATGTTTTAGACCTATCTATTTATAACAACTTATCTATAACAACAATCGAGATCTGATTATGACCACAGCTGACAATACTAAGAAAAACTTTACTGGTACCAGTAGTTATATTGCTACCGACGATTTGCAACTGGCCGTAAATGCCGCTATGACCTTACAAAAGCCATTGCTGATCAAAGGCGAGCCTGGCACAGGTAAGACATTGCTTGCCGAAGAAGTTGCTGAAAGTTTGGGCATGCCATTGATTACTTGGCACGTCAAATCGACGACTAAGGCTGAGCAAGGACTGTACGAGTATGATGCAGTATCGCGCCTGCGCGATTCGCAATTAGGTGATGATAAGGTCTATGACATTGCCAACTATATCAAGCCGGGCAAGCTGTGGGACGCTTTTACCAGTACAGAGCGTAGCGTACTGCTGATTGATGAGATCGATAAAGCCGATATCGAGTTCCCAAATGACTTGCTACATGAGCTTGATAAGATGTCTTTTTATGTTTATGAGACGGGCGAAACTATTACAGCGGCGCAGCGTCCAGTGGTTATTATTACTTCAAACAATGAAAAAGAGCTACCAGATGCGTTTCTGCGTCGTTGTTTCTTCCATTATATCGACTTCCCAGAAGAAGAAACCATGCGCCAAATCATCGAAGTGCATTTTCCAGACATTCAGGAAAAGCTGGTCAATGATGCATTGGATATATTCTATAAGCTGCGTGGTATTCAAGGTCTTAAAAAGCCGCCATCAACGTCTGAGTTGGTCGATTGGTTAACTTTGTTACTTGCTGATGATATGGCTCAGGACGAGCTAGAAGAAAATCTGCGCGGCGAGAAATCTATCCCGCCTCTATACGGTGCGTTGCTCAAAAACGAGGCAGATGTGAGTTTATTACAGCGTTTTGCCAATATGATGCGTCGTTAATGTTTGCCGCTTGCGTTGATTTTAACGTCTTATGTCCGATATCGGATGTCTGATGTGAAAGTCAATGCAAACGCTCAATCTGTAACTGTACCAATTAATGATATCAGCAATATCATCAGATAATAATATCAGCCAATAAGTGATACGACTCTTATGTTTATCAAACTATTCTATACCTTGCGTACTTATGGCGTGCCAGTCAGTACGCGCGAGCTGCTCGATCTCAATGCCGCGTTGGACAAAGGGCTGATGATGCAGTCGCATCCTGAAGATCCAGCACTGACTACTTTTGCCAGCCGCGAAGATATGTATCGGCTGATTCGGCTATGCATGGTCAAAGACGAGCGCCATTTTGATAAGTTCGATCGAGCCATGGCGGATTATTTTGAAGGTGTCGATAGTCTCGATATGGATGAGCTATTAGCCAAGCTAACGGACGTGCCCAAAGAATGGCTGGATCTAAAGCTCGACCCAAAGAATCTGACTGAAGAGCAAAGACGATTACTGAAAAAGTACGGCTCGCTTGAAGAGCTGATGAAGGCGCTAGAGGAACGATTAAAAGAGCAAAAAGAACGTCATCAAGGTGGTAGTAAATGGGTAGGGACGGGCGGCACTTCGCCATTTGGTGCCTATGGCGATCATCCAGAAGGCGTGCGTGTCGGCGGTGAGTCTCGCAAACGCAGTGCGGCAAAAGTCTGGGAGCAGCGTAAATATCGCAATCTCGATGACGATAATCAGCTCGGTACTCGCCAAATTCAAATGGCGCTACGCAATCTGCGTCAGTTTGCGCGGACAGGTAGTGCTGATGAGCTCGATATTCATGAGACGATTAAACGCACGGCAAAAAAGGGTGTGCTCGATATACATATGCAGGCGGAGCGCCGTAACCGTGTCAAAGTGCTGATGTTGTTTGATGTGGGTGGCAGTATGGATATCCATGTCGAAGCGCTCGAAAAACTATTTTCTGCGGCAAAAAATGAATTTAAAACCTTAGAGTTCTTTTATTTTCATAACTGCTTGTATGACTATGTGTGGAAGGACAACAATCGTCGCCATAGTGCACCGATGCCAACGTTTGAGCTGCTCAATAAATATGGCCGTGAGTATCGCGTTATCTTCGTCGGTGATGCATCGATGTCGCCTTATGAGCTCATGACAGTAGGCGGCAGCGTAGAGTATATGAATAATGAAGCGGGCATCGTATGGCTGAAGCGAGTACTTGAGCATTTCGATAAAGTAACTTGGCTCAATCCTGAAAACCCATCGTATTGGCAATATACGCAGACCATCGTTGAGATCAAAAAGCTGTTTGAAAATAAAATGTATCCGATGACGCTACATGGTGTTGAAGAAATGACTCAATATATGGCACGATAATACTATTTAAAAACTTACTTTAAAACTCATGTTAAGGATATAAAAAAACCACTCAAGGAGACGCTATCATATTAAGTGGTTTTTTATTTGAGTGAGCAAAAAATGCAACGAGAAACACGAAAAATAGTCTCTAGGGAAAGACTGTTACTGATTTTGCTTTTCAATTAAGCCAATCATCACACCCATCTCTTTTTTATCTTGTTTATCGATACTGGGCGCATATAATGCTGAGGCAATACCACCATCAAAAAATAGTGCATTTGGACAACCTAGATCATCCTTGAATAGTTCTGCAAACTGATAGAAGGTAACAGGCTTATTGCTATTAATGAATTGTATACTGCCGTCACGGCAAACGCCTGCACCATTACGCAGTTTGATGGAGCTGCTATCAGGATTGAACTGAGAATGTATTTCGTCATTAATGACCAACATAGGGCCTGATTGCGTCGCATACCAAGGCTGCACATCACCATTATGTATCTGTTCATTCAGCACATTACTTTCGGTGATTTGCACGTTGCCAGCTTTGTCCCACCACATAACCCCATTAGGTAGTAGATGAAAATTACCGCCACCTTCTCTTACATTTAGCGATTTCACTTCTTTGCCTTCGATAACGGTATAACCAATCGGCGCATAGTGTGCATTGTACATGCCTGCATTCATTGCAAAGTTAAGTGTCTTGTCTCTTGGTAATGTGGCCAATAACGCATCAAAGGTTAGCAGAGGCTCGTTGTTATCAGAGGATTGCCAAAACAGTTGTAATGAATAACGCTCGCTCGCTAACGCGGTAGCATCGACACGGCAAACACTGTAAGCAAAAGGCGTGTCTTCAGTGTGGCATGACCAGCTAGTCGTATCATCATCGCCAGTAGCCGCTCCCACATCTGTCTGCTGGCAAGCGCTCAGACTCAGCGCAAGCACTATCGTTGATAGGGAAAAGTTAAAAATAGAACTTGGCATCAATCACACGTCTTTTAATGTACAAATTATTTAAGTTTGGTTGCTATCTACTGCTTAATTATACTTACATCCCTACTTTTCAAGTACAACGATTTAGGCGCTGATTCAGTCGCTAGTAGGTGGGAAGTCGCGGATTGTGTTATTCACATTACCAATTAATCGCCCACCATCGGTAAGGTTGGTCAAATGCTCAGAATTATATCCAGCGCTGTGTTCTGTTGGCGCGCCAGTTTCTTTGCCCTTATCACGCGAGTCTTTGTTGTAAGCAATGAGTGCGTCATTATTGGCTAAAAAGCTATCAGGGTTTGCCATGACCCACATCTGGTTAAATACATCGGCACGAGCGCTATGATCGAGCAGTGCGCCTTTATCAGCAAAGTAGAAGAATTTGGATAACAGCTTAATCTGCCCATCGTCTAAGCGGCGTGCGATATGATACGGCTGTAATTGGCTAGGATGCTGTAAACCGACCGCACCTACGATACTGGCAAGCGATTTTAGCGTGTTTTTGTGGAAACTTGCAACACGCTCAGCCTTACTAGGGACGTCGAGCGCCTTTTGACGATAAGGGTCTTGAGTTGCCACACCTGTCGGGCAAGTGTTGGTATGACAAGAGCGCGACTGAATACAGCCGACTGCAAACATAAAGCCACGTGCCGAGTTACACCAATCTGCACCTAGCGCAATCATGCGAGCGATATCAAAGCCTGATACGATTTTTCCACTAACACCAAGCTTAATTTTGTCACGAATACCTGCACCGACCAAGGTATTGTGTACCAGCAAAAACCCTTCGACCATTGGCATGCCGACATTGTCCATAAACTCGACGGGCGCTGCACCTGTGCCGCCTTCAGCACCATCGATAACGATAAAATCAGGATAGTTATCCTTCTCTATCATCGCTTTAACAATCGCCATAAACTGCCATGGCTGACCAATACATAGCTTAAAGCCAACTGGCTTACCGCCTGATAAATCACGTAGCTGTTGCCAAAAGGCGACCAGCTCGCGCGGGGTGCTAAATGCGCTATGCGAAGAGGGCGAAATGCAGTCTTGACCCGTAGGCACTTGGCGCGTGTCGGCAATCTCTTGCGTGATCTTGCTAGAGGGTAGGACGCCACCTTTACCAGGCTTGGCACCTTGTGAAAGCTTAATTTCAATCATCTTAACTTGCGGATCGACGGCTTTTTCAGCAAAAGACTGTGGATCAAAGTTACCATCATTATCGCGGCAACCAAAATAACCCGTACCCAACTCCCAAATCAAATCACCACCGAACTTGCGATGATAAGGGCTGATAGCACCTTCGCCCGTGTCATGAGTAAAGCCGCCGAGTTTTGCGCCTTGATTGAGTGCCATGATAGCGTTGGCTGACAGACTGCCAAAGCTCATCGCGGAGATATTGAATACCGACATATCGTGTGGCTGCTGACAACGCTCACCGCCTACCATAATACGAAAATCTTTGTTCTCTAGTGGTGCACTGATGGTAGATTGCAAAAACCACTCTTTACCATGAGTATATAGATTGTCCAACGTACCAAAGGCATTGGTGTCACTGACGTTCTTAGCACGTTGATAGACTAGTGCGCGCTGCTGACGTGAAAACGGCACTTGTTCTTTATCGTCCTCAAGTAGGTACTGACGAATCTCAGGGCGAAAATCCTCTAATACATAGCGAATATGTCCAGCGACAGGGTAGTTGCTCAGTATCGCATGCTTAGACTGAATCAAGTCATAGATACCAAGTGCCACAGCCAAACCACCGATCACAATCAGCCACCAACTTACCAGTAATAAGCCCGCCAATAGAATTAAAATCGCCGCGCCAAACGTACTATAGCGAAGTAATAATCCGATAAAATACGGCGAGCTGGTTTTGGGTTCAGGGTTCAGATTGGTACGAGATTCAGGCATAGCGAGGCTCAATAGTAATGATTGATATAGATAAGATGCTTACATTTGTCGCGTACATCATACACGCATGACGTCATTACGTCGGTATCAATGGGTAACAGTTTCATAGATGGTGTCTTAATTGATCTAGCCTAAATCTTGATTGTATTAGTTTTAATATGCTTTATGTACCACCACCAATCCGATCCGCCAACGCCTGCAATTTCGGCACTATCATCGCCGCATAGTCGTCCGCTTTCCAGTTGGCACTTGGCACACTGGCATTAAGCGAATACGCGTATTGTCCTGTTGCGACATCATATACACCAACCGCGACTGCCAATATGTCGGTAGAAAACTCCCCATCAGACACGGTATAGCCGTATTTTTCATAATGCTCTGCCGCGCTGGCTAGGGCGGTTTGCGCATGGTTATAATCCTCAGTAGATAAATTTTCTAGTAGATTACTAATGATGACAGCCTGTCTTGCTTGTGTGCTTACTGCATAAAAAGCCCGTCCAATCGCAGTACGTGCCACGGGCACCGCTGAGCCAAACTGTAAGTTGACCGATAGGCGAGCAGGACTACGGCAGCAGGCGTGATAGCGCATTTCTCCTTCGACTTCGGTTGCCAAATTCACCGATACTTCGTTTTCACTAGCGAACTGACGTAATAGTGGTTCAGCTGCTGCCACCATATCGTGACGACTCCATGCGGTCGCACTTAGACGTACAGCGCTACTGCCCAATTGATACTGACCATAATCATTCGTTCGTAAAAAACCGATCATGGTCAAAGTATGGATAAGACGGGTAATGGTTGCTTTCGGTAGTTCGGTCATCTGACATAGCTGTTGATGGGTGAGCCGCTCATGGTGCTCAAAAGCCGCCAGTATGATTAGTCCCCGTCCCAATGCCGTCACAAACTGTCGGTCATGCTCTTCCTTGTTTTGACTCATTGTTGCATGCATGCGTTCGAGTAGCGGAGTAGCTTTTGATAAGGGTTTCGTCATTTTATACTCATATTTTTTTGATAAAGGTTTACAGCGTGGCTAAAGTTTGGTTAAATGGTTTTAAATTATGAAACTAAGTTTCGCACAGCGGAATAAAGAAGTCAATGACTTGTTAGACCAAATGATGTATCAAACACTATTCGTCAGTCAGGATGACTGATACCAAGGAGATCCACATGGCAACATCTACTAGCCCACGTTTTGATTGGGAAGATCCTTTTTTACTACGTGACCAGCTCACTGAAGAAGAACGCATGGTCACCGACAGCGCTCGTCAATTTTTTCAAAAAGAGCTGATGCCTGGCATTATCGAGGCAAATCGTAACGAGAGTTTCGATCGTAATATTATGCGTCAAATGGGTGAGATGGGTCTGCTGGGTGTCACGATTGAAGGTTATGGCTGTGCTGGTTTATCGAGTGTTGCTTATGGTCTGATTGCCAAGGAAGTGGAAGCCGTTGACTCGGGTTATCGTTCAGCGATGAGCGTGCAATCAAGCTTGGTTATGCATCCTATTTGGGCGTATGGCACAGAAGAGCAAAGAGAGCGTTATTTGCCTAAGCTTGCTTCGGGTGAGTATGTTGGCTGCTTTGGTCTGACGGAGCCTGATTCAGGATCTGATCCTTCATCGATGTCGACTCGTGCATGCGCTGTAGATGGCGGTTATGAGCTGACGGGTAATAAAATGTGGATCACCAATAGTCCGATCGCTGACGTGTTTGTCGTGTGGGCAAAAGATGATGCCGGCGAGATTCGTGGTTTTGTTTTAGACAAAGGTATGAAAGGATTATCTGCGCCGAAAATCGAAGGCAAATTCTCATTACGTGCGTCAGTCACAGGTGAGATTGTCATGGACAAAGTATTCGTCCCTGAAGCCAATGCTTTCCCAGATATCCGTGGTCTAAAAGGGCCATTTGGTTGCTTAAATAAAGCCCGTTATGGCATCGCTTGGGGTTCGATGGGAGCAGCTGAATTCTGCTGGAAAGCCGCCCGTCAGTACACGCTCGATCGTAAACAGTTTGGTCGTCCGCTAGCGGCAACGCAGCTGGTACAGCTAAAGCTTGCCAATATGCAGACAGAAATCACCTTAGGTCTACAAGCGGCACTACGTGTCGGTCGTCTCATGGATGAAGACAACGCAGCGCCTGAGATGATTTCACTCATCAAGCGTAACAACTGCGGCAAGGCACTTGATATCGCTCGTATCGCTCGTGATATGCATGGCGGTAACGGTATCTCTGATGAATTCCATATCATTCGTCACGTGATGAACTTGGAAGCCGTCAATACTTACGAGGGTACACATGATATTCATGCGCTTATCCTAGGCCGTGCACAGACAGGCATTCAAGCGTTCTTTTAAGCGTTTTTAGCTAATAATTTTTGATACAACTGTATTTTATGACGTACGTTACTGCTTGGCTTTTTATCAAAAGAGCATTAACAGTAGCGTACGTTTTTCAGTTGTTATTCAGGATGTAATTACTTAGCAATTACATCCTGAATAACAATTTTATGATTAAAAAGTCAAAAAATACGCGACAGAGTAAGGGAATCTCATGACAGATATGATTGATATGGCTAATATGCCAAAGGGCGCATTGCATGGTATCAAGGTGCTCGATTTATCGAGAGTGCTGGCTGGCCCTTCTTGTACACAAGTACTTGCTGATCTTGGTGCCGAAGTCATCAAGGTTGAGCGTCCTCATATCGGTGATGAAACGCGTCATTGGGCACCGCCAACATTCAGCGATGACACCTCCGCTTATTACGCTACGATTAACCGCAATAAAAAATCGCTGACGGTTGATATCACTACACCGACAGGGCAAACCATCATTAAGCAGCTGATCGCTGAGAGTGATATTTTGGTCGAAAACTTCAAAGTCGGTGGTCTGAAAAAATACGGCTTGGATTATGACAGCTTAAAACAAGACAATCCGCGGCTGATTTATGCGTCATTGACAGGCTTTGGGCAGACAGGTCCCGATGCCAAACGCCCCGGCTATGATTATATTATCCAAGGATTGTCAGGGCTGATGAGTATCACGGGTCCAAGCGATGGCGAGCCGCACAAAGTTGGCGTGGCAGTGGTTGATTTGTTTGCAGGTTTACAGTTGACGATTGGTATTCAAGCGGCACTGCTGGCGCGTCAAAATACTGGACTTGGACAACACGTCGATGTGGCATTACTTGATAGCGCGCTCGCCATGCTAGCCAATGTCGGTATGAATCATTTGGCATCCGATAAGATACCGCCAAGGTTGGGCAATCAGCATCCTAATATCGTGCCGTATCAAGTATTTGCTGGCGAGGGTGAGCAGCACTTTATTTTAGCCTGTGGTAACGACAGTCAATTTGCCAAACTGTGTGAGGTGCTTGCAGTTGATTGGCATACCGATGAGCGCTTTGCGACCAATCCACAACGCGTTGCCAACCGCGAACTGCTGTGCGGTGAGCTGACTAAGCAATTTGCCAAGCAGCCACGTACCTATTGGCTAGAGGTTTTAGATCAAGCAGGTATTCCATGCGGCGCGATTCATAATGTGGCTGAAGCCTTGGCTATGCCGCAAGCGCAAGCAAGGAATATGATTGTTAATTTCACCGAGCAAGGCAGTCCAGTACGCGCACTTGGTAACCCTATCAAGTTATCCGCATCACCAATTAGCTATCGTACGCCGCCACCGCAGTTAAGCGAGCATACTGATAGCATACTGGCTGATTTGGGTTATGACAGTGAGATGATTGCTAAGCTAAAAGCCGATGGGATTATTTAAAGTAGCGTCAATAGCCTTATATTTACAGTGATAGAAACTAAACAAAAAAGCTAGGAAATGGAATTTCTTTAATAAAATAATGTAAAACCAAGTAGTGTCAAACAAGGAATGTGATGCATGAAAATATACAGCCATGAAAACCTAAGTCTGCATAGACCATTACCTTATTTTTCTTATGGAAAGATGCATGAGCCGTTAGAAATACCAGAACGTATGGTCGAGTTTTCAAAAGCGCCAGCGGCTTTAGGCTTAGAAGTGACTACTGCCACCGATATCGGCATCGCACCAATATTGGCGGTTCATGACTTCGGTTATGTTGAATTTCTTAAGCATGGCTATGATGAATGGATGGCAGTAGAGGAAGATTTGGGCGCGCAGGTGCAGACAGGAATTTTTATGCCGTATGATAATCCCGGTATAGGCATCATGGCAAAAGCGGCGAAGTATCAAGCGGATGACAGTGCGCCCATCAGCGAACATTCTTGGACATCTATTTATTGGTCGGCGCAAACAGCACTTAACGCAGCCGAAGCACTGCTAAATGATAAGCCAACAGACGCTGAGCGTGCTGACAATCATATTCAGCTTTGCTTTTCACGGCCGCCGGGTCATCATGCGCGCAAGAGTACTGCGGGCGGATTTTGCTATCTTAATAATGCTGCCATCATCGCCGAACATCTACGGCAGAAATACGCAAAAATCGCCATTATAGATACGGACATGCATCACGGACAAGGTATCCAAGAAATATTCTACGACCGTAAAGACGTGCTCTATACCTCGGTACACGGCGATCCTGTTAACTTTTATCCAGCAGTGACTGGTCATGCGTTTGAAAAGGGAATTGGGAAAGGCGAAGGTTACAACATCAATTTCCCGATGCCACATGGTACTGATGAAGCAGGTTTCTTTGACTATGTTGATAAATCTATTGAGGTGGTGGCGTTATTTGATCCTGATGTGATAGTTCACGTACTGGGCTTTGATGTCTACGAAAACGATCCAGAAGCAAGATGTGCCGTCAGTACAGAAGGGTTTAAAATATTGGCACAAAAAATGAAAGCGCTAAACAAGCCATTGATCGTCTTAGTGGAAGGTGGTTATTACATTCAAAAGCTCAATGATAATCTACAAGCATTCCTATTAGGACTGATGGACGAGAACAGCAATAACGGCAGTAGTATTTAAATAAAACTAAAAACATCCAAAATAGGTCACAGAGTTTACCGTCACACTCTGCGACCTATTTTCTACAAACTTCTATCATTTATCAATTCGCAGTAAAGCCTAAATGCTGCTCAATTTGCTCGGCCAATTCAATCAATACCGCACTGACCTCAGCCCGTTTAGACTCATACTCTCCTTGCAAAAAACTCACCGCCATACCAGCGACCGCATTGCCTGATGCATTACGGATATAAGTGCCCAAGCAGTACATCCCATCGCGCAGTTGTCCATCATCGAGCGATACTCGGCTTTCTTGTATCGCTGCAAGCTCAGTTTTCAAATCGGTAAAATTATTGACCCCATGCTGGGTCATAGGCGTCGGAAACGCATCTTTATACAATGATTTGATACTGTCCATCGACAACGTCGATAGCATGGCTTTGCCTGTCGCCGAAAATACTGCAGGTACACGAACGCCTGCTCGAAAAGTAAAGCCAAGCGGCGCAGGGGACTCATGACAAGCCAAAAATACCACTTCTCCCAAGTCCAGTTTTGACAAGGTCACTGTGTGCTGAAGAAGTACCGGATACTGCACAATCAAATCTTTAAACAACTGTACCACGCCTTGCTGCTGCTCGTACTTGCCTGCCCAATACATCAAATATGAACCCAAATAAAAACGGCTTTCAGGGTCTTTATAAATGACATGTTTGGTTAATAGACTTTGCAAAATATTGTGAGTGGAGCTACGCGGTAGCCCCAGTTCCTTGGCGATATGAGCCGCTGTCAAAGGCTGTGAGCTATCGGTAATCAAGTCCAAAATCTGAAACGTTTTGTCTAGCGCAGGCACGGCAGTCGAGCTCATAAGTAACCTATAGAAATGAAGTAAAAATGAAATAAAAGAAAGAAGTACAAGATAATTTTTAAAATAATGAGATTAAGGGTTGCAAATCGCGTCATATCGTTCTTATAATGACGTCTCGTATATAGAATACGTGTTCAGTATATTGAACAAATAATAAATTATCAATAATTATTTACGACTTACTAATGTATCCATTCTTATAAATACATCCTATATGACAAGGAGCGTCAACATGTCACACGCGCTGCAGTTATCAAATCCAGATTTACTCAAACAATCTTGCTTCATCAAAGACGGCTGGCATGCTGCTAGTGATGAAGCTGTGCTTGATGTCAACAACCCTTTTAATGGTGAGCTCATTGGTACTGTACCAAGCCTCACCACAGAAGATGTCAATGAAGCCGTTGCTTATGCTCATGACGTTCAAGCAGACTGGGCAGCAAAAACAGCCAAAGAGCGTGCAGAGTTATTGCAAAAGTGGGCTGATCTAATCGATGCCAATAAAGAAGATTTGGCCATCATTATGACCGCTGAGCAAGGCAAGCCGCTGACTGAATCACGTGGTGAAGTGGGTTATGCCAACAGTTTTATCCGCTGGTTTGCCGAAGAAGGCAAGCGCGTCTATGGTGATGTGATTCCTGCTAATAGCACACAGCTACGTCATGTCGTTCTCAAGCAGCCAGTCGGTGTTTGTGCCGCTATCACGCCTTGGAACTTTCCAGCCGCGATGATCACGCGCAAAGTTGCTCCTGCACTAGCAGCAGGCTGTACGATTATCGTCAAACCTGCTACTGAGACACCTTACTCTGCATTGGCACTTGGTGTGTTGGCAGAGCAAGCGGGCATTCCAGCTGGCGTCATTCAGGTCGTAACCGGTAAGTCTTCTGTCATCGGCGACATCCTAACGGGTGATGCTCGCATTCATAAATTGTCATTCACAGGCTCTACAGAAGTAGGCCGTACGTTGATGGCACAGTGTGCACCGACTATTAAGAAGCTATCGTTAGAGCTGGGTGGCAATGCGCCATTTATCGTCTTTGATGATGCTGATCTAGAAAAAGCCGCTGCTGGTTTAATCGCTTCTAAATATCGTAACGCTGGTCAGACTTGTGTCTGCGCCAACCGCGTATACGTTCAAGACAGCATCAAAGATAAATTCTTAGACGTATTTGTCAAAAAAGTCGCTGAATTAAAAGTAGGTAACGGCCTAGAAGAGGGCGTCGATATTGGTCCTCTTATCAACAAAAAAGCGTTAGATAAAGTCCAAGCCTTGCTAAAAGACGCGCTAGATAAAGGCGCAAAGCTGGTCACTGGCGGTAGTATCAATGATGCTTCAGAACTGACTTATAACCCAACGGTTATCACCGATATTAGTAGCGATATGGACATCGCCTCTGAAGAAATTTTTGGACCAATTGCAACCATCTTTACCTTCAAAGACGAAGCAGAAGTTATCCGTGCTGCTAACGATACTATCTATGGCTTGGCCGCTTACTTCTATAGTAGCGACTATGCCCGCTCATGGCGCGTTACCGAAGGTCTTGAGTACGGCATCATCGGTCATAATACTGGTCTAATTTCTACCGAAGTTGCCCCATTTGGCGGTGTGAAGCAGTCTGGCTTTGGCCGTGAAGGTTCAAAATATGGTATCGAAGACTATATCACGACCAAATACTGGTGCTCTGATATCACCTAATAGCCATAACGTAATGAGTTGGATTAATGGTTAGCAAAGTAACAATTAATAAAGTATCAATTAGCAAGAATTTTTGGATATCTGTGGTGTTTTGGGTCAAATAAACACCATTTGATATCTACTGAGTACAAAGATAAACATCAAATAAACCGCCAATCTCTAGATGGCACTTATGTTACGAACAAAGAAAAGGACATTCCCATGACGACTACCAATCAATCATTACTTGAGCGCCGCAAAGCTGTTTTACCAACAGGACTTGGGGTTGCCTTTCCTATCTTTGCAGAAAAAGCAAAGAACTCAGAAATCTGGGACATCGAAGGCAAGCGTTATATCGACTTTGTCGGTGGTATCTCAGTATTGAACACGGGTCATAGCCATCCAAAAATTACCCAACGTGTCCATGAGCAGCTAGACAAATTTACACACACTGCGGCGCAAATGATTAACTACGAATGCTATGTGGATTTGGCTGAAAAGCTATGCGAAAAAGCGCCTATCAGCGGCGATACTAAAGCATTCTTTTTGACCACTGGCGCAGAAGCCGTTGAAAACTGTATCAAGATTGCTCGTGCTAAAACCCGTCGTCCAGGCGTGATCTCTTTTGTTGGTGGTTGGCATGGTCGTACCATGATGTGTATGAGCCTGACAGGCAAAGTATTGCCATACAAAAAGAACTTTGGCCCGATGCCAGGACCTGTATTCCATGCGTTGTTCCCTGCAGAAGAGTTGAACGTAACAGAAGCGCAAGCATTACACAGCCTTGACATGATCTTCCAAGCAGATATCGATCCTAGTGAGGTGGCTGCAATGATCATTGAGCCAGTCCAAGGCGAGGGTGGTTTCCATCAGGTAACGCCTTCATTCGCCAAAGCATTGCGCGAGATTTGTGATGAGCATGGCATCGTGCTTATTTTTGACGAAGTACAGTGTGGTTTCGCGAGAACCGGTACCTTGTTTGCAGGTGAGCAATTAGGTGTCGAGCCTGATTTGATGACAACTGCTAAGAGCTTAGCTGGCGGCTATCCTATCTCTGCGGTCATTGGCCGTGCTGACATTATGGATGCGCCGCAAGTAGGCGGCTTGGGCGGTACTTATTCTGGTAACCCACTTGCTTGTGTGGCGGCGCTTGCTGTTATGGAAGTTATTGAAGAAGAGAACTTACTTGAGCGTAGTGTGGTGATTGGTGATACCATCGCCGCGTTCTTAAAAGGCTTAAACCTAAGCAGTATCGGTCATATCCGTTATAAAGGCGCTATGCTAGCGTTTGAATTGATTGATAGCGAAGGCAAACCTGATGCCGCCGCCGCAGCCAATCTAAAAGCAAAATCATTTGAGCAAGGTTTGCTACTAGCGTCTTGTGGCATGTATGGCAATGCTATCCGTGTGATGGTGCCATTGACGGTTGAAGATGAAGTGCTACAAGAAGGCCTTGATATTATCAAAGGTATTCTAACGGCATAAGCAATACTGAGTGTTATTTACTTTAGCGATGGATCGCTTTTAACCAAGTACAGCTAGTTCAAGTACCGATATTGGTTAAAAGATTGTATGAAAGATAACGGCAAGGTTGCCCTTATAACACTCGCTTTGAGTGAGTTTTTTAACGGCGCCTTGCAAGTCAAGACGCCGTTTTTGTTTTTGCTGTTTAAATACTATACCGACGGCAAATACAAGTTTTTCGGCGACGCGACAGACACAACAAACATGATGGGTATGATCCCATTAAACAAAAATAGTGTAACTGTAACAGGTTCACACGGATGAAACACAGACAAGGAGTAGGTTATGTCTGAATTAAAAAAGTCGCTAGGGGTGTTCGATATCATTGCACTGGCATTCGGTGCAATGGTCGGTTGGGGCTGGGTTGTACTGGCAGGTAGTTGGATAATCTCGGCAGGTATATGGGGCGCAATTAGCGCCTTTTTGATAGGCGGTCTGGTAGTTGTATTGATTGGTGTGACGTATGCTGAACTTGCGGCCTCTATGCCAATTACTGGCGGTGAGCATACTTATACTCACCGAGCACTAGGGGTGAATGTCTCCTTTATTTGCTCATGGAGTATTTTGTTTGGTTACTTCTCAGTCGTTGCGTTCGAAGCCGTGGCACTGCCCACCGTCGTCGAATACATTATTCCCAATTATAGCCAAGGGTATCTTTGGAATGTTGCTGGCTGGGATGTTTACGCCACTTGGGTAGGCGTCGGGATGCTCGGCTCAGTGATCGTCACATGGCTAAATATACGCGGTATGGAAGTGAGTGCTTGGTTTCAAAAGCTGGCAGTCGTGGGTATTTTCTGTGTAGGTATATTACTGTTCGTGGGTGCATTACTGTTTAGTCCTGAGACCTCTAATACCGTACAAGCGCCTAACTTTATTGGCGGTATGGGTGGCATCATGACGGTGATGGTGATGGTACCGTTCTTGTTCGTTGGCTTCGATGTTATTCCGCAAGCTGCAGAAGAAATCAATCTATCTCGTCCGAACATCGGTAAGTTTTTGATCGTCTCTATTATTATTGCGGTGCTTTGGTATGTAGCAGTCGCTTGGAGTGTAGGTAAGACTTTACCGCTATTACAAGCGCAAGACTCAACATTGGCTACTGCTGATGCGATGACCAATGCTTGGAATGGTAAATGGGCAGGCACCTTGCTAGTTATTGGCGGTGTGCTAGGTATTTTATCGAGCTGGAATGCGTTTCTTATCGGTGGTAGTCGTCTGCTATATGCTATGGGAAAAACGCACATGTTGCCACAGTTTCTATGCAAACTGCATCCGAAATATAATACGCCCGTCAATGCGATTTTATTGATCGGTGGTCTCGCGACACTTGCTCCATTATTTGGTCGCAAAATGCTGGTATGGATTGTGGATGCTGGCGGGTTCGGTATCGTCATTGCTTATACTTGTGTGGCTCTTTCATTCTTAGTGCTGCGCTACCGTGAGCCCGATATGGTACGTCCGTTTAGAGTACCAGCAGGTAAATTGGTTGGTATTATCACTATTATCCTCAGTCTTGGTATGTTGGCGCTATATCTACCAGGTATGCCATCAGCACTGGTCGCTATTGAGTGGTGGATTTTCCTTGGCTGGATCGTACTTGGTGGCGTATTGTACGGTTATGCTACGATGAAAAATCCTGGTAAGAGTAAAGAGATTATGGATCATGAGCTGCATGAGCTTAAAATCGTTAACCAGCAATGGTTAAAAGAAAATCCATATAAAAAGTAGAAGTACTTTAATTAGCTTTCATAAAAAAGCCTAACGTCAAACGTTAAGCTTTTTTCATTCAACTAAGGTTTTAATCTATTAAGACTTATCACGGATAAGTTTATAATTTAAGAACTCGGTGATACCAAGGGTGCCAAGCTCACGGCCAAAGCCTGAACGTTTCACACCGCCAAATGGCGTATTGGCCTCAGAACCAGAAGGCGCATTGATAGTGACCATACCCACTTCTAGTTTGTCTGCGATTTCAGCAGCCAGTGCCGCATCTTGCGTTTGGATAGACGCACCCAAACCGAAAGGCACATCGTTGGCAATCTTGATAGCATGTTCGATATCATTTGCTTTGTAGACGACTGCTACAGGACCAAACAGCTCTTCACGATACACCTTCATTGATTCAGTCACATCTGTCAGTACCGCAGGCTTAAACCAAGCACCAGGCTTGTCTTTGTCCATACCGCCTTCTACCAATACTGTCGCCCCTGCTTGGATAGCGCTGTCTAACTGCGCTTGCAAGTTGACCGCCGCGGCTTTTGATGACATTGGGCCAATGAACGTATCTTCTTTAAGTGGGTCGGCCAAAGTCATGTTGCTGACTGCATTAGTAAAGCCTTCGACAAATTTGTCATAGACTGATTCAATAACGATCAAACGCTTGGCGGCGTTACAGGCTTGTCCAGTATTACCAAAACGACCAGAGATAGCGCCTTGTATCGCTTGCTCGATATCGGCATCGGCTGCGACGATAAAGGCATCTGAACCGCCCAATTCTAAAACGACTTTTTTGAGTGCGCCGCCAGCTTCTTTTGCAACGGCTTGTCCTGCGCGTTCAGAACCTGTTAGCGAGACACCTTGTACGCGTGTGTCATTGATAATGGTCGCTGATTGCTCATTGGTTGCAAAGATATTGTTATAAACGCCTTCAGGCACGCCTGCATCTTTAAAGATATCGACGATAACTTCTGCGGTGTTTGGACACTGCGGTGCGTGCTTTAGAATAATTGTATTACCTGCCATAAAGTTCGGCGCGACAAAACGGGCTACTTGGTAATGCGGATAGTTCCACGGCATGATACCTAATAGCGCGCCTACAGGGTGTTTTTCTACCGACGCTGACCCTGAGTCTACATCAATAGTGTTTGGCGCTAGTAGCTGCTCAGCGTTGTCTGCATAGTAGCGGTAGATATCAGCAACCAGACCGATCTCGCCTTTTGCTTGGGCAACAGGTTTACCCATCTCGTTGGCAACGATACGTGATAGCTCGTCTTGACGCTCAAGATAGATATCAGCGATTTTATGCAGTAGTGCACTGCGCTCATTTAATGGCACTTTACGCCAGTCTTGATAAGCGGTATCTGCTTGCTCAATGACTTGTTGGATGTCTTGTTCAGTGGCGGTAGGGTAAGTGGCTTCTATTTCGCCAGTGGCTGGGTTATTAACTTGATAATCGCTCATATTATGTCCTTTATTTTGAAATATTATTGGGTTCAAAATCCATTTGGGTCTATATTTTTATGCGGGTGCTTTTAATTAAAGCTTTTGATTAATGCTTTTAGTTATTGCTTTTGATCGATGGTTTTGGTTGCTGCTGCGTAATACAGTGAATATTACCGCCACCAAAAACAATCTCTCTTGTTCGTACTCCCACTACCTGATGCTGAGGAAAGACTTTTTCAAGCTGCTCGATGGCGAGTGCATCATTTATATCATCATATTGCGGTACGATGACCGCATCATTACAAATCAAAAAGTTGGCATATGAGGCGATACAAACATCACCCGTTAGGCGAGGTTTGGCGTCATCAGACTGTACAATGTCATAATCATCAGGCAAGGTCACTGGCTGCTGGGTACAGCACAGCTTATGGACTGTTAGACGTCTGCCTTTTGCGTCAATCATATTTGAGAGCTGCTTATAGGCTTTTTGCGTTGCTTCATAGAATGGATTTTCAGGATCATCAGTGAATAAGCAAACCACTTCACCAGGGCGCGCAAAGCAAGCGATATCATCGATATGACCTGTAGTCTCATCAGGATCGATACCATCATCAATCCAAAGCACTTTTTGGACATTGAGATAGGCTTTTAGCTTGTCCTCGATTTGCTGCTCGCTCAGATGAGGATTGCGCCCCGGGCTTAGCAGGCACATACGCGTGGTCAAAACCGTGCCCTCACCATCGACATGAAACGCGCCGCCTTCCATGACAAAATCATCCGTTCGATAACGTGGAATATCTAACTGCTCACACAAGCGTTCTGCGAGCTTATCATCGTCATCCCATGGTGAGTAAAGGCCATCATAGTCTCCGCCCCACGCATTGAATGTCCAATCACAAGCGCGTAGCTCGCCTGCGTCATTGATTAAAAATGTCGGCACGGTATCACGTGCCCACGCATCGTTGCTAGGCATAGAGATAACGTCGATATCATCAAGTAAGCTATCGCGGCACTGCTGATAATCGTCAGGATTAACCAGTACGCCAACTTCACAAAACTTGTTAATTGCCAGTGCAACATCAGCATAAGCCTTCTTGGCAGGGACAGCTTGTTGTCGCCAGTTATCAGCACGGTATGGCCAGACCATCCATACTTTTTGTATTGGCTCAAACTCTGCTGGCATGTAAAAGCCATCTTGCTGCGGGGTTGAGTCTGTCAGTAATATAGACATAAAATTACCTTATCGTACACGAGCGACTATAAAAATAGTGAGAGTAAACTAAAGAGACGGATAGTAGGTTAACCGTGAGTGAGCAGCGTGCCATACATCGATGGACGACGGTCACGGAACACTCCCCATTGCTGGCGATCGATAGCCAGTTGATCTAAATCAAAGGTAGTACTAATCACTTCGCTAGTATCTGCTGACGCTTCTTTTATGATGTCGCCGCGGCCGTCGGTAATGAACGAGCTACCATAAAACTGCATCGTGCTGTCATTGCCATTTTGGCTGATGGTTTCTGTGCCAATGCGATTGGCTGCGATAACTGGCATCAGGCTGGCGGCGGAATGGCCTTGCATACAGCGCTGCCAATGACTTTTTGAGTCGATACCAAGTGTTGGCTCATCACCAATGGCAGTTGGGTAAAACAGCAACTCGGCACCCATCAATGCCATACTACGGGCGCATTCAGGGAACCACTGATCCCAGCAGATACCGACACCAATCTTAGCGTATTTGGTTTGCCAAACCTTAAACCCTGTATCACCAGGGGTAAAGTAGAACTTTTCGGCATAAGGAATGCCATCTGGTATGTGCGTTTTGCGATAAGTGCCCAGTATCTCGCCATCAGCATCGATCACAGTGATGCTATTAAAGAATGTATTGCCTGATTTTTCATAAAAGCTAATCGGCAGTACCACTTCTAACTCTTTTGCCAGTTTTTTGAAGTGATTGATAGCTGCATTATCTTCGACTGAAGTTGCAAGCTTAAAATAATCAAAGTCATGAACTTGGCAGAAGTAGGGTGTCTCAAACAATTCTTGTAGCAAGATAATATTGGCACCATCATTAGCCGCTTTTTTGACCAAGTCAGTCGCGGTCGCAATGTTTTGCTGGATATCCCAACCACATTTCATTTGCGTGGTCGCCACAGTAACGTTTCGCATACTCTAAATCCTCATCATATTTATTAGGAAGTACCCTATACAAGGGTGTTTCGTATTGGCTAACGAATTATTTCTCATCATTCGTTAGTGTATAGCGACAATAGTTTAGCTCATGTTTTATTGGCTTAAGCCATCATATAGCCCAATCCTAAGAAGGTCACGACGGACAGTCCTGCACCTAACATCGCATACGGGAACTGGGTAAAGGCATGCTGCATGGGTGAGCAGCCAGCACCTTGCGCGGCAAGTAATGATGAATCACTAAAGAAACACGCATGACTACCGAATGATGAGGCTGATAACAATGCGCCAATCATAAGTGGTGTGCTCACGCCAAGGGCGAGCGATATTGGGAACACGATAGGCATCGCCAACACGTATAGACCCCAGCTTGATGAAGTAGCAAAGGTTAAGAATGCCATGACCGCGAAGATAACCGCAGGGAAGATAATAATGGTCATATAAGGCGTGATAGCTTCAATCACATACATGGTCATACCAAGCTCATCGTTGATTGCTTTTAAGAAAAAGCCACCAATAACGGTCGAGAGTGGATAGAGCATGACTTTAAAGCCTTTAAAGATAGACTCTACTTGCGTCTCAAAGCTCAAAATACCCTGCATCCAATAGACAACGACAGTCACAAAACAGGTTAATAATGCCCCGCGTAACAGATCGACTTCAAAGTAAATGGTTGAGACAATGAGTAAGATCATTGGGAAGGCAAAGTTGGCGATATTGGCTTTGAACGATAATTTACGTTTGGCTTGGACATTTGAGACCAGCTGCTCTTCTACAAACGCTTCAGGGACAGGTTTGCCAGCCTTAGCGCGTTTCTCGGCTCTTTTCATCGGTCCCCAGTCACCTAATATGCCGTAAGCAACCAAGAATACGATTAGGAGAGCGAACCAAGCATACGCCATATAGGGAATAGCGCTGATATAAAGGCCAAGACCTTCACCTTCTGTGGCCACGCCATTTTCTTCTAATAGGCCTGCAAAGTAGACGGCCCAAGTAGAGATAGGAACGATCACACACATAGGGGCAGCGGTGGAGTCGACGATATAGGCCAGTTTCTCCCGAGAGACGCCATACACATCTGTGAGTTTTTTGACGGAGGTGGATACGGCCAAGCAGTTCAAGTAATCATCGATAAAGACCACGACACCCAAAGCAAAAGTGGCCAATAACGACTGACGACGCGACTTGATGATTTTTTGTAGCCATTCACTAAAACCGTCGAGGCAGCCACTGATTTCAAGGAGCTGAATTAACCCGCCCATCAGACCACAGACGAGGACAATCCAGATAATGGTCTCGTTGCCCAAGACCATCGACATATTGTCTGCAAAGGGGGAAACCAGATCAAAGGGGTTGAGCATCACAAGGCCAGCGACGCAGCCTGCAATCATGGATTCAAATGGTCGCCTAGAGACAATGGCGGTGACTAATACTAATAATGTGGGTAATAAAGATAAAGCACCCCAAGATTCATCTGGACCACGGCTCATGGATAGCCAAGCAAAGGCCAGATAGATGACGACGGCTACTATTACGGTGAGAAAGACTCGCTTGTTATGATAGTGCCCTTCGACAGCATCATTGAGTTTCATGTTCATACTTGCGCTCCCTGTAGAACCTCATTTTTTAAAACAAACTCTATTCGGTGGTTGATGCTCGATAGACAGTAGCGAATCAACTTTCTATCGAGCTTCCTATCACAGCAATCCATTACTGTGATAGGTCAAGGCAACAGTAGTTTTCATGATAAAAGCGTTGTCTATGTCGACCGCTTTTATGCAAGGTTGGTCATGTATTTACATGCCGGTGGTGTCTTTTAGTGCATACCACCACGAACCCATGACAGAGTAAGGCACGCGTAGAGCCCTGCCACCTGGGAATGGAATCCAAGGAATCTGTGCAAAGGTGTCAAACTCTTTGGTTTTTCCATTGATGGCATCAGCCAAGATTTGCCCGAACAGATGAGAGCCTGTTACGCCGTGTCCACTATAGCCATGGGCGAAATATACGCGCTCATGTAGTTTGCCCATTTGTGGTACACGAGAGAAAGACAGGGCAAAGTTACCACTCCACGCGTAGTCGATTTTTACATCACGCAGCTCTGGGAAAATTTTATTCATATTGGGTCTGATTTTGGCGGTGATATCAGCAGGATCTTGACCGCCGTAGACCGTCCCGCCGCCAAACAACATACGTTTGTCTGCTGAGAGACGATAATAATCAAGAATGTAGCGCACGTCTTCGACACAGACATCAGTAGGGAGTAGTTGATCGGCCAAATCACCCAATGGCTCGGTCGCGATAATCTGCGTCGATACTGGCATCACGCGATCAGTCAGTTTAGGAATGACTTTGTTGAGATAAGCGTTACCGCATAGAACGGCTTGCTTACAGGTTACCGTGCCGAACTCAGTAATGACTTTGATAGAGTCGTCAGCGTACTCAATATCTACGACTAAGGTGTTTTCATAAATCGTGCCGCCATTTTTTTCGATAGCCGCCGCTTCACCCAATGAAAGGTTCAATGGATGAAAATGTCCACCCGAATGGTCGATGACGCCTCCCACATAAGCATCTGACTTGATATGCTCTTGAATGCCATTTTTGTCTAGCATTTCTCGGTCGTGCATACCGTGGCTTTCCCACAATGCATGCGTCTCTTGTAAGTCTTTTAGTTGTCCGTTATTCAATGCTGCAAAGATGTTTTTTTCTTTCAGATCGCAGCTGATATCGTAGTCGCTAATAAGACGACGAATGATTTTGCCACCGCGAGTCACTAGCTGACCGACGAAGTCTGCACTTTGTTGACCATAAGATTTTTTAATTTTTTGCAGGCTGGCATTTAGTCCATTGACGATTTGACCGCCGTTACGACCTGATGCGCCCCAACCAATCTGTGCGCCTTCAAGCACGACGACTTCATGATCTGTCTCGATAAGGTGCAGGGCAGTCGATAGGCCGCTATAACCGCCACCGACCACGCAGATTTCTACCTGAATATCATTTTTAAGCGTTGGTCTGTCAGGCTTAGGGTTGCGACTGGCTGCATAATAGCTATCAGGGTATTGACCCTTATCCGAGTAATGCGGGATATTGCGCGTGTTGTTAGAAGGTGGGTTTTGGTTCGTTGCCATATTGCTACTTTGATTGCTATTTGGGCTACTATTTGACATATCAAACATCCTGTAAATAGGTGAGGTATTCAAGGTTGGTCACTTGCTGAGCAAAGCGTTTGGCCTCTTGCTTTTTGACCGCAATCAATAGCTCAATCATCTCGCTTGGAAATAGTGAGTCAACCACATCGCTGCTCTCAAATTGACGAATGGCTGAGAGCCAGTCCAACGGTAGTGTTTTTAGTTCTGCTGCGTCATAAGTAATGCTGTTAATCGGCTCAGGTGCTTCAAGCTTGTTTTCGATACCATACAGCATACCCGCCAGTACTGCGCTACAAACTAGATAAGGATTAGCATCTGCGCCAGACACCCGATGTTCGATACGGCGTGCTCTGGTGTCACCGCCAGGGATACGTACAGCTGCGGTGCGGTTCTCATAACCCCACGACACGTTGTTTGGGGCTAATGTACCAGGGGTAAAGCGGCGGTAAGAATTGACATGCGGTGCAAATAATAAGGTGCAATCTGACATGGTCTTAAGTAGGCCAGCCACTGCATGACGCAACATATCTGACCCATCATCTGACCCATCATCGAATACGTTGTTGCCATCTTTATCTAATAAGCTGCAATGCACATGAAAGCCATTGCCAGACTGTAGGCCAAAAGGTTTTGCCATAAAGGTCGCGGTAAGCTTGCGACGAGCTGCCACGGCTTTGACCACTTGTTTAAACAAAATCGCGTCGTCAGCAGCTTTTAATGGGTCGTCGACGTGTAATAGATTGATTTCAAACTGACCACAACCATTTTCCGCCAGTGCCGCATCAACAGGGATATCGAGCTTTTCACACTGCTCGTAGACTTCATCTAAAAATTCATCGAATTGTAATAGGTCATTGATACTTAAGATGGATGTCTTGTTTAGTCTTAGGCCGCTCTTGGGACGGATAGGTGGCTTGGGTGTTTCCCCCTCGGTATAGTCAACCAAATAAAACTCTAGTTCGGTTGCCATCACTGGTGTCAGTCCCAGTGCTTTGAACTTTTTGCTGATGTAGTCCAAAACATGGCGGGCATCACCGTAGTAAGGCTCATTGTCTTCGGTATATAACCATATAGGTAGTAGTGATGAAGGGGCACTGGTATTGAGAAGTGGATAAGCAGCGCGACCAGTTGGACGGGCAATGGCGTCGATATCGCCATTGCACTGCGAAGACTCGATGACATCAGCGCCCCATATATCGACACCTAAGATTGACAGAGGTAATCGGATTGCGCCGTTTTCTGCTTTTTCCATTTGATCAAAAGGGATGCGCTTACCACGAAGTAAGCCATTGATATCTCCTGCGGCAACATAGACGTACTCTGTGCTGTTTGCAGATTTGACCATTCCATTGGTTGTCATCATGTCTGTTCTTCCTATGAATTTGTAGAATTACTGGGTTTGTTACTGCTACTACGTTTTGGCTGCGGTGTCTAAATTCTCTGCTAGTGGCATTTATAACGAACACTTAATAAATAAGTATTTGATGAATGACGGGTTGAATCTGAGGTGTTTGTACTACGGCTAAATTTTTATCAATGATATTAGTGACTTATAGACTGTGCTCTTAGGCGTTTTTATTCAGTCTAAAAGTTAAACTATGTTGGTTATCGTTGCTGCTGACTTTTAATATATGGATGAAAACTATAATTGTCAATTTTTATTTAAAATTATCTTAAAATAACTCAAATACGGGTTTTTAGTACAAATACCGATATTAATGAAGTTTATAGTTTACATTTCACGAGGCGTTGTGTTAAATTTTAGCTAAATAAGGGATTAGACAACATAGACAGCTTAGGTCTAGTTGTTATAACGAGGGAAAATGATATGAAAAATTCCAGACCTATTATTGCTATTGTGTCTTGTCATAAGATGGTTGACGGACAGCCAGCACAGGCGGTATATCAAAAATATATCGATGCAGTAAACTTTTATGGTGGTAATCCTATACTGCTGCCAAATACAGCTGCTGACAGTGAAAACTTCGATGCGCTGCTCGAAATAGCAGATGGAATTTTATTGACCGGTAGTTATAGCAATGTCGCCCCAACTCGTTATGGCGCAACGCATACCGAAGCCAAACAAGACCTAGGCCGTGATGAGCTGAGCTTCAAGTTATTGGCTTATGCAGACGAAAAAAACATTCCGCTGTTTGCTGTGTGCCGAGGTTTGCAAGAGATGAATGTTCATTTTGGTGGCACGCTATATCCTGACTGGCGTGATATCGATGGGTTTTATGAGCAGCATTTAGAAGACAATACCCAGCCGCTTGAGGTGCAGTATCAGCCAATACATGACGTCATCATTCAACCTCAAGGAAGGCTGGCAGCATTTGGTGAAAAGTGGCACGTCAACTCATTGCACAAACAAGCCATCAGTAAGGTAGGCGAGCGTTTATTCGTAGAAGCGTTAGCGCCTGATGGTCTGGTAGAGGCTATCAGCTTGTTACAACATCCATTTATGATTGGTGTACAATGGCATCCTGAGTTAAATTATGCGCAAGATAGCTTGTCCAAATTTCTATTCACGGAATTTATTCACCATGCCAGAGAACCACAAACCGAATAGCAAGACTAAAAGTAAGGCAGAAACTGCTGTCACTGATAGTGATAACATTGAAAACGATGTTGATATTGAAATAGATGATATCGATGATGATGAATTGAATGCTTCTGAAGCAGCGTCGACTTCTGAGACAGATGAATCGTTGAAAGAAAATATTGGCAAAAAGATTAACCAGCTGCGTCTAGCAAAAGGTTACTCGCAACGTAAATTGGCAAAGCTGTCAGGGTTGACGAACACGTCTATCAGCTCGATTGAGCGCAATAAGGTCAGTCCAGCGGTCAATACGTTAAAGGCGATTTTGACAGTATTGGGTTCTGATCTGACCACGTTTTTTAGTGACGAGTGGAAAGAGCCGAAGGCTAGAGTGATCGTAACGCCAAAGGATCTATTAGAGCTTAATGAACCCAATAGCAAAGTGTCGCTAAAGCAGGTCTATAACTGCAGCAGGACAAGAAACTTAGGGTTCTTGATCGAGACCTATCAGCCAAATAGCTCAACAGAAGAAAAAATCGCTCACGAAGGTGAGGAGATTGGCACGGTCATCGAGGGTAAAATTATTATCCGTATCGAAGACAGCACCTATTTACTAAATCAAGGTGATAGCTATGTGATTGATACCATTCAACCACATACTTTTATTAATCCTACCGATAGCATCACTCGTATTGTAAGTGCCCATACACCGACGACTTATTAAACCTAAGCTAAATTTCGTTAGGTTTAATATTGCCCAGTGATGATTGAACAAAAAAGGCTACTTCCATTTTAGAAGTAGCCTTTTTTTGATTAGAAAATTACCTATCGAATGAAACGCTTAGCTTATGGTTATTGATTGTCTTCAGTTGTTTCTACCGTATCGACATTATCTGCTGTCTTAGATTTTTCTTTAGTCAGCTTTATTTTTGGATTCTTAACAACAGGTTCAATATATTTCACGGCGACATTCAGGGCAGGTTTAGATGCTTTTTTTAGACTGCGTTTGATGCGTCGAACTGCGATAGCATCTGCTTCTGCTTGTTCTTCGGCAAGCGCCGCATCATGTAAGCTTTGATATACTTCAAGCGTCTTTTCAATCATCTCACGCATGGTGAATTTGTTGGTCATTTCAGGGCGCGTCACACTTTCTAGCTGATTTCTAACCGCTTTACAAAGCGCATTGGCATTGTACTTTTTTACCAGTCCTTGCGGGTAGAGTGGTTGTAAAATCTCGCTAAAGGCAGCTTGATCCCAGCCAATGACTGGCGTACCTAGATGTATGGCTTGTAGGGCATTGATACCGATTGACTCGGGCTCATTAGCAAGTGCCATGACAATATTGGCCGCCGATAGCCATTCTCGCATATCATTACGCTTGCTGCCCACATAGGTAATGCGCTCTGCCAGTCCTAAGCTGTTGGTACGTTGGCGAAAATCTTCATGAGCGACATCGCCGTCTTTATAGTCTTCATCCATAATAATGACGTGAATATTGGGGAATTGCTCTTGCAGGTTACCCAAGATATCTATTAGCCACTCTTGCCCATACTCGTTACCGATTACGGTTGGGAATACGAGCCATTTTTTGTGCTCAAGCTCAGGGTATTCAGCGAAGGTATGACGTAACCAATAAACCGAAGGATTATGACGATAAGGGTAGCGCCGAGTGTCGATACCACGATAGATACGCGTGATGACTTTGGGATCTACGTCTTCGATGCGCAGTCCTTTTTTTAAATATTGAGTGACACTATCAGATACGGTGATTATCGTATCAACATTGAGTAGAGCCTGAGAGTATTTATTGATTGGATAAAAACCATACATGGTCGAGACCAGTTTGGGAAAACGCCTGACACGTGCGCGGCGCAGTGCCAAATGCAATATCCATGCAGGGGTACGAGAATGTACATGAATGACATCAGGTTCGTACTTTTCTATCAAATGCCGCAGTGCAGAGACTTGCAATAGCGATAGCCAAGACTTTTTATTCACATGTAGCTGATGGTAAATATTGCCATCACGTTTGAGACGTCTAACCAAGTCGTTGTCTTCATCGGCACTGGAGACAATGATAGAGGTATGCTCATTTTTGACCAATGCTCGTCCAAGATGAAAAATGCCGCGCTCGGATTCATCATGCTTTAGAGACGACAGTAAGCGCATAACTTTCATAATAGCGTTGGTCACCGGTTAGTAATATCAATTTGCTATTGTCAGTTAAAAGCGATTAAAACTCAACCATCAAGATAAAAAGATGAGGTAAGATGTGGATTAATAAATACCAAAAGCCGTTAGCGTCGTTTTTGTAAGTGCTGAGCATTGGGTAGTACTTGTTTTTCACTCAAGTATTTCCAGTAGCGCTGCGGGAGATATTGTTTATGCAGCTTAGGGTTCTCGCGCTCTTTGATATTGACGTTGGTAAAGTAACCTTGCCAGAATTTTTGATAGCGCTGCTCATCAGGACTATGGATGCTGGCAGGATTGCGTAGTACCGCATCATCAAGATCAGTGATGGTTTGTAGCTTTGCTGGACGTGATGGCGTGCTATTACTTTTATCATAATAGATGCCATAGCCCCGAGTCAGATCATAGATCGCCCAGTGCTGATCCTGATAGCGCTGACGAAAGTGCTCTCCGATTAATGGCAATACGTTAAAATCAGGCTCTACACGTGCAAAATAAATATCATCAGTCGTATGCTCAAAACGTACAAATGCCTCCATACGATGTTTTTCACGGCCAACCGATTTGACTGTCTGCACTAGTTCAAGCACGTCCAAATTACCCAAATCTTGCATGATCTGACGACTAGGGTAGTCGATGGCGTATTTGACCACACGAAACAATGTCGTACCGATATCGTCCTTCTCTGATAAAAAACCCCATAAGATATTTCGCATGCCTGAGCGACCTAATAAGGTATTTAATTTGACTAACACCCGCTCGGCTTTATCCTCATCAGTTGCCACGCTAGTCGCCTGAGCGATGAGTGATGGCACATAGCAATCTTGCGCGGTTAGTTTCAGTGACATATCGTTTTGTAGACGATTGGCATAGACATAAAACACCGCACTCAGCCAACCTTCAAAGCTAGGCTCATATAGTACAATGCTAGGCGTCAATTGACCGACAGTGTAAGAGTCATTTTGCATAAGTGCTGACATGTTTTATCCTACATTTCTATCATGAATACACTAGCGAGATAGCAGGTTTTTTAACACATGCTATCTAGAGCCATTCTAAAATAAAGCCAACTGCCCAGTACGTTGATCGTTAAACTTGGTCTGCGTTTGAGCCAATACATACTGACGGAAATTATCGCGCGTTAGATGTGCAAGGTGTTCGTTTTTGCCAGTGGTTGCGATGAAGTATTTAGCACGGTTGACCGCAGCCCCCATCTTTTTTAGATGGTAGAGCGTCAGTTGATTGAACTTACGTGCTTTGACGATTTTTTTAGCAGTTTTTGTACCGATACCTGGGATACGTACAATCATCTCATAAGTCGCTGTCTGAATATTGACTGGGAAATGCTCGCGATGGCGTATTGCCCAAGCAAGCTTAGGGTCGCAGTCTAAATCTAAAAACGGTGACTCCGGCTCCACAATCTCATGCGCGCCAAAACCATAAAAGCGCATTAACCAATCTGCCTGATACAGACGATTCTCTCGTACCATCGGCACAGGCGTTCCAATCGCAGGCAAACGATTGTCAGAGAGCATAGGTACATAACCTGAGTAATAGACCCGCTTGAGATCGTACGTTTTGTAGAAGTGACTCGATAGTTGAATCACCTGCAAGTCAGTCTCGTTACTCGCACCAACGATCATTTGGCTGGTCTGACCTGCTGGCGTGAACTTAGGCGCTTTTTTGTGAGTTTTACGGCTTTCACGAATAGTAATGATTTCTTCTTTTACCGTTTCCATCGGTGCTTTTAATTGGTCATGCGATTTTTCTGGCGCAAGCAAAGCCAATCCTGATTTGGTCGGAATCTCGATATTGACGCTCAAACGATCCGCATATAATCCTGCTTCTAGCAGCAGCTCTTTTGACGCACCTGGGATGGTCTTTAGATGGATGTAACCATTAAAGCGTTCACGCGTACGCAAGAGTTTGGCGACTTCGACCAGTCGCTCCATCGTATAGTCACCACTTTTAAAAATGCCCGAGCTGAGAAATAACCCTTCGATATAGTTACGGCGGTAAAACTGCATGGTCAAGTCGACGACTTCTTCGACACTGAACGCGGCGCGCGGCGTGTCATTGCTTTTACGTGAGGTGCAATAAGCACAGTCGTAAATGCAGTGATTGGTCAAAAGAATCTTTAATAGGCTGACGCAGCGACCATCTTCTGTATAGCTGTGACAGATACCCGTTGCTGAGGCATCGCCTAGACCACCGCCTTGGTTTTTGCGAGTACCAGCGGAGGATGAGCAGGAGACATCATACTTAGCAGCATCAGCTAAAATATTGAGTTTGCCCTGTAACCTCTCATAATTGATGTTTGCCATAAGTCGCGTTTTACCAATTAATTGATGAAGGGCTATTTTACCAAAAATGTTGCTAAGTCATTGTATTTGTAGGTGAAGTTAGAATAATATGCGACAGGTAGTGTCGTGTGTATCAAAGTATGTTGGGCGGGTATGAATGCATTTGGTATAGATGGAAAATAAGAATAACGATGATGAAAATCGAATTGAAAATGCTAATTATGAAAGATTCATGCATTAAAAAAGACCTTTAACATTCAAGGCCTTTTGCAAAGTAAGAATGTTAAAGGCGCATATTTTGTAGGGAGCTGGTTATCTACTGAACTTTAGCTCGTATTACGACGGTTTTGGCCGCATTGGCGTCAAAGTTCACCAAGTTCCATTTCAGACCAGAGTAGTTTTCTTGGACAACCACCGTATTGCCCACTTGTTGAATGGTTTGATAGCTATCGCCACCCGTTGTCGCAAGCGTCGGCAGAGGACTATTCAACGAGACTAACTGGACGCCACTTGGTAATGAGATCATGGCGTTGATGTCATTGACAGGCTGTGCTGAGGTGTTGGTATAAGTGGTGTGATACTCAATCACATCGCCAGGGGCAATATGATTGGCAGGAACAGCAACTTCACGTCCATCAGCATTTTTTAAAATTTTCATGACTTTGGTGTTGGCATTGACCAGGCCAGGCGTACTAAAGGTAGGAGTCAGTTGCAACGTATCCAAAGTCGTCGTTGTCGTTACTTGATTGGTCACTGGCTGCTGCATAATCACTGGCGGGGTGACATTGGTTACGACAGGTAGTACTTGCGTCACGCTGCTGGCAGGCGTGGTAATCACATCTACTTTAGTGACGCTATTAGTCATTCGATTGGTCACTGGTACGCTAGTAACGGTTGTCGTACCTTGGACAACAGGAGACTGACGCACGACGTAGCGTGGCACAGTGGTCACCTGAGTCACCGCGTACGGCATGCCGTCTTGCATGGTGATACCGTTTGGCGTTGCCGTAATAGTAGCAGTTTTGCCATCAGAGTATTGCTCGATCACCGTGGTGCTACCGCTCGCAGATGAGCTAATAGCAATCTCAGGGGCAGCGTTGGCCGATGAAGCGGCCAATACAATACCTGCTAGCAATGCAGACATAGCTGCATTTTGTGCCATAGTCGTTTTAGTAGTTGACGCTTGAAAACCATCGTTCGTAATCATAAAAGACTCCTCAAAAATAATAGTAAGTAATACAACAATAGATAATGCTTAGATAAACAAAACCCCCGCTAAATGACACCGAAAAATATGCCAAATAACGAGGGTAGTAGTGCTGATATTAGCCTATGTGTGCGATCAGACCATCATTATTTTTAGTAAAAGCGCCGCAATACTAACTTGTATAAAAGCTATTCAATCTTAACTATTTCTTATTGAATAAACTTAATATTGAAGCTGTTGTGCACTGAAACTCAAATAATTATGCGCCAAAACAAATCATAGATAAAAGCAGCATTGTGTAACCGAAATGGTATAAATGCTATTTATGTGTAGTACAGCTTTCATCTATGGAATTGCATAACTAAGTAGCCAGTCACAATGATTGTCATAAAAACTATTATCTAAAAGTCATTTCTCAAACTGTCTACAATTGAGAGCATCAAGTTTCTAGATTAGAACGCAGTGTAGCTATTAGTCGTAGATAACTTTCATGACTTCATATTCAACCACGCCCTTTGGCGTTTCGATGCGTACTTCGTCGCCTTCGAACTTACCAATCAAACCACGAGCGATTGGTGAGTTGACTGAGATTTTGCCAGCTTTAAAGTCAGCTTCATCATCGCCAACGATTTTGTATTGTTTTTCTTCTTCGGTATCCATGTTTTCGATCACGACGCTAACACCAAACACGATACGGCCTTCTTTTGGCAGTGTCGAAGGATCGATGACTTGAGCGCCACCAAGTTTGGCTTCGATATCACGAATACGTGCTTCACAAAAACCTTGTTGCTCGCGGGCAGCATGGTATTCAGCATTTTCTTTCAAATCGCCGTGTTCGCGTGCTTCAGCAATTGATGCTGTGATGCGTGGACGGTCGACACTTTTTAGCTGTTTTAATTCGGCTTCTAAAGCCGCGTGTCCTTGCGGAGTCATTGGGTAACGTTGCATGTTTTTTCCTTAAACCAATAACACCACACCACCTCATAATGAGATGGTGTCAGTGTTGTTGCAATGGATATAAAATATAAAAGAGTGATAATTAAGACGATGTAATGAATAAGTTGGCTATCATTTATGAGTGTATCTCACCTCAATTCAAGCATAGGCGCACTTAAGCTTACGTAATAAAAAGCATAGTCGCAATTTAGCCACTATGCTTTTTAGGTCTATCACAGTAAAGGTATCGTTCCTCAAGCATGGTTGGCTATATTTAAAGCAAACAACGATACTTGAGTGAGCTTTTAGGCAAGCCTAACGGTTATGCTTAATCTACTGAAATTATTCAGCCACGTCAATAGACTTTGCTTGCTCATGCAAATCTTGTAACTTATAGACATCAAACGGTAAGTCAATCGCATAAGATTTGCAGACAGCATCAGCAGCACCTAACGTGGTGACGTAGAATACTTTGCCCTGTAGCGCACTACGGCGAATAGAGAACGAATCCTCTTGTGCTTGCTTACCTTCAGTGGTATTGATGATAAGGTCGATTTTGCCGTTTTTCAAGGCATCAACGATATGCGGGCGACCTTCAGTGACCTTGTTGATTTGCTGACTTTCGATACCAGCGTCGCTCAATACTTTTTGCGTACCAGTGGTCGAGACAATCTTAAAGCCAAAGTCGGCAAGGTGACGAGCAATCGGAGCGATTTGAGCTTTGTCGCTGTCACGAACTGAGATAAAGACGGTTTTTGTCTCGCCTTCAGTCGGTAGACCTGGCAGACGCTCGTTACTACCGATAATGGCTTTGTAAAATGCTTCGCCAAAGGTTTTGCCCACGCCCATGACTTCGCCCGTTGATTTCATCTCAGGACTCAAGATTGGGTCAACACCTGGGAATTTAGCGAATGGAAATACCGCTTCTTTGACCGCATAGAATGCTGGGACAATCTCAGTGGTAAAGCCTTGATCTTTAAGCGAAGTACCAGCCATACAGCGAGCAGCAACCTGTGCTAACGAAGTACCGATACACTTAGAAACGAACGGTACTGTACGTGCAGCACGTGGGTTCACTTCTAGGATATATACGGTTTCGCCTTTTACCGCGAACTGTACGTTCATTAGACCGATAACACCTAGCTCTTTTGCCATAGCGACCGTTTGCGCGCGCATCACATCACATAACTCTTTAGACAGTGAGTATGGTGGCAGTGAGCATGCTGAGTCACCTGAGTGGACACCAGCCTGTTCGATATGTTGCATGATACCGCCGATGACGACATCAGTGCCATCGCATACACAGTCTACGTCAACTTCGATAGCATCATCTAAGAAGCGATCTAGTAGGACAGGCGCTTCGTTTGACGCTTGTACCGCAGTACGTAGGTAATGTCTTAGCTCGTCTTCGTTGTAGACGATTTCCATCGCGCGGCCACCTAATACATAAGATGGACGTACAACCAATGGATAGCCTACATCTTTTGCTTTAACCAAGCCGTCTTCTAAGCTGGTCGCTAGAGCGTTTGATGGCTGTACTAGGTTTAGCTGCTGAATCATGTGCTGGAAGCGTTCACGATCTTCGGCACGGTCGATTGCATCTGGGCTAGTACCGATGATTTTAACGCCTGCTGACTCTAGTGCACGAGCAAGTTTCAATGGCGTTTGACCACCGAACTGCACAATCACGCCATCAGGGTTTTCGATACGAACAATCTCTAGCACGTCCTCTAACGTGATTGGCTCGAAGTATAGACGGTCAGAAGTGTCATAATCGGTTGAAACCGTTTCAGGGTTACAGTTGACCATGATGGTCTCGTAACCATCTTCACGCATGGCAAGCGCTGCATGCACACAGCAGTAATCAAACTCAATACCTTGGCCGATACGATTAGGACCGCCACCGATAACCATGATTTTCTTTTTGTCTGTTGGGTTTGCTTCACATTCGCTATCGTATGTCGAGTACATATAGGCCGTGCTAGTAGCAAACTCTGCTGCACAGGTATCGACACGCTTATAGACTGGATAGACGTTTAGATCCCAACGCTTTTTGCGTAGCTGCTTTTGTGAGATACCAAGCAGTTTAGCCAAGCGCAAATCTGATAAACCTTTACGTTTAAAGCTACGTAAGTTTTTCTCGTTCAATCCACCAAAGCCAAGTGATTTTACGGTAGCTTCTGTTTTAACGATATCTTCGATCTGTACCAGGAACCATGGGTCAATCTTGGTAAAGTTAAACACTTCATCGACACTCATACCAACGCGGAATGCATCAGCAACGTAGTAGATACGCTCAGGTGTTGGAATGGTTAGGCGGTTGATGATTTCGCTACGTGCTTTTTCAGCGCTTACTTTTGATAAGTCAATTTGCTCGTCAAAACCATCCGCACCTGTTTCCATCCCGCGCAATGCTTTTTGCATAGACTCTTGGAAGTTACGACCGATTGCCATCACTTCACCGACCGATTTCATCTGAGTCGATAAGATATTGTCTGCTTGTGGGAATTTTTCGAAGTTAAAACGAGGTATCTTGGTCACGACATAATCAAGCGCAGGCTCAAAGCTGGCTGGCGTTTTGCCACCAGTGATGTCATTTTGCAATTCGTCTAGCGTATAACCAATCGCCAGTTTTGCTGCGATTTTAGCAATCGGGAAACCAGTGGCTTTTGAGGCTAGGGCAGACGAGCGTGATACACGTGGGTTCATCTCGATGACGACCATACGACCGGTATCAGGGTTGATACCGAACTGTACGTTTGAGCCACCTGTTTCAACACCGATCTCACGCAGTACTGCTAATGACGCATTACGCATGATTTGGTATTCTTTGTCGGTCAAAGTCTGTGCTGGTGCGACGGTGATTGAGTCACCGGTATGCACGCCCATTGGGTCAAAGTTTTCGATGGCACAGATGATGATGCAGTTGTCGTTTTTGTCACGAACCACTTCCATCTCGTATTCTTTCCAACCAATCAATGACTCATCGATAAGCAATTGATGGTTTGGAGACAAATCAAAACCGCGCTCGCAGATTTCAATGAACTCATCACGGTTATAGGCAATACCGCCACCTGAACCACCCATCGTGAATGATGGACGAATGATACACGGATAGCCCATTTTTTCTTGAGTAGCAAAGGCTTCTTCCATGGTTTCAGCCGTTTCAGCGCGAGGGCACTCAAGGCCGATACGCTTCATGGCTTTATCAAACAAGTTGCGGTCTTCTGCCATCTCAATTGAGTCTTTGGTCGCGCCAATCAATTCACAGTTATACTTGGTCAATACACCGTGCTTGTCTAGCTCTAGCGCACAGTTTAGTGCTGTCTGTCCGCCCATCGTTGGCAAGATTGCATCTGGACGCTCTTTGGCAATTATTTGCTCAACGGTTTGCCAAGTAATCGGCTCGATATAGGTCGCGTCAGCCATGACAGGGTCAGTCATGATGGTCGCAGGGTTTGAGTTGACCAAGATGACGCGGTAGCCTTCTTCTTTTAGTGCTTTACACGCCTGTGCGCCTGAATAGTCAAACTCACATGCTTGGCCGATGACGATAGGGCCTGCGCCAATGATAAGAATGCTTTTTATGTCGGTACGTTTTGGCATAGTTAGAGCTACCTTCGTTTGGGTGATAATTTGAGTAATCTTTATTTTTGATAACGCTCATGGCGTTTTATACTTGCAGTGCTTTATTTAGTGCCGCTTGAACCGCTATGGACGATTCAAGCGTTTACTTATTATGTAGTTATGATCAACCGTTTACGCTTGGGCAGTTTTAGACGCTTCCATCATATCCGCAAACTTATCAAACAATGGTGCGCAGTCATGTGGACCAGGGCTGGCTTCTGGGTGACCTTGAAAGCTAAAGACTGGCTTATTTGTCAGTTCGATACCTTGGTTAGTACCATCAAACAGTGAACGGTGAGTAGATTTAACGTTGTCAGGTAGCGTGTCTTCATCGACTGCAAAACCATGGTTCTGACTGGTAATCATAACCGTGCCAGTCGCCAAATCTTGTACTGGATGGTTGGCACCATGATGGCCAGTTTTCATTTTGATAGTATTTGCACCGCTAGCCAAACCAATCAGCTGATGACCTAAGCAGATGCCAAACGTTGGCACGTCAGTTTGCTCAATGATGTGACGTACCGCATCGATAGCGTAATCACAAGCTGCAGGATCACCAGGGCCGTTTGATAAGAAGATGCCGTCTGGGTTCATTGCTAGCACGTCTGCGATAGGAGTCTGTGCTGGTACAACCGTCACGTGACAACCGCGGTCGACGAGCATGCGTAGGATGTTTGTTTTGCTACCGAAGTCATAAGCGACGACGTTGTATTTAGAATCGATATGAGTGCCGAGTTGCTTGAAGAAGCCGCCAGTACCGCTATCATGACTACCAGGAATATCACGGTTGAGTAGGGTGTCTGACAGATCCCAAGTGCCCGCTGTCCACTCGAAGTTCTCTTTAGTACAGCATTCTTTTGCCAAGTCCATGCCCTTTAGACCTGCAAAGCCTTTCGCTAACTCAATCGCTTTTTGCTCATCGTCGCTGCTGATAGTTTCACCGTTTGAGGCAGTCATGATACAGCCGTTCTGTGCCCCTTTATCACGTAATAGACGTGTTAGCTGACGCGTATCAATTTCAGCGATAGCCACTGTCTCATTACGCTGTAAATAGTCGCTGAGTGACTCTGAGTTACGGAAGTTAGAAGTTGCCATGGTGGCATCACGGATGATAAGACCGTCTGCCCATACTTTATGGCCATTGCCGGATTCTGTATCTTCAGCGTTGGTGCCTGTATTACCGATGTGAGGGTAAGTCAAAGTCACCAGCTGGCGGGCATAACTTGGATCGGTTAGGATTTCTTGATACCCTGTCATGGCTGTGTTAAATACCACTTCACCAATACGATGACCTAGGCTGCCGATACTGACACCGCGAAAGATTGTACCGTCTGCTAGTGCCAAAATTGCTTGTATTTCTGCCGATGAATTCAAGGATTGCCTCCGCTGTTATTGGTGAGTGCCATCATGTTTTGTTGGTCTAAAATTGCTCCGTATCCTTTTATTTACGGCACTTGACTGTTGTCATATAAAAGTAAAAAAAGGGCGATACACAAAAATTTTCCACAAAAAAGCGAGAAGACATTATTGATGAAAACTACAAAACCCACTAGATAGTGAATAGGTAACTTGCATCATGTCCGCTCGCTTAGGCACAGATTTTGCGTATTATATACAAAATAGGTTGGTATGGCTAGTATTAAGGGTAAACCGAGTGATTAAAATTGATAATGGACAGACAGTCCGTAAGAGTCAGGTGCAAGATTGGTTGTGATGATAAGTTGATCGTTATAGCTTTTGGTCAAGTACATGCTGCTGGCAACCCCTAGTGCTGCACCAGCAAGCACATCAGCCATATCATGTTTGTCCGCTTTAACACGGCTATAACCCACAAAAGTTGCGCCAACATAAGCAGGAATACTATGTTCTAGTCCATAGCGTTTATGAATGAAGCTTGCGCCTTGAAATGCCAAAGAAGTATGTCCTGAGGGAAAGGAATCATTATCGCTACCATCAGGGCGATCTTTATTAACGGTTGACTTTACGGCGTAAGTCACAGCAAGATTGGCAGCAAATGATTGATAAAATTGCTGACGACCCTCTCTATCATTCATGTAATAAGTGCTACCGTAGGCAAGGGCAGGTATGGTGAGAGCAACAATATCACCGGCTCTCTCTATACTGGAGGTATTTTCCGCATAACTGGGTGCAGCGATGACCAAGCTACTTGCCAATAATAGGGCTGGAACGTACTTTTTGTGCTGCATTGTTTGATTCCTTGGCATGATTTTGATAATAAGTGTCTGTCACTTTGCCATAGCTCTCAATAAGTACTAGAAGGCAGGTGCTTTAGCTGATTGTACTATAAAGTGTGTACGCGATAAGATATTAAATGGGACTGTGTTGCTATAAAATATATTCCTTATGACAGTTGTCAAAAGTCAGATGGCTCTTTGATATACCAATCAAATAAACATAAAAATGAGTATGGTATAACCAATTATTTAACCCAAAAGCGCATTATCCCTACTAAGGAAAGACGATGATATTTAAATATTTAGACAAAACCCCTGAGTTTGCTGCACCGTTCAATGGCTGGGTAGCAGATTCAGCGCAAGTGATGGGCGATGTATATTTAGGCCATCAAGCCAATGTGTGGTTCGGTGCAGTGATACGCGGTGACAACGATCGTATCCATATCGGTGACTATAGTAATGTGCAAGAAAACAGTGTGATTCATACTGATGCAGGTATTGAGGTGAAAATCGGTAATTACGTGACTATCGGTCATTTGGCTATGTTACATGGCTGTGAAGTCGGTGATAATAGCCTGATTGGTATTGGTGCTGTGGTACTTAATAATGTCAAAATTGGTAAAAACTGCCTGATAGGGGCGAAAGCCTTGATTACTGAAGGTCAGGTTATTCCTGATAACTCGCTAGTGATGGGCGCGCCTGCAAAAGTAGTCAAGACGCTGACAGATGAGCAAGCAGCGATGCTAAAAATGTCAGCGCTACATTATGCTGAGCGTTGCCAGAAATTTAAAACAGGCTTGACAGAAATCGCAATGCCTGATTAAAGGTAAATAGTCTAAGCAGTTCTAAAGGGATAGATTACAAGGTATAAGCTTATTTCATTTACATGCTATTTATGTGACGTGATCATCCTTATTAGATGACTGTACCCAATTTTATTAAACGATTCATATTTTTTCGCAACCAACGATAAGGTCTCACCATGCAGGCAAATCAAGCACACACACAACAAAAACAACTGGCATTATTTGATTTAGATCATACATTACTTGATGTCGATAGCGATTATCTCTGGGGCGAGTATATCGTAAAGCATGACCTTGTCGATGAGGCGCAGTACCGCACTGCCAATCAGAAATTTTATAATGACTATATTGAAGGTACGCTAGACGCGACAGAGTACAATGAATTCGTCGCGCAGTTTTTAAGCAGTCTGCCGCTTGACAGACTTGATGAGCTAAGAGAAGACTATATCAAAAGCGAAATCGAGCCACATATTCGCCCAAAAGCGATGGAAGCGTTGTGCCAGCACATTGAGCAAGGGCACGATGTGGTGATTATTTCTGCGACCAATGATTTTGTAGTATCCGCCATTGCCAAGCGGTTTGGTATTGAAGCTGCCAATGTATTGGCAACGCCATTAGAGATCAAAAACAATCGCTATACAGGTAAGCTAATTGACAGACCAAACTTCCAAGCGGGCAAGATATACCATTTGGATAAATGGCTAAATAAACAGCAAGCCTCTGGCATCACCTTTGAAAAGACGTACGCGTATTCAGATTCCAAAAATGATATTCCGTTACTTGAATGGGCTGATGTGGCCGTTTGTGTGTCACCTGATGACGCGTTACATGCGCATGCTTTGGCACATCGCTGGGCAGTAGAAGATTGGTCGATCTAGTTTATTTAAGCTAGTAATAGTAGCAACATTGGCATCAGCGATAATTAGCGAACCATTTAGTATCAATCTCATTTAAAATAGCGCCACATTCGTTATTTATTTTTATTAGAAAACAGGAATATTTATGGAAATCAATCCGTATCAAGAGCAAATTAAAGACTTATCAGAGCGTGGGCAGGATTTGCGGAGGTATCTTTGACTTCGATGGTAAGCAAGAACGCTTAGAAGAAGTAAATTTAGAGTTAGAAAACCCTGAGTTATGGAACGATCCAGAGCGCGCGACCAAAATTAACAAAGAAAAAAGTCACCTTGACGGTGTCATCGATGTGGTGGTCTCTCTTGAAACCACACTAGAAGACGCGTCTGCCATGCTAGAGTTGGCAGTCGAAGCAGAAGATGAGTCATTGCTAGCCGACGTGCAGAGCGAGCTAGATAGCGCTGAGAAACGTGTTGCTGATTTGGAATTCCGCCGAATGTTTAGCGGTGAGATGGATCCAAATAACTGCTACTTGGATATTCAGTCAGGCAGTGGCGGTACTGAAGCGCAAGATTGGGCTGAAATGCTACTGCGCATGTATACGCGCTGGGCAGAAGCACATGGCTTCAAAGTAGATGTGATTGAAGTGTCATCAGGTAGCGTGGCTGGTATTAAGTCGGCAACGATTGAGATTAAAGGCGATTATGCTTTTGGTTGGCTGCGCACCGAGATTGGTGTCCACCGTTTGGTACGTAAATCTCCATTTGATAGTAATAATGGTCGACATACCTCGTTTGCTGCGGTGTTTGTGTCGCCTGAAATCGATGATAATGTCGAGATTGATATCAATCCAGCGGATTTGCGTATCGATACCTATCGCTCATCTGGCGCGGGTGGTCAGCACGTAAACACGACAGATTCTGCGGTACGTATTACCCATGAGCCGTCGGGCGTGGTAGTGACCTGTCAGAATGAGCGTAGTCAACATGGTAACAAAGCCACCGCGATGAAGATGCTGCGTGCTAAGCTGTATGAGCTTGAAATGCAAAAACGTATGGAATCACAGCAAGCAGTCGAAGATGGCAAGTCTGACGTCGGTTGGGGCAGTCAAATTCGCTCGTATGTGCTCGATGACTCACGTATCAAGGATTTGCGTACGGGTGTTGAAACCTTTAACACTGGTGCCGTGCTAGATGGTGACCTCGATCAGTTCATCGAAGCGAGTCTAAAAGCAGGATTGTAAACAGCCGTTTTAAACAAGCAACCGTTTTAAAATAGTAACTAATTAAAATAGTAACTAATTAAAATAGCAACTAACATTTAATTAAGGAAAATTATGCCAAGCGTTAATAATTATTTTGATGATAAAGTGACTTCTATTGCTTTTCAAACGGCTACCAAGCCTGCGACTGTCGGCGTCATGGAAATTGGTGAGTATGAGTTTGGCACTAGTGAATTCGAAACCATGAGTGTGGTGAGCGGTGCATTGACTGTTAAGCTACCAGAAAGTGACGAGTGGAAAACGTTTAACGCTGGCGAGCAGTTTACCGTTGAAGCCAATCAGAAGTTCCAAGTAAAAGTAGACGTCGAAACCGCTTATCTATGTGTATACGGCAAATAACGACTTCTAAGTTATAGCAGTATCAAAACGAAAAACGCCAAGTATTCTATGCTTGGCGTTTTTTTGTGTCATATTTCAAATGAGTTTTAAGCTACTATCCTGAAAACTATGTTTTACACAGCATTACACTTTGTCTGTGCCAAATAAACAGCAAAAACTACCGTCATTAATTATGCTAAAACCATGAATTCTCAAAGGTATATAGGTTTATGACAAAGGCAAAATTACAGACTAGCCAGCAGATAATGACCAAAGACGTGCGTCATGATTACGAGCATCTCGCACGCCGTGCCAATTTGCGTTATGTGAGTGACGACGAACCAGGCTACGAGCGTAGACGTTGGGGTCGCGGCTTTACTTATCGTGATGCAACAGGCAACACGGTCAAAGACAAAGCATTGCGTCAGCGTTTTGATGCATTGGTGATACCGCCCATGTGGTCAGAGGTATGGATATGCCAAGATGAACGAGGACATCTGCAATCAACAGGGCGAGACGAAAAATCTCGCAAACAGTACCTGTATCATCCGTCATGGAACAATATCCGTGACCAAGCAAAATTTGATGCGATGATAGGGTTTGCAGAGGCACTGCCCAATCTACGCGCGCAGGTGGAGGCAGATTTGGAAGCAGAGTCGTTGTCACGCACCAATGTGCTTGCTGCCGTCGTTAAATTGCTAGAAACAACATTGATTCGTATTGGCAACAGCCGCTACGCCAAGCAAAATAAAAGCTATGGTCTAAGTACGTTACGTAGTAAGCATGTTAGTGAAACTGACAATGGACTGGCGTTTGATTTCGTCGGAAAAAGCGCGAAAGAGCATCATATCGAGCTACAAGATGAGCGATTGATTGATATCGTGCAAGCCTGTTCTGAGCTGCCAGGTTATCAGATATTCAAATATCTAGATGACAATGGTCATAAGCAAGTCGTTGACAGTAGTGATATCAATGACTACTTACGGATGCATACGTGCGGCATGGACTGTGAAAGTAAGCTGTACAGTGCAAAGGATTTTCGTACATGGATGGCTAGTGTACTCGCAGCAAACTATCTTTATGACGAACTACAAACGACTGCAGGCGCCAGCATACTAGCCAGTGCGCCAGAAAGCGCTGAGCGACAGCAATTAGTCACTGATATGGTAAAAAGTGTGGCAGCAGAGCTAGGCAACACGCCGACCGTCTGCCGTGCCTCTTATATTTATCCCATTGTTATTGAGCGTTTTTTGGCAGGACAGTTTTTCGAGACTTACAAACAAGCGCGCCGTGGACGAACCAAAAAATACCAAAGCTGTGAAGAGAAAGCGTTATTAGGCTTTTTAAGGGCTGATGTTTAAGTGTGAGGTCTTAGATAGCAATGGTAGAGTGCTATTTCTTTAATAGAAAATCGAAAACTCGCTATAACGCATTGACCGTTGTAGATGTTCGTATTGGTTTGTAGTGAATTAATGATAATTATTTATAAATTATCTCTATTTCTATAAAATAAAAATGATACGTTATGTATTGAAATAAACGTGAAAATGCGTTACTAATAGAGCATAATAAATACGAACCTATGAAACGGTCTATAGGATATGGCCGTTTTACAATCATAAATACCATTTTACCATTTTACCATTTTACCATTTTACCATTTTACCATTTTACCAGTTACCAGTTACCAGTTACCAGTTACCAGTTACCAGTTACCAGTTACCTGCTATTGCTAAAGGATTAGCTTATGAACACCGCCTCTCAAACCCCGACGAATATTAATACAGACACTACCGTCGCACCAAAAAACTACACCGATTATTATAATAATTTTGATATGGATACACTGCTGTCAGAAATATTTGGCGAGCAGGTGGACGATCGTCTAAATGCTTATATGGCTTGCTGTGGTCGTCATGTACGTGATGGCCGCGCTGATAATGCTGCGCTAGTACATGAAGATACGGCAGGAAATATAACGCGCATGAGCTTTGGTGAGCTTGACAAAGCGAGTGCTCAAATCGCTAACTTGCTACAGTCGTATGGGGTAAAAGCGGGCGACAAGGTAGCGACGATGCTACCGCGTACGCCAGAGCTTCTTACTGTTGTATTGGCAACATGGCGTATCGGAGCCGTATATCAGCCGCTATTTACTGCTTTTGGTTATGACTCAATCAAATACCGCATGGACAAAGCCGATACCAAAGTCGTTTTTACTAATTTAGAAAATCGTGGCAAGTTTGAAGATTTGGCTGAGCAAACTAAAATGGTATTGGTCGGAAGTACTGAGGATGCTCAGACGTGGGATGACGATCACTATATCCAGTCTATGGCAGCACAGTCGCAAACGTTCGAACCCGTGGTGCTCGATACTGATGCGCCATTCTTGCAAATGTTTACCTCAGGTACGGTTGGTAAATCAAAAGGGGTCAGCGTTCCATTGGCTGCGTTACCTGCTTTTTACCTATATATGCGTTATGCCATTGACCTACGCGAAGATGATCAGTACTGGAACATGGCAGATCCAGGCTGGGCGTATGGCTTGTACTATGCCATCACAGGGCCTCTGCTACTGGGCATCACCACTTATTTTAATGAAGCAGGATTTGACGCGACTAATACCCGTGACTTTATGGTGCGTCATAAGATTACCAATTTAGCCTCTTCACCAACCGCATTTCGAATGATGAAATCCAGTGGCGTTTTCGAAGGCGCTCATAACGATATCAATGCCAAGCTGTCTTTACGCTGTGCCAACTCGGCAGGAGAGACACTGAACACCGAAGTGGTAAATTGGGTCGAAACCTATCTGGCGTGCCAAGTCAAAGACCAATATGGGCAAACAGAAACTGGCATGACTTGCTGTGCACATCATGCACTGGCGCATGAATGTCCAGTTGGCTCGATGGGTATGGCGCTACCAGGTCATACGCTAGTCGTATTAGGTGATGATATGAATGTACTGCCGGATGGCGAACAAGGGCAGCTGGCAGTCGTCGTCAGTCAGTCACCTGCGTTTTATTTCCGTGGTTATAGTTGGAATGAAAAACAAGCCTTTGTAGATGATTACTATCTGACAGGCGACGTGGTCGAGCGTCATAGTGACGGCAGCTACTGGTTCTCAGGCCGTGATGATGACATTATTATTACCGCAGGTTACCGTGTAGGGCCTACTGATGTCGAAAACACTGTATTAGAGCATGAAGCAGTAGCAGAATCTGCGGCGGTAGGCGTGCCAGATGAAGTGCGCGGTCATACCATCAAGTCTTATGTGGTGCTAAAAGATGGCATCGAAGGCAGTGAGCAAATCGCCAAAGAAATCCAAGAGCTGGTACGCAAACGCCTATCCACTCATGCTTATCCGCGTGAGGTTGAGTTTGTGACCGAGTTACCGAAAACGCCAAGTGGCAAGATACAACGCTTTTTGCTGCGTAGTCTGTCTGCTGCATAAATGAGTTGGTAACGCGTCTATAAATTCAGTAGAAAAATATCTAATAAGAAGCAAAAATTTAAAGGAATAATCATGCAAGTTAAAGAAAACAGCTTTTTGGTCACAGGCGGTGCATCAGGTTTGGGAGAGTCAGTGGCTCGGGCGATTGTAGGTCAAGGTGGTAACGTCGTCATCGCTGATTTAAATGAATCAGCAGGACAAGCTCTGGTCGCCGAGTTAGGTGATAGTGCGCGCTTTGTACGCTGTGATATCACTAACGGCGATGAAGTGCAATCAGCGGTCGAAATGGCAGAATCAGCTTTCGGTGGCCTACAAGGTTCAATCAACTGCGCTGGTATCGTAGTGGTACAAAAATTGCTAGATCGTGATAACAATCCGGCAGACCTTGAGGCATTTAGCCGCGGAGTCAATATCAATCTGGTCGGTTCATTTAATGTTGCCCGTTTGGTCGCTGCTAGCATTGCCAAGCGCATAGCGAGTGATGGCAGTGCAGGCGACCATGTAGAAAAGAATATAGATCAAGGCATTATCATTAATACAGCGTCTATCGCTGCCTTTGACGGTCAAGTAGGTCAAGCCAGCTATTCCTCGTCTAAAGCAGGCGTGGTTGGTTTGACTTTGCCACTTGCTCGCGAGCTGGCACGTCATGGCATCCGCGTGATGACTATCGCACCGGGTGTCTTTGCTACGCCTATGATGGAGAGTATTCCTGAAAAGGCACGCGAGCAGCTAGAGGCAGGTGTGCCATATCCTAAACGTTTAGGCGCTCCCAGTGAGTTTGCCAAATTGGTGACTCATATCATCGCTAATGCTTACCTCAATGGTGAAGTCATTCGCTTAGATGGTGCGATTCGCATGGTGTAACAGTCTAGTGAGTGATTCATCACTTTTGCACAAAACGTATCTACAGAATCTGGCATAGTGCTTTGATACATATGATTAATGACAAAAAATTAATTATGGGAATCAGAGTCTATGCCATTTTTTTATAAAAAATCTTATCCATCAAATGAGCAGCGTACGCCTTGGCTGCCTATCATCATTGGTCTTAGTCTTACTGCTATTGTCAGCACTAGCGCCATTGCTTATGTCAAAAGCACCTCAAAGTTCAAGAATCCCATTCCTCCTTTTACAGTCATTGATAGAGTCTTTGTCGATAAATCAGATCGTGTCTTAAAACTGATGAGCGATGGTAAAGCCATTAGGTCGTATCGTATTGCGCTAGGGGACAGTCCATCAGGTCATAAGCAGCAAGAAGGCGACCAGCGTACGCCAGTTGGGGTTTATACATTAGACTATAAAAATGAGAACTCTATTGCGCATCGCTCTATTCATATTAGCTATCCCAATGATGAGGACAAGGCACGAGCAAAGTCATTGGGGGTCAATCCAGGTGGCGATATCATGATTCATGGGCAAATGAATGGCTTTGGGTATTTGGCATTGTTTAATCAACGACATGATTGGACAGATGGTTGTATCGCTGTTGCCAATGATGAGATGGATGAAATTATGGCAGCGGTGACACTTGGTACGCCTATCGAAATCGTGGAGTAGCATAGTCGGATTATGATTGGGTCTAGATTAAGTAAGAGTATTACTTATTACCATATTCAATGGAGATTTCTCTTTAACTTATATCAATAAGATGGCGTTTCCTATCTACCAAATTTATTTAACTTCTATTAAAAATCTATTTAAATACTATTAATAATAAATATCATTGCTTTAAGTAAGGTTTTATTTAGTAGTCGTCTTGAAATAGGTGTATATATACCTTATATAAGTGACAGATAACAGTGGGCACTAGACTAAGATAATCCTTAGAGGTGCTACTGAGAATACCAATTATAAAAGGATATAGACATGAGATTTGAGAAGTTTACTCAAAAACTGCAGTCCGCCATTCAAGAAGCTCAGAGCCTAGCATTAGGTCGCGATCATACGGGTATTGATCCTGTGCATTTGCTTGCGGTCTTACTACAAGATGAGTCTAATTTATCTATCTGCCAACAAGCAAGTGCTTCTATTCCAGCGCTAAAAAATGGCGTTGCTAAAGCACTAGATAATCAAGCGACCATTTCGGAGCCGACAGGTGACGTCAATCTAAACCCAAACTCGGTCAAAATCTTGAACTTGGCCGATCGTCAGGCGCAAAAAGAAGGCGATGATTTTATCGCGACGGAATGGGTGATGTTAGCACTCGCTGAGCAGGGTGAAACCAAAAAAATATTTGAAAGTGCAGGCGTAACGGCAAGCAAGCTAAAAGCTGTGATTGAGCAATTGCGCGGTGATGATACAGTGAATAACCAAAATGCAGAAGATCAGCGTGATGCACTTAACAAGTACACGATCAACCTGACTGAACAAGCAGAGCTTGGCAAGCTAGATCCAGTGATTGGCCGTGACGAAGAGATCCGCCGTACCATTCAAGTGCTATCACGCCGTACCAAGAATAACCCTGTACTTATCGGTGAACCGGGCGTTGGTAAAACAGCTATCGTCGAAGGCTTGGCACAAAAAATTATCAATGGTGACGTACCAGAAGGACTACGCCGCAAAGAAGTGCTGTCATTGGATTTAGGTGCGCTCATTGCGGGCGCAAAATTCCGCGGTGAGTTTGAAGAGCGCCTCAAGAGCGTATTGAGCGACTTGGCCAAACAAGAAGGCAACGTCATCTTGTTTATCGATGAGCTGCATACTATGGTTGGTGCGGGTAAATCTGAAGGTGCGATGGATGCAGGCAATATGTTAAAACCCGCACTAGCTCGCGGTGAGCTGCATTGTGTTGGGGCGACAACGCTGGATGAATACCGCAAGTACATCGAAAAAGATGCCGCGCTTGAGCGTCGTTTCCAAAAAGTGTTGGTCGATGAGCCAACGGTCGAAGATACCATTGCGATATTACGGGGTCTAAAAGAGCGTTACGAGCTGCATCACGGCGTCGATATTCAAGACAGTGCCATTATCGCTGCTGCGCGCATGAGTCATCGCTATATTACCGATCGTAAGCTACCAGATAAGGCGATTGATTTAATTGATGAAGCGGCCAGTCGTTTGCGGATGGAGATGGACAGCAAGCCTGAATCATTAGGTAAGCTCGATAGTCGCTTGATTCAGCTAAAAATGCAGCGTGAAGTGCTCAAAAATGAAGAAGATGCTGGAGCGCAAGCAGAACGAAAAGTGCTCGATGCGCAAATAGCAGAATTGGAAAAAGAGTATGCTGATCTCAACGAGGTTTGGCAGGCAGAGAAGGCGCTGGTCAAAGGCAGTCAACAGCTAAAAGATGAGCTAGATAAAGCCCGTATCGCGTATGACAAGGCCAGCCGCGAAGGCGATTATGAGACCATGAGTAAGCTGCAATACGAAACCATTCCGCAGTTAGAACGTCGTATTCATGAGTCTGACTTGGCTGAGCAAAAAGAGCAGACAGGTGAAGGTAGCGGTGTGAAATTGCTACGTAACAAGGTGACAGACAATGAAATCGCCGAAGTGGTGGCGGCCGCGACTGGTATTCCAGTCAGCAAAATGATGCAAGGTGAGCGTGATAAGATGATAGCAATGGAAGAAAAGCTCCATGAGCGTGTCATTGGTCAAAACGAAGCGGTCGAATCGGTGGCCAATGCGGTACGTCGTAGCCGTGCAGGCTTGTCTGATCCCAACCGTCCTTCTGGTTCGTTTTTATTCTTAGGACCTACTGGTGTTGGTAAAACTGAGCTGACCAAATCACTAGCAAACTTTTTGTTTGACTCTGAAGATGCAATTGTACGTATCGACATGAGTGAGTATATGGAAAAGCACAGTGTCAGCCGCTTAGTGGGTGCGCCTCCAGGCTATGTCGGTTATGAAGAAGGCGGTACGTTGACTGAAGCGGTACGCCGTAAGCCATATAGCGTCATATTGTTCGATGAAGTAGAAAAGGCGCACCCTGATGTGTTCAATATCTTACTACAAGTATTGGACGATGGTCGCTTAACCGATTCGCAAGGTCGTGTGGTAGATTTCAAAAATACCGTGATTATCATGACCAGCAACTTGGGTTCGCATAAGATTCAAGAGATGGTTGGTGAGAGCTACGAGGATATCAAAGCGGAAGTAATGGACTCTGTTGGGCAGCATTTCCGTCCAGAGTTCGTCAACCGTATTGACGAAATCGTAGTCTTCCATCCGCTTGGTATGTCGCAGATGGCAGGTATTGCAGATATTCAATTGGATCGATTACGTCAGCGTATCCAAGAGCGTGAGATGGATATTGAGCTGTCAGCAGATGCGATGAATAAATTGGTTGCCGTGGGTTATGACCCTGTTTATGGCGCTCGTCCTTTGAAGCGTGCCATTCAACAAGAGATCGAAAACCCATTGTCATTGAAACTATTAGCAGGTGATTTTGTCGCTGGTGATATTATCAAAGTCGATGTGGGTGCCGATGACAAGCTAACTTTTGATAAGCTTAGAATGAGCTAATCAATTTATCCTTGACGTCTTTATGACTCCACTTTACGCTTAAAACAAACCCCTTATCTACAATCGTAGGTAAGGGGTTTTTATTTATAAGGCGCGTTTTACGTTACTGTTCCTTTACCATTCCAATATCTCTTAAGTATCAGGACTATGATATAACTAAATCAAAGACTAATAGTATAAGTATCAACTGAGTGGAGAAACAGACCGATGACAGCCCATATTGAACGTATAAATATACCTTTAGCCTCGCCGCTAATCATTGCAGCCTTGCTGTTTAGCACTGCCGCGTGCTCCAACCCTTCAGCAGTAAGTCCCAGCAATAACAAAAGCACTGCAACAGAGTATAAAGAAGTTTCCAGTTCAGATAACGATACTCAAACCGCCACACAAACAAAGACTAGCAAGCCTGACTTTACCACCAAAGCAATCGCAACTTTTGATGAGCCTTGGGCTATGACGGCAATACCCAGTACCGATGGCAAAGCTCCCAAACTACTAGTAACGCAAAAAACAGGGGAGCTATTTACCGTAGATACAGCGACGGGTAATAAGACCAAAATCGAAGGCGTTCCTACAGTCGCTTACGGTGGTCAAGGCGGTTTGGGAGACATTATCGTGGCTCCAGATTTTGTGACGTCTAATACCGTCTATCTTAGCTACGCGGAAGCAGGAACAGGAAGTGATAGCAATAAATTTGGTGCTAAAGTTATCAAAGCGACACTTTCAGGATTAGAGACAGCCACACCTACGTTGCAAGATATCACGCCTATCTGGCAACAGTCTCCGAAAGTCACAGGGCAGGGGCATTATAGTCATCGTTTGCTGTTTTCGCCTGATGGGCGCTATCTATATATCAGCTCAGGCGAGCGTCAAGACAAAGACCCAGCACAAGACATGAATGGCAATTTGGGTAAGATAATACGGTTAAGTCCTGATGGTAACACCCCGACAGACAATCCGTTTACTGATAATGAGTTGGCCAAACAGTTTTGGACCATCGGACATCGCAATGTGCTTGGTATGGCATTTGATGATAGTGGACAGCTTTGGGCGCACGAAATGGGACCAAAAGGCGGGGATGAATTTAATATTATTGAAAAGGGTAATAATTATGGCTGGCCAATGGTATCCAATGGACGCAATTATTCAGGTTTAGATATTCCTGACCATGATACAAAGCCAGAGTTTGTGGCACCCAAAATTACTTGGACACCCGTCATATCACCATCTGCTATGAGCATCTATGCGGCTGGTATTCATAATGACTTTCCTAGCTGGCAGGGCAATGCGCTTATCAGTGGCTTATCGTCTAAAGCGCTTATCGTAGTTGGTATAAGCGAAGACAATACCGCGGCTGAGCGTTACCGTTATAACATGGGTGAGCGTGTACGCAGTGTGCTAGCAGTAGACGGGAAAGTGTGGACACTTGAAGACGGTAATGAGGCACAATTACTCAGATTATTGCCCAAATAACATCGAAATAACATCAAATTAACGACGTGTTTACCCACCTGTATATTTAATTATTTTAGTAAAACTATTAAATTCTTTTAGAGTAAATTAACAGTTTTATCAAGTTTTATTTTGTAATAGATTGATAGTTAAGACCTATTTTGTTAAGGTAATGTTCCTTGAATTTTGAGACTTGCACATGGAAGAAGTAAAAGTAGGCAGATTAGGACCTTTTCCACGGGTGAGTAAACCTGTGTTTATTACATCGTCACTGCTGATTATTGGCTTTATTATTTTCGGTGCGCTTTTCACCGAAACGGCAGGGGCTGTTTTTAGTTTTTTACAGAATTTTATTACCGATAAGTTTGGTTGGCTATTCATTATTTTAGTCAATACCGCGCTCGCGCTTTGTATTTACTTAGCCATGAGTCGCTACGGTGACATTCGACTAGGTAATCAAACAGAGCGACCGCAGTACAATCTATTTTCATGGATTGGTATGCTATTCTCTGCAGGTATTGGTATTGGTCTGGTTTATTGGGGTACAGCGGAGCCGCTGTATCACTTTATGGCACCACCAATGGGCGATGCTGAAACAGTAGAAGCCGCCAAACAAGCGATGAACATCTCATTTATGCATTGGGGTCTACATGCTTGGGCGATTTATACAGTCGTGGCGCTGTCATTGGCATATTTTCATTTCCGTCGTGGCCTACCATTATCGATTCGTTCAACCTTGTATCCTTTACTTGGCAAAAGAATCTATGGTCGTTGGGGTCACACAGTCGATATCTTGGCTGTATTCGGTACGATGTTTGGTGTGGTTACCTCGCTTGGGCTTGGGGTTATGCAGATCAACTCTGGACTCGAAAAATTGTTTGGTACGCCTAATAGCCTTACCGTACAGTTTGGGCTGATCGCTTTCATCACGGCCCTAGCAGCCGCTTCGGTTATGATGGGTCTGGATAAAGGTATTAAGCGTCTTAGTGATATCAATATTGGTTTTACGGTCGTCTTATTGGCATTTATGGTTGTTTTAGGACCAACGCTCTTTATCTTTGATAGCTTTATTGAAAACGTAGGCAACTATCTGACGGTGATTGTACCTTTGGGCACATGGGGTGAGGCTTATAGCGGAACGGATTGGCAGAGTGGGTGGACGATATTTTATTGGGCGTGGTGGGTGAGCTGGGCACCATTCGTTGGTATCTTTATCGCTCGTATCTCTCGTGGCCGTACTATTCGTGAGTTTACGCTTGGTGTATTACTGATTCCAATGCTGATTTTGTTCTTCTGGTTTACTACCTTTGGCGGCGTTGCTATTCACATGGAACTTGCTTCTGCTGTGTCAGGTGTTAGCCCGGGATTGGTTGAAGCGGTGCAAGCGGATACTGGTAGTGCCATCTTTAAACTGGTTGAGTACTATCCATTTGCAAAACCAATCACGCTAATGATTGTCGTCATGATTATGCTATGGTTTGTGACTTCGTCAGACTCGGCTAGCTTCGTTATCGATATGCTAACTGCTGGTGGCGACACCAACCCACCGAAAATCCAGCGCTTATTTTGGGCGACGACAGAAGGTGTTATCGCTGCTATCTTGCTAGCGGCTGGTGGTTTGTCTGCCCTACAGGCGGCAGCTATCGTAGCGGGACTACCGTTTGCCTTAGTCGTTTTTGTCATGATGTATGCGTTGTTACGTGGTTTGAGTCGAGATCGTCTGATTCTATACAGAGCGCAGCAAGGCTTTATTACGGATGAATCAGCAGACCATAACTCAGCGAATGAATTCGTCGATGAACATCTGCTAAAAGGACCACCTAAGATTGTTAAAGGTGACTAAAAAGTAGGTAAAATCAAGACAGCTACCTAGGTTTTTGATAGAAGAAGCCCCAATTTGTTTTTAAATTGGGGCTTCTTTATTGGGTAAAGATATTTAAATTTATTCAGGTCAAATTAGGATTGTTGAAAATTATTACTGAAATGTTACTACCATTTCTATACATTTGGCAGTATTTACAAGGTGTTATATTTGATAATTCGTTCATACCTTGGTATGGTTACGCACTTTTTTGGGGATATACCTATGGATCATGTAAAAGTTGGCCGATTGGGCCCTTTTCCGCGGGTAAGTAAACCTGTATTTTTGACTTCAGCAATCTTGATACTGGCGTTCATTATTTTTGGCGCACTATTCAACGAACAAGCAGAAGTCGTGTTCAATCAAGCAAAAGCATTTGTCTCTTTACGCTTTGGCTGGTTTTTTATCGTTGTGGTCAATTTAACATTGGTTATGAGTATTTATATGATATTTAGCCGTTATGGCGATATCAGGCTCGGTCACCAGAATGAAAGGCCAGAGTACAATCTAGTCTCTTGGATTGGTATGCTGTTTTCAGCAGGTATCGGTATTGGGCTGCTTTATTGGGGCACCGCTGAGCCGTTGTATCACTTCATGGCACCACCATTAGGTGAGGCGGAGACAGTCGCCGCTGCTAAGCAAGCGATGAATATATCGTTCCTACATTATGGTCTACATGTATGGGCGCTATATGGCATGGTTGCGCTATCGCTTGCTTATTTTCATTATCGAGTAGGTTTACCACTGGCTATCCGTTCGACACTTTATCCAATATTGGGTAAAAAGATCTACGGCGGTTGGGGACATACGGTAGATACGCTCGCCGTATTTGGCACGATGTTTGGGGTAGTGACCACGTTAGGTCTTGGCGTCTTGCAGATCAACTCAGGCCTTGAGACGTTATTTGGTATACCCAATAATATTACGGTGCAGATTATTTTGATTGGCCTTATCACCATGCTAGCAGGGTTATCTCTGTTTATGGGATTGGATAAAGGCATCAAGCGTCTAAGTGATACCAATATATTGTTCACTGTGATATTGCTAAGTTTTGTGATTATCTTTGGACCTACGCAGTTTATTTTTAATAGCTTTGTAGAAAATATCGGCAACTATTTGCATGAAATCGTGCCATTAGGTCTTTGGACTGAGTCTTATAGAGGCGAAGAAAATTGGCAAGCTTCTTGGACTATTTTTTATTGGGCATGGTGGATTAGTTGGTCACCATTCGTTGGAGTGTTTGTTGCACGTATCTCTCGTGGCCGTACTATTCGTGAGTTCATATTAGGGGTGCTCTTAATTCCTATCACGATCTTGTTTTTATGGTTTACTGCCTTTGGTGGTTCTGCGGTAAATATGGAGCTGATGGCAGCAGCAGACCCTAACATAGTTAGTCCAGGTCTGATCGAAGCCGTCAAAGCAGATACAGGCAGTGCTATCTTTAAGCTCATGGAGTCTTATCCACTGACAGATGCGGTCAACTTACTCATCGTGGTGATGATTGTCCTATGGTTTGTTACCTCGTCAGATTCAGCCAGTTTTGTCATCGATATGCTGACATCAGGTGGTGATACCAATCCACCAAAGATTCAGCGCTTATTTTGGGCAGGTTCTGAAGGTGTTATCGCTGCTGTATTATTGGCAGCAGGTGGTTTAAGTGCATTACAAGCGGCATCGATTGTCTCAGGCTTTCCTTTTGCTATTGTGATCGTCGTGATGATGTATTCTCTACTGCGTGGTCTCAGTCGAGATCGTTTGATACTGTATCGTAATCAGCAATGGTTCACCACAGAAGAGTCAGCAGAGCACAACTCGGCCAATGAATTCCGTGATGAAGAGCTACTAAAAGGCCCGCCAGCACTTGAGAAAGATGCTTAAGCTTTAGAGTTTATTGCTTAGCTACAAAAATACCCAGCTTATATAGGCTGGGTATTTTTATGGATGTTCAATATTTTTAATAAAAAACCTTTTAATACAGCAGCTTTCAGTACAGCAGATCTCGATACAACCGCTTTATAGATTAGCTACATTCGCCTTTTGCATAACCAATTGCGTCAGGAATGTTACAAGCTGAGCAAGCATTACCAGCAGTATGGTAGCTAACAACTGATCCAACTTTTGTTTTTACACAGACAGGGTCATATTGCATGGTACACATGGTGCTCTCAGAGTGAGAGGTTGGACATTGGGTCAGCGTGTTTTCAAGCATTTGGCTATTGCTATTCGTGCTTGATTGAGTATGCACAGTAGTGGACGTAGCTGTATTAAGTGTAGAGCTACAAGCTGTCAATGCAAGTACCAATGATAATATAAGTGATGATGGTTTCAGTACCGAGAGTCGTTTGGATAGATTTTTCTGCATGATTATATTTCCTTATTAATAATATTTGATAGCGTCCTGTTATCGCTGATAAATTTGCCTATTGAGGCTAAATGCTTAGTTATTTATGGTAGCTCATTTATCAGTAGCTATCCACTTAAACACCGTACAAAAACCCCCAAGCTCAATTAAGCTTGGGGGTTTATTTTCTGCCATCAAATAATGATTTTACGACAGTATGTCTAAATCAAAGACATCTAGACTGACGACATTCGATTATTCAGTTGGTTTGTCATCTTGATTTAGCTGTACGTACTTGTCAAAGTTTTGAGCATAATCAGTTAAATTGTCGCTTAGCATTTGGCGATACTGTTTAACATAAAACTCGACGATATCGTCTTTTTCTTTGGCGAAATCATCACCTTTGACGAAACCGATAGAGGCAACTGACGCGCTATAGCGTGCTGCAGCATACAATAAAGAAGCACCTACTTGACCTGAATGCGCCTCAGGGCCTAGCTGACTGTTGGCGATACCAATGATAGCGTCAGCACGTTGATAAAATGCCTGCATTTCAGGGGTGATTTCGATGTTAGCATCAGCGTTTTGGTCTTGAATATTGTCTTGAGACATAAGCAACTCCTAATAATAAGTGTCAGTAGTTTTTAGTATAAAAATGGTTGGTAAACGTTTTAAAGTAGTGACTCTTATAAACCAGCGTCTGCTTTTAAGATATCAGCTTTGTCTGTTTTTTCCCACGTAAAGGCAGTCTCTGAGCCTGGACGACCAAAGTGTCCAAAGGTAGCAGTCTGCTGATACATTGGTTGTAGTAAATTCAACATACGGGTAATGCCGTAAGGACGTAGGTCAAAGTGAGTACGAATCAAGCGAATGATCTCATCGTTACTTATCTTGCTAGTACCAAAAGTATTAACAGAGATAGAAGTAGGCTCAGCGACACCAATTGCATAGCTGACCTGTACTTCGCAGCGCTCAGCAAGACCTGCTGCTACGATGTTTTTGGCAACATAACGTACCGCGTAAGCAGCACTGCGATCCACTTTTGAAGGATCTTTACCACTGAACGCACCGCCACCATGACGTGCCATGCCGCCGTAAGTATCAACGATAATTTTACGACCAGTCAAACCAGCATCACCGACAGGACCACCAATCACAAACTTACCAGTTGGATTGATATGATAGCGTGTGCCAGCGTGCAATAAGTCAGCTGGTAGCACTTGCTTGATGATAGATTCCATCACGGCTTCTTGCAGATCTGACTGCGAGATGCTCGGATCATGCTGTGTTGATAATACAACAGCATCGATGGCGACAGGACGATTGCCGTCATACTTCAAGGTCACCTGCGCTTTGGCATCTGGACGCAACCAAGGTAGCTCACCTGCACGGCGCAGCTCCGACTGACGCTCCATCAAACGATGGGCATACTCGATAGGCGCTGGCATCAATACTTCTGTCTCATTACTGGCATAACCAAACATTAAGCCTTGGTCACCTGCACCTTGCTCTTCAGGGTCGCTACGATCGACACCTTGCGCGATTTCAGGAGATTGCTTACCTAGCATGTTGATGACTGCACAAGTCTCGCCATCAAAGCCTAGGTCTGAATGGTGATAGCCAATGCCATTTACGGTGTCACGAACAAGACGCTCTAAATCGATATTTGCCGTTGTAGTGATTTCACCTGCAAGTATGACTGCGCCTGTTTTTACTAAGGTTTCGCATGCCACACGTGCGTGCAGGTCTTCACGTAAGATAGCGTCAAGGATAGCATCTGAGATTTGGTCAGCCATTTTGTCAGGATGGCCTTCGCTCACAGATTCTGAGGTAAATAAGTTGTATTCACGCATAATGGGATCGCTTAATTGAATCAATAAGGGTAGGAAAAGCAGCACATCTGGGTGCTGCTCTAATTAATTTTGACCACGCATTTACGCGGCAGATAATCGGTATTTCTCAATTTAAAATCGGTTTTGACTAAAATCTTTGCTAATAAATATGACCAAAGGGTGAGCGGACTATCATTTAATCAATATATAAAATGATACTGCCTCGCTCTAATATGGTCTTGGCAGTAACGAGTTGGGTCATTACTTGCCTTAATAGACAACGCTAATGTGCAGATTGCCTTATCAGAAGCAGGGTAATGGCCAAAATCTCTTAACGCAAAATAGGGTTATTCTACCTTGAAACGTTATAAAACTCTAGTGAGCAACACTTGCTCTACTATAAGAAATGCTCAACAAGCAGTTCACTGCAATCAAAGGTGGTTACTGGATAGCGGTTTATCTAGCTAGGTCGCTAGCTAGCAGTATCCTCTGCTTGAAATAAACAATACGTTACAACTCTAAAAATGCAGCTTTATCTTTAAACATACATTCTTCATAGACAGGACAAGCGCCGCATTTGGGTGTACGAGCCTGACAGGTATAGCGGCCGTGTAAGATAAGATAATGATGGGCGTCTACGATGAAGTCTGCTGGGATGCGCTCGACCAGCTTTTTTTCGACGATAAGTACGGTTTTCCCAGTGGCAAGCCCAGTACGATTGCCAACACGAAAGATATGCGTGTCAACAGCCATGGTTGGCTGGCCAAAGGCCGTATTCAACACGACGTTGGCAGTTTTACGACCAACACCTGCCAGTGATTCTAAGTCTTTGCGGTTATCAGGAACAGTGCTATCAAATTTCTCAATCAAATCACGGCAGGTTTTGATGACGTTTTTTGCTTTGGCATTATATAAACCAATGTTTTTGATATAGGATTTTAGACCGTCTTCGCCTAGTGCCAGTATTGCCTCAGGTGTATTGGCCACAGGGTATAATTGCTTGGTAGCAATATTGACACTGATATCAGTCGCTTGTGCGGACAAAATTACCGCGATAAGTAACTCAAAATTACTGTCATAATTAAGCTCGGTGACAGGCTCATCAATTGTCGCTGCTAGCTTTTCAAAGAATGGACGCACGTCACGATTGGGCATTCGTCTAGAGGGCGGTGTGTCAGCTGTTTTATGTTTGACCGTTTTACTCATGGCATTTTGACTATTATTTTGATGAATGATGGTGCCAAATTATATGCTAGCGCTAGCATTCATGTTAATGATTAAAGTATCAATTTATTAACGCATTAATTGCGTAATCAGCTATTACCGTTATAGCGCTACTTGTAATGACTCAAGCTCGGCTTGTAAGGATTCGAGCTCTGCTTGTTTCTTATCATTTGCACGCACACTCAGTTGCTTTTCTAGTTTTTTGATTTTGGTACGGAGCTTGGCAGCTGCGATGGTGTTTTTCGCTTGCGATTCACTGATATTTAGAGACTGGCTTGCTGCGTTATTAAGTTTAGCCTCTACCATACTAACGACAGGTCTACTATTGCTCATATCGGCAAGCTGTTCAGTAACGCGTTTTAAATGAGTGTGGTAGCGTTGTCTCAAATCCTCTTGCTCTACTATTCGCTCAGGCTCAGATATTTCCCGCTCAATCGTAACTAAGTCAATGCAATCAACAGGGCAGGGAGCAATACACAGCTCGCACCCTGTGCACAAATCTGTAAAAATCGTATGCATATGCTTACCAGTACCGACGATAGCATCGACTGGGCAAGCAGGAATGCATTTGGTGCAGCCGATACAGTCATCTTCACGGATAACCGCACGAACCTCGGTCGGACGTTCGGAAGTGGCATCTATTGGCCACTGTGAAGGTACAGCCGTCAGCGTAGTGTTAGGAGTGTCTATATCGAGAGTCTGAGCAATCGCATTGGTGACTGGCTGACCACCAGGCACGCATTTATTGTACGGCTCGCCATCTAATACAATCGCAGCGGCATATGGCAGGCAACCATCTGGGTGCTCACATAGCCCGCACTGCGTCTGTGGCAAACAAGCATCCACACGTGCAATTCTTGCCTGTATGTCAGCGGGCAAGGTATCAATGTGTAATGTATCAAATAAGATAGGTAGATTGACTAAGCGTATATTGGTGCTACTTTGCATTTAATTAAGGACCTTAATACCAGTCGTTAGAATTGGTATTAGTATAAATAGAGATAAAAGGTTGAGAAAGCGGTCTTTGTAAAACAGTATTTATAAGAGCACTGGCTCTGTCAGCGTTTTACTACTCATGTTAGCGTGTTACTTATTAAAAAACCAAATTTAAAGTAAAACGCTTATCACAGAAGCAGCGATTTTAAAGAGATGAGATTGAAAATACAACACTATAGCGAAATGTGGTATCTATAGATAAGTACTGATTATAAATTTATATTTTCTTCTTTAGCCACTTGGTCAATCAAATCACGAGCGATACTGCCCTTCGGTGGAATTCTAGGTAGGTTTGAGAGATCAAAGAAATCAGCATGTGCTAGCTCATCTTCTTGCAAGATAATATCGCCACTGGCATATGATGCACGAAAACCAAGCATTAAATTAGAGGGAAATGGCCATGGCTGACTACTCACGTAGCGGATATCTGATACGCTGATATTGACCTCCTCTGCTACTTCACGTACCACGGCATGCTCCAGACTCTCTCCAACTTCTACGAACCCTGCGATCAAACCATACATTGGCGGCAGGTTCTGCTGTCCATGACGATGGTGGTGAGCCAGCAAGATTTGCATCTCATTCGTCACTGGATTTGGACGAGTAATAGCGGTGATGACGCACGGTTGCACGCGAGGATATTGATGCAATCGACATATTGGACAAACCATGGCACGTTCGTTTTGATTAGCATGTACAGTAGGGCTAGCACAGCGACTACAAAACTGCGTATCTGCCTGCCAACTTAATAGCTGTATCGCTTGACTAATCTGATCTGATAGGGCGACTGGCAAATGAGTCATCAGTTTTCGATAAGGAACAAAAGTGTTACCACTACTTTCAGCAATAATTGGTAGCGTCACGTTATGAGCAACTGCATAGTCATAAGTCATGGCGCTCGTAGCTTGAGCGGTAAAGCTATGAGCCACATTGCGATCAACCGTATCATCTGCATGGTTGCCAGTGTTATTACTGTCGTTTGGTAGCCAATGACTTGGCGCTAGGCTCTCATGCAGTGTTACATGACCAACCTGATAAGCTTGCTCGTTTAAATCATTACTACTTTGTGATGGTTGGACTTGCAAAGGCCACCAACCATTTGGCATTTGACGGCATAAAATGCTGTCTTCACTTAATACAAAAGCATGGGCCATATAAAATTCCAAACATTATAAAGTAAGAATGCATCGATATAGACACAGACTTATTTAGAGTAAAGTATCATCACTTCGATATAAATCAGATACCCAGATATGTTGTCAGGCTGGTTCAGCCTAATGACTATAAAGCTTTCACGCACCTGACCCGTATCTACATTATCTTAAATTATCTATATTTAAATGAGATGTTATGGTTAAAAGGTAATGACCATGACATGACAATGAGAAAAGTTAAGCAGCAAGTAGGTTGCTTAAGCTTTGTTGACCAACATCAAGCGCTTGCTTGCTAACAGGATGATTGTTTTCAAAACCATCCAAATGATGATCGACCGCCATGATAACATCAGCGATGTAAGATAACGTATTGTCTTCGATACGTCGTCCATCTTCGATACGTTTTTCGATATAGTTAGCCAGCTGGCTCAGCATACTGGCCGGTGTGGCCAACTGTAAAAATCGTACCGCACCTGCCACCTGACGCATCATCCCAGGGATGTTCTGAATATTGAGCATGTCACGTTCAGGCTCGGCCAAATAGTCATTGATGGCTTGTTCAGCACTGGCAAACGCAGTACGGCTTTCTTGTATCAAGGTCTCATTGGCGGTATTCAGTTGGTGCAATGAGATATGCGGATTATTTAAGGGCAGATAGATTGCGCCTGGTGTATGCATCTCTGCCATCGCAATAGTGGCATTTTCTGCATGCATCAATGCTAGCAACAAATGGTCAAAGTCATCAGGTGAAGGTGCCTGCCAACGTCTCACACCCTCTGCTGCTGTACTAAGACTATTGGCTGCGTTTGACAATCCTAATAAACGCAAGGCTGAACTGAGCTCAGTTAGCTCTTCCATAATCTGTGCCGTTTGCATATCAACAGGATTAATTGAATCGCCACGTGCATAACCGTCTACGTTTTCTTTGATGCTATTAATTTGCTGTTGAATAATCGTGTTTAACGTATCGGTAAGTTTGCGATTGGGTCCAAACAAGAAACGCTTCATTTGTTCAAGTTGAGCACCTTCTAAATGGTTGCTTGCATATTGCTCACGTAGATGCTGTGCTTGTTCGTTATCACGTTGACAGGCAAAGCTTACTAAATCTGCAAAACGAGTATCCATTACTGGTAAATAGCTTTGAAATTGCTGCTCTAAATAGATGAGTGTGTGCTTTTGGCTTAAGGTTAATGGTAGTGCTGATTCGATATCAGTCACGGCAGCAGTCGCCGCTTGCCAAAATAAGCTATCAGTATTTGAAGCGATTAATGCGCAGGCTGCACTCATAGCATCAAGCTTTTGCTGATCCGCGGAGTCAATTTTGCCATCTCGACTAAGTAGTGCGACCCCAAGACCACTACGATACGCGTAGGTTAGCAGTTCTGTGTCTAGATTCAGTGTGCTTAAGGGTTCGAAGTTCTCTTCAGGATTGGCGATGATGACACTACTGCTACCAAATGCAGAAAAATAGTCTGCTGTAATAGGGCTGTTCTGTCCATGCGCATTAAGCTTGTTGATTACAGGAATCAGTAGAGTAGGTTCTACTGATTCAGTCAACAATACAAATTCGACATAACGATCCAGTGTCATAATGGCTTCTGATAGATCCATGATCAAATCAGTATCGTTGTTATCGCCATTATCATAAAGTTTCTGTAAACCATCAACAATGGCATTGTTCAGAGTCTCTGCACCGACTAAAGAAATTAGTTTGAAAATACAAGACAACTGCTTTAGCACTTCGATAGAGTCCGACAATAAAGGTGCCTGACTACTATCATCATTGAACTCGCTCAAATGAATCTCGGTATCGTTAAGCGTTGCTATAACCTCATCATGCAATAAATGAAGCGATGGTAGGTTAAAATCAGTAACACTAAGTGTTGGGGCGGTTAACTTCATTTGCGCAGACTGGTCCATAAGTATTTTTCCATAATGTACTGATGAGAATAGCAATGGTGTAAATTTGATTCAGAAAGTAATTGTTAGTGATGTTTTAACGCTTTCTATAATAATAATCAAGACTAAATTATACAAAAGTCGGTTCAATAAAAATTCGAACGACAATTACATGCTAGCTTTTAGTGCAGGATAATCTTCTGCCAGAGAGGCATACCAGCTTTGGTCAGCAGTTTCATCCGACGTTGAAGCCAGTAATAAATTCGCTAAATTGGCGAAACTTGCATGAGCAGTTTGTCCGCCATCGGTATCTGTATCTTCTTCGATGGCAAGCGTGACCTGTCCACCAGTCATCGCCAAATAAACTTCGGCTAAAATCTCTGAGTCAAGTAATGCTCCGTGAAAAGTACGGTCTTGCTTACCAACATCTAGGCGACGCACGAGGGCATCTAGCGTGTTTTTTTGCCCAGGGTATTGCTGCTTGGCCATCGCAAGGGAATCGGTTACTTGCACTCGATTAGCAAAATCATTCAGACCGACTTTTGCAAACTCCATGTTTAAAAAGTTCATATCAAACGTGGAGTTGTGAGCGATAATTTCAGCGCCGTCCATAAAGTCATACAAAGACTGAGCCACTTGATCAAAGGTCGGCTTGTCGGTCAAAAATGCTTCAGAGATACCATGAATACGAATGACTTCATCATCCATACCACGCTGCGGATTGATATAAACGTGCAGCTTTTCACCAGTAAACTTACGTCCGACCAGCTCCACAATACCAACCTCGATAATACGATCGCCTTTTAGTGGATCAAGCCCTGTGGTTTCTGTATCCATGATAAGCTGGCGATCTGCTTCATGGCAGTTTATCGGCTTTGGTAGTAGCGGCTTAAAATGTGGGTTGGCACGGCTAGTATCCCCATCGAACTTAGGTGAATCAGACTCTACATCTGGCAACATATCACTGTCGACGGTATCATCTAGGTGCGTTTGAATGTCTGGCATATCTTTGGTACTCGTCGTGTTATGTGCATTGTCTTCATGGCTGTTAGGTTCTACAGCAATGTTTTCATTTATCTTAAGGGTGCTAGCTGTACTCTGACTATCTTCTCTTAGCGGCTCAGCTTCTAATAGCTCTTCATCAAACTCATCGTCCATCATATCTAGACCCAATGGATCAAAACTTAACCAGTCAGCGCTAGACGATTTTTGCAAGGTATCAGTGTTAGTGTCAGTATTAGTAACGATATCAGTCGCTATGTGGTCTTTTTTTTTAGTCGTGTCTGCTTCATTGATCATTGCTGAATGGCCGCTGTTTGATGTGACGCCTAGGTTTGCCAGCTCGTCTGCTTTTTCATTACCAGCATGTCCAGCGTGACCCTTGACCCAATGCCAGCTAACATCACGCTGTTGGCAGAGTTTATCCAACTGTTGCCATAGGTCTTGATTGGCGACTGGCTTCTTACTGGCAGTTTTCCAGCCCTTTTTCTTCCAACCCTCAATCCATTCAGTGATGCCTTTTTTGACATAACTGGAGTCAGTCCAAATCTCAAGAGTATGCTCATGCGGGCTATGTGTCAGGGCTTGTATGGCACCCATTAGCTCCATACGGTTATTGGTGGTTTCTTTGTCACCGCCGTATAAATCTTGCGTGCTGCCATCACTAAATATAAGATGTGCGCCCCAGCCGCCAGCGCCAGGATTGCCTTTGCAGGCACCATCAGTATAGGCCACAGTGGTATTTGTTTTAGCAGCCAATGGATCAATCGCGTTGTCTTTATGAGTGTTTGGTATTGAATTACGGTTGTCTGACATAAAAGAGTATGGACCTGATAAGTGGTAAGCATAGGGTAGTACTAGAGCATCTCGTTTACGTTATTCGAACGATGATGATGGCGTTGTGAGTATAGCAAATCTATCATAAATATGGGCAGTCGTGATGCATAAAGTCATAAAACCCCTTACGGTAACTTATAACATAATAGTAACGTCCTGGTTTTCTGTTAAAATAGCGAAGCTCGCTGAAAGGCTCTAGTTTTTAATCGCAGAGCTGTCTTTACTACAAAGATACCCAAGCGCATTTTTCTTATATAGCTATCTAGTGACATTTTGATAATAGTACACTTAATAAAAGTTTTTAATGCATGATTGCAGGATAACCCCATTATGTCCTTACGCTCGAATTTATTTAATAAGAGACTGACTTATCTGATGCTCAGTGTGACTGCCAGCAGCGCGATTTTTCTGAGCGCTTGTAATGACACCAGTCCTCAAGCAGATACCGAAGTTGCAGCAGATCTGTCTGTCTTTGAGGGTTGTTATACGGTGAGTCAAGATGAGCCTGCTCAGATAAAGATCAGCCAGCAAAATGACACTTGGGTGATGCAGATGAAAGAACCCGTCACTGCTAAGCGCGTTTGGGATAATCCAGAGCCATTAGAAGTGATTGAAAATAGCGACATACCGCAGTTCTTCTCTATCGATCCAGATAATGTCGATGCAGTCATTGGTCGTCCTGATCGTGTACTTATACTGGCTCATGTCAAACCAGCCTATGCAAATATTGATCCGCTCTTAGACAGTGAGTACTTGTCGTATATCTACCGAGGTGCCAACACGATCTATCGCGTGGAATGTGATGAGGTGAATACTGATATTTTAGCCAATCCACATGCTAATCTTGTTATCGATAATGTTGATGATAGTATTTAAATAAGTATCGACTATAAATATCATTGTTGGTCGATGATATTTGTATAAACAGTATTTTGTTATAAACAGTCATACCATTAGAGTTAAGCGATATGAATTTTTTCAGTTACGTAGTGTTAGGTGGGTTCTCTTATGCAGCTGGTTGGGCGGTAAGGACGTATGTATTAGACAAACAACCGACGCCTGAGCAGCCTTATAATTTAAAACACCCTGCGATTTTGGCATATTTGGGTGCATTTTTTATTATCATGTTGATCGTCTCGTGGCTGCTTGGTCGCTATGCACTGGGTCATGCTGCGATTGATTTACCTTTCATTATTATCAATAGTCTCGTTGCGACATTCGTCTACTCGTTTGGTCTTAATCCAGAAAAAGCTAATTATGAAGTGCCTGATTAAAATACAGTAGTAGATAAACTATAAATAACAAAAGCCACGACCGAAATATTAATTCGCGGTCGTGGCTTTTTTGATAGTGCAGTTTTCTAATAGCTGAAAGTACTAATATTTATGAGGCTTTCTTCAGATTCGTACCAGTCTCGTCGCTGTCTTTCTCATCACTACTAGTTTTATCGTTATCAGTCTTATCCGTGTCGCTCTTAGCTTCTAACTTATCCTTAGTAGCTGATTGTTCCTGCTTCCATTCTTTATATTTTTGCAGATCTTTTCTGGCCTGCTTTAGACAGAACTTAAGTACTAGCGCATCATCGATATGGCCGATAAACGGAATAGAATCAGGAATGAGGTCAATTGGATTTAGCACATAGAGCGCACCAATAACGCCAGCTGAGATTGTTTTGAAAGGAATCTTACGGTAGTCACCTTTATAATAGTCTTTGACAAGACTCATAAATAGCATTAAATCGTCACTAAACGGTTCAAGGTAGCCGCTGTCCTCTAACTTTTCTTTCAGCTTATCTTCTTTGCCCAGCAAGTATTCTAAATTAGAGTCAAGTGACTTTTTTTTATCGGTTTTTTTATTAAACATAATTATTACCTTTTGTTTTTTGCGATGAATTTGTATTTACAGTAACAAATCTAATCGACCTATATTGTGTGTCTCAGTAGCGAAAAAGTAAATATCGGTAAAGATTAGGCAACCATCAGTGTCAGAAAAGCGTCTACAATATGCTGCTACAAGGTTTCAGAAAACAAATCATAAAAATAAAAGTGATAAGGTAGCAGTAAGATATGGGGATTAAAACTCAGGCATGGACAGATAACAAAAATAGTCATGCAACTGAAACAACATCTGGGCTAAACCGTCGGCAGTTTCTACGTCGAATCGGTGTGAGTGCAGGCACAGCAGTACTAGCGAGCCAAGGTATTTCTCAAGCGTTTGCAGCCAGTCCTATCGTGTCTGGTAATAACTCGCAACTGACCAAGGATGATCTGCCAACTTCGTTGTTAGAGGGTCAGTCGTCCTTACAAACGTCACAGGAATCACTGACGCAGGCAGGTTGTATCACGGCTACGATTGAGACGCGACTTTTTGCTAGCTCTAACGTTGGTGGTAATGATGAGCGTAATCAGTTGGCATTAGATCGAGTGGCTTGTGCTGGGTTTAAAGTAGAAAATCCTGCTATTACCAATCGTCAGTATTTACGCTTTGCGGGAACGGACTCACAGCGTGCTAGCGATTTTCAAAACCTTGCCACTGGGGCAATAGCCGCGCCAAAGCTGCTGCTAGGTGTGCGCGGTGGTTACGGTGCCATGCGTATATTGCCTATGGTGGATTGGGTGACGCTAGGACGGATTATGAAGGAGCGTGGCACGATACTCGCAGGCTTTAGCGATGTGACGGCTATCCAATGTGCGCTATTGGCAAAAGGGTCAATGAGCTCGCTTGCCGCACCGATGCTCTATAGCGAGTTTGGCAAAACTACGCCCGATAAAGTCAGCTGTCAGCAGTTTGTTGAAGTGCTGACCAATCCCAATCTGGTTATTAATATATCAGACGCATCTTTAACCAGTCAGCAGCTACCTACCATACTGACAAAGGGTGAGCCAAAACCATTAACTGGTACGGTTTGGGGTGGTAACCTAAGTGTCGTGTCAGCGCTGGCAGGTAGTGAGTATTTACCACGTATCGATGGTGGCATTGTGTTTTTAGAAGATGTTGGCGAGCAGGCGTATCGTATTGAGCGCATGTTATATGACTTATATCTCGCAGGTGTCTTTAAACATCAGCAAGCGATTGTATTTGGGGCATTGTCTGGTACGGGCGAGGACAGCTATGATAAACGTTATGATGTCGCCACAGTCATTCGTCAATTGCATGAACTAACAGGGTTGCCGATATATAGTGGTATGCCTTTTGGTCATATCGGCAAAAAATACAGCTTTCCGCTGGGAGCGACTTGCCAGCTAACACCTAATACAGATGGTGGCTATCAGTTGGTATTCAACGATTACCCAACTATTAAAGCTGATGCTATCCAAGTAGAAGGGTTGTGGCAAGATGCTTAAACGTTAATCACTGTCCTTTTTAAATAGCCAACCGCGAAAACTTATCTTGATATTCTTTAGGCGTCAGCTCTGTCGCACGTTTGAACAAGCGCGTGAATGAAGAGATATCATCATAACCTACTTGATCGGCAAGCGACTTTATCGATACATCGCCCAATTCAAGTAAGCGTTTGGCCTGTTCAATTCTGACGGCCTGAATATATTCAATCGGTCGCATCGCCACGCAGGACTGGAAGCGCCTGTTTAAAGTGCGCGGGGTAATATTTACCATGGCAGCCAGACTGCTGACCTGCAAAGAATGTTGAAAGTTCTCTTCGATATATTCTTGGACTTGTTTAATCAAATGGTCGGAATGCGGCTTGTGCAAGGTCACATTAGTATAGCTATTCTGACTGCCTCTTTTACTATCAATAATTTGAGTTTTTGCCACCTGTGTAGAAATCTCACGTCCGCAGTAACGCTCTATTAATAATAGCCCCAAATCATAAAAGGCGCTGCCGCCAGCTGCACAAAATATATTGCCCGACTGGTTTGTTGACTCGCTTCTTGAATGGGTAACAAACTGATTCTCTTGTAAGTCCACCAATGGAAAATCTGCCTTAAACTTATTGGCATAGCCCCAGTGTGTGGTGGCTATCTTATGATCTAATAATCCCGCCTTTGCCAAAAAAAATGCTCCGCTACAATTGCTTGCTATATCGGCCTTGGTATTTGCAAGCCGTACTAAGTGCGGAAGTAGCTCACTGTTTTGCGTCAACACCTTATCAATAGAGTCGCCAATGGTTGGCACAAGCAATAAATCGCACTCTGTTACGTCTCGAATATCGCAGTGGGCTTGCATGATTAACCGATTGCTGCACCTAATATCGCCACCACCTAAGCTTGCGATTTGCACATTAAACCGTGGCTCTACAGACTCATTTGAAAAGCGCTGCCAACTGACCCCCGTGAATGAAAACAAGTCCAATGCGCCAGAGAGCACACTACCGAGCACACCATCGAAGCCAAGAATAATCATTTTAAAAGGTTTGAAATAGGGCATAAGTCACTCGTTTCCTTTGCTGTACTTACCAAAATAGCCATTATTTGGTTGATTTTGACTGGTTAAATACTCTTTTTATGTCTTATTTGACCATAATTATGTCATAAATGACAATACGGACAGGTGTCAAATTAGACTAATATCAATTGATAACCACATTTAATCAGTTAACGAGAATACTATGGCCGCAGATACCCTCCTAAACGATTTTGAATTACCTTTCCAATTGTATGATGTGCTAGGCACAGAATCACTCACCGAGCACGCAAAGTTCTCAGAACATAGCCGCGAGACATTTGATGCTGTATTAGAGACGGCAAATAAGATTGCGACAGATTTATTTTTACCGCACAACCATATCGCAGATAAGAACGAGCCGCAGTTCGATGGTAAAAAAGTCAGCATGATAAACGATGTGAAAGTCGCTTTTGATGCGTTCCGCGAGTCTGGATTTATCGCTGGTCGTTATAGTTTTGAAGACGGTGGTATGCAGTTACCTGAGACAGTGATGACAGCTGTGGCAGGATACTTTATGGCAGCTAATCCATCAACGACCGCCTATCCATTTCTGACCACTGCGGCAATCAACGTCATCTCGCATTTTGCTAGTGATGATATCAAAGCAGCCTTTATGCCGCGCATGCTGACTGGTGAATTTACTGGCACCATGGCACTGACCGAGCCACATGCAGGCTCATCACTTGCCGATATCAAGACTATCGCTGTAAAACAAGAAGATGGCTCGTACCGCGTCAAAGGCAGCAAGATTTATATCTCAGCAGGTGATCATGAGCTGTCTGACAATATCGTGCATTTGGTATTGGCCAAAGTGCCAGGTGGTCCAGGCGGTGTTAAAGGTATCTCTTTATTTGCCGTGCCTAAGTATCGCTTGAACGCTGACTTGTCTGTTGGCGAGCGTAACGATGTACATCTGACTGGACTGATTCATAAGCTTGGTTATAGAGGTGCGACTTCTACAGCATTGAGCTTCGGTGATGAAGGCGATTGTCATGGTTATTTGATCGGCGAAGAGCATTTTGGCTTGCGCTATATGTTCAAGATGATGAATGAGGCACGTATCGCAGTTGGATTTGGCGCTTCTATGATTGGTTATCGCGGCTATCAGTATTCGCTAGATTATGCCAAAGACCGTACACAAGGTCGCATTGCGCCAAACAATAAGCCTGAAGATGATGCAACGGCTATTATTCAGCATGGTGATGTAAAGCGCATGCTATTGGCACAAAAAGCCTATTCTGAAGGTGGCATCTCCTTGTGCTTATATGGCTCAAACCTAATTGACCGTATCAATACCTGTGAAGACGAAACACTAAAAAATGAGCTAACCGAACTATTAGATTTGCTAACGCCAGTGCTAAAAGCATGGCCATCTGAATATGGTCCAAAAGCCAATGATTTAGGTATTCAAGTATTGGGCGGCGCGGGCTATACGCGTGAATATCAAGCTGAGCAATTTTGGCGTGACAATCGTCTAAACCCTATTCATGAAGGCACAAATGGTGTGCAGGCGCTAGATTTGTCATTCCGCAAGTTATGGCAAAAAGGTGGGTTAGGCATTCAAATCTTAAAACGTGAAATCACAAAAGATTTAGAAAGCATCACTACGCCTGAGAGCGCGCAACTTGCAGGCAAACTGATGCCTTATATGGGTCAGTTGCATGAAGTGCTCGTGCATTTGGGCAAAGTGTTGCAGACAGAAGAAGCGCTGACATTGACTGGTAATGCTCAAGCACTAATGAATATTTTTGCCTCAATTGTACTGAGCTGGATTTGGATTCGCCAAGCCAGTAAAGCCGAGCAGCTACTAAGTACGACGCAAGATGTCGAGCAGCAAAACTTCTACAAAGGCAAGATACAAGCGGCTAAATACTTCATTGATTGGGAACTACCATTAGTTAAACGCGACATCGAATTATTAACCAACACCAACTCGGTTTGCACTGATATGCAAGCGGACTGGTTCTAAGGACAACTCTAAGGAAAGAGACATGACAACGATAAACAAACAATGGCGCCTAAAAGCAAGACCAGTAGGCGAGCCAAGCGCTGAAACTTGGGATTATACCGAGACAGAAATACCGACTATCACCGATGGTCAGCTACTGATTAAGGTTGAATACATCTCTATCGATCCGGCGATGCGTGGTTGGTTGAACGATGCCAAATCTTATATTGCACCAGTACAAATTGGTGAAGTTATGCGCGCCGGTACTGTGGGTGAAGTGATTGAAAGTAAAAATGAAAAATTTGCAGTAGGTGACTATGTCGCAGGTCACGACGGCGTACAGTCGTATGCGGTCAGTGATGGCACAGGTCTACATAAAGTTGACCCAAGTCTAGCGCCGCTGTCTTACTACTTAGGCGTCCTCGGTATGCCAGGTATGACAGGATATTTTGGTCTTCTAAAAACGGGTCAGCCAAAAGCAGGCGAGACGGTAGTGGTATCAGGAGCTGCTGGTGCGGTTGGTAGCTTGGTCGGTCAAATTGCCAAAATTAAAGGCTGCCGAGTCGTTGGTATCGCGGGCGGCGCTGAAAAATGCAAGTTCTTGGTCGATGAGCTTGGGTTTGATGCGACAATTGATTACAAAAACGAAGATGTGAAAAAAGCACTAAAGAAAACCTGCCCAGACGGCGTCGATGTGTACTTTGACAACGTAGGCGGAGATATCTTAAACGACGTACTTACTCAGATTAATTTGCATGCGCGTATCGTTATTTGCGGAGCTATCAGTCAATATAACAACACCACAGCAGTAAAAGGCCCATCGAACTATCTATCATTATTGGTCAATCGTGCTCGCATGGAAGGCATCGTAGTATTCGATAATATCAAAGAATATCCAATCGCAATGAAGGATATCGCTGGCTGGATTCAGTCAGGTGATATGAAAGTTAAAGACCATATCGTTGAAGGTATCGAGACGTTCCCTGATACTTTGATGATGCTCTTTAACGGTGAAAATTTCGGCAAACTAGTACTTAAGGTAGAGGGATAGATCATGACACTGAATACAAACGGAATTGCATCAGATGTAACGGGTAAAAGAATTTTGATCACTGGCGGTGCATCAGGCATCGGAGCGGCAAGCGCATTATTGCTAGCCAGTCGCGGCGCAAAAGTCGTGATCGGTGATATGGCAGAAGAGATGGGCGAAGCGGTTGCCAAGCAAGGTCAAGACGCTGGCAACAGTATCGTCTTCAAAAAAGTAGACGTGACCAGTGGCGATGAAGTGCGTGCGTTGTTCGACTTTGCAGTAGAAACGCTTGGCGGCCTAGATGTAGTGGTAAACAACGCTGGTATTGACCACAAGCCGTCACCAATGCATGAGCTGAGTGATGATGACTTTGATCGTAATATCGCAGTGAACTTAAAAGGCGTTTGGCACTGTATGCGTGCCGCCGTCAACTGTATGATACCAAATGGTGGTGGTCATGTGATTAACGTGGCATCTATTGCAGGTCTGCGTTCAGCACCGATGCTATCAGCCTATAGTGCTGCTAAACATGGGGTTATGGGTCTGACCAAATCTGCTGCTCATGAGTACGCGCGCGCCAACATTCGTTTTAACGCGGTATGCCCAAGCTTCATTGATACGCCAATGGTACGCAATACGATGGCAACGATGGATGAGCGTACACAGCAAGCAACGATTAAGGCCAGTCCACTGCGCCGTCTAGGAGATGTAAATGAAATCTCTAGTGCGATTGCGTGGCTAGCCAGCGATGAAAGTACCTTTATGAATGGTCATGCCTTTACACTTGATGGTGGTATGTTAGCGTAACTGTGACAATTGGGCGCTCATCATTCAATTTATTAGTGCTCGATAATCGCTGTTAGACATGACAGCGATTATCTGCGTTTAGTTATCCAAATTTAGATACATGAATTCAGTGTTTAAGAATGATTGTTAGAGAATATAAAATTTATAAAAATATAAGGAATAATGATGAAAGATTTATTTGATTTAACCGGTAAGATTGCTCTAGTAACTGGTGCTAGCCGTGGTATTGGTGAGTCTATTGCTCGTTTATTGGCATCAAGAGGCGCACATGTGATTGTCTCAAGCCGAAAAATCGATGCTTGCCAAGCAGTTGCTGATAGCATCAAAGCTGACGGTCATAAGGCCAGTGCTTTTGCTTGTCACGTAGGAGACATGGAGCAAATTGACGCAATTTTTGAGCATATCAAAAGTGAATTTGGTCAAATCGATATCTTAGTTAATAACGCTGCAGCCAACCCTTACTATGGTCATATCTTAGATACGGATTTAGCCGCCTTTGATAAAACGGTTGAAGTTAATATCCGTGGTTACTTCTTTATGTCGACTGCCGCTGGCAAAATGATGAAAGAGCAGGGTGGCGGTGTCATCTTAAATACCGCATCGGTCAATGGTTTAGTAGCAGGCGATAAGCAAGGCATCTACTCAATTACTAAAGCGGCAGTCATCAGTATGACCAAAGCCTTTGCTAAAGAATGTGGCCCACTTAATATCCGTGTCAACGCGCTATTGCCAGGTTTGACGGATACTAAGTTTGCCTCTGCGTTGACGACTAACGATAAAGTCTTAAAAATGGCACTACACTCGATTCCGCTAGGACGTGTTGCGAATCCTGATGAAATGGCTGGTACGGTATTATACTTAGTATCTGATGCCTCAAGTTATACCACAGGCGCAACGATCGTGGTCGATGGTGGTATGCTAGCTTAACTAGTAAACTACAGCATATAAGCTCAAAAAAAATTTACTATGAAGAACCGCATGAGATTTATTTTCATGCGGTTTTTTTTAATTGAATATCTAAGTAGCCTTAGTTTTGTGCTATAGAATGAATGACTAATTTTGAATGGGGATCAGCGATATAATGGCATAATAAAGCTGCTAATCGCTACTTGGACAATATAATGGGGTCACGCATGGATTCAGTTATCAAAAATAAAATAAATATAATTTCTCAAAATAAAACATGGCTGTTTGTGCCAGCGACTCGCATCGATAGAGTAGCGAAAGCCTTTGCTAGTGGGGCAGATGCGGTTATTGTCGATTTAGAAGATGCAGTGGCTTTAGAAAGCAAGGCAGCTGCCCGCGAAGCATTACAGCAATATTATGACAGTGCAGATTATCAGCCGATTTGGGTGCGTATTAATAAGTCAGGTAGCGAAGAATTTTTCAAAGACATAGTTCTCTGTCAGAAGATGCCACATTTAGCGGGAGTATTATTGGCCAAAGCTGAGCAAGCAGAAGATATTAATAACGTACATCAGCTTACCAATTTACCTGTGATTGCACTGATTGAGAGTGCGATAGGATTGTATCAACTCGATAATATGGCAAAAGCAGTCGGGTTGGCCGCGTTTAGTTATGGATTTTTAGATCTGTGCAACGATTTGCAAGTACAAGTAGGAACGCCTGCTGCTGATATCATTGCCAATCAAACCCGCTATCAGTTGATTTTGACATCTAAAGTACATGAGTTAGCAGCGCCCATCGATACGGTTTATCCTGACTTTAATGATCAGATAGGGCTAAGAGCCCGAGTACAGCTATGGTCACAAATGGGGATGTCAGGAATGCTGTGTATTCATCCCAAGCAAGTGGCGGTTGTGCAACAAGCATTGCAACCAACAGATGAGACTTTGTTATTTGCACAGCGTGTAGTCGAGGAGTATGAGCGAAGCGGGCAGGCAGTATTCAAAATAGATGGCGAGATGGTAGATGCGCCAGTGATTGAGCGCAGTCGTCAACTGTTGGCAAAGTAACAGACCAATTCATGTTTAGTTAAATATAAGCAGTCGGTTCAATATAATTTAGATACTAGGGCGTGTCCTCAATTCAATCGATAGTTATCTAAATGGGTTAAAAATGGCTAAATCTTGCCAAATGGCGTCAAATAGCTGACTAATATCTCGATATTATCTGCGCTATTTTCCTTGTTTGACTGCGATTTATCTCATTTTCATCCCCATTCTTAAAATGAGAACACGCCCTAGAAAGCCGAGTGAGAGTATTACAAGCAGTATACTAAGCGAGACTGACACCGTACCTAATTTATAGAGTATTGACTATATAATGCTTTATCATAAACCATATCCATTCATATTCGATAACAGCATACTATGATTTTCATTAATAATAATATCAGTCTCAATGATAATGAGGTAGAGATCAGTGCCATACGAGCGCAAGGCGCAGGGGGGCAGAATGTCAACAAAGTATCTTCTGCCATTCACTTGCGTTTTGATATTAACAACTCAAGTCTGAGCGATGAGTACAAGCAGCGACTGCTAAATAGCAAAGATAGCCGAATAACAAAGGAAGGCGTACTAATTATCAAGGCGCAGCAGTTTCGAACGCAAGAGCGCAATAAAATAGATGCGCTTGAGCGTTTGCAAAGCTTTATCACCAAAGCCACTTACGTTAATAAAACGAGAAGGCCGACCAAGCCAAGCAGAAATGCCAAACGTAAACGGGTAGATAAAAAGACCCAGCGCGGTAAGACAAAGGCTTTACGCGGTAAAGTAGATTTTTAGAGAGTTTGTGATATTAGATTTTGTCGTTGAGAAGTTGTGCAGTAGAAAACTTATAGAGCAAAAGCTGTAATAGGCTATGAGGTTTTTTTGAATTTAGAATGGTATAGGCGATTAATTATCACCTATACCATTATTCTAGATTAACGACTTATTTAGAATGCACCATTAAGTCCAACAAATAGGCTGGTTGAGTCATCGTCATTACCTTGTGAATGTGTGACACCAGCGTTGGCATTCAATAGACCAAAGCTTCTAGATAGGCCAAGTGTCATAGCAACATTATCATCATCAGTTTCGACCATAGGCGTCTCAAAGCTGATATTTGGTAGCGTATTCAAACGTGCGGTTACCGCTTCGCGATTGTCACTCAGCTGCTTTTGGTAATGAATGTCACCAAATAAGTTGAGGTTCTCCATCAAACTATGACTGGCTTTAAGACCAAGCTTGCCATATGTCGTAGAGTATTTCTGCTCATCGAACTGCATAGCAATGCCAGACATCTCTTTTTCTTTGAGTCCGTCGATTTTTACGCGGCTAGCTGTTGCACCGATATAAGGCGTAATGGCAATATTGCTCACTTGCATTGGGTAGCCTGCCTGCAAGTTGGCATAAAAGCGCTTGCCATCAGCATTTGACTTAAACTGCTGTTGGTTACTGCCTAGTGTCACAGCACGTGTGACATCGACATCCATGTTGCCAAATCCTGCAGCACCATTGATCTGTAAACCGCCAAACTTGTTGCTGTGATAGACACCAAAACCAACTTCTCCCAGATCAATATCACTCAAACCTGTACCAACGTCTGAGTTTTCAAAGTCTTTCTGGGTAATGTTGCCGTATAAGCCTGTCACCGCATTGGCTGAGTTAGGATGAGCAAAATCTACGCCAAGCAATACTTGAGTATTATTATCACCATCAAACCCTGCAATTTCTTGATTAGCAACTTCGCCGACGGCCCATAGTGTACGGGCAGGTTTTTGCTCACTGCTCTGGATTTGATTGACGTGTGACTGTAAGCGCTCATTGGTTGCAAGTCCGGTTGTCGTTGCAATATGAGGCAATACACCGATTAGGCTAGGCGCTGTGACTACAGCGTTTGCATAGTCAGCGATCAGTTGATGCGCTTGACCAGTCGGGTGAATGCCATCAGCGAAAAAGTAGGTTTCGTTGGCATTTGTTTCTATAAGAGTATCACGGCCGCAAGTGAGAGAGCTGGCATCTCCACAAGCCTCATCGGTGACATTAGTAAAACCATACTGAGTAGGTGACGCAATTATCGCTTTTGATAAGCTAAACACATCGAGCGGTATGATATTTGCCCCAGTACCTGCGACGCCACTAAGCATAAACTGATTGTAGAGACTGGCTGCACCAGTTGCAGATGCTTGGGCTGTCAACGCATCTATAAGATCTTGACCTTCAAGACCAGGGTCTGGAGTGAATCTAGGGGTTAGACCGACATCAGGGATATTAGGTACTAAAATGTAGTTTGCGCCATTATCTTTTAGTGTGTTAATTGTCTCGATTTGGCTGGCTACTGCGCCAAGTATGGTAGCTTGGGCATTATTATCAGGGTCCGCCGCAGCCAGCAGGTCATTTGCCCCTGCCCACACGACATATAGGCCATTAGGATCTACATTGTTATTGGCTAAATAATTGTTTGTTTGAGTTTTAGCGGAGGCTATATCCACTGGGAATCCAAAATCTGTATTTATAACTTCTTCACCGGCTCGCGCGCCACCAATGGCGTAGTTATTACCAGTCTGATTTCCAAGATAGACAATGGGAACAGAGGTTGTTCCTAGCTGCTCAGCAAATGAGGTTGCCCATGTATTGTCAGGATTGGTAGTAAATTGACCTGATTCTGTAAGCCCCAAGTTACCCTGAGTTATGGAACTAAAATAGCCACCATCGGTCAGGCTATCACCAAAAAAGGTGACACTGTCATAGGCATTTGCATGAGAAATACCAGCGATAGATAGGCTGATAGCCAGTATGCTTTTGGTGAAAATTTTGAGAGTAGTATGACCAACTCTAGAACGAGAGGTATTACGAGGCATAGCGACTTCCTTGTCATCAATGTAATAGTTTGTCAATCGAGTGTAGCTATTTTTTAAAAAGCTAGCAATCATTTTGATTGTAACATCGAAATAATATCTTCTTATTTTTACAAATTTTTGAGTCCTGAAAAGAAGGGGAGCAAGTGTTGAAAGTCTATACTGTGACATCACCATTTTCTTGTACACGTCACTATTTTAAATCATTTACAAAGCGTTTAAATTACTCGCTATATCTGAATGGGCGAATTTAATTTAGCCAAGTCGCTTACTCAATTCAGGAAAACGCTTTATCATAAATAGCATTAAGAATAACGCCACAATTGCGATAGCCGCACCCGTGTATCCTACGCTAGACAGTGAAATGTGCGTTACGGCATAACCACCGAATAGCGCACCCGTACCAATTCCTAAGTTGATAATACCTGAGAACATCGACATCAGCATGTCTTGCGCATTGACATCGACCATGATGACTTTGGCCTGCATTGAGATAATCAGTAGCATGAGCGCTGCGCCCCACAGTAAGGCGATAAAGCTCAGTGCCCATACAGAGGTCACTGCCAACAATAGGGTGAGCATAGATACTAGAATCAGTATGGTCGCTATCAGCATCAATCTAGTATTGAATCTATCACCCCAGTGACTGAATATCACACTGCCTGCAATGCCTGCCGCACCAAATAGTAACAGTACAAAAGTAGCAGCGTTTTCACTGATATTACCGACTTGGCGCATGAACGGCTCTATATAAGAATAAGCCGTATAGTGTGCTGTAAAGACGAGCAAGATAAACAAATATAGACAGACCAATAATGGGTTTTTCAGTAGCTCTGGAATCTTTCTAAAAGTCCCTTCAAACATACTAGGCAACGTAGGTAAGAGCCTCGCTTGTAGAACAAATACGACTAAGGCAATGACGCCAATACCGCCAAATGTCGCTCGCCAGCCAAACCACTGCCCAATTAAACGCCCCAGCGGCACACCCAATACCATTGCTAATGATGTACCAGTTGCTAGCACGCTCAGCGCCATGGCTTTTTTGCCTTCAGGTGCCACGCGTATTGCGATTGCGGCTGTGATCGACCAAAATATCGCATGCGATAACGCAATCCCAACCCGACTAATGAGCAGCACATTAAAGCTCCATGCAAATACAGATAGCACGTGACTGGCGATAAATACGGCAAAAAGCCCTAAGAGTAAACGTTTGCGCTCAAATCGACTGGTCAATAGCATTAGTGGCAATGACATCGCTGCGACAATCCAAGCATAGAGTGTCAACATCCAGCCAGTCTCTGCCGTCGTAATGGAGAAGTCTTGGGCAATGTCGCTCAACAGCGCCACAGGAACAAATTCTGTGGTGTTCATAATAAAGGCACTAACGCCCATCAAAAATACTTGAAAATACTGAGTTCGGCGAGCGTTTGAGCTAGCCTCAAGGTTATGTGTCATAAAATCCAATACAGATGCGAATACTACGTGTGATAGGTCAAAGTGGGGCAGGCTTAATTAGAATACAAGGTTTGCGGGGCAAGATAGCAAGCCCACGTCAATCGTGAAAGGTGTTTTTTGATAAAGATTGTTAATTCATGGCTTAATATAAAAGTTGTTTGATTATAGAGATTGAGAGTTCAAATTCCGTCATCTTGGTGACATATTTTGGCCAAGAGGAGAAGGTTTTACATACCTTAAAAAGCAGTACTTAAAAATGAAAGTAAGTAAACATATCGGTATTTATTTTTTATCACCTGATGTGCTATCATCGTTGAACGATCTATCGTGGGTTTAACAGTTTTGTTATTGCCGACCATGACAATAGTCTAATGGCGGCGTGACAAACCTTGCAACTTCCAGCACGATATAAAACAACTCTGGTAAAGCGCATGAGCCTGTACTCCGACAACCTCATTTGTGCCTGATTTTTTGCCTATTTGGGCGTATATCATACTTTTTCGTCGGAGTAACAGGAGTCTAAGGTGTTCAATATCATGAGCCACATTGCTAACCCATCTAAATATACCCGTCGTTATCACCCACGCCATTCTCTAGCGCAATATATTATCAATCAAATAGAGTCGCTTGAGCTGCGCCCGCAAGATATCGTCAAGCAAATGGGCTATCCTCTTAAACACACCATACCTGCCTATGACCGCCTGCGCCATGTACTGTCGAGCAAATTCCTTGGGCTTGATGGTAGCTATATGGACAAGCACTTTACCGCTGATGAGTTTTTAGCAAAATTGTTTGCCGTACTTGAGATACCGTATCAGCCATTCGCAGAAGATATTGCTCAAATTAAATACGACTTGGAGAACTACTCTAATACGCTACCTAGATATAGCTTACGAGCGGAAGTAGATTTCACGTTTGCGAGTGCCGATAACTGGATGTCTCGTGGCGCGGCTTCACGTTTTGCGCAAGTGCATTTACCTAGTGGCTTTGCCAAACTAGACGATGCTACACGTAAATTAGTGATTCAAGACAGCATTTGCGAGCATTATCAGCAGTATGAGGGCAGTTTGCCATACGACGGTATCATCAAAGGTTATCGACTGACTATTGAACAAAACAACCACGTGGTCGATCATGCAGAGTATGGATTGCCAAAATCTAGCAGTATCTAAAAAGTTTTGAGTGTACAAGCAGCGCGAGCTGTTAATGACATTGACTGAAAAATAAGTATAAAAAAGCCTCACTTTATCGTGGGGCTTTTTGGTTTTTTACGTTATGTTTTATTCTAAAAGTCAAACACTGCTAAATATCAGTTTTATAAAATTCATTTTAAGCTTCAGGCTTAGAGATGGCGCGCCATAAAATCACAAATAGCGCATCAAACTCTGCATTTAACGGTGTTTCTGTTTGGCGAATGGTATGCATTAAACCAAGTCGACTGATGAACCCCATAAACACATCGAAGAGTATGTGCAGTGGAACAGTATCATTGAGCACCCCACGATTTTGCCCATCTTCTAATACCGCTAAAAACGCGCCAATTAACTCTTTGTTTTCATAGATTGCGATATTACGTATACGCGATGCCGAAACAGAAGACAGCACCATCACCGCATCTGGATGCGAGTCGACAAAATCAAAGCAGACCCACAACGTCTTACGTAGACGATCTTGTACGCTATCAATCCCTTGCAAATGATCCATAATTCTAGCGGCTAATCTGCCGAGCACAATATCCATTATAGTATAAAACAGCGTTTGCTTATCACCGAAGTACTTGTAGAGCGTTTGCAAAGAGACGTTTGCAGACTTTGCAATCTGCGCCATCGTCACCTCATTCGCATCAAATCCTGCAAAGACCTTACGAACGGCCTGTTCAATTTTATCCAAAGTTGCGGGCCGCATATCGGATAGGGGCGCTAGAGATCGAGTTTGCGTAAAGCTGTCTGACTGATGAGATGTTTTCATATTTATTGCTTCTTAAAGTATTGGCTATCTAATACGTCCTACCAGTTAAATAATTTGCTCGATAGTTTAACGTGATTAAATTAATAAGTAATGTAAATTACCATTTTTATTTAATTGATTGCGAAGTGGTTTTTCGTAGCCTAGTATAAGACTCATATGTTAGCAAATACAAAGAATTTATAGTATGTTTATAACGGTAATAGGAATTACCATAAATTTTTTAAAACGACTTAGCTATAGTCAGTTCAATATAATTTCGATACAAGGAAACCGAGTGCAAGTTATACATTAGTATGCTTAGCGAGGATGACGATGTAGCGGACTTATATAGATTTGACTATATAGTTGTTATTCACTCCACCTTGTCAAGGATAGACATCATGAGTATCGAAAAATTCACCCCAAACTGGATGACCGAAGAGCATCAGATGGTGTACGACAGCGCCTTAAAAATGTTTCAATCTTGGGATCCCAAAGATGAGCAGTGGCGTAAAAATGGCATGATTGATCGCGCTGCGTGGGAAGAGGCAGGCGAAATGGGGTTTCTGTGTGCAGCGATACCAAGCGAGTATGGCGGCGGCGGCGGGGATTTTGGTCATGAAGCGGCGCTTATCTACGCACAGACTGAGGCCAATCAATCGGGATTTGGCGGTATGGTGCACTCAGGTATTGTCGCGCCTTATATTTTAGACCATGGTACTGAGGAACAAAAACAAGCGTGGCTACCAAAAATGGCAACAGGTGAATATATCGGTGCCATCGCCATGACCGAGCCTGGTACTGGCTCCGACCTACAAAACATCAAAACCTATGCGGTAAGAGATGGTGATGACTACATTATCAATGGCTCTAAGACCTTTATTACCAATGGTCAGCATGCCAATCTTATCTTATTAGCATGCAAAACAGACCGTGAAAAAGGTGCGCAAGGCGTCTCACTTATCATTATAGAAACGGATAAAGTAGAAGGGTTTGAGCGTGGACGTAACCTAGATAAGATTGGTCTGACCTCGCAGGATACCTCAGAGCTGTTCTTTAGCAATGTACGTGTGCCGCAAAAAAATCTATTGGGTACGGTAGAAGGTATGGGCTTTATCCAAATGATGCAGGAGTTGCCGCGTGAGCGTTTAATCATTGCGCTGTCAGGGGTCGGCTCGATGAAGTTAGCGATCAACTTAACGCTAGACTACGTAAAAGGTCGAGAAGCCTTTGGCAAGCCTATTTGGAAGTTTCAAAATACCCGCTTTAAGATGGCGGAGTGCTATGCCGATTATCTCGCTGCCAGCACCATGTGTGATGCGGCAGTGGATGCGATGTTAGATGGCAAACTCTCTGTACCGCATGCCTCATTAATCAAATATTGGGTCACCGAAAAACAGTGCGAAGTCATCGACGAATGTGTGCAGCTGTTTGGTGGCTATGGCTATATGACAGAGTATCCTATCGCTCGTTTATATGCTGATGCGCGCGTGCAAAAAATCTATGGCGGTACCAATGAAATTATGAAAGAGCTGGCTTCACGATTTATGTAGACGCTTATATTATAAGACTACGATAATTATTGTTTATTTAAAAAATAAAAAAAGGATTTTTTATGACTGAGACCGCTTACATTTATGACGCTATCCGCACGCCACGTGGCAAAGGCAAAAAGGACGGTTCGTTGTATCAGGCATCACCGATTTGGCTGACACGAACTTTACTAAAAGAGATGCAGCAGCGCCATAATTTGGATACCAGTTTAGTAGACGATGTGGTGCTTGGCTGCGTAACACCGGTGGGTGAGCAAGGCTCTGATATTGCCCGTATCGCTGTGATTGATGCTGGTTGGGCACAAAATGTGGCAGGTCTTACCTTGTCTCGATTTTGTGCCTCTGGTCTGGAGTCTATCAACCTAGCAGCGGCCAAAGTCATGTCAGGTATGGAAGACATGGTCGTGGCAGGCGGCGTTGAGTCTATGAGCCGTGTGCCGATGGGCTCTGATGGCGGTGCTTGGTACATGGATCCACGTGTCAATGAAGCGACGCATTTTGTACCGCAAGGAGTAGGTGCAGATACCATCGCGACGCTCAAAGGCTTTAGTCGTAGTGATGTCGATGCCTTTGCCACCGAGTCGCATCGCCGCGCGGCACAGGCTTGGGAGAAAGGCTATTACGACAAGTCTGTCGTCCCTGTCACCGATCTCAACGGCATGATGCTATTGGATAAAGATGAAACCATCCGCCCTAATACCAACGTCGAGACTTTAGCGGGTCTTAAACCTTCTTTTATTATGCCGGGAAAAATGGGCTTTGATAGTGTGATATTAGACCGATATACCACGATTGAAACCGTCAATCACGTGCATCATGCAGGCAACTCTTCAGGCATCGTCGACGGCGCTGCTATTTGTTTGGTTGGTAGCGCGGTGGCTGGTCAAAAAGCAGGGCTAAAACCACGCGCCAAAATCACGATGGCCTCAGTCATTGGCTCAGAGCCTGCCATTATGCTGACAGGCCCGACGCCAGCTTGCCAAAAAGCCCTCGCCAAAGCGGGCATGCAAGCTTCTGATATAGACCTTTGGGAGATTAATGAAGCCTTCGCTGCTGTGCCGATGAATACCGCTGATGATTTTAGAATCTCGCTTGATATCGTCAACGTCAACGGTGGTGCAATATCCATGGGTCATCCGCTTGGAGCAACAGGCGCGATGCTGATGACGACTGTCCTTGATGAGCTAGAACGCCGAGACCTACAGACAGCTATGATTACGTTATGCGTGGGCGGTGGTATGGGAATTGCCACCATTATTGAGCGTGTTTAACTTCTTTCTAAAATATACCTGAAAACCAATTAGACTAAAACGCAATATACAAAGAGTCATTTAAGGGATGAAAATGATGACAAATAACCAGACAGCAGATAGCGTAACAGCCATTAATGTACTAGAAAACTTCTCTGCTCAGCGTGATGACGATGGTATCGTCACCGTCACGATTGACCAAAGCAAACGCAAAATGAATGTCATCGGTGATGGCTTTACAGAATCATTTGCCACGATGGTCGATAGTTTCATCAATGATGACGCCGCCATAGGCTTGATTCTCACATCGGCCAAAGAAACCTTTGTGGTTGGTGCAGATATTGATCAATTAAGTAAGATTGAGACAGCGGAGCAAGCATTTGCACTGACCGAAGAACTCAAAGGGAGTTTGCGCAAGCTTGAGACCTCAGGCAAACCTGTCGTCGCTGCTATGACAGGAACCGCATTAGGCGGTGGTTTAGAGCTTGCACTGGCATGTCATTATCGTATTGCCATTGACACGCCCAAGACCAAGCTTGGTTTGCCTGAGGTAAAATTAGGCTTGTTATCTGGTGGCGGTGGTACTCAGCGCTTACCGCGATTGGTCGGTATTCAAGTAGCACTGGAGCTAATGACTCAAGGTAAAGAATTACGACCAGCAGCGGCAAAAGACATTGGACTTATTGATGCAATAGCCACTGATCAAGCAGATATGCTGAAGCAAGCAAAAGACTGGATTCAAAGTAATCCAAGCGCTCAGCAGCCATGGGATAAGAAAGGTTTTAAAATTCCTGGCGGCGATAGTAAGCATCCAAAGGTGGTTCCTATATTCTCTATCGCCCCAGCCATGGCCAATCAAAAGTCACATGGCAACTATCCAGCGATTACTCACATTATGTCTTGTGTGTTTGAAGGATGCCTAGTGGATATCGATACAGGGCTTGAAATTGAGTCGCGTTATTTTGCCGCTTGCGTGATGTCTACTGAATCTAAAAACATGATCAACACCTTATGGACTCAGCTAAATAGCATCAAAAAAGGTCAGTCTCGGCCTCAAGGGTTTGAGCGAACCCAAACTAAAAAAGTCGGTATTTTGGGTGCTGGCATGATGGGCGCAGGCATTGCTTATGTCACTGCCAAAGCAGGTATAGACGTTGTCTTATTGGACACGGATATTGTCAATGCTGAAAAAGGCAAAGCGTATTCTGCTAGTATTTTGGATAAAGCCATTAGCCGAAAGCGTGCTACCGAAGAGAAAAAACAAGCTCTCTTAGAACGCATCACGCCAACAGTTTCTTATGGTGATTTGGTAGATTGTGATCTTATTATCGAAGCAGTGTTTGAAAACCGAGAAATTAAAGGCAAGTGTACCCAGCAAAGCGAAGCAGTGATTTCAAGCACGGCCGTTTATGCCTCTAATACCTCAACGCTACCTATTACTGGATTGGCAAAAGCCAGCACGCGACCAAACCAGTTCATCGGTCTGCATTTTTTCTCGCCAGTAGATAAGATGCCGCTGGTTGAGATTATCATGGGCGAGCAAACCGACGATGCAACATTGGCCAAAGCTTTCGACTATGTTGTGCAAATAGGTAAAACACCTATCGTTGTCAATGACAGTCATGGCTTTTATACCTCGCGGGTATTTGGCACCTATGTATCAGAGGGTATTGCGATGCTAGGAGAGGGTGTGCATCCGCGTAGTATCGAAGTCGCCGGTATGAAAACAGGTATGCCGATGCCGCCTTTAGCATTGCAAGATGAAGTGTCGTTAAGCTTGGCGTTACATGTTGGTGAACAGCAGCAACTTGATATGGTAGCCGAAGGTAAGCCAATCGTAGTGCGTCCTTTTTATGAAATACTAAAAACACTGGTCAATGAGCATGGGCGCGAAGGTAAGAAAAATGGCAAAGGATTCTATGACTATCCAACAGAGGGTGATAAATATCTATGGCCTGAGTTGGTAAATTTATACCCACCAAAGTCAGAGCAACCATCGCAGCAAGATTTGGTTGATCGCCTGATGTTTATTCAAGCCAATGAATCTGCTAAATGCTATGAGGAAAATGTCGTGCGCTCAGTGGCCGATACCAATATAGGGTCTATCTTTGGTTGGGGGTTTGCACCGCAGCATGGCGGTACGCTACAGTTTATCAATGCAATGGGCGTGAGTGCGTTTGTTGAGCGTAGCCGTGAGCTGGCTGCGAAATATGGTGAACGTTTTGAGCCTGCTCAAATCTTGCTAGATATGGCAGCCAAAGGCGAGGCGTTCTCCGATGACTGACATGCATGTATCAAATCATGATCAAATGGCGGACTGTCTACAAGGGTTGCAAGTGTTAGATCTGACTCGTAACCTACCTGGGCCTTTTGCCACTCGTTTGCTTGCGGATTTGGGCGCGGACGTCCTTAAAATCGAGCCCAAACAAGGCGATCCTGCTCGGGTATTTGGTGAGCTCTTCGTAGCTCTAAACCACGGTAAGAAGACCGAAAAGCATGACTTTCATGATCCCAAAGCCATTGAAGCTATAAAAGCACATCTCAAAGAAGCTGATGTGATGCTAGATAGCTTTCGCCCAGGTGTCCTAGCCGATATGGGGCTAGATGCTAAGACCTTGCATGCCATCAATCCAAAGCTAGTAATGGTATCTATTACTGGTTATGGCGTAGCAGGCAATTACGCAAAAGAAGGTATTTATTTAGAAAATGCTGACTCAAAAAGTGGCTCTCAAGTGACTCATGACTGGGCCAACAAAGCCGGTCATGATATTAATTTTATGGCTATGAGCGGTGTACTAGATCAGCTAAAAACAGCGCAGGGTGAGCAGGCTATGCCTAATATCCAGTTTGCGGATTTGGCAGGTGGTAGTGATACAGCAGTGATAGCACTGTTGGCTGCCGTATTTGCCGCGCAGCGTACGGGCAGGGGACGACACATTACTATTAGCATGACGCACAGTTTGTACAATCATATGGTCATGCCAAAGGTCACAGGCAAACTGATTAATAGCCTTTCAGGAAATGGCTTAAACGACACTCTACTGCCGCATCATGACTTTTTAGGCGGTGCATTACCATGCTATCGATTGTACCAAACCGCTGATAAGCGGCATATGGCGGTTGGTTCCTTGGAGTTGAAATTTTGGCAAGGGCTATGTGAGGTATTGGAGCTACCGTCGCTTAAAGAAATACACTGGCAACTTGGTATCATGCCCAATAGACCTGAGAGTGAAACTGCGACCAACACAATCGCGGAAAAATTCGCCAGTCAAACGCTTGAGCATTGGCAACGTGTGTTTTCAGCAACGGATGTCTGTGTGACCCCTGTGCTGAGTTTACATGAAGCCAAAGCTCACCCTTTATTTGCGCATCAAGATGAACATCATGCAACATCAGGTTGGCAGCAAATAAGTTGATAATTGGTATGTAAGTAGCTTTAGAGAAAAGTGAAAATTGGATTAAAACTTGAAGGCGATATCAAGATACTGCTGGCTAGTATCGTCTTTTTAGCCTGTGTTATTTAAACTGTTTGTCTAAAGCAAAGTGATTGAACTTGTATATTTATAACTGTCTATCTAAAATTGCCTGAATAAGAGACAATACGCCCATAAATCCTAAAGTCTTACGGTACTGAAAAATAGTAGCACGTTCAAAGGCTTTTAGAGATTGAGCAACACAGACATTTAATAAATTTAACTTAAGCAAAAAGGCAGTTTTGAATGACCAAACATAACCCGTATAATTTTTTACCTTTGCAGCCAACAGGTAGAAACGAGACCAATACTGCTAATACCTATGCTCCTGAAGATATGATTAAAATATACGAGCAGCAGTTTCTCATTCAAGTGCCTGAAGAAGAGCTGACAGAGTTTTTGCCAGCGTTAAAAGCATTCTATGATATCGACAACCATACCTTAGATGTCAGTGCCATTATTTTCGATGCAATCGCAGACTCTGCTATCATTTATAATCATAAAATCAAAGTCGGTGACTATCAAATATTAGGTGAGTTGATAGAAGAGGCGATTGAATATGATGACGACAACAAAGGTGATGAAAGCGCTGAAAATGAAGAGATTCAAGCCTATACATTAGAGTGTCAGCGTACATTTTTCATTAATGATGTAGAAATACCTTATCATTTTAACCTGTTTATTTATGGTGATGGTTATTCTACTTTGACCAAAAAAGAAACCGTACTAGAAAAAATGTACTGGTTTGTCAGAGGTAGATTTGAAGAGGATTTACTAGATGGCGCTGAAGATAATGACAGCCTAGAATCTGTTAATGCGCAACTAGTCAGTTTAGGTATTCGTGAAATGGATTTGACGACTGTAGATGAGATAATCAGCTATGTAGAAGGCAGTATCATTGACGATCCAATGGTGGACGAGCTTAATAAACTGTTGGATGATGCTGAGTAGTATGGAAGATAAGCTAGTGAAGTGTTCATTCATTAGAAAAAGAGATTTGGAAACATTTACATAGCGTAAAAATTACAAAGAAGCCTCACTGCTCTTATGATGAATGGTGAGGCCTTTTAATTTTTGGAAGTGGGAAAAGAGGTGAGTACTGTGAACAACTATGAGAGAAGCTATTAATTGTTATGCGAAAAATTTTAACGATTGAGCTGCAGAGCAGTCTTTTCGTTTTTAAAAAATATTATCAATTAGCGCGAACAAGAACTGTTTTAGTAATAATACTATTATGTGTACTTAATTAATTGTTACTAAAATAACTCTAATTGTAAAGAGGGTATGGGATACGTATAATCGTGCTAGAATAGATTTATTTCGATAGATGAGCTTCATTTTACATAGCGTTTTTCATAAGGCTTTATGTAAAATGGAGTCATTTTTTATATAACAATTATTTTTGATAACTACTGTTTATTGGAATATATTATCAAGATTTAAAAGGTCTCTACTATGCGCCAATCACTTAAGCTATCGAGTGTATCAAGCTTATTACTCATAACTTTATGGTCCGCTGGTTGCGCGACGACAACAATTAATTCTGGCCTACAAGCAGGAGATTTACCTCCTGTAGGAGATTTTACGGCTGAGAATGGTTTGCAGTTCAATATTCAACCGCTTAGTTTAGCGACCTTACCAAATTATCAAGTGACGCGACCTAGCAATGACATTTATCAACTGATTGCTAATTCAAAAAAGAGTGTATATCGTATTTCTCAAGGCGATATCCTCAGTATTAATTTGATTGGTTATCCAGATATGACACCAGCTGCTACGGCATCAGGTTATCCGGTAGATCAGGAAGGTTTTGTACAGTTTCCTTTGGTGGGTCGAGTTAAAGCTTTAAATTTAAGTGTACCTCAGTTTACTGCCTCTCTGAAGAGCAAGCTTCAGCGCTATCTAAAGTACTCTGATCCGCAGGTCAAAATTATCAATTATCGTGGTAATAAGTTCTTTATTGATGGTGAAGTCAGACAGCCTGGGGAGTTCGCTATCGAAGATGCGCCAGTATCGCTTTACAGTGCGATTTCTAAAGCGGGCGGAGCGACAGAAACTGGAGATTCAAACAGTATCGTTTTGAATCGTAATGGTCGCAATTACAACATTGGCTTACAAGATCTGCGTCAGGTAGGTGCTTCAGGGAACCAGATTTACATTCAAGATGGTGACTCAATTCATGTTAATAGCCAAAGCCGTAATACTGTCTACGTTTTAGGAGAGTTTGGTCAAATAAAGCCTGTTCCTATCTTAGAGCAGGGGCTGACTTTAGCTCAAGTACTTGGTGAGTCACAGGGGCTAAATTCGTTTACCGCGAATGCTGCAAAAGTCTATGTCGTACGTGATAATTTAGAGTCTCGTCGTACTAATATTTATTATGTAGACATGCAAACGATTACCAATTTAGCACTCGCTAATCGTTTCGAGATGCAGCCTAATGACATTCTTTATGTTGATCCAACAGGCTTAACCCGCTGGAATCGCGTTATCAACTCGCTGTTACCTTCTACTTCAGCGATAAGAAGTCTTTCAGGGTTATAGGTAATTATTATGGCATTTGAAAATATTTTGGTTGTTTGTGTGGGCAATATTTGCCGTAGCCCTATTGCTGAAGCGTTACTTACGCAGCAATATCCACATAAAACTATCGACTCTGCCGGACTGTCAGCTGTAGTCGGCAATGGTGCTGATCCTAATGCCTTAGCCGTCATGTCAGCGCTAGGTATAGATATGTCGGATCATATTGCCAAGCAGATTGATGAAGACTTGGTCAGGCATGCTGATTTGATTTTGACGATGTCTGATAGTCAGAGTAAATGGATTGAGGATCGTTGGCCACATTGTCGTGGTAAAACTTTCCGTATCGGGCACTGGATCGATCAAGATATTGCTGATCCATATCGACATGAATTGTCAGTATTTGAAGAAGCCCGACAAGATATCTTTGATAGTCTTAAACCTTGGGCTGATAAAATTACTTAAGATCTATCAAATAGACGTCTGCTGATTCTTTTTCTGTCAGATGATTAATTTCAAGCGATGAATAAACACTTATGAATACAGATTCAAAAAACTTATCTAAGCCTGCTAGCGAAGAGAGTAATGATGAAATAGACTTAATGGCACTGATGTTGGCTTTGTTAAGAGGTTGGAAAACAATAGTCCTGTTTGCTCTATTAGGGCTGGCAATCGGTGTTCTCTATAGCCGCTATGTCAACCCGACTTTTAGATCAGATGCGTTGATACAAATCGACGATAAGTCATCAGGAATTTCAGCACTTGGCGGCGATATCTCAGAGCTGGTCGGCTCTGAGGATAGTAAAGCTCAGGCGGAAGCTGAATTGATTCGCTCGCGTATGATTATAGAGCCGGTAATCAATTCATTACATCTCCGCATCCATTTAGCTGATCCTGAGATAGGCGTTATGGATAGAATTGTTCATGATCGCATTAATACGCCTATTCATACACCAGAAGGTGTAATGTTAAAAACACTGAACGGTAATGCACTTGTTAGTCAGTTCAATGTCTCGCAAGGTTACTTGAATCAACCTTTTACTTTAGTTCGTTCAAAGACAGGTTTTACGCTTAGTAATGGTTTTGATGATTTTAAAGGTCAGCTGAATCAGCCAAACCAGTTTAAAGGTGTCGATGGTCAGATTCAAATTACGGTGGCCGACCTTCCTCTTAATAGCCATCCCATTAGCCTTACTAAGCAATCACTACAAGTGACGACGAGTAATATAAATAGCACGCTGTCGGTTGCCGAAAAGGGTAATCAGACAGGTATTATTGAGTTATCTATGACGGGTAATAATCAGCAGCAGACCAGTCTTGTACTCAAAGAAATTATTCAGTCTTATGTCAGGCAAAACCAGTCGCGCGGCTCTGAGGAGACGACCAAAACACTTAAGTTTATGGAAACTCAGATTCCAGCACTTAAGAAGAAACTAGAAGATTCTGAGGCGATATTTAACGAATTTCGAATTAAGTACGGCACTATTGATATCAGTAAAGAGGCGGAACTGCTACTTACAGAGAACTCACAAATAGATACTCAGCTTAGCGAGTTAAAGCTCAAAAAAGCCGACTTAACCACTTACTATACCGAAGAGCACCCTTTAGTAGTACAAATCAATGAGCAGTTAGCGGTGCTCAATAATAGAAAGAAAAATATTGATAATACTATTGCTGGATTACCAGAAATACAGCGCGAGTTCTTGCAGTTATCACAAGATACAGAGATAAATAGAGAGATTTATCTGACGCTACTTAAAAACTATCAACAGCTACAGATTGCTAAGGCAGGACAAATTGGCTTTGCGCGTATTATTGACTTGCCAATTGACACTTTCAAGGCGATCGCACCTAAAAAGCTACAGATTATAATCTTGGCAATGTTACTAGGCGCAATGTTGGGTACCATGCTTGTGCTGCTGAAGAGTCTCCTCAGAAATGTAGTGAAAGATCCTGAACGCTTGGAAGCCAAAACTGGTGTACCAGTGCTTGCCACAGTACCACGTTCTCCATTGTTAACACGACTTCGTAAGAATAAGAAATCACCAAATCGTTTATTAGCTCATGTTGACAATAATAGCTTAAGCTATGAAGCGATTAAAAGCTTAAGAACGAACTTGATGTTCGGTATGCCTAAAGTTGGTAAAGTTGGTGAGCGAGTGAAAGTTATACTGATTACGGGAGAAAGTCCAGGGGTTGGTAAGTCCTTTATTTCTTCTAATTTGTCCGAAGTATTCAGTCAGCTAAATAAAAAGGTGTTGATTATGGACGCCGATATGCGCTTAGGTGAGTTGCACAGCTTATTCAATATGTCTCAAGACAATGGTTTAGGAGAGTATTTGTCACAAGACGTCACTTTAAACACTGTGATTCATCCAACTACAATGGATAATATTGATTTTATGCCACGTGGTCAGTACCCGAAAAACCCAGCATCGCTACTATCTGGCGATAAGTTCGAGCAAATGATGATAGCTCTAAATGAGCATTATGATTATATTGTTATAGACTCACCACCAATATTGGCAGCTTCTGATGCTATTATCATGTCGCAGTATGCGGATAAAGTACTCATGGTTACGCGTTATGATAAATCGATAGAAGGGCAGGTCGCTTACGCTATTAAGCAGATGAGCAAAGCCAATATCCAAGTTGATGGTATTATCCTCAATGATGTGCAGCAAGGTCTTATGAGTAAATATAGCTATCACTATAGCTATGCTTACGGCAATAATAGCTAATTATTGTTTATAGTTAGTCTTTTTTAATTTATCATAAATGAGTAAAGCTTAAATAACATAGTTGTCAATTATGTCTACAGAAATAAATCAAGTGGGTATTCAGAACAGCGCTGAAACTGATATGCGCTTTGCACAGCGCACTGCGAGGTATTTACTGAGCTTACCGCGCATTGCCAAGCGCATCATCCTAATGTTAGCTGATTTTATGGTATCAGCGATGTGTCTATTCTGCGCTATTGCTGTCCGCTATGGTTATGTCGATTACCATATAGATATGTTGATGCTCGCACTTTATGCGCTGATACCAGTAGTGGGTTTATATATTATTGGCTTCTACAAAGGTGTGGCCCGAAGCTTTTTCGATGCAATGATGGGTAGTGTATTGCAGCTGTTCTTTGTACTGATTGTCATTGCTCAAGCTGTGCTGTATTTAGGACTATTACCAGGTGTGCCGCGTGCGGTTCCCATCCTGTATCTATTTTTGTTTTTTATTTGGCTTTGGAATAGTCGTCTGACTATTCGGGAATTATTAGCACGCGTGCAAGGCCAGCGTCAGCATCGTTATCATAGTGACGGTTATGACAACGTACTAATTTATGGCGCTGGTGAAGCAGGCAAGGAGTTATTGGAAGGACTGCGTAACTCACACAAGTATAATGTAGTCGCTTTCATCGATGATGATACGCAGTTAACTGGTGCATATGTGCTAGGCAAGCGCATCTATAGTGATAACGAATTAGTGGCCCTAGTAGCAAAGTTAGAAATTTCGCAAATTTTTTTGGCGATGCCGTCCATTAGTCGAGCTCATAAAAGACAAATAATCGATAAGCTATCGGGCATCTCTATACAGATCAAAGAACTACCCAGTTTAGAAGAAATCGTTGATGGCAAGGTTACTGTGAGCAGTATGCGGAAAGTAGATATACTAGACGTATTAGATCGTCAGACGGTAGATCCTGTAGAGAGTCTATTGAAGCTCAATATTACAGATAAATGTATACTAGTCACTGGTGCGGGCGGCTCTATCGGTAGCGAGCTATGCCGTCAGATTATTAAAAATAAACCGCGTTGCTTAGTATTATATGAGCTATCAGAGTACGCACTTTATAGTGTCCATCAAGAGCTTATCGCTAAAGTGGCGAGTAAAGATATTTATCAAGGCATTGAGGTCATCGCTATCATCGGCAACGTTACCAATGAATCCAACCTAATACGGGTGCTGAGAGACTATGGCATTCAGACAGTCTATCATGCTGCGGCCTATAAGCACGTACCTATTGTTGAGCACAACCCGTTTGAGGGCGTTATTAATAATACCAAAGGCACGTATCATTGCGCTCGAGCAGCGATAGCGGCCAATGTCGAAACTTTTGTACTGATTTCCACTGATAAAGCAGTGAGACCGACCAATGTGATGGGTGCAACCAAACGTCTAGCAGAGCTGGTCTGTCAAGGGTTTAGTCAAGATCCTAATAATACTCAAACGTGTATTAGTATGGTGCGCTTTGGCAATGTACTAGGATCATCTGGCTCGGTGGTACCGCTATTCACTAAACAAATCGAGCAGGGTAAGCCTATCACGGTCACTCATCCAGACGTGACGCGTTACTTTATGACGATACCGGAAGCGGCGAATTTGGTCATTCAAGCAGGGGCGATGGCGACAGGCGGTGAGGTATTTGTGTTAGATATGGGTGCTCCGGTGAAGATCATCGATCTCGCACGTCGTATGATACATTTGAGTGGTTATGAGCCGAAGGATGAGTATAACCCGGATGGCGATATAGAGATCATCTTTACGGGTCTTAGGCCGGGTGAGAAGCTGTACGAAGAGCTGATCATCGGTGAGGATAATGTACAGCAGACGCCGCATCCGCTGATTATGCAAGCGATGGAGCATTGCTTTGCGCTAGCGGATATTGAGGCGATTTTATGTCAGCTCGAATATAAGGCAGAGCAGCATGATGTGGACTGGCTTAAACAACAGTTTGAACGTTTTGTAGCAGGATATCAGGATGGCACACCCCATACAGAGACAACTAAAAATAGTGCTAATACACTGATTAATAATACGACTAAGTAGACCGTTAGAGCAATGGAATAGAAAGTAATGACTAAGATTAATGATAGATATAATGTTAAAAATCTAAAAATAGCGGTGATCGGTCTTGGCTATGTGGGCTTACCCCTAGCGGTTGAATTTGGTAAGCAGCATTCGGTAGTAGGCTTCGATATAAATGCTGAGCGTATCACAGCGCTCAATGCTGGCACTGATCATACTTTAGAGGTCAGCGAAGAGGAGCTAGCAGAAGCCACACATTTAAGATATAGCTCAGATATCAACGAGTTAAAGGACTGTAACTTCTTTATTGTTACTGTACCTACTCCTATTGATGACTATAAGCAGCCTGACCTAACGCCTTTGATCAAAGCATCAGAGGCTATCGGTAGCTTAATAAAACAAAATGATATCGTGGTTTATGAATCAACGGTATATCCAGGCGCGACTGAAGAAGTCTGTATTCCAGTACTAGAGAAAATTTCCGGATTGATATTTAACCAAGACTTTTATGCAGGTTACAGTCCTGAGCGTATTAATCCAGGTGATAAAGAGCACCGTGTTACTAACATCTTGAAAGTAACAGCTGGTTCAACGCCTGAAATTGCAGACTTTGTCGATGAAGTCTACAACTTAATCATCACTGCTGGTACGCATAAAGCACCTAGTATTAAGGTAGCAGAGGCAGCTAAAGTTATCGAAAATACGCAACGAGATGTCAATATTGCATTGATTAATGAGCTAGCAGTTATCTTCAACAAAATGAACATCGATACCGAAGCGGTGCTAGAGGCTGCGGGGACTAAGTGGAACTTTTTACCGTTTCGTCCGGGTCTAGTTGGTGGTCACTGTATTGGTGTGGATCCGTATTACCTTACCCACAAAGCTCAAGCTATCGGCTATAACCCAGAGATCATCTTAGCTGGTCGTCGCTTAAACGACAGTATGGGCGAGTATGTGGTTACTCAATTGGTCAAAACCATGATCAAAAAACGTATTCAAGTTGAAGGGGCCAAAGTTTTGGTATTAGGCTTGAGTTTTAAAGAAAACTGTCCTGATGTTCGTAATACTAAGGTCATTGATATTGTTCATGAATTAGAAGAGTATAACATCGAAGTCGATGTTTATGATCCTTGGGTAGATACTATAGAGGCTCAAAGAGAGTACGGTATTAATCCTATCAATGAGCCTGTGGCCAATAGTTATGACAGCATTATCCTAGCAGTGGCTCACAGTGAGTTTGTCGCTATGGGTGCAGGGCACATTCGAAATTTAGGTAAAGCCAGTCACGTACTTTATGATTTAAAATATGTATTCGCTAAAGAAGACACAGATATCCGTCTATAAGCCTATATAGTCTTACAATAACAGCATGCGAGCAATACTATGACAGCGACAACCTATCATAAAGTGAAAGAAAAATTAGTACAGACGCCTAAAACTTGGCTAATTACGGGGGTAGCGGGTTTTATCGGCTCTAATTTGCTTGAGACACTATTATTGCTTGATCAAAAAGTGGTGGGTTTAGACAATTTCGCCACAGGTTTTCAGCACAATTTAGATGAAGTAAAAAGTTTAGTAAGCACTGAGCAGTGGGAAAGCTTTACTTTTATAGAGGGTGATATTCGTCAGTTAACTGACTGTTCGAAAGCATGTGAAGGCATTGATTATGTGCTGCACCAAGCAGCGCTAGGCTCAGTACCGCGCTCTATCGCTGATCCTATCGCGACTAATAATACTAATATCTCAGGCTTCTTAAATATGCTGGTAGCCGCTCGTGATGCTAATGTTGAAAGCTTTACTTATGCTGCTAGTAGTTCAACATACGGTGATCATCCGGCATTGCCAAAAGTTGAGGAAAATATTGGTAATCCTTTATCGCCGTATGCGGTGACTAAATATGTCAACGAGCTATATGCAGATGTGTTCTCACGTACTTATGGTTTTAATACTATTGGTTTGCGGTACTTTAATATATTTGGTAAGCGTCAAACCCCTGATGGTGCCTATGCAGCGGTAATACCAAAATGGACGGCTGCCATGATCGCTGGTGATGAGGTATTTATCAATGGTGATGGCGATACCAGTCGCGATTTTAACTTTATTGAAAATGCTGTGCAGGCTAATGTTTTGGCAGCGACTGCTGCTGAAGAAGCTAAAAACCAAGTTTATAATGTGGCAGTAGGTGGACGCACTACCCTTAATATGCTGTTTTCAGCGCTTAAAGAGCATTTAAGTACTAATGGCATTAGCTACACTCAAGCACCAGTCTATCGAGATTTTAGAGCAGGGGATGTGCGTCATAGTCAGGCTGACATTAGTAAAATACAGAATGGGTTAGGCTATGCGCCGCATTTTAATATTATTCAAGGTATTGAAAAAGCGATGCCTTGGTATGTTAAGTCCTTAACTTAAGAAAATAAGTAGATTTTTATGAAAATATTAGTTACTGGTGGCGCAGGGTTTATCGGCTCTGCTGTTATCCGTCATATCATCCATAATACTGATGATGAAGTTTTAAATGTCGATAAGCTAACCTATGCAGGTAACTTAGAATCCCTCAAAGATATTGAACAGAGTGCTAGATATAAGTTTCAACAGATTGATATCTGTAACAAAGAAGCATTAGAGCAAGCATTTGACAGTTTTCAGCCTAATCTTGTCATGCATTTAGCTGCAGAGTCACATGTAGATCGCTCTATTGATGGACCAGCTGAGTTTATTAATACTAATATCGTAGGGACTTATCATCTATTAGAAGTGGCACGTCAATACTGGCAGAGTCTTGATGACATAGGAAAGCAACAATTCAAGTTTCATCACATCTCTACAGATGAGGTCTACGGTGATCTAGAAGGGACAAATGATTTATTTACTGAAATTACTCCTTATGCACCAAGCTCACCTTACTCTGCGTCTAAAGCTAGCTCAGACCATCTAGTACGAGCATGGCATCGTACCTATAGCCTGCCTATTTTAGTCACTAACTGTTCTAATAATTATGGCCCTTACCATTTCCCTGAAAAGCTGATTCCGTTAGTTATCTTGAATGCTTTAGATGGGAAGGCATTACCTATTTATGGTAAGGGCGATCAAATACGTGATTGGTTGTTTGTAGAAGATCATGCACGGGCTTTATATACAGTGGTTACTGAAGGAGTAATAGGAGAGACTTATAACATCGGCGGGCACAACGAAAAACAGAATATCGAAGTAGTCAAGACGATCTGCCAAATTTTGGATGAGTTAAAGCCACAGGCAAATGGTCAGCAGTATGAATCATTGATTACGTTTGTAAAAGACCGTCCAGGACATGATTTGCGCTATGCCATTGATGCTAGCAAAATTGCTGATGAGTTGAAATGGATGCCTATTGAGACGTTTGATAGTGGCATTAGAAAAACGGTCGAATGGTACTTAAATAATATAGAATGGTGTAGGCGCGTCCAAGATGGCAGCTATCAACGTGAAAGACTAGGAGCAGGTGAATAATGAATACAAAAGGCATTATTTTAGCGGGTGGTTCGGGAACACGTCTTTATCCTATTACAAAGGGTGTTTCTAAGCAGCTGCTACCTATTTATGATAAACCGATGATTTATTATCCGCTATCTGTCTTGATGCTCGCTGGGATCCGTGAGGTGCTTATCATTAGCACACCTGAAGACATAGAGGGTTTTAAACGCTTACTCGGTGATGGTGGCGAGCTTGGCCTTGATATCAGTTATGCCGTTCAACCAAGCCCAGATGGGTTGGCGCAAGCATTTATTATTGGTGAAGAGTTTATTGGTAATAGTAATGTCTGCTTAGTGCTCGGTGATAATATATTTTATGGTCAAGGATTTACTCCGTTACTTCGTCAGGCTGTCAATCGTCAAAAAGGTGCAACTGTCTTCGGCTACCAAGTTAAAGATCCAGAGCGCTTTGGTGTAGTGGCATTTGACGAAAATAAGCGCGCCATTTCGATAGAAGAGAAACCTAACAAACCTAAATCTAATTATGCAGTAACTGGTTTATATTTCTATGATAATGATGTCATAGAGATTGCAAAGAAGGTCAAGCCTTCTGAACGAGGTGAAGTTGAGATTACTACGGTCAATCAGATGTATATGGAGCGTGGTGATCTAAGTGTGGAACTACTAGGTCGTGGTTTTGCTTGGTTAGATACGGGCACGCATGAGAGCCTGCTAGAAGCTGCACAATTTGTAGAGACCATTGAAAAGCGTCAAGGTTACAAAGTGGCTTGCTTAGAAGAAATTGCTCTTAATAACGGTTGGCTGACCAAACAGCAGGTGGCTGAAATTGGCCAATCGATGAGCAAAAATGCGTATGGTCAGTATTTAATAGATTTAACGAAAGAATCATAATTATGATACCTGTTACTAAAGCATATTTACCCAATAAAGAAAAATATCAGTCTTATATTGACCGAATCTTTCAAAGTGGTTGGCTAACTAATAATGGTAGTCTATTGCAAGAGTTAGAAGGTAGGCTGGCAGAATATTTAGGGGTTAAAAATATAATCCTTGTAGCTAATGGTTCGTTTGCTTTGCAGCTTGCTTATAAGGCTTTAGATCTGAAAGGCGAAGTAATTACGACGCCTTTTAGTTTTATTGCAACAACCAGCACGCTAGCCTGGGAAGGTTTGAAGCCTATCTTTGCCGATATCAATCCGCGAACTTTCAATATAGATCCTGGTCAGATAGAAGCACAGATAACCCCTAGTACTAGTGCTATCGTACCGGTACATGTATTCGGTAATCCTTGCAATATCGAAGAAATACAGGCTATTGCTGACAAGCATAATCTTAAGGTTATTTATGATGCTGCTCATGCTTTTGGTTCAGAATATAAAAATCAAAGTGTTCTAAATTTTGGTGATATTAGTACACTTAGCTTTCACTCCACTAAACTCTTTCATACTATTGAAGGTGGTGCAGTTATCACTAGTGATGATGAGCTAGCCAAAAAAATCAGGTTGATGATTAATTTTGGTATTGAAAGTCCCACAACTATTGATTCAGTGGGTACCAATGCCAAAATGAACGAGTTTGAGGCTGCCATGGGTTTATGTGTACTCGATGAAATAGATACGATTAGACAGCGACGTGAAGATATTTGGCAAGATTATACCAATAAGTTATCCAATATAGTCGAAATGCAGCAGTGGAGTGAACATGGTAAAAATAACTGCGCTTATGCACCAATACTCTTTGATAGCGAAGAGCAGTTACTCAAAATTGAAGCCAAGCTTAAAGAAAATGATATATTACCTAGAAGATATTTTTATCCAAGTCTAGATACGTTGCCTTATCTAGATAGTAAACAGATTTGTAATAACTCGAGAAACATAGCTAGTCGAATTTTGTGTTTACCTATATATCCGAATCTAAAACTTGATGATGTTCAAAAAATATTAAACATAATGGAGACTAACTAATATGGCTTTTTTAGGCAAAGAGCAAATAGCATCTATGGGCTTTAGATCTGTCGGCGAAAACACTCTTCTTTCAGATAAAGCTTCTTATTATAACTGTAAAAATATAAGTATTGGAAGCAACACACGTATTGATGACTTCTGTGTTTTATCAGCTGGTGAAGGTGGTATTGAAATAGGTCAACATGTACATATTGCAATTGGAGTCAGTATAATAGGGACTGGAAAAGTAATACTGGAAGATTTTGTGGGACTTTCTTCAAGAGTCTCAGTCTATAGTAGCAATGACGATTATAGTGGCATGTTCATGACAGGTCCTACTATACCTGTTGAATTTACGAATGTAACAAATGGCCCCGTCACGATTGGTAAGCATTCGATAGTAGGTTCAGGAACGGTTATATTACCGAATATTGTTATCAAAGAAGGTGTCGCTATTGGCGCTTTAAGTTTAGTAACCAAAGACTGTGATGAGTTTGGTATCTATATGGGTACACCGGCCAAAAAAATAAAAGAAAGAAAAAGAGATTTACTTGAGTTGGAAAAAAGCTATTACCTTTCTCTTAAAAAAGATTAGTGGATTACGCTAAAAAGACACATTTTATCTTTCTATAACTACTTTATAGTAGTTATAAAAGCATAGTTATTATGTATATTATAGTCATGTTAAGGTTTTATGAAAACACCTAGTCTTAAAATTAATATATTATCTAGCTATATTAGTCAAGTGTATATAATATTTATTAGTATATTCATATTGCCTTTTTATATTAAATATATGGGAGCTGAAGCCTATGGATTAGTAGGGTTCTTTGCCATGCTTCAAGGTGTATTTGCTTTACTGGATTTTGGGTTGAGACCTACTATTAGTAGACAAACTGCGCAGTATAATGGTGGCAGTCTAAGTAAGCTAGACTTTCGCCGTCTATTTCGTGCTTTAAATATAATCTTTATTTTTATTGCTGTACTAGGAGGTTTAATACTTCTTATTTTAAGCAAAAAAATAGTTTCTGATTGGTTGAAGATTGAGAACCTTACGCCAAGTGATGTACTTTTTGCAGTACAAATAATGGCCATCTCCGTGTGTTTACGATGGATGACGGGACTATTCCGTGGAGTAATATCAGGGTTCGAAAAGATAGTGTGGTTAAGTGTTGTAAACAGCTTAATTGCTACGCTTAGATTCCCTTTAGTATTAGTCTATATGTATTATTTCGGTTTTACTGTTAGAAGCTTTTTCGTTTATCAGCTTTTTGTGGCGTTGCTAGAGTTCAGTTTATACAGCCTTAAGAGCTATCGCTTATTGCCTAGACTTAATACTAATGAAAATATTGGCTGGTCACTAAAACCTATTCGACCTATTATAGGGTTTGCTCTCTCTGTTGCTTTTACATCCTCGGTATGGATTATAATAACTCAACTTGATAAGTTTGTTTTATCAGGCATTCTAACTCTTTCTGAATATGGCTATTTTAGTTTAGCAGTTCTAGTATCTGCAGGTGTATTACAAATTAGTGCACCTATTAGTGGTTCAATAATGCCAAGAATGGCAAAATTACAAGCAGAAAAGAAATTTGAGGAAATTAGAAAAATATACTTAAATAGTACTCAGTTTGTATCAGTGGTCGTCGTTACGGCAGGAATAGTTCTTGCTGGAGTAGCAGAGCCCTTTCTATTTGCTTGGACAAATGACATAGACCTTGCTAAAAATGCAGCCCCCATTCTGACACTATACGCTTTAGGAAATGCCTTATTAGCACTATCTGCTTTTCCATATTATCTTCAATATACTAAAGGAAACCTCAAGTATCATTTAATAGGAAATATAATTCTTGTCTTAACTCTTATCCCTATGATTATTTGGGCAGCTATTAATTATGGCGGTGTTGGGGCGGGTTGGGTATGGTTAATAACCCAAGCCATTTATTTAGTATTTTGGGTAAGTTATGTTCATATTAAGATAGAGCCAAGAATAAACATTGAATGGTTTAAGTCCTTCTTACCTAGCTTAATATCAGTTTATATTTTTATTGCATTATTCTCAAGTTGGTTAACCCTTGAGGAGTCAAGACTCATAATAATACTTAAAATATCAATTTTAAGTCTATTAAGCATAGTGATATCCATATTTAGCTCTCGTAATGTCTTTAGAGGTGTGAGAAAAAAATTAATCTATAAAAAAGATCTTCTTAGTAAGTTAAAGTAAAAATGTTTCACGCTTCACATTTTAGATGGGTCAACTGGAAAATCTTCCTTATCTACATCGTTATTCCATAATAACTGTAAAATTGTGAATTACATAAGTGGTTCTAATAGTTATTGAGACCTCTTTTTACAAGTAAATATAAATACAGGAATAAACAAATATGGAATCGCAAACTCTGGTATCTATATGTTGCTTAACATATAATCATGAACTATATATTGAAGAAGCAATAAGCTCTTTCATAAATCAGAAAACCAATTTTAAATTTGAAGTCATTATTTTCGATGACTGTTCCACTGATTCTACAACACAAATTGTCAATAAATTTAAACTACAGTACCCTGATCTTATTAAAGTAATATTGCCACAAGAAAATACTTTCTCTAAAGGAAAGACTGTTTTTTTTGATTTAATACTGGAAGCGAAAGGCAAGTATATAGCTTTCTGCGAAGGTGATGACTATTGGATTTCTGATAAAAAACTACAAGAGCAAGTCGATTATTTAGAAAGAAATAGAAATGTTAATATCTGCTTTCATCCTAGTTATACACTAATTAACAATCAGTTAAAGGATCTACGTTATGGGTTCTACGGTGAAAAATTTGAAACTCTAGATGCAAAAAGTGTTATAAAATCTAGTTCAGGATTTATGCCAATGGCCTCTATTATGGCAAGAAAAGACTGTTTTACAGATTTTTTTACCAGTCATCCCGACTTCTTTTCAGAAAACCTATGGCATTCTACTATCCAGATCCTAGGTTCTTATAAAGGGGGAGCAGGTTACTTGCCTTATTATTACTCAGTATATAGATCAATGCACTCAGGATCATGGTCTGAAGCATATCAAAAATCTACTGACCATAGAGTAAAAAATTTCGAGTCTTTTTTAACGAGAAATAGAGCCCTAAGAAAAATCCTTCCTCCAGACTTAACACTTTACTTTTATTATGCGCTCACGCGAAAAACCCTAAGTTTCATTTTAAAAGAAAAAATAAGTATCCAAGAAAAATATAAATTACTAAAAAATTTTCTTTAAAGTATAAAACATCTATTTAAGGTTTGATATGAGCATCTATAATAATTTTTCTAAAATAAATAATTACATTTCAATAAAGACTAAGTGTTACTCAACGGCGTTTCTTGGTTATTTTCAAAGAGGACCTTTATTGAATTATTGCCTAGAAAAAAATGCAGGAGATTCTTTCAATAGTGATTTCATAGAAGATTTTTTCCATAAGAAAACTAGGCTATATTATGGTGGTAAAAGAAAACATGCTTTGTTTTGTGGAAGTATTCTTGCAAAATCTAATAAGAACAGTGTGATTTTAGGAGCTGGATTTATATCTAAAGAGCAGTCATTAAAAAAAATTGATTATGATAGTGTAATTGGCGTAAGAGGTGACCTAACTGCTCAAAGCTTGCTAGCATATGATACTAGCATTGAGTTTAAGTTCAAAGCTGATCCTGGACTTCTCGTAAAGGAAGTTATAACACCAAGGTCTGATCAATATAGTAATACAGGTTTAATTGGAGTGATTCCACATTTTATAGACTTAAAGGTCGTGAATAAAATTCTCAAAAATAATCCTAATTATTTAATAATCGATATTAAGAAAAATTATAAAGAAGTTTGTAAGCAGATACTGAAATGTGACAAAGTTCTATCTTCTTCCTTACATGGATTAATTTTCTCTGACGCTATGAATGTCCCAAATACTTGGGTAGGTTTCAGTGATAATGTGAAAGGAGGTAGCTTTAAGTTTAATGATTACTATTCTGTTATGACCAACCCACAGTTAAGTGTACATCACTGCAGACAAACCTCTGATTTAGTCGCTGCTGAGAGTATATCAAAAGTATCTACAAGCCTAGAATATAGCAGGTTGTATGAAGCTATTAATTATTATTTTAGTATGTGAAAGATTTTTTCTAGGGTTTTAATTAAATTAGGGAGAAGAGTTTGTTCTTTTCTATAGTCGTGCCTTTATATAATAAATCATACTCAATATGCCGTTGTATTGATTCAATTTTATCTCAAGACTTTACAAATTATGAGGTGATTGTAGTAAATGATGGTTCTATAGATGAATCAGTAAACATTATTGAAAATTCTTATCAAAGTGAAATCGATTCTGGCATTATTAAATTGATCAACCAATCTAATCAAGGTGTATCGGTTGCTAGAAATAAAGGTGTTGAAATATCAATATCGGATTATGTTTGTTTTTTAGATGCTGATGATGAATGGAAGCCTGGTTTTTTGAATAAAATGGTGGCACTGATAGAAGATTATCCTAATGCAAATTTATATTCTTTAGCGCATATGACACAAAAAGAAGGTTCGAAATTAATAAAACCTAAACACGGGTTGCCTGATTCTCATCGAGGATATGTTGAAGACTTCTTTGAAGGATCATCTAAAGGTAGTATAGCTAATAGTTCGAAAGTATGTGTGAAAAAACAGTCTTTAATCAGTTTTGATGGATTTCCAGAAGGTGTTGTTGCAGGTGAAGATATTTACGTTTGGATTAGGTTGGCACTAAAAGGTGAGGTTGCTTGCGATATGAGTTATTTGTCGATTGTACATCAAGAAGCAGACCACTCTAGGAATTCGAGGAAAAACAGCGTACCTTTCCCTCTAGTTTATTTTTCAAAAAATAACGAGGTTGTGAGATCTAAATCTCTGAATAAATATTTATTCTCAATTTTTTACAAACATTTTCTTTATTCGCTTGTTTCTTTAAAACCTAGAGAGGCTATGCTTCGTATGAAGGTATACATGAGAATATATCTATAAAGGTATTCCTCGGTTAGCCTTATTAATATGTAATTATAAAGTGAATATTTATGTTCGAAAGCTCATGGTCAATAATTAGTGCCTTTATAGTTTTCTTATTAGGTTATATACTCATAGCTAGAATTAGTAGTTACCTAGGATTAAAAAATAAGCGCGCCCTGTTAATATATATATGGCATACAGTATTCTGCTTCGTTTATTTTTTTTATGCTCAAGCAAATGGTGCAGATTCACTAATGTATTACAATGTCGCTACTACAGGGCGTTTTGACTTTAGTTTTGGCACTTCTTTTGTAATTTCTATTACTAGTTTACTGGTACAAGGGTTAGGATTTGGGATAGTAAGTTGCTTCTTATTCTTTAATATCTTAGGTTCGATAGGGCTACTCGCTTTTGATGGCTCTTTGAAACAGGCAACTAAGTACAAAAGTAAATTTTTGAAGAAATTGGCAACCTTAATTATATTCTTGCCTTCAGTTAGCTTTTGGTCGTCGGCTATTGGTAAAGACGCCATTTCATTTTTGGCAATGGGTTTAGCATTATGGGCAGCTCTGCAGCTTAATAAACGTGTATGGCTTATGGTGTTAGCTGTATTTTTAATGCTTATTGTTCGTCCACATATGGCAGGTATGATGATAATAGCATTGGCTATGTCAGTGATGTTTGATACAAAAAGCAGTCCTCTTAAACGCTTTTCTTTAGGAGCAGTGGCTATTGCTGGTGCAGCTGTAATGGTACCTTTTGCCTTGGAGTATGCTGGAGTATCAGACTTAAGTAGCTCTGAGTCTCTGATAACTTATGTTGAGAATCGTCAATCGTATAACATGGATGGTGGTGGTGGTGTAGATATTGCCAATATGAGTTTACCTATGCAGTTATTTACCTATATGTTTCGCCCAATCATTTTTGAAGCTCGTTCTGTAACTGCTTTAGCAGCAGCAGTAGACAATCTGATTTTGCTCTATTTATTTGTCATAGGTTCATATGCATTAATTAAGAAAAAACGGAAAAGCTTCACTGAAAATCGTAAGTTTATGTGGGTATACGTGATAATAGCATGGATAGTTTTAGCTATGACTACTGCTAATCTAGGTATAGCAATACGTCAAAAATGGATGTTCGCCCCAATACTTATATTCTTATTAATTTCTCTAGTAGGTAAAAATAGAAATTATTCGGAATATTAAATCGATTTTAGATGTTAAGGTTACAATAACTAATGAAATTCTTAATCATAGCCAGCTATCCAGCCTCTATTCTAAAATTCCGTGGTGATCTTATAGCTGCTATTCAACAAGCTGATTTCGAGATCCATATCGCAGCCCCTGACTTTGACGACTATCCAGAGGAGCGTGATAGTTTAACAAGTTTGGGCTATGTTGTGCATGACATACCCATGCAGCGTACAGGTACCAATCCGGCTGCAGACGCCAAGACTTTATTAGCTTTGTATAGCTTAATGAGAGAGATCAAGCCTGACTATATGCTGGCTTACACTATTAAACCAGTGATATATGGGTCAATAGCGGCTAAACTGGCTGGTGTTCCACATCGTTTTGCGCTGATTACAGGTTTGGGTTATGCCTTTCAAGGAGCGGATGGAGCAGATTATAAAAAATCTAATCTGCAAAAACTAATGCATAAGCTTTATTCAGTAGCGCTAGCCTCGACTCATAAAGTATTTTTTCAAAACCCTGATGACGAAGCATTATTTAAATCTATGGGTATCTTAAAGTCTACTGCAGCGACCAAGGTTGTGAATGGGTCAGGGGTGGATGTATCAGAATATAGCTTACAACCCTTTCCTATTGCTGATGACAAGCCATTGTTTAAATTTCTACTAATAGCGCGTCTACTGGGGGATAAAGGGGTAAGAGAGTATGCTAATGCAGCTCGGCTGATCAAGACCAAATACCCACAAGCCCAGTTTGATTTGGTTGGATGGATAGATGACAACCCTGATGCTATTGAGCAGCAAGAGTTAGACAGCTGGGTTAATGAGCGATTATTTACCTTTTGGGGTAAGCTGAGCGACGTAAAGCCTGCTATTGCAGCCAGCTCAGTTTATGTATTGCCTTCTTATCGTGAAGGCACTCCGCGAACTGTGCTAGAAGCCATGGCAATGGGGCGACCCATTATTACCACTGATGCGCCAGGCTGCCGTGAGACCGTGATTAATAGCTATAACGGCTATTTAGTGCCTGTTAAAGAGGTTGACGAGTTAGCTGCTGCTATGGAACGGTTTATTGTGAGTCCAGAGCTTATTTCACAAATGGGCAAGGCTTCGCGCCAATTAGTAGAAAAGAAGTTCGATGTGCATGCCGTCAACCGAACAATGCTTAATGAGATGGATATTTTATGATAAAACGCCTTTTTGACATCACTGCCGCGAGTGCCGCCTTGGTCGTACTCTCTCCGGTATATGCGATAACTGCTTATAAGGTCAAACAAAATCTAGGCTTACCAGTGCTATTTCGTCAGACACGCCCCGGACTACATGGCAAGCCTTTTGAGATGATTAAGTTTCGTACCATGAAAGATGCGACAGATAGTGATGGCCATCTACTACCAGACAGTGAGCGTTTAACCCCTTTTGGTCAGACTTTACGCAATACTAGCCTCGATGAATTGCCCGAGCTATGGAATGTGCTCAAAGGTGATATGAGCTTGGTCGGACCCCGACCGCTGTTGATGGAGTATCTGCCCCTATATAGTGAGGAGCAGTCGCGTCGTCATCAGCTACGTCCTGGTATTACTGGCTATGCGCAAGTCAATGGTCGTAATGCCATTGACTGGGACAAAAAGTTTGCATTTGATACTTGGTATGTAGACAACCAATCATTGTGGTTAGATATCAAGATATTACTCAAAACTGTTGGTAAAGTAGTGGCTCGTCATGACATTAATGAGGCTGGTCAAGCAACTGCAACTGCCTTTAGAGGAAACAATCATGAATTATAAGATATATGATGGTGCTAAGATAATTAATAAAGATAATTTAACAATAGGTTTTAATTCGCAAATTGATGATTTTGTGTTTTTTAATTGTGGTGAAGAAAGTATTTTAGGCAGTTTCGTTCATATTGCTGCATTTTGCAGTATTATTGGTGGGGGTAAGCTGTATATGGGTGATTTTTCTGGCTTAAGTGCTGGTTGTAGAATTATTACAGGAAGCGATGATTTTCTAGGTGGTGGTCTTACTAATCCAACGGTTCCAAAAAAATACACTAATGTAAAAACATCTACAGTAAGAATTGGTAAGCATGTCATTTTAGGTACAAATGTAACGGTTTTACCGGGTGTAACAATTGGAGAGGGAGCAGCAGTTGGTGCAGGTGCTTTAGTACGTAAGGATTTAGAACCTTGGACAGTCTACGTAGGCATAGATTGTAAGCCAATAAAAGCTCGACCTTCTACCAAAATTTTAGCCTTAGAAAAGCGGTTATTAAAAGATTTGGGACTTGATCTAGAGTCTGCTCAGAAATAATAAAGGTTAAATTACTATGTCACAATATAAAAGTATAAGTGATATTTCTGTTGGAATGAAGGCTAGCGCTTTTCATCTGATTACAGATGAAAAAATTAGAGCGTTTGCTACAATATCAGAAGATTGGAACCCAATCCATTTAGATGAAAAGTATGCAAAAAATAGTAAATTTGGCAGACGTATAGCTCATGGCGCTATGGTTGCAAGCTTTTTCTCTGCGTTATTCGCGATGGAGCTACCTGGAGCAGGATCTATTTATGTGTCTCAAAATACTCAATTTAAAAAGCCAGTTTTTTTAGATGATACAGTCCTTGTTGAAATTGAAGTTATGGACATAGATATAGAAAGAAAAAGAGTTTACTTTAATACGACTTGTTTTGTAAAAGGTGCTGTGGTGTTAAGCGGTAAGGCTGAGATTTATATACCCTAAGATCTTACAGGTTTTCACCATTATTGTAACTCAACTCTATCTTTCAAATTAATTAAAAATTATTCAAAAGATAATCAATTTTAAATAAGCACCATTGAGATCCCTATGCTAAACACTCCATTTTCACCGTGGCCCAGCTTTACCCAAGCCGAAGCTGATGCCGTCAGCCAAGTCTTGTTATCTAACAAAGTCAATTATTGGACTGGACAAGAAGGTCGTCAGTTTGAGCGCGAATTTGCCGAGTGGGCAGATAGTAACTATGCGATTGCCATGGGTAACGGCACGCTAGCCTTAGATGTCGCCTTACAAGCGTTAGAGATTGGTACAGGTGATGAAGTAATCGTTACCCCGCGTACCTTTATCGCTAGTATCTCCTCTGTCGTCAATGCTGGGGCGACTCCTATTTTCGCTGACGTTGATGCTGCTAGCGGTAATATTACCCCTGAGACTATCTCGGCGGTAGTGTCTGAGCGAACCAAAGCTATCGTTTGCGTGCATCTCGCTGGTTGGCCTTGCGACATGGACGGCATTATGGCTTTAGCTGCTAAGCATGACTTATACGTGATAGAGGACTGCGCTCAGGCGCATGGTACTCAGTATAAAGGTCGTAGCGTCGGTAGCATCGGTCATGTTGGCGCTTGGAGCTTTTGTCAGGACAAGATCATGACCACTGGTGGTGAGGGCGGTATGGTCACGACCAATGACGAGCAGCTGTGGCGTAAAATGTGGGCGTATAAAGATCATGGCAAAAGCTATGCTGCTGTCTATGAGACAGAGCACCCACCCGGCTATCGCTGGTTACACGAGAGCTTTGGTACAAATTGGCGAATGACCGAGATGCAAGCGGTGATTGGGCGTATGCAGCTACAGCGTATGGACGATTGGACCACTAAGCGTAAGGCTAATGCTCACGCTATCCTTGATACCTGTGATAATTGGGTTCAAAAGGGCTATCTCTCTGTGCCTAGATTAGAAGACACGCCTGAATTTGCTGACTGTACTCACGGGTATTATAAGCTCTATGTCTATGTGCAGCCAGATAACTTACCTGAAGGGTGGTCGCGCGATCGCCTTATCGCTGAGATTAGTGCATTGAATGTACCGTGTTTTTCAGGTTCTGCTTCTGAGGTTTATTTAGAAAAAGCCTTTGATAATACTGGATTGCGTCCAAAGTCACCGTTACCAACAGCCAAGCAATTGGGGGAGACTAGTCTGATGTTCTTGGTTCATCCTACTTTGACTGCTGCTGAGATTGAGCAGACCATTCAGGCAATTGACGCTGTATTTACTCAAATGGCTGATGTTAATTGAGCTTAATTAGCTTATATTATATATACGCCTACTTACCATACTTCGAGATAAAAGCAGACCCTTATGAATAAAAAGTTAGCCACCACCCTGAGCGCCAGTATCGTATCTATAGCTTCGATGCTAGCCACGACTGCATCGGCGCAGAATCTCTACATGAATGACTTACGCCTGAAGGCTGATATTGATTGGTTAAATACCCAAGGTGTCACTCAGATCAGTACCAGCACTTGGCCACTAAGCGCCAATGAGATTGAGCGAGGATTACAAGATGCTCAACTGACTAATACTGTACAGCAGCAAGTCGTGCAGTCGATACAGACGCGGCTTAGTCAAGACCGCGACTCTTTGGTCAAAGCTACTGGCGAGATCACGCTACAGACTGATCGTCAATCCTTACCGCAGACCTTTGGTGATGATCAGCTGGCAGGGCAGCAAGTTAGTGGCTCGGTCGGGTTGAGCGAAGCCAATTGGGAGTTTAATCTACAAGCTACCCTAAAGAATGATGAGTTGATCGATGATGACTCAGATGTCAGCTTTGAGGGCTCTTATATTGCCGGTATGGCAGCCAATCAATGGCTGATCGCTGGTAAGGTTCCGGCGTGGTGGGGTCCGGGTTATGATGGGAGCTTGATACGCGGTGATGCCAGTATTCCAGTTACAGGCTTTACGATGCAGCGTGATACGCAAACCGCACCAGATTACAAATACTTAAACTGGGTTGGTCCTTGGCAGTATCAGCTATTTGCGGGACAGTTGGATGACTATGAAGCTATTCCAGATACCAAGCTATTTGGTGCGCGTCTAACAGCCAATCCATTGCCTTGGTTAGAGGTCGGCGCATCACGTACTTTTATGTGGGGCGGAGAAGGTCGTCCAGAGAGTATCAGCTCATTTGGTGATGCTATTTTGGGAACGAAGGATAATGGCGGCAACGATGAGGGCGACCCAGCCAATCAATTAGGCGGCTTTGACGCCAAGGTTCAGCTTGCCTCATTGATTAATGTTCCAGCGAGCGTATACGGTCAGTATGTTGGCGAAGATGAAGCAGGAGGTTTACCAGCCAAAAATATGTATTTGGCTGGGATAGATTATGCTTCTAGTTTACAAGGCAAGCCTTATCAGCTCTATGCCGAATATACCGATACGCGCACTAGTGGTGAAGTGAGGGGTGTCTCCTATGATCATAGTACTTATACCGATGGCTACTATCAGCAAGGCTACCCATTAGGGTATTCGCTTGGCGGTGATGCTGAGAGTGTCGCTGTTGGCGGTCGGTTATGGTTAGATGGTCGAAACTTTATCCATGCTAAATTGCAACATGCTCAAGTCAATCAGTCAGGAGAGTTAGACCGTCGTACGGGAGAGGCGGACAATCAAGCATTCCCGATTGCAGATAAGCTTACTGCTATTGATGTCTCTTGGGAACACCAACTACAGCCTTTGACAAAATTGACGACTAGACTATGGGCGGTCGATGCAGATAATCGCTCTAGTGATATCGGGGCTGGTATTGGACTTGAACTGGCGACTTATTAATGTTGTATAGTATTTTTCATGGATAGTTAGTGTATGCATGAAAGCTATATCTAGTATCTAGTGAGCACATACAAGCCGTCTAGCAGTGTTAGACGGCTTTGTTTATGTTAGCTTTATAAATGTCTCTTTTTCTTGGTCTTTACATAAAAGAAAATAACACGCCTGTTACTCACTCTAGAAACTAAACCCTTAATTTTCATTGCCGCTTTTTAAAGCTTTAACCTCATAAATAAGTACTTTCGACATCATCCAAAATTACATGACGCTATACATTTCTAGGTTTTTACCCATCTCCCCTCAAAGGATCAGTCGGTTTCCTATATAATGTGAGCTATTTCGTTATTGTTGATTCATTCAATTTAGGCTTTTTTCTTAGTAAAAAACGCTTCTTATCAGGTAAAACGGTGCTTTATGTTCAACGCTTCCTCGACTCGTTTAAATAAATACATCAGCGAAAGTGGTATTTGCTCCAGGCGCGATGCTGACCGCTTTATTGAACAAGGTAATGTCTACATCAATGGCAAGCGTGCTTCGGTCGGTGATCAAGTGGTTGCTGGAGATGCAGTAAAAGTCAACGGTCAGCTTATTGAGCCGCGAGAGCCTGATGATTTTATTTTTATTGCATTGAATAAGCCAGTGGGCATTGTGAGCACCACGGAAAGCTCCGAGAAGAATAATATTGTCGATTTTGTGCGACATAGTTTGCGTATTTTCCCGATTGGCCGTTTGGACAAAGATTCCCAAGGTTTGATTTTTTTGACTAATAATGGTGATTTGGTCAATAAGGTACTACGTGCTGGCAATAATCATGAGAAAGAGTATTTGGTGACAGTGAATAAGCCGTTAACTGATAGTGTTATCGAAGGTTTAGCGGGCGGTGTGCCTATGCTTGGCAAGATGACCAAAAAATGCCCAGTGACTAAAGTAGCTCCTAATGTCTTTAATATCACGCTCGTACAAGGCCTGAATCGTCAAATTCGCCGTATGTGTGAGCACTTTGGCTATGAAGTCGTCAAGCTTGAACGCACGCGAATTATGAATGTAAGTCTCAAGGGTCTTCCCATTGGTGACTGGCGAGACTTAACCCCAAAAGAGCTGTCTGTGTTGCTTAAATCTGTAGAAGACTCTTCTTCGCAAGACACTCATTCGGGCAAGAAATCTCGGAATGCGCCACGAAAAAAACCACGTACGGATGCTTCGTCAAAGTCAAAACCATCTACAAAATCGGCAGGTGCAGCAAAGGGGCGTAACAAATACGCCAAAGACGATGCTAAAAAGCCAGCGGGTTCTAAAGGTAGAAATGGACGTCCTACTGGTCGTGGTAAGCCGTCAGGCAGTAATGGTAAGTCCGGAGGCAGTGGCAAACCTGCTACCAATGGCAGGCGTCCTTCAAAGGGACGCGGCTCTTCACGGTAATAATTTTTCACAATGTGACGGCTATATTTATTTCTAAAATAGCAGTAAGCTAAATAAATTTAGTCTTAATGAGATAATATTATGTTTAAAATAAAAGTAGAGCGCATTGTCAAAAAACCGATTGATGAGGTATTTGAGGCACTGAGTGACCACGCCAGTTATGGCTCATTTAAAGCGGTGGGGGTTGCTAAGTTGGTGAATGAAGGTGACGAGGAGCGTAATGGCGTTGGGGCTTTACGTAGTATTCAAACGGGACCCGTTAAGTTCTGGGAGCGGATTACGGCGTTTGAGCGCCCTACTCATATGCAATACCAAATCGAGAAATCTAAACCTATAAAGATGCGACATGATAAAGGAGTCATTGATTTAAAAGACTTGGGCGATGGCACCACACACGTGACTTGGGTATCTGAGGGTCGATTGACGGTACCATTGCCATTAGTCGGTCGCCTGTTTGACCGTCAAATGCAGAAACAAGGAACTATAGGTTTTAGTAGCATACTCAAATCTATAGAAAGTCGCTAATCTAGCGGCAATGTTGGATTTTTTGATATTACTCTCTAGTGGTGGCTTATTTTATTTGAGCTATAGCTATCAGTTTTAATCCGTTTTATTCTTAGCAGCTTCAATCTCGTTAAAACGCGCTAACTGCTCTGGCGTTGCTTTTTGTTGATACTTCTCTTTCCATTCAGCATAAGGCATACCATAAACAAGCTCGCGCGCATCCTCGTATTCGATTTCAATACCACGTTCTTCACCAGCCGCTTTGTACCATTTAGATAAGCAGTTACGACAAAAGTCGGCAAGGTTCATCAGCTCGATGTTTTGTACATCTTTACGCTCGTCTAAATGAGCCAATAAGCGACGAAATGCCGCGGCTTCTAATTCGATGTTTGATTCTAATTTTGCCATAAGGTTTTTCCTAATTGTAATTGAGTCATTTCAAAACTGAAATGATACTAACGATATAAATATTGCGCAACCTATGTCATTAATTAGAATGACCTGTGGTGATAGTCAACTTTAATAGTACTCTGTACTCTTCTAATATCAATTACGACTTGTCATCAATTAAATCAAAAAATACCAGAAGCCAAATGGATAGAATCCACAAAACAAAGGACTGATTTATCATATCAAGTACAAAGCGCGTGATATAGCTTCATCTTCGTAAAGAAATTCTAAGTGAATTAGCGTGCTTTATAAAGCTATCTATTGAATCTTTGGCTGAGGTAATTGACATACTTGGCTAATAGGCTTTGCAATGTATTGTGCTCTTTAGCGATATAAACATCCATTATATGGATCATTATGGTGAGCAGAGTAGGGTGATGCATAGTCTCTAATCACCAGAGGCATCAATTTTAAATTGTTAAACTCTTCAATCTTAAAAGCTTTTTTTGGACCAATTCGACGGCATTGCAAATCGTCGTGCTAGTGTTTAAACATGTTAATAAAAGGAGTCTTGTCGTTAGATCTTGATAGACCATGTTAGTGTGCCAAACAAGAATTGGACAACCTTCACGCAGGGTTAATAGCCCTGTTGCATGGTCAAGCTGACTGTCTATCACGACCACATTGGTGATGCCGGTATTTCTCAATCGATGCGCTGGCTACAAAGACTTAAATCCGAATAATTACTGACTAATGTCAACTAATGTATTGAATGAAATCCAATCTATGGTATTTTCTGATATGGATAATGAAGATTAAATGCAGGCCTTTTATTGTATGGCTCCTAGCCGAACACCATAATAGTTATGGCAATTGCAACTCTGGGTCGGAAAAGAATATCAGCAGCAGAATCTAAAGCATAAGTAAAAATAAATCAGTATTTCCAAAAAAAAGCCCTAGTGATCTAGGGTTTTTTTAATGGATGTAAGTTTAGTAAATTTTAACGGGCTTCGAAATACATAGTAACTTCGAAACCAATACGGATATCTTGAAAAGCTGGTTTGGTCCACTGCATGAGATTGCTCCTGAATGATGTTACTGGTTGATAGGCAAGATGAACAAAGGGAATGCCTCATGCTATTACAATCTGCCCTCCGCTGTCAATTTGTTAGATGTTAACTTGGTAAATTTTAATTACGCCACCTGGCGATAATAATAAAACATACTTATGTTGATTTATGTAATCACTTATTGTGAAGTGAGTATTTGAAGATTATTGATGGAGCATGCTAATTGTTGGACTTCAGGTTTTGTGAGTTAGGAAAGACTATGGCTAGTACTTATTAAAGAAATAAAAGCCAGCTTATGTTCATTAAATAACTAAAAAAGGATTGAACAATTCTTTTGGCTTTGGTATGTTTCAAGCCATGTTTTCATTTCGTAGAAATTGAATTCCATCATGCGTAGTTCGGGCCGGTACAATCAGTACGGTCAATCGAATCCTCGTTTACCATTAATAAGGAAACCGCTATGACTAGTGATGTTGCCCGACACTCCGGCACCCCGCTACACCCGCTGCATGCGTTTTTTTTGGCCGGGATAGTGCCTCTGTTTATCGGAGTTTTACTTAACGATTATGCCTATTGGTCTAGCTACGAGCTGCAATGGAAGAACTTCGCTTCCTGGATGCTTATAGGTGCTCTGATATTTAATGGTTTGGCCTTGCTAGGCTCCGTTTTATCTCTAGTCCGAGCCGATAAGCGCATGGGCACACCAGTAGCCTATTTTCTGTTGCTGCTGGCCACCTTTGTACTGGGTTTAATCAATTCGTTCATTCATGCAAAAGACGTTTGGGCCAGTATGCCGACCGGGCTTATTCTATCTGTTATCACTGTCATTCTGGCCTGCATTGCAACCTGGATTGGCCTCACAAGCTGGCGCATTGGAGGTGCAAGATGAAATCACTCAATATCTTATCGATATCTTTTTTAGTCGCTGCTCTCTTAAGCGCATGTGGCGAAAATAATGTAAACGATGCAGAACAGTTAGGTGCTAATCCAACCTTGCCTGAAGCTCAACGCGGCTTATTACCTACTTTAAAAATAGCTGAGCCAGCAGGTTGGGGTGATAACCGACCTATAGTGCCGTCAGGTTATAAAATCACAGCCATTGCCACTGACCTTCAGATTCCACGGCAGACGCTAGTTTTGCCCAATGGTGACATACTGATTGCTGAGGGCAAGGGTGGTGGTGCACCCAAGCTACGTCCTAAGGACATTATTGCTACTTATTTCAAGGCTAAAGGTACTACATCCGTTAAAGGAGGCAACCGTCTGACTCTTCTGCGCGACAGTAATGACGACGGCACTTACGAGACACGTACTGTATTCGCCGAGAATCTGAATGCGCCTTATGGTCTTGCACTAATCGAAGACCAACTGTACGTTGCCAATCAAGATGCGGTAGTGCAATTCGATTATCAGCCCGGACAGACCACCGCTAGTGGACCGCCACGCAAACTCACCGACCTGCCTAGCATGGTCAATCATCACTGGACCAAGGCGATGACGGCCAGTCCGGATGGGCAATTCCTGTACGTGGGCATTGGTTCCAACAGCAATATTACTGAAAACGGACTGGATGTAGAGGCGGATCGTGCCATGGTCTGGGAAATCGATGCCAAAAGCGGTGCTCACCGACCTTATGCAACCGGTCTGCGTAATCCAACGGCGTTAGCTATCCTGCCTGGTACTAACCAGTTATGGGCCGTGATCAACGAACGTGATGAGCTCGGTCCACGATTGGTACCTGATTACTTGACCTCAGTTCAAGAGGGTAAGTTTTATGGTTGGCCTTACAGCTACTGGGGACAAAATGTTGATCCGCGGGTCAAGCCAGAGCAACCTGATATGGTAGCCGCCGCGATTGCTCCAGACTACAGCCTTGGGTCGCACAAAGCTCCTTTAGGTATAGCGTTCTCAACGACAACCATGGGCAGCAAGTTCAGCGAAGGCGCATTCATCGGTGAGCATGGCAGCTGGAACCGCTCAGACCCAGCGGGCTACGACGTAGTGTTTGTCCCTTTCAGCAACGGCAAGCCAGCCGGAGACCCAATTAACTTTGTCACTGGATTCCAGGGCGAAAATGGTAAGACCTTTGGTCGACCAGTAGGCGTGACAGTGGATCCAAAAGGGGCACTCATCGTTGCCGATGATCTGTCTAATACCATTTGGCGGGTGACCCCAAATTGATAAGCAGCATGTAGCAAACCCCCTATGTGGGTTGCTTTTACCCATGTAGAGTTATCAAATAATAGCTCTCCTATCATTAGCAGAGCGAAATAGACTATAACCATGCCGGAGGTGTTTTCAGAAAATCGATACCTCCATTGCTTTTTGCTTGTATGAAGGTAGGAATGCCTTGATCTGTGTACCTTGTATCCTTCGATTGCAGGTTCTCAGGCATGTAGCCAATCTTAGAAGTTAGGGCTTGAATGGCTGACTATATGAAGGGGTAGTCGTCTTCTACCTCTACAAACAACAGGTGCTTTTTAATTATAGTTTGATTGGTCAATGAGATGTAAAAACGCTGTAGCCCCTGAAAATTAGACAAAAAAAAGCCTCACTACCTATTTAAGGAGTGAGGCTTTTAGTGCTTTTTCAAGCCATATTTGGAGCGGGAAAAGAGATTCGAACTCTCGACCCCAACCTTGGCAAGGTTATGCTCTACCACTGAGCTATTCCCGCTAATTATCAATTAACTATCGTCAGTTGATGAAGGCGTATTATACGCAGTTTTTTTTAGGTGTCAACACCTATGACGAAAAAAATTAAAGTTATTAAAATAGGCGTGTCTTCTGGCCATAGATATATGTTATAACGGTTTATTATAATATGTATTCCAAAAGCTTTGTAGTACATAAATAAGCTGGGACGCACTTTATAATTTAATCGTAATCACATTCACAATTATCAATACTTACAAAGATAAGTCATAAGGATAAAAAATGAGTCAACAATATACCATCGCTGATTATTTGTTTGATCGTGTCGCAGAAGCGGGTGCATCTGAGATATTTGGCGTACCTGGTGATTTCAATTTAACTTTTTTGGATAACGTTCTCGCCTCTGACAAGCTACGCTGGGTAGGTAATACCAATGAGCTAAATGCTGGCTATGCTGCCGATGGCTATGCACGCGAGCGTGGGTTTGCCGCTATGGTGACGACCTTTGGTGTAGGCGAGCTGTCAGCGATTAACGCAACTGCAGGTTCTTTTGCTGAGTACGCACCTGTATTGCATATCGTAGGTGCACCAAGCACGGCTCTACAAGATTCAAAGCGCCGTATTCATCATTCGCTTGGCGATGGCGTATTCAATCATTTTATTAAGATGGTCGAGCCAGTGACGGTGGCCCGTGCGCAGCTTACTCCTGAAAATGCTGCCTCAGAAATTGATAGAGTAATTCGCTTGATTCTCAAAAAGCATCGCCCAGGTTACTTACTATTATCACCAGACGTTGCGCGCCAGCCTATCTATCCACCAACGACCAAGCTGATCGATAGTCAAGAAGACATTACTAGCCAAGCGGCATTATCAGATTTCAAGCAAGCACTAACAGAGTTTTTGCCAAATAAGACCACGACCCTAATGGCGGATTTGATGGTGCATCGCTTAGGATTGCAGTCACAGCTCAAAGCACTGATCGCTGATACCGATATTCCTTATACCACGCTATCTTGGGGCAAGACGCTACTTGATGAAAATAGTGATCGTTGGGCAGGTACTTATGCGGGTGTTGCTTCGCGTCCAATTGTGAAAGATGCGGTAGAAAACTGCGAATGCCTCATCAAAGTAGGGGTGCAATACACTGATACCACTACCGCAGGGTTTAGCCAAGATATTAATGAAGATGTGGTCGTAGACTTGCATTATGAGCGTGCTTCTATCAGTGGTAAAAACTTTGCACCGATTGCGCTAAAAGATGCGCTGCAAGCCCTACATGAAGTGATGACCTCTGGCATTAACATCGTACCAAAACCTTTCTGTGAAGAAGTTAAGCCGCACGAACAAAAAGGTAAAGACAGTGAGGCTATCCGCCAAGATGACTTATGGCATATTATCGCTGAACGTTTAGATCACAATAACTTGGTGTTTTCTGAACAAGGGACGGCCTATTTTGGTATCAGTGATGTGCGTCTGCCAGAAGGGGTGACGTCATATGGGCAGCCGATGTGGGGGTCAATTGGCTACACGTTACCTGCCAGCTTGGGCGCCGCAATCGCATCGCCAGATAAGCGCAGCGTGTTATTAATTGGTGACGGTTCAGCATTGCTAACGATCCAAGAGCTAGCGGTCATGATTCAAGAACGCATCAATCCTGTGATCGTCTTAATCAACAATGATGGCTATACGGTAGAGCGCGCGATTCATGGTGAAAACCAATACTATAATGATATTCCTAAATGCGATTGGCAAATCATGCCGCGAGCGTTTGGCGCGACAGAAGCGAATAGCCTATTACTCAAAGCAGAGTCAGCAGGCGAGCTAAAATCTGCTCTCGACAAAGCTGCTGCGACTACCGATAAGCTTGTGATGATCGAGGTAATTGCAGACAAGCATGATATTCCGCCATTGCTAGCAGATATCAGCGCCGCACTGAAACCAAAAAAGGATTAAGTCATTCGCAGAAGCTCGCTCAATAGAAGTAGAAAACCCCATTTAGCAAAATAGCTAGATGGGGTTTTTTGCATTTTTTTACCATACGGATTAATTAATCAGCGATTGCTCTTATGTCAGTTTGCAGACTTTAGTATCATGGCGGATTGGGCTACGTTCAGCCTTTATAGTAAACAGGAGATGGACCCGTCGTGATTTGGTTAAAAATGCTTATCGGCGCATTGATGGTACTGGCGATTCAAATGTTCGCCCAAACCCGATTTTTCTATTTGGCCGCACTTGCGCCACTATTCCCCACTTTTACGTTAATCAGTCACTTTATCGTTGGTACTGAGCGCAGTCCCGCTGATTTAAAGGTCGCGTTGATATTCAGTATGCTTGGCGTCATACCGCATTTGATTTATACCTTTGTGGTGTTTTTTAGCATCAGTTATATGAGCTTATACAAAGCACTAATGCTAGGTGTGATCGCTTGGACGGTTGCGGCTGCGATCCTGGTACTGACATGGCAATACATTCAAGGTTAAGTAATATTAAGACGTAAACTCTTTTAGCACAGCAATGGTATTTTGTGGGCTTCACTTTAATATTTGAGCGTTTTCTTTTGAAGTATTTTTGTTGAATTAGTATTGGCTGCTAGTTCTGATGGTGATGCTAATATCATCATAAATAATTGTCATTCATATTTTGAATAACGGCCGCTTATGATAGGCTCACTGGTGTAATATCTACTAACAGCAAGATAACGAAAACCCCATCGCAATCAATTACTATTCTTAATAATAAAAAATAGGGCTCAAAAAAAATGGATACCTTAAATATCCTGTATCTCGTAGGCGCATTATTAATTTTCGCCAGTATCATGGCGAGTACATTATCAGCGCGCTTAGGCGTACCATTGTTGTTGCTGTTTTTGATAGTGGGTATGTTGGCAGGCGAGCAGGGTATCTTGGGTATTGAGTTCTCTCAATATGCGCTAGCCAATTTCGTTGGGCAGGCAGCCTTAGCCTGTATCTTGCTAGATGGTGGTTTACGTACGTCCTTTAAATCGTTTCGAGTGGGCCTAAAACCTGCGATTACGCTGGCTACATGGGGCGTGTTAGTCACGGTCATGGTGCTAGGGGTATTTGTCACTTGGCTGCTCGATGTCGATTGGCGATTTGGTTTGCTGATGGCTGCGATTGTCGGCTCTACCGATGCCGCTGCCGTATTTTCTCTATTACGTAATGGCGGTGTCAAGCTTAACGACCGTGTACAAGCCACGCTTGAACTTGAGTCTGGTGCCAACGATCCTTTGGCTATTTTATTAGTCACTGGTTTGATTGCCCTAAATGTTGATCCTGCTGGTCAGACAGTGTTTGGATTTCTAGTTTTATTACTACAGCAACTGAGCTTTGGGCTAGGAATGGGCTTATTGTTCGGTTATTTTCTATCCCGATTATTGCCCAAGGTACATTTAGCAGAAGGCATGTACGCCATTTTAATCCTCTCTGCTGGTTTGGCCGTGTTCGCTGCGACCAATCTCATTGGCGGCAGTGGTTTTTTGGCGGTATACCTCACTGGTGTGCTAATCGGTAACCACAAGGTACGTTCAACAGAGCATGTTATGCGAGTGATGGACAGCTTTGCTTGGCTATCTCAGGCAGTGCTGTTTGTGGTATTAGGACTGCTGGTCACTCCATCAAACGTCCTCAATGTCTGGCATTATTCGGTTGCGATCGCGCTCTTTATGATCTTTGTCGCGCGTCCTATTGCCGTCTATACCAGCGTAAAACCATTCAAATTCAAAGACAGAGAGATTGGGTTTATCTCTTGGGTTGGTTTGCGCGGTGCAGTGCCTATTACCTTGGCAATTTTACCCGTCATGGCTGGTATAGATAACGCTTTTATGCTGTTTGATATTGCCTTTGGTGTCGTGGTTCTGTCGTTGATTTTGCAAGGCACAACCATCCCTACGATGGCCAATCTATTTAAGGTACGTATTCCAACCAATAAAGACCCGAAAGAAGAGCATGAGGTTTGGGTGTCGGATAAGGCCAGTATCACGCTATATGAGTTTGAGGCAAAATCAGGCGCATTTGCCATTGGGCGTCATCCTATGGGTATATCCAAAGGCATCAACCCAGATGAAATCAGTGTCTTTGCGCTAGTCCGTAATCAGCAAACCGTAGTAGTCGATGAGCATACAAAGCTAAAATTCGGCGATAGTGTCTGGTATGCGATGAGAGGTAATCACGCTAGCAAAATCGCTAAGATTTTTAACGACACGACATTAGATCGCAAAGCTATCGATGATTTCTATGGCGATTGGTTGCTATCACCGAGTGTTAAGCTTGGAGACTTGCCGTTTTTTACAGGAATTATGGCGTCTGAGACATTGGTAAAAACACTCAAAACGTCCGATGAAGACAGCGTAAAAAATATGTGGGAGCAGACGGTGGCTGAGTACGTGAAATCACATTTAGGTACAGCGCCAGTGTCAGGCGATACCGTTGTAATAAGTGATGAATGGTCGTTGGTCATTAAGGAAGTCGATGACAAAGGGAAGCTAAGAACTATCGGTCTAAAGTACCAACAACCGTCTGTAGTAGTGTAATAAATCTAGTGGTATCCTATAGCAAGTTCATCATCTTATTCAAAAAGTCAGCCGCTTGTTTAGGCTGATTTTCCCGATATGCCCAATGGTGCTCGACATCATAGCTTGCTTCATCAGGCAGTAGTATTTTCATCAGTCCCATACCTTCATAACGCTTCGCTAAATCACGCGGCAAGTAGCCAACATGGTGGCCTGCAAGGATAAGCTGTGCCGTCGCTTCCATATGATAAGTAGTGGCACTTAACGTTTTGGGGCGAATATGATTGATATGATGCTCGACCACATAGCCCCTTTTTATCCACGGATAGTTCTGTTCTAGGTCTTCAAAAGTTAATCCTTCCGAGTTATAAAACAGCCCATGCTCGCGTCCACAGCAGACCACTTGTTTTTCAACAAATGCTGGCTTAAAAGTCAGTAAAGGTGGAAAGCTGCCAAAATAACCCACACCAATGTCACTCTCATTACTTAAGAGCTTTTCTAACATGCTCTCAGGGCTTTGTACGTCGATAGAGAAGTGTATTAGCGGGTTATTGCGGTAGCTGTTAGCGAGACGCTGTCTAAGCGCGTCATAAAAAAACTTGGGCATCTGATCAATCAAGCAAAGCCTAATGTGCCCGCCGTGGACTGAGTCTAGTTGTCTAATATAATGCAGCTGATGTTGAAAGCTGGCGACCGATTCGGTAAAGCCCAAACAAGCCTCGTAAACAGCAGCACCATCTTCTGTCAGTTTAAATCCTGCTCGACCACGGTGACATAGTGTCATCCCTAAGCGGTCTTCTAAGTGGGTTAAATGCCCACTAATGACAGAGGTTGTGACATTTAAACGCGACTGGGCAGCAGTTACGCCTTGACACTCTACAATAGCCATAAAGCTGCGTAGCGTTTTGATGTCTATTTTTATCAATTCATCCAATATCAAAAGTGGCTCCTTATTTACTCAATCAACATTATCTCTTTTTCAATCGACATTGCGTTTCCTAAACTTCTGATAATAACTTATAAGCGCATTTTACTACGAAAAAATAGAAGTTTACTTCTAAATTTTACCATGGTTCCTTCTCTTATATTTATGTATTGTCAATGACATGTAGCAAATTGTGTACTTAAACCAAATAAGCAAGGAAGTAACCTATGACATTTAATCAACCATTAAGCGGCAACGACATGCCAAGATTTGGTGGCTTCGCTTCTATGATGCGCTTGCCGACTCAAGCTGATGCTGAAGGGTTAGATGTGGCATTTGTTGGTGTCCCTTTAGATATCGGTGCATCCAACCGTAGCGGGGCTAGATTGGGTCCTAGACAGATTCGTGATGAGTCAAGAATGATTCGTCCTTACAATGTGGCCACTCGTGCTGCGCCTTTTGAATCATTACAAGTCGCTGATATCGGTGATGTGCCTATCAACACATTCAACCTGCTAAAAAGCGTTGATATCATCGAAAAATTCTATACCGATAAAATCGTCAAACACGGCGCGATTCCTCTAACACTAGGCGGCGATCATACTATCGCATTGCCTATCCTGCGCGCACTTGCCAAAAAACATGGCCCTGTCGGTATGGTACATATCGATGCTCATGCTGATATCAATGATGATATGTTTGGCGAAAAAATCGCTCATGGCACACCTTTCCGCCGCGCTGTCGAAGAAAACCTCATCGATGGTAATCGTGTGGTACAGATTGGTCTACGTGGTACAGGCTATAGCGCAGAAGAGTTTGACTGGTCAACCCAGCAAGGATTCCGCGTGGTACCTGCTGAGGAGTGCTGGTACAAGTCGCTAACACCGCTTATGGCTGAAGTACGCGAAAAGCTAGGTGATGGTCCTGTCTATTTGAGCTTCGATATCGATGGTATTGATCCTGCCTTTGCCCCAGGTACGGGTACTGCTGAAATCGGTGGCCTGACCTCTACTCAAGGTATCGAAATCATTCGTGGTATGCGCGGTCTGGACGTGGTAGGTGGGGACTTAGTTGAAGTATCACCACCGTATGATCCATTTGGTAACACCTCGGTATTGGCGGCGAACTTATTGTTTGAGATGCTATGTATTTTACCAGGTGTGCGCTATGACGATAAGGTCAAAGCGGTTTACTAATCGCAGCCAATTATTGGCTAGAGTTGGCGCATAGAACAGTTATTCCAATGCGGTACATCAGGGGATAGCAGCCTGATGAAGATAGTGACCAGTGTATTGAGTTGCTGGTATGAATATAATTCGGTTAAGGAAGACCCCAATGAGTAAATCCTCTTCATTTTTTGGTCAAGACACGCTCTCTCCAAATGAGGTTGGGCATAGTCTAGGTTCGATTGGTACGTTTGCACTATGGTTTGGTGCCAATATCGTGGTGACGACTATTTTAACGGGAATGTTATTAGTACCTGACCTACGGTTTACCACAGCTATCACAACCGTACTCATTGGCTCGTTGATAGGGGCAATCCCGCTGCTTTTAGTTGGTTTGATGGGGCAGCGCACAGGGTTGCCTTCGATGGCGTTGACGCGCCGTGCTTATGGACCAGTTGGTAGTCAGTTGATCTCGTTAGTGAATATGGGTGTGCTGATTGCGTGGAGCTGTATTCAGGCGCTGCTGGCTGGTATGAGTCTCGACTATGCGATTGAAGCGACCACGGGCTATAGCAATCTGCCGCTGTTTGTGATCTTGTGCGAGACCGTCGTGGTGCTGATCGTGCTACGCGGTCACCTCGGGATTGAGCTTGTTGAGCGCTGGGCCGCATTGGCAATGGCCGCGCTTACCGTTATAGTGCTGTATCAGCTAAACCAACATTATGATGTATCGACACTATTTGAGATGCCTGTTGAATCGCGTAATGGCATCACCTTAGGTATCGCCTTTGATATTGTCATCGCTACTGCGTTTTCGTGGATGTCTTCGGCCGCTGATTATAATCGCAATTGCAAATCCCCAAAAGTTGCCATATGGGGTACTTATTTTGGCTACATTGTGGCAGCCATCGTTGCGATGGGTCTAGGTGCTACCATTTCAGGATTGTCTATCATGTATGGCATGGAGCAGACTTATGATCCGACGCGTTTGCTCGCTGACTTTGGTTTTGGTTTGCCAGCTGCTCTAGTTATCTTCTTTTCAGTTATGACAACCAATGTAATGGCAGTCTATAGCGCCACGCTATCCTGCATGAACATCAAACCCAATATGAGCTTTTGGAAACCTGCGCTAATCATTGGTCTGGTCACCATCTTTGGGGCACTGATTCCGGGTATTTTGGATCAATTCCAAAACTTCCTGTTAGTCGTAGGCGCGCTATTCATCCCTGCATTTTCAGTTATGATTGTCGATTATTACCTCGTCAGCAAAGAAGGCTATACGGCAAAACTGCTTGATGCGACACACCAATTGGGCCGTCCTACTGCAAAGATTGCTATCGCAGCATATCTAATTGGTGCAGCGCTCGCCGCATACTGGACTTTGATAGCGCCTCCATCTTTTGGTGCTTCATTACCTGTCTTCATTATTACTGGTGGACTTTACTGGTTAGGTGCAACTCTGTTCACTCGCCCTAATAGCGATGTCACTTCAGCTCAAAAGGAGCCATCATTATGAAATTGATGATTGCTCAAACTAGTCCTTTATTGGCTGAAGCGACGGCCAATCTAGAAGCTTTAGAGTCGCTTTGTCGCCTAGCAGCAGAGGCAAAAGTAGATCTGCTCGCATTGCCAGAGCTTGCATTCACAGGCTACAACATCTTTGAGCGTCTTGATCGCTTAGCGCAAACTATCGATGGTCCAATTGTCACTGAAGCAGCTAGGCTTGCTGATAAATATAACTTGCATCTACTGTTTGGTCTCGCTGAACGACAGCCTAATGGTGAGTTAAGCAACTCTGCCATACTGCTAGATGACAATGGGCAACACCTTGCGACTTATAACAAGCGTCATTTATGGGATCGTGAAAACGAGTTCTTTACAGCAGGTAAAAAATCCTGCGTGGTTGACACTCGATTTGGCAAATTGGGTTTAATGATTTGCTACGATAATGAGTTCCCAGAAGTGGCAAGAGAACTGGCACAAGCGGGGGCGGAGGTCATACTGTCACCAACAGCAAATATGTTGCCAAATGCAGAACGTCAAGTCCTCCAAATTCGCGCTCGTGCCATGGACAATCAATGCTTTGTTGCTTGTATCAACCGCTCAGGCATAGAAGACACTCTTCATTACTGTGGCAATAGCATCGTCGCTGGTCCCGATGGCGAGGTAATCGGAAGGCTTGGTTTGACTGATGGCACGATGATAATAGATATTGATCTTACGTGCATCGACGAGAGTCGCACGCACCAAAATTATCTTAAGGATCTGCGTGCTCTTAAAGATACTCATGTCGTTAATGGAGCTGACTTATGAGTGAGCAGTCATTACCTCGAATCAAGCCAGAAAACTGGTATCGAACCACTACGCTCAGTGACGGAATCACACTTATTGATGAGCCATGGATTAAGCCGTTTTTCCGCTGTAATTTGTGGCACGTACGGGGTAGCAAACGCGATTTATTAGTAGATTTTGGGTTAGGTGCTGTACCATTGCGCCGCCATGTCGCTTTGCTCGCTGATCGCGATATCGTTGGTGTTGCCAGTCACACTCATTTTGACCATATTGGCGCGGCAAATGAATTTGACTGCTGTCATGTCCATTCTGCTGAAGCACACATCTTAGCTGAACCAGATAATGCTCGTACTTTGGCAGATATGTTTGTTAACGATGAGATGTTTGACGCGCTACCGCCTGAACCTTATGCCCATTGCGGCTATAAAATTGCGGCACCAGCGAAAATTATGCAGCTTGAAGATGGTGACGTGATTGATCTGGGCAATCGTCAATTTGAAGTGATTCATACGCCGGGTCATTCTCCAGGTGGTATTGCCTTGTGGGAAGCTGCTAGCGAAACGCTGATTTCTGGTGACCTTATCTATGATGGCCCATTAATTGAAGATACGTGGCACAGCAATATGTCTGACTACGCTAAGAGTATGCGCCGTTTAAATGCACTGCCGGTGCGTGTCGTTCATGGTGGTCATTTCCCTAGCTTTTCAGGTAAACGCTTAAACATCATGATTGATGATTGGTTACGGCACCATGACTTGTAATAAATAGCACTTAATAACGATTAAAAATAAATTATTAGCCAATATAAAAATTTTAACTTAATACTAATTATATTTTTTAGGATGACTGACCCATGACCCAATTGACGCAAACGCCTTCTTCTTTGTCTGACACATCATCATTGACCTGCGGTGAGCTATTGGTGCAGTGGCTAGAATATTATGGTGTAGAGACCGTTTTTGGTATCCCTGGTGTACATACGGTAGAGCTATATCGCGGTCTGCCAAATACCAATATCCGTCATGTGACACCGCGTCACGAGCAGGGTGCTGGGTTTATGGCAGATGGCTACTACCGTGCCTCTGGCAAGGTTGGCGTGTGTTTTATTATTACTGGCCCTGGTATGACCAATATTATGACGGCGATGGCGCAAGCACTGGCTGATTCGATACCGATGTTAGTGATTTCTAGTGTCAATAAAGTCAAAGACACGGGTAGTGGCGAAGGGCATTTGCATGAGTTGCATGATCAGCAAGGCATGATTAGTAAAGTAACATTGACGAGTAAGACTATTTGGCAACCTGAATCGCTACCGAAAGTCATTGCAGAAGCTTTTGCATTATTTCACGGCGCACGTCCTGGGCCAGTACATATTCAGCTGCCTATCGATATTATCACTGCTGATGCTAGTCATGTTGCTAAGCCGCCTAAGTTAGATGCTGTAGCAAATAGCGAAGCTAGTACAAATAGCTTGAGCCTACCACAGGTCACAAGGCCACTGCCGAATCCTACGCAATTAGACCTAATCGTACAGTCATTAAAAACAGCCAAAAATCCTGTAATACTTTATGGGGGCGGCTGTGTTGATGTCGATCAAGATGCACAGCGATTGGCAGAGCTGATAGATGCGCCAACGTTTTTGACAATTAATGCCAAAGGTTTGCTGCCACCTGGTCATCCATTAAGTTTGGGTAGCAACCAGTCATTAGACGCAGGCCGAGCCGTGATTACCGAGGCCGACTGGGTGTTAGCGATTGGTACTGAGCTTGGTGAAACTGACTATGATGTGTTCTTTAATGGTGGTTTCAAAATCAACGGCACGCTGGTACGTATCGACTGTGATGCCCAGCAATTGCAGCGTCCATTTAGAGCAGATATCGCGGTACTGTCCGACGCGCAGATGGCGATTAGTGGTTTATGTAGTCGCTTAGAAGGTCAGACATTCGATCATCAAGCACTGTCACGTGTCAATGAGGCAAAACAAGCCATCTTGAAGGATGTAACGACAGACTTTGCGGGTCAAAATGCATTACTAAAACTGATCAGAGATGAAGTGGAAGACGTCATTTTCGTTGGTGATTCAACGCAGCCTGTCTATAGCGGCAACCTTGGTCTTGAAGCCTTGGCAACGCGTAAATGGTTTAATTCATCGACGGGTTTTGGCACGTTAGGCTATGGTTTGCCTGCTGCTATCGGGGCCATGGTTGGCTCAAACCTACCTGTCGTCAGTCTAATGGGTGATGGCGGTATTCAATTTACGATTGCCGAGCTTATCTGCGCAGCCGAGCTTGAGCTACCATTGATCGTCTTACTATGGAACAACCAAGGCTACGGTGAGATTCGTCGTTACATGGAAGAGGGCGGTTTACCACTGATTGGTGTCAATATCAAAACGCCAAATTTTGAGCCACTAGCAGCAGGATTTGGCGCTGGCTATCGTAGAATAACCGATAAGCAGCAACTGCTAGACGCATTAAAGGCAGACATAAAGGGTAAACAACCAATCATTTATGAGATTGATGAAGCAGACGACTTTCTAAAAGAAATGGCTGAGACAGTGACTTATTTTAGTTAATAGTAATACTGGCTCTAATGCTACGGATAATCACGAGACCGATAGTCACAGTTCTAAAAAACGACAAAAAAATGACAAACGCTGGTTACGCAAGGAAGCACCTTCATGACGCCCAATGCTAGAGAAATGTCAGAAAGTAGGCATGAGCAAATACCGCGTTTGTTGACGGCGCTTGCTATTGTCGTTGGTACGACCAATGTATTGACAAAACCTAGCCAACAGCAGTCTTATATGCAAGGTGCGATTGAGGCTATCACAGACGCTACCGTCGCAGTTGTGATACCGCACTCTCTTGTGGCACTATGGCGCGTCATTAATATCTGTGCCGCTTTTGATGTGATTATCATTGCTCAAGCGGCCAATACAGGTCTGACAGGTGGCTCAACTCCGAATGGAGATTATGATCGACCACTAGTCGTGATCTCTATGCAGTTATTGGGCGGCGTGCATTTACTCAACGATGCAGCAGAGCTGATTGCTTTGCCAGCCGCTACTTTGCAGCAATTAGAGTCTACCCTTGCGCCACTAGGACGTGAGCCGCATTCAGTACTAGGCTCTAGTTGTGTTGGCGCCTCAGTGATAGGCGGCATCTGCAATAGCTCAGGCGGTATGTTGGTGCAGCGTGGACCTGCCTATACTGAGATGGCTTTATTTGCCAGACGCAATGCCTCAGGAGCGTTTGAGTTAATCAATCATCTGGGACTGGATTTGGGCACACAGCCAGAGGAAATGCTAGATAACCTAGAAGCTGGCACGTTCAATGAAAATCTGAATAGTACGAACAGTAAAGTTTGCACCAATCAGCATTATCAGCACAAAGTACGTGATTGTGAGGCAGAGACACCTGCTCGATTTAACAATGATCCTAATGCTCTGTACGAAGCGTCTGGTTCAGCTGGCAAGGTCATTGTATTTGCGGTAAGAGTGGCGACCTTCGCCAAGCCTAAGCGAGAGCAAACGTTTTATATCTCGACCAACGACGCTGATACCTTCACCACACTCAGGCAACAATGGCTAAAAAGCGAGTTGAAATTGCCCGTGTTGGCAGAGTATATGCACAAAGACTATAACGATATCACGATGCACTATGGTCGAGACACTTGTCTGAGTATGCGTAAGCTCCCTGCCAGTAAAATAGGGACGCTATATCGACTGCAAGCGAAAATTGGCTACTATCTGGATACATGGCATCTCCCAAAGACACTGCCAGATCGAATACTGCAACTATCATCTAGGTTTATGCCACCGTCATTACCAGCCACTTTGACTACGCAGGCACTCTCATATAACTACCATTTGATTATTAAAGTCGCAGATGGTTTTGATAGCGACTTTGATAATGGCATTAATAAAGATTCTGATAAAAATGATGACAACAATATCGCCGCGGTGCAGGCATTTTTGCAAAACCATATGCAGCAGTATCAAGGTGCGTTGCATATATGTACAGAGCTTGAATCGCAAGCATTATTGGTATTTCGCAGTGCCGCGACCGCTGCCATGTCTCGTTATCACAATTTAAATCAAGATAAGTTTGGTGAGCTGCTATCGACGGATATTGCCTTACCTAGAAATGCCGTAGATTGGGATGAAGCGTTACCTAATTACTTAAAAAGACAAGTCAGCAAAACCTTTTATTTGGGGCATTTTTTCTGTCATGTCTTGCACCAAGACTATTTGTTAAAACCGACTACCAATGCAAAGCAATTCAAGGAAGATCTGCTGGCATTTTATGACCAACGTCATATTGAGTATCCTGCTGAACATAATGTGGGGCACATGTATCCCGCTAAGGCTGAGCTACATCATTTTTATAAAAAACTGGATCCAACCAATTCACTAAACCCAGGTATTGGTCAGACAGAAAAATGGAAAAACTGGCGATCATCGCCCATTAAGGAGAAGTTAAATGACGAATTCTATTGATAAATCGCAGCAGCCGATTTTAGGAAACAATACTGTCGATCCAGCAACACCGCAAGCAGCACAGTGGCGTGCGGCTATGTGGAAATTTTTGTTGTTTTCAGCATTGGGTATTGCACTTTTTATCATACCATTTCAATGGGATGGTAAGGTCACGATTTTATTGGGCGTATTGACTGATACTTTGCAAGCCGTGTTAGGCGGACTTGTGGTCTATATTGCTATGGCGATAGTGACTATCTCCGCTCTTGGTGCACTAGCAGTCAAAGCGTTAAAACCCAATTTGCATGAAGATTCACTGGTAAAGAAGCTCTTTGATGTTGACTGGTTTTGGCTGACTACACGTTTTTTAGGCATGTTGTTTGTTTGGATGATTTATCTACAGGTCGGCCCTGAGTTTATTATCAATCGTAATACGGGTGGCGTCATTTTCGAGGATTTGATTCCTATTCTGATTCCGTTGTTTTTCTTTGCTATTTTATCGCTACCATTTCTGACTGATTTTGGTTTGATGGAGTTTTTGGGTACATTATCCAGTAAGATATTTATCAAACTATTTAAACTACCAGGTCGTTCGGCTGTCGATGCGATGTCCTCTTGGTTTGGGGCAGCGTCTATTGGCTTGCTGGTCACCATGCAAGAGTATGATAAGAGTTTTTACAGCCAGCGCGAAGCGGCAATTATTGCGACCACCTTTTCGGTAACTTCTATCGCTTTCACATATGTGGTCGCCAAAACCATCGGCGTGGACAATAACTTTGTATACTTTTATTTGACCATTGCTCTGACAGGTTTTATCGCTGCGATTATTATGCCGCGTATACCGCCATTATCACTCAAGCCTGATACTTATCACTCTGGCAAAAGCATGCTAGACGAAGGTATTCCTGCTGAGTACACCACTTATCAGTGGGCAGTCAATCGTGCAGTTACTCGCGCGCACTCTATGCCTAGCTTGGGTCAAGTGTTCAAACGTAGCTTAAACAATCTGTTCGACATCTACTTTGGACTGATTCCTGTTATCTTTGCGATTGGTACCATTGGTCTTGGTTTAGCAGAATACACGCCAGTCTTTAATTGGCTTGCGACACCACTTGTGCCATTACTTGAATGGTTGCAGATTCCAGAGGCGGCAAAGGCTGCACCTGCCATGATTATGGGCTTTGCAGATATGTACTTGCCAGCACTAGTCGGCAAAAGCATTGAAAGTGAGATGACACGTTTCATCGTTGGTGCGGCCTCAATTACTCAGATTATCTATATGTCTGAAGTAGGTGCGTTGATTTTGAAATCAAATATTAAGCTAAATGTGTTAGAGCTATTTTTAATCTTCATACTTCGTACACTTATCAGTTTGGTAGTCATCACATCAGTGGCGCACCTGCTGTATTAGTGACGCGCCTAGTATTCACAAGGCATCTAGCCTGACGATAATATGCAAATGGTCGGTTTTTCTGTAGTCAGTTAAACCGACCATTTAGCCAATGACGTTATGCATATAAAAACAATTTGATCAAAAATATAAGGCGATTGACCATTATGGAAATGCTGAACTCTACAGATTTAACCAGAGAAACTGCCATACAAACGGCTCAAAACGAAGTTATATTAAATGCCGCTTATATCAATGGTGATTGGGTTACGATTGAAGCGCTCGTGACCGATCCTGATCATTCAAATATCCAAGCGTTGTATGATCCAAATTCAGGCGAGGTGATTGCAACGACGCGCTTATGTACCAGTACCCATGTAGAGCAGGCAATTGCAGCGGCTGATGAAGCCTTTGCTAGCTGGTCACAGATTAGTGTAAGTGAGCGTGCCCGCTATCTAAATGCGATTGCGGAGTCTATGGAGCAGCAATTTGACAAGTTGGTTGGATTGTCTGTACTAAATAACGGCAAGCCAATTGAAGAAGCAAAGATAGACGTAGGGGACGCCATTGCTTGCTATCGCTACTATGCCAATCTCATCACAGAGCAGGCAACATGGTCTAAGGTCTCAACGCTTGAATCAGGTATTCGTTTGTTAAAAACATACTCGCCAGTGGGTATTTGTGCGCTGATTACCCCTTGGAATTTCCCAATGGTGACGACTTCTTGGAAGCTGGCACCTGCGCTAGCGGCAGGGTGTACCGTGCTATTAAAACCGTCTGAGGTGACATTATTACCAGAGCTTATGCTAGGTAATATCCTATCGGAGATTGGCGTACCAAAAGGAGTGGTTAATATTTTACCGGGTGCTGCGGAAGTGGGCACTGCTATGACCAGTCATCCGCTGATTGACAAAGTATCGTTTACTGGCAGTAATATAGTCGGTGAAAAGGTGATGGTTCAAGCAGCAAAAGGTATCAAAGACATTAGCCTAGAGCTAGGCGGTAAATCTGCCATCGTGGTCTGCGCAGATGCGGATATTGACTACGCTTGCGATTTAATCATTGGTGGTATATTTACCAATGCAGGTCAGATATGCTCGGCCACGTCGCGTTTGGTTGTACATCAAGATATCGCTAAACAGCTGTTTGACACATTAAAAGTCAAAACGGAAAGTCTGCAAATTGGTGACGGTTTTGCGACAGAAACGCAAATGGGTCCATTGGTGAGCGAGCAGCAATTGAACCAAGTTAAGAAATTCTTTGATATTGCGACAGCTGAAAATCTAAATTGCTTAACTGGCGGTCAGTTGTTAGAAGCATCTGGCTATTTTGTAACGCCAACTGTCTATACGAATGTGCCAACGACCAGTCAATTATGGATGGAGGAAGTGTTTGGGCCTGTATTAGTCTGTGCAACCTTTACTGACGACGCAGAGGCTATCCGTCTAGCTAATGATAGCAAGTTTGCTCTAGCAGCAACCATCGTGAGCCCCGATGAAACTGCCGCACTCGAGATGGCGCTACAAATAAAAGCCGGACATATCTGGATTAACGAGCAACAAATCGTATTGCCAGAAGCAGGCTGGGGCGGATTTAAGCAAAGCGGTATCGGCCGTGAGTTGGGCGGTGATGGTTTGTCCGCTTATCAGAAGAGTAAACATGTATTGTTGACCGATTAATTGGATTTCTAAATAGATTGTCATTAGCCACTATAGAGTGGCTATTTCCTAGCTATCAACATGACTGTTGAATTATTGTGGAATTATTGTTGATAGCTAAGTCGCGCTCTAGCATTACGTTTGTTTACCAGACCGTTTCTTATATTAACTTTACTGTCGCACCCATTCAGGATAAAATTGAGCAATCATTCAAGTTTTATAGCCGTGCCCATTTTTATATGAGGTCACGGCTTTTTAAATGGGGCACATTATGTCACGCACCGCACTTTACAACCGTCATGACGCCTTGGAGCGTGCGCTACAGCTTTTTTGGCAAAAGGGTTTTCATGCCACGTCTCTAAAAGACATCGAGCAAGCGCTCGATATGCGCCCAGGTAGTATCTATGCTGCTTTCGGTAATAAAGAAGGCCTGTTTCAAGAAGCGCTAGAATACTATGCGCGTTTAGGATTGACTGAGCTTGAGCGAGTGTTGAGCCATCATGAAACGCCTTTATTAGGACTGGCCGCTTATATACGTCAGCTTGGCGGGATTCGTGATAAAGCGTTACCGAGCCGAGCCTGTATGCTGGTCAAAAGCTTACTAGAGCTGGGCGCACGTGAGCAGACAGCGTTAACCAAGGTGGAGATGCTACTGGCAGGTATGGAGACGCGATTTATAGAATGCTTTAAGGAAGCGCAGAATGTCGGTGAGATAGATAGTGAGCTTGATCCGGTTAGACTTGGACGCCGTCTACAGGCAGAAGTTATGGGACTGCGTGCCTTTGCACAGCGTGACATAGAGAGTTCGACGGTACACGCCCTTGCTGAAGATATGGCTTTATCTATAGAAGCACTGCGACTCGATGATTCAGTCAATGCTTAGAGGTTCATTGCTGGGTTTTGATACGGTGTATATCTTCAGACGCTTACTTGGTGGATTTGAACTGCTTGAGGGTATGATACCCACCATGTATACGAGTAAAAATAGTAACAGCGCAGGCAGTAGCAAAGATACCAGCAAGTAGCACAAAATGCTGCGGCCAAATACAGAGAGCAATGAAAAGAGCAATGGTCTCGGTGCCCTCGGTGAGACCATTAAGATAATAAAAGCTCTTATATTTAAACTGCGGTTTGTCTAATTGAAACTTTTCCGCAGAAATCGCAAAAGCTAAAAAGCTCGAACCTGTCCCGATAAATGCTGCTAATAACAAGGCACCTGCAATAGCGTTTTGTGCAGGATTGGCCAAAATAAACCCAAGTGGCACAGCGGCATAAAACAAAAAATCGAGGGTGATATCTAAGTAGCCGCCTGCGCTTGAGCTTTGTTTTGCGTAGCGTGCCATTGCGCCATCCAGCCCATCAAAGATACGATTCAATATTATCGCTGCCAGTGCGCCATACCATAGCTCAAACGCAAGTAGTGGTAATGCCAACATACCAACCAAGAATCCAGCTACCGTAAGCTGATCAGCCGTAATACCGAGCTTATGCAATGTCGCTACTATTGGGGTCAGCAGCGGTTTGATGACGGGCGTAATAAACTTGTCTAACATGCGAGCTGCCTTTTGTATTTTGCTTGGTTTGATACTTTGTTTGGGTATTTAGCGTTGATATTTGACTCTGATATCTAAAATTATCGCCCTACATAAATAACCTTACCGTTAGCTGCTTCGGCGTCGCTTTGGTCGTGCGTGACCATGATGGCAGGCAGCTTGTGAGTACGAATCTGATCAAATACTAATTGCCGCGTATCCATTCTCAATTGAGTATCAAGTTTGCTAAACGGCTCATCAAGTAGTATCGCTTTAGGCTCACTCAACAGCGTGCGTAGCAGAGCGACACGCGCTTGTTGACCACCTGATAGGTTATCAGGGTGACGATCTCCCATCCCTTCTAAGCCAACTTGCGCTAAAGACTGCGCTATTTTTTCAACTCGCTGTTTTTTGTTTCCTTTTGGCATGGCAAAAGCAATATTGCCCGCGACGGATAGATGCGAAAACAGCAGTGCGTCTTGATACAGCACACCAATACGGCGCAAATGGGCTGGCAGGTAAGTTACGTTCTCATCGTTTAACCAGACAGTACCCATCGCGGTAAAATCACTCGCCAAAGTGCCTGTTAGCCAGTTCAGTAAGCTGGACTTGCCACTACCAGAAGGGCCCATCACGGTTAGGATGTCGCCACCAGCGATGTGCTCATTGATACTCAATAACTGCTCGTTTTGACGAAATAGCTGTAAGTCTTTTATCTGTAGAGATGATGGCATCAGGAACCCTTTATTTGCGTTTTTTACAACTAATTATTTTAGTATTTCGTATTTCGTATTTCTAGCAGCTAGTTTTTTCATAACGGCTGTTTTCGATAGCTGATGCTTCTCAAAACTGTTCTTATTCGTGGTCAACCTGCTACCGAGCGCCACTTCTAAAAAAGTATTTGGGTAGCATCCAAGCCAATATAAAACCGATGAGCGGTAGCGCCATTTGCATAATGGCATAGACAGCACTGGTGCGCCTACTGGCACCATTCGCCAGTGTCACCGCTTCTGTCGTAATAGTAGCAATACGTCCGCCGCCCGCCAATAAAGTTGGCAAATACTGACCAAAGCTGATTGCTAGACCGAGAGCAATGGCAATCAAAATAGGAGCAAATAGCTGCGGCAGCTTTATCTGAAAAAATACTTTGATGGGTGCAGCGCCAAGGCTGGCAGCTACATGAGCGAAACGTGAGTCTAAGCGTCGATAGCTACTGGCCAATGATAAAAACACGTACGGTAGCACGAATAAAAGATGGGCAAATGCCACATTAAAAAATTCCGATTGATGATTGGCTAACTGCTGTAACCATACTAAGCCGAATAGAAACGCAATACTTGGCACCAAGAGCGGTAAGTAAATAATAAAACTGGTGAAGTGTGACAGTGGTTTAGCACTCAGTTGCTCAGCTTCCAAGCATAGCAAAGTTAGAAAAACAGCAAAGGCAGTACTGACAGCCCCAATGCTAAGCGTATTGACCAATGGTGTGCTCATTTGGGTAAAGGCACTTTGAAAGTGTAGTAGCACGAATTGCTCTGGTAGCATCGCCGGAAACCGCCAAAACCCTGCAAATGCCCATAACACAAGGCCAGAGAGTGACAGTAGCATAAAACCAATCACGCCTACGGTAAGTATAGCGGTGACTTTTTGCCAAATAGCATCTGCATAATGACGTTTGCCATTGACTGACGAAACATTAAAGACTGCTTTGATCGTTTTTTCGCCGCCCAGCCAAAAGGCGACTAAACTTGCTGTCAATGCGAGCTGTAATAATGCGCCTGCTGATGCCTTGATACGTAATGTTAGGTCAACATCGTTGAACCATTGTATGATAGAGACAGCAAGCGTTGGCGGTGTGTTAGGACCCAATATCAACGGCATCTCGACACTCGCACTGGCATAGGCCAATACGGCCAAAATCGGTAAACGTAGAAAAGGATATAACAGGGGCAAGACCGCCTTAAAAAAAGCAGTAATTGGGTAATAACCTAAATTGAGCGCAACGGTATATTGTTGGCGCAGTTTTTTGCCAAGCTCAGGCTGAGCAAGTGCGCCCAGTGCCATTAACAATAAAAACGGCAGCTCCTTTAAGGTTAAACCCAAGATGATACTGATACCGTATGGATCATGTGGAAACATACCATCGGGTGCCATCTCCCAACCAGTTAGCCAAGGAGAGATGAGCCTTGCAAACATACCTGATGGCGCAATCAAAAACCCAACGGCAATGGCTGCAGCTGCATGAGGAATGACCAAGATAGGACTTAATAAATGCTCAATACGCTGCAACCAAACACTGTTAAAAAACGCGGCCAATATCATCAGGGCAATGATAAAAGCGAGTAGGGTGCTGATAAGCCCCGTAGCCAGACTTAATGCAGCCATCTGCGTGATGCCCGGCGTTTGCCACAGGTCTATAAATCCTTGCAGGTTCAAGGTTGTTTTTTCTAGGGCAGGAACCCAGCTTAGGGCGGGCAACAGTACACAGATGAGGCCACAGAGTACGGGTAGTATTAATATGAGAATTAAGAGTTTGGGACTAAAAGACACGATACACGTAAACAGGTCTTTTTTCTCAAGCGTAATAGGTCTAGGGCTATCACCTTTTTTCGTTATTTTATCAAAACCTTGGCTCATGGACTCACCCCATAACGTGCTTGCCAGCCTTGATGGATGGCCTCTACCCAACTTGGATGCGGCTCGCTTACCGTGCGTTTGACACTGTCAAAGGGCAGGGCGCTTAGATGGGGTTGTTTGGTTTTGAATAATGCTTGTTGTGCAGGGCTAAGCGTAGATTGAACCAGTACGCTTTTGTCACCCCATACTGAAGGGGTTTGTTTTTTTGCTTGGGCTTCTGGGCTCATCAAAAAGTTGGCTACCAATTGCGCCGCTTGAGGATGGCTAGCGTTATAAGGAATGGCAATAAAATGAGTATTGCTTAAACTGCCGTCACTCATCGCATAGCTGCGAATGCTCTGGGGTAAGTCATAACGCTGTACGGCCGCAGGAACCTCTGGTGCCGAAAAGGTAAAGGCGAGACTCAGCTCAGTATCATCGACCAAGCGCCGCATCTGCGCACCTGTCTGCACGAACTGCTCACCATTACGCCATAGAGTTGGATGAAAGTCATCCAAAAACGCCCATAGCGGATCTAATACGAGCGCGGTGTTTTCTTCGGTGGCAGGCAAGTTGAGTTGTGCGCTAATATTCTTACCCGTTTGAGCATCTTGTTGTTCATGTAGCATGACTAGAATGTACTTTAAGAAGCTCATACCCAAAAAATCAGGCGGTTTGGGGTAGCTAAAGCGGCCAGGGTTTTGTGCTGTCCAAGCGGTCAACTCATTTAGAGTCGTTGGCGGTTTACTGGTTGATAAGCTGTCGTAATAAAACGTCAGAGAGGCTTGTCCCCAGGGTGCTTCCATACCATCGGTTGGTACACCAAAATCGAAGTTTACGGTTGGATTATTCTCTGGGTCAGTCAGTGAAAAATTCGGCAGTTTGTTTGCCCATTGTTTGAGTAACAATGAGTTCTCACTCATGGTGGCAAAGTTAGCACCATTGATCCAGACCAAATCAACACTGCCTTGATCGTCATTATGAGCGGATTTTTCTGCGAGTACCCGACTGACCGCTTCACTGGTATCGCTCAATTTAACATGCACTAAGTTGATGTTATATTTGTCATCGACTTGATCGCCGACCCACTGTAGATAAGCATTAATCTGTGGATCACCGCCCCACGCATAAAAGTAGACGTCTTGATTGCTACCTTGGGCTTCTATCTGCTGCCAAGGTGACAAGTCTTGGTTAACGCTGGCAGTAGTAGGTGATGCCGTGCTTGCTGATATACCAATACAAATGCTCATCGCCATAGCGTAGGTGCTATAGCGCGTAAGACGTTTGAGCATCGGTAAAGCGGTAATAACGCGCATTTAAGTTTCCGTTATGATTTAAATGTTAGTAAAGCTGGTAAAGATTTCATAGTCTGCCATGTCAAATCAAACAGATACTACGAAATCTAAACCAGCTTTGTTCAGCTTTTTTTAGAGTTTTCCTACCAGTCGCATCATTTAACGATGCCTACCAGCAAACTGCTATTAATTAACTGCTATTAACTAACCGCGACGCCAAGTATGGTATTTTTCTAACCAACTTAATACGGTCTCAGGCGCATGAGCACGTTTCCACTCACCAGCGGCGTATTTGTTACCTTCTGCCCAAGTAGGGTAGCTATGAATGGTGCCCAATATTTTGTTGAGACCTAGACCGTGTTTCATGGCCAGTACAAATTCAGCGATTAGGTCGCCTGCATGTTCAGACACTACCGTAACACCCAGTATTTTGTCTTTACCTTTTGGCGTAATGACTTTGATAAAGCCTTTAGCCGCGCTATCCGTAATGGCGCGATCCAGCTCTTCAAACTCAAAACGAGTAATCTCGTAATCGATGCCTTTATCAATGGCTTCTTGCTCGTTAATACCGACACGAGCGACTTCTGGGTCGATAAACGTAACCCAAGGAATCACGCGATAATCCACTTTAAACTTTTTAAAATTACCAAATAAACCATTCACTGCGGCGTACCAACCCTGATGGGCAGCGACATGAGTAAACTGGTATGGACCGACAATATCACCGGCAGCAAAAATATTAGGATATAACGTCTCTAAATATTCATTGGTCACGATAGTACGATTGGTTTCGATACCTAGCGCTTCTAAACCATAACCTTCAAGGCGTGCGCTACGACCAACGGCACAAAGTAGCTCATCATACTCGATATCGATTTCTGTTTCATTGTGTTTGACGATAATGTATTTTTTGCCATCACGCATCTCGCAGCGTATCGCTTGATGTGAGGTCAAAATATTGATGCCACTTTCAGTAAGCGACTGGTGAGCAAAAGTAGACACTTCAAGGTCTTCTTTGCCCATAATGCGATCACTCATTTCAATTTGCGTCACATTAGAACCCAGTCGAGCAAAGCTTTGCGCAAGTTCGCTACCAATTGGTCCACCGCCCAGTACTACTAGCTTCTTCGGGGCTTCTTCTAGCTCGGCAAACTTAGTCCATAGCGTGTCACTGGTCACGTAACCTGTTTCTTCTATACCTGGTAGAGGCGGTACAAATGGGCGAGCGCCAGTGGCGATAACGATAGTACGTGCTGTTAGGGTTTGCATGCCGCCGTCATTTAGCTGGATTTCTACTGTCCACGGGTCAACTAATTTGGCATAGCCTTTGACCACATCGACGCCCAGATTGGTATAACGCTCAACACTATCGTGCGGTGCGATATCAGCCACTACTTGCTGTACGCGTGCCATCACTTTTTTGAACGAAAACTGCGGTACAGTGTTCTCTAGACCATAGTTTTCCCCATGGCGAATTTGGTCAGCGATTTTTGCGCTCTTAATGATGGCCTTACTAGGTACACAGCCATAATTGAGACAATCACCGCCCATCTCACCTGCTTCAATCAGTGTGACTTTCGCCTTTACTGCTGCGGCAATGTAGCTTGTAACCAATCCACCAGCGCCTGCGCCAATCACAATCATATTGCGATCGAACTTTTTAGGTTTGGTGTGGTTTTTATAAACACGGCGTTTTTTAAACATGTTCAACACTCCTTTTGCTATTAATGGGAAGAAACCTAATAACGCAAACGAGACAATTAAGTTGAAAGATAAAATACCCGATAAGCTGTCTATCTGTGCCAGCTGTGTCCCTGCATTGACAAAGACAAACGTTCCAGCCAGCATACCGATTTGACTGACCCAGTAATAAGTCCATGTTTTAATAGACGTTACACCCATCAATAGGTTAATTAAAAAGAATGGAAATATGGGTACCAGACGTAAGGTAAATAAATAAAATCCACCTTCTTTTTCGACGCCTGCATCAATAGCTGCCAACCGCTCAGGAAAGCGTTGTTTGATAGTGTCACGCAGTAGATATCGCGATGCCAAGAAGGCAATGGTAGCACCAATACTCGATGCAAATGAGGCAACGAGTAAGCCCTGAACCAATCCAAATAGTGCACCCGCGGCTAGCGTCAAAATCGCAGCGCCTGGTAAGGAGAGGGCAGTGACGACGACATATAGTAAGAAAAACCCACCGATAATCAACAGCGGTGACTGCGCTTTGTATTCATTAAATTGCGCCATCGACCCTTTTAAGCCATCAAGCGTCAATAATTGATTTAGGTCAAAATGAAAAAAGCTTGCCGCTAATATCAATATTAATAGTATTAAAAATATTCTTTTAATCATGAAAAATCCGGCCAAATAAGGGAGCGAAGGCTAAAATCGTAGTTATTGCTTAAACTGTAGAATACTCATCCCTGAGCAATCCTGTTTAAGTAATGGTGGCGATCAAATCGAATTGTCTGAATCGCTTAACTACGATAAAAAAATGAATTCGGCAGTCTTGATAGTATATACATTATGTCTTGTTGTCTGACATTTATACGACTGAAGCAATAAGCACTGCTGCCAACAGTTATACTGGAGACGTATTTTTACCCAATGTTAGGGTGTCATAGTCTCTCATTAGGTATAGCGACAAACAGGCTGCCAACATCGGCCATGCGGCAAAAAATAACAAGTTATTAAAAGGCGTTAAATAAAGACCAAAGGATGCAAACGTAGAGGCGGCGTGTAGTAATAAAATGATGCCGTAGGTCCATTTTTTGAATAAACCCATGACAAACGAGAAGATAAGAATTATTTGTAAGCTACCAATAACGTAAACAATAGTAATGCCCAAGTTTTCCAATGCATAGAATTTAGCAAACACATTGGCGGCATGCTCAGGATTTACAAATTTGTCGACTGTCCAAAAGAAAAATACGATGAAAACACCAAGGCGAAGAAATAATAGTGAGAGTGGCAAGTGTTTTGGCATGAATTATCTCTTTTTGAGAAAAAGTAAAAGTGAATTGGAACAAATTAAGCAAATAAAATGGGCACGATGGCACCGAACTATCAGGTAATAAACACAGGTAAAGTATGAATAATATTGAGTGATTACTCAAAAATAAACAAAGTATTACCACCATATGTGCTGAAAATGCATTGTAGTAGTTATTGAATAACTGTTCAAGTTGGTTGTATCTATGTTCTGGCAATTATGGAGCTGGGTTACTTTCTTTAACTAAACCAGCAATGTTAGGTTAAAGAAGCCCGATTTGTGTACGTTTGATTGAGTCTGTCGACACATTTAACGCTTATCCCATGCTGTAAGGATTTGTCTAATCTGTATAGATGCAAAAAGCCCTTTATAGAACGCAAATTCTATAAAGGGCTCTTGATTGAAGGCTTATAACACTATAGTAAAGCTAACAGCAGTAAAACAACTCTCTACCACATCAAATCATCTGGAATCACATAAGCGGCATACGGATCGTCTTCTGCCAATGCTTCTTCGGCAGTATCGTTGGACACAACCATAAAGCCTTCCATTTTTGAATCAATACGATCAGCCAATGGACGAGGTAATAGCGCGTAGCTTTCTTCCAAGCGTGCGATAACCACGTGACCAGCCACTATTTGATCGTAGAGTTTCTGAGTGATAGCGATTTTCTTTACCTTGGACTCATCGACAAACTGATAGCTGATCTCACCTTCTGTCTCAGTAATTTGATGCTGCTTAATCATTTGGACGATATTGGCCTTTAATGCTTTCTCTTCCAATACGCGCTGTTTTTCTTGATTAAGCTTTTGATCCTTTTCTAGCTTTTGAGCTTGCGCCTCTGCCAACGCTTTTTTTGCTTCGACGCTTTCTGAGTCACCAGTACGCTTGGCATGTTGCGTTTGCTTGCTGATTTTTTTGGCCTTTTTGCTATCAACCAAGCCAGCCTTTAATAATTGAGCCTGTAGGGCATTTTTTGCCATAATCCAATCACCTAAATAACGATACCGAAATCATAAATGCTAAAAAATACATTGTAGCAAACTTTGCTAGCGCATGTGGTCAGACGATGATAAGACTTTATATATAGCTAGGTGTCAGTCTGCGGTGAGCCGTGCACGATGCTGTCAGTAACAAATTGCAATTATTGCAAAAGGGTCGCACACATCGCTGGATGAAGCCGTGTAAATTGGTTATTATCAAATGAAGGGGCAAATTTGCTTTATAAGAGGATTTCTGCAAGGTAACTGTTGTGAAGTAAGTAAAATATACCCTACCCAGAGAGCATAGCTTGGTCAGAACTAACAAGCTGTATAGGATTAAATAATTAAATTTAAGGACAGATTATGACAACATCACAGCACATTTTAGCCTGTATTGACGGCTCGGCAGTGACTGAATCGGTTTGTGACTATGCAGCATGGTATGCCAGTAAATTAAATGTACCTGTTGGGTTATTACATGTCAGTGACGTGCCTGCTTCAGTTAGGCGTGACTTGTCAGGCGCGATAGGCATCAATAGTCGTCAGTTTTTATTAGAAGAGTTGTCCCAATTGGATGAGCAAAGAGCAAAAGTCGTCAACAGCTATAGCAATGCGTTGGTACAAGATGCCAAAAGTCATATTCAAAGCAGTTTCGCTGATGTCAGTGTTCGAGTTTATCAACGCCACGGCAAACTGCTTCCTAGTATTGAGCATTTCAAAGAAGAAAATCGTGCGATTGTAATGGGACGACGCGGAGAAGATCATAAGAACAGTCGGATCAATATTGGTAGTCAGATTGAGACGGTCGCTCGTGGGTCAGATATTCCCATATTGATTTGCTCAGAGAAATTTGAAGAGCCAAGCTCCTATATGATTGCCTTTGATGGTAGTAAAACCTCTATCAAAGCGGCACGAATGGTGTCAAAAAGTCCATTATTAAAAGGTCTAAAAGGCCATATCGTGATGGTAGGTAATCAGAATGACGCCGCCAAGCAAAGTATGAGCGCCGCCGCTGCACAGTTAGAAGATACAGGGTTTGTCGTTGAAGCACATCACTTATCTGCTTCTGATGCGGTAGATGGGTTGTTAAAGTTTCAGGTAGAGAACAATGTCGACATTATGGTGGTGGGTGCGTACGGACATTCGAAATGGCAACAACTGTTTCTCGGTAGTACAACGACAGAAATTATTGCTAGCACGTTATCACCAGTCATTCTAGTGCGGTAATAACGTCATATATTTGTGTTTATCGTCTAGGGCGTGTCCTCAGTTTCATATTGTGGGTCCGCCCTAATCATTTAATACCTTTGGAATACTTTATGCTTATCAACGCAGATTTTTCACAACGTGCTTCACTGGCCCCCGAAGCACATCAATGGATTAAGTCACCACAAAATGGTGTGGAGCGTGTCATGCTTGATCGTGTGGGCGCGGAGAAGGCTCGCGCTACCAGTCTTGTGCATTATGCGCCAAACTCTTACTTCCCACATCATTTGCATCCAGGCGGCGAAGAGATATTGGTATTGTCAGGCACTTTTTCTGCAGATGACACTCATTATCCAGCAGGTTGGTATCTACGTAATCCACCGTCTTCAGGTCATCGGCCTTATAGTGATGAAGGTGCTGTTATTTTCGTCAAGTTACGGCAAATGTCGTCTGACGAAACGCAGCACGTGGCTATTGACACTTATAATGATGCTAATTGGCAACAACAAGGTAATCGTACTGTCTGCCCGCTTTTTTCCGATGGGGTAGAGCACGTTAGTCTACAGCGTATCGATGCAGGCGAGTTGCTATTCACTGAAACAGTTCATGGCGGTGCAGAAATATTAGTGGTAGCAGGTGAGCTAATAGAGGGTGAACAGGTATATCAGCAGGATAGTTGGATACGCCTACCAATAGATGCAAGCGTACAAATAAAAGCAGGGGTAGAGGGTGCAACAATATATCTAAAAACTGGACATGTTGTTCAAATCATTGGCTTGAAAAATGATCAGGCTTGATGTGAATGATAATAAAGAAAAAATATGTGCGCACTTATGTATAATTTAAATATATAGATGTTCTGTAGTTATCTTTATCTAAGGATGAGCTATATAAAGTTTAATAAAAAACTGTTTAATTGCTATCAGCAGACAAAGTCTTATTTACAATTTGATAAAGATAATAACGTTGTACTATAAATAATAAAGGATATGATAAAGAGGAATAAATAGTTTTCAAATTGATAGGAGGTCAATTATTATGTTTAGTTCAACCGGACTATTGACGGCTAAAAAAGCCAATTTAGTAGGTTGCCAAGTCTCAATGGCTAAACGGATAGGGCCTGCTCGTCAAACTATAATTCCAAAGAGTTCAGCTACTAACCAGATAGTTGCTAACATTCCTTTCTGTGCTAAAAAATATCTATTTGTTTTCCATGTAAGAACTCTCTTACGTCTATGCTTATCTAAAGTAAAGCGACTTACTATTCTACAAACAACTTTGATTCAGAAACCATGGCTCTTATGCTCTGTCAATAGGGGTAGTCACACTAGCTGTGATTTAACTCCTGTTCTTAATATTTGTCTATACATCAAGACACGTACGAACCACAAACTACATTTTTCTCATTTTCATAAGAGTTCCCTCGAATAAATTTTTGTATCAGAATAGGTTTTAGTTTTTTAGCAGCAAACTATAAAAAACATATTAAGGTGTTTACCCAGTCACTATTATCAAAAAATGAGCATATCCATAAAATAATTTATAAATATAAAGGTTATAAATATAGACAAAAACTTAACTCGTAATTAACTAATCAAGGAAGATTTTATGAAAACTATAACTGTTAAAGCCAATAATCAAGTCGGGACAGTTACTGAACATACTGTAGTTACTCAGACGAATACGCCGACAGTGATAAAAGCTACGGATAAAACCAATTATGAGATTTTCGATACAGTAGAGGGTCGAGCACCAAAAGATATTATTACTAAAAGAGTGGATAAAGATCTTCATGTTTCTTTTGAAAATGACATTCAAAATACTGACCTAATTATTGAAGGGTTTTATGACAATATCGATAGCGCTCTGATAGGTGTCGCCGATGATGGAAGCTACTATTATTATGTTCCTGATACAGGTGAGATGACAGATTACGTTACCGAGCTACAGATGGGAGAAGTACAAAGTCAATCATTAGGCGGAAACTCCTATGCAACCCCTTGGTGGATAGGTGCCACAGAAGCAGAAGGGCTAAGTGCCTTGCCTTGGCTGTTTGGTTTAGCAGGAGTAGGTATCGCGGCAGGGTCATTAGGAGGAAGCGACAGCAGTAGTAATTCACCAGTGGACACCATGGCTCCAGATGCGCCAACAAGTATTAATGTTGGTAATGGTGATGCCTTTATCACTGCTGATGAAATTACTGATGGTCAGGTTAGTGTCGTTGTTGGTCTACCAAGTAATGCGGTTTCAGGTGATGTTGTTATTGTCAATGGTACTGAACAGAACCTGTCTGAAGACGATATTCTGAATGGTAATGTCATAGTTCAGGTCAATGCTCCAGCAGAAGGTGAGTTGTTTAACGTTAGTGCAACTCTTAGAGATGAAGCTGGTAACGAGTCAGATGCGCTGGACACAACAGTAGGCGTAGTAGACACTATCGCGCCTGACACACCAGCCGCAGCCCCAGAGATTAGCGATAATGTAGCCAATGACGGCAGTGGTGACGTACTGGACCCAGCAGAAATTATTGGCGCTGATGGCCTGACTAATGACAGCACCCCAAGCGTCGTGGTTCCTGCTGATCAACTGGCTAACGGTACTCCGCAACTGGTCATCGATGGGGTGGTGGTTGCCTCAATCGCTGAGACCAATACCGATGGTAGTGTGAGCTTGACGCCGACTGACCCTCTACTAGATGGCGAGTATGACGTAAGCTACAACATCAAGGATGCAGCTGGTAACGTAAGTGGCAATGCACCTGTAGTAACAGTGATCGTAGATACCACCACTTCAATCACCATTATTGAACCAATTGCTGGTGACAATGTTATCAACGGAGATGAAGCGGCTGAAGGCTTTAATGTGAGAGGCACAGGCACAGCTGGTGATACCGTAACCCTAACCAATGGATTAGGTACCGTTATTGGTAGTGGTGTAGTGAGTGATAATGGTCAATGGATTATCAACGTAAATTCAGTACAGATCAATGCTATGGGTGAAGGCGCAGAAAGCTTAACGGCGACCGCTAAAGATGCTGCTGGTAATGCTGCTGTCGCGACTGCTGACATCACTGTGGTTTCTGCCACGACAGTGTCTATTAGCTCACCAATTGCTGGTGACAATGTTATTAACGCAGATGAAGCGGCTGAAGGCTTTGATGTGAGAGGCACAGGCACAGCTGGTGATACCATTACCTTATTCAGTGAATCAGGTAACATCATTGGTACGGCTATAGTTGATGCAAACAACAAATGGATTATTCCAGTTGATGAAGATGACGTTGATGAAATGGGGCAGGGTGCAGAAACCTTAACAGTGCAGGCTGAAGATGCAGTAGGTAACATTTCCACCGAGACCGCATCTATTACTGTGGGCGTAGATACTATCGCGCCTGGTGGTGGCACAGATGCGACACAAGTGGCGCCAGTAGTGGCCATTGCTGAAGCAGCGGACGGTGTCAATGCAACCGAATTCCAAAACGGCGTTCAAACCCAAGTCACCTTACCAACGGGCACGATAGCAGGTGATATCGTAACACTTACAGTCACCCCTGATGGTGGAGCTCCGATTACTGTTGATTATGTTGTGACTGCAGAGGATCTTAGTGGCGATGGCATAGCTGAAGTGACCATTCCAAATAATACAATTGGTGGCATAACTGCCGATGGTGACTATAGTGTGACAGCGGTGGTGACCGATGCAGCTGGTAATAGTAGTGCTGTAAGTGATGCAGTGGGCTTCACGGTAGACGTAACTATTATTGCTCAAGACGATACTGCTAATCTTGATCTGGCATTACAAGTCACCACATTGGTCGCAATAAGTGAAGAAGAGTCTACAATACTTGAAGCACTTGAGACAAACAATGGAACGGAAAGTAATTTAAGTTTTACAGTAAATGACAATACAAGTGGTACCGTCAATATTGAGCTTACAGAAAGTGCATTAGTACAAGTAGCCGACGCGATCAGCCTAGAGGTCTACAATAGTGATAATGAGCTTGTGTACATTGCGGCTAATGTAAATAATCCATTGGTAGGGAATGTTGCTGGTTTAGAAGTATTGGGTTTAACAAATAATAATGGTAGCTTGACAGCAACGTTATCTGGTTTAGAGCCGGGTAATTATAAGATAGTGGTAAGTAAGGATAGTAGTACCTTAGAAACCCTAATAAATGATCTTACAGTATCAGAGCTGGGTGAAGCGGGTGTGGTATTAGGGACTGATAATCAAGATGCTATTTTAGATGCAGTGGAAACTGGGTTAGGTTTTCCTTTGGGTTCTACAGTCAGAGCAACTCTTGAGATGGCTCTAAACTTAACAACAGACCTAGGCGTTGGTGAGTTCCTCAGTATAGCCCAGCCGATTTTAATTGCTGCAGGTGCACCAATTGATCCTTTGCTAGATGCCGTCGCTGCTGAAGTTCTGAGCAATACTCTGGCGTTACTTGAAACAACGGAGGTCACGGCAACACTGACTGAATACAGTTTCGATAATAACACTGTAGTTTCAGGTAATGTTATCGATCCTGATCTAAATTCAATTGGTGAAATAGGCGAAGATATAGTCACTGCTAATACTGTTTTGACTAATATAATAGGCGCTAATGGCATAGCCACTTCTACTCAGCTTGATGGTGTCAATGCATTCTCTATCAACGGTGAGTACGGTGTGCTGATTATTGATGAATATGGTAAATACGAATATAGAGCTAACGGTGACTATGCTTCTTCAGGCCAGTCAGATGTATTTACCTATACTATTTTCGATGATGTCACTGGTGCTAGTGATACGGCAGAGTTAGTGATTGATTTGACTTACACGATTGATATGGCAGCTGGTGATGATATTGTTAATATTACAGACAATGTTCTTCAATCGTCGTTGGATGGATTGGATGATAATGCAAATACTATCAATATCGACTCATCTTTAAGTGTGAATATTATAGGTGGTGAAGGTTTTGATACTATCAATCTAACTGGAGCAGGTCAGACGTTAAGTCTATCTGATATTTTCCAAACGGAAGTGGTTGATATTAGCGGTACAGGTGCCAATACACTGACTCTTCAGGCAGCGGATATTACCAACTCAGGAACCTCTGATCCTATTTACGTGAAAGGAGATAGCGATGACACAGTAGATTTAGGTGGTGTCGGTGCTGATCTTAGCGACACAGATGGCGCTAACAGTCCTTCAGTTTGGGTAGACGCAGGAACTGATGTCACAGATACTAATGGTCAAGTATATAACGTGTGGCAATTAGATAATAATGCTGCTACGCAAGTTTATATCGATACTGATATCACTGTTATCTAATATTGTCTGGTTATCTTTTAATGTAGAAAACGCTTCCAAAACGGAGGCGTTTTTCGCACTATTCATTTAATTAATTTTAAATATAATATCAATGACAAAATTGATTTTATGGGCGTTTCTATCGTGAGTTGCCCGTCCTTTTAGGGTAGCAGTTTACTCAAGAAGTTTTTTATTCAGTGTTATGCCAATGACGATGACTAAATAAACTTACGTTACTGAAATTTTACTCCATTTTATACATTAGACGTCATTTCAGATATTATCTTATTGCCTTATAAGGTGAGTTTTAGTAAGGTTTAATGCACAAAAGATCAACATTTATTCAAAAAACACTCATAGAGCTGATCACTGAAAACTAATATGAAAAATTCGTCAAATCGTAAGCAGTTACCTTGTAGTATTTCAGTGCGCCATTTTATGATTGCTTTGGCGACTGGTATATGTTTTACAGTGACTTCACACGCAGCAGTAGAAGATTTTCAAATAAATAGCCTAGTGGCGCAGGCAATTCAAACGCATCCTTTAGTAGGGTCGGCTCGAGCGAGTCAACAAGCAACAACTGAAGGAATTAATGCAGCCAAATTAAACCTTCTACCAACGCCAAGCGTAAGCTCAGGTTACGATAGAGACAATGACTTTGTCTCAGAGCTGACCATCCGCCAGCCCCTATGGACAGGTGGTAAGCTCACCGCAGATGTCAATCAAGCCATATTCGATGATAAAGCCGCTGTAGAGTATATATATGAGCAGCAAAACCTAGTGGCCAAAACGACGATTGATGCTTGGCAGAGCTATCTACAAGCTGTCGCCAAACAAAGTGTCCATGTGGAGAATTTGAAAGAGCTGAATGATTTTGAAGCCATGATGCAGCGGCGCGTTGGTCAAGGCGTATCAGCTCGTATTGAACTTGATTTGGTAACCAACCGTATCCTGCAAGAGCAAACATCTTATCAAGCGGCAGTTGAGCAGCAACGTATCGCCGCTGCTAGGCTAGAACAAATCATTGGTCAACCACTGTCTCAGATGAGTGTCACGAGCATACCGAACCTTAAGGTGTTGGTAAATCAAGCTAAGCAGCAATCCGTTGACTTTGAAAGAATGGCGTTCGATAGAGCTGGCTTTTACAATCCTACCGTTGTAAAAGAACATTTCCAAATTGAATCCGCTAAGCAAGGTGTCGAAGCACAACAGGCAGCTCGTTACCCAACCATTTATGCCCAATATGAGCATGCTTACTATCATGAGGATAACGAAAACGATGGTAAGTTCTCAGTAGGATTGAGCTATGCACCAGGTGCTGGATTTTCGAATTTTGCGCTAGCACGAGCCTCACAGGCAGAGGTCAAAAGCCTAGTACAAAACCAAGAAGCCGCACGCCGTAATGTCATCGAGAATATTCAAGTACAGTATCAGCAGTTTGTCAGTGCCAAAGATAGAGAAACCTCGTTGGTTGCTGCTGTGGCAGGGGCACAGATTGTAGTCAGCTCTTACCGCCGGCAATTCATTGCAGGACGCAAGTCTTGGCTTGAAGTCCTGAACGCTGTCCGTGAGCATAACGATTATCAAGTCCAGCTGGTACAAACTCGTGCAGAAATGCTAGGTGCATTTTATAGACTACAAGTAGATTTTGGCATCATGCAGTGGCAGCAGTTTTCTCATAATCGTGACCCAGTGACTTTGTTTAGCCCAGCAAACTCTGTTAAGCAATGGCTTAGTAAGCAAGACAAAAACAGCGCTAGTAGTCATTTCGGTTATGGAGACAACGCAGCAGAAGAATATATCGATATTAAGCTGCCCGCGACGGCAGAGCAAAGCTTGAACAATGGTGAGTATCTCATGTTAAATGATGATTACAGTATCACGCCGATAACTGATCAAGAGAATATGACAAATAAGTAAATAACAAAGTCATATAAGTAGACGTAAATTATCCTACATACGCAACCATCTAAAATATTAAATAAGCGATCAATATGAGTGCACAATTACAAAAGACACCGTCTCAGTCTGTTGACCATCATGAGCTGCAATACTCAGAGCAGGTCGATCTGACCGAAACGTTGACTGATGCGATTAAGCATTTACTCGGACAGCAAGGCTATCCAGTAGACAATATACGGCTCCATGATGTTGTCAAACGTCATAGTGAGCAATCGGACAGGCAAGGTCATAGCATTCATGAGTTAGGCGGTGTCATTGCAGTATTACAAGGCATTGGCATAACAGATACACCAGAAATATTAGAGCAGCCTGATGCCGCTTTTTTGCCATTATTGGCGTATCGAACGGATTTAGGTTGGGGCGTGATTGACAGCCAAACGCCGCAAAAAAGCTGGAACTTTAGACAAGCGAACCAGCAGGTACATACGCGTGCCGAAGAATTGACTTTGGTTATGCGTATTCGTTTGAAAGAAGATCATATTAAGCGGCGAAAGGCCTCATTTTCTGATCTGTTAAAGTCTGATTTGGGTAATTATAAAGGCATTTTAGCTGAAGCCGTTATTGCCACTTTTCTAATTAATATGTTGGCATTAGCTGTTTCTCTATTTTCTATGCAGGTTTATGACCGTGTCATACCAACGCGTAGTGAATACACGCTGATCATTTTAGCCAGTGGCGTCTTCTTAGTGATTATGTTTGAAGCGTTTATGAAGTTTTCTCGCTCAAGAATCATGGATAAGGTCGTCGTCGGTCTAGACCAGTACCTATCTCGAGAAGTGTTCCAACGTCTACTCAAAGTACGTATCGACCAAATGCCGGGGTCAGTTGGCTCTATGGCAGCACAGCTACGTGGTTATGAGCAAGTACGTAGCTTTTTTACGGCGAGCACGCTTTTTGGTTTAGTCGATTTGCCCATGACCATTATTTTTATCAGCTTAATAGCTTTTATTGGCTCGCCATTAGTCGCTGTTGTACCAGTGATAGCGGCGGTCATCGCAATTACGATGGGACTGATTGCACGCAAACGTATCGATGCTATTGCATCAGAGGGCGCGACTGCTTCTTATTATAAGACAGGTCTGTTAGTAGAAGCTGTGGAAGGCGTCGAGACAATAAAAGCCGGGGCAGGCAGCTGGAAGTTTCTCTCGCGTTGGCTAGATGTGATGGATGTCACTATCAAAAACGATTTGGATATGAAGCATGCCAATGACAACTTAACGTATTTTACGCAGATGCTACAGCAAGTAAGCTACGTTGGTATCGTGATAGTCGGGTCGTTTGTCGTCATGCAAGGTGACATGACAATGGGCGGACTGATTGCCTGCTCGATACTTGGTGGTAGAGTGTTAGCGCCTGTTATGGCGATACCCAATCTGCTAGTACAGTACGCTCATGCCAAAGCGGCCAAAATGAATATTGAAAGTCTGTTTGCACTAGAGCAAGACAACCAAGGCGTTGCGTATCCATTATCGCCTACGCATATAAAAGGCGCGTATCAGTGCGATGGATTGACGTTCAATTACCAAGGCAACGATCGACCAGCCATTACGGTTCCGCAACTATCGATTAAACCAGGAGAGCGTATAGCGATACTTGGGCCTATTGGTTCAGGTAAATCTACCTTGCTTAAGGTGCTGGCAGGACTGTATGCACCAACGGAAGGACGCGTGTTGTTAGACGGACTTGATATACATCAGATCAGCCGTGAGACACTTAGTGAGCGCTTGGGTTATCTGCAGCAAGACCATCGATTGTTCCAAGGAACGCTGCGTGAGAACCTATTAATCGGTATGGCAGCGCCCAATGACGATGTCCTTCAAGAGACTTTAAACAGGACAGGGCTAATCAACTTAGTATCCAGTCATTCAAGCGGTCTTGACCTACCGATCAGTGAAGGCGGCAAAGGTCTATCAGGTGGACAAAAGCAACTGGTGGCATTTACCCGTTTATTATTGACCAAACCTGATGTGTTCTTGTTAGACGAGCCGACGGCTTCTATGGACAACCGACAAGAGCAGCGCTGCCTACAAGTGCTACGTCAGGAGTTGACGAAAGGGCAAACGTTTATTGTGTCTACCCACAAGACAGCATTGCTCGACTTGGTAGATCGGCTGATCATTATGGATAACCAACGTATTATTATCGATGGTCCAAAACAAGCTGTACTTGATGAGCTCAGAAAAAACGATCAAGCAAAAAATAAAACCACCGTACAGCAAAAAGATAGAATCGTTGATAAAACCAATCAACCGTCAAAAGAAGGTGCAGACGAAAATAAGCCTGCTACATCCAGAGTAAGAAACATCAGCGTAAAACCCATCAATGCTAAACAGTCAACAGACGATCAAGGGAAGTAGGCATGTCAGAGTATAAGTACACACCCACTAAACCCCAGGTTAATCGTTCCAGGTTGAGTATTTGGATAGCATTAATCGGGATCGTCACTTTAATTGTCTGGGCCTCATTTGCCAAGATTGACCAAGTGACCCGTGCGCAAGCAACGGTAATCGCCAGTGCTCGAACGCAAGAAATCCAAGCGTCAGAAGGCGGCGTATTGACTCAGTTGGCTGTCACAGAAGGTGAAGAGGTTAAGGCTGGTCAGTTATTGGTAGTGTTGGAGGAAGAGCGTGCTAAAGCAGCTGTTGATAATTCTGCTTCTAAGACAGCTGCGCTAACTGCTAAGTTAGCAAGACTAAATGCTGAGATTTTTGAAAAACCGTTGGTATTTCCTAAAGGGGTACAGGACTATCCTGAGTACGTACAAAACCAAAGGGCACTATACAACAGACGTCGTCAAGCTATCAACGAGGAAGTCTCTTCCCTTGAAAAAATGCTAGTGCTGGCACGTCAAGAATTACGCATGAATGAGCCTTTATTAAAGTATGGCGATGTGAGCCAAGCTGATGTCATCAAGCTCAGTCGTCAAGTTGCTGATATCGAAGCGCAGATTAATAACAAGCGCAATAAGTACTTCGAAGAAGCACAGGCTGAAATGACGAAGGCTCAAGAAGAGCTAGATACAGAGCTTGAGCAATTGCGAGATCGGGCACAAGTACTTGAAGAGAAGCGCTTGATGGCTCCTACAGAAGGTAAAATTAAAAACATCAATGTGACCACTATTGGCGGTGTCGTCAAGCCTGGTGAAGTTATCATGCAGATTCTACCGACCAGTAGTGACTTGGTTATAGATGCCAAGGTCAATCCCGCTGATATTGCTTATGTCAAAGAAGGTCAAGAAGCGACGGTTAAGCTCGATGCTTATGATTACTCTATCTTTGGAGCCATGAAAGGGACAGTTAACTATATCAGTCCAGACACGCTAATGGAGCAAACACCTAAAGGCGAAGAGCCTTACTACCGTGTATTAATTGTGATTAATGGTGCTGAGTTTAAGGGGCGCGGTGATGAGATTGTCATTAAACCTGGTATGACAGCTTCTGTCGATATTAAAGCGATGGAACGTACGGTATTGTCTTATTTAACTAAGCCAATTACCAAAACTTTATCAGAAGGTTTGGGTGAGCGCTAACAGCTTAATATTGAGTATTTATTGACGAGATTAAAAAACCCCAGTTAATTGCTGGGGTTGTTTGTATATAGAGGTATTGAGTCTAATTGTGCTACTGCTTATCACTCTTATATTCTTAGTTAGAATTTTCAGGAAGTCTTTGGCTAGTCGTCTCTTTTCTTAACTGTTGTTGCTCATCAATTTTCTGCTGATTACGCTTTTTGACTTCGTTAATAGCGGCACTTAATTGATTATTTATTGTTTCCACTTCAGTTTTTGCTGAAAGATAGTCTTTATCTATTTTGACGTTACTTTTTTGAGCAGGGACGTCTATATCCAGCAAGCTTGCATTGTTTCTAATCTCTTCTAATTTATCATCAGTACTCGCAACTATAGATTGGGTATTGCTATCTGTTTGAACATTTAGCGCTTTTTCCTCTTGCGCAGGAGTTTTGTTTGTTTGAACTGATTCTATCGATGTAGAAGTGGGTTTTTTAGGTTTATTATCGACGTTATTGGCAGCTGAAGAAGAGGGCGCTTTTCTGCTTTCCACGTTGGCTGTTTGTCCATTATTACTTGCTAGCTGAGATGCCTCAGACTTATCACCAATCTCAGATTTTTTATTGACCGTGTCTTCTACATTGTCGTTAGTGTCATTAGATGTCTTAGTGCTGGTGACAGTAGTGGTATAGACCTTTTCAGGTATATCTACATTGTTGATAGCAGCAGGTTCAGTCGTGTTCGTTTGGCTATCAGCTACTTCTACCGAATCCGTCTGATGAGTGTTGAGATAGAAAATAAAGAAAACCCCAACATGTACTAATACTGCAAGGCACAACGCCCAAAACCATTTTTCGCGGAACTTCATCATTATATGGCTTTACCTCTATCATCTTAGTACACGTGTGACACACCTTGAGGTTATCAAATAATTGGGATTGTTGGTAAAGAGAATAGGCTAAGCCTGTTCAGTATTGTCTTTGATTTCAGAGTCTTTATTTCCAGAGTCATTGTTCTCAAACTCATTGGTTTCAAAGTCACTGCTCTCAAAGTCAGCTAGCATCTCTGTGATAAGTTGATCCTTTTGATGCCATATTTGCTCTACCCAATCAAACATCTGTGCTTTTATCGCTTCATCTGTTTCATAGCCGCCGTTCTTGATCGCAGTAAACAGGTCTTTGGGTATCTCAATATGTCGCACATCGACGCCTAAACGTTTGATATTGCCTTTCCATAGATCGCTATAAGTGGGCACACCGTCAGGGTAGACAATCGTCATGTCTAAAATCCCATCAATCTCTTCCCCTAATGCACTCATAGCCAGTGATAACCCGCCAGCGCGTGGCTTAAGTAAATGCGTATAAGGGGATTCTTGCTTATCATGTTTGCTAGGAGTGAAGCGAGTTCCTTCTAGATAGTTCAATAGCGTAAAAGGCTTGTCCTTGAGCAACGCACACGCTCGTTTCGCTTCTTCGATATCCTTACCCTTTAGAGCAGGGTTTTTGGCTATGGCTTCTTTGGAATGTCGACGCATCATAGGAAAGTCGAGAAAGTAGAAAGCTTGACCAATGACAGGGATATATATGAGCTCAAACTTGGTAAAAAAGCGCGTCAATGGCAAGCGTTTTTCGCTGATATATTGCACGATACTGGTATCAACCCAAGACTGATGATTGCTAACCAGTAGATACTTACCGTTTGTATGCACATCATCAGGTAAGTTAATGCGCCAGTCTTTACGTGGTAATACGTTATCGATCAATGCATTGTTGCTATTGATCCAATAGTTTGTCACATCGATAACGGCTTTGTCAGCGATGGCAGCACCAGTGATAGCCTTGGTAGCACCCATTACCCAGATAGGTAGCCCAGCTAACATGCTATTAAAAGTGATAACGCTAGTTGCCGTCGTTAATGAAGCAGCTTTGCCCAATTTTGGAGCGCGTTCATGTAGTTTTTGAACGATTGATTTCAATCGCATATTGAATCCTTTTACTCATATTTATGATGAGATATTGATAATGTCGCTATATAATTTTAGCAGAAATTAATCTCAGTGTACGAGTGTTAACAACAAATAATAAACAGCATTGGTGAATTAGAACGTACAATTATATCAAGATTTTGCCAAAGCGAAATACGAACCAGACCATAAAGACAGCCTGTTTTATTTATAAAAACTAACCGATGAAAAAAGAAATATAGCTTGCTCAAAGGTAACATGTTTGTAGATGATATTTTGAGTTCAAATATAGCCCTTATATGCTGGCTAGTCTACGAGTTTCTTCTAGAACCTCTTTTTATAGATTCACAGTGCTACTCACACATTAGTACTGAGCAAAGATTAATGAAATTAGATATGAAGCGACTACGTTTGATAGCAGATAGGTTATCAATAAATAAAAAAAGGGCGTATCAAGAATTATCTCGATACGCCCTTTGCAATTTAACTGGTTAGATACTGATTAGATAGTAATCAGCCAAATAATCGAGTGAATCAACACTCTATATTTACTATATCAATTAGCCGTGCATACCACGGATAGGGTAGTTGTTTTCTGGGTTTCTAACAAAAGCCAAACCATTTGCCAAGGCTTCAAGATCTGGTCTAGAGAACGGTGCATTTGAGATATCAACGATATGTACTTTTCCTTCAGCGTTGATAACGAACACAGCAGGCTCAGCGAAAGGATGATCAGTTTCTTTTTCTGAACGTGGGTCAGAGATGTATAGACCTAGCGTGTTCATCTGCTCGATAGTCAGACCATAAGCCATAGGGAAGCTAACATCTATCTGATCTAGATGACCTTCTAACTGCTCTTTACTGTCTGCAGATACTGCGATGATATCGACACCGACGTCATAGAAAGATTGTTTTACTGTCTCTAAGGTATTTAGATACTTTGTGCAAATTGGGCAATGCTTACCACGATAGACAACGACCATTTTCCAGTCATGACCATTTTCAGGTTTGCCTAATGAAGTCATTTCACCGTTTAATACTTGTACTTCCATTTCAGGAAACGTAGTACCGGCTTGAATTTTTTGAGCATAATCTGTTGACATAGTTCTTATCCTTTTTAATAGTATTTTTATGGTTAGTTGGTATTTAACAGCCTTACATTAGCAGTCTTAAGTGCAAAAGTGTTGGATGTTTACAGTCGTCCCAAGTAGTAACAGGAAAAATTAACATTACTTTTAAAATCGACCAATAAGACTACTTAAGTAAGCTAGTAAGTCATAGACAAAGCGTCTATTTTTTTGCTTCTTCAGTTGTCTGAGCATCTAGTTTATCTTGAGTTTTTAGCTCAAAATCTGAGGCATCATGACGTTCGTGTAATTGCTCAGCAGGTTCACCCCAAGTGCGGTTTACCTTGCGCCCACGTTGCACAGCAGGACGCTCTAAAATCTCAGTTGCCCAGCGACGCACATTGGGATAGCTCTCAACTTGCAGGAACTCTCCTGCATTGTATGCTTCGCCTAGTATTAGATTGCCATACCAAGGCCAAGTGGCGATATCTGCAATCGTATACTCATTGCCACCTAGATAGCGATTTTCTGCAAGCTCACGTTCTAGTACATCTAATTGGCGTTTTACTTCCATCGTGAATCGATTGATAGGGTATTCAAACTTTTCTGGTGCATAAAAGTAAAAATGTCCAAAACCGCCGCCCAAGTAAGGGGCAGAGCCTTGTAACCAGAAGAGCCAATTCATCACTTCAGTACGTGCTGCTGCATCTTTAGGCAGCAGTTTTCCGAATTTTTCGGCCAGATAAAATAAAATAGCGCCACTCTCAAACACACGGCTACCAGTCTCTGTATCCAAAAGCACAGGAATTTTTGAGTTTGGATTTAGCTCAACGAAACCTGATGAGAACTGTCCACCTTCACCAATCTGAATAAGGTGCGCGTCGTACTCAGCTTCTGTCACACCTAATGCCAATAATTCTTCGACCATAATGGTGACTTTTTGGCCGTTAGGGGTACCCATTGAGTAGATTTGCAACGGATGTTTGCCGCGAGGTAGTTCTGCTTCATGCGTTGGGCCAGCGATAGGGCGGTTGACACTTGCCCACTTACCGCCGCTTTCTGCATCCCATGTCCAGACGCTAGGTGGCTCGTAATGATTAGAGTTTGACATAATGATGATACCTTTTTATATACTGTGCTCAGTAGGGTGTAATTGGTAAATCAGATCCAGTTTATTGTTTTTATTCTGGCATGTCTGCTAGTTGCTTTAAGATGCTTTTGTAGTTTTCTATACCTTGTGCGCCGCTCACCAGATGACGACCATTAAAGATAACGGATGGTACGCTTTGAACACCTTGCTGCTTTGAATGCTGTACGGCTTCACGTATCACATTGGCAAAGCGTTGATCTGCGATAACGGCAAGCGCCTCAAAACGATCTAGTCCGATATCTGCTGCGACATCTGCCAGTACGGTACTGTCAGCCACGTTTTTATTATTAACGAAATGCGCAACGAACAATGCTTGTTTTAGGTCGTGCATACGTCCTTGCTGATCAGCCCAATGCAGCAATTGATGCGCATTAAAAGTATTGTAGGTTCGAAACTCATCGGTAAACTGAAAGTTAAATCCAGCTTCTGCACCTGCTGCTGTCATTCTAGCTCGGTTCTCTTTAACGTCCTCAGCAGTTGTACCGTACTTCTCCATAATATGCTCACGATAGTTTCTTCCTTCGTGCGGCGTATTAGGATTTAATTCAAATGGGTGCCAATGAATCTCATGCGGCGTGTTGGTTTGTTTTAGTGCCTCGGCTAATTGGCTATAACCGATAGCGCACCAAGGGCATACAACGTCTGACACGATGTCTATTTGTAAAGGTTTTTTTGCCTGTTCCATAGGATCTCTCATTAGCGATAAATTAAAATGAAAAACTGCTGCCCGAAGATGTTTCGAACAACAGTATGAAAACATCAAATGGACTGTGTCAGCGTTAGCCGAAAAACGTATTAGTCAGCTTTATGCCATTCAAATTTCTGGAATGGTTTGTCGACTGGGGTATTAGCTAGGTGATTCGTGTAGTTGCTCATGACTTTTTGAGCAGCACCAAGAATAACTTCAAGGATCTGGCGCTTAGTGTAGCCTGCATCTAAAAATGCTTGAACCGCGCTGTCATCAACGTTACCACGACCACGTACGACAGAAAGCGTAAAGTCACGTAGCGCTTCTAGACGTGCAGTTGGTAGTGGCGTCTCATCACGTAATGCATCAGTGATAGCGTCATCTACTTTCATGCTCTTAGCAATACCAGTATGCGCAGGCACACAGTAATGGCAAGCATGTTCAACGTTGATAGTTTGCCATACAACAGTAGTTTCTTCATCATCAAAGCTGCTGTCTAAAAACAGTTGATGTAGATTTTGGTAGCCTTCTAGCAAGCCAGGCGCTTCAGCCATCACGGCGTGTAGGTTAGGTACCATGCCAAATGCTTTGATAGAAGAATCAAGCAAGTCTTTGCTTTCTGCTGGGGCTGTGTCTTTGTCGTGTAGAGTAAATTCGGTCATAACATAATTCCTAATAATAGGTTTGAGATTTGGTCTGTTTTAGAGTTTTCATGCCCGCTTCAAAGCAATCGCTGATTACATTCAATTATTGGCTTGAGTATTTACTCAAAATTAGCAACTTTGCTTAGTAAGCGAGTCAATAGAGACTACTATAAATGATATTGAGCAATCGCTCAATAATTATTTGAGTAATCGTTCAAGTAAATTGTAATGGCTCAATTACATTTCTCTGCGTAATTCATATTATTCTATTAATATCAGTGCCTTAATAAGGTAACACTGTGTAAGTAGTAAGAAAAAATAATGGTAAAAAAGCGATTATTAGCGTTAATAACATTATCTTCTCTAGTGTTACGCACAAAGCTTATTGAAATGATTGAGTGAATCGAGATTAATTAACTTCAGTCATCTCATGTAGAACGAATGATTCAACCGCGCCTTCTGTTGCGGCAGAGAAGTCTTTTAAGTGTTGGTTTTCCATATGTATTTGCCATAGCTCACGCGTAGCCCAGCTTTCATGAAACATAAAGTGAGTGGGTTTTTCATTATCTTGAAACAAGTCATAACGAATACAGCCTTCTTCGCTGCGAGTAGCTGGTATGAGTTTTTCGAGTTCAGCTTTTACGAGAGCGATGCTATCGTCCTTTGCTGTTATGTGGGCGATGATGGTTAATGTAATCATTTTTAATCCTTTGAATTGGTGTGATGGTTAAACAAGTTGTGAAGATGTCTGTTGGTAAAAGAGACGATATGCGAGCAGGGTTATACCGATACTGTATTTATTATATCAATATATAACATTACTTGAACGACCGTTCATTTGTGGTTATAGTGTATATCAGACAATAAAAATGTGCTTCAAATTTCGACGTCTATTTTTGTTATCTCATTACAGCTTTTATAGTCATTAGTATAGTCACTAGATTTGATGGTCATCAGACGACTGTCTTCATATAATAGGATAAAGTTATGCTTAAATTTTATTTTCATCAAACGCCAAACCCAATGAAAGTAGCATTATTTCTTGAAGAAACAGGGCTGCCTTATGAGCTTGTTGCAGTAGACACGCTAAAAGGTGAGCAGCATACACCTGAGTACCGTGCTATCAACCCAAACGGCAAAACACCTGCTCTAGAAGATGACGGCAAACGCGTGTTTGATTCTACGGCAATCTTGATGTATCTTTCTGAAAAAACAGGAAAGTTAGCAGGACAACCAGAAGATCGTAGCGAGATGCTTTCATGGCTAATGTTTGTGGCATCTGGATTGGGACCTTTCTCTGGTCAGTCTGTTCACTTTAGACATAAAGCGCCAGAAAAAATCCCATATGCGATTAATCGCTACCTTCGTGAGGCCGAGCGTCACTATGAAGTGCTAGATACGCATCTAGAAGGCCGTGAATATATGGTTGGTGATAGCTACTCAATCGCTGATATTTCTACTTGGGGCTGGATTGACAAGGCGACAGTTGTGCTAGGCGAAGGCGGCTTGGATAATTATCCGAATCTAAAGCGCTGGTTTGATAGCATTAATGCTCGTCCAGCGGTACAAAAAGCCCGTGACATTCCCGAAGGTATTGATTTCAAAACTGAGTTTGATGACGTTGCTGCACGTGCGCTTTATCCGCAAAACTTTGATAAAAATAGTTAATCGAAGCAAAGAGGCTTAATAAGTTTTATAATATAAAAAGTGATTAAAACCAGTAACTAAGGTTGATTCTACAAACTTTGCCTTAAAATAGATTTTAAGGCAAAGATATTAAGGTGAAAATTATGAGTGCTCCGATAAAGTTCAATCGTGAGGATGTGATCGAAAAGGCAAAAAATCTCTATTGGGAGAAAGGCTATCACGCGACATCAATGCGCAATTTGCAAGATGTGGTAAATATGCACCCAGGTAGCATTTATGCAGCTTTTGGTAGTAAAGACAAACTATTTACAGAGTCGCTGAATCGCTATGCCGCAGATGGTGCCAAGAGATTGGCCGACTGTATTGAGCAAAAAGACACAGTGCTAGAAGGCTTAAAATATTTTATCCATACGATGATTGTCTGTAATAGCGCTACTGCGCCTAGCGGTATGTGCATGATCGTCAAGACAGTCGCTGAGCTTACTCAAAACGATAGTCCAGATTTGCTCACACATGCAACGAATATCTTAGAAGGTATAGAGGCGTCGTTTGCCGTGCTCTTTGGACAAGCCATTGATAGCGGTGAGATTAGCGCAGAAAAAGATCCAGTTGAGCTGGCGCGTTATTTCCAAATTCAAATTATAGGTCTCAGGACTTATGCGCAAGTCACTAACGACAATGATGCAGTAGAAAAATATATCGATGATATTTTTAAAAATATCGTATAGCAAGGTTGTATAAAAATTAGATTTTTTAGTTTTGACAGCTCGCGCATTTTGTCGTTGACCAATTATCACGGCATTACTAAGAACCCTGATTGCTAGTACATTAGCAATCAGGGTTTTTGTTATCTATTACTGTGCTTTTGGATTGTCATTGATGAACTTCAGTAGAAGCTGAGCTAATGTTTCGCCTTGGTCTTCTTGCAGGAAATGACCGCCATTAACAATAGTCGTATGATTTTGGCCTTTGGTACCCGGAATTAGCTTTTGCATGATGCGATCGCCGCCACCAGTTACGGGGTCAGAATCACTAAACAATGTGATAAATGGCTTGCTCCATTTGCTCAGCACGACCCAAGCTGCACGATTGTCTTCTGAAGCAGGATCATCTGGTGTCGTGGGCACTAGGATAGGAAACTGTCTGGCGCCTTCTTTATAAGACTCATCAGGGAAGGGTGCATCGTAAGCATCCAGTACGGCTTGTGATAACGTCGTTGTGGTACCGCTTTTAATGGTGCCTGCTACATTAAATTGCGGCGTCTCTTGAGAGAACTTCTGCCACTTGCGAAAGCCTTCGCCAGGATCATGATCTCCAGTCGGTAGCATCGTGTTGCCTGCTGCGACGCGATCGAATTTATCAGGATGCGCTGCTACTAAACGTAGACCGATTAAGCCGCCCCAATCTTGACAAAACAGGGTGATATTTTTTAAATCTAATTGATCAAGCACCGATTGCATCCAATCGACATGGCGCTGATAAGTGTAGTCAGTACGCAATGCAGGTTTGTCTGAACGTCCAAACCCAGGAAGGTCTGGCGCGATAACGCGGTGTCCTGCTGCTGTTAGTATCGGAATGACTTTACGATACAGATAAGACCAAGAAGGCTCACCATGTAATAACAAGATAGGGTCGGCGTCGCTTGGACCTTCATCAAGGTAGTGTACGCGTAGCTCACCACCTTCTGTATCATCAACCATCAAATAGTTCGGTTCAAAATCGTAGTCTTGCAAGTTATCAAAATACGAATCAGGTGTCCTAAGTTTTTTCATATATCATCCTTGGGTTAGAAAAATAACAGCGCATTCCGGCACTGGTGTTAGACAGTCTATTAAAGGTGGGTCTCTGGGTGCTACTCGACTATCACTGGTAATTCTAGCGATAAGTCTATCTACCTATAGTCTATATTGATTAAACGTTCAAAATGAAAACTATACCTTACAAACATTCGTTGCTGCAAACATTAATAGTGGATGCGCCAGTAGCATCCACTATATATAGGATAAGTTTTGATATAGGATAGGTTTTGAGTTTCATCTTATAGAGCTAAACTAATCGTGACGCCAATATACCTTTACCACAACATCTGTACGACTAAGCTCAAGTCGGTCTTTCAGTAATGGGCGCAATGCTTTGGCGGTATTCGCTTCTAGCGCTCCCCAGACTTTATCAACCTGTAGAGGGTTATTAGTCAAATAATCACCTAAATTACTGTCAATTAGCGTGGCTAACTCTGCCCCTGAGTTTGGTTGATTGGTTACTATAGGCAATACGGTAAAGTGGTTATCCTCGCGGCTTTCAGTATTGCAATCATTATTAGTGTCACTGTCAGTATTGTTGTTGTCATTACCAATGTTATCAATGCCACTACGCATTTTTACAGTATCGAAGTAGCTTTGATCGCCTGCATCTTGCGTCACACAAATGACCAATGGTGGTATAGGGTTGCTCCATAGCTCCAGCAGCCGAGCTGCCGTTGGCATCGAGGTTTCATCGACAATCAGTACCGCTTGACCGTCTCGTAAGTGCTCTACCTTTTCTGGAAACTCTCGTTTTGTGACGACGGTCTCGCCTGCTTGTAGTGCTGTTGCCCAGTTGCCGCCCGGCGTATCCCCATGTAAAAAAACATCGACCCATGCTTGTATCTCATCATCAGCTTGCCATGCTTTTCTTAAAGTGTAATAGCAGTGAGGACGAGCAAGGCGTATGTTCTCTTTTTCGCTGTCATCAGATTTACGGTTGTCAGCTTTATTGTCATCAGTGCTGTCATTCATCAATGCGTTGGTCATTGCATTGTGCTCTAAATCAAACAAGTACGCGTAACCTGCTTCGTTGGTAGGTACTGACGTCGAGCTTGTTGCGCCCTTAGCATTACTTAATTGAGCAGTATTATTTAATGGCGTATCACTATCTAATGACGGCATGCTCAATTCAAGGCGCAGCATATTTTTGCTGACTCTATAACTACTTTGCACATCAAATACTTGCTTGGTCAGTTTGATTGTTTTTTTGCCTAGCTTTTTATCGGCTCTTTGTTTTAGCAAGATATATTGGGCTTGCAAATCATCAAGCTGGGAGATAGGTGCAGCAAAAGCGATAAAGAAAGTCTGGTCATGAAGCGAGTTATTTTGAGCGTCAGTTTGTTGAGTCTCTGAGTTTTTTGAACGAGTCTGTATGGCAATACCTTCAGCATAAATATCAGTTATTTGCGCATCGACCAGATCCAATTCGGCGGTAGATAATGAAGTGAATGCGTTCAAGAATCCAAGCAGTTCGTCGAGGTGCTCTTCATTAATATGCGCGACCACACCTGCTATTTCAGGGTCGTTTAGGGGAGTGTATTGGCTGTTTTGGTTATTGGTGTTTTCTGTAGTAGCTAAAAGAAGATTAGTCATATAAATACTCGCAATCAACAGAGCGTTGAAATTAAAGTGAATGAGTTTATAGTTAATGATAATTGTTTTTGTTATCATTTACGAGTAAAATCAATTTTTATTGTAGTTTGATCGTCAAAAATTGGTCTACAACCAATGGCCGATGAACCATCATTTTTATGACATATTATTTTTATCAACAATGAGTGCTTATATGCTACGTGCAAACCAGCTGACTATCAGCCGTCAAGGAAATACTCTATTAGACAACGTGACTTGTGAGATTGATACCAATCAACTGGTGGCTTTGGTTGGGCATAATGGGTCTGGCAAGTCGACCTTGATCAAAGCGCTAGCAGGTGAGATGGCAAGTAGTAGCGGCAATGTCACATTAGATGAGCACAGTATCAATGACTACGGCAGCAGGGAGTTAGCGCGGCAAATGGCATATCTGCCGCAGCAATTGCCAGAAGCTGCTGGATTCACAGTGCGTGAGCTGGTCATGCTAGGGCGCTATCCCCATCAAAAATGGCTGCAAAAGCCAACTCAAATAGATAAAGACAAAGTTGCGCAAGCATTAAAAGTAACTCAAACCGAAGCGTTTGCTGATCGAATTACTGCCACGCTATCAGGTGGTGAGCGCGCTCGTGCTTGGCTCGCGATGTGTCTGGCACAAGATACCCGTTACCTATTGCTCGATGAGCCACTTGCTGCGCTTGATATGCATTATCAAATCGAGGTCATTCAGCTCATTCGTCGTTTGGTGGATGAGCAAGGCTTAAGCGTGGTAATTATTATTCATGATATTAATTTGGCAGCGCAATATGCCGATCGAGTCATCGCGCTGAAAAATGGCCAAATATGTCATAACGGCGATATTGCCAGTACCATGCAACCTACCGTGCTACACGATATCTTTAATGTCGATATGCAGCTGCTCAGTCACCCTATTACTGGACAGCCTGTCGCAGTCGCTTAACATCTGGTTTTGCTCCTTCTTTTTAATTCGCCTACAAAGATACGCTTCTATGCCTTCCGTTTTTTATACAGATAAATTATCGAAACTTCCAATAGTTACATCAGTATCAGTAATGACAACACTAAAATGGTTCGCCCTCGCATGGTGCTTGGTATTGACGGCCTGTAATAGTCAGACATCCACGCAAACAACTGCTACCTCAAAAGCAGAAAACAGTCATAGCGATAGGATGAATATTGTCTCTCCCGACTGGGGTAATGCAGCGACTTTGACAGCGATGGGGCATGCTCCGATTGCGACAGGTGATGTCAGGGTTTGGGACAGATGGGTGGGAAGCCCCGAACTGCCAACTTCGATAACAGACTTAGGCATCCGCTATCAGCCCAATGCTGAGCTAATCGCTCAACTGCCTGTCGATATGGTCATAGATAATTATTTTTATGAGCATGCACGTAACTTATACGGTGATGTCCCTGCTGAGTCGGTGATGTTTGCCGCCAAAGGAGAGACGGCAACATGGGCTGACTATACCGAACCGACGCGGGAGCTTGGCGTGCTGATTGATAATCCGAAGATGGCTGAAGACTATATTGTACAAAGTCAAAAAGACATACAGCTGGCCAGTCAGCAATTCCAGCAGCGTTATCCAAAAGCCAAGAAATTCGCAGTGGTACAGTTTGCGGATGCTAATAACATGCGTATGTATGTGGCGAATAGTTTATTTCAGCCTGCGTTAGAGCAGATGGGTAGAGCGCTTGTGGTATTGGGCAAGGGCAATCAGTGGGGGTTTGTGCCAATACGAATGGGAGATTTGGCGCAATTAGATGATGAGACTTGTCTATTAATTATCGATCCACTAAGCCCAATTACTAGAGCTGAAATTGATGACAGCTTGATTTGGCAGCGCCTGGGTTATGGTAATACCCGCTGTGTGGGAGAGTTACCACCAGTATGGATTTATGGCGGGATGTCATCATTGGTTAGCTTAGCAGATAACTTGTCAGAAGTTTCATTAAAAGGCGGGGAAGTACTATGAGCGCCAATGCAGATACTCACAACAACCAAAACAATAATATCAATAACCACACCGACAGTTCTCATAACGACAGTGCTCATACGATGACATTAGCTTCTCAAGCAGCAACGGTTTCAAAACCTTCATCAACGTTATCATCGTCGCAATCATTGAAACAGTCATCATCACCACTGAATCAGCCACCGAATCAACCCAATTCTCAAACTTCCTTGTTTGCCAATTTGTCTTGGCGACTATGGACCATGCTCATCGGACTAGCGGCTTTGTCGTTATGGAGTAGTTGGGCGCTGTTAGACCAACAGTGGACGCGCCCAGTCAGTGACTTGCTTATACCAAGCTCGCAATTGGATATTGCCAGTATGGCGATACAGCTGCATATCGTGGCGACCAGCGTAGTAGCGTTATTGGCTGGTGGGTTATTAGGCGTGGTCAGTATTCTACTACAGCAATTGGTAAAAAACCCCTTAGCATCAGATACGACGCTAGGCGTGGGCGTAGGTGCACAGTTGGCCATGCTTATCGTCACGTTATTTTTGCCAAGCTTGGCTATTTATGGCGGAATTTACGTGGCCTTTGTGGGGGCTATCATTAGTATGGGTCTGGTATTTGCCTTGTCAGCACCCAGTCGATTCAATCCATTGATTTTGATATTGGCCGGTTTGGTCGTCAATATTTTGCTGGCCGCAGTAGCCAATGTTCTAGTACTGTTTTTTGCTGAGCGTAGCAATGGCATGCTGTCATGGGCGGCTGGGTTTTTGGCACAAAACAGCTGGCATACCAGTATCGCGCTAGTCATCACTGCTATTTTGATGGCGGTTGTATGTCTGCCATTACTAAAGCCATTAACACTGATGAGCCTAGATGACACCCAGGCAAAACGTTTGGGTGTGCCTATTAATGGCATTCGTGCACTTGTTGTGCTGGTTGTTGCCGTTGTGACCGCCTTAGTGATTAGTGAAGTTGGCTTAATTGGTTTTATTGGTCTTGGTGCAGCAAGCTTGGTCAATGCGCTGGGCATCTCTGCTATTGGTAAGCGTTTGGCCACTGCCTTTGGGTTAGGGGCGCTGCTGTTATTATTGACCAGTAATGTCGCATTATTGCTTGAGCCAATACTTGATATGCAAATTCCAGCTGGTGCCATGACAGGTATTTTGGGCGCACCGCTGATTATTTGGCTAATTTTACGTCAGCGTCGTGAGCGGATAGAAACAGTGACGCCTATGCTTACAGGTAAGCATACATCCATTGCTTTTTGGCGATGGGGCGTTGGCGTGCTCGCTATCATCATGCTGGCTTGTCTTTTTGTACAAGATATCAATGGTTGGGGACTCAGTATGGACTGGGCGCTCACGCAGCAGTACCGCTTGCCTCGTAGTTTGAGTGCTGCAGCGACAGGCTTGATGTTGGCGGTCGCCGGTGTGCTACTGCAAACTTTAACGCGTAACCCTATGGCCAGTCCAGAGGTCTTGGGTGTCAGTTCAGGCGCGGCACTTGGGGTTATTTTAGGGTTCTTACTATTACCAAGTTTAGGGCTATCTGCTGGAGCAGGGACGTTGCTGATTTCAGGACTCTCAGGGGCGATGGCCGTGCTGCTATTGATTATTTGGCTGGCACGCAGGGTCAGCTCAGGTTATTTATTATTAGTAGGTATAGGCATTGCCGCCATGATGGACGGGGTGATGCATATGGTCAAGCTCTCAGGAGACCCGCGTTTAGAAGCTATGCTCAGCTGGCTGTCAGGGACAACTTATAGCGCCCAGCCCAGTACGGTATGGTATCTCATTGGTATTGCATCTATCTTATTTATACTCAGTCTATTGCTGATTAAGCCTTTGCGTGTCCTTGGCTTAGGCACAGGGGTAGCACGTAATCTAGGTGTGGCAGTTACGCCCGTTACCTTGTCACTACTGGCACTAGTAGCAGCGCTTAGCACAGCCAGTACGCTTGCCGTTGGCCCATTGAGCTTTATTGGTTTGATGGTGCCTCACTTAGCTACTTCATTGGGTGCTGTAAAGCTTGAACGGCAATTGCCACTAGCTGCACTCTTAGGGGCAGGGGTGATGGTGATAGCGGATTGGATTGGCCGTTATGTTATTTTCCCTTATGAGCTGCCCGCTGGCACGATTGCAGCTATTATCGGTGGTGGCTACTTCTTATGGCTCATTCGTAAGGTACCAGCCTCAGCAAATAGATAGCCGCTGTCTTTAGATAGCTATTAACTAACGATAAAAGTGAGCACAGATAGTCTAGAACTGTCTGTGCTTGGTAGCTGTGTGTCATTGATTAGTCGACAGTTTGTAGTAGCCTGCATTGTTCCTAATTAATCGCTCTTGATTCGTCGTTCTTAGATTCACGCTAGCTGCTATCTTTATCATTTTTATCAACAGAAAATTCGAAAACTGGGTTGACAGCCAATCATTGGTAGTAGATACTACGCCTCATAAATAATAATGATTATCATTTACATTATCATTCAATATAAATGAGCGTTATTTTAAGAAGTAAGCGTCAAAACTTACTTTCGAATGTTTATCCAAGACCACTGACAATAACAAGGCTGAAGCTATGGACACGATCTTATTAGACGAATCACGTGATAACGAATGCTACTTAAACCGTCAAGAACAATTTGAATCGAAGGTTCGTAGTTATCCACGCAAGCTGCCATTTGCGATTCAATCAGCTAAAGGCGCTTGGATTACCGATGTGGAAGGTAATAAGTATATCGATTGCCTATCTGGTGCTGGCACGCTAGCGCTTGGGCACAATCATCCTGTGGTTATAGAAAGCATCAAAGATCTATTAGACATTAATTTACCTCTGCATACATTGGACATCACCACACCGTTAAAAGACAAATTTAGCGAGTTCATGTATAAGTTGCTTGCTACCAATAGCGATAAATATTGCTTACAGTTTTGCGGGCCGACAGGCGCTGATGCGGTAGAAGCGGCTATTAAACTGGCCAAGCAAGTCACTGGTCGTTCAGGTGTTGTAAGCTTCAGCGGTGGCTATCATGGCATGACACATGGCGCTCTGGCGGTGACAGGGAACTTGGCACCTAAACAGGGCATCGAAGGTCTGATGAGCTCGGTACAGTTTTTGCCTTATCCTAATATGTATCGCTGCGCGTTTGGCTTGCCTTTTGAGCAAAGCATTCATGCCCATATGAGCTACTTTGAAAACTTCCTAAAAGATGTAGAGAGCGGTGTGGTAAAACCAGCAGCGGTCATTTTAGAAGTTATACAAGGGGAAGGCGGTGTCAACCCTGCGCCAATAGAATGGCTGAAGCATGTGCGCCGAGTGACAAAAGAGCTTGGTATCATGCTTATCATCGATGAAGTGCAAACAGGGTTTTGCCGTACAGGACGTTGGTTTGCCTATCAATACGCCGATATTGATCCCGACATGATTGTGATGTCAAAAGCAATCGGTGGTGGCCTGCCACTTGCGGTATTGGGTATCAAAAAGCAATACGACGTATGGCAGGCGGGCAATCATTCCGGCACGTTTAGAGGCAATCAATTAGCGATGGCGACTGGCCTTGCCACCCTTAATTACTTAAAAGATAACAACGTTGCTGACTATGTTTTAGAAATAGGCACATGGTTCATGGCGCAGCTAAAGCTACGCCAACAGCGCTATCCAAAAATGGGTCAAGTCAGAGGACGTGGTCTCATGATTGGTATAGAAATCGTCAATCCCAGTCTACCTAAGCAAAATGATGGAAGCTATCCAGCAGACAGTGATATGGCCGCCAAAATTCAGCAGTCGTGTTTTAAACATGGATTGGTGATTGAAAAGGGCGGACGCGGTGGCACAGTATTGCGATTATTACCGCCACTCAATATAACCAAAGATGAGTTGCAGCAAGTCTTGCAGAGGCTTGATATGGCGCTAGAGGACAATCAATAGTCTTGCCAGCGCTTTAGCATGATTCACACATTTATAAAAAAACTCTGATAACAACTCTAATAACGACTCTAATAACGACTCTAATAATAAGTCACTTATTTGCGATTTATACATTCGTAGAATAAACAAGTGAGGATATTTTGCATTTATTAAACCAGAAAACCAGTGAGCAATATGTCACGCATATGCAAAAAACCAGCGCTGTTATTAAACAGTGGCTAGACGACAATAACGTGTATTTGGGCGGCACACCGCAACAAGTGCAAGCGACCAATGCCTTTAGCATCCGTGAACAAGGCCGAGACATCGACACGATACTCGCTGATATTCAAAACAAGTTTTTACCCAGTTGTGTGTCGACGGCCAATGCGAATTGCTTAGCTCACTTACATCCGCCCACACTGGTCATCGGTCAGATTGCTGAGATGATTATCGCGGCTACTAATCAAAGTATGGACTCGTGGAACCAAAGCCCAGCCGCGACCTATATCGAAAAAGACTTAATCCACTGGTTATGTCAACGTTGTCAGTTTGGTGATATCTCTGATGCCTTCTTTGATGAACAGACAGACCATAACGCTGGTGGCGTCTTTACCAGTGGCGGTACGCAAAGTAACCTGATGGGTTTATTGCTAGCACGCAATCAATTCTATAAAGCTAAGGGCGTTGATGTGCAAAAGGACGGCCTGATGGGTCAGCCTAGTGGCACAATCCTGTGCTCAGACCAAGCGCACTTTTCTATCGAAAAAAACGCCGCGCTACTAGGTTTAGGTCAAAAATCTGTCATTAAAGTAGCGACCGATGCATCAGGTGCTATGCTGATGTCTGACTTACAACATCAGATAGATAAGCTAGGTGCTGACAATGTGATGGCTATCATTGCAACTGCGGGCACAACGGATTTGGGTGCAATTGATCCTCTAATGGCTATTGGCAAGATCTGCCATGATGAAAATATATGGCTACATGTCGATGCAGCATGGGGTGGGGCATTGTTATTATCACAGCGCTATCGACACTTGATTGAGGGTCTGAATCAGGCTGACTCTATCACCTTGGACTTCCACAAACATTTCTTCTTGCCGATTAGCTGTGGCGCTTTTCTCTTACGAGATAACCAAAATTTTGAGAGTATTCGCCATCATAGTGAGTATCTAAACTCTGCTGATGACGAACAAGACAATATCCCAAATTTAGTGACGTATTCTTTACAGACCACACGACGTTTCGATGCCTTAAAACTGTGGATGGCGCTGGACTTACTGGGAACGGATGGCTATGCAGCATTGATTGATAACTGTCTGAATACTGCCAAGCAGGCGGCACAGCTGATTGATAAAAATGAAAATTTTGTGCTGGTACATGAGCCTATTATCAGCAGTGTTTTGTTTTACTTTGCACCTAAGGATGCCGTGCTATCTGATGAGCAACTCGCACAGCTCAATCGTCACATTGCACAAGCGTTATTGGTCAATAACATCGCCAATGTGGCCACCACCCAGTTTGAGCAGCGCCTTTGCCTTAAATTCACCATTCTAAATCCCAATACCCAAATCAATGATATTGCAGACATCATTGAGCAGATGGCTATTGCTGGTTTTAACCAACTCAATTCTGACAACCTGAACGTTGATGGGAAGAAATAACATGATGCAGCATAAAACGCTTGATCGTCTCACACTACAAAATCTAATCAATGCTTACTGTTTTGAGACTGGGCACGGCGATATTATTGCCGTAGAGCAGCAGGATGATATACAGAAGCAGGCCTCACAAAACAAGCCTCTATTAGTGCTAATGCTATTGGCTTCGAACACGGTAATGGTCGCACCTGTCGATAGAGTGAGCCAATTGGGTCAGCACCGTTTGGCAGGCACGCCGCTTATATTGAATAAGCAGGTCAGCATACGATCAGACTCAACATTAGACACGCAACTGGACGACCCTTTGCAAAACAGCCGATGGATAAAATCCTCTGCTATGAGCCTAGCGTCTTTGATTATTGAAGACATCGTGCATCGTTATAAAGACAAAGCGACGCTAGATGCTAATGGTGTATTAAAGCGCTGGATTGAGAGCTATGAGGGGCTACAGATTATCTTAGAGCATCGTAATGATGAGATTGATGACATCGTTGACTATCAGCAAGATTTCATTCAAACCGAACAAAACCTTATTTACGGTCATGCCATGCATCCTACACCCAAAGGCCGTGCTGGCTTTTATGGTGCCGAATGGGCAAAGTATGCGCCCGAGACCAGTAGCAAAACCCAGTTGCACTATTGGCTAGTGCACCCCAGCAGCATTACAGAAGAATTTGTAGATGGCGATAGCATTACCACAGCGCTCAAATCAAAGCTACAAGCTGATATGAGTGGTTATCAGCAGCAACTTGTGGATGAGCATCCTGACTATAAGCTGTTGCCATTGCACCCTTGGCAAGCAAGGTTTTTGCAGCAGCAGCCATGGTATCGAAAGCTGCTAGAACAAGGCCAATTGTTTGATTTGGGCGAGCTCGGGTGGCATTTGCATCCAACAACATCAGTACGCACACTGGCTGCCTTTGATGCGCCTTGGATGTTTAAACTGTCGTTGTCTGTAGCGATTACCAATTCGGTGCGGATTAACCTGCCCAAAGAATGCAAACGCGGGATGCATGCCTGCCGAATCTGGCGTAGCGACTATGGTACTCAGCTCAAGACCCAGTATCCTACAATTGCCGTATTGAATGATCCTGCTTGGATTGCCTTACGTGTGGATGGCAAAATCATTGATGAGACTATTTGTATCTTACGTGACAACCCTTTTACAGAGGATACGCAAGTCACCAATCTTGCCAGCTTAAGCCAAGACCATCCAACCCGTCTCACCAATCGCTTAGAGACATTGTTTAAGTCCATCCACAAACAGACAGATGAACCTTTAGAACAGGTGGCTATCCAGTGGTTTGACACTTATTTGCAAGTTGGTTTTATACCGCTTATTCATATGTATTATCAGCATGGTATTGGTTTTGAGGTACATCAGCAGAACACTCTGATTGAGCTAAAAGACGGCTATCCTACTAAATTTTGGGCCAGAGACAATCAAGGGTTTGGCTATATTGCGGAGTACGCCACGCCGCTCATTGATGCTTACCCCGAGCTTATTAGCGAAGGAGAGTGCGTCATTCCAGAAGACTTTGCCGACTCACGTTTTGCCTATTATTTAGTTGGCAACAGTATATTTGGTCTTATTACTGCTATTGCTCGTACTCAGCTTGTGACTGAGGAAGCATTAATTACGACGTTTAAAGAGTGTCTAATAGCGTTAGAGCAACAATACCCACATCGCTCGTTATTTGACTTGTTGTTGCGTAGTCCTACATTGCCGTTCAAGGGCAATCTACTCACCAGACTTTATGCGCTCGATGAGCTGACCGCACCTGTTGAGACCCAGTCTATTTATGTCGATATCCCAAACCCCATGGTGATGTAGCAAATCATATTGTGACGGCAAAGATAAGCACAGGATAGAAGTTAGGGTTCGATAGAAACGAACACCAGAATTAACGTAACTATCAAATCACTACCACCAGATCACTAAGGGGCGACCGTGTTAGATATTATTGGGATTGGCGTAGGGCCGTTTAATTTAAGTTTGGCAGCATTACTGACAAAGACCGACGTAACCGCCAAGTTTTTTGAGCAAAAGGCTGAGTTTAATTGGCATAAAGGCATGATATTGCCGAGCACCACACTGCAAGTGCCTTTTATGGCAGACTTGGTGACGATGATAGACCCAACCAGTCCATATTCTTTTTTGAATTATTTGCATACTCAGCACCGATTGCTTAAGTTTTATTTTTTAGAAGAATTTAAAATTTATCGTAAAGAGTACAACCACTATTGCCAATGGGTAGCAGGGCAACTGGATAGTCTGAATTTTGATTCGCCAGTGATCGACGTGGCATTTGATGACAATAATGGTGGGTTTTTAGTGACTGTATCTGAGCAAGGCACACAAAACACCTATCATGCTAAAAATTTAGTCATAGGAACAGGCACACAGGCCACGCTACCACCATCGTTGCAAGATATTGCCAAGCAAGCGCCTAACCGCTGTATGCACACCGCCCATTTTGCAGATAATTTTGACTTGGATAGCCTCAATAATGCTAGTAGCCTTGATCTGAATAGCACCAAGACTAAGGGCAAACTGACTAAAGTGTTGGTGTTGGGGTCTGGGCAGTCTTCAGCAGAAGTGTATCGAACCTTATTCGATCAGCAGTTTGATGGCGATGATAGTACTAATGACGACCCTAAGTTTCAGTTAGATTGGATGACTCGCTCGGCAGGATTTTTTCCCATGGAATACTCCCCATTAGGTTTAGAGCATTTTAGCCCGGCGTATACAGATTACTTTTATCATTTAGACTCAGCAATCAAACCTCAAGTCACTGCTAAGCAAGACCTGCTCTATAAAGGCATGGGCTTTGAGACCATACGTGATATTTATCACCGTCTTTATGAACGCAGTATTACCAATAAAGATTTGCATTCAACGCTGCTGTCCAATTGTGAAGTAATTGAAGCAACACTGACAACTATGCTAGAAGATCCAGAGCCGACAGACACTATAAAACTGGTGGGTAGACAGCGTGAACAGAATCAATCATTTACTGCTGATTATGACTGTGTGATTGCTGGTACAGGCTATCGTTACGGTCTGCCTGAGTGTTTAAACACGATACTGCCTAGCATCGCGCACGATGAGTTTGAGCAGCCAGTCATTGATAGAGACTATGCACTGAAATATGTACTGACGCATCAAAAAGACATCGCAACTGATGGCAAAATTTTCGTACAAAACCAGGAGGTGCATACCCATGGTGTTGGGGCACCAGACTTGGGGTTGGGGGCTTATCGAGCAGGGTGTATCGTCAATCAGTTAACAGGTGAACAGACTTACGACACTGACGCCTTAAAAGTATTTCAAAAATTTGGCACGTAGTTTTCTATAAGCATCGTATTTCATAAAAACCACATAGCAAAATAATAATTAGGAGCAAGTCATGCCGACCATCACCCAAAATTTGCCCGATACCTTTAGCATTGAGGCTTATCAAAAGACGTTTGCCTTGAGACCTGTCAGCTACCCAGATGATATGCCATTGCTGTATAAATGGATGCATGCTGAGCATGTGGTCGATCAGTGGCAGCTCCATCTCCCGATGCCGCAATTAAAAACCCATTTTGAAAAAATGCTAGCCGATGATCATCAGCGTCTCTATCTCATACTTTGTGATGATAAGCCGATTGGCTATACAGAGATTTATGAGACGGCTCGTGACCGGTTGTCTCATTATTACAAAGCCAAGGAGACGGACATGGGTTGGCATATTTTGCTTGGTGATCCAGCGGTGGTTGGCAAAGGCTATCTCAAGCCAACAGGCATGATGATCAGCAAGTTTATATTTGAGCATACTGAGGCCAAAAAAATCGTAGTCGAGCCGGATAGTAAGGTTGAGGTGTATCAATGGATTGCTGATAGCTTCGCTTATCGCGTACAACGTCTGATTGAGATGCCAGAAAAAACCGCCTCATTATATTTTTGCAATCGCGATGAGTTTCTAGAATCTAGAGGTTATCTCAATTTCTATGGTGCCACTGCTTAATGAGCAACGCGCCTATAAATGAAGCACCTATAGATAAGGTATCTACAACTGAGTCGCCTATAAACGAAGCCTCTAAGAGTAGCAGTCATGGCTTGACCGATAAGCAAGTACAGCAGGTATTACTGACATTACTACTCGGCGGTACGGTCGTCAGCTTCAGTAATAGCGCGCTTAATCCAGCAATTCCTGTTTTTATGTCGGTGTTTGATGTCGATATCGTGATGGGCGGCTGGGTGTTAAATGCTTATGTACTGGCCATGAGTGTGGGGCTTATGCTAAGCGGCTACTTAAACAAAAAGTTTCCGTTTAAGCATGTTTATTTGGCGGCAATTTTTGGATTTATGCTGGGCTCAGTCATTGGCATGCTGGCGTCTAGCATGAGCTTTGTCATCATTGCCAGAGCCATACAAGGACTGAGTGGCGGTCTGATTATCCCGCTGTCTATTGGTATGCTATATCAGATTTATCCGCAGAAACAGCACGGCAGAGTAATGGCGCTATGGGGCATTGTCATTATGATGTCGTTGGCGTTTGGCCCTTTGGTCGGTGCTTACTTGGTTGAGCAGTTTGCGTGGTGGACACTGTTTGCCATTACCTTGCCACTCAGTGCGGCGGTCATGGCGATGGTGTGGTGGTTAATACCTGATATGCGCTCACATGATAAAAAAAGCCCTTTCGATACCATTGGGTTTATCAGCTTACTCATTTGGCTATTGACCATAATGGTGTGGCTGAGCACGCTGAAGATAGACTTCACTGGTGGATTATTCAGCAGTGACGGCTTGTTAAAGATAGCCACGTTGGGTTTATTATCTATTGGATTTCTACTGTCCGCGATGGTTTGGTGGGCATATGAGCGGCGGCAGAAATATCCATTATTAAACGTGCGCTTGTTCAATAATAAAACCTATTTGCACAGTAATATCATTAGCATTAGCCAAACAGTCGGTTTGATGCTGTGTCTCTTGCTATTACCCGTGCTGATACAAGACGTGATGGGCGAAAGTGCTTTATGGACAGGCATTGTCCTGATGGTCGCGACGCTCGTAGCCAGTATCACCACGCATTACGCTGGCAAGATGGTAGATAAGCAAGGTGCCAGAGGGATTGGCATCGTAGGAATTGCGATTAGTGCGCTATCTACTTTGATGTTGGCAGGGTGCTTGTATCAGCCCACGCTTTGGCTATTAATGCTAATTATGAGTATGCGAGGTATTGGGGTAGGTTTGGCTTACCTGCCAACCACTACCGTTGGGTTTAGTAGCTTACCCAAAGATTCGGTCACTGAGGGAGCTGCACTTAATAACATCAGTCGCCGCATCATCTCTACTATATTTATCACGCTTTCCACCCTTTATATAGGCAGTCGAGGTGCGCAATTATTAGCAGCAGGTAGTAGTGACGGCACGGCAAGTGCGATTCAAGAAATACTGGTAGTAATCGCGGTGATTTTATTATTCACGATTCCTTCAGCGTGCAAACTACCACGATCCTTATAAACAAATATTCCGTATCGGGGTTTACCTTAACTTATCAACGTAAATAATTATCATTCGCTTTAAATGTATTTAAATTTATACTTTTATTTAATTCAATTTTCAGACAGGAAGCTTATATCTATGCCCAATCATCTAGCAAACTCTACCAAAAATAATAATAGTGCAAATATCACTTATTCGACTAAACCGTGGCAAGCACCTGTTAATTCTCAAATTATGGCACGCGCTGAGCAACGGGTGATCAAGCAATTGCTACAAGCATTACTATATGAAAATATTATTGAGTTTGAATCTGAAAGTGTGAACATCGCTCATGACAGTGCTGATAATGAGACGCTGCTGAATTTTATTATAAAATTAGGTAAAGCAGGTAATGATGTCTGTTATACCGCACAAGGCTATATTCATTATAGTTTTGACATCATCCGTTTAAGTGACCTAAATGTGCAGCGAGTGGTTAACGGTGTTGCCGAAGACGCCATTCTTGAGCATGTAATCAGTGATATCTTGCTCAATATTGAGGGTGCAGAACTCAAAGACAGTTTTATCAAAGAGCTGCGCCATACCTTAGTGAATGAAGCACAATCTCAAATACTGGCTTCTAATATGCCTATGCCTATTGATACGCTCACTTATGAGCAACTCGAAGGCTATTTGACGGCAGGGCATCCTTATCATCCGTGTTTTAAGTCTCGTATCGGTTTTGATTTACAAGATAACTATGACTATGGCCCAGAGTTTGATCAAAATATCGGCGTAGTGTGGTTGGCGGTCAAAAAAGAGCTACTGGTGAGCAATACCACTACTGGTATCGATATAAATGAATGGGTGAAAGATTATGTGGGTGCTAATGAATTTGATGCACTCAATGCCAAACTCACAAAAGTACTTGCAATCATAAATAAGCAAGACGAAGGTACAGCTAGTCATGAAGTAGACGAGACGGCTAATAATTATTGCCTAATACCTGCACATCCTTGGCAATGGCAAAACACCTTAATTCAAGCATTACAACCATTGATTGCCACGCAAGAAGTTGTCTACTTAGGTAGTGCGGGTCATCAGTACCGTGCTCAGCAGTCTATTCGCTCACTGACGATGCTTGGTAATGCTGATGACAATGTTAATGGTGATACTGACGTTAGTAATAATAAAGCCTACTTAAAGCTGAGTATGCACCTGATTAATACCTCAAGCACGCGTATATTGGCAAAGCATACTGTGATGAATGCGGCTGTTGTCACCACTTGGTTGAATCAACTGATTGCCGACGACAAGACTGCCAAAGCATTACCCATTGCGTTTTTGGGTGAGACCGTTGGCGTTAGTTTAGATCATGAGGCGTTACGCGCGCGCGGCTATCAGCATCCAAATATGTATGGCGGGCTGGCTGCCATTTGGCGAGAAAATGTCAGTCAGTATCTATCAAAAGGTCAAACAGCATTTCCGCTCAATGGTGTCAGTTATGTCAATGCTGATGGCTCGCATCTTATAGCCCCTTGGCTTGATAAATATGGTGTAGAGGAATGGATTACGCAGTTAATTGAGGTCGTCGTAACCCCTTTACTACATATCTTATTTGGTTATGGTGTGGCACTAGAGTGCCATGCGCAAAACATCATCTTGGTACATGAAAATGGCTATCCCATCAAGATATTATTAAAAGATTTGCATGATGGGGTTCGTTATGCACCTGAGCACTTAGCCCAACAACACTTGCGCCCAAATTTTTATAGCTTGCCACCTGCACATGCAGCCTTAAATAGAGGCTCATTCATCGAGACCGAAGATACCGATGGCATTCGAGATATGACGGTTGCTTGCTTGTTTTTTGTGGCGTTGTCAGACATTGCGATTTTTATGCAGACGCATTATAACTATGCTGAAGTGGCGTTTTGGCAACAGGTTGCTGGCTGCGTGACCGACTATCAAACCTCTCATCCAGAGCATCAAGTACGGTTCGACTTGTTTGATGTATTCGCTGAACAAACGCGCATTGAGTCATTGGCTAAGCGCCGATTATTCGGAGATAAAGCATTCCCGATTAAATACATTAATAACCCATTGTTTAAAAGTCGGGGGTAAGACGATGCATACCTTATTTCCTGTGCAAACTTCTGCGCAAAACCGCCACCTTGATGCAAATCCTGAGCCAGATATCGAGGCCATCCAATGGTCGCTGATTAGTCATTTGGTAGAGTGTTTTCTATTAGAGCAGTGGGTGGATGAGCAACTTATTCAAGTGACAACCACCGCTGAGTATTTAGAAAACCATCAGACGACTCAAGCTCAAGACGCGCATCAATTTTTAGAATCACTACCACAGCAGTATCAAGATTTTTTTGACCAAGATACCCCGTTAATGGTGATGCAGATTAATCAGAATAGACAGTTACTACTATTGGTAGAGCCTGCTTATGCGTCACCGTGGCGATTGTCTAAATCCTGTCTGCCTATCATACATAACCTTAATAACAGCTTTAATAGTAACCTTAGTAATAGTCATCATGTACATAGCGCTTGGCTAGAACTAGTAAGCTCAGCACAGCAGTTGTTAGATATCTTTTTATCAATGATGGATAGTGCCGCGTTATCTGACGTTGGTGTCTTAAAGCTAAAAGAGAGCTTAGAAGCCTCCTTTATAGCGCAGAAACAATCAGCAACTGCAAACATCACGACGACAGTATGTCAGTATCCGCATTGGCATCAAACCTTGATTGCAGCGGAGCAGTGGGCATCACTGATGGATCGTCCGTTTCATCCACTGGCAAAAGGTAAACTGGGCTTTACGGCAACAGAATACAAACGTTATATGGCAGAGTTTAATCAACCCATTAAGCTGGTATGGGTCGCCATTGCCAAAAGCCATGTCATGGTGGCAGACCATGTTCAAGACACAACAACGCAAAATCCAGCGACTTATCTTTTGGACACAACGCAGCAGCAGAGTTTGATGCGAGAGCTAAGCGATAAAGGCATTGCAGACACGCACATTGCGATGCCCGTACATCCTTGGCAAATGACTCATGTGGTTGATGACATATATGCCGACGATCTTGCCAATGGCACAGTTGTTGCGCTCAAATTTGATACGCTAATTACTTATGCCAGCTCATCCATGCGCAGTGTGTTAATTGATACGGATACGCCAAATAGCATTAAGCTACCTATAGGTGTGTACGCACTGAACTCAAAGCGCTACTTGCCAGCCCTCAAGCTGATCAATGGTGAAAAAAACCAAGCCATATTGATGCAGGCAAGAACGTTAGACCCCGATCTATCCTCGCAGCTACGGTTATGGGATGAACGTCTGTGGTGGGGTTACATGTCGCCCTCTCATTCGCATGATAAAAGCGCTATCAATCCTTACTTTTATCAAGAAAAGCCCACGCATCTAGGCGCGATGCTACGCCAACTGCCAGCAGACCTGTGTGACGATTCGATTCGACTGTTTCCTATGGCAAGCTTGGGTATGTTGGTCTACAAACAAGGTGTCAGCTATCACGTTTTTGATGGCATTGTTCAGGAGGATATTCATAGTACTACCCAGAATAGTAGCCAAAACAGTGCTCAAGACAGCTTTCAAGAAGGCGCGTCACAGAATAAAAAACTCGCTGTCATAGCGTGCTTTAAAAACCTTTGTGATGTGTTTTTGGGGACGATGCTACACTGCTTACGCCTAGGATTTGCTCCTGAGATGCACGGGCAAAATATTGTTATCGTATTAAAGGAGAATCGTTTTACCAGTCTGTTATTGCGTGACCATGATTCCGTACGCATCCATCTACCATGGCTGGCACGTCATCAAATAGCAGATCCTGAGTATTTAAGCCCGCCAGATTTTAAAAACCGTCTATATCGCGAGACGCCGAAAGCGCTGATATTTTATCTACAGTCGTTAGGACTACTAGTCAATATTCGAGCGATTATCGAGTCATTGGTTGAGCACTATCATATTAATGAAGATGCGCTGTGGCACGAGGCAATGATAAGTATCGAGGAATCCTTAGTAACTATCAATTTTGATGATGATCAACGTCAGGTACTTCGTGATGAGCTATTGAACGCTTCACATTATCCGCATAAAACATTGCTATTGCCTGTGATTGCACGTGGCTCCGATCCTCATGGCAGTATGCCAGCTGGAGAAAGTAAAACGATCAACCCATTCAAGCGTGTCAAGAACAGTGGGTAAAATTATGAAATACCATAATGAGAACATAATGAATGATATTGATATTCGCGAACTTATAGATAGTTATAAAGAGATAGGTACCTCTACCATTGGTCATCTGACGGAAGAGGGGTATTTACCAGATATTAAATCGCTGAATCCATGCACGGCTACTATAGTCGGCCGAGTGTTAACAGTGCAACTAACCTCTGACAACACGGATGTAATCAACCAAGCATTGATTCAAGCAGCGCCCAATGATGTGTTATGTATTGATGCTCGGGTATTAGGCGTCAAGGCATGTTGGGGAGCATTGCGAACTTGCGCGGCTATCTATGAAAGGCTGTCTGCGGTCATTGTTATTGGGCAGGTGACTGATTCGTTACAGATTCAGCAGCTAAGTTTTCCGGTATTTACGCAGGGTATCAGCGCTGTGACTACCTTCAAGAGTAACCAAGTACAAGGCACACTAGCACCCGATATTTGCTATCGCTTCGGTGAGCAGGCAACGACGATTCATTCAGGCGACATTGCCATTATGGATAATGACGGCGTATTTATATTGTCTGTTGATATAGCACAGCAGCTATTATCAGATTGTCAAAAGAAGCATAGAGAGGATGAGGCAAAATTTCAGCGGTTTTTTGAGGCCTATCGTAATAATGAGCTAGATAAGTTATTCAATAACTAATAAAAATATCAGAGGTTAAATAGTCAGCGATATCTAAAAACAGTACAAATAAGCGTTTACTAGCAAGGTGTAAATACATATAGAAATAAAAACGATTATCATTTACAATACTATTCACAAAGTTAGTACACACAGTATTATTAGCTAAATATTACTCATAACACTGTTTATTTATTCAACTAAGTGAAATAACCTAAGTGAAAAAATTATGAAAAGCCATCATCAAGTTGCTCTATCTGTTCTTACCCTTTGTATTAGTCAGCAATTATATGCACAAAACAATGTCAATGAAGCGAATGCCGTATTAGATGCACAGACCTCAGCGGAACTGTCTTCAAGTACTGTGTCTGACGAAACACCTAATGTGACTTTAGACACTATCAATGTCACGGCTAAAGCCAGAACGGGCACGGCACTGGCACAGAAAATTAGTGAGATGCCAGCAGTCACCCAAGTAATTACTGAAAACGAGATTCAGATGCAGGCAACGGGTGACCGTACCACTGGTGATATCTTGGCACAGTTGATACCGAGTCTGGGTGCCAGTAGTGGCTCAACTAGTAACTATGGTACGACCATGCACGGTCGCCCTGTACAGTTCTTGTTGAATGGTGTGCCTTTAAGCAGCTCACGTAGTCTTTCACGCGAGCTAAATAGTATCGATCCTGCGCAGCTTGAGCGGGTAGAGGTGCTTTCAGGTGCCACCAGTATTTACGGTGCTGGTGCAGCAGGTGGCCTAATTAACCTTGTGACCAAATCTTTGGTCGGTTATGGCCCTATCAGACAGACTAGAGTCGGTGTCAGTAGCAGTCGTAATTTTGAGTCAGACTCATTGGGTTATCATGTAGGGCAAACCTTAGGATATGGCGGCGAGCGAGTGTATGGTCGCCTAGATGTCGATTATGATAATAAAGGCGGCAAATTTGATAGTCATGGCGATCGTGTCAGCCCAGATGTGAACCAAACGGATCAACAAGATACCGAATCGCTAAGTGTGAATGGTAGCTTGGGTGTAGAGCTCACTGACAGCCAACGCCTTGATCTTGCAGTGACTTACTATAAGGATGAACAAGACACCGACTATGGTCCAGACTATGGCGATAACTTACAGGTCTTGCTAAAACCTAAGGACGCACCACCGTCTTTAAAAGCCATTGATGGTGCTAACGTAGAAAATGAGCCATATACCGAAAAAAGCTCAGTAAATTTAAGCTATAGCGATGATGACTTTGTAGGCTCAGGGTCTAGCTTAAGCTTGACAGGCTATTATAGAGATGAGAAAGGCCGTTTTTATCCTTCTGGTAAAGATTTCCCTAAACAAGCGGGCAAAGTCTGGGTAGCTAATGGTCTTACCGATAAGAGTACGCTAGAAGAATTATTGGGCGGGGCAGTCGTCGTCACTCAGTCAGAAGCTGATATCGAAGTAATGGGCCTACGTGCCGCCATGCAAACCGAAACCGAAATCGCAGGCAAAAAGACACTTTTTAGTTACGGCGCTGATTTCGAACGCGAAAACAGTGAGCAAACTTACTACGGTCAAGACTTAAATACGTTCCTTGCTAGTAATGGCTTGAGCGCCCAAACCAATGGACTTACCTATAATGGTGGTCCAGATACTACCATTGATAAATGGGGCGCTTTTGTCAATGCAGATGTAGATATAACCGACAAGTGGCATACCAGTGCTGGTGTGCGTTACCAAAAGCTGAAGTCAGAGACTGATAGATTTACGCCTATCTATGAGCAACTGCTTGAAGAGTATTTTAATAGTTCTGCTATTAGTGGAACAAGTGCAGCTTATGGCATCGACTATCAGGCAGGCGACGTAGAAAAAGGCAGCACAGACCACGACAAAACCTTGTTCAATCTCGGCACGAGCTATCAATTAACCCCAAATGATCAAATATTTGCTAATTTTTCACAAGGGTTCACCACAGCGGATATTCAGCGTGCGCTGCGTGATGTGCGTGCAGGTTTTGTAGTTAACTCAGACAACGTGCAACCTATTGCCATTAACAACTACGAGTTTGGTTGGCAGGGCAAGCATGGTGATACTGCTGCGCGACTGAGCGGTTTTTATAACGAATCAGACAAAGTAGTACGTTTTACTGATAGCTATACCGTAGAAGTCGTCGATACTGATGAGCGTGTCTATGGGGTAGAAGGGTCGCTTAGTCATGACATTAGTGATAAATGGCAAGTAGGCGGTAGTGTGGCGTACACTCGTGGTCAGTATGACAAAGATGGTGATTGGCTAGAGCTGGATGCAGTACGTCTAACACCGCTAAAAGGTACGGCATTTGCTCAGTATAACTTCGATGAAGGCAGCAATATTCGTCTGCAAGCATTGGCAATCGGCGGTGATGATAAAGCCTTTAAAGACCAACAACGAGACCCTGATTCTAGTGCATTGCCAGTTACGGGTTATATGACCCTTGATGTATTAGGTCAAGTAAAAATGCCAGTTGGCCGAGTAGATTATGGCGTTTATAATTTGCTTAATAAAGACTATCTAACGGTCTATCATCAAACTACGTATGGCGATCTGAACCGTTTACCTGCATCAGGCACGACTTATGGCCTAAGCTATACTGTCGATTACTAAAAACAGAACGTATTAAAAACCCTTCATGCTAATTTTCATAGTATGAAGGGTTTTTTAATGTTGATAACTCAAATCATTCATTCGATCCAAAGTATTTGCTAGCGTTTCCAACTTTACGCTTGATCAGGTGCAAAAAATTTTCGTTTAGTGTTTTATGGTTGACTTATAGTGTATCAATGCTAATCTTACCCTTCTTTGGGGAGTAGCCTGCTTTCGTACTGCGAAAGCGTTCGTATCAACATACTTGGCCACATGCCATGGTACGAACACCTCTCGGTTGGCGAGACCATCGATATATCTACACTGCAGGTCGAGGGTGTGGCTATGTCGTGGACTCTATACTCGACCAGAGAAAATTACATGAACCCTATCGCTCTTCTCTTACTTGCTCTTTCTATGTCTACTGATGCCTTTTCTGTGGCAATTAGTAAAGGCGCAACTCTTAAAAACCCTCGTTTTACCGAAGCTCTAAGAATGGGGGTTATCTTTGGCACTATTGAATCTATCACCCCTGTTATTGGTTGGTTTATTGGTCATTCTGCCACCTCTTTTGTAGATGCAGCTTTCATTGAAGCATGGGATCACTGGGTCGCTTTTGTCATACTTTGTGCTCTCGGTCTGCACACGTTGCATGAGGGTTTGAAGCCAAATGATGAAAAAGCAGAAACGCTGACGAGACATTCTTTTTTCAAACTCGTTTTGACCGCATTCGGCACCAGTATTGATGCGATGGCTGTCGGTGTTAGTCTCGCGTTTATAGAGGTCAATCTTTTACTGGCGGCAGGTCTGATTGGCTTGGCTACGACGGTGATGGTCACGCTGGGAGTAATGCTAGGGAAAGTGTTGGGCTCACTAATTGGTCACAAAGCTGAAGTGTTTGGTGGTTTTATGCTCATTGCCATCGGTGCATGGATTTTATCCAGCCATCTTCAATGATAGTGTGAGGCTTGAGGCATACTTCGGACAGGTAGTTATGACAAACTACAAGTTAAGCTAATGGTCTATCTAGCTCAAACTGGTACGATAAGATAATATATGACAGATTGTCAAAAGACGTTATTAGTATAAAGAGTTATAAACTAGCTTCCTAATAAAGACGAAGCCCATCTACTCATGTAGATGGGCTTTATTATGGATGAAATTCGACTGCCGAGTAACGCTGACTTGGTATTTGACTCTGTTCATAGACCTCTATAGAAAATAATATTATTTCTAGATGAACGTATAAGGGTCATCAAATTTAGAGCCATATTTAATCAAATGATTTGTTATCTATTGTTAAGTATGGGCTGATGCTATGTATAATGCAGCACTAGCATAGTTTCCATCCATACATCCTTAATAAGAAGATTTTATTATGTCAAAAAAGCGTCCTTTATATATCCCCGTTGCTGGTCCTGCTCTTTTAGAGACACCTTTATTGAATAAAGGTAGTGCTTTTTCATCAGAAGAACGTAGTAGCTTTAATTTAACTGGATTATTACCTCATAATATTGAAACGATTGAGGAGCAATCATTACGTGCTTATCATCAATTGAGCTCATTTACTGACGCTATGGATAAGCATATTTATCTGCGTAATATACAAGATACCAATGAGACCTTGTTCTATCATTTAATTGAGCAGCATATTGAGGAAGTCATGCCGCTCATTTATACCCCAACAGTTGGTCAAGCGTGTGAAAAATTCTCGCAAATTTATCGTCGTAAACGGGGTTTGTTTATCTCATATCCTGAGCGTCATAAAATCGATGATATGCTACAGAATGCGACCAAACAAAATGTCAAAGTGATCGTTGTTACTGACGGTGAACGTATATTGGGCCTAGGAGATCAGGGCATTGGGGGTATGGGCATTCCAATCGGTAAGTTGTCTTTATACACGGCTTGTGGTGGTATTAGCCCAGCTTACTGTCTACCTATTTTGCTAGATGTCGGTACCAATAACCAACAGTTGCTTGACGATCCTATGTATATGGGTTGGAGAAATCCGCGCATTTCTGGCGATGAATATAATGAATTTGTGGACTTATTTATTCAAGCCGTTAAGCGCCGTTGGCCAGAAGTGTTATTGCAATTTGAAGATTTTGCTCAGGAAAACGCGACCCCGTTATTGAATAAATATCGTGATCAGCTATGCTGCTTTAATGATGATATTCAAGGGACTGCTGCGGTATCGGTTGGTACTTTGATTGCAGCGTGTCTAAATAAAGGTCAAAAACTTAGCCAACAGAATATCGCATTTTTAGGCGCAGGATCTGCTGGTTGTGGTATTGCTGAGCATATTATTCGCCAGATGCAGCGTGAAGGATTGACTGAAGAGCAAGCTCGTAGTCAAGTATTCATGGTTGATCGCTATGGTTTATTGACAGATGGCATGACAGAGCTGCAAAAATTCCAAGCACCATTAGTACAAAAGGAATCCGCTATTGCACACTGGGATAAAAGTCAAAAACTAGGTTTGTTGCAAGTAGTTAAACAAGCCAAAGTAACCGTGTTGTTTGGTGTCAGTGGGCAAAAAGGTCTGTTCACCCAAGAGGTGATCGAATCCTTGTGTGTTAATACTGAAAACCCAATTGTACTACCGCTATCGAACCCAACGTCTCGTGTTGAGGCAACGCCGCAAGAAGTGACAAACTGGAGTCGTGGTAAGGCAATTATTGCAACTGGCAGTCCTTTTCCTCATACTACTTTTAACGGTCAGTCTTTTGAGGTTTCTCAGTGTAATAACAGCTATATATTTCCCGGTATTGGTCTAGGGGTTTTAGCAGCACGGGCAACGGGTATCAGCGATAATATGCTAATGGCGGCAAGTCAAGCCTTGGCAGATATATCAATGGAATACGAAAAAGCACCTGGTGCCATACTACCACCAATCAAAGTTATTAGAGAGATCAGTGAAAAAATAGCGTATGCAGTGGCATTGCAAGCAGCTCAAGATAAGCTAGCACTACCTATCACATCGGAGAACTTACAACGCCGATTAAAAGCGAATTTTTGGTTACCTGAATATCGTGACTATCGCCGTACTTCTTTCTAGTTCCATAAAAGAGATATAACAAAGCCTAATGCCGCGATTAAAAGTAGCATTAGGTTTCTTTGTCTGAGTCATCAGATAATAAGTATAACTATGCTATAAGAGATGCGAGAAAATTAGAAGTATACTAACAGTATACTAACAGTATACTGGCAGCTTATAAGTATAGAGATTAAATAACCCAACCAAAGCCATCAAGCAAAAAAAACCCTTACAAGCCAATGCTTGTAAGGGTTTGAATTTGGTGGGCCCAGTAGGACTTGAACCTACGACCAAAGGATTATGAGTCCTCTGCTCTAACCAACTGAGCTATGGGCCCTAACGTTAGACGCACAATGATACCTGATTTTTTTAATTTTTCAAGTAAAAGATAGGCAGTAATCAAGATATTTTTTATTGAGCCATATTTCCGTATTACAGGTGACCGCCAGCTATGGTCAGGCTACGGCCTCCATCCACGGTGATGATCTCTCCTGTGACATAATTTGCCTGCACAAGATACAGTACGCTATTAGCAATCTCATCAGGTTGGCCTATTCGCCGCATAGGGATCGCATTAATGATACTTTGTTGTTGCTCGTTATCAATAGCTTGATCGCTATTAGCATCAGGAAGAATATTGACCCCTGGTGCGACACCATTTACACGTACATCTGGTGCCATCTCTAGCGCTAGCGATTGTACCATCATTCGATGCGCAGCCTTTGCCATGTTATAGACAGTATAGTTATTAAACGGTCTATCATGCGCGTGTATGTCCAATAAGCTGACAATACAGCCTTGTTGTTGCTTAAGGTAGGGCAGTAGGGCTTGGCTTAATAGTAGAGGGGCTTTGGCATTGGTCAAAAGCAACTCATCCCACTGTGCATGATTGATACTACCGAGTGGGCTAGGATAAAACCGTGAGGCATTATGCACCAGTACATCAAGCTGTCCAAACGCCTCTATAATACTTCCAACAAAGCTGTTTAAAGCCTTCCCATCGTTGACTATCGTTAAGTCAGCAACGATAACTTTTGCACTATTAGCACGGATGTCGTTCAGATGGTCAGCTAAGTCATTAGCATCTCGTTCACTACGGTAGCAATGAATGATAACGCGGTAACCTTGCCTATGAGCCGCTTTAACAATAGCCGCCCCAATGCGCCTAGCACTACCTGTGACAAGCATCACTGGCGCTTGGCTACTTATATTTTCTGCTTGATAGGTGTTAAGTTCTTGGTTCATAGCAATACTACTTTTTTCTCTAAGGTGCTTGTCTATATCATTGTTGCGCTTGTAAGTGTTCAATCCTACTTTGGCGTAAGGCTGCACCTATAGCGGGGCCTTTAAGGTCTGGCGCAATATCAGTCATGCCGATGGCGTGAAAGCTATTTAGCGCTAGCATCATTTGACGATGCTGTATTGCTAGCTGTAACACATGACTACATACTAGCAGTTGAGAGAGCTTGTCAGGCTCTTTATGCGCACCGCAGGCTTGGATTAGATCGATTTTTTCAGCTGCATTTAGACTGTTTATTGTGCTTAGTTTGTCAGCTTGCTGAGCGAATAAAATCGCGAACTGAGTATGTGTTTTTGGGACTTTGGCTTTATTACCGATAGCGTTAATATTTTTTATAGCGGTTGATACGTTAGACGTAGACTCAGAGTTTTCGCTATTAAACAATGATGAGGTCAAGCTAGTCATTAGTAGTGCCCAGCGCTGCGATAAATTTAAATGTATCTGTCCCGCAAAGTATAATGCTGTCTGCACTGTTTCCCTTATTTGAGCATCATCCCAAACATGATGCAAAGGCGCGAAATACTCTGTGAGTGCACCAATTTCAAACAGTTTTTGCCAATAGACTTGCGGTGATAACTGCATAGTTGCACGGCTTGACTCTTGCCAGATACGCTCGGCACTTAAATGAGCCAGCTCTCCTGTATCGACCAATTGACGCATCAGCGTTAAAGTGTCATCCGCGATGGTGAACCCCAGATCGTAGTAACGGCTATAGAAACGCACTGTGCGAAGTACACGTAATGGGTCTTCATTAAAAGCACTGGACACATGACGCAATGTCTTGCTTTCTAAGTCTTGTAGGCCGCCATAGTAGTCGATGACTTGTCCATTAATCGGAGTATCATCGGTTAAGCTGGTAACTTCAATTGCCATCGCGTTGATGGTTAAATCACGACGGCGCAAATCATCCTCTAGACTAACATCAGGACTGGCATGTACGCTAAAACCTTTGTAGCCTGATCCTTGCTTGCGCTCTGTACGTGCCAATGCATACTCTTCATGACTGGTCGGATGCAAAAACACAGGAAAGTCAGCGCCCACTTGTTGAAACCCTGCATCAATCATCTCTGCCACAGTAGCGCCAACGACGACAAAGTCCTTGTCCTTGATAGGACGCTTAAGTAGTCGATCGCGCACAGCACCGCCCACAAGGTAAATCTGCATAGAAGCCTCTTGTTATTATCGAGCTTTATATTGCTAGCTCAATTTTTATGAATCAAAAAAACAGCCAATGCTTTATAAGTTGCATTGACTGGTTTTAGTATAGCAGAAGGGCTCTGTCAATGGATGACAGAGCCCTTCTTAATATAGTCAATCCTCTATAAATTGCGTACGGTGTCAGTCTCGCTCAGTCTACTATTTTTAGTACTTTCACTCGGCTTTCTTGTATCCAAATTATATTGAACCGTCTATAGTGCATTCATACTGTGTATGACTATTTTTCGTTTTCTAGGTCTTGTGCTTCAGTAACGGTCAATGCAGTCATGTTGACGATACCACGTGCTGTCGCTGATGGCGTCAAAATGTGGACTGGCTTATTGGTACCCAATAGGATAGGGCCAATAGAAGCACTGCCAGTCGCTGTTTTAAGCAGGTTAAAAGCGATGTTTGAGGCATCAAGGGTTGGCAAGATAAGCAAGTTCGCTGCACCTTTTAACGGGCTTGATGGCATATCGTTTAGACGAATATGTTCGTTAAGCGCGGCATCACCTTGCATTTCGCCTTCAAATTCAAAGTCGACATTCATATTGGTCAATAGTTCATGAACCTTACGCATTTTGACAGCGCTAGCACGATCTGAAGCACCGAAGTTAGAATGAGACACTAGCGCGACGCGTGGCGTGATACCAAAGCGACGTAATTGATCCGTTGCCAAGACAGTCATTTCAGCCAATTGTTCGGCGGTTGGGTCTTCATGGACATAGGTATCGGCGATAAAGATATTACGATCTTGCATGAGTACCGCATTCATCGCATAGAAATCATTCATACCTTGTTTTTTACCAATGACGCTTTCGACATATTTCAGATGTAATTGGTAATGGCCAAATGTACCACATACCATGCCATCTGCTGCACCATTTTCAACCAGCAAAGAACCAATCAAAGTTGTCTTACGGCGAACATCACGACGAGCAAGCTCGATGCTTACACCGCGGCGTTTGTTCTTCTCGTAGTAGCCCTGCCAGTAGTCTTTGTAGCGAGGATCGTCATCAACGTTGACGATGGTTATATTCTCGCCAGCTTTTAGACGTAGGCCTAGCTTTTTAATATTGGCTTCGATAACTGAAGGACGACCAACCAAAATAGGTTGCGCTAGCTTCTCATCAACGACGACTTGCACAGCAAGCAAGATGTTGTTGTCTTCACCTTCACAGTACACAATACGTTTTGGATCGGCTTTAGCACGAGCAAAGATTGGCTTCATCACAAACGCTGAGTTATAAACAAACTCAGACAGACGTTGACGATAGGCTTGCATGTCATCGATCGGTAGCGTGGCAACGCCTGAATCCATCGCTGCTTTGGCCACAGCAGATGCGATTTCAATGATTAGGTTTGGCTCTAGAGGGCCTGGAATCAAGTAATCACGACCAAAGCTCTGCATTTTTTCTATGTTTCTAGCGCTAGTAGTTGGAGTGGCTTCAACGTGTGCCATCGCAGCGATTGCTTTTACGCAGGCGACTTTCATCTCTTCGTTAACAGTGGTCGCACCAACATCCAATGCACCGCGGAAGATATACGGGAAACATAGTGCGTTGTTTACTTGGTTTGGATAGTCTGAACGACCAGTTGCCATGATGACGTCTGGACGTACCGCGTGTGCCAATTCTGGCATGATTTCAGGTGTTGGGTTGGCAAGTGCAAAGACGATAGGGTCTTTTGCCATACGGCGAACCATATCTTCTGATAGTGTACCTGGCATTGATAAGCCTAGGAACATATCGACATCGTCCATGACTTCTTCGATAGCAGTAGCCGTAATATCACGAGCATAACGCTGTTTGGTTTCATCAAGGTTTTCACGGCTAGTACTGATGATACCGCGTGAGTCTGAAACAATGATGTTGTTCTTATTAACACCAAGCGCGCAAATGATATCTAGGCAAGAAATGGCTGCTGCGCCTGCGCCTGAACAAACAATTTTAATCTCTTCAATTTTTTTGCCAGTAATCAACAAAGCATTTAGCATAGCTGCGGCGACGATGATTGACGTACCATGTTGATCATCATGGAACACAGGAATGTTCATGCGCTCACGTAGTACGCGCTCAATTTTGAAACATTCTGGTGCTTTGATGTCTTCTAGGTTGATACCACCAAAGGTAGGCTCAAGAGAGGCAACCGCTTCAATAAACTTATCTGGATCATTTTGAGCAATTTCAATATCAAAAACGTCGATACCTGCGAACTTCTTAAATAGAACGCCTTTACCTTCCATAACTGGCTTCGATGCCAATGGACCGATATTACCCAGACCCAATACAGCAGTACCGTTAGTGATAACACCAACTAGGTTGTTACGTGCCGTGTATTTAGAAGCAAGTTTTGGATCTCTTTGGATCTCAAGACAAGGTACAGCAACGCCTGGAGAGTAGGCGAGTGCTAAATCACGTTGGTTGGCTAGCTGCTTAGTAGGGGTTACCGAAATTTTACCTGGGCGTGGAAACTCATGGTAATGTAAGGCAGCTTGTTCAAACTGCTCTTTTTCTGTACTGAGGTTATCCGTATTCGAAGTGGTATCGTCATTCATAATAATTGCCATGGTTGGAATAAATTGGAATAAATTAAATGGTGATAAAAAACAACGTCCAACCCTCCAAAAATCATTGAATGATAATAATTGAAAAGTATAAAGACGTTAAACGACTCACGACCATCAGAATCATGGTCGACGATCAAAGATCAGGTCAAAAAAGCAAACTAGCTAAAATATTCATTCTAGCATTATTGCCAATTCACTGCCTAGTCAACAACGGTGAATTGTGCGAATAATATAATAAAATGATATTCGTTATTTATCTCGTTGATAATGCCAAAAAATGTGTCTAGATATCAACCTTAATTTCATAATATTTCAAAATATTACAGAATTGAAAAGTGTTAAGGCGAGCAACTACTAAGAAGAGCAGCTACTAAGACGAACAACTAATAGGCATCTGCGGTGTATCAGGCGCAGGCGCACTGCTATCTAAATCACTAGCAATATCTTGCACACTGTAAGGATTGGTCAGTAAACGGAATACCCGATCAACCTCTTCAAACTGACCTTGCTCTGCGGCAGTAATTGCACGCTGCGCCATGCTATTACGAAGGACATAAACAGGATTGTTGGTCTGCATGTCGTTAACTACCTGCTCAAGTGGCAGCTGCTTGATCTGTGCCAGATAACGTGTTGACCAGTCTTGCCATACTTGCTGCGCATCAGCGCTTAATTCAGTGGTCATGGTAGTCAGTAGCTTTTGCTCATAAGGATGATCTGCTGGTGCGACCAAACCGAGTAGGGCGCGGAAGCTATTGGTGTAGTCAAGCAAGTTGTCTTCTAATAGTGTCAACCATTCAAAGGCCAAGCTGAGACTTTCTCTTTGATGCGGTAAGCCAAGCTTGCGGCACAGACCTTGCTGATAGTGCTGCATAAAGGTTGCTTCATAAGGTGCTAAGCAGTCAGATAGGGTCTCACGGGTAACGCCTTCTAAACGCATAAAGTGTGGCAGCCAAACATTTAGATTCCAATGCCCAATAGCAGGCTGATTCTGATAAGCATAGCGACCCGTATGATCAGAATGATTATTAATCCATGCAGGATTGAAGCGTTCCATAAAGCCAAACGGCCCGAAGTCCAAAGTACTGCCTGTAATAGATAAGTTATCTGTATTCATCACACCGTGAGCAAAGCCAATCAATTGCCAATCAGCAATCATACGAGCCGTACGCTCAACCACTGCGGTCAAGAAAGCTAAGACAGGCGTTTCGCTATCGCGGCACTCTGGATAATAAGTGTCAATCATATAGTTAGTGAACTCACCTAGTACATCAGGGGCAAAGCTGGCAATCCATTCGACATGACCTAAACGAATATGACTGTCTGCCACACGCATCAACGCTGCACCTGCTTCGATACGCTCACGGCGTACTCTCGTATCAGATACCACAAACCCCAATGCGCTAGATGAGGGGATGCCAAGCTGGGTCAATGCATGACCGCATAGATACTCGCGAATGGTACTACGTAAGACTGCGCGCCCATCACCCATGCGTGAGTAGGGCGTCAAACCAACACCTTTGAGATGCAAGTCTTGTGGCTGTCCATCATTATCGAGTACCTGCGCCATGAGTAAACCGCGTCCGTCACCCAATTGCCCAGCCCATTGTCCAAACTGGTGACCAGCATAGGCCATTGATAGTGGTTTAAAATCAGCTGGCACGTATTGACCGCCCAATATCTCAACCCAATTGGTCATAAGATCCTCGTCGCTTGCCCAACCTAACTGCTGTGCAACTTGAGTATTGAAGTGACCAGCACGAGGATTGTCTAGTGGCGTCGGTGGCTGCTCATGATAAAGGCGCGTGTCTAGGTTGACGTAAGTGTTTTGATAACGCATACAGGCCGTTTCCATTAAAATATAAAAGTGAGAATGTCACTATAGCATAGCTCTCATATGGCATCGTTGCACTCTGTCCGTCTCTTGTAATATCTAACCAAAAAATGAATTCCTCTGTCTTTAATTGACTGAATGTGATGAGCGAGATTGTTATTGTTTGTAGGTTGAATCTGGCAATAGCTCAGTCAAGGTATTTGACCATTTATTATGATAATAAGGTCATTAGAAGTAGCTGTAGTGACATAAGCGATAAAGTATAAGCAAAAAAATCCCCCTATCTAGGACGGATAGGGGGATGGAGAAGCTTCAAAATTATAAAACAAATCAGAGGTTAATTAAGCCGCTTTTTCATTTGCGCCAATAGAGCGGAAGGCGGTTTTTAAATTGCTGTTATGCTCAAGGATTTTCTGTTCAATTTTGGCATAATCATGCTTTAACTTATCATCAACTTCATGCAAACGATCAGCAAACTCTGTCTTCTTAAGCTCGATAGTTTTTGCTTTTAGCGCTTGCCATTCTTCAACAGTCTGCGTAAAGGCATCATATTCAAACTTAATACGGTCTTGGAAACTCTTCATCGCATGAGGAAGATCAATGCCGCTTACTGCTGCTGTATCGATTTGCTGCTGAGCTTTCTTAAACTGCATTTGTACTTCTGCATGTTTGATAGTCGTATCATCAACAGTACGTAGCTCAGAGGTCAAACCAAGTTTTGATAAACCAGCGATTAACCATTTGGTTGGGTCATATTGCCACCATTTCACACCATTACGATAGTCGTATTGGAAGAAGTGATGATAGTTATGATAACCCTCACCCCACGTAAAGATAGCCAAGAAGAAGTTATCACGAGCACTGTTAGTATCCGTATAAGGACGTGTACCAAACATGTGGCAGAACGAGTTGATAAAGAACGTAAAATGATGCGTCAATACCAAACGTAGTAGGCCTGCAATAACCAACGTACCCCAAACATCACCAAGCAACCAACCGATAGCGGCAACCATACCGACGTTCATGGCAACTACCCATAGACCGTAGTATTTATGCTGAATCTGTAAGACTCTATCTTTAGTCAAATCAGGAATGTTTTTGTAGTCGAACTTGCCGCTAGGGTAGTTACGTAGCATCCAGCCAATATGACTGAACCAGAATCCACGCTGTGCTGAATACGGATCATCCAAACGATCATCTACATGACGATGGTGAGTACGGTGACCAGAAACCCAATCAAACGCAGAACCCTGTACCGCTAGGGTAGAACCAAGCAATAAAAAGTTTCTAACAATTGGATGCGCTTTATAAGCACGATGCGCCATTAGACGATGGTAACCTGCCGTAATACTGATACCAGTCCATACCATAAAGGCACCAAATACACCCCAAACAGGTGCGCTCACTTGATGAGTGAACAAGTACCATGGCGTAATGATAGCAGCAGCAATCGGCGTCGCTACCAAGATAGTCGCCGGAATCCAGTTGATCGGTGCTTTGGTAAATTCAAACTCGCGCATATCAATGCTTTGCTCTTGCGCAGAAAGATCCGCTTGCTCAGAAGCTTTAGCATAATTGCGTTTGGCAACAGGCTGCTCATCAAGCGCCATCTGCGCTTTTTTCTCATCAAAACGAGTTTTAAAACGCGTTACTTGAGTGCTGGCAGTCTTTACAAGCGTGTCACCAGATTTGATAGCGAAACGTAAGCCTTTAAGCGGTAAGCCAAGTGCTTTTTTTGCAATCATATAATATCCCTAACGGTATTAATTTAAGCCACCATAGTACCTTAAAAAGCGTGTAAAGTGAACACTTATACACTATAAAAATATTGCTAAATAACAATAACTTGTATGGATTATAGAATGTATTGGTCAAAAATACGAGTGACTTATCAGACATGAAGGAGAAGTGTAACAAGGAGGGTAGATATGTAGGAAAGAATGCGTTTATCGAAAAAATGATTAAATATCAAAAAAGTACGGTTAAGTCGGTTAAGGCAACAGCAAATGACTTGGAAAATCCGTAATGATGACATCGGTTTGCCATTTTATGAGCTGCTCAATGGTGGGAATATCATTAACCGTCCAAGCACTTACGGGCAATCCATAACGGTGGCTATGTTTGATGATAGCTTGGGTCAAAAGCGGATAATGAATGCCCAGTTGAATACAGCCGAGTTGCAATGCAGTATTGGTAGCGCTTGCCAACGCTTCTGGCGTACGAATGAGCAAGCCGCGAGGCATATGAGATAATAGTTTGTGACGTTGCAAACGGTTGTGTAACTCGACATCGAAGCTCGTCAACACAACTGGTAAGCTGGCAAGAGGTGTATTAATAAATGCCTGCCGAAGCGCTGCAATCAACACCGCATAGTTGGTGCGGCTATGCGTCTTAATTTCCAGCTCAATAACGTTAAATCCACTAAGCGCAGGTGCTATGCTTGCGAGCGTCATAATGGGTTGACCAAACTGCAACTGGCATTGAATCTCAGTCAGTTTTAACTGATCAATACGTGATTGTCGCCCGCACATACGCTCTAGATCGTCATCATGGAATACGATTAAGTGACCGTCAGCGTTTAGTTGTATATCAAACTCTACGCCTGCTAAGCCTCTTGACTTGAGGTTTTGAGAGTATTGAAAGCCTGAAAAGGTATTTTCTAACGCCTCACCGCGTGCGCCTCGATGACCTAATAACAACGTATCTCTAAAATTTATCATATGCACCAATTATCGATGATTTTTATGCCCAATCATATAGCGTCATATCCATGACGTCTAACGAAAACTGTGATGAAATCCGTACTTTTTTAAATATGACTTTTTAGAGTCCAAATCTGCGAATGTTTGTTATGTTTTTGCAACCAAACGCAGGTTTTTTCCACAATGAGGGGCACTATTTGTATATCCATGGGCTACACTAATGACCATTTGATTTAAACACCGTATAATGATGTGGTTTTCATATCTGTAGCAGCTAGCGTTGCGATTTGAATGTTGAACACTGTCAGTCAGTGGCGGTACGAACCTGTAAATTGGGAGTAGAGTTAGTATGAGCGTAGCAAATATAAGTTTGAGCAAGTGGCATAAAGTTGCTGGGATTGGATTGATATGTGGTTTAGCGCTTGCAGGCTGTGATCGCTCAGATAAAGAAGACGCTTCTGAGCAGGCAGAGCAGGAGACTGTCGATACTGAAAATAGCGTGGCGCCTGCGATCAGTTGTGATGATCCTATGGTGCAAGATCGCCTCAAGTCAGCTCTAAAGAATACGCTCAATCAACAAGCACAGTCATTGGCTGCCAATTATGCAAATGATGCTGAAATCAGTTTAGCAAGCGGTGTGGTTAGCGAAAAAACCAATGGCGTCGTCATTGATGTCCAAAACGCTGCTATCTTGCAACAAGCCAATGAGAACGGCATGACCACTTGCCAAGCGAGTGTCAGTATGACGCTACCAAGTGAAGACTTGTATCAAGCCAGTCAGGTACAAGCAGCCAATAATCAGCCAAGCTTACAATCACGTTTAGCCCAAGACAATATCCGTATTAATAACAATATGCTCGTTGATGATGCTTTCACTTACATCGTCGGTACTCAAGGCGGTCAAGTGCGTACGCGTATTGCAGGTCAACCTGCCTTGATCACTGTGGTTGCAGATGTGATGGCGGGCTCTGTATTAAAAAATGCAATGGATGAACAGCGCGTTCAACGTGCTGCTGAGCGCCGCGCAACGCAGAACAATGACACTACTCAAACAGCACCAATCCGTCAGCCAAGAACTGTGACGCCAGTTGAGCCGATTCGTCCAACTGAACCTACGCCGCCGCCAACTATCAACAAACCTACTGAAAGTCAGAATGGCTCGACTTCAAATAGCCAAGCGGCTGCTGCTGAGCCTAGTAAGCCAGCCACATCAAAAGCAGTGCCTAAAGATGAAAGCATCGATATGGTAATTGTAGAAGACGATAGTGCTACTTATTAATTTTTCATTGTAATAAGAGAGAGTGATATCTAGTAAAGCGAATCGCTATTGTCGAATAATAAAACCCCCGCAACAGTAATGTCGTGGGGGTTTTTATGCGTTTAAGCCGATTAATAACAAGTATAGTGGATTGGCTACATTTAGCTCGTTTAGTTAAAAACTATAACGGGTCGACAATATTATTGATTGTCAGTGAACGTCTTCAAGGCTTGACTGTCCCACAACACCTCAGAGACTTTTTCTGGGTCTGTACAGAAGCGTGCAGCGACAAACAACCAATCAGATAAGCGGTTGATAAAGCTGACGGCAGTACTGCGAATCGCTTGTGGACGCTGCTGCAATATTACAGCTTGACGTTCAGCGCGGCGACACACACTACGCGCCACGTGTAATTGACTGACCAATATAGAACCTGTTGGCAAAATAAAGTCTTTTAGCGGTGGCAATGTGGCATTCATCATATCTATTTGCTGCTCTAACCATTCAATATGAGTGGCATTAACCCCTTCATATTCTGGCATGGCAAGCTCGCCGCCTATATTGAATAACAAGTGCTGAATGATGACCAAGGCTTCAGAGAACTCTTTCTCTATAGATTGGCCTTTATTGTGCTTTAGTTGCACACGTACCAAGCCAATATGCGAGTTGAGCTCGTCGATGTCACCCATGACGCTAAATAGATCGTCCGCTTTGCTAAGGCGGCTGCCATCAGCCATACCAGTGCTGCCGTCATCTCCAGTACGTGTGTATATTTTGCTTAAGCGATTGCCCATCTTTACATCCTTAACGGTTTTTATGATTGAATAGCGTTAGTTGCACGCTCATTGTAGTATTTTACGCCTGTTTTCGCTAAGATAATGGGTTACGTTTTATATCACGACGTTTTTTGGTCTGAATTTTTTTATTTGCTTAATTTATAGTCACAGTTGTTGGTATGGCTTATTCATACACCGCGGCTTAGATTTCACATTTCTCTATTTTATTTACGTTACAAGGCTTTTTTACTATGACCACACCACTTGCAGATGCGATGTCCCAACTTGCCATTTACGATTCATTGACTGGCAGCAAGCGTCAGTTTGTACCACTCAAAGCAGGGCAGGTTGGTATGTATGTGTGCGGCATGACCGTTTATGACTATTGTCACATTGGTCATGCGCGAGTGATGGTCGGTTTTGATATGGTCGTTCGTTGGTTAGCGCGCTTGGGTTACGACGTGAACTATGTACGTAATATCACTGATATCGATGATAAAATCATTGCCCGTGCTGCTGAAAACGGTGAAGAGATTGGTACATTGACGCAGCGCTTTATTGAAGCAATGCATGAAGACGCGACTGCCCTTGGTTGCGAGATGCCAAATGCTGAGCCACGTGCGACCGATCATATCGACGATATGCAGAATATGATTGAGACGCTAGTCACTGGCAACTACGCGTATGCAGGCGATAACGGTGACGTCTACTATGCTGTTGATAGCTTTGACGGTTATGGTAAATTATCTAAGCGCAATCTGAACGATATGCAGGCAGGTTCGCGAGTCGAAGTTGAGAATGATAAACGCAATCCATTTGACTTTGTACTATGGAAAGCGGCAAAACCTGACGAGCCGCAGTGGGCGTCACCATGGGGTCAAGGGCGTCCAGGCTGGCATATTGAATGTTCAGCGATGTCGACTAAGTGCTTAGGTAGCACCTTTGATATTCACGGCGGTGGTCATGACTTACAGTTCCCGCATCATGAAAATGAAATCGCGCAGTCTGAGGCAGCAACTGGTTGTGAGTATGCACGTAACTGGATGCATGTTGGTTTTATCAATGTCGATGGCGAAAAGATGTCTAAATCATTGGGCAACTTTTTTACCATTCGCGATGTGATGGCAAAGTACTTACCTGAAACGGTGCGTTTTTTCTTATTATCGAGCCATTATCGCAGCCAAGTTAACTTCTCTGATAGCGCCTTAGATGAAGCGCATAATAGCCTAAGCAGACTGTATAATGCACTAAAATTGGCTGAGCAGCAAAAAGGACAGTCAATCGTAATCAATGAAGATTTGGTGGCTGAAGCTTATAATAGCGCGGTTGGACAAGACTTCATCAAGGCGATGAATGACGACTTTAATAGCTCGACCGCCATCAGCGTCTTATTCGGATTGGCTCGTGATATCAATAAAGCCATTAAAGCAGAAGACGTCGACACCGCATGGCAGTTGGCACAGCAACTAAAAGCATTGGCGCAAGTATTAAATATTTTACAGCAGCCAGTGCAGCAGTTTTTGCAAGCAGTGGTCGGTGATCAGGCAGAAGACGGTCTAACCGATGCGGTTATTGATAATTTGATTATCGAACGTGCAGAGTCTAAAGCCAACAAAAACTTTGCCCGTGCTGATGAGATACGTGAGCAACTAAAAGAGGCGGGTATTGAGCTCGAAGATAGCCGTGCTGGCACGACATGGCGACGAGCTTAAAATAATTTTTGCCGTTTATATAGTAAATAGCTACAAATCTTGTAATAAATTAAGTCAGCTTTAGGCTGGCTTTTTTTGCTTACTGAATTAGGTTAAAGCAGCATGAATATATCTTTTACAGACATTCTCTTTCTAGACTGGTGATTTTTAAAACATGAATACTCTTAAACGTAACCCTATGAACGATCATGATGGCATCATTAGTTCAGACTGTGACCACCGCTTAGACCAAAAATACTACGGTCTACAGCATCACGTTTTACGATGGCTACTAGGCGCTAGTATTGTGGTTTTGAATATCATTTACGTGCCTGCTCATGCAGCAGAGAGAGAGAGTGGGCAAAACGTAAGCGATCAAACAAAACAGCCTTCTAGTAAACCTGATAATTTTGTTGAGTATGCAGTTCAACAAGTTAACACCATCAAAAATGGAAGTATTAGTGTCTCTGGTATTACTGAAGAGATCTTTGATCCTACCGAGCGTAATGCAGTAGAACAAGCGGGAACCTTGCAAGGCAACGCAGAACTAACGGGAGAGTATAGTGAAAGCTATTATTTACTCAGCAAACTCAATGCTGGATTGCCACCGCTGTCTAAATCACCAAATTTAGCAACGCCGCTCGCGACTTTAGAGTTCTTTCAATCTGCAGTAATGAAGCAGCAGTATGACCTAGCAGGTTACGCGCTTAATATGAACTTGATTGAGGAGCAGAACCAGAAAAATCGTGCGATTGATTTGACTAAGCAGTTAGATTTTTTGTTGTCTCAAAAAGAGCTGTATGTATTTGATGACATGCCAGATCGTCCTGACGGTCTTATTGAACCACCTCTTGGTAACAATAGTAGTGTTATGGGTATTGCTAGACGGTCTATTAAGCTGGGTTATGTGGATTATCGAGAGCGACGAGTGCCTATTTATTTGCAGCGGGTTCGAGTAGGTGATAGAGCACCCGTTTGGGTGTTTTCTGCGCAGACAGTGGATAATATCGAAAATCTTTATGAACAATATCATCCAGCAGAATTTGAACGTTACTTGCCCACTTGGTTGAAGTTACAGTTTTTTGGAATTGCTTTATGGGAGTTTTCAGCATTAATACTGTTTTTCTTATTGACCATGGGCGTAGGATGGTTACTCAGTAAAGGCACAGAAAAGCTTATCAGTCGTTATATTGATGTTGAAAAATATCGCATGTATATCGGTAGTACCAACGGTGTGGCAGATTTAGTTAGTAAACTCACTGTGCCATTAACTTTTACGATCAGCTTTTCACTTGTTTTTACCTTAGTTTCAGGTGGCTTTCCTTATTTGGATGCGGTAGCGTCGTCGATTCGTCCACTTATTTGGATTGGACTGGTATCAAGTGCCATGTGGCTTGGCATACGTGTTATCAATTTTTTTGCCAATCGCTATCAAGACATGCAGATTGAAAACTTAGGAGAAGAGCATTTTGATAAAGTGCGCCGTCGTCGAACTTATGTATCGATATTTCGCCGTGTTTTTATATTTGTAATGGTGTTGGGTAGTATATGGATAGGTCTGAGCGAGTTTGCGAATATGGAAGGTCTCGGCAAGACGTTATTAACCTCCGCTGGTATTGCTGGGGTGGTGCTTGGTATCGCTGCTCAACCAATATTAGGGAACATCATTGCTGGTGTACAGGTAGCAGTAACGCAGCCAGTGCGAATTGGTGATAGTGTGATAATGGATGGCAATTTTAGTACTGTTGAAGATCTGCGTTATACTTATGCAGTGTTAAAGACATGGGATGAGCGTCGATTGATTGTGCCGATGCGCGAACTGATTACTGAACGAGTAGAGAACTGGTCACACACGGAAGTGCATCAGACTTGTCCTGTGTTTTTGTATATCGATTATGGTGCGGATATTGGTGCTATTCGAGAAAATTTTATATCGATGGTCAAGTCTAATAAGCTTTGGGACGACAAAACAGAGCCTGAAATGTATGTGGTTGAGGTGACAGAAAACACCATTCAACTGCGCGGCGCTGTTTCATCGGTAGGACCTATAGAAGCATGGACGCTGGCCTGTGAGATACGAGAGCAAATGCTGGGCTACTTGCATGCGCAGCAAAACAAGTATTTACCCACAGAGCGTTTTACGTTAACAAAAGGCGAATAGGAATTGGAAATAGCGATGGGCTTTGCAAGCCTTGAAAAGAAGTTATTAATGGTTTGAAGTATGACTGCTATCGCTAAAGACTCATTTGTGTAAAATAATCTGACAAATATAGTGTGTCAGCGAGGCACTTATTTGTTATAATGTGGCGTTATTTTTATAGGATAACTGAGTGGTTGGTGATGAGTCGGCACTGTGCATGCAGCTGCAATGATTAATACGCTTGACCCTTAGCTCCTACCCATCAAAATAACCACCACTAGGGGTCTGTATGTTGCGAATTGTCGATGAAGCCTTAACCTTTGATGACGTTTTATTATTACCAGCCTATTCTGAAGTTCTGCCAAAAACTGCTGATCTGTCTACTCGTTTGACCAAAAACATCACACTTAATCTTCCGCTAATCTCTGCGGCGATGGATACGGTGACTGAGTCTGAAATGGCTATCACTATGGCACAGCTTGGTGGCATGGGTATTTTGCATAAGAGCATGGACATCGAGAAGCAGGCCACCCAAGTACGCCGTGTCAAAAAATTTGAAGCGGGTACCGTCGTTGATCCTATCACTGTACATCCAGAGATGACGATCGGTGAGTTGCTGCGTTTGACCCAAGATAACAATATCTCAGGTGTGCCGGTGGTCGAAAAAGGCACAGATAATGTTGTGGGTATTGTTACGCATAGAGATTGGCGTTTTGAGACCAATTTATCGTTGCCAGTTAGCCAGATTATGACGCCTAAAGAGCAACTAGTAACTGTGCATGAAGGTGAAAGCAACGAGAATATCAAAAGATTGTTGCATGAGCACCGCATCGAAAAAGTCATCGTTATTGACGACAATTTCCGCCTGCGTGGTTTGATTACTGTTAATGACTTTGCAAAAGCTGAAAACAATCCAAATGCTTGTAAAGACGAGCAAGGTCGCCTACGTGTTGGTGCAGCTGTTGGTACAGGCGCAGACACGCAAGCACGCGTTGAAGCATTAATCGCCGCTGATGTTGATGTGATCGTAGTGGATACGGCGCATGGCCACTCAAAAGGCGTAATTGATAAGGTCTCTTGGATCAAGAAAAACTATCCGCATGTACAAGTAATCGGTGGCAACATCGCAACAGGTGAAGCTGCAATCGCTTTACGTGACGCAGGTGCTGATGCAGTAAAAGTAGGTATCGGCCCTGGTTCTATCTGTACCACGCGTATTATCGCAGGTATCGGTGTGCCACAAATCTCAGCGATTGATAACGTTGCTAGTGCTTTAAAAGACAGCATTCCATTGATTGCTGACGGTGGTATTCGTTATTCAGGTGATATGGCAAAAGCAATCGCTGCTGGTGCATCATGCATCATGGTTGGTTCGCTAATGGCTGGTACCGAAGAAGCGCCAGGTGAAGTTGAGCTGTTCCAAGGGCGCTATTATAAAGCTTATCGCGGTATGGGTAGTCTAGGTGCGATGTCAGGATCAAACGGTTCTTCAGATCGCTACTTCCAAGATGCAAAAGATGGCGTAGAGAAGCTAGTACCAGAAGGTATCGAAGGCCGTGTTCCTTATAAAGGACCAGTTGCGGGTATCGTTAATCAGTTGGTTGGCGGTTTACGTTCATCAATGGGTTATACTGGTTCTGCCACTATCGAAGATATGCGTACCAATCCGCAGTTTATCAAAGTAACCTCAGCGGGTATGAAAGAGTCGCATGTGCACGATGTGCAGATCACTAAAGAAGCACCGAACTATAGAGTAAACTAGATCGTTTCGTAAAATGCTTCTCTGTTCTGTATTTGCATCGTATTAAAATCAGCTGAGACGTAAGGTTGCAGCGAGCTTAAGATACAAACAGCCAACAATGCTCTGTTATTGTTGGCTGTTTTTTTTGTAAAATACAGAAACAGATTATTACAACAATAGTATTGCCTGCGTATACGTTTGGCCTTTTATTTTTTGACTTGAGGAACACATAATGAGCTATTTTGGCACCGATGGTATTCGTGGAAAGTTTGGTGAATTGCCTATTACACCTGATTTTATTTTAAAATTGGGCTACGTCACTGGGCTTGTTCTCATAGAAAAAAATGAAAATCCTACGCGTAAGCCAAGTGTGGTGATTGGTAAAGATACGCGTCTTTCAGGATATGTGATAGAAGGGGCACTACAAGCAGGTTTTAATGCGGCTGGTGTTGATGTTTATATGCTTGGTCCATTGCCGACTCCAGCGATTGCGCATTTGACCCGTAGTTTTAATGCAGATGCTGGCGTGGTTATTTCAGCCTCGCACAACCCTTATTATGATAATGGCATCAAGTTTTTCTCAGGCGACGGCAAAAAAATTACTGATGAGATGCAAACTGCAATTAATGATAAATTGACGGCAATTATGAATGACGTTAGTAGTGACGTTGCTATGATGCCTATTCTTGATCCTGCAAATTTAGGTAAGAACAATCGTATTAATGATGCAAAAGGTCGATATATTGAATTTTGCAAAGGCAGCTTCCCTTATCAATATGACCTCAGTCATCTGACGGTAGTAGTGGATTGTGCCAATGGCGCGGGCTATAGCGTAGCACCTAGAGTGATGCGCGAGTTGGGGGCAAACGTGATTGCCATCAATAATACGCCAGATGGCATCAATATCAATGCTGAGTGTGGTTCTACCCATCCTGAAAGTTTGCAAAAGGCCGTGCTTGAGCATGAAGCAGATGTCGGTATTGCATTAGATGGTGATGGCGATCGTATCGTAATGGTTGATGAGACGGGTAAGCTAGTCGACGGCGATGGTATCTTATACGTGCTTGCTACCCAAGGTCTAGTCAAAGCTGAAGGTGTAGTGGGTACCCTCATGAGTAACATGGGATTAGAGCTGGCACTAAAGGATGCAGACATCCAATTTACTCGCGCAAAGGTGGGTGACCGTTATGTGATGCAGGATTTAGAAGCTAATGGCTGGATATTGGGCGGTGAGCCATCTGGTCATATTCTCTGCTTAGACAAAAGTCGTACAGGGGATGCTATCATTGCTGGTTTGCAAGTACTGGCAGTGATGCAAGCCAAAGAGCGTGCGCTAAGTGAGCTTGTTGAAGGTTTTGAAGTGTTGCCGCAAAAGCTAGTCAATGTACGTTTGTCTCAAATGCAAAACCCATTCAAACATGAGGAGTTGGTTGCTGCTTTTGACAAAGCACAGGCAACGCTAGAGGGTCGTGGTCGTCTTCTAATACGTCAGTCAGGTACAGAGCCTATGATTCGCGTGATGGTAGAGTCAGATGATGAAATTGAATGCGATGTAATGGCTAATGACTTGGCTGATCTTATAAAATCAGTACTAGGCTAATAGTATTTACGACAATAACTGGTATTTAAGATAATGACTGGAATTTAAGACAACAACATTATAGTTTTCAAATAAGGAACTGCCATGAGCATGGACTTTACCGACCAACGCCTCTCATATGAGAAAGGTGAGCTTGACCAACAGTCAGTGCCAACGTCACCATTCGAGCTTTTTAAAGCTTGGATGAATGAGGCGCTAGCGCAAAAGGTGCAAGAGCCTTATGCAATGAGTTTGGCGACATGTGGCGCAGACAATAAGCCTAGCGTCCGTATTGTGTTACTACGCGAGATTACTGAGACAGGTATCGTTTTCTATACCAATTATGAAAGCGCGAAGGGGCAGGATATCGCAGAAAACCCTAATGCCGAAGCGTTATTCTTTTGGCATGAGCTAGAGCGTCAAGTCCGTATCAGCGGTAGTATCGCTAAAATCGCTGCTGATAAATCGGCTGCTTACTTCCAAAAGCGTCCCCATGATAGTCAAGTAGGCGCTTGGGTCAGTCAACCGCAAAGCGGTGAAGTGGCCAATCGTGAAGTCATGGAGCAAACGTTTGAACAGCTTCAAGCAGAGCACCCTGAAAATACTACTGTACCAACGCCAGGGTTTTGGGGTGGGTATGAAATTACGATTGAAAGTATTGAATTTTGGCAAGGCCGCGCCAATCGGATGCATGACCGAATTGTGTATACGCAGAGTGGCGGTAATGACAGTGAAGGCAATACAAGCTGGACGACCAAACGTTTATTACCATAGTTGCTGTAGTTTGAAGCTATAGATTATACAAAACTAAAAAAGCCACTCTAAATCCAATTTCTTTGGTATCTAGAGTGGCTTTTTTACGTTAGCTATTGACCTTATTTGGCATTATTTTTTATTTAGCTTTTTATTCAACCTTTCATTTAATATTGGTATCGACATCCACTGAGACTGACATACCAGGACGTAAGCGTGCAAGTTCAGGCTGGTTTTGGTCTAGGTCAATGCGTACAGGAATACGTTGAGCGATTTTTATGTAGTTACCTGTCGCAGGGTTGGCTGCAGCAGCACTAAACTCGCTACCAGTCGCTGGCGAGATATTACTCACGTGACCCGTAAATTTGGCACCGCCAAGCGCATCAACGTGAATGGTCGCAGGCTCGCCGATTGCCATATTGGCTATTTGAGTTTCCTTAAAGTTTGCAATGATCCAAATGCCTTTTGGTACGATATACATGAGCTGCGTACCAGCGCTGACGTATTGGCCTTCTTTGACACTGACTTGGCTTAGCTGGCCAGATTCAGGCGCAGTGATAATAGTATTGTCTAGATTGATTTGCGCTTGCTTGACGCCTGCCTCAGCATTTTTGATATTTGCATCTAGCGATGAGCGACTGCCACTAGTCTTTTCACGGTTTTCTTGGGCGGCCTGTAAATTGGCTTCTGCTTGCTGTACACCTGCTTGTGCTTGAGCCAATTGCGCCTTGATGTGAGCAACTTCTGCTTTCGATACTGCCCCAATAGCATCTAAACCTTGATAACGGTTGACATCTTCACGCGCGCTTTCTACATTGATTTTGGCACTATACAAATCAGCTCTACGTGCTTCGATTTGTGCTTGACTGGTTTGCGTATCTTGTTCATTGGTAGAACGGTTAGTAAGAGCTACCTCTGTATTTGCTTGGGCTTGTTCGAGCTGCTGCTGAAAGGTTCGATCGTCTATTTTTATGAGTAAGTCGCCAGCTTTTACGTTGGCGAAGTCTTGCACGGCTACCTTGGTGACATAGCCAGAAACTTGCGGGCTAATAATAGTCGTCTGACCTTTGACAAAAGCATTATTGGTTTGCTGTACCGTTGGGGTGAACGGTGGAAGCTTCCATGCATACAAAATCAATGCCACGCCAATGACAATCAATAAAATTAATAAGCCTAAGTTTAGATAGGATTTTTTCTTGGGCGACCAACCAGTAGTATCGGGTATCGGCTCTTTTGGCGGCATTGGTGTTTCATTGCTGTCTGAACTGTTTTCTACCTCATCTTGTGCTGTCTTAGTTACTGATGGCGAAGAGGTTGTAGCAGACTCTTCTTTACTTATATCGGACGCTATAGGTGTGTCTGTTGCTGGAGCGCCAGTGGACGTCTGAGGTGTTTGATTAAGCTCATTTGGTTTTTCTTGGCTCATGACATGCTCCTAAATTCTTAATAAATATTAAAATAGACTGGCTATAAATGAATAGGGTGAAACATTATTAATATAATAAGGTGAGCTATTTTGACTCACGCATTTTTGCAATAACGGCAAGCTCTTTAGCAAGTGGATTGCGCTTGTGGTAACGGTTATAAAAATAGTTGATCAATAAAATGGCTGTAACGAAAGTAGCAAAACTGGCCATCAAAAAGAACAAATCGCTATAAGCGGAGACAGTTGCTTGGCGCTGAATCCCTTGCAACACTTGGCTCATCGCGGCCACATTCGCTTGTGCTGCGTCCGTCGTTTGGTTTGACAATACACTACGAGTACCAGCAATTTGAGCGCTGAACGTAGGATCACCCAAATTCAGTGAGCTGACCATATCTGCATAATGGACCTGTGTACGAATGGTCGTAAATGCCTGAATAGCCGCTGCACCTGCCAATCCGCCAACTGTTTGGGAGATGCCAAAAATCACTGAAAAACTAATAATATACGCAGGGCCACTGCCAATAGCCCGCAAAAACCCTTCAAAAACCAAAGGCCCCATGAAATAGACTGCAGCAAAGGCAATCAAAAACTGGCTAAGATAAAACATATAGGGCGCTGAATTAATAGACACACCAACATCCATCCAAGAACCTAAGGCAATCAATGCCACGGCAAAAATAACAGGTCGGCGCAAATCCATCGCATTGGTACTAAAAATACTAATAATCAAAGCCAGTGCACTGGCGGCTATAATAACAGCATAAAAAGTAACCAGCTGATCGTTACCGTAGCCGAGGTTAGCGAGCAATCCTGCCGCTCCGACGTTTTGCTCAGATAGCAAAATCCGCATGACAGCGCCCGTCACCATGAATGCAATAATATTGCGACTACGCATCCAGCGTACTTGGAGCATTGGATTTTTGCGATGCGTCTCAATCCATAACGCGATGCCAATCCCGACGATAGCAATCATCAGTGGATAGACGAGCCAAGGTGTCGTCCACCATAAAATTCGACCTTGTACCAAAACGACAGCCAATGCAGCCAGACCACTTGCGAAAAAACCAAAGCTTACAAAATCCAATTTCTCAAATACTTTTTCTGTATTCCCTGGTGGTAGCTCTAATATATTAATCAGCCCAAAACAAATCAGCGCCAGACCAAATTGAAATAAAAATAAGTTTTCAAGCTGACCGTCGATGGCGAGGTAGGGCGAGATGACACGTGATAATGGAATACCAAACTGTACCAAACCAAAACCCAATATGAGACCACTAGTACGTTTGACGGTTGGCATACCCTGAAGACAATAAAACAAGCCCAATACGGTCATACCACTTGCCACCATACCACTAAGTCCCCTAGCGACAATCTCTAAATAATAGGGCTCAATGCTAATATTAGGTGTGTCTAACAAGTGACTGCTGATCAGCCACTGTAGACTGGTGGCGGCCAATAAAAAGAACAGAGTGATTTTGCTAAAGAGTGACATGCCAAATTGTTGGCGAATTTTGTACAGCAGAACGGTGATACAGGCATTGGTCATATTGTAGCTAACAGATATCCAACCACCTTCGGCTGGTGTTAAGCCCAGTTGACCCTGAATTTGAGTAAGATTTGCAACGAGTAGACCGTTTTGGAGGCTAGCTGTGAGACCAACGAAAATTCCAATCAGTAAGTAAAATAATTTACGGCGTGCAGGATGATCAGGATTGGCAGGAGAGCCTACCATTATCGGTTGTTCGTGGGGCTTAAACTGATATTCGTTACTCATGGACGTACCATAATCTGTATAAGGAAATAGAATGGCATAGAATAGATTCCAGACACAAAATCAGGTCAGTACGATGAATGTTCATAGCTTAAAACACAGTGGAGTTACTGATATAAATGCTGGTCAAACTGGAAAGATAACACAAGAAATGTAGGGCATATTTTATCATAATTTCTACAGCGCTTTTGTCATTAGCGCGTAACTCATTGGCGCTGCTGAATAAAGATATAGCAGTATTTCATGCAATTTAACGAACATTAAAACAAACGATGCAACAAGCAAAAATGCTATACGCATAAAAAACAGCTCTATACAGAGCTGTTTTTGTATACCAAAAAATTGGGCAGGCAATTACTACGTAGAATTTTGACTAACAGCATAGTATTAATTAATACCAAATACTAAATTGATTCATCATATTCTGCTTCTAGCTGCATCGCCCGCTGATAGCTATCAAGACCGGCCAGCTTTTCAGCATACTTTTTGATATGCGGATAGGCGTCGAGTTTTTGACGCTTAGCGAGAATGATTAAGTCAAATGACAACATAAAGTCAGCACCACTTAGCTTATCACCCACAATGAACGACTTACCTTCAACCGAAGTATCCAGATACTTAAACAATCTGGTTTTTTCTGTCTCGATATAGCCGTTTAAAAACTCATTGTCATTGATGCCTGCTTTATTAGTAAATAGCTCAAGCATTAACGGCAACATGAGCGAGCTCTCTGCAAAATCAATCCACTGTAGATAGTAGCCATAGTCTGAGCTTCCTGTAGCAGGGCGCAGACGCTCTGGCGCAAACCGTTCAATCAATAACTCAGTGATGGCACCTGACTCAGCATAAATCTGTCCATCCATTTCGATAACCGGAGACTTACCGAGTGGATGTACAGCTTTTAGAGAGTCTGGTGCTAAATGAGTTTTGGCATCGCGCTGATGGCTGACTACTTCATAAGGAACGCCTAGCTCTTCTAAGAGCCATAGCGTACGTAATGAACGTGATTGATTGAGATGATGTAAGCGAATCATGGTATCGGCCTTATTGCGTAGTGGATTTGACTAACCTTTCAGCTTCGCCATTAGACGCTTAGCAGCTTCTTCTGATGATGCAGGGTTTTGACCTGTGATTAGAAGACCATCTTCAACAACAAATGATTCCCAATCAGCCGCTTTTTCGTAGTTACCGCCATTGGCTTTCAATGCGTCTTCTACTAGGAATGGTACTACGTCTGTTAGGCCAACTGCGTCTTCTTCAGAGTTAGTAAAACCAGTCACTGTTTTGCCTTTTACCAAATACTCGCCATCGACTTTAACGTTTTTAAGCGCTGCAGGAGAATGACAAACAAAAGCAACAGGCTTGTCTTGCTTAACAAAAGTCTCGATCAGATTGATAGAGTTTTTATCTACTGCCAAATCCCACAATGGGCCATGACCACCAGGATAAAATACTGAATCGAAATCTTCAGCGTTCATATCAGCAAGTTTTTTGGTATTAGCCAAATGCTCTTGAGCGTCTTTGTCGTCTTTAAAACGAGTGGTATCCTTGGTTTGCGTGTCTTCTGTGTCACTACTAGGATCTAGTGGTGGCTGACCGCCTGCTGGAGAGGCTAGAGTTACATTTACACCGGCGTCAAGAAATGCGTAGTAAGGAGCAGCAAATTCTTCTAGCCAAAAGCCAGTTTTTTTACCAGTATCGCCTAAACGGTCATGAGAAGTTAGTACCATTAAAATGTTCATAATTATCCTTGTTTATTATTTATGTGTTATTAACTATATAGCCAACAGTCATAAGTTTTACGTTGCATCGTCAGCCGTTTTTATTTAATTAACCTAAATGCAAATAATGACTGTTAGCATTATTCCTGCTTTGTGAGCAACTTTCAGTAGTGGTATTAGTAATTTATGTTGTTAAGTAGTTATTCACAATGATTGCTAACTGTTAGTGGCTACTTAACGTCAGATACTTTGATTACGGTTTTACCAAAGTTATCACCGTTTAACATACTGACAAATGCATCTGGGGCATTATCTAAACCGTCAGTAATGTGCTCTTTGGTTTTCACTTCGCCTGACTCTACCCATTTACTCATGGTTTCTAAGAACTCTGGGAAGTGGTCGCCGTACTCTTCAAAGATAATGAAACCTCTGACAGTTAGGCGTTGGCTTAATATAAGACCCATCAGCATACCTAGGCGATCTTTACCATGCGGTAAATCAGTTGCATTGTACTGCGATACCAGACCACATACTGGAATACGTGCGTGGTCGTTAAGTAATGGCATCACTGCATCAAATACTTTACCGCCGACGTTTTCATAGTAGATGTCGATACCATCTGGACATGCTGCTTTTAATTGCTCAGCGAAGTCGTCAGCTTTGTGATCGATACAGATATCGAAGCCAAGCTCATTGACCGCAAAGTCGCATTTCTCTTTACCGCCTGCCACACCGACAGTGTGCAGACCATGTTGATTACCCACTTGGCCGACAGTGGCACCGACGGGTCCAGTGGCTGCTGCTACGACTAAAGTTTCGCCTTTCTGTGGTTTACCGATATCAGTCAGACCCATGTAACCGGTAAACCCTGGCATACCTAACACGCCTAAACCATAAGAAGGGTTAGACATGTTTTTGTCTAGTTTGAGGACGCCTTCGCCATCACTGACACTGTAATCTTGCCAGCCTGAGTTTGATACGACCAAGTCGCCTACCGCGAAGTTATCGATATTTGACTCGACCACTTGCGCTACGGTACCACCCATGATGACGTCACCGACTTCTAACGGGTCTGCATAGCTTTTTGCATCGCTCATACGTCCACGCATATATGGATCTAGTGATAGATATACCGTGCGTAGTAGCATCTCGTTATCTTTTGGCGTAGGGATGTCGCTAGTTGCCATGTCAAAGTTGTCAGCAGTAGGTACGCCATTAGGACGGCTAGCCAATTTGATTTGACGGTTTGTTTGTTGATTCTGTTGTTTGTCGAAGCTCATTGTAGGACTCCTTTATATTTATTAATTGTCATTATTATAGTGGTGTTAAATGTAGTAGCTACTCAGCATGGAATAGCTACTACTATAAATAGCATAACGATATGTACTTATGGTTACTGTCGCGATTTTTCTTATAATTCTTCTGACAGTTCTTGCTATAGCGCTTATTAAGAGGCTTTGCTAGTTACAGCGCGCTGCAAGATACGACGTGATACTTCTAGGTCGTTGGTACCATGTTCACCAAGCTTAACCATGTTATGCACTTCAAGCTGCTTGATGATTGGATCAATCGCTGATTCCGTCAAGTCAACGTCTTCTAGGCTAACTGGCAAGCCAAGCTCGCGGAAAAAGTTTTCAGTGTAAATAATGGCCGTTTCGATAATGGCATCGTCATCTAGGTCAGTATCGGTAATGTTCCATACGTTACGCGCATACTGAAGCAGTTTTTCTTTTTTGCTTTCTTTTAGCTCACGCATGACTGATGGTAATACGATGGTTAGCGTACGTGCATGATCGATAGCGTGTAGTGACGTCAGCTCATGACCAACCATGTGAGTTGTCCAGTCTTGTGGTACACCAGTACCGATCAGACCGTTCAATGCCATCGTCGCTGTCCACATAATGTTCTTACGTGTTTCTAGGTTTTCTGGATCTTGCTTAACAACTAGACCTTCATCAATAAGGATTTTAAGCAAGCTCTCAGCAAAGGCATCTTGTACTTTCGCGTTTACTGGGTAAGTCAGATATTGTTCCATTACATGAACAAATGCATCAGCCACACCATTCATAACCTGACGTTCAGGCAAGGTAAGTGTTTTGATTGGATCTAGAATTGAGAATTTAGGGAAGGCAAGTGGGTTACCAAACGGTAGTTTTGCTTGACGTTCACTATAGTTGATCACGCCACCTGAGTTCATCTCAGAACCTGTGGCTGGGATAGTCAATACCGCGCCCAAATCGACAGCAGAATCGATGTTTTTGCAATAACCAGTTAAGGCATCCCAAGCTTGGTCACGTGAGACAGTGCCGTCTTCTTCAGTCAATGAAGAAACGAGTGCGACAAATTTGCTGCCATCAATCACAGAACCACCGCCAACTGCTAATAAGAAGTCGATGTTGTGCTCATTAACCATATCAGCGGCTTTAAGTAATGTGGTGAATTCTGGGTTGGCTTCAATGCCACCAAATTCAAATACAGTACGTTCACCGCTTGCCGCTAATGCAGTTTTTACTTCGTCTAATGTACCAGTACGCTGAGCTGAACCACCACCATAAGTAATGAGTACACGCGCATCAGTAGGGACTAGATCTGATAATTGCTCGATTTGACCTTCACCAAAAACGATACGGACTGGGTTGTAGTATTGGAAGTTATTCATAAGATTCCTAATTAGTAATAAAAAGTTTTTAATAAAAACGATTCAATTAAATTGTTTTGACATGGGATATTGTCTGATATCAATCAATGAATGAAATGATAAGCAATGCTCGTATAGGCATTCATTCTTAATATTTGTGCGCATTGTACACCAATTAGACCAGTCGTCTAGTGATATTTACAAAACTATCGTACAAAACCTTTTTTGCGATCATTGATGAGACTGGTTTAAATGCGGATGTCGAATGGCAAGCTATGATATAGCGCGGCGGTTGAGAACTTAGCCACCGCGCTATTCATATTAATGAATATTCACTTGCTTAGAAATAATTGGCTTGAGGCTAGCTTGCTTAAAAGAGTTAACGTCCCATCTGAGTGGTTGTCATCTGCCAGATTTCTGCTAAAGGCGTATTGGTTTGGCTAATCTTTGCAATCAAGCTTGCACCAAGCCATGCAAAATACCAACGCTTGGCCATACTCTCAGCCGAGATGTTATCGTGACGAGGGATAGACTCATCGAGCCAGCCAGCTTTGATCTGCTTAGCAAGCCACATGGTCGTCTGCTGATAGCCAGTATCGAGTGCCTTACGCATGGTTTCTGACATATCGGCTACCTCTGCGCTGAGCTTCACTACCAAGCATTTTTCATGGTCACAGCCGTTCTGCTGGGTGTCATACCAGTTTTGAAAATAATCATATAGCTTTTGCTGCGCACTGACATCTTGTGCATTGATGACATCTAAGCGAGTCTTATATAAGCTAAAGTAATGATTAATAATGGCTTCACCAAAGGCTTCTTTAGAAGCAAAGTAATGGTAAAAAGAACCCTTTGGTACACCTGCTGTATCTAAAATTTGCTTTAGACCAACAGCGGTAAAACCTTTTTTAGCAATTAATTGGTAGCCAGTAGCAAGTAAATGAGCTTTGGTATCTGGTGTCGTTGCGTCTGTATTAGACATAAACAGGATTATCTCCCTTAGTAGTTGCTTATATTAGCGTATGCATTAAATAGTCAGTTAAGACAGTTAGCGTTCATTTGAACGTCACGTTGATGACGTATTGTAATAGGATATAGTTATATGTGTTACGTTTTATCAACAATATTCACTGACAAAGTAGTCTTGTTTTATTGATAGCTATGGTAGCATTAGACCAGTCGTCTAGCAAGGTAGGTTTTGTTGTTATCCGTTACCGTTAGTATTTATTGCTAAAGATCATTTTTCATTAGAGCTTTTTTTAATTGATGACTATTGATTGATAGCTTGGTAACGATTTCAGACTTATCACTTGCCAGATATTTTCTCATTAAGATATCGCCGACTTAATAATTTTATTTTAATAATCGCAAACCAATACTTAACATAACAAATTAAAAATAAGGATGATTATGTCAACCAATACTACTAGTGCATATAGCGACTTTCATTTGCAGTTCATCGCTGGTGAATGGCAGACTGGTAAAGACGATAGCACCAACAATAATACCAACCCATATAACGGTGATACGCTTGTAGAGATCCAGCAAGCGACCAAAGATCAGTTGAATAAAGCCTATGATGCTGCAACCCAAGCTCAAGAAACGTGGGCTAAGCAGACACCAGCAGAGCGTTCTGCAGTATTATATAAAGTGGTCAACATACTGGATCAGCGCCAAGAAGAAATCGTTGACTGGCTAATCAAAGAGTCGGGCAGTACTCGTATCAAAGCCATGGTCGAGTTCGGTGCGACGCGCGCGATTACCCTGGAAGCAGCGACATTCCCTAATCGTGTCCATGGTGAGATTCGCCCATCAAATACTCCTGGCAAAGAAAACTTTATTTATCGTGAGCCAATCGGTGTTGTCGCTGTTATTAGCCCATGGAACTTTCCACTACATTTAACTCAACGCTCTATCGCGCCAGCCTTAGCACTTGGCAATGCAGTGGTACTCAAGCCTGCTAGCGATACGCCAGTGACTGGTGGTTTACTATTGGCCAAAGTATTTGAAGAAGCGGGTCTACCAAAAGGCCTGTTAAACGTGGTTGTGGGTTCAGGCAGCGAGATAGGCGATGCAATCGTTGAACACAAAGCGTCAAGTTTTGTGTCATTCACAGGATCAACTTCAGTGGGTAAACACATCGGTGAGCTAGCTAATGGTGGTGAGCATATCAAACAAGTGGCACTTGAGTTAGGTGGAAACAGTCCATTTGTTGTACTCAAGGATGCAGATATTGATCAGGCAGTAAAAGCAGCCGTGTTCGGTAAGTTCTTGCATCAAGGCCAGATTTGTATGGCTATTAACCGAATTATTGTTGAAAATGAAGTGTACGATGAGTTTGTAGAGCGTTTCTTGTCTCATGTTAAAACGTTACAGGTAGGTGATCCTAACGATCAAGGTACTGCTATTGGCCCAATCATCAATGAGAAACAAGTTCAGTCACTTAGAGATAAGATTGATGAGGCACAGAAAGAAGGCGCAAAAATGCTCTTGAGCGGTGAAATCAATGGTCAATTAGTCCCGCCCCATGTCTTTACCGAAGTTACTAGAGAGATGGATATTGCCTATAATGAAATATTTGGACCATTGATAGGCATTATTCGAGCCAAAAATGAAGAGGATGCTTTGTCGATAGCTAATGACTCTATGTATGGCTTATCTAGTGCGGTGTTTACCGCAGACATGCAAAAAGGTTTACGTTTCGCTCGTGGTATCCGAGCAGGTATGACCCATATAAATGATATTCCAGTAAACGATGAAAGTAACGTGGCTTTTGGTGGTGAGAAAAATTCAGGTATCGGCCGTTTCAACGGTGAGTGGGTACTAGAAGAATTCACCAGAACACATTGGATCTCAATGCAAAATGAGCCACGTGAATATCCGTTCTAATTGTCATACAGTAGAATGCTAATAGCTAATAAAAAAGACCGCTTATATAGCGGTCTTTTTTTGTGTGTCATTTGGCAAATTACTGATAATGACGTATTTGAAGTTGGTCAATCTCTTATCTAGCATGAAAGCCAAGTAACCCTTCAATCTCTTCCATAGTCATGCGTCTTACCAGTGCTTGTTCTTCTACCGACAGGCGATTGGTGTGCTCTTTTATCATTGTATGAATACTTCGCGATATCTCAGAGGTGGTCGCGTAATACATTTGAGGCTGCTCTTTTGTCAGTCTCATCAAAAATCGATTGATAAGTTTACGCTTTTCATCTGATTTATTTTCTTCAGTCGTAGTATTATTTTGAGTCATGGTGTTCTCCTAGAGGTAAGCCATTTAAGCAGTCAGATACATGAGAGTCAATGCTTATAAATGGTTTCTGGGGCTGAACGCATTGCCTTACAAGTATTAGGCTAGCATCATGGTTGAATGCTAAGTATGTTTTACACTGTATATGATATTTCAAGATTAAAGACTAAGTATTAAAATAATAAATTAGCGCTAAACAGCCAGAAGGATAGGGTATGTCAAATCAAGCAGCGAACAATTCAGAGAACAATAATGTCACATTGGTGCTATTCCATAATGACTTGCGGGTAGCGGATAATGCCACTCTATTAAAAGCATCTGAGATATCTAATAATGGAAAGCTGCTATTGGTTTATGTCTCATCGTTGACAGATGTATTAGACGATAAAAACTATTACGATGCCTATCATTACGACAGTATGGGGCAAGCTCGTCAGCAGTTTTTGCATGAGAGTCTAGCTGATTTAAACGCGTCATTGATGCAGCAGGGTAATAGGTTGCTTTATTTACAGAAAGACGATGAAGCATTGGACATCTTTACTCAGTTGAATGATCTAATTGCGCAGCAACAAGTGACAGATATCTGCATCAGTCAAACGGGAGATTATAATCAAAACAAAGTATATGACCTTCTACAGGCGAAATATCCAGAGATACAGTGGCACATTCAAACGACGGCGACTTTGTTTGACGAGTTACCGCTAGAGAACCTGCCCAAAAGTTTTACACAGTTTCGTAAAAAAATCGAAACTGATTATGATTTGCTGCATGCAGAAAAAGATATAGCCATTTCTCCAACGCCAGAATCACTTGCTCCATTGCCTGAAAGTATACGGAGTAGGGACGAGTACTTTTTTGAATCGCAGTTGTCTAATCAGGCAGAGCTTGATAAACCATCGCAGCCGCCATCCAGTTTTACAGGTGGAGAGTCAAATGGTCTCAATCACTTAGGTACCTATTTTGGTTCCGATGCGCCCAGCACTTATAAAACTACCCGAAACGCGCTAGATGACTGGACACATTCCACAAAGTTCTCCGGTTGGCTTGCAAACGGCTCACTATCTGTAAACACGATATTGAATCGTCTACGTCGCTATGAGCGCAATATTATCGCAAATGACTCTACTTACTGGATATGGTTCGAGCTGCTGTGGCGTGAGTATTTCTACTGGTATACTGTCACCCATCGGCAAAAGTTGTTTTGGTTTAAGGGCATCGCTCAGCACGCGCCTTCAACTCAATTGGACGAAAATCTGTTAGCACAATGGAAAAATGGTACAACACAATATCCTATCGTCAATGCTTGCATGAACCAATTGCGTACGACAGGTTATATGTCGAATCGCGGACGACAGCTGGTTGCCAGTTGCTTTATTCACGAGCTAGGCCTTGATTGGCGCTATGGAGCTACTTACTTTGAGCAATATCTTGTTGATTATGATGTCTGCAATAATTGGGGCAATTGGCAATATCTGGCAGGCGTGGGTGCTGACCCAAGAGGGTGCAGGCAGTTTAATCTCGACAAGCAAACCCAGCAATACGATCCAAATGGTGATTTTATTCGTCAGTGGCAAGGCAACACTCAAAAGAGCGATTAATGTATGTTGAAAACTCCCACTCAACAGGTGACAACCATTATTAGACTAACTATAAGATAGGTTTAAACAATGAAAAAGCCCAGTCCTTATCTAACCTTTGCAAGTACCGTCCACTTATAGCCTGTGCATTTTTGCTGATAATAAACGTTGTTGATGGACCTATACTTGGCTCAGTGGCCGATACACTGAGCGCTTATGGTCTAGTGATTGGGTTTATTGATAGCTTCTTTCTAGATAGATCTATATGTATAGCGTACGGCGGATTTGTATCTGCTTAAGACTATACTGTATCTAACTTTGGACGAGCTTTCTTAATTGCTTTTAACAATGCTTTCTCAAACCCACCTTCTTTGAACTGAACAAGATAAGAATGCGCAGCACAGAAATTGCGAACGTCACGCCATTCATGAGCCAAATTGGTCGCCCAGTCGCAATATTGCGCGCCAGCGTTTGGCTCGTTTTTCAGTGCTTTTTTGGTCGTAGGATGCAGTATTAGCTCAGGCAATACAGCTTCTAATAGCTTAATTGGTGGACTCATAAAAGTATCATCTACGTGTAAGCTTTGGCTGGCAGAATGATAGGCCAATAAAGAACCTGCATGAATCATCTCATTAGGCGAGATATAGTAAATGCCCTCTGACATTGAAAACTTAAGCTCAGGATAGCGTGCAGCGACTGCGTCACTTTCAACCAAGTCATCTGCCCAATTGATTTCTGGTACTTTTTTATGATGACGGCTACTGCCATAAAAGGTGGCTTGCGGGAAGTCTTTGGCCATTTGAGCACAGCTGACTGTATGAAACGGATGTACGTTCAGCACCGCTTCGACATTTTGACCATTATTAGTGAGTGCCATAACCTCATCTCGAACATCACCTTTTAGGGCGTAACTGTCCAAAAAGATAAATTTCCCTGATGGTAGTTTGACCAGCGAGCATTGAGTACCGATGTTTAGCACGCCAGCGAGACGGAATGTTCCGCGTATGTTCCAAAATCCTGCGCCTAAATCATGAATGTGATCAGTCATTTATAATTTTCCTCGTCTAGTAAATTGAATAAAATATGTAAATAAAACAAAGCTACTTTTTCATTGTAAACTTTGTTTTTCGAGTTGTTTTAATAATATGTTTTCTAAAGGTTCACGCTTTTATGCTTTTTCAAGCTCAGGGCGAGCCAAATCAATCGCTGAGATAAGTGCTGTCTCAAACTGACCATCTTCAAATACCACTAAGCCTGAATGTGCGCCGCAAAAATGACGAACATCACGCCACTCGTGTGCCAGCTCTACTGCCCAGTCACAATAATGCTTAGCTGCGTTTGGCTCATCTTTGAGCGCTTTTTTGGTAGTAGGGTGTAAGCCTAGGTTAGGCTGCACGGTATTTATTAACTTGGAAGGGGGTATCTCAAAGGTATCATCGACATAAATGCTCTGGCTAGCAGGATGATAGACCAATAATGAGCTGGCATGAACCGTCTCGTCAGGTGAGATATAATGGATGCCTTGAGGTATAGAGAATTGGAGTTCAGGGTAGCGCGCAGCAATGGCATCGCTTTCGACCAAGTCGTCTGCCCAATTGACTTCAGGTACTTGCTCTGGATGTCGGCTACTGCCATAGAATGTGGCTTGCGGAAAGTCTTTTGCCATTTGAGCACAGTGTACTGTATGAAACGGATGAACATTGAGGACAGCTTCGACATTTTGACCGTCATTGGTCAATGCCATGACTTGCTGACGCACATCACCAGTTAATGTATAGCTATCTAAAAAAATAAATCGCTCTGATGATAGTCTTATGAGCGCACATTGAACACCAATATCAAGTATGCCATTTTTAATAAATGAGCCTCGAATACTCCAGAGTCCTGCACCCAAATCATACATTTCATCAGTCATCAACATTGCTCCTTAGTCGTTCATTTATTCAATCGTTTTACTTGTTTGTAGCACCCTATAGTCGGTTCAATATAATTTGGATACAAGGAAGGCGAGTGAAAGCACTACAATTTGTAGACTAAGCGAGCCTGAAACCGTATCCAATTTATAGAGGATTGACTATACGATTATTAATTTTTATGGCAGTAAAGTCTGTAAGAAAAAAGATAGAAGCAATGTAAATGTGTAAAAATAAAAAAGAGTTGTTATTCAAATGTCATTATTAACAGTGAAAGCTGTTCTTCCTTTCTTAAGTAGGTTAAAAATAGCTTATAAACAGTCTTCGTAATCATAGGCTGATATACGAGTATCATCTTTGTAGCTCTCATTGCCACATAAGAATTTATCGAAACGGGTATCACCATTAATATAACGTTGCATCCATGCGATAGCAGGCTTGCTTAATAGCTTTTCGTTAAAACGATGACTGGCACAGAAATGACTGCCGTTGTTAATCTCGACCTTCATTTTTGGACCGTCAGCTTTTTGATAAAAGGTATTGGTGTATTTTTTATTCGGGGCGATACGGTCATTTTCACAAGCGATGAATAGAGCAGGCGTATCCATCGCGCCATAGTTTTTATCGTGATAGGGCGTTTGTGCAATGATGGCTTGCACCGTACTGCGCTCAGTTGCCAGTCGTAGTGCACCACCGCCGCCCATTGACCAGCCAATCGCGCCCAAACGATTTTGATCTATCATATGACCTACTGTTTCATCAGCGATGAGATGATCGAGAGCCGCGCTCAATTGCTCAGCACGGCTATCTGGGTTATCGTAAATGGAGCTAGTATTAATAGTAATAACGACAAATCCCCAAGAGGCTAAACGCGGTCCCCACCATTTGATAGAAGACTCATAAGACACGTAACCTGGCACCACCGCGATACCACCTAGTAGACCACAGTTAGCAGCATCCGTTGGATAGTGTATGGTACCGCCACCAAAACCATTGGCTGATTGGCGATTCACGTGCTTGGACTTTACAGAAAACGGACCGTTATCACGTGTTTTTGTGAGCTCAGTAGCAGTGATAGCGTCATCCTTTATACAGTCTAATGCCGCTAGTGAGTTTGTAGAGTTAAATGTCGATACGACTGGATTAAGGCTTTTAACCCTAGTTTCGGACACAGTTATTTCTGCTACAGCCATCGTAGAGAAAACCAATGTACTCATCGCAATAATCAGTTTTGAAAGCACCATATTTTTCATCATAGTAAATTGTATTCTAAAAGATTGTGTAGTCGTGCACGTCTCTAGGTTAGAAAAAATAGACGTAGGTAGTGATTGTTAACTGTCACTGTTATCAATCGTTAAAGTAGTTAAATGATTAACAAATGCGTCAACAGCATCTAACCATACTATCCTGTATATGCAATAAACGTAACGTTGATCATGACCTCGTGAGTCGAAAACTGTCTTCACCGTCTTAAGTCGAAATGTGATTCCTAGTCAAGTTTTTCTACGATAATCTCGAACCCAAATAAAGAATCTATCAAGAGGCAATAACACTTTTAAACCTGAGTATATTAGTGAATGTGCTACCATAATTTGCCTGTCATTATGATGAGCATTTATCGTTTAATAACGGTGATTTTGCTTATACATTTAGCATAAGCAAAATCACCGTTATTCCTCTCTATCATCCACGCCAGTGACGGTTATTATTTGCAGTCATGGTATAACCAATATAGTCAGATCCCCTGTGAATAATTCTAAAGATCAGATCCAAGACATAACAGCTGTGCCACCAGTCACCTCCAATCATTCAACGTCGTGGATATTGAAGCTCACAATTGGTCTAATAGGTATGTTTGCTTTTTTGCAAGTATATTCTATCCAAGCAGTGCTACCAGTCATGATGGTGGACTTTGCTGCGACTGAAGTACAGGCTGGCATGATCGTTGGTGCCACTGTATTGGCCATTGCCATCATGTCACCATTTCTAGGCATGCTTTCAGATGCGGTCGGGCGCAAGTCGTTTATCGTTGGTGCTTTATTGTTTTTGGCGATACCGACAGCGCTCATTGCCCAGAGCTCGAGCATTGAATGGGTCGGCATTTGGCGCTTCATGCAAGGATTGTCCGTACCGGGGATTACGGTGGTGACAATTGCCTATATCGGTGAGGAGTTTGAGGGCCGGGCGATGACTGAGCTGATGTCCTTTTATGTGTCAGGATGCGTGCTTGGCGGCTTTATGGGTCGGTTCTTGCTGGGGCATTTGCATGAGTTGATTGGCTGGCGTCATGGTTACTATGTGATGACGGCAATGACCTTGCTAGGCGCGATATGGGTCGGCAAGATGCTACCATCGTCTCGTCACTTTGTGGCCAATCCTAATTTTCGCTCAGCGATACAGACGCTGGGTGAGCATGTCACCAATCGCTATGTGGTGACAGCTTGTCTGCTTGGCGCTTGTGTGCTGTTCTCCCTTGTAGGCTGCTTCACTTTTATCAATTTACATTTGGCAGATAAGCCTTATGAGCTTGGTACTGGTGCGCTCGCCAATATTTTTGCAGTATATTTGCTTGGTGTTATTATCACGCCATTATCGACGACATTGCTACGCCGATTTGGATCGGCGCGTACAGTACGGGTGGCTATCGTCGTATCTATGGTCGGGGTGTTATTGACTCTGGTCACGCCATTATGGGGGGTGATTATAGGACTGGCTATTATGTCGTCAGGTGTATTTATCACACAGTCAGCGACTATCAGCTATATCGCGGTCAATGTGAAAAAAGGCCGCTCATTGGCTTCGGGTCTATATTATATGGGCTACTATACAGGCGGTACGCTAGGGGCATGGCTGGGTGGCATAGCTTATGCGCGAGGGCAGTGGTCTCTTACCGTATGGTTGTTATTGTTTGTGCAGGTACTGGCGTTATTAATAGCCAGTTTTGGAATGATTAAAACCACAGTACGTGCAAAGTGACTGACTGACTGTCTGTAGTGTATGTTTGGTCGGCCGTCTTGTGATACTTAATGTAAGACCGCTTTACACAGCGCCGCTTTTTTCTTACTATCAATAACGATGTTAGGGTCTGTTGAACATTCAAATATTAGGGCTGCTGATTGCTAAAGGTGCACCAAACGAGGCGCAAGCCGCCGATAATGTCGAGACCTTAGCTAGGCTTGCAACAACGTTTGGGGTGATTTTAGCATCAGCCTTTCAGGGCAGTACTATTTTTTGCCAATATGTGGAGAAATTGTCTAACCTAGGATGACTAGGCGTCAAAAATTGCACTGCATATTGTCTAAAAAATAGTGACTGCCAGCACCACATTTGAATGTTCAACAGACCCTATTATTATAAAAATTAAAATGGTTAGCGCAGTAGATTTTATGCTGCTATTAACTTGATTATTATTGTTACTTATCCCTTATAAGTACGACAAACAAGGAAGTCAGATCTATGTCAAACATTTACCACAGTGCACCATCTGCCTACGATTATCCATTACTGGTCAAGCAGTTATTAAGCCGTGCAAAAACGGTATCGCAAGATCAAGAGATTGTGTATGCGGACAAAAAGCGCCTGACTTATAAAGAGTTGTTTGAGCGTATCAATCGCTTGGCCAATGTATTGGCAGACTTAAAGCTTGATGCAGGTGATGTGGTTGCCGTGATGGATTGGGACAGTCATCGCTATCTTGAGTCTTATTTTGCCGTGCCAATGTCAGAGTACGTTTTACAGACCGTCAATATCCGTCTATCGCCTGAAAAAATACTTTATACAATCAACCATGCCAAGCCTAAAGTGCTCATGCTCAACTCTGAGTTTGCGCCATTGGTTAAAGACTATCAGTTCGAGAACTCAAGTATTGAGCATATTATCTGGCTTGATGACAACGGTGTCACTGCTGAAGGTATCTTTGGTAGCAATCAAAGCCGTGTCACAGGCGAATATGAAGCGCTATTAGAAGCTGCCAATAGCGAATTTGATTTCCCGGATTTTGATGAAAACACCATTGCGACGACTTTTTATACGTCAGGCACGACAGGTGATCCAAAAGGGGTTTTCTTTAGCCATCGTCAGCTAGTACTACATACACTAGCAGAAGCGGCAACTTTGGGTATGCTGCCTGATAAGCAAGGCGTGAGCTATGGTGATGTCTATATGCCGATGACGCCAATGTTCCATGTGCATGCATGGGGGTTTCCATTTACGGCGACGATGGTAGGTTTAAAGCAAGTCTATCCAGGTCGTTATGCGCCTGATACGTTGATGGATTTGATTGTCAATGAAAAGGTCAGTATCACCCATTGTGTACCAACGATTTTGCAAATGGTACTTAAAGAAGCACAAGATCGCGACGCTAGCTTTAATGGTCTAAAAATGATTATTGGTGGTTCAAGATTGACCGAAGGTCTAGCAAAAACGGCCATGGCCCAAGGCATTGAGGTCTATACAGGCTATGGTATGTCGGAGACAGCGCCGCTCATCAGTTTGACCCACTTTAGCTTAGATGAGCCAGCAATGACGGAAGAAGAAGACATTGCCCGTCGTTGTATGACAGGTAAACCCGTACTCATGGTTGATGCTCAAGTATGGGGTGAAGGCAACAAGTCAGTGGGAACTGGACCAGACAATACAGGCGAGCTGGTATTGCGTGCGCCTTGGTTGACCCAAAGCTATCTCAAAAATGACGACGCTGGCAAAGAGCTATGGGAAAATGGCTATATGCATACCCAAGATATTGCGTACATACGTCCTGATGGCTATATCAAAATCACCGATCGCTTAAAGGATGTGATCAAATCAGGTGGTGAATGGATTTCATCACTAGAGATTGAGACCATTTTATCATTACATCCGTCAGTGGCTGATGTGTCCGTGATTGGGGTGCGTGATAAGCAATGGGGTGAGCGTCCATTGGCTTTGGTGGTATTAAAGCCTGATGCTAAGGATACCAGTGCTGATGATATCAAAGCGATTGCAGAAAAAGCGGTAGAGCGCGGTATCATTCCTAAGTATGGCGTGCCAAGTCAGTTTAAGTTCGTTGATGAGCTACCAAAAACTTCCGTTGGCAAACATGACAAAAAAGTCATGCGTGAGATGTATGCCAATCAAACTGAAATTTAATTAGTATTAGTTAGATTTTCAAATATTTGTATTCGTAAAAATGTAGTGCGTATTACACGCTTAATAGTTGACCTTTACGATAGGCTCTGCTACATTTTAAACCGATACGATATGTATCGGTTTTTTAATTCTGGCAAGGATGACCAGTATTTATTAAGACATGGTTTTTTATAGTTGAAGCATTTTAGAGTTAGTATCAGCCAGTTGCACGCAGACAGTGCGCCGCGCGAGGTGAATACCGTTATAACTTATTGAGTGTCTTAACTATAAAATACTATTGCCTCATTTCTCGTTTATGCTAAGGATAGCTACTATGAGCGACCATTCCCAATCCCCAGTTTCTACCCAAACGACAGACACGCCAAACTTCGCTGATATTTATCATGAGTCTATTACGGATCGAGAGCAGTTTTGGGCTGAGCAGGCGAAGCGTATCTATTGGCATAAAGAGCCTGAACAAATTTTAGATGACAGTAATCTGCCTTTTGCCAAATGGTTTGTCGGCGGTGAGACCAATCTTTGTTACAACTGCGTCGATCGCCATCTGGCAGACCGTGCAGAGCAAGATGCCTTTGTGTGGGTGTCATCAGAGATTAATCAAGAATTGATAGAAACCTTTCCAGCGGTCGTTGATTCGTTTAAGGATCTCGGCAATAACGTTGAGTTTTATACAGACTATACCAAGCGTCGCCTGACTTATAATGACTTGTATAAAGAAGTTAATTATTTTGCCGATGTGCTACAGCGTCACGGTATTGGCAAGGGTGACCGTGTCATTATCTATATGCCGATGATATTAGAGGCGGCTTATGCCATGCTGGCTTGTGCTCGTATTGGTGCCGTCCATTCAGTCGTGTTTGGTGGGTTTGCCGCCCATAACTTGGCTATCCGTATGGATGATGCTGAGGCCCAAATGGTCATTACCGTAGATGCAGGGTTGCGCGGCGGTAAGGTTGTCAATTACAAAAACCTCGTCAATCAAGGCGTTGAGCAAGCGACTGTCAAACCAGAGCATGTCTTAGTGATTAATCGCGGAATATTGCCATTCGAAACAAAAGACATCGATGTCGATTATGCGACCGAGCGTCGTCATAGCTGTGAAGCCAATGCAGTCGTAGATCCAGTTTGGCTTGAGTCAAATACCCCATCCTATTTGCTTTATACTTCTGGTACTACTGGCACACCAAAAGGGGTGCAGCGCGATACGGGTGGTCATGCCGTCGCGCTGACGACGTCGATTGATTATGTCTATGATGGCAAGGCAGGCGAGACGTTCTGGGCGATATCTGATATTGGTTGGGCTGTAGGACATTCTTATACTATCTATGCGCCGTTACTAGCAGGTATGACCAGTATTATGTATGAGGGCTTGCCGCATATGCCAAACCCTGGTATCTGGTGGCGTATCGTTGAAGCCAACAAAGTTAATATTTTATTCACCGCACCCACAGGCGTGCGCATGCTCAAAAAACAAGATGAAAGCTGGATGACGCGCTACGATGTGTCTAGTGTGAAGTCGTTCTTTTTGGCAGGCGAGCCGCTTGATGAATCAACGGCTAGTTGGTTGACTCAGCATCTAGGCGTACCAATTTTAGATCACTATTGGCAAACAGAATCTGGTTGGCCAATCTTGAGCCATACGCCAAAGTTCAATCATAAGCCGCACAAGCAGGGATCACCTGGTTACCCAATGTATGGCTATGAAGCGCATGTCATCAACGAGGAAACGGGCGATCCTTGTCAGGCTGGCGAAAAAGGATTGCTTGCAATTAAAGCACCACTACCACCTGGGTGTCTCACCACGGTATGGCGTAATGACGAGCGCTTTATTAGCAGCTACTTTGGTCTGTTTGATGGTCAGCAGTACTCAACCTCGGACTATGCAGTGACAGATGAAGAGGGTTATTTTTATATCTTAGGACGTACCGATGATGTGATTAACGTTGCAGGACATCGCATAGGCACACAAGAGATTGAAGAGGCCATCAGCACACATCCAGAGATGGCAGAGTGTGCCGTAGTGGGTATTCAAGATGAGCTAAAAGGCGAGCTACCTATTGCGTTCTGCGTCCTAAAAGATCAGACGCAAATTGAAACCACCGAAAACCGTTTCCGTATCGAGCAGCAAGTGATAGGCGCTGTCGTCAAATCTTTGGGCGGTATTGCGCGACCAGCTGCTATCTATTTCCCGCAGGCACTGCCAAAAACTCGCTCTGGCAAAATATTACGTCGCTCAATTCGTGCTCTGGCGGAAAACCAACCGACAGGAGATATGTCAACGCTTGATAATCCAACCGCTATTGATGCGATCAAGCAGGCGATGAAAGATTATTGATTGGTATAAATTAGCCTTATACAAACCAATGATGGTATTCATCAGGTATGAAAGTCAGGTTAACTTTAAAAAGCTCATGAGTAATCATGGGCTTTTTTGTTTTTGTTATTTAGGGCGTGTCCTCAATTCAATCGATAGTCATCTAAATGGGTTAAAAATGGCTAAATCTTGCCAAACGGCGTCAAATAGCTGACTAATATCTCGATATTATCTGCGCTATTTTCCTTGTTTGACTGCAATTTATCTCATTTTTATCACCATTTTTAAAATGAGGACACGCCCTATGTAATTCTTTATAAGAACACTCGTCAGTAAAATAAACTTAGATAAAATTTCGATAAAGCGCTTGACCGTAAAAATGATTTATTGTTATAGTCAATAACGATACAAAATAAATCATTTTAAAATTTAGTTTTTAATAATGTTTTATAGATAAATACTCATCGCTTTTATTTTTCTAATAAATATATAGGTGCCGTCACACGGTAGTCTCGCAAAAAAGATAAGGATATCTTATGCACCACGTTCAACAGCTCATCAATGGTCAGTTCGTACAATCAAACACCGATGAATGGATCGATATCACCGATCCTGCGACGCAAGAAGTCATCGCCAAAGTCCCACAAACCACCAATGATGAGATTAACCAAGCGGTTGCATCCGCACAGACTGCGTTTGAAACATGGCGCAAAACGCCAATCACCACGCGTGCACGTATTTTTTTGAAGTATCAGTCTCTGATTCGTGATCATATGGATGAGCTGGCAGAAATCTTGACCGCAGAGCAAGGCAAGACGATTGCTGATGCGCGTGGTGATGTGTTCCGCGGTCTAGAAGTGGTCGAGCATGCCGCTGGTATTGCCAATCTGCAAATCGGCGATTTTGTAGAAAACGTCGCATCAGGTGTCGATACTTATAGCATTTGGCAGCCACTCGGCGTTTGCGCTGGTATTACGCCATTTAACTTCCCAGCGATGATTCCGCTATGGATGTTCCCAATGGCTATTGCTACGGGTAATACGTTTATCCTAAAACCTTCTGAACAAGATCCGATGGTGACTATGCGTTTGGTAGAGCTAGCGATTGAAGCGGGCGTACCAGAAGGCGTGCTAAACGTGGTACATGGTGGCAAAGCAACCGTCGATGCTATCTGCGACCATCCAGATATCAAAGCGGTTTCTTTTGTCGGCTCTACTCATGTAGGCAAACACGTCTATGAGCGTGCAAGCCAGTCAGGTAAGCGTGCCCAGTGCATGATGGGTGCAAAAAACCATGGTGTTATCTTACCTGATGCCAATAAAGAGCAAACGCTCAATCAGCTAGCAGGCGCAGCATTTGGTGCAGCTGGTCAACGCTGTATGGCATTATCAGTGGTCGTGCTAGTAGGCGCAGCTGGTGAGTGGATTGATGAAATCAAAGCCAAAGCAGAAAGCTTGGTCGTCTCAGCTGGCAAAAATGACAAGGATTTGGGACCACTAATTTCTCCTGCGGCAAAAGCTCGTGTCGAGCACTTGATTGGGACTGGGGTAGAAGAGGGTGCGAGCTTGATTTTGGATGGTCGCGGAATTACCGTTGAAGGGTTTGAAAAAGGTAACTTTGTTGGCCCAACTATCTTTGATAATGTCACAAGCGATATGCAAATTTATCAACAAGAAATCTTTGGGCCAGTACTGTGTATCATGCGTGCTAACAGTTTGGACGAAGCGATTGAACTACTGAATGCCAATCCGCATGGCAATGGCACGGCGATATTTACTCAGTCAGGGGCGGCTGCACATAAATTCCAGCAAGACATTCAAGTCGGTCAAATTGGTATTAACTTGCCGATTCCAGTGCCACTACCTATGTTCTCATTCTCAGGTTCACGTGGTAGTAAGCTTGGCGACCTAGGTCCTTATGGCAAGCAAGCGGTGCAGTTCTATACTCAGACGAAGACTGTGACAGCACGTTGGTTTGATGATGAAGCGAGCCGCGGTGTCAATACAACGATTTCAATTTAATCGTCAGCTCATTGTTTTATCAGTATGACATTTTGTGTTTTAGGTATGACGATAATGCGACTTGCGGTACTATTAAACGCAATTTTATTATCGTTATACCGCTATCATGTCGCGCTAATGTCTTATAAAATCTCTGACCAACATCTTTACTAACATTTTTATTAACGTTTATCTGAGATTTAAGCCCTCTATTTGATCTATAAGAACAAGGATGACCCTATGGATTTTTCATTGACCGATGACCAAGTCGCCTTTCGCCAAACGGCTCGTCAATTTGCGCAAAAAGAGCTAAAACCAAACGCTGCTGAGTGGGATCGCAACTCGCACTTTCCAATAGATGTAATCAAAAAATCTGGCGAGCTTGGCTTTTTGGGACTGTACACCAATCCAGAATATGATGGCTTGGGCCTACCAAGACTCGACTCAGCGATGGTATTCGAAGAGCTTGCATGGGGCGATACGGCTGTGGCCGCTTATATGAGTATTCATAATATGGCTGCATGGATGATTGGTGAGTATGGTAGTGATACGCTATGCAAAAAATATCTACCCAATATGGTCAGCGGTGAGTGGCTTGGTAGCTATTGCCTAACAGAACCAAATGCAGGCTCTGATGCAGCCTCCTTACGTACTAAGGCTGAAAAGAAAGGCGATCATTACGTACTGAATGGTGAAAAAACCTTTATTTCTGGCGCAGGCTCAACCGATGTATTGGTAGTGATGGCACGTACGGGCGCGGCAGGGCCAAAAGGCGTATCCGCGTTCGTCGTAGATGCCAATAGTGCTGGTATCGAATATGGTAAAAACGAGCACAAAATGGGCTGGAAAGCACAACCAACACGGACAATTAGTTTTAAAGATGTAAAAGTACCAGTAGAGAACTTGATAGGTGAGGAAGGTCAAGGCTTTCGTATCGCTATGAAGGGGTTAGATGGTGGCCGTATTAATATCGGTATTTGTGCGGTAGGAACGGCACAAGCTGCGTTAGAGACGGCAACCAGTTACGTGCAAGAGCGCAGCCAGTTTGGTAGCCCAATTGCCAGCTTACAGTCAGTACAGTTTAAGCTTGCTGATATGTTGACTCAGACTATTGCCGCGCGCCAAATGCTGTATCTAGCAGCTGATAAAGTCGATAACAATGATGGACAAGCATCTACCTACTGCGCAATGGCAAAACGTCTGTCTACAGATCTTTGTTTCGATGTTGCCAATGAAGCCCTGCAGTTGCACGGCGGCTATGGTTATCTAAATGAGTATCCGCTTGAGCGCCATGTACGAGACTTACGTGTGCATCAAATCCTAGAAGGTACCAATGAGATCATGCGTGTGATTATTTCACGTCAAGTTCTACAGGATGAAGGGTTAAACCAGCTACGCTAATTTATCTCGTTTTACTGAAACAAGGATGTTTTATGACAGATTATACAAATCTACAGCTATCAATTGATGGTCATACCGCAACGTTAACGTTGAATAACCCACCGGCACATACGTGGACGATGGACAGTCTACATGCACTTAAGCAGCTCATTACCGACCTCAATGCCAACGACGATGTCTACGCATTAATCGTGCATGGAGATGGCGAAAAATTCTTCTCAGCTGGTGCAGATTTAAACAACTTCTCAGACGGCGATAAAGGCCGCGCAATAAGTATGGCGATTGCATTTGGTGAAGCATTTGAAGCGCTATCTGCCTATCGTGGCGTCAGTATCGCTGTCATCAATGGCTATGCGATGGGCGGCGGACTAGAGTGTGCGCTCGCATGTGATATCCGTATCGCAGAAGCGCACGCCCAGATGGCACTGCCAGAGACGGGCGTGGGATTATTGCCATGTGCTGGCGGCACGCAAAATCTACCTATGTTAGTAGGAGAGGGTTGGGCTAAGCGCATGATACTGTGCGGTGAGCGGGTCGATGCAGAGACGGCATTGCATATCGGTCTGGTGGAAGAGGTCGCTGCAAAAGGTGAGGGATTGCAAATCGCTCAGGCCTTGGCAAAAAAAGTCGCTAAGCAATCACCCGTTGCTGTCAGTTATTCTAAAAAGCTTATCCAAGCGGCTAGAGAAACCCCACCTGCGCAAAATCTTATCCATGAGCGTGAAGCTTTCGTGAAGTTGTTTGATACCAAAGATCAGCGCGAAGGGGTACAAGCCTTTTTAGAAAAGCGTAAACCCAATTGGCAAAACAAATAAACAGCAGTCAAAACGCTTGAGCCATTTTTATTATTTAATTTTGTAGGTCACTTTTATGACATCAGCTATGACAGCGACGAACGATACTAAACAAGAAGCACCTGTGTTATTCAATACTGAGCCGACAGATTGTGGACGCTTGATTGGAGTCATGACACTTAACACCCCAAAATCACTTAATGCACTCAGCGTTGATATGTGTCAATTGCTATCAGCGCAGTTAGAGCAGTGGCAAGCGGACGAGCAAGTGGTAGCGCTTGTGTTAAAAGGTGCGGGTGACAAAGCGTTCTGTGCAGGCGGCGATATTCGTAAGCTCTATGACAGTATGTCTACCAGTGCACCAATGCCAAACCCGTATGCTACTGAGTTTTTCAGTCACGAGTATCGTCTCTATCGTCAAATGCACTTTTATCCAAAGCCACTAATACTTTGGGGTGACGGTATTATTATGGGCGGCGGTATGGGACTGATGGCAGGATGTAGTCATCGTCTGATCACTGAGCGCACACGTTTTGCCATGCCTGAGGTCACCATTGGACTGTTCCCTGATGCTTCTGGCAGTTGGTTTTTACAGCGTATGCCTGCCAAAACAGGACTGTTCTTGGGTTTAACTGGCGCGATGTGTAATGGCAGTGACGCGCTATTGGCCAATCTCGCAGAGTATGCTGTTGCCAGCCATGACTATGATGCCGTTATCCAATGTCTCAAACAGAGCAACTGGCAGGCAGTTGATAACGCAAGCAGTTCGAATAAGTGTCATGACAATAGCGCACATAGTATTGTCAGTCTTGCGCTTGCTGAGTTGCCAGTAGCCGAACTGCCTGATAGTAAGCTTGCAATATATTGGCAACCTATTCAGCAACTGATGAATAGTGGGGGTTTGGCTAATATCAATGCACTGCTACAAAGCGATACTGCGCTCGCACAGCTAAACCAAGATTTTGCAGCAGACAGTTGGACTCAGCGAGCAGTTGCAACCTATCGGCATGGTTGCCCAGTAACAGCAGCGTTAACCTATGCGCTGTATCACAAAGTCGCTGACCTATCGATCGAACAAGTACTGTATTTAGAGACCAATGTCGCAGTACATTGCGCGGCCAATCCTGATTTTAAAGAAGGCGTACGGGCATTATTGATTGATAAAGATAGAAATCCTAAATGGTCGCGATCATTAGCAGACTGTCTAAGTGTAGAAGGGCAGACGTATATCGATAAACACTTTGTCAACCCTTATCCAAAAGGTGAGCATCCTTTGAGCGATTGGCTGGGTGATAATGCTTTGAGTAGTCAGTATGTCCGCTAACTGCTTAAGAGCAATTTATAAAGTAGGGCGTAAGCAAGATTTACTAATAAACACTGTTAAATAGTATGTAGCTATTGCTACATCATAAATCATCAAGGAGTGATGAGATGGGTACAAAGGATACAAGTACGATGGATAATAATAACTCTAAACCAAATATCGCCTTTATTGGGCTTGGTAATATGGGTGCGCCAATGGCAGAGAACTTATTAAAGGCAGGTTACAAGCTATCTGTCTTTGATTTGTCTGAGGTTGCAACCCAGCGCCTAGCACAAGCAGGGGCTAGTGTCGCAAAAAGTCCTAAAGATGCTGCAAGTAATGCTCAAGTTGTGATTAGTATGTTGCCTGCAGGTCAGCATGTACATTCGGTGTACTTGGGTGATAGCGGATCTAATGGTCTACTAGCAGAGTTGCCAAAAGGTACGCTTGTGATTGACAGTAGTACGATTGCGGCGGCTGATGCAAGGACAGTGGCAGAGGCGGCAAGTAAGCTTGGGATAGACTTCTTGGATGCACCAGTCTCTGGTGGTACCGGCGGGGCAGTTGCTGGTAGTTTGACCTTTATCGTCGGCGGCGATGATGCTGCTTTTGCTAAGGCTGAGCCGATACTTGCCGTAATGGGAAAAAACATCTTTCATGCTGGCTCGCATGGCGCAGGACAAGTCGCAAAAATCTGTAACAATATGCTGCTAGGCATTCTTATGGCAGGCACGGCAGAGGCGATTAATCTAGGAGTCAAGAACGGCTTAGACCCCAAAGTGCTATCAGACATCATGCTACAGAGCTCAGGGCGTAACTGGACACTAGAAGTTTATAATCCTTATCCAAAAGTCATGGAAAACGTTCCTTCTAGCAATGGCTATCAAGGCGGATTTATGAGCAAATTGATGCAAAAAGACCTGAACCTTGCGATGCAAACTGCTCAAGACACTGAAGTAGAAACGCCAATGGGTGCCAAAGCGACAGAACTATATGCCTCACACACGATAGAGAATGGCGATAAAGACTTTTCTAGTATCATTGGACGTCATGATGTCTCATTATTGTCTTAAACATGAATCTCTTAACTGTGACTCTCTTAAATATAACCTTCTTAGACATATCAATTTTTAGGAATACCAATTCTTAAACATACTAATATTAAGAGTTTTTAGTATCACTAGTAGGTGGTATTAATTAAGAGAATGCATTTGCTAAAAAGAAAAAGGTCTACGCTAAAATCATAGCGTAGACCTTTTTCATGACCAATAGACTGTGTTAGCTTTGCAGATCGTAGACGAGCGTCTGAACGTCTTGCGCGGCTTTTTGTAGTCGTGGTACATGAGTCAGCAAATCATCTAATGAGACGCGTATGGTGGGCGCATGTAAGTAGAGTGAGGCCAGATAGCGTTGCTTTTTATCCAAGATAGGTACAGCGACTGCGACCATCTCAGAGATAAACTCCTCATTATCGATACCGATACCAGTATCAGCAATGCGATCAAGCTCGGCATTTAATGCATCGATATCAGTAATCGTATTCTTAGTGAATTTATCTAGTGGCAACCCTTGTAGTATTTTCATACGGCTAGTCGTAGATAGTTGGCTTAGATAGAGCTTGCCAGTCGCGGTACACCACATAGGTGATTTTGCCCCGACGGGAAGATAAATCTGTAGTGGCAAGGTCGTCTGAGCGCGGTATTGGCATTCCCTATCATATCCATATGATAGGGAATGCCAATACCGCAGGTTTCTTTAAGCTCATCAACCAGTTTTTGCAAAATCATCTGTCGCTCGTTAAAGAACAGTCGTTGTTGCCATAGCTCAACGCTTAAATTGCGTACGCGCTTCCCAGGGATAATGCCACCACCAATATCAACAGTCAAAAAACCATCATCAACCAAGTTTTGAATCAATCTATGAATGGTCGGTTTAGGGATGTCTAGCTCCTGCGAGAGCTCAAGTGGAGAAAGCGGTTTTGAAGCATAGGACACTGCCTCTATGATTTCTAGTACACGGGTAATCGACGATACTTTAGGCATATATATGACTCAGTAGGAGTAAAGAAATAAAGCAGACAGCATTACAAGGTTTTCATAAATAAGACAAATAATGACGTTCTATAACAAATCTATTATAACAACTAATTTAGCATAATATTCGCTTGAGGCAAGCGTTAGTCGCGTTATGTGAGATCATTTATATCGTTTTATCTATTGGCGTATATTTTCTCATATAAGTAACAATAGATACGTCAACTCACAAGGCACACTATTCTGTAAGGTTAAGCCATATAACTGTCATTGAATCAAAATGCGTTCTAGATAATTATGTGGACATATTTTGCAATACCCTTACATAAACATTAAGCAAGCGAAGTCTCATGTTTATGCTGCTTGGTTACTTTAAGGACGTTATGTAACATAAAGGCGAATTTTTGCAGATTGGTGTAGCAATTATTACAGTACCTATGCAATCTTTACATAATGGCAAATAAAAACAGCATCAGTAGGGGTGACTTTTCAAGTTAGAATTGTTTTAATCACTTCAACAAAATGATGGTTTAAAAAAAGCACAATCATCGTTTTTTATGGGCGGGTTTATTTCACACTTTAGGAGAATAATTATGAAATTTATTAAATTGACAGCTATCTCTGCTGCTGTTCTAGCATCAACTGCTGCATTAGCTGCTGATCCGGTTATCGTTGTTGATGACAATGACGCAGTCGTATACGAAGCTGAGCCAGTTGCATACCAAGCAGCACAACCTTCTTATGCATATAATTCTGATGCTGGTATCGTACGCAACACTACTGGTGCTGTGGTCGGTACTACTAAAACTATCTTCAACACTTTAACTCACCCAGCCTCTGTAAGCGCTGAAGCAGGTACTTTGGGTTACGGTGCTAACGTTGGTTTTAGCGTGAATGAAAAAACTGAATTGCAAGCTGGTTGGGCAGGTGGTGATGCTGCTGACCTTTTCGGCGGTGATTTTGATGCAAATGATGTAAATTATGATGTGGATTCTGACTTTAGCAACCCATATTTAGGTGTTCAAGTACGTCCTATGGCGAACTGGTTCACTATGGGTGCTGGTATTATTGTTCCTGATAACGATATCGATGTACGTGCCAATTCTGAAGGTTCTGACGATGGGTATTTTGAGCTTAATAATATCCAATATAATGCTGCTCAAACCGGCACATTGGAAGGTACTATCGAACACCGTAATAAGTTAGCCCCTTATTTAACTGTTGGCTTCCGTCCTAATATCACTAATAACTTTGGCTTGTTCGGTGAAGTTGGTGCAGCTTATATGGGTAAAACTGATGCAACTGTCCGTGCTGTTGATTCAACTAGTTTGGTTAACTACACTGATAAAGACGGCACTCCATCTACTACTACCGCTGGCGAAGTTGCTAGTATCGCTGAGAAAGAGCTTGAAGATAAAGACTGGTTAGAGTGGTTCCCAATCGTGAAAGTTGGTGCAACTTACCGTTTCTAATCTAATCATAGTTTAAATGCTATTATTAGTAGAAAATAAAAAAACGATCCTTTTCAGGGTCGTTTTTTTATACTTAGAATAAAGTATCAAATAGCTTTTCAAAAATCAGGTTTGAACTTTGCTCAGAAGACCTTGATCAGAAAACGATGACAGTTTGCTGAGATTGTAACGCGGCAATGCGGTAAACAGATTGGCAGTTAGCATCCTCACTATCATTGGGTACAGAGGTAGAGTTAATCTCTTTATCATTCTCGATTAAGCTAGAAATAAGGTGAGAGTAATCTATACCCAAGCCTTGAGCTAATGTATATTGGTTGACTTTGATAAAGCTTTCTTTTATTTGCCATAACAGTTTGGCAGTGCGTTCACGCTGATCTGTAGATAGCTCCTGTAAAATGGCTAGCTCGCTCTTTGAATAGAAACGCTTGACTACATGCCACGCAATATTATTACTCTCGATATCGATACCAGCAGGACGCTGACGACTGATCACGACCGCTATTTTGCTGTGTAAACGTGTACAATTTGTCTGATTCGATTCTGTAGTTTGCTTTGAACTACCAGCTCCTGTATGGCTAAAGCATACGTAATGCTGGCTGTTGACGAGCCGATAAGGAAAGCTTGACTCATCCAAGGTGTCATCTATTTCTAATTTTTTGAGCAGCTCTTGCAATAGTTGCCTGACGCCTTGCCGCTGCTGCTGACGCTGTTTACGTGCTAGAGCAGGTACTAAGTGTTTAGGTGCTGTTGTCGCCACCTGATAGTGCCAATTTAAGCTACTGAACTTGATGATGTCTTTACACGATGTATTACATGATGATAACCATAATGACTTGTTCCACAAGCTTTCAGTGACTAAATGACTCACTGACTCGCTCACTTGAGCCGTCACACACCATGTCGTGGTGTCGAGTTGAGTATATTGTATCTGGGTGAGGTTAGAAGTCGGCATATATTAATAGTCATCAAAAACGATTATTGTAGAATTGAATATATAAGAATGTGTAATTATGAACGCTATGTATTTGATACATAGATAGTCATACAATAGCTATATTTAAATAGTTTATATCTAATTAACCTACTAAAAATCCAAAAAGCCCAGCAAGATACTCTTGCTGGGCTTTCATTAAACTATCGAACGCTATAAATAACGCTAAATCACAATTTAGTAAGACAACTCGGCACGACGGTTTTGTGCATACGCGTCTTCAGTGTTGCCAGCTGCTGCAGGGCGTTCTTCACCATAGCTAATGACACGGATATTGTTTGCAGTGACACCTTGAGCAGCAAGGTAGTTACGAGCAGCTTGTGCGCGTCGCTCACCTAGTGCCATGTTGTATTCACGGCTACCGCGCTCATCAGTGTGACCTGCGATAACGACAGTCGCTGCTGGGTTTGAATTTAGCAGGCTTACGTGTTGGTTAAGGACGCTCGCTGATTGAGCAGTAATTTCGCTGCTATCAAAGGCAAAGTAGACCACTGCTTGAATATTCTCAGCGCCAGTAATGACAGCGTTTGAGTTATCAACGATAACCGCACCATTGTAGCCAACTTGTCCACCTGGAATACCTAGCGGGGCAACGACAACTTCTGAGGTAGAACGCTTGGTAGCACAACCAGTGGTTAGTGCAACGGCGCTTGATAGCACAGCAAGAACAGCGATCTTAGAAAAACTGATTGACATGACGAGCTCCTAAAATTTTAATTAAATTTGTTTTTTTAAACTGCTTCCGATAAAACTTAGGCAATCTCTATCTATAATATACTAAATGTTAATTTATGTAAGTATTTTTACTGTAAATTACGATAGATAAAATTGAGTGTATTACCAGCGGTGCTTGCCCCAGTTTTCAGGGTTGGCCCAGTAGTCAGCATTGAGCCAATTTGGTAGTTGTTTGTAATCATATAGGTTAAATTGCCAAAGCGTTGCCGTAACGTTTGATGAGGTAATAGATTGAATGTCATCAATATTTAGAGATGGCTCATTCAATATATCAAATGGCGTAAAGCCATAAGGTTTTAGGTCTATCGAGCTGTCCAATGCAATAAGCAAATGCGCGGCATACAGGTCACGGTAGCGCATCAGTAGCGGCACATAGTGTTGAGTCAGCTCTTCTGACAAGGTGGGCAGCCAAAAGCAAGCAAGATCATAACGATCAGGTACATGCTGTTTAGCAAGATCTGATAGCGTTGATAAGTGTCGTGCGTTCAGCCTTGATTCAGTGTTCTCATTAGTAGATGTAGTGTCGTCAAGTTGTGCTTGTAGTGCTAATAAGTCCGCATGGTTATGTGTTACCCATAATGCTTCACTATTATCTTTTTTATGCTCAGGTGACTGTTCTGTCTGAATCGTCAGTGAGGGTAGTAGCGCGTCAACATACTCTATAAGCAAAGGTAGGGTAATGTCTGCGCGTTTCACCGTATTTTTTGTCATATAATAGGCCGTTAGTTAAATGATTGGTCATCAGTACGACTATTAAATCATTTTCAACGACATTATCCAATTGATAACGTATGTTTCATATTTAAATTATCTTGAACCGACGATATCTTATTCTACATACTTGAAATTTGGCGATTTAGGTCAATCTAGCTATAAGCTTAACAAGAAAACCAATTTAGTAATAAAAATTAGCTTAATCATTGCAAAGCTTTGTCTATGTGCTTAGCTTACTATGCGCTTAGCTGATTAGTTAGCCTAGAGACTAAGTCTTTATTTGCACTAGAGCCTTCTGCAAATAGCGAAATGATATTACTCATTATTATATTGCTCATTCCTAGTAAAAATAACTTATAACCAAATCACCGATAATAATAGGACACCATATGTCTACTGCTGAAACTGATGCACAAATCATCAATCCTGAAATGCCAGATGTGCCGCCACATGCGCCAAGCAAGATTAATCTAAAGGACTATACCAAACCAAGTTTTGATGTCGAGACAGTACATTTAGATATTAAGCTGTTCGAAGACTATGCGCAGGTAGACAGTACGCTTGAGATGATACGTCAAACGGCAGGGGATATTGTCTTATTTGGTGAGTCGTTAGAGTTGCTAACGATTACGATGAACGGTAAGGCACTAACCACTGAGGATTATCAGCAGGAAGCGGGTAAGCTGACGATTTATAATGCCCCTGAGCGAGCTACTTTAGACATTCAAGTGCGTATCTGCCCACAGACCAATACGGCGCTTGAAGGTTTATATATGGCAGGTAGCGGTGACGACACGATGTTTGTCACTCAATGTGAGCCAGAGGGTTTCCGTAAGATTACTTTCTATCCTGATCGCCCTGATGTGTTGGCGATATTCACTACTCGACTTGAAGCAAATAAGCGCTATCCAACATTATTGGCTAATGGTAACTTAGTCGAAGCAGGCGAAGTGGCCGACGCTCCAGACCGTCATTATGCTATCTGGCACGATCCAACCAATAAGCCAAGCTATCTATTTGCCTGTGTGGTTGCCGATTTAGATGTATTGACAGATTCTTATACGACTAGCGAAGGTCGAGAAGTATTGCTTGAGTTGTATGCCAAGTCTGCTGATATCGATAAATGCGATGTCGGTATGCAAGCCCTAAAAGATGCCATGAAGTGGGATGAGGTCAATTATGGTCGAGCCTACGATCTAGATCGCTACATGATTGTGGCGGTCAGCCAGTTTAATATGGGTGCGATGGAAAATAAGGGCTTGAATATTTTTAATACTGCTTGCGTGTTATCTAGCCCTGAAACGACCACCGATGCGCGCAGCTTTAGCGTAAAAGCCATTATTGCTCATGAGTATTTTCATAACTGGACTGGTAACCGTATTACCTGCCGTGATTGGTTCCAGCTTTGTTTGAAAGAAGGCTTTACCGTTTACCGTGATCAGTCATTTTCAGCAGACCAACAGTCAAGTGCGGTGCAGCGTATTGATGACGTAGCCACACTACGTGCACATCAATTCAGCGAAGATGCAGGTCCATTAGCACATCCAGTACGTCCAGAGAGCTTTGTTGAGATTAATAACTTTTATACGACGACTGTCTATGAGAAAGGCGCTGAAATTGTACGCATGATTGCCAATACGTTAGGGCCAGATGACTTCCGTAAAGGAACAGATGAGTATTTCCGTCGCTATGATGGACAAGCGGTAACGGTTGAGGACTTTTTATCAGCACTTAGTATCACTGATGATAAAATCGAGAATTTTATCGATTGGTATCGTCAGCCTGGTACGCCAGTGGTGTCGGGCTCTCAAACTTACGATAGCACCGCACAGACGCTGACCATTACTTTGAGTCAGCAAACACGCCATGTCAAAGGCTTTGATGCGCCAAAACCAATGCCGATACCAGTAGCAACGGCATTGTTTGATAAAGACTCAGGCGCTATCGTTGCTGAGCGTATGTTATTGCTTGACGAGGCGACGCAAACCTTTGTCTTTGAAAATGTCGCAAGCGAGCCTGTCGTATCATTACTACGTGACTTTAGCGCGCCAGTACAGCTCAATTATGACTATCAGGATGCAGACTTAGCGTTTTTGCTTAAGCATGAAACCAATGGGTTTAACCGCTGGCAAGTAACTCAAATGCTGGTAAATCGTATTTTACTGCAAGGACAAGGTGCGAAGAGCAGTCCTGATGTATACCTAGAAGCATTGGCGCAAACATTGCCTGTCTTAGCGGCTGACGATGCGATGCTAGCGGCACGGTTACTTGATATTCCATCAGCGCAAGAGTTGGCTTCTGCTATTTCTAAAGACTACGATCCAGCGCTGGTTAAAGAGCAGCGCAATGGGCTATACAAGCAAGTAGCTGATAAGTTAAAAGATCAATGGGCTGAGCTTTACAACAACCTGCCAATGCAGTCTTATGAGGATAGCGCTGAAGCTCGAGGTATTCGTGCACTGCGTAATGTCGTGCTCGATATGGCGTTGACTGCCAATGTAGATGATGCAGCACACTGGGCACAGCAGCAGTATGACAATGCGAGCTGTATGACTGAGCGCTTCGGTGCATTGAAGGCAATGGTCAATCATCAATTGGTAGATGCAGATAAGTACTTGGCTGATTTCTACGAGCGTTTCCAAGCAAATGATCTGGTCATCGATTTGTGGTTCAGTGTCCAAGCTGCCGCTGACGATGTGACGCCTGATATGGTCAAGTCGCTACTGACGCACACAGACTTTGATTGGAATACGCCTAACCGTGTCCGTTCGGTCATCAGCGCTTTTAGCTCGCAACCGACGGTACTTTGGACGGCAGAAGGTCTAGAGATGTATACAGGCGTGATTCAGAAATTAGATGATGCTAACCCTGTATTAGCATCGCGCTTACTGCAAGTACTAGCTCGCTGGAATACGTTGGCTGAGCCTCGCCGTCAAATGGCGCATGAGCAGCTATTAGATTTACAAAAGAATGTCTCATCTAAGCATGTGCTTGAAAGCTTAGAAAGTGTGCTAGGTGCTGCAAATAGTTAATTGAGAGCAGTGCAATATTGGTTAAGATGCAGTATCAATTTTAGAGAAGCACTAATATCAAGATAAGGCTAGCTCTGACCAATCAGTTAGATACGTATCGTTGATGGTCATTGCTAACCAAGTTTTAAAATACAGTATTTTCTATAAACGTTCAGAAATAAAAAGCCCCTTTCGCACTAATACGAAAGGGGCTTTTTATTGTTTGCTCGACGATAAATTATCGCGAATAGCTATTAGCGATTTGGTAGTACATCTTTTACCATATCACGTAAGTCACGTAATGCTGTGACAGTGCTCTCCCAATCTAGGCAGCCATCGGTGATCGATTTGCCATACTCGAGCTGGCTTAAATCCGCAGTTAGTTTTTGGTTGCCGCCTTTTAAGTGGCTCTCAATCATCATACCGATAATTGATTTATTGCCATTTTGAATTTGTTCGGCAACGTTTTTGATAACCATCGGTTGTAGGTAAGGGTCTTTACCGGAGTTGGCATGACTTGAGTCAATCATAATCTTGCTATTGGTCTTGCCTTTTGCTAGCTCATTTTCAACTTGGGCTACCGCAGTTTCATCATAGTTAGGCTTGCCATTACCACCGCGAAGTACCACGTGCGCGTAAGGGTTACCTTTAGATTTGATGATAGAGACTTTACCATCTGACGACAGACCTAAGAAGCTATGACCTTCTTTAACCGCTTGCATGGCATTTACAGCAACCGTCATACCGCCATCAGTACCGTTCTTAAAGCCAACTGGGCATGATAAACCAGAGCTCATTTCGCGATGCGTTTGGCTCTCAGTGGTACGTGCACCAATAGCTGACCAGCTGATTAGATCCTGGATGTACTGCGGCGTATTTGGATCAAGTGCTTCAGTCGCGCAAGGTAGACCTTTTTCATTCAGATCAAGTAACAATTTACGAGCCGTGCGCAAGCCTTTTTCTATATCAAAGCTGTCATTCATGTCAGGGTCGTTGATCATGCCTTTCCAGCCAACCGTCGTACGAGGTTTTTCAAAATAAACACGCATGACTACAAATACACTGTCTTCGATTTCTTTTGCCAATACGGCTAAACGATCGGCATATTCGTGAGCGGCTTTGATATCGTGAATAGAGCAAGGGCCAATGACCACAAACAAACGCTTGTCTTTACCATCCAATATATCTTGAATAGTATTACGACCTTTTAATACGGTGTTATACGCGTCGTCTGACAGAGGCAGCTCGGCTTTTAGCTCGGCGGGGGTAATCAAAGGAATAAATTTTTCAATATTCACGTCGTCAATATCTGCATTATGGGTAACTGATGTTGTCATGGTTATATATCGTCTAGCTGATTTATAGGAATAATCATTATGCGGACAAAAGTGTTGGTTGACAAGGGTAGTCGAGCAGTTAATTGACTGATAACTGGAATGAGGAAACTAAAACTTAGTTATACTTATAGAGACTTAGCGTGATATTTGACGTTCCAAATGCACGTTTAGCATTTGGTTTTTCTATCTATTAATAAGAGTTGATTGAGTTTTTGGTGCATAACGCTCAGATTTTATGCGTGAATTTCGCTATTTGTATCATCGTCAAGTATGATAGCAACATTAGCGATGGATAGCCCAAACTGTGGCATTAAAACAGTACGGATGAGTGTGCACATTATCCGTGAGGTCGTATCGCTGATTTATTACGTTATATTTTATAATAACGGTTTATTTTATTTTGTGTATTTCTAATATCGAGAGCTTGTCATGACAGATTCTGCTACGTCTCATCACCATACTGACCTCATTCATCAAGCCGAGACGGATTCTCAAGTACCAAATATAAATGCTACGCCGCTAGTGATAGGCATCGTCGCAGGTGAGGTATCTGGTGACAGCTTAGGCGCAGATTTTATGCGGCAAATGAATAATCTACGTGATGATATTGTCTGGGTAGGTGTAGGCGGTACAAAAATGCAAGCGCAAGGGCTACAGAGTATTTTTCTGTTAGAGCGCTTGGCAGTGATGGGTCTGGTTGAAGTCATGTCGCAGCTACCAGATTTGCTCAAAGCGCGCCGTGAGCTACTGAGCGCATTTAAGGCTGCTAATATTGATTGGTTCGTCGGTATTGATGCACCTGATTTTAATTTACGAGTATCCAAAAAACTAAAGCCCCAAGGCGTGTTCTGTGTGCAGTACGTCAGTCCTTCTATCTGGGCGTGGCGCGAGTCGCGTATCCATAATATTAAAGCGGCGACCAATTTGGTGCTATGTCTATTCCCGTTTGAGTTGCCAGTTTATGAGCGACATAACCATCCAGCGATCTGTGTGGGTCATCCATTACTACGAACCATTGATCAGAACCTGATCGATACACCAATCAATCAACGTCGTAGTGAGTTGGTCTGGGACAATGATGGATTACAGCAGTTTTTTATTGAACGTTTCGATGATGTGAGTCAGCTTATTTGTGTGATGCCAGGCTCTAGGCGCGGTGAAATTACAGCTATTCTGCCATTGATGCTTGATGGTATCCAAAAGTTAATCCTGTTAGATCCTAAGCTGTGCTTCATCATTCCAACAGTCGATCAAAACCATCAATATATCGTACAAGAGGTTATCGATCAACGCTCAGAGCAGCTGCGTGCGGCAATTGTGGTGGTCTACGATGATACCCAGCCAGAGTTTAGCCAACATGCCATGGCGGCATCAGACATCGTGATGCTGGCATCTGGGACAGCAACGCTGGAGGCAATGCTGCTTGAACGGCCGATGGTAGTGGTATATCAATTAAATCAGCTAACTTACCAAATAGCCAAGCGTCTGGTAAAAGTGCCATATGTGGCATTGCCTAATATATTGGCTAATGCACCGATTGTACCTGAGCTTATTCAAGAGCAGGCGAGCGGTGACAATATTTGCCGTACCGTGATGCGATTGCTGCAACCACGCGCTTATGCCGAGCAATTACACGACTTACTAGTGACAAAGCAGTCATTACAGCAGCAAAGTAACCATGAGCCTGCAAACAGCGTGATTGAACAGTGGTTTATCCAAAATACCGATACCATCCATCCTAATTAAATGAGAACTACCTTCTACTATTATGCATATTCAACACAGTACAGAAAGCCCAGTTCAAGTAATTGATATTAATATTGAGCATATTGATGTTAAAGGACAATATGTTCAGTTAGCAGCGCCCATACGTTTATATGGGCAAATGAATACCGCTGAATTGCTTACTCAATATCTGACTAATGATAACCAAGAGACGGAGCAATCAATACTACAAATCGGCGTTGATGAAGCAGGGCGCGGACCATTACTAGGTAGCGTCAATGTGGCGGCGGCAATATTACCTGCGACTTGGTCAGGACTAATTGAACAACAACCGCTTAAAGACACGCCGTTGTCGATACTGACCGACTCCAAACAACTGAGTGAAAAAAAGCGCGATATCCTTTATCCATTGGTTCAGCAGCATGCTATCGGCTATGTCGTCGCTGATATACCAGCAGCAGTGATTGACCAAGTAAACATCTTGCAAGCAACGATGCTTGGTATGCGCTTATGTACTGAATCATTGCTAGAAGTGATTGTTAAAAAATTCTTGACTACTGGAAATACTAAAAGCACGTCGCTTGATCAATTAAAGATCGAAGTGTTGTTTGATGGAAATCGTTGCCCTGACTTGAACTATGATAGCTTTAAACATTTAGAGGGAGCGCCATTGGCGATTGATTGCCAAGCATGGGTAAAAGGCGATGCGCGTCATACTAGTATTGCAGCGGCCAGTATATTAGCAAAAGTAAGTCGTGATGAGACGATGTATGCACTGGATACTCAGTATCCGGAATATGGTATTGCCAAACACAAAGGCTATCCAACGCGTGCGCACATGGAGGCGATTGAAAAATATGGCGTCTTGCCAACGCATAGACGTAGTTTTGCGCCAGTGAGAAAAATGCTAGAAACTTAATAATACTGGACTTATAATCAGTCTTCGAAATAGCCTAAGCGAAAAATCATATTGTAATATGAGAGTAAAAAATTTATACTCATAAATGTAATTTCTTTAAAAAACAATGAGCAAGGTTTTATAAAATTTAAATACAGCACGTTTTTAATATCAAAGGCTATTAAATCAATAGCTAAGTTCTAATATTTATTTTTACTATAAGTGACACACAAATATTACTACTTTATAGGATGAGATATGATAGCCAACACTTCCCAAAAAAGCCTTGCTGCAGTGCTATTTTTGACTCTATTTCTGACTGGTTGTGGTGGAAGTAGTGAGTCTGAAGGAAGTGATCCATCTGTGGATGGTTTAAATGGCTCGAAAAGTGATGAGAAAGTTAAGCTAACAACGTCAGAACCAATCACCTCAGCACCGATTATAGCAACACCTATTGATCAAAGTGACAAACCAAGCAGTGGTACTCCTGACACTGACAGTAGTGTACCAGCTGATAACAATACACAAGCAGCATTAAGTGCGAATAATCAGTTTAGTTTGGCAAGAAGCAGTTGTGGCCTAAATGGTCTATCCGTTGATACAGAGCTAGACGATATTGCCGTTAAGCACGCGAACTACATAAAATATGTATTTGCCAATAGCTCGCCAACCAGCTTTAACGCGCATTTTGAAAATGAAATCAGCGATATTGCTAGTGTGACAGGTTCTAATAATCCTTTTTTCAGTGGGTTAGATCTGGCAGATCGATTGATCAATGCAGACTATGGCAACTCTCAATATGGTGTCACTGAAAATATTGCCCAGTCTGTCTATTACAGTTCGGCAGGCAATTTTTTGAGTGCAGAAGCTGTGGCAAGTTCTATGGCAAAGTCGTTGTTGTCAGCGCCTTATCATCTACGCTCTTTAATGTTGCCAACCTCAGGCGTAGTAGGAACAGGAATGGTTACCTATACGCCTAGTGGTAAAAATGCTGCTAACAACAAAGGCTATGTTTTGGTAAGCAATGCTGCAGGGACAAAAACCACGACAAATAAAACGCTTGAAGGTGTTTTTACGTACCCATGTCAAGATGTGACGGGAACAGTTACTGCACTTTATAACGAAACCCCAAATCCAGTCAGAGGCTCTGGGCGCAATTTACGTACTGATCCTATCGGACAGCCGGTTTATATCAACATGCCATCCGCCGATAAAGTTAAAGTAAGTAACGTTAAATTCCGAGATGTGCAGCGCAATATAGATGTACCGATTCAATTGCTTGATTCTGACAATGATCCGTACAAAGGTACGAATTATGCGCTACCAACGAATGAAGCATTTATTTTGCCATTAACTGATGCGCTCAAAAGCTGTGAATCAGGTAGTAATAAAGGTGGTAATTGTGGACTTTATGGCAATAGCAAATATAAGGTCAGCTTTGATATTTTGGTTAACAATAAAACATTAGAGCAGCAATCATTTACGTTTACTACTGGTAAGGTAAATTACTAATACGTATTTAATACTCTCTAAATATTTATCACATAAAAAGAAGGTCTGAACCAGTGATATGATTCAGACCTTCTTTTTATGTGATAAATTTTTTGTGTAATAACTTTAAGTATCTTCATACAATACTAGGAATGTAGCTTAAAACGATGAATTAGGCTGTTTTAAAAAGTTCTTTTCATCTTCGGTAGAGTCGCGATTTAGTACCTCGTTGCGATGTGGATATCGCCCGAATTGATCAATGATTTGTTTGTGACGATGTTCAAAATCTAATGTATTTGCATCATCTAATTGTTCAAATAGCGGTAGATAACGTTTATGAATCATGGCCGATTCAGAGTGCATGAACGGTATGATAATAAATCTACGCCATTGCATCGGTAGAGTATCAAAATAAGGCTGTTGAATGGCTTCTTGGGCGAGTGCTAATGCCATACCGTCTTGTGCAAATGCACTTGCTTGTCCGCGACATAAATTACGTGAAAACTGATCCAGCACAATAATTTCTGCCAAGCGTCCTGCCAATGCCGTTATCGAGCTATTACCATCCAATGATGATTCTGCGATACGCCAAGTGACACATTCGCCTTGTTTCGCTGCTTCCCAAATACTGCCAAACTTATCTTGTATTTGCTTATCAAAACGATCGTTTTGTTCAAACCAGTAAGCTTCATTGTTTTTATCAAACCAAAAATCCAACACGGCACGCGCATCAGGATCTAGATAAGTCAAATCTATGTTTTTCGGATCCAATTGTGATGAATGGGATCGACTGGCTGAGGTGGAATAATCGGTTGAGAGTGCCATAAGATATTCTAATTATGATGAATTTAGTCTACTATAGCGCAAATATTTATATCTGTCTGTCAAGATAGCAACAGCAGAGTGTCTATTAGGTAATCTATTATGAATGCAAAAAATCTAGAGAATTCTATCAACGCGGCATTGCCACCAACGCCTTACTACGTGCTTGATGAAGCGGCTATCGTTGCCAATATGAAAATCATCGCTAGGCTATGTGAGCTGTCTGGTGCAAAAGCATTATTAGCACTAAAATGCTTTGCCACATGGGGCGTGTTTGATGTGATGCAGCCTTATCTGCATGGCACGACTTCGTCTTCACTTAACGAAGTCAGATTGGGCTATGAGACCTTTGGTAACAACGATGATGCCAGTAGCAGCGATAAAAAAGAAACGCATGCTTATAGCGTCGCCTATAGTGCAGATGAAATCCCTGAAGTATTGAACTATGCGGATAAAATAATCTTTAACTCAATCTCACAGCTCAACGCTTTTAAAGAGCAAGCCGCCGCGCAAAATATACCTGTAGGTCTACGACTCAATCCAAAGACCAGCAACTCATCTTTTTTGATTGCTGATCCTGCACGCCCATTTAGCCGTCTTGGTGAGCATGATAAAGATAAAATCGCAGCGGTACTTGGCGATATCACTGGCGTCATGATTCACAACAATTGCGAAAATGACAGCTTTGAAGCCTTTAGTGAAAGCTTGGCGGATATCGAAGCTAGATTTGGTGGTATCTTAGCCCAACTTGAGTGGGTGAGCTTGGGCGGTGGTATCCACTTTATCGCGCCTGACTATCCATTAGAAAAATTGGCTGCACGTTTGAAAGCGTTTAGCGAAACCTATGGCGTGCAAGTGTATCTTGAGCCAGGTGAGGCAAGTATTCATGGTGCAGGTACGTTGGTGACCACCGTGCTAGATACCATGCATAATGAAAAAAATCTAGCAGTCGTCGATGCGTCTATTGAAGCGCATATGCTTGATCTATTGATTTATCGTGAGTCCGCACCGATTGCCGCGATTAACCATACAGCTGCCGATATTGTGCCTATTGGCAATCCTGCAGAAGCTGCACCGTCTGAAGCGAATGCTGAGTCAGCAGACCATACTATTATTTATGGTCGTTCTTGCTTGGCAGGTGATATCTTTGGTGAGTATGCATTACCGAGTAATCTTCAGATAGGTGATAAGATTGCCTTTGGCAATGCTGCTGGTTATACAATGGTTAAGAAAAACTGGTTCAATGGTGTCAACATGCCAGCGATAGTCATCCGCCGATTGGATGGCAGTATCGATATCCAGCGTGAGTTCGATTACCAAGACTATAAAGCCAGCTTGTCTTAACGCGATATTTCCAAGGCTTTTCTACATTAGAAAACAAAGGCTTAGTCTTAATAATGGGTAATTTTAAGGTATCTGCTATTGATACATTATTTTTTACCGATAAGGGAATAAAAATTGTTATAATCGCGTCGGGCAAATAATGGAGTATTATTTGCCCGACGGGTGCGTGGGTTTTCCTCGGTCTTCCTTTTTAATTCACGCATATCATTCACTCGTTTCTGTTTTGCATAGCCGCAATCAATGGTATCGACAGGGACACAAAGGAGGATTGTTCATTGAACACAAACCAACAAGCCAAATCTAACAAAAAAGACGTACTGATCATCGGAGCAGGCGGTGTCGCTCAAGTGGTCGCGCATAAATGTGCGATGCACAATGATGTGCTTGGCGAGATCCATATCGCCTCACGTACCAAAGACAAATGCGATGCTATCGCGCAGAGCGTAAAAGAAAAAGACAGCTTTAAGCAAGCTGCGGTCTTGCATACGCATCAGGTCGATGCCATGGACAGCCAAGCACTCGTGCAGCTGATACAAGACACAAAAATACAAATACTTATCAATGTTGGCTCGGCATTTATCAATATGACCGTACTAGAAGCTTGTATTGAAACAGGCACGGCGTATATAGATACGGCTATTCACGAAGATCCACGCAAGATTTGTGAGACGCCGCCTTGGTACAACAACTACGAGTGGCAACGTAAAGAGCGCTGTGCAGACAACAATGTTACGGCCATTTTAGGTGCAGGATTTGATCCCGGTATGGTCAACGCCTACGCGCGTCTTGGCTATGACATGATGGATGCAGGATCTGTGACAGATATCGATATCATTGATATCAATGCAGGCAGCCATGGTAAATACTTTGCGACCAACTTTGACCCAGAGATTAACTTCCGTGAGTTCACCGGTACGGTTTACTCTTGGCAAGACAGCAAGTGGCAGTCTAACAAAATGTTTGAAGTCAAACGTACGGACGACTTGCCAGTTGTAGGTGTACAGAACAGCTATCTAAGCGGTCATGATGAAGTACATTCATTGTCAGCCAATCTAGATGTACCAAACATTCGCTTTTGGATGGGTTTTGGTGAGCATTACATTAATGTCTTCACTGTCCTACAGAGCTTAGGATTGTTGTCTGAGCAGCCAGTGATGACTGCTGAAGGCCAAGAAGTTGTACCACTAAAAGTTGTTAAAGCAGTACTACCAGATCCAAGCTCACTTGCACCGAACTATACAGGCAAGACCTGCATTGGTGACAAAGTAAAAGGCAAGATCAATGGTGTTGAGACTGAAGTGTTTATCTACAATGTCTCAGATCATAAAGATGCTTACAACGAAGTCGGTAGCCAAGGCATCTCGTATACCGCAGGCGTGCCACCTGTTGCTGCTGCGATACTGGTCGCGACTGGCGAATGGGATGCAGGCAAGATGGTCAATGTCGAAGAGCTAGATGCTAAGCCATTTATCAATCTACTGAACAAGATTGGTCTGCCAACGCGTATCAAAGATAGCGAAGGTGATAGAGCGCTTGAGTTTGATATTTAATTAGCAAGTTTATCCAGACATAAAAAAAGCCTATCTATAAAAGATAGGCTTTTTTTATGTCTGGGTTTTTACGTTAATTTTACGAGGAGGTAGGAGAGCCAATCCTGCCATCCGCTATATACACACTACGATTACTTACTTGCACATAGTTAAAACATTAGTAGATAATCGAATTTCTAAATTACATAAATAAGGATGGATTTTATGAACTTACAAGCTCTAGAAGAGATTATTAACAATAATGTAGAAATTATTGAAGAAGCTGCTGCTGATAATAATGCAGATAAAGATGTTGTTATTGGAATTGCAAAATTTGCTATTATTAATGGGTTTGATAAATTATCAGACCCACAAAAATATCATTTTAATAACTGTATTAGACACTTAATCGAAGATGTTCAGTGTCCTGGTTACAATCATGAATGTGAAGAAGTACCAACAGAATGTCCTAATATTTTAGATGAAGATCAGCTTGTAGAGTACTATCAAAATATAACTGAGTATTGTGAACAATGTGAGGCACAAGCTTCTGATGATGCCTATAGAAAAGCGGCATTTTTCCGTGATTGAAAGCAATATATCATAATAGAGGTTCTATAAGTTGGACGTCTTGTCCAGCTTATTATCTTTGAATTAGTTCTAATAAATTGGCTCCTTTGAATAAAGAAGTTTAGTCAATCGACTAAAAAGGAGTTACAGCATTAACCTCCTCTTGAGTTATGACATACACATTCGGTTGCTTTTTATCTCTTTTAGATTGAATCAACTATATTCATTTAATGGTTCCTCAATTACAACTGACTTATATTCGCTTAACTAGGTCTTTCTATGCTTTAATCAAAAGCTAAGGCATAATCCATAGACGGTCAATTCAATCTACAAATTATGCCCTTAGCATTTCAAGAGTCTTCTATTATGCTTCACTAGGATTATATTCTCTCAATGCCGCAATACGGTCATCAAGCGTGGGGTGTGAGCGGAATAAGTTTGCAATACTAAAGCCTTGAGTTTGCCCAGACGAAATTGCAAATGCCTTCATGCTCTCAGGCATTTGGTCTGGTCGCTGTGCAGAAGGACGCAATGCATCAAGCGCGCTGATCATTTTTTCGCGGCTGGCAAGCTTTGCTCCCATTTGATCCGCACGGAATTCACGTAAGCGTGAGAACCACATCACGATGGCAGATGCCAAAAATCCAAGCAAAATATCCATCACAATACTGGTAATAAAGTACCCAATACCTGGGCGATCACTGGTGTTTTTAAACACTGTCCGATCCACGAAGCTACCGATAATGCGCGCAAAGAACATCACAAAAGCATTTACCACCCCTTGAATAAGGGCAAGGGTTACCATATCACCGTTAGCCACATGACCAATCTCATGCGCCAATACGGCTTCCACTTCATCTTGATTCATATTCTGTAGTAGACCAGACGATACCGCCACCAGTGCCTTGTTTTTATTCCAGCCAGTCGCAAAGGCATTCGGCTGCGAATTATTAAAAATACCAACCTCAGGCATACCGATATTTACGGCTCGTGCTTGTTTGGCGACTGTATCAACTAACCATTGCTCAGTAGCGGTGCGTGGCGATTCTATGACTACCGTACCAGTGGATCTTTTAGCCATCCACTTTGATATAAATAGCGACACCATCGAGCCGACCATACCGTAGATACCACACATAACAGCAAGGCTAATGTAGTTAATACCACCTGCGCTGTGTACACCACCGATTCCAAAAAACCTCGATAGAATACCAAACACAATGCTAAATACCAAAATCACTGCTAAGTTGGTTAATAAAAATAATCCAATACGCATCATGATGCTAACTTCCTATTTACAATGTCGGTATGGCCTCGATAGACGGTTATCTAAGAGGTTTGTTTGTTATGATAGATTTTACTGTGATTTTGACTGTAATGTCAGCCAAAATAGTCTTTTATAAGTGGTGACAGAGATAGGGTGATTATTTTGGGGAATGCCGTACAATACCTGACTGGTTTTATCAGGTTAGAAAAGTAGTAGATGAGGAGTAGTGAGTTTTGACAGAATTAAAGACGGTTGGGCTATTTGCGCTTACTGCATTGGCTGAGATTGCAGGATGTTATCTGCCTTATCTTTGGCTGCGAGAAGGCAAATCAATCTGGCTGCTGATACCTGGTGCGCTGAGTTTGGTCGCGTTTGTTTGGCTGCTGTCATTACATCCGACTGCTGCGGGCAGGGTCTATGCGGCATATGGTGGTGTTTATATATGTATGGCGATTTTATGGTTGTGGACGGTCAATGGTATACGACCAACCATGTGGGATATAGTGGGTTCGGTAGTTGCGCTGTTAGGAATGGCGATTATTATGTTTGCGCCGCGCGGAGCTTAATAAAAACCTAAGCTTAATTAAAGGCAGGGCTTAGCTAAAAGCCAATGACGAACTAAAAAAATACCAATCAAACGGTTAGGTTAGATTGGTATATTGATGTATTTATTATTAATGTTTGCCTAAAATACTACCGTTGTCGTCTTTCTTGGCTTGTTTGGCAGCTTTCTTTTCTTTAGCAGTCAAAAGGGGCTTTTTCTTAACGTTCTTCTTACTATCTTGACCTTTGCTCATAATCGTTTCCTTTTTTACAGCACACTACTCATTACGCCAAGTTAAGCGAATTCAAGACAGTGTGAATACAGCTAACATAGCTGTTTACTGAATAGAGTATAGGCTTAAGCTTTAGTAATAGATAGCGCTCGCACAATTCGTCTACGATTCAAGTATCATTCAAATTCTTTATGGTTTGTGCTGAGTGTTCTTTGCGCAGAATGACGAGCAACCCTAATACGGTTAGTCCTAGTCTATCAATTGATTCGTTCAATCAATCATCGTATTAATAAGTGCTTACTTACGGATACATGGCGATTTGCTATAATGGACTATAAATCGATTCATAAACGCGGCAAACTCTTATTTATTAACATTTAGCACCATAGTGCTTACTGTTTTGGTCAAATTATTATGCGTATTCGTAAACTGTTCAAATTTGAAAATGCTCACATCGTTCGTAACTGTAGTTCTGAGCGTTGTAAGCACTCGATTCATGGCCACAGCTATCAGATTGAGCTGATTCTTGAGGCCACTCGTTTAGACCATGGGCAAATGGTTTACGACTTTGGTCTGCTAAAATCTTCCATCAAAGACATTATTGATAGCTTTGATCATGCTATTTGTTTTTGGAACAAAGATGATCCTGAGTATGTCGCAGCGTGTAAGAAATTTAGCGCACGTTGGATAAGCTTGCCAGTTTCACCATCGGCAGAGCAGTTTTCACGAGTGATATTCTTTTGGGCGCAAGAAATACTGCGCCAGACACAAATGCAAAATGGCGAAGCTGATGTCAGCGTATACTCAGTGATTGCCCATGAGACAGCGACGGGGTATGCGCAGTGCTTTGCTGATGATGTTGCAAATGATCAAATGGGTAAACTGGTCTTAGAAGATTTTGAATTCAGTGAGCAGGTTCGTGTTGAGTGGACTGACTCTGAGCTATATGCCAAGCTGATTCGCGGTGAAAGCTTTACCAATCCAACTGTGACCATGCAGGTACAGACAGAGCAGGTTCAGTCTGATGTGTGATGCTCAATCTATAGAAAATGGTAAATACTTAAAGACTCTGATACTAAACTCTGAGCAAGATACTCAATCATTGGCTGAGCAATTAGCGACATTACCACTGACAGGTAGCGTGTGGCTGGCAGGGGACTTGGGCGCTGGTAAAACGACATTGACGCGTTATTGGTTACAAGCGCTTGGTCATACAGGTGCGGTAAAAAGTCCAACCTATACCTTAGTTGAGCCTTATAGTATTCAGCGAAAAGATGGTTCGATCAAGCCAGTTTATCATGCAGATTTATATCGTCTCCAAGATCCAGAAGAACTGTCTTTTATTGGATTTGACGAGTATCTGGATGAGCCTGAAGCATTAGTCATCATCGAATGGGCTAGCCGTGCTGATAGCTATCTTCCGCCGCCCACGTTATTTATCGATATGACTCAAAGTGTAAGCGATGATAATGGCACTGAAGCTCGCCAAGTGCAGTTGAGACTGTCAAAGGCAGGTCAAGCGCAGGGCTTAGATCTATCGCAACTTATCATCTAAATGAATATCTAAATTACACCAATCGCTACCTTCCAAGAATATGACATCTATCCATGCCAGATAATCATCCTAATACCCGCATCAAAAAACTATCGCCGTTGTTAATCAATCAGTTAGCAGCAGGTGAGGTGGTGACACGTCCAGCAGCAGTTGTCAAAGAGCTACTGGAAAATGCCATCGATGCAGGCGCGACCAATATTGAGGTGCGCATCACTCAAGGCGGTATGGGTTTGATTGAAGTAGTGGATAATGGGGTGGGCATTTATCCTGATGATATGGTCATGGCCATCACTCGTCATGCGACCAGTAAGGTTGCTGACGTTGCTAATTTGCATGGTATTACGACGTTGGGTTTTCGCGGTGAAGCGTTAGCGGCGATGGCTGCTGTCTCGCGTTTGACCTTAACCAGTAGTCATGATGAGAGCGGTATCGGTCGTCAATTACAGGTCGCTGGCGTATTGGATGACACACCGAAACTTTTACCAGTTGTGCATAACCGTGGTACCACGATTGTCGTAAAAGATTTGTATTTCAATGTGCCTGCCCGCCGTGGCAATTTGAAATCTATTGCTACTGAATTCGGTCATATCGAAAACATTGTCCGAGAAGTCGCACTGGCGCGTGCCGATGTTGCTTTGACACTTTTTCATGACAATAAACAGCGGCTATCATTATCTGCAAGTGCTACGAGTATTAGTGGTAACAATGACAATAATGACAGTCGCTTACCACTGCCGCGGTTGGAACAAGCGACTGGTATGGCGTTAACAGATAATGCATTAGCAATATCGATAGATTTGTCGAGTCTGGTGCAGTCTTCTGTAGCGTACGATGATAGCAATGTTAATCAAGCAGCGATTAGTGGTTGGTTATGGCCGCTACATCATGACAAATCTGACTTACCAAAGCTGATTTATGTAAATGGTAGACTGGTAAAAGAAGCGTTGATTAGCAATCAAATACGTCAACTGGCACAAGGTGCGCAGCTAGCAGGTATGGGGTATGCACTGTATTTTGATTTACCAACCCAATGGTTAAATATCAATGTACATCCATCTAAACAACGTATCAAAATCAGTCCATTGAATAATATTATGGCGCACTTAGGCCATACAGTTCGTACGCAGTTGAAAACGATTGATGTAGCTAAGTTTGGGTCTGCATCTGCGTCCGTAGCGACGACCGAAACTGACAGTCAATACAAATCTACGGAACGGGTAAATAACAATGCTTCTGAAGGTTGTTCGTCTGAAACGCCCATCTCAAGTAGTCAGTCTAGCAATAACCAAAGGCAGAATAATCAAGTAGAATCTACTAGACAGTCTTATCAGTCTACTGCAAACCAATCACTTTCAAGTAATCCTTCATTGCAAGAGTCATTGCGATCTCATATCAATGAGCGATCAGACCAAAGTAACAACAGTAACAACAGTAACAACAACACTTCATATTATTCTGATGGAGCAGCTACTTCTGCATCTTTACCAATTTGCTTAGATATTATTAAAAACGTAGAGACTATTGGTATTGACTCAAGCACAGAGGATAGAAGTCTACCTTGGCTGTTATTTTATCACCAAGGGCAGTGTGTATTGATAAGTGCTAAAGACTGGCAGCTTAAAGTAAGCCAGTTATTTGAATCACTTACCTATAGTCAGCAAGTATTCAAAAAAGATAGGTTGCCAAACAGTGCTACTAAGATTAATCAGCAACTTATGACGGTCAATACGCAAATGTCTGCGCAAGATTCAATGGTTTTCGTGAATGATCTTGCTGAAATAATTATGAACAATGCTATTAAAGCGATAGATAGCCATCGTTTAGTAAAGCTAATGCTATCCTGAATATCTGAAAATAATTACAACATCTTAAAGCAATCAAACCCATCGTTATTTGAGTTATCCATATATTATGAAAGGCCACTTTATGCAACATTCGTCTGATAGCCTACCTCACAAATTGACGGATAACAGCGTGGTTTGTCTTATGGCACCAACTGCTAGCGGCAAGACGTCACTGGCGTACGAGCTATACGATACTGGCCGTTTTGAATTAATTTCTGTGGACTCAGCACTGATATATCGTGACATGAACATTGGCACAGCCAAGCCAACAGCGGCTGAGCTAGCGCGTTATCCACATCATTTGGTCGATATCATTGATCCTATGCAAAGCTATAGTGTGGCTGAGTTTGTCAGTGATGTTGCCCGTCTCATTGACGAATGTTATAGAAATGGCAAGATACCATTATTAGTGGGCGGTACCATGATGTATTACATGGCGCTACTCGATGGATTATCTCCTGTGCCCGATAGCGATGACAGCGTACGCGCGCGCGTAGAGCAGTGGCGTCAAGAGGAAGGTATTAGCGCTCTATATGATTATTTGGGTAGTATAGACCCTATAAGTCATGAGCGCTTGAATGCTACTGATACTCAGCGTATCACGCGAGCAATTGAAGTCTATCTACAAACAAATATTCCAATAAGTGACTGGCAGCGCAAGCCAAAGCAAGCATTGGCACATAATCCGAATCAGCAGTGGCATGCGCTATCGGTAATGCCAGATCGTTCATGGCTACATAATCGTATCGAACAACGCCTAGATATCATGTGGAATGAAGGGCTAGTAGCTGAAGTCATAGACTTACTAAAAAAGTATCCGCTCACGCCTAATATGCCGTCAATGCGCTGTGTGGGCTACAGGCAAGTACTAGAATACTTGGTGCACATTGATCATCCGATATTTGATGAGACTCATCTTGATAAAGCTCAATTTTATGAAGCTTTTAGAAAGCATACAGCTGTCAAGGAAGAAAAAGAAATCTCAGATAATGTTGTTAAGTCGGCTGCTCAACCAAACATGGCTAACCAAGAGACCGAGGCGCTTGCTTGTCAGGAAATGCAAAATAAGGCATTATATGCTACAAGACAGCTAGCAAAACGTCAGTACACGTGGCTGAGAAAGGTAATGCAACTGCCCAGTGCATCATCAAGTGGGATAGCAGACTCTGAGAGCGGGGCTGATGCTAGCAGTCGTATGATATTACAAACGTTTGAAACCATGGCCGAAGCACGAGAGTACTTGTCTTAGGGTGCAATGATAGCTAACACAATTAGTTTCAAAAATTGGCATAGATAGCTGTTATAATTTGGCTCAGTACGTTGAGCATTGTTATGATGTCTAGGTTATGAACTTTTGTAGACAGAAAGTATTAACGAAACAACTAGTTACTTAATTATTTACAATAATAACGTATTCGCGATAAAGTGGAATCACTTAAGAGCAACGAATATTTATTTAGATACGTTTTATAAAGAAAACACCTTATTGTATCTACCTTTTAGCCATTATAATTAAATTAACACTTAAAATAATTGGCACTCAAAACATAACTATATAATATTTAGGAGAGATTTCATGTCAAAAGGACAAACTTTACAAGATCCGTTCTTGAACTCGCTGCGCAAAGATCGCATTCCTGTCTCTATTTTTTTGGTAAATGGTATTAAATTACAAGGCCAAATTGAATCATTTGATCAATATGTTGTTCTCCTGAAAAACACAGTGAGCCAAATGGTATATAAACATGCCATCTCAACAGTCGTGCCAGCGCGTAACCCGCGTAGTAGTACGACGACAGGTGCAAGTGCTCAGCCGCAGAGCGCAGCACCGACTGGATATCAAGGCGGTGGCTTTGAACGTGGTAGTAACCCTGCTGCTAGTGGCTTTGAAGAACGTGGTTTTGCATCGAGTCGCAGTGGATTTAATCGCGGTGGTTTTAGCCAAGGTCAAGATCGTGGTTTTGAACGCGGTAGCTTTGGTCAAGGTCAAGAGCGCGGATTTGAGCGTGGTGGTTTTGGTCAAGATCGTGGCTTTGATGCCACGGCAGATAACACAGGCTTTGAAGATAAGCCAAACGACGGTTCTAATGATAACAATAGCTAACTAATTGCCCTAATCGAGCATGTTATCTCAAAAAACATTAAGACATGATTTATTCGTTTAAAACCTGCTGATAATAGTGGGTTTTTTTTGTATAAATAGCAGCAAGCTATTTGTCCAGTACGAAGCACTATATTAGTGTAGATTTTGTAGACCATTACTAATATGAAACATAGTGTAGTAAAATAGAGTATTGATTCATTATAAAAACAGAGCGGATCCATGAGTGATACCAAAAACAACTTAACCCATGAGCAATTTATTACTACTGCTATCGAGGCCATTAATACCGAAATATCTGCGTTAGCATTGCTAACAGAGCAGATTGACGACAGATTTGCACAAGCATGTGACATCATTCTGACTTGTAAGGGTCGAGTGGTAGTCACAGGCATGGGTAAGTCCGGATTAATTGGACGCAAGATTGCAGCAACTTTTGCCTCAACTGGTACGCCTGCTTTTTTTATGCATCCTGGTGAAGCAGGGCATGGCGACTTGGGAATGCTGGTAAAGGGTGATGTGCTGCTTGCTATTTCAAATTCAGGTGAGTCAGATGAAATCAAGATGCTATTGCCAGTGGTCAAACATCTAAATATTCCTCTCATCAGTATTAGTCGTGATAAGCGCGGTATGCTACCGCGAGCAGCTGACATTGTATTAACGCTAGGTCAATCGCAAGAGGCTTGTCCACTTAATCTAGCGCCTACCTCCAGTACGACGGCTACTTTGGCGCTCGGAGATGCATTGGCGGTGGCTTTAGTACATGCACGTAATTTCACTTCTGAAGATTTTGCATTATCGCATCCTGCTGGTGCCCTGGGTCGTCAGCTATTGACGCGTGTTGAAGATTTGATGCATACCAATTCAGAAGACTTGCCTTTGATTCATCAGCAGGCCCCATTGCAACAAGCTTTATTTACCATGTCTGCTGGTCGCTTGGGCATGACCGTAGTGACTGATGATAACAATAAGGTCGTCGGTGTGTTCACAGATGGTGACTTGCGCCGAGGGTTAGAAAAAGGTATCGATCTACAAACGCCAATGCATGAAGTAATGGTCAGTAATCCACGCCATATCAGTAAAACGATGCGTGCGTCAGATGCGCTGAGTGTCATGAATGAGAGTGGTATTAGCCAGTTATTGATTATTGATGATGAAGATCGTTTAGAAGCTATTATTACTGTACATGATTTGCTGCAAGCTGGGGTCAAATAAGGTTTGTGAGTTGCCGTTGAAATAGTTAAGCTATATAGAATAATGCTTCGAAAATAAATATTAAAAAGAGACAAATAATGCAGGACTTGATACAAAAAGCCGGACAAGTAAAATTATTGGTCATGGATGTCGATGGTATTTTATCCAATGGTCAAATTATCTATGATGCCAATGGTGTTGAGACCAAAGCGTTCTCTGTACACGATGGTGTGGGTGTTAAGTCGTTAGCACGCTACGGTATTTTGACAGCCATTATTACCGGCCGTAGTAGTGCGATGGTAGACAAGCGCGCAGCAGAAATGGGCATCAACCATGTGGTGCAAGGCCGTGATGATAAGCTTGTTGCACTAAACGAGCTGCTGTCCTCTCTAGATCCTGCCCTGAATATCACTGCTGCCGACTGTGCCTATATAGGTGATGATTTACCGGATATCAAAGCAATGCAAACAGTAGGCTTTGCGGCAACCGTACCTAACGCGCATGCTGAAGTCATCAAGCGCAGTGACATGGTAACGACTCGTGCTGGCGGTACTGGTGCAGTGCGCGAGATATGTGATCTTATTTTAAAAGGTCATGGACATTATCAAGGCTTTATCGCGCATTACACGCTTGATGAGGCGCAAACTCAGGATAAACAGTCGTGAATACACGTGTCTTAATTGTATTAGCCTTAATTATTGCTGGTATCGCGGGTTGGTTTTTTCAGCAGCAAGGCGACGTAACGCCGCCAGTCAATATTGAAACGACAGATGTCGATTATGAAGCTACCGATATCAAAGCTGTACAGACCAATGAACAAGGTGAAACCGAATACGAGCTTACCGCTGAGTCTTTGACGCATAATCCTGAGACCAATCAGGATGAAATGTCAGGCATTACCATGAATTGGGAACCATCTGCAGAGCAACGCTATCGTATTCAAGCGGGCAGTGCAGCCATTAGTCAACAGACAGGGGAGCTTAGTTTATCAGGTGGATTTACACTGGTGAGTGAAGGCAATAAGAGTACCCCTGATATTGAACCGATAAAAGTGACCGGTAGTACGCTAAAAGGTAATACGAAATCAGGCAAGGTATACAGTGACGCGCCTGTGAAAATCGAACAAGGCATGAATCGATTTGAAGCCTCTAGTATGACTGCCAATCTTGAGACGGGAGAGTATGAATTTGGCCAAGTTGCTGTTGCCTTTTCTCCATCTGAACGCCAAGACAAAGCATTATTTTAATTAAAGTATTTCTTATTTACTGTGTCAAAAAATAGCAGCTAGCATAAAGTTTGCAAATCCTACCACCTATTATGAAATGAGTTATTTATATGAAACTTAAATTTTTGCCTACTTTACGCGCATCATCACTCTGCTTGCACAAATTGCGCGCACTGCCAATGGTAATGTTATTGGCGCTACCGTTATATAGTCATGCATTGCCATCAGATTCTAATCAGCAGATTAAATTGCTAGCAGATAAAGCCACTTATAGTGAGCGTACTGGCGTGACCAGTTATGCAGGTAATGTCATTATTACTCAAGGTACGTTTAAGATGACGGCCGATAACATCACGGTCAATCTTTCTCAGCAGCGCAGCATTAACTCAGCGGTAGCAACTGGCCGTCCAGCGACTATGCAGCAAGTAGTCACGCAAGAAAAGGGCTTGGCAAAAGGGCAGGCTAATAAGATTGACTACAACGCAGTGTCTGGGATTATTACACTAACTGGCAATGCAAAACTGGTTCAAAATGGTGCAAGCTTCGCTGGTAATGTTATCCGTTATAGCCTAAAAGCAGGCGATGTTGAAGCAACTGCTGGTGGTAATCAGCGCGTTGAATTGGTATTCCCGCCTAATAACGGTACAAACCAAAGTGGCGTACGTTAATCCAAATAAACAGGCTATGAGTAAATAAGTCTGCCTTTAGCAATGCTTAAATTTTGTGAAAGTAAGAGTAAGTTATGAGCGATGATAAAAATCTAGACCTATCGGCATCAAATACCAATACGGCGCCTGTCGCTCGATTGACTATGCAAAATCTAGGCAAGCGCTATGGTAAGCGTTGGGTGGTCAAAGACGTTTCATTTTCTGTCGAACAGGGTCAAGTCGTCGGATTGTTGGGACCTAACGGTGCGGGTAAAACAACTAGCTTCTATATGGTGGTGGGACTGGTCAATATGGATAAAGGCCGTGTGACGCTAGGTAAAATGGATTTATCTAAATACGCAATGCACGAGCGTGCGCGTGCGGGTATCGGCTATCTACCACAAGAAGCATCAATCTTTCGTAAACTGTCTATCGAAGATAACATCTTAGCTATCCTACAAACTCGCACAGAATTAAGTAAAGCTGAACAGCAGCAAGAACTTGAAAAGTTGATTGGCGAGTTCCATTTAGAACATGTGCGCAAGTCTCAGGGTATGAGCGTGTCAGGCGGTGAGCGTCGTCGCTGTGAGATTGCGCGAGCATTGGCCGCTGATCCTAAGTTTATCTTATTGGATGAGCCTTTTGCAGGGGTAGATCCTATCTCTGTCGGCGATATCAAAGACGTTATTTTAACGTTAAAGAATCGCGGCATTGGCGTTTTAATCACCGATCACAATGTTCGAGATACGCTGGCTATTTGTGAAAAAGCTTATATCGTATCAGAAGGGGCTATCATTGCAGAAGGCACTTCGGCTGAAGTGTTAGAAAATGATTTAGTAAAATCTGTTTATCTAGGTAAAGACTTCCAAGTATAAGTGAGAGCGTTAAATCCCTTATCTCATACTCTATTTTATAAAATCGGTTCAGAGTAAAACAGAGCTACTAAAGTAGAGTTATGCTGGTATAGGTTTTCCTTACTTCCTATGCATTTTGCTTTCCAAACGCTGCGTAAAATTTATACCAACAGTTTTGTATTTTCTGATTAACTAATAGAGCTGGCTAAAACTATTTTATATAGAGCTTATAAGCCAGTTACTACTTATATCTACAATTAATATCTCTACAATTAACACCATCCTCTTTCAAGTACAGCTTGCAAAACCAATGGCTGGCTTATCATGAAAAATATTTTTGAATCAGCGCTTATAAAGCGTGACATTATTACCTTCATTATTCTCGATTGATCCTCTGAATAAGGCTTATAAGCTATGGCAAAAAATAAAAGCAGCTATGTCTGTCAGCATTGCGGTGCGCATTTTGGTAAATGGGCTGGACAGTGTACGGATTGCGGGGAATGGAATAGCTTGGTCGAAGCCCCAAATGTCAGCATGCCACATCACAATAAAAGCACCGCGAAGCCCAATAACGCACGAGCTGCTACTCGTGGCACCAGTGCGCCAACTGGTAACTACTCCGGTACTCACAGTGCTGTCATGCCGCTTAATGCAGTAAGTGTGACGCTCGACACGCGCCTACCAACCGGTATCAGTGAGTTTGATCGCGTACTCGGCGGTGGACTAGTGGCAGGTTCTGTGGTGTTAATCGGTGGTGATCCAGGTATTGGTAAGTCAACGATCTTGCTGCAAACAGCGACCAATATGGCACGTGCTGATTCATTGGCAGGTAGTGCGTTATACGTGACAGGTGAAGAATCACTTGCACAGGTGGCCATGCGAGCCAAACGATTAGACTTGCCTGCTGATAGACTGCGTGTACTGGCCGAAACTAACGTAGAAACCATTTGTGCTGCATTAACGCAAGAGCAGCCAGCCATCGCTATTATTGATTCTATTCAGACGATTTATACGGACGCTATCAACTCTGCACCAGGTGGTGTCAGTCAGATTAGAGAGTCTGCAGCGATTTTGACGCGCTATGCTAAGCAAACAGGTACAGCGCTATTTTTAGTAGGGCATGTAACCAAAGAAGGCACGCTAGCGGGTCCGCGAGTATTGGAGCATATGGTTGATACCGTACTTTATTTTGAAGGCCAGTCTGACTCGCGTTTTCGTATGATTCGTGCGGTCAAAAATCGCTTTGGTGCGGTTAATGAGTTGGGTATCTTTGGTATGACTGATATGGGGCTCAAAGAAGTCGCCAATCCATCAGCGATATTTTTGAGTCGTTACGATAAACCTGTTGCGGGATCTGTGGTGATGGTCAGCCGTGAAGGAACAAGACCGTTATTAGTAGAAGTGCAGGCCTTGGTCGATGATTCACAAGGTTCGCCTAGAAGAATGGCACTGGGTTTAGACTTCCAACGTTTATCCATGCTATTAGCAGTGATGCATCGCCATGGCGGGATACATACCAGTGGACAAGATGTCTACGTCAACGTCGTTGGTGGCGTCAAAGTCATAGAGACAGGATCTGATTTGGCCGTACTGTTGGCTTGTGCTTCAAGTATTAAAGAGAGAGCGCTACCATCTTCATTAGCAGTATTCGGCGAAGTCGGTCTATCGGGCGAGATTCGCCCAGTACCTAATGGACAAGAGCGCTTGAAAGAAGCGATGAAACATGGGTTTAAGCATGCCATCATTCCAAAGGCCAATGCACCTGCTAAAGATGCGCCTCAGTTTAAAGGTATCAATGTGATTGCTGTTGAGCGACTCGATGATGCTATTGAAAGCGCATTTGAGTTATAAAGTACATAGGACTAATAGTACTTTGTTTTGAGTGGTTTAGTCGCTACTATTAGCATAGAGCGATAAATATGAACCATAAAAAAAGCCTAACTAATCATTAGTTAGGCTTTTTTTGCTATATAGGCTAGTAATATTATTGGTCTTTAAAACCGAGACTTAAAATTAAGGTCCTGCAACGCGCTCGATAGCAACGTTACCCACGCCTTTGCTTGTAATACCAAGTTTTTTGGCAGCACCATAAGATAAATCTAATACACGGTTACCATGGAATGGGCCGCGATCGTTCACTTTTACTACGACACTTTTGCCATTAGTCTTGTTAGTAACTTTGACATAGCAGTTTAGCGGCAATGAGCGATGCGCTGCAGTTAAACCGTTCATATCGAAAGTTTCGCCACTGGCAGTCTTGCGACCATGAAACTTACGACCATACCAAGACGCAAGTCCAGTCTGCTTAAATTTGCTGACAGAGTTAGAGGCGACAGCTGTTAGGCGCTCTAGTACGTCTTCATCATTGGTAACTTGTGTCGTATCACTGGCTAATAATGAGCTGCTAAGCGCCAATGAAGTCGGCTGACGGGCTGACTTTACCAAACTTGATGCACCATCATGTTGACGGCTTAATTCACCAAGTACGCGGTCAATGTGGGAGGCGTTATCTTGCGAAATCATAGCAAGTGTGGTCTTTGCTTCTACAGCATTCGCATTGGTAGCGACTGCAGAGCCTGCAAACAACATTGCTGAAACTGTAAGTAAACCAGATAAACGCTTGTTCATAAATACCTCTATAACTTATACATCAAAACCTAACTCTAAATATTTTAGATTGAGCATGGCATTAATCTGTTGTTTTCATATTGATTAAGGAATGGCTCTTATAGATATTAATATATGGTAATTTTTCATTTCATTATCATCAGTGTTTAGCAGAAATAGAGCTAAAGTGACTGAAGATACGCTTAAATGATAGTTAGCGATAAACATTGAATACACAGTGCAAACTGAGTAGTAATGTCACTATATGTCGTATTTACATTATGTGTGATCTACAAACTTCTTTAAAAGGCTACATTAGTAAAAAGTCTAGAAGACATCGCGTGTCGCTTTGTTATCAAACCGTTAATTAAGTAGTGCATTTGAAAGTCTGAAATCTACAAGATGCTAACTATACGGCTACGCTACAACCTAAATATATTTAAATGCAAAGTTTATTAGTAGCTATGTACGGGTTATGTATCAAAGTACAGTAAAACGAGGTTAACGCAATTTTTTGTAAAAAACAAGGAATAAAATATTTCCGCATCTATCATCAAGAGATGAGCAATGGAAATAGTTGTTAAGTAATAGTAGATTTTATGGGAGCAATAACGAAATAGTAAGACTAACTTGTAAATTTAATAGTTATAAGAATAAGTATAGGTCATATAAAAATGACGAGTATTAAAAAAGAATAGTATTAAGATCAGAGTCTTTCTGAATGCTATTCTTTTTTAGGAGCACTCGCATTATAGACAAGGAAACACAATTGATTTGGCAACAATAAAAAATCGATGACATTATTTATTACAAAAGTAAGTAATATAAAGAATTTTTGATATCAGTTAGCCAGATTTATGTGTATGGATAGACATGAGCAAGCCAAATCCTGCCATCAGAGTCACGATAGCCGTACCACCATAACTAATGAATGGTAGTGGAACACCTACGACAGGCAAAATGCCGCCAACCATGCCGACATTGACGAATATATAAACAAAGAAAGACATAGCGATAGCACCAGCCAACAATCTGCTATAAACATCAGGATGGGTGAAGGCGATGTATAAGGCGCGTGATAAAAGGCAGAAATAAATGAACATCAGTAGCATCACGCCGAGCAAACCAAACTCTTCGGAGAAGGCGGCAATAATAAAGTCAGTATGGCCTTCTGGTAGAAAATGTAGGTGTGATTGCGTGCCTTCCAGATAGCCTTTTCCAGTAAGACCACCAGAACCAATGGCTGTCTTCGATTGAATGATGTTCCACCCAGCACCTTGTACATCTGCTTCAGGATTAAGGAGTGTCAATACCCGTGTACGCTGATAGTCGTGGAGTAAAAAGTTCCAAGCAAATGCTATAAACGGTACAGCTAAAATTACAGCAGCAGAAATCAATCGCCATGAAAGGCCTGCTAAGAAAAGCACAAATATGCCGCTAGCAGCGACCAGTAATGATGTACCAAGATCAGGCTCTTTAGCAATTAATAGCACCGGTACAATGATCAATGCCAAGGTAATAGCAATGCTAGACGCTGACGGTGGCAAATCACGCTTAGACAAAAACCAAGCACACATCATTGGCATGCCGAGCTTCATAAACTCTGAAGGCTGCACACTACCGAACCCAGGCAAATTGATCCAGCGCTGAGCACCCATACGTACTTCACCGATAATATCTACCAATACTAATAATATAAGTCCTAAGACATAAAATATAGGCGTGAAAGTACGATAGAGACTGGGCGGTATCTGTGCCATGGTAAACATCACAGCGAATGCCACACCGTAACTGACCATTTGGCGAATGACCATACCAATATCTTGACTTGCGGCACTGTATAGAATCGTCAGACCAATACAACAAACCGTCAATAACAGTAAAGTTAACCATGGGTCAATATGAATACGTTGCCATAATGTTGGTGCATGACCTTGCCCCAAATGATGGCTCTGACGTGAAAAACGATATTGCGGGTTAGAAGACATAGGCAGAATTTGGCTAACAATTGGTGTAGGAGGGAAGTACTAACTAAATTATCTCATTATAAATAATGATGAGAAGCATACTTAAAAGTACCGACTCTAATAGAAGTATGAGAGTAATCAACGACTAGATAACTCACAAGTAAGTAATAAAGTCACTCTATTATAAAAGTTGTAAGGATAAGTGTTAATTATCAATATTGGACTTCAAATTAGAAGCGATAGTTTAGCCTGCTTGTTGAAAATTTGATAGTATCGATAAAACGTTTTTAGCGGTAGTTTCTTGCAATGATAAAATCAAAAATCCATGCGTATAGGCAAATTTGCCAACCTATTATCACCCTTATCCTGTGTGCTGGCAGTGTCAGTGCTCATGCCGTTATTATCAGTGACGATAGTGAACGCCGTATTCAAATACGTCAAAGTAGTGGTACAAGCAATAACAGTAATGCGTATATAACACCTTCTACCAACAGCTCAAATCAGCGTTCTGGTGTCACCATGTTAAGTGGTGCGAGTGCATCAAATGGCGACAGTATGCAAAACTTGATTGTACAAAAACAGCGGGATTTCGAGATTGATGCTAGGTTGTCCATTGAAGAAAACAAACGTGTAAATGTAGTGAGACGCGGTACTACTTATAGTACAGCAAACAACACCTATAATGGTGCTTATAACGATTCTATGAGTATGGACTTTAACGCATGGTTAAATAGCAATAGCTATCGTGTCAGACAAGTAGCAGAGTATGAGCGTTATCTCAGTTCACGAGTCGGGTCACAGAATGTACCACCATTGTCTCAACTGCTGACGACTGCCCGTAGTTGGAGCAAATGCGGGTATGAGCCGTATCAACTGCCGCCTCAGGAGTTATGGTCTAATATTGTACCAACATTGCGCCTTTATAGTGAATTGAAAAACCAAGGTATTTTACCACTCAGCAGTGAGATACGTTCGGTATATCGTAATCCAGGTTTGAATGATTGTGCAGGTGGGGCAGACGGTAGTAAGCATATGAATGCGAGCGCTATCGATATCTGGGTGCCTGAATACGAAGACAATTTATGGCGCTTGAGTACCATGCATGATGGATTGTGTCAATTTTGGCAATATCAGGGACAGTCTTATAATTTTGGTCTAGGTTTATATGCAACAGGGGCTATTCATTTAGATACTGATGGCTACCGTAAGTGGGGGTTTAATCACGCTAGTAGCTCTTCCTCATGCCGCTATTAGATTGATCGTTGGCAGTGAGATGATATTATGAATGTGCGTTGATTATGATAAAACAAAGAATGAGTACATACTTTCTAATCTCTCTAGTTACTGAAAGCTACTAATTTTGCAATTTTTAAGTAATGCGAATGAGTTATACGCATAAGTTCACTGAAAATTTGTTTGGAATCAAAAGAATATGCTTTAATGATATATATTTATTGTCCGTATTTATATCATTATAGTCTATAAATAAAAAGACCCCGTTTACTTTAAGCGAAAATTATGAAAAAGCAGCACTCAACAATAGAAAACTATCATAAGTTAAATAGCGATAAGCAGCGCTTTTTGCACTCGAACTATAAGTATGGCGCTTTATTTATTTCTGCACTTGTAGCCGTGCTGATTATTAGCGCTTGTAGTACAGAGATGTCTTTTGAAAATAGTATTTTGATGACAGATGAGCCTGCTATAGAATCTGATAGACATATACAAAGTTCTAAAGAAATAGAAGATGGCATTAAGAACTCTTACGCTCGTTTAGCATCTAAGCGCTCTGATGTCTGTCCCAAACTGATTCAAGAAGAGAAAGGTAGTCAGGTTATTGAGCGCATATCAGAAGTCATGATAAATGATTACTGTGATTATTTTCTATATCCGCGAGAGGGTCAGAGTCTTTCCGTACAAGTAGATGATCGCCAAATAGAAGCGCTATTAATTGTGCCAACATTACATAATTTCGCCAACGGTAATTATGAAGTGACGTCTTATGATAAGCATATTATCCGTTTAAGCTATAATGGGGCTACTCATAAACCTGAGCATTTTGTCTATGATGTTGCGTTGAGTATCTCTGAGGCCAAGTATTCCTAATACTAAGCATTTGGAATGTTCTGCTTCTTATTTAAAGATTACAGTAGTTCAAATATTAAAGTAGAAATTATGAGTAGTACTCTTTACCACTCATAACACGTCCACTTGGTTAATAAGTTTTATCCTTTTCACACTACTTGCCAGTTAATTATTTCTTACTGGTTTTCTTTACAGTTTTCTTGTCTTTCCAAGGGTCTTCTTGCCCAACCGTAACTATCAAAAAGTTATCAGGCTTTAGCGTATCTCGCATGGTTTGATTGACCTCTGAAAGTGTGACTTGATCGATGCGATTGGTATAGTCAGCTAAGTAATTATTCGGTAATTGGTAAAAGTTCATCATTCCGAGTAAGCCATTAATACCTGCATTGCTTGCAAATCCCATCGGAAAGCTGTTTTTAAGATTATCTGTAGTTAAGTGCATCTCCTCATTGGTGATACCCTTGTCCAGCGTTTCGTTGATAACCGCTAAGCTTGCATCAATGGCCGCACGCGCCTTGTCATTACGTGTCGAAAAACCAATCTGATAGGGACCTCGAGAGAGCATTGGATTCATCGATCCCGAAATTCCATAAGTATAGCCAAGGTTTTGTCTCACCTCCGTCATTAGCCGCGCATTAAAATCACTGCCTGCCATAACTTCGTTTCCAACAGCAAAGTTGGTTTGCTGTTGCTGTGCTATTGGGTCGGTTGCCCGTTTGCTACCCAGTTGTCCCATAAGGACAGTGGTTTGAGTGCTTGGGAATGGAATATGAACGTGCTGTGCTTTAGTCAGCGGTTTTGGCTCAGGTAAGTCAGTGGCAGCTTGGCCAGTAGGCAATTTAGCAGTGATGTTTTCTGCCAGTTTTTTTGCTTGTTCTAATGTCAGGTTACCTGTCATAGCAACAGACGCGTTTGCTGCTACCAGATATTTGTTCTTAAAGTCTACCAGTTGTTGTTTCTCAATCGTAGGCACGCTTTCTAGCGTGCCTACTGATGGATGCGCGTAAGGGTGAGTACCGTACAAAGCATCATTGAAAGCGATACTTGCTAGGCTATTGGGATCTTGTTTTTGTTGCTGCAGGCCTACCAACAGTCTTGCTTTATTGCGTGCTAGAACTTGCTCGTCAAACGTAGGCTCACTTACCATCTGTGTCATTAAGTCAATGGCTGGCAGGAGGTGCTTGTCATCGGATAAGCTACGCAGTGAAACGATAAACATATCTTTATACGCGCTACTGCTTAGATTGATGCCCAATGTTTCCACTGCACGTGTAAATGCGTTTTCATCTAGACTTTTTGAGCCCTGTTCGAGCATCGTCGCTGTCATATTAGCAATACCAAAACCTTCTTTTTTGATACTACCATCACGCGCGCTACCAGCATTAAAACGCAAATCAACATCGACAATTGGCAAGGTAGTCGTTTGTACAAACATAACAGGTACGCCAGACTTGGTCTTAAACTGTTGAATGGTCGGTACGGTGACTTTTAAAGGTTTGTCATCGTCTAAACTGGTCAGTTTAGATAGAGCCGCAATTGGCGCACTTGCATCGACTGCAGCAGGTGCCCGGTAATCTTCAGCAGCTGTTGCATCTGCCTGCGCGGGAGTAGCCAAGATACCAAAAGCAAAAATTACGCTAGCACTGAGGTAGGCTCGCTTTTTAGATGCGATAGTGCTTCTTATAGAGGGTGAAGTAATATTAAAAGCTTGTTGTCTGACTTTATAGTCGTATTTATTCTGAATCATGAGTTTCTTCTTATTAAGAATACGGTGTTATGGCCATTTTTATGAGACGTTTGATAATAGGTAGCTACTATTTTGCTGGAGTTTTATTATCTTTAGGTGGCACGACATGCATCACCGTTAAGTTGTCTTTGACCAAATACTTTTTACTAGCAGCCTGAATGTCAGCCACACTGATACCGTCGAGCTTAGTTGGCAGTTTAGCAAGCAGTCTGTCATCTAGACCGATAGATTGTAACGAGCCTATCATACGTGCTTGTCCTTCCATGCTGTCTTGCGCATAGATCAAACCAGTAACCGTATTGGTCTTGGCACGACTGATTTCGTCATCGGCAATAGGATCGGTTTTTAACTTTTCTATTTCTGAGGTTATGGCTTGTTGTGCTTGCTCTAAGCTAACGCCTTCACGCGGTGTTGCTTGAATCAAAAACAGCCCATCACCGCGATCTAGCAAGTCGTAAGAAGTACCAACCGTCGTCAATATACCTTGCTCACGTATCAATCGACTTTCTAAGCGTGCAGATAAGCCGCCATCGAGCACATCTTGCGCAAGTGACAGGGCATAAGCTTGTTTTTCATTGTTTGAGCCTGCCGTGGCAAGGCTTGGCACGTTGTAACCCATCAGTAGAACGGGCACTTGAACGGCTTGCTCAGAGTCTACCTTTTGATAACCACGGAAGCCTTTTTGAGTTACAGAGGTACGTTTGGGTAGGTTGCTTTTTTCTAAATCACCAAAGTAACGCTTGACTTGAGTAAGTACTTCTTGTGGTTGCACGTCGCCGACGATGACTAATGTCGCATTATTTGGTGCATACCATGTCTTATACCAGTCTTTTAAATCTGAAAGTTTAATCGATTCTAGCTCGTTCATAGGCCCAATGACAGATTCGCCTTTTGGGCTGTCAGGTAAGGCCAGCAGACGAAATGACTCATACGCTTTGGCAAGCGGATTGTCATCAGTACGTTGGCGGCGCTCTTCCATGACCACTTGATGCTCTTTGGCAAATTCTTTGCCATCGAATATAAGGTTTTTCATGCGATCTGCTTCAAGCTCCAGCGCTAACGGCATACGATTGGCAGGGAATAGCTCGTAGTATCCTGTATAGTCATAACTGGTAAAGGCATTGTTGACGCCGCCAAACTTAGCAATTAGCCGCTCATAATCATCACTAGAGACATTGGTCGTGCCCTTAAACATCATGTGCTCGAGTAAATGAGAGATACCACCTTTATCAAGAGGCTCATCTGCCGAGCCCACTCGGTACCAGATTTGTGTCATAGCGATTGGGGCACGGTGGTCTTCTTTTATGACGACTTTTAGACCATTTTCTAATTGGTATTCATGTCGACCTGACATGTCCATTGTCAACTCAGACGGCTTTGTGTCTTTGCTCGTTTTATTCTCATCTGATATGTTTTGAGCCAAGCTATCTGTTGTGATTGAGCTTGTCGCGGTTGCAGAATTAGTAGGCATCGTGTTGGTTTGACACGCAGTAAGTGACGCTGCTACTGCTAAGGCACAAGCCATGCGTAATGGCGCAGCTGCTATAGGTAAAGACAATGGCATGGTATGGTCTACTTATATAGAATAATAATAGAAGAATTAAATGCTAATCATAGTGATAGAAGACATTACAAAGAAGTCTGAGCACCAACCATAACGCTAGCAGTCGGTCTAAACTCTTGCGTCGTGGTGCAACCTGTCACCAATATAGTCGTCGTTAATAAAGCAGCCACACTGATGCTGCTGATTTTTTTGTAGTGCTTAGAGAGTAATGACATAACGGATTCCTAATAAGTATTTATCGAATAAGTCTTGGTAGAGTAGGCGAAGTCTGACAAGTAACAGGTCAGAATTTTGTGTCCAAACCTTAAGCAAAACTTTCTCAAATCATCGAGTGATTTTTTAAACAGATAAATTTTGACGATAGTCTAATAGGGTAAGGGCTGAGCATGACTTGAATTATGCTAAAATAGGTCAAAACTAGATATTATGTCGCTCGTAGCCAGATGACAATATGCAAATCCATTAACAATAAACAAATAATTAATCGTGATAACTTTTAGGGCAAACTTATGAACAACCCAAACAATAGCAACCGCGTAGTCATTAACCTTGATGCTGGTCTTGACGACTTAGATGACGATGATATTACCTTACCCAGTCTACCAGTGCAATCTGTGCCCATTATTGATGAGACAGAGAGTATTGCGCCACAAAAGGACAGTACGGTAAACCAGGACGTCTCTAGCAATGATGCTGCAGAAAATATTGCTTTGGCGACGCCAATTGTCATGACAGAAGAGCATAATGTCCCTAAAGGTAATTCTGAAAGCTTTTCAAGCGCTAAAGAGACAGCCGCCGCTACAAGTCAAACTAATACTGCGTCAACCATTCCCGCTATGCCGTTGCAAGAACAATTGGGTGATACGCCAAGCGTAAACCCAGTGGCTAACAGCGACGTACAGGCAGATACTGCAAAAGAGTCCGCTACAGAGTCACAAGAGACTGAAGAAAATAAGAAGAAAGGCAGCTGGTTCAACCGTATGAAAACGGGCCTCAGTAAGTCACGCAAAAACTTAGCCGAAGGCATGGTCAGTATCTTAATCGGTGGTAAAGAGATTGATGACGAGCTATTAGAAGAAGTTGAAGATCAGCTATTGGTAGCCGATATTGGCGTCAACGCGACGAACCGTATCATCAAGAGCCTTACTGAGCAGACAGATCGTGGTGACTTGATTTATGCACATTCTCTATATAAAGCATTGCAAAGTGAGTTGGTTGATATCCTAACGCCAAAAGTTGAGCCATTGGTGATTGATACTAGCAAAAAGCCATTTGTTATATTGGTAGTAGGTGTTAATGGGGTGGGGAAAACCACAACGATTGGTAAGCTTGCCAAGCGTCTACAGGGTGAAGGTAAATCAGTTATGCTGGCAGCGGGTGATACGTTCCGTGCGGCAGCTACTGAGCAGCTACAGATTTGGGGCGAGCGTAATCATATTCCAGTTGTGGCGCAAGGTCATGGTTCTGACAGCGCTTCTGTCATTTTTGATGCGATGCAGTCAGCCAAAGCAAAAAATATCGATGTGCTCATCGCCGATACTGCTGGACGTCTGCAAAACAAGACACATTTGATGGCAGAGTTAGAGAAAGTCGTACGTGTCATGCGTAAAGCGGATCCAAGTGCTCCGCATGAAGGTATGATTGTACTGGATGCTGGCACGGGTCAAAATGCTATCAACCAAGTCGAACTGTTTAATAAAGTTGTGCCGCTGACAGGCATCACTATTACCAAACTAGATGGTACTGCTAAAGGTGGCGTGGTGTTTAATATTGCCGAAACGACAGATGTACCGATCCGCTATATTGGTGTGGGTGAGTCGATTGATGACTTACGTTCTTTTAGTCCGAAGCAATTTGTCGCTGCCTTATTCGAGACCGACGATAAAGAATAAGAGAGCCAGTTTTAATTGGTAAATCATTTTTAAGATAATAGGGAAGTAGACGCTATGATAGTTACCACCGCAGCCTTTGGGTCATATCGATTAACGCTAATTGCTCGTGTCAATGAGCATGGTCAGTCTATGCTTGTTGAAGCCAACTGGCTGCTGGCAGGTAACTCATGGCATAGCTCAAAATCTGTACCCAAACTTAAAAAGTACTATGGCCTGACAGATGAAGACTTTACTTTTATAGATAGAAATAGCCTAAGCATGAATGAACCTGTTCAAGCGTTATTAATTGAAACGATATTCCAACTCAAAGACTATGCTGATGGTAAACGTAAGACGTTGGACTTACCTCTAGACTTCTCTATGGGTACTGAGTTTCAGCAAAGAGTGTGGCAGGCACTACAAGGTATTGAGTATGGAGAAACCATCAGCTATGCCACACTTGCGCAGCGTGTCAACAGTCCAAAGGGATTCCGTGCGGTTGCGCAGGCTAATGGTAAAAATCCTTTTAGTATCATCGTTCCTTGTCATCGAGTCATTGCTAGTAATGGTAAGCTCGGTGGCTATACAGGCGGGCTAGATAAAAAAGAGTATTTACTAGCATTAGAAGGAAGTTGGACGTAAAACTAAATCTATCTTAATAAAAAAGGGCCAAATACTTTTAGTATCTGGCCCTTTTTACTGAACAATTAATACGCTTATGCTTCAAGCTGAGCCATGACGTCAGCAGAGAAGTTCACGTTAGTATAAACCTCTTGCACATCATCAGCATCTTCTAGCATATCAATCATCTTTATGATCTTTTCAGCATCATCGACATTGTCGATCTCAGCCGTGGTAGATGGTGACATAGTGACCTCGGCGTTGTCAGAAATAAGACCAGCCGCATTAAGGGCATCTTGGACTTGACCAAAACTTTCCCATTCAGTGATAACGAGTAAGCTTTCGCCATCATTTTCGATATCAACGGCGCCCGCATCTAGTGCAACGAGCATGACCTCATCTTCTAAGCTGACATCGTTAAAAGCGATTTCGCCACGTTTGGTGAATAGATACGCCACTGAGCCTGATGTGCCAAGATTACCATCATTCTTGGTAAAAGCATGACGTACTTCGCTGACAGTACGGTTAAGGTTATCAGTCATGGTTTCGACCAATACAGCCACACCACCGACACCGTAGCCTTCGTAACTGACTTCTTCCATATTCTCGTTATCGCCGCCGCCTGTACCACGGTCGACAGCACGATTAATCGTGTCGCGCGTCATATTGACGGATAGAGCTTTTTCGATAACGGCACGTAAGCGTGGGTTTTTGTCAGGATCGGGATCGCCTTGTTTGGCAGCTGAAACGATTTCACGAATAATTTTGGTAAATATCTTACCCCTTACTGCATCCTGACGGGCTTTACGGTGTTTAATATTTGCCCATTTTGAATGGCCTGCCATATAACATCCTTAAGTTCTACGTACTATTTTTATGGGTAAAAAGAGTGATCAACAACAACCTTCGGTATCTGATTGCCTGATTTTATACTATCATTACTTTGTCTATTTGAGGTAGTAGCGCTACTGGCACGTTAACGATTTGTATGTTGTTGAGAGTGCTTTTTTGCTACACTGTGGCAACTTATAGATTGTATTCACTGTGATAGGTGAGCGATATTATAAACCAGTTTTAGCTATTTTGACCAACTTGCCCTTATCCATCACATTTTAAGTCATTGCGTGCTATCAAGCCATTGATTTTATAAAGTACTGATTCTATGAAGCAACCAACCGCCGAAGCTCTTACACACTTGCGTAACCGTACGCATATCATTATTGAAGGCACAGATACTCGTCTGGGTAAGCTCTTTGATATTGTATTGCTGATTGCAATTTTAGCCAGTGTGGCCGTCGTCATGCTTGATAGTGTGCTATATATGCGTTTGCAGTATGGCACGTTGTTCTTTTATGCAGAGTGGTTTTTTACCATTTTGTTTACCATTGAGTATGCGTTAAGGCTGTTTTCAGCACCCAACCGCTTACGCTATGCTTTTAGTTTCTTTGGGATAGTAGACTTACTGTCTGTATTGCCAAGTTATTTGAGCCTCATGTTTGTGGGCGTGCAGTATCTACTCGTGATACGGGTATTACGTATTTTACGTGTGTTCCGTGTTCTTAAACTCAAAGCCTATATGCAGCAGGCTGGGTTCTTGGCTTCTGCATTAAAAACCAGTCAGCAGAAAATCACGGTCTTTTTCTTATCGCTTGTATTATTGGTAACCATCTTTGGTTCAATTATTTATGTGGTAGAAGGGCCGGAAAACGGATTTACCAGTATTCCATTGTCTATCTACTGGGCAGTTGTCACAATGACGACAGTAGGCTACGGTGATATGTCACCCAAAACACCGCTCGGCCAAGCAATTGCAACCATGGTCATGATCACCGGTTATTCGATTATTGCTGTACCAACAGGTATTTTTACGTCAGAGTTAGCACGTAATATGCGTCCGCAGCTCAACCCAGTGACTTGTCCAAACTGTGGTAAGTTCGGCCATGCAGTAGGGGCAGACTTTTGCGATCGTTGTGGTCACGCGCTACATATCTAAAGATAGATTTAATCGTGACAGTACATGGATATATTACGCATCTATATATTCATCAACCAGTGGTGACAGGTCGATCTCGACGCCTAGATTGACCAGATTCCAGTATTGTCCTGATACAGTACGGTCTAGCATCATAGTGGTAGCTGAGGGTTGAAACTGACCGAAGTACTTTAAAGATGTACGCATCTGTGCAATGGCCTCGTGATGTACTTGGCTACTCCCAAAATCAAATGCGCCTTCTTGATACGGGCTAATGGATAAAGGTTTGAGTCCGATAAATAGCCACTTTTCATAAAATTCACCAGGGATGTTCTTATCATCTTCGCGGCGAATATCTAGTGCGATTAAATCTTGTTCAAGTGCAGTGACGTCACCTCTTAGTGCATGTTTGACAAAGCGTTTGAATAGCTGCACTTCGCTATCGCTATAGCTGCGAATACCGCCAAAGTCATAAGCCACGACACTGCCATCATGACGGAACGCAAAGTTACCTGGATGAGGGTCGCAGTGCATACGGTACAACCCAAACAGCTGGCCTGCGGTAAAATGAAATAAACGCTCTGCTATTTTTTGTTTGACGTCATTATCCCACGTCGCGGCGACAGTTAATGTCTCTCCCATCTCTTCGGTCAACGTTAAAATCCGTCTAGAAGAGTGGCTACTAATCACTTTGGGAATAATAAGGCCTTCATCTTCTGCATGAAAGGCGCCGAATACTCGTAAGTTATGAGCTTCTTTAGCATAGTCCAATTCATCGTGCAGACTCTGACGAATCTCATTAAAAAGCTGCTCTTGTAGTTGCTTACTCATATTGAGCACGCCAGCGATTTTTAATGCCATACGTACTTGTTTGAGATCGCTATCACAGTTTTCATCGACATCAGGATACTGGACTTTGACCACCACTTTTTGTCCCGATGGCAAAGTCGCTTTATGCACTTGTCCAATGGATGCTGCGGCAAAAGGTGTCTCTTCAAACTCGCTGAATAACTCTAAGATAGGCGCTTTTAGCTCGCGTTCAACTTGGGCTTGTATCTGCGCATACGGCATTGGCGGCGCATCTTTCTGTAGCTTTTCGAGCGCTGACGCTACCTCAGGCGGAAACACATCTTTATATTGTGAAGCAATCTGTCCGACTTTCATCACTGCGCCTTTCATCTCACCCAACGTTTCGGCAATTTGAACGCCCACGTCTTGCATCAGATCTGAGCGAGCTTGCAGACGTTTTTCTTCGTCACTTGAGAGATGCTTAAATGAGTTTTTAGCGGCTTTGCCAGCAATACTTGCTGTCATGCCAGCGAGTTTCATAAAGCGTTTTCCGGACGATTTTGCCATTCATGTCACCGTATAATGGGTTGTTTGCTCAGTCGTAATTCTATTATTTTAATTGCAAGATTACTGTTTGACTAATGTGTGAAGACGCGAGTAATCATTTATAAAAAAGTAAGCGCAGTCACATCATTTGTTTCTGTCAACTGCATACATATTGCTCAACCAGTAATCAAGCGCCATTTGATAGCCCAATTGTCCCAAGCCGCAAATGACACCGACCGCAACATCACTTAAATATGAATGATGACGGAAAGGCTCACGGGCATGAACATTGGATAAATGTACTTCTATAAATGGCTTTTGGGTAGCCAATAGCGCGTCGCGTAGAGCCACTGAAGTATGCGTAAATGCAGCCGGGTTGATAATGATAGCATCGACTTGGGCAGATTTGTCCGCCAATAATCCATGATGTTGAATGTCGTCTACTAGCTTACCTTCATGGTTGGACTGTATGCATATTAACTCTATACCGTGGCGTGCCGCGCGCTCAACTAGTTGCTTTTCTATATCAGAAAGTGTCGTATGACCATAAATATGCGGTTCCCGCTTGCCTAGTAAATTTAGATTTACGCCGTTTACCAGTAGTAATTTATGAGTCAGTATTTGGTTTGAATTTTCGTTAGTCGATTGTTCGGCTGTTTTTGACGGAGTAGAGGAGGTCATAATGGTCTCGGTAACTATTGAGCGATGTTAATAATTTATTATAATATAAGAATAATCTAAGGTGCGAGTCACCGGACTAAACCAGCTTCAACGCATTTTGCTCTTTATCATAACAGCTTGCCAGCTAGGTTATAAAAATTTGTTTAAAAAATTATTTAGATGTCAAAAAGCATATTAAAAGTCTTTATGTTGCTAAAAACCCGTGCTATGATATTTTTTATGCAATAAATATTGCAAGTTTGTTGCTATCATCAAATTTCATGACGATAAGTGCGTTTGGCGAATTCGTTATGGAAGCACTATGTAGGTAATTAAAGCACTATATATGATGGTAAGTAGAGTAGTAATACTCTTAATTTTCGATTTCATAATCTTAGACCCTGTTTATATGCAATGTCGCAAAGGAAGCTAGGGCTAAGCGGACTTTTTTAGGAAGTAATATTATGTCAGCTCGTGAGCAAGGTATCGTTAAGTGGTTTAATGACTCAAAAGGCTTTGGTTTCATTCAACGTGACAGCGGAGAAGATATTTTTGTCCATTTCCGCGCGATTCAGGGTGATGGCTATCGTTCTCTAAAGGATGGCGAAAAAGTTGAGTTCAGCGTAGTAGAAGGTGACAAAGGTCTGCAAGCTGAAGAAGTCAGAAAGATAGAAGAGTAATTTACTCAGACATTAAAGCGGTTTAGTTATAATGTCTGTACAAACTACTGATATACTACTGAGTCAAGCCCATCTTATCTTACCTATGTTGAGTGAACTGCAGCATATTTGGTAGGATTGGATTTGGGCTTGGCTTTTTTTATGCCTGTATGTCTGATGGTTTTCCACAGACTTAATAAAGCTACTCTTACTGATTACGGTTTAAACGCTACATTTGACACTATAAAGGTTGATTTTGAACCTATTTATAATTAATAAAATACAAGCAATTCATTTAAAAGGATATTTTTTTGAGCAATTTTACAACGTTTACTGATTTGCCACTTTCAACAGCGACCCTGCGTGCAGTAAGTGATCTAGGCTTTACTGAATTGACGCCCATTCAAGCAAAGATACTACCGCATACATTGGCACATCAAGATGCTATTGGACAAGCGCAAACGGGCACAGGGAAAACAGCGACTTTTCTACTGACTATTATGGAAGCCTTGCTTAAGCGTCCATTTACCAATGACGAAGAGCGCTATCTTGGTGAGCCGCGCGCTGTGGTCATGGCGCCAACTCGCGAACTGGCGCAGCAAATATTTGACGACTGTATTGCATTAACCAAATATACTTCGCTACATAGTGTTTGTATTATGGGCGGTACTAACTATGAAACTCAGCAGCACGAGCTTGAACGTCAATACGTTGATATCTTGGTAGCGACGCCTGGTCGTCTAATTGACCTTGCTAATAAAGGTATGGTGTATCTAGATAGAGTAGAGGTACTGGTACTTGATGAAGCCGATCGTATGCTAGATATGGGATTCATTCCTGATATCAAGCGCCTAGTTGGTCGAATGCCTGCCAATACTGATCGTCAAAGCTTGCTGTTTTCTGCTACCTTTAACCAAGATGTGATGAATTTAGCTTACCGCTGGTTACATGAGCCTCAGTTTGTTGAAATTGAGCCTGAACATAAGACCAGCGAGTTAGTAGATCAGCATTTTTATTTGCTGACAGAAGATCAAAAACTAGACGCCCTACAGCGTATTATCAGTGATGAAGCAGTAGAGAAGGTCATCGTCTTTGCTAATCGTAAAGACCAAGTAAAGCGTCTATATCACAAACTGCGTCAAGCGCATAATATCGTGATGCTCTCAGGTGATGTCATTCAGCAAAAACGCGAGAAATACTTACAGCGCTTTAAAGATGGTCACGCGTCTATCTTGGTGGCGACAGATGTAGCAGGGCGCGGTATCCATGTCGATGATATCAGTCATGTGGTCAACTTCACTTTGCCTGATCAACCAGATGATTATGTACATCGCATTGGTCGTACGGGCCGTGCAGGCCAGACAGGTATTAGTATCAGCTTTGTAAGTGAGGATGATGCCTTTAATATACCAGCATTAGAAAAGCATTTAGAGACCAAGTTTACGCTTGAGCAGTGGCAGGAATAATTGCTATAAACTGAGTTTTATTTAGTAAATAAAAGCCCTCAATATCAAAAATGGTATTGAGGGCTTTTTTATATGCTAAGCGTTAATAATATCTGTTACCGATAACTTTATTGAGCGTGTTCCATCATCTCAGTATGCTCATGGTGATTCATGTCCATTGATTCATCACTCATGTCACGCATACTATGATCTTGGTTGTCCATATCCTGCATGTTATGATCCATGTCTTCTGCCATATCCATATCATGATTCATTTGGCTCATGTCGTGAGAGTCCATATCAGACATCATAGCAGCTTGGCTACCATGGTTCATCTCACCATGGCCACCATGCATATTTGCCATGACCATCGGCACGACCGCTACCGCCAAACCTGATATGACCATAACCGCACCATTTAACTGCCTTAGGCGAAAACGTCCAATCTTATCACGTAGCCAACCGACCGTTTCATGCGTTGCAACCAACATCGGTATGGTTCCTAGACCAAAGACAAACATCAACGCAGCACCGCTTAATGGATTATGAGCAACGACCGCAATTAGTAGAGCGCCATATACCAAACCACAAGGCAAAAAGCCCCAAAGCAAACCTGCTGTTAGTGCGCGCGGAAAAGTATTGAGTGGAAATACCTTTTGACGCAATGGGCTAAGATATTGCCAAAAGCGCATACCAAAACGTTCGAGCTTAGTCAAAAACGGTGCACCAAGCATCGTCACACCGACGAATACCAGTACCAATCCTAATAAAATACGCGGTGTACTATTACCCATCATCAATGGCTTTAATACGGTAATACCGATAAGCCCTGCGATTAAACCCAATAATGCGTAACTCGTTAAACGCCCAAGATGGTAAGTAGCCACCAAAGAACGACGTTTGGCGGGGCTGACATCTTTCATAGACAGACCAAACGCGGTCACAAGACCGCCACACATGCCTAAACAATGCGGTGAACCAAAGAATCCCATTAGTAATGCCGCCACAAGTAAAGCGATGGTCATGAATGCGTCTCCTAAGAGTAGTAAAGGGCGAACTTGCTAATGCTGAATTATTTAATAAAACGGCACCAATAAATTACACATTTATAAGGTAGATAAGATTAGATTTCTGAGTTTTTATTTATCTCAGAATTATCGTTATTTCCATCAGTTGCCACTGTCTTATCTTGCTGCTGGGCAGGCGCTGCGCGTTCATGAGCTTGCATGGTTTGGCGGCGTTCTTGACGGTCATCCAATATAATACGCTGTGATGCATTGTCCAGATCTTCGAATTGATTTGACTTGACCGCATAACGCACTGCCCAAATAGCAACCACAAACAGCATGAGACTTAATGGTATTAATAAAAATATACTGAGCATGGCAAATCTCTTAAATAGCAGTGTCTCTTATTATTATACACCCATCACAAATGTAGTGGATGATCGGTAGCATTTAGAATGCGTCTCTCAATAGTATCGTATATATCTTTAACGTTTATTCGTCAGAGTTTTTTGCGGCATTGCCTCTTGGAGTCAATAGCTGCTGTGAAGTCACATCATTGGCATGGCGGCAGTCCATCTGGGGGCGTATCACATCGCGCAGGTAGGCAGCGACCTCATAGACAGCGCGCCGTGAGTGACTTAAGTTGTGGGCAGGCTTCATCCAGTCGCGCCTCACTGGTAATGGCGCAGGAAGTGGTGTGCTATTGATACCATTTAAGGCAAACTGTCTGCGTGCACGCGCCATATGATAGCTATCAGTAATCAGATATACATGGCGTAGCGGAATGCGTTTGGCCGTAAAACGGGCGTTTTCACATGTATTCATGCTGGCATTTTCACTGATCAGTCCGTCGATACCGTGTTCCATCAACCATTGACCGAGCCATGGAGCTTCAGCACCACTCAGTACGATCGGTAGAGGTAAGTCATGGTAAGCGCCTGCAGCGGTACGGGCGCGATTGAGGCTATAGCGATTGAGGATAATCTGGTTGTTATGGTCATTGGTCAGACCGCCGCCTAAGACTACATAAGCGGTAGGCGGGGAGCTCATGGCAGCAGAAGGCATATCAGGTAGCGGCAGTAGAGAAAAGATATAAACGATTGCTTGCGAAAACAGCGGGGTAAATAGGCTAATAATCACTAAAATGACAGCCGTTGAGCCTAGTATGAAAGTAATATTGATAATGCGAAATAGTGTCACCATGCGTTCAGAAAACCGCAAGTAATATCGCCATAATCGTTTAGATAATAGCCGCTTAGACCATGATTTTTTAGGCCACATGCTCAGCATATCCAATTGAGCCATCAGCATTTACCCAGACTGGCTCACGTGACAATTGAATGGCAAATTTTTCATAGACAGTAGCAGCGATATATTTCTGCGCGATGGCTACATCCTCTTGCTTAGCTTGCTGAGGCGTATGGTTGGTCAGTACTAGTGCTTGCTGCTTATGCGTAAAAATAGGTGCAATGCCGCCCCCTTTTAACCCTGCTTGCTCAATGAGCCAGCCTGCAGCCACCTTTACCATTGCATCAGGCATCGCGTAACCAACGATAGCTGGATAAGTTGCTTGCAGCGCCGTGAACTGTTCCTGAGCGATAATAGGGTTTTGAAAGAAACTGCCACAGTTAGGTAGCTGCTTTGGGTCTGGTAGTTTTTGTTGTCTAATATCTATAATGGCTTGCATAACGTCAGCAGGCATTGCTTTCTCGCGCCCTTGTTGCTCCGCATAGCGCTGCGCCACAGTCTGTACATCGCCATAACTGGCTAAAATATTGGCAGAATCAGTATGTAATCTGAAACCCACACGGCTAATAAGCCATGTGTTTGGTGTACGTTTAAAGATACTGTCACGATAGCCAAATTGGCAATCAGCAGCTGACAAATGGTGCCAAGTTTGTGTCGGCAAATGATAGGCGCGTACATACTGTAAGCGGTCTTCTAATTGTACGCCGTATGCACCGATATTTTGTATGGGTGCTGCACCCGTCAGACCCGGTATTAGGGCAAGATTTTCTAACCCATACCAACCTTGATTGACCGTATGTACGACCAAATCATGCCAGTTCTCGCCAGCCATTACTTCGATATCAACATAATCGTCGGTTTGATTGGTTAGATGAATACCACGCATCTTTGGCTGCAATACTATGGCTTTTAACGCGGCAGGTAATAAAACATTGCTACCGCCAGACAGTACAAACAATGGCAATTTGTCTGCTGTATCTTCTATATAAGCTGCCATACAATCATCAAGCTGCGCCTCATTCTCTAATGTCACGACAGAGTCAGCAACACAGGCCAATGCCATAGTATTGTCGTGTGACAAGTCAAATGTTTCATTGACTACGGCAGTCGATGAAACATTCGAAACATCAGAACTGATGGTAGACGGAGTACTGTGGTCAAGGCGTGAAGCTTGGGTCATAACATAGCCTATGTGGCAAAAGGATAATAAATGATAAGGTAGCTGTAGTTGATTCAATTTAAAAGAGATACAAGGCAACTGAGTGCAGACGTAACTGTGATACTTCAAGCGAGGTTAACGCTGTAGCTCTTTTATAGAAGATTAACTATATTATAGAGGATACCGGATGCAAGAGTAGCAGAAATATAGACAGTATGGCTAGCAGGCTTTCCAGCTTTCTATCCAAGCTTGGGCGCTTGATTCGATACGCTCGATCACTTCTTCGAAATCATCGTTATCGCCTTTATATGGATCTGGCACATCACTGCCGCAATAGGTAGGGTCTTCTTCACTGAACAGCGCTAGTGTTGCCAAATTATCTTCTGACTCTGTAATGCTGTCTTTGATAGCTTGCAGATCAGCTAAATTCTGTGAATCCATAGCTAAGATTAAATCAAAATCACGAAAGTCATTGGCACTGACTTGACGAGCGACCAGCTTATTGATTTTGTAGCCGTGTGACTTAGCATGACGTTGTGAGCGAGCATCAGGCGCACTGCCAACGTGCCAATCACTGGTGCCTGCTGAGTCTACTTTTATGGATAGTCCAGCAATCGCTGCTTGCTGACGGAAAACTTCTTCAGCAGTAGGGGAGCGGCAGATATTTCCTAAACATACCAATAATACAGACGAGGGAGTACAGGCTTTCATCAGCATAATATGACCTTCTATAACAAAAAAAACATGCTATAAGAGATCAGCATTGTTAATGCGGCTTTTATTAGCATGCAATCGATTGAATCAGCTGCTAGCGTAACGCTTAATGCTTGGAATGGCAAGGATAGAGACTAAACAATAGCGTCATTTAACAATGAAAATTTGGCCATATGATGCATGGCCAAAACGTGAGATAGTGAAACGGTTTTAATCTTGATTACTTTTAAAACGTTGTAGATCGCGGCGTTCTTTTTTGTTGGGTTTGTTGTCAGGGCGAGCAAGGTTGGCCAGTTTGCGCTGTTCGGCATAGTAAGCACGGCGGGTTTCGCTCTCTTTTGTCTCTGAATATAGTACCTCAGCGGCAGTCGCATTGCCACGCTGTGCAGATAGCGCCTCAACAACGACAGTCTTTTCGGTCATCGCGGTCGCTGAGCCTTGACGAATGGTTAGCTCATCTCCGACTGAAATCTCTTTACTGGTTTTTACCCGGCTACCGGCATAGTGTACGCGTCCACTTTCAATCGCTTGTTTGGCTAGGGTGCGTGTACGATAAAACCTAGCTGCCCATAGCCATTTATCGAGACGGATTTTCACCAAACCTTGGTTGTTGTTATCAGTATTTTTTTTCATAAGAGTCACTCTGCATTCGTTTTTATATTAAATCTAGTTTTATATAAACAATATTAGGGCAACTTTAATATTTGCAAATAGATTTGATGACTGTGAGTTAGCTTTGGGTTATATTATATTAAAAGCGACTAATCACATGAGAAGTCGCTTTTGATAGTAGATTCTATAGATGTAATATTAACGTGCTATCTCAAAAATAACTGATAGCCAATGTTGTCATTGACCGTGGCACAGTCATAACCAATATCTAAAAGCGCGTCTTGTAGCTGACGAGAATTGCCTTCAGAGGCTTGCAGGCCAACCAGTACACGACCTTCAGCAGCCCCATGGTTGCGGTAATGGAATAAGGTAATATTGAAGTCATCACCCAATTTCTCTAAGAAAGATAGTAGTGCGCCTGGACGCTCTGGGAATACCACTTGTAGCAATTGCTCGTTTTCGACATGAGCATGACCACCAATCAAATGACGGATATGCGATTTGGCGATATCATCATCAGTCAGGTCGTGGGCAGTATAGCCATCGTCTGACAATTGGTTACTGATGGTTTGACGCTCTTTTTCGCCCTCTTTTAGAGCGATGCCGACGAAGATTGAGGCAGGCTCCATTGAGTCTGGTGACTTTTTGCTGTCAGCACGGTAGTTAAACTCTGTGATATTACGGCCATGTAGACTACGGCAGAAATTTAAGAAAGCCCCTGTTTGTTCAGGAATAGTAACCCCAAAGATGGCTTCTTTTTTCTCACCAATTTCAGTACGCTCAGCGATATAACGTAGGCGGTCAAAATTCATATTGGCACCGCAAATGATGCCGACGCAGTTTTTATCTTGGATATTATTGGCTTCGATATATTTTTTCATACCAGCAACTGACAACGCACCAGCAGGCTCAACGATGCTGCGGTTTTCTTCAAAGATATCTTTAACAGCGGCACACACTTCATCATTGGTACAAGTGATCACTTCAGGCTCAACGATAGGACCTGAGTTATCGCTTTTTTGCGTACGGACGACGTCAAAAGGCAATTCGCCAATCTGCGCGACTGCCACCCCATCGACGAACAATCCTACTTGCTCGAGCTTGACACGCTCACCTGTTTCAAGCGCTGCTTTTAGGCAGGCTGACTGCTCGGCTTCTACCGCAATCACTTTGACATGCGGTGCAACTTCTCCTAAAAATGCGGCAACGCCTGAAATCAGGCCACCACCACCAACGGCAACAAATACATAGTCCATATTGCGCCACTGCTGGGTCAGCTCAAGACCGATAGTACCTTGTCCTGCGATGACCAGTTCATCGTCATAAGGCGGAATAAAGGTCAGTCCTTCGCGTTCAGCACGATCGATCGCATAGCGGTTTGCTTGATCAAAACTATCACCATGCAGATCTACATTGCCACCAAGTGCTCTTACCGCATCCACTTTGATATCAGGAGTCGTGGTTGGCATGACGATGATGTTATTTAATGATAATTTGCGTGCAGAGTAAGCCACGCCTTGGGCATGGTTCCCTGCTGAAGCACAAATCACACCGCGCGCTTTTTGCTCTTCGCTCAACTGACTGATACGGTTATAGGCACCGCGCAATTTAAATGATTTGACCGGTTGTAAGTCTTCACGCTTAAATCGAATGTCATTGGCAAAACGTTGGGTCAGCTTGGGTGCCGTTTCAAGTGGTGTTTGAATAGCAACGTCATAGACGGTGGCTTGTAAGATGGCTCGTACCCAGTGTGACAGCATAGTAATCCCTAAACAGAATGAATATAAAAAGTGTAGATGAATATAAAAAAGAAATAGATTAGCCTATGCCGATTTTTAGTATCTTGCAAGACTCAATTGCAGTTTTCTTAGGATTTCGTGCTTGAATTTACATGAAGTGCAGGTATTTGCCGAAGTTGAGTCTTAGGTAGGCACGATAGGACTCACAAATTAGCGTCATGATGCGCTAACATCCGTTAATATCATCGGTTATAATAGCCGCGCATTTTATCTGTTTTAGCCTTTTACTTTTTTTAAGACCATACGTTTATTTTCCAAGGATTTATGATGAGTGATCAGCAAGCACAAAAGCAAGCCGCGGCCAAAGCTGCTCTAAGCTATATCGAAGACGATATGATACTTGGGGTAGGGACAGGTAGTACGGTCAACTGTTTGATTGAGTTGTTGCCACAATTGAAGCTTGCTGGCGCTGTCGCTAGCTCACAGGTGACAGAAGACAAACTTCGTGCGCTTGGTATCGAAATAGTCGATTTGAACTTTGCTGGCACATTGGATGTTTATATCGATGGCGCTGATGAAGTCAATGAGCACCTGCAACTTATCAAAGGCGGCGGCGGTGCATTGACTCGCGAAAAGATTGTGGCTGCAGCTTCAAATAAGTTCGTCTGTATGGTCGATGATAGTAAAAGAGTTGATATCTTAGGTCGCGCGTTTCCAGTACCGATTGAAGTATTACCACAAGCACGCTCGTATGTGGCTCGCCAATTGGCCAAACTAGGCGGTGAGCCAGTATATCGTGAAGACTTTGTCACTGATTATGGCAATGTCATTCTAGACACCTATGACTTGGATGTGAGTAATCCAATCGCGCTCGAAAAAGAGCTAAATAATATCGTAGGTGTGGTCTGTAATGGTATCTTTGCGGCAAACCAAGCAGACGTTCTGCTAAAAGCAGGTGCTAATGGCGTGACAACGCTCACGCGTTAATCTATTTCTAAATTATTTGTACAACCAAAAAAGCCGTCCAGATCTGGACGGCTTTTTTATTTAGAAACTTATTTAGGAGTGTACTAGCAAGTTATCTTACTATTGATCTCACTGTCTTTTGATAGAATAGCCTAAGTTATGCAGGCAACTTGATTTTGTCTTTAAGTAAAAACTCCATCAATGCTTTTTGTGCATGTAAGCGGTTTTCCGCTTCATCCCAAACGACAGAGCGTGGGTCATTAAGCATGTCATGAGAGATTTCCTCGCCGCGATGGGCTGGCAAGCAATGCATAAACACCACTTCAGGGTCAGCTTTGTCTAATAGAGACGGCGTCACTTGATAAGGGGCAAAACGACGTGCACGCGTATTTTGCTCTGATTCTTGACCCATACTTGCCCACACATCGGTGACAATTAAGTTAGAATCTTTTGCCGCATCTTGTACGTTTTCTACCAAACTGACGCAATGTGAGAAACGTTCCATAAGTTTCGGATCAGGCTCAAAGCCATAAGGCGCTGCCACGCGTAGTTCAAAACCAAACTGATTAGCAGCTTGCATAAATGATGAACACATATTGTTGCCATCACCAACCCACGTGACGATCTTATTTTCGATACTACCGCGATGCTCGTAATAGGTTTGCATATCAGCAAGCAATTGGCAAGGATGATAGTCATCGGTCAACGCATTGATAATCGGTACACTGGAATATTCAGCAAAGGTTTCAACTTTTTCGTGCCCGAAGGTACGAATCATAATGATATCAACCATGCTAGAAATCACGCGTGCTGAATCTTCTAATGGCTCACCGCGACCGAGCTGCGTATCGTTTGGTGATAAAAATATGGCGTTACCACCAAATTGACCCATACCCGTCTCAAATGAGATACGGGTACGCGTTGAAGATTTTTCAAATATCATGCCAAGCGTACGACCAACAAAAGGCTGGTAGATCTCGCCTGCGTGCTGCATCTTACGCAATTCGCTTGCGCGTTTGATTAAGTTTTCTAGTTCTTGTTTGGTTAAATCAGATAAGGTTAAAAAATGGCGCAAACTCATAGTAATCCTAGCAGTCGATCGCAGTCAGTGAAACGTCATCAGTCTTCAATAGCATCGCGTCAGTGCGTATACTGGGTTGACAACAAACTTTTAGTATAGCGTATTTACTTTCAATGTAAACGTTCATTTTTATCAAGATCAAATGGCTTGCCAAATAGACCGAAATCACATTAGCAAGCCACCATAACTTGTACGCTAATGACTGTGCCGCTAATGATTATGCCTGTGTACGGTTTGGACGTATGCTAAGGCGACATAACAGCTCATAGCTAATCGTCCCAGCATGACCTGCAACTTCATCAACACGGGGCGCATCGCCCCAGAGCATGACCTTGCTATCTATAGCAAGACCCTCAGGTGCGCTACTGATATCAATGACAATCATATCCATTGCCACGCGTCCAATCACTGGGCAGCAGTAGTTTTGGCTGTCGTTAGCATCCATGACAGTGACATATGCATCATCCGTGACCACACGTGGATAGCCATCGCCATATCCAACGCTGACCAAAGCGGTTCTGGTGTCTTGCTGCGCACGCCAGCGGCTACCATAGCCGATCGCATCATTGGCGCTAACGGTTTGTAGAGCAATGATTTGAGCAGTAAACTCCATTACGGGCTGCAAGTCTAATTCTTGTGCGCTTTTATCGACGACAGGCGAGCTACCGTATAAGATAATACCTGGACGTACCCAGTCATAATGGTACTCTGGGAAGTTGACGATACCAGCAGAGTTGCATAATGAGCCTTGGATATCTGGGCTAATGGTGTCTTTCAAAGTCGCTAGCACGCTTGAGAAACGCTCAATCTGCATCGCATTTAATGGGTGGTCGTGGTCATCAGCATTGGCAAAATGCGTGGCTAGGATCAGCTGATAACCTGCTTCATTTAGGCGTTTTGCTGCTGATAGCACACCCTCAGCGTTAAAACCCAAACGGTTCATACCTGTATTGTATTTGAGCCAAGCCACTCTAGTTGCACTGCCAGCTGGCGGGATGTTTTGCAGGGCCCATTCTAGCTGTGGTCTGTGGTGAATCACGCAGCTAATCTCATGATCAATCGCTTGCTGCCACTCATCAGCGGTAAATGCACCTTCTACTAGACCGATGGTTTTCTCCCAACCTAACTGTCTAGCTTCTAGCGCTTCAGTCAACGTAGCGACACCGATACCATCTGCTTGCTGCAGGGCTGGCAAGACTGCCGCCACGCCGTGTCCATAAGCATTGGATTTGACCATAGCCAATACCTTAGATTGGGGTGCTCGTTGTTTGACTTGATTTAGGTTATGAGTAAGGGCTTTTGGTTTTATAGTGATTGTGCGCATAATCGCCTTCTGTATGAGTAGAATTATGAAGTTATAAAGCCAGTACTGCATCGATTGGGTTGATGCGGTACTGGCTATTGTATTAAAAACTGATTATATAAAATTATTCATTAACCTATAATTGAAACTGAGTCTATATAAGGCTTAGTCTTTGTTAGGGTTAAATTTTATAAGGTTAGTTACTCATCATTCTCAAAACTCACGCTTTGGTAGTACTCTGGCGTTAGATTGATAAAGCGGGTAAATTGACCTTCAAAGCCTAGACGAATAGTACCGATAGGACCGTTACGCTGTTTACCAATAATGATTTCCGCCACGCCTTTATGGTCCGAGTTTTCATTATAAACCTCATCACGATAGATGAACATAATCAAATCGGCATCCTGCTCAATCGCACCAGATTCACGTAGATCTGACATAATAGGGCGTTTATTCGGACGGTTTTCTAGACTACGGTTAAGCTGTGACAATGCAATCACGGGACATTCAAGCTCACGTGCGAGCGCCTTTAGACTACGAGAAATCTCAGAAATCTCGCCAACACGGTTACCATCTAGACTGGGTACTTTCATAAGCTGAAGATAATCGACCACGATTGCACCCAAACGACCATCATGGTTTTTGGCGATACGTCGGCAGCGAGAACGCATCTCAGACGGCGGTAGGGCAGTACTATCATCAATATATAGATGCTTTGATTGCAGATGTTGAATGGCGTTCATCATCTTTGCCCATTCATCTTCATTCATTTGCCCAGAACGCAGGTGCGTCTGGTTAATCGCGCCCCATGAGGATAGCAGACGCATGACGATAGATTCAGCAGGCATCTCCATCGAAAATACGACGACTGGCAAATCTTCATTAAATAAAATCCCTTCTGCCAAGTTCATCGCAAAAGTGGTTTTACCCATCGAAGGACGTGCAGCAACAATAATTAAGTCACCCGCTTGTAAGCCTTGAGTTTTGTTATTCAGCTCGGCAAATGGTGTCTGCAAACCAATCATGCCGTCAGGGTTGGATTTTAACTCTTGAATCTTATCGATAACATTGGTTAAGACCGAAGTAATACCGACAGGGCCACGCTGTTCCGCGCGCTTGTTGTGCTGCTCATTGATACTAAATATCTTGCCCTCGACATTGTCTAGAATGTCACTAACGCTTTGGTCTTTTGGATTATAGGCAAGCGTCAACATATCATTACCAGTGGTAATCAGTTGGCGTAGGGTTGATAGCTCACGCACACGCTGGGCGTAGGCAGTCAGGTTAAATAATGTTGCAGGACTTTGGCTCAAAATATCAGCCAAATAACTGTCACCACCTGCGCCTTTGAGTAACTTTTGCGCTTCTAACCAGTCGTGTACCATGACCGTATCATAAGGCTCATTCACTGCCGCCAAATGGGCAATGGCATCAAAAATATATTGATGTCGCCCAGCATAAAAGTCATCTTTGGTGACAATGTCGGCAATCTTGTCGTACGCCTCTTCGATACTCATCAAAGACGCGAGCAATGCCTTCTCAATATCAATATTGTGTGGCGGTGTCTGATTGAGTAAGTCGTCGGTTTTGTCGTTTTCTGCCATGAGTGCCTAATGAGTTAAAATGGGTATGAAAAAAGATGTCGATGATAGAGCAATACAAACGTAGCGCGCCTCTACGATAGAAGTACCAAAACGCGGTCTCAGGTTTGTCTGTAAATGCTACAATCAGATGCGAAAGTTTAACACATAATGTGGTTTTTTAGACTTGATAAAGAACTAAATCTGAAGTGATTGTTTTTTATGAAGTAAGAGATACCATACAATATCTAAGTATAAAAACTTATAATGTGAATTATAAATACAATAAAATCAATAATTTGAATAATATAAGGCTATTGTTATGACAAAAGAAAAACGACCGCTATTAATCACCACAGGTGAGCCTGCGGGTATTGGTATGGACGTAATACTAGGACTAGCAGCAGAGGGTAAGTTGCAAGATTTTGCTCGGCCAATTTGGGTGACTGCTGACGCTAAAGCCATGCAAACTCGCGCAGAGGAGTTGGTCGCGGCTGGCATGCTCAAAAGCATACCTAGTTGGCATACTATCAATACAGATATAAATGCCGATAACGTCGATGTTAACTTTTTAGAGCAGATATCGCAGCAAGATATAGACGCTGATAGTGCTTTTATTTTGCTTAATATCCCTTGTGCCGCACCAGTTGTCTGCGGGCAAATCAATATCGCTAACTCAGCTATGGTGGCTCAGCAGTTAGATATTGCTCATAAACTGGCAATAAATAATACAGTCGCTGCCATCGTCACTGGGCCATTGCAAAAATCAGCGTTGATAGATGCTGGTATCAAGCTGTTAGACGGGACGATGTTTAGTGGTCATACTGAATTTTTTATGCAGAAAAGTGGCTGTGAAAAAGTCGTCATGATGCTTGCTAATCAAGCGATGAAAGTAGCGCTTGTCACTACGCATTTGCCATTGAAAGACATCCCTGCTGCGATTACTGCGGATAACGTGCGTCAAACCGTACAAATTGTCATCGATGACATGCGAGAGAAGTTTGGTCTCACGCAGCCTCGTATTTTGGTCTGTGGTCTTAATCCACATGCAGGCGAGGGTGGGCACTTGGGGAGCGAGGAGATTGATATTATCAATCCAGTTCTGAGAGAGTTTATCGATGCAGGTGTCAATATATCAGAGGCGATGCCAGCCGATACGCTATTTACTACCAGACATTTGGCTAATTGCGATGCCGTCATTGCCATGTATCATGACCAAGGATTGCCTGTACTCAAATCACATGGTTTTGGCGATACGGTCAATCTAACTTTGGGCCTGCCTTATATTCGTACTTCTGTCGATCATGGTACGGCGTTAGACTTGGCAGGAAGCGGCGGTGCGAGTGCGACCAGCCTATATCAAGCACTAAATATGGCTAATGAGATGGCGGATAAATCCCTGAGCCATTAGTCACTGCCGATGAATCGCTATACTATTTTTAAAAACACAGTGGCTGAAAACACAGCCTAATTATGAGCTGTGGTATAATTTGCCATTATAAAGTCAGCATATCGCTGCCATTACATTATTATCGCCCATTTATCTTTTATACATTAAGACTCTTTTATGTCCAAAACTTCATTTGATGCTCAAACTATTTCTAACAGCTTACGTGCTGCCAAGCACCAGCCGCGTAAGCGCTTTGGCCAAAACTTCTTGCATGATACCAGCGTTATTCGCGAAATCGTCGAAAGTATTCGTCTAGAGCGCGATGACAATTTGATCGAGATTGGGCCTGGTATGGGCGCATTGACCGAGCCGTTATTGGCAGAAGTGGATGCGATGACCGTGGTGGAGCTGGATCGCGATTTGGCAGATAGCTTGCGTATTCGTATCGGTGCCAATAGCCATCCAAACTTTGAGATTATCAAAGACAACGCGATGCATGTGGACTACCGTGAGCTATATAGTGAAGAGCGCGGTAAGCTGCGCGTTGTGGGTAACCTGCCGTATAACATCTCAACGCCTATCTTATTTCATCTGCTTAGCTATGCCGATGTGATTCAAGATATGCATTTTATGTTGCAAAAAGAAGTGGTCGAGCGTATCACAGCTGATGTGGGTAGCAAGACTTATGGCCGCTTATCGGTCATCATGCAGTACCACTGTGATACAGATTATTTGCTGACCGTTCCTCGCGGTGCGTTTAATCCACCACCAAAGGTGACTAGTGCCGTCTTCCGTCTGACGCCGCATATTAACAAACCAGTAGTCGCAAATGACGAAGAGCATTTTGCCATTGTCGTACGTGAGACTTTTAACCATCGTCGCAAGACGCTACGTGCTATCTTTAAAAAATCAACGTTGCTGCCGACATTGAGCGAAGACGATTTTGCGGCTTGTGGTATCGATCCGCAGGCACGACCTGAGACATTAAGCGTCACAGACTTTGTAAACCTAAGCAATCATTCACAACAGCTAGACGTATAATGTATTTTTGATAAATAAAAGCATGCTACTAACCGTCAATTATAATGGCGGTTTTTTATGCTTTATTTTTGTGATTAGCGCTTAGGTATTTATTTCTTATCGAGCTGTCTTTAACTATCGTGTTTAAATCGTTGAGGTGTTATGAGTTTTCGCCATCAGTATGTTATCGGTGACTTGCAGGGTTGCTATGCTGCGTATCTACAATTGCTAAAAACACTGGATTTCGATCCTGCCCAAGACAAATTATGGTTTGCTGGTGATCTTGTAGCACGCGGCGAGGACTCATTGAACACGCTGCGCCATGTCAAAGCGTTGTGTGAGCAGGGCGCTGCGGCAACGGTATTGGGCAATCATGATCTTAATTTGATAGCAGTCTGGCGCGGGGCCGTCAAGCTTAAAAGTAAAGACAAAACCGCATCTATCTTTGCTGCGGATGACTGTGATGAGTTGCTCGAATGGTTACGCAGGCAGCCGATATTAGCCTATCCTGATGAGCATACTGTATTGGTACATGCGGGTATCCCACCGCATTGGAGTATTGAAACTGCCGCAGGATATGCGCAGCAATTGGAAGCTCAGCTGCAAAGTAATTTGGCGCAGCTCGACCAATTGCTGCCGAATCTATATAGCAAAGAAGCGGATGAATGGCATGCAGGTATCGAAGGATTTACTAAGATGCGGGCGATTGCTAATTACTTTACGCGTATGCGCTTGTGTAGGCAGGATGGATCGCTCGAGTTTAGCTTTTCAGCAGGTTTAGATGAGGCTATGCCAACCGATTTTTTACCTTGGTTTGAGTGGCAAGTACCGCGCACTCGTAAGATACTATTTGGTCATTGGGCTGCGCTAAAAGGCGAGATTGATTTGCCACATGCGCGCGCACTCGACGGTGGCTGCGTGTGGGGTAATTATCTATTGGCTTATAGATTGGGTGATGGCAAGGTAATAACCTCAAGCGCACAGTGCCCGAGCCCATAAAGAGGGTTATAAGCGTCTCAATATACAAGGCTAAATAAACAGTCTGTTATAAGTAGTTCCATTATAGCAGTCTGTTTTAGATGATCTGTTAATGGGTTTGTTGAGTGAAATAACTGGTTCTCTTGGGGTATACCTTAATAAAAATAAACCTAGGTTTTTCTGAAATGATAATCTCTCAAGTTAATATTTACGAATTTGACGGCAGGGGTCACGGTGAATTCTACTATGCTTCATAGAAGGTAACGATAGGTTCGAAAGAATCTCCTATAATTTCAACTATAAATCGTCTATCAGGATATTGCTTTATTAAGTAATACTCCCAATTATGTTTTATTAGCATAGAAATGTTCATTAATGTCTCATCAGTAGAGTTATCTAGATTGTTAAAAAAAATATTTCCAACATTAATACAGTTCCAATCTTTTTGTCTTTCACATTCCGATCGCTTTATAGGATCCTTTTTTTGATAAGCCTCTCTGACGAGAGGCTCACCATCACCGTCAATATCAAAAAATACTTTACCATCAATTTCAAATATCTTTGGCATTAATACTGTCATGAATATTTCTATGTCTTCTGGGTATATTTCCAAACTTCGGTAAATTCTCAAATTATATTCTGTGTCGTAAGGCGATTTTTTCATTTCGCCTTCCCATTTTATGTACTTCCAATTATCAGCATACTGCATCTTTTGGTCCTTTTTAACATATTGAAGTTCTTCAGGGCCTGCTGGACGAGGTTTTACTTTTCCACTAGGGCTATGTACTCTAATAGTGACCCCTGTTATCAAATACATATAACTAAACTTGCGAGATTTTACATAAGATAGCTTAATTACTCATACTATCAATTTTATGGTATGTAAATTTATACCTAATGTTAGTATTTCGATGCCTGTATAGCGCATCGATCAAGAGTACAATACATATGATAAGTACACTATGCAGTACACTGCTGTTAATTCAACAACTCGAACCATTGCTACCACTAGCCTACAGCCGTAGATTCAAGTCCTCACTAGGGAACCGTATCCTTAGGTTGAGCTAAACATATATTTTTGGGCGTACCGGATTTTTTGCCTTACCACCTCACTCTATAAAAAATTCAAATTTCATACTGCATGTCGATCGAATATTAGTTCGATTAGATTAAAAACTTCCTTCTCGTCTAAAATTAATCCATTGTAGAGCATAGGTTTTAATGGTTGTCTTATAGAGCTACCTGCTTTTAGATAGATAGTCAATATCCAGTGATTAGTATGACCGCGAGTTAAAGGGTGTAAATCTAACCTTTCGATATCCCGCCATAATATTAAGTGTTGCTGATTTGACTTAAACACATGAAAAAAAGAGACCCCAGCTTGTTCAATCGTTACTATTGGCTTTTTACCTAACCAAATATAAGATAAAAGTAAAAGACCAAAGCTACCACCTCCTATGAGCAACCATCCAATACTAACTATAATCCAATCTCCTTCTTGCTTAGCGATCGGAGCAACAAAGCAACCTAGCATAAATATAAATATCGAGCCAATTATATTCATGAAATGCTGTTTGACGGTATAAGTCAGTTTGATTGGATAAGGAACCAAGTTGTTACTAATTTTTATCCCCTTTTTGAAATGATTCATAATCTGTTTTAGTATCAACTCTACCTTCAAGTCCTTTTACTAAGTCTATCATCAAATCCTTATCCCCCTGCTAGTCAAAAAATCCAACAAATTGTCAGCTGTATATTCCTTTAAACCACCTACTGAGTCATTCTCTAAAGCATCCACAAGAGAAGCACCCAATAGTATTTTTTGCCGGGTCAGTTTCTTATCTAACTTCTGTTCCTCTTTTAAATCATTACTATCAAGTAAGCTCATATTTTTTCCTTGAATTAGCAAATCTATTTATTCTTATAACGGAAGTTATGGTAAATGACTTTATTATCAACAGTCGATCAAGCATAAAGCCACCGCAACTACCTATTTAACTAGGCAGCTTTGGTGGTTTTTTAGGTTTTGGTAGAGGTGTTTTTGCATCACCAGTTTGCTTGTCATCAGAGTCAGTATGGTGTGGCTCATCACTAACAACATCGCTATCAATCGCACTTATCGTTTTGGTGGCCTTATCGTATTGGATATCATCGGTATAAGGAACGCTGTTTAGTTCGTCATCGACTAATCCATCGTCCAGATCCATTACCTTTTCAGGAGAGCTGTACGGCTGCGTATGCTCATCTGTCGGCTGCTTTTCATAGTTGATGTCGGTGTTGGTCTGGGAATGTTGAGCATCAGCATGTTTAGATTCAGGCAGTATCCTGACATCAGACAGACGCCTTACCACATAATTACTTGGTATAGATTTGCCATTTTTTTGTGCTGAAGTATCATCAAATATCATGTGACCCTGACTATCGATGCGCGCATATTTCATTGGCTTATCACGTGGCCAGAAAAAGTCAGACGGATGGCTAATAATATGGCCAAATACCAGTTTTGTGAGGCGACTCCATTCAAAAAAGCGAACTTCTTTAGAACGTAGGGCGACAAACAGTGCCAGTGAAAAGCTAACGATTAAGTTGACCAGACCAATAAGGGCCACGCCAAGTATAGAAATTAGGATGAGGCTCCAGCTGATGTCATCAGCAGATATATTGAATAGTCCGTGTGCCAAGTTTGCTGAAGCAAAGGCAATGTGACGAATATCAATGGGTAAGCCGAAGATATAGCCGATAGTCGCGGTACTACCTAAGAACACCCCAAATAAGAAGTTACCCATGATAGCGCCCAAGTTGGCTTCTATAAAGCCGCCTAAACGCTGAAGCCATGAACTAGGCAATATGTATTTCAACAATCTGTGACGTTGTATACGTGCGCCTACGTTGTTATAAACTGCCAAGTTATCGTAGTAGCCGGCAATCAAACCAGATAAGAACAGATAAACCCCAGCAATGGCAGCATGGGGCAGTGCTAATGAGTGGAACGGGTCGAGATCATGTAGCAAGTGTCCTGCTTTCTCAGTATCGATCATTGGCGCGCCAGTATATTGCAACCAAGCAAAAGAGATAATCAAAGCGACGGGTACGGCTAACATGACGTTACCCATGATAGCGATAAACTGGGTGCGCAAAATATCGACGACCAATTCTGATAGCTTAGTTAACTGATGTGATTTTTTACCAGAGCCTTCAGAAATGGTGGAAGCGATTGCAGCTGCGGTCATGGCTGGCTGCTTGGTCGCGACTGTGCCGCGAATAACATGAATAAATACGAAGCCCAAACCATAGATCATACTGTTGATGAACGCGCGACCCATGGGCGCGAGCGCTAAGTGATACGCCAGTATTTTTATGGTTGCCATAAATGCGATGATAAAGCCACCGATAGAGGCTTTTTTGAGCATTTTTTGATAGCCAGCTTTATCGGTACTAATATAATGCTCACCGACGCGACTGGCATTTTCTGTGACTTTGCGAGAGAGTAGTTTGGTATTGTTATCAATCAAATAACCAATACTATAGCGCTGATTGGCCGTAGTGATGAGCGCCTGTATCAGTTCGATAACAGCGCGATCTCGCTTTTGATTATCGTCTGTGACCAGCTCAGTCAAAATCCGCATACGCTGCAAGCTTTGATCTAGACGCAGCATCATATTAGTCAAACGAATAGAGATACCAGTTTTATAAATCCGCTTGCGTACGGTAGCGACGATATCTTCGCACTGTTCAAGCATGACCAATAGGGGTGCAGGGTCGACTGCTTGCTCGGGCGTAATATCTGTCAAGGTATCAAGTTCATGTGCTTGACGATATTGATTGACGAAGAGTACGGCTTCTTGGTTTTGTGCAACAAAAGATGCTGAGTAGTTCAGTATTTGTGGATAGGACTCCATCAAATCAGGATGCAAGCCGATACCGCTGATGCGGTAAGATAAGATAATAATGGCGTTTAAAATACTGTTTTTTGCGGTAGCGACTAGGTTTAAATGTTTCTCTTCTACGCGAACCAGCTCAACCAGTTTGTCCCATTTTTCCTTTTCAATATTGGCAAGCCAGCGTTCATCAGAGCGTTTATTAAATAAGTAGCCCACCAGTTCAACGACAGAGTCATCTTGTGGTAATAATGGTAAAAACCGATGGCCAATCAACCGGCGTAAACTGTTAAAAAACCCTTGGTCGGACATGATACCAGTATCGGTATACAACGCAATTTGTCGATATTGGATAATCAGTTTTAGTACAAAACTAGACAGCCCATCTCCATATTCTGGATGCTGATGTATGATATCAATAAGGGATTGAATTTTTTCGTTGGCCAATGCAGGTTCTTTATCACTGACTCGTAGCTCATCAATCAAGCGTTTGAGTACCGCAGGATCTGGCACGTCGCTCAAGGCAGTAATCTGTTGTAAAATGCGTTTTAATTCTGACACGTCGCACCCTTTATCATGGTTGTTTCAATCGTTTTTATTATTTAAGTCGGTATAAGTGGTTGAGTAATGTTTACCAATCGTTCAATTGTAGTCGAGCGACATCTTGTCTTGCGTTATTTTAATCGGAACTGCCAATTGATATTGAATTATTTTGTTAGCAGTTATTTTGACAAAAAAAAGGACAGTAACACGACTGTCCTTTTAATCAAGGTATTTTAGGTGAGTTGTAAAGCTAGCTTAGCTTGCAGGAACGTCGAAATAAGCAAGATCAAAGTTCATCATTGGGTCACTACCAGCTTTGACCATTTGTGCATGAGCATCGATACGCGGTAAGACACGACCGACGAAATAATCCGCAAGCTTAGCTTTATTGGTATAAAACTCGCCTTCTTTGCCATTAGCAGCTTCTACCATCAACGCAAACATGTACGAGTAGGCGAGGTAGCCAAACGCATGCATGTAGTCAACCGCACAGCCATTGATTTCGTTTTTGCGTTCACCGATGTTGTTAAGCACAGTTGTGGTTAGCTCTTCGATGGTATCTGCTGCATTCAACGTAGCTTGTTTGATAGCGTGGTCTGCTTGCATATTGTTAACAAAGTCACGAATCTCACCCAAGAAATGAGTGACGTACTTACCGTTGTTACGAGCAACTTTACGACCTAGTAAGTCAAGCGCTTGAATACCATTAGTGCCTTCATAAATCTGAGCAATACGGGTATCACGAACGATCTGCTCCATACCCCATTCACGGATATAGCCATGACCACCAAAGACTTGCTGACAATCAACAGTGGCTTCCAGTGCTTTATCAGTCAAGAACGCTTTAGCAACTGGTGTCAGTAGGGCAACACGAGCTGCAGCCGCTTTGGCTGACTCAGGATCGGTACTAAATTTCTCTTCATCAAGGTTTTTGGCAACATACATCGCAAAACAGCGCGATGCTTCAGTGTTTACTTTGGCGTTCAATAGCATACGACGGACGTCAGCATGATGAATAATAGCGTCAGCAGGTTTTTCTGGGCTTTGTAGCTGAGTATCGCTACGGCCTTGACCACGGTCATTGGCATATAACGCTGCATTTTGATAGGCAAGCTCAGAACCACCAAGGCCTTGCAAGCCCATAGTGACACGCTCATAGTTCATCATGATGAACATTGATGATAGACCAGTATTTTCCGCGCCAACCATCCAGCCTTTGGCATTATCAAAGTTCATGACACAAGTCGCAGAGGCTTTGATACCCATTTTGTGTTCGATAGAACCGACGGCTAATGTATTGCGCTCACCTAAGCTACCATCTGCATTGACCAAGAATTTTGGTACGACAAATAGTGAGATGCCTTTTGAGCCTTCTGGTGCATTAGGTGTTTTTGCCAATACTAAATGAATGATATTGTCAGTAAGGTCATGCTCACCACCAGTGATAAAGATTTTGGTACCAGAAATATCATAGCTACCATCATCATTAGGCACGGCTTTGGTTTTGATAATACCCAAATCAGTACCAGCATGCGGCTCTGTCAAGCACATGGTGCCCGCCCATTCGCCGTTGTACATTTTTTCTAGATAAGTTTGCTTTTGCTCTTCAGAGCCAGCTGCATTTAAACAAAGCGTCGCACCGACTGTTAGGTTTGGATACAGAGCAAATGATTGGTTGGCAGTGAAAACCATTTCTTCAGTGAGCATGGTAACCATTTTAGGAAAGCCCTGACCGCCGTATTCAGCATTGCCGCTTAAGCCAACCCAGCCTGATTCAGCATATTGCTTATAGGCTTCTTTGAATCCTGTCGGTGTAGTGACGACGCCATCACCTTCGAAAGTTGCGCCTTCTTCATCACCGCTACGGTTAATAGGAAGTAGAATGTTTTTTGACAGTTTTCCCATTTCTTCTAAAATCATATCGACAGTTTCCATGTCGACATGAGCCAAGTTTTCGTTGTTTTGCCAAAACTCTGGCGCCTTGAATACGTCATTTAAGATAAAGCGCATGTCATTAAGAGGGGCATTGTAAACAGCCATAAACATTCCTTTGGTTCAAATAATTAAAATTGAAGTTGTTAAGATTATCAACTGTTCTCTTGGTATAACCTTAGCGATTAATAATCAAAGTTTAACAAATAAGCTTGTGAGCGAGTGTATTTCTTCGTGAATTGTGCGTACACCAAAAGTTAGCAGCGGCTATTGAAGTGCTTGTAGACACCTCACTGATAGCTACAATGTGAGAAGGTAGACAGGTCAGTACTTATAGACAGTTGCTATAGTCAAAACTATGTTGATAGTCGTCATAAGCACGCGCAAAATAAAGCGGCAACACACCGAAGTATATTGCCGCTCAGATTATACGATTGCAAAGTTTAGCGCTTTAATTAAAAGGCAAACTGATCAACGTCCATGCTCATGTATGGCTCTACACCAGTGCTGATACGCTGTACGTGCGTAGTCGTACGTGGCAATAGCTTAGCAAAGTAGAACTGAGCCGTTTTAACTTTAGCGTCATAGAATGCTTTTTCGCCAGTACCGTTTGCGATAGCAGTCTGAGCAACCAGTGCCATACGCGCCCATAAGTAGGCTAGGGTGACATAACCGCTGAAATACATATAGTCTACAGCAGCGCCGCCGACAGCATCTGGCGTTTCAGTTGCTTGCATGCCAATGCGTGCAGTCAAATCGCCCCATTCTTTAAGATGCTTGGCAAGTGGGCGAATGAACTGACCCATCTCGTCATTTTCTTTGTTTTCTTCACAGAATTCTTGGATAACGTTTACAAAGTTCGCAAGTAGCTTACCTTGTGAACCTAGGACTTTACGACCTAACAAGTCAAGCGCTTGAATCTCTGTGGTACCTTCGTATAAGCAAGAAATGCGCGTATCACGTACGTTCTGCTCCATACCCCATTCGCTAACGAAACCATGACCACCATAAACCTGAATACCGTGGTTAGCAGCTTCTAGACCTGTTTCAGTCAAGAACGCTTTAGCAATTGGTGTCAGTAGTGACAACATTTGATCAGCAAACTTCAACTCTTCGCCTTCGCCTTTTGCGACGGTATCTGCAAAGTGTGAGAGATAATACACTAGCGCACGACCACCTTCAGCAAAGGCTTTTTCCGTCAATAGCATGTTACGAACAGCTGGATGTACAATGATAGGATCAGCTGCTTTCTCTGGTGCTTTCGTACCTGATAGTGAACGCATCGCTAAGCGGTCTTTTGCATAAGTCAATGAACCTTGGAATGCATACTCTGCTGCAGTCAAACCTTGCACGGCAGTACCGATACGTGCCACGTTCATAAAGGTGAACATACACTGTAGGCCACGGTTTTCAGGTCCAATCAAGTAACCTGTTGCACCATCGAAGTTCATGACACAAGTTGCAGAGGCTTTGATACCCATTTTGTGTTCGATAGAGCCACAAACGACATTGTTGCTTTCGCCAACGCTACCATCTGCGTTGACCGTCATTTTTGGAACGATAAACAATGAGATACCTTTGGTACCAGCAGGTGCGCCTGGTAGACGAGCCAATACAATGTGGATGATGTTGCTGGTTAGGTCATGCTCACCGGCAGAGATGAAAATCTTTTGACCTGTGATGCTATAGCTACCATCTTCTTTAGGCTCAGCTTTGGTACGGATAATACCTAAGTCAGAACCCGCATGCGCTTCAGTTAGACACATGGTGCCTGACCATTCGCCAGTGACCATTTTTTCTAAGTAGGTTTGTTTTTGCTCGTCAGTACCATGATGCTCGATGGTTTGAATAGCACCATGTGATAGGCCAGGGTACATAGAGAATGACCAGTTAGCCGTACCAACCATTTCATTGATGACAGTAGACAATGAGAACGGCATGTTTTGACCGCCAAAATCTTCTTCAGCAGATAAAGCAGGGAAGCCAAGCTCACAATACGCGTCATAAGCTTCTTTAAAGCCTTTTGGCGTGGTGACCTTACCATTGTCAAACTTACAGCCTTCAGCATCACCGCTTTGGTTCAATGGTGATAGTTCGTTTTCAGCAAAGCTTGCAGCCATTTCAAACAGGCTGTCCATTAGCTCGCGGTCAGCTTCTTGGAACGCAGGCAAAGTTTTGTAGTGGCTTTCACTATCGAGTAGTTCATGCATAACGAATTGGATATCACGTAAGGGCGCTTTGTATTGCATAACTTCCTGTCCTTTTTGGAATGTAACCGATCATAGCCAATAATGAGCATATGGTTGCACTATCCTCTAGTGCGTTATTCTTACCTAGCCAATCTGAAAATCTAAATAAAAGATAAACAGTAAAGCAGGTCAACCATGCTATCGATTACATAAAATAGTGTTGAAAAGAGTGGTGATTGTCAGAGTCAATGAGAGATTAAATGTGCTCTAACAAATTCACTATAAAAGATAGGCTTTCATAGGTGATTATACAAGTTTGGTGACAGGACTGATAAGTCATGAACCTATCTTGCATCGGTTATGCAATCGACGTTAGGCGCTAGGAAACAGCAGCATTAAGCATATGAAAACCCTAACGTTACTAAGACAAATAGTCCTTTATATGATTAGTATTAACATGAAAAAACGACAGCCAAAAAAATAGCGTTCGCCATAAAGACAAACGCATCAGTATAAATTACAACACTATTTGGTAGAACTAAGCATGTAAGCAATGTCACATATATAAATGCGATAAACCGTAATAGGCGTTAAACGTGCTTATATGCTAGGAGTCTTAACATAGTAGCTTATAGCGAATAGCTTAGCGTTTACTCAGAAGCATTTTGTTTAATCAGCATCTCAGTGGCGACATCAGCAGCCACGGGTTTACTAAACCAATAACCCTGACCATTTTTGCAACCCATAGCTAACAACACATCACGCTGCTGCTCAGTTTCGATACCTTCAGCAACGACTTGCATGTCTAGAGCGACTGCTAAGTCTAAAATGGCTTTTACAATCGCGCGCTGGGTACGATCGGTTTCAATATTGGAAATAAAGCTCTTATCGATCTTGATAAAATCAAATGGGTATTCTTGCAAGTAGCTTAATGATGCATAACCAGTACCGAAGTCATCTAGCGCTAGACGCACGCCAAGCTCTCTGAGTGAGTTAAGCTGTTTTTTTACATTGTCATGGCGCTGAATCAAAGACGATTCAGTCACTTCTATATGCAATTGATGGGCAGCAATACTATTTTCTGTTAGCAGTGTGCTCACCATATCAAAGAAGTCAGGGTGGCTAAACTCAGCCGCATCGGCATTGATACAAACATGTTGATGAAACCCTTGCTGTTGCCAAACAGATAATTGTTTGACGATTTTAATGGCAAGTTGCGAAAACAAATCAAAGGATAGCTTGTGCGCGATAATGGCATTGATAAAATGAATAGGTTTGAGCAATCCACGAGTAGGGTGTTGCCAACGTACCAATGCTTCAAAGCCTGTGATAGCCCCAGTCTCTAATGAGAATTTTGGCTGATAATAAGGAACGAACTGGCCTTCAGTGGTAGCAGCTCTAAGCTCAGACTCTAGCTCTAAACTACCAGCAGTGGCGCTTTCAATAGCCTCATCATACCAACGAATATCGTCACCACCATGTTCTTTGACATACTGCAGAGCCTTTTCTGCTTTAGTCAATAAACCAGTTGCTTCGTTATCATCTTTAGGGAAGTAGCTTACACCGACAGAGACATGGTAATAAATACTTGGGTTTGTCACATGGGTTTTAGCAGTAGAAAAGGGACGTTCACACATTTGCATAAGTGTGTCTAATTGGTGGCGTACCATATTGCCATCTTTGCATTCAAAGAGTAGGGCAAAGTCATCACCACCAAAGTGAGAAAAAGAGCGCAAATTATCCAGTTTGAGCTTCTCAACCTCTTTTACAAAGTTTTTGATCAATTCGTTAGCACCGTCAGCTCCCAATAGGCTTGTAAGATTACGATAGCGATCAATATTTAATCGCACAAGGACAACCTCTTGATAGCTATCCAACAGCATATCACTTACTTGACTTAATAGTACTTTCCGATTGGGAAGCCCAGTAAGTTGATCGTAATTAAGCAAATGGGCGACCTGTTTTTGATCTTTAATAACTGCAGACATATCACGCAGCATACCAATATGATAAGCCATTTGATCTATATAAATTCTGCGATAAGTAATATGACAGTCAATATTCTGTCCATAACGGTTGGCCATCGAAAAATCAAGTTCATAAAAACCATGTTCGTTTAAGTTTTTCTTGATATCTTTTAAAATTACTTGCTCTGCTTCTGATAAAAATTCAGCAGCATATATACCAAGTGGACGACCGATTAAAAACTCTTCTTTGTAGCCAATCAAAAGCTCATAGCTAGGATTGACAGATAAATAACGTAGATTTTCGTCTAGTATAAATATGGCATCTTCAATTTTCTCACACAGTTCGGTCATTAACCGTTGCTTAATCGATGCTGGGATAGTGTCAAAATCGCTCATAATAATGGCTCACAAAATAATGGCTTATAAAAATAAAATAAATATGGTGATTCAACTTCTCAACATTGAGCTAAGATCACTTTTAAGTCTACAAAATATAAAACAAAAGTTCTACTTTTAAATTTATTAATGATAATGACTATTATTCTTGGTTATCGTTTCCAGCTATACAAGGCGGATATAGTAGACAAAGCAACCACTGGTGCGGACTCAGTGCGCAACACTCTTGTACCAATTTGCCACGGCATAAAGCCAACATTATTTGCTTGTTTACACTCATCACTACTTAAACCTCCTTCAGGTCCAATCAGTAGTTTAATATAAGGAGTTTGTTTTTTAAGCACATCAGGTAGAGCACTAGGCATGGCAGGTTGCCCTGCTGCTGGTACGCTCATTTGCATACACACATCTGCAAGACCGTCTAATATCTGGTAATAAGGATCTTGACTAAGCACAGAAACGATAGGGCTGACAGTCATCTCATTATGAGTAGAGTCAGTGTTGGTATTGCTTAGCCATTGGGTAATGGATTGTGGTGCAAAAATGAGAGGCGGACGATTAAGTCCGCACTGTTCGCAAGCTGCGATCGCCACTTGTTGCCAATGCAACAGTTTCTTCTCAATTTGTGCAGGTTTTAATGTAACTTCTCCGTGGTGGCTACTGAGTAACTGAATAGCAGTCACGCCAAGTTCGGTCGCCTTTTGTATCGCATAGTCCATACGCTCGCCTCGGCTCATTACTAAGCCGATTTGAGTGATAGTAGGTGCCGTACGATCATCGTCTATATGAGCAAGTAAAGTAGCAGTGGCATTTTTTTTACTAATAGCCTGTAGTTCTACTTTACACTCGCCGCCAAATCCATCAAACAAAATACCTTGGTCACCAATATTTGCACGTAGTACTCGGCACCAATGGTGGACAATATTGTCTGGCAGGTCTACTTGGCTACCTATAGGCAACTCTGTTAGCTTAGGTATTGATCGATTATCATTATTGTCATTGCTAATAGCATAAAAAAAACGTCGCACGTGGCTTTATTCCCATAATTTGATTAAGTGTAATTATTATTAGGGCAATAGAATATCATTTGATTTGGCTAATGGTATAGCTTTTATAAGAGTTCTTGTGCCACAACAGCATTTTTTCTGTAAATAACATTATTGCATAGTGAAGGAAGGATAAAAAATTAATTAAGATAGAGTGTGTTCTATGAGTTATCAGCGGTCAAAACGTATTTTCTGCCAATAAAAAACTGGCGCTCCTAGAAGCGCCAGTCATTAATAATGTATTCAGGAATGATGAAGGGGTATTTTAGAATGCTTACAAATTTAAGCAATCAATCCCAATGCTTCTACTAAGCGTTTGTTTGGCTCAACTTTGTTCATGCTATAAAAATGCATGGCAGGTACGCCCTCGGCAATCAAGCGTTCACACAAACGATAAACCACATCAAAGCCAAACTCACGAATAGCTTTACGATCATCACCAAAATCCGTCAACTGCTTACGTACATAGCGCGGAATATCGGCGCCACAGCTATCAGCAAAACGCAAGAGATTGCTTGAATTGGTAATTGGCATGATACCAGCGACCAAAGGCTGAGCTACTGTGTCAATACCGCGTTTCTCTAACTTATCACGCAAGTACAGATAGCTGTCAGCGTTGTAGAAAAACTGAGTAATCGACGCATTGGCACCAGCTTGGTATTTATTTACCAAGTTATCGATATCAAACTCAAAGCTACGCGCTTGTGGGTGCATTTCAGGGTAGGAGGCCACTTCGATATGGAAGTGATCACCCGAATGCTCACGAATGTACTTTACCAAATCTACCGCAAATGGTAGTTCACCCATGCCCACCTGACCTGATGGCAAGTCGCCGCGTAGCGCTACTAAACGTCTAATACCTAAAGTCTTATAATACTCGAGCAATTCAGCGATTTCACTTTTGTCATCGCCAATACAAGACATGTGCGGCGCGATTTCAGTGGTACCACGCGCACTTAGTGCCTGTACGATATCTAAGGTGCGGCTACGAGTTGAACCGCCCGCACCATAAGTTACCGAAAAATAAGCGGGTGACAACTTATTAAGCTCATCATAAGTGCTGAGAAGCTTTTCGTGACCTTGCTCGGTCTTTGCAGGAAAGAACTCAAAGGAGAAAGCAGGCTTACTCACAGTCAGGCTCCTTTTAGTATTTATAAGCGTCAGGCTTGAATGGACCTTCAACTGGCACACCCAAATACTCAGCTTGCTTTTCAGTTAGCTTGGTTAAAGTGCCGTTAAAGCCTGCAACCATCGCAGCGGCCACTTCTTCGTCTAATTTCTTAGGCAGTACTTTTACGTATAAGTTGTCAGTACGTTGGTCAGCTGGCAAATCAGCGAATTTTTCTTCGAACAGATACATTTGAGCTAATACTTGGTTGGCAAATGAGCCGTCCATAACGCGTGATGGGTGACCAGTAGCGTTACCTAGGTTTACTAGGCGACCTTCAGCAAGCAAGATCAAATAATCGTTCTCATCGTCTGAGCGGAAGATTTGATGAACTTGTGGCTTGATCTCAACCCAGCGCCAGTTATCACGCATAAACTGAGTGTCGATTTCGGTGTCAAAGTGACCGATGTTACATACAACAGCACCAGGCTTAAGGGCTGCTAACATATGTCTATCACAAACATGGTAGTTACCAGTAGTCGTGACGATCATGTCAGTATCTTCAAGCAGACGTTTGTTGATGCTGGCTGCGCCGCCCGTGTTGTCACCGTCGATGTATGGTGATAAGACTTCAAAGCCGTCCATACATGCCTGCATAGCACAGATAGGGTCAACTTCTGAAACACGTACGATCATGCCTTCTTGACGTAAGCTTTGTGTAGAGCCTTTACCTACATCGCCATAACCGATAACCAAAGCGCGACGGCCAGCAAGGAACATATCGGTAGCGCGTTTGATAGCATCGTTTAAGCTATGACGGCAGCCGTATTTGTTGTCATTTTTAGACTTAGTAACCGCATCATTGACGTTGATGGCTGGTACTTTAAGTGTACCTTTGGCAAGCATCTCAACCAGACGATGTACACCAGTAGTGGTCTCTTCTGAGATACCATGAATGCTATCAAGAAGCTCAGCATAATCATTATGAATCAAAGCAGTTAAGTCACCGCCGTCATCCAAAATTAGGTTGGCATCCCAAAGTTGGCCTGATGCTTCGCCGCCAACATGTACTTGCTGACGTAGGCACCATTCATACTCTTCTTCTGTTTCGCCTTTCCAAGCATAAACAGAGATACCAGCAGCAGCAATTGCAGCAGCAGCATGGTCTTGAGTTGAGAAGATGTTACATGATGTCCAGCGTACTTCAGCACCTAGCGCGACTAGTGTCTCGATAAGTACGGCAGTCTGAATAGTCATGTGGATACAGCCAGCGATTTTCGCGCCTTTAAGCGGCTGGTCTGCTTCGTAGCGACGACGCAAACCCATTAGGGCAGGCATTTCGGCTTCAGCAAGGGTAATTTCACGGCGGCCGTAATCAGCAAGGCTGATGTCAGCGACTTTATAGTCAGTGAAAGAGGGATCGATCGTATGGGCAGATGGTGTAGTAGACACTGCGTCCATAATATGCTCCTATCAGTGGTTAACGAATGATAAAAAGAATAAAAACGCAGGTGCCGTTGTTTGCGCTGTGAGCGACCAAAAATATGGTCTCTCGACAGTTAACCGAGCCTAACATAACCTGTGATTGCATAACTATAGAATGTTAATGCAGTAAATCACTGTTATGGCGCAACACCTCTCGGAGGTCGTTATTGTAATAGATGAGTGGTTAATTGTCACCTATTGACTGAGATAAATGATAAGCAGTCATGGCATAAGTACCTGTATGTTTTTCATAGGTATAAAAAAAAGGCCACCTTTAGATGACCTTTTATATTTAGTTAAGCGCTAGGTTTTTAATTGCTAAGTTAGCTTAAGCTTAGTACCAGTTATAAGTTAAAGAGGTGAAGAAGTTAGTGCCGTCAGTATCATAACCAATATCTGTTATATAATCTTCGTTAGTGATATTGTTTAGACGAGCTGTCATAGATAGGTTGTCAGTCAGTTCGTAGCTACCACTAATATTCAGTAACCCATAACTATCCACAGATTGAGCTTTAGTGTTAGCAACTCTGCTGTAATAGTCGCCCACATATTGATACTCAGCACGAATATCCAAACTTGGCAGACGGTACCCGACATATACTAAGCCTTTATGTTCAGGGCGATAAGGAAGGTAATTGCCATTATAATCGATGGTATTCTGATCAAAATCTACTCTACCAGTATAATCGCTCTTATCTTTAGCATCTTGATAGTCATAGCTGCCACCAAACAAATAGCTATTAATAATCCAGTCGGATGTTAACGACATACCTTTAATTTTGGCTTTATCTACGTTGACAGCTGTGCCTTCAGGAAAAGAAATCAAGTCTTCTACATCATTATAGTAGCCAGTTAGGCGTGTAGACTGTAAGGGCGTGCTGTATTCAACAAAGGCTTCATAGTTGTCACTGGTTTCAGGTTTTAGATCCGGGTTACCACCGTATCCAGGATATATATCATTGAAAGTAGGTGCGCGAAATCCTTTTGCATAGCTAGTACCAATACGCCAATTAGGGCTAATATGATAAGCACCGCCTAAGTTATAAGTCGTTTCATCACCGTATTGTGAGTTGTCATCATAACGTAGGTTCGCTTGGCCATCGAATTGGTTGATATCAACTATGTAGCCAAAAAATGCACTGGTTACATCACGATCATCGATTTCATATGCACTGCTGTCCAAACTCTGGTTAAGGTATTCGACCCCATAAAAACCTTGACCAATCGAGATCTGATGTTGACCGATTAAACTTATTTGGTCTTGCTTGGTATCAAATACCCCGCCATATTGACTAGAAGAGTCACTCTTATCAATTGAATGTCCATATTGTAGTTTCAATGAAGAACCTGGCATATACCTCCAGTCTACATAGGCTTGAGCACTACCGTTCTCTTGGTCAGCATGAGCATTATCATAATCACCATCATCAAAATCGGTAGTAGACTTGCTGTATAAAGCACTGGCGCCTGCTAGCCATTGATCGTTAATACGTTGATTTATAGCAATACTCATGTTGTCGCTTTCAAACCCGTCTTCATCTTTATTATAACCAGATGCATTGGGCAGTTTGGCGCTAATACCATCGCTTTCGTTATGACTGGCTGACAAGCTCAGTGTGGTACCAGTATCATTAGCAAACTGCGCACTCGCACCATATAAATATTGATCGTTTGAGCCAACGCCAGCAGTAACCGACATGCTGCTTTGATCTACATTGCCGCCTTTGGTGAATACTTGAATGACACCGCCCATCGCGTCTGCACCATATATACTAGAGCCTGATGCACCATATAAAATTTCGATACGGTCAATTTGATCGGCAGGCAATAAGTTAAGTGCTGCTCCACCATTACTAACAGAACTATAGCGAACACCATCAATCAAGACTAAGATTTGCTTGCTATCGTAACCGCGCATGTAAAAATTTGAAGCTGTACCCATGCCTCCGTTAGTATAATGACTGATACCAGGCTGCTGCTTAAGGACTTCAAAAGCACTTTGACCTTGATAGTGTTTTAGCTCTTCACTATTGACTACACGAGTTTGCGCAATCGTATTGCTAACTTTAGTAGGTGTACGAGTCGCTGTTACTACGATTTCGTCAAGCTCAACTTGTGGTAAGTTACTATCGTCAATTGAAGTGTTTTCAGAGGTGGCTGCCATTGCGGTATTTACTGCAAGTAAGCCAAGCGCGCTCAAAATACTTAAACGAAGATAGGTACGTGAAGATGCACGTGATACAGACATAGTCGATTCCAAAGTAATCAAATGAAAATGCAGAAATAAAAAGTAACTATTATGACGTAGTGGATGTCAAAAATTACAAAAAAAATCATATAAGTAAGACTGCGCTTATTATCTATAAAATCCTTTGATTTATAAACTACTTTAACCTAATGTTTATTCAGGATAGGCTGAATGTTATTCATGAGGATTTACCAAATAGTCAGTTAAAAATTATTTTATTTAATTAGGTTATGAATGTCTCGTCACTTTTATTAAAGATGTTTATAAATCAAGAAACCAAATGCCAATACAGTTAGCTACAAAATTGCGTAATCAAAAGTACTGCTGTTATAAATAATTGTTACTATAGTATGGACGTCATTCGTTATTTATCATGCCATTTCTAAATTAAGAGGTTTGTTTTGTCTATCAAGCATAATCTGACTCCCAGTCCTTCGCCTCATTCGTTCTATTATATTATTAAGATGCCATTTATAGTCGCAATGCTGTTACTGGCTATGCTATTAAGTATTGCCTTGCCAAATAGTGCTTATGCTGTTGAGGCGGGGGCTCTTGGAGTGGGTAATGATAGTAGTGGAGAGGCAGTAAGTACGCCATTGCCTGATTCATTCGGCCGAGATACACCGCGTCATACGGTACAAGGATTTATCAGTGCGCTGGGCGAAAATGACTATCTGCTGGCAAGTAATTATCTCAACTTATCTAAGTCTGACAACCCAACGACCGTTGTGCGACAGTTCAAACAGGCACTGGATGCAGGAGGGCGTTTTCAGCCGGATCTACAGATTAGCAATTCACCTGAGGGTAATCTAACCGATCAACTACCACCTAGCCAAGAAAATGTCGGTGTGATTAATATCGGAGAGCGAAGTGTTCCGTTACTACTCGAAAGGGTAGTTTCAAAACAAAACGAACAATATTGGCAATTCTCTAGCGATACGCTGACCTCAGTACCAGAAGTAATAGAGGACACTGAGCCGACTTTGGTATCGCGCTATACCGTTGATTCGCTAGACGGCAAAAAAGTTTTTGGTTATCAGTTAGCTGACTTAGTCGCTGCGCTGACCATGATTGTGACCAGTTTTGTACTCACTTATATCGCAGTATGGTTGCTGTACCATTTATTAAGAATTGTTTATCCATATTTGCGTGGTACGCCATTGCCATTACCCAATAAGGTGATATTGCCACTTTCTGTGGTCATCATGGCATTGATACTATCAGAGGTTATGGTTTATGCAGGCGTATCGGTGACGTTGCGTGAGCCAGTCAATCGCTTTACAGATATAGCCTCTTGGCTGGCCTTAACTTGGCTACTGTTAAGAGTTGTCGATGCGATATTTACCCGAGCGGTAAATCTTAGCTATAAGAAAAACTACACTGAGCGTGTTTCAATCTTGGGGTTGCTACGTAAGGTTGTCAAAGCGCTACTATTGATATTTGCAGTGATTGTCATTTTTGGCAATCTAGGTTTTGACTTGACTACTGGTATTGCGGCACTGGGTGTGGGTGGTTTGGCGTTAGCCCTTGGTGCGCAAAAGACGATTGAAAACTTAGTTGGTAGTGTCGTCGTCGTCGCAGATTCACCTGTGCGTATCGGTGACTACTGTAAATTTGGTACTTATGAAGGCACGGTTATCGACATTGGTATTCGCTCATCGCGTGTACGTACTTTGACGCGGACGATTGTTACAGTGCCAAACGGTGATTTTTCATCGATGCAAATTGAAAACTTTACTTCTCGTGATATGTTCCGTTTTTTCCATCAGCTATACCTGAAGCGCACCGCTGATATCGATGTCGTTTTCAAGATGGTAAAAGACTTAGATGAATTCTTAAATGAGCACTATTTAACAAACCAAGAATGGAATCAGGTCAATATTTTAGAGCTGCGTCAAGATTGTTATGTGATTCAGCTACAAGCATATATTAATGCCAATGACGTGATGGAATTTTATGATAAGCAAAACGTGGTATTCGTCGATGTATTAAATCAAGTGGCAAAATATAAGGTTGAGCACGCATTGCCAACTCAGCAGCTAATCGTCAATCAGGCTGAACTTGAACATCATATGGAAAATAACACGACTGAAACAGAGGAGGGTGGCCTAGACAGTAATAGCGATACAAATAATAATGAAACAAACGTCGGAATAGATAATGGTGACGGTGTTGATATCACTAAAAACGTTGGTACCACTAAAGACGAAGAAGACAATAGCAACGCTGCCAATGCACCAAGCCAGCATAATCCATCTCTGGCAACAGTAAGCCGAAGTGGGGCACTCAAAGCACTAAAACATAAAAGCCGTATGCTAAGAAAAAGTAAGTTTAAACATACCAAAAGAAAAATTGGATTTTCTATATGGAATCAGCCTTAGAAGAGACTCTTTTCTTATGAGTAGTGGTGAATAACACTGGCTATGTTTTTGCTCAATTAGTTATAAAGGTACTGCGGTTTTATCACGTAATGAGCCGTAGTACGACCAAAGCAATAGACTGGCAGCACTATGATAAGGTGACCAGTGCTGAGTTAAGTCTTTTAGCTGCTTGGGTGTTGGGGGCTCTGCTAAGCCTAACAACTCCATGGCTGCAACTTTAATGGCCAAATCATCGACAGCGAGTATGTCTGCACGTTTTAGCGAAAATAGTAAATACATCTCAGCTGTCCAACGTCCAATGCCTGTAACAGCGGTTAAATTTGTTATGACTTCTTCATTTGGCAAGGCTTCCAATACTGCAAAGTCTATATCATGATCCACTAAAGAGCGTACATAACGAGTTTTTTGCTTAGACAATCCTTGCTTCTTTAAGGTATCGTCTGTCGCTTCACGTATAGCTTGCGGGGTGATCAATTCTGCATCAACCAACCGTTTCCAAATACTAGCAGCGGCGGCAACTGATAACTGCTGACCGACCATCGCTCTCATCAACTGCTCAAACCCACCTGCGTTATGCCTAAGGTTAGGGGTACCAACCTGCTTATAGACAGGGGCGAACCTCGGTTCAAGTACGATCAACGCAGCAATCTGCCGTTCTAGTTCGTTAGTGTTTTCAATAGTCTGTATGCTCATAGTGATTTCGCTTTGCTAATTAGAAGGAGCTCAAGTCAATATATTAATGCAGAATGAGAAGCTAACATCAAATGGAATGTACATTAAAGAGAGCGTTCATTGAAGGAAGCATTGTTACAGTCCATGTCTGAGCCATGGATGATTGATAAAAAAAGGACTGCTTATTCGCAGTCCTTTTTATTTAATACCGTTGAATCAACAATAAAATCTATTCACCATCTGCTTTAGGTTTTTTGAGCAGTACCAATACAGCACCGTTACCACCATCTTTTGGTGGCGCAGAGCAAAAAGCTAATACTTCTGGCAATTGACGCAACCAGCCATTGATACAGGTTTTTAGAATTGCTTCACTACCTTTACCATGGACAATTTTTACCATAGTTTCGTTTTTCTGTTTGGCTTGGCTCAATAATTGAGTCATCGCTTCGCGTGCTTCTTCTATCGTACAGCCATGGATATCTACCGCATCATACCAACGCAGCTTGCCTTTCTTAAGTTGATCAAAGATTTTATTTTGCAGTGTAGGCTGCTTATAAGACAAATAAGCTTCAGCAGCGACTGGGTTTAGTAGTGCTTGCATATCAGACAAGCCTGCGCCTAGATCACTGGCTTCACTACCTTGGGCTGCGGCACGTTTTGATAGTGTCGCTGCATCAGGTTTGCCTGCTCTAACTGCGCTGGCAGGTGAGCGGACATTTTTGTCTTCTAGCTGATTGACACCGTGCATGGCTTGCATAAACAGAACTTTATCGTCATCGATATGTTCACTATCTAGCTGCTTAACTGTCTTTTTTACTTGCTTTTGAGTCGGTAGCGACACCGGCTCAGTTGGCTTTTGATTCTCACCTTCAGGTGAATTGGTATCACGGCCCTTGCTCAGCTGGCCTTTGAGTTCTTTGAGCTGGTCTTGCATTTCTTTTGAAAACAGAGAGTTTGACATAAAAGTTAACGTATCGTTGATTGATGAATGGTTGATTGAACAATGTATATAGCATAGACATTGTTCAAGCTATTGAGCATTTATTGAAGCATAAATTATTGAGTTACTTTACCCGTCTGCTGCGACGCCCGCAAGTAAGGATTGTAACGCTTGCCCTGGATGATCAGTTTTCATAAATTGCTCACCGATCAAAAAGTGCTGAATATCATTATTTAGCATAAGACGAATATCATCACTGCTATGAATGCCACTCTCGGTCACGATAAGTGGTTTTTGTTCAGCGCTATTAGCAGCGAGTGCGTCGTTTAAAATATTCTTAAGATCAAGCGTGGTTTGTAGGTCCACATCAAAGGTATTCAAATCACGGTTATTGATACCGTAGATATTGTGTACTGAACGTGGCAATTGTAGCGCACGCTCAAGCTCAGACTGGGTATGTACTTCTATCAATACGTCCATACCAAGCTCAATACTGAGCGCATGTAGCTCTCGTACTTGGGCATCATCTAGGCAAGCCATAATGAGTAGGATGCAGTCAGCGCCCATTAGGTAGGATTGATAAATTTGATAGACATCAATCATAAAGTCTTTACGTAATATCGGTAGACTTGAGGTATTAGCTGCTTGAATCAGGTAGCTGTCATCACCCTGAAAGTAATCACGATCGGTCAATACAGACAGACAACTAGCGCCCGCTTGCTCATACTGCTGCGCAAATAGAGCAGGGGTAAAGTTATGATTGATAATGCCTTTAGACGGGGATGCTTTTTTAATCTCAGCAATGATACCGATACCATTTTCTTTAGCGCCAGCAGCACGTAATGCCGCGGCAAAACCTCGACGCGGTTTATCATCAGCTGCGACCTGTGCTTGCAATTCCTCTAAAGACAATGCTTCGCGAGCGGCTTTTACTTCTTCTACTTTGGTGGCGACAATGCGCTGTAGCACTGACGGTATGTCTGAATGAGTTGTGGTCATACTGGTATCCGAATATCGTTAAATGTAAATATAGTCAGAGAACTATTAGTAACTACTAAGCGGCTACGGCGTTGCCCGTCCTAGATGTACGACTTGTACAATCTGCGGTTGGCTGCCTTGCATCCATTTTAGATGTCTTTGACTATAGACAGTATATGAGTGCTTATAAGTTAACCTTGAGCGACTAGCTGTTGGGTATAGTTGGCTAAAGACTCAAGTTTGAGTAAAGCATCGCCATTTTGAATAATTTTTTGTGCTCGGCTAACACCGTTAGGGTAGTTGCTGGCAAGTCCTGCAGTGTATATCGCGGCACCTGCATTTAGCGCAATCATATCACGTGCTTTAAGTACGGCACGGTCATGAGTGTCGGCTCCAGATAGTGCAGCACGAATCAACTCAAGGCTTTGTGCTGGAGAGTCGACATCAAGGCCAATAAGGGTTTGAGATCCGATACCCGCATCTTCTGGCATCATGTCATAAACTGATATCTCGCCATCTTTTAGCTCAGCGACTGTGGTCGAAGTCGCAAGACTGATTTCATCAAGACCATCTTTTGCGCCTACTACCATGACATGACGTGCGCCTAAGTTTTTCATCACCTTAGCAATCGGCTCACATAACTGCGCGGTAAACACACCGATGACTAAGTTTGGCGTGCCAGCAGGGTTGGTCAATGGGCCTAATATATTAAAGATAGTACGCGCTTTTAATTCACGGCGTACAGGGTTGGCATAACGCATGGCGCTGTGATGATTAGGTGCGAATAAAAACCCGATACCTTGGTTTTCGATACAGTCTTTTGCTTGCTCTGGCGTGAGCGCAAGACTGATACCTGCTTGCTCAAGTAAGTCTGAGCTACCAGATTTGGTCGAGACGCCGCGATTGCCGTGCTTAGCAACTTGTGCACCAGCCGCCGCAACAACCAATGCCGATGCAGTCGAGACATTAAACAAGTTAGCTCCATCGCCGCCAGTACCGACGATATCTACCAAGTAATCGCAGTTCTTTGGTTCAATATTGGCGGCTAGTGCACGCATGGCACTGGCAGATGCAGTAATCTCGTCGATGGATTCGCCCTTCATGCGTAGGCCTGTCAAGATAGCGCCCATCATGGCGTCGCTACATCTACCTTGCATGATGATGAGCATCACTTGATACATCTCATCAAAAGTTAAATCGATGTGTTGAAATATTCTACCCAAAGCTGTGGTTAGCAATTGATGCGTTTGATCATCAGACAATTTTGCAATACTCTCTGGCGTGTGCGTTTCTTCTATTTTTGTCGTACTCATTATGGTCTCACTTACTATTATTTTTTATATGAATCTGTGTGAAATTTGGCATAGGCTTATGAAAGCAGTGTTTTTTACCGACGTGCTTTTAGTCAAATCTAGCCAACTTGTGGTAGCTCATCGGATGTCAGAGTAGCCAAGCCATGAGTCTGTAAAAAGTTATTGAGCAATTGATAACCTGCTTCGCTCAATATGGACTCAGGATGGAACTGGACACCTTCTACAGCAAACGCCTTATGGCGAATACCCATGATTTCCTCAATACTACCATCGGCATTTTGTGTCCATGCGGTGAGTTCAAGGCAGTCTGGTAGGTTTATCTTATCAATGACGAGCGAATGATAACGCGTAACCTGTGACGGGTTAGGTAATCCAGCAAACACACCTTGCTTGTTGTGATAGATAGCGGATAAGCGGCCATGCATGACTCCCCCAGCTTTGACCACTTGACCGCCAAAGGCTTGACCGATAGCTTGATGACCCAAGCATATACCCAGTATAGGAATAATCCCTTTAAATGTCTCAATGGCTTGCAGCGAAATACCTGCACGGTCAGGATCGCAAGGACCTGGGCCAATCACAATGACATCAGGTGCGAGGGTTTTAATCTGCTCAATGCTGACCTGATCATTACGCCAGACAGTGATGTCCTGCTTTAGCTCACCGAAGTACTGTACGATATTGTACGTAAAGCTATCGTAATTATCGATCATCAAAATCATTAAGGCTTCAACTTATCAGTTTTATTATATTTTTAACATAAAATTGGTTCTCACTGTTATCGAGTCACTTGATTGCCAAACATAAATAGCTATGACTATAACAGAGGGGGTTATTGCGCGCGGTTATCTTACCACTATTTTGTTTTCTATCAAATGTAGGGTATAGGCTATCTAAGTAAGCACCAAGTAAAAACATATTTTTTATTATGGTATCGATCACGAGGATAGTTTGCTCAGGGATAATGTCATGAATTCAGATATTAGCATAGCACCAGAAAATAGCATTTCAATAATTAACATACTTGTATTTGCACCAATTTAGTGCTTTTAGTTCTTAACTGGTGCTCTAATTAAGTGCTATTTTAAAACTGAACTAGATGAGAATTAATTAATATATAACGATATTAATCGTATAAATCACTGTAAATATTGATAATTAAATCTATCTATAACTATATCTGTTATCAGAGTGGCAATACATTGGCATAGCCTTTGCATTATTGCTGTTATGATTATTTTTAAAGCCAAAAAACTGGTCTAAAAATAATTATTAACAAGAGCCCGAAGAGTTCAGTATTATGAGTTGTATATTGCTAGAATGTCGTTAGGATTGAATTGGCGTATGTTAGACCATGTGCACAAATATTGGTCTGATTGAGTAAACGCTTTAGATGAGCATCTTGACTAATACGCAAAATAGTGCTGATAATAAGCATAATATCGAATGCGCTATTTTAGTATTGAGAGCACATCTGACATTCTTGGACAAGAACATCATATTAATAATTTTAAATCGCAATTACGTGATCAACACAACGGAGACTATTCATGTCGAATAAACTATTAGATCTTATCCAATCCTCTAATGCTAAATGGGTTGATTTTCGCTTTACTGATACACGCGGCAAAGAGCAGCACATCAGCTTCCCAGCGCATACCGTTGATGAAGATGTCATGGAAGATGGCAAAATGTTTGATGGCTCATCAATCGCTGGTTGGAAAGGTATCGAAGCGTCAGATATGATCTTGCGTCCTGATCCAGAAACTGCTTTTGTTGACCCGTTCTTTGACGCGGTGACTGTGGTAGTGACTTGCGATATCATCGAGCCATCCACGCTACAAGGTTATGACCGTGACCCACGTTCTATCGCACGTCGCGCTGAAGAGTATTTAAAGTCTACTGGTATCGGTGATACTGCTTACTTCGGTCCAGAGCCTGAGTTCTTTGTATTTGACGATGTTAAATGGTCAGTTGATATGTCTGGCGTTAGTCATAAAATCACGGCTGAAGAAGCAGCATGGTCGACTGGCGAGACTTATGAGTGGGGCAACATGGCGCATCGCCCACGTGTGAAAGGCGGCTATTTCCCAGTACCACCAATCGATAGCTCACATGATATGCGTGCTGTTATGTGTGAACGAATCGAAGAAATCGTTGGTGAAGGATCGGTTGAAGTTCATCACCATGAAGTTGCTTCTTGCCAGTCTGAAATTGGTGTTGCATTCAACACGATGGTACGTAAAGCGGATGAAGTTCAGCAATTGAAATATGTTGTTCATAACGTTGCGCATCAGTTTGGCAAAACAGCGACCTTTATGCCTAAGCCAATCGTTGGTGATAACGGTTCAGGTATGCACGTACATATGTCAATCTCAAAAGACGGTGTAAACACATTCTCTGGTGATGAGTATGCTGGTCTGTCTGAAACAGCATTGTACTTCATTGGCGGGATTATCAAGCATGCTCGTGCGTTGAATGCGATTACTAACCCATCAACGAACAGCTATAAGCGTCTAGTACCACATTATGAAGCGCCTATCAAACTTGCTTATTCAGCATCTAACCGTTCAGCATCTATCCGTATTCCACACGTGAGCAGCCCGAAAGCGGTACGTGTAGAAGCACGTTTCCCTGATCCAACGGCTAACCCATACTTAGCATTTGCTGCATTGCTGATGGCTGGCCTTGACGGTATCCAAAACAAAATGCATCCAGGTGAAGCTGCTGACAAAAACTTGTATGACTTGCCACCAGAAGAAGAAGCACAAATCCCAACGGTTGCAGAGAGCTTAGATGTTGCATTGCAAGCACTGCGTGACGATCATGACTTCTTATTAAAAGGCGATGTATTCACTGAAGACATGCTAGAAGCGTTTATCGCTTTGAAAGAAGAAGAAGTGCAACGTCTGAATGTAACTGTGCATCCAGTCGAGTTTGATATGTACTACAGCTGCTAATTAGTCGCTAAAGCACTCAGTTATTTTGAATCAAAAAAACCAGCTAAGTTATTCTTAGCTGGTTTTTTTATGGAATTTAAACTAATAATTATCCTAAAATAAGAGATTAATACCAAACCCAAAAAATACGATTAGTTGCGTCAAAATCTTTTAGTCTACAATGCGTAGTACTTGCACTTGTTTTCCTTGCTACTCTAATTTTTGTGAATGGTATAAGAATGAATGCTCGATAGTAAATACTGGTCGTAACGCTCAATTTTTCATAATCAGCCATCATGATTATAACAACAGGCACTGCTATGAAGCTTTCAACGTTAAGATTTTTATTAATAATCACCTTGTCACTGTTTCAAATAAGTTGTATGCAACAAGATAAAAAGCAAGATCCTTATAAAGAGGGCGATATCGTTACTTGGAAGATTAACGATCATCTTATTTTAAAGGCTGAAGTCGGAGAAAGGCGAGAGCATTTTGTCACACACAATGAACGAGTAGAAAGAGATTTTTATCGGCCACAGTCTGAGCGTTATATTGGGCAGTTTCCTATTGATTATCAACCTACAAGATTTGACAAGATAAGCGAGTCAGAGGCAAGAGACATGCCTATCTCTAAGCACTCAGGCAGAAGATATGAGTTTAATCTGATGCTCAATGGCTCATGGGTACAAGCGTCGGATAGAAGTGTCTACTCTAACGACACGTTAGATCATCCTGATCAGGTGAAGGTTGTCGTAAATAATTATTCTCTAGGGGGGAATACCAAGCAGTCTTTTGATAATTACACAATGTTAGAGTTAGAGGCTGATTCTGCAGAAACTAACAATGGAGTGACTTGTTATCGGTTTAAGGGAGAAAAAGGCGAATATAACCATCAAAAATGTTTTGGTCAATCTGAAAACTCACTCATTTCAGGTTATGAAATTTATATTCCAATAACTAAGCAAGTTCCAATGTTTGTTGAATATAGAGAGTCCATTTACAACGGTGTAAAAATTAACTGGTATGCTGATCGCAAGAACCTTGACCAAGCACAAGCCATTGATGCTGCCATTTGGAGATTGCTAGATACATGGAATATATCGTCGATAGAGTAAGTGCTGAGTACTTGAATCAACCATCATAATTATAATAACAGGCACTGCTACGAAGCTTTCAATGTTTAATACTCAGATTGTGGACACGCTCTAGGGCGTGTCTTCAATTCAATCAATAGACATCTAAATGGGTTAAAAACGGCTAAATCTTGCCAAACGGCGTCAAATAGCTGACTAATATCTCGATATTATTTGCGCTATTTTCTTTGTTTGACTGCAATTTATCTCATTTTTATTACCATTTTTAAAATGAAGACACGCCCTAGTGTTATTCGCTGAAAAATACCCCATAATGGTACTATCATATTTGTTAAATACGCGCACTTATTAGGTTGACTGACTATGCACTCACTCTCAAAACATTCCCGTTTGATTCAGACCGCCATGACCATACGCAGTCATACAAAAAATAAGGTATTATTTACAGGCTTGCTCATCTTCACAGCCAGTCTCTACGCCCCTTTGGCAAATGCCTCTGCTATTTACAAAGTCGTTGATGAAAAGACAGGTCAAGTGACCTTTACCGACCGTCCACAGAACTATGAACAGCAAGCAGACAAGCAAGTCACTCAGACCAGCGTGATGACTAGAAATGATACGCTTAACTCAAGTAACAATAGCAATACGAGTGGTCAGTCTAGCAGTACTGCGCAAGCTGCCAGCACAGAGACGACGATTACACCTGATGCTGATAGTTCAACCGTCAAAACCGCGGTCAATTATCAGCTTACGATCACTGAACCAAGCGAAGAGCGCGCTTATCGTCGTCCTGCCCAAAATATCGCTGTAAATGTACAAGTAAAGCCATCTTTACAAGCAGGCGATAACGTGAGTATTTATCTGGACGACAAAGAAGTGGCACAAGGGCTGAGTACATCGATTGGCACTATAGATGTATTGCCAGGTGCTCATACAATCAAGGCGGTTGTACAAAGCGAAACTGGCCAAACACTTGAGCAAATCACACGTACTATATATGTGATTCAAAATACAACCACATTGCAAGACAACAAAAGAAAGGCAGCGCAGTTGTTGGCTTATCAAAAACTAGCTTGGTATCAAAAATTGATGCTAAAACTGCGTCAACAGGAAGTTGCTCAGTCACAATAATGGTCTCAATAATGATTGAATATAATGGATAGATATCGCTAGCAAAATAAAAAGGCAAGCACCGTTAACGATGCTTGCCTTTTTTAATGTAAATCACTTATTTTAGTTTAACTATAAGCTGTCTTATTTAGTTAACTCGATAGTACCGTTAGCAGTCACGGAAATAGTGCTATTACCAGACTCAAAGCTTTGGCTTGGTACTGATTCGTCTGCCATTCCTGATTTCATGCTCATAGCGCTATACATCGGACGTGGATAGTTGCTACCTGTGTTTAGGTTAACATTGACGACGCGATAGCCACGAGCATCCCAAGCACGGGTAAGGCTCTTAGCTTGCTGCTGAAAAGCGCGAGAAGCTTCGGTCATTAGCTTTTGCTCTAGCGCGTCTTTTTTGGTATCTGATACACCAAAGTTAAGATTATCCATCACTAAGGTTTCTTGCAAGTCAGCAATGAGTTGGCTAGTCGCTGAAAAGTCTGTGCTTTTTAAGTCTATGTTTGCTTGACCTGTCCAGCCAATGATTTTATCGTTTTTGTCGTAGCGTGGATAGGTGCGCTGTTGCCCTGTGCTCACGGTCACGCTAGGGTAGCGCTTGGCAATTTTCATGGCATTGTTGATTGAGGTGTTAAGCATTGTGGCTAAAGTCTTAGAGTCAGTGGCCTGTGCTTTTTTGTACAAGCTGGCGCGTACTTCGTCGTTCTGAATCTCTTCTTTTATTTCTGTTTGAAACGTCAGTTGATCATAGCCTGTTGGCTCTGCATGGGCGCTACCCATCATCGCTGTCATAAGACAAACCGTGCCAGAAGCTAGTGCTGCTTTACTCAATAAAGTATTTTTCATTATTATCTCCTCAGTTGATTCTAATAATATACAAATGACAATTATCAACGCTCATTTATACATGAAAAGTTGTCCCTATTGTTCTCTAGAAATCGACATGGGTACAACTTCATTCACTAAAATAGCAAAATTTATATAAGTTGCTGTGAGAATTTTGTGACCTAAGTTACTGATATAATTTGTGCTCATACATTGCTGACATGAGCTAATGAACTAAATGACAGTGCTATTTAGGGTCTAAAGCAAACAGTTTTAAGATAGGGGTTGTAAAATTAAAAATTTCTTGTATAATTTGCGACTGGTGGCTCCATTGGTAGCCTCGCAACATTGTTCTATGAATCCCGCCAGGACCGGAAGGTAGCAACGGTAATAGTTATAGTGTGTGCCGAGGATGTGCTGATGGAGTCGCTTTTTTTTGCCTAAAATTTGATCATTATATTTATAAAGTACGAAATATCTATTTGTGATGTATTAAGCCCTTCATTGTAAAGGGCTTTTTTTTGGTCAAAATTTTGTCTGATTATTATCTATTTGCTTATGTATTTTTCAATTTAATTTCCGGTTCGATTTCCTTTGTAGTTCCGATCTAGTTCAAGGTTTTATTGATTAATATGAGTTAAAATACAATGTATTAACTTTTTATTAAGATTCTAGACACCTTGGAGTTTGATTATGAAGATGTTTGTTTGGTTATTCATTGCATTTGTGGTGTTAGTAGTTGTGTTTGGGGTATCCATTTTTAATAAATTGGTACGCGCACGTAACCAAGCAAAGAATGGCTTTGCTCAAATAGATGTGCAATTAAAGCGTCGTCATGATCTGATTCCAAACTTGGTCAAAACCGCCAAGCGTTATTTGAGTTATGAAGAAGAAACACTCACTCGCGTCATTAGCGCGCGTAATCATGCCCAAGATCTACAAGACTCAAATAAGCATCAGCCAGACTCACTAGAGCATATGGCACTATTTGCAAAAGCAGAAGGTATGTTGTCCAAAGCGTTGAGTCAATTCTCCGCTGTCGTCGAAGCCTACCCAGAGCTAAAAGCCGATAGTATGATTAAGGAGCTCATGGACGAATTAACCAATACGGAAAATCGCATTGGATTTGCGCGTCAGCATTATAATGACAGCGTGATGTTTTATAATAACGATCGCGAAGTATTCCCGAATAATCTCGTTAGTACGACTTTTGGCTTTCGTCCACTCAGTCAGTTGGTATTCGAAGATAGAGAAGCGATTGCTCAGGCACCGATTGTCAATATGGGCTAAGGTTTAGATAATTTTGGCGAACTCTAGGCAGCCTAATCTAATGGATTTTTTTGGTGAACAGCGGATACGTACGCGGCTCAGTCTATTACTCTATGGACTGTTTTTCCTGATTGTACTTGCTCATATGGCTGTAGGACTGGCTGTCATGTCTATAATGCTGACAGTATTTACAGGCGGTATATATCATTGGGCATTGGTTCTGGTCACTGTCTTGACGTTAGGCAGTTTCGTTGGTGGTAGTTTTTTAGAGTATCGACGCCTGCGAGCAGGTGGCCGCGCTATTGCCCAGCGAGTAGGAGCAGTTAGGCTGTTCATTGATAAAAGTCAAGAAGCATGGGAGCACAGTCAAGGAGTCGCTCATCAATATGAAGCTGAAGAAAAGGTTCGCTATCGTTCACGTCATATAGCAGTACGTGACGAGCGCGATTTTCCGCCCGTTTATCGTCGCTATTATGAAATTGCACAGCAACTGGCCATTGCTTCAGGTTTACAAACCCCTATTTTGTACGTGCTACCTGACGAGCAGGGTATCAATGGTTTTGTCGCTGGTCGCCATAGTCAAGATATGGTACTTGTCGTTACCCAAGGTGCGCTAGATAAACTGTCTGATGAGGCGCTATACGGGCTCATCGGTCATGAATATGGTCATATATTGCACGGCGATGCTACGTTCAATTTACAGCTGATGGTGGTATTGGCAGGCTTGCAGATACTATACGACTGGAGTGACCCAATATCCAATCATATCTCTAATTATAGTCACTTTGATAGCGATAATATCTCCCAAAAGTCTTTATCACAAAGACAGGTTGATATGCTGGCACGCAATACAGAAGCGCAAACGGACAATTTCAACACGCATAGTGAATGGGTCGCCTACTGGCAGCAGCAATCACAACAACAGCAGTCCTCAGCCAAGCGTCAGTCTAAATGGGTGCAAACGTCACCTATAATAGATCGTCAAGCCCCACGTAGCGTCTGGACATTGCTACTGCATGGTTTAAGCTTCTCTAGCATGGCAAGCGCGCAGTTGATTAAGCACAGTTTTAATCGTGAGCGTGAGCTACTTGCTGATGCCACCAGTGTTCAGTTAACACGTACGCCTGCGATTATAGAAAGCTTAAAAGCCATTCATCAAGACTCGCTCGGCTCACGTTTGTCTAGCATCGCTGATATCAATGGGCTCAGTCATTTTTTCTTTGCTAGTAGTGGGGCAGACTTAGGTGATGTGTCGTGGTTTGCCACCCATCCAAGCTTGACTGAGCGTATGAGCGCTATTAATGCGGATGCTTATCATCAGTTCGCGGTACAAGTCGCCAAAGAAAAGCGAATAAATCAGCAAAAGGTCAAAGAAATATATAGGCAACGACGCTTAGGTAATTGGGGCGCAACAAAAGAAAATAGCCTAAGTAAAGATTTCCCAGAAAAAAATACGCGGCACTCGTCAGTATTTGAGACGCAAACAGCTGCAACGATTAATACAGGTGACACTAAACAGCCAAATGATAGAAAAGTTCTTGCTGAATCTATAAGCGAAAATCGTAATAAAGATAATGGCGAATCAGAGATTGATGACGGTTTAGAGTTTGCCGTAGAAGCTGATGTGGTGGTCGATGGGCGGCTTCAAGTACAGGCCGAAGACGTTGGCGTTCATCAGCTATTAAAACCGTGGCAGTCCAAACCTGACGCTGACCTACCAGAAAACACACTAATTGGATTTAATGATATTCAAAAGGTATCACTACCTCAGTACATACTAAACCATAGTTATCATCCTCTAGGTGCGCTAGCATTAGTCGAAGCTGTCTTGCTTTGTCATCAGCATCAACCATTATCAACGACTGCCACTTATAGTTTGAATGATATTTGGAATGATGGCTTCCCTGCTGCGACTGACTCGACTTCCCATGAGCAAGTATTGCCACATAAGATAGATACTAAGCTGATGACAGTAGTAGCCAGTTTGGACAGGCGTTTAGACAGCGCTTTGATTGAGCTCGCCTTAAACCAATTGCATCAAAAGAGTTTATCTGAACTATGTATCGAAAATCTAAAGCTCAAAAGTAAAGACGATCATAGTCACGACAGTCATCAGTACTATAAAAAACAAGAGAAATGCCGTACGATGTTGTTGCGTTATCAGCAGGGAATATTTGAGTTATTTAACCAACAGCTGGCATCTGACTTAACCAAAAACTTAGCCTACGATTCATCAGATCAAAATATACCTAGTGACAACTCTAATGCTATTGCTCTGAATACCCCGTTAGCTTTAACACTTCAAAAATCGCCAATATTATCACTATGGCAAGCGTTACATTTGCAGCAGTTACTACCGATATTGTCTAAAGTTTTACAAGATACAGACGCGCAGTCTCTATGGCCGCAAATACTGAAGACTGGTATGGAAGACGTAAAATCGCAACTAGATCCTTCAAGTCAGGTGTTTACAGGACTTAGTAAATCAGAAGTATCAGTTGTTGTCTTATTGGCTTATAGACTATCAAAAGATGCCAAAGGCCAGATGATCTCAATGCATGACCGATCGTTATTGAGTGAGGGTAATGACAGTGTGGCGCATTATATTGTAGATTTGAGACGGCATGCGCGCTTGATTGATATTGATCTCGTGACAGCAAGGGATGTTAATTTGCAGTGGCTATTATTGACCGCACAGCACTTGAATAGCATTCAGTTATTGGCGATTATTTCTGCGGTTCCTGTCTCTGCCAATCACTCTATCAAGCGCTTGGTAGGTGATCAGAATGCTGATAATTATCGAGAGAAGCAACAGGATGGTAGCCAAATAGATTATAATGAAAGTGAGATGAACCAGCCTACTCATAATGAGTATCGCCAATGGCTAAGTACGTTGCATACGGTAATGTTACACGATACGATAATCAGCCAAGATGAATACGATTGTTTGCTGGCAATATCAGAGCGTTGGCTAGGCATTCGACAGCTGTTTTGATGGGTATGTACTTAGTACTTAATTGATAGTATGACGAATGCTTAATAAAAGCTGCCAAAATAATAAAAACATCTATAAATGATATAAACAAAATTAGTAGGATAGTAGAGTCGAATGAGTGATACCCAAGACCCGCTAAGTGTATTACAGCGCCGAGTGCAGCAACGCCAAATTCTAGCGATGATGGGTATCAATCAGTGGGTGCAGCCTGAGTCAAAAACCATCAATATGGCTGATATTGCGACAGCTTCGGTGGAGCAATCAAATGCTAACTCTATTGATATTGAGTCTAATAACAATGAAGTAGTGAGCGCTAAAGCTGTAGGGACAGTTGATCAACCGACTGATGGTTATGATATCAGTAATTATAATGCTAACGGCTATGTTGCCGATGAGTATGATACTGATTTACAAGCTACCACTGAACAGACGGCTAGCGAGCAAAGCCCTGTTACTTATAGCTTTGATTCCGTTGACTCAAATACGGTCAGTTCAGATGCTGTTAGTTCAAGTGCTGGGTCTATCTATCATGACATCCCAAGTACTGCATCGAACCAAACTGTTGCAGTCTCGACTAATGCCCCTATTGAGCAACCTCAATTTGCGCAGAGTAATTTTCTGCAGAGTACTAGTGATGACAGCATAAATGATGATAGCTTAAAAAAAGTAGCACCATTTGACCTGCAAGGTGGCCGCTATAATGACTGGGTAATATTGGTTGATATCAAAGCGCTAAATAGTGACAGTCAAAAACTATGGCAAAACATCACTCAAGCGCTATCAATCACTTGCGAGACAACATCATTCCCGATTTGTGATGGTATGGATACTGCTGAGCTTGCCAATGCCAGTCTTGCAGGATATATCTTTCGAATTGGCCGAAGCGAAGAGATAAAAGTTGCTGCACTGACAGCGTTACCTGACGGCCTCCAACATCACAATCTGACCGCTGTGCCGACATTAGAAGAAATGCTCGCAGACAGTGATGCTAAACGTCAGCTATGGGAGCAGATATCTCATTGAGTTGTATAAAAACTAACATCGATACCAATGCCTTTATCAACAAACTGAAATAAAAAAATCCTTTTATTTCATCATACCTAGGACTGTGATTATGCCTACAACCCCAACGTCTACAGCAACTGCAACACCGCATCGCTTGCCAAATTTTTGTGCTGGCCCTGCTACCATGCCAACAGCCGTATTAGAGCGCGCACAGAGTGAACTGCTTGATTGGCAAGGTCGCGGCCTATCGGTCATGGAAGTCAGCCATCGTAGTAAAGAGTATATGGCCATTACTGACAAAGCAGAAGCTAAGCTACGCACGCTTATGGAAATACCAGATAACTATAAAGTGCTGTTTTTGCAAGGTGGCGCAAGTTTGCAGTTTTCTGCGATTCCATTGAACCTGTTAAATGGTGGACGCGGTGACTATTTGACGACAGGCGCGTGGTCAGGCAAAGCAATCAAAGAAGCCAAGCGCTATGAAGCATTGGGTTTGGGCGAGATTAACTTAGTTGCAACTGGTAAAGAGAATAACTTTACTGACGTACCAGCGCAAAGCGATTGGAACATTAGTAAAGACGCGGCTTATTTTCATTATTGTGCCAATGAAACGATTCATGGTCTACAGATATTTGAGCCGCCACAAGTAGATGCGCCAATCATTGCTGATATGTCATCTTGTATCTTGTCACAGCCGATAGATGTGTCTAAATTTGGCATGATCTACGCGGGTGCGCAGAAAAACATCGGTCCTGCAGGTCTGGTCATTGTCATCATCCGTGATGATTTGATGGGGCAAGCAAGTGAATGGTGTCCTATGCTGCTGAACTATGAGCATCAAGCTGACAAAGAGTCTATGTCTAACACGCCAGCGACGTACTCTTGGTACTTAGCAGGGCTGGTGTTTGATTGGTTGGAAGAGCAGGGCGGTGTGGCTGCTATCGGTAAAATCAATCAGCAAAAAGCCGACTTACTTTATAAGACAATCGATGAGAGCAGTTTTTATAATAATCCTATAGATTCTAAGTATCGTTCTATCATGAACGTGCCGTTTACTTTAGCAGACAGCAGCCTTGATAAAGTATTCTTAGAAGAGTCAGAGAAAGCTGGCTTGTTAAATCTAAAAGGTCATCGTGACGTAGGCGGTATGCGAGCCAGTATCTACAATGCAGTGCCACTTGAGTGGGTACAGCAGCTGGTTGACTTTATGATTGCTTTTGAAAAAAAGCACGCTTAAGCAAGATAATAACTGATAGCGTATAAAGTCTTGCTATATAAAATGTAAATCAAGAAAGGCGTAACTAATCATGGTTGCGCCTTTTTTATATTTATAAACAGACAGTTTGGTCATGCTAGCGCGTAGTAATAATAGAGCAATGCTATCACCATTAAACGATATCCATGGCAAAGCATTAGGTTAAAAAACCTAAGTTTGTTATGATAAAATTTTGCTATAACGCTGTTTTGCTGTCAGGCTTTACGTTTTGATATTTATATTGGTTAGCATAGAGGTTTGTTATAACGTCATGATAATAAAAAATGCCCTGTTAAAAGCTATATTGCTAACCATCACCGTCAGCTGGATACCGAGCAGTATCGCTGCACCTATCACGACGACCGCGCTTGGTCACAATAGCCCTACTGAGTACATCAATGCACCTTACTTACCTTATGCCAATCCAAAAGCGCCATCAGGGGGGACGCTGTCTCTAGATGCTCGCGGTACGTTTAATAGCGCCAACAAATGGATGACCACAGGCGTCGCGATGATTGGTACAGACTATCTGTATGATACTTTAATGACTGGTTCATTAAATGAAGCATTTACCATGTATCCACAGCTGGCAAGTAAAGTGACATATGATCCAGATAATACAAGCTGGATTATCTATCATCTCAATCCTAATGCTCGTTTCTGGGACGGGTCTGCTGTGACCAGTCGCGATGTCAAAGCGACTTTTGAGGCGATACTAAATAAAGGCCCCATGTATATTCGCAGCTATCTTAGCGATATTAAAGACATTCAAATCATTGATGATCAACAAGTAAAGTTTGTCTTTACATCTGCTGAAAACAAAGAGATTTTACTGACCGTTGGCCAGTTCCCTATATTTGCCAAATCTTCCATTGATACCGATTTTGAAAAAATCAGTCTGTCACCATTAATGGGTAGTGGTCCTTATAAATTGGGTCGCGTCGATGCGGGACGTTCGGTAAGTTATATACGTGATCCCAATTATTGGGGTCATGATTTGATGGTCAATCGTGGCCGCTACAATTTTGATATGATCAAGTTTGTTTATTATCAAAGTGATGAGATTGCCTTTGAAGGTTTTAAATCCGGTCAATACCGCTTTCGCCCCGAAAATAAAGCATCTAACTGGGTGACTGGGTATAATTTCCCTGCCGTGAAAGCAGGGCTTATCCAAAAAGAGACGATAACCAGCCAAAATCCAGTACCGATGCAAGCGTTGGTGATGAATATGCGTCGCCCAATCTTTCAAGATATCAAAGTTCGCCAAGCACTGACAGCTGCTTATGATTTTGAATGGATGAATAAAACCTTATTTCATGGGCAATATGAACGCTTGCAAAGCTTTTTTCATGGCTCAGAGCTCGCCGCAATGGGTACGCCATCTGACGCAGAAATGCAGGTATTGACGCCGTTATTGTCTGAGCTTGAACCGACTCAGCGTAAAGCAACATTAGCAGAATGGCAGCTGCCCACCAGTGATGGGAACGGCTTTAATCGTCAAGGGTTATTAGAGGCGCGTAAGCTATTGTTAGAGGCTGGGTTTTATTATGAGGATATGAAACTATATCAACCTGATGGATCGCTTGCCCAGATTGAGATTTTGATGACAGGCGAGACCATGGGTCGTGTCTTGTTGCCTTATATTCGTAATCTAAAACGCTTGGGATTTGATGCAACATTGCGCCAAGTCGATGGGCCGCAATATTATGAGCGTATGCGCCGTTTCGATTATGATATGGTCGTGGATGTATTTGCTCAAAGTCTATCTCCTGGTGCTGAGCAAGCGGCATTCTGGGGGAGCGCTGCTGCTGACGAGCCGGGTAATCATAACAGTGCTGGTATCAAGAATGCAGCTGTCGATAAGGTCGTTGCTGCCCTTGGTAATGCTAAAAATCGTGACGAGATTGTACTGTATACGCAGGTGCTAGATCGGTTGTTGCGCGCAGGGCATTATGTCGTACCGCTATACGGCAAGTCTGGTACCAATGTCGCCTATTGGGATCAGTATCGCCATACCGAAAAACTACCCACCAATGCTGTTGGTATTGATTATTGGTGGGTCGATAAAGAGGCAGAAGGGCGTATCAATAAGTATTTAAAGCAGTAGACAGTATTTACTATAAGGTTTTACCTTGTAACAACGGACAGCTGAGCCTATATGATATTGCTATCAAATAACAGTTAGATTAGGGCGTGTCCTCATTTTAAAAATGGTGATAAAAATGAGATAAATTGCCGTCAAACGAGGAAAATAGTGCAGATAATATCGAGATATTGACCAACTATTTGACGATGTTTGGCAAAATTTAGCTGTTTTTAGCCCATTTAGAGGACACTCGATTGAATTGAGGACACGCCCTAGATAACTCAAAATAACACGTAACAAAAATAACTACCGGTAAGGATTTAACATGAGTATTCGTATTCACCCAATCAAAGCATTTAGCGATAACTATATCTGGACATTGATCAATGAAAATAATAAGCAGGCGATTGTCATTGATCCAGGTCAAGCCCAGCCGGTCATTGATTATCTAGAGACGCATGAGCTTGAGCTAACCTCGATTTGGACGACTCACCATCATCATGATCATATCGGCGGCGTCGCAGAGTTACAGGAATCGTATCCGATGACTCATCTGGTTGCGCATAGTGAGCATGGTGTCGATGAGGATCAAACTATCAAAGACGGTAGCACGGTAAGCGCATGGGGCTGCTCTGCGCAAGTCTGGGATGTTTCAGGGCATACCGCTAGCCATATGGCCTATATCTTAGATATCGATGGGCAAAAGCACTGCTTTTGCGGTGATACGTTGTTTAGTGCAGGTTGCGGGCGTGTGTTTACTGGTACGATTGATCAATTGCATGAGAGCTTTAAACGTTTGAACGGCTTGCCTAGTGAGACACTGCTGTATCCTGCGCATGAATATACAGCGAGTAATCTGCGTTTTGGCCTGTCTATTGAACCTGACAACGAAGCGATGCAACAAGCATTAGCACGAGCAGAGGTGCAAACTGAGCAAGGCATGGCAACGCTACCAGTGACACTAGAGCATGAGCGCGCGGTAAATGTGTTTTTACGTACACAAGAGCCGAGTGTAATCGCAGGGGTTAAATCAAAAATGCCTATCGATGATGAGAAGTCATTGACGGTATTTGCAGCGTTACGTGAGCTAAAAAACAACTTTTAAAGCAGATGTTGAACAAATAGTTTGCTTTCAAGCATCTCTTTAACACAAGCAATTCGCTGCTGAACGTCATTGTTATCTCTCTTTACTTAGGAAGTCGCCATTATGGGTCGTTATATCTTAAAAAGACTACTACTTATATTGCCGACACTATTTTTGATCTTGCTTGCCAACTTTGTGATCGTACAAGCAGCACCTGGCGGGCCTGTTGAGCAGCAGCTGGCACTTATCGAGCAGGGCGCAAAAGACAATGCGCTTGGCGGTAATATCGGCGCTGGCAGTGCAGGTGGCAATGGCAGCACTTATCAAGGCACGCGTGGTCTCTCTGAAGAGATGGTCGCCGCAATCAATGCCCAATATGGCTTTGATAAATCTGCCCCAGAGCGATTTTGGCTCATGTTAAAGAACTACGCTCAGCTAGATTTTGGTGAGTCGTTTTTTAAAGGGCAGTCGGTGACCGATCTTATCGTAAAGAAGTTACCAGTCTCGATATCGCTTGGGCTGTGGAGTACGTTGCTCATCTATATGATCGCTATTCCGCTAGGCGTCTATAAAGCGATGCATCATGGCTCAGGCATTGATAAAGCCACGGCTATGCTGCTGGCGATCGGACATGCGATACCTGTATTTGTCTTTGCTGTGATTTTATTGGTGTTTTTTGCGGGTGGCAGCTATTGGAATATCTTTCCATTACAGGGATTAACGTCCGAAAATTTTGATCAGCTAAGCGCGCTTGGTAAAGTAAAAGATTATTTTTGGCATTTGGCGTTACCGCTGCTGGCGAGTACCGTAGGCGGTTTTGCAGGTTTGACTTATCTGACTAAGTTCAGCTTTTTAGAGGAACTGGGCAAGCAGTATGTACTGACCGCTCGTGCTAAAGGCCTAGGTGAGCGTCAGGTGCTATATGGCCATGTGTTTCGCAATGCAATGTTGATTATCATTGCCGGTATTCCAGCCGCAATCGTTGGTATCTTCTTTGCGGGTAACTTTTTGATTGAGATTATCTTTAAACTAGATGGCTTGGGTTTGTTAGGGTTTGAAGCCATTCAACAACGCGATTATCCAGTGATATTTGGCACGCTATTTATCTTTACCTTAGTGGGGCTGCTACTGCAATTAATCAGTGATTTGAGTTATCACTTAATTGATCCTCGTATTGATTTTGAGGGCCGCTAATGTCAAATAATCAACCTTCATCAAAGAGCAGTCCTATTAATAGCGAACCAGATAAAGCGCCAATGCCTGAGCAGATATCTACCATAAAAAAGCAACGCTTAAACCCTATATGGCAAGCACGACTCAATCGCTTTCGCCAAAATCGACTTGGGGTGATATCGCTGCTTGTTTTCGCTGTAATATTTGTTATCTGCATGGCCGCGAATGTCATTGCCAATGACAAACCCTTACTAGTGCAGTATCAAGACAATTATTACTTTCCGGTATTAAAGGCCTATCCTGAAACGACGTTTGGCGGTGTATTTGAAACCGAAACCAATTATAAAGACCCTGCAGTGCAGTCGCTGATTGATGAGCAAGGGTTTTATATAATGCCGCCTATTCCGTTTGCTGATCAGACGCCCAATGTCGAGCTTGGTTTGCCTTATCCAGCAGCGCCCAATGCCCAGAACTGGCTTGGTACTGATGATATGGGGCGTGATGTGCTGGCACGGATACTTTATGGTATGCGAGTGTCGTTACTGTTTGGTCTGGCCTTGACGCTTGCAGGCGCACTGATTGGGATTATCGTCGGTGCGGTACAAGGCTATTACGGCGGCTGGGTTGATCTGGCAGGACAGCGCTTTATGGAAGTGTGGGGCGGTATGCCTCAGCTATTTATGATTATTATTTTGGTCAGTCTGTTTAGTCCCAGCATCATTATGTTGTTCGCTATGATGCTACTGTTTGGTTGGATGGGTTTGGTTGGTTTGGTACGGGCAGAGTTTTTGCGAGCTCGCAACTTTGACTATGTGCGAGCTGCACGCAATTTGGGCGTTTCGGACAGCCAAATCATGCTCAGACATATCTTACCCAATGCATTAGCTTCTAGCTTGTCGCAGTTACCATTTATTCTAACGGCTAATATTATCGCTTTGACTGCGCTGGATTTTTTGGGATATGGATTGCCACCTGGCTCGCCGTCTCTTGGTGAGCTAATGGTACAAGGAAAGAACAACCTTGATGCACCTTGGCTTGCTTTGTCAGGATTCTTTAGTTTGACCTTTATTTTGTCATTGCTCATCTTCGTCGGCGAAGCGCTGCGTGATGCATTTGATCCGAGGCGTTCTTAACATGACTAAAAATATTGTCGCCACCAAGCAAAACAGCGCACCAAGTCAAAGCCCTAATCGTGCACAAGATAAGCTCATGCTAACCGTAGATAGATTAACTATCACGACGACTACAGGCATCCAGTTGGTCGATGCGCTGTCTTATGAGCTAAGACAAGGGCAAACTTTGGCTATCGTTGGTGAGTCAGGCTCTGGTAAATCGATTGCCAGTCTTGCGCTACTAGGCCTGTTACCAGATAGTTTAACGATTACTGGTGAAGTTCATTTGGCAAGTACGGCAGGTATGTCTACCTTGCCCATAGTGAATGATAAGGCGCGTAATGCTGCACTACGGTCTATTCGTGGACAGCGTATCGGTATGGTATTTCAGGAGCCGATGACTGCATTAAATCCGTTGCATACAGTCGCTAAACAAATTGCTGAATCGTTGCGTCTAAGCGGCGTACCTAAGAAGCAATGGAGAGACACTAGCATCGATTTGCTAGATGATGTCAATATTGCAGATCCTGCTGACAAGTTGAACCGTTACCCGCATGAGTTATCGGGTGGTCAGCGTCAGCGAGTGATGATTGCCATGGCATTGGCTCAGCAGCCTGATATTCTAATTGCTGATGAGCCAACGACTGCGCTCGATGTTACCTTGCAGCATGAGATTTTGGCGCTACTAGATGATCTCAAACGCAAGCACAATATGGCGATGATATTAATCAGTCACGATCTCAATCTGGTTAGGCGCTATAGTGATGAGGTCATCGTTATGCGCCAAGGTCAAACGATTGAACAGGGTAAAACATCTTCGGTATTCGATCAGCCTAAGGCCGATTATACTCGCACACTTATCAAGCAAGACTTTGGGCAAGCATTAACCATAGAAGACGATAACGTAGATAAGCAACCAAGCGTACTAGAAGTGCAGCGCCTTAACGTACAGTTCCCAATTGAAAAAGGTCTGTTTGGTGGTACCAAGCGCTGGTTCGATGCGGTCAAAAATGTCGATATGACACTGCAAAAAGGTCAGGCATTGGGTATTGTCGGTGAGTCTGGCTCTGGAAAAACCACCATTGCACTGGCGCTTAGTCAACTACTGAGCAACCAAACACGTGTGAATGGGCAGATAGTGGTCAATGATCAAGATATCTCAGCATTGTCCAAAAAAGCGCTACGTAACTTCCGCTCGCAGATACAGATGGTATTTCAAGATCCATTTGCCAGTATTAATCCGCGTATGACGGTCATGCAAATCGTGGAAGAAGGATTGTTAGTACAAGGCGTAGCTAAGGTCGCCCGTCAGCAAGCGGTGCTAGATAGTCTTGCTACGGTACATTTGCCTTTAGCATTTGCGCAGCGTTATCCTCATGAGCTGTCAGGTGGTCAGCGTCAACGCGTGGCACTGGCGCGTGCCCTCATTATGAAACCAAGCTTACTTATATTGGATGAGCCGACCTCTGCGCTCGACAGTACCACACAGGTAACAGTAGTTAGATTATTACGTGAAATTCAAGAAAGACTGCAAGTCAGCTATGTCTTTATCAGTCATGATCTCAAGGTAGTACGTGCACTGTGTCAGCATATCATGGTTTTGAAACAAGGCACTTGCGTAGAGTCTGGACGTACCGAAGATCTCTTTAATCACCCACAACATACTTACACTCAGCAACTGTTAAAGGCAAGTACTGACTAGTTTAAACGACTTACTGTAGCCACTCAGACTGATCAATCAAATTAAGCGACTAAAATAAGCGGCTTGGTATAAAACTGACACATCGCAGTTCATAATAATAGCGACATATTGAAAAGAGCAGTGGTACAATAATTTTAGAGAGCTGCCCATTTTATAATGCTGTGATACGTATCTTTATACATTCTGGCGCTCGTAAATTAGTAATATTTAACTGGCTGCCCAAAACGGTCTTTATTGCCGTTAAAACCATCATTAAAAAGGATTTTTGTGCTCATGAAAACACAAAACAGTATTACTAAATTGGTAAAGAACAACAGCTTGCAGCATGCTGGTTATTTGGCTGTCGCTAAAACTCGGGCGAAGGTATTAAAAGCAGTGTCTTATGTGATACCTATCAGAAGACCGATGTTATTCATTGGTGAGACTGCCTGTGATGAGCTATGCGATATGCTTATCAATGAAGGCAATACCAATGTGTTTATTGTCACGGATACGGTGCTCAACAAACTGGGCATACCTGCAAAAGTTACCGATTATCTAGATGCGAAAAATATCAATTATCACATCTATGACGGTATTACGCCAGATCCTACTTTTAAAGTAGTTGAAGAAGGGCTCCGTCAGTCTATAGAGGCCAATTGTGACTCTATCGTAGCTATTGGTGGCGGTTCAGTGATCGATGCGGCCAAAATGATTGCCATGTCTCAAGGCAACAAGTGCAAGCCAAAGCAGCTAATCGGTATTCTTAAAGCAAGAAAGCCCGCGACGCCGTTATACTGCGTACCAACGACGGCTGGCACGGGTTCAGAGGCAACACTTGGCGCAGTAGTATCGGATGATAAAACGCATCAAAAAGCATTGTCTATCGACCCAAGAATGGTACCACTAGCTGCAGCGATTGACCCAGTTATCATGAAAGGCATGCCAGCCCATATCACCGCAGATACTGGTATTGATGTATTGACCCATGCACTAGAAGCGTGGATGAGTGCCAATGCCAGCGTAGAGACAGATTATTATGCAGCCTCTGCCGTAAAATCTGTCATGCATTATCTACCGCTAGCTTATAAAGACGGTAGCAATCTAAAAGCAAGAGAAGAGATGGGTATCGCTGCTCATTATGGCGGGATTGCCTTTAACAAAGCAGGTCTAGGCTATGTGCATGCTATCGCGCATCAGTTAGGCGCTTACTATAGTATTCCTCATGGTCGTGCCAATGCCATCGTGTTGCCTTATGTGCTCGACGTCAATCGTAAAGCGAGCGAAAAGAGACTGGCTGCATTGGCTAAAAGAACCGGTATGGTACAGGATGGTCAAGCAGCTAATGGCGATAGTGAGATAGCAGATAACCTGATTGCGCAAGTTAGAGACTTGATTGCAGATCTAAATATTGATCCAACTGTCAATGGTATGCAAACCAGCGACTTTAATGATATCGCAAAGGCAGCAGCAAAAGAAGTCAGTGACACCTATGCCGTGCCAACCTATCTGTCAGCAGCTGAAATCAAAGAAATTCTAACGAAGATTAAGCAGGCAAGTGACGAACGTTCTAATAAAGATAGCTAAAAATCTTCATGACCCTATGTTTACATTGACAACCTTACGATAAATAAAAGCCCATTACTTTTTTGATAATGGGCTTTTTTAATGCATTGAGGTAATAAAGTTTTCGTCTTATTTCTATAGTTAACTCATACTAAAATATATAACCATTATCAAATAATCGTTTAATTTATCTTGTGATTACACTCAGTTGATAAAAAATATCTTAATAAACTGTAAATATATAACAGTGTAGGAATGTTTCAGTGATACAAAAGCGTTAGGATACTTAAAGGACATTACGCTTAGGAGATTTTTATGAATCGCATATTACCATCTAAAATTATAGGGTTAGTTATCATAGCGAGTAGTGCGATTTACGCAGGCTGTGCATCAACTGAAAACAGCTCTACTGTAAAGAACACAACTGCCGCTAATCCATATGCACCGACTACACCAGGATTGGCAGTAGCCACGGTAGCCGGTGGGTGTTTTTGGTGTGTTGAAGCAGGTTATGAAAAAATCCCTGGCGTGGTAGAAGTCGTATCTGGCTATACGGGTGGCACCGCTGAGAACCCAACCTACAAGCAAGTATCAGCAGGTGGTACTGGGCATACAGAGGCAGCGCAGGTGTATTATGATCCTAAGAAAATTACTTACAATGGCATAGTACAGGCGCTATGGAGAATCGCTGATCCTACTGATGATAAAGGGCAGTATGTTGATCGCGGCACACAGTATCGTCCAGCAATTTTTTACAACAATGCGCAAGAAAAGCAAATCGCAGAAGCGGCCAAGCAATCACTGCAAGCATCTGGTGTGTATGACAAACCAGTAGTGATCGAGATTGTTCCTGCTAGCACTTTTTATCCTGCTGAAGAGTATCATCAAGATTATTATAAAAAGAACCCAATACGCTACAAAGCTTATACCTTCAATTCTGGTCGTTATCAGTTTATCGAGAGTGTCTATGGTAAAAACTATGAGCTTGATTTTAGTAAGTTTACGCCTGAAGCAGATAGCACACAGCAAGTGACGTCAAATAACACATCGGATAGTAATGTAGGCAAAGGTTTTAACCCAGATACATTCGTAAAACCTTCACAAGATGCGCTAAAGAAGTCGCTTAATGATATTCAGTACAAAGTCACTCAAAAAGAAGGTACTGAGCGTGCCTTTGATAATGAGTACTGGGATAATAAAGAACCTGGATTATATGTAGACGTCGTATCTGGTGAGCCACTGTATTCTTCGCGTGATAAATATAAGTCTGGTACGGGTTGGCCGAGCTTTACTCGTCCATTGGATACGAGCTTAGTGGTTGAAAAGCCAGATCGAGGGATATTTGGAACCCGTACTGAAATTCGTAGCCGTTACGCGGACTCACACGTGGGTCATGTGTTTGATGACGGTCCAGCACCGACAGGCAAGCGTTATTGCATGAATTCAGCAGCACTGCGCTTTATTCCACTTGCAGATATGGAAGCTGCTGGTTATGGCGATTGGATCGACGAGGTTAGACCAGTTGGTTAATTAATATTGATTTATTAAATAAAAAAACGCTCACTATTGTCTAGACGGCATAGTGAGCGTTTTTTTGTTATTTATAATAATATTGCTAATAGTATTTAAAAATGTTCTTTTGAGGTTTTTTGTGTAATATAATTACTGTAATGTACAATTTTAGTTAATTTTGTAATCAAAGTTTCTGTTACTAATCGTGAAACTACTTCGAAGGACGCAAGCTATGTTGAAAAAATCACAAGGTATGGTTGCATCTGCAACAACAGCTATTTCTACTTGTAAAGAAGATCACAAAGCAAGTAAGAAAGCATCATATTTGGCAATCAGTATGTTAGCTATTAGTGGTATATGTCTAACAGCAGAAGCCGTAGCAGCAGATTGGACAACTATTGCCAACTGTGTAGATTCTTATGGGGGCTATTCTAATTGTGACGCACAATTGGCAGAACTGACAACTAATCAAGGTATACAAGGTGAGACAGGCCCCAAGGGCGATACTGGCGCTAAGGGTGATACAGGCGACATCGGTCTGACTGGTGCCAAAGGCGATACTGGCGCTCAAGGCGACATCGGTCTGACTGGTGCCAAAGGCGATACTGGCGCTCAAGGCGAGCAAGGTCTGACTGGTGTTAAAGGCGATACTGGCGCTCAAGGTGAGCAAGGTCTTCAAGGTTTGACTGGCGCTAAAGGTGAAACTGGTGCTCAAGGT
>NZ_QLKS01000001.1:0-229935 GCF_003350005.1 Psychrobacter proteolyticus | reverse complement strand
TGACTGGCGCTAAAGGTGAAACTGGTGCTCAAGGTATTCAAGGTCTGACTGGCGCTAAAGGTGAAACTGGTGCTCAAGGTATTCAAGGTCTGACTGGCGCTAAAGGTGAAACTGGTGCTCAAGGTATTCAAGGTCTGACTGGTGCTAAAGGCGAAGCGGGTAAGGATGCTAACATCAATGTTGCTGTACAGACCTCTAATAGCACAGCCACACCAGCCCAAGCGACAGGCAAAGATGCTATCGCGATAGGTAATGGGGCAGTAGCTGAAGGCAGTCAGTCTATTAGTATCGGTGTAGGTAATTTGGTAACAGGTAAAAACTCTGGTGCCATTGGTGATCCAAGCACAGTCAGTGGTTCAGGCAGCTATAGCTTTGGTAATAATAATACGGTAACTGGCAATAACACGGTCGTTTTAGGAAACGGCATTAGTACCGCAGTCAACAATGCAGTCGTTGTTGGAAGTGATTCAACATCAAACCGTGATAACACAGTGTCGGTTGGATCAGCGGGTAGTGAGCGTCAAATCATCAACGTAGCAGATGGAACCCAGAACACAGATGCAATCAATCTCAGACAATTGAATACAGCAAGTGTTAAAGCAGTAACCGATGCTAACACTTACACGGACAACAAATACGATGTCCTGAATAGTAGTTTTCAAAGCTATTCTAATGACGTGAACCGCCGAGTGGATGATGTAGAGAAAACGGCAAACAGTGGTGTGGCAATCTCTTTAGCGACACAACAGGCTATTCCCAATCTAAGCCCAGGCAATGTTGCTGTGTTTGGTGGCATGGGTCATTACGAAGGAGAAAGTGCTATTGCTATTGGTGCGGCTACAATGTTAGAAAACGGTCGCACATCAGTTAGTGGCGCCTTTGGCTTTGCTGATTCAAGATTCGGTGGGCGAGTCGGCGTATCTTATATCTTTGGTCAATAAGTATTTTTTAGTTCATTCCTATATTAAACTATTTGTAACCACACACTAGGTTTTAACCAAATAAAAAGGACGCATAAGCGTCCTTTTTATTTGGTTGTTATTCACAACAGCCTAAGCAATTAACAGCGACTTAAAACGCTGGCTGACGCTTAGGTACCGCACCTAAAAATTCATTACGTGCTTGATTATTGTGTTGATATTCGCCAAGCATCGCGGTGCTGCGCGTGGTTGAATGCTGTTTGCTAACACCGCGCATCATCATACACATATGCGATGCGTCCATAACGACTGCTACGCCGCGGCAGCCAGTAACATCCATGATGGTCTGCGCAATCTGCTCACTTAGGTTTTCTTGTATCTGCAAACGACGAGCAAACATATCGACGATACGGGCAAATTTTGACAGTCCCAGTACTTGGCCGTCAGGTAAGTAGCCGATATGAGCGACACCATGGAACGGTAGCATATGATGCTCACACAGTGAATAAAACTCAATGTTCTGTACCAGTACCAGCTCGCGATTGGCTGATGGAAACACAGCATCATTGACCACTTCTTCTATGCTTTGATGATAGCCTTGGGTCAGATGGGCAAAGGCCTTTGCAGCACGTACAGGCGTATCTAGCAAACCCGGACGATCTAAGTCTTCGCCAGTTGAAGCAATCAGTTGGCGATAAGATTCGGTACTTTCTTTATAATCTGGGGTTATGATGGGGGTGTTACTCATAAGTTTGGCAGCCATCCAAAATGTGGGTGTAGCTTAACGTTGAATCCTATCATGTGAGGATTCTTATAAAAATTGTGCAAGCTGGGAAGGGCTGTGATTATACTCGAAATCTGCTGAACTTCATACTGCTGTGGCTAGCAGTTGAGTCTTTAATCAATAAAGGAGTGTTTGGTACTCAGTCTGAACGGTTACAGTATTAATATTCGAAGTGCAGTTTTTCTCATAAAATAAGCAAACTACTATAGTTTGGGTATTTTATCTTGAAGCGTTGATGCTAAAATGCAATCTAATAACTCACGAAAAACTCTCATTGTCGATACTACTTCAAGTGATAAACTGCTATATAGTCATTTTGACATCATTAGTTGTTTTTATTAGTCAATTCAATAACAAGAACCAAATACAGTTTACGACTGTTTACTTAAATTAATTCGTGTATAATAACTCATCTTTTCATTTGTACTATTTAGTAGTCTCAATCTTCTAATTACTCTAAATAAATTCTTATTCTAAATCGTCTCGATTGATTCAAAAGGAAATCTTATGCTACTGCAAGGACAAAGATTTGTCGTAACTGGCATCGCAAGTAAACTCTCTATCGCTTGGGCTATCGCAGAAGCGCTGCACCGCGAAGGGGCTTCACTAATTCTGACTTACCCGAATGACAAAATCAAAAAACGCGTCGATATGGCTGCTGAAAAGTTTGAAGCAGATTTGGTTCTAGAATGTGACGTAGCTTCTGATGAGTCAATTGCTGCATGCTTTGAGCAAGTGACTGCTCACTGGGGCGACGGTATTGATGGTGTGGTACATGCCATTGGCTTTGCACCGATGGATCAGTTGGATGGGGATTTTGTTAGCGCAACGACTCGTGAAGGCAGTCACATCGCGCATGATATCTCTAGCTATAGCTTCGTTGCATTGGCTAAAGCGGCTCGTGAGTTACTAGCCATGCGCCATGGTTCTATGTTGACATTGACCTACGAAGGCAGCATTTCAGTATTGCCAAACTACAATGTCATGGGTATGGCAAAAGCCAGTTTAGAAGCCAGCGTTCGTTATTTAGCAACGTCTATGGGCGGTGAAGGTATCCGTGTTAATGCGATATCTGCAGGTCCTATCCGCACGCTAGCGGCTAGTGGCATTAAGTCTTTCCGTAAAATGCTCGATATCAGCGAAAAAATTGCGCCATTACAACGCAACATTACACAGACAGAAGTAGGTAACGCCGCATTATTCCTATTGTCTCCGTGGGCATCTGGTATCACAGGTGAGATTATGTTCGTTGATGCGGGTTTCAATACAGTTGCTATCAGCGAGCAGTTGATGATGCTTGATGAACCAGCACAGTAATTGTTATAGATGATTCGTTTGATAATAGAAAAGGCAGCCAATTGGCTGTCTTTTCTAGTTATACTATGAGTCTTTTTGGCTACGTGCTTTTTTAGCAATGCGCCTTTTTAGCTACGTGCCTTTGGACGAGGGATATGATAACCAAGTTACCAAAGTGGATACTATGGGGCGGGGCAGTATTGGCATTTAGTGCTGGTTGCGTGAATACGACGGCGTTAATGGGGTTTGCCAATTTATCAGTGTCGCATGTCACGGGCAATGTAAGCTTGTTTGCAGCGGCTATCGCTCATTCAGACGCGCGTAGTATTTTATATATTGGTACCTTGTTGCTGTCCTTTTTGGCAGGGGCTATACTAAGCGGCTTTGTCATTGGACAGACCTCATTGAAACTCGGTCGTCGTTATGGACGAGCGCTATATCTAGAAGCAGCACTACTTTTAGTTAGTTATTGGCTATATCAGCAGCATGATTACTTGGGGCAATTAGCAGCAGCAATGGCATGTGGACTGCAAAATGCGATGGTCGCAACTTATAGTGGGGCGGTCATTCGTACCACCCACTTGACAGGGCTGACCTCAGACATGGGGGCGGCAATTGGTAATTGGCTTGCTGGCCGTTCTATTAGTAAGCCAACCTTGGGGTTCCAAGCCATTATCTGGTATTGCTTCTGCGGCGGTAGCGCAGTAGGCGCTTTCTTGTTTGCAAAAGTCAGTTATGATGCTTTGTTTGTTCCCATCGCCATTGTGTCGACAGCAGCATTTGTATACAACTATGTCTCAGATCATCTGCCAGAGGTTAGAGAACCAAAAAAAGATAGGCGCTTATCATAGTGATAAACGCCTATTGTGTTCATTATTGACCGTATTGGTTTTTGCATGTTTATTTAGGTGTAGAATAGCGAGCTATCAAAACACGTTTTGGGCTTATTCTTTATGATCTTCGTGCTCATGCATCCCTTGCATCATATCGAGCATAGAGTCATCAGTACGTTGCTGATCTTCTTTGGCTAGGCCATCTTGATTGATGTCTTTTGGTGCCATTTTGGTCGTTGAGTCTGTTTTATTTGAGTCTGTCATAAAGTACTCCAGTAGTTTTATTTACTTCTTAATAGAGATGTTTTAATTAAATCTTTATTTGTTGACGCTCGTATTTAGTAGCGCTTGGCTTTTATTTAACTTATCTAGTATGCAGTGTGACCATAGTCTTGTACATATACAGAGTACACTTGTTTAGTGACTATGTGTAACTAATGCTGCAATCAACCATGCAGCTGATCACATGGTTAATGACTAAGTTTGCGAATTACTAGCATAAGTTGTAGAAAAGCGAGTTTCGACGTATATATCCCAAGTGATGTCTGCAGATAATTAGATTTAAAATATCATTAAAAACAAGTATTAATAAAAATCTGTAAGTTTCCTAGCAGTACTTTCGATTTTAGATTTACTTCAATGGTCATGTGTCTATTAAAATACACTAACCGATAATTTATGTTTTATTTTTAGGTTTCTTACACCGTCTTTGATTCAATAAGGACATTCTATGTCAGAGCAAAAGCTAGATAGCCATCTTCCTAATGATGGCAATGAATATTTATTTACTGATACTTTCCCAAAAGGTACAGGCAAAGGGCTGATCGTTGTCGCTATTGCCGCGATTGTTGCGTTGATTATTTATAATGTATTGCCGTTCGATATCAATGCTAATAAAGGTCTCGCAGTCTTGTTTTTTATTGGGGTACTTTGGCTTACAGAAGCTGTTCATGTAACCATAACGGCGCTACTTGTCGTAGTAATCGGAGCCTTGGTTGGTATACCAGATTTCGATGCTGAAATTGGACTGCAAAGCTTTGCCAATCCTACTATTTATCTGTTCTTTGGTGGTTTTGCTTTGGCAGCAGCATTGCATGTGCAGCAGCTAGACAAAAAGATCGCACTAAAGATTCTATCGATGTCTGGTGGCAAACTGAGTACAGCTGTATTTTTGATATTTGGTGTGACGGCATTTTTGTCGATGTGGATATCGAATACTGCTACAGCTGCGATGATGCTCCCATTGGCACTCGGTATCTTGACACAAGTTGATCGTGAAAAAGACCGCGGTACGTTTGTTTTTGTACTATTAGGTATTGCTTATTCAGCCAGCCTTGGTGGTCTAGGTACGATTGTTGGTTCGCCGCCCAATGCTATTGCAGCAAAGGCGCTCGATATTGCCTTTGTAGACTGGATGAAGTTTGGTATTCCGATGATGTTGGTACTGTTACCATTATTGTTGGGTGCGATGTATGTGTTCCTAAAGCCGAACCTAAATCGTACTATTGTCCTCGTTGACGATGCGCCGATTGCTTGGAACAAGCCACGTATCGTCACTATCATCGTCTTTATCGTTACGGCATTGAGCTGGATATTCTCCAAAAAGATCGGAGCAGCTTTAGATATCACGGATACTGATGCTATCGTTGCACTAACAGCAGCGGCAGCAGTAGTGAGCTTAGGGTTAGTGTCTTGGAAGCAAGTATCAGATAATACGGATTGGGGTGTGCTCATGTTGTTTGGTGGCGGTATTGCGCTATCGACAATTTTGAAAGTATCTGGGGCGTCTTTGGTACTAGGGGAAACTGTAGCAACTGCGTTGTCTTCGGCACCACTTATCGTTGTGATGATGGCTGTCTCAGCATTCATTATTTTCTTGACAGAATTTGCTTCCAATACAGCCTCGGCAGCATTGTTAGTACCTGTATTTGCTGCTATTGCAGGGCAGATGGGTTTGCCACATGAGGTACTCGTATTGGTCATTGGTATTGGTGCATCGTGTGCCTTTATGTTGCCAGTTGCAACGCCGCCAAATGCTATTGTGTTCGGTACAGGTTTGATCAAACAGACAGAAATGATTCGTACAGGTATCATATTAAATATCATTGCCACTATCGTTATCGGGCTATGGGCGTACTTTTTCTTGATATAATCAAGTAGTCATTACAGTCGTAGTCATATTTGCTTAGCGAAAATGAAACCCCAATGTTCAAGACAAATTGAACGTTGGGGTTTTTTATGGCTTATCGTATGAGATAACGGTATAGAATGTTTATTATTAACGTCATCTTATTGAATGGAATTGATTACATGACACAGTATTTATTAAAAGCAACTGTTCTGATATTACTAGGCGCAATTGCCGTGTTAATGGTATTTATAGCAAAATACTGGGCACCTGATCGTACCGTCGCTGAGCTAAAACAATGGCAACTACCCAACAGCGAATTTATAGACATACAAGGTATGCAGGCACATGTATCACAGTCAGCTAATTGTCATAAAAATCGTGACAATGCAGCCGAAAAAAACCGACCTGAAACCATCGTTTTATTGCATGGTACATCGGCAAGTTTGCATACATGGGAAGGTTGGACCAAGGCTCTGTCTGATCAATACTGTGTCGTGAGTATGGATTTGCCAGGGTTTGGTTTGACCGGTCCTTATGTGGACGAAAGCACGCGATACAGCAGCGAAAATTATGCGGCGTTTGTTATTGAAGTACTCAATCATTTGAAATTGGATCGTGTCACGCTAGCCGGTAATTCATTGGGAGGCAAGGTAGCGTGGCGTACTGCAGCTTTGTATCCTGAGCGTGTCAGTCAATTGATATTGGTAGACTCAGTTGGTTATCCAGCAACGCCAAAACATGTCCCTATTGGTTTTAAACTTGCTAAATATCCAATGATGTCACCAATTTTAAATCGTATCCTACCCAGAAGTGTTGTTGAGAAAAGCGTTTTAAGCGTGTATGCCGATGACAGCAAAGTCGATGAGAAGTTGATTAATAGATACTATGAACTGACCTTGCGCCAAGGTAATCGGCAGGCTTTGAGTCGTCGCCTAAATGAGACTGATGATGACAGTGATCAAGCTCAAATAAAGCAGCTGGACATACCGACTTTGATCTTATGGGGTGCAAAAGATGATCTTATTCCTGTAGAAAACGCTGCGTTATTTCATAGAGATATACGTAATAGTCAGCTTAAGATATTTGATAACTTAGGTCATGTACCGCACGAAGAAGATCCGTTAGCAACCGTTGACGTTGTAAAGCAGTTTTTGATTAGTGAGTCAGAAAATGGATAACTTAGAAAAGAAACGGATAACAACCATCGCTGCGATTTCAGATATTCATAGTAATGTTTACGCCCTTGAAGCTGTGCTTGCCGATATAAGATATCGAGATGTTGATCAGATTGTCAATCTTGGTGATATTTTATACGGGCCAATAGCACCTCATGCTACCTATGAGCTATTAATGGCAAATCGAGATGATATTATTACCATTAGAGGTAATCAGGATAGACAGATTTATGAAGCCACTACGGCAGAAATTGCTAATAGTCCAACCATGGGTTTTATTATCAAAGATCTCTCTAAAAAAGCGATTGAATGGATGCGGTCTTTGCCATTTGATTTTCATGTCAGTGAGGATGTATACCTCTGCCACGGTTCGCCGACCGATGACATGATATATTTACTAGAGGATATCGAAACGGGTCAACCAATAGTGCGTAATGATGCGACTATATTGGCGTTACTTGATGGTATTGATAATGATCTTATCTTATGTGGTCATACACATATCCCGCGAACAGTAGTACTATCGTCAGGACAAACTATTGTGAATAGTGGTAGCGTTGGCTATCCAGCTTACGAAGATGATTTGCCTATTATTCATAAGATGCAAACTTATTCGCCTCATGCTAATTATGCTCTTATCAAGTGTATTGAGACTCAACAAGGTAAACATTGGCAAACTGAGCATGTCAAGGTGGCTTATAACCATGAAGCAGCAGCAAATATGGCTCTAAGAAACGGACGTGAAGATTGGGCATTTGTATTGAAGACGGGTAGAGTAGTTCCAGTATGACAGTACTTAAAAACATTCTATCCTAGCAATGACAGCATTACCTTTAGATTAACTATGGATTTTGATTTAATAGAGATTACGTAAAATGCTAACACTATATATGGTTCAACTGGGCGGTCGTCCTAAAGGCCGTCTGATTGAGCAACACGATATTTTTTTTGGCGCAGCCAGTCAGGTGAGTAACTTGATAGCAGATATCAATGAACATTGGCCTGAGGTAAAAAATAAATGGCATATTGATTCATATCGAGCGATTACCAAAGTTAATGATTACACTATCAAACTTATTGAGTCAGATGAGCAAGTAAGCAAAAATACTGATTTAAAGTTATTCTTTATCAATCTAGGTGGTTATCAGCAGGACAGTTTTGAAGAATTCCATTATAAGCTACTCATCGTTGCACCTAACCAAGCTGACGCGATCAAACAAGCAAAAAAAAGTGATTTCTATAAGCAATTTACTTTTAAAGATGAAACGTTACCTTTCGATGCAGCTTCTCATATTGATGATAAGTTTGCAGTAGATATAGATGACATATATAACGTAAATGATCTTATCTCAAGTGTTCAGCTTTCGATTGAGCCTATTAGTGATACAGATGAGCTGAATGCTAAAGAAGACAAAGAGTACGTCGGCTATCTAAGCATCAAGAATTTAAAGCGATTGGCATTATAATAGGTTTGTCTAAAGCTTATAAAAGTAGATTTATATATACCTGATTAAATGAACTTAATGGATAGTTTAAGTTCGGATACGTTCTGTAATGTGTGATAGTTTCAGCATTATTGATACAAGAGTAATCAGGACTCGACTAACTTGAATCATACTCCAATTACCCCCATAATCTAACCACTTCTACATAATAAATAGCCTAAGCAAATATGCCCAATACTTCTAAGCCCAATATTCCTGAAAACAGCGATTCAGATACATCTACTGTAAATGAAACTCAAGATACTAAGAAGCCAGCAGTACCACTGGCGGATCTACCAGTACTTGCAAAGGATAGCTATTACTTAAGCCGTCTTGAGCGAGAGCTGGCACGTGCTGCTGTGTCTAAAAATAAAAAATCTAATCATGATTCTGAGCGAAAGAACAACTCAGATGATGTACTCGCCAAGAAACGTGCTCAGTACGAGAAAATAAAAACGCGTTCTCAAGAAGCTGTGCAAGCACGTATCGATAGTATTCCAAGTGATTTACCTGCCAAGCTAAATCTAGATCTGCCTGTTAGCCAACGTGCAGAAGACTTAGTGCAAGCGATTATCGATAATCAAGTTATTATTGTCGCTGGTGAGACAGGTTCTGGTAAAACGACGCAGCTGCCTAAGCTTGCGATGTTGGCAGGACGCGGTATCACTGGGCAGATAGGGCACACACAGCCAAGACGACTAGCCGCTCGCAGCGTGGCAAACCGTATTGCAGAGGAGCTGGGCGAGCCATTAGGTAATACGGTCAGTTTTAAAATTCGCTTTAATGAGCAAGGGACAGCACAATCTGTTGTAAAGCTCATGACGGATGGTATCTTACTCGCTGAATTGGGTCACGATCGGTTTTTGAGCAAGTACGATACGATTATTATCGATGAGGCGCACGAGCGTAGCTTAAACATTGATTTTATTATGGGTTATCTCAAAAAGATGCTGCCCAAGCGTCCAGATTTAAAAGTCATTATTACCTCGGCGACCCTTGATACCAAGCGCTTTAGTGAATACTTCAGCCGTTATGACAATAAGCTCAAACGGCAGGTCCCTGCGCCTATTTTTAATGTAGAAGGGCGTAGTTTTCCAGTAGAAGTCCGTTATCGTCCGTTGACAGATGAGCCAGTAAATAGCTCGGAAGACGACAGCTATGATGATTTTGAAGAGAACCTGCCGCGCGCTGTGGTTGCCGCTGTCGAAGAGTGCTTTAGCGACGCGCAGAGTAAAGGTCACGCCGATCAAGCTGATATTTTGATATTTGCTGCGACTGAAGCGGAGATTCGCGAAACTCAAGAGGTGCTTGAGCGTCATGGTCCGCGCCATACAGAAGTGCTGCCCTTGTTTGCACGGCAGACGTATGAAGAGCAGCAGCGTATCTTTCAGCCATCGGGTCGAGGTCGCCGTATTGTTATCGCAACCAACGTTGCTGAGACTGCATTGACCGTGCCGGGTATTCGCTATGTGATTGACTTAGGTTTTGCGCGGATTTCACGTTATTCGTATCGCTCGCGCGTACAGCGTTTACCGATTGAAGCAATTTCCCAAGCAGCGGCCAATCAGCGTAAAGGTCGCTGTGGCCGTGTTGCTCCAGGTGTTTGTATTCGTCTTTATAGTGAAGAAGATTTTAGTGGTCGCCCTGAGTTTACTGAGCCTGAGATTCTACGTACCAACTTAGCGTCAGTAATCCTGCAAATGGCCAATCTACGTCTAGGTAGTGTGGATGACTTTGAGTTCATTGAGCCGCCTGATAGCCGATTGGTTACTGATGGTCATAAATTGCTAGATGAATTGGGCGCTATTACTTCTAAGAAAGACATTGCTGCTCAGGACAAAACCAACAAGCCAAAAACTAGAAAAGGGCTTGATCATCTGCGTTTGACAGCAACTGGTCAGAAAATGGCACGTATGCCAATCGATCCAAGGCTAGCACGTATGCTGGTGGCTGGTTCTGATTTTGATTGTATTCGTGAAATGCTGATCGTTGTGGCCGCGCTCGCTGTACAGGATCCACGCGAGCGGCCTGCCAATAAACGCACACAAGCCGATCAAAAGCATGCGGTCTTCCGTCAAGACGACTCTGACTTTCTGTTTTATTTAAGTCTGTGGAAGGCGCTGTTTGAAAAAGATGAAGACGGCAATAAACTGTCTGGCAATCAGCGTAAGCAGTTTGCTAAGAAGAACTACCTGAGCTTCCCGCGTGTACGTGAATGGCATCAGACACACCGTCAATTGGTACAAATGGTCACTGAGCTGAAGCTAACTGATGTTAATGAGTCAAAAGCTGCTGATAAAAATGTGGCTGTCAATGATCCGACAGCGATCGAAGATGAAGAGTTAAAAGCGGTCAAATATGCCAATCTGCATAGAGCGTTATTGACGGGTTTATTGTCTATCATCGCGCATAAGACCGAAAGCCGCGGTGAGTATTTAGCTGCGCGTCAGCAAAAGGCCAAGATATTCCCAGCCAGTACGGTGTTTAAACAAATACCCCCTTGGGTGATGGCGTTTGAGATGGTGGAGACTTCACAAGTCTTTATGCGTACTGTTGCCAAAATCGAACCAGAATGGATTATCTCAGCGGCAGGCGATCTACTTAAATATCATTACTTTGAACCGCATTGGTCCAAGAAAACTGGGCGTGTCAAAGCCTACGCACAGATTAGTCTGTTTGGACTGATTATTGTTAGTAAGCAGCTGACCAACTATGAGCAAGTTAACTTAGTTGAATCACGAGAGATATTTATCCGTGATGGTTTGGTGACAGGTAACTTTGGTCGCAATGCACCATTTTTGCAACATAATATGGACAAGATTGCTCATGTTGAGCGTATCGAAGATAAGCTGCGCCGCCGTGATTTGTTGGTTGATGAAGAGACGCTCTATCAGTTCTATGATAAGAAAATCCCTGAGCATGTCGCCAGTCGTAAAGCGTTTGAGGATTGGCGTGCAGAAGTCGAAAAGCATGATGCCAAACATCTATTTTTTACTGATCAAGATGTGCTTAATAGCCAAGCGCCGACCACAGGGGATTTCCCAGAAGTGTGGAAGTTGGGCGATCTAAAGCTGCCGCTCCGTTATGTCTTTGATCCAGCCAGCGATGATGATGGCGTGACCATACGTGTACCGCTTGCCGCATTACCACAGCTCGACGCGATTGAGCTACTGTGGGGTGTGCCCGGTTGGCGCTATGAATTGGTATTGCAGCTACTCAAGTCGCTACCAAAAGAGATACGTCGTCAAATCGTACCGATACCTAATACTGCAGACAGTTTGTTTGATGAATTGCAGCCAAAGGGTGGACAAGGATTGCTGAAGCAGCTGTGTCAGGCATTGCATCGTCGGGGTATTATGTCGGTGACGCCAGAGAACTTCAATCCATCTACGATTGATCGCTATTTGCAACCACAAATCTGCGTGGTCGATGAGAAAAACCGTATCATCGAAAAAGGCCGTGATCTACAAACCCTACAGATTCGTCATGCATCTGAGACCAGTCAAGCGGTAAATGAGCAGCAAGGCGTGCATACTGATTTCCCTGAGCATTTTGCTTTTAGCAAAAATCATCATAGCGCAGGCGTGGTAATGAAACAGTTTGCAGCACTCGTCGCTGATGAAGCGGGAGAAGCTGTATCGATTCATCAATACACTGATGTCAATGCAGCACTTCAGGCACATCGTATCGGGGTGCTGACTTTAATCAAAGGCAAACTTGGTGCAAAGAAAAAGCAGTTAACGAGCCAAATCGACAGTATATTTAAACTGGCATTTGCGCCACTTGGCGACATGGATAAACTCAAAACGATTGTTATAGATGCTGCGTTAGACGCGGCTCTCGAAGAGCACTACGTCTTATTTGATCATGCTGAAAATTTACCAGAAAGTGCGGATGATATTGCAGTCGGATTGAGCGAAGAGCTACCGTTTACCTCTGAGGAGTATACTCAGACGCTCGAAGTGGTAGTGAATAACTTCTTATTAACTGGTCAAAGCGTTATCAAAACGCTTAAGAATGTCTACACTCGTTGGCAACGTATTCGCCAAGGGTTATTGATGCTAGATCGTGAAATATTTGGGGAGTCTATCGATGATATTGAAGATCAGTTAGAAGATTTACATTTGGCTGATTTTGTTTATCGGATGGATTATAGCCATTGGCAACAGTATCCACGCTATCTCGAAGCGTTACAGATTCGACTAGAGCGTTTGGAGCACAACCTCGACGCCGACCTCGATGGTGTATACGCGCTTGACTTGCATATGGAGCGGCTAGCAGGACGTGCGGACAAAGAAGCCATCAGTGAGTATCGCTGGATGGTGGAGGAATACCGTATTCAACTGTTTGCCCAGCCTATGAAAACTCGTATGGCAGTGTCGCCCAAGCGTCTAAGCAAAATGTGGGACAAGGTAAGTTAGGCTAAATCTTAGGTTTGTATGGTACGTTATGTTATAGAGCACACATTGATCTTAAGATACGGGCTTTATAACTAAGCGTTCTAAATGCCATATGTTACCTACTAAATTGGATATCAATCTCAAATAAAAGGACAATTAAAATGTGGGATGAACGCTATAGCGGTACAGAGTTCGCATTTGGCACCGAACGAACCTAATGATTTTTTGAGAGAGACATTTGAGCAGATACCTGTAGGTGGACACGTACTTTGTCTAGCAGAGGGCGAGGGTAGGAATGCAGTATTTTTAGCTGAGCAAGGCTTCAAGGTAACTGCGATGGATATGTCCAAAGTAGGTCTGAACAAAGCGAACAAGTTGGCCAAGGATAGAGGGGTAGCTATCACCACCCAAGTAGCTGATTTAGCAGATTACAACTTTGGTCAGGATAAATGGGACGCCATAGTTTCTATCTGGGCACACGTGCCCAAAACGGTACGTCAATATGTACATGCACAAGTTGGCACTGCTCTCAAGCCAGATGGAGTATTTATCGTCGAAGCTTATACAGAACGACAGCTTGAAACAGAGGCAGTCGGTGGACCATCAGCCAGTCAAAGGGAGCGTTTTGGCTCTTTAGAGAACTTTCAACATGAGCTTGTAGGGCTGAAAGAGATTGTTGGTGTAGAGAAGTTGCGTATGGTATCAGAAGGAAAGCGGCATCAAGGGCTTAGCGCTGTAGTACAGTTTGTTGGCAAAAAAGTTAGCAACTAGCCGTTGTAAGTTAAATCTATTAGTCGTTTTAGTAGCTATATACATAGTTAGAGAAGATAGTTTGCAAACCACCTTCTCTATAAGCTATTGAGGCTTAATGACTAGTATTTAATGATTGGTACTTGATAATTGATACTTAATGATTGGCACTTAATGACTAATCTTTTCTGTCAGTACACCCATGCTATAAAGCACATACGCAATCACAGTTAATGCGACGATAAATGGAGTAAGTATCCAAATCACAATATTAATTAAAAGTGATGGTAACAATCCATTGAACAGCTCAATATCTGGTGCGAAAAAATCGGTCATAATATCGACTGCACGCTTAGCAATAGGGAATAGCAAAGTGCTAAAAGCCAACATGTAAATGTACTTGCTAAAGCCAGGGTCACTCATGACTACCATAAAGTAGAACACTGTAAAAAACGTGATGCCAAGTGCCCAGCATTTGAGAGTGTAGCTTAAACGAATCATGTTATCTCATCCCTAAGCTTTCTATTGATCGCTTTACATCGAGCGTATACAGAGTAAAGCTGCTCCTATACATTCATTATTTTAAATATATATAATATGTTATAATACGAATATATGGTTGAGTCAACCAATTTTTCTATTTATTTAAAATATTTCATGAATTATTAAATTTAAAAATGATGTTTTTTGGGGAAGAATTCCATAGATATAATGAAAAATAGCCTAAGCGAATTAATTTTATTTTATTAGAAAATAAAATTACAACTACAACTCATTACTTGGGCTCACACCAAATAGTCGCTTATATTCTCGGCTAAACTGACTAGGGCTTTCGTAACCTACTTGCATCGCTATTTGTGATATTTGCGTACCATATATCTTAATTAAGCGTCTGGCTTCCATTAAACGTAAGCTTTTTTGATACTGTAGCGGACTCAGCTGGGTTATTTCTTTAAAGTGCTGATGAAACCCTGAGACACTCATGCCGCATTTACTAGCCAAGCTCTCAACCATAATAGGTTCATCTAGATGTGCCTTTATCCAGTCAGTCGCTTGGGCAATGCGGTGTGTATGGCTACCGCTAACGACCAATTGCTTAAGTTTGTTGCCTTGCTCAGCCAAGAGTAGGCGATAGTATATTTCTTGTCGAATTAAAGAAGACAGAAAATCAATATCGTTTGGATAATCAAGCAAGCGTATCAATCGCTCAAATGCGTCCATTATGGTGTCATCTAAGTGCCACTTTATCCCTAAATGACTACCTGTCATTGGTTGTGTCGTGGGTATTTGTGATAAGACGTCTCTAATTATAGCTAAATCTAATTTCATTGATAAAACAATGACAGGGTTCTTTATCGAAGCGTGTTTAATATGCATACTTAGCGGTATATTAACGGGACAGAACATTAAGTTACTATTGTCAAACCTTTGACAGTCAGCACCCAAGTAAATCTCTCGTTCTCCTTGTAGAACAATACAAATACTTGGCTCTTGAATATAGCTCACGGCTTTGCTTGGTTTGTCCGCGCAGTAAAAGAACAAACCTGAAACAGCAGATTCGATGGTTTTATTTCTAGGTAGTACTGCTAAAAGTTGGTCAATAGTCGTTTGATTCATCACGAGTGCTTATTTTATAAGATTGCCTGATAGTATAAATATTTGTAGGATTAGGCAAGAGTTATAGAGATTTGTTCTAACGTATGAGTTCAGAGGATTCTATAATAATCTCATCGCAACAGCGTAAGTACGACCTCTAATAATATGAAACAAGGAATAATTATTCATGAAAATATTTTATAAAACGCGCGCAACTGCTACTGGTGGACGTTCTGGCCATACTGGATTAGACGATGGTTCGTTAGGATTTGACTTGGTATCTTTTCAAGAGCAAGACAAAGAAGGCGTGAACCCAGAACAGCTTTTTGCCATGGGTTACGCGGCTTGTTTTGATAGCGCTTTGAGCATGACTGCACAGCACATGAAATTGCCTGTTACGGCTTCAAAAACTTCTGCGCAAGTGGGTATCGGTATGAAAGCTGACGGTAGCTATAACTTAGAGATAGAGTTGTCTGTAGAAGTATCAGGTATTGATGAAGCGCAGGCGCAGCAGCTGATAGAAGCCACGCATCAGGTGTGCCCGTATTCTAATGCTACTCGCGGCAATGTCGATACTCATCTAGAAGTGACTGTTGTTTAAGTTATTACTCGATTGAGAAAAATCTCCTTCTCCAATTTATCTGTCTAAATACCAAACAAAAAAATCCAGTGTTAGATGTTTGAAGCAAACGTCTAACACTGGATCAATGCACCTCTGATATTTATTAGGTGAACTGCTGATTAACTCTCTAGTTGATCAATCATACTTTGATATTTCTCTTTTTTGCCAACCAGTTTACTACGCTCTTTTTCTGTATTGGCATCTGCTTTTTCAGAATCTTCTGCTTTTTTATCGAAAGTTTCCAGTTCTGCATTGACACCATCAAGCAGTTTATTTAATAACATAGCAACGGCTTTTTCAGATACCCCGTGTGTCATGCCAGACGCTTCAGACTTAAGGTCGTCTTTTAACTTAGCCGCCCACTGATAGACATTGGCTACGGCCGCGCTATATTTATCTTCTTTATCTTCTTTATCTTCTTTATCCGACTTATCGCTATCCGATTTTACCTCTTCCGATTTTTCACCATCAGGTTTATTGCCTTTATCAGATATAAAATCATCTTTTAGCTTAGAAGCCCACTGATAGATATTGGCGATCGTCACACTCTTATCTTCTTTGTCCGAATTATCGTCTTTGTCCGACTTATCAGACTTATCGTCTTTGTCAGATTCATCAGACTTGAAGTCTTTATCAAATATATCCTCTTTATTAGACTTGTCGTCTTTGGCGTCGTGTTCATCTTCAGAGATTACATCATCGCCTTTTAGGACTTCTACAGAGGTCACAGCACTATTTTTAGGAGCTTCTACTGACTCATGTTCATTGTTATTAGAAGAGTTATTTGACATAGTTTTTAACCTTTTTAATATTATTTATTGGAATATATTGATACTCGATATTAAGCCAGTAAGCCATGCTATTCAGTATTTTAATGTAAATGTATGATGTAAATTTTTGCGTTTTCCCTCTCTATATTTACTGAATTAGCTGCCATAAGTAACAAAAGTAGTGCATAAAGTTTTTTCTATGACTATGACAGACTGATTAGAAGCTATTGAAGTAAAAAAATCGAAAAGTGCTGTAGTTAAATGTCTGACTTTCACTAATGATGAGTCGCTATATACTATCTTGAGCTGTACTCTTATTAACTACTTTTTATTTAAGGTAAACACCAAGACCGCACCCAAAATAACCGTGCTTGCAATGATAAATGGCATAGTTAACTGCTCAGATAAAAATATCACACCTAGCAACGCAGCAATCACAGGGACACATAGCTGAACGATAGCGGCTTGTGTGTTTTTTAATAGAGGCATCGCTGTATACCAGATACTGTAACCCAAACCTGAGGCGATCGCTCCTGATGCACAGGCGAGTAATACACCTTCAGTCGTAATACCCTCCAAATTGATATTTTTAAAACCCAAGTTATCTAGATACGTCATACCTACCAGTAATAGTATAGGCACAGCGACTAAACTACGCACAAAATTAAACCCTGTTGCTCGTAGCGGTGAGATACATGATTTGCCGCGTATACTATATACTCCCCAAGCTACACCGCTCATGGCCATCAACGCTGCAGCCAATGGTGACGGTATGGCAGCTGATGGCAACATCAGATATACAAATCCTGCCACTGCAACGACAAATGCTAACCATTGTAGCGCGCTTAATTGCTCCTTTTTGTAGATACCCCAGCCAATCATCGTCAGCTGAACCGCTGAAAACAAAATCAATGCACCAGTGCCAGTATCCAGCTCTACATATGCAATCGAAAAGCACAGCGCATAAATTACCAAGCTGACGCTACTTAACCAACTGCCTTTATCATTTAATATAGCTTGAACAGTAGGGTTGTCATGATTGGACGTTTGGCGTCGCAGTCTGTAAGCATGTATAGCCATGATAATGCCTAGACAAGCCGTCGCACTAACTAGCCTGATGATTGTAAAGCTCCAAGCGTCGATATAGCCTTCTGCCAATGCCATTCGGCAAAACAGGGAGTTTGCGGCAAAGGCAATTAACGCAATAGTGGTATAAATAGTGGCTTTCAAAAGTAGTTCCTACAATGAATAAATGACACAAAATAGGCAAACATAGGATTTTAGTTTTAGGTCGTAAGGTATGCTGTTATAACGAATGCTTATTCTTTAGCAAAGATAATAGATCTATAACTTATCAATCTAATCCATAGCTGTCTCACAAGACACGATATTTTGTCGTACTTGTGGCAAAAAATCTCTTTTAAATCAGAATAACGATAGTTGTATTGACGATAAGGTCTAAAAATAGGGATGATGTGCTTCGCGTCAAACGAACTATTAGAACAACATTCATTAAACACAATAAATCAGACAAATAAATAGGAAAAGATAGTATGAATTGGGCAAGTATTTTTATTTATGACACAACTTGGTTGTTTGCCGTAGAAATTTTAATACGTGTCACTGTAATGTTTGTATTAATTATCACATTTTTACGCTTCACTGGTAAGCGCGGCGTTCGTCAGCTCTCTATTTTTGAGCTAACCATTATTTTATCGCTAGGCTCTATTGCAGGTGACCCTATGTTCACCGAAGACCTGCCTATTATCCAAGCGGTACTCATCATGGGTACGGTCATTTCACTCTATAGGCTGTGTACTTGGGCGATGATGAAGTTCCAGCCTTTTGAGGACCTGCTAGAGGGGCGCTCAATGTATATTGTAGAAGATGGCATGCTGGTGCTTGATAAGATTAAACAGGGGGAAATGTCACATGATGAGTTTTTTGCTGAAATGCGCCAACAAGGTGTTGAGCATTTAGGCCAAGTGCGTACTGGTTTACTCGAAGCTGATGGCAATTTTAGTATTTTATTGCACACCTCTGAAAAAACAGACTACGGGATGCCGCTTTTCCCCAAGCAATACCGACCGGTCGAGCAAGTAGAAGCAGGGGTTTATTATGCTTGTATGTATTGCGGTTACGTCAATGAAATATCTAACCCCAATCAGTGTTGCCCGCGCTGCGAGGATAATTGCAATAACTGGGCTAAAGCGTTAAACAATAAGATAGTTAAATAATATAACTATAATACCTTTTGCATGTTGCCGCCTCCTAAGTGTCTTTAATCCACAGCTGCCGAGATAGCAGAGTGTAGCTTTAAAAGACATCATAGAGAGGGCATGAAGAGAAAATGTGCAAGGAATATAGAATAACTGTGAAAGGGCGAAAGTCGATATTCTCAGATAATTATTTTTCGATTATTAATGTGTTTAATGCTTTTTCGTGTCGCCAACGACTTTATCCATAATAGCGAATAACAAGCCAGACAATACAAAGGTCATATGAATAATAACCTTCCACATGAGTTTGTCAGCATCAAGTTCACTCATTCCGCTAGATATATCCATAAAGGATTTCAAAAGATCAATCGCGGAGATAGCAACGATTGCTCCGATGACTTTGAGCTTTAGGCCCGAAAAGTCTACTTTGCCCATCCAGCTAGGACGATCATCATGAGTACCCGTATCGATTTTTGAAACAAAAATCTCATAGCCACTGAATATAATGATAAGCAATAAACTGGCAACTAGAGAGATATCAACCAATACCAATATATCTACGATCACACTGGCTTCAGAGGCCGTCAGAATGTCAGCGAACATGTACCATAGCTTTTGGACAAACTTAATAAATAATAAAATAATGCCTAACACCAACCCTAGATAAAAAGGCGCCAGTATCCAGCGGCTATTAAATATGGTTTTTTCTAAATAAAGCTCAAACTTCTTTAGCATGGGTATCTCTTAAGTTTTAAAGACACAAAAGTCTTAAAGACAAAAAATTGTAAATACACAAATAACGTTGATTATGGGTATGGTTCATTTTAGTTTTAGTCATGCGATATTTTATCTATATCAGCGAGCTGCGCTACTACTTGCCGCACGCGCGCTTTTCTATCGCCACTGATGCGTTGAAATGGTTTTTGATGCTTGCTTAATTGACTGGCGAAATAAGCACTTATCTCATCACGTTGATGCGGAATGTCTCTCAGGTCATCGGCGACCCATGGCGTATCAACATCAGTCAATAATATCAAATCATAATGATGCGCCAACGCTGCTTGCTCAAGGGCCATAGGACAGTCGCCATAATACCAATAAGAATAAACCATCAGCTCAAACAAACTGGTATCACAAAACAAATAACGACTGGCATTATTCGTCTGAGCGACTTGTTTGGCTAAGGTATTCTGTAGCGTAATCTGCCCCTGTGCGATAGGGAGTAGATCCTCCCACGTACAAGTCAGCTGATCGTTGTCCCATTTTGCCTGTAAGTAGGTGCGCATATATTCTGACACCCAAGAACTATCAAAATGCGCGGCCAAATCACGACATAAGGTCGTCTTACCCGTACTTTCTGCCCCTAAAACCGCGACGTTGATGACAGGTTTAGGCGTATGCTGCTCGAGGTTGTACACGGTAGCGTCGTTGCCATTCATAGTATGCCCAGATTGCGATAAGAGTGAAGACTACATATTGTAGCGCGGTAAAAGTGAAACCTTTATAAAAGTATAGTGGTACCGATATCGCATCAGCGATGATCCATAATATCCAATGCTCGATTTTGCGCCGTGCCATGAGCCACATCGCCATCAAGAACAAAGCCGTAGTGAGCATGTCAGTATAGTCTACCCAAGTAAATAGATGGATTCCAAGTACCGCACCATCGAAACTAAAGCCATTATTAATTACTGGCCGGAAATAATAAACCAACCCTACAAAAGCTATCGTTCCCGCTGCCAAAGCAGAAAGTATCGGGATGTCACCTACATGTAAATGTTCAATACGGACATTATTGGCATTTGACTGCTTGTGCTCAACAGACTGGTTTTTCTTATTTTTTGACCAGTTAATCCAGCCATACAAGCTCATCACGGTATAGTAAGCATTGATGAACATATCGCCAAACAGCTGCCACTTCCACAGTAGGTACACAAATATAGCAGTGCTGACCAGACCGATAGGGAAAACTAGGATATTGGTTTTGCTGGCGAGTAAGACACTTGCTACGCCGAAGACAACAGCAATCAATTCAAGAATGATGAATATCGTAGAGTAGTCAGCGTATTGACCAAATAACCAGTTGAGAAGTTCTGCCATTAGCGTTCCTAAGTATAAGTGTGTGTCAAAGTTCCGAGTAAAAATTTCTGAGTAATTAGTATCGTTCGATGAGTAATACAAAATAAAATGATGCCAATTATAACGTAGCTATCGAAAAAGGACGGCTGTCTTTGCTAATTTATGGCAAGAAACAGATTATTTGTAACAAAGTATTAGAAAAATTATAATATTCAGGCATAATAAACACACTGATTTTAAGTTTACAGTTATTCACTGAATTGAATGGCTATTATTTTTCCACTTTTATGCTTATTCCAAGCACCACAGTAGTAGACAAGGAAGCTTATCATGACGACTTGTATCACAGGCACTGGTCTTTATATCCCACCTTACAGCATTAGTAACGAAGAGCTAGTTGAGTCATTTAACCAGTATGTTGAAAACTATAATACCGAACATGCTGAAGAGATAGCTGCAGAGACAGTGACGGCACTTGAGCCTTCTTCAGCTGCCTTCATCGAAAAAGTATCTGGCATCAAATCACGTTATGTGATGGAAAAAGAAGGTATCTTAAATACTGAAATCATGGCGCCAGTTATCCCTTACCGTAACTTGGGCGAAGAGTTGTCAGTAATGGCCGAAATGGGTGCAGCAGCACTGAGAGACGCTTTGGCTGATGCTGGACTTGAGGCCAATGACTTAGACGGTATTATCCTTGCTTGCTCAAACTTTCAGCGTACTTATCCTGCGGTTGCTATCGAAATCCAAAACGAAATTGGTATGATTGGCGGCTTTGCTTATGATATGAACGTTGCGTGTAGTGCGGCGACTTTTGGTCTGTCACAAGCACATGGTTCTATCATCTCTGGTTTGGCCAAGCGTATTGCTGTGGTCAACGTTGAGATTACCTCAGCGCATCTAAACTGGCGTAACCGTGACAGCCACTTTATCTTCGGTGATGTAGCGACGGCTTCTATTGTTGAAGAGTTAGATACGCCAAAAGGTTACGAGATTCTAAATTCTAAGCTATTTACTCAGTTTTCGACCAACATCAAAAACGAATATGGCTTTATGGATCGCTCAGAGTATCTAGCAGCGCAGACTGAAATGTATCCAGATATCAAAGCACCGGTTACTGATAAGCTGTTTTTGCAAAACGGTCGTAAAGTATTCCGTGAAGTCTGTCCGAAAGTATCAGAGATTATCACTGAGCACTTGCAAGAAAACGACATCCCAACATCTGATGTTAAGATGATGTGGCTGCATCAAGCCAATGCCAATATGTTGGATTTGATTCTACGTACCGTGGTCGGTAAAGATGCCGATAAATCAATTGCACCGAGTGTTATTGCTGAATTTGCCAATACCAGCTCAGCGAGTCCTATGATTGTATTCCATCGCCACAAAGATGACTTAGTATCAGGCGATTTGGGCGTTATTTGCTCATTTGGTGCAGGTTACTCTATTGGTTCGGTGCTAGTTCGCAAGGTCTAATACTTTAACTGTTTGCCCTGATAAAAATAGCTAAGAGTCTTCTTAGCTATTTTTTTGTCTGTTGTTTTTGCTATTGAAATTAAGCTGTGACATCTAAATATAAACAGAGATGTTTGAGAAGATAGCATCGAGATTACCGACAATATCAACAAGAATGATTAGAGGTTTTAATTTACCCCAAAAAATTTGCTATAATCACGGGCTTACTCCTCTTATCCAATTAAAAGTCCTTTTATGAAAGAATCCTTACGCCTGCGTTTAGACCAGATGGTAGACCGTTATGAAGAGGTCACCGCTTTACTATCAGATCCTAGTGTCATCAGTGATAATAATAAGTTCCGTGAATTGTCTGTTGAGCACAGCGACTTGATGGACATCACGACGCTGTGGCAAAACTACGTAGGTGCAGAAACGGATCAGGCTGATGCTGAGGCGATGCTAGCTGATGCGACAGATCCTGACATGAAAGAGATGATGGTCGATGAGATTGAGACGGCACGTGATACCATCGTCGAGATGGAAGAAGCACTCAATCTCATGATGCTACCAAAAGATCCCAACGATAAAGTACCAGCATTTTTGGAGATTCGTGCAGGGACAGGCGGCGATGAGGCAGCGATTTTCTCTGGTGACTTGTTCCGTATGTACCAAAAATACGCGCAAAGCCAGGGCTGGACACTAGAAGTGCTCTCTGCAAATGAAGGTGAGCATGGCGGTTATAAAGAAATCATCACTCGCGTATCTGGCAATAGTGTATATGGACGTTTAAAGTTTGAATCGGGCGCTCACCGCGTACAGCGTGTCCCTGAAACCGAGAGCCAAGGTCGTGTTCATACGTCAGCTTGTACGGTTGCGGTCATGCCAGAAGTTGAGATTGATGATACCGTCGATATCAATCCTGCTGATATCAAAATGGATACTTTTCGCTCAAGTGGCGCTGGTGGTCAGCACGTTAACACGACTGACTCTGCCGTACGTTTGACGCACATTCCGACAGGCACCGTGGTAGAGTGTCAGCAAGAGCGTAGCCAACACAAAAACCGTGCACATGCTATGAAAATGTTGGTCTCTAAAATTCAACAAGCCAAAGTGCAAGCACAGGTCGATGTGGCCGACTCTATACGTCGTGACTTGGTCGGTAGTGGCGATCGCTCAGAGCGTATCCGTACCTATAATTTTCCACAAGGCCGCATGACCGATCACCGTATCAACCTTACTTTATACAAGCTTGACTCTATTATGGAAGGCGACTTGAATGAGATTCTTGATGCATTGTTGCGTGAGCATCAGGCTGATTTGATGGCCAGTATCGGTGGTGAGTAGTTGCTTTCTAAACGTCAATAAATTGAAATGATTTTTAGATGGAAATAGTCAGTAAATCCATATTTTACATGTGAGAAATATAATGAATAATCGCTTAGCTGGATATCTTATGGTTTTCTTGTCTTTGTTCTTTATATCTGCATGTCAGACCTCACCAGTTGCTAGTGATCAAAAAAATACTATTGATTTCTCCGAAAAACTTACAAAAGAATGCCTTGCAAAAGGTGGTAAGTACACCAAGGAAGGTCGACTACAAGCATATCGCTGTGTACAACAGTTTTCAGATGCTGGAAAGTCTTGTAGTGACAGTTCTGAGTGTCAAGGCAGTTGTACAAGTTCAGACACCAGTATTGAGGCTGGTACATCAAACGTAACAGGAATATGTGCTGCCAACGATAGCCCTTTTGGCTGCCACCAAACCATTGAAGGCGGTATTGCTAAAGGATTTTTGTGCGTAGATTAATCACGCAATTTTTCCAAATATAAAAACTAATTTATCAACATTTGAGAGTGTTATGTCAAAATCCAACAATCAGAATCAAGACCAAGCTCCAACCTTAGAAGATGCTAACGAGCTAATCGCCCAGCTGCAATCCAAGCTAGACGATATCAGTGCTTCAGGTAAACAGCCGTATCCTAATACGTTCAAACGCACTGATTATGCGCAAGACTTACAGACGGCTTTTGATGGTGTATCAAAACAAGAAATCGAAGAGAAAGCTGCGAATGGTGAAAAAACACAAGTAAACGTGGCAGGTCGAGTCATGCTCAACCGTGGTTCGTTCATCGTAATCCAAGACATGACAGGTCGTATTCAGTTATATGTAGCACGTAAAGAGCTTGATGAGGAGACGCGTGCGAGCATCAAATCATTAGATTTGGGTGACATCGTTGGTGTATCAGGCTATATCGGTCGCTCAGGTAAAGGCGATTTGTATGTGCATATTGAAGAAATTACACTACTGACCAAATCACTACGTCCAATGCCAAACAAATTCCATGGCTTGGCTGATGTAGAAGCGCGCTATCGCAATCGTCATCTTGATTTGATGACCAATGAGACGACTCGCAACACCTTTATGCTTCGCAGTCAGATCGTCAGCGGTATTCGTCAATTTATGCTCAATGAGCGTTTTATGGAAGTTGAAACGCCAATGATGCATCCAATCCCAGGCGGCGCAGTAGCCCGTCCGTTTGAGACGCATCATAATGCATTAGACATGCCTTTATATTTACGTATCGCGCCTGAGCTTTATCTTAAGCGTTTGGTCGTTGGTGGGTTCGAAAGAGTATTTGAGATTAACCGTAGTTTCCGTAATGAAGGGGTTTCAACCCGTCATAACCCTGAATTTACCATGATTGAGTTCTATCAAGCATACGCTGATTATCATGACTTGATGGATTTGACTGAGCGTCTGTTTAATCAGTTAGCAATAGATGTGTTGGGCACAACAGAGCTGACTTATCAAGAAGAAGCCATTAGCCTAAAAGCACCATTTGCTCGTCTGTCAATGTCTGATGCGATTGCAAAATATGCTGAAAACTTTGACATGACACGTATCAATGATCGCGAATACCTAGCAGAATATGCATCTACGACACTTAAGCAGCAAGTCAAAGATGTGTTTGGTGTGGGTAAGCTACAGACAATTATCTTTGAAGAAACGGCTGAGCATCAATTACGTCAGCCAACGTTCATTACTGAGTACCCAGCTGAGACATCACCACTAGCGCGCCGTAGTGATGACAATCCTGAGATTACTGATCGTTTTGAGCTGTTCGTTGGTGGTCGTGAGTTAGCTAATGGTTTTAGCGAGCTTAATGACCCAGCAGACCAAGCCGAGCGTTTCCGTGGTCAAGTTGCTGAAAAAGACGCGGGCGATGATGAAGCCATGCATTTCGATGAAGAGTATATCGAAGCATTGTCTTACGGTTTGCCACCGACAGCTGGTGAAGGTATTGGTATCGATCGTCTAGTAATGCTATTTACCGACTCTGCTAGTATCCGTGATGTGATCTTGTTCCCGCACATGCGCCGCAAAAGTGACTAATGCAAAAGTGACTAATGATTAATCAGCCATTAACCAAAGTCGCTTATTAAGCGCGGTCAAGTCATAATCAAATTTGTGAGAAGCCAGACGAATGCGCTGGCTTTTTGCTATAATAAATATCGAAAAACAGCATTTGAAATAAGCACTTTAACTACTTGGCACAATGGATAGCTATGTCGCAGCAATATCAAGTTTTAGCTCGCAAATATCGACCCAAAAACTTTCATGAGTTGATTGGGCAGACGCATGTCTCGCAAGCGCTGATTAATGCGATTGATTATAATCGTTTGCATCATGCCTATCTGTTTACAGGCACACGTGGTGTGGGCAAAACGACAATTGCACGTATTTTGTCTAAATGTTTGAACTGTGATACGGGTATTACTAGCACACCGTGCGGCGTATGTGATAACTGTGTTGCTATTGATCAGGGGCGTTTCATTGATCTTATCGAGATTGATGCCGCTTCTCGTACCAAGGTCGAAGACACGCGTGAGCTGTTAGATAATGTCCCTTATGCGCCAAGCCAAGGACGTTATAAGGTCTATCTGATTGATGAAGTACATATGCTGTCTACGCACAGTTTTAATGCGCTACTTAAAACGTTAGAAGAGCCACCTGAACACGTGAAGTTTTTGCTGGCGACGACTGATCCACAAAAGCTGCCAATTACGATTATTTCGCGCTGCTTGCAGTTTGTTCTACGTCCATTACCACAAACGTTGCTTAGCGAGCACTTGGCAAGTATCTTGACTCAAGAGCAGGTTGGCTATACTCAGCCAGCGATTTGGCAGTTGGCAAGTGCAGCCAAAGGTTCTGTACGTGATGCTCTATCATTGACCGATCAAGCCATTGCTTTTGGCCAAGGCGCACTGGATGATGCGACTGTCAATGCAATGCTTGGTCTTATTGATGCCGCTGACTTAGTACGTCTAATCACAGATGTTTATAATCATGATAAGTCTGCGGTTGCTGCTCATATTGAGCAAATGCGTGCGCAAATGGTTGATGCAACTAGCATATTCGATGGGCTCGCTGAGCTATTACATCAATTGGCGTTGACTCAGCTGTTACCTGAGGTCGCTCTTAATGTTAATGAGGCACAAGCAAAAGATATTTATACGCTAGCTCAGCATATCAGCCCTGATGTCTTGCAGCTGTATTATGAGATTGTTGTACAAGCCCGTGAAGGTGTCAAGCTTGCAAGTACACCGATGCAAGCGCTTGAGATGTGCATCTTACGATTACTGGCGTTTCGTCCATTGCCAGTCGATGAAGTCTTGAGTAATACTTATGATAGCAATGGGTCTGCTACCAAAGTACCAGCTATAGAAGCAGTTTCTTCTACATCAGCTCCAGATGCTATTGCACATGAAGCGTCAGCACCGCCACCAGAGCTTTATAATGTTGATTATCAGCCACCAAGTCACGATGAGCTACAAAGCAGTATTGATGGTAATGACAATTTAGCACAGTCAGTGGCTAGTGCTATGCCTGAACCTGTTGTTGAGCCTGAACCAATTGTTGAGCCTGAACCAATTGTTGAGCCTGAACCAATTGTTGAGCCTGGCGCAAATGATTCTCAATTAACAGCCCACTCTGATGAAGATCCACGTACGTTGCTGCGTTGTCCACCTCAAGAACTGACAGGCGAGTGGAACCCAGAAAAGTGGGATTACTGGTTGCAAACTGCTCGTGAAGGCGAGGTATTGGCACAAGATGAGCTAGCACTAGCACGTCAAGGTACAATGACTGGACAATGCAATGGTAAAGCCACGTTTTTGACCAGTGTTGATAGTAAGCATTTGCAGGTCACTTTTCAGCAATTGGCAGCTAAGCTACAACAGCAATTTACGCAAGCTGACATTGACTTGAAAATTGATAGTAGTATCATGCAGACCGAAGATAAAACCCCAGAGCGCCGACAGAAGAGACGTTTAGAGCAAGCGAAAACCGTTGCTGAAACGAAATTGCTGAAAACGCCAGTAATGCAGTATTTAACTGAACGCGGTGAGGGGAAAATGGGTAAAGTGCAGCTGTATTGAGATTTTGGAGCAGTAATTGGTCAAAGTATCTAAAAGTATATTTATATATTGAACATAGTTTTATATTAAATATCAAGGTGATAGCAATATATCACCTTGATATTTTTGTTTTTATTACGGGTCAAAATATATTTATCAAACAAGAGAGAACCATTTGATAACGATAAGATGAATGTAAAGTCGTTATAATGGTTAAGTTATATTAAAAACTGAAATGACGTTTAGGTGAGAATATGTTGGATAATTTACGCGGTATGGCTGTGTTCGCCAGTGTGGTCGGACATGGCTCTTTTAGTGGCTCAGCACGTGAGCTAGGTATTACAACCAGCGCAGTCAGTCAGCAAATTCGTTCATTAGAGAACGAGCTTGGGGTAGTATTGCTACATCGCTCAACTCGTAAGCTAAGCTTAACAGAAGCTGGTGAGAGCTTTTATGAAGCTGCAAAAGATGTCGTCAGTGCAGCAGAGCAAGGGCGTATCAAAGTTAATCAATTGCGTGATGAGCTAGCAGGTAGCTTGCGTGTATCGACGACTCCTGAGCTTGGTGTTAATCATATACTGCCAGCACTCTCTACGTGGATGGCGGCACATGATGATCTTAGTGTCACTTATCTAGCCGACAATCATTATATTGATATGATTGATGAGCGTATTGATATTGCCATTCGCATGAGCCCATCGATTAATGACTCTAGCCTCAGCAGCCATCCGTTAACAGATGTGCGTCAGCTATTGGTTGCTTCACCTCAGTATTTGCGTCAACACAGTAAGCTAAATACACCTAAAGACTTAGCTGAGCATCAGTTGATCTGTATTGAGATTATGAAAGATGCCAATCAGGTTGATATGGTTCAAACTGAAACTGGTAAAAAGACACGTATAAAGATGAATTCACGTATCTATACCAATAATGTGTTTATGGCAACGACGCTGGCTAAAGAAGGTCACGGTTTGGTTAGAATGATGGAGATGGACATAAAAAAAGAGCTGGAGAGTGGAGAGCTGGTAGAAGTGTTGACTGGCTATCAATTACCAAGCTTTGTGCTATATGCGGTCACTTTAAATCGAGACCAACAGCCAGCCAAAATCACTCGTTGTCTAGAAGTACTGAAAAAATACTTCCATGCGAATTAAGTGTTGTTCTCACTATGCACAAAACGTTTTTAGTTAGCAGTAAGTAGTTAGCAAAAAGCCTATAGATAATGAATCATCTATAGGCTTTTTTATTGTCTGTGGTCAAGGTTACAATATGCTTTAGAATGATGGCTTCAATAGATTGATTAAACGCTCAATAACTTGTGTGCTTTCATCACGGCTTATGTTAAGTGGCGGTAGCAAACGTACAACATGACCACCCGTCACATTGATGATCAGCTTTTGCTCATCACGGGCACGATCCACCAGTTTACTACAGTCCGTGTCTTCAGGTAACGCGATACCAATCATCATACCTGCACCGCGACTGCTAACGCCATGTTGGCCCAATTCATCAACGATACTTTCTCTGATGAATAAACCTTCAGTCACTGCATTTTCCATAATGTTACTATTTGCTAGTACGTCATATACGCTATGTACCACACGGCTGGCCAATGGCGTGCCACCATAAGTAGAGCCATGGCTACCAGCGCCAAACAAACCATTGGCACGGCCACGTACCATGCACGCACCAACTGGGAAACCATTACCTAGGCCTTTGGCTGTCGTCAACACATCAGGACGAGCACTGCTATGTTGATAAGCAAAATATTTACCAGTACGGCCATTACCTGTTTGCACTTCATCCAGCATAAATAGCCAGTTATGAGCGTCACATTCTGCTTGTAGCTCTTCAAGATAAGTGAAGCCATTGGCTGCAGTATTCAGACCGCCTTCGCCTTGGATCGGCTCTACAAAGATAGCGCAGATATCATCATGTTCTTGAGCAGCTTGTTTGACAGCATCGATATCGCCAAATGGCACACGAATAAAATCTTCATCTAGCGTATAAAACCCTTCACGCGCCTTCGGATTTGCAGTAGCTGACAAAGATAATAACGTACGACCATGAAATGATTGCTCCATTACGATAACTTTTGGACGTTTAAAACCTTGCTTGTACGCGTATAAACGTGCCAGTTTCAATGCAGCTTCATTGGCTTCGGCACCGCTATTGGCAAAAAACACGCTATCCATTTGGGCGGCGGTACATAGTATCTCTCCAGCACGCTCTTGCCAGTCAATACCGAACAGATTGCTTGTATGAACTAACGTACCTGCCTGCTGTTGAATAGCGTCAGTGACTTGTGGATGGCAATGCCCTAGTCCACATACTGCGATACCAGTTAAGGCATCTAAGTATGGCGTATCGTCTTTTGTATAGAGCCAACTGCCTGCACCGCGGGTAAAGCTGATAGGTTGACGATTATAGGTGGGCATCAGGTAAGTAGCAGACATGTAAAACATCCTTGGTATAATAATTGAGTAAAAGTGTGGGTTATAGCTCGTCAGAAAAAGGCGTGGTTTCTGCAGGTAAGGTGTAATCTTCGTTTGCCCAAGCACCTAAGTCGATTAGCTTGCAGCGACTGCTACAAAAAGGCTTATATTTATTGTCTTGCCAAGCCGTCTGAGTGCCGCAACGTGGGCAAGGGTAGGTCTTTGGGGGCGTATTTGCAGTAGAGTCAGTCATAAGAAAAGAGCAATGTCCTAAATGTTATTAGTATTGGTTGCATATGGCATAAGCATAAAACGCATACGTCATTTAAATTACGACGAAACGAGGCGTACTTGCTATCGCTGTATTACTATTCAATTGGATTGACTATATAATAGCATGGGGCCGAATAATGACAAAAGACAAATGCTTTAAGGATAGTAGATGACCGACAATATTGATCTCACGCATCAGCAAGAGCGTGCCTTTCAACCACAAAAACTGTCAGCACCGCGTGACTTTATTATTCCAAATATCATCAATGACAATAAAGATGAAAAACCGTTAATGCTAGAGATTGGAGCAGGGAAGGGTAAGCATGCACTTAGCTTTGCCGCACAAAATCCTGACAAGCATTTGGTAGCCATTGAACGCACGCGTAACAAATTTGAAGCATTCTCAAAACTAGCCACTCTACAAAATCTATCAAACCTAGCTGCGATTCATGCAGATGCGATTGCATGGACAGTGCATGCCATTAAACCAAACAGCTTGGCTAAAATATTCATTCTTTATCCCAATCCTGAACAGCACAATCCAAATCAGCAATGGCTGAACATGCCTTTTTTTGAGTTTCTACTATCACGCTTGCAGGTGGGTGGAGAAGTGATAGTAGTGACTAATATCGAATCCTATATCGACAATGCAGAATACCAAGCAACTAAAGTGTGGTGTCTACCATCAACATGTTCTCGAGTACCAGCGACTAGTCAGCGAACTCATTTCGAAGTGAAATACCTTGCCCGACAAGAAGTGTGTTGGGAGCTAAGCATTCGTAAGCCGAAATGGTATAAAACAAGATTTGATGATTGGCAGGTAAGTGCTATAAACGAAAAATAATAGCCTAAGCAAATATAGGGCTTATATCAATGATATACAATGAAGGTAGTAGTATTAACTATAAAATAGCCTAAGCAATTAGAATTCAAATAATAGAAAGCCGTCACTAAAGGACAGCTCAAAATTTGCACGGTTTATAAATAAGGTTTTACGAGACTGTTAGAGTTGGTGTGCGCATCTAAAACAGTCAAAAAAGTATATGCACCGATAAACTTGCGGCTAATAAACATAAATTCTTTTGGTGGTAGATTAAATTCAAAAGATTGCATTGCACGTGTGGCCGTAGTGGATAGGCGTGAATGTAGTTTACTGTTGGCCCAAATATAGCGATTCTGCTCATCCAAACATTCACTAGGGATATTAGCGTTTTTCTCAGGGTCACTAAAAGGCTCTGTAGCCAATAAAAATAACGAGGCAATATCTGAACGTACTTTATTACTCATGCTATCGAAAAAGTCATATCCTTTCATAGCAAGGCTCATTGCTTGCTGATCATGGCGATATCCTGCGCGTAGTAGACCACGGGCAATCGTTAATAAGTTGCCATCAAATTGACGAATCGCCCCAAAGTCTAGCAAAACCAATCTATCAATATCTTCTTCGTTTTCGCTAACACGCACCAAGTAATTACCAAAGTTAGGATCGGTCTGCATTTCACCCCATACAAAAATCTCTTGCATCATGATTTCTATGGCTGCTTGACCAATGGCATTTCGACGTTCATGAGGTAATAGCTGCAATGCTTCCGAGACCACAGTGATACCTGGCTCATATGACATACATAGCAGACGCTTTTTAGAATAAGTGCGATTGATCTTAGGCACGATATAGCGCGGATCATCGATTAAACGCTCGTAAAAACGCTCTGTCGTAGCCGCTTCCGCTTCATAATCTACTTCGTGATGGAGTAGGTCACGTATTTCCTCAAACCAAGCATCGAGTGCGCGTGTTTGAGGGACGATATTACTTACTTTTAATAATCGTTTGAACAAGGCAAGATCAGAGTTGATAGCGTCTGCCACACCCGGATACTGAATTTTTAACACAACTTGTTCACCAGTGGCGAGTATGGTCGCACGATGAACCTGAGCAAGAGAAGCGGTTCCGATAGGGACGGGATCAATGTCTAGCTCGTTTAGTTTGTTGCCCAGTAACTGGCGTAATGTTTGCTCAATCGTCGGCCAAGTTAATGTCGCCGTGTCATCATTAAGGGTTTGCAAAGCACGCGTGATCTCTGGCGGCAGTATATGCTCACCATAGATGGCTAGCATTTGACCAATCTTGACGACCGAACCTTTCAATTTACCCAGCTCTGATGCCAGATAATTTGCCTGAGTTTCCATAAACGCCTGATTACGTGCAGTACGTGCCTCTTTGTTTAAGAACATACCAGACACGCTATTACCCGCCCAACGACGACCAATATTCAAAGAAGTTTTTGCAATCGACATACGACGATCAAACCCTGAGGTTTTTAGGCTATCGATTGACTGCTTGTTGCTAAAAGGTTTAGACGTATCATTTGCCATAAGTATAATCATTCATCCAATTGGTATTGATTTGCGGGTTCGAAACCTACAATACAAGGGAGACGTGATGCACAGGTACAAAATTGTATCATATAAAGCGCGTTGGTTTTATGAGCCTGAGCTGGCCATTGATAGTTACTTTGTAAGCTAATATCTAGCGGTAACTATTGATAAATAGGTGCTTACTAATTTGAGTATGATTCATAAATACCTAGAGTTTTCTAGCAAGTTCACTGGTTATTAAAACTTAGTGAAATCTATTTATAGCCAATAGCTAAGTGTCAAAAAGATACTAAAAAATAAGACCTAGCATGATGCTAGGTCGAATAATGATATGGAGCTATAAAATACAGAGGTATTATTAATCAAACATATTGAGCGAAACCTTCGCATTATCTAAAATATTGTCCAAGACGTTACTCAATATGTCTTTTAGTATGCCTTAGCTGTTAAGCATTTTCGCGAGTGATGGCGTGGTGTCCAATATCACGGCGATATTGCGCACCATCGAAGCTAATAGCAGCAGTGACTGCTAATGCTGCTTGCTGAGCATCAGAAATACTATCTGCTAGCGCAGTTACACATAAGACGCGCCCGCCGTTTGTAACGACTTCTTTATCATTATCGTTAGAAAATGCCGTGCCAGCATGGAAAACTTTAACAGCATTGTCGTTGTTAGGATCTAGTTCTGGCAAGCCAGCAATCACATCGCCTTTAGATGAAGTTTCAGGGTAGCCTTTTGATGCGACAACGATACCTAGAGCAGGGCGCGCATCCCATTTTGCTTCACTAGGCAATTGACCTGCCAAACCTTGTTCGACCAAATCGACCATTGATGACTGTAAGCGCATTAAGATAGGCTGCGTTTCTGGATCACCAAAGCGGCAGTTAAACTCGATGACATACGGGTCGCCTGCCTTATCAATCATAAGACCAGCGTATAAGAATCCAGTATAAGGATGGCCTGCGTTTTTCATGGCATCGACTACTGGTTGAATCACTTGCTGTATGACTTTGTTATGAACATCGCTGGTAACAACTGGAGCAGGAGAGTAGGCACCCATACCGCCAGTATTCGGACCAGTATCGCCTTCAAAAGCACGTTTGTGATCTTGGCTGGTTGCCATTGGCAAGATGTTATCACCATCAATCATACAGATAAAGCTGGCTTCTTCACCCTGTAAGAACTGCTCGATAACCACGCGGCTGCCAGCATCACCAAACTTATTATCCGCTAACATATCGTCGATAGCTTCATGTGCTTGTTCGATCGTTTCAGCAACGATAACGCCTTTACCTGCAGCGAGGCCGTCTGCTTTGATAACGATAGGCGCGCCTTGCTCATCGACATAGGCTTTTGCAGCGACTGCGTCTGTAAAACCTTGATAAGCAGCGGTTGGAATGTTGTTTTGCTCCATGAACTCTTTAGCAAAAGTTTTTGAGCCTTCTAACTGTGCACAGTATGCTGTTGGGCCCCATGCTTTGATACCTGCTTCACGACAAGCATCAACAATACCCGTAACCAAAGGCGCTTCTGGACCAACAATTACCATGTCGATATCATTATTTTGACAAAAGGCGATAACAGCACTATGCTCGCCTGTGTCAGCGTCGGTAGCCTCTAGCGTAACGTTTTGGCATTTAGGCTCAAGGGCGGTGCCAGCATTACCAGGAGCGATGTAGACATTTTTTACATTGTCATCTTTTGCACATTGCCATGCCAATGCGTGTTCGCGACCACCTGAGCCAACCACCAAAATATTCATCATACCTTTTGCCCTTAGCATTAAAGTTAATAGTGAGCGAGTCGTACGCTCTTAAATATGTTGGCATATTCTAACAAAAAAATGCCTTCAATTACCATGAGTATCCGCCTGCCAGCACCGAATCATCCATATCGATGTCTAAAACCGCGTTGTCTCATTAGTAAAGGTTATCGACACATCGCTGATTCATGAAATGATGTTGTACACTTTAGCTCGCGCCTTATGTGCGTTACACTTCACTATATTGGTAGTATTAAATTCTGATGGCTACATATTAATAAAAAATAATAGCAAAAAAGGAGAAAATTTCTAACTGTTATAAAAATAAAATAAGTCGCGTGAATGGAAATACTGCACCGTTGCACCAATGATGAATATGCAGTAACAGTGGTCAATCTAAATCGATAAACTTAAATAAATAAATGTTAAACCAAATCTATAAAAAAAGGACGCAGGAAATGCCAAACTCCCTCAGTATCGCAAAAGAGCGCATTAGCCAGATAAGCGATATTGCTACCAGTTATGTACAAAAAGACAAATCGCTATTTGATCATTTTATTCATAGCTATTATCAGCCGCTGCATCAAGAAACTGCAGAGGCGATTAGTAATGCTGACTTGGCGGGCATGGCGCTACATCACTTTACACTACTCAAAGCTTACGACGGCAGCAAGCCGCAGCTGACAGTACTAAACCCAGCAGCAGAAGAGCAGCACTTTCACAGCTCGCACACTGTCATTCAAATCGCAGCTTATGATAGACCATTCTTAGTTGATACGATTTTGATGAGCCTAGAAGCTGAAGGTATCGATGTTCATCGTACTTACAACATCATTATTAGTGTTGAGCGTGATGACAATGGTAATATTACGCATATCGAAGGCGCACATGAAAGTGCCACTTCACATATGTCATTGATTCATTGTGAAATTGCTTACCAAGACAACGAAGACTTGGAAGCACTGCAAAAAATGCTGATGTCAAAAATTGACACGCTTGATACAGTCGTTGGCGATTGGAAACAGATGCGTGCGCAGTTGAATGACATCAAAACGGAGCTTTCGACTAAGCCGCTACCAGAAGTATTCTACTCACAACAAGAAATCCAAGCATTTTTAGATTGGATTTTAGACGATCACTTTATATTCTTAGGATATCGTGAATACCGCTTAGAAGGTGGTCAGTCTATCGAAGTGACTTCTGAGCCGACCGATTTGGATTTATTTGCGATTGGTAACAGTGGTCTGGGTCTATTACGTGGTTCTGAAAAAGACAAGCTATCGGAAAGCTTTAGCCAATTGCCTAGAGGTTTAAAGCAACTGTTGACTGAGCCGCGCGTGTTGATGCTGTCTAAGTCAAGCCGTGTATCACCTGTGCATCGTTCAGTATATATGGACTTTTTGGGCATTCATAAGTTTGATGACAATGGTAACCTAATTGGTGAATACCGCTTTATCGGTTTGCTTACGTCACAAGCCTATCAGCTTACTGTACAGCAAATACCGCTATTGCGCGAAAAAGCCAATAAGATTATGGCGATGGCAGACTTACCACGTGACGGTCACGCTCATCACAAGATGATGCATGTGATTAACACCTTACCGCGTGATGATTTGTTCCAAGCCAGCGTCGAAGAGCTATACCCAATTGTTTCGGGAATTACTCAACTACAAGACAAAAAGAGCTTACGTCTATTCAGCCGTATTGACCATTATCAGCGTTTTGTTTCGTGCTTGGTCTATATCCCGCGTGATAAGTTCAATACCGAGCTACGTATCAAAGTACAAAACGTCCTAAAAGATGCCTATAACGGTATGTCTTCAGGGTTTACCACGGAGTTCAATGAATCTGCGCATGCTCGTGTGCATGTCCACGTACGTACCGTACCTGGTCAAGTAAATGACGTCAATATCGCCACACTTGAAGCCAAATTATCAGCACTCATGCAATCATGGGATGATAATTATCAAAAAATGCTCCTTGATAATGTGGGTGAGCAACAAGCCAATGCTTTAAATCGTCGCTTCTTAAACTATATTCCTGCTGCCTACCAAGAGCGTTTTGATGCTCGTACTGCAGTCGAAGACACGAAGCGTTTGGCGGGGCTGACCGCAGAGCAACCAATGCTTTGGCATTTATACCAGTCAACAGGCGATGCACGTAATCAGCTCCATCTAAAGCTATACGGTCGCGAGCAGCCGGTTATCTTGTCAAAAGTGCTACCAATACTTGAAAACTTTGGTGTGTCAGTTATCTCAGCACAAACTTATGAGTTTGACTTGCCAGAGCAGCCTATCTGGATGCAAGAGTATGAGTTGACCCTAGAGCATGTCGATACGGTCAATATGCAAGTAGTGCGTGGTCAGTTCGAAGACAGCCTCAAACAAATCTGGGCAGGTCGCGTTGAAAGCGACTCATTCAATGAATTGGTACTAACGACCAAGCTCGATACTTATGATGTCGTCGTATTGCGTGCATTGTCTCGCTATATGCTGCAAGCACGTGCCCCATTCTCGAGTGCTTATATTCAGCAAACGGTGGTCAAAAACAGTGATATCAGTGTCGCGTTAGGTAGTTTGTTTGACGCACGTATGAATCCTAAGTATAGCGAAGAAGAGCGCCAAGAAAAGGCTGCTACCATTCAAGAGCAAATCACAGCGGCGCTAGCAGATGTCGATAGTCTAGACGAAGATCGTATCTTGCGCTGGTACTTAGATTTGATCAATGCAATGGTGCGTACCAACTTCTATCAAGTTGATAGCGATGGTCAACGCAAAGATCGTCTGTCATTTAAGTTCTTGGCAGCAGACATTCCAAACTTGCCTAAACCAAAGCCAATGTTTGAGATATTTGTGTATTCACCACGCGTCGAAGCTGTACATTTACGTGGCGGAAAAGTCGCTCGCGGTGGTCTGCGCTGGTCAGATCGTATGGAAGATTTCCGTACAGAAGTACTTGGCCTTGTCAAAGCACAGATGGTCAAAAACGCAGTAATCGTCCCTGTAGGCTCTAAAGGCGGATTTATTGTAAAAACCAAGAGCATGGCTGATGGCCGTGAGGCGTTCCAAGCAGAAGGTATCGCTTGCTATCAGACATTCTTACGCGGCATGCTTGATGTCACAGACAATATTGTAGATGGCAACATCGTCCCGCCAGCCAACACGGTACGCCATGATGAAGACGATCCATACTTGGTTGTCGCAGCAGACAAAGGCACAGCTACTTTCTCTGATATAGCCAACGCGCTAGCAGCAGAGTACAACTTCTGGCTAGATGATGCCTTTGCATCAGGTGGCTCAGTAGGTTATGACCATAAAGCAATGGGTATCACCGCTCGCGGTGGTTGGGAGTCGGTCAAACGTCACTTCCGTATGCGCGGTATGGACATCCAAAACCGTGATGACTTTACCGTTGTCGGTATTGGTGACATGAGTGGGGATGTATTCGGTAATGGCATGTTGCTATCAGCGCATACTAAGCTAGTTGCTGCCTTTAACCATTTGCATATCTTTATTGATCCTAATCCAGATACGGCGGCCTCGTACGCTGAGCGTGCACGCTTGTTTGAGCTACCACGCTCCTCATGGGCAGATTATGAAGCATCATTAATCAGTCAAGGTGGTGGTATCTTCTCGCGCCAAGACAAAACCATCGCTATCAGTCCTGAGATGAAATCGCTCTTCGATATCAGTGAAGACAGCCTTGCACCGAATGATTTGATCAGCGCGTTGTTACGTGCACCTGTTGATCTTATCTGGAATGGTGGTATCGGTACTTATGTCAAAAGTGCAAACGAAACGCATGCTGACGTGGGCGACCGTGCGAATGATTCACTGCGTATCGATGGCAATGAGCTACGTGCAGCCGTCGTTGGTGAAGGTGGTAACTTAGGTTTAACCCAGCAAGGCCGTATCGAGTACGCTCAAACGGGCGGACGTATCTATACAGATGCAATCGATAACTCAGGCGGTGTTAACTGCTCGGATCATGAAGTCAATATCAAAATCCTACTTGGCAAAGTGGTCGAGCAAGGCGATATGACGCTGAAACAACGTAATGAGCTGCTTGAGAGTATGACTGACACTGTAGCAGAATTGGTACTGCGTCAAAACTACTTGCAACCACAAGCGATCGAGCTGAGCCATATCCGTGCAGCAGCTAATTTGAGTGATCATCAGCGCTTTATTCAGATGCTAGAGAGTGAAGGGCGTCTGGATCGTGCGATTGAGTATCTACCATCAGATGAAGAGATTGCGAAGCGTCAAAAAGCGGATACTGGTCTGACCAATCCTGAGCTGGCAGTGGTCTTGGCTTATGGCAAAATGTGGGTTTATGACAATCTACTACTATCTGATTTACCAGATGATCCGTACTTTATCAATGAGCTACGTAAGTACTTCCCAGATGAGCTTGCGTCACGCTTCTTTGATGAGATGACTGAACACCGTTTGCATCGCGAGATTATCAGTACTTACTTGACCAACAGTGTAGTCAACCGCTTAGGTATTGAAGCGCTATTCCGTCTCTTTGAGGAAACCGATCAATCACTAGCCACTATCGTACGTGGTTATGCGATTAGCCGTGATGTATTCAACGTATCGCGCGCTTGGAAAGCACTTGAAGCCCTAGACAATCAAGTTGAGGCGACGTTACTGCTGAACCTTGAGCTACGTCTACGTGATTCACTTGAGCGCGGTGTGGTCTGGTTCATCAATGCCTTCGGTCAAAATCTGCAAGTCGCTGATATGATTAGCCGCTTCAGTGAAAGCGTAGAAAAATTGACTAAGCCAAGTGGTTTTATCGAGCAGCAATTTGCACAATATCTGCAAGAAGACACCACTCGTTTGATGCAAAAAGATCTGTCTGATAATGACGCTACGCTATTTGCGATGCTACCGTATCATGTCGATGCGCTTGATGCTGCATTGCTTGCTGAGCAATATGAGCGTCCTGTTGATGAGATTGCAACTTTATACTTTGAAGCTTATCAAGTATTGCAATTAGACTGGATGATGGAAAATATTGCGAACCTACCACAGCAAGATTATTGGGATCGCCGTGCACGCCATGCGTTAGTGAACGAGCTGTCACGCAGCTTGCGCCTATTGATGGATGCGGTACTCTCAAAACCAGATGCTAAGCAAGCATTTAGTGAGTGGAGAGCGAGACACGTTGATCAGCTTGCAGCAGTCACCACAGAGATGAATAAGTTGGATGAGCTGCATAGCAACGACGAAGAAGGTCAAATTGGTCTTTCGACGTTGTCAGTATTGATGAGTGAGCTTAGTGGTTTAGTTACTAAGTAATGACATAATATCACTCCCAAACTGTCTCACAAAAAAACCACTGTTCTTAATGTTCGGTGGTTTTTTATTACCTAAAAGAAATGACTTAATTGAAAGTATTAAGTAGTAAAGTGATTAACTTAACTTATGATGCTTTTTCACTGACGACTTTATGACACCCTTGACCACTGATTCGACTAAATCCGCCCGAGAGCTTTTCGACCTTGATTTGGGTTAAAATGCGATCTTTTAGCGCCTGAACATGGGATATCACCCCGATTAGTTTGCCCTCTTGCTGTAGGTTGGTCAGCGTATCAAGCGCAATATCTAACGACTCCTCATCCAATGTACCAAATCCTTCATCCAAAAATAGCGAGTCCACGCGTATATTTTGACTGGCCATCTGTGAGAGTCCTAGTGCTAATGCTAGGCTAATGATAAAACCTTCGCCGCCCGAAAGATTCTTAGTGCTACGAATTTCACCACCTTGATAGTTGTCAATCACATTTAGCTCAAGTGGACTGTTATCATCACGAGCCAGCAAATAGCGATCGCTCATTTTTTGCAACTGTGTATTGGCGTGAGTGACCATGAGATCAAAGGTTAGCCCTTGAGCAAAAGTACGGAATTTTTTGCCATCAGATGAGCCAATCAATTTGTGCAGTTGTTGCCAAACTTGCAATTTGTCCTTTTGGGCAGTGATGGCATCAAGCTGTGCCTGTTGGGTGGTTTTCTTATCTTCATTGTCCTTTAGACGCTGATTAATTGCACCGATTGACTCAATTCTTTTATTAAACTCATCTTGGGCTTGCGACTGCTGTTGGGCAAGCGTTTCTCTATCGTCTACTGTTAGCGGATTGGCTTGTTTATCTGCAAGTGCTTTTTTGGTTTCTTCCAATAAAGACTGCGCTTGCTTTAGCACGTAATCAATATGTTCTTGCTGCTGCTTGAGTGTATTGCGTTCATCGATGGGCAGGCGAGCCGCCAAAAATTCTGCTTCCGTATAAAAGCTGGAGGTGGCAAGTGCGTTATTAAATGCGGTATGTTGCGTTTCTAAGGTTTGCGTAGCTGCTTCGATACGATTGGCTAAGTTTTCCTGCTGCTTTATGAGCTGTTGCAAATTATACGTCTCTTTATCCAATTGTCGTTGGGCAACACTGTGCGCCTCTTGTGCTTGCTCTAGAGTGTCTCTAAGCGTACGCTCAGCTGCTTCTAGGTCGGCCGCCTCAAAAACCTCTGCGCGTTCGTCTTGAAACTGGGTTAGTGCAGCTATTTGTTTATTCTTCGCTTGCATTAGACTGTTAAGCGAATCGGTATCTTTTTTGAGCTGTGCTTCTTTATTCTCAATATATGCTTTTATGCGTTCAAGGTCTTTCTGTATTGTCTGCTGTTTGTCCTTATCTTCAGCGAAATCGTCTTTTAGCTGTACGAGGGCGCGGCGGTGCTGACGTAGTTCTTCAAGATAACTATCATAATCTGCATTGCTCAGAATTTTTTGTTGTTTAATGCTAGCCGATAACACCTGTAGGTTCTCGGGAGCACGTTGCAAGGTGCTCAGCGCCTCTGTCGGATAGCTACTGGCAGCATAAGGGTCAATACGCTGCAAAATGGCGGTAATGAGCGTTTGTAGTTCAGCAAAGTTCTCTGTGATTTTATTATCAATACCCGTTATATTACTTTCGGTAATGGTGATTTTGTATCTCTGCTCAGTGATATCATTTGCTAGTACTTGCTGGTCTTGTGAAGCCGTCTCTAGCGTCTTACGCAAACGGCTCATATCTTCAAGAAGTCTGTCGTAGAGTGCTAACGAATCTTTGATACGGTCTTTATATGTCGCTAATTTGTTTTTGCTGGCGGTAAGCACTGGCACGATATCGTTATCACTACCCAACGCCAGTAACGGTTGTATCAAGTTGGCAATAGTACTGTCAGCTAAGTTTTCATCATTCATCTGTTGGCTGATGACATACAGCAGTTCTGTTATGGCGGTATCATGCAGCTGTATTTGCGCAGTGAGTTCGGCTTGCTGATTTTTTTTACTCGCAAGCGTGCTTTGTTTACTTGCCTGCTCAATCTGCTGGGCAGTGATACTTTGATTCAGCTCGGTAATTTGTTCATCTAAAACACTAACATACTGAGCTAATTGGGAGTTTTCGTCATCGGGTAAAAGGTGCGGGTGATTTTGAGCGTAAGGGTGCTCAAGCGCGCCGCATAGAGGACAAGGTGTACCGTCTTGTAAATCGGCAATATAGTTCTCTAGCGCCGTGACCTTTTGTTGTAGTTGTAGCTGATTCAATTTGTCTTGGCGCTTTTCTTGCGTATTTTTGAGGCTTGCTTTTTTCGTTGTAATCAACTTTTCATAGCCATTGATTTCACTCTCTAGCTGCTCGATGTGACTCATGATTTGTATCACTTGTGCGTTAAGGTCACGGCGCTGCTGGTTATGAAAGCGCAGCTGATCGAGCTGCTGGCTAGTGATGTCTATTTGCTCTTGTGTCTCACGCATCTGTGTGACCGATTGCGCTTGAATCAGCTCGCTTTGTGCTTTTTTTAGTGCGATTAATTGCTTTTGGGTGGCTTCATTTTTATCACTTTGTGCTTGTTGGCGTTGCTGTTGTACTACCAATGCGGTTTTGTATTCTTCTAATTCACGTGTTTGGCGTATCTTGTCTTGCGAAAGCACTGAATTTTGATGTATTACCGCTTTTAGGCGACTGCACTTTTCATCAAAAATGGCAATATCGCCGTCTAAATAGCTTAAATTATCCGTACCGGTAAGTTTTTCGGTCAATTGCGCGCTTTGGTTTTCTTTATCTATGGCAATGCTTTTTTGCGCGGCAATATTTTCAAGCAGTTGCTCAGCGTCTGCCTGAAGTGTGTCATGTCTGACACGTGTATCGTTTAAAGCGCGACGTTGCTGGTCAATCTCATTGTCGAGGTCACGTGCTTTCTGAATTTTCGGCCGTGCGATTTGCATTGTGTTTTCTGCATCTTGGCGCTGTGTTAGTTGCTTCTCTAGCTGTGTGCGAGCGCTTTGTGTAAGTGCTTGCTGCTTAGGTAAGTCATACTCAAGCTGCGCTTTTTCTCGATTTAATTCGCTAACATGCTTGCGGGTAGATGATAACTCACCAAACTGACTATCAATCTCCAACGCCTTATTAGCAGCGGTTAAGCGTTTGGCATTAGGGATAAAGTCTTGCTGAGCCTCCTGAGCCTGCACCAAGTCATTTTTATAAGTATTCAGTTTTTCTTTTGACTCTGTCACGCTATCTAGCCACTTTATCTTTTCGGCTAAATCTTGAATGGTCTGCTGCTGCTCACTTTGGGCACTTTGATATGATTTTAAATCGGATTTTAGCTGATTTTCTTCATCGGTATTTAAGAGCATCAAGCCATCTAAACCGTATTGCAGTTTGCTGAGAATTTCTTCTTCGGTACGTTTCTTATCATGAACCTGTGTTGAAATAGTCGCGTAAATATCAGTGCCCGTAATTTTCTCTAATATATCAGCGCGTTCATCAGCCTTTGCCTTTAGAAATGCTGAAAAACTGCCCTGAGCCAGCAATATAGAGCGAGTGAACTGCTGAAAATCCATCCGAGTCAGTTCAATGATCTTGTTTTTGGTATGCTTTAAGGTGCTCTCTAACAGCTCATCCTCTTTTGACGAGTCATCAACGTTTATCTTAGCGATTTCATGAGTCGCATCTTGCAGATTGCCATCTGCTTTATTGTAAGCACGGCGCTGTCCCCAGCGGCAACGATACTGCTCGCCATTTAAGTCAATCACTACTTCAGCGAAACACTCTGCCGTCTGCCTCGTCATCACCTCATTACTGCTCTTACTGATGCTATTAATCCTTGGCGTCTCACCATATAGCGCTAAGCAAATAGCATCCAAGATGGTGGTCTTGCCAGCACCTGTTTGCCCAGTGATAGCAAAGATGCCTTCATTGGTAAAGGCAGTATCAGCAAAATCAATATGCCATTCACCTTTGAGGGAGTTGAGGTTTTTTAGTCTGAGTTCGATTAGGCGCATGGATAAGTCTTAGTATTAGTAATAGCCGCAACTGCGAAAAATTGAGAGAGATAAGGAAGTATGGTCATAATATGTCACTTATATCATTCCGCCTGTTTGTCTTCATGACGTAAGTTATAAAGTATCTGACCATAGGCATCGCGCAATGAGTCTTTTTGTGAGTCAGGTATGTCATTTATCGTTAAGCAGCGCTCAAAAACCTCCATCTCATTTAAGTCCTGCAAGTTCTCGGAAGTCTGCTGCTGATTGAGCACTTTATTATAGGAATTGGAGTCTTTAGTTATTAGCACTTCAAACACTGTACCTTCTACCATCTCATTAACTTGATCTTTTAGCCCACTGACAATCTCATCGCCTGTATAGACAACCTCTAGCCAAATAGAGTCCGATTGCGTAAGCGCTCTAATGGTTTGATCAATCGTGGTTAGGTCACCAGATATTTGCGCCAGCTGTTGGAATTTTGGGATGGGCAGGGACACTACTTGCATTTGATTAGCGTCATCGCGATGCAGTATTTTATTGCTAGTCACGGCGTCAGTAGAAGTTTCTCGAATGCTTTTATATTGCTCAGGCTGAATAGGAGTATTTTCTACGACAGTAGATTTTTTAACTTCCTCATCTTCTAATGGCTCATCAAAGCCAAACAAATCATCCATAAAAGGCAGTGCCTGACTCGCCACTTTTTTAGCGGTTTTTTCTGCTAATTTATCTACTGTTTTTTGAGCTTTGACGACTCCAATGTCAGCAGCTGTATTGATAGCATGAGGAGTAATACTATTAGGTGCGACGTTTAGCTCTGAGATGTCATTATTAAAATGTTCTGCGGCACCAAACTGTACCAGCAACACTTGCTTTTGCTGTTTAGCCTCTCCAAAGCCCATAGCGATAGGTGAGCCTGAATAGCGAATACTCTCACGACCGCCAACGCGCTGCGGCACGTGCAAATGCCCAAGTGCCACGTAATCGAAGCCATCATTGAACATATCGGCGGAGATTTTACCTAGTGATCCGACATATAGCTCGCGTACACCATCATCCTCGGTTGTTCTGCCACCAGACGCGAATAGATGTCCTGTCGCGATGATAGGAATATATCGCTGATGCATTTTGATTAAGTCGGCTTGCTTAGACTTCGCAATGTCTGCAACATTGTCATAATGCGCGCAAATACCAGCGATAACATTGGCGTCTTTGCTATCTGCGGACTCGCCAGCGCTACTGCTACGCACATCCCGATCGCGCAAATAGGGCACAGCGGCGATAATACAATGAGGGTTGTTGTCGTCATCACCCAAGACCAATACTTCATCATTCAAATCATCACAAGCCGTGCCAATCACATGCACATTCAAAAATTTAAGCACATTGCTTGGCGCGTCTAAAAATGTCGGTGAGTCATGATTACCTGCGACAATAACCACATGCTGACAGCATGAGCGTGAGACCTTACCCAAAAATTCATAATACAGCGCTTGGGCTTTATTACTTGGTGTCATGGTATCGAAAATATCACCAGCGACGATTAATATATCTACCTTCTGTGCGCTAATAGTGTCTTGTAACCACTGCAAAAACGACTCAAACTCTTCATAACGAAGGCGTCCATATAGACGTCGCCCCAAATGCCAGTCTGAAGTATGGAGTATGGTCAAAGGTTTCATTTGCGTGGTTAAAGAAGAAGGCAAGCTAGCATCGGGTATGGGCATAAGTAGACTATAAGTGTGAGCAGTAGAAAGTATTCATTCTAGCAAGAATCGTTGAGATTTGCGCTGTTGCCAAAAGAAAACCCTACCAATAATATACTGGTAGGGTTTTCTTTTTATTCAAGACTAAGCGTTTTGCAGATTAAAGGTAAGCGTTAGTCAATAATCAGTTGCTCCAGACCATCTCCTTGCTGCGTTGCAAGATTTGCGACCATCGATAGGGCGTGCGCTTGTTGGTCTATTGGTTGTTTTACTGCTTTACCTCTCGACCCTTCACGCAACCAATTTTTAGCTATATCATCGCTGTTTTGACTGTGCTGCTGATTTTGCAAATTATACCAAGCCAAATCATGATGCAAGCTGACTACGTCGCCCATAATTAGGAGGGCAGGCGTTGGCAATTGTGCTTGTTCTTGTTTGGCAACAATCGTTGCAAGCGTACCTGTCAATACCTGCTGATTGGGCATACTCGCATTAGAGACGATAGCAATCGGTGTCTCGCTACTGCGTCCAGCGTCAACCAAGCCTTCAGTCAAACGTGCCAGCGAGTGCAGACCCATGTAAAATACGACTGTCTCATCAGTATTTAAAAAGTTCTCAAAATTACTGTTGGGTGCACCAGCCTTCAAAAACCCCGTCACAAAACGCACTGACTGTGAATGGTCACGGTGAGTTAAAGGAATGCCTGCATAGCTAGCAGCGGCGTTGGCAGCAGTGATACCTGGTACGACTTGATATGGCACATTATGCGCTCGTAGGCTTTCGATCTCTTCTCCGCCACGTCCAAAGATAAACGGATCACCACCTTTTAAACGCACGACACGGCGACCTTGTTTGGCATGGTTGACAAGTAGCTCATTGATGCCTAATTGCGCAACTGTATGGTTGCTGCGTTTTTTACCAACAAATACCTTATCAGCATCACGGCGACATAAGTCTAAGACCTGCGGTGAGACTAACGCATCATAAAACACCACATCCGCTTGCTGCATTAACCGCAAAGCTTTAAAGGTCAACAGCTCTGGATCACCAGGGCCTGCGCCCACAATATAGACTTCACCAATGGCTGGTAAGTTTTTTTCTGACTCATCCGATGCGACGTTCTTGATGGCATCTGACTCTCTAACCGAATTTGTATCGTCGCTTTTCTTACTGATAGCAGCCGCAGTACTATCTAAATCAGCTTGCAGTTGTGCAGTGGCTTCAGTTTCATTACCAGCAAACATCAGCTGACTGACTTGGCCTTCAAATGCGCGCTCCCAAAACTGACGACGTCCAGTAAGCGTGGGTATTTTGGCTTTTACCTCACTGCGGAATTCACCTGCCAACTTTGCTAATTTTCCGTAGCCTTGCGGGATTAACGTCTCAAGGCGTGCCCGTAATAAGCGTGCTAGCACAGGCGCTTTACCATTTGATGAGATACCAATCACAATAGGATTGCGATCGATAATCGCTGGAAAGATAAAGTCACATAAATGCGGGGTATCGACCACATTGACTGGAATGTTTAGCTCAGTCGCATCTGCATGAATTTGGTGGTTCAGCGTCTCATCGTCAGTCGCGGCAATGATTACCCGTGCGCCTGACATATAAGCTTTATTATAATTCTCATAGATAAACTGGTGCTTATCGTCCGTTAGCAAAGCTTGTAGCTCGTGGCTGATATCAGGTGCAAGTATAGTGATACAGGCACCTGCACGGCTGAGCAAATCAGCTTTACGCAGTGCCACTTCGCCGCCGCCCACGATGAGCACTTTACGGTCTTCTAATTTAAAAAATAGCGGGAAGGTGTTCATAATGTCACCATATATTTAATTGTTTATTATAAAAAGGTAGAAAAGATATAAGGAATGCCGCCATTATGAGGTATCACAGGCACACTCTCATCTAGTGAATTGGCATTAGTATATTCGTTTTTGAGATATTAATTCATATTTTAGCTAATAATAGGAATAGCGGTAAATTTCCAATATAGTAAAAAAGGGTACAAAAAAATCCCGCTTAACGACTCTATTAAGAGCCAAGCGGGATTTTTTATTTATATAGCTAGTGCTCAGAAAGTAGTAGCTACAGTCAGTGCCTTACTATAGCTGAGTATGCAAGCCACACTCACGGCTTTCTTCTACTTTCGTTGGATCAAAGTAGTCATGCTCATTTGGTAAGTTATGCTCTTCTAGATATACGTCTAAATCAGCATCTGTTTTTTCAAACAATGGCGCTACTTTTAGCACGCCGTCTTTTGATAAGCTAAGTACATCAAGACCTTGGCGGAACTCAGTTTGGTCTTTACGAATAGCATTGAACCACACATCTGGCTTTAGCTCATCTAATGCACGGCGGAACGGCTCAAGTTTAACTTGCTCAGTGAACTCGTCATGCTGTGGGTTATCGATACCTGGGATACCATTCATCGTCGCGTCACGGTGTGCAGCCGTTTGCTTAGGAATGTAGGTAACGACATTTAGGTTCAAGTCATGGATAAGCTTGTTGGCAAACTGATAAGTAGCATCAGTGTTGTAGCCTGAGTCTACCCACAATACTGTGATATCAGGACGCTGTTTGGCAACCAAGTGCAAAATAGCCGACTCATATGGACGGAAGTTTGTCGTGATGATTGGGTTTTTTGCTTGAGTCAGTGCCCACTCAACGATTTGCTCAGGTGATTTACCTTGCAGGTCTTGGTTGGCTTGGTCAAGATCTAGATTTGGGTGTAATTGGCTCATAATACGTTCCTTAATGGTTGTTAATATAAAAGTGTTTATTAAAAATATTGGGCATTACTATAAAGATTGTGGTCAATGCTAAAACTATGCGACTGAAGGCTCCGACGATTGTGCAAACATCGGTAAATCTGAAGCACTTCGGCCATCATAGCTACTGGCAAGGGCAGTAAAGGCTTGCTCAATACCAAATTTAGAATCGGCTTCTAGGTCATGCTCGCTCAAGACAAAGCTATCAACGCCCGTGCGTAGCATATAAGCAATTTGATCGCGGCCAAACGCGCCAGCCACTCGAATCTCGCCTGTGTAACCGATTTGGCGCAGCGTACGTGCAAAGCTAAAGTGACGGCCATCAGCGAATTTCGGCACATCAATCACGATAAGTGCGTGCGTTGATAAGAACTCACTAAGTCCTTCTAGTGCATCAGCGTCAGTATCGGCAGTAACCCACAATCCAAGTCGGCTACTGTGCTGTACGATCAACTCATAGACTTCTTTGATCAGACCACCAGCTTGTGCGCCTGTCGTATCTAACAGATCAACGAGTGGCACGATGACGTCCGGCTTCTCTTGTTTTTGTAGTAGCTCAAGCAACGTAATGTTAGTCGATACAATGCTTTCTGGCAGTGCATCAGTAGTAAGTACATGCCACGTATCTTGACTGCCAATATCGACGCCATGACTGTCCAAAATATGGTGATTAGCCATAGACCTTCTCCTTAAATGGATCAATACCAACGCGCTCAACCAATTGCCCAAAGCTTTCTACATCATTGTCAGTACTGGCACGTAAGTCTACATAGACATCAACGATCTGCTGTATGGTGTTAGCAACCTCAAGAGCAGGCACAGATTTGCCTAAGATTTTGCCAAGTTTGGCATCGTCGCTAGAGTTGCCGCCAAGGCTAATCTGATACCAATGTTCGCCTTTTTTATCGACGCCCAAGATACCAATATCGCCTGTATGGTGGTGTGCACAAGCATTGATACAGCCAGACATGTTCAGGCGAATCTCACCCAAGTCATATAGATAGTCTAGGTCATCAAACTGCTTTTCGATTTGTTCAGCGATGTTGTGCGTCGTTGCATTGGCAAGCGAGCAGTAATCCCAACCTGGGCAGACAATCATATCCGTTAGGGTATTGATGTTTGCGCGCGCTAAATGCAATTCTGATAGCTGCTGCCATAACTCATAAAGCTTGTTGGTCTCCACATCAGCGAATACTAGATTCTGCTGATAAGTACCACGTAGCTCACCAAAGCTGTATTTGTCAGACAGGTCAGCCAGAGCATCCATTTGTGATTCACTGACATCACCGGATGGTACATATTTGCCATCGACCAAGCCTGCCTTAAGAGAAATAACCACGGCACGATAGCCAGCTATTTTGTGCGCTACGGTGTTTTGGTTGTACCAGTTGGCAAAGTCTTTATCAGCGTTTAGTTGCTGTTGTAGCTCAGACTGTACTTGTAGTGCGTCGAACGATGCATAGTCAGGCTCACTAAAGAAGCCAGTTGCCGTTGCAAAATTCTCATCAGTCAAAGTAAGCGGACCATCTTTGGTGTGGGCTTCCCACTCGGCATTGACCAATTTGGCAAAGGCTGGACCGCCCATGCTTTCGACCAAAATTTTGATACGTGATCTGTATTTGCTGCCTTTGTCACGGCGACCGTGCAAGTTATAGACACGCAAGATGGCGTCTAAATAACTAAGCAAATGCTGACGTGGCAAGAATTTATTGATAACTTTACCAAGGACAGGGATACGTCCAAGACCGCCACCAACCAATACTTCAAAACCAATCTCGCCTTCGTCATTGGTTTTTACATGTAGACCGACGTCATGTACTTGGGTTGCCGCACGGTCATCATTGGTGCCGATCACAGCAATTTTAAATTTACGCGGCAAAAAAGCAAACTCAGGGTGGAAGGTTGACCACTGACGAATAATTTCACAATAAGGACGTGGGTCAGCGATTTCTTCTTTATGAATACCAGCATATGGATCGGTGGTGGTATTACGGATACAGTTGCCTGAGGTTTGGATGGCATGCATCTGTACTGAGGCTAATTCAGCCAAAATATCTGGCACATCTTCTAGCTTTGGCCAGTTCAGCTGGATATTGGTACGAGTGGTAAAGTGGCCATAGCCTTTATCATACTTGCGAGTAATTTCGGCCAATTTGCGCAACTGGTAGCTGGCAAGCAAACCGTAAGGAATGGCAATACGCAACATCGGCGCATAACGCTGGATGTATAGGCCGTTTTGCAACCGCAGTGGCAAAAACTGCTCTTCTGGCAGCTCACCTGCCAAAAACCGCTCGGTTTGGTCGCGAAATTGGGCAACTCGTTCCTCTACCAAAGTCTGGTCAGCGTAATTATATTGATACATGACGTAATCTCAGTTTTGTTTTTAATCTTAAAATCAGCGACGAAAATGATTTGCGTGTGTAATAGGTTTTATTGCCGTTCGCAATGTAAATAATTCAGCTATACATCATATAAGCTTGTACCCAGAAACATAAATTCCTTTCAGACATATCCATATCCAAACACAGCATAAATTTTCATAACGAAAGTTAGGTAGCCTATGCGTATCAAATTTAATGCCCAATCGTTAGCACGCTATTTATTATCTATCGACGGCTTTCTTCTCAGTTTTGTACATTTAATCGCTGTTGCATTTTTGCTCATTTCTTCCAACCATTCTTTTTATAAGAGGTTTTAATAACTATATGTCTCAAACTCAAAGCCCAACCCAATCAAAACTTGTTCCTCCACACGGTAGTGCAGAGCTTAAGCCACTATTATTAAACGGTGCAGCACGCGATCAAGCATTAGAGCTTGCCAGCACATTACCAACCATCACTTTAAGCTCACGTGAGCGCGGTGATTTAATCATGTTCGGTATCGGCGGTTTTACTCCGTTAAATGGCTTTATGAATCAAGCGGACTGGCAGGGCGTGGTAGACAACATGCGTCTTCAAAGCGGTGAAAACGCAGGTTTGTTTTGGCCAATCCCTATCACTTTGTCTGCGCCAAAAGAGACTGCGGATAATTTGAGTCAAGGTGACAAAGTAGCCTTGGTCGCTCAAGATGGCGAAGTCATGGGTATCTTAACAGTAGAAGAAACCTATACCATCGATAAAGAGCATGAGTGTCAGCAAGTATTTACGACCACGGATTCAGAGCATCCAGGCGTACAACAAGTATTGAACCAAGAAGCCGTCAATATTGCCGGTAGTGTTGAAGTACTTAGCGAAGGTGAGTTCCCAACGTTATATCCAGAAATCTACAAAACGCCAGCAGAAACGCGCGCAATTTTGGATGCTAAAGGCTGGAAAACAGTGGCGGCATTCCAAACGCGTAACCCGATGCACCGCTCACATGAGTATCTGGCCAAGATTGCGATTGAGATCTGTGATGGTGTGTTGATTCATTCACTATTAGGGGCATTGAAACCTGGCGACATCCCAGCAGAAGTTCGTCAAGAAGCCATCAAAACGCTAATTGATAACTACTTTAGACAAGATACTGTTATCCAAGCAGGTTATCCGTTAGATATGCGCTATGCTGGCCCACGTGAGGCATTATTGCATGCGCTATTCCGTCAAAACTATGGCTGTAGCCATCTGATTGTTGGTCGTGACCATGCGGGTGTCGGCGATTACTATGGTGCGTTTGATGCGCAAACGATTTTTGAGCACGTTGGTAAAGATGACCTTATCACTCAGCCGCTCAAAATTGGCTGGACGTTCTGGTGTAATGCTTGTAATGCGATGGCCTCTGACAAGACTTGCCCGCATGACGCCTCTGAGCACGTTAAAGTGTCAGGTACCAAGCTGCGTAAAGCACTATCAGAAGACGAAGATGTACCAGAAAACTTTAGCCGTCCAGAAGTCTTACAGATTTTGCGTGACTACTATGCCGGCATCGCAAAAGAAGAGCGTGCTGAAGTTAAATTAACGGGTGCATCTGCTGTATAAGGGCAGATCATCAGTATAAATAACTTGTACTAAGCCAGTCATAAAAAAGGTGTCAGACTTATAGTCTGACACCTTTTTGTTTTTAGCATTATTTTAAAATGAAAAGCACGTCCTAACACATGTTAGCGCTGTCTATTAAATCTCCAAACCTACTGCCAGCTTTTTATATTCTCCAGCAAGTGAGCCACCACCTGAGCAAAAATAGTTCAGTGCATATTTATCTGGGCTGTCGATGATGAGCTTGTCATCCTTAAATTGAAAAAAAGCCGTACTGTCATTTACTTTTGCCTGAAAAATCGTACCGTGAGCAGTATCTTGCCCCATGAGTGTTGCCTTAACATCGAAATGACAAGTAGGTTTTTTAATATCGCTGCGTGAACGAACTTTAATATCAATCTGTTGATCACCATCTGCTCGTACTATCACGCCAACCCAATCATAGCCTTGCGCTCGTTTGTCGTAGTCAGCAGTAGCGTAATCCGCTGAAACCTTGTCTCCAAGAATATTGTTGTTACTCATTGGCATGGCTAGTGTTTCACTAGTGACTATTTTAACAGCGCTGTGGCTATCACTATTCACCGTAGGCGACATACTATTACAGCCTGTTAAAGCAGCTAGGGTAGAGGTCATCATTAATAGCCCTACAATAGAATGAAATTGATTGTATGAAGTATTCATATAAGGGCCTTTGGTCAAGTAGGAGGGTAAGATTTGAATAGTAGCGAGATGATGAAAGTATCATTGATACAGCAAACTTTATAACGTACAAACAATGGTACAGCCTACCCAAATCATAGTCTACTTAATAAACCTGTCAGCAATTACTCAACCCATTTTATTCTTAACGATGCAAAATGATGCAAAACGATTGCTAGTATCACTTATGCCAACTTCACTAGTCGATAAGCTAATTCGTCACTAAGCGTTTGCTATTTATGCTGCTAGCATAGCTTGCATCATCCCGACAACTGAACTCAAAAGATTGTAGGCCCTGTGATGATGGTCAAGATTTTGACAAAACGCTTCTACTACTTTTATCGAGAGCATCATGCAAAAAAAATTTCAACAAATCAGCATTGCTAGCATTCAATCAACTAATAATAAGCCTGTAAAAGCACGTGTACTTGCCACCAGCGGCATGCTTGCAGCAGCGATGATAATGACAGGCTGCAGTCCAACCGAAGCGACGCAAGATGACGCGGCAAATAATGCCAGTGGCGAGACGCAAGATGTCAATCTACTCAACGTTTCCTATGATGTGTCTCGCGACTTTTATAAAGACTACAACACCTTATTCAGTACCGACTATCAGAGGACTCACCCAAATAGCAAAGTAAATATCAATCAGTCGCATGGCGGCTCTAGTAAGCAAGCGCTTTCTGTCGCTAATGGTCTGCAAGCGGATGTAGTGACGTTTAACCAAGAGAGCGATATGAATCTATTGGTGGAGAAAGGTTTGGTCGCTGCTGACTGGCAACAAGCACTCCCAAATAATGCCGTGCCGTACACCAGCACCATGGTGCTACTGGTCCGTGCTGGTAATCCAAAAAATATCAAAGACTGGTCGGATTTGGCCCGTAATGATATCGATGTGGTCATCCCGAACCCGAAAACCAGTGGTACAGCGCGTTATGCCTTCTTAGGTGCTTATGGCTATGGCTTGCACCAATTTAAAGAAAGTAGTAATGAAAACCCTGTAAAAACCAATGACTTTATCAAGAAGTTGCTGGCAAACGTGGTCACTTATGACAATGGCGCACGCGCTGCGACGACTAGCTTTACCCAGCGTGGTCTAGGTGATGTGCTGATCACGACCGAAAACGAAGCACATTTGACTGCACAGCAATTTGCAAAGGGTAACGTTGATATCGTATATCCGAGCTATTCGATTACGATTGCCAACCCAGTAGCGGTCGTAACGGCAGTGACTGAAAAATCTGGTAAGACAGAAGCGGCAAGTGCTTATCTGAAAGGTTTATGGGATAAACCTGCCCAAGAGCTCATGGCAAAAATGTATATGCGTCCAAGTGATGAGCAGATTCTAGCTGCTCACAAAGATACTTTGCCTGATATTGAAACGTTTGAACCTGTGGCTGTGTTTGGCTCATGGGCAGAGATTATGGATGCTTTCTTTGTAGATGGTGGCCGTTTTGATCAGCTGGCAAGCACGAATTAGTCGTTAATTTTTAGTTTATAGAACTATCTATCTTAGCTGCTTTTGGTAAAACACGGACAAGATAGATAGGGGACATGCCAGTATTAAAACCATCAATAAACAAACAGTCAGTTATACATATAGATTCTTTTAACAACTTATTGATATATCTGGCTTTGTTTACTGGTTATTCCCTTTTGGCAATAACATACGCATATTCATCATTAAACATAATAAGATGGCGCTGTTAGCATACTTGCATTACACAACAGACATCTTTGAGGTATTTATGACAGACGTAGCTCGTTATCAACAGAAAAGTAAAACTCTTAGTGCCTTGAGTATTGCTGGCGTTGCTTTGACCCTTGGTCTAGCTGGCTGTAGCAACAGTGAGACTACTGAGGCCGCAGCTGATGGTTCAGCGACGACAGAAGGGCAAAATATCGAGCTACTTAATGTCTCATACGATGTGGCACGTGACTTCTATAAAGACTACAACCCATTGTTTGTTGAGCACTATAAAGCTGAAAACCCAGACAGCAATATCCTAATCAAACAGTCACATGGCGGCTCAAGTAAGCAGGCACTGTCTGTTGCCAACGGTCTACAAGCAGATGTTGCCACCATGAACCAAGGCTCTGATATTGAGCTGCTTGAGAAAAAAGGCTTGGTTGAGTCAGATTGGGAAAGCAAATTCCCAGACAACGCGGTTCCGTTTACCAGTACGATCGTATTTTTGGTACGTAAAGACAATCCAAAAAACATCAAAGACTGGGAAGACTTGACCAAAGACGGTGTTGAGATTGTCATGGCCAATCCAAAGGTGACGGGTAACGGTCGTTATGCATTCTTGGGTGCATACGGTTATGGTCTACATGCTTTTAATAAAGATGAAACAAAAGCTAAAGGCTACGTAAAAGACATGCTAAAAAATGTCAAAGTCTATGAAAACGGCGGACGTGCCGCGACAACGACGTTCGTACAGCGCGGTATTGGTGATGTATTGGTCACGTTTGAAAACGAAGCCAACCTTGCAGCGACTGATTTTGGTGCAGGTCAAGTAGACATCGTTTATCCAAAATACTCGATCAAGTCAGAAAGCCCTGTGGCAGTTGTGAAGACGGTAACAGATAAAAAAGGCACTACAGACGCTGCCAAAGCGTATCTTGATTACTTATGGAGTGAGCCTGCTCAGCAGCTAGCGGCCAATCTATATCTACGTCCTAGCGTTAAGAGCGTGCTTGACAAAAACGGTGACAAATTACCGCCAGTTGAGACTTTCCGCCCGAACGATGCCTTTGGCACATGGGATGAGATCATGAGCACTTACTTCAGCGATGGCGGTGTATTTGACCAATTGGCAATTAACGCACCTCAGTAATCACCTGCTGAGTAGTTAGAGCAGCTACTGCGCTAATCACTGAAACGGATTAACTCAATTATTCGTACAGTCAGTCATGAAACACCCCATAAAGGACATGGTCGTACGCACTATGTCCTTTATATCATAAGCCGACCAATAATAATTTTGATAACAATGGTAATAATGGTCTTACAGTGAGCACCCTCGCTAAGTACCATCAGTTAGGCAATAGGACATCACTATGAGTGCAACATCTTCTTCTGCCAGTAAGCCCGGCAATAAAAAAGGTTGGCTGACCCGCTTGCGTCAGCGCAATGTGCTACCCGGGTTCGGTCTGAGCATGGGTATTACTGTCTTTAGTTTGTCGTTATTGGTGGTACTACCGTTTGCCATGATGGCCTATACCACGACGCAGATGGGTTGGGCAGGCTTTTGGGAAACCATTACCCAGCCACAAGTCACTGCCGCTATCAAGCTAAGCTTATGGATGTCGTTTTTGGCGATGCTGACCAATATGGTATTTGGCACATTAGTCGCATGGGTACTTGTCCGCTACGAGTTTTGGGGTAAGTCACTGATTAATGCTTTAGTCGATTTGCCATTTGCACTACCAACGGCCGTTACAGGTATCTCGCTTGCCACTTTATATGCGCCTAATGGCTTGATTGGTCAATGGTTTGCCAAGTTCGATATTCAGGTTGCCTTTACGCCAATAGGTATTTGGCTAGCACTGGTTGTGGTCAGCTTTCCCTTTATCGTCCGTGCAGTGCAGCCCGTACTCGCTGAGCTGTCCGTTGAGTTTGAAGAAGCGGCTGCGGTATTGGGCGCTAATCGTCTGACGACTTTTCGTAAAGTAATTTTACCAGAGCTATTGCCAGCCTTGCTGATGGGCGCAGGTATGATGTTTGCCCGTGCCACTGGTGAGTATGGCTCAGTTATCTTTATCGCAGGTAATATTCCGATGCAGTCTGAGATTTTGCCGCTTATCATTATCAGTAAACTTGAGCAGTTTGATATTCAAGGTGCTTCTGCGGTTGCATTATTTATGCTACTCATATCATTTGTTATCTTGCTGACCATCAATATCATGCAGTGGAAACTGTCGCGCCGTGTAGGAGCTCGCTAATATGCAAATATCTAATAGCTACGACTACCAAAGCAACGCTGCGACCAAAGATACCCCATGGATACGTCGCACCTTTATTGCCATTGCTGTGCTATTCATGATTGTCATGTTGGTCATTCCATTACTGGCTGTGTTTTACGAAGCCTTTAAAAATGGTTGGCAGTTATATATCGCCTCGCTGGTCGATCCTGAAGCCTTACAAGCCATCAAGCTAACCCTTATAACGGCAGGAATTGTCTTACCAATTAATATGGTAATGGGCATTGCGATTGCATGGTTGGTCACGCGCTATCAGTTTAAAGGTAAGCAGCTGGTCACCACTTTGCTAGATTTGCCATTTTCGGTATCACCAGTAGTTGCAGGTTTGATGTTTGTGCTGCTGTTTGGACTGAACTCTACTATCGGCGGTTGGCTTGAGAGTATGGGTTTTCAAGTGATCTATGCGGTGCCTGGTATCATTTTGGCGACGTTGTTTGTGACCTTTCCTTTTGTTGCACGTGAGCTGATTCCATTGATGCAGACTCAAGGCGACTCTGAGGAGCAAGCAGCGCTAACATTAGGCGCGACTGGTTGGCAGACGTTTTGGCATGTGACACTGCCTAATATCAAATGGGCGCTGCTATATGGTTTGATTCTGACCAATGCCCGCGCGATGGGTGAGTTTGGTGCCGTCAGTGTGGTATCTGGTCACATTCGCGGCGAGACCAACACCATGCCGCTATTGGTTGAGATTGCCTATAACGATTATAACTTTACCGCTGCGTTTGCCTTATCGAGCATATTGGCTGCATTGGCCTTGGTGACGCTACTGATTCAGCAAGTCATGACCAAGATACAAGAGCGTAAATTTGCCAAGTCTGAGCGGCTGGCGGCTGCACCTGAGCTGCCAGTGAGTGCTAACGCCACTGCCGCTACTGAATCGACGAGTGCGGACAGTACTGGCAAGGTATAACTGCCATTATCTGATAAATGATGTTAATACTACGGATGCAGTCGCTACTCAGCTACTTGCCACGATACGACAAAAGATATAATAAGAGATACGATTATGAGCATTGAGATTCGCAACGTTAATAAAAAATTCGGCAATTTTACCGCTTTAGACAATATAAATATCACTGTGCCGACTGGCAAGCTGACGACGTTACTAGGTCCATCAGGCTGCGGTAAGACCACTTTGCTACGTATTATCGCGGGTCTAGAGTATGCTGACTCTGGGCAGGTATTGTTCGATGAGCTGGATGTGACCAATACCCCAGTCCAAAAGCGCCATATTGGCTTTATGTTTCAGCATTATGCCTTGTTTCGCCATAAGAACATCGCGGATAATGTGGCCTTTGGATTGACCTTGTTGCCAAAAAACGAGCGTCCGAGTAAAGCTGATATCAATAAGCGCGTAGCAGAGCTCTTAGACCTCGTACAGCTACCCCAGGTTGCCAATGCTTATCCGCATCAGCTATCAGGTGGCCAGCGTCAGCGCATTGCATTAGCACGTGCACTTGCTGTTAAACCAAAGCTGCTGCTGCTAGATGAGCCGTTTGGTGCACTAGATGCCAAAGTACGTAAAGAGCTGCGCACATGGCTAAAAAACATCCACCATGAGCTTGGTATCACTAGCATCATGGTGACGCACGATCAAGAAGAAGCACGTGCGGTATCAGATGAGATCGTCGTGATGAATCAGGGCCGAGTAGAGCAGGTGGGCACGTCAGAGGAGCTGATACACCAGCCAGCCAACGCCTTTATCAGCGATTTCTTAGATATTGTATAATTATTTGACCTAGCGCAATTTAGGTTGAATAATCAATAGTTGAACAAAAAAAAGACCTACGAGAGTAGGTCTTTTTTGGTTTGGCGCATGGGCGCAGATCTATTGTCTCAAGCGCTTTTTATAAAGCGCAGTCAAAGAGCTAAAAGTCTAAGCGGACAATAGTATCTAAGCAAGATCCGATACATCTATACCGGTCCCTCTAGGAGAGATTTGCTCGTAGGTGATGTCTAAGATATCTTGACACCAATCTGGTAAATCATCAGCGACCTCATACCACATCCAAGTACCGTCACGTACACAGCTTAAAATACCCAGTTTTTTCAAATGGTTTAGGTGACGTGATATCGTCGGTTGTGGCTGGTCAAGCATATCTACCAAATCACCCACGCAACGTGCTTCTTTTTTAAAAAGAATTTGAAATATTTTTAGACGTGTCGGATCAGATAGGACTTTGAATAAATCAATAGGTCGTATCGTAAAATTATTATCAGACATAGGAGAATTCCAATGGGCTTCGTTAATAGGGGTTCAATATAACAGCAGTTATCTACAAAATCGATTAAAAAATAAGCAAATTTACAGTTCATCGTCAATTCACTACCTTTGACAATATTCGGTTACACGCACACTTATATCCGCTTACATAAATGAAATGCCTGTAATACAAGGATACTGTCTCAACGAATAAATATATCGAATGTGATTGAAAATGATAATAATTATCGTTATTATACTGCAAGCGATAAACGTGATTTCAACAACTAATTTTTAATTGCTAGAAAACAGTAAATTATCCGTTTATCAATGACACTTATCACAAAAGTTTTTTATACAAGTGTCGTATGCTGTCATTATCGAATAGTGGTATTCCGAGGAGCCAATCCATGTACGTATGTATCTGCAACAACGTAAAAGAAAAGCAAATCAAAGCAGCTATTGCTGCAGGTGTTGATACGCTCGATGGTCTAAAAGATACGCTCGATGTAGCAACGTGCTGTGGCTGTTGTGAGCCGATGGTCAATGACTACCTAGACGAACACCATGCAAAACTCGATAATCTAGCATACGCCGTTTAAATATTATCAATCATATACCTTGTAATATAATACGATAAAATATATTCAATATTCTGCATCTAAATTTATTATACATAAAGGGTTGGGTGCAAGCGTCCATATAATCTCACTCAAACGCCAGCACGAACTATATTAAATAGTCTCATGCCAGTTGTAGCTAATTATGATTCTCAATTAGCATCTTATTCTTAGTTCATAACGTTACACCCTATACTGCGCCTGTATGCTACTATATTTACCTGAGATTATAAGCCATTTTATTGATTTTGATTTTTACTGATCAGTTTGCCAATTATGCTATCCTTATATAATAAATTGTGGATGTATGGTGATCGGTAAAAATAAATAGGGGAGTACGCGTTATGATAGGTAGCCAGAAAGTCATTGATTATTTGAATTTCTTACTAGGTGGTGAGCTTGCCGCTCGTGACCAATATTTTATCCATTCAGAGATGTACGCTGAGTGGCACTATGGCAAGTTATACGACCGTATCCATCATGAAATGGAAGACGAAACGCTACACGCACAGAATATCATTCGCCGTATCTTGATGTTGAGTGGCACGCCAAAGATGTCGGTCGATGCCATCCATATCGGTGCGACTGTCCCTGAGATGTTGCAGTTTGACCTAGATTTAGAGTACCAAGTACAGAAGCATCTAAAAGAGGGCATCGCACTTTGCGAAGCAGAGCATGACTATGTCACGCGTGAGATGCTGGTTGAGCAATTGAAAGACACCGAAGAAGACCATGCGCATTGGCTTGAGCAGCAGCTCCGTCTCATCGACATGATTGGTCTACCGAATTATCTACAAAGCCAAATGGCTGAAGTCACTCCTAATATTGCCTGATATCATCCTACGTATGAATAGCATTCACAGTATTTAGCATAAATAATAGAGATAAAGGGAGAAAGGTAATGACAGGGGATAAAGAAGTTATTCGCGCGTTAAATAAAGTACTTGGGCAGTCATTGATTGCCATCAACCAGTATTTTTTGCATGCACGTATTGCACGTCATTGGGGGCTAGAAGCACTTAATGACTCATTGTATAAGCAATCTATTGCTGAGATGAAATGGTCAGACGACCTAATCGCTCGTATTTTGCTGTTAGGCGGTTTGCCAAACTTGCAGGAACTGGGCAAGGTATTGGTCGGTGAAGATGTACCAGAAATCATTGAGTGCAACCTACGCCTTGAGAGACAAAAGTTCGATATTATTACTGATGCCGTCACCTTATGTGAGACAAAGTCGGACTATGTTTCTCGCCAGCTATTAGTCACGCTAAAAGATGGCAATGAAGATTATGAAGATTGGTTAGAGACGCAGCAGGACTTAATCGAGAGTATTGGTGTAGAGCGCTACATCCAATCGCAAATGAGTGATGATGACGCATAATAGTACTTATTATTAATGTAAGTCGTAATAAAAAGCCAGTATGAGATTGATAACACAATCGCATACTGGCTTTTTTCTGTCTATAGATAAGCTATTTTTAACGTTTCGGATATACAGAATAGAGACGTGCCGTACGTAAAGTCTCACTCAATAGAAAGCTTGTCTCGATTGAAGAAACGCCCTAGTATAAACCGCGTCCATCTTCAGGTTTCAGACGTAAAAAATACAGCCCCGAGAGAATGGTCAAAATACCCAATATCCAATAAGTGGTTTGGAACGCCACTAGTGTATCCATTTGCAGACGCTCACGTAATAAATTCAATACAGCAGCACCGAAGGCAATACCAAAGCTAATCGCTAACTGCTGATTGACTGCCATTAAGCTGTTACCGCTACTAGTCTGTGTTCCCTGTAAATCGCCAATCGTAATCGTATTCATCGCGCTAAACTGCATAGAGTTGCAGGCGCCCATGACGGTCAAGATCGGTATAAACCATAGCCACTGCGACGCATCGTTAAACTGCGCTAGTACAATGATAAGCGAACCCATAAACAAGGTATTGTAGACCAGCACTTTACGGTAGCTAAACCGTTGAATAATCTTGCTAACCCAAGGTTTGATACCTATAGCACCAACCGCAATCGGGGCAAGCAACCAACCTGCCTGCGAAGGTGAGTACTCAAACACCACCTGAAGTAATAAGGGCAGCAAAAAGGGCACGGCACTGATGCCAAGCCGCGTAAACAAATTACCTGTAATACCAATTCGAAAGGTGCGAATATCAAACAGGCTCAGTGGAAACAGGGGAGCTGCTCGCCGTTTAGCATGCCAGATATACGCGCCGATCAATAGACTTGCGCCTAACCCAAGCAACAACCCATAAACTCCGCGACCTGTCTGTGAACCAAACTCGACAGCCAGTGTGAATCCACAAGCAGCGGCGGCAAACAATACAAACCCTGTCCAATCAAGGCGCTTAGTATCTTCATATAGCGCTGGAACCAGTTTTTTGCCCATGATAAAACCTGCCACACCCATCGGTATATTGATCAAAAATATCCAGTGCCAGCTGGCATATTGCACGATATAGCCACCTAATACTGGACCGACTAGTGGTGCAACCAACGCAGGTATCACAGCAAAATTCATCACAGTGAGTAGCTTATTGCGCGGATAAGACTTGACCAATATTAAACGAGCGACAGGCGTCATCATGGCACCGCCGATACCCTGTACCACACGTGAGGCAACCAAAAAATCTAATGTTTGCGAAGCCGCGCACAGTAATGAGCCAACACAAAAAATAATGACCGCGGATAAAAAAACGCGGCGTGTGCCATATTTATCCGCTAAAAAACCACTGATAGGGATAAAAATCGCGAGGGTCAATGCATAGCTAATGACTGCCCACTGCATCTTTAGTGGTGACTCACCCAGTGCTTGCGCCATTTGTGGCAATGAGGTGTTCAAGATAGTGGCGTCTAAAATTTGCATAAATAGCGCTACCGCTAGTACATAAGGCAGGTATTTATCTTGAGTCTGGGTGAGCGTTACCATGTAAGTCCCATTGAACGTCTCGTTATAAAGTAAGAAAATAGCGTATTTGCGAGCAGATCACTATGCAAGCTGAGTAGTATAAGAAAGCCTGGCTCATAATAAAAGTGACTCAAAGTAACTGATATAAGATAACTTATATAAGAGCAACGATGCGAAGGGTAGCTAATAAAAAGGCAAAGAGGTGAAATAAGACAAAAAATTCGATGCGTGCTAATAGCTTATCTTCTTTTACTTTAGCAGTAGAAACACAACATTGATTACAAGAGAGGACTTTAATAACGTTACGAGTTCTCGTTATAGTAAACCTTCGCGGCAGTCATAAATACAAACCGAGGATAAATTATGAGTCAAGATAATAATAAATACGTACCACCCAAAGTTTGGACACAAGATAAAGATAATGGCGGCAAGTTTGCTAGTATTAATAGTCCAACGTCTGGAGCTCGCTATGATAAAGAGCTGCCCGTTGGTGATGCCCCGTTACAGCTGTACTCGTTAAATACGCCAAATGGTGTCAAGGTAAACATACTACTAGAAGAGCTGGCAGAGCTTGGTATTGACGCAGCAGCATATGATGCCTACAAAATCGACATCTCTAAAGGTGAGCAGTTTGGCTCAGGGTTTGTAGAGATAAACCCTAATTCAAAGATTCCAGCTTTAGTCGATCATTCTACTGATACAGCGGGGGAGCCGATAGCACTGTTTGAGTCGGGCGCAATCTTAATGTATTTAGCAGAAAAATTTGATAGATTTCTGCCACTGGCTACTGGCAAAGCGCGAGCAGATTGTTTGTCTTGGATTATGTGGCAAATGGGTAGTGCGCCTTTCTTAGGCGGCGGCTTTGGGCACTTTTATGCATATGCGCCTGAACCTCTAGAGTATCCAATCAACCGCTATACGATGGAAACCAAGCGTCAGCTTGATGTATTAGATACGCATCTAAAAGACCATGAGTACCTGTGCGGCAATGATGAATCTGATTACAACATTGCGGATATGATTGTCTGGTCTTGGTATGGCCAGTTGGCACTAGGTAAGCTCTATGACGCAGCAGAGTTTTTACAAGTAGAGGACTACAAACACTTGCAGCGTTGGGCTAAGAAAATCGCTGAACGTCCTGCAGTTAAACGTGCAGTAGCACTAGAACTAAAACCAATCAACTAAACCAAGTACTCAATACAGTTTAGATCTAGCAGTAGAGTTTAAACATAAGTAAATCTTAGATACAGTAGCAAGGCTGATAAGCAAATAGTTTATCAGCCTTTTTGTTTTTATTCATAAAAATGGATATATCGGATGCTAGGTCTTTCTTTTGTCTTTACACAATGATACATTAGTACAACAGATAGAAACACTAGTGCGTTAAGATAGCCGAGCACCATTACAATAGACAGGTGTTTATACTTCTTCTACTGAAAGGTGATGATTATGAAAAACAATAATTATATAAACGATATGTCGCTATCAAGAGGCGCTGATTTAACTGGTGTTAGTAGGTCAGTTATTACCTATGACGATAATAAGTATGATGACAATAGCTATAAAGATAGTGCCCAGTCTAATAAAAATCTCAAAAACATCACTGTAAAGCATTATTCAGAAAACATACCTAAAAAAATAAAAGAACAACCCACCTATATGATAAAAAATAAAATATTACTGCCTGTATTTGCAGCGCTTAGCACAGCTTTATTTAGTACCACCAGTATGGCCAGTACATCGACTGAGTTTACTAGTCAAGACTGGCAAGTCGCCTGTGATAATACGCGTACGTGCCGGCTGGCAGGGTATCAAGCAGAGAATAACAGTGAGTTTCCGGTTTCTATATTGCTCGTACGCCGCGCAGGTGCGAATGCTGGCGTGGATGGTAAAGTAAAGCTTGGCGGGGCAAAGGACAGCTCGTCTAAAGCCCTAATGCAGCTCGGCAACCGTCATCGCATCTCGTTGTTTATTAATGATAAAGACTATGGTGAGACGAAGCCATATTCAGCCGCTGCAGGTAACGCTGAGCTTACTCAAGCGCAGGTAACTGCATTGTTAGAGGCGTTGACTAAATCTAGTAAGATTACGTTGGCCTTGCGCAATTCACGTTGGCAGCTCTCTGACAAAGGTGCCAGTGCTGCCATGCTAAAAGCCGATGAGTTCCAAGGTCGCGTTGGTACATCTAGTGCTTTTATCAAAAATAATGACGTTACCAAGTCTGATAATAGCGTTTTATCTCCTAAAACTGCACCAGTACTACGCTTTATCCTGCCCAGTGCTAAATCGAATAGCAGTAACGACGATAGAAAGTTCGTGATGAAGTCTTCTCAACTTGCTTCGTTGATGAAAAGCACAATGAAAGATGCAGACAGCGTTTGTCCCAATCTTTCAGATAAGTCACCGTGGCGTGTTAGCCGTCTAAATAGTAAGCAACTGCTAGCACAGCATGATTGCTGGAAAGGAGCGTATAATGCAGGTGCGGGCATCTGGGTACTTAACGACAGTAAGCCTTATAAGCCAACGTTGATAACGACCAATGCTACTGGCTACGATAAAGGCAAGCTTACGTCTGTACAGAAAGGACGCGGCATCGGGGATTGCATGAGCAAAACCGACTGGCTATGGACGGGCCGTGCATTTGAAAAAAGTCATGAAAGCACCACAGGACTTTGCCGCTTAATTGAGGCGGGCGGGGCATGGCAGCTACCTACTTATGTAACAGAAGTCAAAGTAGTACGATAGATAAATAGCGAGTAGTTCATTTGCTTTAGTTATTAAATAATCAACTAAATGCGTTTGTTATCAACAATATTAGTGCTTATTTACTCAGTAATTGAAGAAATAGGTACATATATTTTTTTATTGTGCTATACTGCGTCGCCACGTTAGCTTAGGCTTTCGTGAATTATGAGATTGATAACATCGCCTGCGATTTTGGGTCTAGGATGACCATAAGTAATTGTTGCCGATGATTTTGTGTACTTAAATAACCTTTAAAAATATCCGTTATTTTTGACTCATATCTTATCTACTGGCCTATAACTAGGGTCTAGATTGGTTGCTGTTTGCCTTTATCTGCTTTGGACAAAGCATTGATAATGAGCGTATATCAAGCAAGGATAAGACACTCGGCACTACCACCAAAATACGTCAGACAGCACGAACGCATTTATTATAAAGACGCTAAGCTCTATTGGCTTGGTTTCTAATTATCGACAATTTTATATTGCTCGGTAATGCTAATAAGAGCAGCGTGGTGAACGGTTATCAGTGGTATGCATCAAGTTTGCTGAATTTACAGCAACTTATACTTACCAAGGATTCTTATGACTGACATCTTATCTGCAATCGCCGCTGAAAACGGCATCATCGAAAGCACTGACACTCCAAATACTGATAATAATACTCAAGCGGCTGCTACTGACGCCACTGAAGAAAACAAAATTACCTTTACTGATCTTGGCATTGCTAAGCCAATTCTTACTGCGCTTGATCGCAGTGGCTATACCAATCCAACCCCTATTCAAGAACAAGCCATTCCTTTTGCTCTAGCAGGTCGTGACCTTTTATTGTCAGCGCAAACTGGTAGTGGTAAAACAGCGGCTTTCGTTATCCCTGTACTTGACCGTTTGAGCCGTGCCACTAGCTTTGACAAACTAACCAAAGCACTTATCCTAACGCCAACGCGTGAACTTGCTCAGCAAGTACATGATAGCGTTCGCACTTATTCTAAAGATATGCGCGGTCTATTTTGTGTGCCACTAGTTGGCGGCGCACCATACAACGGTCAGATCACTGCTTTGAAAAAAGGCGTTCAAGTAATCGTTGCAACTCCTGGTCGTCTACTTGACCATATCAATGCAGGTCGCGTTGACTTGTCAAACCTAGAAGTATTGGTACTTGATGAAGCTGACCGTATGCTAGACATGGGTTTTGCGGATGATATTAGTGATATCCTTCGTGCAGCGCCAATCGATCGTCAAACGATCATGTGTTCAGCAACTTGGGATGGCCCAGTAGGTAAAATCGCTGCCAGCTTCACTAAGAATCCTGAGCGCGTATCAATCAAAGTAGAATCTGCACACATCGAAGAAAAAGTGTACTACTGTGATGATTTTGATCACAAAAACCGTTTACTTGACAAAATCGTTTGCCAGCAAGATATGGAACAAATCATTATCTTTGCTGCTACCAAACGTAGCACTGAGAAATTGGCTAAGCAGCTACAAGAAGCGGGTCATAAAGCAAGCTTCCTACATGGTGATTTGCCACAGAGCAAGCGTAACCGTATCGTTCAAGACTTGCGTAATGGTAAAGTAAAAATTCTAGTAGCGACTGACGTTGCTGCACGTGGTCTAGATATTCCAGCTATCTCGCACGTTATCAACTATGACTTGCCGCGTCAGACTGAAGATTACGTCCATCGTATCGGTCGTTGTGGTCGTGCTGGTCGTACTGGTGTTGCTATCAGCCTATGTAGCATGGATGATCGTCCACAGCTTAACGCTATCAACCGTTATCTAGATCGCAAAATGGAAGTATGTGTTATCGAAGGTATGGAGCCTAAGAAAACTTACGTACCTAGCGAAAACAAAGGTAATGGTCGTGGCCGTGGTCGTGGTCGTTCTAACGGCGGTGGCGGTCAAGGCCGTGGTCGTTCTAGCGGTGGCTATGCTGGTAAATCTAGCGGTGGTGGTCAAGGTCGTGGTCGTTCAAGCGACAGCGCTCCAACTGGTCAACGCGCTAGCAACGACAGCGGTTATCAAGGTAAGCCACGTGATTCATCTGGCAAACCAAATGAGCGTTCAGGTGGCAAGCCTTATCAAGGCAAGCGCACTGGTGGCCCAAGCCGCGGTGATAGCAATGGCGTTCCACGTGGTGAGCGTGCTGCAACTGGTCGCGGTCGTCCAAGCGGCAGCCAAGGTCGTCCAGCTGGTCGTTCTGACAGCCGTGGCCAAGGCCGTCCAAACGGCGGCAACCGTGGTAACAACTCGTAATACAGCTATATTTAACGATTAAAATCATTGATTCATTAATCGTCTAAAGATAGCACTAAAAAAGCCAGATACTTGTTATCTGGCTTTTTTGCGTTTGATAATTCTGTATTTGTCCTTGTATGAGTTTTTTGCCTTGCCTATACTGATTTATTTTTGCCCGTTGTAACTCTTGGAGCGCCTTGATGCCTGCCACCTCAAATTTAGCAATTGATAATTTGCCATTAGCCTTTGGCATCATCATGGCCATTATTGGTCTGGTTTTTTATACCCAAGGCTTACCGGGTAAGTTTTGGCGTCGATTTTATGCAGTACTGCCTGGTATTGTACTTTGCTGCTTTATACCAGCCACTCTAAATAGCTTAGGCGTGTTTGCCGATGGTATTGGTTCGCAAATTTATGGCTTTACTGCCACTTACTTACTGCCAGCAAGTTTGCTATTGATGACCTTATCCATGGATGTGCCTAAAATACTGGGCTTAGGCTGGAAAGCGATTGCTATGTTTTTTGCTGCGAGTATCGCTATCGTCATCAGTGGTCCGATCAGTTTGGGAGTCGCTAAGTGGATATCGCCTGCGATGTTTACCGATGACACACTATGGCGTGGGTTTTCTGCTGTAGCAGGCAGTTGGATTGGCGGCGCAGCCAACCAAGCAGCGATGAAGGAGCTGTTTGGGGTCAGTGATGATTTGTTTGGTATGATGATTTTGGTCGATACCACCAATGCCTCACTGTGGCTGCTAGCTATCTTAGTGATGGCAAAACATAGCGACAAGATAGACCGCTTTTTGCGTGCTGATACCAGTAGTATTGATAAAGTGGTCAAAGCGGTCGAAAGCTATGAGCGTGATCATGCCCGCCCAGCAACCATCAATGACTTGATGGTGATGTTTGGCTTATGCTTTGCAATGGTCGGAGTAGCGCACTTTGTCGGTGGCCAGATTGCAGATTTCTTTGCGCCTTATAGTTGGGCCGTTCAGTATAGCTTTGCCAGCTCGTTCTTTTGGATGGTGGTAATTATTACGGTAATAGGCGTTATATTTTCGTTTACTAAAATACGTAGGTTAGATCATGTTGGCGCGTCAAAAATCGGCACGGTATTTATTTTTGTATTAATCGCCGCAATCGGTATGCAAATCAATCTGGCTGGTATTGTCTCACAGTGGCGTTTACTGCTAATTGGCTTACTATGGATGAGCATCCATGTTGTTATCATTTTTGCTGTCGCTAGAATCATTCGTGCACCATTTTTCTTTTTGGCGGTTGGCTCTAATGCTAATACAGGCGGTGCGTCGTCAGCGCCAATTGTCGCCACAGCCTTTCATCCATCACTGGCGCCTGTTGGCGTATTCTTAGGTATTTTAGGTTACGCAGTAGGGACATTTGGCGGTTATATCAGCACCCAATTGATGCGCTTGGTGGTGTCTTAATGTCTAAGTTGTCTGTATCTTAATAGCATTTTTGCTAAACAAAACCCGCGTTGATGCGGGTTTTTTATTATTAATGATTGGGTGACTTGAGTTATCGTTTTGTCTATCTATGCTATTGATACGTAAACCTCGCCATGACCTTCCATGAGTACGTGTTAACCTTTCTGCTAATTGAATGAAGACAACTAATTAAATAAATAAAACTAAGCACGTTAAGAATAAACAACGATTCGATAGGAACAATAACGTTATGGCTAACCCAAAAAAATTAGAAGAAAAGACAAATAAAAAAACCGTAGTAAAGAACGCTCTCTATAACCCTGACCAAGAAAATATTCAGGTCAGAGGCGCACGCGTACACAACTTGAAGAACGTCGATGTTGATTTGCCTCGCAATGCATTAGTAGTCTTCACCGGTATATCCGGCTCAGGGAAATCGTCATTGGCATTTGGTACGTTGTTTGCTGAGTCACAACGCCGCTATCTTGATTCGGTATCCCCTTATGCAAGACGACTCATTGATCAGGTCGATGAGCCGGATGTTGATACCATAGAAGGGTTGCCACCAGCAGTCGCCTTGCAGCAAAAGCGAGGTACGCCTTCAGTGCGCTCGTCCGTGGGTAGCGTAACGACGATATCCAATGGTCTGCGTATGCTGTACTCACGAGCAGGAGAGTATCCCGCAGATCAAGGGATACTCTACGCCGATGCGTTCTCTCCCAATACCCCAGATGGTGCTTGCCCGACTTGTTCAGGTATTGGCCGCGTATTTGAGGTCACTGAAGAGCTGCTGGTGCCAGACAATACCAAGACCATCCGTGAGCGTGCGATTGCAGCATGGCCACCAGCGTGGCAAGGTCAAAACCTTAGCCGTATATTGACCACATTAGGTTACGATATTGATAAACCATGGCATACACTGCCGAAAAAGACGCGTGACTGGATCTTGTTTACGGATGATACACCGACGGTGCCTGTCTATCCTGAATACAACATCGAACAAACGCGCGATGCGATTAAGAAAGACGAAAAGCCAAACTACATGGGCACGTTCACCAGTGCCAAAAACTTCATTTTGCACTCTTTTGCCACTACCCAAAGCCCACGTACTAAAAAGCGCGTCTCGCAGTTTATGCAAATATCTGAGTGCCCAGAATGTCATGGCAAAAAATTAAAGAAAGAATCGCTATCGGTTAAGTTTGCAGGATTGGATATTGGTGAGCTATCACAGCTAACACTGACGGAAATGGCACAAAAATTAGAAATAACTGCACGTACCAAAGTAGCCGACGAGACACCAAACCGCGAAAAAGCCATCGTTGCCCAACGTATTGCCAGTGATATTCTCTCACGTGTTGAAGCGCTGACAAGGTTAGGGTTAGGCTACCTCTCGCTTGAACGTACCACACCGACTCTCTCTCCCGGTGAGCTACAGCGGTTGCGCTTAGCCACTCAAATTCGCTCGCAGCTCTTTGGCGTAGTCTATGTCCTTGATGAGCCATCGGCAGGTTTGCATCCTGCTGATACTCAAGCATTGTTAGGTGCATTAGATGAGCTAATCGCGGCTGGTAATTCAGTGTTTGTCGTTGAGCATGACGTTAGTGTCATCAGACATGCCGATTGGATAGTCGATGTCGGACCAAAGGCAGGCACACATGGCGGCGAGATTGTCTATAGTGGACCTATAGAAGGCCTTCATAAGGTTACACAGTCGTATACTGGTCAATATCTCTTTGCCAATGCTACGTCTAACGCACAGTCAAAATCTAATACAAGGCAGCCAGCAGCCTGGCTCAAGCTTGCTAACATTGAGCGAAATAACATAACAGGATTAGATGTTGAGTTCCCGCTTGGGGTGATGACCAGCGTCACAGGGGTCTCAGGCTCAGGCAAATCAAGCCTCGTCAGTCAAGCATTGGTAGAGCTTATCAGTGAAGCGTTGGGGCAGAAGACAGTTACAGAAGCGCCTGTTGGTGAAGCAGATTTACTTGAGCAAGAGCTTGAGTCAGTAACTGGCGGTGAAATTGTCGATGGCATGGAGCATATCCGTCGTCTTATTAATATCAATCAAAAAGCAATTGGTCGTACACCGCGCTCTAACTTGGCAACCTATACGGGTTTGTTTGACGATGTGCGGAAGATTTTTGCGGCGACTAAGCAAGCAAAATCTCATGGTTATGATGCTGGCAGGTTCTCATTTAACACGACCAAAGGTCGCTGCCCAAATTGCGAAGGTTTAGGGTTTGTCAGTGTTGAATTATTATTCCTACCAAGCGTTTATGCACCTTGTCAGGTTTGTCATGGTCAACGCTATGACGAGGATACGCTGGCAATCACTTATCGAGATAAAAACATCGCTGAAGTATTAAACTTAACCGTTGAAGCAGCTCATGATTTTTTTGTTGATGAGGTACCTATTTTGCGTGCATTAGAGGCGTTGCTACAAGTTGGACTTGGCTACTTACGTCTGGGTCAGCCTGCCACCGAATTATCAGGCGGTGAAGCACAGCGTATTAAGCTTGCCACTGAGTTGCAGCGTGTGCAACGAGGCGACACGCTATACATATTGGATGAGCCAACCACAGGTCTACATCCTGCTGACGTGTCTATGCTCATGATGCAGTTAAATGGTCTTGTCGATGCAGGCAATACCGTCATCATGGTTGAACATGATATGCAAGTGGCTAGCAATAGCGATTGGATTATCGATATCGGACCAGAGGCAGGGGATGAGGGCGGTGTAGTCGTCGCTCAAGGTACACCACATGACGTTGCCCAATCAAAAGACAGCCGTACAGCACCATTTTTGCTAGTGTAACAATAATACTTCAGGTTTATTTGATAGTGAAAAAAGACTATCCCCAATAACCATTAGGACATTTAGGCAATTCAACCAAAATACGACGTAGCTCTTCTGACCATTGACGACGAATGCTATTGAAATATTCATCACTTTCATCAATACGTCGGCCATTAGGCAGGATTAGGCTGTCATTGTTATAAAGTACAAAATCTATTGGCATGCCTACTGATAAGTTGGATTGAATGGTTGAATCAAATGACAGCATCAACGCACGTGCTGCGTGCCTCACATCCGTATTGTAGCTGACAGAACGATCTAGAATAGGTTTGCCATACTTGCTTTCACCCAATTGAAAAAACGGGGTATCTTCAGTGGCTTTGATACAATTCCCTTCAGGATAAATCAGGTATAACTCAGGTGGCTGTCCTTTAATTTGACCACCCAGCATAAAAGAGCTAGTAAATGCGCCGTCGACATCAGCATTAGCGACTGCTTTTGCATGATTCATAATATTACGCATACATTCACCAACCATTTGGGCGGCATCAAATAAAGTCGCTACCGTATTAAGGTTACTCTCAAGACGCTGGTCAATATCGTTTTGCAGTTTGTTAAATACCGCCTGCGATGTGGCCAGACTACCAGCTGTCTGCAATATCATAAAGCGTTCACCCTCGACGCCATATTGATAGAGCTTTCTAAAGGTCGAAATATGGTCAACGCCAGCATTGGTGCGAGTGTCACTAGCGAAAACCATTCCTTCTTTAAGACGAATAGCGGCACAATAAGTCATAACAGATCCTTGTTGAAGACAAGCATAAAAATAGCTTATGATAGTCTTGAGACCAACACTTGACTGTAAAGATTTTCGTAACCGCCGCCCATACGTACACCGCGCACAGGTGCAGTATCTAAATAGTCTCGACCAATGGCGACGTAGACGTGAGAGCTTGGTTGAAACAACTGATTTGATATATCAAAGGTATACCAGTAACCATCTAACCATACTTCTGCCCACGCATGACTGGCCATGTGGTTCTCGGTATCGTCATAAAGATAGCCTGACACATAGCGTGCTGGGATATGCTGATCACGTAAACAGCCTAAAAATACATGAGTGTGATCTTGGCACACGCCAGCGCTCGTTGCAAAAGACTCAGCAGCAGTTGTACCTACATGAGTCACATCTTTCACAAAAGGCATTTTCATGATGAGTGCATTAGCCATTGCTTTTAAGCTGTCATGGGTGGGGGTTTTTAAATAGGGCGCTGCAAATTCACGCATCTCTTGTGAACATTTGGTCAATGGCGTTTGTACAGTAAACAGCAGATAGGGGACATGATCCATATCTTCTAAACGTTGGGTCTCTGTATCAATCTCCACGATACCTGACGCTTGCATTTGTAAATTATTATGCGCCTCATTACGGCTTAGCGTGAGCCAGTCATTACCAAAGCCATCCTTTTGATTAGTCGCCACTTTAGGGAGCATAACCTCCCATTCATGAATAATTTGATGCGGCATCTGCATGGGAGTCATACGTATATATTGGACACTGCGCTGTGCAAGCTCGCCGTAATAATAGTTGGTTTGATGGCTGATTCGAAGTTTCATGATGGCTTCCTATTGTTCTGTTTATTTCATATGTATAGTCAACCCTACATAAATTGGATATAGCGTCAGGCTTGCTTACTCTACTACTGGTAGTACTGTTACTCGCCTTCCTAGCATCCAGATTATCTTGAATCGACTGTATCATTAGTACCTGTAATCACCTTGCGATTAGACACCCTGACGCAAAATTATATTAAACTCTTTACTAATCAGCTCAAAATCACTAAATTTCTTCGACCTAATCATCTGATTGGCCAGACGTGTCAGCTCACGCCAGCGCGTATTCTCCGGCAACTCATTAATCCAGTATTTAAATTCAAGACTGACTTCTATTGAATCCTCTTCTAGTAGCACAGCCCGCTCAAGCTGCTCAAAATGACGTCCCAATTGCCAAAAGCAGGTCACTGTTGGATGCTCTTGTTTCATAGCGGCATTACACGCGTGTAGCTGTAAGGTCGCTGCCCGATAGGTGCCAGCGCTTGAAAGCCGCTTAATCAAGTTATATAACTCAGCGGTGTCTTTGCCAATGACGCCTTTGGCCTCCTGCACATTGTCATCTATCGATTGAACGATGTTCGGTATGATATTTCGTTCCAAATCAGACAGCATCTGCGCTTTCATGGTCTTAAACGATTCATCCCCATCCGCGTCAAAACCTAAATGGCTGATTAAGTGCTTCAGCTGTGATTTTTTGAGATCGTCTTTGACCAATTTTTTCATGACATCATCATAGTAATACAGGCGCTCGCTGTATCGGCCTAGCCATATTAGATAACTGGCAGTGGAGAGTAGCAGGATCATGGGTGCGTCATCTAGCATCTCATAGCCCGCTTCTAGAGGCTGTACACGATCATAGTAATTGGCGTGATCTGAGTTGTTGGCATCTAAAGGCACAGACGTGTATTTGCCAGCTTGACCATTACCGTTTGGTTTCTTGGTTTCAGATTGTAGGTGACTGTCATCGACGACCCACGTGTCCTTGATACCGCCACCTTGTGATGAGTTGACGACTAATGAGCCTTCAACCATGGCCACACGAGTCAAACCACCTGGCACAATATCTACTGAGCCATCGCCGTGACTTAGGATAAAGGGACGCAAATCAATGTGGCGCGGTGCGATGCCATCGATGACAGCGGTAGGATTGGTAGATAGTGAAATAGTCGGCTGGGCAATGAAACCGGCTGGGTTTTCAAGTAGGCGCAGGCGATACTCTTCAATCTCCTTTTTGGTAGAGGTTGGACCAATGAGCATGCCATAGCCACCTGAGCCTTGGGTTTCTTTTACGACCAGCTTATCTAAGTTATCAAGCACGTATTTGAGCTCATCAGGCTTACGGCATTGATAGGTCTCTATATTGGGTAGAATAGGCTCTTCATTCAAATAGAATTTAATCATATCTGGTACAAAAGGATATAAACTCTTATCATCAGCCACACCTGTACCGGGCGCATTCACGATAACAACATTACCAGCTCGGTAAGCACTCATCAGCCCTGATACGCCCAGTATCGAGTCAGATTGAAAGGCGAGCGGGTCGATATAGGGGTCGTCAATGCGTCGGTAAATAACATCGACTTGCACCTTGCCACGAATACCCTGCATGTAGACTTTACTGTCCTCAACCACCAAATCATAACCATGTACTAGGGGTACGTTCATCTCGTGTGCTAAAAATGCATGTTCATAGTAGGCGCTATTGAAGCGACCAGGCGTCAAGATGACGATTTGTGGATCATATTTGGAGGTCGAGCTAGCAAGACAGGCTTTGAGACGGTTGGGGTAATCGCTGATGCCCATAATATCGGTATCAGAAAACATATCAGACAATAGTGTCTCGGATATTTTACGGCTCTCAAGCATGTATGAGACACCTGACGGGGTACGTAGATTATCCTCTAACACACAGAACTTGCCAGACTCATCACGAATCAAATCAATACCACTGATGTGTGAGTAGATTGGTTTGTCCAGTTCAATACCCATCATCCAAGGCTCATAGCAGCCGCTGGCATAGACATAGCTGGCAGGCACGATGTCGGCCTTCATAATCGCTTGGTCATGATAGATATCGTGCAAGAATGCATTGAGGGCGGTGATGCGCTGCTTACAGCCAGCTTCTATCTGTCGCCACTCACTGGCAGCGATAATGCGGGGGATAATATCAAACGGTATCATTCGCTCGATGTTTTTAGCATCGCTATAGACGGTAAAGGTGACGCCTTTGCGATAAAAAATGTTTTCGGCTTGTTCGTTAAGATAGTTGAGGGCATCCATGTTGATATTATCAAGCCAGTTGCCAACGGTTTGTGCCACTGGGCGATACTTACCCTTACTGATCTGTAGCTCATCAAAACTTTGTGATTTTTTCTTAGGCTCTTCTAAAGCATCTTTTTTTCTTAAGGTATCTTTGACCGTTGTTGAAACAGGACTTTTAGTATTGTCATTGGGCGCTTTGATGGATTGACTCTGATTTTGGGTTAGATGGTCAACGTTTTCTTTGTTTTGAATGTTATCGCTAGACTGACTTTGAGATGCTATTTTATTCATAAATACCTCACGTATCCTTGGTAAAGTTATACTTTATGATGAATACACTGTCTATGCTAAGCCGCGTAGCAATGGTATTGCGCCCAACAGGTAATCTATCCCCTGTATTCACTATACAATGGTTACTGAGCAATATACAACAAAAGTTAGATAATGAGTTTTGAGCAATCTCAACTTATTAACGCAAATAAATTTAGCTCAATTAATAGGGATATAGGAGTGGAACAGATATGAGTTTAGGCGGTAGGTTTTTATCGCTGGCAAGCATAGGACTTGCCGCTACTATTGGTATGGCAGGCTGTGGTAGCAAACCACAACAAGATATCTTGCCCGCTGGTAGTACGTGGTCGCACTTGGTGACTCCTTAACCTATGGCAACGACGCAAATCCTGAAACTGTGTATCCTAGGGTGCTAGCAGAGCTAAGCAAATGGAGGGTTATCAATGCGGGTGTCAATGGTGACACTTCTGCAGATGTGCTTAATCGAGTGAATGAGATCACTGAGCAAAACCCAGATTTAGTCTTACTGGGTGTGGGTGGTAATGACGTATTGCAGCGCATTGCACCTGATACCACTCGTGCTAATATCATTGCGACTATAGACACCTTACAATCTAAAAACATTGATGTTGTTCTAATCGCTGAGCCGTATTTCAGTACTAGTGCTTTGTTTGGTAAGGCAAGTGATAATCCACTGTATGAAGATATTGCGGAAGCTGAAGGCCTACCTCTATATTCTGATGGCTGGTCCACTGTACTGTCAGATGAGGCTCTAAAGTCTGATAAAATTCATGCCAATGCTGCAGACAGTTCGCTGAAGGGTTGCATGATTATCTAAAAGACGAAGGGTGGGTGCGCTAAACCAAAATTTAAACCACAGTTTTTAAGCTTAAAGATTATGAGTAGGGTGTATGTCTGTAGTTAGTATATAACGCACACAAAAAGCAGAGAGTTTATTGGCAAGACTCTCTGCTTTTTTATTTGTATTTTGCTAATGACAAATAGTCGATAAATTTAATAGCCTAGTCTTTTTCATTGTCACCCATGACGACTACCAAACCTTCATCAGCGGCTATCTTACCTTCGCAGATATCTTTATAAACCTCTAGTAAGCCACTGACTCCATCAAGCTCCTGAATCTTTAACCACACACTAGTTTTTGCAGTGCTATTCATGATGTAGCGCATAGAGCGTTTATTGAACTCTTCAGGGCCCCATTCTTTCATACGTTGCTGTACATGACTGGGCGCAAAAAACTGCTGGCTACGCGCTTGAATGATACCTTCGGTATGACGTGGCTCGTCCCAGTGCGTAAGACCGACATTGCTGGTATAACGCATGTTGTCGCCTAAGTGTCTATGTAGACGGCTGAGCACGTCAGTATTGGCCGACATATCGACAATGACCGTTGGTTTACTAGCGTCAATCTGCTCAAGCGTGTCATAGCTAAGCACACTGTTATAAGCGTCAATTGACTTAACAAAATCTATATTACGGTTTGATGTGAGACCGATAACATACGGTGCATCTTTATCATCAACCAAGCCGTATGCTAAGCCAGTACTGGTCTTACTCGATGCACTGATAATCACCACTTGCTCTGCACCAAACCAGTCATTACTCTTCAATAGGTCATGTAAGCAGAATGAGGTTAAGTGCAATACGAACAGTAGCATGCGCTGATTGTCATTGGCACGGTCATAACCAGGTTCATGATTGACGCGCTGATACATATTGTAGCCAGGTGGCAGCTCGGCACGATGGGCACTACCATCGAGCAGGCTGGTTTGCGTGACTCGCTTGGGGGTAATCACCAATTCGCTGGCAGGCGGAAAGTAACCGAATAAGCGCTCACCGACAGGTAGTGCATCGCTATTTGATTCGATCACATCACCAAATCCCCATACTGGAATAATACCCCATTTCTCAGGCTCGTCACCATTTGGCGGAAAAAACTGCCAATAGCGTAATTGGTCACCCATGACTGCATAAGTAATATTATTCGCAGTAAAAGCAAAGCGGTCAACTTTGACACGTACTTCGCCATCACCTAGGGTATGTACAGGCGTCTCTTGCAGGCGAGCTTGGGTTAAGTTTGCTTTATTGGTCTGAAATTCTTGCATGGACATTTCCTCTTTTATTTTATAGTTATCAGATTAAGCATTAGCAGTTTTGGCTTGACGCGCTGCCGTAATTTGCATGATTTCACTCATGAGCTTAGGCATGTTTGCAGCAGCTTTTGGTCCTGCTTCTTTTAGACGCTTAAGGATGGCAAGCTCTTCAGGCGGGGTGTCTTCGCTGGCTCGTACCAATTTGGTGAAGCCATCTAATCGATTGTTAATCATCCATTCACGTAGCGCAGGCTCTTTTGACCAACGCATCTGATTCTGCATTTGTTTAACAAGGCCAACCAAAAAGTCCGTATCATGATTCGGGATTGGCACCACTTGGCACAACTCATTTTTGACAGTTTCGTCATCGTAATTGGCCTCGATGTGGGCGATGAACGCGGCACTAAATACAGGCTGATAGGTACGTACGGTTTGCACCACCACGGTATCACCTTTGAATACATCGTATGTCTCTGTCACTGGTACTGCCCGTGCAGAGCAGTCGATATGCATGGTGTTGGGGGTGGTGGCAATGCTGTCATCACCAAAATAAATCTTGTCAGTATCTAAGCGAGTCACGCGACCTTTACGCACAATGTTTTTAACCCTACGTAACTGCTTAAGCTCTTCACTGCTAATGGTAGCGCCATGGAACATTTGCGGGCGTACGTTTGGATCAATCCGCATTAATACGCCGCCTTTTTCTAATCGATTAAACAGGTCTTCGATGTTTTCTGCCTCAGCAATCGCTTCTGCTTGAGTAGCCTGCGCCCCTATAGTATGGGTGAAAAAATCACGAGAGGGTTGGGTGTTTTTACGATCGATCAGCCAAGCATCTCTTGGCATAATCCACGTGATATGGTCTGGGTCAATTTGGTTCTCAAATAGCCATAAAACCGCATCAATACCTGTTTTTCCGCCGCCAATGATGACGTAACCATCACGGGGTTTGGTTAGACTCGGCAAATAATTTAACGGGCCAAACTTAACACCATCAGCAATCTCAAAGTTTGGGGTATGGGTTGCTGGTACTGAGGTTTTAAAATAAGTGCCATCAATGATTTTCTTATTGACCTTAACTTCATAGCTGGTATCAGACAGCAACGATGAAAACTTGCCGTCGCCTTTGTACTCACACATCGGGAAGTACTTCACGCGGCCACTTGGTAAAAACGTGTGCTTCATGACTTTATCAAAGTACGCCATGACTTCTGCCCCTGACGCCAGCTCAGACAAGCCTTTATTTAAACCAATCTTATCAATCATACCGCCACAAAGCTCACGTGAGCTCACGCCATAAAAAGATGACGGCTGATGTAAGGTGACAAACGAATAGGCATCGTTCCAATGACCACCTGGTTTATGATGTTTATCGACGATAATAATATTAGCATCTGTTTCTGTGAGCAGCACATCGGCAAAAGCCATACCCACCGCGCCACTACCAATGATTAGATAATCCGTTTCTAGCTGTTGAATACTCATAGCGTCCTTACTCTAAGTTGAATTTTTATCAATACAATCAATTCATAATCGTTTGTGCATAACAGTGTTATATACTAGAATAACACTGTTATAATTGTCAAGACATAGTGAGAATCTAATGGATGCCAGAACCAAAATACTAAACGCCGCATCTGAGCTTTTCTTAGAGGGGGGCGGGGATGCCCTAAGCGTGCGAGCTATCTCTAAACGTGCAGGATTGTCCACCATCGGTATATACAGTCATTTCCAAGGTAAGCAAGGCATACTAGATGCGCTGTACATAGAAGGGTTTAATCTCGTTCGTGAAGCCATGGATGTCATTCCAGAAGGCAGGGCAAGCAAAGAACAAGTGCTAGAGGCGTGCCTAGGGTATCTCAATGTAGGCGAGAAATATGAAGCGCATTATCGGCTGATTTTTGGGGAGTCTGATGCAGGATATCAGCCCTCAATCGAAGCCATTGCAGCAAGAGATAGCGCATTTTCAAAGTTGGTTCGGGTGGCAGGCTCTTATTTATCAGAAGAGGCTAGCGTGACGCAACGTCGGCAAATAGCGTTAGATATCTGGGCCATCGTACATGGGTACGTCAGTATTAGTCACCATGTAGTGTTCGCCGATGGACTGGAGCTAGACTGGAAGACGATGGCACTTCGTGTGGTTGAAGTACAGTTGGATGCCATAAAGTCTTCTTAATAACGATATTGGTATATTTGTGGCAAGTGAGTGCATGCTAGGCTGAGTTATTTCAATATCTTAAGGTTTAAGGATAGAAAATTATGTTTGGCATCATAAAAGACTGGCGTGAGCAGCGCATACTAGATAATAGGGAATTTACCCATTCCGATTGGATGGAGGCAGCTAAACGTATCGTGATACTCGACAGATTAAGTGTTGACGAGATGACGCATTTATTCGAGCTCGCGACGTTGTTTTTGGCTGATAAATCTATCACTGGTGCACAAGGTTTTGAGATTACCAATGCTGTCAGACAATCGATTGCACTGCAAGCGTGTTTGCCGATCTTAAACTTAGGCCTTGAGTGGTATGCTGGCTGGTCATCGATTATTATTTATCCTGGCTCGTACAAAAGCAACAGCACCACGGTAGATGAGCTTGGTGTCGTCCATGAAGGCAGTCAACATCGTAGTGGGGAAGCATGGCTGCGAGGGCCTGTCATTCTTTCATGGAAGGATGCCAAGCACTCAGGCGAACGTGATGGACACAACGTTGTCATTCATGAATTTGTCCATAAGCTTGATATGATGAATGGGCGTGCCAATGGCTTTCCGCCGATGCAACCTGATATGGATCCTGCTCGGTGGACGCAGATTATGTCGCGAGATTTTGAGGACTTTCAGACACACCGTAAATCAGGGCTTGATCGTTATGGTGCGACCAATCCTGCGGAGTTTTTTGCGGTACTCAGTGAAGTGTTTTTTGAAACCCCGCAAAAGCTCATCGATGCTTATCCAGATATCTATGAGATTATGGTGAAATTCTTTCGTCAGACCCCGTTATGAGTGATATTTATAGAGATTGTGACAGTAAACTGTATTCAAGACAGCATAAGCATGTTGGAGTTGGGGAGGCTGAGATGAGTAACGCTATAAATGATGATATGGCAAAAGTAGAGATCTATGAAAGTGCCGATGGAAAGGCGCAAGTAGATGTACGTTTTGAGCAAGAGACCGTCTGGTTGTCGCAAGCACAAATGACTGAGTTATTTGGTCGTGACCAATCAGTGGTTTCTCGTCATATCGCCAATGCCATAAAAGACGAAGAAATCGATGAAAAAAGCAATATGCAAAAAATGCATATTGCAAATTCAGACCGTCCGGTGACTTTTTATGACTTAGATGTGGTCATATCAGTAGGTTATCGCATCAAATTTCCTCAAGGTGTGCAATTTAGACGTTGAGCAACGCAGCGCTTACGTGAATACTTGGTACAAGGCTATACGCTCAATCAACAGCGCTTCGATAAAAACTCTATTGAATTGCAACAAGCGCTAAAACTAATCAAAAAAACGGCACAAAGTCCCGAGCTTAGAACCGACGAAGGTCGCGGACTGGTTGAGATTATAAGTCGCTATACGCAGACGTTTTTATGGTTACAGCGCTATGATGAAGGTTTACTGGATAGTCCTGCAGGACAAGATGGTGGTGTCTTACCCAGTACGACTGAGGCGATGGCAGCGCTAACTGATTTGAAAGCGCAGCTGATAGATAGGGGTGAGGCGACTGAATTATTTGCTAAACCTCGTGGTGATGGTTTGGATAGTGTATTGGGTAATTTACAACAAACGGTCTTTGGTGAGCCTGCGTACCCAACTATCGAGAGTAAAGCGGCACATCTACTGTACTTTATGGTAAAAAACCATCCTTTTACTGATGGTAATAAACGCAGCGGCGCTTTTTTGTTCGTGGATTTTTTACACCGTAATCACCGACTGCTGAATGATAAAGGCGACATGGTCATCAATAATACCGGGCTTGCGGCATTAACCTTATTAGTCGCTGAATCTGACCCCAATCAAAAAGAAACTTTGATCAAGTTGATTATGAATATGTTGTCGTTAGAAGGCTAATAAACAAGCTTGTCATCAAAAACCAAGCAACATAAGTTGTAAAATATATCTTAATATTTGAATATATGGTATTTATAATCAGATGGCGTAGGCTGCCAATTTAAACAAGCCTTATAAAAGTAGTCAGTCAATCGTTTCTATACACTCTAAACCGTCCATTGGTCATTAATAATCGCCACCAGATAACGCTTGCCTTGATACTCATCAAATACCAAGCGTAGTACCCGCCAGTCCATACCATCATACTCATCCGTGCCTTTATAATAAAACTCTACAACGTCTGACGCTTGGTATATTTCTTTCAAGTTGTTGATAGAATTACCGTTATTTTTGAATTCATTGACATTGATACTGGCACTATTGAACTTTTTACCATCCACCCAAGTATCCAGATAAGCAGGCAACGGCGTTACCAATAGGTCGCCAGTACCGTCTTTTTCGCCCCAAGTAAATTGGATGTTAGACTGCTGTAAATACTGTGCAAATTGCCCACGACTAAAGACTTTATCTGACTCAGGCCGTACATAAGCGTACATCGAAAAACGAACGCCACGTATTGGATGGATGTCATTAGTGATTCTAGAAAAGTCCTTATTTCCCAGTGCGCGCTGTATACGTAACGCTTGCTGCCTAAGGGTTTGCTGACTGATATCAGCATTACTAGGCGTTGACGAGATACTGGTTGGTTGAGATACAATGGCTTCACTAGACTCAGAAGCAGACTGGCAACCCGTAGCAGCTAGCGTGAATAACAGAAGGCTGCTAGAGGCTAATGTCGCAGATTTTTCCTTAAAAAAAGCAGGTAACGTCATCATAAAATCATCCTTAGCACAGTTTATAGCGAAAGAAATATCGCTATAAACTGTCATGGGAACCGGTAAAAAATACCATAAAAGCGATATGTAATCGATATTTTGGTAAGTAAACCTGAATGATACGATAATACAGCAGAGTCCGAATATAGGTATGATGTAATAGTCGGTAACACTTATAGGATAAAAGCTCGCAGAGAATAAAATGCCAACATATAAATCGCTGACATTACTATTGACCATAGGACTGATGCCTGTCGGTCACGCTATAGCGGATGTATCAAAAGTAGATCAGAAAAAAAATGCCATGTCTGATATCAAGATTGCGACCATCACAAAAATGTACCAACAGGATATTGATGACCAAGGTATGAGTCATCCTGTAGTGCTGCAGCAATACGCTGATGCTGACTTGCAAGAAGCCATGCAACTTGAGCAAGCGTATTTTGATAAAACTCAGACGTCCTGCAATATAGATTACGATGTACTTTGGAACTCGCAAGATCCTGACTATACACAAGACAAGAAGTTTTCAATCACTGATCAAGGTTTGGTTCAGGTCAGCTTGGCGCAAGGTAGCGATATTTATTATGAGTTATCATGTGATGACAATGATAAAGATTGCCAAATCGCAGATGTAATCTTAGATGACGATGGCAAAACGTTGCGTAAGCATTTGCTTGAAACTTGTCGTTAGTAAGATTCTATAACTAATAATAAATCTAATCTAAGGTATAAGAATGATATGGTATAAATGGTTTTGCGCTTAACTGCTAAAACCATTGGTTTGTTTTCGCATAATGTATATTATGTTAAATGAAGTCTATTAAGTCGTAGGCTCAGGTCTTACTAACTATAGAATCATGACGATCATGCATTTCTGATACTGCTAGGTATAAACATCCTACTAAACTGTTTAGCTCTCGCCGACTAACTCTGTCCTGTCTAATTTAACGGAATCTTTTGGATGATAGCTCACACCTGTTGAGGTTTACTCTTCATAATTTTCATGGGTGCATTATTTCATCAGTTAATTTTAACTTTTGCTGAATGGTAGAACTTGGACTCAATATATAACTGGTTATCAATACTCTATACTTCGCTAAAATACTAATGGCTATGTCCAAATGCGTTATTAGCTTTTTATTCGATATGATCATGGCTATTCGTCTGCGATAGTTTATTTATTATCTATGTCCGCGGGTTAAATCCTTAATATAGAAAAGCTAATCGCCTATTTTTGATAACCATCGTTTGTGTGGCTAGACATCTACTAAGATTACCAACCTATATCTAATTGCAAAAACTCAGCCAGACGTTATAACTCCTTCGAATATTTCTAATCTTATCTAACCTTCAAACTCTATGTCCAAGTCATCACATATAATCTTTTAAATTTAAATCATAGACAGATTGTTAAATCATTAGAACTGACGCTATTTTCTTTTGCGTAGCGATAAATTTCATCTACCCACAAACAGCAGTTCTCTATTTATTATTGCCAAGCTATTTTTAAGATGAATGAGCTATCTATTGATATTTTTTAATATATTCAGCCTTTCGTTATATATTTTCTATAAACCCCTCAAAATTGGTGCATTCTGAATTTGCACATAACAGTACTATGACCCTGATTTTTATATTCTGTGCGAGTACAGGAGCATGTGTTTTGTAGAGAATATGCTCAAACCCTTGCCGAATCAATCATGGACACCATAATCGCATTTAACTATGTACCGAAATAACTGGTAGAAATGCCGTGTAACCCTTTCAGCGCATGGCCTACTCACTATTTGGTCACTATGCTATAATTATCCCCAAGTGAACCTTGGGAATAATTAAGTATTAAAACTATTATTCTATAAGTCTTTAATAATAATATTAGCGAACACCAGTGTCCATGACAGTGTCCAATACTTCTGTATTTTTCTATAGAATAGACTTTTTATAAGTCATCAATCATAAACCTATCATGAACCTTAATTATCATATTACGGATATACATTATGGCTATCGACACTGCAAACGATATCAACAAGCTAGAATGCCGAGACAAAGATTATTCTGTCAGCGTCTCGGGTGTGGCTGGCTTAAGTCTTCGTATTTATCCAAATGGCAAAAAGGAATACTACTTACGTTATTCCCATCCGCATATCGAGGGCAAACGCCCTAGGATGATGTTGGGTAAGACTGAGGATGTCAGCCTCCATGAGGTTAAGTATAAAGCAGACACCATTCTTGATATGGTCGCCAAAGGCTCTGACCTAAAAGCTATCCAGCAAAAAGAGCAAACCAATAAATATACTCACCTAAAAAACGCACCATTTTCTGAGATTGCAAAAGCATGGCGAGAACACAAAACAGCAGGTCGCAATCAAAGTAAATCTAAAAAACCGTCATACAGTGACTCCACCCTCAAGTTTTGGGATTTATGTCTCGGATATATGTGCCAAGAAATTGGTGATTTAAGAATGGACGATATCACCAGTGAGATGATACTGAGTGTGTGCGAGTCGATTCAAAACAATGAAAATCAAGCAACTTTCGTTGGTGCAAGCACTCGTCTATATACTGAAAAAGTGTTTTCATTTGCTGTTGCTCGAGGGTTGTGCGATAGAAATGTGGCAATTGATACCCGTGGTGAGCTTGCACCTGCCAATTCAGGCAATCACTTGCCAGCCATCACCAAACCAGATCAATTTGCGACGCTTCTAAAAGATATGTCTGATTTTAGAGGTGCAAGCAAGATCACACTAGAGGCTATGAATTTATTACCTTATGTGTTTGTACGTAGTATCGATCTGCGCTCGATGCGTTGGGATGACATCGATTGGGACAATAACACATGGGCATTCTCCCCGACCAAAGGCGAAGGTCGTGACGATATGGTCTCGCACTTAGTTGTTCCCTTAGCCACGCAAGTGATTACGCGATTACGAAACATTCAGTCAATTACTGGGCATAAGGAATATGTATTTGCCTCGATGCGCGGTTCAAGCAATGCCTATATCAGTAAAGCGACGTTGGTACAGATATTCCATCGGCTTGGATACAAAGATGTGCAGTGTGCGCATGGATTTCGAGCATCCGCTAAAACTTTGCTCATGGAACAGCCTGAGCTACGCTATTCAGATATCGTCACAGAATTACAGCTAGGCCATCGAATCAAAGACACACATGGTGGGGCTTACAACAGACTCGATGAAATCGATACTAGGGTACAGATGATGCAAGATTGGGCAGATTATATAGATAATCTTCGGAGTCGTTAGAGAAATAACCTAAATAAGCTTTGTCTGATGACTGCCGAAAAACAGACTTAGCCATATATTAGTAATAGTGTCATAAAGGTTGATTAGCAAAAAAGTTGCTATCAACATCAAGCAGGCCTCACCTATTTATGTTAAATTGCAAAAAACCATAAGGATATTACGTATAAGATAACCATAGTATTGTATCCACTCATTTGATAGGAAGGTTGAAGATGGCACTAGATAACAACGTACTACGTAAACGCACCAGCTTGTTGGGTTCATTATTAGGCGATGCTATTTCTCGCCAATCTGGTGAGCAGACGCTAGATACGATTGAGACGCTGCGCAAAGGCTTTATTCAACAGCGCCGTGAGCCGAATGAGGCGCATAAACAGCAGCTTATCGATTTTATTGCTTCTTTGGATAATCAAACCTTAAAAAACGTCATACGCGGCTTTTCTATCTATTTTTTCCTAGCCAATCTAAGCGAAGAGAATTATTTGCGTGAGCAGCGTCATGCGCAGCGTATGCAGTCTGAGCAAAGCTGGGAAGGGTCATTTCGTCGTACCTTGCTTGAGTGTCGTGAGCGCAATATCGAGCCTGTTCAAATGCAAGAGTTGATTGATCAGCTAAAGTTTACACCTGTATTTACGGCGCATCCTACCGAAGCACGTCGCCGTACCACGATGAATATTTTACAAAGTCTATTCACACATAGTGATGCTTTAAATAACGTCTCTGAAAACAGCTTTGCCTACGAGCAAGCCAAAGAGCAAACTGCGCAAACGATTGATCTATTATGGTCTTCTGATGAAGTACGCACCCGTAAGCCATTGGTATATGACGAGATTAATAACGGTCTGCATTATTTTAACGCCAGTTTATTCAATGCCATTCCTAAAGTATATCGTAATATCAAAAAAGCCATTGTCGATATCTATCCGGAGCTTACAGACTATCCACTGCCTGCCTTTATGAGCTTTGGTTCATGGATTGGTGGCGATAGAGATGGCAATCCTTTTGTGACTTTTGAGACCACAGAACTTGCCGTATTGATGCATGCGGATACCGTGCTGCGTCACTATCAAGTACTACTCAAAAAACTGCGTCGACAGCTGATTCATAGTGACACCATTGTCACCGTTTCACCTGACGTCTATACCAAAATCAAAAGTTATGATGAGCTCGATCAGCGTGTGTTTGACTATAACCTCGATGACTATGGCAATGAGCCTTATCGTCGCCTGCTCTCTATCATTCTGACTAAAGTTAAAGCCACCAATCGCCGCATTCAAAGCAAAGGCACGGATGTCGAAGCTGAAAAAGATGCCTATGCCAATCCAGAAGAATTACTAGAAGACCTGCGCATTATCCGTCAAAGTGTCAATACACACGATACGGCACACGCAGAAGGATTACTGCTAGATGTCATTCGTTTGGTCAAAACTTGCGGCTTTCATTTGGCGGCGCTCGATATCCGTCAAGAGTCGTCATACCATGGCGAAGTGATTGCAGATATCTTTGCTAGTGCCTCCAACCTGCCTGATTATCAGACGTTAAGCGAAACCGAACGTCAAGAATGGTTGACGCGCTTGCTAGAAAAACCAGGCACGCCGCTTATCTATACTGATAACCTGACAGACAAAACGCGTGAACAATTGTCACTGATGAATTCGGTCGCTACTCTACGCAAACTGGTGGGACAGGCTACTTTTGGTAGCTATGTGATCTCGATGACCAATAATGCTAGCCAGCTACTAGAAGTATTGCTGTTCATGCGGTTTGCAGGCTTATGCAGAATTGATGACGAAGGTCAGTTGTCTGCTGATTTGCCAGTTGCACCATTGTTTGAAACCATCGAAGATCTCAAAAATATCGATAAAATCTTGCCTGCCGTATTAGATAATCCACTGTATCGTGGACTGCTACGGAACACGGATAACACGCAAGAGATTATGCTGGGTTATTCAGACTCATCAAAAGACGGCGGCATTATCACCTCTGCATGGCAGCTTTATAGTGCACAGCAAACCATTAATAACATTGCTGAGCAATATGGTATCAAAACGCGATTATTCCATGGTCGTGGCGGATCTGTGAGCCGTGGTGGCGGATCAACGCACAAAGCCATTGCGGCACAGCCAGCTGGTACGTTACATGGTCAGATTAAAGTGACCGAACAAGGCGAAGTACTTTATGCTAAGTATGCCAATACGGATACCGCTGTGTTTGAGCTGACCATGGCGATCACGGGTACACTAAAAGCCTGCTCGACAAGGTTTGTTGTACAACCGACTGAGTTGCCAGAGTATGAAGCGCTGTTTGCACGCTTAGCGGATGCAGGTGAACAACGCTATCGCGAGCTAACCGATCATACCGAAGGGTTTTATAAATTCTACTCTGAGGTCACCCCAGTACAAGAAATCTCTTTATTAAACATTGGCTCACGTCCTGCCCATCGTAAAAAAGGCCTACCAAGTAAGACTACCTTGCGAGCGATTCCTTGGGTATTTGGCTGGTCATTGGCACGCTTTACCCTACCTGCTTGGTATGGCGTTGGTAGTGCGCTAGATAGCGTCAAAAAAGACGAAGCATTGATGAAAGAGATGAACAAACACTGGCCTTTCTTTAGCGTGTTTATCAGTAATATCGAGATGGCTTTTACCAAAGCCAATATGAATATTGCCGAGGCCTATAGTCAACTGTGTGATGATGAGCCGTTACGCGAAAAAATCATGACAGCGGTCACCGATGAATATACGCTGACCAATTCAGGATTAAACTCTCTGCTTGAGCAAGACTCTTTATTATCCAATCAGCAAAACCTTGCCTCATCTCTGCAATGGCGCGACGCTTATCTAGACCCGATTAACTATATCCAGATTGAGCTGTTGAAGCGTGCTAGACAACAGGACACCCCGAACGATTTGGCACATGGCGACCTTAATGTAGAAGATCCATTGATCCGTAGTATCAATGCGCTGGCTGCAGGGTTACGTAATACTGGTTAGGGTAGCTTTTCGATAATTAGCCTTCAGATAAACAGAACGCTCCTATTAATTGTCGCTAAATATTGAGGTTTCGTTCACGGAGCCTCAAATTTTTTAAAACCCTTCAAAAAATAGCACACTAAATCCAAATCACAATTTAGTACTGCATTGATTGATATTACCTATTAGGTGATTCGTAATTCATTGTTTGAATAACCGATCCGAACAAGATACCGTAAAATATATTTTTAATTCATCTATATGTAGGGTCTGCTCCAATGGAAACGCCTCAATCAACACCATTTCTAGACGTATTAGTAAAAAATGACTACCAAATAGAATCCGTTGCGCTCATTGACCACGCCATTCAAATACGCTGGAATGATGGTGTCGGCAGTACGTACCACTATATCTGGCTGCGTGATAACTGCCCATCGGCTTTTCATCCGCACACTGGCGAGCGTAGCTTTGATTTGCTGAGTGTCTCAAAAGATATCCATCCACTCTCTGTCTCTTTTGATGATACAACGCTAACGATTGAATGGTCAGAACAAGCGCATATCAGCCACTTTGATCAGAGTTGGTTACGTGAGTTTGGGTATTCTAGTGCATTGGCCAAGGATCATAGCAGTCCTTATGAAAGTTGGGATGGCACGTTTATTGACCACATTCCGATGTATGACCAGCAGAGCATCATGACCAGTGACAGCGCTTTATATGAGTGGATGAGTGCGCTGGATAAATATGGGCTTACCATTATTAATAATATGCCAGATGACTCTGACGCTGGTGTACAGACCGCCATGCGAGTTGATTATTTACGGCAGACTAATTTTGGCATGACCTTTGATGTCATATCAGAGAAGTCGCCGATCAATTTGGCTTATACCTCTCTCTCATTACCTTTGCATACCGACTTGCCAAATCAGGAGTTACCTCCAGGCTATCAATTCTTGCATTTTTTGAGTAATGAAAGTATAGGCGGCGAATCTACTTTCGTAGATGGACTAAGGGTGTTAGAAGGGTTAAGAGAAGAGCAGCCTGAGTATTTTCGCTTGCTTGCCGAATATGCCATCCCCTTTCGTTTTCATGACACTGCCCATGATATCCGTGAGCACCACCCCGTCATCAATCTAGACAACTTTGGCAATATTGTCGAAATTAAATACAACGCGCATCTTGCAGATGTTTTTGATTTGCCAAGTGACGTTATGTACGACTACTACCTTGCTTATCGAGAGCTGATGGCTCAATTAAAAGACAGTCGCTATAAAATTGAATTAAAATTAGCAGCGGGTCAAATGGTGGTTTTTGATAACCGCCGAATCCTGCATGGGCGTAACGCATTTGATGAAAATATCGGTGAGCGTCGTCTCAAAGGCTGTTATGTTGACCGCTCAGAATTTAAAAGCCGTTTACGAACCATCAAAAAGCAGCTGGCTTAAAATGATCCGCAAGCTAGCTGATGCTGTGATAAAAATAGAAAGTGCAACGGTTGTCGCTTTCATGGATGTAGTGTTGAGTGCAACAGATGACATACAACAAAGCCTGGAGCACTGACCTCACGCAAAAGCCCCATTTCTCTTATGTTTAGAGAAATGGGGCTTGATGTTATTTAATTACTAACGTATACCTATCAATATAATTTTATAGTGCTAATAGCGGTTCTAATATCTGGATGCACGATATAAGGTTTTATGTGCTTCTATTCTAAAGTCCTCAGCGCTGACAGCAGACGTCATACCAGGTGCACTGTACTTAGCTTGTATAATCTTTTCTTCCTCATGGAATAGCACACTCTGTGCCTCTTGTTTAAAATCATGATAGCTAATGACAGTGTCATTTTTATGATTATCAGTAACTATAGGTTTGCTAGGCTGATTTTGACCATCCAAATGCTGCTGTACAGTCTGATTAGCATTAGCCTCTTTAGTAATATTGCTCACTGTTAAACCATTATTAGTAGGCGACGCTTGAGATAGCGTTGAAGAAATACGGTTAGAAATATAGAAAGTAGTTATTAGGACAATAAAGATTACACTGATGATAGCGAAGATAAGACTGCGTGGTCTAATACTTTTTGACTCAATATTATTATTAACATTTTCTGATTCATTCATAGTTACGTACCATATAATTCATATCATCAACGGTACATAACCGTCTACTTTACATAATGATACGAATTATCTGTTGTATTGCAACATATTATGGTGTGAGCGTCTCGAATAGTTTGATAACGGTTATCTAACTGCCTAAAATAAGTCTCAACCTAACCATTCTAATCACTTGCTTCTCGATACAGTGTGGTCTGTGATTCTTGCCTAAAGTCCTCATAGGTAATGGCTGATTCAGTCTCTGAAGTAAGCTCTATAGGCTCTTCTGCTGGCGTTCCTTTTCCGTTGTTTGGGGCATCCTGTGTTGCTGATTCTAATGGTGTGTCACTATCATTGGTATCAGCAGCTAGCTGATTGTCATCGTTGGTAGCGATTGGCTCAGCGCTAACAACTGGCAAGCTGTCTGTGGCAATTTTAGTCTCTGAACCGCGGTTGTTACTCTCGTCATCAGACGTAGAAGTTGATAAAATCCCTGTAAAAATAAGCATGAATACAATCGCAGCGATCAATAATGATCCAAAAACCATACCAAGGATGATGGGCTGCTTACTGCTTTTCACCGTAGTCTTTGTTTTTGTTACTTCTTCATCGTTCGGTTCTGTTGATACAATCTGAGTATCAAAATCATTATCTCTAAGTATGCTAGGCGTATAAGTCGCTTGGTCAGTAGCAGATAACGATTTTTCTTCGTCACTATCCGCTAAGTGTTGGTCATCTGGATAGTTATCAAATAAAACATTGTCGATATCATCTTTACTAGTAGCATCTTTTGTATTGGATGTATCATTTCTTGTTGCGGGGTTTTGGTTTGAAAAATCAAAGGTGGCATTTGTCGTTATGTTCTCTAGTAACTCTAACGTTTGCTCTTGAGCGCTGCTTTCATCTTTAAATGGCAGTCGCTCTGCTACGTTTTCATTTGTACTGTCCAGTAGCATTGGATCAGCTACTGCGTTATTCTGCTTAGCACCTTTAGAACTGTGCACGCGATCGATAAAACGTTCATAGATATTATTGCTAGAACGTTTGTGCGACTTTTTATTCACTATTTTGGCTAACTCTTTTTCAAAATCAGTGCCACTGTCTTTCTTATCGTCGCTCATAGAATGATACCAAGCCGGTCTATCCTACCGGCATTAAATGACTGCTAAAACGCAGTTATGACTATTTCGTTAGAGTGTAACTACTTTATTAGCCACCAATATAGTTGCTCACATCCCTATCTTCAAGCGTAATTTATTCGATAGTGCTAATATTTGTGCAAATTGTATGAATAATAAAATGAATCAACATTAAAAATATTCTGCGTGCCATAACAGGTTTATTCATATGGATTTAAGACAGCTTAACGCGTTCATTGCTATTGCAGACTTGCGCAGCTTTAGCGCTGCCGCCACTAAGACAGGACTGTCACAGCCGAGCCTGAGTCGCTTGCTAAAACAGTTAGAGACTGACATGGGCGTGGTGCTTATTGATCGCTACCACAGACCACTACATCTGACTGAAGCGGGCAGTTTTTTCTACGATAAAATAAGCACCATATTGACCGAGATTGATACGGTGACCAGTATGACCCAGCGTCTATCAGCACCTAGCAGCGTTTTAAATATAGGTTTTGTGCCCTCAGTGCTATATGGCCTGCTGCCTGAAATTATTGCCACGCTTAAACAGTCTAGCCCTGATATCGACGTTAATTTAAAAGACATTAGCTCATACCAACAAATGGATGCCCTCAAGTCTGGTGAGATTGATATTGGCTTTGGCCGATTTTCCCATCAAGACCCATGGATTCAGCAAATCCTGCTACGTCATGAGCGCTACGTGGTGGCATTGCCAAAATCACATCCGCTTGCCAATGTACGTAAGCAGCGCTTGATAGACCTAGCGAACAATCGCTTAATTTTATACCATCAAACACATTTGCCAGTATCGTCCACGGTGACGACAGAGGCAATGACCCAAGTGAGTGACAAGCTATCTACAAATAGAATCAACCGTGCTGCTACTCATGAAGCAGCACCTAGCGAGCCTATTACTGAGCCTTTACTACATCTATTTGCGCAGTATGGCATCTCACCTTTTATGACTACGACAGTCAGCGATTTGCAGGTAGCATTGGGACTGGTCGCGGCAGGCGAAGGTATTACATTGGTGCCTGCCAGCTTGCAAACCGTACGTACGGAACAGATCAGCTACCAACGTTTGGTTCATGAAAATGTCACCTCCCCTATTTATTTGCATACCCTCAAAGACTTCGTACACCCAAAAATACCTGACTTGCTCACAGCCATTTATCACGTCTACGAACAGCGCGGCATTACTTATCGGCAGCAAAATTTTGTGTCACAGGCCTAAATGGGCAGATATCCGATGAATATTGTGTTATAAAGAACCGCCAAAAATAATTCATTTTAAATATTGATATTATTTTATAAGTATGCTAACTAACAAGAATAGCAATGCAAACAAATAGTAATAATAACTAGAATAATCATTCTCCTAGACAGTGTTGGTGTGATAAAGTCGATACGATGTAAATCGTTTTATATTTAGACGATTTATAGGACGTTCTTTCATGATCATTGGCAAGCTGACACAGGTAAGTGATAATTTGCTGTTTTAACCATTTCGAGGTATTCATGTCCACACAACAACTCAACAACCCAAGTGCCCCTAACGATAGCGTTGCCTCGCAACAAGAGGGCTTTAGCTGGCGCATCTTTGGCCCAGGCATTTTGATGGCGACTGCTGCCATTGGTGGTTCGCATTTGATTTCGTCAACACAGGCCGGCGCTATCTATGGCTGGCAATTGGCCATTATGATTGTATTGGCCAACGTGTTTAAGTATCCGTTTTTTCGCTTTGCAACTGACTACGTCTACGATACTGGCGAGAGTTTGATTGCAGGCTATGCCAAACGCTCAAAGGTATACCTTTGGGTATATTTTATTCTTTCTATCTTGTCAGCGGTTATTAGTACGGGTGCGGTTTCACTTATTGCGGCCGTAATTTTGGGCTTTATGTTGCCAGCCTCACTTGGTCTGTCGACAATGGCGTTATCTCTCATTATCGTCGCGGTCTCTTGGTTCTTTTTGATTGCAGGGCATTATAAGTTGCTCGATGGTGTGACTAAGTGGATTATGATTGCGCTTACCACGGCTACTGTTGCTGCAGTTATCATTGCTGCTGGCAAGCCAACCGTTATGGCAGTAGATTTTGTGGCGGCCTCTCCTTGGAATTTAGCCACGTTAGGCTTCATCGTAGCACTCATGGGTTGGATGCCAGCACCGCTAGAGTTTGCAGCGATTACCTCTATGTGGACCTCTGCCAAAGTCAAAGCAGATCACACCACGCATAGTCAAGGCTTGTTAGATTTTAATGTTGGCTATGCAGTTTCAGCGATATTAGCATTGTTCTTCTTATCGTTAGGTGTGTTTGTCCAGTACGGATCAGGACAAGAGATTGAATTGGTTGGCGGTGCTTATATCAACCAGTTGATCAATATGTATACCGCAACCATTGGTGAATGGTCGAGATTGCTGGTCGCTTTCGTCGCCTTTATGTGTATGTTTGGCACGACCATCACCTGTGCTGATGGCTATGGACGTGCTAATGCTGAATGCTGGCGCCTGCTAAAAGGTGAAAGCGAAATCAATAAAAAGCAGATCGCTTTTTGGACGACCTATGCCATCGGTGGTGGTCTAGTGATTATCACTTTCTTCACAGGACAACTAGGCGCTATGCTTAAGTTTGCCATGATATCGGCGTTCGTTTCTGCGCCTATTTTTGGTTGGTTAAACTACTCATTGGTTAAAAAGCATAAGAAACTGTCAGCAGGTATGAACGCCCTGTCTATCGCAGGCTTGATATTCTTAGCAGGCTTCGCGTTATTGTTCTTGGCCAATATGGCAGGTCTATTTTCTTAAGCTTTTGCTTACTATAAGACTCAGCACTTAACAATCTTATTTAATTATTTAAGCGAAACATAAGCCCTAATAGCCTAGCTGTTGGGGCTTTTTAATGAGTGTAATTATACTAATAAGACAATACACTTTTAGTAATTGTAACTAAATGTAAAAAATAGAAGATTCTAAAAGTTGTGATTTTAAGCAATATGAATACTTATCATAAGAAATTACCAATAACTGCATAATGCTATTTGAATAATGAATACTATTAAATATACTACATTTAATTATTATTTAAATTAAATACTAGCTGATAACCCAAACTTTTCAGGCATGAATAATTGAGTATAATCAACTACAACAATTAGAATATTTTCCCTCCATGTAAGGACAATCATATGACTTCATCTTCAGCAGGCGCGCGCTTTCGCAGTGCCCTCACTCAAAAAAATGATAATAACCAACCATTACAGATTGCAGGCGCCATCAATGCCTATACAGCGATGATGGCGACCCAAGTTGGTCATCAAGCGTTGTACCTCTCTGGTGCTGGCGTGGCCAATGCCTCATTTGGTTTACCTGATCTCGGTATGACCAGCCTTGATAACGTACTAGAAGATGCTCGCCGTATTACCGACGCTGTTGACACACCGCTATTGGTTGATATCGATACTGGCTTTGGTGGCGCATTTAACATCGCTCAAACCATCAGAAAGATGGAAAAAGCAGGCGTCGCGGCAGTACATATCGAAGATCAAGTGGCACAAAAGCGCTGTGGTCATCGCCCTAACAAAGAAATCGTTAGTATCTCAGAGATGGTCGACCGTCTGAAGGCGGCATTGGACGCAAAAACTGACCCTGACTTTGTAGTGATGGCTCGTACAGATGCCCTATCAGTAGAAGGTTTGGACGCTGCTGTTGAACGTGCCGTCGCATTTCAAGAAGCGGGCGCAGATATGATTTTTGCAGAAGCGCTAACCGATATCGAGATGTATCGTAAGTTCACTGATGTACTCGATATTCCAGTACTGGCAAACATGACAGAGTTTGGTCAAACAGATCTATATACCACTGATCAGTTGTATAGTGTGGGTGTGGAGATGGTGCTATACCCCCTATCTGCCTTCCGCGCTATGAACAAAGCGGCATTGAATGTTTATCAGCATTTATTAGATGATGGCACGCAAGACAAAGTCGTCGATACTATGCAGACTCGCATGGAGCTCTATGATTTCTTGAACTATCATGAGTTTGAGCAGACACTAGACAAGCTATTTGCTGATAATAAGTAGTTAACAACTAATAACTGCCAATTAGCAACGCCGAAACGATAAACCATCCCTGTGGACTCTATCGTTTCAAAACCAGTCCTTATTCACCTTTAGGTTATTTATGCCATTTTTTACTGCTCATACGGTTGTCAAATCCTCACTACTTAGTAGCACGCTTGCGGCGCTGTTATTCATGACAGGCTGTGATAAAACACCAGAAACCGTTGATGATACTACCAGTGATACGAGCGAGACTGTTGTTAGCGAAAGCGAAGCTGCAACATCAGAGACTGATGCTCAAAACGATTTGATCATGACGACGATTACATTAGATACCGTCAACAGCCTATTGTTTGCACCAATCATCAATAGCGGTGCGCTCAGTGAAGAGCAAGTTAGTTGCCTTGAGTCGCGAGACAAAGACTTGGGTAAAACCGAAGTCGATCGCTTTTATAAGAGTCAGTTTACCGATGCGGAGTTAAAAGAGTTAGATGACTTTTATACGTCGGATGTAGGGAAAAAACTGCTTGCTTTTGGCAATGAGCAATTACGTGTCATGAATGGCGAAGAAGTAGCAACGCCAATGGCTGACCCTACCCCAGAAGAAATGACTGAGATTCAGACATTTATGGAGTCACCACTGGGTGCCAAATATATGAAGATCAACAATGCAGAAGGCGAAGGCAGCGCAATGGAAGTCTTAAATGGCCCTATTGAAGCTGAATTTGAGCGTTGTAACGTCGATTTAGACGGTCCACAGCCTGAACAGCCTGCATAACGCTAAACTGGCGCTATAGTCAGTCATTAACCAATAAATTTATTATCAGAAACACTGTTTTCACTCAAAAAAGCTACCAACAAAAGGAATGTAAACATGGCAGCACAGAAAGAACTTTCAGGCGCAGGTCTACGTGGACAAGTCGCTGGTAAAACCTCTCTATCTACCGTCGGCAAATCAGGCTCCGGTCTGACCTATCGCGGTTATGATGTATCAGAGCTGGCAGATAAATGTATTTTTGAAGAAGTGGCTTATTTACTGCTATATGGCAACTTGCCTACTCAAAGCGAGCTTGATGCCTATCAAGCCAAACTAAAAAGCTTACGCGGCCTACCACAAGCACTTAAAGACGTGCTTGAACGTATCCCAGCTGATGCGCATCCAATGGATGTGCTACGTACTGGCTGCTCCATGCTTGGCAACCTTGAGACCGAAACTGATTTTGCTCAGCAAAACGATCAAACTGACCGTATGCTAGCGGCCTTTCCGTCGATTATCAACTATTGGTATCGTTTTACTCACGATAATGTACGTATCGAGACCGATACAGATGATGCCACTATTGGCGGACATTTCTTACATTTGCTCAAAGGCGAAAAACCAAACGAGCTACACGAAAAAGTGATGAACGTCTCGCTGATCCTTTATGCAGAGCATGAGTTTAACGCGTCGACCTTTACCGCTCGTGTGTGTGCATCTACCTTATCTGACATTCATTCTTGTATTACTGGTGCAATCGGTTCACTACGCGGACCATTGCATGGTGGAGCGAATGAAGCTGCGATGGATATGATTGAAGGCTTTAGCTCACCTGATGAAGCTGAAGAAGAGATGATGGGTATGTTAGCTCGTAAAGACAAAATCATGGGCTTTGGTCATGCGATCTATAGCGAGTCAGATCCACGTAACGTGGTGATTAAAGGTTGGGCTGAGAAGCTAGCTGCGGACGTTGGTGACGAAGTGTTGTACCCAGTATCAGTACGCTGTGAAGAAGTCATGTGGCGTGAGAAAAAACTGTTCTGTAATGCTGACTTTTTCCATGCTTCTGCCTATCACTTCATGGGTATTCCAACCAAACTGTTCACCCCTATCTTTGTCTGCTCACGATTGACTGGTTGGGCAGCACACGTGTTTGAGCAACGTGCCAATAACCGTATCATTCGTCCAAGTGCGGAATATACCGGTGAAGAGCTGCGTCCTGTACCAGAGATGAGTGCGCGTTAAGTTGATTCCTTTTAAATAGTTATTGTTACGTACTTACTATCAGCTAGCGGCAGTGCTAGCTGATATAGGTATGATGATTGAGCCTTGCTATGAGTTTTTCAGGTTTAATCGTCATACACTATCTTTTTTATAGACTATGCCCTTTTAATTTTCAATATCGCTTCTTTAGCAAAGCCTACAAAAGCAAACGATGATTTTGCTAAAGGAATGAATTTTTACCCGATATCAACGCTTAACTACTTATTATAATTAGCCAACAGCCAAAGGTGACTTATGGACAACGCCCTAGTACAACCAATGAACGAACAATTCAAAAAGCCACTTCCCGGTACTGACCTTTATTACTTTGACACCCGCGAGGCCGTCGAGAGTATCGAAGCTGGCGCTTATGACAAACTACCATTTTGCTCAAAAGTATTGTGTGAAAACCTAGTACGCCGTTGCCCACCAGAAGAGCTAACCGATGCGCTAAAACAGCATATCGAAGGCAAGCAAGATCTAGACTTTCCTTGGTACCCTGCCCGCGTGGTCTGTCATGATATCTTGGGTCAGACGGCCTTTGTTGATTTGGCAGGTTTGCGTGATGCTATCGCTGAGCAAGGCGGTGATCCGTCTAAAGTAAACCCTATCGTGCCAACTCAGCTTATCGTTGACCATTCATTGGCCGTTGAGCACGCAGGCTTCGAAGATGACGCGTTTGAGAAAAACCGCGCGATTGAAGAGCGCCGCAACGATGACCGTTTTCACTTCATCAACTGGTGTCAGTATGCCTTTGACAATGTAAACGTCGTACCGCCTGGTAATGGCATTATGCATCAGATTAACTTAGAGAAAATGTCACCTGTCGTACAGGTCGTGCACAACAAATCCGGTGAAGAAGTCGCGTTTGCCGATACGCTAGTTGGTACTGATAGCCATACGCCGATGGTCGATGCACTAGGTGTGATCTCAATCGGGGTTGGCGGTCTAGAAGCCGAAAGCGTCATGCTAGGTAACCCATCATATATGCGCCTACCTGATTATGTGGGTGTTAAATTAACAGGCAAATTGCAAAAAGGCATTACCGGTACGGATCTCGTACTGGCGATGACTGAGTTCTTACGCGACGCAGGTGTGGTCTCTACCTATATCGAATTCTTCGGTGACGGTGCACGCCAGCTAAGCGTCGGTGACCGCGCTTCTATCTCCAATATGACGCCTGAATATGGTGCCACTGCCGCGATGTTCTATATCGATGAGCAAACCACTGATTATCTACGTTTGACTGGTCGCTCTGAGGAACAGATTAAATTGGTTGAGCAGTATGCCAAGCAAACGGGCTTATGGGCTGACGGCATGGAAAAAGCCGAATACGCACGCGTCCTTGAGTTTGATTTGTCATCAGTCGTACGTAATATGGCAGGCCCATCGCGACCACATGCCCGTGTATCGACTACTGACTTGGTTGCCAAAGGTATTGCTCATGGCGCTGACGAAAAACTGCCTGAACCTAAAGACGGTCTCATGCCAGATGGCGCAGTGATTATCGCTGCTATCACCAGCTGTACCAATACTTCAAACCCACGCAACATGGTAGCCGCAGGCCTTGTCGCTCGTAACGCGAATGCTAAAGGTTTATTGCGTAAGCCTTGGGTTAAATCATCACTCGCACCCGGCTCAAAAACCGTCAAAATGTATTTAGAAGAAGCTGGTCTAATGCCAGAATTGCAAGAAATTGGCTTTGATGTAGTCGGTTTCGCTTGTACGACCTGTAACGGTATGAGCGGTGCGCTAGACCCTGATATCGAAAAAGAAATCATCGACAATGATTTATTTACCACAGCAGTACTCTCTGGCAACCGTAACTTCGACGGTCGTATCCATCCGTATGCCAAGCAAGCATTTTTGGCATCGCCGCCACTGGTTATTGCTTATGCCATCGCTGGTAACATCCGTTTTGATATCGAAAAAGACTCATTGGGCAAAGACCAAGACGGCAATGACGTGTATCTAAAAGACATCTGGTTTGATGATGAAGAAGTAGATGCTATTGTTGCCGCGGCTGTTAAGCCTGAGCAATTCAATGCCGTATATATCCCAATGTTTGATGAAGCCAAAAAAGACACAGGTAAGGCACTAAGCCCATTGTATGACTGGCGTGAAATGACGACCTATATTCGCCGTCCGCCGTATTGGGAAGGCAAAATGGCCAAGAAAAATAAACTGACAGGCCTACGTCCGCTTGCAGTTCTTGGTGATAACATCACAACCGACCATATGTCACCCTCAAATGCTATTCTTGGCTCATCAGCAGCTGGTGAGTACCTCGATACTATGGGCTTGCCTGCTGAGGACTACAACTCATACGCGACCCATCGCGGCGACCATTTAACCGCGCAACGTGCCACTTTTGCCAACCCTAAACTATTGAACGAAATGGTACGCGATGAAGATGGCGAAGTTGTCCAAGGCTCACTGGCGCGCGTCGAACCAGAAGGTCAAGTCATGCGCATGTGGGAGGCAATTGAGACCTATATGAACCGTGAGCAGCCGCTTATCATCATCGCAGGTGATGGCTATGGTCAAGGCTCAAGCCGTGACTGGGCTGCCAAAGGCGTGCGTCTCGCTGGCGTAGAAGCCGTCGTCGCTGAGGACTTTGAGCGTATTCATCGTCAAAACTTAGTTGGCATGGGAGCGCTACCTTTACAGTTCGAAGAAGGTACGACTCGCCATACGCTAAATATCGATGGTACGGAAACCTTTGATATCACAGGTGAAGTCTCTGCTGGCGGGTTGATGACTCTAGTAATCCATCGTGCCGATGGTAGTACCACTGAGACGCCGATTATCTGCCGCTTAGATACGGCTGATGAAGTGAAAATGTACAACGCAGGTGGTATGCTACAACGCTTTGCTAAAGAGTTTATCGAAGGGACTTTAGATATTGTCTAAGAGTCTCTTGTAGGTTTTAGCATGATAAATAGAAAAGTATAGAAGTCGCCGATGTTGTATAACCTTATATGACATCGGCTTTTATTTGCTTTTGCGTTCTATACACTGAGTTTTATTACTTACTCCTAAGTATTGGATAGTAGCTAAATATTGAGTTTACTTAATTAATGGCGTAATATGTACTATATATTGTACAAGTTATGCAGAATATCATGAAAGGAGTAAGCCATGAGGGTCGTTAGTTTTTCAGAAGCCAGAAAGCACCTAAAGTCCGTCCTAGATACGGTAAACGATGATGCCAACGCCACTATCGTGACCCGCCGTGATGCTGATGATGCCGTTGTGATGTCGCTTGATTATTACAATAGCCTGATGGAAACCGTTTATCTACTAAAATCTCCTGCTAATGCGGCGCACTTAGCGGACTCTATTGCCCAATATAAAGCTGGCAAGACTGTTACGCGTGAGCTAATTGATACGGTAGAAGATAGTGATAAAGGTGATGGTAGCAGCGATGACAATGAGCTTATGGATAGCGACATTGAAAATGCTTGAACTCAAAGACTGTAATCCATCCAAAGGCAAAGGTTCTAACAATGAGTGAACAACTAGCATGGACAGATGCTGCGTGGAAAGACTATCTATACTGGCAAACGCAAGACAAAAAAACACTCAAACGCATTAACAAACTCATCACCGAATGTAAGCGTAATCCGTTTGAAGGCATTGGCAAGCCTGAACCCCTAAAAGAAAACCTATCCGGATTTTGGTCAAGACGCATCGATGACGCCAATCGGTTGGTATATGCCGTCGATGATAACTACCTCACGATTATTTCTTGTCGCTATCATTATTAACGAGCGTTTTTAATCGTACATGTTTGCTTGCTGATGGCACCATACCTAATCTTATAACAATATAAAAAGGACTTAATACAGTGGCCCAAACCAATTCTAAATCAAAACCCTCTTTTGCCCCGCAAATATCCGTTCCTGCTACCTATATGCGCGGTGGTACCTCAAAAGGTACGTTCTTTAAACTATCTGATTTACCTGAGTGTTGCCAAGTCGCTGGCAAGTCACGTGATAACTTCCTATTACGGGTCATCGGCAGCCCAGATCCTTACGGCAAGCAAATCGATGGATTGGGTAATGGCAGCTCTAGTACCTCAAAGACGGTTATTTTATCAGCCTCTGACAGACCAGACCATGATGTAAATTACCTGTTCGGACAAGTCAATATTGCCAAGCCAATGATTGACTGGGCGGGTAACTGTGGCAACTTAACCGCGGCCGTTGGTGCCTGTGCCATTAATATGGGTCTAGTTGATGCTGACAAGATTGATAACAGCATCGATGAAGATGTAGATAGTGGTATTTGTGAAGTACGCATTTGGCAAGAAAATATCGGAAAAACCATCATTGCCCATGTGCCAGTCTATAAAGACGCAAATAACAAAGTACAGGTTCAAGAGACGGGCGATTTTGAATTAGACGGAGTGACTTTCCCAGCAGCTGAAGTCAAAATTGAGTTTATCGATCCTGTAGATGCCACTAGCGATATGTTCCCTACTGGTAACTTAGTCGATGACTTCGATGTGACAGACTGCGGTCTAAATGCTGATAGCGTCAAAGCCACCTTTATCAGCGCAGGTATCCCAACCATCTTTATGAAAGCTGAAGATTTAGGCTTTACGGGTACTGAATTACAAGGTGACATCAATAGCGATGGTGACATCAATAGCGATGGTGAGCTACTTGCCAAACTTGAGAAAATCCGTGCCACAGGCGGCGTTGCGATGGGATTATTCAAAGACGTGAGCGAGGCACAGACCAGCCAGCATATTCCTAAGGTCGCTTGGGTAGGTGCAGCACAGAGCTATACCGCCTCTAGTGGTAAGTCGGTCGATGCAGAAGAGATTGACTTAGTCGTACGTGCCATGAGTATGGGTCAATTGCATCACGCCATGATGGGTACAGCAGCAGTTGCTATCGCCGCTGCGGCAACCACACAAGGCACACTCGTCAATCAAGCAGCAGGCGCTGGCGAGCTGACAGAGGTACGTTTTGGCCATCCATCAGGTACATTACTCGTAGGTGGTAAGACTGAACTGGTCGATGGCCGCTGGCAGGCCAAAAAAGTGTCGATGAGCCGCTCAGCAAGGCGTATCATGGTTGGTGAAGTTTTTGTGCCAGCGGATGCATTTTAATTTTGATGATATTGTTCTCTGACATATTTTAAACCTCCAATAGCTAGATTAATAAAATAAAGGCTAAAATTATATGGTATTTAATGAAGTCATTGAACGAATGAATTTGTTTACACTTTCAGCAGTAAGAACGTCGGATTTAGCAATTTCAGCAAAAAAAATGATGAATTGGGATAAAGAAGCATGGTCTACCTCTCCTTGTTTGTCTACTGCAGCTAATAGACCAGACTTAGATGAAAAACTATTACCGTTGGTACATGATTTATCAAATGAGTTAAGTGTAACTATTTCTTTGATCTTTAGAGAACCTGAACCCTCTGATATTTCAGAACATGGCGGTGTAAAATTTGGTCATGAGAAAGAATTTACACCTATTGAACATATAGTAGGTACTCAAATAATTCTATACAACTTCTGCCTTCTTGAAGCTTATGAATTCGACTTGTATAAAAAATTATTAGATAAAAATAAGGAAAATTTTCTAGATGAGAAAGTTTCTTTAAAAGACATTCTTAATAGGGGTTCAGACAAGCTACTTGCGGGAATTCTTGAACGTGAGCAAAATAAGCATGAGAGAATGGGCGTAAGAAACAGAGTTAATAATTGGAATAAACTTGGTGTAGAACCTATACCCGAAGAATGGGTAAAAGCATATGAGGATATTTCAAATAGAAGGAATACACTGACTCATGAAGCTCATCCAGATGATGTAACTTTAATTGAAGCAATTATTTGTTTTCATCGCATGAGGCTAATAGCAAGAAAGATAGCAATACACTTCGAAGACGATACCATAACCCTTTGTCAAAGTCCTTTAGACGATTATCCTGAAATTTAGAAAAACTTGAAATAAAATTATAAAAATTACATATGCCGACATCTCCCCAACCCCGCCGCGTACAGTTGGACAAAAAGCCTCCCGTCGAAAAAAAAGAACGGCGGGCACTGCTGTGGGATATTCTAAAAAAACTGGCGGTATTTGCTAAACCTTACCGCGTACTTATCATTGCCACCTTAGTGCTGACCGCCCTAGGCTCCTTTACCGCTCAGGTTAATGCGTTTGTGCTGCGTTATACCGTTGATACGTTGACCGAAATTGCCACGCTTACCGAGCCATGGCAGGCAGGTCTGCGAATGCTAGGGATTATTAGCGCTGTCCTCCTGACCAAAGAGATCCTGTCGATATTTATCTCTTTTGGTCAGCGTTTTTTTGGTGAAAAGATTCGTATCAACTTATCTCGTGATCTGTCTCAAAAAATCATTGAACGCATCCTTACTTACCGGATGGCGTTCTATACCAGCAGTGAGAATGACAGTGGCAAACTGCAAACCCGTATCGATTACGGTGTCAGCAGCTTAACCAGCCTCGTGCAAAACTTCTTTATCGACATGCTACCGCTATTTGCCAATGCAATTGTGGCACTTATTATCATGTTTTCGACCAATTTTTGGGTTGGCATGGTCGGTCTTATTATCATACCCATTTACTTTTTTATCAGTCAAAAGCAAGCACGCCGTCTGCAAGGTTTTCGTCGGCAGATGCGCGGGTTTCGAGAAGCCAAAAGCGGTTTGGTGATCTCTTTGATTAATTCAATCAGCGTGGTGAAATCCTTTGTCCGTGAATCTATCGAGGCTGAAAAGCACTTAGCCATTCAAAAGGAAATGACGGACAATCAACTGCGCATTCGTAGTATTGGCTTTATTTATGATGCCATCAAAACCTTTATCGAGCAGATTGGGGTGGTGGTTATCATCCTTCTCACCGCTTATTTTGTGCTACAAGGTGAGATGACCATTGGTATGATTTTGTTTCATGTCATGCTATTTCAAAATGTCGCCGCCCCTATCCGTCAATTGCACCGCATCTACGACCAGATCAATAATGCATTGACCTATGCCGAAGGGTTTTTTGATATTTTAGAAGATGACAAACAAGTCGAAAACATCGATGGCATCAGTAGCGAAAACCTAAAGGGTCATATCGAGCTTAAAAACGTTGATTTTACCTATCCTAATGGTACACAAGCGCTAAAGAATGTCAGCTTTACTATCAAGCCCAACCGTATCACTGCGTTGGTTGGCCTTTCTGGCGCTGGCAAGAGCACCATCATCAATCTACTGGTCAAGTTCTATGCGCCAGACGCTGGCACTATTTGTCTAGACGGGCATGATTTGGCCGACTGTGATACCCACGAGTTGCGTCAGCGTATCGGCCTAGTCCTACAGAGCAATCATATTTTTTCGGGTACGATCAGTGAAAACATCCGCTATGGGGATATGAATGCTAGCGAAGATGACATCATCGTGGCTGCAAAAAAAGCCTCTATCCACGAGCAGATCATAGGGTTAGCTGATGGCTATGAGAGCACTGCTAAGTCCTTATCAGGTGGTCAGCAGCAGCGGATTGCGCTGGCAAGGATGTTTTTAAAAGACCCGCCTATTGTGTTTTTGGACGAGCCGACAGCCAGTCTAGATGCTATCGCCAGTCAGCAGGTCAAAAAAAGCCTAGATCTGATCAAAAAAGACCGTACCGTCATTATGGTCTCGCACAATATCGCCCAAATTATCGATGCCGACGATCTCGTGGTGATAGAAAATGGCGAAGTGGTTGAGACAGGTACACATGAGGTACTTTATGCCCAACGCGGCAAATACTTTGAAATCTTTAGCGCCATGTCTGATAGCTTAAATTTAGACAAAATCAGCCAGACCCTAAACGGTTAGGAATGGTTAATGCTTGCCTAAATCGTTATAATGCCAATCTTTTACTGCCTATTGCCAGAAGCTAGCCCATTATGACTTGTGAATTTTCTTTAAAAACCTTTGACGAGCTGACCTCAGTTGATCTTTATCATATTTTAAAGGCGCGCTCGCAAGTGTTTGTCGTCGAACAAAACTGTGCCTATCAAGATATGGATGAAGTGGATTTTGATTGCTTGCACCTAATCGCTCATCAAAACGCAGCATTGGTGGGCTATTGCCGTATCATTCCACCTGAGTTTAATAAGCTAAAATCCAACTTATCAGTAGCTGATCCTGCGATTAAGACCAACCACACCGCGATGCCAGCCATCGGTAGAGTGCTTGTACTATCAGAGCATAGAGGTGATGGGCTAGCACGGCAGATGATGAATCAGGCTATTGCACAGTGCCGCAAAAAGTACGGTAAAAAGCGCCCGATTATCATCTCGGCACAGGTTTACTTACTTAGTTTTTATGAGTCGTTAGGTTTTGTACCTGAAGGAGAGCATTATCTCGAGGACAATATCGAGCATGTGAAAATGGTGCTATACGTTGCTAAGAAAAACAAAATCAAAAAAGAGAGCACGGACACTGCGTCAACCACAACCAAAGTGTTAAGTTTCCTGCTGTTTATCATGGCCGCTTTGTTTGTTTTAGGTCTGTTGTACTTAATGATTTAGACCGCTTGTAAGGTCTTAATTCTTAACATAATTCAAATTGGTTGTTCCATATTGAGTATGCTACTTTTAAATAACGATTCCTTTAAAAGGACGGCTGAGCCAATCAGCTCAGTCTCAGTCAAGGAAGTAGCACACTCAGGATGAGGAACCAACCATGTCAAATAATCACTTAGATAACTCTTCAAATACAGCCAATTCAAATAAAAATGATGCGACGGTAGAGAGCAACGTCCGTCCAGAATACGACGATGAAATTCAAAAAATTGCCGATTACGTTCTTAATTATTCAATAGACGAGCAGTCTCCAAACCCTACTGATGCGTGGAATACCGCGCGCCACTGTCTAATGGACACGCTTGGCTGTGGCTTACTTGCGCTGCGCTTCCCTGAGTGCAACAAGCACTTAGGGCCTGACTGCCCCGATCAAATAACGCCGCATGGCGCTCGTGTCCCTGGCACCTCCTATAGGCTAGACCCCATCAAAGCTGCTTTTGACATTGGCTGTATGGTGCGCTGGCTTGACTATAACGATACGTGGCTTGCTGCTGAATGGGGCCATCCTTCTGATAATCTGGGTGGTATCTTGGCAGTCGCCGACTATATTAGTCAAAAAAATATCAGCCAAGGGAAAACCCCGCTTACGATGAAAACCGTGCTTGAAGCCATGATCATGGCGCATGAGATTCAAGGTGTACTGGCACTAGAAAACTCATTCAACCGTGTGGGGCTCGATCATGTTTTTTTGGTCAAGTTAGCATCAACAGCCGTCGTCGCAAAACTTTATCAGCTACCACGTGAGCGCATCATGGCAGCGATCTCACAAGCCATCGTCGATGGTCAGGCACTACGCACCTATCGTCATGCACCCAATGCTGGCAGCCGAAAATCATGGGCGGCAGGCGATGCAACCAGTCGTGCGGTACGTCTGGTCGATATAACGGCACGTGGTGAAATGGGTATCCCTGGCGCATTAACTGCACCGCAGTGGGGATTCTATGATGTGCTATTTAGCCATACCAATAAGGATCTAGTGACCAAGCCTGAAGGCGAACGTCGCTTTAAATTCCAGCGTGATTTTGGTAGTTATGTGATGGAAAATATCTTATTTAAAATAAGCTTTCCTGCTGAGTTTCATGCTCAGACCGCCTGTGAAGCGGCGGTTATTCTGCACCCACATATCAAAGACAGAATTGACGATATCGACAAAATCGTCCTGACCACCCATGACTCAGCGATTCGCATCATCTCAAAAGAAGGCGCGCTTGCCAATCCAGCAGATAGAGATCATTGCTTACAGTATATGGTCGCTGTGCCGTTGTTGACAGGTGATCTGATGGCAGAGAACTACGAGGATGACTATCACGAACAGCATTTGTCAATCGATGAGCTACGTAGCAAGATGGTCGTAGAGGAAAACGCGCAGTATTCAAAAGACTATCATGACCCCAGTAAACGCTCTATCGCTAATGCCATTCAAGTATTTTTTAACGATGGCAGCAGTACAGAAAAAGTGGCTGTTGAATACCCTATTGGCCACAAACGCCGCCGAGCTGAGGGCATCCCTGTACTGGAAGCAAAGTTCCGCGCCAGTCTGGCCACTCGTTTTATCGAAAGTCGTTGTCAGCAGATCGTTGAGCTATGCGACGATCAAGAAAGACTAGAACAGACGCCTGTTAATGAGTTTATGTCGCTGTTTGAAGCGTATTAGATTTATGGCTCACTAGTACGCTAGCGTCAGTTTAACGGCTACCAAGGTATTGACTCTCCAGACCAATCGACAAAACTGCCTGATTGAGCTGCAGTCATACCTGAGAGCACTTCTAGTAAGCATTCCGCGCTATACGCTGGCGAGAACAGATGCCCTTCAGCGACGTTGCCTTGAAACGGCGCGGACAGTTGGGTATTCACGGTGCCTGGTTGCATGACCACCACGCACACATCTTTAAGTGATCTGCTCCATTCGATACTCAGGTTTTTCATTCCCATATTGAGAGCGGCCTTGCTCATTCTATAGCTATACCAGCCGCCTAGCTGATTGTCAGTGATACTACCGACGCGGGCTGATACGGTCGAAAAAATAGCAGGATGGTTGTCGCTGCGATTAGCCTTGGCGAGCAACGGTTTGATGTGTTTGGCTATCAGCAAACTGGCTAGCGCATTGATTTGCATGTTTTGCAAAAAGAACTCTGATTCCATCTGTCGCAAGGCCTTTTCTGGCTGCGCGGTCTCTGTATGTAATAGTCCCACGCAATTAATTACCCAATCCACATGACCGACTGTCTGCTTAATGGTATCGGCAGCTTTTTTGATGCTGTCCTCATCACTGACATTCATCGGTAGCCAGTGCAGGTTTTCTGCTTCAATATTCGGCTCATTGCGATGATAAGTGGCAAAGACTTGTGTACGATGGCTTTGATTAGATTGACTGTCCGTTTGATTAGCCACCGCTCCTTGTATTAGCTGCTGCACCATGGCTTGACCAATACCGCCTGTTCCGCCGATGATAAGATAGATTTTATTATTCATTTCGTTATTCATATGGCACCTTCCTTTTTTTGATATGTCTTTTTTATACGCTTTTTGACACGATTGGGTTTCATTTATTCATTTTGGCTGACTTTATGAGGGTTTACTATGATAAAAATAATACAAGTCATCCTCATTCTATATACGCTACAATAATCTATAACGATTAGAACGCGCATTTTTTGCTTCCTATTTCTTATATTGACGCTTTCATACGGATATTATCGCATTATGCTATCACCCCAAGATCAACTGACCGAGCTGGTACGTGCTTTAGAGACCGATCAGCACGTCTTTGCCACTGACCCGTTATTAATCACGGAAAAGCTTCAGGGCGAGAATGGCACGCCTATTCAAAAGCTACATCGACGGGCGTCACGTATAGACAGCAACGGGGCGCTTGCACGTGTACTAGGCAAGATTGACGGCCGTATAAAAGGCATTATGATCGTTATGAGCGTGGTGTGGTGTATCTCAGGGTTTTTAGGGTTATTTACGTTATTGCAGTCTAATGTTGTGAACTTCTTTTATGTGTTGGTCTGTCTACTTGGTTTTCATACCATTATGCTTGGTGGCTGGCTTGCCATGACCCTTGTCAATCGAGATCAGCAATCGCCCAGTTGGTTTGCGAGCTTTGTCAGTCCAAGTTATCTCATACGTGGTAAGGACGATGTGACCAAGGCAGCCGTAGATCTTTATGAGCGGCAGTTGCAGCACAGCGGTATGCGCTGGTATTTGGGGCGGTTTAGTCATCAGCTGTGGCTGGCGACATTGACCGGTATGCTGCTTGCGATTATATTCTTGTTGGTTGTACGTCAGTATAGCTTTAGCTGGGAGTCAACCCTACTCTCCGATCAGGCGCTTGTGAGCTTGACTCAGGTATTAGGCTGGCTACCGAGTATGGTGGGATTTGGTGTACCAGACAGTACAGCGATCGCACAGAGCAGGCTTGTGACAGAAGCCATGCCGCTATCTGTTGCACGGCAGTGGGCAGGATTACTGGTTGGTAGCTTGCTGATGTACGGCATTGTACCGCGAGCGATAGCATGGGCGTTCTGTGCAATGATGTTCCGCCGCAAAAAAATGCGTTTGGATATCAAACAACCCTATTATCAAAAAATCCTAAATTTTTGGCAGCGGCACGTGGTGGATGCTGATGACTTTACTGAGGCACCAGCCCCTATCGCTCCAAAAGCGACGGTCAGTGTGGGCAAGAAGTTAGTTGCGCTGCTTGAATACCCTGCAAATCAGGACAAATGGTGGCAGTCAGGGCTTGATGGCAGCAACCATGATTTTGAACAATCAAGCGAAGTTGAGGATTTTGGTATCGTCGATGACCGTGATGATATGACACGGCTTAAAAACTACTTAGATGCGCATCCGGTGCAAGTTTTAATTGGCATTCATAGCAATGCACTGCCCGACCGCGGTACGCTACGCAAACTCGATCAACTCGCTGCTCACGCAAAAGATGGTCTTATTGTACAACTGCTTAGCGATACCAACTCTGCTGCTGACTTAACTGACGCACGTACCGATGATGAGCCGTCAGACAAACAAGCCGTTCGCTATCAACAGTGGCAAACAGCGCTCTCTGCACGAAAAATTGGCTTGGTTGATATAGATACTTAATACATTCTAATTTTTAATCTATTACTCATATCTTAACTTATCATTATGACTAGCATGATATACAATAAATAAATATTATAGGTCTTAATAGCTGTAACGTCATATCAAGATGACAAGGATGTTTTATAGTGGCTAGGAGCCCAAGATGGCAGCAGACAATTCTCTCATGACCTTAGGTCAGTATGGTCAACTATTGGATGGATACCGAGAGGCATTAAACCAAAGTATCTTAACGGCTGCGCCAGAGTCGTGGCAGCCAATGCTAGCGAGCATTTTGCCTGCGTATTGGCAAGAGTGGCTGCTACCGCTGGCTGGAGGTCCATTTTTCTTGTTATTTTTGGCAGAATGGCTCTATCAGTCCAAGCGCGGCAATAGTAAAAGCTTTAGCTGGCGCCGTGCGATGACCAATTTTAGCTTGGGTGGCTCTTATTTAGGGTTTGAATTGATTGTTCAAGCGATTATCGTCATACCTATCTGCTTATGGTTATATCAATATCGCTTATTTACTATTGAGGTGACATGGCTTACCGCCATACCTATATTCGTCGCAGTTGAGTTTAGCTATTATTGGTTCCATCGCGCGTCACACCGTATGAATTGGTTTTGGTCAGCGCATGTCGTGCACCATTCAGATGACCATATGAATCTGTCCACCGCCATGCGTCAAAGCGTGCTGTACTCTGTAACGGGTTGGTGGTTGTTTTTTGTCCCGCTGATGATGTTGGGCGTACATCCTGTCTGGGTATTCTTCTTTTATGCGTTAGATTTGATTTATCAATTCTTTATCCATACCGAAACCGTGGGAAAATTCCCCAAATGGGTGGAGTATGTTTTTGATACCCCATCCAATCACCGTGCCCATCATGGCACCAATAACGAATACATTGATCAAAATTACGGTGGTGTTCTTATTATTTTTGATCGCTGGTTTGGTACTTATGTAGAAGAAAATACCGTCAACAACCCAGTTAAATACGGTGCCGTTGGTGAAACCAGTCACGACAATATCATTAGCCTGATATTTGGCGTCTTTTACCGTATGTGGCAGCGGTTTTTTCGTGCCAAGGGCATCAAGAAAAAGCTAAAGGTACTGCTGCGTCCACCTAGTGCTGTCTAATATAGTCAATTCTCTATAAATTGGATACGGTGTCAGTCTCGCTTAGCCTACTATTTGTAGTACTTTCACTCGTCTTTCTTGTAGCCAAAGTATATTGAACCGACTAGAGCATGATTATAAATGCGTAGATTACGATTTATGATATGGACAATACGCATTCATAACCGATACCCAATCAGATTTGTTTTACAATAAATGGCTACTGTGTGTTTTTGCCATCAATAAATATAAGACGTTACTATGAATAATGACAATAAAAATAATCATGAGAATGATAAGCCTGCAGGTCTCTTTGCAGACAAGGCTTATGAGCCAACCCCTGATGTCTCAAGCACTCCTTCAGACAACACTTTAAAACCTACAGTAGCTCAGTCAATAGCTACTCAGGATAATCAACCTGTATCAACCGAAGCATCAGCAACGACAGCACCAGTGTCAAAGATGACAAGGAAAACCATTGCCAGTGGTGAACCGCTCAAATTGGCGGTCGTTGGTCATACCAATACAGGTAAAACCTCTATACTGCGCACGTTATTGCGAGACGTATATTTTGGTGAAGTCAAAAACGAAGCTGCAACCACACGTCACGTTGAGCAAGCACAGCTGACAGACAGTCGAACTGGTGAAGTGCTAGTGGCATTATACGATACGCCTGGTCTGGAAGATGCTTCAGGGCTTATGGACTGGCTAGAGGACAACACTGCTAGTCGCCGTGATGGTATTGAACGCTTACAGCAGTTTTTGGCGGCGGATATTGCTCAAGCTTCAGACAGCTACGAGTTGCCCTATGATTATAGCCAAGAAGCCAAAGTGATTCGTCAGCTACTGACAAGTGATATGGCCATCTACGTGGTAGATGCTCGTGAGCCTGTATTGGGTAAATATAAAGATGAGCTAGCGATTTTGTCTTGGGCTGCGATTCCTGTCATGCCTGTTTTTAATTTTACCGACAGTCAGAATGCCAATATCGACGACTGGCAAACGATGCTGGCAAGACGCAATCTGCATATCTCAACGCGTTTCGATTCGGTCGCGTTTGAGTTTGAAGATGAAATGCGCCTATGGAAAAACCTAGCCACCATGCTCACCCACTCTGAGATGCTTGAGCAGCTGATGCAACGACGGACTGAGGATTGGGCGCAGCTGTATGACGAGGCCAATATTATCATCGCTGATTTTTTATTGAATGTTGCTGCCTTTGTACGCGAGATCAATGAAGATGACGACCCACTTCCTGTCTTAGAACAAATGCAAGAAGCGGTCAGGCAAAGTGAGCGTGCGATGCAGCATAACTTACTTAACCTTTATAAGTTTTATGACAATGCCGTCGCAGCAACACCGCTTGAACTACAAGCCTATCAACAAGATCCTTTTGACCCTGAACTACTCAAAAGCTACGGCATTCGTACCACTTCTGGGGCAGCAGCTGGTGCGCTTCTAGGACTAGGTATCGATGCAGCAGCCCTAGGTACGACTCTGGGATTGGGTGCCGCTATAGGTGGTATTGCAGGCGGGCTGCTATCGAATACCAGCAGTATTGCCGATAGGATTACTGGGGTAAAACGCTTGTATATTGATCCTGCAACGTTAACATTGCTAGCCACGCGAGCATTAGACTTGCTTACAGCCTTACGTCATCGTGGTCATGCTGCCACGGATGCCACTCAGTTATTATATAAGGGCGAAAACAGCAGTCTTGGAACGTCGTTAACTGACGACGGTGACCATGCAGATGAAGACAATAATCCAATTACTGTATGGCCAGCACATAAATTACCAAGCGAACTCAAAAAAGCGCGTGGTAAACCACAATGGTCATCGCTTAGTAGCGGTAAGTCCGAACAAGCTCAGTTATTACGCACAGACATGGCATGGTCTTTTTCAGGTAAGTTACAGTCGTATAAACGTGACTAGCAATGTCTCTCTCTATTTTTATAAGCTATTCTCGAATTCTTTTAACGCATCTAAACAAGGTTTTTTACTCTCTTGGTAGTACTGCAACATGTCCTTGGTTAATTGTGGCTCTTTCTTACGTTTTTCACTTATTACCTGAAGCCAATATGTAAAAGCCTGTCTTCTAGTAGAGTCACATAGACGACCTATTTTTTCGTTCTCATCTCCAAATGGAGCACTTTCGTCCTCCAATAACGCTTTCATACGTCGACTTTTTTTAGCCACTTCTGTTATGTCTTCAAGATTAAAACCTTTTGCCGCTTTCACTTCTTGGTCTACTTTATCCAAAACCTCCCTGGCCTTTACAGGGTCAACATCCTTTCGTTTTTCAGCCATAGATTGTTCAGGAGGTGTTGTCTGTAAAACTTTAACAGGTTTATCTATTTTAGTTTCTTCTTCTATGATCTTGTTTTCGATAGGAGTGGCAGCTAATTCAACAATCTCTTCTTTCTCTACAGTTTCTTTAATAGGTTTAGATTCTACTGAGCTATCAGGTTTTTCTGCATCATTTGATGTAAAAAAGAACATTGATATAAATATTAGGATAGACCCTACTACTGTTATTTTGCCTCTACTTAAATTAGGTTTTTTATCTAAAATTAGGCGTTTAATAGGAGGTAGTAGTAAAATTCCTCCGACTAGCATCAATAAGCCAGCGACTAAACTTCCTTCAAGAAGTGCTCCTAATGAACCAAATATGAAAGTCACTCCGAAAAATCATGCCCCAATTAATAATAATTTTTGCAAAACAAACCCTCATTTCAACAATTAATACCATACTATAGTTGATTGTTATAATATCTGCTTTGTAATATTAAAAAGTAGTTTCTATCCAATTTTTCATTTATTACATTAAACTGGTTTCAGTAAAGCACTTAATGTATCAGTGCCGCGTACATCCGTCTGTTGCAGATAGATTGGATACAGCGGGTACTTTGTAAAACTTTGTTCGATATCCTGCAGTAGATGCTGCTGACGCTCAGCGCGGCGTCGCCAAAACTCATCCGACTGTGTGGTTGATATCAGCTGATTGATGACAATTGCTGCTGGTATAAGCTTACTATCTTCCAATTGCTCGATAGCGCGCTTGGTCTCAGCCAATGGTAAGACGTCAGCGGTCACCACCAACACAATTGCTGTTTGTGTACGGTCATGTAGTAGCAACCCTGCTTGGCGAAACAGCTGTTTACGTCTTTCTAATACTGAGACAGCTTGCTCCCAGCGATCTGATTTTTTGGCTGCAAACGGATTGGCTACATCGTTCTTTTGACTGTCTTTTTGATTGTGACTGTCCAAGTGTGTCGCCACTGAACGTAGTTTGGCCTGTCGTCGCTGCTGTGCAAGCAGCCCATCCGTCCATGCTCCCATCATTTCTGGTAACACCAACAATCGCAAAGTATGACCTGTCGGTGCGGTATCAAAGATGATGTGCTCATACCCAGCATCTGCAGCTTCGACTAAATGGTGACACATGGATTCGAGCATCGCGGCTTCTTGGGCGCCAGGTGCCGACTTAGATAGCCTCAGATGCTCACGAATTTTTGGCATCATATCTGGGTTGGCATAAGCTTTAATTGTACGTTCAACTTGAGCAAAATGTTCATCGACAATCACATCAGGATTTAACTCAATCGCATCTAGATAAGGTGATATCACCGTTTTCTCATTATTGAGTCGTACATTCAATACATCACCCAAACTATGTGCCGGATCGGTTGAGACAATTAAGGTTTTTTGCTGCTGGCTTGCATAGTAGCTGGCTAGGGCTGCTGCAGTGGTGGTCTTCCCTACACCACCTTTGCCACCGATAAATATAATCGGTTGTGTCTCTAACTGCTCTACCAATCCATGTAAAGGGTGTAATGCCATATCATTATCTCGTATTTTGTCTCATTATCTAATAAATGCTTAGCTACTTTTTTATATAGTCAATCCACTACTATTAGCAGCACCCAACGTGGTCAAATGGACATCTATCCATCCCCATGCGTGTATGCCACTCATGAAAGTTCTCTAAAAATAGAGGTTGCAACTCTAATGTATAAAAGCTGGCGGGATTATCAATACCCAAGCTCTCAGCAAACATGAGCAACATAAAAAAATCTTCTTCATCACGTGCCGCGCGTGCCATCGTCTGACGATAAGGTGCATGATAAAACTCATTTAATCCACTCTTAAACCGTTGCCACCATGGTTGAGTGTTCTCTAGTGGTTGAGTGTTCTCTAGTGGTTGAGTGTTCTCTAGTGGTTGAACGTTTTCTATATTATCTGATGTGTTTTCATTTTCCATAATGTGCTCGTATTTTACTTAATTCTTATGATCCATCATGCCTATATGATATAAAAAACGCCAGCAATTGCTGCTAGCGTTTTTTATTAAACAGACACTCAATATGGTTTAACGTTTAAACCTCACCGCTTTTACCTTTATGTAGTGACCACTCTTTTCGTAGTACAGACAAACTCTCAAACGTCACCAAAATGGTCGCGATTAAGATAATTATATCCATAATAATAAGTAGCCAATTACCATCAGTAAAGAAGGTTTTGAGCTGAATCAATAGTGCAAAAACAGTCATAACCAACAAGAACGACAATGGCGCTAAGGTGTACCAAACTGGCTTGCCCTTACGTAACAAGATAATGGTAACGATCATCAAGGTTAAAGCGGCCATTAACTGGTTGGTTGTACCAAATAGTGGCCAAATAATCATACCGCCCGCGCCATCTATACCACCAGCACCGAACGCTAATAACAAACAGCTTCCGACAGCAAGTAACGTTGCAACGACACTCTTATTGAGTATTGGCAAATTATAAAATTCACCAAATTCTTGGAAGATATAACGTTGTAAACGTACGCCAGTATCCATCGTTGTACCAGCAAACAATGCAGCCATTACCGTAAGCATGGTCTGTGATAGCACCATGTCGATACCAACGCCGGCATTCAATATGGTCGCACCGCCGTCGATGAACGCACCAATAGAGCCATCACCAAATTTTTGATAGACCGCTTGCCAATCACCAAGAGTCGCAAAACCTGCGGTTGCTGCAAGGATTGCCCCAAGTGCTAGCATACCCTCACCCAATGCACCGAAGTAACCAACGAAACGAACGTCTTCTTCTTTATCAATCTGCTTAGAGGTAGTCCCTGTGGCGACTAAACCATGGAATCCTGATATGGCACCACAAGCAATTGTCACAAATAATAATGGTAGAAGTGACGGCGTATCGGCTGGTAATGCAGTATTAATGGCTGGCGCGACAATATTAGGCGTGCCAATAAAAATAGCAGCATACAATAAAATCAAACCGACAAATAATTGTAAGCCATTAATATAATCACGAGGTTGAAGCAGCATCCATACGGGCAACAACGACGCAATCGCCGCATAGGCGAACAAAATCAAGATCCATACTGCGTTATCAGGCAAACCCATCACGGTCTCAGGTAACACAATCGGGAACATAGGGCCAAGATAGATAAGCCCGTACAAGGCAGTTACCCCGATAATGGACACCCAGACCAAATTCATGTTGTAGCGATAGATACACTGCCCGATGATAAAGGCAACCACTAAGGCACCCCAAACCGGTAATACCGCAGATGGTGTCTTGATCATCATATTGGCGATAGCTACGCCAAATACAGCATTGACCATCAGTAGTAATAAGAAGATAACAACCATCATCAAGCTGCGGACACGTGTGCCCATGACAGTACCAGCAATAGAGCCAATCGACTGCCCTCTATTACGCATACTTGCCCAAATAGCAGACATATCATGTACGCCTGCCATAAAGATAGTACCTACCACTACCCAAATAATGGCAGGTACCCAGCCCCAAATAACTGCAATCGCAGGACCGATAATTGGTGCAGCCCCTGCTACTGACGTAAAGTGATGCCCCCACAATACATACTTATTGGTGGGAACATAATCGACCCCATCTTTCATCGTATGTGCCGGTGTAGGACGGCTGTTGTCCAATGCTAAAATTTTGGTGGCGATAAATTTTGAATAAAATACGTAGCCGCAGAGCATAGCGGCAACGGCGAATAGTAGTACGATAGCACTATTCATCTCATCTCTCCCTAGACAAGTAGTCAATAGCCTTATAAGTTCAAGCTTTTTGAATTAAAATATGAAAAATATGCTAAATTAGTGTGCGATGAGTGACTCAGCTCATCTATCGTTTAGGTAAATTCTAGCAATTTGCAAAATTATTACCAATCAACAAAGTCATTTATCTTATAACTAGGGCATGTCACTAATCAGCATTTGGTGTGATGAGCCTGAGACTAAAACTTTGTTTGAATAATAACCGATTTGGTGATCAATGTAACGCAAGTAAGACATAAAAAACAACAAATAAAGGAAGTGCAATGGCACATTATTTTGGATTCGTACCCTCAGATAAACTAAAAGCTTTAATCAGTGAGGCCGAACAAGTCGTTGCTTCAAATGAGAATGTAGAGTACTACCCTTATCGCGATGCCCTTACGCATCAGACAGCGCGTGATCTTACTGATAATTTATTGGTTGGTTTGGTAGATATTATTCCGAACCCTGAGCGCCAAGCCTCTATGCGTAAAATTGTTGGAACGATTGAACGCGCGACAGACACTCTGCTCAACATCTTACTGGGTAAAGAAAACAACAAAGACGTGTTACCAAGTTTTCATTTTCTAAGAGATCACGCAACCTTTATTGATAACGAAGGCGTTAAACGTGTCGGCTTTAAACTGTCAGAAAAAGATGCCAATACCATCACTGAAGGTTTTGCTGCTATCACGCCTGAACATGTGGATAGAGTCAAATTTAAAACGGCACTTGAAACCATGAACGAAGAAACATTGACCCACTTTATCAGTCGCTATGCCGAGACATTAAAGCTAGGCATGATCAAGCGTAAGTCAGTTCCAGTTGCCAAATCGGCAATTGATAAAGGCATGAATATGGCACTTAATAAGCTATTACCTGACCTACCAAATGACTCATTGAATCGATTGGCCAATTATTACCGTCCATTTATTATAGAAAAGCCAGAATAACCCAAAAAGTTGGATTAATTTTGTCCCAAAGGTCATATGACGTTGGGCAAATTCACTAAAATTTGCTAAAATAAGCGGCACTTTTTACCAAAGGCGCACCCGATGACCCAAATCAGTAACCAAGAAATTGAAAAAACCTTACGCAACTCAGAGTGCCTTATCAGCAGTATCGAAGTAGCTGCTGCTTATGAGCGTTTGGCCGCTCAGCTCAATCTACATTATGCTGGTCTAAACCCAATTGTTATGGTCGTGATGAACGGCGGATTGATTCCAGCTGGTCAGCTACTGACACACCTTACGTTCTACCATCGTATGCATTATATCCATGCGACCCGTTATCGTGATAACGAAGGTACTAATGAGCTTGATTGGAAATTCAAGCCTGATGTTAGTATCGAAGGTGAGCACGTATTGTTAATTGACGACATCTTTGACGAAGGTATTACCCTAAAAGCAGTTGTTGAAGAATTAAGCAAAGAAAAGCCTCTATCACTTGAGTCTTGTGTATTGCTTAACAAGCAACATGATCGCAAAGTTGCAGATTTTGACGTAGATTTTGTGGGTATTGATGTTGCAGATCGCTATGTTTACGGTTGTGGTATGGATTTCCATGGTTACTTGCGTCACCTGCCAGGTATCTATGCAATCAAAGAAGACAAAGTTTAATTCTAGACTTAATTGATTAAAATAGTTAAATCCTAAAAAAGCATCCAATTTGGATGCTTTTTTATTGCGCTGACTTATTGCGCCGACAACAACTTGAATGAATCGTTAAAACTGTAATGCCAAACCAGTATGGCGTTCAGTCGGTGTTTGAACCGCTTTTTCTAAGGCGTGCTTGGTACTATATATCGTTACCTGCTTCTTAGCACGAGTCACTGCCGTATAGATAAGCTCTTTGCTCAGCAATCTTGCATGGCTGTTATCGAAAGTAATAGCAACATGATCAAATTCGGATCCTTGTGACTTATGAATAGTCATTGCATATGCCGTGGCTATCACCTCTTCATTTAGCAAATTAACAGCTATCCCTTGAGTCTTATTTTCAAAGAACACTTCTAATTGGCTCCTTTCATCTGACGTTTGTAAGCAGAAACCGATATCACCATTAAATAGCCCAAGCTCATAGTTATTTTGTAGCACCATAACAGGACGTCCATGGAACCACGTGTTTTGACCCAAGGGTAACTTTAGCTCAGTAAGATGCCATTGAGTAAGGTAGTTATTGATATAGTGATCGCCCCACTCACCATTATGGCCAGCGCTTAAGATTCTAAATTGATTAAATACTTCCATTAACGAAAAGGTAGTATTCTTAACTGATTCTGGCACGGATTTTTCTATCGGATTTTCTAGTAAATTTTTAACTTTACCTAGATATAATTGATAATCATTGGAAATCTTTGAAATAACTTTTTCTTTACTTAGGCTATTTTCTATCTTATTATTTAATATAGACTCTGCTTGTAACGTATTAACATATTGAAAACTCAAAGCAGCGTCATGCCTTAATAATTGCCAAATAGATTGAAGATTTGTCTCTGCTTTATTGATTTGAGTTGCCAGTTTACCGATACCTGACTCGGCGCTAAATCGGCGGCTCTCGGTTAGTTCTGCATGTATGGGTTGCAGTAGCGGAATGCGACAGAGATCAGCCAATACTGCTCCTGCATCGACGGCTGCTAACTGATTAGCATCGCCTAATAATATCAGCCTAGCACCTGGCTTTACCGCGCTCACAAGATAATTGGCCAACTCAACTCCGAGCATAGATGCCTCATCAACGATGATAATATCTTCACCGAGTTGGTTGTTGGCATCGTAACGCGGTCTACCCGTTCGACCGATACCTAGTAGACGATGGATGGTTTTTGCCTCTTGCAACTGCAGCTCTACATTTGCGTCGTCTAAAGCCGCCTGCAGAGACTCTTGCATACGTTGGGCTGCCTTACCCGTTGGTGCTGCTAATGCTAGACTAGCACTGTCTGTGCTAAACCTAATATGTTCAGACTCATTTCCCCTACTCTCTGTCGCCTGTTGTAACGCGATAACTAATTGAGCAACAGTGTAGGTTTTACCCGTCCCTGGGCCACCTGTAATGATACTAAATGCATTATTGTTCGCCACATTGATAGCGGCTATTTGTTGGTCATTTAAGTTCTCAGGCATGGTAATGTCTAAAGGCACTATCTGCTGATTCAAAATATGATTGATATGCTGTGCTAAGTTAAATTCTGCTTGCCATGTGCGGTGCAGCCAAAATGTGATTTTCGAACCTTGGGTCTCTTTATTCTTAGCGATGTTATAAATAATTGGTTGATTATCTTTGCTTAGGCTATTTTGATAGTTATTACAATCAGTATTCGCATTAACATTAGCAAATAAAGCGTACTCATGGATTGAATGAACGAAAGTACTTAAGTCGCTATTTTTAAAGCGCTGGTATAACGTAGTTATCGCATCAAAACGTTTGATCAACGTCCCTTTTTCATGATTACTCAGTGCTAGCTGCGCCCACAAGTAATCTCGCTGACCAAACAAAGTATCTAGTAATACAAATAGCGATGTCTCCGTTGTAGTATCATCGTCTAGTTGCGTGTCTAGTTGCGTTTTTATCTGAGTATCAATCAGCGCAAAAATTGGTGTTGCCAGTATCTCTAGTAAGTTCTGCTGCCATGTATATAACGTGACTATTTCCCCATTAATTTGCCCTTGCATGGGAGCTTCATGATCGGCTGTATCGACAGTTAATACAGTATGGCCCTCTTCCAAATGAGCCGCTAAAATAACAAATAGAGCCGTAAATAAATCACTATCTTCTAACTTATCGATTCTTCCGTTTTCATCATTCGTATTTGCATCTGTCGCGTCATACGCTACATGCGTTTGTTGACGACGCAACAAGATATAGTCGCTAATGTTACTGGCCCAGCTCTCTTGTAAGCTGATGGCTGACTTACTTTTATTGTTATTATTACTCATCGTATATTTATCTCTTTTTAATCTGATTAACTGCTATAACAATTTTTATCTATCTAATTGCTATATAAGGTTTATTAATCCGGCAGGCCAAACAATGCATCTAGACCTTTAATAAAGTCGATAGGAATATCCCAAGTGACCAATCCATAGCAACTATTACTGCTCAAGCTATCGTGGTTAGACTGAACCCTATCTTTCGATATAGACGTAGTAGCTACCTGAGTATTCGGGTCATACACACCGCGTAAAAATACGTACTCTACAGCGCCTAAATATTTGTCTTCGTTACCCGTATAATCACTAATTCTCATGGCGAGGAATCGATGTAATGCTACTTGATAAATCGCTGCTTGTAGCCAGTACCCTGCCTTGGACATTGCTTTCTTGAGCGTATTTTCATTATAATCGCTTAGGCTATTTCCTAAAAAGTTACTCTTATAATCGACCACGTAATACTTGCCAGCATGCTCATATACTAGGTCAATCTCACCGCGTAGATAGCGATAAAGATGCGCTTTGTTTTGTGGGACTAGAGTGACATGTTTATCTGTCTCATCAGGTAAATACTGTTGGAAAAGCTTACTGATATCCTGTGCTTTAAACCTTTCTGACAGCCCCATGTTGAACTCTAACTCGGCAAATCGCTTACCTTTATCAAGAGCAATCAAGGGTTGATTGGAAGCCAATAGTGGCGCATGCAATACTTCTTCAATCCAATTAATTAATGCATCATGCTTCGTTGTATCTATTGACGCAAGATCAAACCCATCACTATCTCTTTGTTTTTTGCCTTGTGATCTGCGGCTCTGCTGTTCAGCACTGCTATATATCAGCGGCAACTGATAGCTACTAATCGCTCTATCAATAACCTGAGGCCACTGAGCCTTATTGTTAAAGTCTATTTGTTCAAATATCTCATGCAAAAACGTACCGGCATTGGCACCCTTTACAAAGGTAAAGCGGATATTCTCTTCTGACTTGAAGCTTAGTTCACCGTCTTGTTCGAGAGACTCGTCGTTATTAAGTAACGAAATATCAGAAACTGAAGACTCTGTCATATCAATGTCTATCGCATCATCAATACGCTCATCCACTATCGCCATTGCTTGTGTAGACTCATCTAGCTGACGCGCCAGAGCGGTAAAGCTGGTCTTTGCCCAACCATAAAAATAATTAGTTTTCATCACCTCAGTAAAGGGCGCGTACTCAATAGCTTCTGTCGTAGGCTTATGAGCATTTGATTTGGTAGTAGCCATCTGAACATTGTCATTTATACCTGCTGAGTTAGCATCATTGCTTGCGTAATTATTGTCATAAAACTCATTAACTTTATGACCTCTAAGCATGCCTACGATACCTTTGAGCCTATCCGGCAGCTCAAATTTTGCTTCTGGCGATTCAAACCAATAGAACACTGGTTTTAGCTCAAACCCTGTCTTGTTACTCGGATCTCGCAGCACAACATAAAGCTGCTCACTGGCTCGAGTAAATGCCACATAGCCAAGCCGTCTTATCTCATCAAAACCTTCTTGTGTTTCGATATCGGTGTAGTAACTCTCAACCGTAGCAGAGCCTTGTAATGGTGAGAAGCGGCGCTGATTACCCGATTGATTATCTGTCAACTGCTGTACTAACGCTGAGGGCGCTTGTTGCGCGTTATATAGATACAGCCCATAGTCTTCCTTATTGCCAGACTTCCTACTGGCATCACCCATTCCCAATACATAGACAATAGGGAACTCAAGCCCTTTTGACTTATGAATGGTCATCAGTTGCACACCGGACTCTGTCGGTAGCGGATATTGCTTAGCCCAATCACTGTTGGGTGCTGCATCTATATGTTGCCTGAACCAAGCCAGTAGCTCATGCTCACCCATACCTAGACCATACTGCGCCAAAATGTCCATCATATGGCGCAAGTCCATGATATGACGGTCACCTTCTGGATGAGCGGCTAGTGCTTGCCATACGCCTTGCGGCTGCACAGGGCTTTTATCTAATAAATAATGTAGCGCCGATAATATGCCAAAATGCTGCCAACGCTGTGCACCTTCTTTTAGATAGGCAATAAAGTCTTGATAGCTTTTTTTGGTATCAGTAGCTTCATTCGCTGAGAGGTCTTTCGAATTAGAATGGTTTGAATTGGCGCTTGGTGTACTGCTACCCTCGGTAATACCTGACTCATGATCCGTCATCATGGCTTTGATGTTTTTAATACTCAGTCCATATAGGTGGCTGGTCAATACCCGATTAATCATGTCATGACGATATGGGTATAGCATGGCACTCAGTAACGCTGCCACATCTTCTGCCATAATAGTCTCAAAGATACTGACGTCACTGGTTATCAAGGTCGGCACATTCAGTTTTACCAGCTCGTCTTCAACGCGTTTCAGATCTTTTTTGGCACGTGCCAGCACCCCAATATCACTCGGCTGAATCGGCTTACCTTTAAGTGTCTGACCACTATTAAGCAAAGTGGCTATATGGCGAGCTGTTATTTCATGCTCATCATAATCAAACTCTTTGTCCTTATCATAAGGCAGGTGTAATAAGCTCACTGGCTGAGCAGAAAGCACCTCTGTCACCAGTACATCATCCAGACTATTTGACTCATTAAACCAAGACAGCTCATATTCCGGTTTTGCCGCTTTGATATGTTGGTAGTGAATACCAGTACCCAACTGCGACAGTCTATTCTCAGCAGTTGTTGCATCAGCCATACCAAACCAGCAGTTCAATGCGTTAATCACACCGGCATTAGAACGGCGATTGATATCAAGCGTCCAAAGGGCGCTTTTATCAAACTGGGCTTTCATGTAGTTATAGTTGGCCACATCACCGCCACGAAACCCATAAATAGCCTGTTTGGGATCACCAACCAATAGCAGAAACTCATGATTGGCTTTCTTAGTGGTTGATTGCTTGTCACTGTCCGACTGTTTACGCTTATTCTTTGGCAAATAAATGCTTTCAATCATAATGGCTTGCTCGCCATTGATATCTTGCGACTCGTCAATCAACGCCACTGGATAATGATGACGAATATAACGCGCCAGCTTGTCTCCTTGGCGGCCAGTTAATGCTTGGTTTAAGCGTACCATCTGCAAACTAAAGGTCGTCTCGCCGCGCTCTTCTAAAATGACTGGTAGTCTATTACGCACAGCCAGCACAATATGACGGTTAAGACTGGCTAATACCAACAATATATGCTGATTTAAACTATCAAGCATGTCTAAGAGGGCCATTAACTTACTAATGGTTTCTAACTCAAAAAGCGTCTGATGCTCTTTTTCTTTATTCTTATTAAAGTTCTTGATTTTGCCATCTTCATCTGGATATCTGGCATCTTGCAATGATGTCAAAATCTTATTCTCACTCTCATTTAAATAGCTATTAAAGGTCAGCTGATACTCTGATATCTTTTGATGCACTTCAATAATGGCATCAAACTGTTTAAATAAGTTAGAACGTCCATTGAAGCCTTGAGACTTTCTATAATCAGGATTTAAATAAGGCTGGATATCAGCTAAATCTAACTGAGAAAACTCATTGATTAGCTTTTCGTATGCATCAAAATCAAAGCTTTTCTCATGCCTTATCTCATCAATCGGTGCAGAGATAAAGTTGAGCGAGCGAGTCACGTATTTCTTATGGTCGCCAACTGCAGTCAGCTTGCCTTGCTGATCCATTAGCGCATAAAGTTTAGGCTGCTCATAATACAAACGGCTTTGAAACTGACGCAGCTCATCATGGATAATACTGTCAGTCACCTGTTCACTACTGCTGTCTTCAATAATCCCCATACCCTGCTGGTGACCAGTCTCGCTGCTGTACTCCGTCAACCATTTTTGCGCCAAGCTATCGAGCGTGCCTACGAACAGCTTATCTAGGGTGGTTAGTATCAATGCCGTACGCCTAATAGCTTCTGCCATTGGGTAACTGTACACGTGATCTAGCAAATAGCCGACGAGATGCTGGTTAATAGGATCTTGCATGATGCCATCTAAACGCACATATTTGGCTTGATTAACCAGCCAATCTTCGCGGTCTTTCTTTGCTTGTTTACGTTTCTCAGCCGCCACTTGCTTATCAGTAGCAAGGTCTTGATTTAAATCGTCAATGCCTGTCGCAATGTTTACGTCTACGTCTGAATCATTGCCTGCTTGTGCGTCTTTATTACCCTCAGGCATAACTTGCAGTATGTTGGGATAGAGACTCTCTTTATTGCTAGTATCAGCACTTAGGCTATTGATCCATTGTAATAACTGATAGAAATCTACCAAACGATCATGAATACGCTGACGCATTTCGGCAGCGGCAGCTCGAGTAAAAGTCGTGGCTATGATTTGCTCTGGCGCACGTCGCGCTTCAATCAGTAGACGCAGTACTATACCAGTCAGCGTCCAAGTTTTGCCCGTGCCCGCTGAGGCTTCGATTAGGTGCTTACCCGTTAGATTGACATCAACTGCCGGTATGACATTACCTTTACGTTCAGGCACAGCAGATAAAGGCAGCTCATCTGAATATTCATCAAATAAATTCGGTTGTGTAAATGAGTCAATGGTATTAGCTGGGTCGGTAAAGTCTGTCATATGGGCGCATACTTTTAATTATTATTTATTAGAACAAAATAGCAAAAATTAATTAGGGGCTGCTCTAGATAATGAGCTAACCATCTAAGTTAGTTAACGCATTAAACATCGGCTCATAAAGTGGCTGCGCTAATGTAGTCAACGCTGCCGATAGCGCTTTGAATGCATCTTGGTCACGTAGTACATATTGCCAAATGGCATGCTGCGAACAAGTATCGTATACCGTGTCTGAGTTGTAGTTGGGTCTTAACCAGTCCGAGAAGTCGGCACGTTTTGGCCAATAGCTATTACCGTCACCTTCTTCAGGCTTTAGATACTTATCAAGGTAGTTAAGTGCATATTCTGGTAATAACGTAATGGGTACTTGAGCCGTTAACTTGCCAAAAACTGCCCACTTTATCAGCTCAATTACTGCATCTTCATACACAATCGGACTTAGTTTAAATGCGATTACTTTGTCATACTCTTTGACTTGTGAGCTAGACTTATTAAAACGCCAAATACTCACGCCATCATTTGAGGCTACTTGCTCGGCAGTGGTACGTCTGGCCACTTGCCAATACAAATGTGACAACCAAAACTTTAGTAAATGCCTAGGACTGGCAGAATTGGGCAATATGTTTAACCACTGCTTGGGTGATTGCTGAGCATAAGGCACGCCCGCCTGAATAACTGATATGGGTGCCAATATTGGCACTGAACCTTTGATCTTAATGATTTTCGGCAGCAGCTTAAGCAGTGTTTCTATACCCTCTATATCTGTCTGGTCTTTTGAATCATTATCAGTGTTATTCAGTATATTTTTTAGCTCTATCTGAACAGGATATTCGGCGGTTGGGGTCAGTAGCTGTAATACACTGTTGATATCTGCCGTACTCTCGTTGAGAATACTGCTTTCGTCAAAGCCATTAGCCATTAACTGCTCTTTAAACTCTAAACATTGCTGTTGTAGCTTCTTTTGTTGATTGGGTAGCGTGGTTTGGCGAGCAACACCAGCGGGCATAATTTTTTGATACATCAGAATTGGAGTAGTAGTTTCAGCCGCTGCATCACTATCATTTTTCTTATTCTCATCAGTAACCAACTGTTTAATCAAATGATCTTTGATTTGATAAGTAGTTAAACTATCTAAGAATAGCGGCTCTTGCTGCGACAATGCTTCTTCACCTTGTACCACATGCACCTTTTGAGACCGTAAGAATGCTTTGGCAGGATGGCGCACTTGGTAAGCCAATGCCCCTTCAATATCTATCTCTCCTATGTTAAATATGCTATCGGACAACACTTGGATGAGCACCTCTGTCATGCCACTAACATCGCTAGGAGCATCAACAACTGTGTCGAACCCCAACAATTCAGCCAATGCAGACAAGGTTTGATTGTCTATTTGACCTAGCTGACCCAAGCCTTGACCCAACACCTGAGCGATTGACTCATACTGCGCCTTCGTGGGTAAGCCTACCAACTCTTTATGCTCACTAGATATTCGGCCTTTTAATGTGTCAAACACCGCTTGCCAAAGCGGCGCAGGCGGAAACTGTTTTTTCTGAGCCAGTTTGGTTTTGCGCATGGCTGTATTTAATAAAGTATCCAGCTCATCAATCATATCGACAGGGCTAGAGTCCTGAGCATTAGCATTGTCATCAATATCAGGAGACGCTTGCTCAAAAACATCAGTGCCTTCGATTTCTGTCTCAAACAGACTCTCATGGAAAGGCAGTGCAGGATGCTCAGTCACCAACCACTGCTTAATCAATTTTGGCAAATAGCGCTTGAGACTCTCGGTGGTGGGATCAATATTCTCGGGTAATGTCTCAAGCGAGTTCACCTGCCATTGCACCTCGCCTTGCAAAAACTGCAATAGCTCACTCACTGGGTTGGCTGGCAAATGCTCATGGGTATCCGTCAAGCTTTGGCCATTGTAGAACATCCAGCATGCACTGCGCGCGCACAGTAGCGCATCTAAAAATGCGCCGTTGTCATCATCTTCACTAACTCTGTCACCACGGCGTGCATTGGTCGCTTTCATCAAATCATAGCGGTTATCTCGGTCACGCCCAGGAAACTCAGAGAGATCCATATTGAGCATCACCACCAGCTCAAACGGCACGTTTCTTAGTGCACCGAATCGACCAAAAGTAATCACCCCAGTCGGCTCTGCACTGACCTGCTGACTCTCAAGCTCGTTTTCGATACTGTCTAGCATAAAGCTCAGCTTGAGCGGCAATTGCTCCACACCTGCCAGCCTCTTCTCTACTTCTCTGTTATCGATATTACCACTAGCGTACTGCCTATAGTGACGATTGGCTCGTAGACTTGATTTAAAGCCATTCATCGCGTTGTAGATGGCGCGCATGGTACGCGTTTGATCCACATCGCCAAAGTAGCGATGGATAACTTGTGTCTCAATCTGATCGAGCCAATCTTCCGCTTTCATTTTTTGTGTATGATCATCACGTCGTGCAACTAAACCAGTATAAATGCGGCAAAGCGCTTCAACAATCAACGCATCATTTAGGCTCACTTGTGGTAACGGCAAGGTCATTTCTGGTAAAGCTGTACTTGGCCATTCATCGTCATTTAGATCATATAAGCAGTCGCTCAACTCAGCCTCTGGCATGACCAGACCTAAAGTTAATCTGTCTAATGCCTGTGCAAAGCTAAAGCGATAGTCGTAGTCATTACTGTCCAACGTTTGCTTAAGATGCAACTCGTCAAAACCGCGAATAAAGCCCGCCTCTACCAACAAATCACAGCCACGGCTCATTTGCTCATGAGTCAGTCCAAAGCTTTCAAATAAAGGCGGCAACATGAGCCAGTCCAAGACTTCAGCTGCTTTAAAACGGGCACTATGACTACCCAATAGTTTGTAAAAACCAATAATGGCTTCCCATAACTGGCGAATATCAGCATCCACAACACCAGTCACTTTAGCAGGCAAAGTCAAACCGTCCTGACCCTTACCGTTGACGAAGATAGAGCCAATCAGCGCATGATGACGTTCAACATCGGGTAGCAGCACAACAATATCAGAGATATGGCGTTTCTTCTCACCGGGCTTGATAGGTTCATTTAACCAACGACCAATCATAATACGCAGCACTTCAAGCTGACGCTGCAAACTATGACACGAATGAATGCTTAGGCTATTATCTTGGGAAGAGATTGCCCAAAAACGGTCTTTCTCAAAGCGCTTATTCTCTAATGCTTCATCTTCATACCAAGCCGTTTCTGGCTTCTCTTCATCAAAGCTTGGCTCTAGTTGCTTACTTACTGCTTGCGAGACTGTAGCGGCCGTTGCTTGCTGGGTCGATTGCTCATCAAGCATCAGCACATCGTTCTGTAAACGCTTTAACAAACTTGGACTATTCTGAGCGCTATTAGCATCATCGATGTACTCAGCAGCAACCCCATGATTAGAACCAATGCTCAGCGTATCATCAAAATTATCTTGCCATTCAACCAGTGCATCGTCGTACTGCTCATTACCCGACAAGTTGGCAAGCATGGCAAAAGCATCGCGCGACTGCTTACCCAAACGTGATAGCAAACTGTGGCCGTAATCACGCAAAAAAACACTTTCAGGGTTAATGATCTGCTGACGCTGTAACCATGATTTATCAACGATATCGGCCCAAAACAGCTTTGATGGATTGTAATGCAATAGCGTGATATTCATGTATTTCGACAAGCGCTGTAGAAAGTCGAGCTCGGTCTGTGGCAGTTGCTGGATAGTAAAGATACGCAGTATGGTTGGCAACTGGTCACGCTCATTTGCCTTGTTATTTTTTAAGGCCGACCAGAACGCACGCTCCAGTGCCACACGGTGCAGATGAACATCGGCAAATAAATGCGCCCACAAGAATCGTTGTGCAACTTCCAACTCAACATAATGCTCGACCAACCACTCAGGCGTGCCGCGCGCATATTTATCAAAGCGCAGTGACAGTGCATCTTTATCTGCTATCAACTCATCTACATTCAGCGGCTCGTTGTGCGACCATAGCGCCAACCAATCCTCACGGTGGGTCAAATAGCGGTTAAACACCCTAGCCAAATCGCTTGCCAGCTGCCAAATACGGGCATCTTGTTGCGCCTTATCCTGTTGTAAGCTGTCTTGTTGAGCACTTGCCTGTGGGTTATCAATCAAAGATGCCAGTAGCGGATTGACTGGGTGTTTCTCATCTGCAACAATCGACTCTTGATAATAAGTTAAATACCCAAACAATCGCCATTGCATCACCGTTGGTGACAACACCGCCACTTCCGGCACGTTTAGAGTTGTCGCTTCAGGGTTTCGCGACAGTAAGTACGCATTATGGCGGGTCAATACATCTTGCATCAGTGTCCATTGATACTGACCCCAGAATTTAGTACGCACCAAGGTACTAATACCAGCACGGCTAGCAATAGTTTTATCCAACCAATCACCCAATACCATTGACGGTACAATGACAATGAAGGGTTCAAAAACCGGCTGATCCTTGGACTGGTATTGTACAAGCAATTGATCAACGAGGTTTTCGGTACGGTGCGACTGAATAATAGTGAACATAGACAATGATCTGATTGCAATAAAGGTGAGGTATTAGGATTGATAAAAAAGGCTTCACTTATAGATGAGACGTCTGTATCCAACATCAAAAACGCTATAAAACGTCCAGACAAAACAAAAATCGATACTCATCAATCCATATTTGATGGTCGTTACTATGATGCATTTCTGCTAGCATGAGGGCCATAAACAAAAACAATCATAGTAGCAAATTCTACATATCCATTGATAACGTTGACTTGCCAAATTTGCTATCAGTGTGCCATTGATGGTTATCGTTTACTAGTGTAAATGCCGATATTATAATAAGCTTGCGACATTTAGTGTCGTTTTATACTATCATTCATATTTACAATGAAATAATCTCATTGCGGTTTTTAAATTGCCCTTTACAACCTGTATCTAAATAATACTTTCTATTGACGGGATTACTTAATATTATGCCATTGCGTCCCATTGATGCCATTTTTGTCCATCCAAAACAACGCTTATACGTCGTGTATTATCGCGGTGAGTTGTGGCAACTGCCACGTATGAAAATCGATGACAGATCATGGCAAAACAGACGGCCCTATACGGATGATAGTAGCTCACTTTATTTGAGCATCCATCAAGCTATCAACGACCCTATCCTTGCGCAGAAACTGAGAACGCTAGATCTACCTGTAGCAGTACGTGGTAGCACGTTGCCACGTTTTGAAGCATGGTGGGAGGCACATGGGTTTAGATGGTTAAAAGACAGACTATTAACAGGTGAATCGCCATTAGCAGCGCATCAAACTCTAAAGTCTACAACGCCTGCAAGCAACCGGTTCGATATTAGGGCAGATTATAGAACCAACAGTCATACTGAAAATAATGAACCGCAATTAGCCGTCTCATTTGTAAATACCGATATTTTCGCAGATATGCTTGCTGAACTCACCGATGAAGTGCTTGAAACAAGTGTACAATCAACCAACTAACAAAAGAGCAGTAACATATGAAAGACTACAAACTACTGCTGGCTGGGCTAATCTTGCTGCTGCTCACAATTTTTATCGCGGTTTTCATTTGGTTGTGGACCAGTAATCGCAAAAACACAGACCCATTGCCAATCATGGCAAGTGAAAGTGAAGCAGACTCTAGTACGAAGGGTGATGAATCAAGAGAGATTGCTGACAGTATTTTATACATTCGAGCAGAAGAGAAGTTACAGATACCTTTGGACGATATCATCGTGAGCTTTGAATCTCGTTATCCGCACGTGCAAGTGTTAGCGAGCTATGTACCCTCTAACGACCTTCTTACATTACCAATTAGTCGTTCTACCAAAGACAAACTCTCTGACTTTGTTTTTGATACAGATATGATTATTAGCAATGACGATAGTCTGTCTACAGAACGGATATCACTCCTACAGTCAGAATTGCAACAGGCACAAGCTAGGAATAGTCAGGATCAGGAAAACATTGAGAGTGCTGGTATACATAATACCTCTGACAAGAATAATGATAACAGTACGCATAATGAAGATAAAAAGATACACACTCTAAATCCCTTCAACTATGCGCTAAAAGATGAACAAGCGCTTGAGGGTGTCATCCTGACAGACGATACAACTGCTATTAGCTTCCGTAATTTTTTATTATCGAGCACAGGTCAAGATATACTAAAAAAATATGATTATGAGAATATCAGTGGTTATAAGAACAGTGTAAATGACTTGTTTAAACCAACCTCACAGGCAAAAAATGCATCTGGTGATCATGCTGTAGATGTCACTGACGCGCTTAGCAATGGGGAGTAAGGATAAATTGTCTTTATTTATCTTTTGTTGATTGCTTTTATGACTGCTTTTTCCTACAATATCACTCCATAATGCGCCTATAGCTCAACAGGATAGAGCAGTTGCCTCCTAAGCGATCGATCCGAGTTCGAGTCTTGGTGGGCGCACCAGTTAAGATATGATTAGTACCGATTAAACCCTTGTAAGCCTTGTGCTGTGAGGGTTTTGCTATATAGCATTTTCTAAATCGCGCATTAAGATTTTACTAGTGGCAAATTCATCAACGTCAATTAATACATTTTCGCCTAAAACACCGAGATTGTAGCTTGCAAACTCATGGTATAAAGTGACCACATTACCCATTATCAATAGCGCAGGTGTTGGTAGTTTTGCGACAGCTTGTTGATTAGCAATACTGCCAAGCGTACCGATGAGTAGCTGCTGAGTAGGTAAACTAGCATGACTAATTACCGCAAAAGGAGTATTACTGTCGCGGCCTGCTGCTATCAATCCCTGGGTCATCTCATATAAACGATTCAACCCCATATAGAAGACTACTGTCTGCTTGCTATCCAAATGCTCGTAATAGTCATTATTAGGTGCGCCTGACTTTTTGCATGCCGTTACAAACTTTACGGACTGCGCATAATCACGATGTGTCAACGGTATACCCGCTCTGCTTGCAGCAGCACTAGCAGCGGTGATACCGGGAATAGATTCAAAACGAATGCCATGACGCACAACTTCTTGCAACTCTTCACCGCCTCTTCCAAAAATAAAGGGGTCGCCACCTTTAAGTCTAACGACTGTTTTACCTGCCAGCGCATGTTTGACTAGCAGCTCATTAATACCTTCTTGTGGTATAGCATGATTGGCACGGCGCTTACCGACAAATACTTTCTCTGCTGTCAGCGCGCACATATCCAGAATATCCTCCGAGACCAAGCTGTCATAAAGCACGACATCTGCTTTTTGCATTATGCGCAATGCTTTTAAAGTTAGCAGTTCAGGATCACCAGAACCTGCACCAACTAAATGAACAGTTCCCATTTTTACATTTTTTTCTATACCTAACGGCTTGTCTTTCACCCTAAAATTACAGCTTTTATTAGATAAATTATTTGAAGTTATTGTGATAATAGAGCTAGATGAATCAGTCATGATGGTAACTCCTAATAACACTGTTAATAACGCGCAACCTTGCACCTAACAATGGCATACATAAGAAAAAAAAGAGCGTACAAAATACAGTGCAAGCCTTATGCCATATCAGCAACCAAGGCTGATTTTAGTGGGTTTTTAAGGTGCATACTCTTCGATCAATGCATTGATGTGACTCACACATGAGCCGCAGTTAGTGCCTGCTCGGCACGCTTTGCCGACGGCATATGCGCTCGTACACTGCTGCTTAGTAATCGTATCAATAATAATATGCTCTCCAACTGCCATGCATGAACATACTAATGAGCCTGGATCAACATAACCTGTGGCTGGACGACCTGCTAATAACCATTTATAGCGCTGATTTGCTGGTATAGAATCGGTACTGTCGAAACAACTATTGAGCCAATGAATGCTAGGTAGCTGCGTAACTTGTGGTGCAAAATAAACGGTTATTAGCAACTGCTCGCTTGACGTGGCAGTTCCTGAAGTGTCTAGCGATATAACCTCTATCGCTTCACTACTCACCTCTGATTGGGTCGAAATGAAACGAAGTTGCTTGCCCTGTTTACTGACAGTAAATGCATTATTAATTGATTTATTTGATAGAGATATTTGATAGGTGTCGATAAACTGATGCCAATAATCCGGATCAAGCAACTGATTAACGACACTCTCTATTGGGCTGGCAATGGTAATCAATACGCTATTAGCTTGACGGCTTAGACTCCATGTCAATGCGGGCAATGAGTCTGATATTTCAGAAGCTGCATTTGTATCAGAGGAAGATGTCAGCGTACCTTTATCCTCAGATTCTTTCTCAAAGCTCAATAAGGTCTCGCGCAGATGCACTGTAATGGTGTCTTGTAGATCGGGATGCACCAAAATCTTGCCATAAATTTTCATCGGCACAGGCATCACGCTGATTGCGGAATTTTTTAATTCAGGTTGTCCTGAATGTGGGTCAACGACCGTTGGAATAAGCGTGCCTACACGTGCAAAACTAGCGAATGCGTTACTCCAATGCATTGGCATAAAGGCATCGCCCACACTTATACCATCGCTGATAGCAACTTGCGCTAGCACCTGCTCGTCTGCATTTGTGTTGATAGCTACCATGCTATGTGGCTGGCTCTGTGTTGGTAAGCCTTGCTCATAGCAAGGGCGTAGCTGCACATAGTCGTCTTTGACGATACCGAGTTTCTTGGCATCAATGGGATGGACTGTCAGCGTCGGCACAGATTCGTGTTGGTTGAGCTGCGATGCAAGTCCTGTGCGGGTCATCGTATGCCATTGATCACGAAGTCTCCCTGTAATAAGTCGTAGATCTACCGCCCCTGAGTGATCCTGATGCAACGTATGACTGCCATTGTTTTTTTGACTATCCACGCTTTTCGATCTCAATCGTTGCGGATGCCTATTGGGTAAGCTGCCGTGACTGGGAGGCGTAATGGCAATAAATTTTGTTTTGCTGGGTGTAATACGTGCGCCGCCCCACTGAAATGGGGTCATGACATCGTATGCGTCACGGCTGAAAGAAACTACGTCTTTATTTTTCTGCTCAAGATGGTCTGGCTTTGACTTTATCAGTTCTAGCGACCCTACTGGCTCTAGCGAAAGATCTTTTGCTAAATTGAGATAGCGCGGTTGATTACTCTCTGACAAAGCTTGGCTAGCATCATTTCTATAAGCAGTTAGAGCGACATGCTCATAAAATATCTCACTAGGATTTTGGTAATCAAAACCTATTAACCCCATACGTTTAGCGACTTGCGATAGTATCCACCAGTCAGGCTTTGCTTGCCCAAGCGCAGGCATTAAAGCCCGTTGACGCGAGATGCGGCGCTCCGAATTGGTTACTGTGCCTAATTTCTCCCCCCAACCTTGTGCTGGCAAAACAATATCTGCACACTTAACCGTGTCGCTATCGACGGAGCAGTCAGATACAATCACCAAATCACAGGCAGCCAGTGCGCGGCGAAACTTATCGGCTTCAGGCAAGCTAACGACAGGGTTGGTTGCCATAATCCAAATGGCTTTGATACGCCCGTTTAATATAGCATCAGCAGCCTCACAAGCTTTTACTCCAACCTCCGCAGCAATTGGCTGTGGTGCTTGCCAAAAATCAGCCACCAATTGACGATGCTGCTCATTATCTAAATCTAAATGTGCAGCAAGCAAGTTAGATAATGCACCAACTTCGCGACCGCCCATGGCGTTTGGCTGACCTGTGAGTGAAAATGGACTAGCACCTACTTTGCCCACTCGTCCTGTAAACAAATGAGTGTTAATAATAGCATTGACCTTATCCGTGCCGCTCCTAGATTGGTTTACGCCCATACTGAATGCAGTTACTGTTTTGTCATTAGCAACGACTAGCTCATAAAACTGCCGTACGAGGTCAACACTGATATCACACACTTGAGCGACTTTATCAATCGTCCATGCTTTTGCGGCATCTAAGGCGGGCGTGACATCCTGGCACTGCTGAAGATAGTCCTTATCACCACAGCCTTTTTGCTCAAGATAATGCAGCAGTCCGTTATATAAGTGAGTATCGGTGCCAACAGCAATGGGTAAATGCAAATCAGCGAATTCACAAGAATCAGTACGACGCGGATCAATCACTATCAGTTTTTTATTTGGTGTACTCTTCTTGGCCGATAAAAAACGTCCGAATAGAATGGGATGACACCATGCCATGTTGGATCCGACTAACACTAGTAAATCACAGCGCTCTAAATCTTCATAATTACCAGGGACCAAATCTGCACCGAAAGCACGCTTATGCCCTGCTACCGCTGATGACATGCATAGCCGTGAATTGGAATCAATATTATTATTACCAATAAAACCTTTAATGAATTTATTGGCAACGTAATAATCCTCAGTAAGCAATTGTCCTGATACATAGAACATAATGCTGTCACGCCCGTGTTCAGCAATAGTTTTGTTCAAACGATTTGCAATATCACCCAACACCATATCCCAATCTGTAGGCTCAGTGTTTGTAGGTTGCCCTTCTGTCATCGATAGCTGTTTATCTTGATAATAAGGCTGAGCTAATCTTCGCTCAGGACCCAATGTTTGTGCCAGTGCACTGCCTTTTGAGCAGAGTTTACCGAAATTCGCTGGATGATCAGGATCACCTGTCACACTAACTGCGCCTTTCTCATCAATGTTTGCTAGCACGCCGCAGCCAACACCGCAGTATGGACAAGTAGTGCGAATAGTATGAGTCGAATCTTCAGTATATGTAGTAATTCGAGAGGATGGTGACACATTAGAAGCATTGTTGGACAAATCATTAGGGCTGTTTGATTCTTGCTTGATGTCCTGCTCGTTCTTCAAGGCAGCTTTGCTCATGATGCCTCTCCTACTATGCTTGCAACACTTGGCAATGTTGATTCGCTATCAGTAACAGTTGTTTTTTCTGAATCGCAATATGCTTCGCCAAATATAAGGGTTTCCTTCATTGATGATATATCGCTGTTATCAGTGATAAGCTGACTATAGAAACCACCTTCGCTAACATCCCCATATAGCACAGTGCCGATAAGCTTATCGGCTTTGATATAGAGACAAAGATAATGATTTAAGCTCGTTTGCTTATATATAACGCTTTCTACCTGTTCTATCTCACTGTCATCAAAATCGATTTGACCTGCTGAAAAAGCAGCGATGCCAGATACTTTTAGCTTTAAAGACAGAGGCTTACTAATAAAGGGGTGCCAATTATTTTTGGTCTCCTTTATTAGTGAACTACTAATTGATACCCTCTTATCTTTTAGGACAGAAACTAAGGTATCAACCTGTTGATTGACAGGTGCCACCATACCGAACAGCTCACCGTCCAGCTCTATACATTCACCAATAGCATAGATATGAGGACAGCTAGTATGCATAAAATTATCCACGATGATACCTCGGTTGACATCTAGGCCACTGTCCTTGGCCAGTGTGATACTAGGTGTCACCCCTACTGCCATGACGATGAAATCTGCTGGCAAGGCGCGACCATTCTTTAACAACAAGCCGCTTACCTCGTATTGGTTATTGACCGTAATACATTCAGTGCTAGCTGAAACCTCCAATCCCACACCTCGACAGCTTAGCTCTTCTTGTAGGAGATGGGCGGCAGGCAAGTCAAGCTGTCGGTTAAGAACATAACTATCTACATGAACAACCGTCATATCTGCTCCTTGAGAAGCTAAAGCGCAAGCCGCCTCCAACCCTAGAACCCCGCCACCAATGACTAGGCCTTTTTTTCCTTGGCGTGCGTACTCTATCAACGCATTAACATCAGCAATCTCTCGAAATACATGAACGCCTTTAGCATCATAATTTGGAAAAGGAATGATTCGAGCATTTGACCCTGTAGCGAGAACCAGATCGGCATAAGCTAATGTCTGTCCATCACTCAACTCAATGGACTGCTGGTTGGTGTTTATGGCATCAACCGACGTTCCAGCTAATACAGTGATACCCAATTGCTCGTATTCTGATTGCTCATATAAATAGGTCTCTTCGAAAATCGACTCTCCTGACAGTACAGGCGATAGCATGATGCGGTTATAGCCGACTTGTGGCTCTTTACTAATAAGTGTGATGGGTAGGTGAGCCTGACTGCTTGCCAGTGTGTTGTGCTGCTGAGCACGGGCCAGCTCAATAGCGAAACGACTACCTGCCATACCAGCTCCTATGATGACGATGCCGGCAGTAGCACGGTGTTTAGATGATTGAGCATTAACTGGTTTTGGTAAATAAAGCGACATAAGAAGAGAGTCCCTTAGCCGCAACACGCAGCATTGAATGAAATGGCTTGTTGTATTACTTACTTGCTTTTTAAGAAGGCCTTATGAGAAATAGACCAGCAACAATATAATAGCGATGAATTGAATAAAGCAAATGCTGTGCCAAACCAGTAATGGATGACGTATGATAAGCGGCTCAGGATCGCTAATATTGTTACTATTATCAGGGTTAAAGTCTTGCAAGAACTCGCCAATCGCTTGATATCTAGCCTGAGTACTGGAATGTAGCGCACGCATCAAAGCTTGTTGGCTGGCAGTGGGTACTCGATTTTGACGTAATGGTTGGACAGGTACTACTAACGATTGAGGGGGTGTCATTAAAGCTTGCGAGCTAAATGGCAGCTCACCTGTAAGCAGCTCATAACCAATCACTGCGATAGAGAACAAGTCGGAATGCACTCCTTTTGGTGCATCGGTGTAATATTCTGGTGCAGCATAGTGCAAGTCACCATTAGGTGGTCGCATGTTATTTTTTAATATTGAGGAGCTAGCAGAACCAAAATCTATTAATTTCACTGCACCTGATTTAGTCAGTAGTATATTTTCAGGCTTGATATCTTGATGCAATAGGTAATTTCGATGCATCACTCGTACTGCCATACCAACCTTAGTGAGTAAGTCGTAGGTTTGCCAAATATCACAAGGTGCTTGACGATCTATAAAACTTCTAAGGCTCTCCCCTTCTATATATTCGGTTAGATGATATAAATAAGTGCTGCTTGCTGGTACTGGATAGTAGCGAAGCAATCCTGAGCTGTTGAATGCTGAGCCAACATTTTTGTAAACCCCCATACTTAAAGGCATGTCATTGTTTTGCGGGCTATTAGGATCCACTTGATTGTAAGCAGGCTCGCCAGCATGCCTATGCTTAGATAAGCTTAGACCTATTTTGCGTTCCTTTAAAAACTCACGTAAATAATGCCCATCAGCAATGGTATTAAGGCTTGGTGACTTTAGTACAAACGGATGATGGTTTTCATCCTCTACTAAATACACCTCACTTCGAGCAGTACGCGCTATAATTTTTCTGACAAGAAAATTATCAATCTTCGCACCTACCTCCAAACCAGTTGGCAATCGATAATGAGTGATATCCTGAGTATTGACACTTTCGCTATCCTCAAACTGCTCAAGATAAACAGAGCTGGCTGCTTCTCTGTGCACTTTAGTCTTAGTGGCTCGAGCATTCATACCAAGCATCACCATACTTAAATTATCGTGACTGCCTTCACTAAACGCTTGCTCACATAAGCGTTGACTAATATGAAGACTATTTGCTATCTGGTTACGAGTATCCATTGATTGGTGTATTACCTTTACTGCTGTACACAATTCAAACTGGAGTTCTGCTGCGGTAATAGACTCGTAGACGCCATCGGTCATTAGCGCCAGCCCCTCGTTTTGATGCAATGTAAACACTGATTGTTGTAACTCAAGATGAGTATCAGCGCCGACGGCGGCAGATAACGCCCCCTTGTCTCGTCCTTGATGAATATTATGGTCTTTGGTTGATAGAACCATATTATCTATGCCGATACGATAGATACGAGAGTCTCCCGTATGGAACAGATGAATACGGTCGCCTATGCAAAGCAGTCCTGATAGAGTAGACAACAGTGCAGGTACTCGCTGATAGTCTTGTGGAAAATAGAGTGCATCATTGGCTTTATGTACGGCTTCCTTAATCAATATTGCAACTTGATTATCATCAAAGCCATCAAAGTTACTCAATGCCTTTTTTGCGTGATCTTGCGTTTTAGCTAGTGATTGATCTTTAGATTCGGTCGACACCTCATCTCCATGCATCATATTTTCAAGTGCTAAAGTAATATGATGTGTAATGGTATTTATCACCAATTGGCTGGCTTGTTTAGGAAACTGACAAGCACTGACTCCATCAGCCATCAGCACCAATAAAGGTGCTTTAAAGGACGGATGATGGTTACTGATCGTTGATGGTGAAGATCCATAAGGTAAACACGTTGTCATTAGCAAACTATCTTGGTTTTCAGCCTTGCGCCCTGCCATCGTATGAAAATCAGCCCACCACAATGCTGTATCCACATTGTGATTAGCTTTTTGATTAACGTCTTTAGGAACCTGTTCGATGAGCTCATCCATAGTTTAGCTCACTTGTATTTGAGCAAAGCTGCCATCTGGCAACTCTTCGATGATGATACCTTCAGGCTCTTTTAATAAAAATAGTGCTAGGAAGCCCACCACTGCCGTTGCTGCTATTACAAAGAAAAACACCTGATATGACACTAGACTAAGTACGGTTAAATAAACAACCGAACCGACGTTACCATAGGCCCCTGTCATCCCTGCAAACTGCCCTGTCATACTACGCTTGATCAACGGAATCACGGCAAACACCGCACCTTCACCAGCTTGTACAAAGAAGGAGCAAAACATCGTAATTAATAGGGCAAGCGCAATGGGCCATGAAGAGTCAACGATACCCATTAATAAATAACCAACGGCCAAACCCGCGGTTAGAATCAAAAGTGTTATCTTACGACCAAATTTATCGCTTAACCAGCCGCCTCCTGGACGCGACATGAGATTCATAAAGGCATAGCTTGATGCCAGTACCCCTGCCATCACAATCGACAAACTAAAGGTCTCTTGATAGAAAAGTGGCAACATAGACACAACAGCCAACTCTGAGCCAAAAGTAGCAAAGTATAAAATATTTAAAATACCCACTTGCTTAAAATCATATTGATGCGCTTTTGGCACTGGCGTGGTAAACACTTCCTTATTAAAGCGATAACTACTCACAAATTCATAAATATATAAAACCACTAATCCGATGTAGACAATGTTGACACTAGCCTGACTGAGCAAGCTGACACCAGTAGGTGACAACTTCCAAGCCAACAATGATAATGCCAAATACATAGGCAGTTTAAATATCATCATCAACCAGAAGTCACCCGCTGACGTAACCATCATGGCACCAGATTTCTTGGGTTTAAAATATGTTGCACCCTTAGGCGTATCGCGCACCATTTTATAAAAAATAACACTATAGAGCATCATAACCACCCCTGAGGTAGCCGTTGCATAACGCCAACCTTCAGCACCACCAAATATGGCAGCGGCGGCAATAGCCACTGTCGGCAATAACAATGCTGCTGCCGCAGAACCAAAATTCCCCCATCCGCCATAAATACCTTCGGCGGTACCCAATTCACTGGCTGGGAACCAGTCACTCATTAAACGAATACCGACCACAAACCCCGCGCCAACGAAACCCAATAAAAAACGTGACAGCGCTAATGTGTTGTAATCTTGAGCAAATGCGAAGGTAAAACAAGGAATCGCTCCGATAGCCAAAATGGCAGTATAAACAAGGCGCGGACCAAATCGATCAGTTAACATCCCAATAATGACTCGAGCCGGGATAGTTAGGGCAACATTTAGTATCAATAAAGTTTTTATTTGGTCTTTAGTGAGGTTCAGTGTCTCTCCGATCGCGGATAAGAACGGCGCGTGATTAAACCATACGAAAAAAGTTAGAAAAAAAGCCATCCAACCAAGATGGAGGATTTTATTTTTACCTGTGAAAGATAAGATATTAAGCTTGTTTTTATTTGGCGCGGCAGGTTTCGATGAAGGCATAGACGATTTCCTTAAATGGCTAACGCTAAAGTTATGAGAACACGTTATGGGTCAAAAACTTATCAGTTAAGACAATTAAGATGGTGCAATGGCTGTGCCAGCTACGAATATAAAGTTGCTATCAATGTAAAACGGTATCTTCTTTTAGGATGGTTAAGCGTTATGTTAAATGGCTCTCAAGTCATCATAATCAAATAACATTATTTCAGTAAAGTCCAACAAAACTCACTATTCAACCGAGCAACTCATGCACCTTTAAAGTAATAATCAAGACTAATTTGGTGCATTGTTGTAACTATTTGGTGCGTTATAAATCCATTTTAGGTTTCAAAAAATGTTTACCAAGCAACTACTTACGTCTGTAGCGGCCCCATTAATAACGCTCACACGACCTTGTGAAGCAGTAAAATCCGCTATTTTTAAGCTATATAAAACAACGATAATTTAAGATCAGTAATAGTGTTTGGCACGATTATTGAGGGGTTTGTGATTGTAGGCATCTAAATATTTTTTATCTTTCGTTGAGCTAACTAAAAGGTTATTCATAATTTTTAAATAAAACATGAGACGAAAATATTTAGAAAAACCCATTACTGAGGATAGGCATATGAGTAGCACTATAGTGGATACGATGAATAAAGCTAAGTTAGTGGTGATTGGTAACGGTATGGTCGGGCATCATTTTGTGGAGCGAGCCATAGAGCAAGGCTTACACGAACAGTTTGAGATTCACGTATTTGCCGAAGAAGATCGCCCAGCTTATGATCGGGTATATTTATCGAGCTATTTTGAGCATAAAGATGTTAGTAAACTAAACTTAGTTGATTTAAGCACCTATGAAGCAGCTCAGATTCAACTACATCTCAATCAGCGAATTACAAACATCGATGCAGCCAATCAATGCATCAGCACTGAAGATGGTACACGGATAGACTATGGTGAACTGGTGCTAGCAACAGGTTCATATCCATTTGTACCACCCATTCCAGGACGTGAGCATCCGCACTGTCACGTATATCGCACTATTACTGATTTGGATGACATCCTTAGTATTGCTGAGCTACCAAAAGTAAAAAAAGGCGTAGTAGTAGGTGGTGGACTACTAGGGCTTGAAGCAGCAAAAGCACTGGTTACTTTAGGCTTAGAAACTTACGTTGTAGAGTTTGCGCCTCAACTGATGGGTGTACAGCTTGATGCTGCTGGTGGTGATATCTTGAAACGCAAAATTGAGGCCCTTGGTGTTAAGGTGCTCACTGGTAAAAACACCAAAGCCATTATCGATAATACTGCCTTCAGTGAAAATCAATGTCACCTAACCATGCAATTCACTGACGATACTTCGTTAGATACCGACATGATCGTCTTTAGTGCAGGTATTCGTCCGCAAGATGGGATTATCAAAAGCAACCCTAAATGTGGAATTGAAATCGGTACACGCGGCGGTATTTTGATTAATGAAGCCTGCCGTACCAATGCTCCGCATGTATACGCCATTGGTGAATGCGCCGTATGGGACGATAAAGTATTTGGCTTAGTCGCGCCAGGCTATAGCATGGCCAGTATCTGTGCTGCCCAAATCGCAGGTGATAAAGCTCAAACATTTACAGGTGCCGATATGAGTACCAAGCTCAAACTGATGGGCGTAGATGTCGGTAGTATCGGTGATGCCCACGGCACAACGGAAAACAGTTTGAGCTATTTATATCAAAACCCTGCTGAAGGCATCTATAAAAAACTAGTTACTACAGCTGACAATAAGCAGTTGCTTGGTGCCGTGTTGGTCGGTGACACTGAGGATTACAACAATCTATTACAGTTATTTCTAAACGCTATTGACCTGCCTGCCCACCCTGAAAGTCTGATACTACCCAACGTTGAAAAACCGAAAATGGGTATAGAAAACCTGCCTGATAGCGCAACCATTTGCTCTTGTTACAACGTCACCAAAGGTGCTATTTGTGCAGCCGTTGAAAACGGTGCCTATACCATGGCAGAGATAAAATCATGTACTAGTGCGGGTACAGGTTGTGGAGGCTGTGCGCCTATGGTGAAAGACACATTAGGCTACCAGCTAACCACACTGGGCTTTGAAGTAAATAATGATCTGTGTGAGCATTTTGCTTACTCACGTCAGGAGTTGTATAGCTTGATTCGAGTACAGGGTATCAAGACCTTTGATGCGTTGTTGGATGCGCACGGCAGTGGTCATGGCTGCGAGATTTGCAAACCAACCGTCGCCTCTATTTTAGCCTCATGCTGGAATGATTACGTACTAAAACCTGAACTCACCCCACTGCAAGACAGCAATGATTATTATCTAGGCAATATTCAAAAAGATGGCACCTATTCGGTAGTACCTCGCGTGCCTGGCGGTGAAATCACAGCAGATAAGCTTATCATACTTGGCCAAGTAGCCAAGGAGTTCAATCTATATACCAAAATCACTGGCGGTCAGCGTGTCGACTTATTTGGCGCACGTCTAGACCAACTACCCGATATTTGGACACAATTAGTAGATGCCGGATTTGAGACTGGTCATGCTTATGGTAAGTCTCTGCGTACGGTTAAATCTTGTGTGGGTAATAATTGGTGTCGCTACGGTGTCGATGACAGCGTTGGCTTAGCTCTCAGATTAGAAGACCGCTATAAAGGTGTGCGTTCACCCCATAAAATAAAAATGGGGGTATCCGGATGTACGCGCGAATGCGCTGAAGCACAAAGCAAAGACTTTGGGATTATTGCTACCGAGAATGGCTGGAATCTTTTTGTCTGTGGTAATGGTGGTATGACTCCGCGTCATGGCGAGCTATTCGCAACGGATCTCGATACGGATACGGTTGTCAAATATATCGACCGTATTATCATGTTTTATATCAAAACCGCAGACAAGCTTCAGCGCACCTCCAAATGGCGAGAGAGCCTTGAAGGGGGGCTTGAGTACTTACAAGCAGTCATTATTGAGGACAGCTTAGGTATCGTTGAGGAACTAGAATCACAGATGCAATTATTGATTGACAATTATGTTTGTGAATGGAAAGCCACCATCACTGATAGCGAAAAGCTCAAACGTTTCCGTCATTTTGTTAATAGTGAACAAGGCGATGATAATGTGGTATTTGTGACTGAGCGAGAGCAGATCCGTCCTGCAACCGATACTGAAAAGACTAAACTAAGAGTGACCGAACTGGCTTAATCGTAACGTGTCAGTATTTATCAAAACCCTATCTTAAAAGGTACTACTTTTCATTTTCAGTCTCTTTTATGCGTTACTTTCAAGGATCTTATAATGACTCAGCTAATCGTATGTAAAATTAATGACATCATTCCCGAAACGGGCGTCTGTGCACTAGTAAATGGAAAACAAGTGGCTATTTTTTGTACTAAACAAACACAGTTATTTGCGCTTGATAACTATGATCCGTTCAGTCAAGCCAATGTATTGTCTAGAGGTTTGATTGGCGGCACAACTATTGCCAATGAGGCCGGTTTCGACGAAACAGTGTTGTATGTCGCCTCTCCTATTTACAAGCAGCGCTTTAACCTTGTCACAGGTCAATGTTTAGATGACGAAAATATCGTACTCAACACTTATAAAGTTGAGCTTGACGGAAATGATGTGATTGTAATATATAACTAACTATGTATGTTGTTAACATCTAAGAAATTGACAGCAAGGGTCAGCTTATACTACCATTGATAATTGCTTTCATTCATCTCAACGATGATCCCATAATAACTTTTGGAGTAATCCCATGCAGTGGACCAAACCAGCTTTTCAAGACATTCGTATCGGTTTCGAAGTGACTATGTATTTCGAAGCACGCTAAAACTCATTAGCACTCAATCCATTAAAAGCCCTAGATGATTAGGGCTTTTATTTTTTTGGAAATATTGATTTATGTATATTCACGTTTTAGGCTCAGCTGCTGGTGGTGGTTTCCCGCAGTGGAATTGCAATTGCGATAACTGCCACGGCGTGCGTCAAGGCACGATTAAGGCAAAGACCCGTACCCAATCTTCGATAGCCATATCAGAAAATGGTGTGGATTGGATCTTATTCAACGCATCCCCTGATATCCGCCAACAATTATTTGAGTTCAAGGCAGCACAGCCAGCACGTCAATTGAGAGATACAGGCATCACCAATGTGGTCTTGATGGACAGTCAGCTTGACCATACGACGGGGCTATTGACCCTGCGTGAAGGTTGTCCAATTCCTGTTTGGTGTACGGACATGGTGCATCAAGACCTCAGCACAGGTTTTCCGCTGTTTAACATGTTAAAGCACTGGAATGGCGGCTTGCAATATAATCAAATTGACCCAGAAAAGACGTTTAAGATTGAAGGATTTGACAATTTAGAATTGACGCCTTTAGTGATTAGAAGCTCTGCACCGCCCTACTCTCCGCATCGTAATGACCCGCATGATGGCGACAATATTGCCCTGATTGTAAAAGACTTAAAAACACAAAAACAACTCTTTTATGCACCAGGTCTCGGTAAGATTGATGATCAAGTGATGCAGATCATGAAAAGCTCTGATTGCGTGATGATTGACGGTACGCTATGGACGGACAATGAAATGCAAGAGTGCGGCGTCGGTACGAAGACCGGCCAAGACATGGGACATTTGCATATTAGTGGTGAAGATGGCTCATTGCATTATCTAGATCAGTTAGATAACGCTCGTAAGGTGCTGATCCATATCAATAACACCAATCCGATATTGAATGAACAGTCTGAACAAGCCGCGACATTAAAACAACATGGTGTTGAAGTAGCATTTGATGGTATGCAGATTGAGCTGTAAGACAAACGATAAGGCAATGATAGCAATCGTAAGGTGAGAACAATGCAAGAAGAAAACACAGCGCTAAGCCCAGAAGCGTTTGAACAAGCGATTATGGCAAAAGGTCAGTATTATCATATTTACCATCCTTTTCATATCATGATGCATGAAGGCAAAGCGACACAGCAGCAAATCCAAGCGTGGGTCGCCAACCGTTTTTATTATCAGATCAACATTCCATTGAAAGACGCGGCCATTATGGCAAACTGTCCTGATCAGCGCGTGCGTCAAGAATGGATTCAACGCATGATTGATCAAGATGGCGTCTATCCTGATGGCGGCGGTCGTGAAGCGTGGTTGGGTCTGGCAGAGGCAGTTGGTTTGACTCGTGAGCAGGTGATTTCTGAAGAGCTAGTCCTGCCGGGTGTGCGTTTTGCCGTGGATGCCTATGTGAATTTTGCGCGGCGTACCTCATGGCGAGAAGCCGCCAGTAGCTCACTGACTGAGCTGTTTGCCCCGCAGATTCACCAGTCACGTTTAGAGTCCTGGCCCAAGCATTATCCTTGGATAAAAGAGCAAGGCTATACCTATTTCCGCTCACGCTTGAGTCAAGCGCGCCGCGATGTTGAGCATGGTCTGACCATTACCCTCGACTCGTTCAAAACGGTCGAAGAGCAAGAACGCATGCTTGAGATATTACAATTTAAACTCGATATTTTGTGGACGATATTGGATGCCTTGAGCCTAGCCTATGTGCATAATCAAGCCCCTTATCAAAGCGTTACCACTGACAATGTCTGGCATAAAGGATTGTTCAAATGAGTATACCTGCTAGTTTACCTGAGCTGGATCAATCCATCGTACCGGCATGGCGTCATGGCTATCGCTTTCAGTTTGAGCCAGCGCAAAATGCGTATGTTCTACTCTACCCTGAAGGTATGATTAAGCTCAATGACAGTGCCAGCATCATTGGGCAACATATTGATGGTCAAGCGTCCATTGCTGATATTATCCAAAAGGTGCAAGCTATGTTTGGCGATATTCCCGAAATCGAGCAAGACATCATCGAATATATGCTGGTCGCCCAGCGTGAACATTGGATTGATTTAGTATGACTGCGCCAGTCGGGCTACCGCTATGGCTGCTTGCTGAGCTGACCTATCGCTGCCCATTACAATGCCCTTATTGCTCAAACCCTATTGACTATGCTCAGTATAAAGAGGAGCTAACGACACAAGAATGGTTTGATGTGTTTAATCAGGCACGGCAAATGGGTGCGGTGCAGCTTGGTTTTTCTGGCGGTGAACCACTGGTTCGTCAAGACCTAGAAGAACTGGTCGCTTATGCGCACAATCAAGGTTTTTATACTAACTTGATCACGTCGGGTATGGGGTTGACCGAAGCTCGGATTGCGCGTTTAAAAGAAGCAGGTCTTCAGCATATTCAAATCAGCTTTCAAGCCAGCGATCCAACGGTCAACAATGCCTTGGCGGGTTCAAAACATGCCTTTGAGCAAAAGTATGAGATGTCACGTCTGGTTAAGCAATACGACTATCCGATGGTGCTTAACTTTGTCATTCATCGGCAAAACATTGATCAGATTGATCAGATTATTGATCTTTGCTTAGAGCTTGAAGCCGACACGGTCGAGCTGGCTATTTGCCAGTTTTATGGTTGGGCATTTGAAAATATACAAGGTTTACTACCAACCAAAGCGCAAGTGGTCCGAGCTGAACGCATTACCAATGAATACCGTAATCAGATTGAAGAACGTGGTATCAAATGCAAACTTATTTTTGTGGTGCCAGATTATTATGAAGAACGTCCAAAGCCCTGTATGGATGGCTGGGGCAAGATTTTCTTAACAGTGGCACCAGACGGTACAGCCCTACCTTGCCATGCTGCCAGACAAATGCCAATACAGTTTCCTAATGTACGAGAGACACCGCTGTCAGATATTTGGTATGAATCTGCGAGCTTCAATCAGTTTCGCGGTGATGATTGGATGCCCGATATGTGCCAAAGCTGCCCAGACAAAGAGCGTGATTATGGCGGCTGCCGTTGCCAAGCGTTTATGCTGACTGGGGACGCCAAAAACGCTGATCCCGTCTGTGGCAAATCGCCTTATCACTACTTGATTGAGGAGGCACGTATCAACAGCGAGACGCCTGTACCTTTTGAAGAACTACGCTTTCGTAATCCAAAAAATTCTAAAACACTGAGTAACAAACAGCTGAATAAAGACAAATTGATTCCTACTCGTATGGTAACAGGTGAAATATGAATGCTGATAATAAGCCTGTGATATTTGATGGACATAATGATCTGTTGACTCGCCTTTGGCTAAGTTCAGCTGCCGATCCGGTACATGACTTTATTTATGGCACGTTACCAGGACATTTGGATTTACAACGCTGCAAAGAAGCGAATTGGATGGGCGGATTATTTTCTATATTTTTACCGCCCTATTCTTATGTGAAAAACAACCATCCTGACAAACTAGCCGACCCATCACATTCAGATTTTACTCCGCAAGAAATCGTCGATATCTGCTGTGCGCAATTGAAACTAGCCCAGCAACTAGAGGCAAGATCTGACGGTCAGATTCAGATTTGCACCTCGTTAGAACAAATTCAGGCCTGTCAGCAGAATAAGCAACTAGCCATTGTATTGCATTTGGAAGGTGCTGAGTTTTTAGCCATACAGCCTGATCTACTAGATGTGTTTTATGAGGCAGGACTCAGAAGCATTGGCCCACTATGGAATAGAAAGAGCCTCTTCGGTGATGGCTTAAATGCGTCTTTTCCGCATTCTCCAGATACGGGAGCTGGGCTCACGACTCAAGGCAAAGACCTCATTCTTAAGTGCAGTGAAAAGCATATGCTGATCGATGTGTCGCATATGAATGAACGCGCTTTTTGGGATACGCTAGAGATTGCCTGCCAGTCTATTGTTGCGACACACTCCAATGCACATGCTCTATGTCAGCAAGCACGGAACTTGACCGATCAGCAGCTGGCTGCCATCAAAAAAAGCGATGGTTTGGTTGGGGTGAATTTCGATGTGGCGTTCCTTCGTGCAGATGGGCAACGTAATACGCAAACTTCGCTTGATGTGATTGTCGACCATCTCGATTATCTGATCGACCATCTAGGTGAAGATCACGTTGGGTTTGGCTCTGATTTCGATGGTTGCCTACTACCTGATGAGTTATCTGATATCAGTCAAATCTCTATGCTGATTGAGCGGATGCAACAACGTCACTTCTCAAATCAACTTATTGAAAAGGTGACGTCAAAAAACTGGTTTACGGTGCTTGAAAAGGTATGGCAATAGTCATAATAATCATTAAGCAATTACTGTCTAGGGATTGCTGTTTTGCTCGTCTGATTAAACATGCTTCATGCAAAGAACTTGAATATGAACCATATAAAACTGATCAAACAGGGTAATCATTAATTCTCGTTTTACCTTAATACCTGCTCTACCCGTTCAATCAAGTATTCTTTGACCGCATTAAACAGTGGATCGATTAATCGCCGTTCTGGGCAAATCAAATACAGCGGATAGTTGGCCACTTGCCAGCCGTCCAACTCCACCTCGACCAGTCTCCCTGCCTTCAAATCGCCGGCTATATCTAACTGAGACTTTAATGCGATGCCTTTACCCGCCACTGCCCAGCGGCGTACAACGTCACCGTCTTTACTTCTGCGATTGCCATCCACTGCCACACGTTTAGTCTTTCCCGCTTTCTCAAAAGTCCACTCGCTCAAATACTTTTCATCATGCCCCAAACGTAAGCAATTATGCTGCGACAAATCTTCCGGCATTTTTGGGATACCGATACCCTTATTAATTTTGCTCAAATACTCCTTTGACGCACACAGTATAGGGCGATTATTCAATACAATAGGTAATGCGACCAGTGATGAATCTTTGGGCGCGCCGTAACGTAGTGCCAAATCAATCTGCTGACCGTACAAGTCCACATAGCTGTCTGACATATGTAGCTGCACCGTCACTTTTGGGTGAATATCTATAAAATCGTCCAGCCAAGGCAAAATTAAGTTTCGACCCAAATCTGATGATGCCGACAGCCGAATTGTACCCGTCAGCTCAGCATCATTGTCATGTAACCCTGCATAGGCGTTGTCTAAAATAGCCACCGCATCTCGGCAATGTTTTAAATATTGTTCACCCTTGCTAGTTAGACGCAGCCTACGAGTAGAGCGAACAAACAATACCGTCTCAATTTCGGCTTCCAATCTTTTTACGGCTGCACTCACCACTGCTGGCGACAGATCTAAGTGGCGCGCACAGGCAGATAGGCTACCTAAGCGAGCGGTCTCAATAAAAATACGTAGATCCTGCAAATTTTTCATCGTCATGCCTTCGTTCAATTAACGTTTAACTTAACAACCACCATCGCTTGCTGCTGCCAGCCTCATTATTATATAAAAATTATTGAAACTGTTTCTCTAAACCTGCTGATTATCAAAATCATTAAACTGATTGACAGGGTTATTTTCTGGAGAAACTACAGCGAAGAAAAAGCACGGTTATGTATCGCGGCTGATGTCTGGTGGGTTGAGAGCCAATGGGTCATCGTTGAGCTAGTACAGCGCAATCTAGGCTGGGCATTTGTATCTGAGCACGTGGTCGCCAACGCATTAGATAATGGTAATCTGTCGCACCGGCACTAGACTTTGATGAGCATGACTGGCCAGTAGCATTAGCGCTAATTTGGCACAAGCTGCACTCTTTAGGTAAGGCTGCATTGGCTAAATGCAGCAGCGATTGCATTAAGTAAATAAGCCATATTCACCCATATTATCCACCAAAACCCCTAGCTTAAATGTTAGTGGCTCTCTCTACATTATGGTCGCTATGTGTATCGTGTGAGCTACTATTCTCAGTTTCTCAAAGCATCTTCAACAAAGCTCAAACGGTCTTGGCCAAAGAACATCTCGCCATTTACGAAGAAGCTTGGTGCCCCAAATACGCCTCGTGCTACCGCTTCTTCGGTACTAGATTTTAAACGCGCCTTAACCTCAGGCTCACTGATACGCGACATAAAATCAGTCGCATCAATGCCTGCTTTCGACAGTACTTCAGCGACGACCTCTGGTGATTCCATATTTAAATTTTCAGCCCATAGCCCATTAAAGATAGCGGATAAATAACTCTCAAATTTAGGTGTCCCCAAATAAGCGGTAACACCTCGCATAAGCTGCATCGTATTCAATGGAAAAAATGGATTGAAGCAAAAAGGCACATTATAGATAGCTGAAAAACGCTTAAGGTCTTTGACCATGTAAGCGCCTTTAGCAGGTACGGCAGCTGGTGAGGTGTTACCAACGGCTTGAAACACTGCGCCAAGTAGCATAGGTCGCCAAACGATCTCGGCATTGTGATGCTGTGCGATACTCGCTAACTGTGTCCATGCCAAATAACTGGCTGGGCTGCCCACATCAAAGAAAAATTCTACTTGTTTACTCATTTTTGCATTCCTTGCAATATGTTAAAAATCCATTAAAAATTTTGATGGTTATTAACCAGATAGGATTAAAAAGTTTCCATCCATGGGCGTAAATCCAGCTCATGCGTCCAGATATCCCTTGGCTGACAGTGCAACTGCCAATACTGCTCAGCGATATGTTCTGGATTTAAGATACCGTCTTGGTCTTTTAGCTCATAGCGCTCGGGAAAGTTGTCACGAATAAAATCAGTATCAATGGCACCGTCAATGATAGGGTGTGCGACATGTATGCCTTTAGGTCCTAACTCTCGCGCCATGCTTTGTGCCAATGCCCGCAGAGCAAACTTAGCGCTAGCAAAAGCCGAAAAACCTTTATTACCGCGTAAAGACGCTGTTGCACCCGTAAAAATAATTGTTCCCCTCTTACGTGGAGTCATGACTTTTGCCGCTTCTCTACCTGTCAAAAACCCAGCCAAAGCACCCATCTCCCATACTTTTCGATAGACCCTTTCTGTCGTATCTAAGATAGAGAAATGAACGTTTGCCCCGATGTTAAACACCACTACTTCAATCGGGCCAATGTCTTTTTCAATATGAGTAAATAGCTCAACCATCTCTTGCTCGACACGTGCATCACAACCAAATGGCTTAACCACTCCCCCAGCCGCTTCGATATCACTGACTAATGCCTCTAGCTTCTCAGCGTTCCTTCTGGTCACGCACAAAGTAAAACCTTCTCGCGCAAAACGTTTGGCAACAGCGCTGCCAGTGGCATCGCCTGCGCCGATTACAACTGCTACGGGTGCTCTGTTCATGTCTATTTCCTTATAGGTTCCTTTTTAGAACTAACAAAAATATAGCTTTATTTTTATACCCTGTCAAGCTAACCTATATCTTACAGATAAAGGAGATAACCTATGCGCTGGGATGAACTGAACCAACAGTCTTGCTCAGTGGCTCGCACTTTAGCAGTCATTGGTGATCGTTGGACGCTCATGATTTTACGTGATTGTTTTTTGGGAGTCAGACGATTCGACGTATTTGAGCAACGCTTAGGCATTACACGCCATGTCCTGTCCGACCGTCTTCGCAAATTGGTTGAATATGATGTTCTAAGAAAAGTCGCCTATCAGCAGCGGCCGCTACGTGAGGAATATAGACTGACAGAGTGCGGGTTAGATTTGCACTCTATCGTACTGGCGTTGGTCAGTTGGGGTGATAAATACATGACTGATGAACGCGGGGCACCGCTGTTACATAGACACAAGGCATGTGGTCACGTTATGCATCCTGTGACAGTATGCTCTGAGTGCGCTGTACCCATTACTGCACGTGATATTGAGGTTGAGATAGGACCTAAATGGATCGGTAATGATGAAGTGAGTATTTAACTTAGTAGCGGTTTATGAATAACCGTACCTATAAGTAGTAGCCGCTGTTTACAATAACTTGGCAGCTAAAGTTTTCGTACCCGAGCCAATGTCTCGTCAGGTGATAAGGTACTAATATCAGGTGCTTCAGGCGGGGTCGGATCAGCAGTCCAGCTAGCGAAAGCGTGCGGTGCTTATGTTATCGCCATCACCAGTCCAAGAAAAAATCAGCAACTACTAGAGTTAGAAGCAGATCAGGTAATATCGCGCGATGACAACTTAGTCAGTATATTAGGCGGCAACAGCCTTGATGTAGTGATTGATTTGGTCGCAGGAAAACAGTGGCCTGAGTTTTTACAGTTACTGAAACCAAGAGGTCGATATGCTGTATCTGGGGCGATTGGAGGCGCGTTGGTTGAGCTAGATATCAGAACACTTTATTTAAAAGACTTAACCTTTTACGGCTGTTCCGTACTACAGCCTGAAGTATTCCAAAACCTCGTTAACTGTATCGAACAACGTAAAATAAATCCAATCGTGGCGTGTACCTTTCCATTAAAAGAGATACATACTGCTCAAGCGGTTTTCTTAGAAAAGAAACATATCGGTAAAATCGTTTTGAACGTTGCTCAAGAATAATCATCGATCAATAGCAAATAAATAGCGTATAAATCAATAGCTACTGTTTTGAAGTATAAAAGCCAATCTTATCAGTCATGACTTTCAACCATTCATTTTATTGTTAGCAGCAGAATATAGATCAAACCTATGAGATAACTGTCATTTCAGTAACGATAAATTCATCGACCATTCCATCTGTTATTTGTACATAGTTTTGGAAATGCGGGCTTTGTACATGTTGCTGAAGACACTCGTTGTTTTCCCAAATTTCATAAACCACGAAACCGTTACTATTTGCATTTTCTTGATGCAAATCATATTGAATACAACCTTGATCATCTTGTGATGCTGCTGTCAGTTTAAGTAGCTCAGTTTTCACTTGTTCAACGTGCTCAGGTTTGGCTTTGATAGTGGCGACGATGGTAAGTGGTTTGTTTGCTTGCGTGCTCATCTATTTATCCTATGTTTATTATTATCATTGATTTAAATAGGTCCAACGTGTCTGCTAAAAGCGTCACATTGGACCTATTAATCTAAATGGCGTTATGCGTTATGCAGACCAGCCTTCTAATACAATTTTGCCATGCGCTTGCTGTTTTTCTAGCATTTGATGCGCACTACGTAGGTGTTCAGCGGTGATAGCCCCAAGATTGTGAGCAACTGTGGTTTTGATCTCGCCTGCATCAATCAATTTTGCCACTGCATTTAATAAATGATGCTGTTCAATCATGTCTGGCGTATTGAACATTGAGCGTGCAAACATAAATTCCCAATGCAGGCTTAAGCTCTTGGTTTTAAGAGGGTTGGCATCTAATGATTTTGGATCATCAATCAGTCCAAGCTTACCTTGCGGCTTTAAGCATTTAATGATTTCTTCATAATGATCCTCAGTATTATTGAGACTCACCACGTAGTCTACTTCAGCAATACCCGTTTTTTTTAGTTCATCAGACAATGGGTTGCGGTGATTGATGACATGATCAGCACCCAAATCTTTGAGCCACTGCACGCTCTCATCTCTCGAAGCCGTACCAATAATCGTGGCAGAAGTTCTTGTTTTTAATAACTGAGTTAAGATAGATCCAACGCCGCCCGCTGCGCCAATGACCAATACTGAGACGTTATTAGCATCCTCGCTACTATCGCTGTCATTCGCTGCGCTATCAGAGACAGGCACTTGTAAACGGTCAAATAACATCTCCCAAGCTGTAATCGTCGTGAGTGGTAATGCCGCTGCCTCAGCGAAAGACAAAGAGGCTGGCATGTGTCCAACGATACGCTCATCGACCAACTGATATTCAGCATTGCTGCCTGAACGGGTCAAATCTCCAGCATAATAGACGTTGTCGCCTACTGAGAATAAACTGACGTCTTCACCGATAGCCGTCACAGTACCAGCAGCATCCCAACCAATAACAGCATACTCACCCTCTGCAGCAGGACGCCCTTCACGGATTTTGTAATCTACTGGATTGACTGATATGGCTTTTACTTCTACGAGAATATCGCGGCCTGAAGCAATTGGCTTATCAAGGGTGATGTCTTGTAGCGATTGTTCATTATCGATAGGTAGATTGTTTTGATAACCAATGGCTTTAATAGTTTGCATAATATTGTGTCCTGTTTTTAATGAGAAAGTTTTTAATAATAAAATTTGAAAATATAGTTAGTACTGATTTAATTTTTCTAAGTTTATTGATGCTGCTAAATGCAAGTTTTATGCATCTTATGCAAAAATTGACTGCAATACTGTCTGAGTCTGCTGCTCAAGCTCTGCAATGGCTGCTTGGTTTAAAGCATCAGCATGTGGTCGACCAAACGCCCCTCTTGCATCGCCATGTGCGCCATCTTTTATATCGTTATCAAAGTATTTACCAGTATCATCAGCGAACTCATCCGAGATGGCCAACTCCGTTAGGATGTTTGCGCCTTTGTCTGCTGATGACCAATATTGACCATAAGCCTCATCGACCATTTTTGTGTTCAGCAGCGAGCCTGGGTTGACAGCGATGACATTGATATCGTTGCTAACGACTGTGTCAGCTAATGCCATACTCCACATGGTTAATGCCAGCTTACTTTGGGCATAAGCATCTTTATCATCGAGGCGGGTTTGACCTGCAAGTGCTTGATAAGATATTGACGCTTGCGCAGCTGAGCTTAAGTTCACAATACGCGCTTTATCAGACTGCTTGAGCAAAGGCAACAAAGCATTGGTCAGCTCATAAGGCGCTAGGTAATTGACTACGAAACGTACATCCAAACCGTCTTTCGTCATTGCTGATGCCGTGGTATAAATCCCTGCATTATTTATGAGCACATCAAGCTTTGGCAGTTTCTCATTGACGTCTGCTGCCATCTTTAGCACATCCGTTAGATCAGAAAAATCAGCCACAAACCCATCAATATTATCTACTGCTGCGCCTGTCGCGACTGCGCGAACCTCTGCAATGACGCTAGCAAGCTTATCAGCATCGCGGCCATGCAAGTACACTTGGTGTCCAGCTTCTGCCAGTTTTAACGCTGCCAATTTGCCAATGCCATCTGTGCTGCCAGTAATTAAAATTGTTTTAGTGGTATTCAGAGTCATAAACCGCCCTTATTGTTTGAATTATTGTTTCAGTTTTGGATACCTGTTCTATTTTATCCATCGTGATAGCGCCTATTGTAATGAAAGTGTTGTGGGTCAAACAGTAGCCATCACCTGAAACACTTTCAATATAATTTTGAAAGTGAGTTATATTTAAGGGGTTATTTATACCGTTATCTAAGCGGTTGGTTGTTATATTTGAGACAATACAACCATCCTATTTAGTCTGATGTTTTTCAAACTAGGGCCTGTCCTCCATCAGCGTATCTCAATAGGATAAATTGTTCATCCGCTTGACGCGCAAGCTCCGCCTTACTAACAAGGGTGAGCAGTTTTTGCAGCACTGTAAGGATGCACTGGGCATCTTGGACAATACCTATGTACTTAGAGAAGTTTGGTGAACCTAAGACACCGCCAGCATTGGCTGAACACAATTGTCTGTGTCTGGGACACAATGACAAATATTTTAGTCAATGGACGTTTGAAGGCTCGGGCAAACAAGCGAGCGTCGCTGTATCGGGCAGAAGATGGTGACGTGGCCAGGCGTTGGACAATAATGAGACATGGTCTTGCACTAAAATCTCGTTTGGACATTATTTCTGATATAAAAGAAGGACGGCACATTGAAATTAAACTAGGGGGTTAGCAAGTTGCCCCCTACCCACTGTATTTGGTCTGTCCTGAACGACGATTGATTGACCCACTGTTTAATGCCGTAAAAGAGTATTTAATCGACTGCGTGCAAAATGTTTTGGCTTGAATAGCGTTCGACCTTAAACAAAATACAGTCGATTCTTCCTAAAGTGCATACGGTTCTACTAGGGTAAATATTGTGCAGCCTCTGTTGTGCTTGCGAGCAGCCAATGAGAAAACTTATAACCATCAGCACATAGTAAAACCTACTAGCAAGATGATAATCATATGTATCACTTTTATGTTGGATTGACGTCACCTTCCAATACGCAAACCTCTAAATTTGGCAAAAAAACGGTTTATTTTGTCAGAAAAGTTCAACGTCTCTGATTCTGGCACTGCTTCAACATGATGGCGAGCTGCCAATATCGGTTGCTGTACCAATCTTTCGTGATGATCAAACGCCCGATCAAGACTGATACTCATCATAGAAAAATTGGTCGGTCGTGGTAGGCAGCGATATACCTGACCTTTATTAATCAAATCAATCACCATATGTGCATCTTTGAACTCGGTCAACATGAGCACCATTAGATCAGGCTGAATATTTTTTAGCGCATAAACAATGGGAGTGATGTTTTCTTTATTGAGCGTCGAATCCGTAATAGTGACGCCAAAGCGTTTTTTTTGTAATAAGCTTGCAGCCTGATCAATATTGCTTGCCCAGCTCACGGTATAAGCACTCTTAAAATGACTTTTTATTTGCTGATAGACACTCTCATCATCATCTAACACCAATATACTACGCTTGCTATCAATGCTGGCATGAATACAGTTTTGAGTATCATGATTTTCAGTGGCATTTTGGGTGATTTCTTGGGTTTTTTGAGCAATCTCTGTGGCCTTATTAACGGTTTTTTTGAGTTCATCATTTTGCCAAGGCTTTGTGATATAGCGATAAATTTCGCCTTCATTCACAGAATCAATCACTGCATTCAGATCTGCATACCCCGTCAATAAGATGCGAATAGTATTCGGGGATGCTGCCTTGATATCACGCAACACTTCTGTACCTTGCTTATCTGGCATGCGTTGATCGCTGACGACCACTTGTACCTCATTCGCGCTGATATATTCCATCAGCTCAGTAGCATCAGTAGTGATAAACACATCGTGTGACTGTCGGAAGTGCATTTTTAAACTGCGTAAAATGCGTGGTTCATCATCGATAAAAGCAATTTTTGGTTTTTGCATGAGGCTCTCTTTAAATAAGTAGTTGGAAGTCTCTCAACTTTCAAATAAGGCCTGCGAAGATTCGGTTTTATGAGCGATAGACTGTATCGGCAGCAGGATGGTAAACGTCGTGCCCGCGCCAACGATTGAGCTAACCTCAATGCGACCGCTATGTTGTTCGATAATTTGTGCTGTGATGGCCAATCCCAATCCTGTGCCATCACCGGCTTTTTTGGTGGTAAAAAAGGGCTCAAAGATCTGCGTTAAAACACTCTCTTTGATACCAGCACCATTATCTGTAATGCTGATTGCCACGTATTGTCGCGACTCATCAACAGACGAGAGGATCTGTAATGTCCCTTTATGATCCATTGGCATGGCTTGGGCGGCATTATTAAATAGATTGAGTAATACTTGATTGATTTGCGAAGGATTGCATTGAATCAATGGTAGCTCAGCCAAACTGGTACTGACATCTAGAGTTTTTAGATTATTACGTGCCATCACCAAAGACGTGTTGATACAGTCATTGATATCGACCTCTTTTACCTTGGATTCGTCAATTCGAGAGAAATCACGCAAACTCACGACCAACTCCGCAATCTGATCGACGCCATACAGGCCGTCTTTGATCAAATCTGTCAAATCCTCACTGACTTCATCTTCTTTAATTGCCTCGCAACACTGCAAGGTCTCCTCTATCAATTGAGTCACTTGTGCTTGGTCAGCTTCTGGTTCTTTTAACGCATGCAATAATTGATCGGTATGCTGTATCAGCTCATCAAAACGCATGAGGTTATCACCGACCAGCTCCATATTGCTACGCACATAGCCAAGAGGCGTATTGACCTCGTGCGCCACGCCTGCCACCATCTGACCGAGTGTGGCCATTTTTTCGGAGCGTACTAGGTGCACTTGTGAGGCTTTTAATTCGTCCATGGCTTGCTGCAAATCTTTCGTACGGGCGGTCACTTGGCTCTCTAGATGGACATTTATTTCAGCAAGCGCGCCTTCGTTTTCGACGACACGATCAATCAGTTGATTGGTCTGCTCGCTGATGACTTGGATTTCACTGACATTTGAGTGTGGCAATTTATGCACGCTTAATTTTTGATATTGTTTTTGCTCAATCAATGTGCCCATATCAGCCACGGCCATTGCCATGTGCTTCAATGGACGCGTAAAGTAGCGACGAAATACCCATGCAGTTAGTAATAAAATCGGAATAAACCCCAATAGCATGGCTTGAATCAGCTGGTTTGACAGTGCATTTGCCACGCTCATCATGTCATTATCAGGCTTAACGATGACCATCTTCCAATACGTAAATGGCATACGAAACACAAAAGCGGTGGCAGACTGCTGCAACACAAAATCATTGGGCACAGCGATGGTATCGACCAAATGACTGCCGACTAAGTTAAACGTCTGATCGATGTTCAACAGCAATAATGCGGAGAGTAATTGGGATTCTTGTTCGCTGATTTTGTCCAAATTGGTCGTGCTCAAAATACTACGGGCGGCGAGCGTGAATCGGCCTTCATCTTTGGCAGTCGCTTCATCGATCAGTGTGCGATTGATACTATCTAGGCGATCAGCAATAGGTGCAAAGCTAGGGTTTTTCTTGGCCAATTGATGTGCGGTTACCATTTCGCCCTGAGGATTATCTTCCGTCACTTGAGTGACTATCGACTGATCAGGAAAGGTCAAAAACCGATTGTCCAAGTCTACCAAAAAGACGTAGCCACCTACCTTATCTTGCCATTTTTTCATGGCATCTTCGAGATTATCCAATAACAAATTAAAACTCACCACGCCATCAAAAGCTTGGTTACGACTGTCATATAATGACTTGGCACAAGTCATCATCGGCTGATTGCTCACGGGATCCACATACGCACGGCTCCAGACACAGTGGTCATGACGCGCATACATCGCTGGAATGTACCACCAATCTCGATAATAAGGATTGGGTGTTTGGCTCACTTGATTATAGCGTTCTGATGGTTGCATGTTGCCTGCCTCATCACGCGCCCACACAAACGACTGACGCTCTCGACCTTGCTCATACATATTGGGGTCAAACCATACACCTCCGCCCACGATTCGCAGGTCCGTCTGCTGCATGAGATTGCCAAAGGTTTCTTTATAAAGAACGTCTTCTTTTGGCAAGCCACCAGCCATCGTACTGGTCGCCTTTGCCAATCCATCGACATGGCTGATACTCGCCATGATGCTATTGATTGCTTCATTACCCGTTTCAACCACTGTTTCTGAAGTCATCTCTAGTAGGCGCGGCTTCGCTTGGGTTTCAATAACCCAGTACACCATTAGAATAATCAATGAAAAAGCCAATGCCAAAATAATCAGCATACGCGTAGAAATACTACCAAGCCGATTAGCCACACTCATAAACAAACCTTGTATTGATGCGCCTACTGTTATCAATGACTCATACAATAAGTCAAGACATCAGCCATACGCAGCCACCATTCATAGTGAGCTCAAGGATACGATGCGGTTATGACAAGATAATGACAAAAGTCGTGTTTTTAGGGTTTGTCCTCATTTTAAACATAACAAAAAAATGCGCCAAATTGCTGTCAAACAAAAAAACAGCGCAGACAATACCATAAGCATTTTGATTACTATTCATCATGCATCCCTGATTAATTCATTTAGTGATAAGTTAAGGTTTATCATTGACGACATCCCTTGCCTGTAGACTATAATTTCATAACAGCGCTTAGAAGTTTGTCGCGCACACGACAATTCCTCAATAAATGAGAGACAAATACGTTTAAACATTCATAGTAGAGGTATGAATTAGCCTTTAATCCATGTTCAATACACCGATTTCAGCTGGCCGGAATATTGGTATTCTGTAAAAATACGGAGGTTCTGTAAAAATAAAATAGGAAAACACGAAATGACATTCTCGAAGTCAGTAACCTATTTGCAGACTCGCTAAAGGAATAGACCTCCGCTACTTCTAACAAAACGGACAAGTAATATAATCATGAAAAAATCAGTGCAAACACTTTTTAGCCGAGTTGGTCTGACTGCTGTCATTGCCGCCTCATTGATATCTGGACAAGTGCAAGCAGCAGACAGCGACAGTCATCTGAAAAGCACAGTCGATGCACAAGCCAAGTCGCTAATGAAAGCACATGATATTCCAGGTATGGCGTTTGGTATTATTGTCGATGGAAAGTCGTCTTTTTATAACTACGGTTTGGCTGACAAACAATCTGGCAAGGCTGTTTCAGAAAACACTATCTTTGAGTTGGGCTCTATCAGTAAGACCTTTGCCGCGACTTTGGCCAGTTACTCAGAGCTCAATGGCACACTCGACTTGGAGGATACCGCTGATAAATACATTCCTTACCTACAAGACAGCGCTATTGGTAACACCAAGCTTATCAACCTAGCCACCTATTCGGCTGGTGGTCTACCACTTCAAGTACCTAACGATGTCAAAAACAATAAGGAATTGTTCCGCTACTATAAGTCGTGGCAACCTGCCTTCCCTATCAACTCAAAACGTCTATACTCTAATGCCAGTATAGGACTGTTCGGCCATATATCAGCCTTGAGTATGGGCGCGGATTACACACAGGTGATGGAAGATAAAATACTGCCCCTACTCAATATGCCTAGTACCTTTGTCAATGTTCCTAACGACAAAATGGACGATTATGCGTTTGGTTATAACGCTGCTGGGGAGCCGATAAGAGTTAACCCTGGGATTTTAGACGCCGAAGCCTATGGTATTAAATCAACCAGCGCGGATATGACTCATTACATGGCGGTTAACATGGGGTTAATCCCTTTGGATAAAGATATTCAACAGTCATTGCAAAACACTAGAAAGGGATACTATCAAGCGAGCACTTTTACACAGGGGTTGGCGTGGGAGATGTATTCATTCCCCACTCAGCTAGACACACTGATTGAAGGTAATTCAACGGATGTGGTACTCAAGCCACAGCCCATTACAGCAAACAATCAGCCGACACCTGTTTTAGATGTATGGGTGAACAAGACAGGCGCTACCAATGGATTCGGTGGATATATCGCTTATATTCCCGCAAAAAAATCTGGTATTGTCATTTTGGCAAATAAGAACTACCCCAACGCAGAGAGGGTCAAAGCGGCTTACACCATCCTGCAAAGTGCAATGGCTAATTGAAGTAGAAGAAAATAGAACGTTACTGTGTCTCTAGTGACGCTCACCTTTTTTAAACCAATATAATGAATGTAAAAAAGTCCTTTATATCAATATAAAGGACTTTTTTTCTGAAGTTGAGAATGTTAATTTGTACTATTTTTCAAACTCTTTAAAATCTGCTTTACGAATTTTGGCATGAATACCTTTGGTCTTATCCACGACCTGCGATACTTCAAAATCTGTCGCTGCGCTTAGATAAGCATAAGCGATCGCCTCATCAATGCCATACTCTTGATTTAAGAAACGAATCGCTTCACGAGTAGACTTCTTCATCGCTTCATCCAAATCTTCATCTAGCCCTGGTGTGATCCAAAATTCAGCATTCTCTGCCAAAGGTTGCACAATCTCTTTACCTGGAATCTTATCTTTGCCTGCTTTTAGCAATGTAAATTTAAAAGTGGCGCGAGCAGATGCTTCAAGGGCAGTCAATGCAACCTCGCCATCGCCTTGGGCAAAGTGACTATCACCTGTATAAAACAGTGCACCTGCCACTTGTACCGGATAATAAACCGTCGCCCCTGTACCCAATTCATTGATATCAATATTGCCGCCATACATAGCAGGCGGAACTGAGTGTACTCGCTCCGAGGTGTTTGCTGCGACACCCATTAGACCCATAAAGGGACTGAGTGGAAAACGTATAGACTTACCAGAATCTGTTTTTAGGATACCTTCGTATTCACCTTTGGCATTTTTTTCGATAGGCGTAAATACGGAGACATTGCCGTAGCGCTCAGGGTGAGCTTCAGACGCATTGTCTTGTTTTGCTTTTTTGGGAAACTCGCCTGCCAATGCGCCTTTGCCATGGCGGTTAGAGATGACACCATACGGCACGCGCGGTTCAACGTTGATGACTTCTACTTTTAGGATATCGCCTGGTTGCGCCCCTTTGATTTCGATAGGACCTGTCACGATATGTGGACCATCTTTATCAAAGTCATGTTTTAATTTTGATTTTGTTATTGTTTTGGCTTCATCTAAAATAAAGTCGTTTTTGACCCCTTTTGACTTAAAGTATTTTTCTGCATCACGGCCCTGATCTTCGAGCAAACCTTCGTGTGAGACCGTATCAAAAGTCACCACACTCCCAGAAGCAACAGACATAACGGGACTAGCATCTCTGTTGGGCAAATATCCCCATGTTATGGTGTCTAAAGTAGAAGGTACATAGTAATTGCCTTTATATTCACCACTACTCAACTGAGTAGGTTTATCTGCTATTTGCTTAAGAACCGTAAAGTCTTCTGCTTGGGATACTGATATACCAAACGCGCTTAGAATAAACAGTGAAAGAATGGTTTTTTTAAACATAGAACATACCCTCTTTAGTTGAAACATGACAATATTGTCATACCTGTATAAAGGGCAAGTTCTATGCCATGGGCAAAACGGTGTTTTCTATTAAACTTAGTGGCAAAAGCACTATATTGATACAATTGTTTGCTTTATCGTGGTGCCTCAGCAAAAAAAGAGCATTATTTTAGAGCATAGACATTGCATGCAGAGGTATTAAATTAAAAGGTATTGAATTAAAAGATAATGAATAGAAAACTGCATTATCAACCTTGTTTTAAGTCACGCTATGCAAATTGGCGTTCGAACGACGACCAATTTTCAATATAGGTTGACTGGTAAACAAGACAATCACACCAACTAATGAAAACACACCAAAGGCGTAGAACGCAGTAGCAGCACCATACCGATCCACAATCAAACCAGTAAAGATGACGGGTACACTAAGCCCTATATATGCCATCAGAAAATAGCCTGCACTTGCACGTGCCTGCTCATTTCCAGCAGATTTTGCGACTCCTAGCATACCGCCCAAGTAGACAAAGCCATAGCAACTAGTACTGGCCAAAAATGCCGCCAAAAGAATGACTGGTAGATTGGCATTCAACGTCCCCCAAGCTAATAAAGCATAAGCCGGTAGTAAGATCAGAAGACCAAGCTTGCTTGAAACTTGAGGGTCAAGTTTTCGGGCGATTGGCTGAACGATCAATCCACAACTGATGGCTAACATAGAGGATACCCCTGCATACTTAGCGAGTCCATGCGTGGCCAGCACTGAGGGAATAACTGACAAAACCAAACCTGTTGTCGCCCAACAAATCAAAATACCGCTGCCATACCAGATGACCTCACGGTTAAAGTAAGGTAGCCGTAGCATAGATGTGGGCAAATTAGTGCGTTTAGGTGCTGTCTCTGGTAATTGATATAACAAAAACATAGCGAACAGCCCGCTCGCTAGCAGTAAGAAAAAACTGGCTGGCTGATCGGTTTCATAAAACATCAAAGAAACCGTCGTCAATACAGGGCCAAGACCAAAACCTATCGTTGTACTGGCCGTCACCCACGCTGTCGCACGCATCGTATCTGATGAACCAAGCAGCTCAATCATATAGGCTGTCGCCGTAGCAGCCATCAGAGCTGTTCCCACACCCAGTACGAATCGCGCTACCGCTAATGCTCGCGTGTACGGATAAAACAACATAAGAGCCGTCGCTGCTATCGATAGTGCTAGAGAGATTAAAATCACCTTGCGCCGTCCGATCCGATCAGACAGTCCGCCAAAAGCTAACAATACAGGTATGACACCCAATACATAAAAGGAAAACGCTATCGTAGTTGCTAGTACACCATAGCCATCATTGTGTGCGTAAACGGCATAAAGCGGCCCTTGGATATTGACGCTTGTCGTTATCACACATAAGGCAAACGCCAAATATTTATTATATTTTTTCGTGGTCATATATCGCTGCTTTTTGAAGAATAATCGTTGAATTGACTGAGGTAAGTGCGATTCACAATAGAATGACACCTACCTCCACATCGTTTACGTTCAATGATTAAAACAAAAGCGCAGTAGGTTATCTATATACAATCCAGTACAATTAGACAGAACTGTTTGGTCTATAAAACCCATACAGTTTGGATAGCATATCCATATATTGTCCTAGCTGTAACCTTAAGATAAAACCTTCACAAAAGCCGCCCTACCAAAAATTGTAAACAATATGAATAAGAAGCTAACACGCATCGAAGTTGTCATGGCTGACGTAAAAGAGAAAATAGCAACCGTTATCTATATCCCAGAGTCGCGACTACCCTCCGTCCGTGCCGCTGCCAAAGATTATGGGTTCTCACCATCAACCGTGGTTGAAGCCTACGAGCGCCTGCAAACTGAGGGAATCATCTACTCCCGTCCTGGTGCAGGGTTTTATGTGGCAGAGACGACAGCGCCGCTATCATTGACAGATATAGCGCCAAAAATTGACCGAGTGGTAGATCCATTGTGGGTATCACGGCAGTCGCTGGAGCCACCCGATGGTGCATTAAAGCCAGGCTGCGGTTGGTTGCCAGCGGATTGGTTGTTTGAAGCAGGTATACGCCGTGGTCTGCGAAATGTGGCAAAAGCTGACGCATCCATTATCAGTGAGTATGCAACGCCGCTAGGGCTGCTAGCATTGCGTCAATTACTCACACGGCGTATGGCAGGATTGAGTATCAATGCAGAACCGTCACAGGTCATATTGACGGATTCAGGCACTCAGGCGATAGATTTGATTTTTCGATTTTTGCTGACGCCGGGTGATACAGTTGTCGTCGATGATCCTTGTTACTTTAATTTTCGAGCACAGCTGCTTGCCCATCGGGTCAAAGTAGTTGGCGTCCCTTATACGCCAAATGGGCCAGATGTAGAGGCCTTTGCAGCGATTTTAGATGAGCATAAGCCGCGCCTATACATTACCAACGCTGCCATTCACAATCCTACTGGTGCAACGTTATCACCTGCTACGGCATACCGTGTATTACAATTGGCTCAGGCGGCTGGCTTGTACATTATCGAAGACGATATTTTTGCAGATTTTGAAGTCAAGCCTGCGGCGAGGTTGGCGGCTTTGGATGGGTTATCACGAGTATTCTATATCGGCAGTTTTTCTAAAACGTTATCCGCATCCCTACGCTGTGGTTATATTTCAGCGCCTACAGAATGGGTCGAGAGTTTGGTAGATTTAAAGATCGCGACTGGCTTTGGTGGCAGTCAGTTAGCAGCGGCGGTTGTGTTCTCAGCGTTGACTGATAGCGGCTACCGTAAGCATATGAATGATATCCATACTCGGCTGGCAAGCGCGCGTACTCATACGCTACCACGATTGGCTAAATTAGGCATCGTACCTTGGCTGCTCCCACAAGCAGGTATGTTCCTATGGTGCCGATTACCAGAGAATAACAATGCGACCGAATTGGCCAATCGCTGTTTATCCAAAGGTGTGGTATTGGCGCCAGGCAATGTTTTTAGCCAATCGGACAATGCTGAAAACTTCATGCGTTTCAATGTAGCACAGATGAATCATTCAAAAGTTTTCGAGGTATTGGCTCAATCGTTAGACTAACCAATCAGAGACTTATATAGTCATTCCACTATAAAAGTATTACAGCGTTAACCTCGCTTGAAGTATCAAATGTACATCTATACTCGGTTGCCTTGTACTACTTTTAAATTGAATCGACTATAGTGCTAGTACCGTCCTATTATATAGTGACCTTTCGACTATAATTCTAAGCCTAAATATCAGCCAAAAATAAGCCGAACACAATTAAATCTAATCACTTCCGACAACGGATACTATTTCTCTAGGATAGCTCATATGTCCCTTATATATACTGCATTGGCTGTACTGGTTACCTTTATCTGGGGCGTGAACTTTACCTTTATTGCGTGGGGTCTTGAGAGCTTTCCACCATTGATGCTTACTGCTCTGCGTTTTTTCTTTACTGCTGTGCCATTGATTTTGTTTCTAAAGCCGCCTAAATTCAACCGTACCTTGTTTATTTATGCCATCGGTACATTTGTCATGCAGTATGCCTTTGTCTTTACAGCGATGCATCTGGGTTCATCCCCGGGGCTGACGGCACTACTACTACAAATTCAGATTTTTATCACGGTATTGCTAGCGTACTTTATATTAGGTGAAGCAGTCAGCCGTATGCAAATCGTCGGTATGCTGGTCGGTGTACTAGGACTCAGCGTGATTGCGCTAAACCTTGGCGGTGATATGCCTTTGGCAGGGTTCGTCTGCATCCTGATAGCTGCCATCGGTTGGAGCTTTGGTAATATTGCATCCAAGCAAGCATCAAAACAGGCCTCAGAAAAAACGTTAGAAAAAGCTGCCCTACAAGAGACGCAGCAAAGAACAAGGGTATCTGTTGCTACATCTAGTACTGGAAAAAATAAAGCCGCTGCTTTGTCTGCGCTAGCGCTGGTAGTCTGGGGCGGTCTCATTGCTTGTGTGATGTTAACGATATCTTCTCTTATATTTGAGACTGATACATGGCAGCTAGCGACGTTTACTGAAGCATCACTTAAGTCTTGGCTATCACTTGGGTTTATCGTCTATATCTCAACCTTAATTGGCTTTGGCCTGTGGGCACACTTACTCAGTCAAAATACCGCCTCCAAGGTTATGCCGTTTGCACTATTGGTGCCCGTATTCGGTATGGTGACCTCAGTACTACTCACAGGAGAAGTGGTGACTTGGTGGAAGATGCTGGCCATGATGTTGATTTTGTCAGGACTGTTATTGGCAAATGTGAAGATAAAAATTAAAAAAAGCTGCTAACGATGACCTCTCAAACACTCGGCCGTCATTAGCAGCTTTTTATTTTCTGCAGCTTTTTTTCTATAGTTATCGTAAGTCATCCACGACAGCTAGCATTGCTATCAGTGATGCTTCGCCTAATTTGATAGAACGCTCGGGTGACCAACCCATCTCTTCATCGGGCAGATTATCACTGTCTTTAAATGGCATCTCTAACGTATTAGCGAGGCAATCAAAACGCTCTGCTACCCAATTGGTGGCAACGGTCATATTGGCAGCACCTGGTGCGTCGATCTCATAGCCAATCTCAGACTGAAAATCAGCACTAGCTAACTTTAATACGTCTGAAAACTTATCACGTAGTTTAGCAAGACGGTCACTGTAGCTTGGCGTCCCTTGTGACCCAGCTAGGAATACATACGGCAATGCTTCATCGCCATGCACATCGTAAAATAGATCTACGCCTGTCGCTTCCATTTTATTAATCACATGAAATACTTCAGGGCTTTTGTCTAAGCTTGGACTTTGCCATTCACGGTTTAGGTTGGTTCCGACAGCGTTAGTACGCAAGTGACCACGTACACTGCCATCAGGGTTCATATTAGGGACAATATAAAAATTGGCCTTGTCTAACAACTGTTTGCCAGTCGCATTATCGCTATCTAACAAGCTATACAACAAACCCTCAATGAGCCATTCAGCCATCGTCTCACCTGGATGCTGACGAGCAGTAATCCATATATTGCGCTTACTAACATTTCCATCACCAATTTTGACCAAAGTAAGGTCACGTTTATCAAGCGTTTCGCCTAGATGCTCTAACGTCACTAGCGGATGCACTTGCACGGCGGCTAATAAATCTTGATGACGCTCATAGCTGTAAGGCGCAAAGTATGCAATTTGAATGGTTTCACATTCTAACTCTGCCACAATGGTCAACTTGCCATCTTTGTAAGAGGTTGGCAGACGGAACCAATGCTGACGATCATAAGAAGCCACCGCTTGGTAGTTCTCCCAACCCTCCGGATAAGAGGCCTCTCCTGCATTCAGAATATTGAGAACATACTGCTCCCCTATTTGACCTGACAGACGAAAGTTAAACCATTGAAAAAACTCGCCACCAACATCTGGACGAATCGCTAATTGAATGTCTTTTTTGTCATCTGCATTAATAATGTCAATGTTGCCTGCATCGAAATTAGCCGTGATATGCATAGTCATTCCCTAATTGATTTTTATGATTGTGTTTTAAGTATTATGTTCGTTATCGACTTACTATTTTACCTATTGCCTTTTAATAATCTCTAGCTTTATATTGGGCATTAGACATACATTTACTTGGTCATTACCAGCTCATTTTCAAGGCAATCACTTGCCAAATCTATCTATTCAGATTGAATATCTATCATTGACTAATAAAAGATTAAACTTCCGCTAATAACTCGACACTCACTTGAAAGTAATCATCATCTTTTATAGTAATACTGACGTTACCGTTATGCGCCCCAACGATAGACTGTACGATAGATAGCCCCAAACCTGTTCCTGTATGGCGATCTATTGTTTTGTGATGTCGATAAAAGCGCTCAAACAACTTATCTGCTTCACTTTGTGTCAACGGCTCATCTAATTGGTTGGTGATGGTCATTCGTAGAATATCTTGTTTTGATTGCTGAAAACTGGTTATCGTTGTGCCCACTATCTCATCTGAGTTTACTCTATCTGCCCTAATGGTTATAACGCTATCTTGAGCAGCATAATAAATCGCATTCGATATCAGATTAGCAAAGAGCCTTTGTAATAAACTTTTATCCCCTAAGACAGCGCTGAACTCACCTTTGGTTTCAATAGCGATACCTCTGTCTTCTGCAATCATTTCGTAGTAATCAACGAGATTGGTGATTAAACGGTCCGTATCCACATGACTGATTTGCGAGTCACTCAATCCTTTTTGGGTTTTTGCCAGCAGCAGCATATTATTTATCATGGCCGACAGCTGCTCTAACGTGTCATGTTGATGGTGTAGCTGCTCAATATATTCATCGCCCGCTCTTGGTTTGTTTAACATGACTTGCGTTTGCGTGCTGAGTGTCGCTATTGGAGTGCGCAGCTCATGGGCGATATTGTCTGAAAACCGTGACAAGGATTCAAAATTACTTTCAAGCTTGGCCATCATTGAGTTGTAAGATTCTGCTAGTGGTCGCAGCTCTAACGGCATATCGCTGACCATGACTCTATCATCCAATCTGTCAGGATTCATTCTTTTCATTTTTTGGACGATGGTCGCCAAAGGTGCAAAACCCCAGTACACACCCAACGCCGCTACTGAGACGAGCAACAAGGTAATCGCGAACAAAATCATACTAAGCTGACGATTAAACTGTAATAAATACTGATGATGCACATCTATAGGCAATGCGATAAGCGCGAGCATTTTGTCGTCTTCAATGACCATTGCTCGATAGTATCGGCTGTTGATATTCATCACAAACTGTTGCTTATCATTATCTTGTTTCAGTGATGACAGATTAAACCCTGCCCCTAGCTCTTGAGCAAAGTTATTGGGTGTACTAGACAGTATCTGCCCTTCTTTATTAGCGATAATGGTTTTTAGATCGTAATCTAGCCAAGAAGAATGCTGATGATCAGCTTCATCTGATATCGCTGCGGTAGAAGTATCTCCATCAGGCATTACGTCAGGTGCCGCTCTTAGCGGCTGTTGACTATTCAATGGATATTGAGAGCTTGGTAGGGTTTGAGCAGTTATAGGGCTACTAGGTTCTATAACTCGTTTACGTAGATTAAACGCCGCATGGGTCATAATTTCAGCGTCCATTTGCTCGAAATGGCCTTTGACAGAACGTTGTATCCATATATAAATAATAACCTGCGATATAACAACAAATATTGTGAGTAACAACACAGTACGCCATAATAGTGGCAAGCGCCGATTATCAAACCTATATTTCATATTAGACATTGCCAGCTTCGTAAGATGGTTTGCTATCAAGCGCCGTATCGACAGCTTCTAACCGGTAGCCCATCCCGCGCACCGTATGAATCAGCTTTGCGTCATGTTCATCGTCTATTTTTATACGCAGACGCCTTATCGCCACATCAATCACATTGGTATCATTTTCAAAGTTCATATCCCATACTTGGGAAGCGATGATTGAGCGTGGAAGCACTTCACCGCGGCGCTCTAATAAAAACTGTAGTAAGGAAAACTCTTTTGCCGTGAGCTTAATAGGCTTATCTCCTCTATACACCGTGCGCTTGCCAATGTCCATCTTGAGATCCGCTATTTGCATAATCGTACTTTGATAATCGGCTTGATTGGCACGTCGTAATAAGCTTTTCATTCTGACGATCAATTCTGCAAAGGCGAAAGGTTTGGTCAAATAATCATCACCACCAATCTCAATCCCCTTTATCTTGTCACTCAAGTCATCTTTTGCGGTTAGAAATAGCACAGGTGTATGCTTGCCAGCCGCTCGGTAATTACGCACCAGCTCAAAACCACTAACATCAGGTAGCATCACATCCATCAATATCACGCTAAATTCTTCCGTCATCAATGCATGGTAGCCATCTAATCCTGTTAGCTGATGATCCACGATAAACCCAGCTTCGGTTAAGCCTTTTTTAATATACTCGCCAAGCTTCAATTCATCTTCTACCAGCAGTACTTTCATTGTAATTCCTCAATACGGTCATGATTGTTTAACGTTCTAACCAGCACAGGTGACAACATTGATGGTAGCTGACAAAGATGTCATGTGCTCGTAATCAGACTGTCAGTTTTATTTTGCTAATCTATATAAACGGTACATAGGTGCTCGTTTCTAATGCCTAGCTACTATCCAATACTTAGAGCGTGTCCTCAATTCAAACGAGTATCCTCTAAATGGGCTAAAAACAGCTAAATTTTGCCAAACATCGTCAAATAGTTGGTCAATATCTCGATATTATCTGCACTATTTTCCTCGTTTGACGGCAATTTATCTCATTTTTATCACCATTTTTAAAATGAGGACACGCCCTAGCTACTATGAATTATTTTTATCGGTAATCAATGTAAACAACTTACAAAAGAGGTTTTATATGAAAATTCACGGTTCATTCAAAAAAGTAGTACTACTATCATTATCTGTACTTATCGGTACTACCACTGCCAATGCGCATACGACTGATCTAAGCACTTCAATCATCAATAACTGCGACGCTGTGACTGAGTTTGCAAAAAACTTGGATCATAACGATGCTCAGCTTTCAAATTCACAAATGAAAAATTATATCGATGCGAGAGTGGCTTGTGAGATTGAACACAAAGATCAACATCTACAGTCTGAAAAATACTTTATCAATAAATATGGTAGCGATAAGTAACATTAGCTCTAATGTCATACTAAAGGATTACTGACAACATTAAAAACCATAAATAGCAAGATGACAGAATTGTAATCTTACCGTCATCTCTCTGTCAGAATCACTAAAGTATGCTTTAAAGTAACTTAATATCTTAAAGTCTTTTCGACTACATACCAAATCAAATAAGGATTCACCATGTCACTATTCAAATCAATCGTAGCAACTGCTGTAGTCTTAGTTGTTTCAACCTCTGCGTTGGCACACGACCCAAAAATGCATGCTGAAAAAGACCAAATGAACTGTGAGAAAATGCAAAAGCATATGCAAATGATGCAAAAAATGGATCATAGCAAAATGGATATGAATGATCCTGCTATGAAAGCCATGATGGCTAACATGAGCAAAATGAAAGCGATGTACCAAAAGCACTGTGTGAGCAGCGATAGCGATTTGTAAATATCAATTTATAAGTTCAACACTATAGTCAGTTCAATATAATTTCGATACAAGGAAACCGAGTGCAAGTTATACATTAGTATGCTTAGCGAGGATGACGCTGTAGCGGATTTATATAGACTTGACTATATTGTTAGAGAAGCTGATCAAGCAGTAATGGGATATTAAAGAAAATGGATTTTTAGGACAAACCTATGAAGTTTTTGTTAGGAATACTTTTTACTGTCTTTGTCGCTATTACGGGTATTTTTATTACGGTGACTAGCGGCATGATAAATATCGGTGCTGATCGAGCTCATAGTCCGCTGGTTTACGATTTTTTAGAAACTGCCCGCACACGCTCAATTGAACATGCCAGTAAGAATATTTTGGTTCCCAATTTAAAAAAGGCGGAAATTATCAGCTCCGGCGGTGCAGATTACAAAGATATGTGTGCAGGCTGTCATTTGTCTCCCGGCGTCAACAGCACAGATTTAAATAGCGGTATGTATCCAAAGCCCCCTAACTTTACTGAGGCGGATGTCGTTAAGCGCTATCAAAACGAGGCTGGTGCCAGACAAAGCTTTTGGGCGATTAAACATGGCATCATGGCGTCTGGCATGCCCGCTTGGGGCGCTACTCACGATGATGACAGAATATGGGCGATGGTCGCTTTTATTAGATCGCTACCTGACTTAAATGAAAACCAATACACCATGCTAACGACTCGGTTAGACGATAGTATGTTGGATATGTCATTTGATGGTGAGATGGATATGTCAGGTGATGGATCCGAAATGCAACATTGATTTTTTGTAAAAAATGCAGTGCTCAATAGTGCTGCTTTTTGCGATTTGAGTTTTAAGCTTTGCTAGCACTATTTTGTCCAGTGATATTTTATCCAGTGATGTGGCTCTAATTTTTATAATATTTAATCGTCAGACAGACGCTCGGGAGTGGTTTTATGAGACGCTATACTAATAGATTTATTAATGAACATCATCTGATATCTGGCCGTGTGCTCTCGGCGATCGTGGTATTGCCATTATCGTTAACGATTGCCGCTTGTAGTCAACCTAATTCCGCTGCTGCTGACTCAACACCAGCGACTGAGCCAACTGTTGCTACGCAAAACGTGCAAACTACGCACACGGAGCAACCAACAACTGAAATGACACCTATCAGCGCTCCTTCAGATACCCAATCAACTATCCTAAAAAACATCTCAGCCACCGTCTATAAAGATGCCAATTGTGGCTGTTGCAAAGAATGGGTCGGTTATGCCGAAGGTCATGGTTTAAACGCAACTGCACAGAATGTCGAAGACGTGTCCTTGTTTAAAGAGCGATACAGCGTACCGCAGCAAATGCGCTCTTGCCATACCACCGTCACTACTGATGGCTACGTATTTGAAGGTCATGTCCCTGCCAAACATATGGCGCAGTTCCTAAAAAACCCGCCAAGTGATGCGATCGGTCTTGCCGTACCGAGCATGCCAGTCGGTAGCCCAGGTATGGAATACCAAGATAAATTTATGCCATATAAAGTGATGCAGCTTAACAAAGATGGCTCAACAGCTATTTATGCAACTATTGACACACCGCAGCAGCAAATCTAGCTTGGTTGTCGTTTAAATAGCTTATCCAGATCTATTAATAAGCGTTCAAAGTCATAGACGTAGCTGATAAATATAGACTCAACTCTCACTTTATGGATATAAATCAGGTGAATTATTATGAACAAAAATATGCTTAACCGCAGGCGTTTTTTGACAGGATCATCTACCTTGTTAGGGGCATCCATGCTGTCCACCCTACCGTCTATTGCCAATAGTGCGCTCGGTAAAGGACAGCAGAATGTAGCTGTCAACAGTGATAAAGCCGACCATATCGTACCTATCTTAACTGGGAATGAGTTTGATCTGTATGTCAGCAAGAAGCCCGTCACTGTCAATGGCAAGTCGAGTATGGCAACACTCATCAATGATTCTCTACCAGCGCCAACGCTAAAGATGCGTGAAGGCGATACCGTAACTATCCGTGTTCATAACCAGATGAATGAATCAACCTCTATCCATTGGCATGGCTTGCTCGTACCTTTTGAGATGGATGGCGTACCAGGTATCAGCTTCAACGGTATCCCTGCGAACAGCACCTTTACTTATCAATTCAAACTTAAACAATCAGGCACCTATTGGTATCACTCACACAGTGGTTTTCAAGAACAAACCGGTATGCTAGGTGCCATCGTGATTGAACCTAAAGGCCGTGAGCGTCATCCTATCGAAGAAGACCATGTAATCGTGCTGAGTGATTGGACGCACCGCGATCCGCACAATCTCTTGAAGCTGCTCAAACAGCGCGCTGACTTTGATAATTATCATCTGCCAGACTTCAAAAAGCTACTATCTGATATTGCCGCAACAGATTTAGAAGCCGCTTATGACAAGCGCAAAATGTGGAATCAGATGCGCATGATGCCGACAGATTTTACTGATTTATCTGGCGAAAAGACCTTTACCTATCTGATGAATGGTAAGACCACAGCGGCTAATTGGACACAACTAGTAAAAGCAGGACAGCCTGTTAAATTACGATTTATCAACGCTTCAGCGCAAACCATTTTTGATGTGCGTATACCGGGTCTCAAAATGACTGTGGTGGCAACAGATGGTATTGATGTCGCACCCGTTGCGATTGATGATTTCCGCATTGGCGTGGCTGAGACTTATGATGTCATTGTCACGCCTACTCAAGACGCGCATACGATATTTGCCCAAAATATCGATCGTTCAGGCTATGTCGCGACCACGCTTGCGACCAAAAAAGGTGCGCGAGCTGCCATACCTGCTATGGACAAGATTGAATGGTTGACCATGGCCGATATGATGGGGGCGATGGGTGATAAAGGCTACAAAGCAAAGCACGCTAAGACCGAATATGACTTTAAATCTGATATGCGTGTCGACAGTCCACGTATGAACCTAGATGATCCCGGTATCAACCTGCGTAATATCAATCGAGAGGTGCTGAATTATAGTCAGCTGCGCTCTGTCGATGAGGCCGTATTTGCAGAGCAGCGTAAGCCTACCCGAGAAATCGAGCTACATTTAACGGGTAACATGGAGCGCTATATTTGGGCGTTGGATGGTGTCATGTTTAAGGATGCAACGCCTGTCAATATTAAGCCTAACGAGCGTGTGCGTATTACCTTAGTCAATGACACGATGATGAACCATCCGATGCATCTGCATGGGATGTGGAGCGACTTGCGCACGCCATCTGGAGACTTTCAGGTACGTAAACATACGATTGTGGTGCAGCCAGCGCAAAAGATTAGCTTCGATGTGACGGGAGAAGTTGGACGATGGGCGTGGCATTGCCATCTGCTTTATCACATGGAAGCCGGCATGTTCAGAGAAGTTGCCGTCGTTTAACAAACCTTCGAATATGAGGCTTATTATGAAAATATCTAAGAAAAATCTGTCATTCATTGGTTTGTCATCGCTAGTCTTGCTCACATCCTCTTTTGCAACAGCTGCTGAGATGTCGAGTATGGATATGTCGGGTATGGATCATAGCGGCATGGATATGTCAGGCGATATGTCTGGTATGGATCACAGTGGCATGGATATGTCAGGCGATATGTCTGGTATGGATCACAGTGGCATGGATATGTCAGGCGATATGTCTGATATGGATCACAGTGGTATGGATATGTCGGGCGATATGTCCGATATGGATCATGGCAGTATGGATATGTCGGGTATGCAAGGTGGGCAGCCACCAGCTGATGCTCGCAGTCCAGACTATTCAAATGGGGTTCCTTACGGACAGTATGGTAAACCAATGATGATGGGCAGCATGCCATTATGGGGAGTCTCAGTAGACGACTTGGGCTATCAGTTTGATGAAGATCAAATCAACTTCGAAGCGACGGGTTGGTACGGTACTGATAGCAAACGTATAAGACTACGCACGGAAGGTAGTGCTCAGACTAAAGATGATAAAGAAATCGATAGCTTGAGCTCGCTTGCCTATTGGAAACCACTGAGTATTTTTTGGAATGGTGAAGCTGGTGTCGCTTACGATACTGAAAACGATAACGCTGCCATAATGGCAGGTATTGTCGGTACCGCGCCTTATTTTATCGAAACGGATGCGAGAGCCTATTTATATACTGATGGTCAACTTCGTCTTGATTTAGGTGCAGAGTACGAATGGCGTTTCGACCAGCATTGGGTGGTCATACCGGAGGTGGGGTTGACGACTTTCAGTAAAGATGATCATAATAATGGTATTACCAAAGGCTTAAACGAGATGGAAACCGAGGTCAGGCTGATTTATGAAACGTTCAATCGACAGCTAGCACCTTATCTGGGAGTTAGTTATGAGACCGCACTTGGTAAAGCTCGATCACTAAGACGTCAAGATAATGAATCGGTTGATAGCAGTAGTTTGACTGCGGGGGTTAAATTCTGGTTCTAATATTATTAAAACAATAGGAGATATACTATGAATGCTTCAGATCAAAACAACATGGATCATCAACAGAGCATGAACCCTTATGTAAAGTTCACCCTGATGATTGTGACGTCTACGATTGTGATGTACATCATGATGTATTTCAATACTTATCAATGGGATCACATTTACTTTAGCGAAACCCGAGCGTATATGGCACTCTACATGGGTGCCGGTATGGCAGTCGTCATGTTGGCATTTATGACTAATATGTATAAAAAGACCAAGGTCAATTTAATGATATACGGTATAAGCGTATTGATGTTTGCTATTGGTATTTGGGGCGTCAGATCACAAGCAACTGTCGATCAAGTGGATTGGATGCAAGCAATGATACCCCATCATTCGATTGCCATTCTCACCAGCACCCATGCCGATATCGAAGATCCGCGTGTACAGCAGCTTGCTGATGATATTATAAAAGCACAAAAACGTGAAATTGCTGAGATGAAACAGTTGATCAATGAACTTGAATAAAGCATGTCCATAGCCGTGGCTGACTAAGTTTACCCAAACTGAAAAGCAGACAACTGCGTTTTTAGCACTTGCTGGGAGTAAACCTTGTGCCCTTTGTCACGTCCTGCTGCACCCACCGCGATCATAAGCGGTAACAAATGCTCCTCTGCCCCTAACGGATGTGAGTCAAGCGCGTGAGGAGCATTTTTCCAATTGGCCAAGACCGTGAGTCGTTTATTCGAATCTACTGATTCTACAGTATTCGTTAGCCATTCATCAAAACGCTCTGACGGTTCAGTAAAACTGGTATCGCCATAACCGCGCATATTATGAAAGCTCATGCCGCTACCGACGATTAGCACACCCTCTGTACGCAATGACGCCAATGCCTGACCAGCAGCCAAATGCGCTTGTGGGTCTAAATCATGACGCAAAGATAGCTGCACCACTGGAATATCCGCCTCAGGGAACATTAGCTTGAGCGGTATAAATACCCCGTGATCAAACCCACGCTCCGCATCTTGTTTATTGCTTACCCCTACCTCTGTCAGTAGACTACTGACTTTCTCCGCCAATGCTGGTGCGCCTGAGGCTGGATAAGTCAAACTGTAAGTATGTTCAGGAAAGCCATAATAATCATAAATGAGATCAGGTTGCTTACTAGCGGTGATACTAAATTCAGCTGTCTGCCAATGCGCACTAATGATCAAGATAGCCTTTGGTCGCTCAGGCAAACGAGCAGAAATGCCCTCTAAAAACGTTGCCATCTCATGCCACGTATCCGCTGGTTGCCAATCCATAAAAAAACAAGGCCCTGCACCATGCGGTATAAACAGTACAGGCTGGCTGACTGACTCATTAGATAAAAGCGTTGTCATGGCTTTCTCCTTGTTGCTTGTCTTAAATGGCTATTTTCAAATGGCTTTATTCACTGAAATTGAATGATCCCATTTACAACTATAAAACCTATCCTAATTTTTCTGATAATACTTTATCCATACTGAGGGAGCCGCCACCTTGGATGGCTAGAGCAAGCGTAGCCACCATCAAGGTTAATGCGTATTCATAACCACCATTATCAGCGAACAGCCCATTACTGATATGGACAGAAAAAATAGCCACCAACATGGTAAAAGCTGCGGCTAAAGCGGCCGGTCTGGTTAGCAAACCTAATACCAGAGCCAGACCACCGAAGAACTCAGCACCACCTGCTAGTATCGCCATCAAATAACCCGGCTCCATACCCATACTGCTTAACCATTGAGCCGTACCTGCCAATCCATTGCCACCAAACCAGCCAAACAACTTTTGGGCGCCATGGGCTGCTAAAATCAGGCCAACGGGTACACGAAGAACTAAAGCCGCCACTCCAGCTTTTGATGTCAAAATAGTATTTAATAGTGATGATTTCATTGATGCTTACTCCATAACGTATGGTTAGAATAAATAGTGTCGAAAATGATATAGGCACACTTTACTATCAACGCTATAAAAGAGTAAGATCAGTTATATTGAATAATTATCAACATACTGTTTATAGTGGATTTGATATCGAGAGAGTTATAAGGACAGATATGGATAGAATCGATGCCATGCGCGCTTTTGTCGCGGTAGTGACAGAAGGTAGCTTTAGTAAAGCGGCTATTACGATGCAGCTCTCGCCGCAGCTAGTAAGCAAGTATGTGGCAAAGCTAGAGGAGGAACTACATACTCGCCTGCTCAACCGCACTACCCGCAAAGTCAGCCTGACAGAAGCTGGCAGTCAATATTTTACGCATGCGCAGCAGATTTTACTGAGCATTGATGAGATGGCATCACAGTTAGGCGGCTTACAGCAGCATCCTAAAGGCGTCCTGCGCATCAGTGCGCCCGTGTCCTTTGCCTTAAAGCATATGGCAAAACTCATCACTGATTTTCAGGAGCGCTATCCGTCAGTTACCGTTGATCTGCAGTTGAGTGATCGAAAAGTAGATATCGTTGAAGAAGGGTTTGATATTGCACTGCGTATCGGACAGCTCCAAAGCTCGTCGCTTATCGCCAAGCAGATTGCTCCGATTCGCGTGGTGTTATGCGCTTCGCCCGAGTACCTCAAAACTCATGGCACACCTAAGCAGCTTGAGGATTTAGAGTCGCATCGCTATTTGCATTATAGCTATATGAATGTAGAAACTAAGGGTCAAATCTACAAATACCTAAAGACCAAACAGTTCAAAGAACGTAGCGTTTTTCATAGTAATAATGGTGATGTACTCGTTGAAGCAGCTATTGCAGGCGGAGGATTGATATTACAGCCGACTTTCATTGCTAGCGAAGCGTTAAGTACTGGCAAGTTGGTGGTAGTGTTGCCAGAATATGAACCTAACCCTTTAGGGTTGTATGCAGTCTATGCCCATAGAAAACTACTACCTCACAAAGTTAGGTGCTTTATTAACTTTATGACCAACTACTATGGCACGCCGCCATATTGGGATGAGAATATAGCGCACGCACCAAACGACTAATTACTCATCATATAGAAATCTGTTTCGTAGCATAATTAATATAATTAACAGGTTTTGTTTTATACTCCGCCCGCGCCGCGACTGGATGCTTCACTATTTTCAACCAATATAGCCGCTGCCGTTTTTTTGAGTATCGCCCACTGTTCGTCATCGACATAGATGCCCTCTTTCCATGCGCGCTGATGAGTTTCAAACAGCTCGTCTGTCGATATTTTACGATCGAAATGCTGGATATCATGTTCGATATCGAAGTTTTGAGTCGCAATCTCAATAACCATATCATTGGTATTGTAATTTGACTGTGCCTTGTCAAAAAAGTAAAGGTCAGGATAGACAAACCCTTGATTCAACGTAAATAACGTATGCTTGGGCACAGAGCCATTGTCCCATTTGGCCAAACAAGCATAGCCTTTGGCCGCCAGCCCTACCAGCTCACTATAGGCCAGCCAGCGGTTATGACAGTTCTGCAGATAAATATGAAAGTGTGCTGTATCGCCCATTTTTTCAAGGGCGTAATCGATGATCGTCGGCAAATGACAAGCCAAGCTACTACCGTGCAAATCTAAACGCATAGCGCCATCCTCTTGATGGACGATATCGATTGGCGTATCACTCTCGGTTAGAATATATGGGCTAGCATTGTTAAAGTGTCTGACGCCATCTAAGCCTGCCATCTGTAATTCAGCAACCATCGTAGCGATTACATCAGCCTCCCCAACTTCTCGATGCATCCCAGTAAAGGCTTTATACACCATTGCTACGATTTCATTATGCGATACGATCATGAGTCAAACCTCCCTGCTCTGTCGACAAATCTGGTAATAAAGGAAACAGCCATTCATCACTATGCACTTCTGCAAATAAAGGTGCGCCTTGGAACAAGGTGATTCGCACCCAGCGATCCGATCTCGGATCAAACTTGGTTGCACCAAACATCGACAATTTACATCGTAACAGATGCATAGGTAACGCGTCTTTGTGTAAGACATTCATCTGAATATCACCCAACTGTTTATGTCCCATTGTCCAAACACGGCGCGCAATTGAGCGGTACTTTGGTTGGTTTAGAATAAACTCAGATATCAGTTGTTGAGCGTTGACTTGTTTGAGCGCGAAGTACAGCTTGCTTGCTTGCCTTGCGATGTCTAGTGCAAGCTCACGATCTGCGCCTACCTCTTGCCCGCGCACACCTAGGCGTGGCTCTTCTTTATCCACCGAACGATACCAAAACCAATGACTATTCTCAGGCTGGCTAAAATCAATATTAATCGCCCACTGATAATGTCGCTCCAGTACATCAATCAAATCTTGAATCACCTTGCCCTTCGGTAGCGACAAGGTTTCATCGGCATTTATTTTCTCTTGAAACGCATCAACACGCTCAGGATATAGCTCCATCAAGCAAGAAATGATGACCTCTTGGCTCTCAAGACTCAAATCATGGTGCGCTTGCAAGAACTCCGCCCATGTCACATAATGATTGATAGTAGTCATCAAATTGTTTTGTAGTACCATTAATTCTGTGACGACCGTTTCATTGAGTTTTATTTGCTGCTCATTGATGGTGACAATCTCGCCAAAATGCTGAATAGCGCGTTTGATTAAACTGGCAAAATGCGCCGTTTCTTTGGGTTCAATCTGACATATTAATGTCGATTGCAGCGCTTCCTCACGGGTTGTCAGCCATTGATCAACCACACAAGGATGATTAATCAAATACGGCGCCATACCCAAACCAGTGGCATTACCAATCCCCAAATAACGCTTAATCTCTGGATGCAGCGCAACCGCTTTACTACCGCCCTTTTTCTGCGCCAAATAATCGACCCAGTCTAGGCTAAACTCACGTAGTAGATACACAGCACACATCTGCGCGCGAAACGATTGGTCAAAGTCTGCGCTATGATCTAACGGTTTAAAATCATAAATGCCAAATTTACCATTGCCATAGACCGCCGTGGTACGCAAGATATAACCCACTTGCGCTAACACCTCTAAATCTGGTTGCTGACCGGCAGCGAGTGAGCTCACGATATGATCAAAGACTCGTACGCTCTTGTTTGCGCGTGCCAGCACCATCAGCATATTAGAGTTGCGACCTGCTTCTTGCAACGGCACATTGGCTTGTAAGTTATCCAGTAACTCTCCGCTTATCTCGCCAAACACCAGACCAAATGTCACATCCCATTTTTGGGCAATAACTCTATCGTTACGCTCTTCATCAGCCAGCTCGTTGCAGAACACCACCAAATGATATAGATGCTCTGGCGTATGTAGACGATAGATAACTTTGCCATAACCATTCTCATCTAAATCCCACAAATGAGTACTGAGCGTCCATTTTTCTTTATCAATCTTGCGTAGTAATGTACGCACAAAGCTAATACGGGTTTGATGCATCGCACCCAATCTTTGGGCATCCATAATCACATCACGAGTACGAAAACCTGTACCCAGTGAAGGCGGTTTGACATCGATACTTTTATTATTCGCATAAACCATATTCATAATTTCACTACCTTACCTAATATATCGAGCCAGCAGCTTCGTTAACAATGTCAATGATAATATCTATCGGTAAATAAGAAATCAGCAGTATAGATAGTGGCTGGTTTAGTATTTACCGTTTAATAATCTAGAACATCACACAGTTTTTTATGTCATGCTTTTTTTATAAGCTTTTTTCTGCAGAGATTTTGTTTTCTGTAGACGCTTTAGCGAGTTTTTCTTCGCTGATTTTATGTCTCACCTCTACTTTGTTAGGACGATACAAGTCTTGCTCTCGTGCCATTTTTTGTGCGATTTGTGGTCCGTTCCATAACGAAGGCAGCAGGACGAAAGAAACTGGCACTGCCGTAATGACGATAAAGGACTGCAATGCTGTCACGCCACCTGAACCAAGCGAGATTAAAACAATCGCCGTTACACCCATCATGATGCCCCAAAAGGTACGAATCATGGCGTTTGGTTCACGCTCGCCACTGATGACCACGCTGATGGTATAAGTCATCGAATCGCCTGTGGTAACGATAAACACTGTGGTTAAAATTAAGAACAATATCGAGGTAATCAAAGGAAATGGTAGTTGCTGCGTGACGGCTAATAGTGCACCTGGCAAGTTAAAACCCTCAAAGGCAATACTCACACTACCTGGATTGGCAATCTCAAAAGCCAGACCAGAGCCCCCAACGACCGTAAACCAAAAGCACGTCACAAGCGGTGCAATAATACAGACTGTCGTAATCAGTTGGCGGATAGTACGACCGCGTGAAATACGAGCGATAAATATCGCCATCATCGGACCATAACCTAAGAACCAACCCCAGAAGAATACCGTCCACCAGCTCAGCCAACCCTCATCACCGCGAAAGGTTGCCATTGGAACGAAGTTGTCAATCATCGTACCCACACCTTGGATATAGCCGTTGACAATAAAATTGGTCGGTCCAAATATCAAAATAAAGATCATCAGCGCAAAAGCCAAAATGACGTTAAAGCGGCTGAGTAGCTGCATACCACGAGTCAGACCACTGATCGCAGACAACGTATAGAGCACGATGGCAAAGACAATAATGATTAGCTGAGTCGTGAACGTATCGGGAATACCGAACAATTCATTCAGCGCATAGCTGGTTTGTAAGCCCAAAAAACCAATAGGACCGATAGTACCGGCAGCCACTGCAACGATACAGCAAGCATCGATTATTGCGCCCGTTTGGCCAGTAAGTACACGCTCACCGAACATAGGATAAAGAAGCGTACGAGGCTTCAACGGTAAGCCTTTGTCATAATGCAGATGCATAATCACAATCGCGGTTAAACTACCTACAATCGCCCACGCCAGAAAACCCCAATGCATAAATGATTGAGACAAAGCGTTAAAAGCGCGTTGCTGTAGATCGGCTGACTCACCGTATAAAGGAGGTGCTGACACGAAATGCGCGATGGGTTCAGCGGCAGCCCAAAAAACCCCGCCCCCAGCCAATAGTGTGCAGAAAAGAATGGCCATCCATTTGAAACTGTCTATCTCAGGTACGGGTAGATTGCCTAATATCACGCGACCTGTACGGCCAGCACCGACGGCCAAAGCAATGACAAAGGTCGCTAGTAGCAAAATCTGCCAAAAAGGTCCAAATATCTTGACGGACCACGCGAAGCCCACTTCGACTATTTTTGCTAAGCGTGCTTCTGCAAAAATAGCCATCAAAACAAAGGCTACAATGAATCCGCCACTGTACCAAAACGCGGGGTTTTTGAGACCTAACGTATCGGTAGAAATAGCGGCGGCTTCGGACTCACTTGTTCCTTGATTAACAGGAGTTGAGCGTCCTTGCTCATTTTGATTAAATCCCTTTAAATCGGCCATGATGTGGCTCCATATACTAATGCTAACGTTGCGTTTTAGATCAGAGTGGTAGCAATGAGGGTGCGATAAAACAACCTCACTATACATACCTATCTAATTTAAAATTACCTACTTCAAACAGATATACGCTATAACACGACTGTCGTCTTATAACGATGTCGAGCAACCATTGATTAAAATAACTCTTTAAATAGCTGGTTAAGCCAAAGGTTTTAGGCCTTGCTCTAAAAAATCGAACCAGTTTTGACCGATGACTTTTCCAGCATCACTTTCATTAAAACCGTGCTTTAGCAGACCGTTATAGATATTTTCCATACCGTCTTTGCCAGCGAACCATGGCAAAGTATCTGGCCAACCTGAATTACTGGCATTGCCTTCGCCATAGTCCATCGCTTTTGACCAACGTCCATTACGCATCCACTCAAGTACAGCTTGTGGTTGATTAAGACATAAATCACTGCCAATCGCTAAATGCTCAACACCATACTTATCAGCGCAATTGGCAATCATGGTGCAGAAATCATTAAGCGTACAGTCACTACCATTTGGCAAATGAAACGGGTATAAACTAAACCCTAACAATCCGCCTGCTTGGGTCAAGGCACTGATAACCGTATCCGATTTATTACGCAGCGCATCATGAGCCGTGGTCGGATTGGCATGGCTGATACATATCGGACGCGATGACACTTCTATCGCCTCAAGCGTTGAACGCTCAGCGCTGTGTGACATGTCGATAATCATACCGACACGATTCATCTCAGCGATGGCTTGCTGACCAAATCGGGTGATGCCACTGTCATTCTGCTCATAACAGCCTGTCGCTAGTAAGCTCTGGTTATTGTAAGTCAGCTGCATGATCAATAGACCCAGACGACGCATCACGCTAATCAAACTAATTTCATCGTCGATTGGTGAGCAGTTCTGCGCGCCAAAAAAGATGCCAACTTTACCTTGCTCTTTTGCCGTTTTAATATCAGCCACTGAGTACACGGGTAATATAAGATCTGAGTTTTGCTCAAAGCGTACATGCCATTCGCTAAAGCGGGTCATGGTCTGACGAGCGTCTTCGTGATAGACCAATGTAGCGTGTACCGCATTGATACCACTGGCTTGTAGCATCTTAAAGTAGTCACGATCCCAATGGCTATACTGTAATCCATCAATGACGATATGGTCTTGGTACATATCAATTCCTTTTAATACTTTTATCGATAGCCGCTATCTTTAGCAAGTAAGTACCTTTTGGTACAGCACGTTCAGATAGCGACGAGTATTCTTGTTAAGACATCCCTAGTACGCTTTTTGATAAGCGGTCTTGACGACGGTATAGAACTCTTTGGCATATTGACCTTGCTCACGCGGGCCAAAGCTTGACTGTTTACGACCACCAAATGGCACGTGATAGTCAGTACCCGCAGTTGCTAGATTGACCATGACACAGCCTGCTTGTACTTGCTCTTTGAACATTGCACTGTTGCGTAAGCTCTGGGTGATGATGCCGCCCGTCAGACCAAATCGCGTATCATTGGTCATCGCAATCGCTTCTTCTAGATTTTTGACACGCAAGACACACGCCAGCGGGGCAAACACTTCTTCTTGGTTGATATCCCAGCTGTTGTCCGTCTCAGTAAATAACGTCGGCGACATATAGTAGCCGTCATGTGGCATCTCTAAACGCTCACCACCAAACACTAAATTAGCACCAGACTGCTTGGCTTTTTCGATCCAGTCCATGTTTGATGCCAGCTGCTTGTCATCGACGACAGGGCCCATAAAAATACCGTCATCAAGTGCATGACCGACCTTTAAGGTTTTCATTTTAGCAATCACACCTTCGACGAAGGCATCATGAATACCGTCCATCACGATGAGGCGTGAAGAAGCCGTACATTTCTGCCCTGAACCGCCGAACGCACCAGCGACCGCTGCATCAATAGCAACTTGCAAATCAGCATCATCAGCGATAACCAAGGCATTTTTGCTGCCCATCTCAAGCTGACAACGGATAAAATTTGGTGCAGTCGCAGCAGCAACTTTGCGGCCTGTTGGTACAGAGCCCGTAAAGCTAACCGCGTCGATGTCTGTAGAATTGATGAGCGCATCACCGACTGACGAGCCGCCACCCAATAGTAAGTTAAATGTCCCTGCTGGCAGGCCTTGGCGATGAATGATTTCAGCCAATGCGACCGCGCTAGCTGGCGTTAAATTGGCAGGCTTCCAAATGACACTGTTACCAAAAGCCAAAGCTGGCGCGATTTTCCATACAGCAGTGGCGGTTGGGAAATTCCAAGGCGAAATAATGGCGACCACACCGACTGCTTCGCGGGTGACTTCGACTTTGACACCAGGACGTACTGAATCAGCCGTATCACCCATTTGGCGCAATACTTCAGCCGCATAGTAATGAAAGAACTGACCTGCGCGGTAAATCTCGCCGCGACCTTCCGCAAACGGCTTACCTTCTTCAAGAGACAACAGCGTACCTAGCTCATCACAGCGAGCAATCATTTCATCGCCAATTGCTTGTAGGATAGACTGCTTCTTTTCTAAAGGAGTCGCTTCCCACTTTGGCTGGGCTTGACGCGCCGCCGCAATGGCATCTTTGACTTGATCGCTACTCGCTTGTGCAAACTCACCAATGATTTCACTGGTATCGGACGGATTAATATTGGCAAGTGTGTCCACGCCTGCCTGCCATTCACCATTGATGTAAAGTGACTTGGTTGGGTCTTGCTGCAATATCTGTTGGGTCGTTTGGACTGACATAAGAGCTTCCTTGATAAGGTATTAAAAGATGGGATATTAAAATTAGATTTAAGGCACAGCGGCATATACGACTAGCTCAACCAGCATCTCTTCACGAGCCAATCCAGCTATTACCAGTGCTGCCCGATTTGGATAAGGTGCTTCAAAATATTCAGCATAAACTTGATTGACGGTTTTTAGATAGTCGCGGTCGGTCACATAGATCATGACCTGTAATACCGAATCCATGCCAACATTGGCACATTCTAGCGTGTGCTTAAGATTGTCTAGCGTTTGGCGAGTTTGCGCTTCAATACCGCCTGCAACCACATCACCATTTTCATCGATAGGAATTTGGGCAGTGTATAAGGTCCCATTATTAGTGATGGCCCACTCCAAAGGTGCTTTAGATGCATAAAGCGAGGTTTTAACGGCCTGTTTGTTTGAGTGAGTCATCATATTGTCATGTCCTTTGATAAGTGGTTTCAGCAGTAAGCGATTTGAGATTTATTTAGTCACTGCCAATTGCTACATGACTTATCCTACTCAATTAGTAACGATAAATCTAACTAATTAAATTTGAATTTTGATAGATTTAATCTATCATTTAAGATAAGTTATTAAAGAATAGTTTTGGATGGTCTGAATATGAAGCTACAGCAATTGCGTCATTTCTTATTTGTCGTGGAAGAAGGAGGGTTTCGTGCGGCGGCTGATCGTGCCAATCGCTCGCAAGCTGCTTTATCAGCCTCAATAAAGGAATTAGAAAAAACCTTAGGACAGCGATTATTTGAAGTAGGAAACAAAGCTCTACTCACGCCTTTCGGTGAAACCTGCTTACCAAAGATTGAGCAGTTTCTTAGCATTTATCAAGCGCTAGAAGACGACTTAAAAGCCTCTGCGTCTGGCGAAAAAGGTAAGATTAAGATTGCAAGCGTACCGTCGCTAGTGACTAAATTGTTACCTAGCGTATTGGTTGAATACTCAAAAAAATATCCTGATATCGAGATTGTATTGATAGATGATAACTCTGTCGGTGTGGCCAATCGATTGTTAGCCGGAGAAATTGATTTGGCATTGGGCAATTGCACCAGTATTGATCAAACGAATATAGATTTCACTTTACTTATATCAGATCCCATTGGCGTGGTCTGTCTGAAAAACAACGAGCTGAACAACGAGTTAAATCAATCGCAAGGGCTAACATGGCAGCAGCTCATGACCCAGCCGTTTATTTATAACGGTACTTGTAGATTGCTCGAAAACACGCCAGCCGAAGCGCTCAATCGCAGGGCAAGGTACACGGTAGAAAACATCACATCGCTGTTTTCTTTATTGCGTAATGATCTAGGTATTACTACTCTACCCAAGCTTGCCTTCCCTGCGAATGAGCCGGAACTCGTTTGGATAGATTTAGTGGACCCTTCTTTAAACCGACAGATCGGTATCTTCAAACTTGCTGATAAATCTATCTCTCCCCCAGCTCAAGCATTTTATAATCTCTGTATCGCCTATGTCCAAGAGAACTATTGGCTATAATGCTTAAATATGTTTACTAGGGCATGTCTTCAATTCACTCGACAGTCATCTAAATGGGCTAAAAATGGCTAAATCTTGCCAAACATCATCAAATAGCTGGCTAATATCCCGATATTATCTGCGCTATTTTTCTTGTTTGACGGCAATTTATCTCATTTTTATCACCATTTTTGAAACGAAGACACGCCCTAATAGCTTTAAACATAGAGACATAAAAAAGCCACGATACATTATGTATCGTGGCTTTCGGCTCAAGCAAACTTAAGCAAGCACTGATTTAATAATCAGACCCAACCATCTTCCAATAGATGCTCAGTATTGCTGATTTTAAAATTATTGCATAAGTCATAAAATGTCATTGGGTCTTCAACATTATCGAGCAACTCTCTTTTATGCAGTGCCACAAACAGCGCCAACGCATACGCTGCACTATGGATAGATTTTTTAGGATTAAAGGTAATATCAGTGAAGCCCTGATATTGAATCACTTCCTCATGCAGCTGAGGGTTTTGCTTGAGCGCATTCACGTATAGCCAATCATAAAATGTCGTTAACGGCTCTACGCCCCATTCCATACCAAAATAGTTGTAGCCAATGAGCTCGCCCGAGATCATCAATCGCTCATCCTTTCGGGCTTGTCTTGGCGGCGCAGTCAGCAAATCCGTGTAAGGACCACCATCTTCAAAGATCATGCTGGCTTGAAAAGCATTTTCGACACTATATGACTTGCCATCATGCTCATCGGTAATTTTTAAGCTAAACGGACTTAGCGGAAAACTCAGCTTATTACCAGATTTGCTAGACAGCTCTAACACTTGCTTAAAGCCATACTTTTTACGAATGACCTGTTGTAAGTCATTGATGGATTTTTTCTTTTGTCTGGTCGCAAATCCCACATGTCGCTCAAACATAACCATATCCGTTTTTACCAAATTGTCACTGTTGACTTTGGGCATGAATACGGGTCTTTGTTCTATCGTATTTGGTACTTCTTCCATAGTGATGTGCCTTAATATCAATGGTCTTGTATAAATATTTTGTGTTAACAGTGCTGATATCACCTGCTGTTGACTACGTGCTCTGTCATTACTAGCAGCGTTTATTATTATTGGTGTTTTATTCGCTAGTAGCCAAATACAGTGAATTGATCGAGAGTTATCGAACCCTATCAGCGCTCGCTGGGCAGTTTATCTTATTATCAGTCATTTATCCTGCCCTATTTTAGAATTAATGCCGCCATACCTTCAACAATAAACCATAATTGAGCTATTTTAAGCTTAACGCCAAATATAAGACGATACTATAAACGGGTTTAAAAGTATTATATAAATACGCTTGACCTTACCATGATGTCAACCTATATGCTGTCACCATAGATTAAAAATACGATTAAAAACAGAATTAAAAACAGAATTAAAAACGACAGAGGTTGTTATGAAAACAAAAAACACTAAAGCCCCTATTTATCATGAAGTGCTGAGCATTGAAGGCATGAGTTGCGCGTCTTGCGTCGGGCGTATCGAAAAACAATTAAAAAACATTGAATATGTTGAAAAAGCCGAGGTAAATCTTGCCACTGAACAGGCGACTGTTTACTCATCTCAGCCTTTAGATGTAGCCCAGTTAAATAAAGCGGTAGAGCGCGCAGGCTATAAAGTGACTGAAACCAAGCCTATCGAGCTATCCATAGAAGGTATGAGCTGTGCATCGTGTGTTGGGCGGGTAGAAAAATCCTTGGCCAAAGTCGCTGGCGTGCAACAAGCCGCAGTAAACCTTGCGACTGAACGCGCTTGGATTAAAGGCGATGCGCAAATAAAAACGAGTGACTTAATTGAGGCGGTTAAAAAAGCGGGCTACGAGGCCAAACTGGTAGAACAAGACCAAAGTAATCGACAAGATAAAAAAGCCTCAGAGCAAAATCAGCTTAAACGAGATTTAGGACTTTCTGCGCTGTTGTCACTGCCCGTATTCATTCTAGCAATGGGCTCGCATATGATTCCCGCCTTTCATATGTGGGTAGTGAATAACCTCGGCACTCAGCAAAGTTGGCTAATACAGTTTGTCTTGACCACATTGGTATTACTCTTTCCAGGCCGACGCTTTTATCAAAAAGGCGTGCCAGCCTTATTACGTTTTGCGCCAGATATGAACTCGCTAGTGGCGATTGGTACTATCGCAGCATATGGCTTTTCTCTAATAGCGACCTTTATCCCGCAAGCGTTACCTGAAGGCACGGTGAACGTCTATTATGAAGCCGCTGCCATGATTGTAAGCTTGATATTATTAGGTCGTTATTTTGAAGAAAAAGCCAAAGGCCGTACTTCTGGGGCCATTCAGCACTTAGTAGGTATGCAGGCAAAGACCGCCCGTGTTCAGCAAGATGGTAAAGTCATTGAAGTCCCTGTAGAAGACGTCACCGCACAAATGATCGTTGAGATTCGTCCAGGCGAGCGTGTGCCTATCGATGGCGAAGTCGTTGACGGTCACAGTTATATTGATGAATCTATGATTACTGGCGAACCTGTTCCTGTGAAAAAACAAGCAGGCGATCAAGTGGTCGGCGGTACTATCAATCAAAACGGCACCGTGAATATTCGGGCAACGGCCATCGGTGAAGATTCTGTATTAGCGCAAATCATTCGTATGGTAGAACAAGCCCAAGGCTCTAAATTACCGATTCAAGCATTGGTGGATAAAGTCACCATGTGGTTTGTACCAGCGGTGATGTTTTTATCAGCATTAACCTTTATAGTTTGGTTGATTTTTGGCCCTGACCCTGCCTTAACCTTTGGTTTAATCAATGCGGTTGCCGTGCTCATTGTGGCCTGCCCTTGTGCAATGGGATTGGCCACCCCCACCTCTATTATGGTCGGCACGGGTCGCGGTGCAGAATTGGGTGTGCTATTTCGTAAAGGTGAAGCGCTACAAATGCTTCAGGACGTGAGCGTGGTTGCCGTTGATAAAACAGGTACATTGACTGAAGGCAAACCTACGTTAACGGATTTTCAAGTCCAACAAGGATTTGAGAAAGAACATGTCTTACGTGTGGTGGCATCGGTTGAAGCAAAGTCTGAGCATCCCATTGCCTTGGCCATTGTACAAGCCGCAGAACAACAGAATATCCAACTACTCCCTATCACTGACTTTGAGGCGATGACAGGTTTGGGCATTCAAGCAAACGTGGCAGGACAAATAATTCACATTGGCGCAGATCGTTATATGCAACAATTGGGGCTTGATGTTGCGCCTTTTGAACAAGATGCGCTACGTTTGGGGCAAGAAGGTAAAACCCCACTCTATGTATCTATTGATCAGCAATTGGCCGCTATCATTGCCGTTGCCGACCCTATTAAAGAGACAACTCATGCCGCCATCGCTGCACTACATCAGTTAGGCTTAAAAATGGCTATGATTACAGGCGATAATCGCCATACCGCCCAAGCGATTGCTGCAACATTAAGTATTGATCAGGTAGTGGCAGAAGTGTTGCCCGAAGGCAAAGTGGATGCAATACGCCAGTTGCAAGAACAATATGGCCGAGTGGCATTTGTTGGTGATGGTATCAATGATGCCCCTGCATTGGCTCAATCCGATGTTGGATTGGCCATTGGTACAGGCACAGACGTGGCGATTGAGGCGGCTGAAGTGGTGCTAATGTCAGGTAGTCTGCAAGGCGTGCCTACTGCGATTGCCTTGAGTAAAGCAACTATCAGTAATATCAGACAAAATCTGGCTTGGGCATTTATTTATAATGTCGCCTTGATTCCGATTGCCGCAGGTGTCTTGTATCCCGCCTTTGGTATCCTGCTCTCACCCATTTTTGCGGCAGGCGCAATGGCACTGTCTTCTGTTTTCGTCTTAGGTAATGCGTTACGCCTCAAGTACTTTAAAGCACCTATCCTTACAGAGTAAATATAGAATCGTAAAGGATATCCATATAGGGTTTAAACATTAATGGTTAAACCCTTTTGTTATTTAAGTCTCTTTTTGAGTTAGGAGGATAAATATGAATATTGGTCAAGCATCAAAGCAATCAGGTATCTCTACCAAAATGATTCGCTACTATGAGCAGATTGGCTTGCTAGAAACAGTAAATCGTTCGAACTCAGGGTATCGCTTGTATTCTAAAGACGATATCGACGACTTATGCTTTTTGAGACATTCTCGTGACTTAGGGTTCTCATCCAAGCAAATGAAAGAATTACTGTATCTGCGCAAAAACACCAATCGTCATAGCGCGGATGTTAAGCAATTGACACAGGAACACATCGAAACGCTCAATCAAAAAATAGCTCAATTGCAAGAGATGGTCGACTCGCTACAGAACTCTTTTGATCATTGTGCAGGTGATGATAATGCAGAGTGCGCTATTTTAGACGATCTTGGGCAAGCTCAATAAAGTAAACACATTAGATATACCACTACATATTATATATTTTTACATAGTTTTGAGAACATGCTCCTTGTATGAGGTGAGTCAATTCATTTACAATAGTATTGTTAATAAGTTTTGTTAAATTAACTTATCATAACGTATCAATATCTATTCGATTTATATCAATGTCTCCCGTGCAAGACTTATGCGATAGCTATCTAATGATCTCAAAGCATCTTAATCTTGCACGGCGCTATTCATTGCTATCACCAGCAATAATGTGTGCAGGTATGCTATTAGCATGCGTTGCATGGTTGATGCACATCACACCATTGCTGACCCCGCTTTGGGATGATGAGGCTAGCTTAGGTCACGGTATTTGTATTGAGCTTGCGCCTATCGTATCAGCCTCTAATAATCATCACTCAACCACACAGCATCATCTAAGCATATCATCTACGGTACACGCACCGACAGTTACTGGTGCTGCCAATAGCTCAAACACGCCAGCATTAGATCTCGCAGATCAGCTACTGAACCAAGATGATGGTGCCAAACAGCATAATAGTTGTGATATCTGTACAGCTATGTCAGCTGTCATTACACCAACCGTTCTAGATCCACTTGCTCTGATTCCTATCGTGTTCGCTACTGTGATCACAAAGCGATGGATTGGTGCAGACACCTACCAGGTATCGAGATTTTTACGACCATTCCTACGTGCTCCGCCCTCCTTCCTGACTATTTAATCGGTCACCATTAATAGAGTCTAATCTCTAATGCCTTATAGATGTTGATGACACCAAGTCATACAACATGTTTTTCTGCATTCAATACAAAAGCTTTTATCAGCTTGTTATACGAGCTATGCATAAGCTAAAAGCCTGGCTATGTACCAACATGCGATAGAGGCAAATGTTAAGTGGAACAATGAAATATATGGCGGTGTCGATAATAAAAATACATTCCCTTTTATCACGTATTTATAAGTTTTCAGGAAACACAATATGTCATACCAATCAATGAACGCTGTACCTACCTTAAAGCTAAGTGTGTTGGCACTTGCCTTGTTTCAAATTAGTAGCGCTTATGCTGATGTAACAATCATAGATGATCACGAGCATACTACCGATACTCCGCATACCGAACTACCAACGATAACCGTTTATGCAGATTCAACAGATAAACTTGCTAATGCAAGTATGCTTGGAACGGCAACTTTTAGTCAGAGCCATATGGCTAGCAAGCAATTAGTAAGCAGTGACACGGCGACTATATTGACAAAAATTCCCAGCTTGAATGTTCAGAGTGCGGGCGGTATCTCAAGCTTACCGATTATTAGGGGATTGGCTGATAATCGTTTGCGCGTATTGGTAGATGGCGTTGATTCTATTGCATCTTGTCCAAACAGCATGAACACTCCCCTATCCTATATTGCACCTAGCTCTGTAGCCAAAACTACCGTCTATGCAGGTGTCACTCCTGTTAGTGTTGGTGGTAATAGCATTGGCGGCACCATTGTCGTTGAGTCCGCAGAGCCAACATTTTCAGAAGACAGTACCATCGTTACATCAGGCGAAATTGGTGCATTTTATCGTAGCAATGGTGATGGTTATGGGGAAAATATTGAGACCACGATCGCGAATGATACGTTGAGCCTCAGCTACCAAGGTAGCTATGCAAAATCAGATAACTACGAGGCTGGTGGTGACTTTAAATCCTACACAGCCACAGGCAATGCAGGTAAAAACTTACCTAAAAATGAAGTAGGTTCAACTGCCTTTACGAGCAAAAACCAATCTTTAGATATTGCTTATAAAAATGGCCATCATCTACTACAAGGTGCTTATTTATGGCAACGGGTGCCAGAAGAGCGGTATCCAAACCAGCGCATGGACATGTTAGATAATCAACTAGATCGATCAAACTTACGTTATACAGGTGATCTCAATTGGGGACAATTAGAAGCACAGGCCTATCACGAAGACGTCGATCACTATATGAACTTTGGTGATGATAAACAATTCTTGTATGGTACTGCTGCTGGCATGCCCATGTATACCAATAGCAAAACCATTGGCACCAACCTTAAAGCCACTATCGATTTAAACAACAAAGCGACATTAACAGTAGGTGCTGAATATCAAGACTACAGCCTAGACGATTTATGGCCAGCCTCTGGTACCATGATGATGTCACCAAATGAATTCCAAAACATCAATAATGGTGAACGCAAAAGGCTTGGGGTCTATAGCGAGTGGGAAAAGAAAATAGCGCCAAAATGGACCACGCAGCTGGGAGCACGCTACGAAAACGTGCGTACTAGTGCTAATGAAGTCAGTGGTTACAACGCTATGATGATGACCTATCAAGGCCGAGACAGTGCTATTTTTAATGCCAGTGACCGTAGTACTACTGACGATAATATCGATGTGACCGCAATTGCACGTTATGACATCGACACCCGACGTTCTATAGAACTAGGTGCCACACACAAAGAGCGTACGCCAAGCCTTTATGAACGCTATACTTGGTCATCATGGCCGATGGCTGCCATTATGAACAATACTGTTGGTGACGGTAACGGCTACTTTGGTGACCCTAGCCTAACTCCAGAAAAGTCTAACATCTTATCCATGACGTTTGATTGGCGCGGTGATGATGGTAGTTGGGGAGTTAAGGCGACGCCTTACTATTCACATATAGATGATTATGTTGATGCTGTACAATGGGATTCAGCAAACAATGCTGTCGCCACTACTCAAACGACCAACCAATACAATGTGATGCGTTATACCAACCAAGATGCCGAAATATATGGACTAGATATCACAGCAGACCGTGACTTGGTAACTAATGCGTGGGGTTACTGGGGTGTTTCAGGATCACTCAGCTACACCAATGGTAAAAATAAAGACACTGGCTCTCACCTATACAATATCATGCCACTCAATGGCAGCATCGCACTTAACCATGAAAACAATGGATGGATAAATCAAGTCGAAGCGGTTGCCGTGTCTGCTAAAAGCAAGGTATCGACACCGCGTCATGAGATTGAAACGTCTGGCTATGGACTGCTGAACCTAAGCACTGGCTATAAATGGAACACTGTCAGTGTTGAGGCAGGCATCGATAATGTATTGGATAAAAACTATGCATTACCATTAGGCGGTGCCTACATGGGTCAAGGCAAAACCATGTCTATAAATGGTGAGTTGGATGGTAACTCTAATTGGGGCACTGCCGTCGCTGGTGCAGGGCGGTCATTTTATATGGGCGTCAATTATAAATTTTAATTAAAGACCCGCGTTTTATCACTAAACATCCTCTCATTAAAAAGCCAAAAATATAGGTATTTTTGGCTTTTCTGTTCAATGGTCAGCACATAAAAAACCCTTTAAGCGATAGGTAATGCTTAAAAGGGTTAGATTAGACTTAGCATTCATCCGAAATTACGGATTGGCAAATAATATAACAATAGGCTGTATATACTAAAACGCCCTACCCACTTTCACCCGAAACTGCTATTAATGCTATGCTGACAGCGTGTGTTATATATCGCGTATCTCTGCTACTTCTAGGAGTATATCATGTTCCATTCTCATCAGCGTTTGCCCCATGCCTTATTACCTACAAAAATAAAACTGCTATTGATAGCGGCTTGTCTTATGGGCAGTATGCAATTGCTCGTAGGCTGCGACTCACCGCAAACGTCTATCGATGATAACGGAGCCACTCGCTCTGACGATAATTTAAAAATAAATACAAACCTATCAAGTAACGGCAGCGATAGCACTGAAACCATTGACTTGGATGGAACTGAGACAAATAACCCAATAGCAGAAAAAGAAAGCACTTCCGCCGCCATCATGCCTGATAATCAAACTGTAAGCACTACAGGCTATCAAGGTCTAGACTTTGGACAAGCAATCACTCCTAAGGTATTAACAGATTTTGGGTTGAATAAAGGCAACAGTGACAATGAGCAATGCTACTATGTGAGCGCTATAAATGAGCGTGGTATAGACCAAGCAACTGACAAAAGAACCGCTGTTCTGTATCAGATTATCGACGGTAAGGTGGCGCTGATCCGTATTCAAGATGCCAATACACCGTTTTACACTGGTATCCATGTTGGTGACACTGCGGCAGAGGTGATGAGCGCACATCATGAAAATCTCCATTATACTATTGATAAATATGCCGTAGATGGTGACTATTACAACCTGATTGCAAACGTCAATTTTGAGGTCGTTGATGGCTATCAATCAGACGCACCGCTAACAGAGAAAAAAATCAAGCTGGATAATCAGGGTGAGACACTACCTCTACAGATTAAGTATCACTTCAAAGGCGGGAAAAAGCTCAACAGCAACAGTGTGTCTGAGAAGGAATGGAGCGCTGATGACAAAAGCGCGCTACAAGGTGAGGTAGAGAGGATTGATATTGGCATTCCAGAAGCGATTTATCTGGTCGAGGGCTGTTCTTAAAAAACCAAATGGTTAAAGCTCTACCTTCTAACGCATGATCTAAAATCGTATACGTGACCTTAACCCGCTCCATATTGAGATCGCTTTATTTGCCAAAATGTAGCAGCGTTAATAGTTAGTGATCATCTTGTTTTTATACTCTATTTAATACTTATGCCAAAACAATAACAAACAAAGTAAAACCTTCAAACAACGACACACCGTAAAGAAAGTCAGACAATAGCCTTAATAAGGTTTGATACAGTACTAGCGGCCTAATTGTACTAAATACTATTCAGCACATTACTTGGTGCAATATCAGATACGTAAACAGGAATAATTTTGTCCATGATTGCCTTCATTGAAAATCATCCTCAACTATTCAGTTTAGGTACAGTAATTGTTTTCATTATGATACTGTTGTGGCTAATACAGCACTTCACAATTCGCTATGGTAAAAACGTACTAATGTATCTGCTGCCTTATGCGGAGGGACTTTGGCAATATTTGTGTCGACAATCACTGCTGATCCGTTTTAGAGCAAAGCATCCAGCATTCTTTGGCTTTTTAGAAAAACGTTTTCGCCGCCAGTATTTTCATGGCTTAACGCTTACACTATCGATGTTTGTAGTGGGTTACATTTTAGCACTGTTTGCAGGTTTGGTCGAAGACGTTGTAACGGCTGACTCTATTGTTACCACTGATCTCTTTGTATCACAACATATGAGTGTACTGCATGAGACAAACATTGTACCTGCGTTTATTTTTATCACCAGCTTAGGCTCTACGCCGATCACCTGCTTGATTGTGCTGCTAACAGCTATTATCTGCGCCGTTGTACGCCAACCTTATCTTTTAATTGGATTACTACTATCAACTATAGGAAGTACCACCTTTACTTTTTTAAGTAAGGTAGTATTTCAACGAGCACGGCCGATTGATATTTTATTAAACGAACAGACCTACTCTTTCCCCAGTGGACACGCTACCATCAGCATTGCACTGTATGGCTTCATTGCCTATTTGGTGGTTCGCTTTAGCAACCATTTTGCCCATCAGGTGCGTTTTTTATCACTGGCCATTTTTTTGTGTTTGCTGATTGGACTGAGCCGAATTGTGCTAAATGAGCATTATCTCAGTGATGTCATGGGTGGATTTTTGGTAGGAGCATTATGGCTAACAATTGCTATTAGCGTGATGGAATGGCTGACCACAAGAGGCAAAATAGACTGGCACATAGCATGGTCAGCACCTCAGAGATATATGATGTTGCTTAGTATTGGCGTTGTACTGATTGCGACCTGTATATATGCTATTTTCTATCAGTTTCCGTTACTTGGATAGTCTGCACTGCCTGTTTAGTAGCAGCTTTACCGCTACATATAAAGATTAATCCTATCTTCTACTCTAAAGAAACACCCCATGTACGTCAGACTCAAGGGGTATTTCTTTTAATACAATACATTTAAATAAGAGCTGTTAACCACTATTTTCGCAAGCCTACTGAAATATTAGGCTAAGCGGATTCTCAACAGATGCTGCATCACAAATGGCATGATGATACTCTATCAATCTAGCTTATTCAAAAATCATATTTTGCCATTATTTCAATTTGCTGACCTGCTGGCATCCATGGGAATGTCGTTACATCCTGATTTCTCCACTCAACACCCAAATCTAAATCTGGTAGATACTCATAAATAAGGTTCGCGCTTTTTACATTGGCAGAAGTGTCTGCCGCATCGTCTACATTTACCTCACCATAACGCAAGTTGCCGCGCAGCTTTTGGGTAAATTGATGCTTATACCCTACGCTATAGCCAGTTTGCGAGATGAGCTTCCCATCTTCAGCATCACAGTCTACGCTGCCATTCATAACTAGTGGTCCTCCAACACAGATGGCAGAATAGGCGCCCATGCCTTTACCATTGTATATACTGGCATGGAGCGAATCTTTACCCAATGTCAGCTTGCCCGCTAAAGAAACACCGATACCCACATCGGAACCATCTCCGTTCTCAGCATCACGAGCCGTGACAGCTACGTTATAGTCAAAGTTAGATATCTTATCTTTGTAGCTTACTACCATGTCAGGCAAGCTCGCATTATCATAAACAGGGTCTTGAGCCGTAAAGCGCAGTCCCTTATAAGTATAGTGCAACGTCAAATCTGGCCGAATATAAGAGCCGCCACCAGAGGCCGTGCCCAAACCAGTGCCCCAAAAATCAAGCTGCTCCGTAGACAGAGGTGCCACTGCCAAAAATTGACCGTTCCAAGTCTTACCCACTGTCAAATCATCAACCTGAACATAAGCATGACGCAAGCGCAGATTTGAGCCGCCCTTGGCGTAATCGCCATAAAAATCACCTTCAATAAAACCCGTGAGTTTTTTATCATCTACGGACTTGGTCGTCTTAACATTGATACGAGACTGGCGTAAATTACTCTTAAATTCCGACTCGCCTTCATCAGGAGAGTTAAAAGCACCTTCTGCTTTGATGTAACCGCCGATACTCAAAGTCGTGTCGCCTGTTGTCACAAGATCGATTGCTTGTGCAGATACGCATGTTACAACCATAGCAAAACCTACAGATAGCCTTTTTATATAAAGCATCATTCATCTATTCCCTGTTTTATGTTGATATCCTTATCAATCCCAATTGCTACTACGTTTTCTTTAATCCATAAAAATAAATAATCCTTTTAGATGAAAATTAACGTCTACTTAATAACTACTTTCTAATTAAAAAGCCCAATCATAATTTGACCGATAAATTAGATTTTAGGCCCCTTGATTGATATTTTCCAAAGCAGCAATCGCTACTTTTTGCGACTCATCGATAGGCTTTTTTTGTCCACTCAATTTATCGAGATATACCAACACTGACTCACCGATTGCAACGACTGTCTTAAGCACCGTACTGTAATAGGTATATTCATGAATCAGACTTGAATTACCGATTTTTTTGACCTTGACGCCAATCCATAACTCATCAGGATAAGCAACCGATTTGAGGTATCGACATGACGAGGCTGCCATCACCGAAGACGTCTGTTCGTTAAATAAACCAAGCCGCCTGTTGTAGTAGATACGAGCGTTTTGAGCATATTCGTAATAGACAACGTTGTTAACGTGACCAAAAGTATCCATATCGCCCCATTCCACTTGCTGAGGGTAGATAACGGTAAAGTCATGCAATGGGTGATTGTCATCGTTTGTGACAATCTCTTGTATTTCTGGGAATGTAGGCGCAGCTTCCATAGTTTCTCTCTTTTGATTAGACAGGTTTTGTTATAGATGATGAGTGTGACTCAGGGTGCTCGTGACTCACACATCTCCCCCATCCCTAGCTTTTAGTCAAACACTAGGGTATATGCAAGCTTTCACTTTTGTCAAAATCGATTTAATGGTGACCGAATTGTTTGACTAGATGAGATTTTCTGAGTACATCGAACGCATGCGTTTTTTATCGAGTTTACCGACGCTGGTTTTTGGCATTTCTGATAGAAATCTCACTTCACTTGGCACACCGTATTTTGGCAGATGACCTCTCTCTACTGCTTGATGACCCAATGCCAAAATATCTTCCATTTTTGTGTCGGCATGGTCTGGTTTTAGCACGATCAATGCCAAGGGACGCTCGCCCCAACGCTCATCTGGCACACCAATCACCGCGATATCAGCGACGCTAGGATGAAAGGACAAAATGGTTTCGACCTCAAGCGAGGATACCCATTCGCCGCCAGATTTAATGACATCTTTGAGCCTATCTGTGATGCTTAGCGTACCATCAGCGGTCATGCAGGCGATGTCTTGAGTATGCATCCAGCCGCCTTCCCATAACTCATTACCTGCGTCAGGATTTTTAAAATAACTTTGCGTTAGCCAAGGCGCGCGTATCACAAGCTCGCCTGTCGATTGGCCATCCATGGGTTGTGGTTTACCATTTTCATCCCAGATCTCCATTGAAACTAGCATAATGGGTGAACCTGACAGACAACGATAGTTAAGGTTATCCTCTAGCGTCATCGACTCTGTTTTGTCATCGAATACTGCTCGAGACAGTACAGGGCACGATTCTGACATCCCAAACCCTGACATAAACTCGATACCGCACTCGATAGCTGCTTTGGCTAAGCCTTCGTTAAGCTTTGAGCCACCTAGTAACAGTTTGAGATTCTCAAATTTTCGGCTACGTTCTGCCATTTCTTTGAGAAGCATCTGTAATATTGCTGGGACACCGTGTGATAGCGTGACTTTGTGCTCCTCAATCAAATCGACCAATTTTGGTGCCAGATATCGTCCTGGATATACTTGCTTGAGCCCTATCATGGTAGCGCCATATGGCCAGCACCACGCATGTACATGGAACAAAGGCGTCATCGGCATATAGACATCGTTGTAGCGCGCGCCTTGACCTTCGGCATTGAGGGCTGACGCCAAGGTGCTTGCCATTGTCTGTAATACTATCTGGCGATGAGTAAAGAAAACCCCTTTTGGATCGCCTGTCGTGCCACTGGTGTAGAACGTCGTAGCGATGGTATTTTCATCAAAGTCTGGGAAGTCAAACTCATCACTAGCAGCTGCTAATAGTGCCTCATATTCGCCATCGACATAGTCTGGCAGCTCAGCTTTATCATCCTCTGCATCATCAGCCCACATCACATGCTCAATAGAAGGCGCATCGTCACGATAGTCTTTAATCATCGGCGCAAATTCAGCATTCAACAATAAGGCTTTTGGCGCAGCATGATTGACGGTATATAGCACTTTTTCTTCAGACAGACGGACATTAACGGTTTGCAAAATCATGCCTGACATTGGTACTGCAAAGTATGCCTCAAGGTAACGATGACTGTCCCAGTCCATGACCGCGACCACATCACCTGCCTTCAAGCCCATATTTTTTAATACATTGGCCAAGCGATTAATACGCTTAAAAAACTCAGCATAGGTATAAGTGACTTTGTCGGCATAGCTAATGGTTTGGTTGGTGGAAGCAATCTTGGCGCGGTTTAGTAGCTGTTTGATAATTAACGGAAACCCATACGCTTCTTCGGCTTGATGGTAGTTATCGTGTTCGTTGAGTATGGTTGTCATGGTATCTTCCTTGATAATAAATTGTCCTTGATATAGTCAATCCTCTATAAAAGAGTGACAGCGTTAACTTCACTTGAAGTATCACAGTTACATCTGCGCTCGGTTGCCTTGTCTCTCTTTTAAACTGAATCAACTATAATCAGTAATGGGGCGGCGTGCTTTTGAGTCTCAGACGCGCTCTATCACCATGGCAAGCCCTTGCCCAATACCAATACACAAGCTGACCACGGCATATTTGCCGCCCGTACGCTGTAGCTCTCGAGCGGTACTCAAGGCGATTCTTGCACCTGATGCGCCAAGCGGATGACCGACAGCGATGGCTCCACCATTAGGATTGACACGCTTATCATCAAAATCAATATCCAACCCTTTTAGGCAGCCAAGCACTTGAGCAGCAAATGCTTCATTAATCTCAATGACAGACATGTCCTCAAGGGTTAGATCCGCACGCTTTAATGCCAGCTTAATCGCTTCAACAGGACCCACGCCCATGATATTGGGTTCAACACCCATTGCACCTGATGATAAGATCTTGGCAATCGGTTTAAAGCCTAGCTTTTCCTCTGCTTGCTTTGAGCCGATGATTAGAGCAGCAGCGCCATCATTGATGCCAGACGCATTACCTGCGGTGACGATTCCATCTTTGTTTAAAGGCTTCAGCTTTTGTAGTGCTTCCATATTAGAGCTGGCACGGGGATGCTCATCATCCACTACTATTTTTGCAGGCAATTTCTTACCTTGGGAGACAGTGATAGGTGTTATCTCATCGTCAAAAAATCCTGCTTGCTTGGCAGCTTGGTACTTGGCTTGCGATGCGGCTGCAAATTTATCGGCTTCCTCGCGCGTAATACCGTACTTCTGCGCGACATTGTCGCCCGTCTGCGGCATGGTATCACTGCCGAACTGCTCAATAATCTTTGGGTTGGGGAAACGGCTACCAATGGTTGTATCAAATACTTGAAAGTCACGGCTAAAAGGCTGCTCTGTCTTGGCAAATACAAACGGCGCACGCGTCATCGACTCGACCCCACCTGCTAAAATAATATCCCCTTCATTACACGTAATACTGCGAGCAGCATCGACAACAGTAGACAGACCTGACGCACATAGACGGTTTACTGTCTGGCCTGGGGTTGTTACATCCAGCCCTGCTAATAGAGCAGCGTTACGCGCGATATTGCGAGAGTCCTCGCCTGCTTGGTTGGCACTGCCTAGCAACACTTCATCAAAGATATCAGCAGATAATTGGTGCTTTTCGACCAACGCTTTCATCACGGTAGCAACCAAATCGTCAGCGCGTACGGGTGCTAATGCGCCAACATATCGACCAAAAGGACTTCTTAATCCATCATAAATATAGGCATCTAACATAACGTTTCCTTGTCGTATTTTTAACTCTGAATCATGGTTTTATAACGATATTTTGTTGTTTGTACTAATAAATGGTTTGCTGAGTGAACAATGACACATCAAGCTTGGCACGGCGTTGTAACCAAGGGCTTGGGCGATAGCGCGGATCGCCTGTGAGCGCATAGATACGCTCTAAAATGAGCAGCACACGCGAAGCGCCAAGATGATCGCCCCAAGAGATAGGACCATATGGATAACCTAGCCCAAGCTTGACAGCATTATCGATGTCTTCAGGTGAAGCAATCCCTTGCATAGCAATGTCACAACCAAGGTTAATCACCATAGCGACCACACGCTGTGCCACAAAGCCCACGCTTTCGGTAATTAGCGTGGCACCGACCATAGACTGTGTGATTGCCTCACTGGCAGCCAAGCCTTTACTGAATAACGCATAAGCTTGTGCGATAAATGTTTCCTGCGTGACGAGACTTGGCATCAAAGTACGATGCTTTGCTAGTCCAGTGAGCATATCAATGGCAACGGCTTGCTTGGGATCGACCTGATAACGAATCGCAGCATTAGTCGTATCTTCGCCATAGGGTGCGAGCAGCACCAAACTATCAGGGTTTGGCTTGTCGTTGTCATCGATAGTGACACCCTGAGACTTTAGGTAATTGACCAGCTGAGTTTTGTCTTCTACCAGATCAGCACCAACCCAAACTGAGGTAATAATGGCATCAGATATAAGCGCTTCGGACGACTGACTTTGAGCAGTAGTCGCTGACAGCTTCTGACCGTCTTTATAGTGATAAAACCCTTCACCAACCTTACGACCAAGCTTTTTACCTACTAGCATTTGACGGGTCAATGGATGCGGGCGATAACGCGCTTCGTGATAGAACTGATTGTAAATCGACTCCATCACGGGGTGCGATACATCGATACCAGTGAGGTCTAACAGCTCAAACGGCCCCATGCGAAACCCTGCCCCTTCACGCAAAATTTGATCAATATTCTCAAACGTTGTTACCCCTTCACCCAATATTTTTAATGCTTCTGTACCGTACGCTCTACCGCCATGATTGACGATAAAACCCGGTGTGTCTTTTGCTACCACACCTAGGTGACCCATACGTTTGGCCAAATCGGAGAGCACGTCAACCACTGATTGCTGCGTAGACAGGCCTGGAATGACCTCTACAATTTTCATTAAAGGGACTGGATTAAAGAAGTGAAATCCTGCCACTCTTTCTGGGTAGTCACAGTCAGCAGCAATTGCGGTCACTGATAAGGAGGAGGTATTGGTCGCCAAAATAGTATCGGCAGTGACCACACCTTCTAACTGGGCAAAAAGCTGTTTTTTGATGTCTAGATTTTCGATAATAGCTTCAATCACTATCTCAGCAGTCGCAATTTGGCTAAGCTCTTGTAGCACCGTCAAATTACTTAAAGTATCCTGTAGCTGCTCATCGGTAAACTTGCCTTTAGCAGTTAGTTTTTCTAGGGTACTTTGCAAGGATTGTCGTCCTTGTTCAGCAGCGCCTGATTTGGCGTCATATAACAGTACTTGGATACCAGCTTGAGCAGCAATTTGAGCAATACCCATGCCCATAATACCAGTGCCTATAATGGCAATTGTGTTCACAGTCATAATAACTCTCTACATGATTTGCTATGAAATTTCGGTTCAAAGGTGATAACTTGGTTCAAAAGCGATCACAATGTGGCTCTGAATTCACGTGCTTATGAATTAACGCGGCTAGGGATTAATGCCCTTTATATTCTGCAGGACGCTTTTCTAGGAAGGCTTTAGCGCCTTCTTTTTGGTCGTGAGTATTGAACAAAATCTGGAAAGCCTTACGCTCTAAAGCCAACGCACCTTCTAAAGGCATATCAACACCTAGATTTGCCACTTCTTTGATTTGCGCTAAGGCAATGGGAGAGTAATGTGATAGCTGCTCAGCAATCTCGATGGCGCGTGTGATGGTAGCCTCGTCTTCAACGACTTCAGATACCAGCCCCATTGTGTCCGCCTCATCAGCGCTAATCATATCGCCCGTTAGTACCATCTTCATGGCCTTATGTTTGCCAACCGCGCGAAACAAACGCTGCGTTCCGCCAGCACCTGGCATGAGGCCTATTTTGATTTCGGGTTGACCAAATTTGGCAGACTTGCCTGCGATGATGATGTCAGCATGCATGGCCAGCTCACAGCCACCGCCCAAAGCATAACCATTGACGGCAGCAATAATAGGCTTTCGGCAGTTAGTGATGGCATTCCAATAGCGTTCACTATGACGCAGGTACATATCCACTGTGCTAGTAGTCAAAAAATCGTTGATATCCGCACCAGCGGCAAACACCTTGTCACCGCCAGTAAGGACGATCGCTTTGGTTTGTGGGTCATCATTTAGTTGAATGAACAGATCTGCCATTTGTTGGCGTAGCTCACTGTTTAGTGCATTGCGCACTTTGGGGCGATTAAGTCTAACAACACTCACGCCCTCTCCTTTTTTCTCACAAATAATGAGCGGCTCTTCCATGATCGACTCCTTAAACATCATTTTTGTATAAAGTACAAACACTCTAGCAAAGCATTTATTTTGAATATTAAATATCGCTATGCGGTATTTAATATCAATATATACTGTTTATTTTGGTTTGTGAAGCATAAAAAATTGATAAATTAGAATAAATTTAAAATAAAAAGCCATATTCAATTGTATAAATACCGCAATGCGGTTTTTTAAACCAAGACTATTGTAATTTAATAATTCATCGATTATGCTGTTTATCCAAGGACGTCACATTATTTATTACAGTCACAGAGCCGATATTGATATCAGGCATCAATCAAACAAGGAAGATTCATATGATTAGAGATAAAGAGACCCTCGACCACATCACCCAAACCATTCGTAACTTCGTTAACGATCAACTTGTCCCTATGGAACATTGGGTTGCCGAAAATGACCGTCTTCCAGAAGAGATCATTGAGCAAATGCGAGAATTAGGGCTTTTCGGATTGACCATACCCGAAGAATACGGCGGACTTGGTGTCACTATGGAAGAAGAAGTCACGCTGGCATTTGAGTTAGGACGTACCTCCCCTGCGTTTCGCTCATTAATAGGGACAAATAATGGTATTGGCTCATCTGGCCTAGTGATTGATGGCACTGAAGCACAAAAACAGAAGTATCTACCTCGACTGGCTAGTGGTGAAATCATCGGTTCGTTCTGTTTGACTGAGCCGGAGTCAGGCTCAGATGCCGCCTCATTGAAAACGACCGCTATTAAGGATGGTGATACTTATATCATCAATGGCACCAAGCGTTATATCACCAACGCCCCGCAAGCTGGCGTATTCACTGTCATGGCACGCACTGATCCGCAAAACAAACGTTCTGGCGGGATTTCAGCATTTATTGTTGAGAGCGACACCCCCGGTATTACCTTGGGCAAAATCGATAAAAAAATGGGGCAAAAAGGCGCGCATACCTGCGATGTCATCTTTGATAATTGTGTCGTACCAGCTGATGCGCTCATTGGCGGTGTCGAGGGTGTGGGCTTTAAAACGGCCATGAAAGTTCTTGATAAAGGGCGCTTGCATATTGCGGCAGCCAGTACTGGAGCCGCCACTCGCATGCTGAACGATGCGCTCAACTATGCCGTCGAACGTAAGCAATTTGGTCAACCCATTGCCAGTTTTCAGCTTATTCAAGGCATGCTCGCTGACTCAAAAGCAGAAATCTATGCTGCCAAATCCATGGTACTAGACGCTGCACGTCTACGTGATGAGGGCAAAGATGTCGTGACCGAATCCTCGTGTGCCAAAATGTTTGCAACCGAGATGTGTGGCCGTGTTGCTGATAGAGCGGTACAAATTCATGGCGGCGCAGGCTATATCGCAGACTACGGTATTGAGCGTTTTTATCGTGATGTCCGTCTATATCGTTTGTATGAAGGTACCACGCAAATTCAGCAAGTCATTATTGCCCGCAATATGATCAAAGAAGCCAGCGAGTAATAACGCGCACTTTTTCTCCCACCAAAATGCACAGCGGTATTTGCTAGGATGCGGATACCGTCCTTCCCTCTTCATAAGCTCAGTCTTTGATTCTCACAACGATAAGGATATACATTGTGAAAAGTGTGGCTATAACGTCAGATCCAAGCGCAAGCGCTACCCAAAAACAACCTTGGAAACTGGCCTTTGTTTTTTGTTTCTTGGTTTTATTATGTGATGGGGCTGATATCGGTATTCTTGCCTTTACCTTATCTAGCCTAAAACAAGAATTCGGATTGACCAATGTACAAGCTGGCGCGCTAGGCAGTTGGTCATTGTTTGGCATGGCGATTGGCGGTGTTTTTGGCGGCTGGGCCTGTGATCGTTTTGGACGGGTACGCGTGATTGTTCTGGCTACTGGGATGTTCTCAATCCTATCTGGTTTTAGTGGATTTGTACAAAGCTATGAGCAATTTATAGCACTGCGGGTATTTGCGTGTTTGGGTCTGGGTAGTTTGTATATCGCGACCAATACGCTTATGTCAGAGATGGTACCGACTAAGCATCGAACTACTGTACTTGCTGCGCTCATGACAGGCTTTACGCTCGGGTCTTTGGTGATTACGAGTATTTCAGCATGGATCATTCCCAGCTATGGGTGGCGTACATTATACCTTTTAACATTTTTGCCCATTCTCCTTTCAATATCCATGTATTTCCTAGTACCTGAACCACAATCTTGGAAAGAGTCTCGTGCGCGTAAATTGAGTGGCGAGAAAAACACACTGCAAAAGGCTGAAAATCCCTACAAAGCCATATTTGAAAATCCCAAACATCGCATCATGTTTATATTGTGGTCAATGAGTTCAGGGCTTTTACTATTTGGATATTTTGGTGTGAGTAATTGGCTACCTTCTTATCTAGAAACTGAGCTGGGTATCAAGTTTAAAGAAATGGCGCTATATATGGCGGGAACGTATCTGACTATGATGTTTGCCAAAGTAGTGGCTGGGTTCATGGCGGATAAAATCGGTCGAAAAATAGTCTTTGCCTTTGGCACGATGGGCACCGCATTGTTTATCCCTATTTTGGTCTATATGCATACTCCAGAAAATATCGGCTGGCTAATGATCACCTTTGGCTTCTTATATGGTATTCCTTATGCCATCAACGCCACTTATTTGACCGAAAGCTTTCCTACCGCTATCCGAGGTACTGCGATTGGTGGTGCATTTAATATCGGACGGCTTGGCTCTGTGATTGCTCCTGTTGCTATTGGTTATATGGCCATGCATAGCTCTATCGGTGCAGGTCTGCTCCTGATGGCAGGTGCCTACTTCCTATGTGGTCTGATCCCGACTTTGTTTATAAAAGAAAAGCAGTATGATCCACAAGAGGCGTAATAATGCCTCTTATGACAGATATCACTACCGTTCATACCGCATAGCGAAACAAACTCTCTGCATCGTGCTATGCTGAGACTGTAAATATCAGTTAATATAGTATAATTAAAGGGACAGACTACGATTAGCACGTGACAATAAGAGCAGTACCGGAAGTAGGTGCTGGCTCATAGAATGTGCTAGGTAGTGAACTTTTATAATGTTTGTATGGACTTAATTGGGGATAATAGGCTGCATATGACGAATGATACCCTTGCCGATGACGATACTAACCATGAGATGCATATTGAATTGTTAGAACCCATTGCGGAGATGCGAGATAAAAACGACAGACAATTTGTCACAGCATTGGCTCGCGGTCTCGAGCTGCTGCGCTGTTTTACCCCGCAGCGACCTTACTTAGGCAATCAAGACTTAAGCCAGCTGACAGGACTTCCTAAAGGAACCATCACTCGTCTGACGTATACCTTGGTAAAATTAGGCTATCTCAAACAGTCGACCAACAGCAGTAAGTATCAGCTCTCGACAGGAGTACTTGGTTTTGGCTACACAATGATGACCAACATCTCTATCAATAACCTAGCAACCCCTTATATGGAAGAGCTAGCAGATTATGCCAATAGTGCCGTTGCCATGGCTACTCGTGATCGACTGATGATGGTGTATCTAAACGTCGTACAAGGTGCCGGTAGTACTACCATGCAACGCAATGTCGGCTCTTATCTACCGATTCATTTGAGCTCGATGGGGAGAGCCTGCTTGGCAAGTATGCCACCTGCTGAGCAAGAGTTTATCCTGAATGCGATTCGTAATAAGTATAAGGATGATTGGCTAAAGATCAGACGAGGATTAGACAAAGCCTTTCAAGATTATGAGGATTACGGCTACTGTTTTTCTATTAGTGAATGGCAAAAAGATGTCAATGCGGTGGCCATTGCGCTGATGCACCCGACGGAAGGTTTGCTCACGTTTAACTGCGGCGCACCAAGCTTTATCCTTAGCCGCACCAAATTAGAAGAAGACATCGCCCCGCGCCTACTACATATGAAAAACATGATTGAGAGTAATTTGTATATTAGCTAGCATCACTTGAATGTACCCTATAAAAATAACGATTCATCTCCACCAACTATTCAAGCAGTAATCATATAAGCCATATAAGTCATTGATATCGCTTTTGCATTTTATGTTACGTGTCTTTTTATTTTACGTGCTTTTAGGCACGTTTTTAAGGATTTACCATGAGCCAACTTTTTTCGCCTTTGAAACTTGGGCAACTAACACTAGATAACCGTATTATCATCGCACCCATGTGCCAATACTCTGCCAACGATGGCGCGGCGAGTGATTGGCATACGATCCATTTAGGCCAAATGAGTTTGAGCGGTGCAGGATTACTTATTTTAGAAGCAACTGCGGTCAATCCACAAGGACGTATCAGCTATGCTGATTTAGGATTATGGGATGACAGGACACAAACGGCACTGGATAAAACGCTAACAGCAATCAGACAGTATAGCCCTATGCCGATAGGCGTCCAGCTGGCCCATGCTGGGCGTAAAGCGTCAACCAAAAAACCATGGGACGGCGGCGGTTCGATTGCCCCTGATCAGTTAAATGGCTGGCAAACGGTGGCACCGTCGGCGCTGGCGTATGACGAAAATTCTACTGTACCCACAGCAATGGATAAAAATGACATTGATGCGCTAATAAGCGATTTTGTCCATGCGGCAAAACGCGCAGATGCGCTAGGCCTCGACTTAATTGAACTTCATGGGGCGCACGGTTATCTATTACATCAGTTTTTATCGCCACTTTCTAACAAACGTGATGATCAATACGGTGGCAACCTTGAGAACAGAATGCGCTTGTTACTTGACGTATTTACAGCGGTTCGGGCCGAATTTCCAAGCAATAAACCAGTGGGCGTTCGGGTGTCTGCAACCGATTGGGTTGAGGGCGGCTGGGATCTCACACAAACGATCGAACTGGCTAAAGCATTAGCGGCGTTAGGCTGTGATTATATCCATGTGAGCACCGCAGGACTTAGTCCAGAACAGCAGATTCCTGTGGAAGCGAACTTCCAAGTGCCTTTTGCAACCGCCATAAAAGAAGCCGTAGATATACCAGTAATCGCAGTAGGCTTAATAACCGAAGCCGAGCAAGCGCAAAGCATCATCACCAAGCAGCAAGCGGATGCGGTTGCCTTAGCACGCGGCATCCTGTATGACCCGCACTGGCCTTGGCATGCGGCGGCCGAGCTTGGCGCAACCGTCAAAGCGCCCAAACAGTACCTGCGCTCAAGCCCACATGGTAAGCCTTCTCCGATAGAGTAACTGTATAGGAAATATTGGCTCAATTGGTTAGCGCCCATTTAGCCTTGCCGTTATAAAAATAGAGCCGTTAGCGAGTACTTTTCAGCCTGAAAGCATTTAAAATGTGTAGCTCAGCGAAACCTAACCCACTATTTTAGTACCTTTTTAGCAATTTTTGTCCAAAGTGAACCAAGTAAATCATTTGACCATTCGTAGATATATGAATCATCATCCAGTGCTTTTAACACTAAAGACTCCAAATCACAGCAATTATTTTGATACTGTTTTACACATGATATATGAAAACTTTCCATTGAAGGAATGGCTAAGCCATTTCCATGGTTAAAGTAGTCATCAAACTCACCTTCCATAACAGAAACAACAGAGGGAGGTTGGTATATATTGGTTTCAGATATGTCTTTAAATTCTTCTAAGTAAAACTTAGCTTTTTTATACGAATTTGAAAGTTCCAAGGCAGCACTAATATGAAGTAAATAAATTGCTGTATTTAAACCAGCCCAACAAATGCCAACTTTATCTAAGCTTTTGTCAAGCGCTTCTATTAAATCAGATTGGAACTCTCCTTTGTTAGAAGATAAAACAACACACAAACAGATTAACTGAGGGGCACAGCCAAGTATGAATTCATCGTAATCTCTAGACAATCCAAATGACGGTGTAATCATTGGCATATAAGCATTATTACGCTGCCACTTAACTAGCATTGATGACCAATAGTCTGATTTGTCATTATCTTTACTCACCCCACAAAGCATCGAGCAAAGTATAGGAACATGCCATTGACTGCCAAGGTATGAATCTAAAATGGTATTCGAAAATTCATGTTTAGAGTCATCCGTTATCAATTGAATAAAATCGGGAAACAAATCTGAATCAGTTCTACTCATTCGTATATATGAGGAAATAACTTTCTCTTTCGATAATCCAAGCCCTACTGAGTGCATTAGCAATTCTGAGTAGGTTACTTTATTGGACCAAAGTTTTGATGAAAGCAATTGATGTAGAGATAAATAATCAACATCGTTTTTAACTCTTGAATGCTGATTAAGAACATCTTTAATTAGATCATTAGCGCTATCACTGCCGACCAAATATATACGGTAATTATTTTTCCCGTATTGGGCTTCTAAGTTCCTTGGTCGACTTGAATGCACACCACCTTGAGCTATAATATGAAAGAAAAAAAGAGGTTTTTCAAATGCTCTATTTTCTTGTGCATATACTTTTAATGGGTTATTTGTCATTCCGTTAGTAGCTTTACTTTCAACTTCAAAAATAAATAAAGGAAATCGATTGCCCTTTTTGGAAAACCACGCAACGTCCACCGCTGGAGATTCACCATATATTGCTTCATCTACAGGAAACTCTTCCTCAACATGATAGCCAAGGACACGACCTAAATGCACAATCCCCTCAATTAACTCTTTCCCTAATACAAGTTTATGGTCTGCCATGAGTTTTCAAAATCCTCCTTATTGCTAACGAAGCTGTAGAATAACTCCAACAGCCAAATTCAATTAAAAAACTGAGTTCCTATAATTAATTCTAAGCATTTTTAAATGCGTTGGATAATAAATTTAAAACCCATAATAGATACTATTCTTCTTAAAAAAAGTAATTTTACAGCCTAAACGCCTCATTAAGAAGCTAAGAACAGTTAATTCAAATTAACGACCAAGGAGCAAAACCAACTATTTTTTGTCCTTGTTTAAAAGCGCTTAAGCTACGATTTCCGTAACCACCTCAGTTTTCACCGAGTTCGCGATAAAGCATTGCTCATGCGATTGATGATGCATTTTTTCAAGTTGTTCCATGGTCGGCTGCTTATCACCTGAGAATGTAACCTTCGGCTTTAGGATTACCTTTGTCATTGAGACTTTACCGTCGCTGTCCTTTTCCATCGTGCCAACCGCATTGTCTATATATGAATCAACCACATATTTTCTTTTTGCGGCAATAGATAAAAAGAAGAGCATATGACAGCTTGAAAGAGAGGCAACAAAAGCTTCTTCAGGATCGACATTTGCCTCAACAGAATACGGTAAAGGCACTATGTGAGGAGAAGATGAGGCTTGCACGACGACACCACCATCAAATATCCATTCGTGCCCTCGGCTATATTGGTTGTCAATATAGCTTTCTTGGCTATCTCTCACCCAGTTGATTTTGGCAAAATACTCTGACATATGCACTCCTTATTAAAAGTAGCCTAAAGTTTTAGTGTTAATATGACACGCAGCTTACATTGCATCGTCGTTCATTGGACCAAGGCAATATCTGCTAAGTGTTTCCAGACTATCACCATCTCATTTAGGCAACAAACTTTCTTCATACTCGCCTGCATTGATTAAACCCGTAGAATATCTAAGTGCGCATGAATTGACTATAAAAATTTTTCTTAGGCTATTTCACTCACTTCTTTTCTTTTATTTTCTCCACCAAAAAATCCACCGCCGCCTTTACTTTTGGCACTAAATAGCGCTGTTTTTGATACAGCAAATAAATCGCCATATCTGAATGCTGAGTGACGGCCAACTCATGCTCAAAGGTAAGCTCTTGCAACGCGCCCGACTCAAGGTAGGATGCCAACGCCCATCGGGTTGACATTAAGATACCTTCGCCATCACAAGCCTTTTTTGCTAGCCATGGTCCATTGTTTGAAATTGCCACTGCTGGTCCTGAGACATCATGCCATTGCTCATCCACATAACATAGCCAAGGTGTTGGCCCATTTGGCGCTTTAAAATAAAGGCCTCTATGCTCCTTTAACTCCATGACATGCTCAGGGATACCGTATTTCTCCAAATAACTAGGGGATGCAACGGGAATAAATTCGTTATCCATGAGTCTTATCGCCAGCACCCGCTCGTTTGGCGCGTAGCCACCACGAATCGCAATATCGACATCATCACGGCCAAGTGCAGATAACTCATCACTTAAACTGACATCCAACACAATTTGGGGATATAACGCGCTAAACTCATCTAGTAAAGGGAGCAATATTCTTTCACCGAATCCCACCATCGAGCTGATACGTAGGCGTCCCATTGGTGTTGTTTGATAACTGCGAACCGTTTCTTTGCTTTGCTCGAGTTGATTCAATATCTGCTGTACATCGTTGTAGTAAACACGCCCTACTTCCGTCAATTTAACGATACGGGTTGACCGCTGTAACAGTGTCGCACCCAAGCTCTTCTCTAAGTCAGACACTCGTCTCGACAATGAGGATGGCGGTACATCGAACGCCTTTGCCGCTTTGGTAAAGCTGCCTGTCTCTACAACTTTACTGAAATATCGTATTGCGCGTAGCTGGTCCAATCAATTTCTCCATAAAGTAAATATATAAGCAGTATGATAGCTAAGGTATTTTCACCTTATTATTGTCTTAATAGCAATAGTGATTGACGTTTTACCTTATATATAACCACGTTAAAACCAGTAATAATGTGTTTAACTTAGGCGTTGCAATGAAAACACGATTAAAAATAACTTTTACGTCAACAATGGAAGAATGACTTATGATTACTTTGCACGGCTTTGCTGCAAGCAACTATTACAACATCGTAAAACACGCTCTTTTACACAAAAATATCCCATTCCAAGAAAATCTTGTCTTTGCTGGTAGCGAAGAATTGCTCACTGTCAGTCCAGTGGGTAAGGTGCCTGCCATCACTAACGATGACGGACTTAATATTTCAGAGTCGAGTGTCATTTGTGACTTTATCGAAGAGACTTACACTGATACGTCGCTATATCCTGCTGATGCTGGCGAGCGCGCTATCGTACGCCAAATCATGAAAATAGCTGAGCTGTATTTTGAGTTACCAAGCCGCCGTCTGATTCCCTATGTTTTCTCAGGTGCGACCGTTCCTAATGCGCTCAAAGCTGAAGTGCGCCAAGTGTTAGAGCGTGGCGTTGGGGCATTGAATAGCTTGTGCAAATTTTCGCCTTGGATTGCAGGTGAGCAGTTCACCATGGCCGACATCTATGTGCATTACGTCAATCTGATTGTCAATACCTTTGCGTCTAGCCAGCTTGAATGGGATGTCCTAGCACAGATACCTGGCATGAAAGAATGGAATGACTCTATGAGTGAATCTGATATTGCCAAGCAAATAGAAGCAGATCGTTTGGCAAACATGCCTGAGTTTATGCAACACATCAAAGCTCAAATCCAAGCCGCAAACGCTAAATAACATGTGGCAATTTGGGCAATAAAAATGAGCCACATTAATAAAATTACTCAATCTCAATAACCTAAAGAACGGCCAATACCGTAAAGGGATGGACCAAAAAATCTAACTATTTGCAGGAGCAAACCTTATGACTGACAAAAATATCCAACTGACCTCAACCATCAGCGAAGACAACAAACTGACATTGGCTCTACAAGAAATTGATATGCCGCAGCCAGGTACTGATGAAGTTGTTGTTCGCATGGAAGCCATGCCATTAAACCCATCTGACTTTGGGGTGATGTTCAGCGCAGCTGACATGTCAACTGCTGCGCAATCAGGTACAGATGAGAACCCAGTTATTACCGCTGACGTGCCAGCTAAGTTCATGCCAGCACTGAAAACGCGGGTGAATAAAGACACGCCTGTCGGTAATGAAGGCGCGGGTACAGTCATCGCAGCAGGCTCATCAGAAGCCGCACAAGCATTAATGGGTAAAACTGTTGCTGTGATCGGTGGCGGTACATATCGTCAATATCATTGCGTCAATGTCCAAAGCTGCTTAGAGCTAAAAGAAGGCACCACAGCAAAAGAAGGCGCATCTTCTTTTGTAAACCCGCTTACCGCTCTTGCCATGGTCGAAACCATGCGCGCTGAAGGTCACAAAGCTATCGTACATGCCGCAGCAGCATCTAGCTTGGGTCAAATGCTAAACCGTATCTGTATGGCAGACGGTGTTGATTTAGTGAATATCGTACGTAAAGACTCGCAAGAAAAGCTATTGCGCGATATGGGTGCAAAATATGTGGTCAACTCAAGCAGTGAGACATTCCTTGCTGATTTGACCGCTGCGATTGCTGAAACAGGCGCTACGATTTCGTTTGACCCTATCGGTGGCGGTCAGTTAAGCAGTGACATTCTTAACTGTATGGAAGCAGCTATCACTCGTGACGTAGAAGAATACAGCGTCTATGGCTCTAACACATTCAAGCAAGCCTACATCTACGGCGCGCTAAACCGTGGCCCTATCACCCTAAACCGTAACTTTGGTTTTTCTTGGGGTGTAAATGGTTTCCTACTGTTCAATGCGCTAGGCAAATTGGGCACCAAAACCGTCGTTAAAATGCGCCAACGTGTAGCAGAAGAAATCACCACCACGTTTGCAAGCAGCTATACGCATGAAGTGACATTGGCTGAAGTATTACATTTACAGTCAATCGCGGCTTACGGTAAACAAGCGACTGGTGAGAAATACTTAATCACGCCTCAAGCTTAATTGCTGAAAGTAGCGATTTGAAAAATAGCTTTGGGTTATAAAAAAAGCAGATATCGATGATATCTGCTTTTTTGTGTTTGCTTGTTATAGAGATTGGTAGGTGATCTTTAAAAGTGGTAGTGCTGGCTTCAGCAATACCGCATTCCCACTTGCCAACGCCGTGACAACCGAACGCATAACCAACACTAATGGAAAATTAAAAGGGCTAATAATGGTCACAACTCCAGCATAGAACAAGGACCTGCACGGCTTGCTCAATGATATGACTCATGATGTAAGTATTGGTCATACTCTACGCTTGCTGCGCCTTTTCAAGCGCGACATACGCGTCATTTAAGTCATTCAGACTTGCCGATTTAAAGATAGCAGTCTCTTCACCAGTGAACGGATACTCATCACTATCTGATGACTGGATTAAGCGAATAGATAACGGATTGATATCTGCCATTGAGTCACGCAGGTTCGAAATAGGCTAAATCAAAAGCCATCATAGATTGGCTACCTGCTTGAGCCAACTCCATATGCATTTGCATCCTAGGTAATATATGATCGATAAAGTAGTCTGCCAATTTAAGCTTATTGGCATAAAACACACCTTCTTTATGCTGACTGGCCGCCACCATCATGGCATACATATAAGCAAAGCACAGATAACCAGTGGCGTGTAAATAATTGACCGCACAACCATTGACATCGTCTTTACGCTCGCTCATATTATTTAGTAAAATCTTAGTCAAACACTCAAGGTTATCAGCCGCTTTCAGTGTGGCTTGCTTGATGCCATGATCCGCTTGCATATTGGCAATAAAACGGCGTATTTCAGTTAAAAAGTCAAAAAGCATTGCGCCGCTATCTTTGGCAACTTTGCGCCCCAGTAGATCTAAACCCTGAATGCCGTTTGCCCCTTCATATATTTGGGCAATACGCGCATCGCGTACGATCTGCTCCATCCCCGCGTCACAGATATAACCATGCCCACCAAATACTTGCTGGCAATCAACCGTTGCCTCAAACCCTTTATCACTCAAAAAGGCTTTGGTAATCGGTGTCAATAAGGCAACACGCGCATTGGCCGTGGCGATCAATTGCTTGTCATCACTATATTTTGCAATGTCCAATTGTTTGGCAACATACATCGCAAAACAGCGCGATACTTCGGCATGAGATTTAGCATTAAGGAGCATGCGACGTATGTCGGCGTGATGAATTAAAGCATCTGCTGATTTATCAGGATTTTTTATCCCAGAGTCGCTACGGGATTGCAGTCTATCGTTGGCGTAGGCGGCGGCGTTTTGATACGCCAGCTCAGTGACGGCGATGCCTTGCATACCGATTGCCAAACGCTCGTAATTCATCACCAAAAACATAGAGGCAAGCCCTGTAAACTCCTCCCCAACCATCCAACCTTTGGCCTTATCAAAATTTAGCACGCAGGTTGCTGAACCTTTGACACCCATTTTATGCTCAACAGCACCAACCGAAGCGGTATTTCGCGTACCAATTTGATGGTCACCATAACTATCTTCTTTAATCAAATACTTAGGTACAATAAATAAAGAAATCCCCTTCGAGCCTGCAGGTGCGTTGGGTGTTTTTGCCAATACTAAATGGATAATATTTTCCGTCAGATCATGGTCACCACCTGTCACAAAAATCTTACTGCCAGTGATGTTGTAGCTGCCATCTTCATTAGGCACCGCTTTGGTTTTGATCAGTCCTAAATCCGTCCCTGCATGTGCTTCTGTCAAACACATCGTGCCTGCCCATTCGCCAGCGTATATTTTCTCCAGATACATGTCTTTTTGTGTCTCAGAAGCTGACTTTAATAAGCACAGGCCTGCACCCAATGCAAGGTTGGGGTAAAGCGCAAATGCTTGATTGGTACTAAACATCATCTCTTCTTGAAACATAGATACCATTTTAGGAAATCCCTGCCCACCGTACTCTGGTGTTGCCCCTAAACCAACCCAACCGCCTTCTTTATACTGCTCATAAGCCTGTTTGAACCCAGTCGGCGTACTGACCGCGCCATAGCCTTCTTCATCATGCGAAAAACCAACCCCTTCTTCATCGCCGCTGCGGTTCAAAGGCAGTAATACGTTTTTGGTGAACTTGGACAAAGATTCAAGAACGATATCCACCGTATCCATATCGATATGGTTCAAGCTGTCATTCGCCTGCCAAAATGATGGCGCATCAAAAACATCTGTCAATAAAAAACGCATGTCTGACAGCGGTGCGTTATAGATATGCATAAAACTTCCTTCTGATGAAACATCACATCAAATTTACACCTTACAGGCTTCACTAGCTGCTTTTACCTGCTCATATACGGCATCAGCATCGACCCCGTTTTGATTTACAGAATTAAGGTATTTTTGTGTACCTTGTTTTAAGAGACTTGACCACGCTGGGTCATTGAGTGGATCAGGAATATCCACGATGGTGTCACCCGCATTTTTGGCATCTTGCAAGGCTTTGGTATCGTTTTCATTGAGCATATCACCCACTTTTTTGGCAAATACCATGCCAGAATTATCATCAATAACTTTTTGCAGGTCAGGTGGTAATGAATCGTATTTTTCTTTGTTCATATTTATGACCACGCTAGAGGAATAAAGCGGAATATTGGTGTGGTTTTTGACCAGCTCATTCACACGAAATATGGGTACGCCGTCCCACGGCAAGCTCAAACCATCAATAACCCCGCGCTGTAACGAGGTATAAATATCGGTCGCAGGCAACCCAACAGGAGCGGCGCCCATACTTTCTATAATATCACCGGCCACCGCAGAAGGTCGGCGTATACGTAGGCCTCTCATATCTTCAGGTTTGACAATCAGTTTAGTACTATGAAGTACACCAGGACCAAGGCCGTACAGCGATATAACATGAGAATCTTCATACTCACTTGCGATAGTCCCATTGTCATACAACGTCTGCATCAGACAGCTCATCTGAGAAGCTGAGTTTGATAGACCGGGTAATTCAGCGATTTGTGACAATGGAAAGCGGCCACTGGTATAACCTTGCAGCTGTATACCGATATCCACCCTACCGTTTACCACAGCCTCATACGTATCGGAGGGTTTGGTCAGCGTCGATCCAGGAAAATTCTCGATTTTGATACGGCCATTGGATTCATCTTCGATTTTTTTGGCCCAAGGTTCAAATATATCAGCATTCATTGCCGATGGTGCAGGCATGAAATGTGACATACGCAGTACTACCACATCATCAGCGCTGCCCGCTTTGGCTTCGGAGCCACTGCTGCAAGCCGTCAGAGTCAATGGTAATACCAGTGACAGTGTCAACATAGAAAGGTGGTGGCGTAAGTTGAGAGTAGACTTAGTACAAGTAGTTCTGAAATGTGCATTATCGCTAGACATCATCAAATCCTTTTGATTAATAGAGTGAGAGCGACATTATATTTATTTCTTGTATTACAAAGCGGACGACTCAAATACGCTCTCTTATTTGAGTTTTAATTGCTCCACGACCACTCATTATATTATAAACCTTCTTTACAATATAATTTTAAAAATCTATATATAAATTTATGAATCCTTTATATTTTTTGTATATTACGGTCTTTATCATAAATATGTCAAACTATTTTATAAAGAAGCTTGACAATAATTTAGATAAGTTGCTATCTTGTAACTCGAGTTAACAAAACCTTAACAACTGGTAAAAAGCTGCATTGTTTTTATCAATTATGAGGGGTTTACTACGCGCTCAGTCATACGTGTCATAGGTACTCAAGTATCTTTCTAAGCTCTGTTTTGTAGACAGCGAACAATAAGGCTTTGAGCCCTGTCATGATGTCATATGAGCGGGCATTACTCTTGAGAAAGTATACAGTAAAGAGCGAGTGTTGAAGCGCTGTAGTCAGCGCATAAAGGTAGAAAACAAAAGGAATTGGTTAGTGTCAGATGACATGATCTGCACTATTTTTTTATAGGCTAAAGTCGCTATAAGTACCCAACAGTGGTGAATAGCGCGCGTGACTTTTGGCACGCTTGACTTTGGTTTTAAAACAAACACGGAGTGTAAAATATATGCGTAATCTAAAACCGATATTGTTTGCGGTATCCACCTTATCCCTATGTACCAATGTACAAGCAATAGATGTCGTAACTGACGGGGACACAACGCTAAGTATCGGGGGTTATATTAAAGCAGAAGGGATGTTTATTTCACCTGATGAAAAAGATTCTGATTTTGAAGGCAATATAAGAGAATCAAGAATTAATCTCAAAGCCACTACGCTTGTTGATGATAAAAAACTGACAGGCTTTATTGAAGGCGATTTCTATGGAGAGTATACGGGTTATGATAGCGGAACGCCTGAATTAAGATTACGCCACGCTTTTATGCAATATGACAAATTTACGGTAGGTAAAACATGGAGCGGTCAGTTTTTTGCCGTTGCCCCCCGTCTCACTGAACAGCTTGATTTCTATGGTACAGGCTTTGGGACCATCGCTGGTAGTGGGCTTTATGTTCGTCCAGACCTGACATTCCATTATGTGAACGATGGGCTACGGGTGACCGCTCAAGATCCTGTGTACGAGGATGCCAATTTACCTGATATGGTCATAAGCTATAGCGACAATATCGCTGATTTTGGCTATACTGCCGCAGTGACTGGTCGTGAAGCGGGTACGAGTATTGAAGATGATTCGGATTCAGACATCGGTATTGGTGCGTCATTAGCAGGTAAGCTTACGCTAGGCGATGGGTCGCTACATGGTAGCGTCTATACTGGCAAAGGTATGGGAGTATACTCAGGCGTGTGTACCACAGGAGCGCTCACCCCAGTCAGTGTCAACTGTGATGCCGAGAATGGTAAGCTCGTCTCACAAACAGGCTTTAGCATCGGCTATAGTCACGTTTTTACGCCAAAACTGCGCGGTAATATGCGCTATGGCGAGGTCAATGTGGATGATGAAGCCAGCAACTCGATTGATATAAAAAGCGCCAACCTTATTTATAAATACCTACCCAATCTTGATGTTGGTATCGAATGGCGAGATCGCAGCGATACCACCCTACCATGGCGCTTAAAAGGTCAAGAGGTCGAAGTGATGGCAAAATATAAATTCTAATCGGTCATCCTTCCTTGATATTGTATTGACTGTATGAGTCCAAAATAAAAACTCGCCATAAATAAAACCGATACGCTCTAAACGTATCGGTTTTATTTATGCTTATCACTCAAGATCTTATAAGATCCAATGTCTCTCAAAACCAGATGCTTTTTTAGTCGTGTTTTAAGTTTGTGATCAGTCGCTGCACCGTGGCTTTTAGCATCATAATATTCTCTGCAGGCAGGCCTGCGAGCATTTTACTTTCAAACGCCATTGCTTTTACATTGCATTGTTCATAAACCGCTTGCCCATTTGGCGTCAGGCCGATCAGTAAAATACGTCCATGGTTAGGATCATCACTTTTACTGATCCATCCCTTCTCTTCCATCGTTTTGATGATTTGATTAGAGGCTTGCGGACTGATAAATGATCGTGATGCCAGTTTAGAGTTTGCCATTTCACCATGTAGATGAAGGTTTGATAGCATCGTGAATTGAGGCAAACTGACATCCAGCTCTGAGAGTAATTCACTGAGCTGTTGACTAACGAGCTTGTCAAGCTTACCAACGCTATAGCTAACGGTCGGCGCATTGCCAGTAGGCTTGCTTGATTGTATGTTATTCAATGGATTTTCCTTGCTCGACAGTATTAGGCATTCTAGAGCGTGTCCTCATTTAGGCGCTTTCGTTCAGATTGAGGGCGCATCCTAGCGTATCATGTTAAGCTATTTGGCCAAAAACCTCAATTTATCTGCTTTGTCTCCGTATAATTTATTCATTTCTTTCATTCTATTATTGCGCAGTCTTCGCTGATTGAGGTTACCTTTGTCCGTTTTTTCTCCCTCAACCACATTGGCCGGATTTTCCATCAAATATATACGGGTAATCCTTTTTGAGCTGGCTTCATACCCGTCGTTGATGCTGCCCATAAAGTCGCTAAACCATGCCTGCAATCGATCATGCTCTAGTACCTGCTTGAGCCCAGCATCACTTAGCGTGGTTAACTTGCGTGCCATTTTTTCTTTCACAAACACGAATGCCCCGATTTCACTTTTACCTTCACCCGTGAGCACCACATCTTCAATCAGACCCATGCCTTGTAATACCATACGGTTGCGCAGTTCGCCCACATTGACAAAAGTACCTGTGGTTAATTTAAAATCCTCGGCAATACGGCCATCATATACCAAGCCCTCTGACAGATCGTCAGGGTTGTAAGGCAGTACGCCATCACCAGTACAGTAAAACCCTTCTTCATCAAAACTGTCTGCTGCATTGGATTTGGCAGCATCATGCCGCCAATATCCTGGCATCACATGGGGTCCTTTAATACGCAGCTCTGTCTTGTCCTTCATAGGTACTAGCTTTATTTCAACACCTGCTGCAGGCACACCTACAAAGCTCGCCGTGTCATTCGATGGACCCGTGGTAAAGGTACAAGAGGGTGAGGTCTCTGTCATACCGATGCCCGACATAATACGGATTCTTTCGCCGCAGTGTTGATAACTGATATCACCCAGTTGTTGCCATAGCTCGGCTGATAAACTAGCACCGCCAAAAAAGTACAAATCGACCTTTTTGAAAAAATTATCGCGCAGTGCTTCATCCTCCTCTAAGGCATTGGCAAGCATCGCCCAACCAACGGGTACGTTAAAGTACTTACTGGGAGAGATTTCTTTGAGATTGCGAATGGTCTCATCAAACTTACCAGCAACAGGGCGACCATCATCAATATAAAACGTTCCGCCATTGTATAGTACGATACCAAGGTTATGACTGCCACCAAATGTATGATGCCAGCTTAGCCAATCCACCAATACTAGTGGATCTTCTTCTGTCAAACAAAGGCCTTGCTTGAGCATTTGCTGGTTACTACACAGCATACGGTGAGTCGTGGGCACGACTTTAGGGTTGCCTGTGGAGCCTGAGGTAAAGAGGAATTTGACGATACTGTCTGCTGTCATTTGCTCGTGTTTTTGCTCCACCTCATCTGTCGCGTCAGTCGTTAGAAAATCATTAAGGTGTAGGCACGATTCCCCATCAATATTGCCCGTCGACGTTATAATCGGTTTGTCCGTCTGACCACAAGCCTTGAGCTGACGCAAAAACCCCTTACCATCACCAGCATAAAATATGGCTGGCGTGAGTTTATCGATTACGTACTGCAATTTATCGGGGTTTTTGGCGACCAATGAGTAGGCAGGTACCACCAAGGCATAAGGTACGTTTGCCAGCATCGCGCCGCACATGAGCAAAAACACTTCCAGTGAGTTCTCAGATAAGATCATCAATGGGCGCTCTGCTGAAAGATCATATTTAAGCAACGCTTGAGCGATACTGCGCGCCTTAGTGAGCACCTCACTGTAGGTCAGTTTGATCCAGTCACCACGCTTATTAGTAGCCTCATCTAACTCACGTTGCGCGATCAGTACTCTGTCGGGATATTTTTTGGCATAGTCATATAATTTATCAAATAAAAAATCGGGGTAATTACCCAACGGCGTGTCAGCTTTTATGTAATAAATATCGCCTTCTGAATCACTCTTTTGGCGAACGATGGCATCGTTGCTACCGACAGCAACAGCGCGTTCTGGATAGCTGTGATAGGTAAATTGAGTCATGAAATATTCCTTTATTTCTAATTATTTTCTTCCTTTTTGTACCTTGTTGTCCCTTATATCAAATCGGATAATGTTTTGGCGTACTACGCATAGTGACCCAGCGAAGTTCAGTAAATTCGCTGATTGAAGCTTTACTACCAAAGCGCCCATAACCACTAGATTTGACACCGCCGAATGGCATAGGTGCTTCATCGTCTACAGTGGCAGAATTGATATGACATATGCCGCTTTCGATACGTTTGGCAAGATTTATAGCGCGACCAATATCTTGGCTAAAAATAGCAGCAGACAGTCCAAACTCTGAGGCATTGGCTTTCAAAATCGCTTCATCATCGTCTGCTACTCGCTCCAAGGTACAGACAGGACCAAAGGACTCTTCCGTATAAATTTGCATCTTTGGAGAGATGCGCTCTAGTAGGATTGGACTAATGGCCGTACCGTTAAAAGCGTAATCAGTAATGGCTTTAGCGCCTTTATCTTCTGCGTCTTTTACCAGAGCCTTTATACGATCAGCGGCTTGCTGACTTATCACGTGAGCAATATGTACTTGCTCCGTTGGCAAACCAGTAACAAAACCATCAATCTTTAATTTAAGACACTCAATCAGTTTGTCCGCAACTTTCTCATTGACCAAAACACGCTCTGTACTCATACAGATTTGTCCTTGATTAAAAAAAGCACCAAAAGCAATGGCATTGGCGGCTTCTTCAAGGTCCGCATCCTCACAGACAATAACTGGCGCTTTTCCTCCCAATTCTAGAATGACCGGCTTTAGGTATTCAGCACATTGTTTGGCAATGATTTTCCCGACATGTGTAGAACCTGTAAAGTTGATGCGCTTAACGGCGGGGTGAGCGATTAGAGCCGTCACAACACTTGGTGCATCTTCACTACTATGCGTAACCAAGTTGACGACCCCTTCGCCCAAACCTGCATCATTTAAGGTTTGGATCAATAGCTCATGAGTGGCAGGGCAATTTTCAGATGCTTTAAGTACAACTGTATTGCCACAAGCCAATGGCATAGCAAGCGCTCGCGTCGCCAATATGATAGGAGCATTCCAAGGCGCCATGCCTACCACTACACCGCAAGGCACCCGCCAAGCCATCGCCATACGTCCTTCAGTATCACTGGGAATAATATCGCCTTGAATTTGAGTGACCATTCCTGCTGCGTCACGTAGCATATTGGCAGCTACCTGCACATTAAAACCGTACCATGCACCACTTGACCCCATTTCAATCATGCCGATACGGATAAAATCTTCTGCTCTTGAGGCAAGTAAATCGGCAGCTTTTAGTAGACGTATTCTTTTTTCACTCGGTGGTAGCGCTGCCCAAATTGGAAAAGCAGCGGCGGCAGCTTCAATCGCTTTATGTACATCATCCGCCTTTCCAGCAGCGGCTTTGGTGACAACTTCACCAGTGGTTGGACCAATATGGTCAAAGGTAGTGTTGTCGGTTGCAGGGCACGACTTACCGTTAATAATCATTTGGACTTGATGCATATTGGAGTTCCTTTTCAAGATAGAAGTAATAGCTATTTAGATTTTTCATTATTTTTTGATTTAATAAAATATTGAAAAGCCCTTTCCTAGAAGGGCTTCGCAGCAAATAAATCATCGTATTTTTAACAGGTTATTTCACAAAGCTATAACCACAAGACGCTTACCGCTTATACGTTTGTAGCCCAGGCTTGATGCTTTTTTCGTCAAGAAACTGACGCATGCCTTCAGCGCGTCCATTTTCTGGGTCACGCATAGCACACTGATCAATCTTGGCGTAGAGATAGTCTTCATTTTGATCCCATGTCAGCTCACGACAACGTTTGAAACCATTTTTTGCGTAACGTAGTACCACTGGGTTTTTCTCCAAGAGTACTTTTGCGACCTTTTCTACCTCAGCTTTTAACTGATCGAGTGGCACACTTTTATTGACAAGACCCATCTCTGCTGCTTTTTTACCTTTAAACGGTTCGCCCGTCATAATGTAGTATAGGGATTCGCGGTGGCCCACAGTATCAGCCATCGCTTTACTCACTAGATTACCTGGTGGAATTCCCCAGTTCACTTCTGACAAACCAAAGGTCGCTTCATCAGCACAATAGGCAAGGTCGCAGGCCACGAGTGGCGAGAAAGCACCACCAAAACACCAACCATTAACCATTGCAATGGTCGGTTTACTGTACATGCGCAGCAGTTGCCACTGCCATCGACAGGCGTCTCTACGCGTTCTCTCTTGGACAATCTCAGGCTTGCCATCTGTCTCTCGAAAGTATTCTTTTAGATCCATACCTGCTGTCCATGCACTGCCTTCGCCAGTGATAACCACCACCCCTGCTTCTGGATCTTGCTCCAGCGTTTCTAGTATCTCGATCATTTCTCGATTGAGCGTTGGACTCATACAGTTGCGTTGATCTGGACGATTGAAAGTCACCCAAGCGATACTGTCTGTTACTTCTACTTTGACAGTTGTCCAGCGGTTTTCGTAATCTGACATAACGTGCTCCATTGTTTGTTGTAATACTTTCCTTAGGAGGAATTGATCTAAAGCAATGATATCTATTGAAAGATAAGCAACTTAATAATTTATAAAATTATTTATCAATAGATATCAATACTTAGATTATATTATCAACAAACTTTACAACATGTAAAGCCATTTTATATAATTCGCCATGAACATATAAGTGTTATTATATATAAACCTCCATAAAATAGCCAAAAAACCTTAAAAAAAGCGTAAATAAAGGATTTTTCTATCAATTTATAGGCGCAAAAGCAAATTACGTATCCCATGCTTATAACATGCAAGAAGACAATATTATTAATTTAGTTGATAATATATCAGGCAAATTAAGCAACTTTCTCGGTTAAGATATAACCAATCGAGTACGAGCATACTGGAATACATGAAGCGCATATAGGGCTTTCGGCTTTCTACAAAAAGCACTTTTACTTCAAATGCTTATCTCTATAAAAAAGCCACACTGCTGTATTAGCAATATGGCTTCATACAATAACGTTACAC